>NZ_BAAAXC010000001.1:0-82585 GCF_039535395.1 Nonomuraea roseola
CGCGCGATCGCGTTGGCAGCCCGTTTCCGCCCGTATTCCGGTGGCACCCGCGTCTCGGTCACTGAAGCCGCCATCCGGCCGTTCGCCGACCTCCGTGCTGCCGGCCCTGACTGCGGCCATGAGCCTGGTCAAGCAGCAGGCTTCCGCAAGACCGTCCTCGTCGCCGTCGAAGCAGCCGCCCGCACCCACCGCGGCGCGCCCATCCCCACCCTGGCGGACATGATCCGCAAGGTCACCGCGGCCCTCGACGCCCGCCTGACGGCAAGCCGACCCGCGCAGCTACCGCTTGTCAGGCAGAGCGCGGGCCAGTCCGCCCCGAGCAAGAGCAGGGGAGCCGGCCAGAGCCTGCCGTGCTCAACCTCGACCCCCGTGCGTCGCTATCGAAGCCATCAGCGCCACGTCCGGGGCGGGCTCACCAGATCGAACACCTACGCAAGGGGATTCATGATGGAAAACAGCAGCGGCGGCTCCATGAACTCGCCGCATCCCTCGCCTGACCACCGCTGACCATGGCCCTTCCCGCCGTTCGATCCTCGGAGCGCTGGGCGCCGTTCCGCTGGCGGTCGGCGGTCTGGTGGCTGCGTCGGGAAGCGCCGAGGCGAGCGCCGCTGTCTCGGCCCACCGCTGTCTCGACAGGCCACCGGCCCGATCCCCCAAGAACCTGAGCTCTGGAGGGGCCTCCTTGTCCAAAGCCGGGCTGCGCAGGGTGCGCGAGGTGCTGGCCCGGCATGTCGAGTCCGGGAAGATTCCCGGACTGGTGGCCCTGGTCAGCCGTGACGGGCAGACGCACGTCGAAGCGATGGGACGATGCGCGCTGAAGGTGGCGCGCCGATGCGCCGGGACACGATCTTCCGGATGGCCTCCACGACCAAGCCGGTCGCGATGGCTGCGGCGACGGTCCTGATCGATGAGTGCAGGCTGCGGCTGGACGACCCGGTAGACCAGTGGCTGCCCGAACTCGCCGACCGGCAGGTGCTGAAGCGGCCCGACGGCCCGCTGAACGACACCGTGCCGGCGCAGCGGCCGATCACCGTACGGGACCTGATGACCGCCACGTTCGGGCTCGGCATCGACCCGACGGTGCTGACCTTTCCGATCACGGCCGCGATCTTCGAGCGGGGGCTCTACCCCCAGGAAGGGGTCCCGATCCTGAAGCCGGATGAGTGGATGCGCCGCCTGGGCACGCTTCCGCTGATTTACCAGCCTGGAGAACATTGGCAGTACAACATCAGCCATGACGTCCTCGGCGTGCTGGTCTCCAGGGTCACGGGCAAGCCGTTCGAGACGTTTTCTGCGCGAGCGCATCTTCGATCCGCTGTGGGATGAAGGACAGCGGCTTCCACGTGCCCGCCGGCAAGATCGACCGGCTGCCGCCCCTCTACGCGCCCGACCCGAAGACCGGCAAGCTCATCGTGTGGGACGAGGCGGCGGGCGGACGGGTCAGCCGGCCTCCGGCCTTCCAGTCCGCGGCGGCGGTGGGCTGGTCTCCACCGTCGACGACTACCACGCCTACTTCCGGATGCTGCTCAACGGCGGGATGCACGGCAGCCAGCGGATCCTGTCGCGGCCCGCTGTTGAGCTGATGACCACCAACCGTATGACGCCCGAGGAGACGGCCCTCCGAACCGCCCTGGCCAAGAAATACGTCCATGTGTCGTTCGGCCAGGGGCAGCACGGCGGCTGGGGTTTCGGGATGGCGGTGCGCACCTATCGTGCGGACTACGCGTCCATCGGTCAGTTCGGCTGGGACGGCGGAGCCGGCACCTCGACCTACGGCGACCCGGACAAGCAGCTCATCGGAATCCTGCTCACCCAGGTCGGGACGACCAACCCGGACTCGACGCGGGCCATCCTCGACTTCTGGACCACGCTCTACCAGGCAATCGACGACTGACAGTGAATCGAACCGTCTTGGCCCTGTTCGCCTGAGCACCCCAGACACCCCGGGCACCGACGAGACCGCGTTCCACCATCCGTCCATGCAAGTGGACTTCAGAACAGAACCAAGGAATACGCCGGCTCGCTCACCCTGGCCGATGCCCGCCGTCGGGACCGTGCCGTGATCAAACCCGCAGCCGGGACGGGCCCGGCGGGCTCGACCCCTCGACGCCTTCGCCATCGACACCGCGCCGGCCCTGGCGGGCGGTCGTGTTCGGCAAGGAGTGCCCGCCAGGGCCGCCGTTGTCGTCCCTTGCGAACGGAGGGCTCGTGAGGAGTTGCGGCCGGGGGCGACGGCGCTGGCCGAGGTGATCAGGAGGGCGGGCAGCGAAGAGATCGTCATGCGGACTCGGGTGGCGCCGGTGCTTCGGGCCCTGCCGGGTTATCAGCCCGCGAAGTTCGCTGTGATGATGGGGCACGTGGAAGAGAGGTGCCGATGAGTGCGGCGGCTGACGTTGATGTCCTACAGCGGCTCATGCCGCCACCGGCTGGTGACGGAACGCTGGTGGACTGGGCTCGGATGACCGAGTCGTGGGGGCGGTCGTTCCCGCCCGACTATCAGCGGTTCATGCAGGTGTACGGGTCCGGATCAGTGCAGGACTACCTGTCGATCGGTGAGCCGGAACCCAGGGTGGCGCTGTCTGAGGCGCGGCGGGACGGGATGGTGATGGAGACGGCCAACGCCGAGGCCGACTGGCTGACCGAGGACAAGACGCCCGATCTGGAGGGCGCCCGTCCGCTGCTGATCACCTGGGGTGTCAGCGCCACCGCCGACTTGCTGTGCTGGGACACCACGGACCTGGATGCCGCCGCGTGGCCCGTCCTGGTCTACAACAGGGGTGAGGCGCTGTGGAGCCGCTACGACTGCGGCATGGCCCAGTTCCTCACCAGGGTGCTGAAGGCGGACTTCCCGGACAACCCCCTCGGCGCGGTGTTCATGTGGGGGATGACGGGCGCTGTCTACGAGAAGCGGGGGTAACCCGTCAACCGTTCGACCTTCTGCGCCACGAGGACGCCGGTCCCGGCGCCGGCGTCTACCGTCGGAGCGGTGCGGAGTACAGGTGACCAAACCGGTCACGAATCAAGAAGCGCTGGATACCGAGCCGTTTGTAACGTGACTCGCATGTGCCGCATCCCTAGAGCACAAAGGAGACAAGGTATGAAAGCGCACGTTAGCTCGATCCTCCTCGGCGTCCGGGACATGGACCGGGCCAAGCAGTTCTACACCGAGGGGCTCGGCTGGAAGATCAAGGACGACTACGGCGTCTCGGTGTTCTTCGAGTCGGACGGAGCCACGCCCGTCGGCTTCTACGGCCGCGAAGGCCTGGCCGACCAGGTGGGCGCCAGCCCGGAAGGCAGCGGCTTCAGCGGGCTCGTCCTCACCTACGTCGTCCGCAGTGAGGCGCGGGTCGACGAGATCATCGCGGAGGCCGCGAAGGCCGGCGCCGCGATCCTCAAGCCCGCCGGCGCCCTGCCGTGGGGCGGGTACGGCGGCTCCTTCGCCGACCCGGACGGCTACATCTGGAGTCTCGGCTACAGCGCCCAGGGAGCGGACCAGCCCTACGCGGAGTAGCCGCCGAGGAAAGCCTCTGGCGAGTGTGGGTGACGCGGCCACGGCCGGACCAGCCACTCGTGGATCAAGTGGGACGGTTCACCACGTCGCGATGCCGAGCAGCAGCGGGGCCATGGAGACGGCCGGGAGCACCGCCGGGATCAGGATCCCCTTGACGTCCTTGACGCGCAGCCACGAGCAAAGGGTCTAGACCGGTCTGACGGAGTCGAACGGGGAGCCTTCCACCTGCGGCGACATTCTGGAGAGGTCGCAAGCCGTCGAAGCCAGTTTGAAGCCGTTGGCTCCCCGGACTGGCTCCCTTGGATCCCAGGATGTTGGTGTTCGGGTGTGCATAGCGTATGGTCCCGGGCTTCTTGTATGACTCGGATAAGAGTCCCACTCTTCGATTGTGGCGGAGTAGGTTTCGGCCATCTGCGGAAGATCGGCCGTTTCCGGCAGCATCAATACCTCCAGCAGACTACGCAACGCGTCACCGAAGGCCGCGATCGGCGCGGACGATCCGCCTCCGGCGCGGCCAGTGGAGCGCCGCCATCCACCCGTAGAAGTAGCCGAGCCCAGCCTGTCTCAGGCTGGGCTCTTGCCTTCAGCGCTCGAACTGCGGCGCGCTCGCGCGGCCGGTCGCGCCGGCATTCGGCCAGATCCACGATCGCCGTCAACTCCTCGCCGGCGTCGAGCGTGACCGTGCGGACTCTCACGCCCGCGCCGACCATGTCGCCGTCCGCCACACGCCACGGTCTACCCGAACAGTGCAGGGCGCAACAAGTCGGCGCTTAGCCGTCGAGTGAGCGGACGGTGTAAGTCTCCGGGGTGGCGCGGTACTGGGCGCGCAATCGAAGGCCGCTGGCCCCGTCGGAGGTGGAACCGCTGCCGGTGATCACTACCGGCCGTCCGTCTCCTTGCCACCATTCACAGTGGTCGCCGTTGCCCCGGAACCTCCACCGTCTGACGCCCGGCGGCCGGCTGATCGTGTCCGTCAATCACCCTTTCGCCGACTTCCTGCAAGCCGGTTACGGCACCAGCTATTTCGCGACCCGCAAGAGCTCCGACGAATGGACCCTCGGCGGGCACACCGCCCTGATGACCTTCTGGAGCCGGCCGCTGCACGCGATGGCCGACGCCTTCACCGGGGCCGACTTCCGGATCACGCCATCAGCGAACCGGCCCCCGCACCGAGCGCCCGCGAAGTGTTCCCCGAGGCCTTCGGGGACAGGCCCTCGGGGAAGTTCTTGTGCTTCCTGTTCTTCGTCCTTCAGGCCGACTGATGCCGTCTCAGGCCACGTTTGCCTTGGCGACGACGGCTCGGAGGCGGCGGTCGTCGGCATGGCGGTTCCCCCAGATCATGTAGCGGCGGATCATGCTGCCACCCAGCCAGGGTGACGGCCACGCGCCGCCCGGCACAGCACCCGGACGGCGCGTCACACCGCAACAGGGCAAACGTTGCCCGATCCGGCACTAGACACCGAGGTGGCTTCGGCTGTCTGGGTTGCCGCATCATGCTCGCGCAGCATCCGCAGAACGGTGGCGGGGGAGAGGCGCTGCCCTTCTTGGCACCCTGAGTGATGACGAACCGGGCGGCGACATCGCGCAGGTGCAGTCCTCCGCGGACAGGAAACTGACCGGCATAAAGGTGCCTCCAGGCATGCCAGGGCGCCCCACCTCGCACGGCGATGGTGGCAGGCCGTGCCGACAATCAGCCGGGATCGGCGAGCCGCCCCCTCCCCTGGCGGCTTGCCGTACTGGAAAGTCAGCGGGTTGTGAGGCTCGGGGCGCCGGCGGTGGCGGGTGTCTGGTTCATGAGCCGGAGGGCGAGCAGGGCCTGCCAGAGGCCGATGATCAGGGTTGGGATCCGCTCGAGCATCCCGGCCGGGGAGTTGCCGCCGTCACCGCCGCCGGCGGCGGTGACGGCGGTGAAGAAGAGCAGGACGAAGGCGATGGAGAGGATGCCGGTCGCGATCGAGTAGGGGGCCCAGCCACGCCACTGGTCGCGGGCGAAGCGTCGCGCCAGGACGAGGGCGGCGGCGGGGAAGACGATGAAGACGATCAGGCTGACGAGGTTGTGGATGGTGCCGTCGGCGCTCGGTACAGCAGGCGTGGCTGTGGGGTAGCCGAGGACGGGGTCGGTCACGTAGGGGCCGATGGCGATGAGGCCGAGTCCGGCGACGGCGAGCAGGATGGGTCCCCACAGGGCTCCGGGGCCGCCGCGCAGTGCGTGTCTGAGGCCTGTGGCGAAGACCAGAGTGAGGATTCCGTAGAGGATGAAGTTGGCGATCTGGATCCATCCATGGTCGCCGAGGCTGAGGGTGCTGATGGTGTGATGCCAGGCGCTGTAGCCGGGGCGGAGGGCTCCGGTGATGGAGTACACGACGGCGAAGAGCGCTGGGCCGATCACCCCGCTGAGCAGGAGGAGGTTGCGGTTCACTCTGTTCATGCTGGGACTTGAAGCAATGTTTAAGTCAACTCCTATGATCGGGGGGTATGAGTGGTGTGCCCTGGAATGCGAAGGAGCTGACGATCGGCGAGCTCGCCGATCGCAGCGGTGTGCCCGCGTCGGCGTTGCGGTTCTACGAGCGTCAGGGGCTGATCCACAGTCGGCGTACGGAGGGGAATCAGCGTCGTTTCCACCGGTCGACGTTGCGGGTGGTGGCTTTCATCCGCGCCTCGCAGAATGTGGGGATTCCGCTGTCGGTGATCGGCGAGGTTCTGGCCATTCTGCCGGAGGGTGCGGCACCGACCGAGCAGTTCTGGGGGCGGGCGTCCGACTGTTGGAGTGAGGAGCTCAACGCTCGGATCGAGCGGTTGGAGCGGATGCGTGATCTGTTCACCGAGTGCATCGGGTGCGGGTGTCTGTCGTTCGAGCAGTGTGCGCTGGTGAATCCGCAGGATCGGCTGGGCGAGAAGGGCAGCGGGCCACACCGTCTCAACTCTGGGAAAGGTTCGTTGGGCCGTTCCTGAGTGTCCTGGGCGCAGAGTGTGCTGCTACTTCTCTGAAGGACTACACCGCCGAGACTCGGCGGCGATGAAGACGTCGAGTGCCAGCACGCCCGGCCCGCCCTCGGCCGGGGTGCGCGCGCAGGCCCGGCGTAGGGCGGCGGCGTCGGCCAGGCCGCGCTCCACCAGCAGCGAACAGTCGAGCAGGGTCAGGAGCTGGTCGCGGTGGCGGCGCAACCCCTGGTAGATGTCGGCCGAGAATTCGCCCTTGGTGGTGCGTTCCAGGCATTCGGCCGGCATGACCGGGCGCATCGCGCCCCGGGTGAGCGGCTTGTAGGCGCCGGGCATCGCCCGCTGGTCCAGCCGTACGGCCAGGCAGGCGGCGACGACGTGATCGTCCAGATAGGGGGCGTGCACGGGGGCGCCCACGCGGCCCGTCAGGACCCGCACGCCGTCGACGGAGGCGGCGATGGAACGGTGCTCGACAGGCTCTGGTGCTGGGCGCGCAGGGGGGAGTACGGCTCGGCCGAGCACGTGACGAGCTGCCGGCGGACCGCGTCCGTCGCGGCCTCGGTCGTCCAGTCAGGCATGCGGAGCGGTTGCTCCCATCCGAAGTCCGGACGGAAGCGGGACAGCGGCGCGCTGAGCGTCTCCGCCTGATCCGCCGGCCAGGCGGCATAGGGACGCCGGTCGGCCAGCGCGCGGGCGCACGCCCACAGCGGCCACCGGGCCCTGGAGCGCTGCTCGCGCAGGTGGGGCCAGAGCGCCGCCGGGTGGCGATAAGCCAGGTCGTGCAAGTAGCAGTCGGGCAGCAGGGTGACCTCGTCACAGCCGTGCCCGGTCAGGCGCACGGCCGCTCCTCGCCCAGCCAGCAGCGCCGAACTCGCAGCCCGGTGGGAGCAGGCGGCGCACGCCCGGGTTGCACAGGGCCGAGCTGGCCGCGGTGGCCGGGATCAGTGTGGAATACCTGACACCCTGGTGCTCAACCGGCTCAACGACGTCCTGGCCACCACTACCGGCTATCAGCGGCTCGCCGGACCCCTCGGCCTGCTGGACGCCGAACACCCCAACCTGGCCCGCTTCGTCTTCACCGACCCGCGGGCCCGCACCGCCTTCCCCGACTGGGAGCAGATCGCCGACCAGCAGGCTGCGCTGCTCAAGCTCGAGTCCTCGCGCGCTGATGCGCTCGCCGCCGAGCTCGCCGACGAGCTGGCCTTCACCGCCGGGGCGGCGTTCGCCGAACGCATGCAGGCCCAGCCCGGCCTGCCCCGCCGTATCGGCATCGAGCGGTGGCACCATCCCGAAGCGGGCGAGCTGCGTCTTGCCTTCGAGTGCCTGGAGTTGCCCGACGCCGACGAGCAGCGTCTGCTGGTCTATCTGCCCGCTGACGAGGCCGCTTCGGCCGCGCTCGACCGGCTCACCGGCCGCCGTCCCGGCGCGCTGCGCGTGGTCGCCACCTGTTGAGGAGTGCTCACACAGGTGGGGAGCGAGGCCTGGACGACCCACACCGCGCCCAGATCGGTCTCCAACCGGTCTCGCTCAGTTCCTCGAGAGCGCCGAGCAGGTCTTCTGGGTGGCGGTGAGGACGAGGCGTGGGTCAGTCCTGGCACGTGGCGACCGCGGGGCTGTCTCGTCCAGGACTTGCGGTGCACGGCGCCGGTCGGGGCTTGTGCTTGTCCGCGAGGCCTACTGGGGCCGGACGTTGTGGTTGCGGGCGAACAGGTTGCCGGGGTCGTACTGACGCTTGACCGCCGCGAGCCGCTTGTAGGTCTGCGCCGGATAGATCGCGGCGACATCGTCCTCGGTGGCAGAGGCGAGGAAGTTGGCGTAGGCGCCGTTGACGTGAGGTGCGAGCCTCGCCCAGATCGCTTCCAGGGCAGGACGAGCGGCCTCGACGACCGGAGCCGGACCCGCGGTGGTGGTCACGAACATCAACTCCGCTCGGCGATGCGCGTAGGCGGTGGCGTCGTCGGGGACTCGGGACACCGCACCGCCGACGCTGCGAACGGCGATGAACGGCGACCCCACCGATGCCCCGACCTCGGCAAGGATCCGAAGGGCCTCTGGCACCGATTCCCTGTCGACGAATGCGCTTCGGGTGACGAGCCGGATGCCGGGCGGCGGCGTCACACCATCCACGAGCGTGTCCGCATACGGCTTCAGCGCGACGTCGTCGTCGATCACCGTGCCAAGGCGACGGATCGGGTCGATGGCCTTCGTGGCGAGCTCCGTGTCGTCGCCGTCGAAGGCGAGATGGATCTCGACCGGCGCCTCGGGTCCGCCGGCGAAGGGATTGGCGAAGCTCGCGATGGAGGTGAGCTCTTCGGGGGCGGTGCGGAGGTAGTCCGCCCAGCCCTGGAGCACGGCGGCCGCCTCCGACGCCGGGAAAGAGATCTTGCCGTAGAAGACGTCTGTCGTCGGGTGTGCCGCGAACTCGAAGGCGGTCACGATCCCGACGTTGCCGCCGCCACCGCGAATCGCCCAGAACAGCTCCGGGTTGTCCTGCGCGCTGGCGTGCACGACCTCTCCGTCCGCCGTGACCACCTCTGCGCCGACCACGTTGTCCAGCGCCAGGCCGTACTTTCTGACCTTCCAGCCGATGCCGCCGGTCAACGTCAGCCCCCCGACACCGACGCTCTTGGTGTCGCCCGAGGAGATCGCCAGGCCATGCGGGGCCAGGGCGGCCGCGACCTGACCCCAGGTGGCGCCGCCGCCGATCCGCACGAGGTGGCGATCCTTGTCGATGACCTCCACGTTCGCGAGCCTGCTGAGGTCGATCACGATGCCGCCGTCGTTGGTGCCGAAGCCCGCGAAGCCGTGGCCGCCGCCACGAACGGACAGCACAAGCCCTGCGCCGGCAGCGAACCTGACACCCGCCTGCACGTCCCCGACGCTCTCGGGTCGCAGGACATAGGCCGGACTACCCGAAGACAAGACCGAGCGGCTGGCCGATTCGTACTCCGCTCCGCCCGGTTCGATGATGTCGCCGCCGAAGTCACGGCGAAGGGTTTCAAGCGCTGAAGTCATGATGTTCCTTCCAAAACAGGAGAATTCTGGTTGTCCGAACCGACCGGGCCGACAGTCGCCGCCCGGCAGCGTGCTGCACTGAACGAACACAAGATGCCGGCGACCTGATCCCTGTGACAGCGCAGCCGTGTGACGTGCGCCACACACAGGGAGCTCCACCGGAGATGTCTGACGCACCGCCGCTCACGACGCTGCCTCGGCGCCACCTCAAGCGACAGCGGACGACACGGTGTCACAAAACGGCCTGGCTCGGCGTCTGGTGGGTGACACAGTCGAGAGGTCCTGATCGACGTCCTCGCGCCGGACGTCGTCCTCCTGGGTGACGGTGGCGGCGTCGTGCGGGCCGCGCTGGAGCCTGTCGTGGGGGCCGACCGGGTGACCGACGTGCTGGGCAGGATCGCCGCGGCGACGTTGCTGCAGCCGGCACAGGTCAACGGCTGCCCGGCGCTGGTTTTCCGGCTCAACGGCGAGATCGACACCGTCATGGCGGTGCGCATCGACGACGGCCTCATCACCCCTGCAAGGTCACCTCACATCGCCTCCCGTGGGGCCGTTTCGGCGACCTTGCGCAGCCGCACCTGCGCGCCGGCCTTCTCCGCGCCCGGCGGCTTGCGCCAAGGCATGAAGGTTGCCTGTGGCACTGTAGTAAATGATCGCGACGTTCACGGGTTCCGTGATCGGTTTCCTTCCTCAGCGGGTTCTGTCGGTACGACGACGCAGTCCTGCGCAACGTGAGGCTGCGCGCCGGCCGCTGATCGATCTGAGCGCCGCTGACCGGAGACCACCGCCGCTCTTGGCCCGCGCAGGGGGCGGAGAATAGGAACTCCGTGCCCCCACATGATGGAGAAACCGTATGCCCCAACTCGTCCTCCCGGTCATCGCGCCCGGTTCGCTGAGTCACACCCCGCAGCCGGTCCTGACGTCAGAGAGGAGCCTTCTTCTGAGGCCCTGGAGGAGGGAGGACGCTCCCATGATCCTCGACGCCTTCAAGGACCCGGGCACGCGCCACTGGCACGCGCGCACCGTCGACTCGATCGGCGAGGCCGAAGAACTCATCGAAGGCTACGCCCAGGGCTGGCGCAGCGAGTCCAGCGCGACCTGGGCGGTTGTCACGGCGGCGGACGAGGTGCTCGGCAGGGTCGCGCTGCGTGGCATCGACCGCGCAGCGGGAGAGGCCGAGGTGGCCTACTGGATGCGCGCCGCGGCCCGAGGCCGAGGCGCGGCCACGGCCGGAGTGCGGACGCTCAGCGCATGGGCGTTCGGCGTGGGCCTCCATCGGCTGTACCTGAACCACTCGACCATGAACGAAGCGTCCTGCCGGGTCGCGGAGAAAGCCGGGTTCGCCCTGGAGGGGACCAGGCGCAGCGCTCATCTCCACGCCGACGGGTGGCACGACATGCACCTGCACGCCCTGATCAGTCCGTCACCCTGACGGCACGCGTTCGCGCTGTTCGAGCGGCCGCCACCCCGACTGGACCCCACGCTCACGGGCAGCAGGGCTTCATGATCTCTCGGGGACTTGGGCTGCTCGGAGTTCCTTCCAGTGCGGGGGCGCACTGGCCCGGCCAGGAGAAGGCGCCCGCGGCCCTGCGCGCCGTAGAGGCCATGCGGGCGACCGAGCAGCAGGTGTGCACCGCCGACGGCATCGAGGGCATCGCTCTGCGCTACGGCGCCTTCTACGGTCTGACCGGCTCGGAGGGCTTCGTCGCCGCGCTGCGCGCAGGCAAGCTGCCGGTGCCCAGGAACGGCGGCGGCACCATGTCGTGGATCCACCTGGCCGACGCCGCGGCGGCCACGGTGGCCGCCATGGACAAGGGCGTGCGTGTCGAACGCCAAGGCCAAGGCCGAAGTGGGGTGGGCGCCCACGCTGCCCAGCTACCGCGAGGGCGTGCACGCCCCCCGCGACTGACCTCTCTCAGGCGCTCTGGACCCGCACTCCCAGCAGTCGCTGCCCACGAACGGCAAGGGATGCACGAGCATGACGATGACCGGCCATTGATCACTGAGGAGGTGTTCGCATGGATTTCGGGGTGCTGTGTGTGCATGCGCATCCGGACGACGAGGCGATCTGGACCGGCGGGACCCTGGCCAGGTACGCCGACGAGGGCGCCAGGACCGCCGTCGTCACGTGCACGTGGGCGGAGGGAACCCGACGGGCCGGAGAACTGGAGCGCTCGCTGGACATCCTCGGCGCGGGCAAGCCGAGGCTGCTCGGTTACGCCGACGCCAGCAAGCCCGAGTCCGCGCCCGGCAGCCCGCGCTTGCTGGACGTGCCGCTCGACGAGGCGGTGAGACGGGTCGTCGAGCACATCAGGGAGTTCAGGCCCGATGTCGTGCTCACCTACGACGCGTACGGTTCATACGGCCATCCGGATCACGTGCACGTGCACCGGGTGACCATGGCCGCGGTCGAAGCGGCCGGGTACGACCAGCTCTACAGGGACGCGGGCGATCCGTGGCGTCCGCACGCCCTGTACCTGGCGACCATCCCGCGATCCGTCGTGGCGTCGCACTGGCAGGCGGTGTTCGGGACGCCTCCCGAGCCGGGGCAGACGCTGCCAGGCGTCCCCGACGAGCATGTCACCACCCATCTCGATGTCGGGCAGTGGGCCGAGCGCAAGTGGGCTGCCATGCATGCGCACGAGTCCGAGGTCGGGCGCGGCGCGTCGATGACCTTGCTCACCGCGCTGCCGGAGCAGGCCCGCGCCCAGATGCTGGCGAACGAGTGGTACCGGCGCGTCTCCTACACCGGGGCCTCGGAGACCGCCCTCTCAGGACCGCGGTCCTGAGCCGCTGAGACGGCCATGCACTCAAGACCCCGTCGGCTCAGGCCGCCGGGGTCTTGGCGCGTCCCCGTCGCGCTCATCCCGGCGGTCGGCTGGTCAGCCTGCTGCTCGCACCAGTTGGCTTCCTGGGACTGCGCGGGTGCCCGGCCTGCGGGGCGATCGCTCCGCGGCCTCGCCTTCGAGCGCGCCGCCGCCGCGTAAGGTTCGGAGCCTGTGGATCGGGGGACCGGACACCTCCTGACCCTCGGAACGCTGCCTAGCGTGTGGTTTCGGTCAGGCCAAGCGTGACCGTCGTGGCGATGGCTTCGAGGCGCTCATCATCCATCGGGATCTGGTAGCCGTATGCCGAGAAGAAGATCGGACCGCTGACGAGCAGATGGACGAGCTCCGGATCCACGGGGCCAGGAAGCTCTCCGCGGCCGGCGGCTCGGTTGAGGACCGCGGCGTACGACTGCCTTTCGGCAGCCAGAAGACCCTGCTGGAATCTGGCCGCCAGTCCTGGACTTCGGCTGAGTTCCGCGATGATCGCCGGGCCGACCTGGCGGGCGGCTGGATCGTTCATCCGGCGCCAGACCCGGTGCGCGATCACCAATAGGTCGCCGCGCAACGACCCGGTGTCCGGTGCGGGCGGCAGATCATCGACGTCATGCACGGTCGCGGCGAAGGCCAGCTCCGCCTTGGACGCGTAACGCCGGTAGATGGCCGCCTTGCCTACTTTTGCTCGCGCGGCGACCACGTCGATGTTCAGGCCCTCATAACCCGATTCGGCCAGCAGCTCTCTCACGGTCTCGATCACGGTGTGATCTATCTGACTGTCGCGCGGTCGCCCTTGCCTCTCCTTCGGCATGGCGGCAGTATACGGAACTTGAGTTCCGAAACTGCAGTTCCGTAAATAGCGAGGAGGGTTCCATGGCCATGACGGCGTCGGCCGCCACGACTGCGCATCCACAGACGGGGCTGAACCGCTGGGTCCCGCGACTGGCGATCGCGGCTGCCGCACTGCACTTCATCGTTGCCTTCACGGTTGCCGACTGGCGCGGCATCGTCGGCAACGGCTTCGTCAACACCGTCGGTGACGCTGCCGTCCCCGACAACGACGTCCGCATGTCGACGCTATGGTTTTTCATGGCCGGGATGGGATTCCTCGCCTTCGGCACCTTCGCCCGGTGGGCCGTCAAGAGGACCGGCCGCATGCCCGCCCAGATCGGCGGCTATCTGCTGGCCGCCGGCGTGCCGATGACGATCATCCAGCCTGTCTCTGGAGGCGTGCTCCTGACAGCCATCGGGGTGCTTGCCCTGCGTGCAGCCCGCCATGACCCGGCCGCCAAGCCAGGCGTGTAGGTCCGACCTAGAGGTCGGGCTGGGCGTCAAGGTCGTCACCGGCACCGTCCGTGACTCACTGCACATGATCGCCCTACCGCCGCAACATCAAGGGCGTCCGCGAGCCGGCATTGCACCAGCTGCTGCGTTTGGCGGCGCACCGCCCCTGCAACAGCGGGCGCGACGAGTTGACTACGACGTAGCGTCATAGTTTTGCATGGCGGGATATGAAGTCGATTCCGGTCGCGTACCTCGCGTCGTATTCCTTGTCCGTGCTTGGGAACTCGGTCGCGGCGATCGTGTTGCCGCTGGTGGTGTTGCAGACCACCGGCAGCGCGCTGGGCGCCGGGACGGTCGCAGCGGCCACCGTCGTGCCGGCCGTGCTGGCGGGACTGTTCATGGGTGTTGTGATTGACCGGATCAACCGGCGCACGTCCTCGGTGGTCACCGACCTCGTGTCCGCTGCGGCGGTTGCCGCGCTGCCCATCGTGGACATGATCACGGGCCTGTCGCTGGGATGGTTCGTGCTGTTCGGCGTCATCGGCGCGCTTGGAGACGTGCCCGGGACGACCGCGCGTGAAGCGTTGTTGCCGGCGATCGTGCGCCACGGCGGCGTCTCACCGGAGCGGATAACCGGTCTGCGGGAGTCGCTGGGCGCGATCGCGCTGCTGGTCGGGCCTGCCGGGGCGGGCGTTCTGGTTGCCCTGTTCGACGGCACCACCGCACTGTGGATCACCTCGGGCACCTCGCTCGCCGCGGCCTCGGTAACCTTGCTCATCCCGCACCGTGTCGGCGCGATCGTCACCGCGGACGGCACGGCCGCGACCCCCGTGGGGAATGCGTGGCGTCAGCTGCGAGACGGGTGGGCGGAGCTGATCCGTAATCGGTTCGTCCTCGTGGTGACGCTCATGGGAACGACAGCGGTCATCGTGACCGGCGCGCTCCAAGGCATCATCCTGCCCGTGTACTTCACCGAGGCCGAGCAGCCGGGTCTGCTCGGAGTCGTGCTCAGCACGATCGCCGGCGGCACCCTCGTCGGCGGTGCCATATACGCAGCCGCCGGCAGACGCGGACGCCGCAGGTCCTGGTTCGTCGTCGGAGTGGTCGGCAACGCCGTCGGTCTCGCCGTGTTGGCCACGCTCGCCTCGGTCTGGATGCTCGTGGCCGGCGCGTTCATCCTCGGTGTGTCAGTCGGCCTGTTCAGCAGTCTCATCGGAGTCCTGTCGATCGAGCGCATTCCCGAGCACAAGCGTGGTCGGGTCATGGGGACACAGAACGCGTTCATCACCGCCGCGTCACCTCTGGGCGTGTTCCTCGCAGGGGCGCTCACCGAGTTCACGAGCCTCAATATCGCAGCGATCGCCGTCGCCACCACCTGGCTCATCGCACTGATCATCGCCCTGTGCGCACGGTCGATGCGTAACCTTGAACCCATCGCTCACGAAGACGCACGAATCGAGGGCAGCACCGTGGCTGATCATGCGTAGCAGCGAACTCGCCCGCCTCGCCGGCGTCACCGTCCGGACCCTCCGCCACTATCAGCAGATCGGTGTGCTGCCAGAGCCCGAACGCTCGAGCAACGGCTATCGCGACTACGACGTGCACGCCCTCGTCCGCATCCTGCGCGTCCGCCGCCTCGTCGCCCTCGGCGTCCCGCTCGGGGACATCCCGCCGATCCTCGACGCAGCGGGCCACACTCGACCTGAAATCCTGAACGCGCTGGACACAGAGCTCGCTCAGCAGATCGAACGGCTCACCCGCCAGCGTGAGATGCTGGCTCTACTACGACAGCACGGCACGCTGCCGGACCTGCCACCGGAACTGGCACCGTTCCACGCGATCCTGCAACAGGTCGGCCTGCCGAGCGAGGTCGCGGCGCTGGACAGGGACCAAGCGCTGCTGCTGACGCAGTTGATCGGCGAGGAAGGCGCGAGGAGCTTGATCCGCGCGTACGAGCGGCTCAGCGACTCCGGACACGCCAACGCGACGGCGGAGAGCCTCGCGGCCTGGGCTGCGCTCGGCGGCGACAGCACGGACGACGACATCGAAGCACTCGCGCAGCGTCTCGCCGCGATCTACCGGCCACTCTTGAACGAACTCGGCGACAGCACTTTCTCCGTCCCCGTCGACAGATCCGCACACGCCCTCGCCGAGCATGCGTACGATCTCCTCAACCCCCAGCAGCGCCGAGTGCTCGAACTCGTCGAAGTGAAGCTCGCCGCAGCCAAGCGCCTGTGTCACAGCCAGGAAATACAGCACGCCCCGCCTCACACCGGAGAGCGCACCCCACCTTGACGCTGCCGAGCCGCCGCCGCAACCTCGCGGCAACCGGTGCAGCGGAGACCAGCTTGGTCACCCTGGAGGGCTGGAGCTGCCGGTGGCGTTCAGCGAGGGTTGGCGGCGCGCCACGCGACGTAGTCCGCGACCGCTTTGGCGACGTCGAAGGTCGGCGTGAAGCCGGTGTCGTGGGTGAGCCGGGTGGTGTCGAGATGGGGGCCGGCCTGCCCTCCGGGCAGGAGGTCGAGCCGCACCTTTTGCCGATCATGCAGTCGCGTCCCGGGAGGACAAAGCGCCCCATTCGAGGTTGGACCTCACCATGCGAAACCACCCATGCCGCCTCGGCGACCGCCGGCCGGAGGGCACCTGGTGCGCTTCCTCAGCCCGATGACGATGCCCGGTCATTGAAGAAGCCCCGGAGCATGCCCGGCAGCAGCCCGAGACCCAGCAGCAGGACGAGGACCGGGAGCCAAGCCAGCCGCTGCAGCAGCCAGACCGGCTCGGCAGGAGATGTCAGCAGGCCGGGAAGGTCGCCGAAGCGCAGCGCCACCAGGACGGTCACGAGCAGCGCGGTCTGGTGCCACAGGAAGATGGTCATCGCGGACAGGTTGACCACCGCCACCGCCGCCCACAGCGGGGGCCGCCGCATCAGGCGGGTGAGCGGCCCGCGCGCCAACAGCGCCAGCCCCACCTGGGCGATCCCGAAGCAGACCGCGGCGAGCGTGGGCGGGCTGAGGTTGGAGACCTTGGCGCCGGTCACCCCCACCATGCTGGCCGGATAGCCGAACCCGGCGACCAGCGCCACGGCCCCTGCCGCACCACCCGCCAGCAAGCCCACCGCCGCCCGGCGGGAGGTGAACGCGCCCTGACCCCAGGCGATGCCCAGCGCGTACGGCACCAGCCAGCCGGCCGCCAGGTTCACCCACCCCAGCCAGGCCGGCCCGCCGAGGGCGAACCTGCCCACGTCCACCGCGAGCACGACCCCGGCCGCCGAGACGGCCAGAACGCCCGGCCGTGCACGCATCAGCAGGGGAGTGGCTGACGTAAGCGCGGCGAAGACCGCCAGGAACCACACCGGCGCGGCCACCGGCAGCACCAGCGCCCTGATCGAACCCGGCGGCATGCCGTTCAGCATCAGCCCGGCCGCGATCCCCGCCCAGATCAGCGCAGGCGGCCCGACCGGCCGCAGAAGCCGCCCCATCTTGGCCCGCACCCAGGCCGGACACCCCTTCGCCGCGCGCAGGCTCCGCGCCGCCGCGTAGCCGCCCACGAAGAAGAACACCGCCAGTGTCTGCAGCACCCATGACGCGGGCGTGAACTCCGGCAGGCGGATGAGCGGGCTGGAGACGCTTATCGTTCCGCCGGGCCCGCGCGCCCACGCCGTTACCATCCAGTGCCCCAGGACCACCCCCAGGATCGCCAGCGCGCGCAGTGCGTCCACCCCCCGGTCCCTGTCCGCCGGGGTGGCCGTCTCGATCCGGGTCGCGACGCTAGCCACGGGACACCTCGCCGGTCCGGCCGATGGCGATCAGGGCGAGGTTGTGCAGCGATTCACTGCCCGGTTTGAGATAGTCGCTGTGTCCGGACTCACCCGTCTCGAACAGGTGGGCGCCGAAGGCGGGGCCCGCAGGATCCGGACCGAAGCCGAGTGGTCCGAGCCGGAGCTTGGGCACGCTGCGCATCCAGTCCTGGTCGCCGCTTCCCGCCCACAGCCGGGGGCCGCCCAGGTCGGCGGGGGAGGAGACGCCGAGGCCGGGGCTGCCGAAGACGGCCAGCTCGGCGGCGCCCGACCCCGGAGCGGCCTTGGCGCACACGACCGACCCGTAGCTGTGGCACAGCAGGCTGACCCGCTTGCCCCTGAGGGTCTCGGTGACATAGCGCCGCAGCGCCCCGCCCCCTGCGACGGCGGACGTGTCCGTCGCCACCGCCAGGCTGACGGTCGCCGGGCTGTCGTAGCCGAGCCAGGCGACCACGGCCAGGCTGGAGCCGGGGTCCAGCGCCCGGGCCTCGGCCAGCAGCGCGCGGGCACCTCCCCCCGGCGTGCTGTA
Organism: Nonomuraea roseola; assembly: GCF_039535395.1. NCBI lineage: Bacteria > Bacillati > Actinomycetota > Actinomycetes > Streptosporangiales > Streptosporangiaceae > Nonomuraea > Nonomuraea roseola. Next base: position 17,898 of record NZ_BAAAXC010000001.1, read on the forward strand.
CGGCTTGGCCCTGCCGCCGTCGAAGGTGGCGGCCGTGGTGTCGGAACCCGGGACGATGACGGCCACGTGCTCCGCCGTGCCCAGATCCCCATAGACCTTGATGATCCGGTCACCCTGGGGAGCAGGGACGATGAGGTAGGTCAACGCTGCGGCGGCGGCCACTGTTCGTGCGCGGCGGAACATGCGAGCCTTTCTGACTGGGTGGAAGAGCCAGTCAGAACGCTAGAATTCATGATCGTCGATCACATCACTCCGGGGTGCCCACCTCCGTATCCCTCCACGGAGGGAGGAGGTCTAACCGCCTGGGCGCATCAGGCCCGTCTCGTAGGCGTGGAGGCGTCCGTCGGCCGCCTCACCCACGATCGATGTCCGGCTGTGCGCTCAGGAACACGGTGAAGCCGGTCCGCGCCATGCCGGGATCGTCATCCGTTCTCGACGATCGGAAGTATGGCGGTGACCGCGAACCCCGTCCCGACCGGCCCCACCCACAGGCTTCCGCCGAGCATGGACACCCGCTCCCGCATCCCGATCAGGCCGTGTCCCTCGTGTCCCGGTTTCGCCGGGGAACCGCGCCCGGCGCCGTTCGTCACCTGGATGTGCAGCTCGCCTCCGGAACGGGCGATTCTCATCGAGACGGCCGATCCGGGCGCGTGCCGCATGGCGTTGCTGAGCGACTCCTGCGTGATCCGGTAGGCGGACAGGCTCACCGCCGTGGGCAGCCCGAGCAGGTCGCCCACCAGCTTGAGCGTCACGGTGAGCCCGGCGGAGCGCGCGGTGCCGACGAGCTCCTCCAGGCGGCCGAGGCCGGGCTGCGGCGCGGTGTCCGTGCGCCCTTCCCCGTCTCGCAGCACGCCCAGCACGCGGCGCATCTCGGTCATGGCCGCGAGCGACAGCGTGCGGATCTCCGCCATGCCCTCCTCCAGTTGCCTGGGCTCCCCGCCCGCCTTCAGCGGGATGGCCTCCGCCTGGATGGCGATCACCGACATGTGGTGCGCCACGACGTCGTGCAGTTCCCGGGCTATCCTGGCCCGTTCCTCCAGCGCGGCCTGCCCGGCCAGCGCCCGCTCGCTGCGCTGCTCCTCCTCAGCCAGGCGCCTGGCGGCCAGCCGCCGGGCGCGTACGTTGTAGCCCAGGATCGCGGCGACGGCCAGCAGGGCCGCACCGCTCCACAGGAGATCAGGGGCATGGGAGGGGTCGAGGACCCCCGCGGCCAGCACTGAGAGGACCCACACGCCCAGGGTGGTCTCCCGTTCGCAGCGAGCAGCGACGGAGTAGACGACCAGCGGGTAGGTGATGACCGCTGCCACGGAGTAGGGGGTGGAGATCAACGTCTGCACGATCGGGACGCTCAGGAGCATGCCAGCCGTGGCCAGCCGCCAGGCCGCCAGCGGCCACCAGTTGCGCAACAGCAGGGGAAACGAGGACGCCGCCGCCGCGAACCACAGGAACGCCTCGGGGAACCCTTCCTGGGTGCCGCCGGAAGAAGACGCCACCAGCCGCCTCTGCCCCTCCAGGAGGTCCGAGAGCCCGGTGCTGAACAAGCTCCAGGCGATCAGGATGTCGGCCAGCAGGACCAGATCGATGGTCCGGAACGGCAGCAGGCCCAGGAAAGAGGGCATGGATGGCCCCAGACGGCGTGACCGGGGGAACGACGGTCCGGCTTCTCCCTTGACGAGGGCTTGGATGATCGGCCGTGTCAGCTGCCGGAGGCCGTCGCGCAAGATCACTTACCCATCTTAGGCGATTCCGGCGTAGGTGGCGTTATACCTCAGAGTGGCCCAAAGCATCACTCCTAGGAGTGATGATTACACGATTACGCCCTCCACTCGAGTCGTGTTCGCGTCGTCTATCGGGTCGCACAGCGTGAGGACGACAACGCCGGACGGGCGGATCCTGAGCGCCCTGGGCAACAACCTCCCTCCAGCGGCCAGACGATGACCACGGTGTCGGGATCGGTGCGGTTGGCGTCGACGCGGCCTTCAGTGGTCATGGTCCACGGCTGGCTCTGGGTGCCGGTGGTCTCCTGGGCCACATGATGACGCGGGCGCCGGGGTCGGTGCTGTCGCCTTCGATGCCGAGCACGTACGGGAAGAACCCGCTCGCGATGTAGAAGGCTTGATCTGGTGGTGGCGTCGCGATCGCCATCCACCGGACCTGGCGCGCGGACGGTCAAGGGAACTCCCTCAAGCGGCCTTGCCCGCCCGCTCCGCCTTGGCCAACAGATTCAGCACGGCGGCGTCGCCCCCTTGCGCGGCTCGTCGCCACCCCGCAGGGTGGGTGTCTTGGCGGCCGGGCCGTAACGGGCCGACCATGCCCATTGATCGGATCGACTGGTCGAGGGAATCTCGCCTGGGGAGGACGCCTCATGATGAGCGGGACATACGAGGCTGACTGCTGGCTCACTCCGAGCGCTCAGCCCCGGCGCTCCCCGATCCACGGCACCGGCCTGTTCGCGATCAAGCTCTGGCCCGCCTCACACCGCCCTACAGCAGCCTCACCGTTGCCGAAGGCGTCCACCTGCTTCTCGATCCCGCTCATCCGGTGCGCTACGGCAACCACTCCTGCGACCCCACTCTCTGGCACCGCGACGCGGCAACGGTGATCGCACGACGCGGTATCGGTCCAGGAGAGGAGCTCACCATCGACTACGCCACGCACACCGGCGTCGAAGCGTGGTCGATGGCCTGCCGTTGTGACACGCCTTTCTGTCGTGGCGTCGTCACGGGCAACGACTGGCGACTGTCACGACTGCAGGCCACCTACGGCACCCACTGGAGCCCACCCCTGCTCGCACGCATCAAAGCCGCCGCCCTTGACCACTCATCACCAATCACCGGGACCTCTACGCTCAGTGACCGACCGGAATGACAGAGACGTGACTGGTCGGCCCGTGTGGTACCTGCGCCGTGCCCCATCACACGGGCCCAGGGGGGCTTGGTGGCCGGGGGATTCTTCCAGCCGGAAGAGCCGGCGGCTTCTCGGGGGAGGGGGGCGGCTACGGGGGCACCTGCTCAGCAGCGAGAAGGGCATGGGGCAGGACCGTGGCCCGCAACCAGGCTGAACCGGAAGGTAGATCAACGCCGACACCGCAGGGCGTGACGGATGAGTTGATCTACTTTGTAAAGGCGTCCGGCTGTTGCGCCTCCAAGTCACACCAACACCGACCCCCGCAACAAAGGCGCAGGCGGACGCGGGCGGTTCGTATGATGGCGGCGTGATCATCATTTCGGGCTGGATCAGCGTCGATCCCGGTAGCCGCGACGACTACCTGCGGGGCTGTGTGAGCGTGGTCGAGCAGGCGCGGGCCTCGTCCGGCTGTCTCGACTTCGCGCTCAGCGCCGACCTCGTCGAGGCCGACCGGATCAATGTCTATGAGCGGTGGGAGTCCGGGGAGAGTCTCGAAGCCTTCCGCGGCTCAGGGCCGAGCGACGACCAGGCGGCGGTGATTCGCGCCGCTGATGTGGCTCGCTATGAGATCTCGGGTGTCGGCCCTGCCTGATCGGCCGGGTGGGGTCCGGGTGTGTGGTGACGTCGCCCCGGTGAGCACCATGGTGGCCTCATACAGTCGTTGACCTTGGCAAATATCTGTCCAGGGCAGGCTTCGGTCGCTTCCTCCGGGGGAGGCTCGCGGCATGACCAACGATGCGCGGCCGACGGCCGATGATCTGCTGCGTCACGCTCGGCAGTTCCATGAGCTGGCCGTCCTGCTGAAATATGACAAGGACTTCGAGGGCAGGTTCAGTGCCGCTGTTGAGGCGGGCGACGAGGGGCAGCTCTCGGGTCTGCTGGCGCCTTTGGGGATGGAGCGGGCCTCGGTGGTGGCGGAGGGTGAGCGTGGGTTCAGTGTGTGTGAGCGGTGCTGGTTCTGGCAGGGCAGGTGGGTCTGCGTTCCCATCTGCATGTAGCGGGTGATCTCGTCGCGTCGGGGCGCTGCTCCGGCGTCGGCGTGGTCGCGGTTCATGGCTGCTCAGGGTCCGGCGCCGGTGAGGTGGTCGCACCGGCTGACAGCAGTTTCTCCGCCAGTGCGCGGCAGCGTTTCCTGAGCTCCGGGGGGTCGAGTGCCTCGAAGTCGTGGCCCAGGAGGAGTACGTGCATGAGGACGAAGTCGAGGCTGCCGGCGCCGCTGATCACTTCGCAGAGTTCGCTCCCTCGTTGTCGTACGACGGCCGCCGATGGTGGAATCTGTGCGCGCACCGTGTCGGCCGGGGCGTGCACGAGGAAGCGTGCCTGGTGCGGGTAGACCCGGCTCGCCACGCTTTCCTGGACGTATGTTGCCGCGTCGGGTGCAGGGCGCGGGTTGAAGCGCCAGGTTCGTGCGGACACCTGGGTCATGCGGTCGACGCGGAAGCTGCGCCAGTCGTCGCGGTCGAGGTCGTAGGCGAGGAGGTACCAGCGTCGGTCGGAGGCGACCAGGCGGTAGGGTTCGACGCGTCGTTGTCGGGTCTGGTTTCCTGACGGGTAGTCGAAGCCGGCTTCGACCTCGTCGCGGCAGGCTTTGGCCAGTGTCATGAGTGTGTCGGGGTCGGCCGGTGTGCGGCCTCCGCCGAAGGACTCCACCGAGCCGGAGAGTGCGCGTACTTCGTGTCGCAGCCGGGTGGGCAGGACTTGGTCGAGTTTGGTGAGTGCCCGGAGTGCGGCGTCGCCGGCGCCGGTGATGGCGTCGCCCGCGCCGGTGAGCAGGGAGACCGCGGTGGCGATCGCTTCTTCGTCGTCGAGGAGCAGTGGTGGCAGGTCTTGTCCTGGGCCGAGTTGGTAGCCGCCGCCGACGCCTTGGCTGGCTTGTACCTGGTAGCCGAGTGTGCGGAGTCGTTCGATGTCTCGGCGTACGGTGCGCGGTGTGACGCCGAGCCGGTCGGCGAGTTCGGGGCCGGTCCAGACCTGGCGCTGCTGCAGGAGCCCGAGGAGGGTGAGTACTCGCTCCGTCGTTCCTCGTTCTTGGCTGCTTGCCGCGTCCATGTGGCCCAGCCTGCCAGATAGCGGACCGATGCTGTCCGCTAGGGGTGTCAGGGTGGTTCCATGGATGGAGACGAACCGGACTGGAACCGGACGCTGCGCGAGCAGTGGGAGTTCCACTGGAATCATCAGGTCCGGGCCCGGCTGGAGGGCCTCACCGACGAGGAGTATTTCTGGTCGCCGGTGCCGGATGCCTGGAGTGTGCGGCCGCGTGGGAGCTCGGCGGCGCCTGTGCAGGTGGGTGCCGGGGACTTCACGTTGGATTATGCCTTTCCCGAGCCGGTTCCTGCGGCCTTCACGACGATCGCCTGGCGGCTCGGTCATGTCATCGTCGGTGTGCTCGCCGCGCGTAATGCGGCGCATTTCGGCGCGTCGGCGGCGTCGTATGAGTCGTGGGAGTACGCCGGTGGGGCGGCCGCCGCGCTCGGCCAGCTCGAGGTTCAGCTGGAGGTCTGGCTGGCGGGGGTGGGGGGCCTGGGTGAGGCCGGGCTCCGGGTTCCGGTGGGGGAGAAGGAGCCTTTTCCCGAGGCGCCCATGGCTGATCTGGTGCTGCATGTTCATCGGGAGCTGATTCACCATCTGTCCGAGGTCTGCCTGCTGCGGGACCTCTACGTGCACACGAAGTCTGTGACGAACGGAGAAGATCGATGAGCCGCCACATTCAGGTCACTTTCGATGCGCATGACCCGCGGGCGTTGTCGTGCTTCTGGCGCGACGTTCTGGGCTATGTCCATCCCGGTCCGCCTGGGGTCGATCTGCCTGGGGATGGCGACCCGCTGGCGGCGTGGGATGACTTTCTCGCGCGGGTGGGTGTGCCGGAGGAGCAGCGTAATTCGAGTTCGGCGCTCGAGGATCCGGACGGGAGGGGGCCGCGGCTGTTCTTCCAGCAGGTGCCGGAGGACAAGGTCGCCAAGAACCGCGTTCATCTCGACGTTCGTGCGGCTCCTGGGTTGCAGGGGGAGGAGCGGATGGCGGCGTTGGAGGTCGAGTGCGACCGGCTCGTCGCGCTGGGTGCGAGGCGGGTGCGTCGCCATGAGCCTGCTCCTCCGATGAGCGCGGGTTTCATCGTGATGGCGGACCCTGAGGGTAACGAGTTCTGCCTGGACTGACGTGGTTCGGTTTCTGTGGCCGGGCGTCAGAGGGTGAGGGTGATCTTGCCGGTCGCGTGGCCGCTTCTCAGGTACTGGAGGGCCTGTGGGGCTTGGCTCAGGGGGTAGGTTCTGTCGATGATCGGCGTGAGCTTGCCGGTTTCGATGAGTTCTGTCAGGGTCTGCAGGTCTTGCCGGCGGGGTGTCGACATCAGCCCGGTGAGGTTCTGGCGGATGAGCGGTGACAGCATTCCGGCTCGGAGTTGGCGGTCGGCGCCCTCTGTCCATCGTCCTGTCTGCGCGCCTCCGACGATGACGAGTGTGCCCGTGGGGGTGAGGGTGCGTCGTAGGTGTGAGAGGGGGCGGTTGCCTGCGGTGTCGAGGATGAGGTCGTAGCGGCCTGGTCTGTCGGCGAAGTCCTCGCGGGTGTGGTCGATGACGTCGTCGGCGCCGATGGATCGGACCAGTTCTGTCTTGGTCGTGCGGCAGACCCCTGTGACGTGTGCTTGGTATGCCTTGGCCAGTTGTACGGCGAACGTTCCTACGCCGCCGCCTGCTCCGGTGATCAGTACTTTCTGTCCGGCTTGGAGTCGTCCTTTGTCGCGGAGGCCTTGGAGGGCGGCGCAGGCGGAGGCGGGGAGCGCCGCTGCCTGTTCGAAGGTGATGGTGGACGGCTTGTGCACGAATGCGTCGTGGTGGGCGCCGGCGTACTCGGCGAAGGAGCCGTCGCAGGTGCCGAGCACTTGGTCGCCTGGTTGGAAGCGGGTCACGTTCTGGCCGACTGCTTCGACGCGTCCTGCGACGTCGTGGCCGGGAACGCGGGTCTTGGGGGTGCGCAGTCCGAAGCCTGCGAGGCGGAGTAGGTAGGGCAGGCCGGTGACCAGGTGCCAGGCGCCTTGGTCGACGCCGGCGGCGTGGACGCGGACGAGCACGTCGTCGTGTCCGATGGTGGGTTTGTCGATGTCGCCGAGTTGCAGCGCGTCGGGTGAGCAGTAGGTGTCTCGGAAGATCGCCTTCATGGTCGTCACGTGGGTCATGGGGTGCCTTTCGGTGTGTGGTTCAGGCTGGGAGGGGGGCTCGGCCGTCCTGCTGCGGGGTTTTCACGCCTTTGACGAGCAGCCAGAGGAGCATCGTGATCTCGGCGATGGCGGCGGGGGCGACGAGGTAGGGGTTCAGGGCCGTTCCGAGGTCTGGGGCCAGGAACAGGGCGAGGGTGTCGAGGAGGTAGCCGGCGCATCCGGCGACGAGGAGGACGCCGAGGGCGCGGGGGAACAGGCGGGAGGTGTAGGTGAGGTATCCCAGCGGGAGTAGCCACAGGCCGAAGAAGATCTGTGCGATGAGGTAGCCGTGGTGGTGGAGGTCGAACATGAGCAGTACCAGCGCGTCGGAGGCGTGGGGGCCGAGGGCGTTGGTGTAGGGGGTCTCGGTGGCGAGGAGGAGGGCGGCGAGGTGGTGGACCATGTTGAGGCAGGTGATGGCCACGGCGACGGCGACGAGGCGGTGTGCTCGGGCGCCGGGTGGGGTGTGGCGGCTATGTCTGGGTGTCGGGGTACTGGAAGACGTCGTCGAGCGGCACTTGGAAGACCCGTGCGATCTGGAATGCCATTTCCAGTGAGGGGGAGTAGCGGCCCTGTTCGATGGCGATGATGGTCTGGCGGGTCACGCCGATGCGTTCGGCCAGGTCGGCCTGTGTCATCTCGCCGTGGGTGAAGCGCAGGGCTCGGATCGAGTTGGTGACTTTGGTGGGCTTGGGCACGGTCAGAGGCCTCGGCGGTACGCGACGATCTTCACGATCGACGAGGTGAGCGCGGACAGGACGAATGCCAGGTAGAGCGTGTGGGCGATCCAGAAGGGGGCGAATTCGGCCATTGTCAGGCCGAGTGGGATGAGGGCGAGGATGCTCATGACGTAGAACGCGATGTGTTCGCCGAGCCGGTTGATCTGCTTGTCGCGCTCGTCTTTCTTGTCGGCCTCCTTGGGGGAGGCGAGTGCGGCGGCGATGGTCGTGATGATGTTGGCGGCGATGGCGGTGCCGATGGCGGCGAGCATGGGGGTCACGTAGGCGATCTGTGTGACGTCGGTGGTGGGGACCTGGCGCAGGAGGAGCGCGAAGTAGATCACCGGTACGCCGGCCGCGATCGCGGCGTAGATCCATGCGTGCTTCTCTTCGAATGACATGTCTGTGCCTGCTTCCATGTAAAACAAACCTGACATGGTTCAACGTAAAGCAGGATAGACATGATGTCAACGATTCTTAACTTCTCCTGGGTGGGGCCGCGGCGCTCACCGCGGAAGCGATGTTCCGTGTCTCGGTCGACGTGTCCGGCCTGACCAGGCGGTTTCCGTCGAAACGGGCGTCGCCTCGCAGGCCGGGCATTCCCGGCCTGCGAGGCGACGGTCCTGCTCAGCCCATGTCGTGGGCTTGGTGGACATGCCTAGGCGCGTGGGTGGTGCGGTCTCACGTCACTGGCCCACGTTGGCGCAGATCGCATAGGCCTTGACGCTGTAGCTGATGGCGGACAGGTTCGTGATCCCGATCTGCCAGGCGGTGCCTGACTCGTTCGGCCGGCTCGCGACCACATGCACGTCCCGGTCCTGGACGCGGTTTCCGGACTCGATGAGGTGGCCGCCGCCGAGGACTCGCTTGCCCTCGCTGCACGACACCTCGACGACTCTCCCCAGCTGCCCCGTGGCCACGCTCGTGAGCGGTGAGACCACGCGCTCCCATCCGGAGAATCCCTTGTGGCCCTTGTCCGGCTCCGGGAAGTCGGCGGCCGGCCGCCCGGCGGCGTTGACGGGCGTCTGGTATGACGAGGCCACGGCGGCGGGCCCCGCGAACAGGAGCAGGCCCGTGGTGGCTGCGGTCAGCACTGGGATGACGTGCTTGTACATGCTGATGTGTCCCTCTGTGGGTGATGATCCGATCTTCCGTCGCGATAGTTACCCGTAGTCGCTGATCAAATACTCTATGTGTTCTAAGATCATTTATGACGGAAGCGATCTTCGCGGGGCGATGCCCGTGGGGCGGCTGACAGCGTGCTGAGTGCGGTTTGTGAGCGGCGGGCTGGAGGGTGAGGTCGTCCGCGTCGCCTATAACCCGGAGGAACGGGTCGATGTCATCACATGTTTTTTCCTCGGATCGCGCTGTGCGGCCGCGTTGGCTGTGCACGGTCACGGCGTCGGCGCTGGCCTTGAGTCTGTCCGTGGCCGCGGCGCTGCCGGCTGCCGCCGCGGCCACGCCGTCCGCCGCCTCGAGCGAGGCCGCCGCGCAGCGCGCTCAGCTACAGCAGTTGGCGCGCAGGCTGGTGGAGGCCGGGGCGCCCGGCGTGATCGTGCGGGTCGACGACGGCCGCGGCCGTCCGGTCGAGATCGCCGCGCAGGCCCCCTGGACCAGGCGGGATCACCTGCTCAAGGTGGGGGACGAGTTCCGGATGGGGTCCAACACCAAGACCATGGTGGCCACGCTCGTGCTGCAGCTGGTCGCCGAGGGCAAGCTCTCCCTGACCGACCCGGTGGAGAAGTGGCTGCCGGGCAAGGTGCCGGGCGGCAGGGCGATCACGTTGCGCATGCTGCTGAACCACACCAGCGGCCTGTTCGACTACACCGATGACGCCGCGATCCGGCCCTCGATGCTCGGCAAGGATCGGCGGCGGTGGACCTCGGCGCAGCTGCTCGCCGTGGGGGGTGAAGCACGATCCGCTGTTCGCGCCGGGCACGAAGTGGTCCTACAGCAACACCGGTTACGCCGCGCTCGGCGCCGTCCTGGAGCGGGTCACAGGGGAGGGCCTGGCCGAGCTGGTCCGGGACCGGATCGCCCGGCCGCTTGGCCTCAGGCACACCTACTACGCCACGGGCTCCACCTGGCGTGGCTCTCATGCCCACGGCTACGAACGGGATGCCGCCCACATGCCGCCGAGCGTGCCGGCCGAGTTCAGGCACCTCGCAGGCGAGCGCCGCAACGGTCACGTGGACGTCTCCGACAACGACCCGGGGTGGGGCGGGGCGGCCGGGGCGGTGGTGTCCACCACGCAGGACTGGTCGCGGTTCCACACCGCGTTGCTGTCCGGCAAGCTGCTGCCCGCCGCCCAGATGGCACAGCTGCGCACCACGGTGCCGGTGGACTCACGGCAGCCGGACGGGCCAGGCTACGGGCTGGGCATCCAGACCGGCGCCACCCCGTGCGGCACGTTCTGGGGTCACGACGGCGGCATGCCCGGCTACCTGACCACCAACCTCGCCGACCGCACCGGCAGCCGCACGGCGACCGTCCTCATCGCGACGGAGTTCTGGGCCGAGTTCGAGGCCGACCCGAAGATCGCCAAGGCCGCCCAGGCGCTCCAGAGCGCCGTGACCTGCACGATGTTCGGCAAGCCCGTCCCGGCCGCCGCTCAGGCCGGCTGACCGGCGCGGTCGGTCGCGGGTGCGGTGATGATCGCGGACACCAGGTCTTCGGCTTCGGCCCGTGACATCGCCGCACCCGCGGCGTGCGCGGCGGCGAACCCTGCGGCGCCCAGGGCCGCCGTGGCCCGCTGTGTGATCATCCGTACGTCGACGTCGTCGAGGTCGTTCCAACCCCGCAGCGCGGTGGCGACCCCGAGCAGCCGTCCCGCCCGCTCCTGCCGATCGCGGCACAGCTCGATCGCGGCGAGCACGACCGCGATCGAGGCCGCGACCGGCGTCTGCCAGGTCAGCGTCATGTGCACCGCCGGGTGGTCGAGCCTGCGTACCGCCTCGTCAGGGCAACCCTGCGCGACGTCCGCCTGGGCGAGCACGCCCAGCAGCAACGCGGCCAGGTGCGGGGTCGACCGGCCGGGTGGCGCCTCGGCCAGGCCGGCCCTGGCGTGTTCGCGGGCCGGCCCCGGCCGCCCTGCGCGCCACTCCAGTCGTGCCAGGCCCAGGCACACCTGAGCCCGCGACTCGGCCGACCCGACCTGCTCGACCTGGTCGAGCAGGTCGGTCAGCTGCCGCCGCCCGCCGTTCACGTCGCCTGCTTGGGCCCGGTGCAGCGCGGCCGCCACCTCGCTCTCCATCGTGTGCTCGGGCATGCCGAGCTCCTGGAAGTACCGGCCGGCCCGCTCGGCCAGTCCCGCCGCACCGGCCGGGTCGCCGGCCCGCTGCAACGCCGCGTTCAGGGTGCTCAGCGTGATGCCCAGGCCCCACCGCTCGCCGAGTTCCTCGAAGCCGGTCAGCGCGCGCGACAGCACGTGCGCCGCCTCGGCGGCGTGCCCGGTGTTCATGGCCAGCACGCCTCGAACCAGGAGCGTCAACGACCGGCTCCACGGATCGGTCCGCTCGTCAGGGGAGGCCGGCACGTCCGGTGCGGCTCGATCGGCCGAGCCCACGGCGAGCGCCAGCCGGGCCATCTCCACGATGGGGTGGGTGCCGGGGGCGAGGTGCTCCAGCGCCTTGGCGATCCGGTCGAAGGCCGCCTCGGCCTCGTCCGGCCGGCTGAGGGTCTCGACGGTGGCGAGCGCGTGCGCGGCGACCACGAGCGCGCGCGCCTGCGGGTCGGTCGAGCCGCGCGCCTGCAGCATCCGGCCGAGCAGGTCCAGCGACTCCGGCGGGTTGTCGCGCAGGAACCAGTTCCAGCACAGCGCGACGCCGAACCTGACCGCCAGGTCGGCGTCGCCGGACCCGGCCGCCCAGCGGATCGCCGCCGACAGGTTGTCCCGTTCCGCGGACAGGCGCACCAGCCAACGCAGCTGGTCGGACGTGCGCAGGTGCGGGTCCGCGCTCTCGGCCAGCTGAAGGAAGAACCGGGCGTGCCTGCCACGGGCGTCGTCGGCCTCGTCCCGCCGGGCCAGTCGCTCGAGGCCGTACTCCCGGATGGTCTCCAGCACGCGGTAGCGCGGCTCGACCGGGTCGGCAGTCTCCACCGGGTGCAGCAGGGACTTGTCGACCAACGCCGTCAGCAGCTCCCGGACCTCGCCCAACCGGCCGATGGCCTCCGCCGCGTCCTCGGTGAAGCTGCCGGGCACGACCGACAGCCGTTCCAGCAGCGCTCGCTCGTCGGTGTCGAGCAGGTCCCAGCTCCAGGCCACCGCGGCGCTCAAGGTCCGGTGTCGCGGCAGTGCGGTGCGGCTGCCCCCGGTGAGCAGCCTGAAGCGGTCGTCCAGCCGTGCCGCGACCGCCTCGACCGGCAGGGCGCGCACCTGTGCCGCGGCCAGCTCGATCGCCAGCGGCAGGCCGTCCAGGCGGCGGCAGATCTCGATCGCCGCGGTCAGCGCGCCGCCTTCCGTGGTGAAGCCCGGCCGCACCGCGGCGGCCCGGTCGTGGAAGAGCCGGATCGCGGCGCAGGCACGGGCCCGCTCGACCGTCGCTCCAGGTTCGGGCAGCTCCAGGGGGAGCACCGGGTGCAAGGTCTCGCCGTCGATGCGCAGGGGTTCGCGACCGGTGGCCAGCACCCGCAGCCTCGGACACCGGCCGAGCAGGGATCCTGCGAGCGTCGCGGCGGCCTCGATCACGTGCTCGCAGTTGTCCAGCACCAGCACCAGGTCGTCGTCGGCGAGTGTCTCGACCAGGTGGTCCAAAACCGTCTCCGGGGTGACTGCCCGCGGCGGCGGGCCCTCTTCGCGCACCCGCAATAGCTCGAGCACCACGCGGGGCACGTCGTCGGCGCTGACCGGGGCCAGTGGGACGAACCACACCCCGCTGGACGGCGTGAGCTGCCGGCCGATGGTGTTGGCCAGCCGGGTCTTGCCCGCTCCTCCTGGGCCGACCAGGGTGACCAGCCGTACTCGGCCGAGCAGGTCGACCACGCGGCGGACGTCGTCGTCGCGGCCCACGAAGCTGGTGAGCGGGACGTCCAGGTTGCCGTGCGATCGGCGGGAACGGGGGAGTTCGCCGCGCAACACCGCCAGGTGGGCCTCCTGCAGCTGCGGTCCTGGATCGCTGCCGAAACTGTCCGCCAGCAGGTCGCGGATCCGCTGGTAGGCGGCCAGCGCCTCGGCGCCGCGGCCGTTCAGCGCCAGGGCTCGGATCAGCTGGGCGGCCAGCCGTTCGCGCAACGGGTGCGCGGCGGTCAGCGATTCGAGCTCGGCGAGCAGGTCGAGGTCGGCGCCCAGCGCGAGCTCGGCTTCGATGCGGTCCTCCAGGGCGGCCAGCCTTGCCCGCTCGAGCCGTTCGGCCTCGGCGGCGGCGAACGGCGCCTCGCGCACGTCGGCCAGTGCGGGGCCGCGCCACAGGCTCAGGGCCTCGCGCAAGGTGGCGGCGGCCTCGGCGGGCCGGGCCTGCGCGTGCGAGCGCCGGCCGGCGCGGGCCAGCCGCTCGAACCGGACGGCGTCGACCGCGTCCGGCTCGACAGCCAGCCGGTAACCGGCCGGCCCCGAGGTGAGCAGCCCCGGATCGCCCAGGACGCGCCGCAACCGGGACACCAGCGACTGCAGCGCGTGCAGGCGGTCGGCCGGTGCCTCCTCCTCCCACAGCGCCTCGGCCAGGGTCTCCGGCCGGACGGCTCGCCCGGCCTCCAGTGCCAGCCGGGCCAGCAACGCCCGCAGCCGCGCGCCCCCGACCGGCGTCGGGCCGGTAGCGGTGTCCAGCTCCAGGGGGCCGAGGACGCCGACGCGCACCCCTCCGCTGTCGCCGCACGCCTCGATCGCATCTGCCATGGCCAGCAGTGTGTCAGCTGGGGAAGGGAGCGCCGGTCCCCGCTATCGGGTGTGCCCGTCGCCGGGCGGGTCCCCGGCTGCCGCGCGGGCGGTGACCAGGCCGGATTCGTAGGCCACGATGACCGCCTGGGCGCGGTCGCGCACGGAGAGCTTGCCGAAGATGCTGGTGATGTAGTTCTTGACGGTGGACAGGCTGATGTCGAGGACGCGGGAGATCTCGGTGTTGTCGAGGCCGGTGGCCATCAGACGCCACACCTCGACCTCGCGGGGCGTGAGTTCGTCCAGGCCGGTGGGGGTCGGCCGCGCGCCGTGAGGGGCCCGTACGTAGGTGGAGATCAGCCGGGTGAGCAGGCGCGGCGCGACGGCGGCGTCGCCGGCGTGGACGGTGTGGATCGCGGCGCTCAGGTCCTCAGGGGAGCTGTCCTTGGGCAGGAACCCGTAGGCTCCTGCGCGCAGGGCACCCACGAGGTAATCGTCCATGTCGAAGGTGCTGAGGGCCAGGACCCGGCAGCCGGGCAGGGTGGCGGCGAGCTGCCTGGTCGCGCCGACCCCGTCGAGGACGGGCATCCGGATGTCCATCACCACGACGTCGGGGCGCAGCTGGTGGGCGAGGGTGACGGCCTGCGCGCCGTTCTCGGCCTCTCCCACCACGTCGAAGGACGGGTTGGGGGAGAGGATCAGCGACAGGCCGCGCCGGACCAGCAGCTGGTCGTCCACGATCAGCACCCTGATCCTCGGCGTCGGCGTCGGCGTCGGCGGCGTTGTCGTCGTCGGCCCGGTCCCGGTCATCGGCGTGCCCTCTCGTGCTGGACGGCCGCCTCGGCCGCCTCGTCCGTGCTCAGCGGCAGGTCGGCCACCACGGCGAACCCCCCGTCGGCCTGCGGGCCGGCGGTGAGGGTGCCGCCGTGCAGGGCGACGCGCTCGCGCATGCCGATCAGGCCGTATCCGCCGGCGCCCACCGCCGACGCCCCCTCCTGCGGCGGTGTGCCCCCGCCGTCGTCTCGCACTTCGACGGTGACCCGATCCTGACGGTAGGTCAGCTGTACGGACGCGCGGGCGGGCCCCGCGTGCTTGCGGGCGTTGGTGAGGGCCTCCTGGGCGATCCTGAACACCGTGAGGCCGATGGTCGGCGGCAACGGTCGCTGCGGCCCGTGGACGCCGAACTCGGTCGGCAGTCCGGCAAGGCGGGACTCGGCCACCAGGAGGCCGAGGTCGTCGGCGCCCGGCTGCGGCTGTGACGGCGCGCTCTCCGGTTCGTCGCTGTCCCGCAGCACGTCGAGGAGCTGGCGCATCTCGCGCAGTGCGAGCCGCCCGGAGGACTCCAGGGTGAGCAGGGCGTCCAGGACCACCTCCGGTTCGGCGATGTTGGCGCGGGCTCCGCCGGCCATCATCTGCATGGTGGTGATGTGGTGGGCCACGATGTCGTGCAACTCCCGTGCGATGCGGCGGCGTTCGTCGGCCACCGCGCGGTCGGCAAGGAGTCTGCGGTTGGCCGCCACCTCCCGCTGCCAGCGGTTGACCGCCATGGCGGTGCCGACGACGATCAGGGTGGTGAGGGGCGAGGTGACGGCGTCCTGCCAGGGCGGAATGCGGCCGTTGCTCTGGCTCAGCAGCGTCAGCGATACCGTTGCGGCGGCCGCGAGCGCCGTCACCCGGCCGGGGCAGGCCCTGGCGACCGAGTACAGGGCGACCACCAGGACGGCACCGAAGTGCCTGGGCAGTGGCACGGTCAGGGTGGCCGTCGCATCGAGTATCAGGACGGCGGTGAGCGCCGCCACCGGGTGGCGGCGCCGGGCGAGCAGCGGCAGGGCCGCCAGCGCGACGAAGAGGAACCCGGCCACGCTCACGGCGTGGCGGCCGTCGGGGGCGTTGAAGAACACGTAGCTGAGCAGGTTCATCACGCAGGCCCCGCCGGTCACGAGCGCGTCGTTACGGGTCCAAGGCGGCTCGGCGCTGTCGATGTGCGGCAGCTCCCGGGCATCGCCAGGCCGAACGTGTCGGCTCCTGGGCATGTCTGTTCCCCCTGTATCCGGCCTTCCGGCCCCCGGAACAGGGTTGCACAGCAGCCGCGGTGCCGGCGACGGCGACGGTGGTTCGCCGACCAGGACCAGGACCAGGGGCCTGGTCGCCGGCCGGGGGAAGGCCCCAGGGCCCCGGTCCGGATCATCCGCTGCCAGGAGGTTTGCCGCCTCTCGCGGTGATGGTCTGGATACCGGCCGGGAGCCCCCGGCAGACATCCGCATGCAAGTCCGTCCGCCGGAGGACATCGTGATCCGCGCCCTGACCGGATACTCCACCAGACACCCATGGAAGGTCATCGCCCTCTGGGCGGTGCTGGGTGTCGCACTGAGCGCCCTGACCCCGACGCTGTTCGACCGCGTCACCCAGAACCAGGCCGGGGACTTCCTGCCCCTGAGCTACGACTCGGCCGCCGCGCTGCACATCGCCAAGGAGCAGTTCGGGGTCAACCCCGACGCCACCACGGTGACGGTGCTGGTGGCCCGGTCCGACGGCAAGGCTCTCAGCGCCGCCGACCGGAAGCGGGTGGAGTCCGAGGCGGCGAAGCTGGGCAAGCGCCGGGTGATCATGCCCAGGGAAGATGACGGCCCGCAGCAGTTCCTGATCCCGGACCGCTCCCAGACTCCCCGGATCGCCCCGGTCATGACGGCGCCCGACCGGAGTTTCGAACTGCTGTCCGTCGAGCTGATCGGCAATCGCGCGGACAAGGGGGTCCAAGGCGTCTACCGGACCTTCAGGGACGCCGCCCGGACTCAGTTCGCCGAGGCGGGGATGCGCACCGGTTTCACCGGGGCTCTCGCCGACACCGTCGACACCGTCGACTCCCACAAGACCGCCACGACGGTCGGGGGCGCCCTCGTCATGGGGCTCATCGTCCTGCTCAACGTCCTGGTGTTCCGCAGCGTGCTGGCGGCCCTGCTGCCGCTGCTCGCGGTCGCCGTGATCGGCTCCGTGGCTGCGGGAGCCGTCGCGGCTGCCGCGATGCTCACCGGGCTCAAGCTCGACGCGAGCACCCCGGGGCTGATCAACGTGGTCCTGCTCGGCATCGGCATCGACTACCTGCTGTTCCTGCTGTTCCGCTTCCGCGAGCATCTGCGGGCCAGGCCCGAGCAGTCCGCCCGCGAGGTGGCCGCGCAGGTCTCCGGCCGGGTGGGCGCCGCGATCACCTCGGCGGCGCTGACCATCGTGGCCGCCTTCGCCACGCTGGGCCTGGCCACCTTCGGGCAGTTCCGCTCGATGGGCCCCGCGATCGCCGTCGCGGTCCTGGTGATGCTGCTGGGCAGCCTCACCCTGCTGCCGGCGCTGCTCGCGGCCACCGGGCGGGCGATGTTCTGGCCCTCCAGGGCGGCCCTGCGCCCCGAGGCGCGCGAGGGCCGTGCCGCCCGCCTGAGCGTGCTGGTCACGCGACGACCGCTGATGATGCTGACCGCCTCCATCGCCTTGCTTGCCGCGCTGGCCGCCGGGTTGATCGGCATCCGCATGGACTACGGCCAGGGCGACCCCGGTGCCCGGACCCCCGCCGCAGCCACCGCGGCCGAGATCTCCCGCACGCTGCCTGCCGGCGTGTCGGACCCGACGAGCGTCTTCGTCACCTCCGCGGACGGCGCAGCCCTCACCGCCGGCAGGCTCGACGGTCTCTCCCGTGCGCTCACCCGGGTCAAGGGCGTGGGCCAGGTGGCGAGGGCCGTCCTGAACAAGGACCACCGTGCCGCCCGGATCGACCTCTACCCGACCGCGGACCCGCAGAGCCAGCAGGCTCGCGACCTGGCCTCAGGACCGATCCGGGCCGCGGTCGCCCAGCACACGCCCGCCGGGACGACGGCACATGTGGGCGGGACGCCGGCGATCATCGCCGACATCTCGACCGCCGTCGACCACGACCTCACGATCGTGTTCCCTGTCGCGGCCGCGCTGATCGCGCTGATCCTGCTGCTGCTGCTGCGCAGCCTGCTCGCCCCGGTGATCCTTATGCTTTCTGTCGGGCTCGGCTTCGCCGCCACCCTCGGCGCCGTCACCCTGCTGTTCCAGCACGCCCTCGGTAGGCCGGGGGTCAGCTTCACCCTGCCGCTGGTGCTGTTCCTGTTCGTCGTGGCCCTGGGCACCGACTACAACATTCTGATCGCCGACCGGATCCGGGAGGAGATGCAGCGACCGGGTCCGGCCCGCGCCGCCGTGGCCCGCGCCGTACGGCACACGACGCCGGCCATCGCGACGGCCGGACTGGTTCTGGCAGCCTCCTTCGCCGGCCTCGCCACCTCCCCTGGCAACGAGCAGATCGCCTTCGCGATGACGCTCGGCATCATGCTCTCCGCGCTGATCGTGTCGCTGGTGCTGGTCCCCGCCCTTGCCGCACTCTTCGGCCGGGCCGTCTGGTGGCCGGTCCGCCCGGGGCCCACCGCGGGCGGCCACCCGCAGGACCGTGCGACCGTGCCTGCCCCGCAACCCGACCGGGTCACGGCCTGCTGAGGTGCGGATCGGAGTGCCTCAGGCCTCCGGGTTCCCGGGCGGGGCGAGGGTCTGCCAACGGTTGACGGCCGGCTAGTGATGGGCCCGCCTCGGGCGCCGACGGGCGCGGCCTGTACGGGGTCGTGGTCATATTCCAACGAGACTTCTCGATAAGCGCCGAGCCGCAGGTCAGTAGACGGTCTGGCGTCCTTCCGCAGCGGTGCGGGCGGCGGCGTGGATGCGGCCGCGCAGCGCGATGAGCTTGCGTGGATCGCTGTGCTCAAGGCCGTCGATGGTGAGGTGGCACAGGAACGGACCGCACTCGGTGAGCGGCCCTTCGGGAAGCCCGGCTTCGAGGGCTTTGCGGATCTTGGCTCTGTCGTCTCTGGTCATGGGACGTCGTCCGTGCCAGTCCGGCCAGCCGTCGGGCCGGACAGGCACGGTGTGGGTGCTGGGGCCTTGAGCTTGTTGATTCCGCTCGGCGGGTTGGTGTCGTCTGGGTCGGTGGTCATCTCGCCCATGTTGGCTAGCGGTCAACGGTGAGGTGGCGCAGGGCGGCCTGTTTGTCGTCATCGGTGGGCTGGCTGTAGATGCGCAGCGTGTCGAGGCGGGAGTGGCCGGCCGGTTCAGCGACGGTGACGAGGTCTTCGCCGCCGCGAATCAGCTGGGTGACGAAGGTGTGGCGGCCGCTGTGGGCGGTGGTGGGGTCCTCCAAACCGGCGGCCTGGGCGATGGCGGTGAAGATGGCCGAGGCGGCGCGGGTGGACAGGCGCCCGCCGCGGCGGTTGAGGAACGGGGCTCGCTGGGTGGCGGCGCCCGGCCAGGTTAGGCGTACGTCCCGGCTTCGACGTCCGTGACGAGGACGTGGCCCGTCTGTCGCCGTTCGTGCGCCACCACGTCAACGTGCTGGGCCGCCACTCCTTCCGGCTGCCCGATCTGCCCGGCGGTATGAGGCCCCTGCGTGACCCAGACGCGGCCGATGAGTAGACCGGGAGGAAGGAGACAGCCGCCGACCCCGGCCGTTGTCTGGCGGCACACGGCCGCCGGACAAGGTCGCCCACCGCCGAAATCAGACGGCTTCGCGCAGGTACAGGTCGCGCAGCAGGCCGATCTCGCCGCCGTGATGCGCGACCTCCTTCAGAGCGTGCAGCGCGAGCTTCAGGTACGTCTCATCGGCCCAACCGCCGGGGCCCAGGCCTATCGGCGCCAACAGGCGCTCGTCGCCGAGGGCTGCGATACGGGAGATGAAGTGCTCCCAGTCCTCGGCGAGCGCCTGGACGCCCTCTTTCGCGGTGCCCGGCCACTCGTGGCGGTCGCCGAACTCGGGAACGTCCTCGAAGAAGTGGATCACATAGCCGCGCAGGCAGAGGCTGCCGATGTGCCAGATGCGCCAGGCGATCGTCGTGACGGGGTCCGGCGCCTCCGGACTCGATTCCGGAATTAGCGTGGCGACGCGGAAGACGCCGTCGTCGCCGGGGCGGATGCTGATGCAGTCGCTGACCGGCTCCCAGTGGTACTCGGCGTCGGTCAGATCCTTCAGGCGCTCGAACAGCCGGTATCGCACGTTTTCGAAGATCGCGAGAATGTCCCGCGTGGCGGGGTCGGGCACGATCATGTCAGTCATGTCAACTCCAGGGCTCGGTGGTTTCGGGTCGGTCGGGATGATCAGGATCGACGGGTCGGCCGACTCGGTCACGTGCCGCCGCCTCGGCGTGTGTCGCCGGGTGCGAGCAGGCTGGTGAGTTCGGCGATGGCGTCCGGCGACGGCTTGAAGTAGCGGCGGACGTTCTCCGCCTTCTTGTGCCGCGACTTGGCCAGCAACATCAGCAGGCTCGCCCCCTGCTCCCCGAGGTGGGTCAGCCCGGAGTGCCGGAACTCGCGCAGATCCCAGCCTGTGCCCGCCCCGTGCAGCGCGGTGTGCTCGTCCAGCAGGGCGCGGGCCTGGCCGTACGACAGCCGGGCCAGCCCGGAATCCGGGCACACGTCCCGCGACGAGACGACCTTGCCCGGCCCGGGGCGGCGGTGAGTGACGAACACCGGGCCGCGGGCGCGGTTCTTCAGCAGCCGCGGCAGCAGCCGGGCGGTGCCGGCGTCCCAGTACACGGGCTCCAGCACGAAATCCTCGCGGGCCTGGCCGCGGCGGCGGGCCTTGGACTGCGCGCCTTTGGCCTTCACCAGCGCGCGGCGGCCAGCGAAGTCCAGGTCCTCGATGTTCAGCGGCAGGATCTCCTCCGCCCGCGCCACGGTCTCGTACAGCATCCGGTAGAAGCACTTCTCCCGCAGGTGCACCTCGCGGCGGGCGATCAGTCGGTCGATCGCCATCTTCGAGCGCGCCGGCGTCTCGGAGTCCGGCGGGGTCAAGCGCTTGGCTCAGGCCGGCACCTCCGGGCCGTCGAAGCCTCGCTCGGCGCATCAGGCGAGCCAGGACAGCACCGCCGCCCGGCGGGTGTTCCAGGTGTTCACCGCCGTCGAGCCCCACAGCGCTTCGAGGGCCTCGCCGATCTCGTCGTCCGCGACCTGCCCGAGCGGCCGGCCCTCGCCGACCCGTTCGGCGGTCTTGCCGACGCCGATCGCGTAGTTGCGCACCGTGTTCGGGTTGCCGAGCGCGTCGAGGAAGGCGTCCGCGGCGCCGCGGACGGTGAGCGCCTTCCCGGCGGGCAGCTGCGCGACGGTGGCCACCGCTTCCCCCTTTGCCGCAGATAACAGGGCCGCTTCGCGTAGCAGCCCGGAACCGTCGCCGCAGGTCGCGATCAACGATGCCCCAGATAATAGGGCGTTATCCGTGGCAAGGCCGACGCCGCCGGCGTCACCGACCGCCCACCAGGGCCGATCAAGGCTTAGCGCCGGTTTTCGTTCCGATGCTCCTCAACCCCCTCTCTCGCGGGGACCAGGGAGCGGAACTACCGTCACGAGATGGGCAGCGACGCGGCGCACCGGGGCCTCGCCCAAGCCCTTCGCGCGTGCCGCGCCACCGTCGTCCTCTCCGGGTACGGCAACCCGCTCTACGACGAAGAGGCGCGGTGCTCGCGCCGCCGAGCGGCAGGCGCTTGGCGACGTCCAGCCGTACCTCGCCGTAGGGCTGGACATGTTGCCAGAACAGCGGGGTCAGCCCTCGCCGATCAGCGGGCTTGAGCAGCTTGGCCCACTCCGGATCGGCCAGGACGTCCTGCAGCATCAGCGTGTTGATGTAGACGAGCGCGGCCTGCAGGATGCGCAGGCACCAGCTTGCGGATCTCGGTCATCATCGATTCAAGGCTCACGTTGCCCGGAGCGGACTTGATGAGCGCGAGCAGGTCGGAACCGTCCTCCTCTTCGGCCAGCGTTTCGGCCGCTTCCTCCTCCGCGTCGTCGTCATCGTCGATGCCGACCAGGGCGTAGATGTGCTGTGTGGTCTCGAAAGTGAGCCGTGAGGAGATCCGCAGGGACCAGGTGACCTCCGCGTTGTGCAGGGCCGAGGCCACGATCCGAGAGATCCGGCCCGGAGTGGGTGGCTCGATCCGCTCCTCGCGCAGGTGCTTGAGCAGTTCCTCCCGTACCCGCCCGGCCCGCCGCTCGGCGTGAGCGACATTCTCGGTCAGCCACACCGTGACCTTCGCCGCGTCCGCGGTCGTGCAGGCACGAAAGCCCAGATGCGTGCGGATCTGATTGCGGTGGTACTCGATCGTGGAGCCTGACCACTCGTAGAAGCCGAGCTCCGAGGCGGGCACCTGGACCTGCTTGGCCACGTGCTCGATGACCTCGTCGGCCAGCTCCGAGCGCCCCCGCGGGAAGCGGCCGTACTGCGTATGGAACTTCAGCAAGATCGAGAAGCCGAGCGTGTGGCACCTCGTTTTCCTGCGATCAGATCGCGCTCTTCATCCAGGATCGTCCAGTGCTCAACCAACTCGTCGATGTGCATCGGGGGGCGGGTCATGAACAACCAGCATTGACCAGGCGAATCACAGCAAGATCAACGCCGTTTGGGGCTCATGACGCGATTCTTACCGGCACCCCTCCCTGGCCGCCATCGCGAGCGCGGCCCGGAGCCGACAGGCTCGATCAGCCGATCGGTGGTGCGAGGTATTCCAGCGCATAACCGTCGCCGGAGGCGGTTACGCGGGCGATGCCGGGTGAGTCGAGGTGGGCGCCGGCTACGAAGTGGTGTGGTTGGGTCAGTTGTTCGAGGAGGGCCGCTCGCGCGGCGCGGGCCTGGGACTGGTTGCCGTCGAGCTCCCAGGACACGTTCGGCTGATCGAATTGGAGCGTGGGAACGTGAACGGTGTCGCCCCAGACGAGAAGGTGGCCGGTGCCGCTCCTGACGTCGTAGACGGTGTGACCGGGTGTGTGGCCCGGTGTCGGCATCGCGGTGATCCAGTCGTTGATCGCGACCTTCTCCGACACGGGTACGACCCGGTCGCGGATCGGCTCGAGCCGCCCCGTGAACACCGAGGTGTCGCCCGCGCCGATCCACACGCGCTCGAGTTTGGTGAACGCCTCTGAACCGTCCGGCGCGATCAGGCCGCTCACGTGGTCTTCGTGCTTGTGGGTGATGGCCACATCGGTGACCTGCGCGCGGTCGATTCCCGCTTCGTCCAGCGCGTCGTAGATCAATCCCATGGTGGGGTCGTGCCAGACGTTGGACGCGCCGGTGTCGATGAGAACCGACCGCGTGCCGTCGGTGACGAAGAAGGCGTTGACCGACAGCCGCAAGTTGTCGCCGGCCAGCGGGACGGCGGCTGGCAGCTCATTGAGCGTGCGCCCATCCTCGTCGCGGAGCCGTGTCGGCGGCATGTCGATGTACCCGTCTCGCAACGAGATCACCTGCAGATCGCCGAATTCGAACGTCGCATGGTGCTGGCCACTCGAGATCAAACGCATGGAACCTCCGTCGTGTTGGGCGCACATCGCCTGTCTCCGATAGAAGACTATATCTTCTTTAGGAGAAACTCTACACTGTGGGCAGTGAGGTACTCATCGATCGAGGAGCACGGTGGTCGAGCAAGACGGAAACGCGGCCGAACTACAGCACGGTGACGACCTGGCCGGCGCGTTCGGCGGTAACGTGCGGCGACGCCGCGAGGAGGCGGGCCTGACGCTGGAGCAGTTGTCTGCACAGTCGTCGGTCAGCCGGGCGATGCTGTCCAAGGTCGAACGTGGTGAGAAGAGCCCGACGATCGGCGTCGCGTCTAGGATCGCCCACGCGCTCGACGCGTCGCTCTCGGACCTGATCGGTGCGCCAGCTCCTGCCGCGTCTGGTGTGGCCGTTGTCATGCGCAAGAACGAACGCCCCGTTTTCCGTGACCCGGAAACCGGCTTCGAGCGGCACATGGTGTCAGCGGCCCCGGGCGCGGGAGGAGCCGAGATGGTCGTCCACTATCTCCCCGCGCAGGTCTCTACCGGGCTGCTGCCCGCGTATCCGCCGGGTACGGAGAAACAACTCGTGGTGCTCGAAGGTACCCTCACCGTCGCGATCGGCGGGATCAACGAGACCCTGAACACAGGCGACTCCCTGTTCATGCAGGCCGACGCGGACCACGGCTTCGCCAACCGAACGAACGCTCCCTGCGAATACATCATGGTCATCTCGCGCAGAACCTGATCGGCCGCAGCTTGCGGGCCTGGACAAAGCTGGCTGGGCATCGCCAACCTCACGGCATTCTTCGGGAAGCCGACTTGTGAGCAGCTCCGCGGCGTGTCGGTCCGATTCCTCCACCCATGCGGCGTAGACCCGCAACGTAGTCGTTCCCCCGCCTGCGTGGCCGAGGCGTCCCGCAACGGTGCGGATGTCGGTGTGGTCTTGTCCGGCGGCAACATCGCCTGGACCACGTTCCGGTCGCTGGTCGGCCGCGCGGTGGGCAGCGGGGAACTTGTGGGGTGCCCTGGCCTGCACGGGAGCGCGCAGCGCGCAGCGGACCCTTCATGACGGCATCAGCCTGTTCACCCAGTACATGAGTGCCGAGCTTCCGGCGCCACCAGCCAGGCCGAGTACGGCCGTTGGTGCCGGCACGCCTGCGGCATGGCCTGCCTGCAGATGATCCTCGACCACCGCGACGGCCACGCCCCGCCCTGCTGGAACTCGTGCGCGACTGCCGCGCCTACGACGGCTACTGTGAAGAGGCCGACGCGACGATCAAGGGCCTGTACTACGCGCCATTCGCCGAGTTCGTCCGCGCCGAACACGACCTGACCGCCCGGGTGCTCCCGCACCTGGCCGTCGCCGACCTGCCCGCCCTGCTCGCCGACGGTCACTTGGTCATGGCCTCGGTCCACAAGGAGATCCGCCGCCCCACCCTGCCGGCTCCCGGCCGCGGCGGGCACCTGGTCCTGCTCACCGGCCACGACCACGGCACGCTGCACATTGGCCACCCTTCCGGCCACACCGCGACCGCCCGCCGCGCCGTCATGCCCATCGAGGTGTTCGAGAGCTTCTTCGGCGGTCGCGGCATCGCCGTGACCCTGCGGTAGATCAGGTCCACCGCGACCCCGACGCCAGCGGCTCTCGCGATCTCCGGCATGCTACCTGTCGTTTTCTGTGGCGGCCGGGTTGTGAAGCTCGCGGAGTTCTCCGCCGACCTCGGGGCGGTTGAACGGGTAGAAAGCCGTGAAAGTTGATGTGCTCGAACATGAGAGGCAGCACGTGGGCGCGGATCTCCGGGGTGACCTGCCCGCCCTTGATACCCAGCGCGCCGCTGTCCAGCTTCTTGACCGCCGCATCGATACAGAGCGAATTCCACCAGATTATGGCGTTCAGCCCGAGGCCGAGCGCGCCCACCTGGTCCTTCCATGCCGCGTTCATAGCCCCTGGCCAGGCCGAGGTTGCGAGACCGACTCGACGTGCTGCAACCCCCCAGCACTCAGCTGACCTGCGGCTCAGCGCTTATCGAGAAGTCGTCGGAATATGACCACGACCTCTGTACAGCGATCCTTATGATCACCTAACGTCTAGGACTCTAAAGTGCTAGCAGGCTAGATAAATGGAGAAGCCGGTGATCGAGTTCTATCTGGACAGCAGGTCGGGTGTGTCGCCGTACCTGCAGCTGGTCCAGCAAGTACGGCACGCGCTACGGCTGGGCGTGCTGCGCGAGGGCGACCAGCTGCCGACGGTCAAGGAGGTGGTGGCGCACCTGGCGATCAACGCCAACACCGTCCTGAAGGCCTACCGGGAGCTCGAACACGAGGGCTTGGCGGCCGCCAGGCCGGGGGTGGGGACGTTCGTGACGGCGACGCTCACCGGCGCCTCGCTGGCCGCGCACGGCCCGCTGCGGCTGGAACTGCAGCGCTGGCTGGCCAAGGCCCGCCGGGCCGGCCTCGACGACGAAAGCATCGAGGCCCTCTTCGAGACCACCTTCCGGACCACCGCTCAGGAGGACATCGCGTGACTTCTGTCCTGCAGGCCCAGGGACTGGGCAGGAAGTACGGCAGGCGCTGGGCGCTGCGCGAGTGCACCATCGACATACCGGCGGGCCACGTCGTCGGGTTGGTGGGGCCCAACGGAGCCGGCAAGACCACGCTGCTGAAACTGGCCAGCGGCCAGCTCGAACCGACGGCGGGCGGCATCACGGTGCTGGGCGGCCGGCCCGCAGGCGGCCCGGCGCAGCTGGCCAAGGTCGGGTTCGTCGCCCAGGACACCCCCGTCTACGCCGGGCTGACCGTGGCCGATCACCTGCGGCTGGGAGCACGGCTCAACCCTCGCTGGGACGCCACCATGGCGCGGGAGCGGGTCGCGCGGCTCGGCCTGGCGCCCGCCCACCGGGCGGGCAAGCTGTCCGGCGGGCAGCGCGCCCAGCTCGCCCTCACCCTCGGCCTGGCCAAGCGGCCCGAGCTGCTGATCCTGGATGAGCCGGTCGCCTCGCTCGACCCGCTGGCCCGCCGCGAGTTCCTGCAGGGACTGATGGAGGCGACCGTCGAGCACCAGTTCAGCGTGGTGCTCTCCTCCCACCTGGTCTCCGACCTGGAACGCACGTGCGACTTCCTGATCGTGCTCGTCGACTCGCGCGTCCAGGTGGCGGGAGAGGTCGACCAGCTGCTGGCCACCCATCACCGGCTGACCGGTCCGCGCCGCGATCCCGACCGGCTGCCCGCCGACCAGCAGGTGATCTCCGCACGCCATACCGACCGGCAGAGCACGTTCGTGATCCGCACCGACGCCCCGATCCACGACCCCGCCTGGACGGTCACCCAGCTCAACCTGGAAGACCTCGTCCTGGCCTACATGGACAAGAACACCGCCGACGGCCGGCGAGTCGCCCTGGAGGTGCAGCGATGATCTGGCTGACCTGGCGCCAGTTCCGCGGCTCGGCCGCGATGATGGCCGCCCTGCTCGTCCTGCTCGCCGTCGTCCTGGCCCTGACCGGCCCCGGCCTGGCCTCCGGCTACTCCACCGGGATCGCCGACTGCATCCCGGACAACAGCTGCGACGGCTTCTACGACCGCTTCTTCGACGCGCACCAGACCCCGTTCATGGCCCTGACCCTCGTCGTGCTGCTCCTGCCCGCCCTCGCCGGGCTCTTCTGGGGAGCACCGTTGATCACCCGCGAGCTGGAGACGGGCACGCACCTGCTGGTGTGGAACCAGAGCGTCACCCGCGGCCGCTGGCTGGCGGTCAAGCTCGGGCTCACCGGCCTGACCGCCGTGGCCTTCGCCGGTCTGTGCGGCCTCATGGTGACCTGGTGGTCCGATCCCCTGGACAAGTCGGCCGCCGAGGGCTTGGCCCTGATGGCGCCTCTGGTGTTCGGCGCGCGCGGCATCGCCCCGATGGGATATGCGGCCTTCGCCTTCGTCCTCGGCGTGACCGTGGGCATGCTGGTACGCCGCACGCTGCCCGCCATGGCCCTCACCCTGGCCGTCTTCGCCGCCATCCAGCTGGCCATGCCGCTGCTGGTCCGTCCCCATCTCATGCCCCCGATCACCTCGACCTTCGAGCTCGGCAAGGCGAACGTGGACAGCCTGGGCCTTCCCCAGGACGGCGGCGGAACGCCGCGGATCGTTCTGAAGTCGGCCGTCCCCGGCCACCCGGGCGCCTGGGTCCTGTCCAGCAACCTCCTCGACCCGTCCGGAGCCATGGCCCCCGGCGGCGACGAAGGCGACATCAAGGTCTCCACGACGGCGGGCCCCTGCGCACCGTCGGCGGGCGGCGGGGACGGCTGCATGGTCGAGATCAACCGGCTCGGCTACCGGCAGCAGGCGACCTTCCAGCCCCTCGAGCGCTTCTGGCCCTTCCAGTGGATCGAGACCGGGATCTACGCCCTGCTCACCCTCGGCCTCATCTGGCTGTGCTTCTGGTGGATCCGGAGACGCCTGTCATGACCGCCATCAGGACCGTGAGCGCCGGGCTCGCCCTCCTCCTGGCCGCGGCCTGCACCGCGCCGACGCCGCCGCGCAGCCAGTCGAGCTCGGCAGCCGCCACGGTCTGCGCGGCGCCCCAGAAAGCTCCCGGGGCGGAGACGCCCACCACGATCGACGTCATCGAGCAGGCGTACTTCTGCATCCTCGGCAACTACTACAGCGGCGCCACGCTGGACGCCGGTTCGCTGCTGACGGCCGGATTCATCGCCCTGACGCAGGAGCTCAACCGCAACGGACGCGACGTGCCCGAGGCGAGCATGCCTGCGCTGACCGGTGACCGCAGAGCCGACTGGGCCGCGTTCGAGGCTGTCTACCGCACGACCACCGATCAGGTCCCCGACCTGCGCGACAAACTGGCCGTCGCCACCCTCGAGGCCATCGTGGCCGGCCTCGACGACAACCACGCCAGCTGGGCCCACGACATCACGCGACCTGCCGACTACTACGACGGCGACGGCTACGGCCTGGGTCTCCAGGCGAACGTCACCGGCTCGCAGGCCACCGGCAACCCCGGCGTCGCCCTCCCCCCGCTGTTCGTCACCACCGTGCAGGGCGGCGCCGCGCAGGCCTCCGGACTGCGCCCCGGCGACATCATCGAATCGATCAACGGATCGGCGCCCTTCGTCGGCGGCAAGCCCACCCCCGCGATCGCCGCCCTCCACCCGCGATACCCGCAGGCCCGCCCGATCCGGCTGCGGCTCCTGCGGCAGAGCACCGGCCGCCGCTGGAGCGTGACGCTCAAGCCCGGCCTCTACCAGCGGGATCTGGCCGCCCTGCAAGTGGTGCAGTCGAAGCTGCTGGACGACGACGTCGCCCTTGTGCGGATGCGCGGATTCGCTCCCGACTCCGCGAACAGGGTACTCAAGGCGATCGCCAGGCTGCGCACCGGCCGGACCCTCACCGGCGTCGTGCTGGACCTGCGCGGCAACGGCGGCGGCCGCATCGAGGAGTCGACCCGGCTGCTGAGCGCCTTCGTCCACGGCAAGGTCACCCACTACCTGTGCACCGCGGACGACAGATGCGAAGGCCTGCGGACCGACGACACCGTCGAACTGCTCAACCTGCCGCTGATCGTGCTCACCGACCGCGGCTGCGCCTCGGCGTGCGAGCACTTCAGCTCCGCGGTCAAGGACCTGCGCGTCGGCCGGCTGGTCGGCACCAGGACCGCCGGGCTCATGTCCGGCCCGTCGCAGCCGTACCTGCTCAGCAACAACACCGTCCTGGCCTTCCCTTCGAGGCACGGCCTGGGGCCCCGTCGCCAGGAGATCAACCGGATCGGGGTGCCGCCCGACCACCACGTGCCCCTGACGCCGAAGGACGCGGCTGCCGGGCGCGACCCCGCCCTGGCCAAGGCCCTGACCCTGCTGGACAAGTGAAGGGACCGCTCCATGAGACAGATCCTGGCGCTCGCCGCAGGACTGGCCGTCCTCGCCGTGTCCGGCTGCTCCGCACCCGCGCCGCCACGGACGGCTGCCAACTCCTCGCCCACACCGACCGGCCCCGTCACCCTGCCTGCCCCCACCGGCCCCCATCCGGTCGGCACCACCGCCCTGTATCTGACCGACACCTCCCGCCCCGATCCCTGGGACCTCGACGTCGCCGCCAGGCACCTCAAGGTCACCCTGTGGTACCCGACCGAGCAGCGGGACGGGCAGCGGGCGCCGTACATGACGCCGAAGGAATCGGAGCTCACCATGAAGGGCGCGAGGATCGCCAACGTGCCCTACGACACGCTGAGCAGGACGCGAACGAACGCCGTCGAAGACGCCGAACCCGCCGGCCGCAGGCTTCCCCTGGTGGTCCTCTCCCCGGGCTTCACCAAGCCGATCAGCACCCTGACGTCCCTGGCCGAGGACCTGGCCAGCCGGGGGTACGTCGTGGCCGGCATCGACCACACCTACGAGAGCTACGCCACGACCTTTCCCGACGGGCGGGTCGCGGAGTGCCTGGCATGCGACAGCGACACCGACCCGGGCTTCGGCACGGGCGTGGTCCAGGGCCGGGCGGCCGACGTCTCCTTCGTGCTCGACCAGCTGACCTCGAAGTGGGACGGTTCCGACCTGATCGACCGCTCCAGAATCGCGATGGCAGGCCAGTCGATCGGCGGGGCCAGCAGCGTGGCGGCCATGCTGAAGGACCCCCGGGTGCGCGCCGGAATCGACATGGACGGCACCACCTACGCCCGCATCCCCAAGAGCGGGTTCACCCGGCCTTTCATGTTCATGGGGTCGCCGAACCACGTCCCCGGCGGCCGCGACGGTTCGTGGGAGCGCGACTGGAAGCTGCTGACCGGATGGAAGCGCTGGATCGTGCTGTCGGGCGCGGAACACCAGTCCTTCACCGACGGCTCGCTGCTGGCGGGCGCCCTCGGCGTCAAGCCTCCCCACGGCGTCCTGTCCGGGGCGCGCTCCGCCGAACTCACCCGCACGTACGTGGCGGCCTTCCTCGACCAGCACCTGAAGTCGCAGCGGCAGCCCTTGCTGGACAGGCCGTCGCCACGCTACCCCGAGGTCAGGTTCTGCCCCGCGACCTGCGGTCCGTCCTGAGGCCCTGAACGCTTTCCTGAGCCGTGGGCGGTTCAGATGTCCTTGACGAAGACGATGGCGTCGGTCTGGTCGGTGGTGGCCGGGTCGAGGGAGAAGTAGGTGTGGTCGGCCGGGAGGCGGGGCGTCAGCTTCCGGTCGAGGGCCGCGGCGAGGCGGGCGGGATCGATGACGGCGCGGGCGTGGGGGAGCGTCGACAGGAGCCCTTCGAGGGTGTCGGAAGGGGGGACGTCGGAGCCGCGGGCGCCGAAGGTGGTGGCGGCGAAGGCGTACCGGTCGCCGAGGTGGGTGCCGATGATGGCGCCCGCGCTCCACCACTGGAGCGGCAGGCCGGCGAAGTGCATGTGACTCTTGTCCCGCTGCAGGTGGCGGTTGTGGGCGAAGGCGAGGGTGGGTCCGCGGCGGGCCTCGCGGCCGACGATGGCGTCGAGGTTGTCGGCCATCATCGCCTCGCGCAGGCACATGAGCGTCCCGATGCGGGTGGGCGCGGTGTCGGCCATGCCGGCGTGGTAGCGCAGGAGCCCGGCGGCGGTGCGGGCGTGCAGGTCGGCGCGCCACCACTCGTCGGGGGAGGTGGCGGCCGTCAGGTGGGGGGCGTGCGCGGTGAGCAGCGCGCGCAGGTCGTCGGCGACCAGGCGCAGCTCCTTGGCCTCGGGGGTGCGGCCGAGGGACTGGGTGGGATCCATCATGGCGGCCGGGTTGGTCCAGCGCTCGTCGGAGCCGAACAGCTCGTCGAGGCTCTCGCGACTCCAGGCCAGGTCGAGGTGGGCGGCGAGGTAGTGGTGCGGCGCGGTCAGTGCGGGGCGGGGGCCGGCGGGGCCGGTCATCTCCAGGGGCCCGTCGAAGCCGTAGAAGCGGAGCCGCTCGTGCGGGGGCCGCTGCTGGTTGTAGGCCCGCATCCAGCCGATGAGCTCCCGGTTGGCGGGAGAGGCGCCGAAGCCGTGGCTGAAGCCGCCGCTCATCACCCCGTCGAGGGTCCCGGTGCCGTCGGTGACGTACGCGTCGACGGCCAGGGCCGCCAGGCAGTCGCTCTCGATGGCGATGGAGCGGTAGCCCTCGTGCTCGACGAGGTGCCGGAAGACCTCGTTGCGCAGCTCGAGGAAGGCCTCGACACCGTGGGTGGGCTCGCCGAGGCCGAGCAGGCGGGTGGAGGGAGACAGGAACGCGGTGAGGGCGCCGCCGGTGAAGCGACGGGCGGCGTCCCGGAGCGAGGTCGTCATTCCTTCAACGGTATCGTTGAACCGCCTGTGTAAGCTTTGGCGGCATTTCCAGCTGCTGACGAGGATGTACCTTCAAAAGGCGGGTGCGGTGCTGCCGGCCGTGGACGGCGGCGTGGTCGAGCAGGCGATCCGGGGTCAAGGCAGCGAGCGCGGCAGCCCGAACGAGGGGAGCACGCTGTTCTCGAAGCGGGTCATGGCGCAGATCCGGTCGCCTGCGAGGGTGAGGACGAACAGCCCGGTCCCGTGGCGGATGCCGGTGTGAGCGCGCAGGTAGGCCCCGAACGCCGGCTGACCGTTGGCTCGCGTCGGCACGAGGTCGAACCTCCGGCCCGAGCCGAAGATGCCGGCGCAGAAACGGGCCACGACGTCTCGGCCCTCGTATTCGAGGGGCATCGGCGGCATGGACACGAAGACGTCGTCGGTCAGAAGGGCCACCAGCGCGTCGATGTCGGCGGACTCGTACGCGCGGACGAACTTCGCCACGATCGCATCCTCGGCGGGTGAGTCGGCGGCGGGAGGCGGTTCGCGGTCGGCGACCGTCCGCCGGTGTCGCAGGCCGGCGCGCGCCCTTTTGAGGGCGCTCTTGACCGATCCCACGGTCGTGTCCAGCATGTCGGCCACCTCGTTGGCGTGGAATCCGAGGACGTCGCGCAGGATGAGGACGGCGAGCTGGCGAGGCGGCAGGAGCTGAAGGGCGGTCACGAAGGCCAGAGAGATGGATTCGGTCCGCTCGTAGCGGGCCTCCGGGCCGAGCGGCAGAGTGCTCGGGCCTTCGAGGAGGGCGTCGGGATACGGCTCGAGCCAGACGACATCGCCGATACGGGTCGGTTCGGGCGGTTCGACTCCGGGGATGTCCCACTCCTTGGCCGGGCGGCGGCTGGCCGCGCGCAGCGCGCTGAGGCACCGGTTGGTGGCGATCCGGTAGAGCCAGGTGCGCAGCGAGGCGCGACCGTCGAACCCTCCGAGACCCCGCCAGGCGGCCAGCAGGGTGTCCTGGAGGGCGTCCTCGGCGTCCGGGAGCGATCCGAGCATCCGATAGCAGTGCACCTGGAGCTCGCGGCGGTGCGGCTCGGTCAGCGCTCGGAACGCCTCGCCGTCGCCTGCCCTCGCCCTGCTGATCAGGTCGGCGCTCACCGACTCCACCCTTCCCGCCTCTCGCGCTTCCGTCCTGTACGGACGCCGGCCGAGGGGCGGAGGGGGCGGTCGATGGGCGCCCCCTTTCCCGACGTCGCGGCGTCTACACCAGTGGTAGCTGACACCACGGCAAGGGAGAACCGCAATGGGAGAGCTTGTCATCAGCGAGAACATCTCGCTCGATGGAGTCATCCAGGACCCGACCGGCGAGGAGGGCTTCAGCTTCGGCGGCTGGTTCGGCCGGATGGGGGACAAGGACCGCGAAGCGTGGGCCAGGGTCGAGTTCGAGGAGGCGCTGGGCACCGAGGCGCTGCTGCTGGGTGGGCGGAGCTACGAGTGGTTCGCCAGCCGGTGGTCGTCCCGCAGCGGCCTTCCTCACCTACCGGCCCGTCCGAGACGCCTAGCCACCGCCGCGTCGACGTCGGCCGGGTCACCGCCTCCCCGGGCTCCTCATCGCCAAGGGCACCGTCGAGGGCACGTCTCCGGCGATGCTCTCGCCACACGGCCCTCGGACCCGCGTCCATCGAAGCATGCCGTCAGAAGCATGCGAGCTGACGGTCTCGGCCCCCCGCTGCGTTCAAGAATCGATCGAAGGTAGAGTTGCCGAAGGCCGGGACGCCAACGGTGTCGTCCCCCCATGACCGGCCGTGCAGGCCCCGGCCACGCCGCCGACGGGTTCGGGCAGGACCGGACCACAGGCACAAGGTCCTCAAGCAGCACGGCGGCGACTGACGGCGGGACGAAACGAACACGAGGTACGGGCCATCGACGCGCGCATGCCCCTGACCGCCACCGCCTGCTGCCCGCCGTGACCTCCTCGCGGTAGCCCGGCACCGCCGCCGGCCTGCCGCCCCGCTGCTGTCGGGCGCCCGCCTGGCGCCTCGCGCCCCCGTCGAGCCGCCTTCTCAGGCCTCTGCCTGCGCGGCGCGCCGTCGTCGCGCCCACCAGCACGGGTTGCCGCCTGCTCACGTTGCCCGCTCATGTTGAAGGATGTCGTGTTGCCCAGTTCCCCCACGCCCGCCCGCCCGCCCGCCGCCCTGGCCACGCGTCTGCGGCCGGGCCGCCCCGCCTGGCTGTCGCCGAAGGTCGCCCGCACCGAGATCCTGGCCGGGCTGGTGGTCGCGCTCGCCCTCATCCCCGAGGCGATCTCCTTTTCGATCATCGCGGGAGTCGATCCGAGCGTCGGCCTGTTCGCCTCCTTCACCATGGCCGTGGTCATCGCCGTCGTCGGCGGGCGCCCCGCGATGATCTCGGCAGCCACCGGCGCCATCGCCCTGGTCGTGGCGCCGCTGGTGCGCGAGCACGGCCTGGGCTACCTGATCGCCACCGTCATCCTCGGCGGCCTCATCCAGGTGGTGCTCGGCGCGCTGGGGGTGGCCAAGCTGATGCGCTTCGTGCCCCGCTCGGTGATGGTCGGCTTCGTCAACGCCCTCGCCGTCCTGATCTTCATGGCGCAGGTGCCCGAGCTGGTCGACGTGCCGTGGGTGGTCTACCCGCTGGCGGGCGGCGCGCTGGCGCTGATGGTGTTCCTGCCGCGGTTGACCAGGGCGATCCCGGCCCCGCTGATCTCCATCGCCGCGTTGACCGCCCTGACCGTCGGCGCCCACCTGGCCGTGCCGACGGTCGGCGACCGCGGCGCGCTGCCGTCCTCGCTGCCCGTCCCCGGCCTGCCCGGGGTGCCGTTCACCTTCGACACCCTGTCCCTCATCGCCCCGTACGCCCTGGCCTTCGCGCTGGTCGGGCTGATGGAATCGCTGATGACCGCCAAGCTTGTCGACGACCTGACCGACACCCGCTCCAGCAAGACCCGCGAGTCCATCGGCCAGGGCATCGCCAACATCGTCACCGGCCTGTTCGGCGGCATGGGCGGCTGCGCCATGATCGGCCAGACGATGATCAACGTGAAGAACGGCGCCCGCACCCGGCTGTCGACCTTCCTGGCCGGCGCCTTCCTCATGGTGCTCTGCATCGTCTTCGGCCCGCTGGTCTCCCAGATCCCGATGGCCGCGCTGGTCGCCGTCATGATCCTGGTTTCGGTCGGCACCTTCGACTGGCATTCCATCGCCCCGGCCACCCTGAGGCGCATGCCCGCCGGCGAGATCACCGTCATGGTCGTCACCGTCGCCGTCGTGGTCGCCACCCACAACCTGGCCATCGGCGTCGTCGTCGGCTCGCTGACCGGCCTGGTCATCTTCGCCCGCAGGGTCGCTCATCTGGCGCAGGTCTCCGCCGTCGTCGACCCCGACGGCGGCCAGGCCCTGTACGCCGTCACCGGGCAGCTGTTCTTCGCCTCCAGCAACGATCTGGTCTCCCGGTTCGACTACGCCGGCGATCCCGACCACGTCGTCATCGACCTGTCCGAGGCTCACATCTGGGACGCCTCCAGCGTCGCCGCGCTGGACGCCGTGCAGGCCAAGTACGCCGCCCGCGGCAAGACGGTGGAGATCGTCGGCCTCAACGAGCCCAGCGCTCGCATGCACGGCACCCTGTCCGGCGAGCTGTCCGGCAGCCCCTGACCCCCCGGCCACCGACCCTCCGGCCACCGACTCCCGGCTCACTGGCTCACGGCGCCGAGCCCGGCCGGGCCGTCCGGTGGCGGGTTCTCTGCTCCTCGCCGCCCATCTGACGACGTTCGGTGTGGCAACGTCGCGTCAGCGAGGCGAGCATCCTTGGCCTGGAAGGCGCACGTCCAGCGGCGCGCAGGCGTGGTAGCTTTCGCGGCGCAAGGCATTGCGGATAACTGGTTCAGTCAGAGGGCCCGGTGAAGCGACCGACGATTGCGGACATCGCCCGGCGGGCCGGGGTGTCGAAGGTGGCGGTCTCCTACGCGCTGAACGGCCGGTCCGGGGTGTCGGAGACGACCCGGGCCAGGGTCATCGCCATCGCCGAGGAGATCGGCTGGCGACCGAACAGCGCCGCCCGCGCGCTGAACGGCGCGCATGCCCGCTCCATCGGCCTGGTCCTGTGCCGTCCTGCGCGGGTCCTCGGCATGGAGCCGTTCTTCATGGAGCTCATCAGCGGCATCCAGGACGAGCTGTCCGCCCGGTCCTACGCCCTGATGCTGCAGGTCGTCAAAGACCACGCCGAGGAGATCGAGATCCACCGGCGCTGGTGGGGCGAGCGGCGCATCGACGGCGCGATCCTCGTCGACCTGCATCTGAGCGACCCGCGCGTGGCGGTCATGCAGGAGCTCGGCATGCCGGTCGTCGTGATCGGCCATCCATCGGCGGCGGGGTCGCTCACCTCGATCTGGTCCGACGACAGCGCGGCCGTCAGGGAGACGGTCCAGTACCTGGCCGCGCTCGGCCATCGGCGCATCGCCAGGATCGCCGGGCTGCCCGAGCTGGTCCACACCGTCCAGCGAGACCAGGCCTTCACCCGGACCTGCGCGGAGCTCGCCCTCGACCATCACGTCATCGAGCACACGAACTACACCGGCGAGCAGGGAGCGCAGGCGACCCGGCGGCTGCTGAGCGCGCCCGGCCGTCCTTCGGCGATCGTCTACGACAACGACATCATGGCCGTGGCCGGGCTGTCCGTCGCGCAGGAGCTCGGGATGGACGTTCCCGGTGAGCTGTCCATCGTGGCGTGGGACGATTCGCCCCTGTCGCAGGTGGTGCGTCCGCCGCTGTCCGCGGTGGGCCGCGACATTCCCGCCCATGGCGCCCACGCTGCGCAGATGCTCTTGTCGCTGATCGCGGGTGAGCAGGTCCAGGACGTTCAGGACGTGGCCGCCGGTCTCACCCCCCGAGGGAGTACCGGGACGGCGAAGCGGTCACCGTAGCTCCACGCCTCGTAGCGCCCAGCACCTGGCGGTGAGGGGGATGGAGCCGTCCGGGTCCGACGGCAGCCGGGCCCGCAGCAGGTCGCGCCGGTGCCGCAACCCACATCCAGCCAGCGCCCGCCCGCCGGCACCTCCAGCCGGCGCAGGAAGGCATCCGCGACGGGGCGGCTCCATCGCCCGACGTAGGCCTCGTAGGCGTCTCCGGCGGCCCCAGGTCTCATGCTGGTGCGTCACATGGCGACGATACGGCCGCGACCGTCGTTTCGGCGGAGCGCGGGACGCTCATCATGGCCGTTCCCTGTGAAGCAGGCGAGCCGCTCGCAGGGCGGTGAGCATGCCGTGCAGTCCCATCGCGGCGGCCAGGCAGGCCAGAGGTATGGCGGGCAGCACGTAGCGATGGTCGAAGTCGAGCGCGGCCACGGGCCCGACCAGCAGGAACATCGACATCGCCCACGGCAGCAGCGCGGCCCTGCGCCACAGCGCGGCGCTGAGGCCGCCGGCCAGCAGGAGCAGCCCGAACAGCGTGCCGTGCAGGAACCACGGGTAGCGGTAGTGGGACAGGATCGTGCCGTACGGCTCGACGGAGGCCATGCCGCGGATGTCGTTGTCGTACTCGGCGCGCACCTTGTTGACGAGGGGGAAGTGCCACGGCAGGTCCCACGCCCCCTGGGGAAAGGTCAGCGCGGGTGAGACCCGCTTGGGGTGGGCGACCGGTGTCCAGGTGAAGGCCAGGGAGGTGTCCTTGACCACCTCGCGCAGATAGTCGAGAGGCTGGGCGAGGATGACCTTGGTGGCGAAGGACCTGGCCAGGTCGTTGTGGGCGAACCTGCCTCCCGGCATCCGGTTGAGCGAGGCGCCTGCCGCCCAGACGTACTCCGAGGCGGCGTCGACCACGGTGCCGTTGGGGCAGAGCTCGGCCTCCTCGGGTGTCAGCTCGACGCGCCGGCAGTCGGCGAAGGTCATCGTCCTGGCCCACAGCGACACCCCGTCGGCGCCGGAGAGAGCGAAACGGCCATGGTGGTGCTGGTACCAGCCGGCGTAGGCGGCCAGCGGGATCGCTCCTGCGAGCATCAGCGCGATGACGGGGCGCCGGCCCGCCCGCCGTGCCAGAAGGTAGAGCAGGGCCAGGCCGAGAAGGGGGACGGCCGCGGTGCGGGTGAGCCCGGCCAGCGCCAGCAGCAGGCCGGCGGCGGCGCTCGAGGCGATCGTGGTGCGCCACATGAGCAGCGTCAGCGCCGCCATGATGAGGAAGTACACCTGCAGGTCGGACAGGATCGCGTGCTCGAGGCGGACGAAGGCGGGGTCGAACAGCACCGGCACGGTGGCGAGCGTGGCCGCCCAGGCGGGCACCGACCAGCGGCGCAGCAGCAGGTAGATCATGACGGCCACGCCCAGCCCCATGACGTGCTGCAGGCCCGCCACCAGCTTCACGTCGGAGAACGGCCACAGGAACCAGGAGTAGCCGGCCGGGTGGAAGGCGCCGCCAGGCCGCATGTGGAGCGCGGTGTCCAGGTAGGTGAAGGAGTCGTACCAGTACAGCTGGGCGGTGGTGTAGCCGAGCATCACCAGTGCGCGCAGGGTCGCCGCCGCGGCGAGCGCGATCCCGAACAGGAGGTGGCCCCGCTGCCGGCGCGGGACGAGCGCGGGCGGCGAGGGCCGCAGAATTGTCGCGGTCATCGGGCCAGTCCATTGATCGCCCGCTAACCTGAGCGTCACTAAAAGTGGTTATGTCCGCGTTATATGCGTCTGTGAATCATCGGGGGAATGGAGGCGCGGGTGCGGGTGCTGATCGCCGAGGACGAGCGGATGCTCGCCGACTCGATCGCCGAGGGTCTGAGGGGTGAGGCCCTGGCAGTGGACGTCGCCTACGACGGGGAGGCGGCGCTCGAACGGCTGGCCGTGCACGACTACGACGTTCTCGTCCTGGACAGGGACCTGCCGGGGGTGCACGGCGACGAGGTGTGCGGGCGGGTGGTCGAACAGGGCCTGATGGTCAGGATCCTCATGCTGACCGCCGCCTCCGAGGTGCGTGCGCGCGTGGCGGGCCTGTCGCTGGGGCCGACGACTACCTGCCCAAGCCGTTCGCGTTCGAGGAACTGCTGGCCAGGATCCACGCGTTGAGTCGCAGGGCCAGGCCGGCCGATCCGCCGATGCTGGAGCGGGCGGGCGTCAGGCTCGACTGGGCGCACCGGCAGGTCTTCCGGGAAGGCCGCTACGTGCCGCTGGCCCGCAAGGAGTTCGGCGTGCTGGCCGAACTGCTGCGCGCCAGGGGCGCGGTGGTCTCGGCCGAGGCGCTGCTGGAGAAGGTGTGGGACGAGCACATCGACCCGTTCACCAACACCGTCAGAACCACGATGACGAAGCTGCGCAAGAAGCTCGGCGAGCCGCAGATCATCGAGACCGTCCCAGGATCGGGGTACCGCATTCCATGAGCATCCGCCTGCGTTTCGGCCTGGCCTGCGGCGGGGTGTTCCTGCTCGTCGGCGCGCTCGTGCTGGCCGGTCTCTACCTGGTGGTACGGCAGACGCTCGAGCCCCGCAGGGGCCTGATGACCCCGGAGTTCATCAACACGCAGAACGGCTTCTTCGGCAAGGGGAGCCGCGGTTACGAGATCACCGCGGAGAGGGCGGCCACCGTACGCCGCGTCTACCAGAGCGATGCCCTGGCCAACGTGCGCACCTACGGCGCGCTCATCGTGCTGGGCGGCGCCGCGGCCGCGGCCGGCGTGGGCTACGGCGCCGCGGGCTGGGGGCTGCGTCCCCTGCGAGCGGTGACGCGCACGGCCAGGCGGGTGGCGCAGGGCCACGACCTGACCGGCCGCATCGGCTACAAGGGTTCCAGCGACGAGCTGGAAGAGCTGGCGGGCATCTTCGACACGATGCTCGGCAGGCTCGCCCGCTCCTTCGACGGGCAGCGCCGCTTCGTCGCCAACGCCTCGCACGAGCTGCGCACCCCGCTGACGATCAACAGGACGCTGGTGGACGTGGCAGTGCGCAGGCCCGAGGCGACCGACGACGTCAAGCGGCTCGGCGAGTCGCTGCTGCTGGTCAACGCCAGGCACGAACGGCTCATCGACGGACTGCTCGCCCTGGCCGAGGGGGAGAACAGCGTGCTGGACCGGCGTCCCTTCGACCTCACCGACGTGGCCGAGCACGTGCTGGACGCCGTGGCGGGCGAGGCCGCCGAGCGGGAGGTCACCATCCACCGGCTGCTGGACACCGCGCCGACCGCGGGGGAGGCGGTGCTGGTGGAGCGGCTGGTGCAGAACCTGGTGGAGAACGCGATCAGGCACAACCACGTCAAGGGCGAGGTGTGGGTGACAACGCGGCAGCGGGCCGAGCAGGTCGAGCTGGTCGTGGCCAACACGGGGCTGCAGGTGCCGCCGTACGAGATCGAGGCCATCTTCGAGCCGTTCAGGCGGCTGCACGGCGACAGGCTCCGCTCCGACAGGGGCAGCGGTCTCGGCCTGTCGATCGTGCGGGTCATCGCCGAGGCGCACCATGGCACGGTCGCCGCCCGTCCCCGTGAGGAGGGCGGGCTGACGATCACCGTCGAGCTGCCCGTCCAGCACTGACCGCGGGGCAGCCGCTCCCGGGTGGCCCCGCCACGCGCTGCGTGGCGGGGCCTGTTCTTTCGGAGGTCAGACGCCGAAGGGGGCCGGGTAGACGATGGTGCCGCCGGGCACGGGCAGGGAGTCGTCGAACACCAGGGCCATCATCGCCTCGTCGGGGACCTCGAAGGACGGGCGGATGCCGTACCGGGAGGCAGGCACGAACCCGAACCTGGGGTAGTACTCGGGGTGGCCGAGAACGAGAACGAGGTTCTCGCCCAGGTCACGGGCGGCTCGCAGGCCCGCGAGGATCGCCGCCGAGCCCGCGCCCCGCTTCTGGTGGCTGGGCAGCACGGCGCAGGGGCCGAGCGCCAGGGCCGGGCTT
Organism: Nonomuraea roseola; assembly: GCF_039535395.1. Taxonomy (NCBI): domain Bacteria; kingdom Bacillati; phylum Actinomycetota; class Actinomycetes; order Streptosporangiales; family Streptosporangiaceae; genus Nonomuraea; species Nonomuraea roseola. Next base: position 57,950 of record NZ_BAAAXC010000001.1, read on the forward strand.
CGGTCCACGTGGCACCGGGTGAGCAGCGCGTAGCCTGCGACGGTGCCGTCGGCGTCCTCGGCGACGACGGACAGGCCCGGCAGCCACGCGGCGTCGGCGCGCAGCGCCTCGACGAGGTCGGCCTCCAGCGGGGTGGGGAAGGCGCCGAGGTTGACCTCACGGATGGCGGGGATGTCCCGCTCGGTCTCCGCGCGGGTGGTCCAGATCTGCGACACGGTGATGCTCTCTTTCGTGATGGTGAGGTCGGTGAGGTGGAAGGCGTCGATCTCGCTCATGAGCGGCGCTGCCTGTCACGGAAGGCGTAGGTCTGGCGCAGCGAGCGGGTGATCGCCTTCTTGACGTCCTCGCGCTGGGCTCGCGCGTCGCTGCGGGAGGTCGCCCACTCGTTCTCGCGCTGCAGCTTGCGGTAGCTCGCCAGGCGACGCCGGTCCAGCTCGCCGGAGGCGATCGCGGCCTGTACGGCACAGCCGGGCTCGCGTTCGTGGGCGCAGTCGGCGAACCGGCAGTCCCTGGCCAGCTCCTCGATCTCGGCGAACACCTGCTGCAGGCCGTCGTCGGCGTCCACGAGGCCGATGCCGCGCAGGCCGGGGGTGTCGATGAGCACGCCGCCGTTCGGCAGCGGGACCAGCTCGCGACGGACGGTGGTGTGGCGGCCCTTGCCGTCCTGGGCCCGCACCGCCCCCGTGGCCAGCACCTCGGCGCCCAGCAACGCGTTGCCCAGCGTGGACTTGCCCGCGCCGGAGGGCCCGAGCAGGACCACGGTCCCTGTCAGCACGCCGGCCAGCGCGTCGAGCCCCTGCCCTGTCTCCGCGCTGGTGGTGATCACGCTCACGCCCGGAGCCAGCCGGGCGGCATCGTCGGCCGACCGTGTGGGGTCGGCCACCGCGTCTGCCTTGGTCAGCACCAGGACCGGTACGGCGCCGCTCTCCCACGCCAGGGCGAGCAGCCTTTCGACGCGGCCCGGATTGGACGCTGTGGCCAGGGAGGAGACCACCGCGACCGTGTCGACGTTGGCCGCCAGCGCCTGGCCGTGCGACCTGCGCGAAGGTGAGGAGCGGACGATGACGCTGCGGCGCGGGAGCAGCGCCGCGATCTCGGGTTCGGCGCCGGGGCGTACGGCGGCCCAGTCGCCCGTGCAGGGGGAGGCCACCGGATCGGCCGTCTTGACCTGCGAGGTGCCGGCGCGCAGCGGGCCTGTCTCGGTCACCGCGTCGCACCTGCCGCGGTCGACGGCGGCGATACGCGCGGGGACCAGGCCCGCGGTGCGGTGAGGAGCGAAGGCTCGTTCGAGCTCGTCGTCCCAGCCGTAGGCGGACAGGCCGCCTGGAATGGAGGTGTAAGAAGACAACAGTCTGGAACCCTTTGCCAGAAGGGCCCTCGGTGAACGGGACTGTCGCGCCCGATGCGGGCAGCGGTTAGTGGAAGGTCAGCCGAGGACCAGGGACGTAAGGATGGACCCGGCGCTGCGGAAAGCAGCCATCGCCACGACGGTCATCAACCTCACCTCCCTTTCAGAGTTCCGCTACCTGTTGCCGCTCTGAACCTACCACATCGATCATCGTCGCCGGTCCGGTGCGGCGCAGCCGGGCGATCACCACCGCCGTGCACGCGCTCGCGACGGTCACCAGCGGGACAGGGCGAGGACGAGGCCGAGGCCGGGTGATGGGCCGCCGGTCAAGGCCCTTGCGGTTCCGTCATGCCGGCTGCTCGACCCGCGGTTCGCCTCGGTTTGCCCGCGTAGGACGAGGTTGCTAGCGTCTTGAGGGATGTGATCGCCGCGGGTGACGAGGGAGGTTGATGAATATGGCTGCCACCGGCCGTGTTCAGCATGCCCTTGTCCGGTCCGCGCGTGGTTGATGCGCGGCCCGGTCGTTCGAAAACGACCAGGAGTGTCACGTGTCTTCTTTCATCTCACCGGCCGATGCCGACCTGAGCACCGACCGCCTCATCCTGCGGACCTGGACCGCGGGCGAGGTCGCCGCCGTCCTGGACGGCCGCAGGCTCGCCCACTGGGCCGAGGACTTCCCCGCCGAGGGTGACCGCGTCATCGCGGGTCTGTTCGGCGAGCACCCCGGCTGGCTGGGCGAGTACGGTCACCGTCAGATCATCGAGCGCTCGACGGGCCTGGTGATCGGCTCCATCGGCCTGTTCTGGCCGCCCTCCGACGGCACCCTCGAGATCGGGTACGGCGTCGTCGCCTCCAGGCGGGGCCGCGGCTACGCTTCGGAGGCCACCAGGGCGCTGACGCGCTTCGCCTTCACCGCCCCCGGCGTCCACACGGTGAGCGCCGACGTGGAACCGTCGAACCCGCCCTCGCTCCGCGTGCTGGAGAAGGCGGGCTTCCAGCGATGGAGCTCTGAGGAGAACCTGGCCAGGTTCCGCGCCACGAAGTAACCCTCTGCGGGGTCGGCGGCACGCCGCCGACCCCGCGTCACCGGCCCGGTGCGCTCAGGGCCTGGCCGGGATGGACCACTGCTGGTTGGCGTTGCTCCCGCAGGTCCAGATGATGAGGCGGGTGCCGTCGGCGCTGCTGCCGTTGGCCGCGTCGAGGCACTTGCCGCTGGCGGCGTTGACGACGCGGCCGTTGCTGTGACTCCATTGCTGGTTGGCGCCGCCGTTGCAGCTCCACTGGGTCACCGGCGCGCCGTTGGCGCTGCCGTTGGCGTCCAGGCAGGCGAACAGTTTCGAGCGGATGGTGCCGTCGTAGGCCCAGACCCACGCCTGGCCCGCGCCGCCGTCGCACGGCTGAAGGAGCGCGGGGGTGGCGTCGCCGGCGTCGGCGACGTTGACACACTTGCCGCCGATGCCGCTCATCTGGCCCATGACCGAGTTGCCGATGGCGTTGACGTGCGTCGCCGTCGATCCGCTGACGGTGACGGCGGCCTTGTCCGTGCAGGTCTGACCGGCGTGCGCGCTGGTGACCCTGGCCCGCAGGGTGCCGTTGTTGCCGACGGGCGCGGTGATCCTGGCACGGGAGTAGGGCTCGGTGGCGCAGGAGGAGCGCGGGTCGCTCCACCTGTAGTACTCGGCCCAGCTGACCGATCCCGGTGACATGGTGTCCGCGCCCACGCGGATGCTGCCGAGTTTGAACTGGGCGTTGGTCGAGGTGTTGGTGACGGTCATGCCCCACCAGCCGCTGCCTTCCGCGCGGTAGTGGAAGCGGTAGGTCTGTCCGGGGGTCCAGGTGTGCCAGATGCGGCAGCTCATGCCCTCGCCCTCGCCGCCGAAGGCCTCGCACCAGCTGCCCTGCGAGCCTGGCCTGGCCTCGGTGACGTCCCAGACGGAGAACAGGAACAGGCGGCGGGTGGTGCTGGCGTTGGTCTGCAGACCGGCGTAGCCGCCGTGGCCGTTGGTCCAGGAGACCTGGTTGGACCAGTAGACCTGCGACTGGTCGCCGGGATCGGCGTCGACGGTGATGGTGTAGGCGACGTCGCCGAGCCCGCTGACGCCGTCGAACTGCCAGTTGGAGTAGGTGCCGGGGGTGTCTCCCGCGTGTGCCGCGCCGCCGGGTAACAGGGCGGCGGTGATGCCGGCGACGAGGAGGAGGATCAGCCGGAGCCGGTTGCGGCGGTGGCCGCAAGGCCGGAAGGGGGTGGGGGGTGTGGCGTCCACGGTGCTTCCTTTCTCGAGCTTCGGATGTGGCCGCGCCGGTACGGCGGGCTGCTGCACGAAGACCCCGAGCCGAGGAGCCGATCTCTTGATCGGACCTCTCGCCGAGAAGGTAACAACGGGTTGATATCCCTGGTAATGGACAAACGTCGGGCGGGCTTGGACGTTTCAGCGGGCTGCAAAGTCGTACACGCCCTCGCGGTCGCGTCCAGCCTGTCCTACGCCTGTGACTCCAGCGAGGCGAGCGTCTCGCGCAGCCAGGTCAGCTCCGTTCGTGTCGTGGCCGTCGCGATCGTGAACAGGCCCTGGCGGAACGGGTCGTCGAAGTCGGCGGCTCGCAGGGGCCGGTCGCCGTCCCAGAAGAAGCTCGCCGGCTGGGTGAGGAAGTGCAGCCTGCGGCGCAGTACCGCCGCCTGCCGGGCGGGATCGTCCAGGTGGCGCAGGAAGGCCAGCAGGGTGAACCAGCGGTTCTCGTCGGTGATGAACAGCTCGTCGGGGTCGCGCAGCCGGTTCAGCAGCTCCTGCTCGCCGACCGGGGTCAGCGACAGCATGTGCCGGGGCGCCGCGACCTGACCGGGTTGCAGCTCGCGGCGCAACAGGCCGGCTGTCTCCATGCGCTTGAGCAGCGGGTAGAGCGTGCCGTCGGCGATGGGCCGCACGTGGCCGGTCAGGGCAGCGATACGTCGTCGCAGGTCATAGCCGTGCAGCTGCGCATCGTAGAGGAATCCGAGGACGGCGAGCTGCATCATGGCTCCACTGTACCCCGCTGGCGGGATATATCGGGTTCGAGGTATAGTCGGCGCCATGCACAGCGCACAGGTCCTCCCCGACGGCTCCCGCATTCGCTGGGTCGAGATCGCGGGCGTCGAGCCCACCCTGGTCTTCGTCCACGGGCTCGGCGCGAGCTCGGCCCCCTACTTCGCCCCTGTGGCGGCGCACCGGGCCCTCGCCGGTCGCCGGTCACTCCTGATCGACATGCTGGGTTTCGGGATCAGCGACCGCCCCACCGAGCCGGCCTACACCCTGGAGGAGCACGCCGACGCCCTGGCCGCCGCGCTGGAGCAGGCCGCGGTGGGCGCCGCGGACATCGTCGCGCACAGCATGGGCGGCGCGGTCGCCGTCACGCTGGCCGCCCGCCATCCGCACCTGGTGGGACGGCTGGTCCTGGCCGACGCCAACCTCGACCCCACGCCGCTGCCGCAGACCAAGCGGCCTGGCAGCTCCGGCATCGCCGTCTACCGCACCGAACAGGAGTTCCTCGACCACGGCTGGAAGGAGACCATGGACTTCGTCGGCCCGCAGTGGGCGGCGACGATGCGCCTGGCCGGACCAGAGGCGCTCTACCGCAGCGCGATGAATCTCCTGCGCGGCACCGTGCCGACGATGCGGGAGAACCTGGAGAAGCTACCGATCCCGCGAGCGTTCCTCTATCCGGCCGCGGACGGCGTGCGCGCCGACACCGAAAGCCTCACCGGCGCCGGCGTCCGCGTCATGGCGATCCCCGAGTGCGGGCACAACATCATGCTGGACAACCTCGACGGGTTCGCCCACGCTGTCGCCGACGCGCTGAGCGCCTAGAGCGCGGCGGCACCCGCGCCACCGAAGGGGCTACGCCGCGGCTCGCGCGCGGTGCCGGCGTACCGCGTCGCAGTTGGCGCACCGCGCGGAGCAGTAGCGCTGCCGCCCGGTGCGGGAGGTGTCGGCGAAGATCGTGGCGCACTCGGTCAGGGCACACCGCCGAAGCCGGTGCATGCCCCGTCCTGCCAGGTGCAACGCGGTGCCGACGGAGATCAGCGAGAACAGCACGGAGCCGAGCGGCTGGCGGTTGTCGCGGTAGTGCAGGTGCCAGCCGTGGCCGGCGTGGTCGGTCAGCCGCGGGTAGGCGGCGGCCGCCGCCAGCATCCGGTTGACCAGGTCCGCGCGTTCGCGGTCGTCGACGGCGTCGACGACCTTCTCCCACTCGTCCAGTACGGCCAGGACACGGTCCACGTCCTGCGAGGTGACCGGGCTCTCCAGCACCAGCCCGGCGGAGCGGCAGCGGTCGGCGAGCTCCTCCGCGCTCGCCGGGCGCCGGTTGGCCAGGTCCGCGGCCAGGTTCACGGCGTCCTCGCCGTAAGGGTTGAGGTGCATAAGCCCATTACATCAGGCTGGTCGGCATGGAACAAACCGGACACCATGCCGAGATGGGTATGAGCGCGGCCGCGTTGACCGGGCAGATGACAGCGGCCGACGCGACGAGCGACGGCGGCCGGGCTCGCCGTCCGCCGGTCACGCCGCTGCTCGCGGTGGACAACCTGCTGGTGAATCTCGGCCAGTACAGTCTCGTGCCGGTCCTCGGAATCCTGATCGCGACCCAGGACAGGAGCACGGGCGCCACCGCCGTCGGCGTGGGCCTGTTCGTCTACTTCGCGGCGGTCGGCGTCTCCTGCCTGCTGGTCAACCGGTGGCTTCCCCGATTCGGTTACACCACCGCGATGGTGGTCAGCGCGCTGTTGGCCGCGGTGGGCTTCGGGCTGCTCGCGTTCACGCACGCCTTCGCCGCGCTGTTGGTGGTGCTGCTCGTGGCGGGGTTCGGCCAGAGCGTGCACCAGGTGCTGGCCCGGGTGCTCATCGCCGAGAACACCACCGGCGACGTCGAGCGGAACAAGGCGTACTCGACGATGAACATCGCCGTCAATGTGGCAGGGGGGCTCGGCCCGTTCATGGCGAGCGCCCTGTACGTGTCAGGGGACGGGCGGCCACTCATGGCGGCGGTGGCGGTGTGTTACCTGCTCGGCGCCGCGATCCTATTCATCGGGCTGCCCAGGGTGCTGCCGCAGGCGGCCCGGCGGCCGCGGCCCACGGTGAACGCCTGGCCGGTGAGCCGGGCGGGGGTCGCGGCGGCGCTGCGCAGCCCGCACGCGTGGCGGACCGTCGTCGTCGCCACGCTCGCGACGTTTCTGTACGCCCAGTTCTACTCGGCCTTCGCACTGATGATCGCCGACGAGATCACCACCCCGGTGCTGCGGGCGGTACTGCTGTCCGGCCCAGCGATCATGATCGTGGTGCTGCAGCCGGCGATCACCGCGGTGGTCACGGGTCTGCTTCGCCGGGGAACGCGGCCGATGGTGCTGCTCGGCGGGGCGGCCGTGGTCTTCGGCCTCGCCTTCCTCGCGCTCGGCTCGGGCCTGCCGCTCGCCGCCGCATGCCTGCTCACCGTGGCGCTGTTCGCCGTCGCGGAGATGGTCTTCACGCCGATGTTGAACACCGCCTTCGCGGCGCTGGCCTTCGGATCGCGGTTGGAGGCACTCAACTTCCGACAGATCTGCTGGACCGCCGGTGAGGCGCTCGGCTCCCTCTGTGGCGGCACCCTTTTCCTTCTGGTCAGCGACTGGGGACTGGGCCGGTTCTACTGGCTGGCGCTCGGCGCCGCCGCCATCGTCAGCACCGTGCTGCTGCTCCTCCCGCGACACCGGACGGCGCACAGGCCCACGGGCGGCGGTGACACCCGGCCGCCCTCTCCGGCCATCACGGCGAGCGCCGGATCGTCGTAGTAGGCGCCTGGAGATGGGCCAGGGGCCGGCCGTGCCGCTCCAGCCCGCCCTCTCCCGAAATACCGACCCGTGGGGGTTACCCGGCGCGACTTCGGATAGAGAGCATGCGTGGAAAACGACGGGATTTTGTGCCAGGTGTGCCAGGGAGTGCTGGTCACTTCCGACCGCAAGGCGTACACGCCTGCCCGAGGCAGGCTGATCGTCACCAACGGCTACTGCGGGGGCGGCTGCGCCGAGCGCCTGCCGCAGCGGCGGGTTTCCGCCGAGGCGGCATGGCAACAGCAACCCGCGATGCCGGCTGCGCAGGAGCCCGCGGTGCGGACGCCGACTTTTCAGCACTGACTTCTGCGAGAGGCGCCGCTCCCGGGGTGAGGGCGGCGCCTCTCGGCTGTCGCCGGGATACTTCAGCGTCACTCTCCACCTGGCCTGCTCTCCGCTCGGCGGCCGGGACCTCGTCGCGGGGCCGAGCGCAGGAGAACGGCGCCCCGAACGGCACACTCCGGACGCTACCGCAGCACCCCGGTCCCTGCCGGACGGCTGGCCTCCTCGCGGTCCAGGCCGCGACGCGGCGTCGTGACCGAGCCCCCAAGCCTCAGGCCCCTCCCGAATGTCAGGGAGCATAGGGTTGCTGCCGAGGAGACCGATGTGATGGGGGAGTGGTGATCGCGCAGCGCCGGCCGAGCGCCCAGACGTCGGAGCGCCGCGTCTCCGGAGGCCGTGAGAACGAGCACGAGGCGGCGGCCGGAATCAACGCCGTGCCCACGCTCACCGGCTCCTGACCGCCCTGCCTGCCGTGCGATTCGGTGTCCTGGGGGCCTTGGAAGTGTGGTCCGCCGATGGCGAGACGGTCGCCGTCGGCGGACCGCAGCTGCGTGCGCTGCTGGCGATGTTGCTGCTGAACGTGGGCCAGACGGTGGCCGTACGGCGGCTCGTCGAGGGCCTGTACGGCCCGCAGGCGCCGAGCGGCGCGGCGCACGCCCTGCAGTCCCAGGTGTCCCGGCTGCGTCGCAGGCTCGAGTCCGTCGGCGAAGCAGGGGATCTGCTCCAGTACGGTCCCGCCGGATACCGGCTGCTCGTCGATCCCGGCGACGTCGACGTGCACCGATTCGAGCGGCTCGCCGGCGAAGGGCGGCACGTGCTCGCCGCCGGAGATCACGGTGGCGCCTCCAGGCTCCTGGGCGAGGCCCTGGGGCTGTGGCGGGGGCCGGCGCTGGCCGACGTCATCGACACGCCCTTCGCAGGGGATCAGGCCGCCAGGCTGGAGGAGTTGCGGGTCGCCGTACTCGAAGACCTGGTCGAGGCGCGGTTGGCGCATGGTGAGCACCGCGACCTGGCGGCCGAGTTGCCGGAGATCGTGGCGGCGCATCCGCTGCGGGAACGTCTGCGCGGACAGCTCATGCGCGCCCTGTACGGGAGCGGCAGGAAGGCCGAGGCGCTCCAGGTGTTCGAAGAGGCGCGGCGGACGCTGGCGGAGGAACTCGGTGTCGATCCCTCCCCCGAGCTCGGCGGTGTGCACATGGCGGTGCTGCGCGCCGGGCCCTCGCCCGCGGAGGCGGCGGCAGGCGGCGTCCCTGCCCAGTTCACCAGTTTCGTGGGGCGCGACGGCGACCTCGAACGCGTCCGCGCGCTGCTCGGCGAGCGACGCCTGGTCACGCTCACCGGGCCTGGCGGGGTCGGCAAGACCCGGCTGGCGGTCGAGGCCGCCGGGCGGGAGCAGGATGAGGTCCGCTTCGTCGACCTGGCCCCGCTCGCCGACGGCGCGACAGTCCCGCAGGTCCTGATCAACGCGCTGGGCCTGCGCGAGGCAGGGCTGGTGCCCGCGCTGTCCGGTCCGCTCGACCCCGTGGAACGGCTGATCGCGGGGCTGGCCGATCGGCGGGTGCTGCTCGTCCTGGACAACTGCGAACACGTGGTCGCTGAGGTCGCCGCGCTCGCCCGCCGGCTGCTGGCGGCCTGCCGGGACCTGCGGATCCTGGTCACCAGCAGGGAGAGGCTGGGCATCACAGGAGAGACGCTGCACCCGGTTCCGCCGCTTCCCCTGGACGGCGGCGGCCCGGAGGCGCTCGGCCATCCGGCGGTGCGGCTGTTCGCCGACCGGGCCGCCGCCGTGCGGCCCGCTTTCCTGATCGACGGCGCCGACGTCGACGCGGTGCTGCGGGTCTGCCGGGCGCTCGACGGACTGCCGCTGGCGATCGAGCTCGCGGCCGCGCGGATGCGGTCGCTGACGATCGAGGAGGTCGAGGCCCGGCTTGACGACCGGTTCCGGCTCCTGTCGCGCGGCGATCGTTCGGCGGCGCCCCGGCACCGGACGCTCCGCTCGGTCGTCGAGTGGAGCTGGGACCTGCTGAGCCGCCCCGAACAGGCGCTGGCCGCGCGGCTGACGGTCTTCAGCGGCGGCGCGCCGCTCCATGCGGCGGCCCGGGTCTGCGGGCCGTCCGAGGGCGAGGTCGTCGAACTGCTCGCCGACCTCGTCGACAAGTCCCTGGTGGAGGCCGGCGGGGGCCGGTACCGCATGCTGGAGACCGTCCGTGAGTTCTGCGCCGAGCGGCTGGCCGGCGGCGGTAACGGCGAGCGGGAACAGGTGAGAGCGGCCCACGCGGCGTACTTCCTCGAATGGGCCCAGGCCGCCGAGCCGCACCTGCGCGGCCCTGACCAGCTGGAGTGGCTGGCCCGGCTCGACGCCGAACGCGGCAACCTCCACGCGGCGCTCCACTGGGCGGCGCAGGCCGCCCCCACGCTCGCGCTCCGCCTGCTCGCCGCCCTGTCGTGGCAGGGGCAGTTGCGGGGACTGCCCGGCGAGCGGGCCGCGGTGGCCGCCGGCCTGCTCTTGACGATCGGCGACGAGCCGCCCGCCGGTCTCGAAGAGGAGTACACGCTGTGCCTGGCGCACGCCGCGGCCGCCGACAACGTGCACGACAAGCGACTGCGCGATCATCTGGAGCGCCTTGCCGACCGGCGGCTCCGATACCCGTTCCTGCACGTCCTGCGGTTCATGATGAACGGCCCCAGCCGCGCGGACGGGCAGGCCCCCGCCGATCCGTGGTCCCAAGCGTTCGCCCGCCTGGAATCAGGGGTCAAGAGCCTCCTCGACGGCGAGCGGGAGACCGCCGAGCGGGCGTTCCGCGCCGCGCTGGAGCTGTTCCGCGGGACGGGCGACCGCTGGGGAGTTCTCACCGCTCTGGAGCAGATGGCCGGGCTCGCGGACGGGACCCGGTTCGCCGCGCTGATGACCGAGGCCATCGACCTGGCGGGACGGCTGGGCGCGGTGGAGGACCTGACCAGGCTGCTCGTCAGGAACGCCGACGGGTTGGTCGACGCGGGCCGGCTGCTCGCCGCACGCGCGGAGTACGAGCGCGCCATCGAACTGGCCCGCCGTACGGGAACGCCCGAGACCCAGGCGGGCGCGCAGCGCGGGCTCGGGGACGTCGCGCGCCTGCGCGGCGAGCTGCCGGCCGCCCGCGAGTTGTACGACCGGGCGCTGCGAGGCTGCGGCCGGGCGTCGATGGGCGCCGCCTTGACGCGCTGGCGGATCCTCATCGGCCTCGGCCGGGTCGCGGAGGCCGAGCAGGACGCCGGCCAAGCCCGCTTCCGCTACCGGCAGGCCCTCGCGACCGCGCGCGCGTACGGAGATCGTCCGGCCGTCGCCTCCTCGGCTGAGGCTCTGGCCGCGGCGGCCGCGTCCGACGCCGGTGGACGGTGAAAGGCCGGTGTACAGGTGGTGAGTGGGTGGTGAGCGGTCCCTGTCAGCGTCGTTGTCATCGCCTATCGATGACAGGAGACCGATATGACGGACCTGAAGGGCAAGGCCGCGCTGGTGACCGGCGCCTCACGGGGAATGGGCCGAGCCATCGCCCAGCGGCTCGCCGCTGACGGCGCGCTGGTGGCGGTGCACTACAGTCGCGACGCCGACGCGGCCAGGCAGACGGTGGCCACGATCGAACAGGCCGGTGGCGAAGCCTTCCAGGTTCAGGCGGAGTTCGGCACGGACGGCGACGTGCGGACGTTGCTCACCGGCCTGAGCGCGGGCCTGGGCGGCCGGCCGCTGGACATCCTGGTCAACAACGCGGCCTGCGGAAACCAGGACACGGTGCGGGCCGGGTCTATCGATCGGCTGACCCCTGGCCAGTTCGACGAGGTCTTCGCGATCAATGTGAAGGCGCCGCTGTTCCTCATCCAGGCGACACTGCCGCTGATGCCCGACGGCGGGCGCATCGTCAACATCTCCTCTCTCGCCACGCGGATCGCCCTGCCCAGCCAGATCGCCTACGCGATGACCAAGGGCGCCGTGGAGGTCATGAGCCGGACGCTGGCGAACGCGCTCGGCGCACGCGGCATCACGGTGAACACGGTGAGCCCCGGCTCCACCGACACCGAAGTGACCGACACCCTGCACAACCCCCAGGTTCGGACCATCTTGGCGGACCTGACCGCGCTCGGCAGGATCGGCAGGCCGGCCGACATCGCCGACGCCGTCGCCTTCCTCGCCTCGGACGACGCCCGCTGGATCACCGGCAACGTGCTCGACGCCACCGGCGGCGCGTACCTCGGCCCCATGTGGGCACGCTAGTCTCCCGCCGCACCCAGTAGTCGCCCCACGCTGTGGCGCCCGTGACACGGGCGCCGCAGCGCGTCGGCGGGCGGCCGATCGGCCCGAGCCGCCGCGAGCCGTGCTTCACCGGCCGGCTGTCCGCGAGCGCGCACAAGTGCGCCCCACCACCGGGATGGCCCTGGCACGGCCTGCGATCTGACGCCCGAGGCGGCGGCGAAACCTTGCGATACTCTGTTCAACAGAGTATGTTGCCGGTCGTGCCGAGAAGATCATCAGAAGTGAGCGAGCCGATGTACTTCGTGCTCACCGCGCTGCTCGACGGTCCGCTGCACGGCCACGCGATCCTCAAGCGGATCGGCGAGCTGTCGGCGGGCCGGGTCCGGCCGACGGTCGGCACCCTCTACGCCATCCTCGAACGCCTCGCCGCCCGCGGGGTGCTCGCCGTCGACCATGAGGAGACGGTCAACGGCCGGGTCCGCCGCTACTTCCGGATCACCGACGAAGGGACGGCGATCGTCAGGGACGAGGCCAGGCGCATGAACGAGGCGGCGGCCCTGGTCCTCAACCGCGAGGCCCTCGCGTGACGCGGCTCGAGCGGCGTTACCGCAGGTTCCTCCTGGCCTATCCCGCGGGCTACCGCAAGGCGCACGGCGACGAGCTCATCGACATCCTGCTCGACACGGCCGAGCCTGGGCGGCGCACACCCGAGATCAGGGAGGCCCTGGGGCTGCTGATGGGCGGGCTGCGCACCCGCGTCGAGCACGCGGCGGCAGGGCCCGCCTGGCGCGACGGCCTGCACCTGGGGGTCGCCGCGCTGACCGTCGCCAACCTGGCCGCGTTACTCCCCTTCGTCACCGCGATCCCGCTGTGGACCGCCCTGTCCGTCTTCACCGTGCTGGCTGTCATACGGGGGCGGGTACGGCTGGCGCTCCCTCTCCTGCTTCTCACCGGAGCGAAGGCCACGGCGATCGCGTCAGGGGTGCCCCTGTTCGACCACGTGCTGATACCGATCACGTCAGGCCCCCGGTCGGTCGACGGGCTGTTCGCCACCACCGGCCCCCAGGTCGTCGCCCTGTCCTACGCGCTCGCCTTCGCCGGGTCGCTCGTGCTGGCGGCGGGCGTCCACCCGTTGAAGGCGCGCTCCTGGTGGTGGCTCGCGGTCGCGCCCGCCCTCTGCGTGGGTCCCGCCCTGATGGGGGAGTCGGAGTTCCCTGTCGGCGTGGTCCGGGCAGTCGCCGAGCTGGGGGTGCTGGCGGCGGCGGTCTGCGCGGCCCGCATGGCGAGAGACCCGCGCTGGGGCGTGGCGGCGCTGGTCTACCTGCTGTCGGTCACCGTCGCGATGGCCGAGCACGGGCCGTACCTCACCGTGCGGCATCTGGCCTACTGGGCCCTGCTCGCCCTTCCCGCCGTCACCGCGGTCCTGGTGGCGCGCGAGCACCGCAGAACCGCCTTGCGCTGATCCCTCGGCGCGTCATTTTCTTTGGAGATTTCATGAGAGCGTTCGTTACGGCTGCCCTGGCGCTTGCCGTACTGACTGGGTGTGCCACCGCCGCGCCCGAGCCTGCCGCTCCGAGCGCCACCGGCGCCGGACAGGAGGCGAAGTGGAAGATGGAGCGGCTCAAGGCCGACTGCATGAAGCAGAAGGGCTTCAAGTACACCCCGTTCGTGCCGTCCGGGCCCAAGGAGACGGAGGCGCAGAAGAAGGTGGCGGCCGGTGACTACGCCGGGGCCAAGGAGGTCAGGACGAAGTACGGCTACCGGATCTTCGCCCAGTTCGTCTATCCCGATGACTCCGCCTCGGGCGCGCTGGTCGTCGAGGAGTACGGGCAGAACCCCAACCCGGGGGCCCGGATGAACGAGACGCAGTTCAACGCCTACAAGAAGGCGGAGAACGCCTGTATGGCCAAGGCATTCAAGGTGGTCCTGAACAAGGACGTGAAGAACCGGGTGGACGTGTTGAAGATGCACTTGGACCTCAAGAAGCAGCTCACCACCCGGCGGCTCGACGGCGACGCCGAACTGGTGCGCCTGGCCGCGACGTTCGGCGACTGCCTCAAGGGCAAGGGCTACGCGATCACCTCGCTCAAGCCGAGCGACCTGGCCGGCAGGGGAGAGAAGGCCATGCTGGCGCAGGTCGACAAGATGGGGAAGGAAAAGGGAACGTCCTGGCCAGAGCTCACGGCCGCGCAGGCCAGGCCGTACCTCGCCAAGGAGATCAAGGACGCCCTCGACGACCTGGAGTGCGGCAAGGAGTTCTACGCGCGCTACTCACCCATGGAGACGGCCGTCGACCAGGAGGTGGAGGCGCAGATCCCGTTGTGAGCCCGTTCGTCCGCTCCACCCCGCGCCTCCGCGCCCGGGTGAGGCCCGGGGCGCAGGGGCTGCGACCGGCCAGGAACTAGGCCGGGGCGTTGCGAAGGGTGACGTTGATGCGATTCCAGGCGTTGATCTCGGCGATCGCCATGACCAGAGCGGACAGCGCCTCCTCGTCGTAGTGGTCGGCGGCCGCTTCCCACACGTCGTCAGGGACGCCGACAGGGTTGTCGGACAGCCGCGTGGCCGCCTCGGCGAGTGCGAGGGCGGCGCGCTCCTCCTCGGAGAAGAACGGGGTGTCATTCCGCGAGAGTGCTGTGCTGTCCTTCGGATCAGCGTTGCGGGAACAGGGCGGCTGCGAGGTGCCGGCCGGGCTGGACCGCCGGAGGGATGGCGAAGATGGCGCTGCCGGTGTGCTGGATGAAGGCGTTGAGCCGGTCGGCGGCAGTCATCTTCTGCTGGGCGCGGATGAAGTCGCCGGGATCTCGGAGATAGGCGCAGAACAGGGCGCCGGTGTCGTAGGTGTCGTGCCCGGTTCCTGCGTGGTCGTGCAGGGGATCGTCGTGGCTGTGACCTGGCTGGTCGGCTCCGTGGTGGTCGTGCCCGCCGGCCGGTTCGGCCCTCGCATGGAAGGCGTAGTCGTAGTTGTAGGAGCGCCGCAGCATCGGGATGTCGCGGACCAGAGCCAGGTGGGAGTCGGGCGGGATCACGGGTTCGTCGTCCGGTCTTGTCCTGCCGAAGTCCAGAGGGGTGAACTCGTGGCCGCCGCTGAGCGGGGCACCGGTGTCGCGGCGGCGGCCGATGGACTGGTCCTGCTGCAGTGCGGTGGAGGTGTCCCATTTCGGCAGGTCCATGCGGACTATCCCGCCGTCACCGTCCAGCCGGACCCCATCTTCATCAGGGACGGCCACGTCTGGTCCTCCGCGGGGGTGACCGCGGGAATGGATCTCGCGCTGGCCCTGGTGGAGGAGGACCAGGGGCAGAAGGTGGCGCTGGAGGTCGCCCGCCACCTGGTGCTGTTCCTGCGCAGGCCAGGCAACCAGTCACAGTTCAGACCTGGGGCGCCTGACCGGCGGGACGGTGGCTGCGCGGGCTGTTGTGCGGTGGCCCGGCACGTCGACGTCCGCCGGTCAGCCAGGGTGGCGGGGATAGGCCGAGGCGATGAGGCGGCTCAGGAAGGCGTCGAGGTCGTCGAGGCCGTAGGAGGCCAGCACGTCGGAGGGCTGGGTGAGCAGGTACGTCAGCGCGCTGTTGATCGCCAGCGTGACCACGGCGGCGCCATGGCGGGTGGCCGGGAGGCCGGCGGCCTGCTGGGCGGCCAGGTGCAGGTCGAGGTCGGAACGGGAGAGCCGGGAGAGGGTCTGCCGCACCTGGGCGTTCCTGGCGGCTTCCGCGTGCAGTTCGAGGTAGGCCAGGATCCGGGACCTGTTGACCGTCAGTGCTCGGTCGATCATGTGGCGCAGCACTGCGAGCAACTGGTCGACGGTGTGGATCTCAGCCTGCTGCAGCTCGCTCCAGTAGCGTTCGACGCACCGCTCGGCGGCAGCCTGCAGGAGGCTGTCGCGGGTCGGGAAGTAGTTCTTGGCCGTGCCCTCCGGCAGCCCGGCGGCCCGGTCCATCGCGCGGTGGGTCAGCCCCCTCCCGCCCTCTTCCGCCAACACCTCGATGGCCGCGTCACGCAACCGGTCGCGCCGATCCCTGTTCTCCACCATGGCCCCCTATTCTCCTGTTCGACACAACCACCACGTCCGTGGTACCACATGTGTGGTGATGAGAATGAGAAAAGCTGTCATTGTCGGCGCCGGAGTCGGCGGGCTGACGACCGCGATCGCGCTGCGCGCGATCGGCTGGGAGGTTTCGCTCTACGAGCGGTGGCCGCAGATCGTCGCGGAGGGAACGGCGCTCGGGATCCGCCCGGACGCCCAGGCCGGCCTGGCCAGTCTGGGACTGGGCGAACGACTGCGCGAGCGCACCGTCCCCTACCGGCACGCGCAGATCCGCACTCCTGGCGGACGGCGCCTGGCCGAGCTTCCACTGGACCGCATCGAACGGCGCGGCGGAGCGCCCGTCCGCATGCTGTCGAGGGTCTCGCTGATCGAGATGCTGGTGCAGGAGGTGGATCCTGCGACGATCAGCACAGGCGTGGAGATCACCGATCCCGCCGCGCTGCGCGCCGACCACGACCTGGTGGTCGGCGCCGACGGGGTCCGCAGCGCGGTGCGCCAGGCGTTCTTCGCAGCTCCCACCCGGCCCCGCTACGCGGGCATCGTCGCCTGGCGCGGAGTGATCCAGGGCTTCGAGCCGCAGGACTACGGCGAGACCTGGGGCCGCGGGCAGATGTTCGGGATGACACCACAGTCTCCGGGCGTCACCAACTGGTACGCGCCCGTGCGGACCCCGGAAGGAGTGCGCGAGACTCTCGACGATCTGCGCGCCCGCTTCGCCGGCTGGCACGACCCCATACCCCGCGTGCTCGCCGCGGCCGAAGAGGGCGCCGTGCTCAGGCATGAGGTCCACGACCTGGCACCGCCGCTGGCCTCCTACGTCACAGGCAACGTGGCACTGATCGGGGACGCCGCCCATGCGATGACGCCCGCGCTGGGACAGGGCGCCTGCCAGGCTCTGCTCGACGCGATCGAACTCGCCGCCTGCCTGCGTGCCCAGCCCGGCGACGTGGCGCAGGCGCTGCGCTCCTATGACGCCCGGCGCCGCCCGGCGGCCCAGCGGATGGTCACCGCGTCCCGGTGGATGACCCGCCTGGCCGGAGCGGGCCACCTCGCAAGGCCACGCGACGCCCTGATGCGTGTCCTTCCCCTCTGAACACCTCCCGGTCGACCCTTGCCCCTGTTTCACGGTCTCGGGCCTGCTCATCGCGCTCTACTCGCTGCGACGGCCTGGGCGAAGGTGTGCCCCGGACGTCGTTCATGGCCGGGCGCGGGCCGCGGCCAACGTGACACCCTGTTCCAGGCCCGGTGCTCGCCGGGTGAGGGCGGCGCGCACCGGCCGGATACGCGGGCGCCCGTGCTGGACCCGGTTCAGGCGAGGAAGTCGAGGAGGTGCCGGGCCGTCTCGTCGGGCGCCTCCTCGGGCAGGAAGTGGCCGGAGTCGATGGGGCCGCCGCGCACGTCGTCGGCCCAGGCCTGCCAGATGTCGAGCGGCTCGTACCACTCGGCGACCGGTCCTGCCGCGCTCCACAGTGCGAGCGTCGGGCAGCCGATGCGCCGCCTGCCGCGGTCGCTCTCGTCGTGCTCGCGGTCGAGCGTCGCGGCGGCGCGGTACTCCTCGCAGATGGCGTGCACGGTGGCGTGATCGGCGAACTGCGCGGTGTAGGCGGCCCGCACCTCGGGCGGGAAGGCGTCCGGCACCCGCGACCAGGAGTCGAGCATGTGGTCCACGAGGACGGAGGGCGCTGCCGCGATCAACCGCTCGGGCACCGGCTCCGGCGCCGCCAGGAAGGACCACACCCAGTAGCCGAGGGCGAAGTCCGTGTCCGCGCGGCCGAAGGCGTCCCCGGTGGGCACGATGTCGAGCACGGCCAGCCGGGCGACGGCCTCGCGATGGTCGAGCGCCATCCGGTACGCGCAGCGCGCGCCCCTATCGTGCCCGGCCACGGCGAACCGTTCGTACCCCAGCGCGCGCATGACCCCGACCTGGTCACGGGCGATCGCGCGCATGCTGTACGGGGCGTGGTCGGGCGTGCTCGGCGGCGTGCCGCTGGCACCGAAGCCACGCAGGTCGGTGGCGACCACGGTGAAGCGCTCGGCCAGCCGCGGCGCCACCCGGTGCCACATGAGGTGCGTCTCGGGGATGCCGTGCAACAGGAGGACAGGCGGCCCCGCCCCGCCGCGGCGTCCGTGGATGGTCGTATCGGAGGTGGCGATGTCGAACTCATCGAAGTCCTTGAACCCTTCCAACACGCCGATCACTCTTCCACACGGGTACGACGAATCGTTGTCGCCGGGCGGCAGGCCTCCTGTCACTCACGTCTGTGGTGGCGGGTGGGGGCGGCGCACCCGTCGCCGTTCTCATGAACGCAGGCCCCCTGCTCACTGGACTGTCCAGTCCTCCTTCAGCGGCGGATAGGCGAATGTCTGGGTACCGCTCCAGCCCTCCGCGACGATGCGGTAGTCGTGCGCGGCTTCGCTGGCGGTGTGGTCGGGACCGATGTCGACCCTGTCGGCGGTCGACCAGTTCCCGTTGACCTTCTGCTCGATGAGGTAGAGGAACTCGTTGAAGCCATCGGAAGACACGAACGTGTTGACGATGGTGAGCGAGCGCCGACCCGCGGTCAGAGCCGGCGGGATGTCGAAGATCTGGTTCCTCCACTTGTAGTCGCTGTCACCGAGCAGCGGCCGCCACCTTCCAGCCGGAGCCCCATTCACGGTGATGGTGGCCTGTTGCAGGGGCACTCCTGCATCCAGGCGGCGGATCAGCCGTACGCCGGTGTTGGCAGGATCGACGGCCACGGTGAACCGGCTCGAGCCACCTGGGCCGAACGCGCGTCCATCGTCACTGACGATGGAGCCGACCACGGTGCGGTGAGGCAGCCCTTGGGACCCGCTGTGTTGCGGTGCCGCCCTCTGGCCGATGAGGACGCCCAGGATCACCGCAGTTGCCAGCGCGGCCAGCGCGGCCACCGCCGCCGGCACGGCGGCTTTGCGCCGGCCCAGGCCGGGGTCGCGCGCCCCCACCTCATCCGCCCCGGCCGCCTGGGCGGCGGGCGGCGTGTCGCGAGGGGACTCGCTCCTGTCATTCTCGCCCGCCCCAGCGGGGAGCCGGGTGACGCGCACCCGCTCCCACGCCCGTTCCCACGCTGGGAGCTGCTCCTCGGCCACGCGGCACGCCCGCAGGAACGCCATCATCACCGCCCTCTTGGGGAAGCGCCGACCGGCCAGCATGTCCGCACAGGTGGCCCGCGGCAGCCGGGTACCGCCCGCCCTGTCCGCCCGCGCCTCCAACTCCCGCAGCGACACATCGGCCAGTGCGAACTGCTCGGCCAGCAGCTTCACCAGGTCCTCGTGGCAGCTCACCGCCTCCGCCGCAGGTCCACATGCCTTTCCGTCGGCGCGGAGATCTCCGCGACCTTCCGGGTCCGCGCTCATCGCCCCTCAGACCCTGTCCTCTCCTGCACCGGGCAGCCCCGCCCACCTGACCTGATTCTCTCTGAGAGTGTACGAGGCGTCGCTCAGCGTGTCCGGGGATGGATGACTCTGTCCGAGGCTCTGTTGGACACCTCGACGACCCCTCTTAACTGACGTTCAAGGTGGTGACCAGGCAAGACGCCAACGGTGAGCCACGACAAGGAACGGACCCTCCCATCCGGAATCTCCCGAGACGGTCGGCACGCATGGACGGCTGGACAACGGGAGAGCAACACGAAGGAGTTGCCACGTGAGTAGGACGACCACAGCACGATGGGCTTCGCTGGCTCTCGCCACATCAATCGGAACCGCCCTGCTGACCGGCGGCACAGCGGCTGACGCGGTCACCGTCGGCGCCGCGACGCCGGCCACGAGCTCGGTCAGCGAGCAGATCTCCGCACGGAACCCTTGCGGCCTCTATCGGGACGGGGAGCAAGCGATGTACAAGAACTGCACCGACGCCAACGAGAACATCTTTGTGACCCGCATCCTGGCGGGCAACACCTACTACTGCGTGACGCCTGGAAGCGTCAAGCACCTCGGCCCCTGGAACAGGGTCTTCAGGGTCTACAACCGCGGAGGCTGTTGACGCGGGGGGCTTGGGTCAGCGTGAGCGCGCGATCACGCTGACCCAAGACCCCGTCGCGGAGTCGGGGCAGGCGGTGCTGTCCAGAGCCATCGGCTCCTACGTCCTGCCCGCCCCGGCCTTCGGCCCGCAGCAGTCTGTCGGACGGGTGCCACCACCCTCAGGAAGCCGACGTACTTCCCACGTCGTAGTCCGGCCGGTCGTTGATCCCGAGGTGGTAGCGGCAAAAGACTCCGCCTGTAGGACGCCCCTGAGCGGTGGCTGGACGACGATTGCGGTCATGGGAACCTCGGTCAGCACATCCACGGGGCGGCGTCGCCGGCCACCGGGATGCCCTCGACGACGCGCTGTCGGCCTTCCACCGGCAAGCGCTGTGCGGTGACGGAAACGCGCATGTCAAAAATGCCTCCCTCTCAGAGGACTCCATCAGCAGGCGGAAACATGGTCATCGAGTCGGGTGCTCGGCCGGGGCTCACCCTCGCCGCGGTGGCCGTCGTGCAGTTCATGGTGTCGCTGGACCTGTCGGTCGTGAACGTCGGACTCCCGCAGGTCGCTGCCGGCCTCGGCTTCGGCGCAGTGGGCCTGACCTGGGTGATCCACGCCTACGCACTCACCTTCGGCGGGCTGCTCCTGCTGGGCGGCAAGGCCGCCGACCGGTACGGCCGCAGGCGGGTCATGCTGCTCGGACTCAGCCTGTTCGGCCTCGCCTCACTCGTCGGCGGCTTCGCCCAGGAACCCGGCCAGCTGGTCGCCGCCCGAGCCGTACAGGGCATCGGGGCCGCCGCACTGGCTCCGGCCGCGCTGGCGCTGCTGACCACGACGTTCCCCACGGGCAAGGCCCGCGTCAGGGCCTTCGGGATATGGAGCGCGACGAACGCCGCCGGGGGAGCCCTCGGCGTCCTGATCGGCGGGCTGCTCACCGAGTACGCCGGCTGGCGCTGGGTGATGTTCGTGAACGTGCCCATGGCCGCCTGCGCGCTGGCCCTGGTCTGGAGGGGTGTCGCCGCGGGCCCGCCCCCGGCTCGCAGCAGCCGTCCGGATGTCCTCGGTGCCGTCCTGGCCACGGCGGGCATGACGCTGCTGGTGTTCGGCGTCGTCCGCACCGACCAGTATCCGTGGACCTCGCCGGTCACCGTGACGACCCTGGCGGTCGCCGCCGCGCTGCTGGTCGCCTTCTTCCACGTCGAGCGGACCACCACCCGCGAACCGCTGATCCGGCTCGGCCTGTTCGCCAACCGTTCGGTCGTCGGTGCGAACGCCTACAACCTCCTGGTCGGTGCGGCCCTCGCCTCGGCCTTCTACTTCGTCTCCCTCTACCTCCAACGAGTGCTCGGAACGGGGCCGGCGCTGACCGGGCTCATGTTCCTGCCGTTGGCCCTCGGCGTGGTCGCCGGCTCCGTGCTCGCCGTCAAACTCGGCTACCGTCTCGCGCCGCGGACGCTTCTGGTCGTCGGTGGACTGTTGACCGCGACCGGGTTCGCCTGGTTCGGCCTGATCAGCCCGGACGGCGCTTTCGCCACCGACGTCCTGGGACCCTCGATCGTCGCCAGCGTCGGCTTCGGGCTCTGCCTAGGACCGCTCGTCTCCATCGCCACCGCCGGCGTCGCGCGCCACGAGACCGGCACCGCATCGGGCCTGCTCAACAGCTCACGCCAGATCGGCGCCTCGCTCGGGCTTGCCGTGCTCGGCACCGTGGCGCACCACCGCACCGGCCAGACCGCCACACCCGAGACCCTCAACGACGGGTACGCGCTCGGCCTGACCCTCAGCGCCGCGCTCCTGGTCGCCGCGGTCCTCGTCGCCCTCACCGTCCTGCGCCGGACCAGCCCACCCTCAGGGGCTGAGCAGAGCGATGACCGCGATCCGCTCCCCGCCCGGGACTGACCAGCAATCCACCCCATGCCGCAACCCCCCAGTGGTCCACCCCGTGGCCGATCCACCATCGGATCGCCACGGGCCTGGTCGCGACGAGACCGACGAAGACGGGAGAGCGATGAACGCCATCGACCTTGCCCAGGCGAGGGAGCAGTCCACACCACCACCGGACACCGGTTCCGCGCCGGGGCAGAGCATGGCAAGGCTGCTGCGCCCCTATATCTGGAGTTTCGCCGCCGTTGTGATCCTGCAGGTGATCGGCGCCGTCGCGGGTCTGGCGCCGCTGCTGGCGGTCGTCGAACTGGGTCGTACTCTGTTGTCGCCCGGCCCCATTGATCACGATCATGTCTGGATCGTCGTGATCGCAGGTGCGGTCGGCTTGTTCGTTCGGCTGCTGTTCACCGCAGCATCGTCCGGAATCGGGCATCTTGTCGACGGCCAGGTGCAACTGACGTTCCGCCGGCAACTGGCCGCGCGGCTGGGTCGGGTGCCGATCGGCTGGTTCTCCAGGCGCGGGACCGGCGAGCTGGCCAAGGTGGTGGGGGAGGACGTGGGCGCCGTGCACCCGTTCATCGCCCACACCCCCGGCGAGCTCGTCTCCGCCTTCGTGGTGCCGCTGGTGTCGCTGATCTACCTGTTCACCATCGACTGGCGGCTCACGCTGATCACGCTGATACCGGTGGTGCTGGCCGTGGCGTTGATCCCGCTGATGATGACCCCGACCCGGCTGCGCGAGCAGAAGGAGTTCGACGGGGCCATGGGACGGATCGCGAGTTCCGTCGTCGAGTTCGTGCAGGGTATCGCGGTGGTCAAGGCGTTCGGCGGATCCGGTCGCGCCCACCGCAGATTCCTTACGGCCGTGGACGACTTCGTCGGCATCTTCTCCCGCTTGGTGCGTGGTATCTCCGGGATCGGTGCCGGGATGCAGGTGGCGTTGTCGCCGCCGTTCGTGCTGCTGGTCGTGCTGATCGGCGGAACGGCTCTGATCACGGGCGGCTCCCTGGCCCCCTCGGATCTGCTGCCCTTCCTGCTGCTCGGACTGGGCCTGACCGCTCCGGTGGCGGCCCTCGGCCATGGCTTCGACGAGCTGCAGGCCGCAGGGCGCGCGGTCGGCCGGATCCGCGACGTGCTCGAGGTGCCGCCGCTGGCGGAGCCCGCGCACCCGGTCGCGCCACAGGGGCACCGGGTGGAACTGCGCGGCGTCCGATTCGGCTACGAGGCCGATCACGAGGTGCTGCGCGGGATCGACCTGGTGCTCGAGCCGGGGACGGTCACCGCGATCGTCGGCCCGTCGGGAAGCGGGAAGTCCACGCTGGTCCAGCTGTTGCCGCGCTTCTTCGACCCGACCCACGGCTCGGTCGTCCTGGGCGGTGCCGATCTACGCGAGATCGGCAGCCGGGAGCTCTACCGGATGGTCTCCTTCGTCTTCCAGGACGTTCGCCTGCTGCGCGCGTCGGTCGCCGACAACATCGCGCTGGCGGTACCGCATGCCGACCGTGACGACGTGATTCGCGCCGCCCGGCTGGCGAACATCCATGACCGCATCCTCGAGCTGCC
Source organism: Nonomuraea roseola (assembly GCF_039535395.1). Classification (NCBI taxonomy): domain Bacteria; kingdom Bacillati; phylum Actinomycetota; class Actinomycetes; order Streptosporangiales; family Streptosporangiaceae; genus Nonomuraea; species Nonomuraea roseola. The sequence goes on from NZ_BAAAXC010000001.1 coordinate 81,113, forward strand.
GCGCGGATACGACACGGTGATCGGTGAGGAGGCCGGGCTGTCGGGTGGCGAGGCGCAGCGGATCTCGCTCGCTCGCGCGCTGCTCGCCGACACGCCCGTTCTGGTGCTCGACGAGGCGACCTCCTTCGCCGACCCGCAGACCGAACAGGCGGTCCGCCGGGCCCTGGCGACGCTGGGTGGCGATCGGACGATCCTGGTCATCGCCCATCGCCTGGAGACGGTCGCCGACGCCGACACCGTCGTGGTGCTGGAGAACGGGTCGATCGTCGAGCGCGGCAGGCCCACCGAGCTGCTGGCACAGAACGGAAAGTTCGCCGCGCTCTGGCAATCCCACCGATCCGCGATCGCTGACGAGACCGAAACCCACCCTGGCGTCCTGCAAGGAGACGAGCCCCGATGATTCGAATGCTGCTGCGCGTGCTCGGACACGAGTACGCCCAGCCGATGCGTCGCACCGTGGCCCTGATGACGACGACCGCGATAGCCGAAGGTCTGTCCTACGCACTGCTGGTTCCCGTGCTGCGGGCACTGTTCGGGAGCACGCCCGGGGACGCCTGGCCCTCGCTGATCGCGTTCGGGGCCGTGGTCGCGATCTACGCGGCGCTGCGCTACTACAGCGACCTGTCCGGTTTTCGCGTCGGGATCGCGCTGTTGCGTGGGATGTACCAGCGGCTCGGCGGCCACCTGGCCCGACTGCCCATCGGCTGGTACAGCGCCCGCCGCGTCGGGGAGGTGTCGGTCCTGGCCAGTGAGGGCGTCCTGCAGGCGATGAGCGTGATCGCGCATCTGCTGGCACCGTTCATCTCCGCCTGCGTGACCCCTCTGACGATCGTCGCCGTGATGCTCGCCTTCAACTGGCAGATGGGGTTGGCCGCGTTGGTCGCCGCCCCGGTCGTGGCGGCGATCCAGATCTGGACGGGACGCTCGATGGCCGCAGGCGACGAGGAGCGCGCGGAACGCGGCCAGGAGGCCACCGGGCGGGTCATCGAATATCTCCAGGCCCAGCCGGTGCTGCGGGCCGGCGGCCGGACCGGCGAACGCTTCCGGCTGCTCGACGACTCGCTGAGGGAGGTTCAGCGCGCGTCCCGCCGTTCCACGCTGTCGGCGCTGTCCGGTGCGGTGGGTCTGACGCTCGTGGTGCAGATGATGTTCACCGTGGCTGCTGGTCCTGGGCGCCTACCTGGCGCTCGGCGGGAGCATCGGCGCGGCAGAGGTGCTGGCGATCCTGGTGCTCGCCGCCCGCTGCGCAGATCCGTTGCTGTCGCTGTCGGATATCGGTGGCAAGGTGCGCAACGCGCGTGCCGAGCTGGCGAGACTCGACACGGTGTTGCGTACCGAGCCGCTGCCGGAAGCCGCCGAGCCGATCCAGCGTGGGCCATGGCCTGGCGTTCGAGTCCCGTCACCTTCAAGCACGGCGACCGTACGGTGTTCGACGACGTGTCGCTGTCCGTGCCGAGGGACAGCGGCTCGCCG
>NZ_BAAAXC010000002.1:0-30664 GCF_039535395.1 Nonomuraea roseola
AGGAAGCACAAGAACTTCCCCGAGGGCCTGTCCCCGAAGGCCTCGGGGAACACTTCGCGGGCGCTCGGTGCGGGGGCCGGTTCGCTGATGGCGTGATCCGGAAGTCGGCCCCGGTGAAGGCGTCGGCCATCGCGTGCAGCGGCCGGCTCCAGAAGGTCATCAGGGCGGTGTGCCCGCCGAGGGTCCATTCGTCGGAGCTCTTGCGGGTCGCGAAATAGCTGGTGCCGTAACCGGCTTGCAGGAAGTCGGCGAAAGGGTGATTGACGGACACGATCAGCCGGCCGCCGGGCGTCAGACGGTGGAGGTTCCGGGGCAACGGCGACCACTGTGAATGGTGGCAAGGAGACGGACGGCCGGTAGTGATCACCGGCAGCGGTTCCACCTCCGACGGGGCCAGCGGCCTTCGATTGCGCGCCCAGTACCGCGCCACCCCGGAGACTTACACCGTCCGCTCACTCGACGGCTAAGCGCCGACTTGTTGCGCCCTGCACTGTTCGGGTAGACCGTGGCGTGTGGCGGACGGCGACATGGTCGGCGCGGGCGTGAGAGTCCGCACGGTCACGCTCGACGCCGGCGAGGAGTTGACGGCGATCGTGGATCTGGCCGAATGCCGGCGCGACCGGCCGCGCGAGCGCGCCGCAGTTCGAGCGCTGAAGGCAAGAGCCCAGCCTGAGACAGGCTGGGCTCGGCTACTTCTACGGGTGGATGGCGGCGCTCCACTGGCCGCGCCGGAGGCGGATCGTCCGCGCCGATCGCGGCCTTCGGTGACGCGTTGCGTAGTCTGCTGGAGGTATTGATGCTGCCGGAAACGGCCGATCTTCCGCAGATGGCCGAAACCTACTCCGCCACAATCGAAGAGTGGGACTCTTATCCGAGTCATACAAGAAGCCCGGGACCATACGCTATGCACACCCGAACACCAACATCCTGGGATCCAAGGGAGCCAGTCCGGGGAGCCAACGGCTTCAAACTGGCTTCGACGGCTTGCGACCTCTCCAGAATGTCGCCGCAGGTGGAAGGCTCCCCGTTCGACTCCGTCAGACCGGTCTAGACCCTTTGCTCGTGGCTGCGCGTCAAGGACGTCAAGGGGATCCTGATCCCGGCGGTGCTCCCGGCCGTCTCCATGGCCCCGCTGCTGCTCGGCATCGCGACGTGGTGAACCGTCCCACTTGATCCACGAGTGGCTGGTCCGGCCGTGGCCGCGTCACCCACACTCGCCAGAGGCTTTCCTCGGCGGCTACTCCGCGTAGGGCTGGTCCGCTCCCTGGGCGCTGTAGCCGAGACTCCAGATGTAGCCGTCCGGGTCGGCGAAGGAGCCGCCGTACCCGCCCCACGGCAGGGCGCCGGCGGGCTTGAGGATCGCGGCGCCGGCCTTCGCGGCCTCCGCGATGATCTCGTCGACCCGCGCCTCACTGCGGACGACGTAGGTGAGGACGAGCCCGCTGAAGCCGCTGCCTTCCGGGCTGGCGCCCACCTGGTCGGCCAGGCCTTCGCGGCCGTAGAAGCCGACGGGCGTGGCTCCGTCCGACTCGAAGAACACCGAGACGCCGTAGTCGTCCTTGATCTTCCAGCCGAGCCCCTCGGTGTAGAACTGCTTGGCCCGGTCCATGTCCCGGACGCCGAGGAGGATCGAGCTAACGTGCGCTTTCATACCTTGTCTCCTTTGTGCTCTAGGGATGCGGCACATGCGAGTCACGTTACAAACGGCTCGGTATCCAGCGCTTCTTGATTCGTGACCGGTTTGGTCACCTGTACTCCGCACCGCTCCGACGGTAGACGCCGGCGCCGGGACCGGCGTCCTCGTGGCGCAGAAGGTCGAACGGTTGACGGGTTACCCCCGCTTCTCGTAGACAGCGCCCGTCATCCCCCACATGAACACCGCGCCGAGGGGGTTGTCCGGGAAGTCCGCCTTCAGCACCCTGGTGAGGAACTGGGCCATGCCGCAGTCGTAGCGGCTCCACAGCGCCTCACCCCTGTTGTAGACCAGGACGGGCCACGCGGCGGCATCCAGGTCCGTGGTGTCCCAGCACAGCAAGTCGGCGGTGGCGCTGACACCCCAGGTGATCAGCAGCGGACGGGCGCCCTCCAGATCGGGCGTCTTGTCCTCGGTCAGCCAGTCGGCCTCGGCGTTGGCCGTCTCCATCACCATCCCGTCCCGCCGCGCCTCAGACAGCGCCACCCTGGGTTCCGGCTCACCGATCGACAGGTAGTCCTGCACTGATCCGGACCCGTACACCTGCATGAACCGCTGATAGTCGGGCGGGAACGACCGCCCCCACGACTCGGTCATCCGAGCCCAGTCCACCAGCGTTCCGTCACCAGCCGGTGGCGGCATGAGCCGCTGTAGGACATCAACGTCAGCCGCCGCACTCATCGGCACCTCTCTTCCACGTGCCCCATCATCACAGCGAACTTCGCGGGCTGATAACCCGGCAGGGCCCGAAGCACCGGCGCCACCCGAGTCCGCATGACGATCTCTTCGCTGCCCGCCCTCCTGATCACCTCGGCCAGCGCCGTCGCCCCCGGCCGCAACTCCTCACGAGCCCTCCGTTCGCAAGGGACGACAACGGCGGCCCTGGCGGGCACTCCTTGCCGAACACGACCGCCCGCCAGGGCCGGCGCGGTGTCGATGGCGAAGGCGTCGAGGGGTCGAGCCCGCCGGGCCCGTCCCGGCTGCGGGTTTGATCACGGCACGGTCCCGACGGCGGGCATCGGCCAGGGTGAGCGAGCCGGCGTATTCCTTGGTTCTGTTCTGAAGTCCACTTGCATGGACGGATGGTGGAACGCGGTCTCGTCGGTGCCCGGGGTGTCTGGGGTGCTCAGGCGAACAGGGCCAAGACGGTTCGATTCACTGTCAGTCGTCGATTGCCTGGTAGAGCGTGGTCCAGAAGTCGAGGATGGCCCGCGTCGAGTCCGGGTTGGTCGTCCCGACCTGGGTGAGCAGGATTCCGATGAGCTGCTTGTCCGGGTCGCCGTAGGTCGAGGTGCCGGCTCCGCCGTCCCAGCCGAACTGACCGATGGACGCGTAGTCCGCACGATAGGTGCGCACCGCCATCCCGAAACCCCAGCCGCCGTGCTGCCCCTGGCCGAACGACACATGGACGTATTTCTTGGCCAGGGCGGTTCGGAGGGCCGTCTCCTCGGGCGTCATACGGTTGGTGGTCATCAGCTCAACAGCGGGCCGCGACAGGATCCGCTGGCTGCCGTGCATCCCGCCGTTGAGCAGCATCCGGAAGTAGGCGTGGTAGTCGTCGACGGTGGAGACCAGCCCACCGCCGCCGGACTGGAAGGCCGGAGGCCGGCTGACCCGTCCGCCCGCCGCCTCGTCCCACACGATGAGCTTGCCGGTCTTCGGGTCGGGCGCGTAGAGGGGCGGCAGCCGGTCGATCTTGCCGGCGGGCACGTGGAAGCCGCTGTCCTTCATCCCCAGCGGATCGAAGATGCGCTCGCGCAGAAACGTCTCGAACGGCTTGCCCGTGACCCTGGAGACCAGCACGCCGAGGACGTCATGGCTGATGTTGTACTGCCAATGTTCTCCAGGCTGGTAAATCAGCGGAAGCGTGCCCAGGCGGCGCATCCACTCATCCGGCTTCAGGATCGGGACCCCTTCCTGGGGGTAGAGCCCCCGCTCGAAGATCGCGGCCGTGATCGGAAAGGTCAGCACCGTCGGGTCGATGCCGAGCCCGAACGTGGCGGTCATCAGGTCCCGTACGGTGATCGGCCGCTGCGCCGGCACGGTGTCGTTCAGCGGGCCGTCGGGCCGCTTCAGCACCTGCCGGTCGGCGAGTTCGGGCAGCCACTGGTCTACCGGGTCGTCCAGCCGCAGCCTGCACTCATCGATCAGGACCGTCGCCGCAGCCATCGCGACCGGCTTGGTCGTGGAGGCCATCCGGAAGATCGTGTCCCGGCGCATCGGCGCGCCACCTTCAGCGCGCATCGTCCCCATCGCTTCGACGTGCGTCTGCCCGTCACGGCTGACCAGGGCCACCAGTCCGGGAATCTTCCCGGACTCGACATGCCGGGCCAGCACCTCGCGCACCCTGCGCAGCCCGGCTTTGGACAAGGAGGCCCCTCCAGAGCTCAGGTTCTTGGGGATCGGGCCGGTGCCTGTCGAGACAGCGGTGGCCGAGACAGCGGCGCTCGCCTCGGCGCTTCCCGACGCAGCCACCAGACCGCCGACCGCCAGCGGAACGGCGCCCAGCGCTCCGAGGATCGAACGGCGGGAAGGGCCATGGTCAGCGTGGTCAGGCGAGGGATGCGGCGAGTTCATGGAGCCGCCGCTGCTGTTTTCCATCATGAATCCCCTTGCGTAGGTGTTCGATCTGGTGAGCCCGCCCCGGACGTGGCGCTGATGGCTTCGATAGCGACGCACGGGGGTCGAGGTTGAGCACGGCAGGCTCTGGCCGGCTCCCCTGCTCTTGCTCGGGGCGGACTGGCCCGCGCTCTGCCTGACAAGCGGTAGCTGCGCGGGTCGGCTTGCCGTCAGGCGGCGTCGAGGGCCGCGGTGACCTTGCGGATCATGTCCGCCAGGGTGGGGATGGGCGCGCCGCGGTGGGTGCGGGCGGCTGCTTCGACGGCGACGAGGACGGTCTTGCGGAAGCCTGCTGCTTGACCAGGCTCATGGCCGCAGTCAGGGCCGGCAGCACGGAGGTCGGCGAACGGCCGGATGGCGGCTTCAGTGACCGAGACGCGGGTGCCACCGGAATACGGGCGGAAACGGGCTGCCAACGCGATCGCCGCGCGGGCGAGCGACCACAACGGGGGCGGGCGGCCGTGCGCGCCCCCGTCACTGGCTCGCGGTCAGGCGTCCCAGGTGACCGGGAGGCTCTTGATCCCGTAGATGTCGGCGGTCTCCGGCCGCAGGGCGACCTCTTCGGCGGGTACGGCCAGGCGCAGCGTGGGGAAGCGGTTGAGCAGCGCGGGGAAGGCGACGCGCATCTCGACGCGGGCCAGCTGCTGGCCCAGGCACTGGTGGATGCCGTGGCCGAAGGCCAGGTGCCCGCCGTCCTGCCTGTGCAGGTCGAGCACGTGGGGGTCGGTGAAGCGCTCGGGGTCGCGGTTGGCGGTGGCGTAGGACAGGATGACCGTCGTACCGGCCTTGATGGTCTGGCCGCCCAGCTCGATGTCCTCCAGCGCCGTCCTCATGGACGTCTTGGCGACGGTCAGATATCGCAGCAGTTCCTCCACGGCCTTGTCGGTGAGCGCGGGATCGGCGCGCAGCGCGGCCAGCTGTGCCGGGTTCTGCAGCAGGGCGAAGGTGCCCAGCGCCAGCATGTTCGCGGTGGTGTCGAACCCGGCCGACAGCAGGATCAGGGCGATCCCCTTCAGCTCCTCGTCGGTCAGATCGCTGTCGAGCAGGTCGCTGAGCACGTCGTCGGTGGGGTTGGCGCGCTTGGCGACCACCAGCTCCGCGAGGTACTGCTGGGTCGCGGTGTAGGCCGCGATCAGTTCCTCGTCGCCGACCTCCCCGCCGAGGAACTTGTCGATGTGCTCCTGGAAGGAGCCCCGATCCTCGTAGGGCACGCCCAGCAGCTCACAGATCACGATGGAGGGGATGGGCTTGGCGAACGCGGTCACCAGGTCCGCCGACGGCCCTGCCTTCTCCATGGCGTCCAGGTGTTCGGCGGTGATCTGCTCGACGCGCTCGGTGAGCTGCCGCATCCGCCGGACGGTGAACTTGCCCACCAGCGGTTTGCGGTAGCGGCTGTGCTGCGGCTCGTCCATGAGGAGGAATTCCCCGGGCGGCGCAGGAGGGACCTCGATGTCACCGTAGTCGACCAGCGGGTGGTGGCGCATGAGCTCCCTGCGGGAGCTGAACCGCGCGTCGGCCAGGACCGACCGGACCAGGTCGTAGCCGGTGATCAGCCAGCCCTGGTGTCCGTCGGGGAAGGGGAAACGGCTGATCGGACCGTGCTCGCGGGCCTCGACCAGCTCCTTGGGCGGGTCGAAGGGGCAGCCCGGCTGACGCGCCGCCGGCATCGTCTCGATGGTGTGGAGGGATTCACTCATGACTCTTCCTCGTCTCGCGATGAGTCTCGCGGTAGTACGTGTGGCAGAGCTTGGAAGCAGGCGCTCGAAGCAGAGCGGGGTGTGGCCGACCTCGCAGACGATCGTTTGTTCCCGTCGACTGAGCCGGCTTGGCCCTGTTGCTGCCCGGCCGGGCTGCTGGATGACGGGTTCGGGAGTCGGGCTGCGGTGTGGGGGCTGTGCGGGCCGCGCCGTACCGAAGTGGGACCGGTTGCGGGCGTGCGAGCGGCTACGGCAAGAGCCGGCGGTGTTACGACCGTTTCTACGCTTGCTGCTCAAAGCCGTCTTCGACGTCGGGGGTACCCCCGGGGACGGGCGTCGAGCACGATCTTGTCCTGGCCTTGCGCAGGCCGCTAGGAGATCTTGCGGCGGTAGGTGTTCATGGCGAAGGCGTAGGCGACGATGAGGATGCCGCCGCACCAGCCGAGGGCGATCCAGATGTCGGTGCCGACCGCCTGCTGGGTGAACAGGTCGCGGATGGCGTTGACGATGGAGGTCACCGGCTGGTGCTCGGCGAAGAAGCGCACCGGGCCGGGCATGGTGTCAGTGGGCACGAAGGCCGAGCTGAGGAAGGGCAGGAAGATGAGCGGGTAGGAGAACGCGCTCGCACCCTCCATAGTCTTGGCGGACAGGCCGGGGATGACGGCGATCCACGTCAGCGCCAGGGTGAACAGGATCAGGATGCCGGCGACCGCGAGCCACGCCGTCACGCCCGCCCCCGAGCGGAAGCCCATGAGCAGGGCGACGAGCACGACGACCACGAGTGAGATCGAGTTGGCGACCAGCGAGGTCAGCACGTGCGCCCACAGCACGGACGAGCGCGCGGTCGGCATGGACTGGAATCGCTCGAAGATGCCGCCCTTCATATCCATGAACAGCCGGAACGCGGTGTAGGCGATGCCCGAGGCGACCGTGATGAGCAGGATGCCGGGCAGCATGTAGTTCACATACGAATCCGACCCTGTTCTGATCGCACCGCCGAACACGTAGACGAACATCAGCATCATGGCGATCGGCATGATCGCGGTCGTGATGATGGTGTCCGGGCTGCGCGCGATGTGGCGCAGCGACCGTCCCAGCAGGACGGTGGTGTCGCCGAAGAAATGCTTGCTCATCGGTGTTCCTTACTTGTCCGTACTGGCATGCGATATCCGCCGGACGTCGCCGCTCTTGCCGTCGGCGCCGACGAGGGTGAGGAAGACGTCCTCGAGGGTCGGCTGCTTCTCGACGTATTCGACCCTGGCGGGCGGGAGCAGCTGCTTGAGCTCGGCCAGGGTGCCGTTGACGAGGATCCGGCCCTCGTGCAGGATCGCGATCCGGTCGGCGAGCTGTTCGGCCTCGTCCAGATACTGCGTGGTGAGCAGCACCGTCGTACCCCGGTCGGCGAGTTCCTTGACGGTCTGCCACACCTCGATGCGCGCCTGGGGGTCGAGCCCGGTGGTCGGCTCGTCGAGGAAGATGACCGGCGGGTCGCCGATGAGGCTCATCGCGATGTCGAGGCGGCGGCGCATGCCACCCGAATACGTCGACGCCTTCCGCGCGCCCGCGTCGGTCAGCGAGAAACGGGCGAGCAGGTCATCGGCGATCTTGCCCGGATCCTTGAGGTGTCGCAGCCGGGCGACCAGCACGAGGTTCTCCCGCCCGCTGAGGATCTCGTCGACGGCGGCGAACTGCCCGGTGAGGCTGATGGACTCCCGCACGTCCGCGGCCTGCGTGGCGACGTCGAAGCCGTGGACGCGGGCCGTGCCCGCGTCGGCCTTGAGCAGCGTGGACAGGATCTTCACCACCGTGGTCTTGCCGGCCCCGTTCGAGCCGAGCAGGGCGAAGATGCTGCCCCGCGCCACGTCGAAGTCCACGCCACGCAGCACCTGCAGCGTCTTGTACGACTTCTCCAGGCCCTGCACCTGGATCGCCGGGGCTTTCCGTGTCGCCATCAGACGCTCCTGTCTTCTTTCCTGGTGTCTTCGCCGGCGGCTCGGTCGATGGCGCTGGTGAAGCGTTCTCGCTCCCGGCTGATGTACCGTCCCACCGAGTAGTTCTGCACGAACGCCTCGACGAACTCCACGGGGTCCTCCCCGAAGATCGCGCGGATCGGGGTTCCGTCCGCCGCGCTCTGCTCGAACAGATCGGCCAGGTCCTCGAACATCGAAGCCGCGTCGGCGCCGTCCCCCGGCCCGAAGTGCATCAGGTACCGCTCCAGCGCTTCGACCGCCGTCCGATAGTTCTCGGGAAGCTGTTTGACGCGCGCCTTGTACTGCCGCCAGCGCTTCTTGTCCTCGAGCGGCCCGGTGACCACCTCCAGGTACTGCCGGTAGCGCCTCTTCGGCTCGTTCGATTCTGTGTTCATGGCTACTTACCTCCTTCGCGGAGCTTTTCGAGCCGTTCGGAGAGGAAGCTCCAGGTCCTCCAGAACTCTTCGAGATGCTCGCGTCCCTGAGCGTTCAGGGAATACACCTTGCGCGGCGGCCCCTTCTCGGACGGGACCTTCTCCACGTCGACGAGGCCGCGCTGCTCGATCCTGACGAGCAGCGCGTAGATGGTGCCCTCGGCGATGTCGGAGAAGCCCTGATCCCGCAGCCACGCCGTGATCTCGTAGCCGTACGCGGGCCGGCCGGACAGGATCGCGAGGACGATGCCCTCCAGCGTTCCCTTGAGCATCTCCGTCGCCTGCTTGCCCATGGAACACCCCCTCAGCTACTCAGTGTTGCTTACTACCGGTACAAAGTAACACTGACTACTGGTACTTAGCAACAATGAATAGCTGAGGTACAAGCCGAGACCACAACCGTGTCAGCTCGCGGCCTTTCCGCCGCAGAAAACGTCCTTGACGAGCTTGTTCAGCGCCTTCGGGAACGCCTGCGCCGGGTCGATCGCGGCGTCCCCGCTGGTGATCGAGGCGGTCAGGGTCTTCTTGCCGTCGGGCGTGCTGTACATCAGCGACCCGTAGCCTCCCACGCTGCCGTTGTGGTTGAGGAGGGTGCCGACGCAGTCCGGGCCGGTGTCCTGCACGTACACCCCGAGGCCGTAGCGGCCGAAGAGGCCGCCGCTCTTAGGGTGCGGCTTGCGCATCTCGGCCAGCAGCCTGGCCGGGATGAGCCTGCCGCCGTTCAGCGCCGAGAAGAACGTGTGAAGATCCTGGGTGGTCGAGATCATGTCACCGGCGGCGGGCAGCAGGGAGGTGTTCTGGCGGGTGACGTCGACCACCTTCCACTGGCCGGCGTCCTCATACCGGTAGTAGCCGTGGGCGTGCGGCCCGCGGATGTTCGTCCGGTTGCCCGGCAGCTCGGTGTCTCTCAGCTTGAGCGGCCGCAGGATCCGCCGCTTCATCTCCTCGGCGAGCGAGCGGCCGGTGACCTTCTCGATCAGCAGCTGGGCCAGCGTGTAGTTGGTGTTGGCGTAGCTCCAGTTCGTCCCCGGCTCGAACTTCGCCGGCTTGGACAACGCCAGCCGTACCAGCTCCTGCGGCCGGTAGGCATGGAACCGGTTGTCCACCCACTCCTTGCCCACCGAGGGGATCCCCGGCACGAACGTCCCGTCGAGGTAGAACTCGCCGGAGTAGTTGAACACCCCGCTGGTGTGCTGCAGCAGCATCCGCACGGTGATCCGCCGGTCCAGTCCGAGCTTGGGCAGGTAGCCGGCCACCGGGGCGTCCAGCCCGATCTCGCCTTCGGCCACCAGTTGCAGTACCACAGTCGCGACGAAGGCCTTGGTGGTGCTGCCGCTCCAGAACCGCCCGTTCGTCGGCGGCTTCGCACTCGCGCCCAGCTTGCGCACCCCGGCGCTGCCGACCCACTCGCCCCGCTCATCGTTCACGCGCATCTGCATCCCGGCGAAACCGGCATCGACGAAGTCCTGGATGGCCTTCTGCAGCTCGGGGCGGTCCTGCCCGGCAGCGGCCTTCGGCACGGCGCTGCTGTCCGCGGTGCCGGACGGGGCGGCCACAGCGGGCGTGGCTGCCCCGGCCAGTAGCGCGGCCGCCAGCGCCGTGAGCACCACGCGCTGGGAGACCCGCCGCGTCCGGGCCGTGGAGTTCTTGACGGTGGGGAGGGATTCACTCATGGTCGCTCCTCGTTTCGCGACAGTACGTGTTTGAGACGAGTCGAAAGCTACGTTGCATTCGAAATTCAGTCAATCGATCGAAATGGCTTCTGCCAGCTCAAGCCCTATAAACTGATGCAATGACGCTGCCGTCGAACGCAATGCAAAGTTGCAATGAATGACGGCGAAGGCAATACTGACGGCATGCCAGGAGGACGATTGACCCAGCAGGACCGCGAGCGCATCGCGGCCGGACTCGCCGACGGGCTCTCCTACGCCGAGATCGCCAGGCGGCTCGACCGGCCGACCTCGACGATCACCCGGGAGATCGGACGCAACGGCGGCCCCACCGGCTACCGGCCCCAGCAGGCACACCAAGCGACAGCCCAGCGAGCCCGACGCGGCACACCGGCACCTCCGCGCGCGGCCGGATCGCCGGGCGGCACGATGGAAGAGGAACTCATCGAGGTAGCGGTCAGGACGGGGCTGCCGAGGATGACCGCGCGCGTGCACCTCGACCTGCTGCTGTCCGAGGACGGCAGGCGCACCGCGGCCGAACTGACCCACAGACTGAACATCAGCCCGGCCACCGTCTCCATCGCCGTGAACTTCCTGGTCGAACAGGGGTACATCCGGCGCGAACGCGATCCGCAGCGGCGCCGCGACATCTACGTGGTCGACGACGACGCCTGGTACAACTCGATCATGACCAGCAGGCGGCAGACGCTCGAGACGGTGCAGGCCGCGATGGCGGCGGCCGAGACGTTCGGGCTCGACAGCCCCGTGGGGCAACGGCTGGCCAAAGCAGGGGCGTTCCTGGAGCGGATCAGCCTGGACATGATGGAGTCGGCCGACCGCTGGCGCTCACTCTTGACGTGACGGGTCTCAGCCGAACCTCCTGAGGAACCGGCTGACCAGCCCCTGCCCGCCACCGGAGCCCGGAGCTTGGCGGTTCCGCCGGGGGGATACCGGATCCAGAACCAGCCACCGGAGGCGAGATCCGGGCCGCCCTCGCACACCGAGCCGGACAGGTCGTCCACGTCCATCAGAACGTCGAAGGCGCCCCCGTCGAACCCTGTCCGGCGATGGTCGTGCGCAGGATCTCGATCCACCACTCGAGCATGCGATCCCGCGCGGTCGCGTCCAGTCCGACGCTCCTGCGAAATTCGTCGCCGAACAACGGCTCCGTCGCGACAGCCTGGTGCAATCCGGCCACCGTCAGCTGGATCGCCTCGCGTGGCGGCGGCGTCCGTCCGATGGCCGCACAGTGCTGCCGCGCCTGGGCGTGCAGCCGGTCCACCACCTCGTCGAGCAGTCCGCTGCCGGTATCCCGCCAGCCGGACCGGTGCAGCGCGAGCGCGAGTTCGGCGTAACCCTCGGCGTACAGCGCGTACAGCGCGCGCACCAATTCGGCGGGGTCGATCGGGCCGTCGGTCCACGCCTCCAGCACGGTGTGCAGTTCCGCCTTCAGTTTGGCCCCTCCGAATCGCAGCAGCGACTCCAGGAGCTGTTCGCGCGTGCCGAAGTGGTGGTTGACCGCGGCGTCGGACACCCCGATCTCGGCGGCGACGGCGCGCACCTGCACGGCGGCCGGGCCCCCGGCGGCGAGCAGCTTGCTCGCCGCCTCGAGGATCATCCGCCTGGCGTCATCGGGTTTGCGTCGCACTCGGGTGACCACGCGCCCATCTTACCTTGACGAGCCAAGGTACTGCGCTTACCTTGATGGCTCAAGGTAAGGGAGGTGGTTCCATGCCCGGACAATCCATGACTGCGGCGATGACCGACCTGGCGGCGGCCCTGGGCGTCACGATCCACGATCCGGCGCCGCCCCGCGAGATCCGCTTCTCCCGCTCGGGCTGCCGGTTGCACGGTTTCGACTGGGGCGGAACCGGTGCCCCGGTAATCCTGCTGCACGGCGGCGGACTGACCGCGCACACGTGGGATTTCGTCTGTCTCGGCCTGCGCGGCGCCGCCCGGCTGGTGGCGCTGGACCTGCGTGGTCACGGCGACAGCGACTGGTCCGACGACTACCGTATCGACACCATGGCGGCCGACGTCATAGCCGCGGCCGACCACCTCGGCTTCGATCGGGTCCGGCTGGTCGGCATGTCGCTCGGCGGCGTGATCGCGGCCCACGTCGCCGATTCGCGGCCCGACCGGGTGGAGCGGCTGGCGCTCATCGATGTCGCACCCGGTGTGGACTTCGACAGCACCCGGCGAGTACGGGCATTCATGGCCGGCCTCGGTCCGGTGCGAGAACTCGAGACGGTGGTCGAGGCCGCGATGCGGGTCAACCCGCACGCCAACCGCGCGAGCGTCGCCTACCGCATGAGCACACTGTTTCGCCGTGCACCCGACGGCGATTGGGTGCCGAAGGGCGATCAGCTTCCACCCGACTTCCCCGCCATTCTCGCGGCCATCGATCGGCTGGCCGCCCAGCTGACCGGGACGCCGGTGCTGCTGGTGCGCGGCGGCCGCAGCAGGGTGCTCCCCCAGGCCACCGCCGAACGCCTTGTCGGGCACCTTCCGGACGGGCAGCTCGTGGTCGTTCCGGACGCGGGGCACAACGTCCAGGAGGACAACCCGGCCGCGCTGATCAGCGCATTACGTGCCTTCCTGACACGCTGACCGTGACGAAATGCCCTGGGGGGTCAATCACATCGCGAGGGGGCCGAGGTCGGCGGCTGTCTGGGCCAGGGCGCGGACAGCGGGGCCGTCGGCGGTGGAGCGCCACGTCAGAGCCCATTGGAGGGCGGGGGCGTCGGGCATGGGCAAGAAGACGATGCCGGGGGGCCTGTTGTAGCGGGCGGCGACCTCGCCCAGCGGGTGGACGCAATGTCCGGCGGCGACCAGGGAAAGGATCTCGTGGAAGGTCCGCGCGGAGGGCCCACGTGGGATCCGGCGGCCGCGCGGTGTCCGTGTCGGGACCATGGAGGCGACCCAGTACTCGGGCGCGTGGGGGCCGAGGTCGACCACGTGGTTGTCGGCGAGGTCCTCCAGGGACGCGGTGCCGCGATCGGTCAGCGGGTGGTCTGCCGACACGGCCAGCACGCGGCCTCCGGTCAGCACGGTGGGGCCGACCGTGAGGTCCGGTTCGGCAACGGGCAGCCACAGCACGTGCACGTCGTTGTCTCCGGTGCGCAGGGCGGTGAACGGATCGCTGCCGTAGACCTCGCCGAACTGGACGTCGCTGCCGGGGTAGCGGGCGCGAAACGCGTCGACGAGGGGGCGTAGTGCGTGCCCGGCATGGCCGAAGACGCCCAGCCGCAGGCGCTGGCCCGCGCCGAGGCCGGCTGCTTCTGCGCGGGCGAGTCCCGCCTGGAGGAGGTCGAGGGCCTGCTGGAGGTCTTCGCGGAGGCGCCGGCCGACAGGAGTCAGGGTCACGCGGCGGCTGGTGCGATCGAACAGGGCCACACCGAGGCGCCGTTCCTGTTTGCTGACGGCCTGGCTGACGCGGGCCGGAGACACGCGAAGCCGTTCGGCGGTGCGGCCGAAGTGCAGTTCCTCGGCCAACGTCAGAAAGATCTCGATGTCGCGCAGCTCCACCAATAACCCCAGAGTTAACGATCCCCGCACGAAGCTTACATTGTTCCCCCGCTGACCTGCCTCGATGCTGGACACACCACCCCGGACAGGGGCACACGCCTGATCGGCGCATCGACAAAGGCAGGAAGACCAATGAGCGACATACGGGCCATCGCCGATCGCGTCGAGATCGAGGCGCTGCGCGCCGAGGTCACCGACGCGGTGATGATGCGTGACTATGACCGGGTCGCGTCGCTGTTCACGCCCGAGGGCGCGATGCGGTGGCCGCACATCGACAAGGAGTTCGTCGGCAGGGAGGCGATCCGCGCGGGGGTCGAGTGGGGGCAAGGGCTGTGGGAGTTCTTCGTACAGAACGTCCACCCGGGCGTCATCCGGCTGGAGGGCGACACCGCGAGCGGCCGTGCGTACATCCAGGAGTTCGGGCGGATGCGTGAAGGCAGCTCGCACCTGAACTACGCCCTGTACCACGACCGCTACCAGCGCACTCCCGACGGCTGGAAGTTCAGCGAACGCGTCTATGAGGTCAGATACCTCGACCCCACCCCGCTTGCCGGCTCGCCGCTCCCCGCAGCGCCCGAAGCTCAGGCGTGACTCGGCGCTCGGCCTGCCCCATGCGACGGGAACCGCCCGCCCGGCTGCGGCCGGGTTCCTCGTCGCGGACCTCACCCGAAGCCTCCGCCCCGTTCGCCGGCGGAGAGAGAACGAAGAGAAGGAAGCCTCTACCGTGATTCTGGTCACCGGTGCCGCTGGAAATGTCGGCGCCAACGTCGTCCGTCAACTGCTCGACGCGGGCGAGAAAGTACGCGTCATGACCCGTAACCCCGGCGACCGTTCCTTCCCGGACGGCGTCGAGGTCGTGGCCGGCGATCTGACCCAGCCGGAGACCCTGCCGGGGGCGCTGTCCGGCATCGAGCGGGCATTCCTGTTCCCCGTCTTCACCGGGGTCGGCGGATTCCTCGACGCGGCGCGGCAGACCGGTCTGCGGCACGTCGTGCTGCTGTCGTCGTCGACCGTCACCTTCTCCACACCTGGGTTGATCGGCGAACAGCACCTGCAGGTCGAGCGGGCGGTCGCCGCGTCCGGGTTGCCGTGGACCTTCGTGCGTCCCGACGCGTTCATGTCCAACGACCTGGTCTGGGCGCCGCAGATCGCGGGCGGCGAGGTGGTCCGCGGGGTGTACGGCAACGCCGCGCTGGCCCCGGTCGACCCGCGCGACATCGCCGCGGTCGCCGTCCGCGCCCTGCTCGATCAGCGCGCCGGTGAGGCCTATGTGCTCACCGGGCCGCAGTCGCTGACCCAGATCGAACGTGTACGGATCATCGCGGAGACGATCGGGCGGCCGTTGCGGTTCGAGGAGGTGCCCAGGGAACAGTTCAGGGAGCAGATGCTGCGCCACGGCATGCCCGCGCCGGTGATCGACGAGCTCCTCGACGGGCTCGCCGCGAGAGACGGCAAGACCGCTGAGATTTCGCCCGCGGTCGAGGAGGTCACCGGGCGGCCGTCTTTCACCTACGCGCAATGGGTCGCTCACCACGCGGCAGCGTTCGTCCCGGCACAGACCTGACGGCGACTGCCCCGAATGCGGGGCAGGCCGGGAACCGGCTGCTTGAGGCGGGCGAATGCATCTGGCCTACACCGGGACCACCTCGCCCTTCGACAAGGCCCATATCCCGGAATGACTTCAGGAGACACTGCATCGCTTGAGCACGTCGACCCCGCAAGGAGCGACACCCGGAGTTCCGCACTCCCTGCGACGGTTCGAGGCAGTCGCGCGTCCACTTGATCACCCGGACCTGCTCATGGTTCCGCGGCGCACCCCATTCCAGCTTCCTGGTCTCGGAGGAGCCGCTGGAACCGCTCCTCCTTCGTGATCGTCGTCACAGACTCCACCAGTTGCGGAGTGAATCGCTCCGCCATAACCTCAAGGCGGAGCGAATCGCTCCGCGAGTTGAGGAGACGCGACATGAACCCCGACATCGAGGCGATCGAGCAGGTCGTCCGCGACGCCGAAGAGCTGCAGAACGAGGTCGCCGGTTTCACCGGACTGCTGACCGAGGAGGTGGCCCTGGTCAACTTCACCGGGATCCGGCTGCGTGGCCGCGACCAGGTCAAGGAGGTCATGGCCAAGGCGCTGCGCACCCCGTTGAAGGACGTGCTGACCAAGAACGAACTGCTCGACGTCACGTTCCTGCGACCGGACGTGGCGCTGGCCCACCTGATCAAGCACGTCAACGACGGCCGCACCGGAGCGCTGACGTTCGTGCTGGTCAAAGACGACGGCACCTGGC
Organism: Nonomuraea roseola; assembly: GCF_039535395.1. NCBI lineage: Bacteria > Bacillati > Actinomycetota > Actinomycetes > Streptosporangiales > Streptosporangiaceae > Nonomuraea > Nonomuraea roseola. The sequence continues at coordinate 15,900 of NZ_BAAAXC010000002.1, forward strand.
GGATCGCGCTCGCCCAGACCACCCCGGTGGTGACGTCATGAGTGTGGCTCTGGTCATCGGCGCCACCGGCCAGCAGGGCGGCGCCACCGCACGTCACCTGCTGAGCCGCGACTGGCAGGTCCGCGCCCTGGTCCGCGACCCGGAAAGCCCCGCCGCGCGCCGCCTGGCCGGTGCCGAGCTCGCGGTCGGCGACCTCGGAGACCCCGCCTCCCTGAAGCGGGCCATGCGTGGCGTCGACGCCGTGTTCAGCATGCAGGCCCTGGCCTATGAGCCGGAGACCCTCAAGGCCGAGGTACGGCAGGGCATGCTCGTCGCCGATGTCGCCCTGGATACCGGAGTCGGGCACCTGGTCTACAGCTCGGTCGGCGGAGCCGAGCGGCGCACCGGGATCGAGCACTTCGAGAGCAAGGCGGCGATCGAGTCCTACATCCGCGCCCTGGGGTTGCCCGCGACCATCCTGCGGCCGGTGTTCTTCATGGACAACCTGCTGCACTACGCCGACGCCGCAGGCGAAAGGGTGATGGAGCTCCCGGTGCTCCCCGACCGGCCGATGCAGCTGATCGCCACCGATGACATCGGCCGCATCGCCGCACACGTCATCGACCACCGGGACCACTACCTGGGCGTGGAACTCGAGATCGCCGGCGACGAGCTGACCTTCGCCGAGGTGGCCCAGATCTACGAGAAGGTCACCGGAGTGCCGACGCGCCTCCTCCCCCTGCCGATCGAGGAAAGGCTGTTCGAGTGGTTCGCCGAGAGCGGCTACCAGGCTGACCTCGCCGAACTGCGCGACCACTTCCCCGGCTTGCTCACCTTCCAGGACTGGCTCGGCGGGCAGGTCCGCTAAACGTCACTGACACCCACCACTGCCGCTGGCCGTCGCGTCCGCGCTCGGCTGGAGGAAGCCGAGTGCGGAAAGGCAGGTGGAGGGATGATCTCCTGGGCGTGAACACGAATCAAGGGAACGGCGAAGTAGGCGTGTCCATGGTTCTTCTCTGAAGGGCAGGCATGCCAGCTCCCCCTCCGCAGTCGGCTCCGCCAACCGCTGAGACCGACGCACAGCTCATCGAGGTGTCACTGCGCCGCCCCGAGCGGTTCGGCGCGCTGTTCGACCGGCATCACGAGGCCATCCACCGCTACGTGCACCTCCGTCTCGGAGAATCGGCGGCGGACGACATCGCAGCGGAGACGTTCCTGCGGGCCTTTCGCGGCCGCACGCGCTACGACCTGTCCCGCCCGGATGCCCGCGCCTGGCTGTACGGCATCGCCTCCAATCTGGTCGACGGCCACCGGCGCGCCGAGGCCCGCAGGTACCGCGCACTGGCCAGGAGCGCCGAGGTCACCGACGTCGTGAGCCACGACGAGCGTGTGGTCCAGCGGGTGTCCGCCGCCGTCATGCAGCCGCGCCTGGCCGCCGGTCTGGCCGCGCTCTCGCCCGGAGACCGGACCGTGCTGCTGCTGGTGGCCTGCGCCCAGCTCACCTACGAGGAGATCGCCGAGGCGCTCGGCGTCCCGCGCGGCACGGTCGGCTCGCGGCTCAACCGGGCCCGCAGGACACTCCGCCCGTTCGTCACCATCGAGGAGTCGTCATGACCGATGACCTGCAGGAGATCAACGCGTCCCACGACGCGCTGCCCGGCCCCTCCGCCACGGCCATCGTCAAGGCGAAGGACTTGCTCGCAGCTGAGGCGGTGGCGGAACGAACGCCTCAAACCGGCTCCGGCAAGCACCGCCTCCTGCTCAGGACGGCAGCGGTCGGCCTGGCGGCAGCCGTCGCCGCAGTCGCCTTCCTGACCGGTGCCGACGGTGGTGCGACCCCGGCCAACGCGGCGGAACTGCTCCAGGAAGCGGCCACGGCCGCCGCCCGGCAACAGGCGCCACAGCCGGGCCAGATCCTCTACGTCAACCGCACGGACCAGATCAGGATGACCGTATGGGGTCGCGAGCGCGGCCGTTCGGAGGTCACTCAGGAAATCCACCGCGAGTACTGGATTCCCGCCGCCGACCCCGGCGGCGCCCTGACCCGCCTCACCTACGGCAAGCTGCGCACCCATACCGGCCAGGTCCCGACCAGTATGGAGACCCCGGGCACAGTCGAGTTCCAGCGCGCCGGGCCGTGCACCGTGCACGTGCTCTCGCCGACCGGTGGCGGCAACCTGCCCGCCGACCCGGACCAGTTGCTCGCCCGGATTCGCGCGGACGCCGAGGCCTCGGTCAGGAACGATCAACCCGAGCCCGGCACGGCGCCACCCAGCCAGGCCCAGATCGAGCGGCTCATCGAGCGCACGGTGACAAGCCGTCTCGTCACCCTGGCCCAGAACCCCTTCCCCGGCCCCGGCCTGCGTGCGGCGGTGCTCGACGCGCTGTCCACGATGCCCACCGCCACCATGCGCACCGACCTCACCGACCTGGCCGGGCGACAGGGCATCGGCGCCTCGATCAGATATCAGGGACCAGACGGATGGGAGCGCGCCGAATTGATCTTCGAGCCCGGTACCTACCGCTTTCTCGGCTGGCGACATCTGTCCGAGCCGCCCGGCGGTGGGGTGCAGGGCTATGCCAGCGCGGTACTGGACACCAGGATCGTCGACACCATGCCGAAGATCCCGGCCGGCGCTCCCGATGCGGTGGCCTGCTGAGCGCTGGACGCCGCATCTCACGCTCAGCCTCCTCGACAGCTTGTCGCCGCTTCCCCAAGCGCGACCGAGGGAGGCGGCGAGGCCGGGCCGCACACGGACGCCGGTTCCCGCCTACGCGTGGGCACCTCTGGCCAGGGCCCCTTGGAGGAACTCGACGATCTCCGCCCGCGCGGGCTTCGCCTGCGGCACCACGCCCGGCATGCTGAGGAACGCGTGCGTCGCTCCTGGGTACTCGGTGAGCCGCGCGGGCGTCCCCGCCGCGCGCAGTCGTTCGGCGTAGGTGCGTCCGTGATCGGCCACCGGGTCGACGGTCGGCACCACCACGAGCGCCGGGGCCCGCCCGCTCAGGTCGTCGGCATGAAGGGGCGACACCGCACGAGGATCCGTTCCCGCCGGGACGGCGAGCCGCTGGAACAGCCGCATCTGCGGCATGGTGAGGGTCGGGCTGTTGGCGTGCCGGCGCATCGAGGCGTACTCGAACCCCGCCGGCGTCAGGTCGACGGCGGGGTTGACCAGCACCTGCGCCCGCAGGAGCGGGCCGGACTCCCTGGCCCGGATCGCGGCCAGGGCGGCGACCATCGAGCCGGTGCTCTCACCGAAGACGGCGGTGCGCGCCGGGTCGACTCCCCACCGCGCGGCGTGCTGCACCACATGCTGCAGCATGCTCAGTGCCCGCCACCCATGTCGTGCCACATTGCGGACACGCCACCCAGCCCTGCGAAGATCCCGCCCGCACAACCGCCCGACTACGTCGGAATCGACGGCCGTCAGCCGATCCCATTCACGCGCCGACGGAGCAGGCTCGTTCGCCCATTTGGCCAAGGTCTCGCCGACCTTGACCAGCTGATCCAGATCACGGGGCTGGGCGGCGCCCGTCGCCCAGCCGTTCACCGTTGTATACGGCACACCCGCGACCTTCGCGAGCTCCTTCTGCGTCACCCGGCTCCGGCTGTGTACGCGGGCCTGGTCCCCACAGCCGCGCCAGCTCCGCCAGGACCTGGGAGATGACCTCCTCCGGCCGGAACACCGCCACGCCGCACCCGCCCCCTCACCCGCCGAGGACCGTCCACCCGGATCCGAAATGAACCGGCCCGGATCCCCGCTCACCGGGAGCGTAGCCTCACAGATCCGGACCCATCCGGCATACCTTCAACCCCGTCGGCGCGCTGGATGTGATGCGGGGCATGACCAACACCGACACCCCGGCGCCCCACAAGGCCTTCTCCTCGCCGCGACGCCGCTCTCCCGGCATACGCCGCCTTCGCCGCACCATCGGTATCGCCTTGCCCGAGGCGCCGCTCAGGCCGCTGGTACCGGCCTCGTCGGCCTGCTGTTTTGGTGGATCACCCACCGCTGAGCCGCAACAGCACCACCGAAGGGTCTGCGCGCGGCACGGGGGCGTGCAGACCACTTCGGACATTCGTCTACTCGACTTCGAAACCGACACCCGGCCTCGATCAGGCTCTCGCGGCCGTACGCGCCGGCGACACTTTGGTCGTCCCCGAACTCGACCGCCTCGCCCGCTCGGTTCCCGACGCCCGCGACATCGGCGACACCTGTCGCCCGCGGAATCCGCCTGTCGCTCGGCGGCAGCATCTACGACCCCGCCGACCCGATGTCGAAGATGTACTTCAACAGGCTGGCGGTGTTCGCCGAGTTCGAAGCCGACCTACTGAAGACGCGCACCCGCGAGGGCATGGCGATCGCCCGCTCACGCGGCAGGCTCAAGGGGTGCCACCCAGCCCCGCGCGCTCGGGTGGGCGGTCAGCCGAGCTTGAGCAGCAGTTCGGTGAGCTCGGCCGGCATGGTGATCATGCAGTCGTGGCCCGTCTCCAGTTCCCACACCTGTGCCGGGCTGCCGTTGGGCTGTATCGCTGGGACGGGCCGCCGCTTGATGCCCTCCGGTACGCCGGCGACGCAGTGAATGTGCGTCCGCGGAATCGTGCGCACGACCGGGTTGTCCAGCCGGACCGGTTGCCGGAAGCAGAGCACCGGCTGATCCGACAACATCGCCCGCAGCCACGCCACGTCCGCCGGGTCGGTGACCCCGAAAAGGCCCAGGGGCGGCGGCAACTCGCGCATCGGCGGGATCCGCCAGCCGAGCTCGGACTCCGCGGCGCGGTCGATGAGGGCCTGGGTCACGGGATGCACATCGACAGCGCTCTCGCCCTCCTCCGGGACCATCGCGTCGAGATAGACCAGATGGGCGATCCGATCCGGGATTCGGTTGGCGGCGGACGAGATGACCAGCCCGGCGTAGCTGTGGCCCACCAGGATCACGTCGGTGAAATCCTCCTCGGTGATCAGCCTGACGATGTCGTCGACGTGCGTGTCCAGCCCTACCTCGGGGCCGATCAGATGCGCCTTGTCGCCGAAGCCGGTCAGCGACGGCGCGACCACCCGATGCCCGGCCGATGCCAGCAACGGGACCACCCGCTCCCAGCATTGCCCGCTGTGCCAGGCCCCGTGTACCAGCAAATATGTTGACATGGTGTAGCTCCTTGCTCGCGGAGGGACCACCGGCCGATATCGCCGGTGTTTCGTCCCGGGAGTGAGGTTTCCGCTCACCCGCTGACGGAGCCAGAGCCCCCGCGCTCCTGGGGGTGACAGGACCAGGCACGCACGAAGGTGCCCGAATTACAGTGGGGACATGAGCGACGAAGCCAACCTTCTGGGCGATTACGTACGCGCCCGCCGGGAGCTCGTCACTCCTGAACAGGCTGGCATCCCCTCCGTGGGCGTACGGCGCGTGCCGGGCCTGCGCCGGGAGGAGGTCGCGATGCTCGCCGGCATCAGCGCCGACTACTACCTGCGCCTGGAGCAGGGCCGCGACCGCAACCCCTCCGCGCAGGTCCTCGAGTCCCTCGCCCGCGTGCTGCAGCTCGACGACGACGCAACGGCCTACCTGCTACGCCTCGGGGCGGGAAAACCCCGGCGGCGACGGCGGCGTCCCCGGAAGGAGACCGTCCCTCCAGGCGTCGCCAAGCTCGTCGTCACGCTTCCGCTCCCCGCGTACGTGGAAGGCCGCTACTTCGACGTCCTCGCCGCCAACGCGCTGGCGACCGCTCTGTCGCCGCGACTCGTGGCGGGGGGCAACCGCCTGCGGGACGTGTTTCTCGACCCCGCCGAGCAGGCCCTCTACCCGGACTGGGAGGACGCCGCGCAGGGCATGGTCGCCGGCTTCCGTGAGTCCGTCGGCACCGACACGGACGACCCCCGATTCATCGAACTCGTCGGCGAGCTGTCCCTCGCCAGCCCTCGCTTCAGCAGGCTCTGGGCCCGCCACGACGTGAACACGTGCGAAGGCGCACCCAAGCACATCGGCCACCCCCAGGTCGGTGGCCTGTGGCTGAACCGGGAGAGACTGGGCGTCAGCGGCGCGACAGGCCAGACGCTCGTCGTCCTCCACCCGGACCCCGGCACCGACAGTGCCGACAAGCTGGCGCTCCTCGCGTCCGTCATGCGGACATGACCCCGCCCATGCTCAGCCACTCCCCCGGGTCGACCGGGTGTGCGCGGCGCTGAACGGCCGCGCCCGAGGCGAGCCGCCGGTACTGGCGATGATGCGGTCGCGGTGATCGCCCCGCTGACCGTGCCAGGGGTACGACGCAGGCGAGCGCCCCTCCGCTCCGCCGCCGGCGAGGGAACGCAGGCCCCGCCGACCGGCAGGGACGGGTGCCGCGCGGTATAGCCCTTCCGGTCAGGGCGCGCCGGGATCGGCCAGTCGCTCCAGTTCGGCTCGCAGCACCATCTGGTGGGCCAGCGCCACAGGGGCTTCCCGCTTGACGGTCACGGTGGCCCGCCGTACGGCCAGGTCCCCCGAGCGCACCTCGTCGTGCTCGATCCTGTCGGCCAGTTGCGCCAGCGGCTTGCCCCCTGCCTGCGCCTGCAGGACGAACCTGGAGGTGAACGTCTGCACGACCTCGGCGACGCGCGGCAGCACGCACACGACGTTGACCGCCTGGTCGCTCGTCTTGGCGGGACGGCGCAGGCCTACGCCGTACAGGCTGACGCCGGAAGGCTGACGCGGCGCGTACACGGTGGCGGTCACCACGTCGCCGAGGCACTCGGCGACGGCGGCGTGCTCGGGTCTGTCGTTCAGGGAGGAGCCGCCGGCGTCCAGCATGGCGGCCACTGGAGCGGCCGCCGACCCCGCCACCAGCGCGGAGTCCGTCACCACGACCTGGTTGAGCTGCGTCACCAGGCCCAGCTCCGTGGTCAGCCTGGTCCTGCTGATCTCGTGGTCGGGGGCGAACGTCAGCCCTTCCCGTCCGCCGATCGTGCGGGGCTTGGCGCCGTACCCGGTCAGCTTCTCCCGGATGGCCGCGGCGTCGAGGCCGCCCTCCACCCTGATCGCGGTGTTGGGCGGAACGCCTGCGGACACCGCCCTGTCGGCGGCGAACGCCCTGATTTCTGTCCGCTCGGGCAGGATGGCGATGCGCGCGCTCAGGTCCCCGAAGCCGAATCCCACGGCCGTCAGCCAGCGCCGGTCGCTGCCCGGCCCCTCGTCGGTGACCACGCCCAGCTTGCGCCAGTGGGCCATGTCGCCGTAGTCGAGGTAGGTCGCGCCGGGTCCGTCGGCGGCGAGTCTGCCCATGACCTCACGTAACCCGTCGCCGGGCACGGCGGACTTCTCCGTTGCGGCGCAGCCCGCCACCGCCAGACAGGTGATCGCCAAAAACGTGTTGATCGCACGCATGAGGAGGAGCCTAGCCCCGTGGTGATCGATTGAGCGCAACACGCTGGCCGGACCCAGCCCACGACGGAACCAATGGACCCCTTCTGCAGGCGAATCGCTCCCAGGTCGCGCTGTCGCTGCTCACCGACTTCGAGCACCTCAGTCCGGCAGGAGGACTCGGCCACCGCCGTGCCGGACCAAGGCGTCGCCTGGGGCGGGGGTCACTGCGCAGCCGTTCGCCGACGCTATACGAACATAAATGTACGTACCTGCTGAAATAGTAGGTACTTGAGAAAATGTCTGTTATCCCTCCAGCATGGACGAGCACGTCACTGACGACTCGGACTGGAGCATCACATGACCGACAACCGCACGCCGGTGACCGTCCTCGGGCTCGGCTCGATGGGTACGGCGCTGGCCGAGGCGTTCATCGAGGCGGGACATCCCACGACGGTGTGGAACAGGACCGCGAGCAAGGCCGCACCCCTGGTCGCCAGGGGCGCACGCCACGAGACGGCGATCGCCGACGCTGTCGCCGCAAGCCCGCTGGTCATCGCCTGCCTGACCACCTACGACCACACGCGGGAGGCACTGGAACCGGCCGCCGCCGCGCTGGCCGGACGCTCCCTTGTCACCCTGAACAGCGGCTCCCCCGCCGGCGCCAGGGAGATGGCCGCATGGGCGACCGGGCACGGCGCCAGGTTCCTCGACGGGGCGATCAAGAACGTGCCTACGGCCGTGGGCAAGCCGGACACCCTCCTGTACTACGGCGGCGACAGGTCCGTCTTCGCGGAGTACGAGACGACGCTGAGAGTGCTGGGCGGCGACACGGTCCATCTCGGCGAGGAGAGCGACCTCGCCGCCCTCTACGAGATGGCGGTGGGAGGCACCTTGCTGCCGGCGCTCGTCGGCTTCTTCCAGGGCGCCGCCGTCGTGCAGGCGCGAGGACTGGAGGCCGGCACGCTCGTACGGTTCACCGTCAAGTGGCTGGAAATGATCAACTCCATCCTGCCGGTCTTCGCTCAGGAGATCGACAGCGGCGACTACACCAAGCCGATGTCGACGGTGAACCTCTTCCTCGAGGGAGCCGCCTATGACGAACAGCTCGGTGAGGAGGCCGGCGTCGACGTGGCCTGGCACGCCCCCTTCCACGACCTGCTGAGGCGGGCCGTCGAGGCGGGCCACGGCGACCACAGCATCTCCGCCCTGGTCGAGGTTCTCAGGAAGCCGTGACCTGCCGGTCACTCGCGGGTGGCCGCGTGGTAGTGGTGGATGAGCCAGCCGCCCTCCCCTCCCCCGGCCACGACGGACAGGCGGATCAGGCGGATGGCACCGCCGGGCATGGTGAAGGTGACGTCCGCGAACCCGTGCACGATCGCCTGGCCCAGCCACGCGGCGGACAGCACCTCGGCGTGGGCCGTCGCACCAGGGGTGACGGCGTCGTAGTAGGCGAAGACGTCCTCCGGGCCGTGACCCAGACGTGGGCTGACCCCCTGGAAGAGCGCGTCCTGGCTGAACAGCGAGGCGATCTCGCTCGCGCGGTGCCGGTCGAAGGCCCGCTGCCAGCGGCCGAGCAGCTCACTGAGGACGCCTGCGGCGTCGGCACGGGTCATCGCGGGCCGTCCGCGCGCTGAACCTCTCGTTTCCATGCCGGCGACCGTAAGGCGTCACATCAATGTGAAGGTCAATCCGGTGCGCGGGCCACCAGCTCAGGCTTCGGGCTCACCGGCCAGGAAGACGGGTGGTGACCTCCTGGAGCAGCCAGCCGTTGCCGTCGGGGTCGCTGAACGAGGCGAAAGAGAAGTAGCTCTGGCGGTCTGGAGCAGGGCCGGAGACCCGTCGCCCCCCGGTCCCCGCCTCGGGCAGCGCCCCTCCCGCGTCATGGAACACCTCACCCACGTCGGCCCCGCGGTCGATGAGCTCGGACCGTGCCGCGTCGATGTCGTCGACGATCAGGTACAGACCCTGCATCGAACCCGGCGCGGCCGAGGTGACCCCGGTGCCGAAGATGACCGAGCACCCGGAGCCGGGTGGAGTCAGCTGCACCGCCCGGAAGCCGTCTCCGGCGGCGACGTCGGCGTCCTCCCGCCACCCGAGGGCCTTGTAGAAATTCTTGGACCTGTCCACGTCGGCGACCGGAACCACCACGACCTCGAGCTTCATGTCCACGGCCTGGGATCCTCCCCCTCGATGCCGGTGACCTGTGTACGCCACCGGGGCTGCTGGTGCCAGGGGGGGATCGCCCCCCCCTACACTCGCGCCCCCCGCCGTCGAAGTCCAGGGGCGGCGGCTTCAACTGTTGGCAGGTGATCGTCCAACTTTCGGAGCGGACACATGCCACCAGGCCGCCGAACCGGCCCGACGCCTTTACAAAGTAGATCAGGCTGGGACGACGAGCCGGGTCTCGTAGGCGAAGACCACCGCCTGCACGCGGTCGCGAAGCTCCAGCTTGGTCAGGATCCGCCCCAGATGCGTCTTCACCGTCGCCTCCGCCACCTGCAGAGCCTCGGCGATCTCGATGTTGGACAAGCCGCGCGCCACCTCCACCAGCACCTCCCTCTCGCGCTGGGTCAGCAGCCGCAGCCGCTCGGCGTTCGCCCCGGCCGCGCCGGTGGGAAGCTGGTAGGCGAAGGTCTCCTGACCGGCTCGCGTCTGGTGACCCTGCGCGGCGCCTTCCGCCACACCGTGTACGGCGGGCTCTTCGCCCCCAGGAACGGCTGCGTCGACGACGCGGTCAACCGCTACCTGGCCGACGGCGTCCTGCCCGCCACCGACACGTCCTGCTGACCCTGGCGGCGCCGGCCTGTCGGCACGCCGTCAGCGTCCGGTATGAAGACGGGCGGACCGCGTAGGAGGTGTCATCCGCCGGCCGGCACGCGCTCCAGGATGACCACCGGGATCCGCCTGCTGGTCTTCGTCCGGTACCGCTCGTAGTCCTTCCAGAGCTCCGCCATGAGGCCCCACAGGCGTTCGCGCTCCTCCCCCTCGGCCTCCACCGCCCTGGCCGTGAACCGGTCGGCCGCCACCTGCACCTCTACGGCGGGATCGGCGAGCAGGTTGAGGTACCAGGCAGGATGCTCCTCGCCGCCCCCGTTCGACCCCACGACGATCAGCCGCTCGCCGTCCGTGCCGTAGATCAGCGCGGTCCTCCTGGGCAGCCCCGACACCCGCCCGCGCGTGGTGAGCAGCAGTGTCGTCACCCCCCACCGCCGATGTCCCTTGCGCCCGTCGGTCTCGATGTACTCCTGGATGTGCTTGGCGACCCAGCCAACCGGGCTGTCTGTGGGATCCATCCGGACATCCTCTCCTGATTTCCCCACATCCGCCCCTTTTTCGTCGCGCATCCGCCTCGAACTGGATAAACGTAGAGTTCTCTCCCTCAGCGGACGCCGTGGTGCATCGACCCCATCGTGAACTCCGGACGATCTCGGCGGTTCATGCGAGGTTGGCGCACATCCAGCCTTCGATGCGCGCATTGAACCACTCGGGGTATTGCAGCGGCAATCCGTGGCCCGCGTGCTCGTGAATGATCAGCTCGCTCGTCGAGTGGTCACGGTCGAGCTGCCGCATTCCCTCTCGAAGTGCTCGTGGTTCCTTCGCTCCGGCCAGGAGCAGGACGGCTCCGGGGAACCGGCGCCAGGCCGATGGCGTGCGGAACTCCGCATTGGCCCGGGTCAGCGCGATCAGGCTCTTTCTGGGCAGGGTCTTCGAGGTGCGGATGTAGTCGTCGAGGAGATCGTCCGGGATGTACAGCGACTTCGCTTGGAGCTTGGCGAACCAGGTCTGCCGGGCGAGCGGTGCGGTGAGCCTGACGAACCAGTGGCTCAGGCTCGGCAACGGTATGCCCTGAGTCAGCGCGCTGGTGATGACCACGCGTGTGACCACCTCGGGATGGGATGCGGCCAGTTCGAGCGCAAGCTGCGCGCCGAGCGAAAAACCTGCCACTGTGATGTCCGTGCCGGCAGGGAACTGCCCGAGGTGGGCGGCGAGCTCGGCGACAACCGCCGCGCTTGTCGTGAAGGCCACGTCATGGCTGCGGCCGTGACCGGGAAGATCAGGCACGAGAACGCGATAGCCCGGTCCGAAGTGGTCGATCTGCCTCTCCCACATCCACCCGGCCACGCCGCCGCCGTGGATGAGCAGCAGGACAGGACCAGCGGCATTACCGGTTTCCCGCATGTACAAGGCGGGTGCCCTCCTTGGGATCGAGGTTGTCGGAGACAACAACGTTTGCACGGTGGAGCGGCGCCCCTGCGATGCGATGCGCTCGACCGTACCGCCGGACCGGTTCCTACGGAAGATCGGCACGAGCCCGCCCGGAGCGACGAGAACGAGGCCCGCGACGCGATGAGGATGCGCGCTTTGCGAAAGCTTGGGGCAGATCAGGCGGCCTGCGGCCCGATATGGAGCGAATAGCCGGGTTGAGGAGACATTTCATCACGATCAATGGGAGAACACCATGAAGGGCATCCTCATCGCCGCAGCAATGACGCTCGCCACCTCGCTGGCCGGCGCCACCTCCGCGTCCGCGTCTCCGCACGCGGCCGCCGAGCCGTTCGGGCCGGCGTGCTCGTCGGTCCCCGCCTCGGGTGAGGGCAGCCTCACCGCGATCGCCGACCAGCCTGTGGCCACCGCGGCCTCCACCAACCCGGAGCTGTCGACCCTGGTCACCGCGGTGAAGAAGGCCGGGCTCGTCGACACACTCAACTCCGCCCAAGGCCATCACGGTCTTCGCGCCGACCAACGACGCCTTCGCCGCGATCCCGAAGGAGGACCTGGCCGGGGTGCTGGCCGACAAGGCGGCGCTCACCAAGATCCTGACCTACCACGTGGGTGGACGGCAAGAAGGCCCCCTCCGACCTGACCGACGCGCAGCTGACCACGCTGGAGGGCGGCAGGCTGACCGCCAAGGGCTCGGGGCCAGGACTACACGGTCAACGAGGCCAAGGTCGTCTGCGGCGACGTGCCCACCGCCAACGCCACCGTCTACGTCATCGACAAGGTCCTCATGCCGGAGTGACGCCGCCGTCGCCTCCCGCGCATCTGGTACACACGTTCCATGAGTTCGCCTATCGCCCAGCGCCTGCAGGTCGTGCCGTCGGTGTTCGCCGTGGACCACCTGCCGCACGCGACCTTCCCCGAGGATGACGAGTGGATCGCGCTGGTGCGCGCCCCCGAGGGTCTCACCGTCGTGCGCGAGACCTGGCCGAACGGTTCGGGCGAGCGCTGGATCGGCCTGTACGGCGGCGCCACGGCGCACGACCTCGACGTCCCCGGCATGCTCGCCGCGATCGTGGGCCCGCTGGCCGAGGCGGCGATCCCGGTCTTCGTCGCCTCGACCTACCACGCCGACCTGGTTCTCGTGCCCGAGCAGAGGGCCAGGATGGCGGTCGCCGTCCTGGAAGAGGCGGGCCATCGGGTGGACACCAGGCATCTGCAGTCGGCCGACGGCTAGCCGGAGGCGGCCGCCCGCCTGGCACGCGCGTGGCAGACGGGCGGCGGCGCGCTAGTTCAGGCGGGTGATGCGGCCCAGCGCCGGGGGCTGGAGAGGGCTGGAGGAGCGGATGTGCGCCTCGAGGGCCTCGATGTCGCGGACCTTCTCCACCCGCTCGGTTCCCTCGGTCAGCACACTGAAGCCGTCACCGCCGTTCGCGATGAAGGAGTTGGCCGTGACGCGATACTTGCCCGCCGGGTCGACGACGGGCGCCGTCGAGCTTGATGGTCGCCGGGTCGATCCTGTCGCAGGTCGGCCTGGCGTTGTCGTAGGTGAAGGTGAGGCCCTTCGAGGACACCGAGGACCCCGCGCGGTGCCCTGTCCGCACCACTGCTGCTCAAGGAACCGCTCCACCTGGGCTCCAGTCAGAGTCATCGTCACCAGCATGTTTGCCGAACTGCTGGACACGCATCGCCTCGCCGTGGGTGACCAGGTTGGGCAGGTCGTTGCCGGTGGGCGAGGACCCACAGATCGCCGCCGATGCCTCCGCCGTACGGGGGCTGGACGGCGATCTGGGCGCCGCCGTTTCTCGGGGGGAGGAGGTCGCACCGAGACGGGCGTCGGCGAGGGCGTGGCCGATCGTCGACTCCCCCGCGGCGTTTCCTGGTCGCCGTGAGATCGCGGGCGATCATGCCGACGGGCCGGTTCATCAGCTGGTGGGCCTGCTCGTCGGTCTGGCGGCGCAGGGCGGCGATCCGCATGTCAGGCCTGATGTCATGGGTGACGGTGATGTTCTGTCCGCCTTCTGCCGCGACCGGGTTGCCCGTGGCGCGGTCGACGGTGAGGTTGACGCGGGTGACCTCGCGGCTGTGTCCCGACGTCTGGGTGACGGGGATACCGTTGATCACGCAGTTGTAGGCGTTGTGGGTGTGGGCGGAGAACACGGCGTCGACCTCGGTGTCGAACCTCGCCACGATGTCCTTCACTCACCGGTCCTGCCAGGTTGTTGCACTGGTTGGGCAGGCCCCCGCCGGTCTGCCCGCCGCCCTGATGGAGCAGGACGACGATGTGTGTGCACGCCCTTGGCCTTGAGCTCGCCGACGTAGGCGTTGACCGTCTCGGCTTCGTCGCGGCCCTGCAGGGGCGCGGTGGGAGAGGGGCGCCTCGAACAGAGAGTTCTTGTGGGTCACCCCCGATGACGCCGACCTTGACGCCCTTCACCTCCTTGACGATGTAGGGGTCGAAGGCGGGCCGACCCGTTGTGGTGTCGATGATGTTGGCGCCCAGGTAGGGGAAGGAGGCGCCCTTGAACCCCTTCACGCCGCACCCGTCGATGGGGTGGCAGCACGCCGTTCTCTCCAGCCGGCGCAACTCGGCCAGGCCGCGGTCGAACTCGTGGTTTGCCGACGCTGGAGGCGTCCAGACGCATCAGGGACAGCGCCGTGATCCCCGGCTCGTCGTGCATCACGGCTGCCGACGGGGGCTGTTGACGATGTTGTCCGCCGGCCGCGAGCCTCAGCGTGCCCGTGGGGTTGTCGCGCTGAAGCCGGTCCATGTGCGCCGCGAGGTATTCGGCTCCGCCCGCCTCGACGGGGGCCCCTCGGGGGGTCATGGCGACGCTCCGAGGGCAGCGAGGAGTGGAAGTCGTTGATTCCGAGTACTGGATGTCGACCTGTGTCGGCCTTGACGGGCAGCAGGGCTGTTCCGCCCAGCAGCAGCGCGGCGAGCAGGTTGCGCATTGTGCGTCCCTTCGGGGGGTTTCTGTCGGGGGCGAGCGTAGACACGCGCGCTCCTGGAAGTAAAGACTCTCGCGAGTGTGATCGTTCAGGGGAATTATTCACATCGCCAAGGAGTGAAGGCCAGGTCAGTCAGTGTGAACTATTGACATGTTGGAGTGAAATGGAGGAAATTCCTCCCATGGCCGAGCCCGCAGAGAACTATTCACCCATCCTGACCCGCATCCGCGGGGTCGAGCCCACGCTGACCGCCGCGCACAGGCGCATCGCCGAGACGA
>NZ_BAAAXC010000003.1:0-46534 GCF_039535395.1 Nonomuraea roseola
ACTGCCTTAATATGCACTCTAAATTCGTTCCAGGGCTGCAGCCCTGGCCTACGGAACGGGAAACATGCATGCTGGAAACAGCCTACCGCCGAGCGCCATGCTGGGTAGGTCGCTCCCTGCCCGCGCTCGAGCAGCCGCCGCCGCGCAGCGTTCCTGGGTGAACGCGCGTGCCCAGCCCAATGACCATGCACCAGGCCGGGCTCGACCGACGAGCCCTGTGATAGCTCGGCTGGACCGCGTCCTGATAGGCTCCAGCACCGCGGCAGGGCGGGGGCGTATAACTCTCTGGATCGCGCCTGTAGGGCGCGATGACGGTGACCGCGTGCTCCACCGCCTCCAGCGCCCCGCGATGCCCGACATCTGCTGAACATACACCCACTCGCTGCATGACGACCTCGCCCGCCGGGAGCGCAGAGCGTGAAGTCATACCACGGCCCGCCCCCCCTGTCTGGGCAGGCGCATGAGGTCCGACAGCTGCTCGGGGCGCTCGACCCCCAAGCTACGAAGGGTCGAGCCGCTCGTCGACAGCATCATCAACGCCCCGAGCGAGGATTCTTGCGGCAATCGTGCGCATTCCTAGTCCACTCACTAGCCCCCGCCCCAGGCCCGCCAGAGTGTCGGCATGAGCCCCAACCAACCTCTTCTGTGACCTGCCAGACCGCGCCTGCGCCTCTTTTCCCCTTCTTTTTTCCCCCCCCCTTTTTCCTATTTCCTTTTTCCCCCCCCCCTTTTTTTTACTTTGTTTTTTTTTTTTTTTTCCTTTGCCCTTTTTTTTTCTACCTTTTTTCTTTTTTTTCACCCCCTCCCCTCTTGCTTTGTCCGCCTTTTTTTTTCTTTTTTTTTCGCCCCCCACTTTTCCCCCATTTTTTTTTTTATTCTTACCTTCACCGCACTCTGGAGCCCGCGGATCGTCGCACGGGTGAACGACTACGACGTCAGGATCGCCAAGGTCGAGGGCGAGCACCTCTGGCACGCCCACGACGACACCGACGAGTTCTTCCTGGTGCTGGACGGCGAGCTGGCCATCGCGCTGCGCGACGACGACTCGAGAACGGAACGGACCGTCACCCTGCCCAAGGGCGCCGTCTTCGTCGTCCCGCGCGGGATCGAGCACAAGCCGTCCTCGCCCGCGGGGGCCTCGATCCTGATGTTCGAGCCGACCGGCACCCTGAGCGTGGGCGATCGCCACGAGGCCGTGCCCTCCCACGTCGACGCCACCACCGGCCATGCCCTCACCGGATCCGCCCCTGCCAGGTGAGGACCTCTCCGAAGGGCGACCGGCGAAGGCATCCCCCGCGACGGCGGCCCGGTCCGCGAGCCGAGCCACTGTCGCGGGGAAGCGCGGCAGCAATCAGCCGAGCGGGACGCCCACGCGGAGGTCGTCGAAGTCGACGGCGGCCCGGCCCGTGACCGACTGCACCGATCCTGGTCCAGTGATCGGCTTCGGGTAGGTGACGGTGACCCGCGGCGTCGCCTCCCCGCCGACGAAGGCCTTGATCTCGGTGTCCCGCAGTTCGACCCGGAGCGTCGTCGGTATGCGTGGCCGCCAGGCGACCCGGCGGCCCGCGATGCGCGCGCGGGCCGTCCCCAGGACGGCTCGGCGGCCACGGGCGCCCGGCCCGGGGCGTTGCTACGCGTGCCCGTCCCCCACGGGGAGCGAGGTCGCTCGAACCACGAGCTGCGGGTCGAAACGACCCCGCGTGTCCTCTTCGCCTTCGATGCCGAGCAGGATCCGGACCGCGCTGGCGCCGAGCGCCGCGGAGGGGTGCCGGATGGACGTGAGCGGCACGATCGCGAAGTCGGCGAACTCTATGTCGTCGTAGCCGACGAGCGAGAGATCCTCCGGCACCCGGACCCCCGCCACGATGAGGCCGTGCAGGAGCCCGAGCGCGAGCAGGTCGTTGCCCGCCAGGATTCCGTCGGGGAGGCCGGACCTCGGGCGCTCGAGCAGCGTCCGCGCGACCGTCTCGCCGACCTTCGCGGTCTGGACCTGCACGCGGACGACCTCGAGCGAGGCCGGTGCCATGGACTCGGCGACCGCTCGCCTGGCCCCTGCCAGGCGCAGGTCGATGTGGGGGTGCGTGCCGCCCACGAACAGCAGGCGCCGCCTGCCCTGGGCGAGCAGGTGGGAGGCGGCGAGGTAGCCGCCCCGCTCGTTGTCGCCCGAGATGGCCGGATAGCTGTGCGGGCCCGGGGCGATGCCGACCAGGACGAACGGTGTCCCCCGCCTGCTCAGCCCGAGCAACTCCGCGGGAACGTCGCCCACCGGAGCGGCCACGACGCCGCTCACCTGCTGGGACTCGAAGAAGTTGATGTAGGCGCGCTCGCGCTCGGGGCTCTCGTCGCTGTTGGCGACCAGGATGAAGCGGCCGTGCGCGGCGGCCTCCGCCTCCGCGCCCGCCGCGATCTCCGCGTAGACGGGGTTGCCCGCGCTGGAGACGAGCAGCCCGAGCGCGAGGCTGTGGCCGACGCGCAGCCGCCGCGCCGCGTCGTTGCCGACGTAGCCGAGCTCGTCGGCGGCCTCGAGGACGCGCCGGCGCAGTTCGGGCGAGACCCGGTTGGGCTGGGTGAAGGCATAGGAGACGGTCGCTCGCGAGACTCCGGCACGCGCCGCGACGTCGCCCACCGTGGGGGCGGAACCGTCGGCCTTCGACCGCCGTGGCACCGGTTCAGAGGTCATCGGACTCCTTGTCGTCCATGGTCGACTGCAAGCCTAGCGCAGTTGTGAATCGATTCACGCCGCACCATTGACACCCGATGGGGCGACGCGTAATCTGCCCGACATGCTGTGAATCGATTCACAGCATGTCATGGAGTTGGCCTCTCGATGGCCGTACCCCCGCCATGGACATCTGCGAGAGGAGTCACACGTGGCCTTGCCGCATGCGACGACGACACCGTCTGGGATACGGGAGCCCTCCGTGGCCGGCCGGACCCGCCGCGAAGTGGGCGTGCGCGCCCCGTGGTGGTTCGTGGTCCCGGCGATCGCGGTCTACCTCTTCATCGTCGTCGTCCCCAGCGTCAACGGCGCGCTGTTCTCCTTCACCGACTGGAACGGGCTGCGGCCCGACTGGGCGGTGGTCGGCCCGGACAACTACGCCAGGGTCTTCGCGGACAGGACCGCCCGCGACGCCCTCGTCAACACGCTGGTCCTGGCCGCGGCGGCGACCGTGGTACAGAACGTCGTCGGGCTGCTGCTGGCCCTCGGCGTCAACAGCATGGTCAAGAGCCGCTACGTGCTCCGCGTGATCTTCTTCGCCCCCGTGGTGCTCACGCCCCTGGTCGCGGGGTACGTGTGGAGCTTCCTGCTCTCGCCCAACGGCGCGGTCAACGACGCGCTGCGCGCCGTCGGCCTGGGCTCTCTGGCGCACGACTGGCTGGGTGACCCCGACACCGGGCTGTACGCGATCGTCGCCGAGATCGTCTGGCAGTTCTCCGGCTACTCGATGGTGATCTACCTCGCAGGACTGCAGGCGATCCCCTCGGAGGTGCTGGAGGCGGCCACGATCGACGGGGCGGGCGCGTGGAGCAAGTTCCGCCGCGTCGTGCTGCCGCTCCTCAACGGCGCGGTCGTGATCAACGTGATGCTCTGCCTGATCGGCGGGCTCAAGCAGTTCGACCAGGTGATGGCCATGACCGGCGGCGGGCCCGGCACCGCGACGGAGACGATCTCCACGACGATCTACAAGAGCGCCTTCTCGCTGGGCGACTTCCCGTTCTCGATCGCGCTCGCGGTCGTCATGACCGTGGTCATCGCGGTGCTGGCAGGGATCCAGTTCCGCCTGACGCAGAGGAAGAGCTCCTGATGCACGCGCGATACACCTGGCGGACGCTCACCCGCGAGGCCACGCTGATCCTGCTGGCCCTGGTGTTCCTCATCCCGCTGGTCGGCCTGCTCAACGTGTCGCTGAAGTCGCAGGACAGCCAGACCAGCGCCCTGGCCTTCGACTTCCCGCCCACCTTCGACAACTACGCGCAGGCCTGGAACCAGGCCAGCCTGGGCGCGGCGCTGGCCAACAGCTTCGCCATCACGGCCGTCAGCGTCGTCCTCATCATCGCCTTCTCCGCTCTGGCCGCCTACCCGCTGGCCAGGGTGACCCGCGGCTGGTCGCGCCACACCTTCTCCTTCGTCATCGGCGGGCTGCTCATCCCCGGTCAGCTCGCGCTGCTCCCGCTGTACGCGACCATGCGGGACCTGGACCTGCTCGGCTCCATCTGGTCGGTGATCCTGATCAACGTCGGGCAGCAGATGCCGTTCTCGGTCTTCCTCTACACGATGTTCCTGCGCGAGCTGCCGCTCGACTACGAGGAGGCGGCCCTGCTCGACGGGTGCGGCCCGGTGCGCTCGTTCGTCACCGTCGTCTTCCCGCTGCTGCGGCCCGTCACCGGCACCGTGGTGATCCTCAACACCGTCGGCATCTGGAACGAGTTCTTCACACCGCTGCTCTACCTGGGCGGCAGCGACAACACCACCGCTCCGGTGGCCATCTACGGCTTCGTCAGCCAGTACGTCTCCCAGTGGCCGCTCATCTTCGCCGGCCTGGTGATCAGCGTCATCCCGATCCTGGTCGTCTACTTCGCGCTGCAGAAGCACATCATCAAGGGCTTCGCCGGCGGACTCAAAGGCTAGCCCCACCCTCAGGAGTCTGACATGAAGATGATCAAGACGTTGGCCTGCCTCGCTCTGGCGGCCACCGCGTGCTCCACCTCGACCGGCGACACCACCGGCGCCTCCTCCTCCAACCAGATCCTGACGCTGGCCGCCGCGGGCCAGGGTCCGGCCAAGGCCGCGGTCGAGGCGTTCGAGAAGGCCAACCCCGGCGTCACCGTGAAGACCACCTTCACCGAGGACGACGCCTCCTACCAGCAGCAGCTGCGCACCCAGCTCGCCTCGGGGACCGCGCCCGACGTGTTCCGCATGTGGCCCGGCGGCGGCAACACGATGGCCGTGCGCGACCTGGGCGAGGACGGCATGCTCATGGACCTGTCGGGCGAGAGATGGGCGGGCGGGCTGAGCAGCGACCTCAAGTCCGTGACCAGCGACCCGGCGGGCAAGGTGGTGGCCGTCCCTGTGACGATCGGCGCCATCGGCGCGGTCTGGAACGACCAGGCCATGCAGAAGAGCGGGCTGAGCAAGCCGACCACGTGGCCCGAGGTCCTGCGGTTCTGCAAGGACGCCAAGGCCAAGGGCGTCGTGCCGTTCGCGCTCGGCCTGAAGTCGGCGTGGGTGACCCAGCTCGTGCCGTACGCGCTGACCGCCTCCCTGGTCTACGGCCCCAACGCCGGCTTCACCCAGCAGCAGAAGGACGGCAGGACGACCTTCGCCGCCTCGCAGTGGAAGCAGGCGCTGGAGAAGTACCTGCAGATGCGTGAGGAGGGCTGCTTCAACGACAGTCCCAACGGCGTCGGCTACGACGAGCAGATGCAGATGTTCGGCCAGGGCAAGGCGCTGGGCGTGGTGCACGTGCTGTCGGCGGTGCAGTCGGCGGTCGAGTTCGCCCCTCAGGGCACCACCTTCTCGATGACCCCGTTTCCCGCGACCGACAGCGCCGACGGCACCTACGTGCCGGTGTCGGTGGGCATCGTCTACGGCGTCAACGCCAAGGCCAAGAACCCGGACCTGGCCAAGAAGTTCATGCGCTTCCTCGCCTCCCCCGAGGGTCAGGCGCTGTACGCCACGGCCTCGGGCAGCAGCCCGGCGATGGGCAGCCCCTCCTTCAATGCCGACGCGCTGCAGCAGCCGGTGCTCGACGCGGTCGAGTCGGGCAGGTCCACGCTCTACCCGGACCAGGGCTGGCCCAACCCGAAGGTCCAGCAGGAGCACCTGACCTCGATCCAGGAGCTGTTCAACGGGACCGTGGACGTGCCCACGGTGCTCACCCGCATGGACGAGGCGTTCGCCTCCACCAACTAGCCACCACTCCCCCGTCCTCGAAGGAGACCATGACGTTGGGCACCACCGCCGCGCTTGAGACCATCCCGCCGAACGATGAGCGTTCCGGCCCCAGGACGCGCGCCGCGCGGTCCGGCACGCGGCTCGACCTCCCGGCCGCCCGGTGACGGCCGCGGTGGAGACGGGCATGGAGGCGTGTCTGTGGATCACGCCCAAGATGTTCGACGACCTGCGTGACCCGGCGCCGGGGATGGCGGCGTTCTTCGACCACCACGCCGCCTGGCTGAGCGACCGGCCCGTCACGGTGGTGTTCTGCGCGGGCAACGGCGATCACGTGCTCAACTACGCGGGCGGCCACGCCTGGGACGACCGCTTCGACTGGGCCCGCTACAACTGCTTCGCCCTCGGGCCCGGCGGGCCCGCCGCCATAGCCAGGGCGCACAACCGTGACTGGCTGGCCAGGGTGCGCGACGGCGGCGAGCGCTCGGCCAACCCGTACTCGGCGGGGCCGATGTTCGCCCTCTCCGACCAGCCCATGGACTACCGCACGCTGGCGGGGATCTACGCCGCCGTTCGGGCGGAGGCGGGCAGACGCGGGCTTCGGGTGAACCTGCTGGAGTATCTGGAGCCGGGCCCGGAGTTCTGCCGCAGCGAGTGGAAGACCGTCAGGCACCCCGAGGCGGCGGCAGGCTCCGCCGACGCGGGAGGCCACCTGGTCCCCGGGGTCATCGACGTGACGGCCCCGCTCTCGGCCGACCCTCGTCCGTATGCCGCCTTCCCCTCCGGCATCCCGTCCGGGCTGCCTGCCGGAGACTTCGTCGCCGCGCAGACGGCGGCGTTCGCGGCCGACTTCGGGCTGGACGGCGTCATGCTCGGCAACCAGTTCGGCCTGGTCGGGTTCTGGCACCCGGACAACGCGCCACCGCTCACCCCCGAGCGGTCGGCCGGGATCGAGCGGTTCTTCGTGCGGCTGCGCGAGGCCATGGGCGAGCGCCTCGTCTACTGGATGGACACCTACTGGCGGGCCGAGGTCGAACGGGCGGCGTGGGGCATGACCGACACCGCCTACCAGACCCTCGACGCGATCCTCGTCAGCACGTTCGCCGTGCTGGTCGAGCGGACCGAGATCGTGCCCAACCTGCTGAGCAAGGCCGCGCTGGGCCGCCCCCGCGCGCTGCTCGGCCTGGACTTCGTCGATCCCTGGTACTGGTACCGCACCTACCTCGACGACCGGCGCACCTACCTCTACCAGCGGGAGGTCCTGGCCGCGCACGCCGCCTCCGTGGCCGGTGTCTCCTTCTTCGCCAACGACACCTTCGGCCACTTCGTGCCCGAAGCCGAGCTGACGGCCACGCTCGAGGTGGTCAGGAAAGGGGAGATCGGCGCGGCGACTCGGCTCTGACCCCGGGACGGCGTGGTGGCGTACGCCGCGTAGCCGGCGAATCGTCTCTACGTGGTGCGGAGGATCAGCGACCACAGGCACTGCTTCCGGCGGCCCCCGAGCGGCTCCGTGAGCGAGGCGGGGCTCAGTACGACCCCGGTCGCGGCGTGGAGCCGGTGCCTGTGCTGCTCGTCGGCCCCGACGAGCGCGGGGTGATCGGTGTTCGCGTCCAGCATGCGCCTGGCCGCGGGCATCGTCAGAGCGAGGTCCCGCCACTCCCTGACCAGCGCGTCGTGGAGGTCGCGCGGCCACTCCTCCAGCACCGCGTCGAGCCTGGCGTCGAACGCCCGGTACCAGCGCCGCTGCACCTCCTGGAGGAACCCGCCGAAGTCGCCGAACTCGGCGTCGACCTCCGCGGCCAGGCCGGGCGGAACGGTCGTCAGCCCGGAGGCCAGCACGGCATGGACCAGCTCATGGCGGCGATGCACCCGATCCCACGACATCGTGGACACCTACTCTGTGTCGGAAACATACACACTGTATGTCGTATACTTCCCGCATGCCACCTGTCAAGAGTCGTCGTGAGCAGTACTCGCAGGCGACCAAGGCCGCGCTGCTCGAAGCGGCCACCCGTCGTTTCGCCGACCACGGCTTCGCCGGCACGGCGCTCGAGGATGTCGCGGCCGACATCCAGGCCAGCCGTGGCGCGGTCTATCACCACTTCGCCAGCAAGACCGCGCTGTTCGAGGCGGTGGTCGAGGCGCTGGAGACCGAGATGATCCGCGAGGTCATCGAGGCGGCCGCGACGGGGCCCGACACCTGGCAGGCGGCGATGACGGCGATGGAGATGTTCCTCGACCACTGCTGCGACCCCGACTACGGACGCGTGGTCTGGCAGGAGGCGCCCATCGCGCTGGGCTGGAAGCGCTGGAAGGAGTGCGAGGAGAAGTTCGCCTACGGCCTCATCGAGCAGCTCATCAAGGCGCTCGTCGACAGCGGGGAGGTGCCGCCGCTGCCGCTGGAGCCGATGACCCGCATCACCTTCCACATTCTCGGATCCGCGGGGATGGCGCTGGCCGAAGCCTCCGCGCAGGACAAGCGCAGGGTCAGGGACGAGTACTCCCTGGCGATCCGGCACCTGCTGAACGGAGCGCGCAGGCGGACGGACAGTTCTTCCTGACCTCGTTCAGCGCGCGAGCCCACTCCCACCCATCGGTCGTTCACCGGTCCCGACCGGCGGGCACCGTGGCCGGTCGTCACCCCAGGGTGAGTTGATACTGCCGGTGGGCGCGCCATTCGACCGTCAGCACGGTGGCGTCGTCCTGCAGCCGTTCGTGCTGGTGCTCGAGGATGGTCTGGATCAGCCGGCGCAGGGTCTCGGGAGCCGGCACGCCGTCGGCTTCGCGGCGGATGACGAAGTCGATGAAGCGCTCAAGGCCGAACAGCTCCCCCTCCGGGCTCTGGGCCTCGATGATGCCGTCGGTGTAGAACAGCAACCGGTCGCCGGGCTGCAGCCGATAGTGGAGCAGGCCGGTGGAGGTATCCATGCGAAAGCCCATCGGCGGGTCGGGGAGGCTGGCCAGGGTGGCGACCAGCCGCCCCTCACGGATCACCAGCGGGGGGTGGTGTCCGCGGTTGACCCAGCTCAGCAGACCGCTCTGAAGGTCCAGGGAGGCCAGGATGCCGGTGGCGAAACGGCCGGTGAACTGCTCGGCGATCTCCGCGTCGATGATCTCGCTGGTCGCGAACAGATCCACGCCCTGACGGCGGCTGTTACGGCAGGCGCCCACGGCGAGGGTGGCGGTCAGTCCCGCGGCGGTGTCGTGGCCCATGGCGTCGAAGATCGACAGGTGCAGCGTGTCGCCGTCGATGGCGTAGTCGTAGGCGTCGCCGCCGACGGCGTAGGCGGGCTCTAGAGCGGCGCTGACCACCACGTCGTTGTTGGCGAAGGTCCCCGGCGGCAGCAGGTTCCACAGCACCTCGGCCGACAGCGCCATGGGGCTGGTGCGCACCAGCTGCGCGTAGGAGTCGCTGTGGGGACGCTTGCTGACGACCAGCACCGAGATCAGGGCCGCCAGCTGGCTGACCCGCCACTGGATGATCTCCCCGCCCTCCGGGACGGTCACCCCGAGCACGCCGACCCGTTCGGTTCCGTCCAGCAACGGCGCCCACAACCGCATCGGGCCCTCGCCCGCGGGCACGTGGGCCCTGTCGGCCGCGTGCGGATCGGAGAGGGAGCGCGCCTGGACGATCTCCACCTGCCGGAAGGCCCGCCCTGCCATGGTGACGTCGACGCGGATGGGTTCGAGCGGCTCGCCGAACACGTCGTGCTGGCCAGGCAGCGGCACGAGCAACTGCTGCTGCAGGTCGGCCACGTAGATCAGGGTATGGGAGAAGCCGACCAGCTTCGCGTGCTCGGCGACCAGGGCCGGGAGGTCCTCCATCGCGGCCAGGTGGTGGGCGTGCAACAGGCCGCCCAGCATCCGCTCACCGTCGTTTCCCACGCTCCTGCCCTTCTGGCCGGCGGTTCCCCTCCGCCTACAGTGGCTCTCCCTGCAGTGGCTCTCCTACCCTCCTGGCGCACATCGGCTCATCCTGCCTTGGGCGGCGGCTGTGGGCGCCGGGGGTGTAGCCGAAGGCGCGGCGGAAGACGTCGATGAAGGCGCTGGTGGACGACCAGCCGCAGCGATGGGCGACCGAGGTCACCGGCACGTCGTCGGCCAGCATGCGCAGGGCGTGGTACAGGCGTAGCTGGGTGCGCCACTGGGGGAAGGTCATGCCCAGTTCGCGGCGGAAGAGACGGCTGAGGGTGCGCTCACCGGCTCCTGCGGTGGCCGCCAGGGTGGCCAGGCCGCGCGGGTCGGCGGGGTCGCGGCGCAGGAGGTCGCAGACGGCTGCGAGCCGGGGGTCAGTGGGGGCGGGCAGCTGGACGGCCTGCTGGGGCGAGGCGCGCAGCTGGTCGAGCAGGACCGCCCGCAGGCGCAGCCGTTCGGGGGTGTCGTCGTGCGGGTCTCGGGTGCAGGCGAGGATCAGTTCGCGCAGCAGGGGGCTGACGGCAAGGACGGTGGGAGCGTCGAGGCCGAGGGGGTTGGTGTCGGCGGGCAGGCCGAGCAGGTGCAGGTCGAGGTGGCCGTGGGCGCGGTGGGCGTGGACGCATCCTGCCGGGACCCAGATGGCCCTGGTGCCCGGGGCGAACCAGGTGCCCGCGTCGGTGGTGACGGCCAGCACGCCGGAGCCCGCGTAGACGATCTGGTGGTCGTCGTGACGGTGCGCGGCGATGCTCTCTCCCGGAGCCAGCGCCTGGGTGCGGGTGGGCGCCTCGGGAGTGTGGCGGATTTCCGACATACATTGGCATTTTATCGGAAGAGCGCGAGCGCGCTGCGCGGCCACGATGGACAGGTGTCGACGAACCAGACCCCACGCATCCGGCCCATCACGCTGCTCTCGTCGGGGCACGCCTGCGTGGACGTCTACCAGGGCGCGGTGGCCGCCCTCGTGCCGTTCTTCGTCTCCGAGCGGGCCTACACCTATGCGGCGGCCTCCGGAATCGTGCTGGCCGCCTCCCTGCTCTCCTCGGTGGTGCAGCCACTGTTCGGGGCGCTGACCGACAGGTGGGCGCTGCCGTGGCTGCTGCCGGTGAGCACGCTGGTGGGCGGCGCGGGCGTCGCGCTCGCCGGTGTCGGCGACTCCTACCCCCTCACCCTGCTCGTGGTCGCCGTCTCGGGGCTCGGCGTCGCCGCCTACCACCCTGAAGCCGCCCGCGTCGCACGCGAGGTCAGCCGCGGCAGTCACACCGCGATGGGCTGGTTCTCCCTCGGCGGCAATCTCGGCTTCGCCGCCGCCCCTTTGCTGGTCTCCGCCGTCATCGCCACCGGCGGCCTGCGCGCCTCACCGCTGCTGGCCGTCCCCGCCCTCGCCGGGGCGGCGCTGTGCGCGGCCGCGCTGCGGGCGGTCAGGACGCCCGCGCGGGCGACGGCCGCCGCCCGCGCGAGCCTGGCCACCGGCCGGGACGACTGGCCCTCCTTCCTCAGGTTGTCAGGGGCCGTCGGCTGCCGCTCGATCGTCTTCGTCGGACTCAGCGCGTTCATCTCGCTGTACGCGCGCCAGCGCACCGGCGGAGGAGACCTCTCGGGTACGGCAGCGCTGTTCGTGCTCTACCTCGGCGGCGCCGTGGGCACCGTGGCCGGTGGGAGACTCGCCACCCGCTTCGGCCGCCTCCCCGTGGTGCGGTGGTCCTACGCCCTGACCGTGCTCGCCGTCGCCGGCGTCGTCTTCGCCCCCGGCCCGTCGTTCCATCTGTTCGCGGCGCTCGCCTCGGCGGGGCTGTACGTGCCCTTCTCCCTGCACATCACCCTCGGCCAGGACTACCTGCCCCGGCGCGTGGGCACCGCGAGCGGCGTCACCCTGGGCCTGGCCGTCAGCGTGGGAGGCCTGGCCAGTCCTCTTGTCGGCGCCGTCGCCGACGCCACCTCCCTGCAGGCCGCCCTCGCCCCGCTGATCGCCCTGCCCGCCCTCGGCTGGCTCCTCCTGCGCACCCTGCGCGAGCCCGGCCTGCCGCGAGCAGCCCCCGGCGGACCGGGGCCCGGCGCGGGGGCCGCCAGGGCGGGTCACGAGTAGAGCCGTACCTCCTCGCCCGAGTCGGCGTCGCACTGCCCGTGCTCGTTCTCCTCCTCGGCGGTCTGGAACTGCCGGCAGTTCCAGGAGGTCCCGTCGACCGTCACCGTGACGCTGTCGTCCTCGCCCTGCGGGAGATCGCGCAGGTAGGCGTTGGCCACCTTCAGAGCGGTGGCGCACGCGGTGGCCTCGTCCTTCTGGCTGTCGGCGGTGACGCTCAGCCCGTTGGAGGCCTGACCGCACTGGAAGACCTGCGCGGACTCCTGCGCGGAGGCCGCCGACGCGGTGGCGGCGGCGACAGCGCCCGCCACCATCAGGGCCGTGAACGAACGCGTCGTGATCCTTGCCATAGACGACCTCTCCCCCGTATCCGGAAGTGTCCTGACGCCTTCAGCATGACCCGCGAGACGGCTGCGGCAGGCCACGGTCACGTGAGGAGCGTTCAAAACGACTGTCTGGCCAGGGCGCGCAACGGCGATCCAAACCTCGCGTTCGGGTAAGCGCTCGCGGGGAGTCACGCCGCCCGGATCACCCGGGGGTCGGGGTGTCGCCGTACGACTCCAGCAGGGCGGCCAGCGTGGCGGCCAGGTGCTCGCGCTCCTCCTGACCGAGGGCCTCGAGGAGACGGGCCTCGTTGGCCACGTGCAGAGGCAGGACCCTGTCGATCACCTCGAGCCCGCGATCGGTGAGACGGATCTTGACCGAGCGTCGGTCAGCGGTGTCGCGCACCCGCGTGACCAGGCCTTTGTCCTCCATCCGGTCCACGCGCAGGGTGATCGCGCCCGTGGTGACGAGGGAGGTCTTGAGGAACGTGCCGGCGGTCAGCTCGTACGGCTCGCCCGAGCGCCGCAGGGTGGACAGCACGTCGAACTCGCCGGGCTCGAGGCCGTGCCCTGCCAGGAAGTCCTTGATCTCCTTGTCCCACATGCGGGAGATCCGCATGATCCGGCCGACGACCCCGATCGGCCGGATGTCGATGTCGGGACGCTCGCGGCGCCACTGCTCCAGCACCGCCGCCACCGCGTCGGCCATGAACCCTCCCACGGGAACTAAGTGAGCACTCATCTAATTGACACTCACACAACCACTGATTATCTTAGCGCTCATCTTATCAGCAACGACCTTACGAGTGGGGACCGACCATGC
This sequence comes from Nonomuraea roseola, assembly GCF_039535395.1. Lineage (NCBI taxonomy): Bacteria > Bacillati > Actinomycetota > Actinomycetes > Streptosporangiales > Streptosporangiaceae > Nonomuraea > Nonomuraea roseola. The sequence goes on from NZ_BAAAXC010000003.1 coordinate 13,035, forward strand.
CTTTCATCCCAGTCCGCGACACCGACGTCCACTACGAAGCCGAAGGGCAAGGGCCCGGCCTGGTGCTGGTCCACGGCACAGGCGGCGACGCCGACAAGGTCTTCGGCAACGTGGTGCACCACTTCAGCGCCACCAGGACCGTCGTGCGGCCCAACTTCAGCGGCAGCGGGCAGACCACCGACGACGGCACGGAGCTGACCGTCGACCTGATCACCGATCAGGTCGCCGCGATCACGCGGCAGGCGGTACGCGGCCCCGTGGACCTGCTCGGCTTCTCCCTCGGCGCGGTCGCGGCCGCCGCCGTCGCCGCCACCCATCCCGAACTGGTGCGCAGGCTCGTCCTGGTCGGCGGCTGGGCGCACTCGACCGCCCCCCGCGACCGGTTCTACTTCGAGACCTGGCGCAAGCTCCTCGACACCGACCGCGAACTGTTCAAGCGGTTCTCCACCCTGACCGGCTTCGGCCCGGCCACCCTGAACGCCTTCGGCCACCAGGGTCTCGCCCACTCCCTGGCCGACGAGTGGCCCCCGCCCGGCATCGGCCGCCAGATCGACCTGGGCGCCAAGGTCGACATCCGCGACCTGCTGCCCAAGATCACCGCACCCACCCTGGTCATCGGCCTCGCCGGAGACAACATGATCCCGGTGGACGGCTCGCGGCAGCTGCACGCCGCGATCCCCGGCAGCCGCCTGGTCGAGATCGAGGACGAGGGTCACATGGACTGGTTCGCCGACCCCACCCGGCTGATCGACCTCACCCGCGCATTCATCGACGCGCCCGACGCGACCGTCTAGACCTCACCTCAGGAGTCAGAGATGTCCTATCCGGATCCCCGCTACCTCGGCGAAGACGGCGAAGTCAACGCGCTCTTCCGTCCCGCCACCACCGCCCCCGACTTCGTCTCGGCGCCCGTGACGTCCTCAGGACCCCGCGTCAGCGGGGGAACCGCCTACCACTACCTGTCCACCACCGCTTCCACCGGCGGGGAGTACGGCCTCTACCGCGTGGACATGGGCCCGGAGTTCGGCGGCCCGAGCACCCACTTCCACAGGTCGATGTCGGAGTCGTTCTTCATCCTGTCGGGCACGATGCGGCTGTTCGACGGCGAGCGCTGGGTCGACGCCACCGCGGGCGACTACCTGTACGTCCCGGTCGGAGGGCTCCACGCCTTCCGTAACGAGTCGGGCGAGCCGGCCTCCATGCTGATGCTCTTCGCCCCCGGCGCTCCCCGCGAAGAGTACTTCGAAGGGATCACCCGGCTCGCCGGACTCGACCCTGCGGAGCGGGCCGAGTTCTTCCTCCGCCACGACAGCTTCTTCGTCTGACCGCGGACCTGCCGATCACGGACCTGCCGCGCCTTTGTCCCGCTGCGGCCCCGCGCAGGCGTCACAGGCTCGCGTCGCGGTGGGTGGGGCGGCCGTCGAGGACCGTGAGCAGCACGGGCAGGTCGGGCAGGTCGGTGGCGGCGGTGGTGAGCGGGTCGTCGGCCAGGACGGTGAGGTCGGCGCGGTGGCCGACGGCGAGCCGTCCGGCCTCGTGCTCCTCGCCCGCCGCGTGGGCGGCGTTGACGGTCATGCCCTGGAGGGCCTCGAGGGCGGTGAGCGCCTGCTCGGGACCGTGCGGCGGCAGGCTCAGATCGCGGCTCGGCCGCCGGTGGCGGGCCCCGGCCATCACGCCCAGCGGGGGGAAGGGGGCGATGGGCCAGTCGGAGCCCAGGACGACCCTGGCGCCGGAGTCCCACAGGTCGCGGCAGCGCCAGGCGCGCGAGGCCCGCTCCTCGCCGAGGCGGCGCGACCAGTTGTCGGTGTGGTCGGCCCTGGTGTAGTCGCAGCAGTGGGTGGGCTGCATGGACGCGATGACGCCGAGCCGGGCGAAGCGGCGCAGGGTGTCGTCGGGCACGGTCTCGATGTGCTCGACGCGGTGCCGCACCCCGCGCTCGCCCGTGGCCATGGCCTTCTCGACGGAGTCGAGGACGTGCCGTACCGCAGCGTCACCGATGGCGTGGGTGGCCGTGGGCACCCCCGCCCTGTGCAGTTCGCCGACGATGTGGGTGTAGGCCTCGGGGTCAGGCCAGAAGGAGTGCGTGGACTCGCCGTGACAGTCGGGGCGCTCCAGCCAGGCGGTGCCGTTGTCGACGGTGCCGTCCATGAAGAGCTTGACGCCCTCCGTCCGCCACAGCGCCCCGCCCGCGCCCTGCTGCTCGATGAGGGCGCGCAGCGCGGCGGCGTCGGCGCCCGGCTGGCACCAGGGCGCGACGCGCAGCCGCACCGGCAGCTCTCCGGCGGCGTCGAGCTCGGCGTAGAGCGCGAGGCTGTCGCCGTTGGCGTCCATGGCGTGGCCGCCGGTGAGCCCCGCGGCCGCCATGTCCCGCAGGGCGGCGGCGAGCCTGGCGCGGCGCTCGGCGTGCGTGGGCCGCGGGGCGGCGCGCTCGACGAGTTCGCAGGCGGCGTCCTCCAGGAGCAGACCGGTGGGCCGGCCCGCGTCGTCGCAGACGACCTCGGCCGCCTGGGCGAAGGCCCGCGGCCCGTCGACGCCCGCGAGTTCGAGCGCGCGCGGGCTGGCCAGCATGGAGTGGGCGTCGAAGAGCAGGAGGAGGGCCGGGACGCCGTCGAGCACAGGGGCGAGGGCGGCGGCCTCGACGGGCCGCTCCCCGAAGACGTTCGGGTCCAGGCCCCAGGCGTGCAGCCAGGCGCCGGGCGCGAGGGTGCGGACCTCGCCGGCCAGCGCCTCGCGCACCGCGTCGAGGTCGGCGCAGCCCGAAAGGTCCAGCCCGTGGGTCAGCTCGGCACCCGAGACGGGGTGGAGGTGCCCGTCGACCAGGCCGGGGGTCACCACGGCCCCCCTGAGGTCGATCACCGTCGTCGAGGGGTCCGCGAGGGCGCGTATCCGGCGGTCGTCGCCCAGGGCGGAGATCCGCCCTCCGGACACGGCCAGGGCGGTCTGCGGGAGGAAGCCGCCGGTGAGGGGGTCGAGCAGGCGGGCGGAGAGCAGGACGAGACGGGTGCGCACAGCGGTTCCTCGAAGCACGGGTAGGGAGAGGGTCAGTCGGAGGCGGCGAGCGTGCCGCTCGCCAGGCCGAGCTCGCGCTCGGCCGTGGTGACGGCCATGCGCGTCACCGCCTCGGGGCGATTGCCGGTGTCGGTGTTGGCATGGACGCCGAGGCCGTCGAGCACGACCAGGATCTGAATGGTCGCCACCTCGGGGTCGTCCGTATGGAACTCCCCCCGCTCGACGCCCTGCCTGATGAGCTCGCCCAGCCGCCCACGCCAGGCGGCCTCCTGCTCGGCGACCCGGTCGCGCAGGACGGACCGGTAGCGGCTGAGGTGCCGCGCGTTGATCCAGAGCCTGCTGATGTCGTCGTAGGCCTCCCCCTCGGCGTGCTCGAAGAAGCGCGCCAGGTGCTGCGTGGCTGTCGCTCCGGACCGCTCGGCCGGCAGGAGCGCGTCGAGCTCGGCGCTCGCCGCGCTGCCGAACGCCTCAGCCACGAGGTCCTCCGCCGAGGGAAAGTAGTGGCTGATCAGCCCCGGCCGTACCCCGAGCGCCTCGCCGATCCGCCGCAGGGTGACGCACTCGAGCCCTTCGGTCAGGGCGACGGTGGCGGCCGCGTCGACGATCTCCGCCCGCCTGGCGGCCGGAGCTTTCCTCATTCGCTTGCCCTGGACGCTTGACGACATACCCGGGATGTTATTGAGTGTGCGACCAATAAGCAAGCACGTGGGTACGACCAGCACCGGAGGGCTCCATGGCGGCCACGATCCCCGACCCGCGTCCAGACACGCACACCGCACACGAGACCCCGCCGCCCTCGAACCGGCCCGGCCGCATCGAGGTTCACGGCATCGACCACATCGCCGAACACGAGCGGCACGGCCGCGCCCGCGAGCTGTTCACCGTCTGGGCTGCGGCGAACGTCAACTATCTGAGCCTGGTGGTCGGCGGCGCCCTCATCCTCATGGGCCTGAGCCTGTGGCAGGCCCTCGTGGTGATCGTCGCGGGCAACCTGTTCTGGGTGGCGGTCGGCCTGCTCGCCGTCTCCGGCCCCGCCTCGGGCACACCGAGCGAGGTGGTCATGCGGGCGATGTTCGGCATCCGCGGCAACCGCGTGAACATCGCGGTCACCGGCTGGGTGATCTGCATCTGCTACATCGCGCTCAACATGGCCGCGGCCGCGCTGGCCGCCTTCTCCCTCGTCGGGAAGGCCGGCATCGCGCCGACCACCGGCGTCAAGATCGCCGTCGTGGCGGTCATCGCCGCTCTCACCCTGGCCATCAGCGTCTACGGGCACGCCACGATCGTGAAGCTCTACCTCCCGATCACCGTGGTCCTCACCGCCGCGTTCGCCGTCGTGGCCTTCAGCGTGCTCGGGCACGCCGACTTCGGCTACGAGCCCGCCGAGCCGCTGACCGGCGGCGCCCTGTGGGCGACGCTCGTCGCGGGCGTCACCCTCATCGCCTCGGGCCCGCTCTCCTACACCAACAGCGCCGACTTCTCCCGCTACCTGCCCCGCGCGACCTCCCCGAGGGCGATCGTGGGCTGGACCGCGCTCGGCGGCTTCCTGCCCAGCGTCGTCGTCACCTCCCTGGGCGCGTTCGCCGCGACCGCGGTCGACATGACCGACCCGCAGACCGCGCTGGAGACGATCCTGCCCCGCTGGTTCACCCCCTTCTTCCTGCTGGCCCTGGTGCTCGGCACCATCTCCCTCAACGCCATGACGGCCTACAGCTCCGGCCTGGCCCTGCAGGCCGTCGGCGTCCGCATCCGCCGCTCCCTCAGCGTGATCGTCGACGGAGTCCTCGCCGTCGCCCTCACCCTGTACGCGCTGCTCGTGTCCAACTTCCTCGACACCGTCAGCAGCGTCCTCCAGCTGACCGTCGTCCTGCTCGGGCCCAGCATGGCCATCTACGCCACCGACATCCTGCTGCGCCGCAACCGCTACGACGGCCTCGCGCTCACGGACGAGAGCCCCGGCAGCCCCTTCTGGTTCACCGCGGGAGTCAACCGGGCCGGCGCCCTGGCGCTCACGCTGGGCACCGCCGCTGCCGCGCTCTGCGTCAACACCCTGTACACCGGCCCCCTCGCCCACGCCATGGGCGGGCTGGACCTCGCCCTGCCCGTCGGCGTCGTCGTAGCCTCGGCCGTCTACGCGACCCTGACGCGGCGCTCCCGCGCCGGCCTCGGCACGGCGGTGCGCGCGTGAGCCGCCGTACGGTCCTGCGCGTCGCGGGAGACAGCCCGAAGCGGCGCGGCCACGACCGGGGACGTCAGGCCCGCGACGGGATCGCCCGCACGTGGCGCGTCTACGACGACCTCTTCACGACCGTCGCGGCGGCGGGCGGCATGACGCTCGACGTCCCCGCGCTCGCGCTGCGCACGGTCGCCGCGACCCGCGCGTGGGCGCCGGAGCTGGCCGAGGAGATGGAGGGGGTCGCCGAGGGCGCCGGCGTGCCGTTCTGGGTGGTGGCCGCGCTCAACGCACGGACCGAGATCCTCGCCGAGGCGGGTGCGCCCCGCGCGGGCGAGTGCTCCACGCTGGTCCACAGCGGCGCCCGCACCACCGGCGGCCAGTGCTGGGACTGGCACGAGGAGCTGGCCGGCTCCTGGCACGTCCAGGCGGTGCGCGGCGACACCTGGGGGTTCGCGGGGATCACCGAGTACGGCATCCTCGCGAAGATCGGCGTCAACGAGGCCGGCGTGGGCGTGCTGTTCAACATCCTCGGCCACACCGACGACGCGGCCACCGGCGTGCCCGTCCACCTCGTCGCCCGTCACGTGCTCGGCACTGCGGGGTCGTTCGCTGAGGCGATCGGCATCCTGACCGGCGCCCCGGTCTCCGCCTCCACCGTCATGAGCGTCGTGACCGCCGACCTGGCGGCGTCCGTCGAGACGAGCCCTGCGGGCTCCGCCGTGATCACGCCGGACGACGAGGGGTGGCTGGTGCGCACCAACCACTTCCTCGATCCGGTCCTCGCCGCCGGCGAACTGCGGGGACGGCGGGAGCCTGAGACCTACGATCGACACCGCCTGCTCACCGCACGCGTCCTCGGACGCCCTGGCCCGGACGACCCCGGCGACCTCGCCGGCCTGCTCAGCGCCCACGGCGACGACGGCGCGGAGGTGTGCTGCCACGCCCCGTCCGAAGGCGCGCTGGGCACCCGATGGGCCACGCTGGCCACGGTGGCGGTCGAGCCGGTGGAACGGCGCCTCGTGGTGCACGAGGGCGGTCCTTGCTCGGCCCGGCCCTCGACGTGGACGACCGTCACCGCACCACCGCGCCGAGCCGCTTGTATGTGAGCATACATATATGTTCGCGCCAGCACATGCCCTACGATGAGGGCATGACGAACGAGCCGACCTCAGCCGACGAGCTGCTGGACGCCGTGGGCCCGGCGTTCTCCAAGCTGCGCCGTACGTCATTGCTGGAGGTCGAGAACCCGATCTCGGCCAAGGACCTGAGCAGGACCCTCGTCCTCAACTTCGTCGAGGAACTGACCAAGGACCCCGACAAGGAGATCACCGTGGGGTCGGTGGCCGAGTTCCTCGCCGTGGACCCCTCGGTCGCCAGCCGCATGGTGAGCGACAACATCAAGGCCGGTTACCTCATCAGGGCCGCCTCCCAGCAGGACGGCCGCCGCACCGTCCTGCGGCTCAGCCCGCAGGGCGCCGAGCTCATGGCGCGCTTCAGGCGGCACCAGCGCTCGGCGTTCGAGTACATCACCGCCGACTGGTCCGAACACGACCGCCTGGAGTTCGCCCGGCTGATGCTCAGATACGTCGACTCACTGGCCGCCCTCAGCAGCCGAGGCCCGTCCGCCGAGCCGCCCCGGAGCCCATAGCGCCGCCTCGGGTCGGGAGCGGGCCGGCAGCCTGGCTCGGAGATCTCACGCACCTTTCGCCTCATGCTCAACTTCCGTACGCTCATCGGCCTCGCCCCCGATGGATCTTCGAGGGTATGCACGGCCCTTCAACGGACGGATCACACATGAGCAGATGGCGCGCGCTGCCCGCGTTCGCAGTTCTCGGCGCCACGCTGGCGGCCACCTCCGGTACGGCAGGCGCCGCCGAGGCCGGTGGCCGCCGCGGCTTCGACCTGCAGGCGCACAGGGGCGGGATGGGTCTGGTCGTCGAGAGCACGCTCCCCGGTTTCGCCAACGCGCTGGAGCTGGGGGTCAGCACGCTGGAGCTCGACATCCAGATCACCGAGGACGGCCAGGCCGTCGTCACCCACGACCGGCGGATCAGCGGCAGGGTGTGCCGCGACACCGCGCCCGCCGTACCGGACGATCCGGAGTTCCCCTACGTCGGCAGGTACATCAACACGCTGACCCTCGCCCAGGTGAGAACGATGGACTGCGGCTCGGCGACCAAGCCGGAGTTCCCCGGGCAGCGGCCGGTGCCCGGAGCCAGGATGGCGCTGCTTCGCGAGGTGTTCGACCTGGTCAACCGCTATCGCGCGCACCGGGTCGCGCTGAACGTCGAGACCAAGGTCGAGGCGGGCGCGCCGCACGAGACGGCGCCGAGGGAGCAGTTCGTGCAGGTCGCCGCGGAGGAGATCCGGCGCGCAGGGCTGCTGCGGCAGGTCACCGTCCAGAGCTTCGACTGGGGCGCCCTCATGCGGATGCGGGAGGTCGAGCCCCGCCTGCCGATCGTCGCCCTGACCAACCGCGACTTCCTGCAGACCGGACGGCCCGGCGCCTCGCCGTGGCTCGGCGGGATCGACATCGACGACTTCGGCGGCGACCCGCTCAAGGCCGTCAAGTCCTTCGGCGCCGACGCGTTCTCGCCGGTGCACGGGTTCCCCCAGAACGGGAAGATCACCGACCCCGGCTACCAGCCGTACGTGACCAGGGAGATGGTCGAGCAGGCGCACGGGCTCGGGATCAAGGTCATCCCGTGGACGATCGACGACGAGCCGACGATGAACAAGCTGATCGACGACGGGGTGGACGGCATCATCACCGACTACCCCGACCGGCTGCGGCAGGTGATGGCCGAGCGAGGGTTCAAGCTGCCCAAGCAGTACCGGCCCAGGGGGCACCACCTGGAGCCGTGACCGGCGGGTCCGCGGCATGCCTCGTCCGGGCCGCGCGCCAGGACGAGTCGGCGTCGCGGACCCACCTTCTCGGACCCGCCTTCGCGGCCGGGCGGGCAGGGCCGGGCGGGGCCTGGCTCAGGGCTGCTCGACCGGCGGGAGGCAGACGGTGAGAGCGCCGGGGACGACCTTGGCCTCGAGCTCGGTGGTGGCCTCGCGGTCTCCGCCGTCCAGCTCGTACGTCAGCGGGGCGCCGAACGTGGCTGACACCTTCCTGGCGCGGGTGATCCGGACGAACGGGGAGTCGTCGGAGCGTCCCGTGGCCATCCTGCCGATCACCCTGGCCCACTGAATCGGCCCCTTGGCGGTGGAGACGCCGACCTCCAGCCAGCCGTCGTCGGGCCTGGCGTCGTCGAACGCCTCGATGCCGGCGGCGATCGTGCTCACGTTGCCCAGCAGCAGACAGCTGGCCTCCCCGTCGAACCACGTCGTCCCGTCAATCGTGATCTTCATGGGCACCAGCGGGCCGCCGACGTGCCGTACGGCCGCCTTGACGTAGCTCAGCTTGCCGAGCCGCTCCTTGGCCTGCCCGTCGGCGTCGGCGATCATCTCGGCCTCGAACCCGGCGCCCGCCATCACCGCGAAGTGCTCGCCGTTGAGCACGCCCAGGTCGAGCTTCTCCCGCCGTCCATGGAAGCCGATCCGCACCGCCTCCTCCAGGTCGATGGGGATGCCGAGGTTGTTGGCGAACAGGTTCGCGGTCCCGGCAGGGAGGATGGCCATCGGCACGCCCGAGGTGGCCAGCTCGTCGGCACACCGTTGCACCATGCCGTCGCCACCCCAGACGAAGACCAGGTCGGCGCCCTTCTTGAGCGCCTTGCGAACCTTCTTCGGCGCCTTCTTGCTCTTGGGCACCTCGAACCAGAGCAGGTCTCCGACGTCCTGTTCGGTGATGAGCGTGCGCAGCCTGTCCAGGCCTGCGCCGAGAGTCTTCTTGCGATGCGCGACAACCGCCACAGTGGGGGACATGTCCTTCTGGCTACCCTCAGCGCCGCCTTTCAGGCAGGAATCAATTCCCCCTGCCGGGGTAGCCGAGCGCGAATGCGCATCGAGGAGAGGCCGGAACTGTGAGGCGGCAATGGCTCAGGACCCGCGTCGGCAGGGACCGCAGTCTGGGGCTGCGGCTGACGATCGCGAGCTTCGCGGCGGCGCTCGTCATGATCCCCTTCAGCCTGCTGCTCGTGGTGGCCAAGATGCCCGTCAACGGGCTGGACGCCCAGGTCGCCAGGGAGCTGCACGCGTACGCGCTCGCCCATCCCGACGTGACCAGGCTGCTCATCGTCTGGTCGGAGCTGTTCGGGCCGTGGCCATGGCGTGTCGCGGTCATCGCCTACGCCGCCTGGCTGCTGTACAGGGGAGCGCCGAGACTGGCGGTCTGGGCGGTCACCACCATGGTCGTGGGCGGGCTGATCGGCCTGGCCCTCAAGATCGTCGTTGCCCGCGCCAGGCCGCACCTGCCCGATCCCGTCGCGCTCGCGCCCGGCGACTCCTTCCCCTCGGGCCACACGGTCCACGTGACGCTCGGCGCGGGAGTGATCGTCCTTCTCCTCCTGCCCGTGCTGTCGCGGGCGGGACGGGTCGTGGCCTGGGCCGTCGCCGCTTTCCTGGTGCTGTCGGTCGGCTACACCAGGATCGCGCTCGGCGTGCACTGGGTGAGCGACGTGGCCGGAGGGATCGTGCTGGGCTCGGCCGTCATCGCCGCCACCGCGGCGGCATTTGAGACCTGGCGGCGTGAGCAGGGCCGCAGGCCCGCCTCGCCATTGGCCGAAGGAGTGGAACCCGAGTCGGTGAAGGTGATGCATGACCAGAACTGAGCACGTGAAGTACTACGCTCTGACGATTTTACTGCCCATGATCCTGATGGCCGGGGCGACGTTCGGCGTGGGCAAGCTGATCCTCGCCCTGCCCAGCGGTGAGGCGGCCGTGAGCCGGAGCCTGGCCGCCGACCGCACCTCGTTGTGGAACGCGCTCACCGATATCGGCAGCAGCCTGTCGGACACCCCTTACATCGTTGCGGCCACCGCGATATGCGCGATCATCTTCAGACTCGTGTACAAGCGCTGGCGCGAATCCGTCTTTCTCATCGCGGCCGTCTGGAGCCAGTCGCTCGTCTTCCTGGCCACCACCATGATCGTCGGACGGCACCGGCCGCCGGTGCGCCACCTCGACGAGGCCCCGCCCACCAGCAGCTTCCCCTCCGGGCACGTCAGCGCTGCCGTCGCGTTCTACTGCGGGGTCGCGCTCATCCTGAGCTCGCATGTCCGCAACAGGGGGCTCCAGGTGGTGATCTGGGTGCTCGGGATCGCCGCCCCGCTCGCGGTCGGCTTCTCCCGCGTCTACCGCGGCATGCACTTCCTCACCGACGTCCTCTGGGGCCTGCTGCTCGGCGTCGGCTGCGTCGTGATGGCCGCTCGCGCGATCCTGTACCGGCGTGAGAGGCAGCGCCGGCGGGCCTCGGAGCTGGTCCGCCCCGCCTAGCCTGCGGCGACTGGTTCCTCGAAGGCGAGGAACCAGTCGCCGATCCTCAGGTCCTGCGCCAGCGCGCCTCTCCCAGGCAGTATCCGGCGAACAGCAGCACCCCGAGCGCCACCACGACCAGCAGCCACGGCCCCGCGGGGGTGTCGGCGAACGCCCTGAGCGTCGCGTCGATGCCGCCGGCCTTGTCCGAGTCGAAGGTGATGGCCGCCTGGATCACGAAGACCCCGGCCAGCCCGGCGATCACCCCGCGCGCGATGTAACCGGCGAGCCCGAGCCGATCCATCACCGAGCCGGCCCGCGGCGGCATCGGCCTGAGCTGTTTGCGGAACTCCTTCTTGATTCCGTAGCGCACCCAGTAGACGCCGAGCGCGACGATGCCGAGCCCGATCGCCCCCACGATGATCTGTCCCGCGGGCAGTGCGAGCAGCTTGCCCGTCAGGTCCTGGGAGGCCTTGTCGTCCGATGTGCTCTCGCCGGACAGCAGCATGGTCAGCAACGCGATGCAGATGAACGCGTAGACCACGACCCTGCTGACCGACTCGATCCTGTCCTTGGCCCTGCGGGACCCGAAGATCGCCTCACAGGCCTGCCACACGGTCAGCGCGGCGAACCCCACGACCATGATCCACAGGATCACGGCCCCGAACGGCAGCTCGGCGACCGTACTGATCGCGCCGTTCTTGTCGGCCTCCCGACCGCCCTCGCCGAACGCGATCTGGAGCGCCAGCACCCCGATCAGCCCGTAGAGCACGCCCCGGCACACCAGCCCGACCCGCGCTAACTTGTCCATCGCCGGGCTGTCCGCCGCCCGGCGGGCCATGGCCTCAGCCTCACTCATGAATTCTCCCGAGAGTCGTCAAAGACCCTCGAACTGCCCTCGATCGCGCGTTCTAGGCCCTGATCAGCTCCGCGCTCCCTCCCGATCGTCCATGACGCCGAAGGTGGAGGCCCGGAACAGGAAGGAAGCCCACGAGCGGTAGGGCCGCCACGTATCGGCCAGCCTGCGGTAGGCGGCCGGTGGCGCGTCGTGCGGCAGGCCGTACACCTCGCGCAGGGTCGCGAACAGGCGCGGCTCGTCGCCGGGGAACGCGTCCGGCGCGCCCGCGCCGCGGATGAGGATCAGGCCCGCGGAGAACGGGCCCACGCCAGGCAGGGCGCGCAGTTCGGCCAGCGCCTCCTCCGGCTCGAGCGCGCGCAGGTGCTCGGCGGTGAGCACGCCGTCGAGCGCCGCGCGGGCCAGCCCGTGCACCCACTCCTCCTTCTGCGCGGGCAGGCCGAGGCCGCCGGCCTCCAGCAGCGTGACGGGCGGGGGGAAGGCGGCGTACACCTGCCCGTCCACGGTGACCTTCGCGCCGAACCGCTCCGCGATGCGCTGCTTGATCTTCGAGGCGATGAGCATGGAGGAGCGCTGCACGATCACCGCCCAGCACGCCGCCTCCCACGGGCTCCAGAAGCACACGGGCCGCAGGCCTGGACGGCGCTGCTGCAGGTCGCCGAGCACGGGGTCGGCCTCCCCCAGCTCGGCGAAGCCCGTGCCGTCCACGTCGAGGGAGAGGATGCGCGCCACCTCGCCCCTGATCCCCGGACCCGCCGCCCTCGTCGTGGCGACGGCGACCCCGCCGGGCGCGGCGGTCACCGTCACGCCGATCGGCAGCCAGTCCGACTCCGCGCTGTAGGCGAAGCGCAGCGACCGCCCGTCGGAGGGCAGCGCGCTGGTGGCCGGCCAGTCCTCGACGAAGCGCAGCGAGGCGCCGAAGTCGAAAGGGCCCTCGGCTGTGAGCGTGAATCCGTGCGTGGTCATGCGCGTATGGTAGGAGGCCCTCCGACCGGCCGGGACGTGCTAGGCGCGGTTCGCCGCCCGCACGACGGAGGCCACCAGGCGGCGGTTCTCCGGGGCTCCGCCTCCCCCGCCGAAGGAGAAGCGGCGGCGGGTGTAGGCGTAGGCGATGCCGCTGCGGGGGTCGGCGAAGGACTGCGCGCCGACCGCGCCGCTGTGGCCGAAGGCGTCCGCGCCCAGCTCGGGATAGCGGACGGCCTGCGCCTCGAAGCCCAGCAGGAAGTGGTCGCGCTCCCCCGTGACCAGGTCGGGGCCCGTGGAGTGCGGCCTGGTGAACTCCGCGAGGGTGCCGGGTTCGAGGAGGGGCGGCCTGCCGTCGATCTCGCTGATGGCGGCGGCGTACATTCCGGCCAGTCCCCTGGCGTTGCCGACGCTGCCCGACGAGGCCGGGCCCAGCGCCCGTACCGTGCGGGTGTTGGCGAAGGCGGCCAGATCGGTGGGCGGCGTGGCGTTGAGGTTGAAGGCGATCCCCATCAGGCTGTCGGGGGCCGGCGCGTGCGCCTCCGCCATGGCGCGCTCGTCCGGCCGCAGCGGCTGGACCTCCACGTAGCGGGGTTCGAGCGCCTCGGGCAGGCCGAGGTAGAAGTCCAGCCCGTACGGCGCGCGGACGCGCTCGTCGTACACCTGCTGGAGCGACTGTCCCGTGGCGCGGCGGACGACCTCACCGATCAGCGCTCCGATCACGAACGCGTGATAGCCGTAGCCGGAGCCCGGCTGCCAGTACGGCCGCTGTCCGGCGAGCCGGGCGGCGAGCAGGCGGTCGTCGGCCAGCTCCGCCGCGGTGAAGCCGCCCTCCACGCCGATCAGCCCGGCGCGGTGCGCCAGCAGGACCCGCAGGGTGAGCTCGCCCTTGCCCTCGGCGGCGAACTCGGGCCAGTAGGAGGCGACGGCCGCCTCCAGCTTCAGCGTGCCGTCCTGCACGAGCAGGGCCGCGACCAGGTGCGCCGCGCCCTTGGCGGAGGAGTACAGAGCGTGCAGCGAGTCGCCGGAGACGCCGTCGCCGGTCCAGAGGTCGACGACCCGCCTGCCGTTCAGGCAGACCGCCAGCTGGGCGCCGAGCCCGGCCTCGCCGTCGGCCACGGCGGCGAACTCCGCCCTGACCTCCTCGAACCCCTCCGACACCGTTCCGTGGATCTTCGACATGCTCTTCTCCTTCCAGACACCGACGACGGCGGGGTGATGTCTTCGCCGTCCTCGCGGTGCGCACCTGGCCCCGTGACCGCGCGTACGATCATCACACGCTGGAGCGTCCCGCCCCCGAGGCGGGGGGCGCAGACGAAGCCAGGATGACCCTGACGCAGGGAGATCAGGTGCGGCTCAGCTCTGCTCCTCTGCGCCCGGGGGGGCGGCCGTGCGGTGTTCGGTGCGCCGGAGCAGCCGCTCGGCCTGACCGACGATGTCGGCCAGGCCGTGGCTCGTCGCGTCGGGGTCACCGGATGAGGCCGGGCCGATGAGCATGCGGTACATCGCCGCGCCCACGACCATGTCGATCACGGCGTCGATGTCGGCCTCCTCGGCCAGCCGCCCTTCCCGCCTGGCGCGCTCGAGCGCGGCGTGGATCACTCGGCGCCGGGGCAGGATGTAGTGCTCGCGGTAGGCGGCGAGCAGTGACGGGTAGCCGATGCTGGAGCCGATGAGCTGGGCGAGCACGGCGCGGAAGCGCGTGTCGCCGAACGTCCGTTCCCACGAGTCCATGAGCCGCTCGTCGAGCGGTGGACCCTGCGCGTCCGCGGCCGCCCAGATCTCCTCCTCGGGCACGAGGGTGCGGGCCTGCTCGATCGCCTGGATCAGCAGCTCCTCCTTCGAGGACCAGCGCCGGTAGATCGTCACCTTGGCCACGCCCGCGCGCTTGGCGATCTGCTCGAAGTTCGCCCCTTCCACGCCGCGCTCCACGAACAGTTCCAGCGCGGCTCTCATGATCTGCTCGTCGGCCTCGGGGTCGCGCGGCCGTCCTCTGGTGCGCCGGGTGGAGGTCATCGGAAGGCCACCTGCCCGACGCCCGCGCCGGAGGAGGACGGCACGAAGTGGGGCGCCTGGCCCGGGCGCAGGCGCCAGTCGGGCGTGAGGACGGTGTCCATGTGCCGGCGAAGGGCCAGCACCCCCGCCGCGTCGGGCCTCCCCTGGGAGAACGCGGATGCGACCGCGTGCCGGTAGCGGGTGTTGTCGTGGGCGAACAGCGGCACGGTGTCGGTGGCCGAGACCAGCAGCCGTTGCACGCGGCGGGCGGCCTCGACCTGATCGGCGGTGTCCGCGCCGCCGATCGTCATCTGGCGTACCTGGTCGACGGCCAGATGGGGCAGCGTGTAGAGGGTGTCGCCCATGAACAGCGCGCTTGCGCCGTCCATGCGCACCAGCACGCACATGTGGCCGGGTGAGTGCCCCGGCGTGGGCAGGAGCACCACGCTGCCGTCGCCGAAGTGGTCCTGGCTGTGGGGGAAGGCGAGAAGGGGGCCCGAGTCGAAGGCGGGGAAGGACAGACGCTCCTTGACCAGGTCGAAGGAGTAGGGATAGAGGACGCCGTCGTTCCAGTCGCGCCGGTCCATCACCACCGTCGCCCGGGGCAGGGAGCGGAGACCTCCCGCGTGATCGTCATGGACGTGAGTGAGGAACACGGTCGCGATCTCCTTGACGTCGTAGCCGAGCCTGGCCACCTGGACCCGCAGGTCCTGGCCGGCGGCCAGCCTGTACTCGTGCCGCTCGGTCAGCAGGCGCGAGGCCATGCCGCCGTGGCCGTAGTACCCATCATGATCGTGCGCCTGCTCCCAGCTGACGCCGGTGTCGACCATCATCAGCCCATGCAGGGGGTGGTCGATGAGATAGGCGTAGACCGGCACCGCGATCTGCGCCTTGTCCAGCAGGGTACGCGTGTAGCCGGTCAGCCCCTCCCAGCCGTCGAGGCCGCCGTAGAACTGGCCGTACGTGACGACGGTGTCGCCGGTGTGCAGGGGGAAGACCCGTACCGAGCCGCCGGCGCGGCGCCGCCTGGCGCCCGGGGCTCGCACCGCCTCCTCCAGGTCCTTCGCGCCCTGTGCCAGCAGGTCGCGGCGATGGCGATCGACCCGGCTGACGGACAGCCCGCTCAGCGCGCCGAGCGCCAGACCGGCGCCGCCGAGCAGCAGGGCCCTTCTGGAGCGCCCTGCGGCCGCGCCGGCCGTGCCCCGCCTCCCCCGCAGGCCGACGACCAGCGCCCCCGCCAGGGCCGCCGCGCAGGCGAGGCCGAGCAGGACGGGCACGTCGGTGACGTAGAAGACGACCGCGAAGTAGAGGCCCAGCGTGGCCAGGGCGGCGGGAGCGCCGAGGAGCGCCAGCGCACGGGTGCGCGTGGAGCGCCGTCCCAGCGCGTGAGGCCACAGCAGCCCGATCGCGAGGCCGAGCACCAGGAGGCCGTAGGCCACGATCAGCGGTGCCGGCACGTCCTTCAGTCGCAGGACGACCAGCCAGGCGGCGCTCACCGCAAGGGCCGGCACGAGTAACGCGATCTTGCAGAGGATCTTCATCGATCGTTCACCTTCATTTATGTAAACGCAAACGGATGCGTTTACATAATAGGGCCGCCGAGAGCTGCTCAATTCCCAGCAAACCCAGAGATTGCGGACATTGATCGTTAGCATGTCCGGATGCTAAGCACCCAAGCGCCCGAGCAGACCCGGCAGCGCCTGGCATGGCTCGACGCTCTGCGCGGCATCGCCGCTCTCCTGGTGGTCTTCGAGCACGCGCTCAAACCGCTGCTGCCTGAGGCCAGGGTGCCGGTCAAGGCGCTCTTCGAGCCCGGCTGGTACGGCGTGATCGTGTTCTTCCTGGTCAGCGGCTACATCGTGCCCGCGTCGCTGGAGCGGCGAGGCAGCGTGCGGGCCTTCTGGATCTCTCGCCTGTTCCGGCTGTATCCACTGTTCGGTGTGTGCGTGGCCGGCATGGCGCTGCTGGTGGCCGTTGGATGGGACGGCCTGCACATCTGGTGGAGCGATCGACCCGCCTCCATGGTGCTGGGTCATCTGACGATGCTGCAGAACCTGCTGTACGTGCCGAACCTGGTCAACGTGCTGTGGACGCTGTCGTACGAGATGGCCTTCTACCTGCTGCTGACCGCGATGTTCACGCTCGGGGTGCACCGCAGGAGCGTCACCGGCGCCCTGGGCTTCGCCGCCGTGGCGGTGCTGGGCGCGGCCGCGTTACCCGTCAAGCTGCTGTCGGCCGGCGGTGCCGGCCGGATGCTGACGGTCGTGCTGGTGGTGACCGCGCTGGTGGCGGGCGGCCTGGCCGCCGTGCTGAAGGGCTCGGCCCCGGTACGGCGCGCGGGTGCGATCGTCCTCGGGGTGACCGTGCTCGGCCTGCTGGCGGTCAATCAGAGTTATCCGGACCCATGGCAGGGGCTGCTGATCCTGGCCACCATGTTCGCGGGCACGGCGCTGTATCGGGCCGAGCAGGGCGAGATCTCCTGGACGGCGGCCGGATGGGTGGTTCTGGTGCCGCTGGCCTGGACAGGGCTGGCGTGGGGAGAGCTCGGCCTGCAGACGGCCATGGCCGCCGCCTGGCTCACTTTCGCCGTGGGGATGAGGCTGCGACACAGGCGGGTGCCGCGGCCTCTGGCGTGGCTGGGGCTGGTCAGTTACTCGATCTACCTGCTCCACCCCCTGCTGCTGGAAAGCGTCGAGCGGTTCTGGCCAGAACCGCTGGTCGTGCCGCTGGGCCTGCGGCTGGTCGCGCTGGCGTGCGTGGTGGGGGTGCTGCTGGCGCTCAGCGCGCTGACCTGGCGCCTGGTGGAGGCTCCGGCCCAACGGCTGGGCAGACGCCTCGCCTCCGCCTCCCCTCGACCCGGGAGAGCCAGCTGACGGGGGGACAGGAACTCTCCTGTTGGAGTGCCGCCGGGCGGGAGAGGTTCAGCTGAGGGAGAACCGCTCGGCGAACGCGGACATCTCCTCGCGCTGCCGGTCCGGTTCCGCGGAGGTGGCGCTGACGACGACGCGCGTCACGCCCTGGGCGGCGAGCGCCTCGACCTGTTCGACGGTCATGTCGATCGAGCCCGGCCGCGTGTACTCCAGCGCCTGCGCGCTACGACCCGCTTCGGCGGCGGCCGACCTGGCCAGGTCCAGCTGGAGGGCGCGCTCGTCCGGGTGGAGCGCGCCGCCGGGGTGGTAGCCGTCGCCGCGTCGCCCCGCGCGGCGGGCGGCCGCCCTGCTCGATCCGCCGACGTGGATCGGCAGGCTCGTGACCCCGTAGGGCTTGGGGTACTGGCACAGGTTCTCGAAGGCGAAGAACTCCCCTTCGAAGCTGACGCCCTCCTCGCCACCGGCCCAGAGCAGCCGCATCACGTCGATCGCCTCGTCGGCGCGACGGCCGCGGGTGGCGAAGTCCACGCCCATCGCGCGGGCCTCCCCCGGCAGGGCGCCGAGCCCCACGGTCAGCAGCCGCATCCGTCCCCTGGACAGCACGTCGATGGTCGCCAGTCGCTTGGCCAGCACCACCGGGTGGTGGTACGGCAGCAGCAGCACGCCCTGTACCGAGCAGGATCCGCCGCGTGGCCGCGGCCACGAAGCTCAGGCAGTCGAGCGGATCCACATACGGCAGCGAAGGCGGCAGCTCGTACGGCCCCACCATCGCACCGGGATACAGCGCGATGTGCTCGGGCAGGTACAGCGACTCGAAGCCGCACTCCTCGGCATGGCGGGCATAGGCCACGATCCGGTCGGGGTCGACACCGTAGTAAGGCGTGCTGTAGCTGATCCCGAACTTCATCTCATTCCTCCGGTCTGCGACGCGCGACCGTCTCCGCCGCAGCGGACCCCGGCACCGGAGCCGAGGACGGCGCGCGCGCTCACGGTAGAGCCCTGTCACCGGTGTCAAGGCAAGTGGCGCGAGCGGCTTGGCCGTGTCCTGGCCGTCGAGCCGGGGTGGTCCGGGTGCGACGGTAATGTACTGTCCTCCATCGTTGAGGGCTTGAGGAGATCTTTTCGTCATGGGCGCGAACCACGCGCACGGCCCCGCCATCCCCGCCTCCCGCCGCACCGTGTGGTTGACCCTGGCCGTGATCATCCCCCTGGCCCTGGGCACCGTCATCGGGCTGATCGCGCTCTGGCCTTCGGACAAGCCCGGAGCCGGAGCCGCCCCCGGGCTGGAGCGACTCACCGGCACGATCACCTCGATCACCCTCAAGCCGTGCCCCGAGCTTCCCCCCGAAGAGGGCGTCGCCGCGGGCACCGAGCAGCCACCTCCGGATCCGGCCTCCTGCGGCGATGCCGAGATCCAGCTGACCAGCGGCGCCGACGCGGGACAGCGCATCACCACCGACCTTCCCAGCGGCCCTGGAGCACAGCGGTTCGCCGAGGGCGACGACGTCGTGCTCGTTCACACCCCTGACAGCACGCTCGACGCGTCGCCGTACCTGCTCTCGGACCACGACCGGTCGACGTCACTGTGGATCATGGGCGCGGCCTTCGCGCTCGCTGTGGTCGCGTTCGGCCGCTGGCGCGGCGTGACGGCGCTCGTGGGCCTCGGCGTGACCTTCACCCTGCTGCTGCTGTTCGTGATTCCCGCCATCCTCGCGGGCGAGCCGCCACTGGCGATCGCCATCGTCGGCTCCGCGGCGATCATGCTCGCGGTGCTCTATCTCACCCACGGGTTCACGCTGACCACCTCGATGGCGGTCCTGGGCACCCTCAGCAGCTGACCCTCACCGGGCTGCTGTCCTACGGCGCGATCGGACTCGCCCAGCTCAACGGCATCACCGACGAGAGCTCGCCTCTACCTGGACATGAGCTACCGCATCGACGCTCAGGGACTCCTGCTCGCGAGCATCCTCATCGGCTCCCTCGGCGTGCTCGACGACGTCACCGTCACCCAGGCCGTCACGGTCACCGAACTCGCCCACGCGAACCCGTCCTACGGCTTCCTGCAGCTGTACAGGGGCCCGCAGGCAGGGTCGGGCCGCGCGCAACATCGCGTCGGTGATCAACACGATCATCCTCGCCTACACTCCGGCGCCTCTCCCTGCCGCTGCTGCTGCTCATCAGCGTCGCGAAGCAGCCGCTCGGTGAAGTGCTGACCAACCCGCTCCATCGCCCAGGAGATCGTCCGCAGCGTCGTCGGGACGCTCGGCCTCATCGCCGCCGTCCCCCTCACCACCGCCCTGACGCGCTCGTCAGCTCCCGGCGTCCCGGCCTCGACCACCACGGCGACGCCTCGCCGGCGTCCCGGCACCGGCGACGCGCGAACGACCTGCCGGAGACGGCCGCGCCATCTCCAGGCGTGCTCGAGCCCGCTCATGACAGGCCCCGGCCTGTACGGCACGACCACGGCTTCTGGGACGATCCCCGCGATCAGTGACGCGCTGCGGTCCCCCGGACGCGCGGCGATAGCGTTCCCGATCATGATGGAGCACACAGGCGTTGACGCCGGGCCGGCCGGGGCGGGCAGGCTCCTCGCGGAAGTCGCCGAGGAGGCGGAATACGCGCGGGATCCGGCGGACAAGGCGCGTGCCGTTCGCGAGGCCGTACAACGGCGGTCCAGCGGGTGGATCCCGCAAGCCTGGAGGCGGCGGTGGCGCCTCGCCGTGCTGGGCGGCGCCGAGCTCCGCGGGCCACATGGTCAACCGCGTGGACACGGGCTGGTGGGAGGAGGACTCGAAGCCCATCGCCCGGATCCCGCCCGAACGGCGCCGGCCGCGCTCTCGTGGATGAGGCGGTGTCCGCGCGGGCCCGGCACGTGCTGTCCCTCGACCCGACCAACAACCTCGCCGCCTACCTCGAAGGGCTGGCTCACGAGTGCGGCGGCGCGCACGAGCGGGCGTTGGGCGGCTATCTTGCGGGCGCTGGAGCTCGATCCGTGGGACCTAGGGCGCGCTGACCCGCGCGAAAGCGCTCGACGGGTGGACTGGGCGGTCGTGGACCTCGACGAGCCGTCGCCCGGTTCGCGCCTGCCGTCCGGACAACCGGTACGCGCCGACGGCCGCGTCCACTTCGACGGACGGCAACGACCGTCGAAGGAGTGTCGTTCGAGAAGCGTGCGAGGGATCTTCGTCGGGCGAGCCGTCCGGCGGGCCGGCGTCGCTGGTCGACCGCCGTCAGCCCGGGGGACGCCAGAATCCGGTGTCGCGATAGCGCCACCAGTACAGGACAGTGCGGTCGTCCGCCACGCGGCCAGCTGGACGGCCTGAGGCTCGAAGCGGTCGCGTTCGGGGTCGATGGGGCGCCAGCTCGGGTCCCAGCGGTTTCATCGTCCCTGGGTGGACGGACGTGTCCCAGTGATCGCTTCGTCGCATGCTCCGTGGTCCTGAAAGTGCTGCTGGGCCCCTCGATCAGGGGATCCGGTTGGCCCCTGCGACCCGTAGGCATCGCAGCTGAACCGCGTCGTCCTCCCCAGAAGCAGACCGTGCAGATCTGATGGGAGCCGAGGCGTTTCTCGCACCCGGGAACACCTGGGCGACGGCGGTCGTGAACCCTTCCGTCAGGATGACCGGCATGATCCTGAAGTATCCCTGCGTATGCTGCGGCCGTCTGACCATGGAGGAGCCGCCCGGCTCCCATCAGATCTGCCCGGTCTGCTTCTGGGAGGACGACGCGGTTCAGCTGCGATGGCCTGACCGGGTCGCAGGGGCCAACCGGATCCCCCTGATCGAGGCCCAGCAGCACTTTCAGGACCACGGAGCATGCGACGAGCGATCACTGGGACACGTCCGTCCACCCAGGGACGATGAACCGCTGGACCCGAGCTGGCGCCCCATCGACCCCGAACGCGACCGCTTCGAGCCTCAGGCCGTCCAGCTGGCCGCGTGGCCGGACGACCGCACTGTCCTGTACTGGTGGCGCTATCGCGACACCGGATTCTGGCGTCCCCCCGGCTGACGCGGTCGACCAGCGACGCCGGCCCGCCGGACGGCTCGCCCGACGAAGATCCCTCGCACGCTTCTCGAACGACCCTCACTCCTCGACGGGTTCGTGCCGTCCGTCGAAGTGGACGCGGCCGTCGGCGCGTACCGGTTGTCCGGACGGCAGGCGCGAACCGGGCGACGGCTCGTCGAGGTCCACGACCGCCCAGTCCACCCGTCGAGCGCTTTCGCGCGGGTCAGCGCGCCCTGGTCCCACGGATCGAGCTCCAGCGCCCGCAGATAGCCGCCCAACGCCCGCTCGTGCGCGCCGCCGCACTCGTGAGCCAGCCCTTCGAGGTAGGCGGCGAGGTTGTTGGTCGGGTCGAGGGACAGCACGTGCCGGGCCGCGCGGACCGCCTCATCC
This sequence comes from Nonomuraea roseola, assembly GCF_039535395.1. Taxonomy (NCBI): domain Bacteria; kingdom Bacillati; phylum Actinomycetota; class Actinomycetes; order Streptosporangiales; family Streptosporangiaceae; genus Nonomuraea; species Nonomuraea roseola. The sequence goes on from NZ_BAAAXC010000003.1 coordinate 34,663, forward strand.
ACGAGAGCGCGGCCGGCGCCGTTCGGGCGGGATCCGGGCGATGGGCTTCGAGTCCTCCTCCCACCAGCCCGTGTCCACGCGGTTGACCATGTGGCCGCGGAGCTCGGCGCCGCCCAGCACGGCGAGGCCCACCGCCGCCTCCAGGCTTGCGGGATCCACCCGCTGGACCGCCGTGTACGCCTCGCGAACGGCACGCGCCTTGTCCGCCGGATCCCGCGCGTATTCCGCCTCCTCGGCGACTTCCGCGAGGAGCCTGCCCGCCCCGGCCGGCCCGGCGTCAACGCCTGTGTGCTCCATCATGATCGGGAACGCTATCGCCGCGGTCCGGGGGACCGCAGCGCGTCACTGATCGCGGGGATCGTCCCAGAAGCCGTGGTCGTGCCGTACAGGCCGGGGCCTGTCATGAGCGGGCTCGAGCACGCCTGGAGATGGCGCGGCCGTCTCCGGCAGGTCGTTCGCGCGTCGCCGGTGCCGGGACGCCGGCGAGGCGTCGCCGTGGTGGTCGAGGCCGGGACGCCGGGAGCTGACGAGCGCGGTCAGGGCGGTGGTGAGGGGGACGGCGGCGATGAGGCCGAGCGTCCCGACGACGCTGCGGACGATCTCCTGGGCGATGAGCGGGTTGGTCAGCACTTCACCGAGCGGCTGCTTCGCGACGCTGATGAGCAGCAGCAGCGGCAGGGAGGCGCCGGAGTAGGCGAGGATGATCGTGTTGATCACCGACGCGATGTGCGCGCGGCCGACCCTGCCTGCGGCCCTGTACAGCTGCAGGAAGCCGTAGGACGGGTTCGCGTGGGCGAGTTCGGTGACCGTGACGGCCTGGGTGACGGTGACGTCGTCGAGCACGCCGAGGGAGCCGATGAGGATGCTCGCGAGCAGGAGTCCCTGAGCGTCGATGCGGTAGCTCATGTCCAGGTAGAGCGAGCTCTCGTCGGTGATGCCGTTGAGCTGGGCGAGTCCGATCGCGCCGTAGGACAGCAGCCCGGTGAGGGTCAGGCTGCTGAGGGTGCCCAGGACCGCCATCGAGGTGGTCAGCGTGAACCCGTGGGTGAGATAGAGCACCGCGAGCATGATCGCCGCGGAGCCGACGATGGCGATCGCCAGTGGCGGCTCGCCCGCGAGGATGGCGGGAATCACGAACAGCAGCAGCAGGGTGAAGGTCACGCCGAGGCCCACGAGCGCCGTCACGCCGCGCCAGCGGCCGAACGCGACCACAGCGAGCGCGAAGGCCGCGCCCATGATCCACAGTGACGTCGACCGGTCGTGGTCCGAGAGCAGGTACGGCGACGCGTCGAGCGTGCTGTCAGGGGTGTGAACGAGCACGACGTCGTCGCCCTCGGCGAACCGCTGTGCTCCAGGGCCGCTGGGAAGGTCGGTGGTGATGCGCTGTCCCGCGTCGGCGCCGCTGGTCAGCTGGATCTCGGCATCGCCGCAGGAGGCCGGATCCGGAGGTGGCTGCTCGGTGCCCGCGGCGACGCCCTCTTCGGGGGGAAGCTCGGGGCACGGCTTGAGGGTGATCGAGGTGATCGTGCCGGTGAGTCGCTCCAGCCCGGGGGCGGCTCCGGCTCCGGGCTTGTCCGAAGGCCAGAGCGCGATCAGCCCGATGACGGTGCCCAGGGCCAGGGGGATGATCACGGCCAGGGTCAACCACACGGTGCGGCGGGAGGCGGGGATGGCGGGGCCGTGCGCGTGGTTCGCGCCCATGACGAAAAGATCTCCTCAAGCCCTCAACGATGGAGGACAGTACATTACCGTCGCACCCGGACCACCCCGGCTCGACGGCCAGGACACGGCCAAGCCGCTCGCGCCACTTGCCTTGACACCGGTGACAGGGCTCTACCGTGAGCGCGCGCGCCGTCCTCGGCTCCGGTGCCGGGGTCCGCTGCGGCGGAGACGGTCGCGCGTCGCAGACCGGAGGAATGAGATGAAGTTCGGGATCAGCTACAGCACGCCTTACTACGGTGTCGACCCCGACCGGATCGTGGCCTATGCCCGCCATGCCGAGGAGTGCGGCTTCGAGTCGCTGTACCTGCCCGAGCACATCGCGCTGTATCCCGGTGCGATGGTGGGGCCGTACGAGCTGCCGCCTTCGCTGCCGTATGTGGATCCGCTCGACTGCCTGAGCTTCGTGGCCGCGGCCACGCGGCGGATCCTGCTCGGTACAGGCGTGCTGCTGCTGCCGTACCACCACCCGGTGGTGCTGGCCAAGCGACTGGCGACCATCGACGTGCTGTCCAGGGGACGGATGCGGCTGCTGACCGTGGGGCTCGGCGCCCTGCCGGGGGAGGCCCGCGCGATGGGCGTGGACTTCGCCACCCGCGGCCGTCGCGCCGACGAGGCGATCGACGTGATGCGGCTGCTCTGGGCCGGTGGCGAGGAGGGCGTCAGCTTCGAAGGGGAGTTCTTCGCCTTCGAGAACCTGTGCCAGTACCCCAAGCCCTACGGGGTCACGAGCCTGCCGATCCACGTCGGCGGATCGAGCAGGGCGGCCGCCCGCCGCGCGGGGCGACGCGGCGACGGCTACCACCCCGGCGGCGCGCTCCACCCGGACGAGCGCGCCCTCCAGCTGGACCTGGCCAGGTCGGCCGCCGCCGAAGCGGGTCGTAGCGCGCAGGCGCTGGAGTACACGCGGCCGGGCTCGATCGACATGACCGTCGAACAGGTCGAGGCGCTCGCCGCCCAGGGCGTGACGCGCGTCGTCGTCAGCGCCACCTCCGCGGAACCGGACCGGCAGCGCGAGGAGATGTCCGCGTTCGCCGAGCGGTTCTCCCTCAGCTGAACCTCTCCCGCCCGGCGGCACTCCAACAGGAGAGTTCCTGTCCCCCCCGTCAGCTGGCTCTCCCGGGTCGAGGGGAGGCGGAGGCGAGGCGTCTGCCCAGCCGTTGGGCCGGAGCCTCCACCAGGCGCCAGGTCAGCGCGCTGAGCGCCAGCAGCACCCCCACCACGCACGCCAGCGCGACCAGCCGCAGGCCCAGCGGCACGACCAGCGGTTCTGGCCAGAACCGCTCGACGCTTTCCAGCAGCAGGGGGTGGAGCAGGTAGATCGAGTAACTGACCAGCCCCAGCCACGCCAGAGGCCGCGGCACCCGCCTGTGTCGCAGCCTCATCCCCACGGCGAAAGTGAGCCAGGCGGCGGCCATGGCCGTCTGCAGGCCGAGCTCTCCCCACGCCAGCCCTGTCCAGGCCAGCGGCACCAGAACCACCCATCCGGCCGCCGTCCAGGAGATCTCGCCCTGCTCGGCCCGATACAGCGCCGTGCCCGCGAACATGGTGGCCAGGATCAGCAGCCCCTGCCATGGGTCCGGATAACTCTGATTGACCGCCAGCAGGCCGAGCACGGTCACCCCGAGGACGATCGCACCCGCGCGCCGTACCGGGGCCGAGCCCTTCAGCACGGCGGCCAGGCCGCCCGCCACCAGCGCGGTCACCACCAGCACGACCGTCAGCATCCGGCCGGCACCGCCGGCCGACAGCAGCTTGACGGGTAACGCGGCCGCGCCCAGCACCGCCACGGCGGCGAAGCCCAGGGCGCCGGTGACGCTCCTGCGGTGCACCCCGAGCGTGAACATCGCGGTCAGCAGCAGGTAGAAGGCCATCTCGTACGACAGCGTCCACAGCACGTTGACCAGGTTCGGCACGTACAGCAGGTTCTGCAGCATCGTCAGATGACCCAGCACCATGGAGGCGGGTCGATCGCTCCACCAGATGTGCAGGCCGTCCCATCCAACGGCCACCAGCAGCGCCATGCCGGCCACGCACACACCGAACAGTGGATACAGCCGGAACAGGCGAGAGATCCAGAAGGCCCGCACGCTGCCTCGCCGCTCCAGCGACGCGGGCACGATGTAGCCGCTGACCAGGAAGAACACGATCACGCCGTACCAGCCGGGCTCGAAGAGCGCCTTGACCGGCACCCTGGCCTCAGGCAGCAGCGGTTTGAGCGCGTGCTCGAAGACCACCAGGAGAGCGGCGATGCCGCGCAGAGCGTCGAGCCATGCCAGGCGCTGCCGGGTCTGCTCGGGCGCTTGGGTGCTTAGCATCCGGACATGCTAACGATCAATGTCCGCAATCTCTGGGTTTGCTGGGAATTGAGCAGCTCTCGGCGGCCCTATTATGTAAACGCATCCGTTTGCGTTTACATAAATGAAGGTGAACGATCGATGAAGATCCTCTGCAAGATCGCGTTACTCGTGCCGGCCCTTGCGGTGAGCGCCGCCTGGCTGGTCGTCCTGCGACTGAAGGACGTGCCGGCACCGCTGATCGTGGCCTACGGCCTCCTGGTGCTCGGCCTCGCGATCGGGCTGCTGTGGCCTCACGCGCTGGGACGGCGCTCCACGCGCACCCGTGCGCTGGCGCTCCTCGGCGCTCCCGCCGCCCTGGCCACGCTGGGCCTCTACTTCGCGGTCGTCTTCTACGTCACCGACGTGCCCGTCCTGCTCGGCCTCGCCTGCGCGGCGGCCCTGGCGGGGGCGCTGGTCGTCGGCCTGCGGGGGAGGCGGGGCACGGCCGGCGCGGCCGCAGGGCGCTCCAGAAGGGCCCTGCTGCTCGGCGGCGCCGGTCTGGCGCTCGGCGCGCTGAGCGGGCTGTCCGTCAGCCGGGTCGATCGCCATCGCCGCGACCTGCTGGCACAGGGCGCGAAGGACCTGGAGGAGGCGGTGCGAGCCCCGGGCGCCAGGCGGCGCCGCGCCGGCGGCTCGGTACGGGTCTTCCCCCTGCACACCGGCGACACCGTCGTCACGTACGGCCAGTTCTACGGCGGCCTCGACGGCTGGGAGGGGCTGACCGGCTACACGCGTACCCTGCTGGACAAGGCGCAGATCGCGGTGCCGGTCTACGCCTATCTCATCGACCACCCCCTGCATGGGCTGATGATGGTCGACACCGGCGTCAGCTGGGAGCAGGCGCACGATCATGATGGGTACTACGGCCACGGCGGCATGGCCTCGCGCCTGCTGACCGAGCGGCACGAGTACAGGCTGGCCGCCGGCCAGGACCTGCGGGTCCAGGTGGCCAGGCTCGGCTACGACGTCAAGGAGATCGCGACCGTGTTCCTCACTCACGTCCATGACGATCACGCGGGAGGTCTCCGCTCCCTGCCCCGGGCGACGGTGGTGATGGACCGGCGCGACTGGAACGACGGCGTCCTCTATCCCTACTCCTTCGACCTGGTCAAGGAGCGTCTGTCCTTCCCCGCCTTCGACTCGGGCCCCCTTCTCGCCTTCCCCCACAGCCAGGACCACTTCGGCGACGGCAGCGTGGTGCTCCTGCCCACGCCGGGGCACTCACCCGGCCACATGTGCGTGCTGGTGCGCATGGACGGCGCAAGCGCGCTGTTCATGGGCGACACCCTCTACACGCTGCCCCATCTGGCCGTCGACCAGGTACGCCAGATGACGATCGGCGGCGCGGACACCGCCGATCAGGTCGAGGCCGCCCGCCGCGTGCAACGGCTGCTGGTCTCGGCCACCGACACCGTGCCGCTGTTCGCCCACGACAACACCCGCTACCGGCACGCGGTCGCATCCGCGTTCTCCCAGGGGAGGCCCGACGCGGCGGGGGTGCTGGCCCTTCGCCGGCACATGGACACCGTCCTCACGCCCGACTGGCGCCTGCGCCCGGGCCAGGCGCCCCACTTCGTGCCGTCCTCCTCCGGCGCGGGCGTCGGGCAGGTGGCCTTCCGATGACCTCCACCCGGCGCACCAGAGGACGGCCGCGCGACCCCGAGGCCGACGAGCAGATCATGAGAGCCGCGCTGGAACTGTTCGTGGAGCGCGGCGTGGAAGGGGCGAACTTCGAGCAGATCGCCAAGCGCGCGGGCGTGGCCAAGGTGACGATCTACCGGCGCTGGTCCTCGAAGGAGGAGCTGCTGATCCAGGCGATCGAGCAGGCCCGCACCCTCGTGCCCGAGGAGGAGATCTGGGCGGCCGCGGACGCGCAGGGTCCACCGCTCGACGAGCGGCTCATGGACTCGTGGGAACGGACGTTCGGCGACACGCGCTTCCGCGCCGTGCTCGCCCAGCTCATCGGCTCCAGCATCGGCTACCCGTCACTGCTCGCCGCCTACCGCGAGCACTACATCCTGCCCCGGCGCCGAGTGATCCACGCCGCGCTCGAGCGCGCCAGGCGGGAAGGGCGGCTGGCCGAGGAGGCCGACATCGACGCCGTGATCGACATGGTCGTGGGCGCGGCGATGTACCGCATGCTCATCGGCCCGGCCTCATCCGGTGACCCCGACGCGACGAGCCACGGCCTGGCCGACATCGTCGGTCAGGCCGAGCGGCTGCTCCGGCGCACCGAACACCGCACGGCCGCCCCCCCGGGCGCAGAGGAGCAGAGCTGAGCCGCACCTGATCTCCCTGCGTCAGGGTCATCCTGGCTTCGTCTGCGCCCCCCGCCTCGGGGGCGGGACGCTCCAGCGTGTGATGATCGTACGCGCGGTCACGGGGCCAGGTGCGCACCGCGAGGACGGCGAAGACATCACCCCGCCGTCGTCGGTGTCTGGAAGGAGAAGAGCATGTCGAAGATCCACGGAACGGTGTCGGAGGGGTTCGAGGAGGTCAGGGCGGAGTTCGCCGCCGTGGCCGACGGCGAGGCCGGGCTCGGCGCCCAGCTGGCGGTCTGCCTGAACGGCAGGCGGGTCGTCGACCTCTGGACCGGCGACGGCGTCTCCGGCGACTCGCTGCACGCTCTGTACTCCTCCGCCAAGGGCGCGGCGCACCTGGTCGCGGCCCTGCTCGTGCAGGACGGCACGCTGAAGCTGGAGGCGGCCGTCGCCTCCTACTGGCCCGAGTTCGCCGCCGAGGGCAAGGGCGAGCTCACCCTGCGGGTCCTGCTGGCGCACCGCGCCGGGCTGATCGGCGTGGAGGGCGGCTTCACCGCGGCGGAGCTGGCCGACGACCGCCTGCTCGCCGCCCGGCTCGCCGGACAGCGGCCGTACTGGCAGCCGGGCTCCGGCTACGGCTATCACGCGTTCGTGATCGGAGCGCTGATCGGTGAGGTCGTCCGCCGCGCCACGGGACAGTCGCTCCAGCAGGTGTACGACGAGCGCGTCCGCGCGCCGTACGGGCTGGACTTCTACCTCGGCCTGCCCGAGGCGCTCGAACCCCGCTACGTGGAGGTCCAGCCGCTGCGGCCGGACGAGCGCGCCATGGCGGAGGCGCACGCGCCGGCCCCCGACAGCCTGATGGGGATCGCCTTCAACCTCAACGCCACGCCGCCCACCGATCTGGCCGCCTTCGCCAACACCCGCACGGTACGGGCGCTGGGCCCGGCCTCGTCGGGCAGCGTCGGCAACGCCAGGGGACTGGCCGGAATGTACGCCGCCGCCATCAGCGAGATCGACGGCAGGCCGCCCCTCCTCGAACCCGGCACCCTCGCGGAGTTCACCAGGCCGCACTCCACGGGCCCCGACCTGGTCACGGGGGAGCGCGACCACTTCCTGCTGGGCTTCGAGGCGCAGGCCGTCCGCTATCCCGAGCTGGGCGCGGACGCCTTCGGCCACAGCGGCGCGGTCGGCGCGCAGTCCTTCGCCGACCCCCGCAGCGGCATCGCCTACGCCTACACCCGCCGCCGCTTCTCCTTCGGCGGGGGAGGCGGAGCCCCGGAGAACCGCCGCCTGGTGGCCTCCGTCGTGCGGGCGGCGAACCGCGCCTAGCACGTCCCGGCCGGTCGGAGGGCCTCCTACCATACGCGCATGACCACGCACGGATTCACGCTCACAGCCGAGGGCCCTTTCGACTTCGGCGCCTCGCTGCGCTTCGTCGAGGACTGGCCGGCCACCAGCGCGCTGCCCTCCGACGGGCGGTCGCTGCGCTTCGCCTACAGCGCGGAGTCGGACTGGCTGCCGATCGGCGTGACGGTGACCGCCGCGCCCGGCGGGGTCGCCGTCGCCACGACGAGGGCGGCGGGTCCGGGGATCAGGGGCGAGGTGGCGCGCATCCTCTCCCTCGACGTGGACGGCACGGGCTTCGCCGAGCTGGGGGAGGCCGACCCCGTGCTCGGCGACCTGCAGCAGCGCCGTCCAGGCCTGCGGCCCGTGTGCTTCTGGAGCCCGTGGGAGGCGGCGTGCTGGGCGGTGATCGTGCAGCGCTCCTCCATGCTCATCGCCTCGAAGATCAAGCAGCGCATCGCGGAGCGGTTCGGCGCGAAGGTCACCGTGGACGGGCAGGTGTACGCCGCCTTCCCCCCGCCCGTCACGCTGCTGGAGGCCGGCGGCCTCGGCCTGCCCGCGCAGAAGGAGGAGTGGGTGCACGGGCTGGCCCGCGCGGCGCTCGACGGCGTGCTCACCGCCGAGCACCTGCGCGCGCTCGAGCCGGAGGAGGCGCTGGCCGAACTGCGCGCCCTGCCTGGCGTGGGCCCGTTCTCCGCGGGCCTGATCCTCATCCGCGGCGCGGGCGCGCCGGACGCGTTCCCCCGGCGACGAGCCGCGCCTGTTCGCGACCCTGCGCGAGGTGTACGGCCTGCCGCACGACGCGCCACCGGCCGCCTACCGCAGGCTGGCCGATACGTGGCGGCCCTACCGCTCGTGGGCTTCCTTCCTGTTCCGGGCCTCCACCTTCGGCGTCATGGACGATCGGGAGGGAGCGCGGAGCTGATCAGGGCCTAGAACGCGCGATCGAGGGCAGTTCGAGGGTCTTTGACGACTCTCGGGAGAATTCATGAGTGAGGCTGAGGCCATGGCCCGCCGGGCGGCGGACAGCCCGGCGATGGACAAGTTAGCGCGGGTCGGGCTGGTGTGCCGGGGCGTGCTCTACGGGCTGATCGGGGTGCTGGCGCTCCAGATCGCGTTCGGCGAGGGCGGTCGGGAGGCCGACAAGAACGGCGCGATCAGTACGGTCGCCGAGCTGCCGTTCGGGGCCGTGATCCTGTGGATCATGGTCGTGGGGTTCGCCGCGCTGACCGTGTGGCAGGCCTGTGAGGCGATCTTCGGGTCCCGCAGGGCCAAGGACAGGATCGAGTCGGTCAGCAGGGTCGTGGTCTACGCGTTCATCTGCATCGCGTTGCTGACCATGCTGCTGTCCGGCGAGAGCACATCGGACGACAAGGCCTCCCAGGACCTGACGGGCAAGCTGCTCGCACTGCCCGCGGGACAGATCATCGTGGGGGCGATCGGGCTCGGCATCGTCGCGCTCGGCGTCTACTGGGTGCGCTACGGAATCAAGAAGGAGTTCCGCAAACAGCTCAGGCCGATGCCGCCGCGGGCCGGCTCGGTGATGGATCGGCTCGGGCTCGCCGGTTACATCGCGCGCGGGGTGATCGCCGGGCTGGCCGGGGTCTTCGTGATCCAGGCGGCCATCACCTTCGACTCGGACAAGGCCGGCGGCATCGACGCGACGCTCAGGGCGTTCGCCGACACCCCCGCGGGGCCGTGGCTGCTGGTCGTGGTGGCGCTCGGGGTGCTGCTGTTCGCCGGATACTGCCTGGGAGAGGCGCGCTGGCGCAGGACCTGAGGATCGGCGACTGGTTCCTCGCCTTCGAGGAACCAGTCGCCGCAGGCTAGGCGGGGCGGACCAGCTCCGAGGCCCGCCGGCGCTGCCTCTCACGCCGGTACAGGATCGCGCGAGCGGCCATCACGACGCAGCCGACGCCGAGCAGCAGGCCCCAGAGGACGTCGGTGAGGAAGTGCATGCCGCGGTAGACGCGGGAGAAGCCGACCGCGAGCGGGGCGGCGATCCCGAGCACCCAGATCACCACCTGGAGCCCCCTGTTGCGGACATGCGAGCTCAGGATGAGCGCGACCCCGCAGTAGAACGCGACGGCAGCGCTGACGTGCCCGGAGGGGAAGCTGCTGGTGGGCGGGGCCTCGTCGAGGTGGCGCACCGGCGGCCGGTGCCGTCCGACGATCATGGTGGTGGCCAGGAAGACGAGCGACTGGCTCCAGACGGCCGCGATGAGAAAGACGGATTCGCGCCAGCGCTTGTACACGAGTCTGAAGATGATCGCGCATATCGCGGTGGCCGCAACGATGTAAGGGGTGTCCGACAGGCTGCTGCCGATATCGGTGAGCGCGTTCCACAACGAGGTGCGGTCGGCGGCCAGGCTCCGGCTCACGGCCGCCTCACCGCTGGGCAGGGCGAGGATCAGCTTGCCCACGCCGAACGTCGCCCCGGCCATCAGGATCATGGGCAGTAAAATCGTCAGAGCGTAGTACTTCACGTGCTCAGTTCTGGTCATGCATCACCTTCACCGACTCGGGTTCCACTCCTTCGGCCAATGGCGAGGCGGGCCTGCGGCCCTGCTCACGCCGCCAGGTCTCAAATGCCGCCGCGGTGGCGGCGATGACGGCCGAGCCCAGCACGATCCCTCCGGCCACGTCGCTCACCCAGTGCACGCCGAGCGCGATCCTGGTGTAGCCGACCGACAGCACCAGGAAAGCGGCGACGGCCCAGGCCACGACCCGTCCCGCCCGCGACAGCACGGGCAGGAGGAGAAGGACGATCACTCCCGCGCCGAGCGTCACGTGGACCGTGTGGCCCGAGGGGAAGGAGTCGCCGGGCGCGAGCGCGACGGGATCGGGCAGGTGCGGCCTGGCGCGGGCAACGACGATCTTGAGGGCCAGGCCGATCAGCCCGCCCACGACCATGGTGGTGACCGCCCAGACCGCCAGTCTCGGCGCTCCCCTGTACAGCAGCCAGGCGGCGTAGGCGATGACCGCGACACGCCATGGCCACGGCCCGAACAGCTCCGACCAGACGATGAGCAGCCTGGTCACGTCGGGATGGGCGAGCGCGTACGCGTGCAGCTCCCTGGCGACCTGGGCGTCCAGCCCGTTGACGGGCATCTTGGCCACCACGAGCAGCAGGCTGAAGGGGATCATGACGAGCGCCGCCGCGAAGCTCGCGATCGTCAGCCGCAGCCCCAGACTGCGGTCCCTGCCGACGCGGGTCCTGAGCCATTGCCGCCTCACAGTTCCGGCCTCTCCTCGATGCGCATTCGCGCTCGGCTACCCCGGCAGGGGGAATTGATTCCTGCCTGAAAGGCGGCGCTGAGGGTAGCCAGAAGGACATGTCCCCCACTGTGGCGGTTGTCGCGCATCGCAAGAAGACTCTCGGCGCAGGCCTGGACAGGCTGCGCACGCTCATCACCGAACAGGACGTCGGAGACCTGCTCTGGTTCGAGGTGCCCAAGAGCAAGAAGGCGCCGAAGAAGGTTCGCAAGGCGCTCAAGAAGGGCGCCGACCTGGTCTTCGTCTGGGGTGGCGACGGCATGGTGCAACGGTGTGCCGACGAGCTGGCCACCTCGGGCGTGCCGATGGCCATCCTCCCTGCCGGGACCGCGAACCTGTTCGCCAACAACCTCGGCATCCCCATCGACCTGGAGGAGGCGGTGCGGATCGGCTTCCATGGACGGCGAGGAGAAGCTCGACCTGGGCGTGCTCAACGGCGAGCAACTTCGCGGTGATGGCGGGCGCCGGGTTCGAGGCCGAGATGATCGCCGACGCCGACGGGCAGGCCAAGGAGCGGCTCGGCAAGCTGAGCTACGTCAAGGCGGCCGTATCGGCACGTCGGCGGCCGCTGGTGCCCATGAAGATCACGATTGACGGGACGACGTGGTTCGACGGGGAGGCCAGCTGTCTGCTGCTGGGCAACTGTACGAGCACGATATCAGCCGCGGCATCGAGGCGTTCGACGACGCCAGGCCGACGACGGCTGGCTGGTAGGTCGGCGTGCTCCAACACGCCAAGGGCCGATTCAGTGGGCCAGGGTGATCGCAGGATTGGCCACGGGACGCTCGACGACTCCCTTCGTCCGGATCACCCCCGCCAGGAAGGTGTCAGCCACGTTCGCGCCCCGCTGACGTACGAGCTGGACGGCGGTTTTTGTCTTGACGTTAATCGCACTGGCTACGTTACGTGTTTGTCTCTGTCTACTCCACT
>NZ_BAAAXC010000004.1:0-289020 GCF_039535395.1 Nonomuraea roseola
TTGGATGGGCCGGGCCAACTTGCGTTCATGGTCGCGCGCTTCTACGGTTGGACCACAACATCTAGTAGTTACACCGATGTAGTTCACCACAACTTGTGTTTCCGTGACCGCTCCATGGCACCCCGTGGCGCGGGCGCGAGCGTCTGCCGACGAGCATTTTACGAGTGGTGAGCCCATGTCGCGGCCGAGGAGGCGAAGGGTGCACTGTCCGTTCTGTCGTCACCCGGACACCAGGGTCATCGACAGCCGCTCCACGGACGACGGAGGCGCCATCAGGCGTCGCCGTACCTGCCCTGAATGCGGGCGCAGGTTCACCACGCAGGAGACGGTCCTGCTGATGGTGAGCAAGCGCAGCGGAGTGACCGAGCCGTTCTCGAGGGACAAGGTGGTCGCCGGCGTCCGCAGGGCGTGCCAGGGCAGGCCCGTCACCGAGGACTCGCTCGCGCAACTCGGGCAGCGCGTGGAAGAGGCCATCAGGGCCAGAGGAGCGGCCGAGATCCCCTCCAACGAGGTCGGTCTGGCGATCCTCGGGCCGCTGCGGGACCTGGACGAGGTGGCGTACCTGCGGTTCGCATCGGTATATCGCGGTTTCGAGAGCCTGGCGGACTTCGAAGCCGAGATCAAGCAACTGAAAGCCGAGAAGGGGGAGTCATGACGGAGACGGTCAGCGGTTCAGTGACGCGTGGGGGCAAGCGCAAGGGGTTGAAGATGAAGCGGATCTTCACCAAGCCCGGAGTGCATCCCTATGACGAGATCACGTGGGAGCGCCGTGACGTCGTCATGACCAACTGGCGGGACGGCTCGATCAACTTCGAGCAGCGTGGTGTGGAGTTCCCCGAGTTCTGGTCGGTCAACGCGGCCAACATCGTGACGACGAAGTACTTCCGTGGCGCCGTGGGCACGCCGCAGCGCGAGTGGAGCCTGAAGCAGCTGGTCGACCGCGTGGTCGGGATGTACACCAGGACCGCGGTGGAGAACGGCTACTTCGCCTCCGACGAGGACGTGGAGATCTTCGACCACGAGCTGAAGCACGCGCTGGTCCACCAGATCTTCGCGTTCAACTCGCCGGTGTGGTTCAACGTGGGCACGCAGAGCCCGCAGCAGGTCAGCGCCTGTTTCATCTTGGCCGTCGACGACACCATGGAGTCGATCCTCGACTGGTACAAGGAAGAGGGCGTGATCTTCAAGGGTGGTTCGGGCTCGGGGGTGAACCTCTCTCGCATCCGCTCCTCCAAGGAGCTCCTGTCCAGCGGCGGTACGGCCAGCGGCCCTGTCAGCTTCATGCGCGGCGCCGACGCCTCCGCGGGCACGATCAAGTCGGGCGGCGCGACCCGCAGGGCCGCCAAGATGGTCGTCCTCGACGTCGACCACCCCGACATCGAGGAGTTCATCGAGACGAAGGCTCGCGAGGAGGACAAGGTCCGCGCGCTGCGCGACGCCGGGTTCGACATGGACCTCGGCGGCAAGGACATCGTCAGCGTCCAGTACCAGAACGCCAACAACTCGGTGCGCGTCTCCGACGAGTTCATGCGCGCGGTGGACAAGGGCGAGCAGTTCGGCCTGCGCGCCCGCCTGACTGGTGAGGTCATCGAGCAGGTCGACGCCAAGGACCTCTTCCGCAAGATGGCCAAGGCCGCGTGGGAGTGCGCCGACCCCGGCGTGCAGTACGACGACACGATCAACGACTGGCACACCAGCCCGGAGACCGGCCGCATCACCGCGTCCAACCCGTGCTCGGAGTACCTGCACCTGGACAACTCCTCGTGCAACCTGGCCAGCATCAACCTGCTGAAGTTCCTGAGGGACGACAACAGCTTCGACGTGGCGAGCTTCGTCAAGCTCACCGAGCTGATCATCACGGCGATGGACGTGTCGATCACCTTCGCCGACTTCCCGACCGAGAAGATCGGCGAGACCACCCGCGCCTACCGTCAGCTGGGCATCGGCTACGCCAACCTGGGCGCGCTGCTCATGGCTACCGGCCACGCCTACGACTCCGACGGCGGTCGCGCGGTCGCGGGGGCGATCACCTCGCTGATGACGGGCGTGTCCTACCGGCGCAGCGCCGAGCTGGCCGCGGTCGTCGGGCCGTACGAGGGTTATGCCAGGAACGCCGACGCCCACAAGCGCGTCATGCGCAAGCACGCGGGCGCCAACGACGGCCTGCGCACCCTCGGCACGATGGACGGCAAGATCCACGCCGAGGCGTCCAAGCAGTGGTCGGAGTGCCTCAAGCTGGGCGAGAAGAACGGCTACCGCAATGCCCAGGCGTCGCTGCTCGCGCCGACCGGCACCATCGGCCTGATGATGGACTGCGACACCACGGGCATCGAGCCCGACCTGGCGCTGGTGAAGTTCAAGAAGCTCGTCGGCGGCGGCTCGATGCAGATCGTCAACCAGACGATCCCGAGGGCGCTCAAGCAGCTGGGCTACCAGCAGGAGTCGATCGAGGCCATCGTCGAGTACATCGGCGAGCACGGCCACGTCGTTGACGCCCCCGGCCTCAAGCGTGAGCACTACGAGGTCTTCGACTGCGCGATGGGCGAGCGGGCGATCGCGCCCATGGGCCACGTGCGCATGATGGCCGCCGCGCAGCCGTTCCTGTCCGGTGCGATCTCCAAGACCGTCAACCTGCCCGAGTCGGCGACGATCGAGGACATCGAGCAGGTCTACATGGAGGGCTGGCGTCTCGGCCTCAAGGCCCTGGCCGTCTACCGCGACAACTGCAAGGTCGGCCAGCCGCTGTCGGCGGGCAACGGCGCCAAGAAGGACGAGACCAAGGCCGCGGCCGAGCCCGAGGTCAAGGTCATCGAGGTCAACCGCCCGACCCGGCGCAGGATGCCGAACTCCAGGCCGAGCGTCACCACCCGCTTCACCGTGGGCGGCGCCAAGGGTTACATGACCGCTTCGTCCTACCCCGACGACGGGCTCGGCGAGGTCTTCCTCAAGATGTCCAAGCAGGGTTCGACGCTGGCGGGCGTCATGGACGCCTTCTCCGTGGCGATGTCCATAGGCCTGCAGTACGGCGTGCCGCTGGAGACCTACGTCAGCAAGTTCGTCAACATGCGCTTCGAGCCCGCCGGGATGACCGACGACCCGGACGTGCGGATGGCGACCTCGGTGATGGACTACATCTTCCGCCGCCTGGCGCTCGACCACCTGCCCTACGACGAGCGGGCCGCGCTCGGCATCTTCTCCGCCGCCGAGCGCACCGCGCAGCAGCGCGGCGAGGACCCCGCGGTCGACAAGGAGGCGCTGGCGCAGTCGGCTCCGATCGAGGCCAAGGCGGTGCAGCCGGCCGCTCCCGAGCCGGTGCGCGAGGTGAAGGAGCTGACGCTGGAGAGCCACCAGCGCTTCACCGCGGACGCTCCGCTGTGCATGACGTGCGGCACCAAGATGCGTCCGGCCGGCAGCTGCTACGTCTGCGAGGGCTGCGGCTCCACCAGCGGCTGCAGCTGAGGTCGCTGACAGGTAGATAGCAGGTCCGAAAGGGGAGCCGACCATGGGTCGGCTCCCCTTTCGGCGTCATCACCGCTGCTTCCGACAAGGGGGAGCCGGGCAGCTGCCCGGCTCCCCCTTCGTTTAAGCAACCTGTGTTGCTAAGGGAGAATTAGTCAACTAAGGTTGCTTGCATGGCCGCTGCCGGCGTCGACCCGGCCGGCCTGATGGTGCGCACCCTGCCGGGCCCTTTCGCGCGAGGACCGACGGCGAACAGAGGCGGCTGAAGCCGTCCCCCTTGTTCCAGACTCTCTGTCGAGACGAGGCACGATGAATAACCCTCTATCCAGACCGTTAATACCGACGACCGACACGGTCGTGCTCGACGTGGACGGCCTGCGCATGCGTTACGGCTCTACCGACGTCCTGCACGACGTGACCTTCCAGGCACGTCAGGGAGAGGTGCTGACCCTGCTCGGCCCGAACGGCGCGGGCAAGACCACCACGATCGAGATCATGGAAGGGTTCCGGATGCGATCGGCGGGACGCGTCCAGGTGCTCGGCACGGATCCCGCGCGCGGAGACGAGCAGTGGCGGGCCAGGCTGGGCGTCGTCCTGCAGTCGTGGCGCGACCACGGCAAATGGCGGATCGGCGAACTCCTCACGCATCTCGGCGCCTACTACGCCTGCTACTCCACCCCTCGCATCCGCAGGCCGTGGGACACCGACGAACTCATCCAGGCGGTCGGCCTGACCGCGCACGCCGACAAGAAGATCAGGATGCTGTCCGGCGGGCAGCGGCGCAGGCTCGACGTGGCGATCGGCATCGTCGGTCGTCCCGAACTGCTCTTCCTGGATGAGCCCACCGCAGGGCTCGACCCGCAGGCGCGCAGGGAGTTCCACGACCTCGTGCACCGCCTGGCCGGCGAGCAGCAGACCACGATCCTGCTCACCACCCATGATCTCGACGAGGCTGAGCAACTGGCCGACCGCATCGTCATCCTCTCCGGAGGGCGCATCATCGCCGACGGCTCGGCGGAGGAGCTGGCGCGGCAGATCGCGGGCCAGGACCAGGTGCGCTGGACCCTTGACGGGCAGCACAGGACGCACTCCACCACCGACTCGACCCGGTTCGTTCACGAGCTCTTCAAGCAGTACGGCGACGCCGTCGGCGAACTCGAAGTTCGCAGGGCATCGCTGGAGGAGACCTACCTGACCCTGGTCAGCCAGGCCGAATCCGGCCGTGGCGGAGCGGCGCCGCGCGCGTCGAAGGAGGCGGCACGATGAACCCGACCACCGCGGCGGTTCGGGCAGGCTGGGCCAGAGGGTTGATCGAACTACGGCAGTCTTTCACCAACGGACACGATCTGTTCAGCCACCTGTTCTGGCCCACGCTGATGCTGGTCGTCATGTACTTCATGCGGGACGTGACGCTCGGGCCCGGCGGGCTCGTGCTCGGGACCCTCCTGCTGCCGAGCGTCCTGGGGATGAACGCGGCGATGGGCATGGTGACCATGAGCCAGCTGCTCACCGCCGAACGCGAGGACGGAACACTCCTGCGCGCCAAGGCGACGCCGAACGGCATGCTGGGCTACCTCGTCGGCAAGGTCGTCACAGTCTCCGGCGGCCTGCTCGCCGACCTGACGATCCTGCTGGTTCCAGGGCTGATCATCATCGACGGCCTGGCCATCGGCAGCCCCGGTTCGTGGCTGACCCTGGCAGGGGTGCTCGTGCTGGGTATGGTGGCGACCCTGCCCATCGGCGCTGTCCTGGGCTCGGTGTTCACCAGCGCCCGCGGTCAGGGCCTGATCCAGCTCCCGATCCTGGGCCTGATCGCGATCTCCGGCATCTTCTACCCGATCACGGCGCTGCCCGAGTGGCTGCAGTGGATCGCCCAGGCGTTCCCGATCTACTGGCTCGGCCTGGGCATGCGTTCGGCCCTGCTGCCGGACGGCGCGGTCAGCGTCGAGATCGGCCAATCGTGGCGGCACGTGGAGACCGTCGGAGTGCTGGGCGCCTGGGCCGTGCTCGGCCTGGTCCTGGCGCCGATCGTGCTGCGCAGGATGGCGCGCAGGGAGTCGGGATCGAGCGTGGCCGAGCGCCGCGAGCAAGCCCTGCAGCGCGTCGGATAACCGCCGCAGCCCCCGGAAGGATTCACCATGCCCACCGCTCTCTCCGCTGCGGCGCCCACCAGCGTGAGCGCCCGGTCCCTGGCGCCGGACCTGGCTCGCGGCTTCATGCTGCTGGCCATCGCCCTGGCGCACGCGCCCGTGTTCGTCAGCGACCCCGCTCACGGGCCGGCCGCGCTCAACACGGCCGCGCAGTTCGTCAAATCCCTCTTCACCGACAACCAGGCGCGCGCCATGTTCGTGTTCCTGTTCGGCTACGGGCTCGGGCAGCTGGCCCAGCGTCAGCACGCCAGGGGCAGTGACTGGATCTCCCTGAGAAAGCTGCTGCGACGCAGGAGTCTCTGGCTGACCGTCATCGGCTTCGCGCACGCCGCGTTCATGCCGATGGACATCATCGGCGTCTACGGGCTGACGCTGCTCGCGCTCACCCCGCTCGTGCGAGCCAGGGACTCCACGCTGTGGTGGACGAGCGCGCTGACGCTCCTGCCCGCGACCCTCCTGATCTCCTGGCAGGGCATGGTGGCGCGGGAGGCCGCCGCCGCCGGCACGCCGTTCATGCTGGCCGACACCATGGCGGACACGTTCGGCGCGCACCTGGTCGCCGGCGTCGGCTCGTGGCCGATCGAGACGCCGATCGCCACCGTCGTCGTGGTGCCCGGCATGCTGCTGGGCATCTGGGCAGCCAGACGCCGGATCCTCGACGAGCCCGAGCGGCACCTGCCGTTGCTGCGCCGGGTCACCGTGATCTTCCTCGGAGTGTCCGTCCTCGGCCGGCTGCCCGCCGCCCTGCTGGCGACCGGCGCGTGGACGACCACCTCCCACCCCCTCGCCTGGACGGTCACCACCGCGCACACCCTCACCGGATACGCGGGCGGCATCGGCATGGCAGCCGCCGTCGGCCTGGTCGCGGCCAGGATCGGACGCGACCACGGACGGCTCACCGTCGCCCTCGTGGCGCTGGGACAGCGGTCGATGACCTTCTACCTGTTCCAGTCGGTGGTGTGGGTGGCGCTGTTCTACCCCTTCACCCTGGGGCTGAGCGACGACATGGGCTCCGCCGCCACGTTCGCCATCGCCGTCGGCGTCTGGATCGTCTCGATCCTGCTGGCCGAGTGGATGCGTCGCGCGGGCCACCGCGGCCCCGCCGAGGTGCTGCTACGCAGGCTGTCCTACCGCGAAGGCCGCTCGAACTCCAGGAACCGGGCGGGAGTGACGTCGTGAGAATGGACGATCACGTCGAACCACGCGGCGGGCGAGCCGTCCGACAGCCGGTGGTCGGCGTCGCTCTCGGCGGTGTACCCGGGGCCGACCACGCGTGGCGGACGGCGCGCCGAGCCAGGCCCTGACCGGTTCAGGGGCGTCGCTCCGCAGGTCGAGGAGGTGGGTCTGCGGCATGGCGGCGCTCAGGGCGGACTCGGCATAGTGGGCGGGAGGGAAGGGGACGGAGTCTCTGGCGGAGTACGTCCGCACCGGCAGGGGCGAGCCCCGGGCGTTGCTGGCCGACGCGCGCTCCGCGCCGTCTCATCGAGCCGTGATCCGCGCGCCCTGTCCATCCGGCACGCCGTCGGGCCGGGTGGACGAGGGTACGGTCAGCCGCAGTTGGCGAAGCCGCGGGGAGCGCTGCGCTCGAACCGCGCCTTGGTCGGGCGGTTGGCGATGGCGCCGGAGAACCGCACGCACATGCCCTTGCCCTGGAGCTTCACCGGGCCGGCGTAGAACTTGTAGCGGTCGGAGTCCTCAGCCTTCTCGGTGTACGGCGGGGTGTTGTTGGCGAAGGGGCGCGCCACCTCGAGCAGCACCGAGGTGCGGGTGCTGACGCCCGTGTACTTCGACTTGATGGTGACCGCGCAGTTGAGCCCGTTCTTGCGGTTGTACAGGAGGTAGACCGTGCCCCACGAGCCGACGGGCGCCCTGTTGACGACGGCGAAGCCGTTGCCGCAGATGCCCTCGGGGGTGTAGCCCGCGGCGTTCGCGGCCGCGGGGGCCACCAGGATGCCGCCGAGGGCCAGCGTCGCTGCCAGAACCGACTTGATCACGCTCAGCTTCCTTTCGTCAGATCAAAGGGATCATCATGCCGGACATCTCCTGACAGTGGGGGCGATACGCGGAAAAAGGGGTGGTCAATTCCGCTAGGTTTTCTCCATGAACATCGCGATTACCAGCGGATATGTCGTGCCGGTCGACGGCGATCCCATTGACGGCGGCACTGTGCTCATCCAGGACGGCAAGATCGTGGCCGTCGGGCGGGACGTCGAGATCCCCGACGGCGTCCAGGTCGTCGACGTGGAGGGCGGCTGGGTGCTGCCGGGCTTCGTCGAGGCCCACGGGCACCTGGGCGTCCACGAGGAGGCCGACGGCTGGGCCGGCCAGGACACCAACGAGATGACCGACCCCAACGGCGCCAGGCTGCGCGCCCTGGACGCGATCAACCCGGGCGACCTCGGCTTCGCCGACGCGCTGTCGGGCGGTGTCACGACGGCGGTCATCAAGCCTGGCTCGGGTAACCCGATCGGCGGCCAGACGGTGGCGGTGAAGTGCTGGGGCAGGACCGTCGAGGAGATGCTGGTCCGCGAGCCCGTCAGCGTGAAGAGCGCGCTGGGGGAGAACCCCAAGCGTGTGTACGGTGACCAGAAGAAGCTGCCGTCCACCAGGCAGGGTGTGGCCGCGGTGATCCGTGACGCCTTCCGCAAGGCCCAGGACTACCAGGCCAGGCGCGACCACGCCGCCGCCGAGGGCAAGCCGTTCGACCGTGACGGCACGCTGGAGGTCCTCGGCAAGGTCCTGGACGGCGAGCTGCCCTGGTGCCAGCACACGCACAGGGCCGACGACATCGTCACGGCGCTGCGCCTGGCCGACGAGTTCGGCTACCGGTTGATCATCAACCACGGCACCGAGGGGCATCTGATCGCCGACGTGCTGGCCGAGCGGCGGATCCCCGTGATCATCGGCCCGCTGTTCACCAGCAGGTCGAAGGTGGAGCTGCGCAACCGCTCGCTGCGCAATCCCGGCATCCTGGCCAGGGCGGGCGTGGAGCTGGCGATCACCACCGACCATCCCGTGGTGCCGATCCACTTCCTGGTGTACCAGGCGACGCTGGCGGTGAAGGAGGGGCTCGACCGCGACACCGCGCTGCGCTCGATCACCGTCAACCCCGCGAGGATCATGGGCCTGGACGACAGGGTCGGCTCACTCAGGCCCGGTCTGGACGGCGACGTCGTGATCTGGTCCGGTGACCCGCTGGACATCATGAGCAGGGCGCTGCGCGTGTTCGTCGACGGGCGCGAGGTCTACGTTTACTCCGACGAACGCGGCGAGGGCGTCGTCGCCGACCCGTACTACCGCGAGTCCTGACCCCACCTCCAGGCCGGAGGGCCCCCACCCCTCCGGCACCCCGGCCTCTCGCCGGAGGTCAGGGGAGGGGGGTGAGCATGCGGTGCGGCTCGCGCAGGGCCACGCTCACCGCGTCGTCCCTCGAGATCTCCAGCCCCGGGCCAGGCCGTACCTCGAGGTCCTCCAACGGAGGCCGCATCGCGCACGCCGGGCAGTGCGCCGTGGGGTCGAGCCTGGTCCCGCACGTCAGGTGGAAGAACAGCCGCCGCGGCCCCGTGCTGCTGAGATGGCGCTCACCCCAGTGGGCCAGCGCCTGCACCGGCGGCCACAGCTCCCTGCCCACCTCGGTCAGCACGTACTCCTCCCTGGGCGGATGGTCCTGATAACGCTGCTTGTCGAGGATGCCCGCCTCCACCAGCGCGCCCAGCCGCTGTGACAGCACCGCGCGCGGGATGTCCAGGTGCGCGAGGAAGTCGCCGTAGCGCCGCACGCCGTACATCGCGTCTCTGATCACCAGCAGGGTCCAGCGCTCCCCGATCAGTTCCAGGGCCTTGGCCAGCGAGCAGTCCTGCCCCTCGTAGTTCTTTCCCAGCGCCATGCCCCCACTTTAGTTCATTGATTGAACCGTGTTAGGTTCATTCAATGAACCAACTGAACGCGGTGCCCTTCCTCGTGCTCGCCACCTACACGCTGCCGATGGTCACGCTGGCCGACACCGCGCGCGACCTCGGCGCGGGGCCCACGGGCCCGGTGTGGATCCTGAGCTCGATCGCGCTCGGACTGTCGGCGTTGCTGCTGGTCGCGGGCGGGCTGGCCGACGACTACGGGCGCAAGAGGACGCTCGTCATCGGGACCTGCGTGCTCGCAGGGGCAGGCGTGGTGGCGGCGCTGGCGACCAGCGTGCCGGTGTTCGCAGGCGCGCGCCTGGTGCAGGGCGGGGCCGGCGCGGCGATGCTGGCCGCCAGCCTCGGCATCGTGGGCCACACCCACCCCGCGGGCAGGCCGCGCCTCAGGGCCACCGCCGCCTACGGCGCGATGATGGGCCTGGGCACCGCGGTAGGGCCGCTGCTGTCGGGGATGCTGGCGCTGGCATGGAGCTGGCGGACGGTCTACTGGCTGACAGCCGCGCTGGCACTGGTGCTGGCGATCGTTTCGGCCCTGACGCTGAAGGAATCGCGATCCGCCGAGCCGCGCAGGCTCGACCTGCCCGGCGTGGTCCTGCTGACCCTGGGCGTGGCGGCGCTGGTCACGGGCGTGACCGAGGGGCGTCAGGGCTGGACGCGTCCGGTCGTGGCCGTCGCCTTCGTCGCCGCCGCGCTGCTGCTGGTCGCCTTCACGGTGGCCGAACGCCGCCGCCGCGAGCCGCTGCTCGACCTGGACCTGTTCAGGCGCCCCCCGTTCCTGGTCTCCACGGGCGGCGCGATGATCGTCGGCGCGACCGTGGTCGGCGTGCTCGGCTTCCTGCCGAGCGTGCTGCAGTCGGCGCACGGCATGACCCCGATGGGCAGCGCCTTGCTGCTCGCGATCTGGTCCTGCATGTCGTTCCTGACCCCTCTGCTGGCAGGCAGGGTACGGCTCGGCGCAGGCTCGCGCCTCTCCCTCGGCCTGCTGCTGAGCGCCGCCGGATACGCGGGACTGCTCGGCGTGGCGGGCGATCTCTCGCTCCCGTTGACCGTCGCGGGCCTGCTCGTCAGCGGCGTGGGCAGCGGACTGATCAACTCCTCGCTGGCGCACCTCGCCATCGAGAGCGTGCCGCAGCATCGCGTCAGCATGGGGTCGGGCGCGAGCAACACCGCCCGCTACGTCGGCTCCTCCCTCGGCGCGGCGGCCATGGCCACCCTCGTCGGCACGCTGGGGCTGCAGACGGGCGTGCTCGTGACGCTGATCGCGTCCATCGTGCTAAAGCTCGCCGCGGCGGGCGCGGTGCAGGCGCACCTTCTCGCGGTTCCCGCACCGCTTCATCGAGCACCACTGCCTGGACCCCGCGTTTGACCGGTCGGCGAAGCGCAGCCCGCACGTGGGGGAGGCGCACACCCGCACCTGTCGCAGGTCAGGGCCGCCGATCAGCTCGATCGCGTCGCAGGCGATCTCGGCCAGGGCCGCGACGACAGGATCGCGCGGCGGGAGCCGTACGACCAAGAGGTCGGACGAGAGCCGCACCAGGGACGGCTGCCGCCGGGCGGCCCACCGGTTGATCGGCTCGGGGAAGCCGTGCTCGCCCGCCATCGCCGCGTCGAGACAGCGGCAGATGGCCTCCCGCAACTCCCTGGCCTCCACCAGCACCGCACCGGCGCTGCCTTCGCCCGCGCCGCCGGCTCTACCTGCGACGGAGTCATCCCGGCCGTCCCCGTGTGCCTCGCTCGTCCCCGTGGAGGGCTCGGTCGCGGCGGGTCCCTCCCCGCTGGATGAGGGCAAGGCGCTTTCCTGTGGGGTGGGGGCGGGCACGCCGGTGTCCAAGGGGAGGTCCTCGGGTAGGCCGAGCCAGGCCAGCAGATCTGCGGGTTCGCGCAGCAGCTCCCAGCCTTCGCCCTTGCGGTTTCGGTAGGTGTTGACGAAATCAAGCGAAGGTCGCCCGCCATCCCAGACCCAGTCTCGCGCTCGCATGCCCCTAACCCTATGATGAGGTTAACCATGTAACCATACGATGGAGTTACATCATGGCGGAATCAAGGATGGCCGACGTCGGCGGCCTGCGCATGCACTACCTGATCGAGGGCGAAGGACCGCTGGTGATGCTGGTGCACGGCTGGCCGCAGACCAGTCATTGCTGGAGGCACCTCATCGGCCCGCTCGCCGAGCACTTCACGGTGGTGGCGCCCGACCTCAGGGGCTACGGCCGCACCGACAAACCGCTCACCGGTTTCGACAAGCGCACCATGGCCTCCGACGTACGGGAACTGGCCAGGCAACTCGGCCACGAGCGCCTCACGCTGGTCGGCCACGACAGGGGAGCGCGCGTCGCCCACCGCTACGCCCTCGACCACCCTGACGAGGTCGAGCGGCTGGTCGTCATGGACATCATCCCCACCAGGGAGATGTGGCGCCGCTTCGACATGGACTCAGGCATCGCGCTCGGCACCTGGCACTGGACCTTCCACCTGCAGCCCGACCTGCCCGAACGGCTGGCGGGCGCGGACGTGCGCGGCTACCTCGGCTACTTCTTCGAGAAGTGGACCGTGCAGAGGGCCGCGCTCGACGCCGAGGAGTACTACCGCGCCTTCTCCCAGCCCGGCGCGCTGAGGGCGGGCTTCGACGACTACCGCGCGTCCTTCCCTGACGACGCGGCGCACGACGACGACGCCGACTACGACGCGGGCAGGCGACTGGAGATGCCGGTGCTCGCGCTGTGGGGCGAGGCGGGGCTTCCCGCGAGGGTAGGGGTGGAGGAGGTGTGGCGCGACTACGCCCATGACGTGCGGGGTGCGGAGATCCCCGACTGCGGCCACTTCCTGGCCGAGGAGCGCCCCGACCTCGTGCTCGATCACCTGCGCGACTTCTTCAAGCTCTAGCCGGGGCCGATCCGGCTGCACACGCGGTCGGTGCGGGGAGGCGCCGGAGGCCCGCTGACGAGCGCTGCTACCAGCGTCTGGAGGCGCCCATCACGTGGAGGAGCGCCTCCCTCTGCGCCGTGAACTCCTCGGCGGGCATGGTCTCCCGCTCCGCCCGCAGGTGCAGCATGGCCAGTTCGGTGGCCGCCTGCTGGTAGTCGGCCATCGGCTTCGCGAGCCCGTTCCCCTTCGCCCACCGGCGGGCGTGCCTCCGGGCCCCGAGCGAGCTGAGCATGCCGACATCCTGAGGAGAGAGCACCCCCGTGGGCAGGTACGCGGGCAGGATGCCGCCGATCTTGGCGAGCACCGCCTTGCGCTCCCGTACGGTCACCACGACCAGCGCGATGATCACGCACAGGTCGAGCAGGTAGACCACGCCCAGCGCGGGGAGCGAGCCCAGCGTCGCCGCGCCGTTCCACAGCCCGTGCAGCACCACCGCGCCCAGATAGCCGAGCGGGATGGCGAGGAACCTGACCGGGGTGCGGCGGGTGGCGGCGTAGGCCACGCCGATGCCGATCATCGAGGTGTAGACAGGGTGGCCGAGCGGGGCGATCAGGCCGCGGAAGACGAACAGCCCCACCGCGCCGTCGGTCCCGTTCTCGGCGTAGGCGCTGAGGTAGTAGCCGACGTTCTCCACGGCGGCGAAGCCCAGCCCCGCCATGGCGGCGTAGATGATGCCGTCGGTCAGCCCGTCGATCTCCCTGCGCCTGCGCAGGAGCAGCAGCAGGGCCGCGCCCTTCAGGCCCTCCTCGATCACCGGCGCGAGGATGACGGTGCCGAAGTCGTTGGCCACCGTCTCGCCGTACCCCGCGCTCAGGACCAGCGCCTCACCTGCCAGGCTGAGGGCGATGGCCACCACCACGGCCACGCCCGCGCCCCACGCGAAGGCGAACGACAGGTGGAGCCTGGGCTCGGGTTCCAGCCTGTCGAGCGCCAGCACCGCGGCCAGCAGCACAGGAAGCGGCGCCACGGCCATCACCGCCGACAGGCCGAAGCCCTTGGGGTCGCTGGAGACCAGCATGAGGGCCAGCATGAGCAGGGCGCAGGCGCTCGAGATCACCAGGCCGATGATGAGCGCCTTGCTCGGCCGTGGCGAGAGCACTGGGGGGCGGGTCACTGCAGTCACACTGCCACACTGCGCCCCCGCGATAGAAAGACGGTTGACAGCTGGTTGCCGCCCCGAGTCCGTGCTTGTATTGCCACCCAGCAAAAGCGCCACTTGGTGGCGTTAGCTGTCAAACGGCATTTGCGGATAGAGTGGGCCCATGGATCTGCGCGAACTGCCTCTCAGGGAGCGAAAGAAGGCCCGCACCAGGCAGGCTCTGACGGAGACGGCGTTGCGGCTGTTCACCGAGAAGGGGTTCGACCAGACCACACTCGACGAGCTCGTCGACGCGGTGGAGGTGTCCAAGCGCACCTTCTTCCGCAACTTCCCCTCCAAGGAGGACGTCGCGCTCGCCGCCGACACCGAGCTGTGGTCGACCTTCCTGTCCGAGGTCGACACGATGCAGGTGCGGGGCCTGGTGCTCGACGCCTTCCTGGCGGCGCTGCGGGCGAGCCTGGATCGGATGGACGACGGGTGGGACGCCCGTTTTCTCGCGACCAGGGCGCTGTGCGGGGTCACCCCCGCGGTGGAGGCGCACGGCCTGCGCTACTGCAATGTGACCACGCAGGCCGCCTTCGACAGGATGGGCGCCAGGCTCGGCCTCGACCCGGGCGACGTGCGGCTGAAGCTGGTCATCGAGGTCGCCGTGGCGGCCTGGCGGCACGCCGCCCTGAGCTGGGCGGCCGCGGGAGGACCGGAAGGGCGGGCAGGGCTGCGCAGGCGGCTCGACGAGGCCTTCGCCGCCGTCCCCGAGAGCATCGCCCTCACCGCGGGCGGCTGAGCGCGACCCCCGGTGCCGGTGACGATCGTCCGATGGTCAAAAATGGGCAAGGTCGGACGAACTGCAGAGGGGATCGCATGGACTGGGCGGAGATCAAGTCCGAGGAAGAGCTGCGCGAGCTGCTCGGCGAGGTGATGCCGCGCGCCGTCACGAAGGAGCGGGCGGTCCTGCACGAGCGCGACAGGGAATGGCTGGCCAACTCGCCGTTCTGTCTCATCGCCACCGCCGACGCGAGCGGCGCGTGCGACGTCTCTCCCAAGGGCGACCCCGCGGGCTTCACCCATGTCATCGACGACACCACGATCGCCATCCCCGACAGACCGGGTAACCGCAGGGCCGACGGCTTCCACAACATCCTGCAGAACCCGTACGTCGGCCTGCTCTACCTCGTCCCCGGCAGGGGTGAGACGCTGCGGATCAACGGCAGGGCCAGGCTGGTCAGGGAGGCACCGTTCTTCGACGAGCTGATCGTGAAGGGCAACCGCCCCAAGCTCGCGATCGTCGTGGAGATCGAGCAGATCTTCTTCCACTGCGCCAAGGCTTTCCTGCGCTCGAACCTCTGGAAGCCCGAGACCTGGAACCCCGACGCGCTGCCTTCGCACGCCGCCATCGTCAAGAGCGTGCAGAAGACGGAGGAGTCCCTCGAGGAGCTCGAGCGCTACTACGGGGACTCCTACGCCGACAAGCTCTACAAGGTCTAGGCGGCGGGGGTCGGGCCTGAAGGCAGGCGGATGACGTTCCGGCCGCTGTAGGCGACCAGGTCGACCACCTTCGGATCGGCCTTGCCGTTCTCGCGGCGGGCCGATCCGATGTCGCGCACCTTGTGCCGCGCCACATGCGGCGGCACCACCACCAGCCTCGTCATCAAAGCGCCCCCCAGCGTGATGTTTTCGTGACATCACATTACATATCGGGCACTCCGTAAAACCCTCGTAAAGTTCACATCAGTAGGGAAGTTGCCGCCCCGACGGGGACCGCAGGTCAAGGTCCGGTGTCTGTGTCAGCCGCCGTCTGGCCGCCGCCCTGGCTCTCCTGATGCGTCGCATGGTCTGCCCCCTTCCGCGTGCTCCCACTCTCTGCCCCGCCGCTTGACAGGAGCTTGGCGAATGGTTGCGAACCGCCATGCGCGCCAACCTACGGGGCCGCTCGCCCCCGTTCAATGCATTTTGACCGCTCAGCCATGCCCGGACGCAGGAGCCGAGTGGCCGATGTGATAGCAAAGGCGCATATGTCAGCGAGGTTGGCCGTCCTGCTGGCGGCCTGGTTCATGGCGCAGTTCGACTTCTTCGTCGTGAACGTCGCCGCCCCGGCCTTCGAGAGGGAGCTGCACGCCGACGCCGCCGCCCTCGAGCTCATCGTGGGCGGCTACGCCTTCGCCTACGCGGGCGGCATGATCACCGGCGGCCGGCTCGGCGACCAGTACGGTCACCGCAGGCTCTTCGTCGTCGGGGTGCTGGCCTTCACCGCTGCCTCCCTGCTGTGCGGGCTGGCCGCCACCCCGCTCCAGCTGATCGTCGCCCGCCTCCTGCAGGGCCTCGCGGGCGCCGTCATGGTGCCCCAGGTGCTGGCCGTCATCACCGCCACCTTCCCCGCCGGCGCCAGGGCCAGGGCGCTGGCCTGGTACGGCGCGGCAGGCGGCCTCGGCTCCCTCGCGGGACAGGTGCTCGGCGGCCTGCTCCTGCACGCCGACGTGCTCGGACTGGGCTGGCGGGTCATCTTCCTCGTCAACCTCCCCGTGGGCCTCGTCACCGCGCTGCTGGCCTGGCGGCTGCTGCCCGGGCACGAGTCGCGCGCCGCCGTCAGGCTCGACCCGCTCGGCGCGCTCGGCATCGCCTTCACGCTGGGGCTGGTCCTGGTGCCGCTGGCGCTGGGCCGTACCGAGGGGTGGCCGTTGTGGACCTGACTGTCCATCGCCGCCGCGGCGCCCGCGGGCGCGCTGACCCTGTGGTGGCAGCGCGCGCTGGCCGCGCGCGGCGGCCGTCCCGTGCTGGACCTCGGCCTGTTCACCGTGCGTTCGTTCGTGGCGGGCTCGGCCGCCGTCGCCGCGTTCACCGGCTACTTCGCCGGGTTCATGTTCACGCTGACGCTCCTGCTGCAGGGCGGGCGCGGCCTGAACGCCTTCGAGGCGGGCCTCGCCTTCGCGCCTCTGGGGGTCGCCTTCTCCACGACCGCGCTGCTCAGCTCCCGCCTGGTCAGGAGGTACGGCCTGCGCGTCCCCCTCGTCGGCGGCGCGGTGACGGCCACCGGCCTGCTGTTCCTGGCCCTCACCGCGGGGGAGAGCCTGCCGTGGATCGTCGCCGCGATCACCGTGGTGGGCCTCGGCAACGGGCTCACCCTGCCGCTGCTCGTCGGCGCGGCGCTGGTCGAGGTGGCTCCCTACCAGGCGGGCATCGGCTCGGCGATCACCACGACCACCCAGCAGTTCGCGGGCTCGGCGGGCGTGGCGGCCATCGGCTCGGTCTACTTCGCGATCGAGGCGGCGGCGGGGCCCGTCGCGGCGACGAGGTGGACGGCGCTCATCGACGTGGCGCTGATTCTCCTCGTGATCTGCCTCGTCGCCTTCATCAGGGCAACTTCACATCGGTGAGCGGCATCTAACCCCTCGTGGGGGATCCTGAGCGCATCGGTGACTACTGGCTGGCCGGACGACTGGGCGAGGGCGGCCAGGGGGTCGTCTACGAGGCCTACGACGGCGAGGGCCGCAGGGTCGCGGTGAAGGTGCTGCACGCCGCGGGGGCGGGACGGCTGGCCAAGGAGGCGAGCGCGGCCGAGCGGGTCGCCCCCTTCTGCACCGCCCGCGTCCTGCACGTCGAGACCGAGGGGCCGAGGCCGCACATCGTCTCCGAGTACGTGGAGGGCTCCAGCCTGCGCGCCGCGGGGCGCATCTTCTCGGGCGACGACCTGCACCGCCTGGCGACCGCCGTGGCCACCGCGCTGACCGCCATCCACGAGGCCGGGGTGATCCACCGCGACCTCAAGCCCGACAACGTGCTGCTAGGCCCCGACGGACCCAGGGTGATCGACTTCGGCATCGCCAGGACCACGGACATGTCGCTGACCAGGAGCGGCGAGGTCGCGGGCACGCCCAGCTACATGGCGCCAGAGATCCTCACGGGTGCGCGCGCCACTCCCGCGGTGGACGTGTTCGCCTGGGGCGCCGTCGTGCTCTTCGCCGCGACCGGCCGCGACCCCTTCCACGCCGACCACCTGGGCGGCGTCATGCACAGGGTGCTGTCGGCTCCTGCCGACCTGAGCCCGCTGCCTCCCGAGCTGCGCGCGCTGGTGGGCGCGGCCATGGACAAGGAGCCCGCCGCCAGGCCGACCGCGCGCGAGCTGCTGCTCGCCCTGGTCAGCGGCGGCGCCCGCGACACACCCGGCCTGCTGGCGGCAGGAAGCCGGACGGCCAGGGGCGTGCACGTCCACGACACGGACGATCCCTCGCTCGGCACCATCGCCGAGGACGCCTACTCGGGGCTCGGTCCGCGCGAGCGCGAGCTGGCCGCCGAGGTCTTCCTGCGCCTGGTCGCCGTCGGCGACGACGGGCAGGAGACCGGCAGGTGGGCGCCCAGGGCCGAGCTCGTGGACGGCAGGCCGCAGGAGGCGGTCGAGCACATCCTGCGCGCCTTCTCCTACGTCGTCACCGAGAGGGACGGCCTGGTCTCACTCTCCCGCCCGGCGCTGCTGCGCGCCTGGCCGAGGCTGCGCAGGTGGGTCGAGGCCGACCGAGAGGGCCTCGCCGTCCTCAACGGGCTCAGCGCCGCCGCCAGGCAGTGGGCCGAGCACGGGCGCCGCGACGGCGACCTGTTGCAGGGCAGCCGCCTGGAGAACGTGCTGAACTGGGCGGCCACCGGCCGCAAGCACGTCACCCTCACCCCCACCGAACGCGACTACCTGCGCGCGGGCACCGAGCTGACCAGGAGGCGGACCCGCCGCCGCAGGCTGACCACGCTCGCGCTCGCAGGGTCGCTGGCCGTGGCGCTGGTCGCGGGCGGCCTCGCGGTCTGGCAGGGCAGGAGGGCCGATGCCCAGCGCGACACGGCCACGGCCAGGAACGTCGCGCTGGAGACGGCCGCGCTGCGGGCGGGAGACCCTGTCAAGGCGATGCTGCTGGCCGTCGCGGCCTGGCGGATCTCGCCGGGCCCCGACACCCGCTCGGCGCTGATGTCGGCCTTCCAGCAGAGCGAGCGGGCGGTCTTCCGCGATCCGCCGGTCAACGGGGTGGCGCGGCGGGTGCTCAGCCACGACGGGCGCTCGCTGGTCAGCGTCAGCGAGAGCGGCGTGGCCGTCCACGACGTGCGGACCGGCGGGAGGACGGCCGGCTGGGCCGTACCCGGCCTGGAGAGTGAGCACCTGTCGGGCGTGTCGGTCAACGGCAGCGGACGCAGGGTCGCCGTGACGACCGACAAGTGGATCACCGTATGGGACGTCGCGACGGGCGGGCTCGTGGCGCGCAAGGCGATGCCCGAGGGCTCGGGCGGACGCGCGGCGGAGTACGGCGACAGCGAGTCCACGCTGGCGGTCAGCCTCACCGACGAGGTGATCCACCTGTGGGACCACGAAGCGGACCGCACGTTCGGCACGCTCCTCGACGAGGGGTACGTCGGGCGGCAGCACCCACTCGTCGACAGGACGGGACGGCTGCTCGTCGTGCCGGGCGATCCGCGCTTCTACGTGCGCCGCCTGCCCTCCTGGACCACCGACGACCGGCTGAGCGCCGCGTGCGAGGACCAGCCGTACGCGGCGGCCTTCAGCCCCGACGGCACGACCCTGGCCTGCGCGGGCAGGGAGATCAAGCTCGTCGACCCCGCGACGGGACGGCAGCGCCCGCTTCCCGGAGGCGAGCACGAGTACTGGCCGGCCGCGCCGTCGTGCGAGCTGTGCGGGGCGACGGCCAGGGGACTGCGCTTCAGCCCGGACGGCCGCCACCTGGCCGCCTTCGCCGACCGCTCCCTGCGCGTCTGGCAGGTCGCCGACCAGCGGGAGATCCTCGCCTACCGGGCGGAGGGGGAGGTGAGCGACGTCCGCTTCGACGGGCAGGACCTGCGCTACCTGCTCGACGACACGGTCGTCACCCTCGACCTGACCCCGCGCGTCACCGACTTCCGCCTGGACCGCGCGCCGTACGGCACCCGGCTCAGCCCCGACGGCCGGTGGGCGGTCACCATGCCGGACGACCACACCACGGTGCTGTGGGACGTGGCCCGCCGCCGGAAGGTCTGGATCTTCCCCGCCACCGGGCAGGCGACCTTCGCGCACTCGGGCGAGCGGCTGCTCACCGTCGCCGACGACGGACCGATGACGCTGTGGGACCTGAGCACCCGCCGGCGGCTCTGGACGGCGCCCCAGCCGTACGGCATGCCGCCGTCCGGGACGCAGTTCACCCGCGACGGCGGCACGCTCGTCGTCACCACCGCGCTCACGCAGGCGCCCGTCGACTTCAGGCTGACCAGGATCGACGCCAGGACAGGTCGCCGGCTGGCCACCCTCAGGACCCGCAGTCCCGGGGGCGTGCTGACGCCCGACGGCCGGCGCGAGGCCTCCTTCGACGGCCGCTTCTACGACATGGCCACCGGCAGGCCCCTCGGCGACGGGTTCGGCGAGGGTGTCCTGGCCATCAGCGGCAAGGGCGTCATGGCCGTCAGCGGCGACAGCATGGGCAGGATCGCGCTGCGCGCGATCGAAGGAGGCGGCAAGCCGTCGCCGCTGCTCAGAGGCGTGGCCGAACGGGTCGCGCACCTGGCCTTCTCGCCTGGAGGCGACCTGCTGGCCAGCGTGGGCGAGGACCCCGGCACCCTGCAGGTGTGGGACGTGGGGGCGCGCAGGCGGCTCGGCGGCGCGATGAGCGCCTACTTCGCGGGCGTGCCGGGCGGCGGCGGGGTGGCCTTCAGCCCCGACGGCGACCTGCTCTACGTCGCCGAGGACGACGGCCTGGTCCACGAGTTCGTGGTGGACCCCGGCAGGATGGCGCGGCTGGTCTGCGGGCGCGCGGGCAGGGAGCTCACCGGGGCCGAGTGGCGTGAGCACTTCGACGAGGTGCCCTACCGCGAGGTCTGCGCAGGATAGACGCGCACCTGTCCTGCCTCCAGGCGGAGCGGCCTTCCGCCAGGGCCCGCGACGGTGTGCGGCAGGTCCGTGTGGTTGATCGCGAACACGGTGTCGCCGCGCCTGACCAGCTCGACGGGCGAGTCCGGCATCGCCAGCCCCGCCTGCCGCAGCACCCAGGCGTATCCGGCGTCGTCGAGGCGGGTGGACAGGTAGAACGCGCCCTGCCTGCGGGTGATCGCGGGCGCCCCGTCGGGGTAGGCGGCCACGGCCGTCGCGCCCTCCAGGTGGACGACCTCGCTCCACAGCGTGCCGGTCAGGCCGTGCGTCAGCGGCACCGGCCCGTCGAGGGGGCGCAGCTCCTCCACCCTGACACCCAGCACGTCACGCAGCGCTCCGGGGTAGCCGCCCAGCCGTACCCTGGCGTGCTCGTCGGCCACGCCGCTGAAGAAGGAGACGACCAGGGTCCCGCCCGCCTCGACGTAGCGGGCCAGGTTGGCGGCGTCGGCGTCGGAGACCAGGTAGAGGCTGGGCACCAGGACCGCGCGGTAGCGCGACAGGTCGGCCGAGGGCGCGGCGAAGTCGGCGGTGTGCCCGTGGTGGTAGAGCACGCGGTGGGCCTGCCGCAGCGCGTCGAGGTAGTCGAGCTCGCGGGAGGGCAGGCCGGGCGAGCCCAGCGCCCACCACGCCTCCGCGTCCCAGAGCAGCGCGACCTCGGCGGCGACCTCGCCGTCGGCCTCGGCGTCCGAGAGCAGCGCGCCGAGCTCGCAGATCTCGCCGAACAGGCGGGAGGAGGGGCCCGCGTGCGGCACCATCCCCGCGTGCCACTGCTCGGCGCCGCCCCTCGAGGCGCGCCACTGGAAGAACAGCACGCCGTCCGCGCCTCTCGCCACGTGCTGCATGCTGTGCCTGATCGTCTCGCCCTCGCGCTTGGCCGCCATCCGGGCGCCGGTGTACACCACCCCCGCCGCCTGCTCCATCAGCATCCATGGCCGCCCTCCCGCCCACGAGCGCGCCAGGTCGGCGGCGAACGCGCCCTCCTCCACGGCCGTCGTGCCGGGTCCCGACGGGTAGTGGTCGATCGCGACCATGTCCACCTCCCTCGCCCACCTGTGGTGGTCCACCGGCACCCAGTCGCCGAAGACGAAGTTCGTGGTCACCGGCAGGTGGGGGGTGAAGGACTTCAGCAGGTCCCGCTGCGCGGTGAAGTGGCCGAGCAGCTCGTCGGACAGGAAGCGCCTGAAGTCGAGGGCCTGCGAGGGGTTGGGCAGGTACTGGGTGGCGCGCGGCGGCGTCACCTGCTCCCACGCCGAGTAGCCCTGGCTCCAGAACGCGGTGGTCCAGGCCTCGTTCAGCGCCTCCAGCGTGCCGTACCTGGCCTCCAGCCATTCCCTGAACGCGGCGGCCACGTGGTCGCAGTGGCACCACGTCCCGTACTCGTTGTGCACGTGCCACATCGCCAGCGCCGGATGCGCGTGGTACCGCTCGGCCAGCGCCCTCGCGATGGACATCGAGGCCTGCCTGTACGGCGGCGCGCTGACGCAGTAGGTGTCCCTGCTGCCGTGCGTCAGACGGGTCCCCTCCGCCGTGACCGGCAGCGCGTCCGGGTGCAGGAGCGAGAACCACGGAGGGGGAGAGGCGGTCGGCGTGGCCAGGTCCACCTGGACGCCGCCTTCGTGCAGCAGGTCCATGACGGTGTCGAGCCAGGTGAAGTCGTACACGCCCGGCGAGGGTTCGAGCTTGGCCCACGAGAAGACGCCCACGGTCACCAGGTTCACCCCGGCGCGCCGCATCAGCGCGACGTCCTCCTTCCAGACCTCCTCCGGCCACTGCTCCGGGTTGTAGTCGCCGCCGTAGAACATCGCGCTCCCTGGGGTTTCCGTTGACGTTTGTTGGTATAGCAAGCAAACTAATTAAAGCTCAACGCAGCCCCTCGAAGGAGTGCCCCATGCCGTACCGGCCCCCGCTGGTCCCCCACGAGTACTTCGTCGCCGACCCGCCCGAGTTGCCGGTCCGCGCGCGCGGCGAGGAGGGGCTGTCCGCGGTGACGCGCGCCGAGGTCGTCGCCGCCGACGGGGCGGGCGTCACGCTCAAGGCGTTCACCGGCGCGGAGGAGACGCTGGTGGTGCAGGTGGGAGCGGCGGGCGAGGGCGTGATCAGGGTGCGGCTCGCCCAGGACGCCGACGCCCGGACCCGCTCCTCCCGCGCCATCGCCCTGGTGAATCCCGGCGCCCACCCCGCCACACTGGAGGGGCTCGACGACGGCTCGGGCCGGCTGGTCGTGGACGCGGGAGCCGTCCGCGCCGAGATCACGCTGGCCCCCTTCCACCTGCGCTTCACCGACGCGGCCGGCGGGCTGCTGACCGAGCAGGACCCTGGCCACACCGACATCAGCGGCAGGCTCAGGACCCTGCCCTTCGGCCGCTCCCTGGCCACGGGCCCCGTCGCCTATCACGAGAGCCTGGTGGCGGCGCCCGACGAGGCGTTCGCGGGCTTCGGTGAGTCCTTCACCCCGCTGGACAAGCGTGGCCAGCGCCCCCTGATGTGGAACTTCGACGCCTTCGGCGCCGAGTCGCAGCGCGCCTACAAGAACGTGCCGTTCTACCTGTCGAGCAGGGGCTACGGACTGCTGGTCGACAGCGGGCTGCCGACGGAGTTCGACGTCTGCCAGTCCACGCACAGCACGGTCCAGATCATCGTCCCCGACGACCTCATCGACTACTACGTCATCGCGGGGCCCACCCCCTCGGAGGTGCTCGACCGGTTCGACCTGCTGACCTGCCGTCCGGCGCTGCCCCCGAAGTGGGCGTTCGGCACCTGGATCTCCTCGGGCTTCTTCGTCGACACCCAGGAACGCGTGCTGGACAGGGCGAAGAAGATCCGCGAGCGCGGCATCCCCTGCGACGTGCTCCACCTCGACACCTACTGGCAGACCGAGGGCCACTGGTCCGACCTGCGCTGGGACCCCGAGCGCTTCCCCGACCCCGACGCCATGCTGGCCGAACTGGACGGCATGGGCTTCAAGGTCTGCCTCTGGATGAACCCCTACGTCTCCCACCTCAGCCCGCTCTTCGCCGAGGCCACCGACTACTTCCTGAAGAACCAGGAAGGAGAGGTGTACGTCGCGGACTGCTGGCACGGCTCCTACCCCGCCTGCGCCTTCGTCGACCTCACCAACCCGGAGGCGGTCGCCTGGTTCCAGGGACTGCTCAGGCCGCTGCTCCAGCAGGGCGTGCAGGTCTTCAAGACCGACTTCGCCGAGGGCGTGCCGCACGACGCGCGGGCGCACAACGGCATGAGCGGCCTCGAACTGCACAACGTCTACTCGCTGCTGTTCAACGACGCCGTGGCGGAGGTCACGAGGGAGGTGCACGGCCACACCCTGGTCTGGGCCCGCTCCTCCTTCCTCGGCGGCCAGCGGCACAGCGCGCAGTGGAGCGGCGACATCGCCACCAGTTACGCCGCCATGGGCTCGACCATCCGCGGCGGCCTGTCGCACGGCCTGTCGGGCATCCCGTTCTGGAGCCACGACGCGGGAGGCTTCACCGGCACCCCCTCCGACGACCTCTACGTGCGCTGGGCGCAGTTCGGCGCGCTGTCGCCGCTGGTCCGCTTCCACGGCACGACCAGCCGCGAGCCGTGGGAGTTCCCCGCCGTCGAGGAGGAGGTCAGGGCGGCGATCAGGCTCAGGTACTCGCTGATGCCGTACCTCTACTCCGCGGCCGTGGAGTCGGCGCGCACCGGGGCGCCCATGATGCGCGCGCTGTGCGTCGACCATCCGGACGACCCCGTCGCCTGGCGCGCCGACCTGGAGTACCTGCTGGGCCGTGACCTGCTCGTGGCGCCCATGACCTCGCCCACCGGCGAGCGCCAGGTCTACCTGCCGCAGGGCGACTGGGTGGACTACTGGAGCGGCGAGACGCTGACCGGCGGGCGCTACGTGACCGTGGTCAAGCCGCTCGACCAGATCCCGCTGTTCGTCCGGCACGGCGCCCTGATCCCGACCACCGAGCCCGGCGACACCGTGGGCGACCACCCCGAGATCACCGTCGTCTCCTTCGGGGACGGCGACGGCCGTACCACCATCCACGACACCGACGGGGAGACCACGGTCACCCGCACCGGCGGTGTCCTGACGAGCACGGGGCCCAAGCGGGTCTCGTTCAGGAGATGACGATGCGCAGACTAGCGCTGGCCGTCGCGGCCGCCCTGGTGCTGACCGCCTGCGGCGCCACGGCCGAAGCCCCCTCACCGCAGGAGGCCAGGACCCTCACGTTGTGGCACTACGAGGGCCCCGACAGCGCCATGGCCAAGGCGTGGGCCGAGGCGATCAGGAAGTTCGAGGCCACGCACCCCGGCGTGAAGGTGAAGTTCGAGGAGAAGGGGTTCGAGGCGATGCAGAAGACCGCCTCGCAGGTGCTCAACTCCGACGCCGCCCCCGACCTGACCGAGTACAACAAGGGCAACGCCACGGCGGGCGCGCTGGCCAAGGCCGGACTGCTCACCGACCTCAGCGCCGAGGCGGCCGAGCGGGGCTGGGACAAGCTGCTGACCGGCAGCCTGCAGACCACCGCCAGGTACGACGAGCGCGGCATCATGGGGTCGGGCAACTGGTACGGCGTGCCCAACTACGGCGAGTTCGTCATGGTCTACTACAACAAGCAGCTCTTCGAGAAGGCCGGGCTCGAGGTGCCCACGACCTTCGAGGAGTTCACGAAGGCGATGGACGCCTTCGTCGCCAAGGATCAGACACCGCTGGCCATGGCCGGCGCCGAGTACCCCGCCCAGCAGGTCTTCTACCAGCTGGCGCTCAGCAAGGCGCAGCGCCCGTGGGTCAACGCCTACCAGCTCTACCAGGGCAGGACCGACTTCAAGGGCCCCGAGCTCACCTACGCCGCCCAGACCATGGCCGACTGGGTCAAGAAGGGCTACATCAGCAAGGACGCCGCCGGGCTCAAGGCCCAGGACATGGGTGACGCGTTCATGGCGGGAAAGTTCCCGATGATGGTGTCGGGCAGCTGGTGGTACGGCACCGTGCAGTCCACGGTGAAGGACTTCGAGTGGGGCACCTTCCTGTGGCCGGGCAGCCGCATGGCGCCCGGCTCCAGCGGCAACCTGTGGGTCGTGCCCGAGCGCGCGAAGAACAAGGAGCTCGCCTACGACTTCATCGACATCACGATGAGCAAGGAGATCCAGAACCTCCTCGGCAACTCGGGTGGCATCCCCGTGGCCGCCGACACCTCGGCCATCACCGACCCCAAGAGCAAGGAGCTGATCGAGAACTTCGGCAGGCTCGCGGGTCAGGACGGCCTCGCCTTCTACCCCGACTGGCCCGCCCCCGGCTACTACGACGTGCTCGTCGCGGGCGTGCAGGAGCTCATCAACGCCACCAAGACGCCCCAGCAGGTGCTCGACGAGCTGGCGGGGCCGTACAACGACAATCTCGCCGATGTCGGCGACTAGGGCGGGCAGGGGCTACTGGCTCTACCTGGCGCCCAGCGCGGTGCTGGTCCTCGCCGTCATCGTCGTGCCGTTCGGCATGAACGTGGCGGCGAGCTTCACCCGCTGGTCGGGGGTGGGGGCGCCGCGCTGGATCGGCCTGGACAACTACGCGCGGCTGCTGAGGGACGAGCGGTTCTGGCAGTCCTTCCAGCACAACGTGGCGCTGATCGTCGCCATGGCGGTCGTGCCGACGCTGCTCGGCC
Organism: Nonomuraea roseola; assembly: GCF_039535395.1. NCBI lineage: Bacteria > Bacillati > Actinomycetota > Actinomycetes > Streptosporangiales > Streptosporangiaceae > Nonomuraea > Nonomuraea roseola. Next base: position 26,079 of record NZ_BAAAXC010000004.1, read on the forward strand.
TGGTGCTGGCGGCCGCGCTGTTCACCCTGCGCGGCAGGCGCCTGCCCAGCGTGCTGCGCGCCGCCTACTACCTGCCCCAGGTGCTGCCGGTGGCGGTCGCGGGCGTGGTCTGGGGCTGGCTGCTCAACCCGTCGTACGGCGCGCTCAACGAGCTGCTCGGCCCTGTCGGCCTGGACCGCAACTGGCTCGGCGACCCCGGCTACGCCCTGCCCACCGTCATGGCCGTCATGGTGTGGTTCCAGCTCGGCTACCCCGTCGTGATCTTCATGGCCGGGCTCCAGCGCGTCGACCCCGCCCTCTACGAGGCCGCACAGCTCGACGGGGCCTCGTGGTGGCGCAGGTTCTGGCACGTCACGATCCCGCAGATCAGGCCAGAGATCTTCGTCGTGCTGCTGACCTGCACGATCGCCGCGCTGAAGGTCTTCGGCCCGATCTACGTGCTGACCAGGGGAGGGCCGGGCAACGCCACGATGGTGCCCTCCTACTTCTCCTATCTCAACTTCTTCGAGCGGCTCAACGTCGGCTACGGCTCGGCGATCGCCACCGTGCTCGCGCTGGTCATCCTGCTGGTGACCGTCGCCTTCCTACGCCTGCAGGAGCGCGAATGAGAAGGGGCGCCCTGACGGCCTCGCTCGCCGTGCTCGCGCTGGCCATGGTCGCGCCGTTCGTGATCGTCGCGCTGAACGCCGTCAAGTCCAAGCGCGACTACACCGCCAACGGCCCCTTCTCCCTGCCCGAGGGGCTCTCCCTCGAGGCGGTCGCCGACTTCTGGATCAGGGTCGACTTCGGGGAGAAGCTGTTCAACAGCGCGCTCATCAGCGGCAGCGTCGCCGTGCTCGCGGTGCTGCTGTCGGTGCTGAACGCCTACGCCATCGGCATCGGCAGGGTGCGCGGCAGGATGTGGGTGCTCGTGGTCTTCCTCGCGGCCAACACCCTGCCGCAGGAGGCGCTGGTCTACCCGCTCTACTACCTGGCCAAGGCGACGGGCCTCTACGACACCAGGCTGGCCGTGATCATCATCTTCACGGTGATCCAGTCGGCCTTCGGCACCTACCTGCTCAGCGCCGTCCTCGGCCAGTTCCCCAGGGAGATCCTCGACGCGGCCCACATCGACGGCGCGGGTCGTTTCAGGGCGCTGTGGTCGGTGGTGGTCCCGATCAGCCGCCCGACGCTGAGCGTCCTGATGATCTTCTTCTTCATCTGGACGTGGAACGAGTTCTTCCTGCCTTTGATCTTCCTGGTCTCCAACGACAACCAGACCGTGCCCGTCGTCCTCGGCCTGCTCCAGGGCGAGAAGATGATGGACGCCACGATGTCCAGCGCCGCCGCGCTGCTCGGGATCGTCCCCGCGGTCGCCTTCTTCCTCATCTTCCAGCGCACACTCACCCGCGGCGTCACCGTAGGAGCGATCAAGTGAAGCGAGCTCTCTTAGCCCTTGCCCTCGTCGTGTCGATATCGGCCTTCACGACCGACGCGCCCGTCTACCAGGATCCGTCCAGGCCGCTGGCCGAGCGGGTCGAGGACCTGCTCGGCAGGCTCACCCCCGACGAGAAGATCTCGCTGCTGCACCAGTCGCAGGAGGCGATACCGCGCCTCGGCCTGCCGTACCACAAGAACGGCACCGAGGCCCTGCACGGTGTGGGCTGGTCGAACGACCACGGCGACGGGTGGAAGCAGAAGTTCGCCAGCGGCACGATCTTCCCGCAGGCCGTGGGCCTGGCCTCCACCTGGAACCCCGAGCTGATCAAGCGGGTCGGCGCGGCCACCGGCGACGAGGTGCGCGGCTACGCGGCCGAGAATCCCGAGCTGTGGGGCACGCAGGTGTGGGCGCCGGTGGTCAACCTGCTGCGCGACCCGCGCTGGGGGCGCAACGAGGAGGGCTACTCCGAGGACCCGCTGCTGACCGGCGCCATCTCCACCGCCTACGGCAAGGGGCTGTCGGGCGACGACCCCGTGTACCTGAAGACGGCCCCCGTGCTGAAGCACTACCTGGCCAACAACAACGAGTACCAGCGCTCCCTGACCTCCTCCAACCTGCCGCCCAGGGTCAAGCACGAGTACGACGAGGCCGCCTTCAAGCCGGCGATCAGCGCGGACGCCGCCACGGGGGTGATGGGCTCCTACAACCTCGTCAACGGCCGCCCGAACACCGTCAACCCCGACCAGGACGAGGTCGTGCGCACCTGGACCGACAAGGTCCTCTACAACGTCAGCGACGCGTGGGCGCCCCAGGCCCTCTACCAGGTCGAGAACTACCACCCCGACGAGCCGACCTCCTACGCCGCCACGCTCAAGGCCGGCCAGGACAGCTTCACCGTCGACGGCATGGACACCGCCCCGATGACGGCCTCCGTCAAGGCGGCGCTGGAGCGCGGCCTGATCACGCAGGCCGACATCGACACCGCCGTACGGCACGTCCTGTCGATCAGGATCAGGCTCGGCCACGCCGACCCCGGTGGCGGCCCCTACGCGAAGATCACCAAAGAGGTCGTGGACTCGCCCGCGCACAGGGCGCTCAACAGGCGCACCGCCGCCGAGGCCATGGTGCTGCTGCGCAACGACGGCAGGCTGCCGCTCGACCAGAACAGGACCAGATCCGTGGCGGTCGTCGGACCGCTGCAGGACAAGCTCCACCGCGACTGGTACGGCGGCGCGCTGCCGTACCAGGTGACCCCGAAGCGGGCTCTGGCCGAGCGCGCGCAGGTGACGGGCCTCGACGCGCTCGACAGGGTCGCGCTCAGGCACACCGCCACGGGCAGGTACGTCACCGCCTCGGCCGACCTCACGCAGGCCGTCACGGTCGGGGCCGACAGGACGGCCGCCGCCCAGTGGGACCTCACCGACTGGACGGGCGGCGTCTCCACGCTGCGCAACGCCGCCAGCGGCAAGCTGCTGACCGGCAACTGGGGCACCTTCCTCGCCAACTCCGACGAGCCCGACGGCTGGTTCGTCCAGCAGCAGTTCCGCTTCGAGAAGCAGGGCGACGGCTCCTACCTGATCCAGTACGTCGGCTACGAGGTCAACGAGGGCTGGTGGTCGATTCCCGAGCACTACCTCACGGTCCGCGCGGACGGCACGCTGGCGATGGGGGCCAAGGCCGACGCCGCCCGCTTCGCCATGGAGGTCGTCTCCGACGGCGTGAAGCAGGCCGTCGAGGCGGCCAAGGGCGCGGACGCGGCGGTCGTGGTGGTGGGCAGCCACCCGTTCGTCGCGGGACGCGAGATCCACGACAGGGCCGACCTCACCCTCGGCGCCTCCCAGCTGCGCCTGATCGAGGCCGTGCAGCGGGCCAACCCGAACACGGTCGTGGTGCTGGAGACCGGCTACCCGGTGACGGTCACCGCCAAGGCGCTGCTGTGGACCACGCACGCCGGTCCTGAGACGGGGCACGCGGTGGCCGACGCGATCTTCGGCGAGGTCAACCCCGCAGGACGGCTCACGCAGACGTGGTACCCCTCCAGCGACCTGCCCGACATCCTCGACTACGACATCACCAAGACCGGGATGACCTACCTGTACCACCGGGGCGACCCCCTCTACGCCTTCGGCCACGGCCTGTCCTACACCACGTTCGGCTACCAGGGACTGAAGGTCACCAGGGACGGGCAGGTCAGCGTCAGGGTCACCAACACAGGGTCGAGGGCGGGCGACGAGGTCGTCCAGCTCTACACCCACCAGCAGCGCTCCCGCGTGGTCCAGCCGGTCAAGCAGCTGCGCGGCTTCCAGCGCCTCTCGCTGCGGCCCGGCGAGAGCCGCGAGGTGCGGTTCACGCTCAAGAAGGAGGACCTGGCGCTCTGGGACGTCACCAGGGGCAGATGGACGGTCGAGAGCGCCACCCACGACGTGCTGGTCGGCGGTTCGTCCTCGGCGATCAGGCAGCGCGCCACCCTCCAGGTCGCGGGGGAGCGGATCCCTCCGCGGGAGCTGTCGAAGCCGACCAGGGCCATCGACTTCGACGACTACAAGGGCGTGCGGCTGGTCGATCTCAGCAAGGAGCGCGGCGAGGCCGTGGGCGGCTCGGCGGGGGACTGGCTGGCCTTCAAGGACTCCAGGCTGGGCTCGGCCTTCACCGCGCAGCTCGCCTCCGTGACCGGCGGCTCCGTCGAGGTGCGGCTCGGCTCGCCGACGGGCAGGCTGCTCGGCACGCTCGAAGCGCCTGCGACGGGTGATGTCTACACATACGCTACGGCCATGACACCGATCACTCCGGTCCGTGGCGTCCACGACGTCTACCTCGTCTTCACCGGCGACGTCAGGGTCGGCACCTTCACGCTCGCATGACGCTGGCCAGGCTCGTCGCGGTCTGCGCGGTCTGGGGTGTCTTCTGGGGGTCGTGGTCGGCGCTGCTGCCCGCCGTGCAGACCCAGGTCGGCGCCACCAACGCCGACCTGGGTCTGGCGCTGGCCGGTGTGCCCGTGGGCGCCATCCCCGCGATGGCGCTCACCGGCCGGCTGGTCAGGGGCAGGGAGCGGATCGCGCTGGCCGTCAGCACCGCGCTGTTCGCGCTGGCGGCGGCGGGCATCGGGCTGGTCACGACCCCGCTGGCGCTGGGCCTGGCCCTGGTCGGGCTCGGCGCGGCCAGCGGCGCCCTCGACATCGCACTCAACACCGCCACGGGCAGGGCCGAGCGTGAGTCCGGCGGCAGGCTCTTCCAGACCGTGCACGCCGCCTTCCCCGTCGCCGTGATCGTGGCGGCGCCAGCCACGGGGCTGGCCCGCTCTCTCGGATACGGCCCCCGCGCAGGTGCTGGCCGTCATCGCCGTCCTGGTGCTGGCCTGCGCGGCGCTGGCGATGGGGCTGCCGCTCGGCAGGGGCGTGCAGCCGGTGGCCGACAGCAGACCGAAGGGGGCGTGGCGGCACGCCCTGCTGCTCGGTGTGCTCGCCGCGTTCGCGCTGATCATCGAGAACTCGGTCGAGCAGTGGTCGGTCCTGCTGCTGGAGGACTTCCGCTCGGCCTCCGCGCTGCTGGCCAGCGCGGCGCCCGCCGCCTACATGGGGGCGCTCACCGCGGGCCGCCTGACGGCGCAGGCCTTTCCCAGGCTCGGGCTGCGCCCCCTCTATGTGCTGGCGGGGCTCGGCGGCGGTGGCGGCATCGTCCTGGCGGGGCTGGCTCCCACGGCCTGGCTGTCGCTGGTCGGGTTCGCGATCACCGGGCTCGCGCTCGGGCCGCTGGTGCCCGCGATGCTCAGCAGGGCCGCGGTCGGCGACGAGGAAGGGACGCTGGTCTCGGCGGTCTCGACCATCTCCTACACCGGGTTCGTCGTCAGCCCGCTGCTGGTGGCGGGGTTGAGCGCGGCGTTCTCTCTGCCCGTGGCGCTGGCGCTGCTCGGGGCGCTCGGCGTGCCCCTGCTCCTCGGATATTTGACCGTTCGTTCTAGATAGGGCATATTCAAGACCACTCGTTCTCGATAGGAGTGGTCATGCGTTTCATCGGCAAGGTCGTACTCGTCACCGGCGGCGGATCGGGCATCGGGAGGGCCGCCGCCCAGGCGTTCGCGGCCGAGGGGGCCACGGTCGTGGTGGCAGGGCGCGGCGCCGAGCCGCTGACCGGGACGGTGAAGCTGATCGAGCACGCCGGCGGCTCGGCGAGCCACGTGATCGCCGACGTGAGCACCTCGGGCGGCGCCGCGGCGATGGTCGAGCAGACGGTCGCCAGGCACGGCCGCCTCGACATCGCCTTCAACAACGCGGGCGTCTTCGCCGGCGGGGCGGTCACCGACCTGGACGAGGCGACCTGGGCCCGCGTCATGGACGTGAACGTGACAGGCGTGTGGCTGTCGATGAAGCACGAGATCGAGCACATGCGCCGCTCCGGCGGCGGCGTCATCGTGAACACCGCCTCCAACCTGGGCGCGCACAAGCGCTACAGCGGCATGGCCGCCTACATCGCCTCCAAGGCCGCGGTGAGCGCACTGACCAAGGCCGCGGCGCTGGAGTACATCGCCGAGGGCGTGCGCATCAACGCCGTCAGCCCCGGTCCCGCGGCGACCGCGATGTCCATGCGCCCAGGTGAGAGCGTGGAGGAGCGCGACGAGCGGATGAGGTCGGCGGTGCCGGTGGGCAGGGTCGGCAGGCTGGAGGAGATCGCCGCGGCCGTGCTCTACCTGGCCTCCCCCGAGGCGGGCTTCACCGTCGGCACCGACCTGGTGGTGGACGGCGGCGCCACGCTCTAGCCCCGCCGGTAGATCATCGGCCAAGACTTCGCCGGAGGCCCGCATGCGCCGCGCCACCTGGGTATCTCCGCTGGAGGATCCCTGATCGGAGGAGCGACATGGCCGTCTGCGAAGTGTGTGGAAACGACTACGACATGAGTTTCGAGGTGCACGCCCAGGGCGCGGTGCACACCTTCGACTCCTTCCAGTGCGCCATCCAGGCGATGGCGCCCATCTGCGAGCACTGCGGCCAGAAGATCATCGGTCATGGCGTCGAGGCGAACAGGCGCTGGTTCTGCTGCGCCCACTGCGCCAGGCAGGAGGGGGCGACGGCGATCGTCGACAGGGTCATGGCGGGAACCTCGGCCTAGCCCGCCCGATCGGTGCCGTTCTCCCGGGCGTCCGCGCGTGTTGCAATGGAACTGCCGGCGGATCGCCGGGAGAGTCCATCGGCTGGGAGGCCTGCACCGATGTACGACTTCGATCTCCTTGTGCTCGGGTCGGGTCCCGGCGGGCAGAAGGCGGCCATCGCCGCCGCGAAGCTCGGCAGGCGCACCGCCGTCGTCGAGAAGACGCACATGCTGGGCGGGGTGTGCATCAACACCGGCACGATCCCGTCCAAGACGCTGCGCGAGGCCGTGCTCTACCTCACCGGCCTCAACCAGCGGGAGCTGTACGGCGCCAGCTACCGGGTGAAAGAGGAGATCACCGTCGCCGACCTCGGGATGCGCACCCAGCACGTCATGGGGCGCGAGATCCAGGTCATCCGCAGCCAGCTGGCCCGCAACCACGTCACCCTGCTACAGGGGACGGGCCGCTTCCTCGACGCGCACACCATCGGCGTCACGGGCGAGGAGGAGCGGAAGGTCACGGCCGAGAAGATCGTGATCGCCACCGGCACGTCGCCCGCCCGTCCCTCCACCGTGGAGTTCGACGACCGCACGGTCATCGACTCCGACGCGATCCTGCACCTCGACCGGGTCCCCGAGACGTTGGTCGTCGTCGGGGCGGGGGTCATCGGCATCGAGTACGCCTCGATGTTCGCCGCGCTCGGCACCAAGGTGACGGTGGTGGAGCGTCGCGAGCGGATGCTGGAATTCTGCGACCTGGAGATCGTCGAGGCGCTCAAGTACCACCTGAGGGACCTTGCCGTCACCTTCCGCTTCGGCGAGAGCGTCGCCGCCGTCGAGCGCAGGCCGCGCGGGGCGCTGACCCTCCTGGAGAGCGGCAAGAAGATCCCCGCCGACTGCGTCATGTACTCGGCGGGACGCCAGGGCAAGACGGCCGAGCTCTGCCTGGAGGCCGCGGGCCTGTCCGCCGACGATCGCGGCCGGATCAGGGTCGACGCCTACTACGCCACCCCCGTCCCGCACATCTACGCCGTCGGCGACGTGATCGGCTTTCCCGCGCTGGCGGCCACCTCGATGGAGCAGGGCAGGCTCGCCGCGCAGCACGCCTGCGGCGAGCCCGTCCCCGACATGAGCGAACTGCAGCCGATCGGGATCTACACCATCCCCGAGATCAGCTTCGTCGGGAAGTCGGAGGACGAGCTGACCCGCGAGAGGATCCCGTTCGAGGTGGGCATCTCCCGCTACAGGGAGCTGGCCAGGGGCCAGATCATCGGCGACTCGTACGGCATGCTCAAGCTGCTGGTCTCCTCCGAGGACAGGCGGCTGCTGGGGGTCCACGTGTTCGGCACGGGCGCCACCGAGCTCGTGCACATAGGGCAGACCGTGATGGGCTGCGGGGCGACGGTCGACTACCTGGTCAACGCGGTGTTCAACTACCCGACGCTGGCCGAGTCGTACAAGGTCGCCGCCCTCGACGCCATGAACAAGATGCGCGCCATCGCCAGGCTCACCGCGGAGATGTGAGCTCGGCGGGACGGCGCTCCCGCAGCTGGCGCCCGCTCACTGGTGGAGCAGGCCGGACCTCACGACGGCGACGAGGCTGTCGCCGTCCCTGCGAGAACGGGCAGGAGGGGCCTGTGCGGGCGACCGCCCGAGGGGGCGGGACCTGTGCGTGTCAGGATGGAGAGGTCCCTTGAGACGCGGGAGGAACGCCCATGACCGATCGCTTCGAGACGTTGATCGACAGGCAGATCCGCGAAGCGCAGGAGCGCGGCGAGTTCGACAACCTGCCGGGCGCGGGCAAACCGCTGCCCGACAGGAACGAGATCGCCGACGAGCTGTGGTGGGTCAAGAGGAAGCTGGCGGAGGAGAACCTGTCCATGCCGCTGCCGCCCACCCTGGCCCTGCGCAAGGAGGCCCACGCCGCCCTGGCGCAGGCGCGGGGGGCCACCACGGAGGCCGAGGTCAGACGTATTCTCGAAGAGATCAACAAGAAGATCGTCGAGGGCAACCGCAAGGCGATGTCGGGGCCGCCGCTCAACCTGATGCCCTACGACATCGAGGAGTTCCTGGACGAGTGGCGCCTCAGCCCTTGATCGCCCCGATGATCACTCCCTTGGTGAAGTGCTTCTGCACGAACGGGTAGACCACCAGCACCGGCAGCAGCGCCACCGCCACGATCGACATCTTGATGGCCAGGTCGGGCGGCAGCGCCCGGCCGGCGATCGTGGTGTCGCCGCCCTGGCCGACGAACATCGACTGACCCTGCAGCACGTACTGCCTGAGCACCATCTGCAGGGGCCACTTGGCGCTGTCGTTGAGGTAGAGGACGGCGTCGAAGAAGTTGTTCCAGTACCCCACGGCGTACAGCATCGCGATCACCGCCGTGACGCCCTTCGACATGGGCAGCACGATCCTGCGCAGGACGGTGAACTCGCTCGCCCCGTCGATGCGGGCGCTGTCCATGACCTCCTGCGGGATGCTCATGAAGAACGAGCGCATCACCACCAGGTTGAAGGCGGCCACCGCGCCGGGCAGGATCAGCGCCCAGTAGGAGTCGATCAGCCCGATCGAGCTGACCAGCAGGTACTTGGGGATGATGCCGGGGCTGAACAGGAAGGTCAGCAGCACCAGGAACAGCAGCGGCCTGTGCATCACCGAGCCGGGCCGCGACAGGCCGTAGGCGGCCAGCGCGGTGACGGTGACGCTGATCAGCGTGCCGACGACGGTGATCCCGACGCTGACCATCGCCGCCCTGCTGACCACGCCGCCGGAGAACAGCTCCTGGTAGGCGCCCAGGGACAGCTCGCCTGGCACGGTCACCAGGCCGCCGGCCCTGGCCACCGCGTCCTGGGTGGACAGGCTGGTCAGCACCACCATGTAGAGGGGGAACAGCACGCAGACCGCGATGGCGGTGAGGATCGCGCCCTTCGCCAGCCGTCCGAGCCTCGAGGGCTTCTCTTCCCAGACATTCATGATCGCTTGTAGATTCCCTGCTCGCCGAAGCGGTGGGCCAGCTTGTTGGCCACCAGGATGAGGATCAGGCCGACCAGCCCCTTGACCAGCCCGGCCGCCGCGCCGTAACTCCACTCGCCGGTCAGCATCGTGCGCCAGTAGACGAAGGTGTCGAGCACCTCGGCGGCGTCGCGGCCGACCGCGTCCCGCTGGAGGAAGAACTGCTCGAAGCCGACGTTCAGCGCGTCGCCCAGCCTGAGGATCAGCAGCAGGATGATCACCGGACGCAGCCCGGGCAGCGTGATGTGCCACAGGCGCCGCCAGCGGGAGGCGCCGTCCACGGCCGAGGCCTCGTAGAGGTTCTGGTCGATGGCGGCCAGGGCGGCCAGGAAGATGATCATCCCCCAGCCGGCGTCCTTCCACACCGTCTCGGCGGTCACCAGTATCAGGAAGGTGTCGGGGTTGGTCATGATGTCGACGCCCTGGTAGCCGTTGGCGCGCAGGGTCTGCGCCAGCAGCCCGGCCCCGCCGAACATCTGCTGGAACAGCGTGACGACCAGCACCCAGGAGAAGAAGTGCGGCAGGTAGACGATGTTCTGGATGAGCATCCGCAGCCGCCTGCTGACGACGCTGTCCAGCAGGATCGCCAGCGCGATCGGCACGGGGAAGTAGAAGACCAGCTGGAAGGCCGTGATGAGCAGGGTGTTGAGCGTCGCCTGCCAGAAGCTCTCGTCGATCAGCAGCCACTGGAAGTTGGCCAGGCCGACCCACGGGCTGTCGCCGATGCCCACGTAGGGCGAGTAGTCCTGGAAGGCGATCACGTTGCCGAGCAGCGGCACGTAGTGGAACAGCAGCAGCAGCCCGATGGCCGGGACCACCATCAGCAGCAGCTGCCAGTCGCGCCGCAGCCTGACCATCAGCGTCGGCGCCTTGCGGCGGTCGCCGGCGCCTGCGGGTGAGGTCAGGTCGCCCGCAGGCCCGGAGCGTTCGGCCTGCTCAAGCACGGCCGTTGTCCCGCAGGACCTTCATGTAGAACTCGCGCGCCTCGTCGCCGCCGTCGCGCTTCCACTCGGTCACGATCTGCTTGACGTCGCTGACGGGACGGCGCCCGCGCATGATGTCGGTGAACTTGTCCTCGGTCGGCACCTGCAGACCCGAGTACTTGGAGGGGCGCTGCACCCTGATCCCGTCGAAGGGGGTCTTCTCGATGTACTGGAAGGTGGCGTTCTGCCACTCGATGTTGGCCTTGGCCGCCTCGGGGAAGGGCCAGTCGACGTACAGCGGGCGGCCGCCGAGGAAGCCGTAGGTGTAGGCGACCTCCTTGGTGCCGAGGTCGGTGAGCTTGGGGACGCCGGACGAGTCGAGGTCGAAGTGCTTGCCCTTGACGCCGAAGTACGACAGCTCGTACTCCTTGGTCCCGTACGGCGCCGCGCACCAGTTCAGGATCGACAGCAGCTCCTCGACCTGCGCCTTGGGCAGCCCCTTCCGGATGAAGGTGAAGATCCCCGCGGCGTTGTTGTGGTACATGATCGGCGTTCCGCCGTCGTGCGCGAACACGGGGAAGGGGTTCAGCGCGAACGACGGGTTCTTGGGCGTGTGCTGTTGCAGCAGCTCCTTCCAGGCGCCGAGGCCGTCGCGGTAGATCAGGATCTTGCCCGCGCCGATGAGCTCCTTCTCGTTGGCGCTCTTGCTGCCTGCCACGTCGGGGTGGACGAGCTCCTCGGTGTAGAGCTTGCGCATCCACGCCAGCATGAGCTCGAACTCAGGCGTCTCGTACTTGTGCACGAGCTTGCCGCCCTCGAGGCGCCACTCCTGCGGCACCTTGAAGATCGGCCAGGCCATCTCGTGGATGGCGCCGAAGGCCCACCGGTTGGCCTTGGGGTCGGTGATCTCCTTGCCGAGCTGGTAGAGCTCCTCGGCGTTCTTCGGATTCTGGTTCCAGCCGTTCTTGTCGAACAGGTCCTTGCGGAAGAGCAGCGCGTAGGGGTACGGCTCGGTGGGGAAGGGGACGGCCATGAGCTTGCCGTTCCACACCGACCACTGCCAGGCGGCCGTGGGCAGGTTGGCCAGCAGCGCGTACGGCTTGGCCTTGTCGCCCTGCAAGTAAGGGGTGAGGTCCTCGAAGGCCTTGTCGACGGCGGTGTTGAAGTCCGCCATCTTGTCGATCTCCCAGCTCGGGATGACCATGAGCTCGGGCAGGTCGCCCGAGGCCAGGCGGGCGATGGCCTTGTCGGCGTAGGTCATGCCGTCGGCGATCTGGAACTCCACCGTCGCGCCGATGTCGGTGTTGACGGCCTGGAAGTAGGAGTTGTCGTCCAGCCCGGGCGGTGGCGGGCCCCACAGCGGGGTCATCGCCTTGTAGGAGCCGCCCTTGCCCGCCTTCTGGGTGAGGGCCGCCGCGGGGTTGGCGGGGTAGCTCGTAAAGCCGCCGCTGATGTCGGGCACGCCCGGCAGCGTGGAGACGGTGCCCGGAATGTCAGGCTTGACTCCCGCGAAAGGGACGTAGGTCGGGGTCAGCGTCTTGAGCTTGTCCGCCGCCGCCGCGGTCGCACCTCCCGTGCCGGGCCTGGGGGTGCTCGGGGTCGCGCAGCCGGCCAGGGCCAGGGCGCTCATGCCCACCAGCCCGAGGAATCCGCGGCGAGTGGTCACGGCGTGCTCCCTCCATGTAAGGTTAGTTCGTCTGTTAGCCAAACAAATTAGACCAGTGGCACCGCTCCCACAAGGGAAAGGGGTCACGGATTGGTGAACGGGCGCGCTGTTGCGGCATGATGGGGCCTGCCAGGCCGATCGGGAACGGGGCTGATCTTGATCACTTCCTCAACAGGCCCTCGGCCTGCGGACTTCGGTGACGTCCGGGCGACCAATCTGGCCGTCGTGCTGAGGTTCGTGCGGGACAACGCGCCGTGCTCCAGGGCGGACATCGCCGCCTCGACCGGGCTCAACAAGGCGACGGTCTCCAGCCTGGTGGCCGACCTCATCGACCGCAGGCTCGTGCGCGAGATCGGCCTGACGGAGAACCGCGTCGGACGGCCCGCCACCATGCTGGTCCTCGACGGTTCGCCGTACGCGTCGATCGGTCTCGAGGTCAACGTCGACTACCTCACCGCGGTCGCCGTCGATCTGTCGGGAGAGCGGCTGCTGTCGTGGCGGCGCGCCTTCCCCGGCGCCACCGCCACGCCCGCCCAGGCGGTCGCCGCGGTCGCCGCCCTCACCAGGCGCGTGGTCAACCGCATGACCAAGGACCAGCGGCAGGTGCTCGGGGTGGCGGTCGCCGTACCCGGGCTGATCGGCACCGACGGCACGGTCAGGGTGGCGCCCAACCTCGGCTGGCACGAGGTCGACCTCGCCGGTGACCTGGCCAAGGCGCTGCGCGATCCCGGCTTCCCCATCCAGGTCGAGAACGACGCCAATCTGGCGGTCCTGGCCGAGCACCGCTTCGGGCCGCTCGGCGGCACGCCCAACCTGGTCTACCTGACCGGGGAGGTGGGCGTCGGCGCGGGCGTCATCCTCGACGGACGGCTGCGCCGCGGCGGCCAGGGCTTCAGCGGCGAGATCGGGCACATCCAGATCGACCCGCAGGGGCCGCGGTGCCGCTGCGGCCGTACGGGCTGCCTGGAGGCGGTGGCAGGCATCGGCGTGCTCGTCTCGACCACCGACCCCGCCGAGGTGGAGTCGGAGATCGACGAGGTCGTCCGCAGGGCGAAGGCGGGCGACGCGGCGACCCTCGACCAGCTCGCGACGGTGGGTCGAGACCTCGGCAGGGGCATCGCGATCGCGGCCAACCTGCTCGACCCCGACGCGGTGATCCTCGGCGGCTACTACGTGCCGCTCGCCCCCTGGCTGCTGCCCGCGGCGGCCGGTCAGGCGCGGGCGCTGAGCATCGCGGCCGGCTTCGGCGGCTGCGAGATCGTCGCCTCCACCCTCGGGTACGGCGCCGCCGCCCTGGGCGGGGCGGCGCGCGTGCTCGACTCCGTCGACTCGGGCCGCCTGCCCTCCCCGTGACCCGGTCATTAGGTTAGGCTTACCTTATGTTTGCCTGATCTTCGCGACCGGAGGGACGAGGAAGTGCCCATCAACGGCCGTGACGTGCTGCGGCGCGCCGTCACCGGACAGTGGAAGCAGTCCGCGGCGGGCGCCCTGCTCGCCGCCGGCCATCAGACAGGTGAAGCCCTCGTCCCCGTCATGGTGGGCGTGGTCATCGACGAGGCCATCTCGCCGGGCGACGGCGGCGCGCTCCTCCTCTGGATCGCCGCGCTCGCCGTCGTCTTCGCAGGTCTGTCCTCCAGCTACCGCTTCAGTTTCCGCGCCGCCGAACGGGCCTCCGAGCAGGCCGCGCACCGGCTGCGGATCGAGCTGACCGAGCGCGTCCTCGAGCCCAGGGGCGGAGCCGAGACCGGGCGGCTGCCAGGCGAGCTGGTCGCCGTCGCCACCTCCGACGCCAAACGGGTCGGCGCCGTCAACGTCGCCATGGCCGCGGCCGTCGCGGCGCTGGCCGGCCTGCTGGCGGGCGGGATCGCGCTGCTGCGGGTCTCGCTCCCGCTGGGGCTGCTCGTCCTGCTGGGCATCCCGCCGCTGCTGATGCTCGCGCACCTGCTGGGCAAGCCGCTCGAACGGCGCAGCGGGGCCGAGCAGGAGCGCGCGGCCCGCGCCTCGGGCGTCGCGGCCGACCTGATCGCGGGGCTGCGGGTGCTCAAGGGCATCGGCGCGGAGAACGCCGCCGTCGCCAGGTACCGCCGCACCAGCAGGGACGCCCTGGCCGCCACTCTGCGGGCGGCCCGCGCCCAGGCCTGGCACGACGGCGGCATGCTCGTGCTGACCGGCCTGTTCATCGCCGTCGTCGCGCTGGTCGGAGGACGACTGGCCGCACAGGGCGACATCACCGTCGGCCAGCTGGTGGCCGCGGTCGGCCTCGCGCAGTTCCTGCTCAGCCCCCTGTCGATCCTGGCGTGGGCCAACGGCGAGTTCGCGCAGGGAAGGGCGTCGGCCGCGCGGATCGCCTCCGTGCTGTCCTCGCCGCCCGCCGTGACGGGCGGCGAGGCCGCACCCGCGCGCCCGGTCAGGGGCGCGATCGCGCTGCGCGAGGTCTCGTACGGCGCGCTGCGGGCGGTCAGCTTCGAGGCGGCTCCTGGTGAGCTGCTGGGCGTCGTGACGAGGGACGCGGCGGTGGCGCACGCGCTGCTGCGGGTGCTCGGCAGGACGGCCGATCCGGACGCGGGCGTGGTGGAGCTGGACGGCACGCCGCTGACCGGCCTCGACCCCGCCGAACTGCGCCGCGCGATCGTGGTCGCCGAGCACGACGCCGACCTGTTCGAGGGCACCCTCCTCGACAACATCACCGCCGCCACCCCTGAGCCCGCCACCCCTGCAACCGGCACCCCTGGGCCCGGCACCCCCTCGACCTCCGCGCCGCCTGAGACGCCGGTTCCCGAGACGGCGATGGTGGCCGCGGGGGCCGATGAGGTGGCCGGCGCGTTGCCGTACGGCCTGTCGACCCCGCTGACCGAGCGGGGCCTGTCGCTGTCGGGTGGCCAGCGCCAGCGGGTGGCCCTGGCCCGGGCCCTGGCCGCCGACCCGCCCGTGCTGGTCCTGCACGACCCCACCACCGCCGTCGACGCCGCCACCGAGGCCAGGATCGCCGACGGCGTCAGGGCCGCCCGCCAGGGCCGGACGACGATCATGGTCGTCACCAGTCCCGCGCTGCTGGCCGCCGCCGACCGCGTGGTGTTCGTGGACGGCGGCGGCCCGCCCGCCTGCGGAACCCACGCCGAGCTCGTCGAAGGACACGAGACCTACAGGGCCACGGTCCTGACGTGAGTGCCACGAGGAGAGGACCCATGGCGACGTCCGAGGAGCGCGAACTGCTGCCCACCGCGAACGCGGCGCAGACCTGGGCGGCGGTGCGCGAGCTGGCCCGCCCCCCACCGGCTGACGGCGCTCGGCGGCTTCGCCGTGCTGGTCGCGGCGACGGCGATCGGCCTGCTCACCGCCCCCGTGCTGGGCCACATCATCGACCTGGTCAGCCGGTCGAGCCCGGCGGCCGCGATCACCGAGCCCGTCACCTGGCTGGCGGCCATCGCGGTAGGGCACGGCGTGGCCACCGCGATCGGCGTCTCGCTGATCGCCAAGCTCGGCGAGGGCATGCTGTCCACGCTGCGCGAACGCTTCGTGGACAGGGCCCTGCGCCTGCCGCTCGACCAGCTGGAGCGGGCCGGCTCCGGTGACCTGACCTCCCGCGTCACCGGCGACGTCTCGGTGATCACCAACGCGGTGCGCGACGCCCTCCCCGCCCTCGCCCGCTCGGTGCTGACGATCGGGCTCACGCTGGTGGGCCTGGCCGTCCTCGACTGGAGGTTCCTGCTGGTCGCGCTGCTGGCCGCGCCGATCCAGATCCACACGCTGCGCTGGTACGCCGGGCGCGCCGTCCCGCTGTACGCCGCGCAGCGCGTGGCCGTCGGCGCCCAGCAGCAGCAACTGCTCGGCACGGTCGGCGGGGCCTCGACCGTGCGGGCGTTCGGGCTCGGGGACGAGCACGTGGGCCTGGTCGCGACCAGGTCGTCGGCGGCGGTGGACCTCGTGCTGCGCGGCGCCAGGCTGGTGACCAGGTTCTACGCCAGGCTCAACCTCGCCGAGTTCGTCGGCCTGTCGGCGGTGCTGGTGACCGGGTTCCTGCTGGTGCGGGGCGGCGGCGTGAGCATCGGCACGGCAGGCGCCGCCGCCCTCTACTTCCACAGCCTGTTCACCCCGATCAACATCGCGCTCGGGCTGGTCGACGACGCCCAGGCCGCGGGCGCGGGCCTGGCGAGGCTGGTCGGCGTGGTCGGCGCCGCAGCCGAGCCCGCTCGCGCGCTGGCCTCGGGGGCGGCGGCCGAGGTCGGCGTCCGGGGCGTCGGCTACTCCTACAGGAGCGGCCATCCCGTGCTGCGCGAGGTGGACCTCGACCTCGCGGCGAAGGAGCGGGTCGCGCTGGTCGGCGCGAGCGGCGCGGGCAAGACCACGCTGGCCAAGCTCATCGCGGGCATCCACCCGCCGGACAGCGGCTCGATCACCGTGGACGGCCCTGCCCGCTCGGTCGCCCTGGTCACGCAGGAGGTGCACGTGTTCGCCGGCCCGCTGGCCGAGGACCTCAGGCTGGCCAGGCCGGAGGCGAGCGACGGCGAACTGGCCGAGGCGCTCGACCGGGTGGGGGCGCTGGGCTGGGCGCGGGCGCTGCCCGACGGCCTCGCCACCGTCGTGGGGGACAGCGGGCACCGGCTGACGGCCGCGCAGGCCCAGCAACTCGCGCTGGCCAGGCTCGTGCTGGCCGATCCTCCCGTCGTCGTGCTCGACGAGGCCACGGCGGAGGCGGGCAGCGCGGGGGCGAGGGCCCTGGAGGCGTCGGCGGCCGCCGCGATCGAGGGCAGGACCGCTCTCGTCGTCGCGCACCGGCTCACCCAGGCCGCCTCCGCCGACCGCGTCGTGCTGCTCGACCAGGGGCGGGTCGCCGAGACCGGCACGCACGACGAGCTCGTGCGCGCCGGAGGGCGCTACGCGGCGCTGTGGGCGGCCTGGTCGGGCCACCGCGCGCCCTAGTCAGCCCGCGGCCCCGCCCGCGCCCATGGCCTCCACCAGGCTGCGGGGCCGCAGGTCGGTCCAGTTCCGCTCCACGTACTCCAGGCAGGCGTCGCGGGCCTCCTCGCCGAACACGGCCTGCCACCCCGCGGGCACCTCGGCGAAGGACGGCCAGAGCGAGTGCTGGCCCTCGTCGTTGACCAGCACCAGGAAGCGGCCCTCGGGGTCGTCGAACGGGTTGGTGCTCATGCGTCTCTCCTTGTCTCGGTCGTCAGGATGCGGACCAGGTCGTCCGCGAGGGACTGGATCGTGGACCTGTCGAACAGGCGGGTCGCGTACTCCAGCAGGCACACCACGGGGGCGTGGCCGCGCGGCTCGAAATAGCTGAGCGTCAGGTCGGCGAGCAGCGCCCCCGTCGGGATCTGCTCGAAGACCAGCCCGCCGAGATCGGCCTGCTCGTGGTGGACCAGCATCACCTGCGG
Source organism: Nonomuraea roseola (assembly GCF_039535395.1). Taxonomy (NCBI): domain Bacteria; kingdom Bacillati; phylum Actinomycetota; class Actinomycetes; order Streptosporangiales; family Streptosporangiaceae; genus Nonomuraea; species Nonomuraea roseola. The sequence continues at coordinate 43,566 of NZ_BAAAXC010000004.1, forward strand.
GGCGGACAGGCCGAGGGCCTTCGCCACCCTGTCGAAGGCGACGTCCTGCCGGTCGAGCGCGGCCAGGTCGGTCTCGCGCACCCGGGCGAGCAGCTCGCGGAAGCCCGGCTCGCCGGAGGTGTCGGTACGCAGGACGACGGTGTTGAAGAAGCACCCCACCAGGTCGGAGAGGTCCTCCTCCGTGCGCCCCGCGACCAGGGAGGCGATCGGGAGATCGGTCCCCGCGCCCCTGGCGGTCAGCAGCGCGGCCAGCGCCGCGTGCAGCACCATGAACCTGCTCACGCCGGTCTCGGCGGCCAGCCTGTCGACGCCCGCCTGCAGCTCCTCGTCGAAGGCGACCCGCAGGAAGTCACCCCGCCGAGGCGCGCCGTCCGTGCGCGCGGCGCCGTTCGAGCCCGCCCTGTCGTACGGCAGCGCCAGTTCGCGCGGCAGGCCGCTCAGCGCTCGCCGCCAGTAGGCCAGCTGTCCGCCGTCGTCCGTCTCGTGCGCCCATCGCGTGTAGTCGGCGTAGCCGACGGGCAGCGGCTCCCAGGCGGGGGCGAGTCCCTCCGTCCTGGCCTGGTAGGCGGTGGCGAAGTCGCGCAGCAGCGGCACCACGGACCACTCGTCCACGCCGAGGTAGTGCATCGTCAGCAGCAGCGCGCTGCCGCCCGAGGGGTCGGTGAGCAGCCTGGCACGCAGCGGTGGGCGGCCCTCCAGGTCGGCGGGCTCGGCCGCCAGCGTGTGGAGCGCCTCGTCGAGGTCGTCCACCCCGACGAGCTCCAGCCACTGGGCGGCGGGCTCCTGCACGAGCCGTCCGTCTCTCATCGCCAGGGCCGTACGAAGGGGCTCGTGGCGGGCGGCGACGTCGGCCAGCGCCGCCGAGGCCGCACCTTGGACGGGGGAGCGGAGCGCGAAGGCCATGTCGTAGGGGCGGCCCTCGCCATGCCTGGTCCACTGCCACTCCTGGGCGGGCGCGGCGGGCAGCGCTCGCCGCCGCAACACCCGCCGCCCGCCGACGCTCCCCGCGCCCTCGCCCGCCTCTTCCCCGGTGCGAACGCCTTCGTCCAGGCTCTCGCGGGCGTCCGCCGCGAGCCTGTCCGCCAGCGCGGCGACGGTCGGGGCGTCGAAGACGGCCCTGAGCGCGAGGTGGGTGTCGAACCGGGTCCGGATCCTGCCGATCAGCCGCATCGCGGACATGGAGTGGCCGCCGAGCTCGAAGAAGTTGTCATGGACGCCCACCTCGGGCAGGCCGAGCACCTCCGCGAACAGCTCCGCCAGCACCCGCTGCCCGCCGGTGCTCGGACGGGAACTGCCTGCGAGCGCCGACCAGTCGGGCGAGGGCAGCGCCGCGCGGTCCAGCTTGCCGTTGGGCGTGAGCGGCAGCGGCCCTTCGAGCACCACCACGACGGACGGGACCATCGCGGCAGGCAGCAGCCTCGCCACGTGCGCGCGCACCTGCGAGGGATCGAGCGCGCCCCGCGCCTGCGAGGAGCCCGCCGGTACGGCGTAGCCGACCAGCCGGGGCTCGGGGGCGCCGGTGTCGACGACGACGGCCGCATGGGCGACCGAGGGGTGCCTGGTCATGGCCGCCGCGACCTCCCCTGGCTCGATCCTGAAGCCGCGGATCTTCACCTGGTCGTCGGCCCTGCCGAGGAAGTCGAGCGAGCCGTCGGCCCTCCACCTGGCCCTGTCGCCGGTGCGGTACATCCTGCTGCCGGGCGGGCCGAACGGGCAGGCCACGAAGCGCTCGGCGGTCAGCGCCGCACGCCCGAGGTAGCCGCGCGCCAGGCCGTCCCCCGCGATGTACAGCTCGCCCCCCACGCCTGGCGGCACGGGACGCAGGCGATCGTCGAGCACGTAGGCGCGCGTGTTGGGATCGGGCACCCCGATCGGCACCGCGCCCGTCCAGCCGGGACGGGCCTCCCAGAGCGTCGAGTTCACCGTCGCCTCGGTCAGCCCGTAGGCCGCCATGAGGCGCAGCCTTCCGGCCCACCGCTCGATCACGCCCGGCGGCACGGTCTCGGTGCCGACCAGCACCGTGCAGCCCTCGGGGAGCGAGCAGCCCTCGGGCAGCGCAGCCACCAGCGAGGGCGGCAGGATGGCGTGGGTGATCCGCTGCCGGGTCATGAAGTCGGTCAGCTCCCTGCCGGGCACCCTCGCCTCGTCAGGGACGAGCACCAGCGTGCCGCCGTGGCACAGCGCCATGCACAGCTCGAAGACGGTCACGTCGAACCCGATCGAGGCGAAATGCAGCACCCTGCTGTCAGGGGTGAGCCCCATCCTGTCGACGGCGGTGGCGAGCAGGCTGGCGAGCCCTTGGTGCGGAACGACCACCCCCTTGGGCCGTCCCGTCGAGCCCGAGGTGTAGATGACGTACGCGGCCTGGTCCCGCGCCACGGCCGGACGGACAGGGGCGGGTCCGCCGGGAAGGCGGCCGGGGTCGAGCAGCAGCACGTCGAGCCCGTCGATCGGGGCGGCGGCGACCACCACCCGCGCGCCCGAGTCGGCGACCATGTAGGCCAGCCGGTCGGCGGGGTGGGCCAGGTCGAGCGGGAGGAAGGCGGCGCCCAGCTTGGTCGCGGCGATCATCGTCGCGACGCTCTCCACCGAGCGCGGCAGCGCCACCCCGACCACGCTCTCGGCGCGCACACCGTGCTCGGCGAGCAACAAGGACACCCGGTCCGACAGCGCGTCCAGCTCCGCGTAGGTGAGCGACCGCACGGCGTCAGCCGCCGCCTGGCCGCCCCCGGTGACCGCAGGGGAGTGGTCCACGATCGCGACGGCGTCGGGGCGCTCGGCGACCATCCGCCCGAACAGCGCGGGAAGGCTCTCCTCGGTCACCGGGCGGTCGGTCCCGTTGAAACCGGTGAGGACGCGCTCGCGCTCTCCCTCGACGAGCACCTCGACCGAGCCGACGGGGCGTGAGGGATCGGCGGCGACCTCGGCGACCAGCGCCGCCAGCCGCTCGCCCAGCGACGCGATGGTGGAGCGGTCGAACAGCTCGGTGCGGTACTCGATCACGCAGGTGAGGCCCTCGCCCTCCACGAAGGAGAACACGAGGTCGAACTTGGCGGTCGTCACCTCGAAGGGGTGCGGGAGCACCTCGAGGCCCTCCAGCCCGAAGTCGTCGCCCGCCCTGTTGCGGTAGCCGACCATGACCTGGAACAGCGGGTTGCGGTCGAGGGAGCGCACCGGGTTGAGCTCCTCGACGACCGCCTCGAACGGCACGTCCTGGTGGGAGTAGGCGGCCAGGTCCAGCTCCCTGACCTGGTCGAGGAGCTCGGCGAAGCTCGGCTCGCCCGACAGGTCGGCGCGCAGCACGAGCGTGTTGACGAAGAAGCCCACCAGGTCGTCCATGGCCTCGTCGGTCCTGCCCGAGATCGGCGCGCCGAGCGGGAGGTCGTCGCCCGCGCCCATGCGGTGCAGCAGCGCCGCGACGGCCGCGTGGCACACCATGAACATGCTCGCCCCCGCCCGCTGCGCCAGCGCCCTCAGCCGCCCGCAGGCCTCGGGGTCGAGCTCGACCGCCAGCTGTGCGCCCGCCGGGCTCGGCCTGGCCTGATGGGGACGGTCGACGGGCAGGTCGAGCCGTTCGGGCGCGCCGCGCAGCGTCTGCCCCCAGTAGGCGAGCTGTCGCGCGGCCAGGCTCTCAGGGTCGGTCCTGTCGCCGAGCGACTCCCGCTGCCAGAGCGTGTAGTCGACGTACTGCACGGGCAGCGGCTCCCACGAAGGAGCCCGCCCCTCACGGCGGGCGGCGTAGGCGGTGGACAGGTCGCGGAGGAACGGGCCGTCCGACCACTCGTCCGTGGTGATGTGGTGCAGCAGCAGCGCCACCACGTGCTCGTGAGGCCCGAGCCTGACGACGCCCGCCCGCAACGGCGGCTCGGCGGCCAGGTCGAAGGGGCGCTCGAGGAAGCTCTCCAGCGGGCCTTCGACCAGCTCCAGCGCGGGACGCGCCCGCTCGGCGGGCAGCACGCGCTGGAAGGGACGGCCCTCCCGCTCGACGACGAGGGTGCGCAGCGCCTCGTGGCGGGCCGACAGGTCGGCCAGCGCCGCGCCGAGCGCCTCCAGGTCGAGCTCTCCGCGCAGCCGCATCACCAGCGGGAAGTTGTAGAGCGCGGAGGCGCCCTCCAGCTGCTCGATCAGCCAGAGCCGCTGCTGGGCGAACGACAGCGGAGGCTCGTCGGGGCGCGTCGAGGCGGGTGTCAGCGCCGGCCGCCGCCGCGCGACCGTGACCCTTGCCGCCAGCTCGGCGACGGTGGGCGCCTCGAACAGGTCGCGGATCGCCAGCTCGGTGCCGAGCGCGGCGCGAGCCCTGCTGACCAGGCGGGTGGCCAGCAGGGAGTGGCCGCCCAGATCGAAGAAGTCGTCGTCGACGCCGACGTGCTCCACGCCGAGCAGGTCGGCGAACAGCTCGCACAGGACGCGCTCGCGCGCCGAGCCCGGCGGTCGGGCCGCGCCGCCGCCGGTGACGGCGGGCCTGGGCAGCGCCCGCACGTCCAGCTTCCCGTTGACCGTGAGGGGGAGCCTGCCGACCGCGACGAGCGCGGCGGGCACCATGTAACCGGGCAGCCTGGCCTTCAGCGAGAGCCGCAGCGCCGCGAGGTCGGCCGCCTCCTCGTGGAGCACGACGTAGCCGAGCAGCCGGTGGCCGCCGTCGGCGACGACCGCCGCGTGGGAGACCTCGGGGTGCTCCTCCAGCGCCGCCGCGACCTCGCCCGGCTCGACCCGGTGTCCGCGGATCTTCACCTGGTCGTCGGTGCGGCCGAGGAAGTCGAGGTTGCCGTCGGGGCGCAGCCGTACGAGGTCGCCTGTGCGGTACATCAGGGAGCCCGGCCGCGTGCCGTACGGGTCGGCGACGAAGCTCGCGGCCGTCAGGCCGGGACGGCGGTGGTAGCCGCGCGCCAGCCCCGCCCCGCTGATGTACAGCTCGCCAGGGGTGCCAGGCGGCACCTGGCGCAGCGCGCGGTCCAGGACGTACACGCGGGTGTTCCAGATCGGCCGCCCGACGGTGGGCGTCGGGCTGTCGTGCGTGGAGGCGCCCAACGTGTTGATCGTGTACTCGGTCGGCCCGTAGAGGTTGTAGCCGAAGGTGCCCTGCGTGTCGCGCAGGGCCGTCCAGACGGTCTCGGCGACCGCCTCGCCGCCGAGCAGCACCAGCGCGGGCCTGTGCCCCTCGAGCAGGCCCTCCTCGATGAGGTGGTGGGCGTAGGTGGGCGTCACGTTGACGACGTCGACGCGCTCCCTGTCGCAGTAGGCGACCAGGGCCTCGGCGTCGCGGCGCAGGTTCTCGTCACAGATGTGCACCTCGTGCCCCTCGACCAGCCACAGCAGCTCCTCCCACGACATGTCGAAGGCGAAGGAGACCGTGTGCGCCACCCGCAGCCGCCTGCCGCCCGCGGCCGCGATCGTCGGCTCGAAGATGGCCTCGCGATGGTTGAACTGCATGTTCGTCAGCCCGCGGTACGGCGTGACCACCCCCTTGGGCCGCCCTGTCGATCCCGAGGTGTAGATCACGTACGCCGGATGGTCGAGCCGGTGCGGCAGGCCGCGCGCGAAGCGGGGCCGCTCGTCGTCGGCAGGCTCGCAGGAGGGCAGGGCCGCGAGCCTGCGCGCGGTCGCCTGATCGTCGAGCACCACCCGCGGCACCCCCGTCTCCGGCAGCGCGACGGCGCTCGTGGTCACCACGCACACGGGCGAGGTGTCGCCGATCATGAACTCCAGCCGCTCTGCCGGGTACTCCAGGTCCAGCGGCAGGTAGGCGGCGCCCGTCTGGAGCACCGCGAACAGCGCGACGACCATGTCGGCCGAGCGCGGCAGCGCCAGGGCGACCACCTGCTCCGGCGCGGCGCCGTGCTCCAGCAGCAGCCTGGCCAGCCGGTTGATCCTGGCGCCGAGCTCGGCGTAGGTCAGGCTGCCCTCGCGCGAGACCAGCGCCACCTCGCCGGGCGTGCGCGCCGCCTGCTCGGCGAGCAGTTCGGCCACGGTCGCGGGAGGCAGCGGCCGGGACGAGTCCGCTCGCGAGCGTTCACCGTCCAGGAGCAGGTCGAGCCCGCCGACCCGGTCGTGCGGGCTCGCGATCAGGCGCTCCAGCACGGTCGTGAAGCGCTCCAGCGTTCTGTGGGCCTCGTCCCTGCCGATCACGTCGGGCCGGTACGACAGCGTCACCCGCAGCCTGGCGCCCTGGGTCACCACGAGGGTGAGCGGGTAGTGGGTGGCGTCCACCCCCGACACGCCCACGATGCCGTTGCGGTCGGTGAACGCGGCCATCCGCTCCTCACCGCCCGCGTCGCGCAGGACGAAGAGGGTGTCGAAGAGCCTGCGGTGACCGCTGTGCCGCTGCAGCTCACCCAGGCCCAGATGCTCGTACGGCATCAGCGCCACCCGCTCGTCCTGCACCCGCCGCAGCAGGCCGAGCACCGGCTCCCGGGGGTCGAAGGCGACACGCACCGGGACGGTGTTGAGGAACACCCCGATGATGTCCTCCACGCCGGGCACCTCGGCCGGACGGCCCGCCACGGCCGCGCCGAAGACGACGTCGTCCCTGCCCACCGCGGCGGACAGCACCAGGGCCCACGCGGTGTTGAGCAGCGTGTTGAGGGTCAGTCCGCGTTCGCGGGCGGTGGCGCGCAGCAGGTCGCACAGCTCTGCGGGCAGCACGACGTCGAGGTTCACCGCGATCGCCGGGCTCAGGCCGTCGTCGGCCGGCCGTACCAGGGTCGGTTCGGCCAGGCCCGACAGCGCCTCGCCCCACGCCGCCAGCGCCGCCTGGGGCGGCTGGTCGGCCAGCCACGCGAGATAGTCGAGGTAGGAGCCCGAGGCCACGGCACCCGCTGTGCCGGGCAGGCCGCTCCGTTCGTCCGGGCTCGCCTGGCCGGCGAGGCGACTCGGCCGGTCGGGGCTCGCGGTGTCGGCGAGGCCGTCGAACAGCTGCTCCAGCACCAGCCAGGCCGACCAGCCGTCCCACAGGATCAGGTGGTGGGTGAGCACCACGCGGTCACGGCCGCCCAGACGGATCAGCAGCAGCCGCATCAGTGGCGCCTCGGTGAGGTCGAAGCGGCGCGTCCTGTCCTCGGCCAGCAGCGCGGCCACCGCCTCCTCCTGCTCGGCGGGCGGCAGCCCCGACAGATCGGCCTCGCGCAGCGGCGGCTCCACCTCCGCGCGGATGACCTGCACCGGACGCGACAACCCCTCCGCGGTGAAGGCGGCGCGCAGGCTCGCGTGGCGGGCCAGCAGCGCCGCGCACGACGCGCGCAGCCTGCCGGCGTCGAGCGGCCTGTCGAAGTCGAAGACGTCCTGCGAGGTGTAGACGTCGACCGCGCCCGCGTCGTAGCTGGAGTGGAAGAAGATCCCCTCCTGGAGCGGCGAGAGCGGCCAGACGTCCTCGACGGCGACGTCGCCGGCCGCGCGCACCAGCTCCATCTCCTCCTCGCCCATGCCCAGCAGGTCAGGCCGGGCCCGCTCCTCTCCCACCTCGCGCGCGCCCTCCGCCAGCGCCGACGGTGTACTGCGGGCGAAGACGTCGCGCGGGCTGACCGCGAGCCCCGCAGCGCGGGCGCGGCCCGAGACGGCGATCGCGGCGATGCTGTCGCCGCCGAGGGTGAAGAAGTCGTCGTCCGCCCCCGCCTCGACGCCGAGGACCTCGGTGAAGATCTCGCAGAACAGCCGCTCACGCGCGGTGCCAGGTGCGCGCACCTGACGGGGGAGCGCGTCGGGGACGGGCAGCGCCGCGCGGTCGACCTTGCCGTTGGGCGTCAGCGGCAGCCGCTCCAGCACGACGACCGCGCTCGGCACCATCGGCGCCGGCAGCACCGCGGCCAGCGCGGCTCGCAGCTCGCCGCCGTCGGCTGCCGTCCCTGCCTCCGGCACGGCGTAGCCCACCAGCCTGGTGGCGCCGCCGTGCTCGCGGGCCACGACCACGGCCTCGGCGACGCCCCGCAGCTGCGCGAGCCTGGCCTCGACCTCGCCGAGCTCGACGCGGTTGCCGTGGATCTTCACCTGGTGGTCGGTCCTGCCGACGAAGTCGAGCGCCCCGTCCGCGCGCCGCCTCACGAGGTCGCCTGTGCGGTACATGCGCGTGCCCGGCGGGCCGTACGGGTCGGCGACGAACCTCTCGCCCGTCAGCGCGGCTCGCCCGTGATAGCCGAGGGCGAGCTGGTCTCCCGCGATGTAGAGCTCGCCCTGGTGCGCGGGGCGCAGGCAGACGTCGAGGACGTACAGCCTGGTGTTCCACACGGGGCCGCCGATCGGCACGGTCGCACCAGCGACCCGGGCGGCGTCGAGAGTCAGGGAGGTGGGCTGCGCGGAGCCGTCCTGCCAGGTGACCTGGACGGTGGCCTCCGTCGGTCCGTAGCAGTTGTCCACGGGCACGCCGGTCAGCTCACGCCAGCGGCGGGCGAGGTCGGCGTCCAGCGCCTCGGCCCCGCCGAAGACCCTGCGCAGGCTCGCGGCCCACGTGGGGTCGGCGGTGACCTCCTCCGTGCCGAGGAACGCCCTCACCATCGAGGGGACGATGTCGAGCACGCTGACCCGCTGCTCCCTGATGAGGGTCGCCAGGTAGGCGGGGTCGAGGTGCCCGCCCGGCTCGGCGAGCACCACGGCCGCGCCCGAGCACAGCGGCCAGAAGATCTGCCAGACCGAGGCGTCGAAGCCGGCCGAGGCCTGCTGGAGCATGCGGTCGGAGGCGTCCATGGCGAACTCGCCCTGCGCCCACGCCAGGTGGCTCACGATCGCCCGATGCGTGACGGCCACGCCCTTGGGCCTGCCGGTCGAGCCCGAGGTGTAGATGAGGTAGGCGGGGTCGTCTGGCGAAGCGGCCGGCAGAGCGCCGCCGCCCGCCCCGCCGGAGGCCACCTCCTCCACGGGGACGCTCTCCTCCACGGTGATGCGGGTCACGCCGTCCGGCGGGGTGAGGTCCCGGCCGCCGACGACGAGGCGGGCGCCGCTGTCGGCGAGCATGAAGGCCAGGCGCTCGGCCGGGTGGCCGGGGTCGAGAGGGACGTAGGCCGCGCCCGCCTTGAGCACGCCCAGCAGCGCGACGACCAGCTCGGCCGAGCGGGGCAGCGCCACCGCGACGAACGAGCCGGAACCCGCGCCGCGGGCGGCCAGCCGCCGGGCCAGCCTCTCGGCCCTGCGATCCAGCTCAGCGTAGGAGAGCTCGGCGTAGGACAGCTCTGTGTAGGAGAGCTCGGCGTTCGCGAGCTCAGAGCGTGAGCGCTCGGCGTCCGAGAGCTCGGCGGAGGAGATCAGAGCCGTCGCCCCGGGGGTGCGGGCGGCCTGGGCGGCGAAGGCGCCGGCCAGCGTCGCCGGTGGAACCTCCCGGACCGCGCCCACGAGCGGCGCGCCCTCCGGGTCCGCCAGATCGATCCGCCCGACAGGAAGCCCGGGGTCGGCGACCATCGCCTCCAGCAGGCGTCGCAGCCCCTCGGCGACCCTGAGCGCGGCCTCCGCTCCGATGGTGTGGTCGAGCCTGAACTCCACCCGCTCTCCCGGCACGACCGTGAGCGAGAGCGGGTAGTGCGAGCCGTCCCGCACCTCGACGCCCGCGATGCCCTGGATATCCCCCTCGACGGGGTAGTTCTCCACCGCCACCAGGGTGTCGAACAGGCCGGTGAACCCGGCCAGCCGCTGGATCTCGGCCAGTCCGAGGTGCTGGTGGTCGAACAGGTCGGCCTGCTCGTCCTGGAGCCGTGCCAGCAGCTCGGCCGGACGGTCGCCCGGACGCCACGCCAGCCGTACGGGAACGGTGTTGACCAGCAGGCCGACCATCGACTCGACGCCCTCCACGTCGGCCTGCCTGCCCGAGACCGTGGAGCCGAAGACCACGTCATGGCTGCCGGTGAGGCGGCCGAGCAGCAGCCCCCACGCGCCCTGCGCGACCGTGCCGAGCGTCAGCCCCCGCGACCGCGCCCACGGGAGCAGGCCGCCGACCTCGAAGCGCACCTGCCCTCCAGGCCCCTCCGGCAGGGCCGGCCGCGTCGGCCCTTCGAGCCTGTACAGCGCTCGCCGCCAGGCCTCGCACGCCGCCTCCCTGTCGCGTCCGAGCAGCCAGGTGAAGTAGTCGCGGTACGGCGTGACGCGAGCCCGGTGATCGCCCAGCAGCTCCCGCAGCATGATCGGCACCGACCAGCCGTCCGCGACCAGGTGATGCAGCGTCAGGACGAGCGTCGAGCCGCCGACCAGCGCCGCCCTGAGCAGCGGCGGCTCGGCCGGGTCGAACGGCCGCGCCAGCTCCTGCGCGGCGACGCTCTCCACGTCCTGGTCGTGGACCTCCCGCCAGGGGACGGGCGCGTCGCGCACGACGAACTGCGTGACCCTGCCGTCGTCGCGGCGCAGGAACCCGGCGCGCAGCGGCGCGTGCCGTTCCACCAGGCGGCGCAGCGCGGCGCGCAGAGCGCCCGCGTCGGCGGGGCCCGCCAGCTCGATGACCTGCTGGACGGTGTAGACGCCGGGGTCGGACAGCGAGTGGAAGTACAGCCCCTGCTGCAGGGGCGTGGCGGGCAGGACGTCCTCGAGCTCGGGGCCGAGCGCGTCGATCTCCTCCTGGGACAGCGCGACCATGGGGAAGTCGGAGGGCGTGTGCCCCCCGGCGCCTGGCTCGCCCGCGTGGACGGCGAGCGCGCCCAGCGCCTCCAGCCAGCCCTGGGCCAGGTCGGCGACGTCGGCGTCGGCGAGCACCCCGCCGGGCCACGACCATGTGGCGCTCAGCTCGGGCCCCTCCGCGCCGTCGCGGACGAGGGCGTTGATCTCCAGCTGGTGGGAGAGCGGCATGCCGGGGTCCCTCCCTGCGGTCAGCGGCTCGGCGTCGTCGGCGGGCGCCCAGTCCGCGCCTTCGCCGGACCTGAAGCGGCCCAGGTAGTTGAACAGGATCGAGCCGGCGGGCAGGCCGGGGGCGGGTACGGCCCGCAGGCGCTCCTTGACCCGCTTGATCGCGCCGCCCGTCGCGGAAGCGTCGCCCAGCTCGAGAGGGTCGAGCACGACGGGGGAGATCGTGGTGAACCAGCCGATCGTGCGGGTGAGGTCGCCGTCGCCGTCGCGGCCGTGGCCTTCGAGGTCGACCTGGACGGGGTCGCGCCGTCCGCGCGAGAGGGCGTGGGCGAGCGCGGTGAGCAGCACGTCGTCGACGGTGCCGTGGTAGCGGGCGGGCAGCTCGGCCAGCAGCGGCGCGGTCCGCGCGACGGGCAGGCAGACCGTCAGCGAGCGCTCGCTCGCCGCGGTGTCGATCGAGGCGTCCAACGCCCGCAGCCCGAACGGCTCCCACCCTGAACCGGCGCCCGGATCCCCCGCGGCGGTGGGCCCCACCGCGTCGCCGGAGGCAGGATCACTCTCCCTCAGACGGGACCAGCGGGTGAACGAGGTGGCGACAGGGGGGAGCTCGACGCGGGCGCCGTCCGACAGCGCGCGGGCCGCCTGGGCGAGGTCGTCCAGCAGGATGCGCCATGAGACGCCGTCCACGACCAGGTGGTGGACCACCAGGACGAGCCGCCGCTCCGCCTCCAGCCACGCCGCCCTCAGCATCACCCCCGCGCGGGGATCCAGCTGCGCCACCGCCCGCGTCCGATGCGCGGCGACCGTCCCCGATCCCGCGCGGGAGAGCACGTCGCCCGCGCGCACCGAACCGGGCGGAGGCACCTCCAGCTCCCAGCCTTCGTCGCTTCCCAGCAGCCGCGCGCGGAGCATCCCGTGATGGTCGAGGACGGCCTGCAGCGCCCCCACGAGCACCTCGGGGTCCAGCTCGCCCGGCAGGCGCACCACCACCGACTGGTGGAAGCCGTCGATCGGCCCGCCCCGCCGCCTCAGCGCGGCGACGATCGGGGTCTCCGCCGCGAGGCCGACCCCGGGGTCGTGGGCGGGCGCGGCGGACGTCTCCGTCCTGCCCCTGGCCAGCGCCGCGACCGTCCTGTGCAGGAAGACCTCGCGAGGGGTGACGGCCAGGCCCTCCCTCCTGGCCCTGTTCACCAGCTGGATCGCGACGATGCTGTCGCCGCCGAGCTCGAAGAAGCTGTCGTGGACGCCCACCGACTCCAGGCCGAGCACCTCGGCGAAGACCCGGGCGAGCGTGCGCTCGGCGGGGGTGGAGGGGGCGGCGCCGCCCACCGGCGCGGTCCAGGAGGGATCGGGCAGCGCGCGCCTGTCGAGCTTGCCGTTCGGGGTGAGCGGCAGCGGGCCGTCCATCACCACGATCGCGCTCGGCACCATGTGCTCGGGCAGCGCGCTCGCCGCGCGCCCGCGCAGCCGTCCCGCGTCGAGGTCGCCCGAGCCTGTCACGTAGCCGACCAGCCGCTTGGCGCCGCGGTGGTCCTCGAGGGCGACGACCGCGGCCTGGGCGACGGAGGGGTCGGCCATCAGGACGCTCTCGACCTCGCCCGGCTCGATCCGGTGACCGCGGATCTTGAGCTGGCCGTCCTCACGGCCGAGGAAGTCGATGTTCCCGTCGGGGCGCAGGCGCGCCCTGTCCCCGGTGCGGTACATGCGCTCGCCCGGCGCGCCGAAAGGGTCGGGGACGAACCGCTCGGCGGTCAGCCCTGGCCTGCCGAGGTAGCCCCTGGCCAGCCCGCGGCCCCCCACGTACAGCTCGCCCGTGACGCCCGGCGCCACGGGGCGCAGCGCGGAGTCGAGGATGTGACAGCGGGTGCCCGGGTCGGGCAGGCCGATCGGCACCGGGCCCCGCCAGCCCTTCTCCGCCTGCCAGAGCGTGGAGTTGACGCTCGCCTCCGTCAGGCCGTAGGCGACCACGACGCGAAGCCGCTCCGCCCACCTGGCCACCAGCTCGGACGGCACGGTCTCGGTGCCCACGACGAGCACCGCCCCCTCGGGCAGCTCGCACTCGGCGGGCAGCGCGGCCACCAGCGAGGGCGGCAGGATCATGTGGGTGACGCGGTGCTCGGCGAGGTAGCCGGTCAGCTCCACCCCCGCCACCCGCCTTTCGGCGGGCACCACGACGAGCGTGCCGCCGACGCACAGCGACATGATGAGGTCCCAGACGGCGACGTCGAAGCCCGCGGAGGCGAACTGCGCGACCCTGCTGGTGTCGTCGACGCCCAGGCGTCCGGTGGCGGTGGCGATGAGCGCGCCGACGCCGTCGTGGGTGACCACCACACCCTTCGGACGGCCGGTCGAGCCGGAGGTGTAGATCACGTACGCGGCACGGTCCCCGCCCGCGTCGGGCAGGTCCGGCGCGGGTTCGGGGCCGAGCTCGTCCATCAGGAGGCGGGGCAGCGGCAGCTCCTCGGCGTGGCCGGCCACGGAGACCACCAGGCGCGCCCGCGCGTCCCGCACCATGAAGGTCAGCCGGTCGGCCGGATGGTCGGGGTCGAGAGGCAGGTAGGCGGCGCCCGCCTTCATGACGCCGAGCAGCGCCACGACCAGGTCGGCCGAGCGCGGCACGGCCACCGCGACGACGTCCTCGACGCCGATCCCCCTGGCTCGCAGCAGGTGCGCGAGCGCGTTGGCCCTGCCGTTCAGCTCGGCGTAGGTGAGCCGCTCGCTCTCGCACACGACCGCGACCTTGCCGGGGGTGCGCTCCGCCTGCCGTTCGAAGGCGGAGGTCCACGAGAGCTCGGGCAGGTCGGGCAGCGGGGCGAGCGGCGGGGCGGTGGACAGCTCGATGCGGCCGAGCGGCAGGTCGGGCCGCTCGGCCATCGCCTCCAGCACGAGCAGCAGGCGCCGTTCGTGCTCGGCGAGCTCCTCCTGGCCGCAGACCGACGCGTCCGCGTCGAGGTCGATGCGCAACCCGTGTCCTGCGGGCCTGTCGTAGACCGCCACCGACAGGTCGCTGACAGGTCCGAGCGACAGGTAGTGGATGGCGGCGGCGCTCTCGCCGAATCTGATGCCCTCGTGGAAGGGCATGACGTTCACCGTGGGCCCGATGAGCGAGCGCAGCCCCTCGGGGTGGCCGAGCTCCCTCGCCAGGTCCTCGCCCCGGTAGCGGGCGTGCGCGGCCAGCCGTCCTACCTCGTCAGCCACCGCCGCGACCAACTCGGCCGCGGTGGTGGCCTGGCGCACGGCCAGCCGTAGCGGCAGGACGTTGGACATCAGCGCGGGGGAGTCCTCGCCCCTTCGCCTGGCCGTCACGGGGAGCCCGAGCACGATGTCGCGCTCGCCGCTCGACCGGTGCAGGTAGGCGCCGACGGCGGCGACGGCCAGGCGCGACAGGCGGGTGCCCATGGCGGCGGCGGCCTCGCGCAGCAGGTCGGAACGCTCCACCGAGAGCTCGACGGTCCTGCGCACGACGTCGCGCGCGGGGACGGGCGGGCACTCGACCAGCCTGGCGGGTTCGTCGGGCATGCCCTTGAGCCGGCCGTGCCAGAAGTCGCGGTCGGCCGCGTGCTCGGCGGAGGCGCGGTACGCGGTGTCCGCCGCGACGAGCCCCTCCAGCGACCAGTCGCCTGCCGATTCCTTCGCCCCGCCGTACAGCTCGGCGGCGCGCTGGATGATCCGCAGGATGCCGAAGCCGTCGGTGACCAGGTGGTGGTAGCGCTGGTACCACCACAGCCTGCCGTCGTCGAGTTGTAGCAGCGCGTGCCCGTACAGCGGGCCTGTGGCGAGGTCGGCGACGGTCGCCATGTCGGCTGCCATCCACGCGCGGGCCCGCGCCTCGGTCAGCTCGAGCACAGGAGGCGACCAGCCGGCGGGCGGGGGCGCGGGCATCTGGGCGGGGCCGCCCCCGCGCTCGGCGACGACCACGTGCAGGCTCTCGGCCTCCTCGACGGCCCGCCGCACCGCCGCCGCCAGGACGGAGGCGTCGGCGGGCGGTTCGGCGGGCAGTTCGACGTAGCAGCCGATGGTGTAGGCCGGGCTGTCCGGCTCGAACTGCTGGGCCAGCCAGATGCCCGTCTGGGCCCCGGTCAGCGGAAGGACGGACATCTGGCAGCCTTTCGGTGGGTCACTTCTTGAGCAGCGGGACGACCTGGTCGATGGCGTACGGGATGCTGAGCACGGTGTTGAAGGACAGCGCCGCGCCGATGGGCGGGTCCTGGTAGGTCAGGAAGAGGTCGCGGCTCTCCTTGGCGACCTTCAGCTGCTTGTAGACGCTGTCGTTCTTGATCCGCTCCCACGGCTGCTTGCCGGTGGTGAGCCAGACGAGGCGGTCCACCTCGAGCAGGTCCATGCGCTCGGAGCCGAATTCGACGCCGTTGAGCTTGCCGGCCTCCTTGGTGATGCCGTCGGGGACGGTGAAGCCCAGCTCGGCCAGGAACGCCGACTTGGGGTCGCCCTTCTGGAAGGCGAAGTACTGGCCTGCCTTGAAGCTGTCGGCGGCGACCGCGGTCAGCCCCTTCCACTGCGGGTTGGCGGCGCGGGCCTGGGCGAACCTGTCCTTGATGCCGGTGATGAGCTGCTCGGCCCTCGGCTCCTCGCCCAGCGCGCGCCCCGCCAGCAGCGTCATCTCCTGCCACGGAGCGGCGTAGGGGTCGTAGCCCTTCGGCTGCGCGACCACGGGAGCGATCTTCGACAGCTGGTCGTACTGCTCCTTCTGGATGCCCGAGTACATCGCGAAGATCAGGTCGGGCTTGAGCGCGAGGAGCTTCTCCATCTTGACGCCGTCCTCGCGCAGTCCGAGCACGGTCGGCTCGGCGCCGCCCCACACGCCCGTGGTCCATGGCCAGTCGGTGAACGGGGTGCGCTGGAACCAGTCGACCACGCCGATAGGCTTGAACCCGAGCGCCAGGACGGGTTCGTGGTCGCTGAGGCCGATGGTGACGATGCGCTCGGGTCGCTTGGCGATCTCGGTCGTGCCGTGCAGATGCTCGACCTTCACAGGGAAGGCCGCGGCCGGGGCCGAGCCCGAGGCGGCGGGGGCGGGCGTCGCGGCCGTACCGGCGGGGGTCTGGCCGCCGCAGGCCGTGACGACGGCGAGCGCCAGGACGGCGAGCACCATCGACAATCGTGTGGACATGGTTCCCTCTTCTTGATCTGAGTACTAAGGTAAGCCTTACCTATCTTGACCCCCGTGAAAAGCCTTGTATGTCAGGCTTAAGTGAGGTATGCCTAACCTAATGAAGAGGCTGATCGTGGGCAGCGCCGCCGTCCTGGCCGTGCTCTGCCTGCTGTCGCTGGCGATCGGCAGCCGGGCGATCCCGCTCGACCAGGTCGCGCGCGCTCTCGTGGATCCGGCGAGCGTGGATCCCGAGGTGGCCGCCATCGTCGGCGGCACACGGCTGTTCCGCACGCTGGTCGCCGTGCTGGCGGGGGCGGCGCTCGGCCTGGCGGGCGCGGTCATGCAGGGCCTGACCCGCAACCCGCTGGCCGATCCCGGGCTGCTGGGCGTCAGCGCGGGCGCCGCGTTCGGCATCGTCCTCGCCGCGGGAGCGCTGGGCGTGAGCGGGCTGCTGCCGTCGATCTGGTTCGCCTTCGCCGGGGCCGCCGCCGCCGCCGTGGCGGTCTACCTGCTGGGCAGCAGGGGCAGGGGCGGCGCCTCCCCTGTCAAGCTGGCGCTGGCCGGCATCGCGGTCACCTACCTGCTCGACTCGCTCACCGGCGGCATCGCGCTGACCGACCCCGAAGCGCTCGACCGCTACAGGTACTGGTCGTCGGGCTCCCTCACCGGCCACGACGGCGGCACGCTCCTGGCCGTCGCGCCGTTCCTGGCCGCCGGCGCCCTCCTCGCGCTGAGCACCGCGCCCGCGCTCAACAGCCTCTCGCTCGGCGAAGACGTCGCCGCCGCGCTCGGCCGCAGGCTCGCCCTGGTACGGCTGGGCGGCGCTCTGGCGGTCACCCTGCTCACCGGCGCGGCCGTGGCGGTCACCGGCCCTATCGTCTTCGTCGGCCTGGTCGTGCCGCACCTGGTCAGGGCCGTCACAGGGCCCGACCACCGCTGGCTGCTGCCGTCCTCGATGCTGGTGGCCCCCTGCCTGTTGCTGGCGGCCGACATCCTCGGCAGGGTCGTCGTGCGCCCGAGCGAGCTGGACGTGAGCCTGGTCGCCGCCTTCCTCGGAGCGCCCTTCTTCATCGCGCTCGTGCGCCGTCGCAGGCTCGCGGAGCTGTGACCCGTGCTCGAACTCTCCCGAGGGCGCCTGCACTTCCGGCTGACCAGGCCGCCCGTCTCCGGCATCCTGCGCCTGCGCCTGGCGGTGGTCTGGCTGGGCGCGGGCCTGGCCGCCCTGTTCGCCCTCTGCCTGACCGTCGCCTTGGGCTCGGGCGACTACGCCCTCTCTCCCCACAGCCTGCTGAACGCGCTGCTGGGCGCGGGTGAGCGCGCCGACCTGTTCGTGGTCTGGGAGCTGCGCCTTCCCAGGGCGACGGTCGCCCTGCTGGCGGGCGCGGCCTTCGGCCTGTCGGGGGCGATCTTCCAGTCCGTCACCCGCAACCCGCTGGCCAGCCCCGACATGCTCGGCATCACCCAGGGAGCCGGCGCCGCCGTGGCCGCGGGCGTGGTGCTCGGCACAGGAGCGGGACTGGCCCCGCAGACCCTGGGCCTGGCGGGCGCGCTGGCGTCCGGGCTGGCGATCTACCTGCTGGCCTGGAAACGCGGCACCACGGGCTACCGGATCGTGCTCGTGGGCATCGGGGTCAGCTGGATGTGCGTCAGCCTCACCTCCTACCTGCTGAGCAGGGCCGAGCTGTACCAGGCGCAGAAGGTGCTCGGCTGGCTGGTGGGCAACCTCAACGACAGGGGATGGCAGCACGCGGGGCCGCTGGCGCTCGCGCTCGCGGTGCTGCTTCCCTCGGTGCTGCTGCTCGGGCGGTTGCAGCGGACGCTGCGTCTCGGCGACGAGGTCGCGGGAGGGCTCGGCACACCCGTGCAGCGCGTCCGCCTCGCGCTGCTGCTGTGCGGGGCGGCGCTGGCCGCCTTCGCCACCGCCGCCGCAGGGCCCGTGCTCTTCGTCGCGCTGGCCGCGCCGCAGATCGCGCAGCGCTCCGCCCGCGCGGGCAGCCCGCCGCTCACCGCCTCCGCTCTCACCGGCTCGACGATCGTGCTGGTGGGCGATCTGATCAGTCAGCGCCTGCTGGCCGACTCCGTCCTGCCCGTCGGGGTGGTGACGGGCGTCCTCGGGGCGCCGTTCCTGCTGTGGCAACTGGCCCGCGCCAACAGGACGGGCACGGGAGGGTGAAAGACGTGACCAATCCGTCGCTGACGGCCACGGGGCTGCGGCTGGCCTACGACGACAGGCTCGTCGTCGACGGGCTCGACCTGGCCGTGCCGCCGGGCAGGATCAGCGTCATCATCGGCGCGAACGCCTGCGGCAAGTCGACCCTGCTGCGAGCGCTGGCCAGGCTGCTGTCCCCGCGCGGCGGCGCGGTCCACCTCGACGGCCGCTCCATCCACGCGATGCCGACCCGCCAGGTCGCCCAGCGGCTCGGCATCCTGCCCCAGTCGCCCGTCGCGCCGGAGGGGCTGACGGTCGGCGACCTGGTCGGGCAGGGCAGGTCGCCGCACCAGACGTGGTGGCGGCAGTGGTCGGAGGCCGACCAGGACGCGGTCACGGCGGCGCTGGTGGCCACCGGGATGCTCGAACACGCGGGCAGGCCGCTCGACCAGCTGTCGGGAGGGCAGCGTCAGCGGGCGTGGATCGCCATGGCGGTCGCCCAGAACACCCCCGTGCTCCTGCTGGACGAGCCGACCACCTTCCTCGACCTCGCCCACCAGATCGACGTCCTGGACCTCGTCGTCGATCTCAACAGACGGCAGGACCGCACGGTCGTCATGGTCCTGCACGACCTCAACCAGGCCTGCCGCTACGCCGACCACGTGATCGTGATGAAGGAGGGCCGCGTCGTCGCCGAGGGCCCGCCCCTCGAGGTGGTCGACGCGGCGCTGGTCGAGGAGGTCTTCGGCCTGCGCTGCGTGGTGACGGCCGACCCGGTCAGCGCGACCCCGCTGGTCATCCCGATCGGCCGCCACCACGTCGGGCCCGTCAGCGGGGGAGCGCGTACGACCGGTTCATGCTGACCGAGGCGGCGATCTCGCCCGCCCTGAGCGCGGTGTTCGACAGCAGCGTGGAGGTGAGGCCGTGGGTGTGCTCGGTGGCGCCCTGCACGTAGACGCCGCAGCGCATCTCCTCCTTGGTGGCCACGCGGTAGTCGCGCCCGATCCGCAGGCCGCCGTCCGGCAGGAGCTCGCACAGCTCGCCCGCCTCGCCCAGCAGGGTGAGCGGGTCGCCCGAGCGGTAGCCGGTGGCGTAGACGACGGCGTCGGCGTCCAGGACGGTGCGCTCTCCCGTGGGCAGGAACTCCACGGTGACCCTGGGGCCGCGCGCCACCTCCACCACGCGGGAGGCGTTGAAGATGCGCAGCCGCTCGGTCCCCCCGCACCTTCTCCTGGTAGTGGCGCCGGTAGAGCGCGTCGATGAGCTCGAGGTCCACCACCGAGTAGTTGGTCGAGGCGTGGTAGGCCAGCAGCATCCTCTTCACCTCCTCGGACGCGCCGTAGAAGTGGTCGACGGCCTCGGGGTCGAAGATGCGGTTGGCGAAGGAGCTGTCGTCGGCGGGGGTGTAGCCGTACTTGGAGAAGACGGCGCACACCTCGGCGTCGGGGAAGGCGCCGTGCAGGTGGTCGGTGACCTCGGCGGCGCTCTGTCCCGCCCCCACCACGACCACGCGCCGGGGGTCGCGCAGCGAGGGAAGGCGGTCGAGCAGTTCCTCGCTGTGCCAGACGCGTTCGCCGCTTACGACCCCCGGCGGGAGCACGGGCTCCAGACCGGCGGCGATGACCACGTTCCTGGTGCGCCTGGTCGTCAGCTCGTCGGCGCAGCCGCCCTGCCGTACGACCACGTCGAGGTGGTCCACCACGCCGTCGATGCTCACGGGCGTGACCCCGACCACCTCGGACCTGTACTCCACCTGGTCGGCGAAGGGCGCCGCCGCCCACTCGAGGTAGTCGTGGAACTCCAGGCGCGAGGGGAACATCGTCTTGTGGTTGATGAAGTCGGCCAGGCGCCCCCTGTCGCGCAGATAGCTCAGGAAGCCGAACTCGCTGGCCGGGTTGCGCATCGTGACCAGGTCCTTCAGGAAGGAGACCTGCATCGTCGTGCCGTCGAGCAGCATGCCGCGGTGCCAGCCGAAGGTCGCCTGCTTCTCGAAGAAGACCGCGTCAACCGGTCCGTTCTCCTTTAACGCGATCGCCAGCGCGAGGTTGGAAGGGCCGAATCCGATGCCGATCAGGTCGTGAACCCGCATTGAGCGCCTTTCGAGGTTAGGTTAGCCTCTCCTAATTAAGGGGAGCCTAACCCGTTCCGATCCCCCCTACAAGGAGACGCCATGCGGATCGTGATGTTCGGCTACCAGACCTGGGGCCACCGCACACTGAGGGCGCTGCTCGACTCCGGCCACGAGGTCGTCCTCGTCGTGACGCACCCCAGGAGCGAGCACGCCTACGAGCGGATCTGGAGCGACTCCGTGGCCGACCTGGCCGAGGAGCACGGCGTGCCCGTGCTCCTGCGCAACCGCCCCGACGACCAGGAGCTCATGGCCAGGCTCAAGGAGGCCGATCCCGACCTCATCGTCGCCAACAACTGGCGCACCTGGATCCCGCCGGAGATCTTCACCCTGCCCCGCCACGGCACGCTCAACGTGCACGACTCGCTGCTGCCCGCCTACGCGGGCTTCTCCCCTCTCATCTGGGCGCTGATCAACGGAGAGAAGGAGGTGGGCGTCACCGCGCACATGATGGACGAGGACCTCGACGCGGGGGACATCGTGCTGCAGCGCGCGGTGCCCGTGGGTCCCGACGACACCGCCACCGACCTGTTCCATCGCACCGTCGACCTGATCGCCCCCATCGTCACCGAGTCGCTCGCCCTCATCGCCTCGGGACGCACCGACTGGACGCCCCAGGACAGGTCCATGGCCAGCTTCTTCCACAAGCGCTCGATCGAGGACAGCGAGATCGACTGGAACTGGCCGGCCGAGGACATCGCCAGGCTCGTGCGGGCGCAGTCCGACCCGTACCCCAACGCCTTCACCCACTACAACGGCGCCCGCGTGCGCGTGCTGAAGGCGTCGGTCTCCACCGGCAGGTACGGCGGCACGCCCGGCCGCGTCTTCATCCGCGAGGGAGACGGCGTCGTCATCGTCGCCGGCGCGCAGGCGCGCAAGGGCCGCAGCCACGGCCTGGTGATCGAACGCGTCCGCACCGATGACGGCACGGACCTGCCCGCCACCGAGCTCTTCCGCACGATGGGCGGCTACCTCACGCGCCGTCCCTGACCTCCGGCCTGTCGCCGGTCCGCCCCGATGATCGGTGGCGGGCCGGCGAGAGATTGTCGAAGCGCTTCGCCAAGAGGTCTTGACCCGGGGACGCCCCAGCGGGCACGCTCAGAGCACCCATCCCGGTAACACCCCCGAAATATCCGGATCGGTTATCGAAGCGCTTCGACAGGCGGACCCCCCACATGAACGAACCCTTCCGAGACCCGGCGCACCCCACCGCGCACCGCGTGGCAGACCTGCTCGACAGGCTCACGCTCGAGGAGAAGCTGTCGCTGCTCCACCAGCACCAGCCCGCCATCCCCAGGCTCGGCGTCAAGGCGTTCAGGACGGGGACCGAGGCCCTGCACGGGCTGGCCTGGCTCGGTCCCGCCACCGTCTTCCCCCAAGCCGTCGGCCTCGCCTCCACCTGGGACCCCGAGCTGGTCGAGAGGGTGGGCGCCGCGACCGCCGACGAGGTGCTCGCCTCCCATCGCAAGGACCCCGCGGGAGCCGGCCGCAACGTCTGGGCCCCCGTCGTCAACCCGCTGCGCGACCCGCGATGGGGCCGCAACGAGGAGGGCTACTCCGAGGACCCGTGGCTGACAGGGTTGCTGGCCACCGCCTACGCCACGGGCCTGCGCGGCAGGGGCCCCGTTCTCAGGACCGCCCCCACGCTCAAGCACTTCCTCGGCTACAACAACGAGACCGACCGCTGCGTCACCTCCAGCAACCTGCCGCCGAGAGTGCTGCACGAGTACGAGCTGCCCGCCTTCCTGGCGCCGCTCCAGGCCGCCGTCGCCGTCATGCCCTCCTACAACCTGGTCAACGGGCGGCCCGCCCACCTCAGCCCGTTGATCAACGACGTGCTGCGCGCCGCCGCGCCCGACGAGCTGCTGGTCGTCAGCGACGCCTACGCCCCGGGCAACCTGTACGGCCTGCAGGCCTACCACCCCGACGCGCCCACCGCCTACGCCGCGGCCGTCAAGGCGGGCCTCGACAGCTTCACCCAGGACGACGACCGCCCCGCCGACACCCTCGCCCACCTCAGGACCGCCCTCGAGCGGGGCCTGCTCGACGAGCAGGACATCGACAGGGCCGCGGGCCACGTGCTGTCGATCCGCGTGCGCCTCGGCGAGTTCGACGACGAGGAGTCCGCGGAGCCGGGGGAGAGCGCGCCGTACACCCCCGGGCAGCATCAGGACCTCGCCCGCGAGGCGGCGGCCCGATCGATCGTGCTGCTCAAGAACGAGGGCCTGCTCCCGCTGCGCGCCCCTCTCAAGGTCGCCGTCATCGGCCAGCTCGCCGACACCCTGATGGAGGACTGGTACAGCGGCACCCTGCCCTACGCGGTCACCGCCCTGCAGGGCATGGCCGAGCGGTGCGAGACCGTCTTCTGCGAGGGCGTGGACAGGGTGGCCTTCGGAAGGCACGAGTTCGACGTCTTCGACTGGGGCGGGGGAGCACTGGCCCTGCGCTCGCCGCTCAACGGCCAGTTCCTCTCGGCCGACGAGGAGGGGCGCCTTTCCTGCGACCAGCCGGGCCCCAACGGGTGGGAGGTGCGCCAGACCTTCCGCAGGGCCGACGGCGCCCTGCGCCACCTGCACTCGGGGCGCTACGTCGCCGAGGAGGACGGACGCCTCGTGCTCGCCGACGAGCCGGCCGCCCTGTCGTGGGAGCTGCTGTCGAGCGGCGCGAGGCAGGCGGCCGAGCTGGCGGCCACCGCCGACGTCGCGGTCGTCGTGGCGGGCGACCATCCCCTGGTCAACGGGCGCGAGACCGAGGACCGCACCGACCTGGACCTGCCCGCCGCGCAGGAGGCCGTGCTGCGCGCCGTCCACGCCGCCAACCCCGCCACCGTCCTGGTGCTCAGCAGCGGCTACCCGTTCGGCGTCACCTGGGCCGATAAGCACGTGCCCGCCGTCCTGTGGTCGTCGCACGGGGGCCAGGAGTACGGCCACGCCCTGGCCGAGGTGCTGTTCGGCGACCGCGACCCGGAGGGCCGCCTCACCCAGACCTGGTACAGGGACGCCTGCGAGCTTCCCGACCTGCTCGACTACGACATCATCGCCTCGGACGCCACCTACCTCTACTACCGGGGCGCCCCGCTCTACCCCTTCGGCCACGGCCTCAGCTACACCGGCTTCGCCTACACCGACCTGACGATGGACGGAGCGAGAGCCGAGGTGACCGTCACCAACACCGGTGAGCGCGAGGGCGTCGAGGTCGTGCAGTTCTACACCCACCAGCGCCGCTCCCGCGTCAAGCAGCCGCTGCGCCGCCTGCGCGGCTTCGAGCGCGTACGGCTGGCCCCTGGCCAGAGCGCCCGCGTCAGCTTCGAGCCCGACCGGCGCGACCTCGCCTTCTGGGACGTCACGAGGGGCCGCCTGGTCGTGGAGGAGGCCACCCACCTGCTGATGGTCGGCCGCTCGGCCCGCGACCTGCGCCTGTGCGCGGCCTTCGACGTCGAGGGCGAGCGCATCCCGCCCCGCGACCCCGGCGAGCTGAGAGCCGTGGACCACGACGAGTACGACGCGATCACCTTCACCGACCGCGACACCGTCCGAGGGGAGGAGCCGGGCGCGTGGATCCTCTACCGGCAGGTCGCCTTCGCCGCGCACGACTCCTGCGTGATCACCGCGGCCAGCGCGGGTGGCGCGATGCTGACCCTGCGCCTCGGCGACCCGCTCTCCGGCCAGGTGCTGGCCACCGTCCCCGTGCCGGGACCCGGCGAGCTCGCCGAGACCCGCTGCGACCTTGCGAGCGCGGCAGGCGTGCACGATCTTTATGTCGTGTTCGAGAATGAAGGGGTCACTCTGAGCGGAATGCGGTTCGCATGACCAACCGAGCAGTCACCATCGCCGAGGTCGCCAGGCACGCGGGCGTCGCGGTGAGCACCGTCTCCTACGTGCTCAGCGGCAAGCGCGCCATCTCCGAGACGACCAGGGCGCGGGTGCTGCGCAGCATCGGCGAGCTCGGCTACCACCCCAACGCGGGAGCCAGGGCCCTGGCCAGCAGGCGCTCCAACGTCATCGCGCTCGTGCTGCCCCTTCGCGCGGGCATGCACCTGCCGGTGCTGATGCAGTTCGCCAGCTCGGTTGTGGCCATGGCCCGCAGGCACGACCACGACGTGCTGCTCATGACCGCCGACGAGGGCCCCGACGGTCTGCGCAGGGTCGCCGCCAGCTCGATGGTCGACGGCATGGTGCTCATGGACGTCGAGCTCGACGACCCTCGCGTGCCGCTGCTGCGCGGGCTGGACGAGCCCAGCGTGCTGATCGGCTTCCCCGCCGACCCCTCCGGTCTGACCTGCGTCGACCTTGACTTCGCCAGGGCGGGCGCGCTGTGCGTGGAGCACCTGACCTCGCTGGGGCATCGCAGGCTCGCCCTGCTCGGCGCTCCTTCGGTGGTCTACGAACGGGGCACGGGGTATGCCCGCCGTACCAGGGAGGGGTTCGTCGAGGCCGCCGGCGAGGCGGGCGTGGCGCTACCATGCGAGGAGACCTTCGACGAGGTGGCCGCGACCGTCAAGGACCTGTTCGCCCAGCATCCTGACCTCACGGGGCTGGTGGTGCACAACGAGGCGGCGGTCGGTCACGTGCTCGGCGCCCTGCGACTGCTCGGCAGGCGGGTGCCCGACGAGGTGTCCGTGGTCGCCATCTGCCCCGACGACGTCGCCGAGCGCGCCAGCCCGCCGCTCACCTCGGTGCTGATCCCCGCGGAGGACGTCGGCAACCGGGCGGTCGAGCTGCTCATGGCCAAGCTCGAAGGCCGCCCGGTGCCCGACGCCACACTTCTCGAACCGCGGCTGGCCATCAGGGCGAGCACGCGTTAGACGAGCGACCTCGCGCTGATCCGACGCGCGTGCTCGCGGGCGGCGACGTGCGCGGCGGCCTGCGAGGCGGCGGCCGCCTCGCGCAGCCCTGCCATGGCGGGCGTCGTGTCCGCCAGCGTCAGCTCGGCGGTGACCACGCGCAGCTCCAGGCCGAACACCTCGGTGAGGATCTTGCGCAGGTACGGGTCGGCGAAGTCCCAGCCCTCCCTGGGCGTGCCAGGGCCGTACGCGCCGCCGCGCACGCTGATGAGCGTCGCGGGCCTGCCGGCGATCGGGCTGTCGTCGGGGCTCATGCCCAGGGTCCGCCCCGGGATCAGGACCTGGTCGAGCCACGCCTTGAACGTCGAGGGCGCGCCGAAGTTGTACATCGGCACGGCGAACAGGTACGCCTCCGCCTCGAGCAGCTCCTCCACCAGCGCCTCCTGCAGGAAGGCCGCGGTCGCCTGCTCCGCGTCGTGCTCCTGGGCGGGAGCGTGCCTCGCGACGATCCCGGCCTCGGTGAGGTGCGGTACCGGGCGCGCCCCCAGGTCGCGGTAGACGACCTGGCCGTCCCACGCGTCCCTGAACGACCTGGCCACCTGCCTGGAGACCGATCCTTCGTGGACGGCCGAGGCGTCGATGTGCAGCAGCTGGGGCATGGTGATCCTTTCATCGGTCAGCGAGATAATCTGTTTCACAGATTGTCTGTTGAGCAGCTTATCTGTCAAGCGGAGTAGACTGGACCCCATGAAGACTGAGCACGAGCTCCCGGCCGGGCTCGACGAAACCCTCGGCTGGCTGCTCGCCCAGGTCTTTCAGAGCCACCTGTCCGCCTCGCAGCGGGCGCTCGAAGGCTTCCCCGGCTCGCAGCGCGGTTACATGGTCGTCAACGCGGCGGCGCACGGCTGCGCCCGCAACCAGATCGACATGGCCAACCAGCTGCGGCTCGACCGCACGGTGATGGTCTACCTGGTCGACCAGCTGGTCGAGGCCGGCCTGGTCGAGCGGGTGCCCGACCCCGCCGACAGGCGCAGCAAGATGATCGTCGCCACCGACAAGGGCAGGATGAGGCTCGAGGAGGCCACGGCCGTCCTCCGCTTCGTCGACGACCACGTGCTGGCCCCGCTGGAGCCGGGCGAGCGTGCCCATCTGCGCGAGATGCTCCAGCGCCTGACCGCGCACTACCTGGCCACGGGCGGCGACTACAACGAGGCGTGCGCGACCGCGGCCGCCGCTACGGACAAATAGGGAGATTTCCCTACGACTCGCCTCGGGTTCACGACTACGCTCCTGTCCTCGTGAAGAGCACCCCCGTGGGCCGCTGGCTGCCCGCCTTCCTGCTGCTGGCCCTCATCTGGGGCAACAGCTTCTTTTTCATCAAGGTCGCCGTCGGCGCGCTGCACCCCCTCCAGGTCTCCTTCGGCCGCATGGCGATCGGCGCGGCGACCCTGCTGGTCGCCCTGGCGCTCAGCCGCAGGGCGCTGCCGCGCGACCCGCGACTGTGGGCCCACTTCCAGGTCGCCTCGGTGGTGCTGACGACCCTGCCCTTCACCCTCTTCGCCTACGGCGAGCAGTACGTCTCCTCCGTCGTGGCGGCCATCTGGAACGCCACCACCCCGCTGTGCACCCTCGCCTTCACGCTGCTGCTGCGCGCGGAGAAGCCGAGCGCGAGCAGGATGGCGGGGCTCGGGCTCGGGTTCGCGGGCGTGATGGTGGTCCTCGGCGTCTGGCAGCCGCTGAGCGGCGGTGAGCTCGGCGGCAGCCTGGCCTGCTTCGGGGCGGCGCTCTGCTACGGCGTGGGTGGCTCCTACATGGGCCGCTTCATCACCGGGCGCCGCTCGGAGGCGCCCGTGGTGCTCGCGGCGGGCCAGTTGCTGAGCGGCACCCTGCAACTGGCGGTGATCACCCCGCTGGCGGGGGTGGCCCTGGTCGACCTGTCGGCGCCGCCCGCCGTGTGGTGGAGCATGCTGGCACTGGGCGGGCTCGGCACCGGCATCGCCTACCTCCTGCTGTACTGGGTCCAGGTGCGGGCGGGGGTGACGACGACCTCGACGGTGACCTACCTCCTGCCCGTCTTCGCCGTGGTGTCCGGCGTGGTGGTGCTGGGGGAGAGCCTGGCCTGGAACCAGCCCGCAGGGGCGGTGGTGATCCTCGTCGCGATCGCGATGACCCAGGGGCTCCTGCGCCCCGTCCGCCGGCGCGTCCCCGAAGCTGCGCCACCCGCCTCGAGCCGCGTGGAGACCTGAGGCGTCTCCGGGCGCGTCCTGAGGAGGTGGAGTCACTCGGCGGGGTCGGCAGGCTTCCTCGCCGTACGGCCGCGCCCGCTCCGCGCGGCGCTCGCCGTCTTCTTGCCCGCCACCAGAGTGTCGCCGGGCAACTCGTCGGCCACCGTGCGCGGGAGGTGGTGCGGCGCGGTGTCCTCGCCGGGCCCCGCCTCCGTCTCGCCCGCTCCACGGGAGTCCGGTACCGGGGGACCCGTTTCGGGCGCGCCCGAACCCCGCACGTCGTCGCCGCGCAGGGGGCCGGGCTCGTGCGGGGCGTCGGGGTCGCGCAGCGAGGCGATGACGTCGTCGGCCTCGTGGTCGGCGGCGAACTCGTCGGCCGCCTCGGCCTCCCTGCGCCTGATCACCACCATGTGGTCGACCGAGACGCGCCCCGCGCCCGTCACCGCCAGCAGCACGGCGGCCGCGCCCAGCACCACGATGAGGTTGGTGTCGATCGGGTTCAGCGGCCTGGCCACGAAGAAGACGGCCAGTGTCTCGGCGAAGAGCACCAGCCCCAGGGGCGCGGTGAACAGCCCGGCGACTAGTAACGCCCCGCCGATCAGCTCGGTGAGCATGGTGACCGCCGCCCACGCGCCGGGAGCGGGGGCGCCCTGCGTGGCGAACTGGGTGCCGGTGGCGGTGAGCCCCACCTCGAGCTTGTGCCAGCCGTTCGCGAAGAAGATCCCGCCGACCCCGATCCTGGCGGCGAGCGTGGCGAGATCGTGGAGGGTCCGTCTCACGGTATTCCTGTGACCTGATCGGGTCATTTGAAACCTCAGTCGCGTCGGATGAGCAGGGCCACCGCGGCCGCGGTGAGGGCGAGAAGCACGACGCTGACGACGATCGTCGTGTGGAGCGCGTGGACGAAAGCCCACCTCGCGGCGTCGAGCAGCGCCGTGCCCGGGCCGCCGCCCACCTCGTGCGCGACGTGCGCCGCACCCGCCAGCGACTGCCTGGCCTGCTCCATCGCGGGAGCGGGCACCCCCTGCACCATGGGCACGCCAGGCGCGTAGACCACCGCGGTGATCGTGCCGAGCACCGCGACGCCGAGCCCCGCGCCGAGCTCGTAGGCGGTCTCCTCGATGGCCGCCGCGCCACCGGCCCTGGCCTCGGGCGCGGCCGACATGATGGTGTCGGAGGCGGCCAGCAGGGCGACCTGCAGCCCGAACCCGATGCCGACGAAGCAGATCGCGAGCATGATCGGATGGGCCTCGACGCCCCATGACAGGGTCGGCGTGAGCGAGACGGCCACCAGCGCGAGCCCGCCGCTCATGGTGGCCCGCATGCCGATCCTGCGCAGCACGCTCGCCGCCGCGAGACCGCCGGCGATGGCCGACAGCACCAGCGGCAGCATCCTGAGCGCCGCGCGCAGCGGGCTGTCGCCGAGGACGAGCTGGAGGTACTGGGCGAGCATGAGCTGCAGCCCGACGAGGGAGAAGACGCCGAACAGCACGCCCGCCACGCCGGTGGCGAACGCCCTGTCCTTGAACAGGCCGACGTCGAGCAGGGGATGGGGTAGGCGGCGCTGCCGCCGTACGAACCAGACGAGCAGACCGGCGCCGGTGAGGAGCACCGCGAGGCCGGCGGCGTGCCCCGCGCCCGCCTCCTTCAGGCCGAAGGCCAGGGCCAGGATGCCGAACACCGACAGCGCCGCGCTGGTGGCGTCCCATGGCCGGCCGGTGAGCCTGCGCGACTCGGGCAGCAGGCGGGAGGCCGCTGGCAGCAGCGCGAGCAGGATGGGGACGTTGATCAGGAAGACCGCGCCCCACCAGAAGTGCTGGACGAGCAGGCCGCCGATGAGCGGGCCGACGGCGGCGCCCGCCGCCGCGACCGCGCTCCACACGCCCAGCGCGAGCGCGCGCTCGCGGCGGTCGGTGAAGACCTGGCGGATGATGGAGAGCGTGGCCGGCATGATCATCGCGCCGCCCACGCCGAGCAGCCCCCTGGCCAGGATCAGCGTCAGCGGCGTCGGCGCGAAGGCGGCGGCCGCCGAGGCGAGGCCGAAGAGCACGTAGCCCCACAGCACCAGGCGTTTTCGCCCGTATCGGTCACCCAGCGTGCCGAACATGATCAGCAGTGGCGCCACGATCAGCGAGTAGGCGTCGATGATCCACAGCAGCTCGACCGAGGACGGCTCCAGCGCCGCCGTCAACGCGGGGACGGCGATGTGCAGGACGGTGGCGTCGACGGTGATGAGCAGCAGGCTCAGGCACAGCAGAACCAGGACCGACCACCGGTTGGCCTGCCGCTGCCCCGTGACCCGCGACGACCTCGGTGCGCTCTGCAGGATCGTCATGCGGTGTCCATGACGGGTCTGGCTCGGTCATGGAACATGCGTGGCAGCTTAGGCGATGTCCGGCACGTCGCACACCTGGATCGACTGATCACATTCCGTGCTGGTACCTCTCTAGAGAGATACAGCCATATGTCCGGATCTTTCGTATGGGGTGCCGCGAACGGATCATGGCGGGTGTGGGGAGCGACGGCGAGGGTTCGGATTCCGCTGCCGAATGGTGCGCCGTCGCTCTCGACCACCTCGTGGCCGACCGCCCCGAGGCCGCGCTGACCGCCGCCCGGCGCGCGATCACCCTCGACCACGCGGGCGAGTGGGGACACCGCCTGGCCAGCCTCGCCCTCGAACGGCTCGGCAGCGACCCCGAGGCCGTGCTCGAGGCGGAGCAGGCCGCGCGCCTGGCGCCCGGGTCGTGGCAGTCGAGACTGCGGCTCGGCGCCGCGCTGCGCCGCGTCCCCGGACGTTTCAGGGAGGCGGCCACCCACATCGCCGCCGCGAGAAGGTTCGCCCCCGAGGAGGCGGGGCCGCACGCGCTGACCGGCGACCTGGCGCTCCTGCGGGGCGAGCACCGCCGCGCCGCGGCCGCCTACCTGTCCGCGCTGCACAGGGACGGCGCGCACGCAGGCGCCCGCGTCAACTACGGACTCACCCTGCTGCGATGGGACCCTCCGCGCGCCCACCACGACCCCGCGTGGACGATCGACCCGCGCGAGACGGGCAGGGCCAGGCGCGCGCTGGAGGTCTGGTCGCGGCAGACCAGGCTGCTGCCCGCCGTCGCCGTCGCCGTCTCAGGCGCGCTGGTCGTCACGGGCCCCGTCCCCGACGTGCCGCTCGGCCTGTCAGGGCTGATCGTGATCGTCCTGCTGGGCTCGCTCACCTTCAGGCAGGCGCGCAGGGTGCGGATCTGGTCCGTCGTCCCCGTGATGCTCGGCCGCGACCGCTGGCTCGGGCTGTCGGTGGCGACGGCGGCCATCGCCTTCGCCGCCTACGCCGCCTCCCTGTTCGTGCCCGTGGCCGACCCGCTGTGGGCGGGGCTGGCCGGGATCGTGCTGCTCAACGCGCCCGCGCTGGTCGCGCTGCGGGTGCTGTCCGAGGCCTGGCGCGGCCATCCGGTGCGCGCGCTCGCTCAGCTGTCGATGGCGTACGGCGAGCGCACCGCCCGCCGCGATCTGGGTGTCACGCTGTGGGTCGTGCTGGCCAGGGCCTGGTCGGTGCTGGTGGTGCTGGAGCTCGCCGCCCTGGTGACGCACCCGGTGAGCGGGCTGGCCGCGCTCGCGGTGCCGTACCTGCTGGTCAGGGTCCGCGACAGGGGAGGGCTCGCCGGCCTCGGCGCGCTGCGCGCGGACAGGTGGCTGGCCGCGGCCGTGGCGCTGACCTTCACGGCCGCGCTCGCCTGCGCCGCCGCCGCGACGGCGAGCCTGGTCGTCGCGCTCGCGCCTGGAGGGGCCCTGCCGGGCGCGGTGGCGCCGGACGGGATGGGCTCAGGCGGGGAGCAGGCGGCGGCGTGGGGCTGGCGGGTGGCGCTGAGCGCGAGCGCGGGGGTGGTCGTCCTCTTCGTGCTGCGCGCCGTCAGAGCCTGGTGGCGCGGCGCGCCAGGCCCATGGCGCGCCTCCCTGATCATGGCCGAGCCCGCCATGGAGGGGGCGGGCCCGCCGGTGACCCTCACCGCCGAGGTGCGGCAGGCTCTCACCTTCTCCAGGGGCGTCGTCCTGGCCTACGCCGACTCCCTCGGCCCCAGAGCGCTCGCCGTCGGCGCGGTCACCTCGATCAGCGCCTCGGGCGAGCTGCGCCTGATCGCGGGAGAGGAGGCGTGGGAGGCGGCCGAGCGCGACCCCCGCGTCGCCGTGTTCGCCACCGACCAGCCGCATCCCAGGTTCTGGATCGAGGTGCGCGGAGTCGCGCTGCCCGACCCAGGCTCCGACGTCCTGCGCGTGACGCCCAAGCAGGTCGTCGTCGGGGAGTACCCGGGACGGCACCAGCGCCGCTGAGCCCTGTCCGATCGAGGTTTCGCGCGCGCCGCATAGCGCGCGGCCCACGCCCGTACGGTATAACCGGGGTCGAACCGGGGAGGCGTGATGCGGGACGCGGCGCGGGAGCAGTTCGAGAAGGTGCGGCATCGCTATTTCCGCCTTCCCCCCGCCGTCCGCAGGGTGCTGTTCGCCTGCGTCCTGATCGGCTCGGTGGGTGTGGGCGCGGCCATGGGCTGGGACCTGCTGCAGACCTTCTTCGTCACGCTGATCCTTCTCGGCTTCGTCGCACTGGCCCTGCGCTTCCCCCGCGCCGCCGCCACCGCCGTGGTGCTGGCCGGGTGGGCCGTGGCGGTCTCGCTGATCGACCAGCTGTTCCCTCCGGGCTCGATGGTGCCCACGCTGCTGCTCGTGCTGGCCGTCCCCGTGGCCGCCGCCGCGCACCTCATCCGCTGGGTGCCGCCGTGGATCACCGTGCTGATGGCCCTGGTCCCCGCGGGCGCGCTGGCCGCGGCCCTGGCTCCCGTCTCCGACGGCATCGCGATGTGGGCCGCCTACGGCGCCGCCGCGGCCGTCCTGCTCTACCGGTTCGTCCAGGCCCGCAGGGCCCGCGCGCACCTGGTGGCCGAGGAGCCCGTCAGGGTGCGCGTCCGCGAGACCCAGCAGGGCAGGCCCCAGCAGGCCGACAGGAACGCCCCGCCGCCGCCCATCTCGGTGGAGGAGGCCCTCGCCGAGCTCGAGAACATGATCGGCCTGCTGCCCGTCAAGGAGCAGGTGCGCTCGATCGCCGCCTCCATCGAGGCCTCCAGGCTGCGCGCCGAGGCGGGCTACCCCGCCGACAGGCCGACCAGGCACTTCGTCTTCGTCGGACCGCCCGGCACGGGCAAGACGAGCGTGGCCCGCTCGGTCGCGAAGATCTTCTACGCGTTCGGGCTGCTGGAGACCCCCTACGTCGTCGAGGCGCAGCGGGCCGACCTGGTCGGCGAGTTCCTCGGCGCGACCGCGATCAAGACCAACGAGCTGGTCGACAGGGCGCTCGGCGGGGTGCTGTTCATCGACGAGGCATACAGCCTGGTCAACTCCTCAGAGGGCCAGCCCGACAGGTTCGGCGCCGAGGCCGTGCAGACGCTGCTCAAGCGGGCCGAGGACGACCGCGAGCACCTCATCATCATCCTGGCGGGCTACGAGCAGGAGATGACCTCCTTCCTGGCCTCCAACCCGGGGCTGTCGAGCAGGTTCGCCACCAGGGTGCGCTTTCCCAGCTACTCGCCCGCCGAGCTGCTGGAGATCACCGACCTGCTGCAGAGACGGCGCGGCGACAGCCTGGCCCCCGAGGCGAGGCCCGCGCTGCTCGGCCTGTTCGAGGACGTCCAGCGGCGCGGCCTGGTCGACGAGCTCGGCAACGCGCGCTTCGTGCGCAGCCTGGTCGAGGCCGCGGCGCAGGCCCGCGACGTGCGGGTGGTCGGCGCGGGCGGCACCCCCTCGACCGCGGACCTCACCACCACGACCGTCGCCGACGTCACCAAGGCCTTCAACGAGCTCACCGCGCGCTTCCGCGGCTACCAGGCCACCCCCACGCTGGAGGAGGCGCTGGCCGACCTCGACCGCATGGCGGGGCTCGAACCCGTCAAGCGGCAGGTCCACGCCATCGCCGCCCAGCTCCAGGTGGCCCGCATGCGCCAGGAACGCGGCCTGCCCACCCCTCCGCAGATGCGCCACTTCGTCTTCGCGGGGCCGCCGGGCACGGGCAAGACCACCGTGGCCCGCATCCTCGGCCGCATCTTCGCCGCGCTCGGCCTGCTGGCCAGGCCCGACGTGGTCGAGGCGCAACGCGCCGACCTGGTCGGCCAGCACCTCGGCGCGACCGCGATCAAGACCAACGAGCTGGTCGACAGGGCGCTCGGCGGGGTGCTGTTCATCGACGAGGCCTACAGCCTGGTCAATCCCGGCTACTCCGGCGGCGACGCCTTCGGCGCCGAGGCCGTGCAGACGCTGCTCAAGCGGGCCGAGGACGACCGCGACAGGCTCGTCGTCGTGCTGGCCGGATACGAGCGGGAGATGGACCGCTTCCTGTCCACCAACCCGGGGCTGTCCAGCCGCTTCAACCAGCGGGTCGCCTTCCCCAGCTACGCGCCGCAGGAGCTCGCCGAGATCGCGATCCTGCTGGCCGAGCGGTCGGGCGACCATTTCGACGAGGCCGCCAAGGCCGACCTGGATGAGGTCTTCACCTGGGTCTGCCAGGAGCGGCTGATCGACGGGCTCGGCAACGGCCGCTTCGCCCGCTCGCTGTTCGAGCGGGCGGCCATGCGCAGGGACGTCCGCCTCGCCGCCCTGGGCAACGCGGCCAGCGAGTCGGAGCTGACCACCATCACCAGCGACGACGTGCGCGCCGCCGTCGACGAGCTGTCGGGAAGGTAGGCAGGCCTCTCTTCGGCGCTTCGCCACACCCCGGGGATCGCATGGTGTAGCAATATGACTACACCTGGTGAGGGGCGAAGGGGGGGCGATGGCGGGGTTCCTGGTCCGCAGGCTGCTCAACTACGTGGTGCTCGTCGTCGTCGCCACCAGTCTGGCCTACATGCTGGCGGCCAGCGCGCTCGACCCGCGAGCCAACTACGAGGGACGCAACCCGCCGCTGCCTCCCGCGGTGATCGACGCCAGGCTCGACGAGCTCAACCTCAACAACCGCACCCCGCTGCTCGCGCGCTACGTCACCTGGGCGGGAGGGGTCGTCTCAGGCGACTTCGGGCTGACGGTCGGCGGCGACTCGGTCAACGACGACCTCAGGCGGCGGGCGGGGGTCACCTTCCGCCTCATCATCCTCGGGGTGTTCTTCGGCGGCTTCCTCGGCGTCGCCGTGGGCGCCTACGCCGCGGTCAGGCAGTACGGCTGGTTCGACAGGCTGACCACCATCGGCTCCTTCGTCGTGCTGGCCGTTCCCGTGGTGGTCATCGCCAACGTGCTGATCCTGGCGGGGGTGTGGTTCAACGGCCTGGTCGGAGAGAGGATCGTCTACGTCAGCGGCGAGTACACGCCCGGCCTCGACGCCGGACTGCCTGGGCAGGCGCTCGACCGCGTCCAGCACCTGATCCTGCCGACGATCTCGCTGTCGATCGGCCTGGTCGCGATCTTCAGCCGCTACCAGCGCAACATGATGCTCGACGTGCTGGGCGCCGACTTCGTCCGCACCGCGATGGCCAAGGGCCTGTCCAGGCGGGCCGCGCTCACCAGGCACGCGCTGAGGACCGCGCTCATCCCCGCCGTCACCTACTTCGCCTTCACCTTCGGCTCGCTGCTGGTCGGCGCCACCATCACCGAGAAGATCTTCGGCTGGCACGGGCTGGGCGAGCAGCTGATCAACTCCATCAACACCAACGACGTCAACACGGTCGCCGCCATCGCGTTCCTGACCGCGCTGTCGGTCCTGGTGGCCTCCCTGCTGTCCGACGTGCTGACCGCGGCGCTCGACCCGCGGGTGAGGGTGGGCTGAGGCGTGAGCATCGCCGACGAGGAGCTGGCCGAGCAGGTCGTCAAGATCAAGGCGCCGTCCAGGGGCAGGGTGGTGGCCAGGCGCTTCTTCACGATGCGCCAGGGACAGCTCGGCTTCGCCCTGCTCGCGCTGATGTTCCTGCTGGCCTTCGCCGGCCCGCACTTCACCCACTGGACCTACACCGACAAGGACTTCGCGGCCTTCCTGCGGCCGCCGTCGGGCGAGCACTACTGGGGCACGCTGCAGACCGGCGCCGACGTCTTCGCCGTCACCCTGCGCGGCATGCAGAAGTCGCTCATCGTCGGCCTGCTCGTGGCGGTCGTGGCCACCACGCTCGCGGCGGTGGTCGGCGCCTTCGCCGGCTACTTCCTCGGCTGGACCGACAGGGTCCTGATGTGGGTGGTCGACCTGCTGCTCGTGCTGCCCAGCTTCCTGATCCTGGCCATCATGTCGCCGCTGTTCGCGGGCGGCGCGTGGGTGCTGTTCGTGATCATGCTGGCGCTGTTCCTCTGGATGATCACCTCCAAGGTCGTGCGCGGGATGACGGTCTCGCTCAAGGAGCGCGAGTTCATCAGCGCCGCCCGCTACATGGGCGTGCCCGCCCCCACGATCATCTTCAGGCACGTCATCCCGAACATGTCGTCCCTGCTGGTCGTCGACGCCACGCTGAACGTCAGCTCGGCGATCCTCACCGAGACCACGCTGTCCTACTTCGGCTTCGGCATCCAGCCGCCCGACGTCTCGCTGGGCAGCCTGATCGCCGACGGCTCCAAGACCGCGGTCTTCGCGCCGTGGACGTTCTGGTTCGCCGCGGGCCTGCTCATCCTCACCGTGCTGTCGGTCAACCTCATCGGCGACTCACTGCGCGACGCCTTCGACCCCACCTCGAGGAGGGGCTCATGACCGATCCCGTTCTCCAGGTCGCCGATCTCGACGTCCGCTTCGGGGACGTGCGCGCGGTGCGCGGCGTCAGTTACGAGGTGCGCGCGGGCGAGGTGCTCGGCATCGTGGGCGAGTCGGGCTCGGGCAAGTCGGTGACCGCCCTGGCGGTCATGGGTCTGCTGCCCCCGCACGCCCGAGTGACGGGGTCGGTACGGCTGCGCGGCACCGAGATCCTCGGCGCGAAGG
Organism: Nonomuraea roseola; assembly: GCF_039535395.1. Classification (NCBI taxonomy): domain Bacteria; kingdom Bacillati; phylum Actinomycetota; class Actinomycetes; order Streptosporangiales; family Streptosporangiaceae; genus Nonomuraea; species Nonomuraea roseola. The sequence goes on from NZ_BAAAXC010000004.1 coordinate 79,627, forward strand.
AGAAGACGCTCACCGCCTTCCGCGGCAGCACGATCTCCATGGTCTTCCAGGACCCGCTCTCGGCGCTCACGCCCGTCTACAGGGTGGGCGACCAGATCGCCGAGGCGGTGCGCGTCCACCAGAAGGTGACGGCCGAGCAGGCCATGGTCAGGGCCGTGGAGCTGCTCGACCTGGTCGGCATCCCCAACCCGGGACAGCGGGCCAGGGCCTTCCCTCACGAGTTCTCCGGCGGCATGCGCCAGCGCGCGGTGATCGCCATGGCCATCGCCAACGACCCCGACGTCATCATCTGCGACGAGCCGACCACCGCGCTCGACGTCACCATCCAGGCGCAGGTCCTCGACGTGCTGAAGAAGGCGCAGAAGGAGACGGGCGCGGCGATCGTGATGATCACCCACGATCTCGGGGTGGTGGCGGGCTTCGCCGACAGGGTCCTGGTCATGTACGCGGGCCGGGCCGTCGAGGTGGGGCAGGTCGACGACATCTACTACCGGCCGCGCATGCCGTACACGATGGGCCTGCTTGGCTCCATTCCCCGCCTCGACGCCGGAGGGCGCCGGCCGCTGGTGCCGATCGAGGGCAACCCGCCCTCACCCGCCGAGCTGCCGCCAGGCTGCCCGTTCACGCCGCGCTGCCCGATGGCGATCGAGGCGTGCGCCGAGGCCGAGCCGCCCCTCGAGCCGGTGAACGGCGCGGGGCATCTGGCGGCGTGCATCCGGGCGGAGGAGATCGCCAGGGAGAACCTGTCGCCCGCCGAGGTCTACGACGTGGCGGGGGAGGTCAGGGGCAGGCACGCCGCGACGCCCGAGCCCGCCGCCGAGCCCGCCGCCGAGCCCGCGCCCGCGCCCCGCGAGGGCCGCGAGGTCGTGCTGTCGGTGGCCGACCTGGTCAAGCACTACCCGCTGACGAAAGGCGCGGTGTTCAGGCGCAGGGTCGGCACCGTCCACGCGGTCGACGGCATCACCTTCGACATCCGCAGGGGCGAGACGCTCGGGCTGGTCGGTGAGTCGGGCTGCGGCAAGACCACGACGCTCATGGAGATCCTCGAGCTGACGGAGCCGCAGCGCGGCACGATCGCCGTGCTCGGTCGCGACGTGGCCGCCCTCGGCGCCCGCGACAGGAGCGCGCTGCGGCGCGACATGCAGGTCGTCTTCCAGGACCCGCTGGCCTCGCTCGACCCGAGGATGACCGTCTACGACATCCTCGCCGAGCCGCTGCGCACCCAGGGGCGGCGCGACGCAGGCACGCGCGTGCGCGAGCTGCTCGACCTGGTCGGCCTCGATCCCGGCCACGCCGCCCGCTATCCGCAGGACTTCTCAGGCGGGCAGCGCCAGCGCATCGGCATCGCCAGGGCGCTGGCCCTCGAACCCAAGCTGGTCCTGTTGGACGAGCCCGTCTCCGCCCTCGACGTCTCGATCCAGGCGGGCGTGGTCAACCTGCTGGAGGACCTCAAGGGCCGCCTCGGCCTGTCCTACCTGTTCGTGGCGCACGACCTGGCCGTCGTCAGGCACCTGGCCGATCGCGTGGCGGTGATGTACCTCGGCAGGATCGCCGAGATCGGCGACGTCGAGCGGGTCTACGGGGCGCCGATGCATCCGTACACGCAGGCCCTGCTGTCGGCGATCCCGCTGCCCGACCCCGTGAAGGAACGTTCCAGGCGGCGCATCCTGCTCGAGGGAGACCTGCCGAGCCCCGCCCACCCGCCGTCGGGCTGCAGGTTCCGCACGCGGTGCCCGAAGTTCAAGGCCCTCACCGACGGCGAACGCGTCAGGTGTGTGGAGGTCGAGCCGGAGGTCAGGCCGCTCGACGTCGATCAAGGCGTGGCATGTCACTACGCCGAGAAGCTCGAAGTCGTCTAGCGCAGGAGGAGCAAGTGAGCAGATCCCGGCTCGCCGTGGCCCTGGCCATGGCAGGTTCGCTGGCCCTGGCGGGCTGTGGAGGCGGTGGCGGAGAGGGAGGCACGGCAGGCCCGGCGGGAGAGCCCTCGGCGGGGGCCCCTGCCGCGCTGAAGGCCTTCGACGTCAACGTGGTGCCCCGCGACCGGGTCAAGGACGGCGGCACGCTGCGCTGGGGCATCAACGAGTATCCGACCCAGTGGAACATCAACCACGTCGACGGCAACCTGGCCAACGTGCGGAGCGTGGTCGCGGGGATGCTCCCCTCGCCGTTCGTCTCCGACGAGAAGGGCGTCATCAGCGGCAACGCCGACTACCTCACCGACGGCAGAGTGACGGCCACCGACCCCAAGCAGGTGGTGACCCTGACCCTCAACCCCAAGGGCAGGTGGTCCAACGGCGAGGCGATCACCTGGCAGGACTACGCGGCCCAGTGGAAGGCGCTGAACGGCACCAACCCCGACTTCCGCGTCGCCTCCACCACCGGGTACCAGGACATCGAGAGCGTCGCCAAGGGCAAGGACGACTACGAGGTCGTCATCACCTTCAAGAACGACTTCGGCGACTGGCAGTCGCTGTTCGCCCCGCTCTACCCCAAGGCCACCAACACCTCGCCCGAGACCTTCAACAACTCCTGGATGAACAAGATCCCCGTCACGGCGGGCCCGTTCAAGTTCCAGGGCTTCGACCAGACGGCCAAGACGATCACTATCGTCCGCGACGACGCCTGGTGGGGCGAGAAGGCCAAGCTCGACCAGGTCATCTACCGCTCCATGGAGAGCGACTCGCTGGTCGGCGCCTTCACCAACGGCGAGATCGACGTCTTCGACATCGGCCCCTCCGCTCCCGACTACGCCAGGGCCAAGTCCACCCAGGGCTCGCTCGTACGGCAGGCGGCAGGCCCCGACTTCAGGCACATCACGATGAACGGCGAGAGCGCCGTGCTGTCGGACGTCAACGTGCGCAGGGCGATCACCATGGCGATCAACAGGCAGGCCATCGCCCAGTCCGACCTGCAGGGCCTCGACTGGCCCATCACGCTGCTGAACAACCACTTCTTCATGAACACCCAGGAGGGCTACCAGGACAACGCGGGGGCGCTCGGGGCCTACGACCCGGAGAAGGCCAAGGCCGCGCTCGACGCGGCGGGCTGGAAGCTCAGCGGGCAGACCAGGATGAAGGACGGCAAGCCGCTGAACCTGAAGTTCGTCATGCCGTCGGGCCTCCAGCTGACCAAGTCGGAGGGCGAGCTGATCCAGAACATGCTCGCCCAGATCGGGGTCCAGGTGACGCTGCAGGCGGTGCCCAGCGACGACTACTTCACCAAATACATCATCCCCGGCAACTACGACATGACGGCGTTCTCCTACATCGGCACGCCATTTCCGGTCTCGAGTGGTTACGGGATCTTCGCCAACGCCTCGACGGACTCCAAGGGCGAGCGGAACTGGAACGCCAACCTCGGACGCATCGGCTCGCCCGAGATCGACGCCGCGATGCAGAAGGCGACGGCCGAGCTCGACCTCGCCCAGGCCCGCGCGGCGACCAACGCGGCCGACAAGCTCATCTGGGAGGCGGTGAACGTCGTCCCGCTCTACCAGCGGCCGCAGAACGTGGCGGTGCGGCAGAGCCTGGCCAACCTCGGGGCCCGAGGCTTCTACGACCTGAAGTACCAGGACATCGGCTTCACCGGCTGACCCGCCTCCCGGCGTCCCCGGCCCTACGGGGGCGCCGTTCTGTCGGCGCCGGGGTGTAGAAGTAGTCCTGTGAATCTGACCTGGCCCCAAGTGCTCGCCTGGCGACTGTCCCGGCAGTTCGTGTCCGCCGCCGACGGCCCCTCGGCCGTGGAGATCGCGCGCAGGCTCTGCGGCGTCCAGGCCCAGGTCGCCTCCTCGGCCAGGCACGCCGTCGCCGTCCGCGGCGCCGCCCCCGACCCGGATGAGATCGAGCGCGCGCTCTGGCAGGAGCGCACGCTCGCCAAGACCTGGGTCATGCGCGGCACCCTCCACCTGGTCCCCGCCGACGAGCTGGCCGACCACTGCGCGGCGCTCAGCACCCTGCGCTCGTGGGAGAAGGGCGCCTGGCAGCGCGGCCACGGCGTCACCGCCGCCGAGATCGAGGCGATCATCGACGCCGTTCCCAAGGCGCTCGAAGGCGCGAGCCTGACCCGTGAGGAGCTGGTCGAGGCCGTCGTCGACCTCACCGGCGACGCCCACCTCAGGCAGGCGCTCACCTCCGGCTGGGGCGCGCTGCTCAAGCCGCTGGCCCGCCTGGGCGAGCTCTGCTACGCCCCGCCCCGCGACGGCAAGGTCGCCTTCACCTCCCCGCGCGCGTGGCTGCCGTCCTGGCCCGCCGCCCTGCCGCCGCAGGAGGAGGCGGGGGTACGCGTGGCCCGCTCCTTCCTGGCGGCCCACGGCCCCGCCTCGCCCGAGATGCTCGACACCTGGCTGTTCGGCGGCGTGGCGAAGAAGGCCGTGCTCAGAGCATGGTTCCGCGACCTGGCGCCCGAGCTCACCGAAATTGACGTCGAGGGCGCGAAGCTGCTCGCGCTGACCGAGCACGTCGACGCGCTGGCCGCGACGCCGCCCTCGCGGGAGGTGCACCTGCTGCCCGGCTTCGACCAGTACATCCTCGGCGCCCCCCGCACCCTCGAGGCCCTCATCCCCGCCCCGGTCAAGGCCAAGGTGAGCAGGGCGGCCGGATGGATCTCGCCCGTGGTGATCCACGAGGGCAGGGTGGCGGGCGTCTGGGAGGGCAAGGACGGCCAGATCGCGCTGGAGCTGTTCGAGCAGCTCCCCGAGAAGCCGCTGCAGCGCGCCGTCGAGAGGATGCGGCGGGTGCTGACCGGCGAAGGCTGACCGTCGCCAGGAGGCCCGCCCAGGGCCTGCCTTCAGCGCCCCGCGAGCCTGAACCTGATCCGGTCGCCCGGCCTGGCCTGCGCGGCCACGGCCAGGTCGGCGGCGAGCACCACGCCGATCACCGGGTAGCCGCCCGTCGGCGGATGGTCGCTGAGGAACACGATCGGCTGACCGCTCGGCGGCACCTGCACCGCCCCCGTGACCATCCCCTCGCTGGGCAGCTCGCCCTCCCTGGCGCGCCTCAGCGCGGGGCCGCGCAGCCGTACCCCGACCCGGTTGCTGTCCTGGCTGACCTCGTACGGCTGCGCGCACAGCTCGGCCATCGCGTCAGGGGAGAACCAGTCGTCACGAGGGCCGGCCAGCACGCGCAGCACCGGCGGCGGGGGAGCGGCGGGAGGAGCCAGGTCGACCGAGATCGAGGCGAGCGACCGCACCTCGCCCACGGGCAGCCGCGTGCCCGCCCGAAGCGGCGCAGGACCGAGACCCGACAGGGAGTCGGTCGACCTGCTGCCGAGCACCGGCTCCACGTCGATCCCCCCGCGCACGGCCAGGTAGGTGCGCAGTCCCCGCTCGGGAGGGCCGATCCTGAGCTCGTCGCCAGGGGCCATCCAGAACGGCGCCCCCATCCCCTGCGCGGAGGAGATCACACCGCGCTCGTTCCAGATCTCCATCGGGCAGGGGGCTCCCGCCGCGGCCAGCCACGCCCCCGACCTGAAGCCGAAGCGGGCCATGCCGAACGTCAGCTCCAGCCCCGCGTGGCCCTCGGGGTTGCCGACCAGCCGGTTGGCCAGGCGCAGCCCGGCGGCGTCGGCCGCGCCCGAGCGGGGCACGCCCAGATGCGCGTAGCCGGGCCGCCCGAGGTCCTGAACGGTGGCGTAGGGGCCTGGCGCGAGCACGTCGATCATGCGGCCTCGAAGCGCACGCGGGTGCCCGGCGGCAGCAGCGAGGGCGGCTGGGCCTGGACGTCCCACACCCGCAGCGACGTGCGCCCGAGCAGCCGCCATCCGCCGGGCGAGGCCGTGGGGTAGATCGCCGCGTAGGGGCCCGCGATGGCCACCGAGCCCGCGGGCACCGAGGTGCGCGGGGTGGCGAGGCGGGGCACGCGAAGCGCCGGATCCAGCCCCGTGAGGTAGGCGAACCCCGGAGCGAACCCCAGCCAGCCGACCACCAGCTCCCTGCCGGTGTGCCTGCCGACCACCTCCTCGACCGGCATGCCCGTCTCCTCGGCGACGGAGGCGAGGTCCTCCCCGTCGTAGACGACGGGAACGGTCACGACCTCCTCCGACAGCGAGGCGGCTCCTGAGGAGGACAGCGCCAGGTCGCGCAGGCCTGCCAGGCCGGAGCGCAGCCTCGACAGGTCGGCGCCCTGCGCCACGACCAGCACCGTCTCAGGCCCCGGCACGATCTCCACGACCCCTTCGGGCCTCGAGGCCCTGAGCAGCGCGTCGAGCCGGTGGGAGGCGGCCAGCGAGCCGGTCTCCACCAGCAGTCCGTGCTCTCCCGCCCGCCTGATCACGCTCATGCGAAGGACTGGATGGCCACCCCGGCCTCCAGGAGCCCGTCCCGCACGGCCCGCGCCAGCCGTACCGCGCCGGGGGTGTCGCCGTGCACGCACATCGAGCGCGCGTCCACCCGCACCTGCGAGCCGTCGACGGCGGTGACCACGCCCTCCACGACCATGCGCACCGCGCGCTCGGCGACCAGCGCGGGGTCGTCGATCACGGCGCCTGGCTCGCGCCGCGAGACCAGCGTGCCCGACGGCGTGTACGCCCGGTCGGCGAACGCCTCGGTGACCGTGGGCACCTCCGCCTCGGCCGCCACCGCGTGGACCGCCGAGCCAGGCAGCGTCAGGATCGGCAGCGTGGCGTCGTAGTCGAGCACCGCGTCGACCACCGCCGCCGCCTGCACCGGATCACGGACCACCCTGTTGTAGAGGGCGCCGTGCGGCTTGAGATAGGAGACCCGCCCTCCCATCGCCCTGGCGATGCCGTCGACGGCGGCCAGCTGGTAGAGCACCTCCGCGCACAGCTCCTCAGGATCGACGTCCATCTCCCTGCGGCCGAAGCCGGCCAGGTCGCGATAGGACACCTGCGCCCCGATCGCCACCCCCCTGTCGACGGCCGCGGCGCACGTGCGCCTGATCGTCACAGGATCACCCGCGTGGAAACCGCACGCCACGTTGGCGGAGGAGACGATGTCGAGCAGGGCGAGGTCGTCGCCGAGCCGCCAGATGCCGAACCCCTCCCCGAGGTCGGCGTTGAGGTCGATCACCATAAGTCATGACGCTACAGCTCGTCGGGGATGTCCGCGATGTCATCCAGCGCCGCGGCGAGTTCGTCGGGGTCGGCCCCTATGCGCTCGACGATCTCGATCAGCACGTGGAGGACTTCGTGCCGGTCGTGGCCCAGGTCGAGCAGCCGCTGCGCGGCCTCCCACAGCTGAGGGGGATCGCCCTCCCACAGCCTGGTGGCGATCTCCTCGTGCCAGGCCAGGTGCTGCTCGTCGATCTCGCCCACGTGGTCGAGCTCCAGCAGGATGCGCCGGTCGGCCTCGTCCGCGGGGTTGAGCGTGTCGAGGTCGACGTCGCCGTGGGTGCCCTGCAGGATCGGGAAGGCGAAGACCCGCCTGGCCAGCGCCGACAGGTCGCCGTCCGGCAGCAGCCTGGACAGCAGCGCCATGTCCAGGCCGTAGGAGGCCGGGTCGCGGTAGGCCTCGGGGAAGCGCGCCGTGGCCTCCCACACCGCGTCGAGCGTCGCGGTGACGCCCTGGTCGGGCAGGCCCGTACGGCGGGCGGCGAAGCGCACCCACGCCGCCAGCGCGTGCGGCATCGCCTCCTGCTCGGCGGCGCTCAGCATCACCTTGCGGGGCAGCCAGTCGAGCAGGAACGTCTCGCACTTGGTGGGGCTGACCCGCAGCGGCCTGTCGAAGTCCTGCTCGCAGCCGTAGTCGATGATGTGGTCGGCGCAGCGCGAGGCCGCCGAGGGGTCCGACAGGTGCTCGGCCGCGTCGGAGGACAGGAACTCCGCCGCCAGCATCGCCCTGCGCTCCCTGCTGTAGGGCGCCTCGCTGTGCCGTGGAGCGGGCCGCTTGCGGCCCGGCGGCAGCGCCTTCAGCCTCGATCTGGCGAAGGCGTGGTAGGCGCTGTAGCTGTCGCTGACGGGCGGAGGGCTCTTGGGCTCGCGGGTGGCCCGCATCGCCGACTCCAGCAGCGCTCTGGCCTGCTGGGGCTCGATCTCCTCGAACAGCAGCATCGGGTTGGCCTCGGCCTCGGCGCGCGCCTGCTCGATCAGCTTGTCGACCTGGGAGGAGACCCACGCGTCGCGGGCCATGCCCGACATGTTGTAGTCGACGACCATGACGAGGGCGTGCCGGTCCTGGGCGTTGTCCGCCGCGCCGTTCCAGCGGTAGGCGAAGGTGCAGATCACGGTGTCCTGGTCGCCGTAGGCGTCGCGGGAGACGTAGCACCCCGTCGGCTTGACCGCGCCGACCCTGTCGGCCCAGCCGGGCCTGGCCACGCCGGACTCCATCATCGCCAGCGCCGCGCCCTCGGCCTTGGCGCCCTGTCTGGCGGTGCCGAGATAGGCGAGGCAGATCAGCAGGGTCAGGGAGGCGGGAGTGCCGGCCTTGGCCGCGTAGTCGACCAGGCCCTCGCCCAGCACCTGCTCGACGTCGCCGCCGCGCACTCGGCGGCCCCACCAGGCGCCGACCATGTCGGAGACCATCAGCTCCGCGTCGAGGGGACTGCGTACGGCCAGCAGCTCGCGGGCGGCCTGCACCATCTCAGCGAACACGTCGTCCGGCGGAGTGCTCTCCCGTGGGTCTCGTCGGTGTCGGCGCACGCCTCCACTCTCTCGCATTCCAGGCGCAAACGGTGCGTTTACGAAAGAGATCGTGCCTCGGTCCAGCGGGTCGGGTCGATGGTGTCGATGTTATCGGGGTGTCCGCGGGGGCGGCGCGGAGTTCACGAGTGCGAGCAGATGCTCGCGGGCGATGCGTTCGACGATGTCGGGCGTCGCCTCGATGCCGAGGTGCTCGGCGCAGGCGAGCGCGTCGGCCACACAGCGGTCGACAGTCTCGATGGGCACGGTGAGGAAGTCGGAGGCCAGGCGTAGGCTCACCGGTTCCCGAATGAGGCGAGTGGCCAGTGCGAGCATAGGAGTGAGATTCCTCTAGAGCCGCAGGGCAAAACCCTAGGAACGGTCAAGCTGGGTTGTGCGTTCTCATTTCATCGGTTCTCGGGCGGCTGTCAACCCTCTCTGCGGCCTGTGTTCGCTTCTCGCAAGGGCCTTTCGTGCGAAGCTGGTTCCATGCGCATCCAGCTCGCCCAGCGGACGGAGGCCGACGAGCTGCTCGGCCGCAGCCCGCTCGCCCTGCTCATCGGCATGCTGCTCGACCAGCAGATCCCGATGGAGTGGGCCTTCGCTGGCCCCTACACGATCTCCGAGAGATTGGGCCATGACCTGACGGCCGGGGAGATAGCGGCCTATGATCCGGAGGCGTTCGCGGCGTTGCTCGCCGAGAAGCCCGCCGTCCACCGCTACCCCAAGTCCATGGCCGAGCGGGTGCAACGGCTGGCCGCCTATCTCGTCGAGCACTACGACGGCAGGCCCGAGCAGGTCTGGGCCGGCGTCACCGACGGCAAGGAGCTGGCCAGGCGGCTGCAGGACCTTCCGGGGTACGGCAAGCAGAAGGCGCAGATCTTCCTCGCCCTGCTGGGCAAGCAGCTCGGCGTCATGCCCGAGGGCTGGCGCGAGGCGGCGGGTCCCTATGGTGAGGAGGGGTCCTTCCGCTCCGTGGCCGACGTCGTCGACGCCGAGAGCCTGGAGAAGGTGCGAGCCACCAAGCAGGAGGCCAAGAAGGCGGCCAAGGCCAAGTAGCCTGATCTTGCTGCGCACAGTGGAGCGATTTTGACAGGATGCGTTGACCGTATGGCGGCCGGGGCTTCCGTCCGCACATGCCCATCGCCGATGATGTACAGCAGAATCCGGTCGCCCGGAGCTGCGCTACGCCGATACACAGTTATGGAGATGTGCCGCGTGGGAGACCCTGGCACGCGACGGAGGTGCCGACCATGAGCGCCGAGACCTCCGTGCCCCGTCCCCGGGAGTCGGGTGTGGACATCTCAGACTCCGGCCTGTTCAAGGGCCTGATGTCGGAGGCGGAGTTCGCCTTCGCCTTCTTCGACCCCGAGGGTCGCTTCGTGCGGGCCAATGAGGTGTTCAGCGATGTTGTCGGCGTGCCCGAGGAGCGGCTGCTGGGCCGCACGCCTGCCGAGACGCTCACCGCCGACCTCAGCCAGCTGGTCACGCACGCCGTCCAGGATGTGACGGAGAGCGACTGCCCGGTGACCGAGCGCGCCAGGGTGCGCTCGGCCGAGGGCGACACCAGGCACTGGGCGCTGTCGTTCTCGCCCGTCCACGACGAGCAGGGTCAGCTGCAGGCCGTCGCGCTGGTCGGCGCCGACATGACCGAGAGCCGCCAGACCGAGGAGGACCTGCGCCGCAGCGAGGAGCGCTACCGCTCGCTGGTCGAGGCGCAGTCCCAGCTGGTCTGGATCACCTCGCCCACCGGCGCGGTCGTCGAGGACGCCCCGCAGTGGCGCGCCATCACCGGCCAGGGCCTCGAGGAGTACCTCGTGCACGGCTGGCTCGAGGCCGTGCACCCCGACGAGCGCCGCCACACCGAGGAGGTGTGGAAGGAGGCGCTGCGCGGTCGCACCATGTTCGAGTGGAACTACCGCGTCCGCACCAGGGCCAGCGGCTTCCGCCACTTCGAGGTGCGGGCCGTGCCGATCATCAGGCACGGGCGCGTGGTCGAGTGGGTCGGCGCCAACACCGACGTCACCCCTCAGCGCGAGGCCGAGGAGATGCGCGGCAGGCTGACCGACCAGCTCGGTGCCGCCGCCCTGCGCACCGCCCGGCTGCAGGGCGCCACCGCCATGCTGGCCGAGGCGCTCACGGTCGAGCAGGTGGTGCAGGTCATCATCGACGTCGGGCGCACCGCGCTGGCCGCCGACCGCTCGGCCGTCGCCCTGCTCGACCTCGACAGGGCGGTGCTGAAGCTGGTCAACGGCGGCGGCGTGCCCGAGGTGCCTGGGGCGACGGGCGAGGAGGTCCCGCTGTCGCACTCCAGCGTCCTCACCATGGCCGTCAACAGCCGCAGGCCCGTCTTCGCCGAGTCGCCCGAGAGTCTCAAGGCGCAGCTGCTCGACGCCGGAGGCGACGAGGAGGTCCTGAACGGCTTCCTGGCCACCAGCGACGAGCGGGCGTGGGTGGGGCTGCCCCTGCTGGCCGCAGGGCGGGCTCTGGGCGCGCTGCGCTTCTCCTTCACCAGGCCGCAGAAGATCTCCCAGGAGGACGGCGTCTTCCTGGAGGCGCTGGCGGGCCAGTGCGCGCTGGCCGTCGAGCGGGCCACGCTCTTCGAGCGCGAGCACAAGACCGCCGAGACCCTGCAGCGCAGCCTGCTTCCCGACAGGCTGCCCGTGGTCAAGGGGCTCGAGCTGGCCCAGCGCTTCCGCTCGGGCAGCCGCCACGTGCAGGTCGGCGGCGACTGGTACGACGCGTTCGTGCTGCAGGACGGCAGGGTCGCGGCGGTCGTGGGCGACGTCATGGGCAAGGGCGTCAAGGCCGCGGCCGGCATGGGCCGCATCCGCAACGCCATGCGCGCCCTGGCGCTGACCAACCCGCCGCCCGCCGCGGTTCTGGGCGGGCTCGACAGGGTCTTCGACGCGACCGAGGAGGAGGAGCAGGTCACCACGCTGGCCTACATGGTCGTGGAGCCCGGCACGGGCGAGGGCACGCTCGCGCTCGCGGGCCACCCGCCACCCGTGCTGGTCTCGCCGCAGGGCACGGCGGTGCTCTGCGACGCCGAGCCCGGCACGCCGCTGGGCTGGCCCACCACGCGCAAGCAATTCAGGTTCGTGGTGCCTCCAGGACACACCGCCGTGCTCTACTCCGACGGTCTGGTCGAGAACCGCAAGCGCGGTCTCGACGCGGGGCTATCGGAAATTTGCTCGGTTGTGACCGAAGCGCCGCCTGAGGTCGTGACGAGTCCGCACATGCTGCTTGATTTCCTAGTCGACCGCATGTTGGCCGGATATGAGCAGGATGACGACGTTACGGCGCTGGCGATTCACGTTCCCGCAGCCACGAAGAGTGACTGAATGAAACAGTCATAAGGGTTGCTTTCGGGTATCAGTGCACCGCTTCCGTACGCACTACTGTTCCGGTCGGCCTAGGGTGGAGGTCAACCGCCGGGAGGTGGCCGTATGGAGTGCCGGGTCGTGCCAGAATGCTGGATGGTCCGTTTGCGCTCCGCACGGCCGCTTAGATCTCCGAGAGAGGCATAGCCCCCCAGCGGGCATCTGGGTCCATTGTCGCCACGCGTTCGTTCGAGAGGTGTTCGTGTCGCCTGCAAGTTCGACTCGCTCGAAGCCATCAGAGCTGAACGAGCCCGTCATTCAGCGACTGCTCGAGCGTGGGCGCTCGCAGGGGTTCCTCGAGTCCGAGGATGTCCGTCAGGCCTTTGAGGAGGCGGACATCCCCATGTCGCAAGCCGCGGGGGTCCTGCGGACGCTCAGCAAAGAGGGCGTCGTCGTCCGGCTGACCGCCGCTGACTCGGCGGCTCCGAAGAAGTCTCGTGGTCCAGCAAAGCGCCGCACTGCTGCCCCCGTCAAGACGAGAACCGCAGCGGCTGCCAAGGAGCAGCAGCCCGACACCGTGACCGCGGTCGTCGCCGCTGAGGCAGCCCCCGCCGAGGGGCCCGCCGCGAAGAAGGCCGAGCCCGCCAGGAAGGCCGCTCCCGCGGCCAAGAAGGCGGCAGCGCCTGCCAAGAAGGTCGCCAAGCCCGAGGTCTCGGGAGCAGGTCCCGCCGAGACCAAGCCGAAGTCCCCGGAGGGTGTCGACGAAGACGACATCGATCTCGAGGCAGATGTCGAGCTCGAAGACCTCGACGACCTGGAGGTCGACGTGGTCGAAGAGGTCGAGGTCGAAGTCGAGGTCGAACCCGAGGCGGAGACCGAGGAGGAGCCCAAGGCCGAGGTCGTCGTCACCAGCGACGACGAGGTCCTGATCCTCTCCGACGACGACGATGACGCCCCCGTGGCGCAGGTCGCCGCCGCAGGCGCCACCGCCGACCCGGTCAAGGACTACCTCAAGCAGATCGGCAAGGTCCCCCTGCTCAACGCCGAGCAGGAGGTCGAGCTGGCCAAGCGCATCGAGGCGGGCCTGTTCGCCGAGGAGCAGCTCGGCGGCGGCGAGGTCGACAAGCTGCCCGTCGACGTCAGGGCCGAGCTCGAGTGGATCGCCGAAGACGGCCGCAGGGCCAAGAACCACCTGCTGGAGGCCAACCTCCGGCTGGTCGTCTCGCTGGCCAAGCGCTACACCGGTCGCGGCATGCTGTTCCTGGACCTGATCCAGGAGGGCAACCTCGGCCTGATCCGCGCGGTCGAGAAGTTCGACTACACCAAGGGTTACAAGTTCTCCACCTACGCCACGTGGTGGATCCGCCAGGCGATCACCCGCGCCATGGCCGACCAGGCGCGGACCATCCGCATCCCGGTCCACATGGTCGAAGTGATCAACAAGCTGGCCAGGGTCCAGCGGCAGATGCTGCAGGACCTCGGCCGCGAGCCCACGCCCGAGGAGCTGGCCCGCGAGCTGGACATGACCCCCGAGAAGGTGGTCGAGGTCCAGAAGTACGGCCGCGAGCCCATCTCGCTGCACACCCCCCTCGGTGAGGAGGGCGACAGCGAGTTCGGCGACCTCATCGAGGACTCCGAGGCCATCGTTCCGGCCGACGCCGTCAGCTTCACGCTGCTGCAGGAGCAGCTGCACTCCGTTCTCGACACCTTGTCGGAGCGCGAGGCGGGCGTCGTGTCGATGCGGTTCGGCCTCACCGACGGGCAGCCGAAGACACTCGACGAGATCGGCAAGGTCTACGGGGTGACGCGCGAGCGCATCAGGCAGATCGAGTCGAAGACGATGTCCAAGCTGCGTCACCCGTCTCGCTCCCAGGTGTTGCGCGACTACCTCGACTAGGTGTCGTGACGGACGGGGGTGTCGCTCTTCGGAGCGGCACCCCCGTTCTCGTTCACGAGAGGCCGTGACCCGGGCGTCCAGGGTGGTGAGGCAGGTCGCTCGCTGCGCGTGGAGGCCGTGGCAGGGGCGGCACTCGGCCTCGTGCGACCGGCGCTCAGGTGACGTTCACGTCGATCCTGCCGGGGGCCTGCCGTACGGCGTAGCCCAGGTCGTCGAGCACCTTGGCCAGCTCGTCGGGGGTGGCCGGGTCGGCGCCGCTGAGCAGCAGGCTCCTGGCGATCTCGCCGCGGGTGGCCTTGGCCATGTGGCTGACGACCTTGCCGTCTCTCAGCACGCGCACCGCCACCCCGCGCGCGCCCGCCTTCCACGCGCCCGCGTAGGTGGCCGAGCGCATGTCCACGGCCAGCCCAGGCAGCCGGTCGAGCTCCTTGGTCACCAGCGGCCGCCAGAAGGCCGCCAGAGCGCCCATCGGCGGCAGGCTCACCGCCATGGACAGGCGGTACGGAGGGACCCTGTCGCCGACCCTCAGGACGCCCCACAGGCCTGAGAAGATCACCAGCGACGCCTCCGCCCTCGCCCTGGCCTCGCCGTCCAGCGTGGCCAGGCCCAGGTTGTCGTACAGGACGCCGGTGTAGAGCTCGCCCGCGGGCAGCGTCGCCGCCGTCTTGAGCGCCAGGTTCCTGTCGAGCTCGGCGGCCTGGCCCTTGCTCAGGCCGAGCACGTCGAGCGCGTCGCGGCGCCTGGAGGCCTTGATGAGGGCGTTCACCACGCGGGCGCGTGGCCTGGCGAGGGAGGGGAAGGACAGGTCGGCGAGGGCGGGACCGTCGCCCTCCGCGGCCTTGCCCTCCGAGGGCGGGAGCAGAATCAACACGGGTACGGGTTTACCACCTGGGCGGCTGACGTGCGACGTTGGCCTCGCGACTGCCGCCAGGAAGGCGCCCACTACGATGCCGTGATGGATTTCGACCGCTTGGTTGACGAGGCGTGGCCTGCCCTCGAGCGCGTGCCGCTGGAGCCGTGGACGCTGCGCCACTCCCTCGGCGTGACCAAGCGGGCCAACTCCGTGCTGGTCTCGGGGCTGCCCGCCGATCTCGCCGAGGCGGTGGGCGAGGCGGAGAAGTTCTACGCCGAGCGCGGCGGTTCCACCGTCTTCTCGCTCGGGACGAGCGCGCCCGCCGAGGTCGACTCCCTGCTGGAGGCCAGGGGCTACCGCCTGGCCGACCCGACGCTCGTCATGGTGGCCTCGCCGGCGCCAGGCGGTCACCCCGCGCACGAGGTCAGGATCGAGGACCACCCGTGGCCCGCATGGCTCGACACCTGGGCCGCGGTGGAGGGACGTGACCCCGAGGTGGGCGGGCGGATCTGCGCGGGAGTGCCGGCGTGGTACGCCGCGGTGGAGGAGGACGGCGCGCCGGTGGCCGTGGGCAGGGGCGTCCCCCAGGGCGACACGCTCGGGATCTACTGCATGGCGACGCGTCCAGGGGCGCGCCGCAGGGGCCTGGCCCGCAGCGTCCTGCGCGCTCTGGTACGGCACGCGGGGCTCGCGTCGGCGTACCTGGTGGTGACGGAGGGCAACGTGGGTGCGCGGAGTCTGTATCGCGACGAGGGCTTCGAACCGCGCGGCGCCTACCACTACCGCGTGTCCTGAGACCGCCCCGCCCAGGAACCCGGCGGGTTCCTCTCCTGGCGGCGTTCACGATTCGTTGCCGTTGGCGGGTCTTTCGCATGAGCCACGCCCTGGCGCCCCTCATGCGGCTTTCGCGGGCCGTTCGAACGCACGCAGGCGGTGACCCGGGTTGCCGGATCACCGCCTGAGCGTCATGCCATATGGGGTTATGTCATCGCGTCGAACGCTGAGAGATCAGCGATCGTCGCTGGGTGCGGTTACCTTGGGTTCGCTGAGCCGAGCCGACTCGTCCAGGATTTCGGCGCCCTTCTCACGCAACACGGCTACGTGCTGACGCCCATGGTGGGCGCAGAACAGCAGCTCCCCGCCCACTGGCAGGGTCGCGCGAATGTAGGCCTGGGCGCCGCAACGGTCGCAACGGTCGAGGGCCGTCAGCGGCTTAACGGGGGCGAGAGCTCCAGTCACGTATCGCCTTTCGGGTCACCCCCGCCGAAGCGAGGATCTGGCGTCAGTCACTTGAGACAACATCTAACCGGACCTGGACGTTCCCAATCACGGCCTCTCTACGCCCAGAGCAGAATGTGGCGGAAGGTAACGTCCAAGGCCCCGTTGGTAACGGCAAACGTGACCCGATGGCAAGCTTGTACGCGCGCAGGCGGGAAGAACGGTAGGCTACGCACACGTGTTCGATGGCTAGACCAGAGGAGCTGGAGTGACGGTAGTGGAGGCGGGTTACACAGCTCGTCACCTGTCGGTGCTTGAGGGCCTCGAGGCGGTCCGCAAGCGTCCAGGCATGTACATCGGGTCCACCGACAGCCGCGGGCTGATGCACTGCCTCTGGGAGATCGTGGACAACGGCGTCGACGAGGCGCTCGCGGGCCACTGCACCCGCATCGAGGTCGAGCTCTACGCCGACGGCTCGATCGAGGTCCGCGACGACGGCAGGGGCATCCCCGTCGACCTCGAGCCCAAGTCCGGTCTGCCGGGTGTCGAGCTCGTCTACACCAAGCTCCACGCGGGAGGAAAGTTCGGCGGCGGCTCCTACGCGGCCTCCGGCGGCCTGCACGGCGTCGGCGCCTCGGTGGTCAACGCGCTGTCGTCCCGCCTCGACGTCGAGGTCGACCGCGACGGCCAGGTCCACCTCATCAGCTTCAGGCGCGGCGTGCCCGGCGTCTTCGACGGCGACGGCCCCGCGGCCAAGTTCAAGAAGAAGTCCGGCCTGCGCGACGGCGGCAAGCTGCGCAAGCGCGTCACGGGCACCCGCGTCCGCTTCTGGGCCGACAAGCAGATCTTCCTGCCCGACGCCGAGGTCTCCATCGACGAGATCCACGTACGGCTGCGCCAGACCGCCTTCCTCGTCCCCGGCCTCACGCTCGCCCTCATCCACGAGGGCAAGACCGAGGAGTTCCGCTTCGACGGCGGCATCTCCGAGTTCACCGAGTTCCTCGCCCGCGACGAGGCGGTCTGCGAGGTGCTGCGCCTGCAGGGCGTCGGGCACTTCCACGAGACCGTGCCCGTCCTCGACGACCAGGGCCACATGACGCCGACCGAGGTGCAGCGCGAGCTCACCGTCGACGTGGCCATCCGCTGGGGCAAGGGCTACGACAGCACCATCCGCTCGTTCGTCAACGTGATCGCCACCCCCAAGGGCGGCACCCACATCACGGGCTTCGAGCGCGGCCTCGTCCGCACGATCAACGAGGTCCTGCGCGAGACCAGGCTGCTGAAGAACGGCGACGACCCTGTCACCAAGGAGGACATCCTCGAGGGCCTGACGGGCGTGGTGACCGTCCGGGTGCCCGAGCCGCAGTTCGAGGGCCAGACCAAGGAGGTCCTCGGCACCTCGGCGGCCACGCGCATCGTCTCGCACGTGGTCTCCCGCGAGCTCAAAGAGGTGTTCGCCAACCCGTCGCGCGGGCTCAAGCAGCAGCTGCGCGCCGCGCTCGAGAAGATCGTCGCCGCCGCCAAGGCGCGCATCGCCGCCCGCGAGCACCGCGACAACCAGCGGCGCAAGAGCGCGCTGGAGAACTCCGCGCTGCCCGCCAAGCTGGTCGACTGCCGCAGCGACGACGTCGACCGCAGCGAGCTGTTCATCGTGGAGGGAGACTCCGCGCTGGGCACCGCCAAGCTGGCCCGCGACTCGGAGTTCCAGGCGCTGCTGCCGATCCGCGGCAAGATCCTCAACGTGCAGAAGGCCTCCGTGGCCGACATGCTCAAGAACGCCGAGTGCGCCGCGATCATCCAGGTGGTCGGCGCCGGCTCGGGCCGCAGCTTCGACATCGACGCCGCCCGCTACGGCAAGATCATCCTGATGGCCGACGCCGACGTCGACGGCGCGCACATCCGCTGCCTGCTGCTGACGCTCTTCCACCGCTACATGCGGCCCATGGTCGAGGCCGGCCGCGTCTTCGCCGCCGTGCCGCCGCTGCACCGCATCGAGCTGACCAACCCGGGGCGGGGCAAGGACAAGTACATCTACTGCTACTCCGACGCCGAGCTCCACAAGGTGCTGCGCGATCTCGAGCGGCGCGGCAAGCGCTGGAAGGACCCCGTACAGCGTTACAAGGGTCTGGGCGAGATGGACGCCGACCAGCTGGCCGAGACCACGATGGACCCGCGCCACCGCATCCTGCGCCGGGTTCGCATCGAGGACGCCGAGGCGGGGGAGCGTATCTTCGCCCTCCTGATGGGCAGCGACGTGGCCCCGCGCAGGGAGTTCATCGTGAACAGCGCCGCCGAAGTGGACCGCGACCACATCGACGCGTAGGCCCCCGCACCTCGCCACCGTCGGCTACGTCTGGCATTACGGTCCTCGAACTCCACGGGCTGGGAAACGGGCCTCGCCACAGGCGGCTCGGCTGGTCGCGCAGGGGGAGCCCACCTCCCCCTGCGCCCTTATGGCGGCGCCTCTGTGACGGCGCCTCTGTGACGGCGCCTCTGTGACGGCGCTCCTGGAGTGGTGTCCCTGGATGCTGCTGGGGCGGTGTGCCTGGGGGTGGTGCCGCTGGGGCGATGCGCTGCGGCGGTGCCGCTGGGGTGGTGCCCTGGCGGTCGCGGTCCCCTCTGTCGCGTTGGTGCCGGGGCAGGCGGGGGCGCCTTGGTGGGCCCGTCGGGGAGCAACCGCGCCCCGGGCTGCTACGGGGACACCTGCCGTGAAGTGGCCCGCGACCCAGGCTGTGATGAGGATCGGGCGCTGTCGTCGGGCCGCTGCGCCGCGGCGGCCAGACGATGACCACCGCCAGGAGCGGGATGGCGTACGCCACGCGGTCGATCATCACGTCAGGGCCGCGCTTGCGGGTACCTGCCGGCACGCTCCCGGCAAGCCGGCCTCACCGCGACGGCCGCGTACGTCGACCGAGCGGCCATCCTGCCTGTCGTCGCGGAGACCCACCCGCCAAAGGAGATCGTCGCGGAGACCCACCCGCCAAAGGAGATCGGACAGGCTCACGAGCCGGCCGCGACCGCGCGGCGAACGAGTGATCACCGTGCTGATGGCCCTTGGCCGGCATGGGGTAGGCGAGGGGTGAGCGGGCGATCCGCCTCGATCGCCATGAAGGTGTCGCACCCGATGCCGTTGATCCGAACGTTGCCCAGGCCCAGATCGCGCTCCCTTCAGGCGACGTGCTGGACCTGTGGGAGCAGCGCGGTCAGTGTGGTCAGCGCCTCGCGCACCTCGTCGCAGCGGTCGGCGGGGATGATCACGCGGACGCCGGTGTACACCCGATCCTGGTACAGCCGGAGTTCGACCCAGCCGAGCCCGACCTCGACGCTCAGGAAGTCCGGGTTGGCGGGGTCGCAGTCGATGGACACCACGAACTGGTGCGGGGCGTCGTCAGAGAGGCCCAGCAGGTAGGTGAGCCGGGTGGCGTTCTCACGATCGAGCGGGAACGCCTTCTCGTTCATCCCGACCGCGACCACGTCCACACCGTTCACGACCATCGGCCAGAAGGCCAACGTGTCAGTGTCGCGCAGCTGCGGGCGGATCCGCTCGTACGACGAGTCTGGGGTGCCCGCCAGGGCGAGCAGGTGAAGCGACGGGACCGTGTCCGTGTGGTCGCCTGGAAAGGTGAAGCTGAGGGGTCCTTCGTCCGTCGGGGGGAAGTCGCTCATGGGGGACGACTCGCTCTCTGGATCGGTGATCTTCGGTTTCGGGTGGACGGTTCGGCCGTTGCGTGCACGCCCATAATGCCGTTCTGGGGCTCATGACGCGCTTCTTGCGGTACCCCTTTCAGGGCGTGTCGATCTTTGATGGCGGTCAGACGTAGACCGGTTCGGTGGATGACGAGCTCCTGAATCGTCATGAATTGCAAATCCACGGGACACGTCATGACGTCCATGCGTGTAACCGGCCTCCGCGGAGCCTGAACGCATGACCTGGTGGTAGAGATGATCACTGAATCCTGAAAGATCGGGGACCGTCGCGGTCAGGCGATCACCAGATGGGGCTCGAGCGCCCCAGAGACATTGGTCAGATCGTCGCGCATGGCGACACTTCGATCTCTTCGGTGAACCGACGCCGGTCGATCACGTGGCCGGCTTCAAGCGTGATGCGCGTCCCTTCGTCTCCCTGGACGTAGGTGACCTGGCCGTCCGCCGGCCTCCCGCCCCGGTCATCCCCGCCCTCGCGGCAGCGCCTACGCGGCTGACCTGGCGATGCCCGCGGATGGCTGCCTCCCGTACGCGAGAGACATGCCAAGGCCATGACCTGGGGAGGTACGGAGGGTCCCGCAGGCGGATGCCGGGTGGGTCGCTCACGATCGGGGGAGAGCGAGATGACAAGCCAGACGGACGGCACGGCGCCGGCTGAGGAGTTCATGGACAAGGTGTTCGGCGACTACGTCGGCGCGAACGCCATCTTCATGGCCGCCATCGGCGATCGGCTGGGCCTGTTCAAGGACCTCGCCGCCGCGGGACCGGCCACCAGCGTGGAGCTGGCCGAACGCACCCGGCTGGCGGAGCGCTACCTGCGCGAGTGGCTGGACGGCATGGCCGCCGCCGGGTACCTGACCTTCGACGCGAACGGCGGCAGGTACGCCATGCCCGCTGATCACGTGCCCGTGCTCGCGGAGGAGTCGGGGACCATGTTCATGGGCGCCGCCTTCTTCGACTACTCCACCAAGTTCGGCGAGAGCTTCCACGCGCTCCTGGAGGCGTTCCGCTCGGGAGAGGGCGTCCGGCAGGAGCTGTACGGCCAGGAGGCGGCCGAGGCGATCGAGCGCTTCACCGCGCCCTGGTTCGAGCACCAACTCGTCCCGGTCTGGCTGCCGCTCATGCCCGAGGTGCGCACCACGCTGGAGGTGGGAGCGAGGGTCTGTGACGTCGGCTGCGGGCAGGGACGTGCGCTGATCAAGCTCGCGCAGGCGTTCCCTCACTGTGAGCTGGTGGGCCTCGACCGCTACGAGCCCGCGATCCAGGCCGCGACCGAGAACGCCCGCCAGGCAGGGGTGGGCGACAGGGTGCGGTTCGAGATGCACGACGGCGCAGCAGGGCTGCCCGGCCCGTTCGACGTGATCACCACGTTCGACGTGCTGCACGACTCGGCGGATCCGGCAGGGCTGCTGAGGGCCATCCACGACGGGCTCAAGCCGAGCGGTCGCTACGTGTGCGTCGACATCAACTGCGCCGACCGCAGCCAGGACAACGTCGGCCCCATGGGCACGGTGCTCTACGGACTGAGTCTGGCCTACTGCCTGCCCGTCTCGCTGGCTCGCGGCGGCGCGGGGCTCGGCACCTGCGGGCTGCCGGAGGGCCGGTTGCGGGCGATGGCGCTCGAGGCGGGTTTCGCCGAGGTCAGACGGCTGCCGGTGGACGACCCGTTCAACAACGTCTACGAACTCAGCCTCTGACACGGACACGCCAACCCCGCACCGACGGCAGCATCATCGGAGCCGGGAGCCGGGAGCCGGGAGCCGGGAGCCGGGAGCCGGGAGCCGGGAGCCGGGAGCCGGGAGCCGGGAGCCGGGAGCCGGGAGCCGGGAGCCGGGAGCCGGGAGGTGGGGCCGCGTGGGCGGGTAGGGCGGGGGCCACCGGACGGCTAAGCCTTCGTAATGTCCCAGATCCCGTACCCAGGGTGGCGGACCGAGGCGCGGGCCCGGTGCCGCCCGTGTCGCCGGGACTTCACACGATCCTTGAGACGCCATCCAAGCCGGTTTCGCGCCGATCGCCCCGTTGACCTGCCCCTTCTCCTCGTGCCATGCCTGTGGCTACCGTGAAAGGGGGGAGGCGGTCGCCATGATGTCAACGCAGGACTCATTTGGCGGTGGATCGGGGATTCTTCGCCGCAAACCGGTCAGCCAGATCGCCACGGAACACGAGGGTGAGCTCTCTCGTACGCTGGGCCTCTGGCAGCTCACCGCCATCGGCATCGGCGGCATCATCGGAGCCGGGATCTTCGCGCTGGCCGGAGCGGTCGCCAACCAGACGGCCGGGCCCGCGGTCCTCATCTCCTTTCTGATCGCCGGCATCGCCAGCGCCGCGGCGGCCTTCTCGTACGCCGAGTTCGCGGGCATGATCCCGAAGGCGGGGTCGGCCTACACCTACAGCTACGCCGTACTCGGGGAGATCGTCGGCTGGTTCATCGGCTGGGACCTGCTGCTGGAGTACACCGCCATCGTCGCGGTCGTCGCGATCGGCATCTCGGGCTACTTCGGCTTCCTGGTCGGTCAGCTCGGCATCGATCTGCCCGCCTGGATGCTCGGCGCGCCGGGCACCGGTGAGGGGCGCGTCGTCGACCTGTTCGCGGTGGTGCTGTGCCTGCTGATCGCGTTCCTGCTCACGCTCGGCATCAAGACGGCGGCCAGGTTCGAGACGATCGTGGTCATCATCAAGGTGGCCGTGGTGCTGCTCGTGATCGTGGTCGGCTACTTCCACATCAACACCGCCAACTACACGCCGTTCTTCCCCTTCGGGGTCGCGGGGGCGATCACCGGCGCGGCCACCGTGTTCTTCGCCGTCTTCGGCTACGACGCGATGAGCACGGCGGCGGAGGAGTCGAGGGACGCCCAGAAGCACATGCCCAGAGCGATCATCTACTCGCTGGTCATCTCCATGGTGCTGTACGTGCTGGCCTGCCTGGTGCTCACCGGCATGCAGAAATACACGGAGATCGACCCCGAGAGCGGCTTCTCCACGGCGTTCGCCTCGGTGGGCCTGTCAGGGCTGGCGGGGATCATCGCGGTCGGCGCCATCATCGGCATTCTGACCGTCATGTTCACCTTCATGCTCGGCGTCACCCGGGTGTGGTTCTCCATGAGCAGGGACGGCCTGCTGCCGCAATGGTTCGCCAAGCTGGATCCCGTACGCAGGGTGCCGACCAGGGTGACCTGGATCGTCGGCGTCGCCTCCGCGGTCATCGCGGGCTTCCTCCCGATCAGGGAGGCCGCGGAGCTGACCAACATCGGGATCCTGCTGGCGTTCGTGGTGGTGTGTGTCGCGGTGATCGTCCTGCGCTACCGGCAGCCGGACCTGCCCCGCACCTTCCGCGTGCCCGGCATGCCGGTCGTGCCGGCCATCGGTGTGATCTTCTCGATCTGGCTGATCACGTTCCTGGCGCCCTCGACGTGGCTGCGGTTCGCCGTCTGGTTCCTGATCGGCCTGATCATCTACTTCCTCTACAGTCGCCGTCACTCCGCGCTCAACACCGAGCGCGGCGAAAGGCGCTAGGGCATTTCGACCGGCATCAGCTTGCCCGTGTGGACGTCGTAGATCGCCCCCGCCAGTGGCAGTTCGGCGGGAAGGAAGGGGCTGGTCCTGATGCGGGTCAGGTCGTGGCGGAGGGCGGCGTCCTGATCGGGCACGGTGTGGAACTCCAGGCTGCGGGTGTCCACACCGTTCTTCTGGGTGAGGGCGTGCACGTCGGCGTCGGAGACCTTCGCCATCCCGCAGTCGGTGTGCGGCATCACCAGCACCCGCTGGACTCCGAGCAGGTACACCGCCAGGACGAGGGTACGCAGGACGTCGTCGGTGACCCTGGCTCCCGCGTTGCGCAGGATCTTGGCGTCACCGGCCCGCAGGCCCAGCAGGCCGAGGGGGTCGATGCGGGAGTCCATGCAGGTCACGACGGCAAGGCCGCGCGCTGCTCTACCCGTGAGGCCCGAGTAGGCGAACGTCCGGGCATACGTCTCGTTGGCGGCGAGGAGGTCGTCGAACGCAGTCATGCCTTGATGATTCCGCATGCCCGTTTCGTAATGGTTTCCGGGGGCTGATTGGCGGCAAGTTGTGGAAGAAGCCACGATCACTGCTCACCTTGCGTGATGATGACGTTGCCCAACGTGTGTGACCTCAGAGGATGAACGTGAGTAGGACCGAATCGCTCGCCGCGTACCTGCGCGCGCAGGGGCGTCGCCGCCTGGACCGGGTCGAGGCGGCCGACGACGGGCACAACGCCCGCTGCGCCCTGGCGCTGCTCGACGCGGCCGCCTACGCCGAGAGCCTCCCCGAGGACGACCCGCTCATCGAGATGCTGGAGAAGGCCGGGTGTTTCGGGCCTCTCGGGTTCGACGAGTTCGCTCCTGGTGAGGAGGGGGCTCGCTTCATCCGCGACTGGTCGGGCAGTGAGCCGCATGAGCTCCTGCTCGCTCTCCCCGCCGTCACCGCGTCCGCCTGACACCGGAGCTGGGGGTTCTGGCCGCCGCCGCGTGAGACGGCGTGGTAACCCCTCCTGTACGCCCACGCCGTCTCATCTCGTCGTGCCGTGCCCCCAGCTCCGGGCTTCACCATGGGTGTCCTCCGCGATCGCGATCACCGCAGGACGCCGCGCGGTCCTGGGATAGGGCCGCCCTTCCTGGGAATGTCGGTAGGCCCGTGTATCAACAGCGAGCACGGAGGAGAGGAGAGCTCGATGTCGGGAATCGCGCGGATGCGCTCGACCGTCCTTGACTGCGCCGACCCACAGCGGTTGGGCCGCTTCTACGCCGAACTGGTCGGCTGGGAGGTCACGGGAGACGAGGACGACTGGGTGGTGGTCAGCGACGGCGGCCGTTTCCCCCGCCTGGCCTTCCAGAAGGTCGACGACTACCGCCCGCCGGCCTGGCCCGGCGCCGAGATGCCGCAGCAGTTCCACCTCGACGTCACCGTCGACGATCTCGAGAAGGCGGAGGCGCAGGTGCTGGCCATCGGCGCCACCAAGCACGAGTTCCAGCCGAGCGAGGAGGGCGATTTCCGCGTCTTCCTCGATCCTGAGGGGCACCCGTTCTGCCTGTGCCTCGCCGACGACGGCTGACCGCCCCCTGCCGCCCGCGACCTCCGACCGGGCCGCGGGACCGCGACCCGGCCAGGGCGAGGCCGTCACGGTGGTCAGGGTCGCGAGGTCGCGACGGTGGTCAGGTCGCGAGGTCGCGACGGTGGTCAGGTCGCGAGGTCGCGACGGTGGTCAGGTCGCGAGGTCGCGACGGTGGTTAGGCCGTGTTCGACGGGGTTCCCCTTCACGACGAGAAGGGATGGCCGTCGAGGTGGGTGAGGCCGGGCGGGACGTCAGGAAGGGGCAGCCCTCGTAGCCTGATGCTCTCGCGCAGGTGGCCGATCTTGTCGGCGGCGTGGCCCGCCTGCTCGGCCTGCGCCCGTGCCGCCTCGGCCCACGCGGCCCTGTGCGGATCCTTCTCGTCCTCGGCGCGGGCACGGGCCGCCCTGGCCGCGCGGGTGTGAGCCGACCACTCGTCCACGAGCCGCTGGTGGTCGCGCAGCGACTGGAGCTCGGCGCGAGCGTCGGCGCCCTCGTCGTCGCCGTGGACGAGGGGCGCGGTGCCGTCCAGCCAGAAGACCGCCTCCTGCGGCGCGGCCTCGACTCCGGGCAGGATCTCCACGCTGTCGGCGCGGCCCAGTGGCGCGAGCAGCAGCAGCGGCGGCGTGTTGAGCGCGTGGGCGAGCACGAGCAGTTCGGGGACGGTGACCGACGCTCGGTGGCCGCTCTCCAGCTTGGCCAGGTTCGAGCGCTCCATGGGCAGGCCCATGGCCGTGCAGCGGTCGGCGAGTTTCTGCACGCTGAGGCCCTGACGGGTTCGGTGATGCCGGACGTTGTCGGCCACCAGGAGGGTGTAGGCGGCCGTCCAGGGTGTGGCGCTCGAGCCTGGCACGGAGGTCCTCTCCGCTCGGGGGGTGCGGACGGAAAGATCCACGCTAGACGATCTTCGGCACCGTAGCCAAACGGGGCGGGCGCGCAGCGCGCGGCCCGCCCCTTCTGGCCGGTCAGCGGGTCGCCTGGGTCAGGAGGTCCACGGCCTTCCTGAGGTTTCCTGCCGCCAGCTCGTGATCCGCCGCCGCCTGCAGGTCGGCCCTGCGCCCGGCCGCCTGCGCGACGTCCCTCGCCACCGACACCACCGCGTCGTCCTGCGCGAACGTGTCGCTACGCGAGCGCTCCAGCAGCGCAGCCGCCACGCCCAGCGAGGTCAGCACCACTCTGGCGTCCCGCACCGACCCGTCCGCCGTCCAGTTGCGCGAGGCCAGAGCGACGCTCAACGCCGCCGCGGCCGCCCTGGACGTCCCGTCGCCCTTGGCCAGCTGGTCGCGCACCGCCTTGAGGCGCGGCTTCGCAAGGTCGGTGCGCAGGCCCCAGCCGTAGGGGAAGAGCGGGTCGTAGGCGGCGTCGCCCACGTTGAGCGGCAGCTGCCCGGCCGTACGGAACCAGGAGAAGGGCAGCCTGCCGGTGTACGGCACGGCCCCGAACAGCGGGTCGCTCACGCCCGCGCCCTCGGTGCCCGGCAGCCATGACGCGACCACCGCCTCGACGCCCGAGAGGTCACCCAGCGAGAGCGGCCGTCCCGACACGACGAGGACGACGCACCTGAGCGCCCCGCACACCTTGTCCACGGCCGCGCGGTCGGCGGCCGACAGGTCGAGCGTGCGACCCTGGCGGCCGACGTCGCCGAAGCCCTCGGCGTACGGCGTCTCGCCCACGACCACCACGCCGACGTCATGACCGGCCGGCGGGGCCGACGCGTCGGCCGAGTGGGTGACGGAGGCGGCGCGCCCCCTGATGCCCTGCAGGATGGTCGTGCCCTCGGTGATCGGTCCCGAGGAGCCCTGCCAGCTGATCGTCCAGCCGCCGGCCTGGTTGCCGAGGTCGTCGGCGTTGGAGCCGGCGACGTACACCTTGGCGGAGGAGGGCAGCGGCAGCAGCCCGCCGTCGTTCTTCAGCAGCACCTGCGACTTGGCGGCCGCCGCGCGGGCCACCTGCCGGTGCTCGGCCGAGCCGACGTCGGGCAGGCCCGACCGGTCGGCGTAGGGGTGCTCGAAGAGGCCGAGCTCGAACTTCTGGGTGAGGATGCGCGAGACCGCGTCGTCGATCCTGGACTGCGCGACCCGCCCGGCGGCGACCTCTGCGGTCAGGGTGTCGACGAAGCTCACGTAGGCGTACGGGACCATGATCATGTCGAGTCCCGCGTTGATCGACGTGCGGACGTCGCTCGGGTAGTCGCCGGGGATCTGGTCGATGGCCTGCCAGTCGCTGATCACGAAGCCCTTGAAGCCGAGTCTGCCCTTGAGGACGTCGGTGATCAGCTCCTTGTGGGCGTGCATCTTGGTGTCGCCGACGCTGGAGAAGGACGGCATGACGGTGCCGACGCCGCGCCTGACCGCCTCGACGAACGGCGCGAGGTGGATGGCCTCCAGTTCGGCCCTGCTGCCGGTGAAGACGCCCTGGTCGATGGTGTAGTCACCGGTGGTCGAGGAGCCGAAGGCGGTGCCGCCGTCGGCCACGTAGTGCTTGGCCGTGGCCAGCACGCCGTTCTTCTGCAGCCCGTCCACGATCGAGGCCATCCGCGAGACGAGTGCGGGGTCCTCGCTGAAGGACTCGTAGGCCCTGCCCCAGCGGTCGTCGCGCGACACGCACAGGCACGGCGCGAAGTTCCACGGGATGCCGGTGGCCTTGACCTCCCTGGCGGTGATCTTGCCGGTCCGCTCCACGAGCGCGGGGTCGCGGGTGGCGCCCAGGCCGACGTTGTGCGGGAAGATCGTCGCGCCGATCACGTTGTTGTGGCCGTGGACGGCGTCGACGCCGTAGATCAGCGGGATCTGCAGCCTGGTCTGCTGGGCGCGCAGCTGGTAGCCGTCGACCATGTCCGCCCAGCCCTTGGGCGTGTTGGTGGCCGGCGCCGAGCCCCCGCCCGACAGCAGGGAGCCGAGCAGGTAGGTCGCGATGTCGTCCTGCTTGGCCAGCGCGCCCCGCTCGGCCTGCGTCATCTGGCCGATCTTCTCCGCCGGGGTCATGCGCGCCATCAGGTCGGCCACCCGCTGCTTCACCGGTTTGCGGGCGTCGAGGTACGGCAGCCCGTGCGCGTCGATCACCACGACGGCGTCGTCGGCGGGCGGCGTGACGCCCTCACCCGACAGCACGATCGGGATGGTCTCGGCGACCTCGGCGTCGGAGTCGCCCTTGGTGGTGACCGTGAACGTCTTCACCGTTCCCGCCGGCGTGCCCGCGGGGAAGGTCAGCGTGCCCTCGGCGGGGGTGTAGTCCGAGCCTGCGGTCGCCGTACCGGAACCGGTCTTGTAGTGGACGGTCAGGTCGGCGGGCGGGACGGCGGAGACGGCCACGCCGACCTGCGCCGAGCCCTTCTCCTTGACCGGGTAGACGGGCGCGGTGGTGGTCAGGCGCACGGGGCGGGGCGGCGCGGTGCCGTACACCTGGACGTCGTCCCACAGCAGCGTGCCCGAGGAGGCGGACGGCAGGCGCATCGAGTAGCCCCACATCGTCTCCAGGTCGAGCTGCCCGTCGGTGGGCGCGCCACCGGGCTGGTAGTCGCCGCGCCTGACGAAGTCGGCGAACTTCACCTCGACGCGGCGCCAGCCCGCCTCGGTGTCGGTGAACGACGACTCGAACAGCTCCGAGCTGCCCGGCCCGCCGCCGCCGTCCTTGATCTCAAAGAAGATCTTCTGGCCCGAGCCCGTGCCCTTCACGGAGAAGGCGAAGCCCTCGTACGGTGTCCAGTCCTGGCCGGCGGGCAGGTCGTGCGACCAGCCGCCCCACTGGCTGACGTTGTAGACGGTCTTGAGCACGCGGCTGGTGTCGGTCTCGATGCTGAGCGTGGGGGTGGAAGCGCCGTCGTTGCCCCAGGCCACGACGCCGGGCGGCAGCGTGTCGCTCTCGAAGTCGGTGACGGTCAGCGGGGCGGCCGCCTGCGCGGCGGTGGCCAGGCAGGCCGATAAGAGCAGGGTGATCGCGCTGAGGGCGCCGATGCGTCGGGGGGTCACTGCGCCTCCTGGATAAAGAGAGCGCTCTCTTGAGCGCACCATCCCGCATTCAAGGCGTGCGGTGCATTCACGTCAAGGCGTTCTTTCTGATCGCGTCGCGCAGCCAGAGCGCGCTCTCCTTGGGGTACGGCGCTTGTGGACGCGCCCTCGATCTGGTAGGCCGCCGTGGCGCTGCCCCACCTGAAGCCGTCGGGAAAGCTCGGGTCAGTGGTCATCCCTTGAGGGCTCCCTGCATGATTCCTTGGATGATCTGCTTGCCGAACAGCATCGCCACGACGAGCAGCGGGATCGTGGCGACGGTCGTGGCCGCCAGCGTGAAGGAGTAGTCGACGGAGTAGCCGCTGGAGATGGCCGAAAGGCCCACCTGGACCGTGGGGTTCTCCGGGGTCAGGACGACCAGCGGCCAGAAGAAGTCGTTCCAGGCGTTCATGAAGGTCAGCATGCCGAGCACGGCGGCGGCCGGCCTGGCCAGCGGCAGCACGACCCGCCAGAACAGGCCGAACGTCGTGCACCCGTCCACCCTGCCGGCCTCGAGCAGCTCCGTCGGGAGGGCGGCCGACAGATACTGCGTCATGAAGAACACGCCGAACGCGCTGACCAGGTTCGGCGCGATGACCGCGTACAGGGTGTCGATCCAGCCGATGTCGGCCATGAGCATGTACAGCGGGATGATGCCCAGCTGCGTGGGCACCATCATGGTCGCCACGACTGCCAGGTAGAGGCCGTTCCTGCCGCGGAAGCGCAGCTTGGCGAAGGCGAACCCGGCCAGCGTCGACAGCAGCATGACGCTCACGGTGATCGAGGTGGCCACGATCGCCGAGTTGATCAGCGCGGTGGCGAACGGGACGGTGGTGAACACCCGCTGGATGTTGCCGATCAGGTTGCCACCGGGCAGGAAGGGCGGCGGCACCTGGCCGAGCGCCGAGTTGTCCAGCGAGCCGACGACGGCGCTGTAGTAGAGGGGGAAGGCGGAGAAGAAGGCGATGGCGGTCAGGGTGAGGTAGGTCAGGCGGCCGGGCCTCGGCAGCCCCTTGCGCCTGACCTGGACGAGGGTCTGGGTGAGGGTCGCCATCAACTGCTCCGGATTCTGCGGACGAACAGGTAGTTGATCCCGGCCGCTATGACGATCACGACGAACATCAGCCACGCGGTCGCGGAGGCGTAACCGAAGTCGAACCTGCCGAACCCGGCCTCGAACAGGTAGAGGGTCAGCGTCTGGAACTGGTGGTCGTTGCCGCCCGTCGGCTGGCCGCCGCCGAACAGCAGGGGCTCGGCCAGCATCTGCATGCCGCCGATGGTCGAGACGATGACGGTGAAGATGATCGTCGGCCTGATCGCCGGGATGGTGATCTTCCTGAGGCGCTGCAGCGAGGTGGCCCCGTCGATGATCGCCGCCTCGTGCAGCGACTGCGGCACGGCCTGCATCGCGGCCAGGTAGATCAGCGCGTTGTAGCCCGTCCACCTCCAGATGACCATGGTCGAGATCGCGATGTGCGAGGTCGCGGTGCCCGCGGCCCAGTCGATCTGGCCCACGCCGAACAGGCCGAGGAGCCAGTTGACGACGCCGTAGTCGCGGCCGAAGAGCTGGCCGAAGATGATCGCGACGGCCACGACGCTGGTGATGTTGGGCAGCAGCATGCTCACCCGCCAGAACGTCTGGCCGCGCAGCCTGCCGTTCAGCACGTGGGCGAGCAGGAGGGCCAGCAGCAGCTGGGGGACGGTGGACAGGATCAGGATGGAGACGGTGTTGAACAGGGCGTTCCAGAAGTAGGAGTCGCCGAGGAGCTCGGCGTAGTTGCCGAGGCCGAGGAAGGTGTGCTGGTCCTCCAGCAGGCTCCAGTCGTGCAGCGACACCCAGCCGGTGTAGAGGATGGGGAAGGCGCCGAGCGCGGCGAAGAGCAGGAAGAAGGGCAGGACGTAGGCATAGGGCGACGCCTTCACGTCCGCGCGGTACAACCACGAACGGATCACGAGATCTCCTCTCGGAACGCGACGTCCCTCCGAGGGACGTGCTCCGGTCGAGCGGCCATGGACCCGTCGGCCGCGTGTCTCGACGGGTCCTGGTCCCGGCGGGGTCGGGCGCGCTAAAGGATCTTCTTGATCTCGACCAGCGCCTGGTTCCAGGCGTCGGTGGGCGACTGCTTGCCCTGCTCCACCCGCCCCAGCGCGTTGTTGATCGCCGTGTTGATGTCGCCTGCCTTGGGCCCCAGGTACTGCGCCTTCATCGTCGCCACCGACTCGGAGAAGATCTTGCCGACGGGGGCGTCGTTGAAGAACGGGTTCTTGAACTCCGTGATCACCGGGTCGGTGTAGAGCTTGGTGGTGGAGGGGAAGTTGCCCTTGGACCTGAAGACCTTGGCCTGCTGCTCGGGCGCGGTCAGCCAGCTCGCCAGCTCGAAGGCCTTCTGCTGGTTCTTGCCCTGCTTGGGCACGGTCAGGAATGAGCCGCCCCAGTTGCCGGTGCCGCCGGGGATCTTGGCGATGTCCCACTTGCCCGCGGCGTTTTTGGCCTGCTCCTGGATGTAGGCCATCATCCACGACGGGCAGGCGATGGTGGCGAACGACCCGCGCTGGAAGCCGGCGTTCCAGTCGGCGGACCAGGCGGTGATCTTGGCGGACAGCCCGGCGTCGATGGCCTGGATGGTCTTGTCGAAGGCGGCGCGCACGGCCGGGTTGGTCTCCACGACCACGGTGTCGTCGGTGTTGTAGAGCCCGACGTCGGCCTGTCCGAGCACGGCGCGGTACATCACGACGGGGCCGTCGAAGAAGGCCGTCTTCGGCAGCTTGGCCGCGGCGAACTTCTTGCCGGTCTCGATGTAGCCGTCCCAGGTGGACCAGAGCGCCGAGACCTCCTCGCGGTCGGTGGGCAGGCCGGCCTTCTCGAACAGGTCGGTGCGGTAGCACATGGCCAGGCCGCCGACGTCGGTGCCGAGCCCGAGCTGCTTGCCGTCCTTGGAGATCGAGGTCTGCCACTTCCAGGCGGGCCACCGGTCCTTGATCTGGCCGGCGCCGAGGTCGAGCAGGTTGGCGAACTTGTCGGGCTGGGCCTTGAACTGGCCGATCCAGCCCTCCTCGATCGCCTCGATGTCGGCGGCGCCCTTGCCGGTGGCCAGGCTGGTGGCGATCCTGCGGTGGTGCTCCTCGGCCGCGGCCACGCGTTCCACCACGTCGATGTCGGGGTGCAGACGCTCGTACTCCTGGTAGAGGCTCTGGTAGCCGAAGTCGTTGAACGTCGCGATCACGATCTTGGTCTTCTCGGCGGGGCCCTTGCTCGCCGTCGGTCCGCTCTGTCCGCCACAGGCGGCCAGGCTGGTGAGAAGTAAGGCGGTGACGGCTGGAGCGATCAGTCCGCGCATCGCGCAGCACCTCCGAAGTCGGGGCGAAAGTTGCCCAGACCATACGGCGGCTTAGATTTCACATCAATATAAGGCGTAAAAAAAGTGGTAACGCTGCTGTAACAGTGGTGTGATCACTGCAGGAAGCTCTCGATCACCAGCGTGGCCGCGCCGAGCGCCACCGCGTCGGGCCCCAGCTCGCCGAGCTCGATCGTCGTCTGCCGGTACGGCTGGGCCAGCGCGTGCCGTCCGGCCGCCTCGCGCAGCGCCGGCAGGTGCCTGCGCCCCAGCAGCAGCCCCGCCCAGCCGCCGACCACGATGCGCTCGGGGTTGAACAGGTTGACCAGGTTGCCCAGCCCCGCGCCCAGGTAGGCGACGGTCTCCTCGACCACCTGGCGGGCCGCGGCCGAGCCGTCCTCGAGCAGCGCGGCAAGCGCCACCTGCTCGTCGTCGGTGGTGATCACCCCGCCCGCCTCCGCGTAGCGGCCGAGGACGCCCTCGGCGCCGACGTAGGCCTCCAGGCAGCCGAGCGCCCCGCACCTGCACCTGCGCCCGTTCACCACGACAGTGGTGTGGCCCCATTCGCCGGCGCTTCCCGTGACGCCCCTGTAGGTGACGCCGTCGGTGACGATGTTGGCGCCGACGCCCGAGCCGACCAGGGCCACGATCGCGTGCCTGGCCCCCCTGCCCGCGCCGAACCACAGCTCGGCCTGGCCCATGGTCTTCGCCCCGTTGTCGACGAACAGCGGAAGCGAGGTGCCGGCGCGCAGGAGCGTTCCCAGCGGGACCGACTCCCAGCCGAAGGTCTGGGCGTGGATGACGGCGGCGGGGCCGTGCTCGACGATGCCGGGCACGCCGATGCCGACGCCGAGCATCCGCTCGCGGCCGACCCCCGCCTCCGCCAGCACGACGTCGATGCCGGCGAGGATGTGCCTGGCCACGAGCCCGGCCTCGTGCCTGGCGGGTCGCAGCGCGTAGTCGGCCTTGGCCCGCTCGGTCATCGCCAGGTCGAACAGCTCCACGCGCACGTGGGTCTCGCCGACGTCCACACCGATCGCGTGACCGTGCTCGGGGTTGACGCGCAGCAGCACCCTTGGCCTGCCGCCGTCGGACTCGACCAGGCCGGCCTCGACGATCGCGCCCTCGGCCAGCAGGCCGGCCGTCACGTTGCTGACGGTGGCCGCGCTCAGGCCGGTCGCGCCCGTGAGCTCCTGCCGGGAGGCGGGCCCGCCGAAGTAGAGCGCGCGCAGCAAGATCGCGCGGTTGCCGCGCCTCAGGTCTCTGACGGTCCTGCGCTCTGGTCCCGACATCATGGCCGTCATCCTTCCCGATCACTGCGGTCATCTTAGATCACGTCACGAATTAAGTCAGCGGAGGGTGTGGTCAGTATTTACGAGATGTGAAATAAGTAGCGGCATGACGATTGAGGTTCGAGACGGCGTCACCGCCGTCGACGGCGTGCCCCGAGTGCTCGTCACCGCTGACTATCCCTACTACCGCGACCGGCCGGAGGTCTGGGCCGACCGCCTTCGCGCTCTCCGCGACCACCTGGGCATCGAGGTGATCACCAGCTATCTTCCCTGGCGGCACCACCAGCCTGACCCCGACGTGCCGCCCGACTTCACCGACGTGATCCGCTTTCTCGCCCTGTGCCATGAGCTGGGGCTCAAGGTGATCGCCAAGCCTGGACCCTTCATCCACGCCGAGACCAACTACGGCGGGCTGCCCGACTGGGTCTCCTCCTTCGAGCCCGTCCTCGACTCGGCGGGCGAGCCGTTGTGCTGGGGAGGGCGGCCGCTGCCCGCGCCGCTGGGAGCCGCCTTCTCCGACCGGGCCGCGCAGTGGCTGGGCGCGGTCGGCAAGGAGGTGCTCGACGCCGCCACCCACCCCGACGGCCCGGTGATCATGATGCAGATCGCCAACGAGGGTCTGTACACCAACGGCGCGCTGCCCCTGACCTCCTACGACTACAGCCCCTCGGGCCTGGCCTTCTTCAGAGCCAGACTGCGCGAGTGGTACGGCACGCCCGAGACCTACAACCGCTCGCACGGCACCGCGTTCACCACCCTGGACGAGGTAGCGCCCGAAGGCGCCGACTGGGGACGCTTCCACGCGGAGTACCTGGCCGAGGTGTACCGGCGCTGGAGCGAGGCGGTCGGCTGCCGGGTGCCCGTGATCGTCAACCTCAACCCGCCGACCGTCGCCCACCTGGACGACTGGCTGGCCAGGGTGCGCCCCGCCACCTGGGACGGCATCCACTACGGGTTCACCAACTGGATGGGCGTCGTCTCCGCCGACCCCGACGCGCACGCCCGCTACGTGATCGCCGCCAAACTCGCGCCCGGCCCGAACCTGGAGGAGAACTGGGGCTTCTCCGAGCTCTACGACCGCGCCTACGCCGACGCCACGACCAGCTTCCACCAGACGCTGCTCGCGATGGCCGCGGGAGCCACCGGGTTCAACGTCTACACAGGGGTCTCGACCTCGTCGTGGTCCGACGCGCTCGACGCCGCGCACGCTCCGCCGTACCCGGACTGCGCGCCCATCGCCGCCGACGGGACGGCCACGGAGAAGGCGCCGGTGGTGAAGGCGCTGTCCGCCTTCTTCGCCAGGCACGGGGCGGAGTTCCTGGAGTGCGCGCCTGTGACGGGCGGCGCCTTCGGACTGTACCCGCCGTACGCGGGGACCGGCGCGTGCGGTGCCGCGCTGCGCTCCTACCACGACAGGATGCGCGCGGCCGGCCTGGACTACGCGCTGCTCGACCTGCAGCAGGTCACGGCCGAGCGGCTGGCCGCGCACGCGACGCTCACCGTGCCCGCGGGCCCCGCCATGGAGGAGCGGGTCCAGGAGTTGCTGTCGGGATACGTCGCGGGCGGCGGCAGGCTGGTCGTCGAGGGCCGCGCGCAGGAGCCGCTCCCCGAGCCCTCGGTCAGGGTGGCGCGCGGGAGAGCCGACGCCTACCTGCGGGTCCACCCGTCGAAGGAGGTCGGCTACGTGACGGTCCTGGCCCACAGCGACAACGACGAGCCGATCGAGGTGGAGCTCGGAGGCGCGACGCTCGAGGTGGTCACCTGCAGGGGCGGCGCCGCCCTGATCAGGCTGGTCGAAGGGAACCTGGACGGCCACCTGGTCAAGGGCCGCAACGCCTTCCTGGGCTCGGCCGTCCGAGCCGCCGTCAGCCTCGGCGGCAGACGCAGCGAAACGGGCGAGCCTACGGACCTGTTCCGGGTGTGAGCCCCCGCAGGGCCCCGCGAGCACGCGGGGCCCCGGCGCGTCAGGAGGGCTGGGGCGCCTCAGCGGCGGGTGACCCCTCGGCGGGCGATCCCTCGGCGGGCGCCTCCTCGGAGCCGGCCCGCAGCGACCCGCCCACCGCGGCGATCGTGTGCGTCAGACGCAGCCCCGACCCGTCACGCCTGCTGACCTCGTCGGGCAGCGGCACCGGCTTGCCGACCGCGGAGACCGCCTTGGCAGGCCCTGGCCCCGCCCACGCCAGCAGCAGCACGTCCTCGCCCTTGAGGAAGCGCTGCGCGCGCACCCCGCCGGTGGCCCTGCCCTTGGGGGGGAACTCGGCGTAGTCGGAGACCTTGCCGCCGCCCACCTGGGTGCCCGGCAGCGCGGTGGACGAGCCGGCGATGGTCACGACCTGCGAGGGACGCGAGGGGTCCACCGCGCCGAACCAGATGACACGCCCGCCGTCGTCGAGCCTGATGCCCGCCATGCCGCCGGCGGGCCGTCCCTGCGGGCGTACCGCGGAGGCGGGGAAGCGCAGCAACTGCGCGTCGGCGGTGATGAAGACCAGGTCGTGCTCCTCGGACTCCAGCTCGACCGCTCCCACCACGGTGTCGCCCTCCTTCAGCCCGATGACCTCGAAGTCGTCCCTGTTGGCCGGGTAGTCGGGCACCACCCGCTTCACCACGCCCTGGGCGGTGCCGAGCGCCAGACCTGGGCCCGAGGGGTCGCACGAGCCCAGGCCCACCACGACCTCGCCAGGCTCCAGCGAGACGTACTCGGCGATCGGATGGCCGCCCGACAGCGACGGCGGGTTGGCAGAGGGCGGCAGCGTCGGAAGGTCGACCACGTTGACGCGGATCATGCGGCCCTGCGAGGTCACCACGCCCACATCGCCCCTGACCGAGCTGCGCACCGCCGATATCAGCACGTCGTGCGCGGCGCGCTCGGCCCCTCCGGCCAGCGGCGAGTCGTCGGTCGTGCGGGCCAGCAGCCCCGTGGACGACAGCAGCACCAGGCAGGGGTCGTCGGGCACCTCGAGCGTCACCGCGGCGCTGCGCGTGACGCCCGAGGCCTCCAGCAGCACCGTACGGCGCGGCGTGCCGTACTGCTTGGCGACGTCGGCCAGCTCGCCCGAGACCACCTGACGCAGGCGGGTGTCGGAGGAGAGGATCTCGGTCAGCTCGGCGATCTCCCTGGAGAGGGTCTCCTTCTCGCGGTCGAGCTCGAGCTTGTCGAAGCGGGTCAGACGGCGAAGCGGCGTGTCGAGGATGTAGGCGGCCTGGATCTCCGACAGCTCGAAGACCTCCATCAGGCGGGTGCGCGCCTGCGCGGAGTCGTCGCTGGAGCGGATGACCTGGATGACCTCGTCGATGTTGAGCAGCGCGACGATGAGGCCGTCGACAAGGTGCAGGCGCTCCTCGCGCTTGCGCCTTCGGTACTCGGACCTGCGCCGCACGACCTCGATGCGGTGGTCGACGTAGACCGACAGCAGCTCGCGCAGGCCGAGCGTGCGGGGCTCGCCGTCGACCAGCGCGACGTTGTTGATGCCGAAGGTCTCCTCCATCGGCGTGAGCCGGTAGAGCTCCTCCAGCACGGCCTCGGGGATGAAGCCGTTCTTGATCTCGATGACCAGGCGCAGGCCCTTGTGCCGGTCGGTGAGGTCCTTCAGGTCGGCGATGCCCAGGAGCTTCTTGGCGTTGACCAGCTCCTTGATCTTGGCGATCACGCGCTCGGGGCCGACGTTGAAGGGCAGCTCGGTGACGACGATGCCCCTGCGGCGCGGCGTGATCTGCTCGACCGCGCACTTGGCGCGCATCCTGAAGGTGCCGCGCCCGCTCTCGTAGGCGTCGCGGATGCCCTGCAGCCCGATGATCGAACCGCCGGTCGGCAGGTCGGGGCCGGGCACGTACTTCATCAGCTCGTCGAGCGTGGCGTCGGGCTTCTTGATCAGGTGGCGGGCCGCCGCGATGACCTCGACGAGGTTGTGCGGCGCCATGTTGGTCGCCATGCCGACCGCGATGCCGGTCGTGCCGTTGACCAGCAGGTTGGGAAAGGCCGACGGCAGGACTGTGGGCTCGGTCTCCTGGCCGTCGTAGTTGGGCTTGAAGTCGACGGTGTCCTCGTCGATCGACTGCACCATGAGCATCGCCGCGGGCGCGAGCCTCGCCTCGGTGTACCGCATCGCCGCGGGCAGGTCGTCGGGCGAGCCGAAGTTGCCGTGGCCGTCGACCAGGGGGATGCGCATCGAGAACGGCTGGGCGCAGCGCACCAGAGCGTCGTAGATGGCGGTGTCGCCGTGGGGGTGCAGCTTGCCCATCACATCGCCCACGACGCGCGAGGACTTCACGTGCCCGCGGTCTGGGCGCAGGCCCATCTCGCTCATGGAGTAGAGGATGCGGCGCTGGACGGGCTTGAGCCCGTCGCGCGCGTCGGGCAGCGCGCGCTGGTAGATCACCGAGTAGGCGTATTCCAGAAAACTCGTGCGCATCTCGGCGGAAACGTCGATGTCGACGATCCGCTCCTCGAAGTCCTCGTCAGGAGGGGGTGTGGTCGTCCGTCGGGCCATGTCGAACATTGTGCCGAAGAATCTCGGGTGCCCGCGACACCGCCGACCCTTTGTACGGCTTGCGGCCCCGTCATGATCGGCTCGCGGTCATGGCCTGGCGCCCGGCCACGGTCCCGGAGTCGCCCCCTCGTCCACGTCGCCGGGCTCGTTGAGCTTCTCGTCGTAGACCTCGAAGCCCCTCGCCCGGTAGTTGGCCAGGGCGGCGGGGCCGTCGAGCGAGCAGGTGTGCAGCCAGACCCGCCGGGTCTCGGGCAGGGAGGGCCAGCGGGTGACCAGGTCCCAGGCGCGGGCGGTGCCGATCGAGAGCAGGTGGCCGCCCACGCCACCGCCGATCGCGTACGGCAGCAGCCCGAAGTAGGCGATCTCCACCTGCGCCCCCTCCTGCGGGTCCAGCTCCACGTAGCCTGCGGGGGTTCCCCTGTGCCAGGCGACCCACGTCTCGACGCCCGGCCTGGTCAGGTGGGTCATCCACTGGTCGTAGGTCCAGGCGAGCCGGTCGGTCCACTGCCAGTCGCCGCCGACCGCGGTGTAGAGGAAGCGGCCGAACTCGGGCGAGGGGACCTCGGCCCTGACCACCTCGACGGGCAGCCGAGGCTCCCTCGCGGGGATCAGGGCGTCGGGCGAGCGCTGCTCCAGGTACCAGGTGATGACATCCACGCGCGCTATTTCAGCACGTCGTCCCTGGTGCGGGGACCACCAGGGCGGTCAGGTAGCGGTTGAGGTGCCCGCGGGCGCACTCGTTGGAGGGATACAGGGTGTGCCCCGGCCCTTCGTGCCTGACCAGGCCGCTGCCAGGCACCTGCGCCAGCACTCTGGCCACGGCGTCGGACTCGCCCCACGCACCCGCGCCGACCAGCGGCGGCAGGCCCTTCGGCAGCGGCGCGGGCGGGTTGGTCACCCCGGCGGGCCAGCCCACGCAGTTCAGCGTCGCCGTGGCCATCGTGCCCGCCGTCCCCACGTTCGGCGCGATCCTGTTCAGGCGGGCGACGGTCGCCGCCATGTCCTTCCTGCCGGCGAAGCGCGGCCAGTCCGTGCACTCGGTGACGCCGTTGGCCGCGTCGGGGAAGCGCAGGCCGCGGGCGGGAACGAAGCCGGAGGCGTCGCCGCGGGCGGCCTTGGTGACCGCCTCGGCCAGCGCGCTCCATCCCTTCGGCCCCTGCCGGACGAAGGACTGGGCCAGCCCCTGCAGGTCGCGGCCGTCGTAGGCCAGGCCCGCTCCCGCGGGGATCGGGCTGCGGTCGGCCTTGGCGACCAGCTTCTGCCAGAAGGCGGGACGGCAGGCCTCGCGCTCGCAGGAGGCGAAGTAGCGGCCCATGGCCTGCTCGTTCTGCAGGGCGGTCAGCTCCAGCTCCCTGTTCCAGTCGGCGGCGCTGTGGTTCCAGGTGCCGTCCAGCACCATGGCGCGCACCTTGCCGGGGAAGAGCCTGGCGTAGGCCTGGCCGTAGAACCCGGCGTAGGAGGCGCCGTAGAAGGTGAGCTCGGGCTCGCCGATGGCCTTCCTGATCGCCTCCATGTCCCTGGCGTGGTCGGCCGAGCTCATGTTGGCGAACAGCTCGGGGTCGCTGCTCCTGCAGGGCTCGGCCAGGCCGCGGTTGAGGTCGGAGAGCCTGGCGAAGTCGGCGTCGTCCTCGGGGAAGGCGGGGATCGGCACGCGCGTCCACGTGCACGGCAGGGCGGTGCTGGTGCCCTGGACCTGCTTGCCGTAGCCGCGGGTGTCCCAGGTGACGATGTTCATCCGTTTCCGCAGCTCGGCCCACATCTGGGGCATGGTCTCCGTCAGCAGGATGCCGGGCGCGCCCGGGCCGCCGTAGGCGATCAGCACCGAACCTTCGGCCTTGCCGGTGGCGGGCAGCCGTCCGACCTTGAGGGTGATCGCGCGCCCTTCGGGTCTGTCCCAGTCGACGGGCACGCTCACCTCCGAGATCTCCATCTTCTCCGTGGGGGCGGGTGAGGGGGAGGGCGCCGGGTTCAGCAGCGCGAGCGTCAGCGCGAGGTGTGTGATCATGCCGCCCAGGTTCCCGGTCTCCCGACCTGCGCGCATCAGACCACGGTCTGATCCGCGACTTGACCAAGCAATTGCTTGGCAAGTACGTTCCGTGCAGAGGAGACCCCTGGAGGCGTCATGATCGAGTTCCATCCGGTGACCAAGCACATCGGCGCCGAGGTGACCGGCGTCGACCTGCGCAAACCGCTGTCGTCCGAGGAGGTCGCCACCCTCAGGCAGGGCTGGCTCACGCACCTCGTGCTCTTCTTCCGCGACCAGCACATCGACGACGACCAGCACCTGCAGTTCGCGCTCAACTTCGGCACGCTCAACCACCCCGCCTTCAAGAAGGACGGCGCCAGCCCCATCCACGTGCTCGACCAGACCGACCCCAAGGGGGAGGGCGGTGACGAGTGGCACAGTGACAACACCTTCGAGCCGACCCCGCCGATGGGCTCTCTGCTGCGCTGCGTCCAACTGCCCAGCGTGGGCGGCGACACCCTCTGGGCCAACACCTACCTCGCCTACGAGACGCTCTCGCCGCCGCTGCGGCGCCTGTGCGACGAGCTGACGGCCGTGCACGACATCACGGCCTCCATGAAGAAGGCCATCTCCAAGGGCCACCCCTTCGACCTGGCCGAGGTGCAGGCCAAGTGGCCGCCGCTGGTGCGCCCGGTCGTCCGCACCCACGCCGAGACGGGCCGCAAGGCGCTGTTCGTCAACCGCGCCTCCACCACCCGCCTGGTCGGCCTGTCCGACAGGGAGAACGAGGCGCTGCTGCCGCTGCTCATCGACCACATCCGCTCGCCCGAGTACCAGGTGCGGCTGAACTGGCGGCCGGGCACGCTGGCCTTCTGGGACAACCGCTCCACCCAGCACTACGCCGTCGCCGACTACACCGAACGCCGCCGCATGCACAGGGTCACCGTCAACGCCTTCCCCGAGCACGCGGACGCCTCCTGACACCTCCTTCGGGCGCTCGCGGGCGAATTCGTCGGCGAGACCTGGTAACAAGGAGCACATGACTGAAGCAGTCGCGATGATGCGGGAAGAAGCCGAGACCCACCTCCGTGCGCTGGCGGGGGAGCACGCGCGGCTGCGCGACGACCAGTGGACGGCGATCGAGGCCCTGGTGGTCGACCGGCGCAGGGTCCTGGTCGTCCAGCGCACGGGGTGGGGCAAGTCGGCCGTCTACTTCGTCGCCACCGCGCTGCTCAGGGAGCTCGGCGAGGGCCCCACGGTCATCGTCTCCCCGCTGCTGGCGCTGATGCGCAACCAGATCGCCGCCGCTGAGCGGGCCGGCATCCGCGCCGTGACCATCAACTCCGCCAACCCCGAGGAGTGGGAGGAGGTCTACGGGCGCGTGGCCGAGGGCCTGGTCGACGTGCTCCTGGTCAGCCCCGAGCGGCTCAACAACCCCGACTTCCGCGACAACGTCCTGCCCGAGCTCGCCGAGAGCGCGGGCCTGGTCGTGGTCGACGAGGCCCACTGCATCTCCGACTGGGGCCACGACTTCAGGCCCGACTACCGCAGGCTCGCCACGCTGTTCGAGGAGCTGCCGCCAGGCATCCCCGTGCTGGCCACCACCGCCACGGCCAACGCCCGCGTCACCCGCGACGTGGCCGAGCAGCTGCGCTCGCCCATGGGCGACGACGAGGGCACACTGGTGCTGCGCGGGCCGCTGGAGCGCGACAGCCTCCACCTGTCGGTGGTCAGGCTGCCGACCGCCGAGCAGCGCCTGGCCTGGCTGGCACAGACACTCAACGAGCTGCCGGGCTCGGGCATCGTCTACACCCTCACCGTGGCCGCCGCCCACGAGATCGCCTCCTACCTGCGCGAGCAGGGCCACGAGGTGGCCGCCTACTCCGGCCAGACCGAGCCCGCCGAACGGCTCGCGGCCGAGGAGGCCCTGCTCAACAACAAGATCAAGGCGCTGGTCGCCACCAGCGCCCTCGGCATGGGCTTCGACAAGCCCGACCTCGGGTTCGTCATCCACGTCGGCGCCCCGCAGTCGCCCGTCGCCTACTACCAGCAGGTCGGCAGGGCAGGCCGTGGCGTCGAAAGGGCCGAGGTCATCCTGCTGCCCGGCACCGAGGACCGCGACATCTGGGCCTACTTCACCTCCCTCGCCTTCCCCCCTGAGCAGGTGGTGCGCGCCACCCTCGGCGCGCTGGAGGCAGGCGGGGTGATGTCCACCCAGGCGCTCGAGACGGTCGTCGACCTCAGCCGCAGCCGCCTGGAGATGATGCTCAAGGTGCTCGACGTCGACGGCGCCGTCCGCAGGGTCAAGGGCGGCTGGACGGCCACGGGCGAGGACTGGGCCTACGACGCCGAGCGCTACGCCCGCATCGCCGCGGAGCGCAGAGCCGAGCAGGAGGCCATGCTCGGCTACCTCACCACCACCGAGTGCAGGGAGGAGTACCTCCGCAGGCGGCTCGACGACGACGCCGCGACCCCGTGCGGGCGCTGCGACAACTGCACCGGTCAGCACCGCTCGCCCGAGATCGCGGCGGTGGCGGTCGAGAGCGCTCGCCAGACCCTGTCCAGGCCCGGCGTCGAGGTCGAGGCCCGCAGGCAGTGGCCCACCGGGCTGCAGGACCTCTCCGGGCGCATCAAGCCGGAGCTGGGCGCCGAGCCGGGCAGGGCGCTGGGCAGGCTCACCGACATCGGCTGGGGCAACAGGCTGAGGGAGCTGTTCAACGGCCCCGACACGCAGATGCCCGACGACATGTTCAAGGCCGTCATCCAGGTGCTGGCCGCATGGGACTGGAAGGAGCGGCCCGTCGCGGTCGTCAACGTGCCCTCGGCGTCCAGGCCGCAGCTCGTGCGCGGCTTCGCCGAACGGCTGGCTAGCGTGGGGCGGCTGACCTATCTCGGCGAGCTCGGCTACCGGGCGGGCTCGCCCGGCCAGCAGTTCAACAGCGCCAAGCGGGTCCAGGCGATCAGGGGGACGCTCGCGATGCCCAAGGAGCTGGGCGCGGCGATCGCCCAGTGCGGCGGCCCGGTCCTGCTGATCGACGACAGGGTCGACACGGGCTGGACGATGACGCTCGGCGCGGCCCTGATCCGCCACGCGGGCGCGCCCGCCGTCCTTCCCCTGGCGCTGGCCACGACGTCCTGACGGGTCGCCGGCGCGTCAGGACGCCGCTCCCATCGTCACCACGTCGTAGCCGTTGAACACCGGGCTGACGTGGATGTTCGTGGCGTTCTTACCGCGGATCAGCGCCGACCTGCTCCACAGCAGCGGCAGCCAGGGAGGCGCCCGTCAGCGGGCCTGCCTCGGCCACCCGCTGCTGCAGGGAAGGGCCATCGACGTGCTCACTGACGATGTACGGCCGGGCGTCGAGGGCGCCGACCTCCAGCACCCTGGCCGTGCAGAACTCCGCCACCCGCCTGGCCACCTCGGCCTCATGCCCGAAGCGCCGCACCGCGGAGGGGTCGTCGGCGAACCTGGCGTGCAGCACCTTGATCGCGACCCGCTCGCCCGAGGGAGCCGTGCCGAGGTGGACGCTGCCCTGGCCGCCTTCGCCGAGAAAGCCGGAGAGCTGGTAGGCGCCCACCGCGAGAGGGTCGCCTGGCCTTAGCGGACGCACGCCGGATACCCACTCCCTCGCTGCGACATGGGGGAGTATCAACCATGAAGTGCGTCAGAGGCGCGGGCGAGCCCCGAGGTGCGAGATCGCCTTGGAGGCGAGGCCGCAGCCGGCCGACAGCGCCTCGGTCGGCGGCTTGCCCGCCAGCCACGCGGGAAGGAAGCCCGCGCAGAACGCGTCACCCGCGCCGGTGCCGTCGACCACCCGCTCCACGGGCTCGGCCGCCACTCTGACCGGCTCGGGGCGGCCGTTGGTGTACCACAGCGCGCCGTCGACGTTCATCTTGATGACGACCTGCGGGAACCAGGCCGTGAGCACCTTGGCCGCGGCCTCCGGGTCGTCGCGGCCGGTCAGCACCTTGGCCTGGTCGGAGTTGGCGAACAGCAGCTTGACGCCGTTGGTCCACTCGAGGAACGGCTCGGCGCCGGTGCGCTCGAGCGGCGCCGAGGACGAGCAGTCGACCGAGATCGACATGCCGGACCTGCGCGCCATCTCCAGCGCCGCCAGGCCCGCCTCGCGGGAGCCCTCGTTGATCAGCGTGTAGCCGGACAGGTGCAGGTGACCGCCAGAGTTGAACAGGTCGCGCGGCAGGTCCTCCGGCGACAGAGCGGCGTTGGCGCCAGGATCGGAGAGCATGGTGCGCTCGCCCTTGTGCGTGACGAGCACCACGCAGGTGCCGGTCGGCCGCTCGGGATCCATCACGAGCCTGGCGTCGACGCCGTAGCCCATGAGCTCCATGTCGCGGTTGCGCCCTGTGATATCGGCGCCACGGCGGCCGATGAAGGCGACCTCGGCGCCCTCGACCGCCAGCCAGGAGGCGATGTTCGCCCCCGACCCGCCACCGTGCATGGTGACGATCGCCGGGGTGTCACTCGCCCTGGCGAGGGCGTAGCGGGCGCGCGCGACCGCATCGGTCATGAGATCGCCCACCACCACGACCCGCGTCATGATGTCACCGCCTTGCTGCAATCCTTCGCGCCTGACGCCGAAAAACTTAACAG
Source organism: Nonomuraea roseola (assembly GCF_039535395.1). NCBI lineage: Bacteria > Bacillati > Actinomycetota > Actinomycetes > Streptosporangiales > Streptosporangiaceae > Nonomuraea > Nonomuraea roseola. The sequence goes on from NZ_BAAAXC010000004.1 coordinate 123,940, forward strand.
CTTCGGGCCTGCTCGTGGGGCATACACCGGACACCCGGTCCTAGTCGATGCACAAGCGTTGCCCAACGGGCGCCGCATGTGAGGCACGGGTCTACGCTCGGGACTGTGGAGGCTCACTATCCCGCCCACTGGGAGGCGGACGTCGTCCTGGCCGACGGTGGCACGGCGCACGTCCGGCCGATCAGGCCTGCCGACGCCGACCGGCTCAGGGCGTTCTACTCACGACTGTCGGCCGAATCCATCTATTTCCGCTACTTCGGGCCCAGGCCCAAGCTGTCGGACCGCGAAGTGGCCTTCTTCACCAACGTCGACTACGTCGACAGGGTCGCCCTGATCGCCACGATCGGCACCGAGATGGTGGCCGTCGTCCGCTACGACCGCACGGCTCCGGGCGAGGCCGAGGTCGCCTTCCTCGTCGAGGACGCCCACCAGGGCAGGGGCGTGGCCTCGGTCATGCTGGAGCACCTGGCCGCCACCGCCCGCGAGCGCGGCATCGAGACCTTCATCGCCGACGTGCTGCCCGCGAACATGAAGATGATGGGTGTTCTGCGCCAGGTCGGCTACACCGCCCAGAGCCGCTTCGCCGACGGCGTGGTCCGCATGACGCTCGACCTCACCCCGACCGAGACCTCGGACGAGGTGACGGCCTCACGCGAGCACCGCGCCGAGGCCCGCTCCATCGCCAGGCTGCTCACGCCCGGCTCCGTCGCCGTCATCGGCGCCTCACGCGAGCCGGGCGGCGTCGGCCAGACCGTGCTGCGCAACCTGCTGGCCGCCGACTTCACCGGGCCCGTCTACCCCGTCCACCGCGAGGTGCGGGCCGTGGCGGGCGTGCGGGCCTACCCGAGCGTCAAGGACATCGACGGCGAGGTCGATCTCGCGGTGCTCGCCGTACCGGCTGACAGCGTGATCGACGTGGTCAAGGAGTGCGCCGAGAAGGGCGTGCGCGGCCTGGTCGTGGTCTCCTCGGGCTTCGGCGAGACGGGGCCCAAGGGGCGGGCGCGCCAGGACGAGCTCGCCCGCATCGCCCGCGCGTACGGCCTGCGCGTGGTCGGCCCCAACTGCCTCGGCATCGCCAACACCGACCCGGCCGTACGGCTGAACGCCACGCTCGCGGCGACCGTCCCCGGCAGGGGCAGGGTCGGCTTCTTCAGCCAGTCGGGCGCCCTCGGCACCGCGCTGCTGCAGCGCGTCGCCCAGCGCGGCATCGGCATCTCCAGCTTCGTCTCGGCGGGCAACAGGGCCGACGTGTCGGGCAACGACCTCCTGCAGTACTGGGAGGAGGACGAGGCCACCGAGGTCATCCTGCTCTACCTGGAGTCGCTGGGTAACCCGCGCAAGTTCGCCCGCCTGGCCAGGCGCATCTCGCGCCGCAAGCCGATCGTCGTGGTGAAGAGCGGCGGCACCACCCAGGGCGTGCCCATCGGCCACTCCGCCTCCGCCCTGCGCCTGCCCGACAGCGCGCTCAGCTCGCTGTTCGAGCAGGCGGGCGTCATCAGGGTCGACGACCTCATCCAGCTGTTCGACGTCGGCCAGCTGCTGGCCTGCCAGCCGCTGCCCGCGGGGCCGCGCGTCGGCCTGATCACCAACTCCGACGCCCTGGGTCTGCTGGCCGTCGACGCGTGCGTCAGCGCGGGGCTCGAGCCCCGCCCGCCGGTCAACCTCGGCGCGGCGGCCGGGGCCCATGAGTTCGGTACGGCTCTCGCGGGCGTCCTCGCCGACCCTGACGTGGACTCGGCGGTCGTCATCTACATGCCCCCGATCCCTGGCGACTCCGCTTCGGTGGCGGCCGAGCTGGTGAGGGTCTCACGTGAGGCGGGCAAGCCGGTGCTCGCCACGTTCGAAGGACAGCTCGGGATGCCCGCCGAACTGCGAACCGACCCGGCCGCCCTGCCCGAACGCGGCTCGGTGCCCTCGTACGCGGCGCCCGAGGAGGCGGTGCGGGCGCTGGCCGACGTCGTGCGGTACGCGCTGTGGCGCAAGCAGCCGACGGGGGCGCCGCCCGAGCTCGACCACATCGACACCGAGTCCGCCCGCACCCTCGTCGCCCAAGCCCTGACCCACCCCCCAACCGAACCCCCCGAAGGGACCGCAGCCGAAGTCTCGGAGCTCCCGGGTCAGGCGACCACAGCGGCCGCCACGCCTTCCCCCGAAGCAACCCCGGCCGAAGCCCCTTCGCCCTCTTCGTCCTCCCGAGAAACCCTGGCCGAAGTCCGAGGGAAGCCGGGCCAAGAGACCTCAGCGGTCGAGCCCCGAGGCACCCCGGCCGAAGTCCCGGGATCCACGGGTCAGGAGAGCTCAGCGGTCGAACCCCGAGGCACCTCGGCCGAAGTCCAACCGGAGGAGTCGCCGCAGGCCGACGCCGGTCCTGTCGAGATCGACGCCACCGAGTTGCTCGCCTGCTACGGCCTCACCGTCTGGCCCGCCGAGATCGTCCAAACCCCCGACGACGCCGTCGCCGCCGCCGAGCGCCTCGGCTGGCCGGTGGTGCTGAAGGCCGCCGACCCCGAGGCCGCCAAGCGGGCCGGCACCGTACGCCTGGGCCTGACCTCCCCCGCGGCCGTCCGTCAGGCCCACGCCGACCTCGCAGGACAGCTCGGCGCGGACGTGGTCCTCGCCGTCCAGAAGATGGCACCCCAACCGGCCGTTCCCACGGTCGTGAACGTCCTGGAGGATCCCGCCTTCGGCCCCGTCGTCTCCTTCGGCCTCGGCGATGTGACGGCCCGCCTCCTGCGCGACCGCGGCTACCGGCTCGCCCCTCTCACCGCGGAGGACGCCGCGGGCCTGGTGCGCTCGGTGGAGGCCGCGCCGCTGCTCTTCGGCGAGTACGGCTACCCGCCCGTCGCCGTCGACGCGCTGCAGGAGCTCCTGGTGAGGGTCGGCCGTCTGGCCAACGACCTGCCGGAGGTCGCCAGACTCGACCTCGACCCCGTCCTGGTGGGGGAGTCGGAGGTGTTCGTGCTGGGCGCGCGCGCCGTACTGAGGAGCCCCGAGGGCCCTCGCCGCGACGGAGGCCCCCGCCGCCTCGCCTGAGCCCCCAGACGGCAACGCGTCACCTCGCCCTGGCCCCGGAAACGGAGGACCCAGCTGCCTCGGTCGGACCCTGAGACGAAGCCCGCCCCCTGGCCAGGGCAACGAGAGGCCCGCCCCCCGGTCCGGGCGCGAGGAGCGGGAGAACTCGTCCCCAGTCCAGGTTTGGGAGGGGAGACTCGCTCCAGCCCCGGCCCGGGAACGGGAGGATCGCCCCCGCCTGGACCTGGGAATGGCAGGCCCGCCCCCGAGCCGCTCCGAGCCTGGGCCAGGGAGAACCGGAGGATCGCCCGCCCTGGACCCTGGGGACGGAGGTCCGACGCCCAGCCGGGGGCCGGGGATGGTGCGGGCCGAGCGGGCGAGGACGCGGCCCGTAAGGCTCTCGGGCAGGGGGCAGCCCTTCGGTGTCAGGCCACTGGAGCCGACCGTCAAGATCACCGCCCCGCGCGAGGCTCGGGGGAACGGGAGCCTGCCCCCGCCGGGGCCAGGGAAACGGGAGGCTGACGCTTCGTGTGGGCCATCGGATGGTGAGGCCCGGTTGAGCCCTTGGAGAAACGTCCGCTGCCTCGTGTCAGGGCCGGGAGAGGGGCTGTCGGCTCGTCCGAGCGCCCGCAGGGGAGCCGACAGCCGCGCTGAGGCGGTCGGGGCTCGGGCCAGGGCGGCCGGGGGTGCCCACCGTTTCGGCAGGGTATGCCGCAAAACGGGATACGAGTTGGCGAAATGTTATGTCAGGCAATTGTTCGCCATAGCGCTCTATAAAAGTATCCGGTAAAGCGATATGCATAACGTATTGGGAAATGTCCGGATATGTGCCTGTGAGTGTGAGCGGTGTCCGAGGGCTGGCAGGATGGATGCCATGAGGGAAACCCGAGTCTCAGCCGCGGGCCTGCGTGAAGCGATCGAGCGCAGCGGCTACTATCCCGACCTCGTCACCGATGCGGTCGAATCCGCGCTGGGCAAGGAGGCGGTGACCGCCTACGTGGTGCACCACGAGGCCACGTTCGACCCGGCCATGGAGGTGCGCAGGCACGTCACGGTGCTGGTCCTGACGGGCTCACGGCTGCTGGTCTGCCACACCGACGAGCACCCGCCCGCCGAGGGCGTCTCGGCCTCCCACGCCTCCACCACCACCGAGGCCGTACGGCTCAGCCGCGTCCAGTCGGTCGCGGTCACCAGGGTCGTGCCCGACCCCGCCTCCTACGTTCCCGGAGTGCCGCCCACCGAGGCGACGCTCACCATCGGGTGGGGCGCCATCTCCCACGTCGACCTCGAACCCGCCACCTGCGGCGACGAGAACTGCGAGGCCGACCACGGCTACACCGGCGCGATCACCGCCGACGACCTGTCGCTGCGGGTCAGCGAGGCCGCCGACGGTCCCGAGGCGGTGGGGCACGTGCTCGCCTTCGCCAAGGCCCTGTCCGAGGCCACCGCTCGCGCCGCCACCTGACCTCCCGCCACCCCGTGCCCCCGCCTCAGCGCCCCACGCCACCGCCCCGCCCCCATCGCGCGCGGGCCGCAGCGCCGGCGCCCACCAGGGCTGTCCTTCGCGCGCGGGTCGAAGCGCCACCCGCCCTGCGCGCGCGGGCCGAAGCCCCTGGGGGCGATCGTGCCGCCCGCCTGCGCGCCGGCCGAGGCGGAGGCCGGCGCGGCCGGGCTCGAGCGGAGGCCCGCACGAGCGCTCACCCATCCGAGTTCGACACCCCAGGAGCGTGATGGACGGCAAGCCCCCCCAGCCCATGGTCCCCGCCTACGGCGCCAACTCCCTGGCCGACCTGCCGAGCTCACTCCTCGCCGCCCTCGGCGTCCCGAGCCGTGACCAGGGCGCTCAGTCCGCGGGTTCGGACAACCTCCTGGATCTCGAACCCGCCGACCGGGTCTGCCTCTTCCTGGTCGACGGGCTGGGCGCCGAGCTCCTGCGGGCCCACGCCGACCGCGCCCCCTTCCTGTCCTCGGCCACCGCGAGGCGGCTCACCGCGGGCTTCCCCTCGACCACCGTGACCAGCCTGTGCTCGCTCGGCACCGGCCTGCCTCCCGGTGAGCACGGCATGCTGGGCATGACGCTGGCCGTGCCGGGGGAGCGGCACCTGTTCAACTGCCTGCGCTGGACGCTGCCCAAGGGCATGCCGCCGATGGACCCCTCCGAGTGGCAGCCCGCCGAGACCGTCTACCAGCGCGCGGCCAGGGCGGGCATCACGCCCAGCTACGTCGGGCCCGCCGCCTTCGAGGGCACGGGCCTGACCGAGGCGGTCTACAGGGGCGTGCGCTACGTGCCCGCCGACACCGTGGAGGAGCGCGTGGCGGGGGTGAAGGCGATGCTGGCAGGGCCGCGCGCCCACGTGACCGTCTACCACGGCGACCTCGACGCGACAGGGCACCTCGTGGGCTGGGGCAGCGCTCAGTGGCTCGACCAGCTCGAGCTGGTCGACGACATGGCCGCGCGGCTGGCCGAGACGCTCCCCCCTGGCTCGGCGCTGTACGTCACGGCCGACCACGGCATGGTCAACGCCGAGGAGAAGATCGACGCGCAGGCCACGCCCGCCCTGAGCGAGGGCGTGGCGATGTTCGGAGGAGAGGCCAGGGCCAGGCACGTCTACACCGAGAAGGGCGCCGCGCCCGCCGTCCTCGAGGCATGGCGTGAGGTGCTGGCAGGCAAGGCGTGGGTGGTGTCCAGACAGGAGGCGGTGGATTCGGGGTGGTTCGGCCCCGACGTGCGCAGGGAATGGATGGGCAGGATCGGCGACCTCGTCGCCGTGCCGTACACCGACTGTGTCATCCTCGCCTCTGCGACCCACCCGATCGAGGCGGCCTTCGTCGGCTACCACGGTTCGATGACGGCCGCCGAGCAGCTTGTCCCACTTCTGGAGGTGTCCACCCGATGACCAGCCCTCTGATCGGTCCATCCGAGCTCGCCGCGCTCGAAGGGGCCGCCCTGCTCGACGTGCGCTGGCGTCTGGGCGGCCCGCCGCAGCGTGAGGCCTACGCCGAGGGCCACATTCCGGGCGCCGCCTTCTGCGACCTCAACGCCGACCTGGCCTCGCCCGCGGGCGAGGGCGGCCGTCACCCGCTGCCGTCGGCGGAGGCGTTCACCGCCTCCATGCGCAGGCTCGGCGTGGACGGCTCGCGCCCCGTCGTCGTCTACGACGACGCCGACGCCACCGCCGCGGCGAGGGCCTGGTGGGCGCTGCGCTACTTCGGCCACGAGGACGTGCGGGTCCTCGACGGCGGCTTCCGCGCGTGGCAGGAGGCGGGCCTGCCGGTCACGAAGGACGTCCCGGAGGTCACGGGCGACTTCACCGCCAGGCCGGGCGGCATGCCGGTGCTGTCGGCGCAGGAGGCGGGCGCGCTGGCGAGCACCGGCGTGCTGCTGGACGCCCGCGCGGGTGAGCGGTACAGGGGCGAGGTCGAGCCCATCGATCCGGTGGCCGGGCACGTGCCGGGCGCCGTCAGCGCCCCCACCACGGAGAACGTCGGCCCCGACGGCCGCTTCCTCGATCCGGCCGCGCTGCGCTCCCGCTTCGCCGCGCTCGGCGCGGTCGAGGACGTCCGGGTGGGCGCCTACTGCGGGTCAGGCGTGACGGCCGCGCACGAGGTGCTGGCGCTGGAGGTGGCGGGGGTCCACGCGGCGCTGTACGTGGGCTCGTGGTCGCACTGGATCACCGACCCCTCGCGTCCCGTCGCGACCGGCTGACGACCACGGGGTGCTCGCCCGCGCCGAAACAGGCGAAGCCGGGCACCCTCGTCTTGCTGGAGGCCGTGGCCAGCGCGGCGGCGGGCGGCTCGCCTGCGGCGATGAGGTTGTGGAAGAGCGTCATCAGCGCCAGCGCCTCGTCGTCGGGCACCGGGATGAGCCCCGCCACCACGCAGGCGGCGCCCCTGGCCAGGAACGTTCCCGCCAGCCCGAGCGGCGCGCCCTCCGCGGGCACCCTGGCCATTCCCGAGTCGCACGCCGACAGCACGACCAGGCGTGGCGGGCAGTCGTGGGTGAGCAGGTCGTAGGCCATCAGCGGCCCGTCCTCCAGCTCGATGCTCGACAGCAGCGGGCTGCGGGAGTGGAAGGTGCCGTGCGCGGCCAGGTGCAGCACGTCGGCCCTGCCGAGCGCGTCGGCGACGTCGGCGAGGCGTCCGCGCACCAGCTCGGTGCGCCGGTGCGCGGCCAGCACCCGCTCGACCTCGGTGGCCGCATGCCGCAGCCCGGGGCCCGCGGCGGCGATCACCAGCGGTTGCGCGCGGCGAGCCCGCTCACGGGCCGCCAGCCACGCCGCGGCGCTGGGCACGACGCTCACCGGCCTGGCGTGCAGGCAGGGGAGCACCGACCAGGGCAGCGTGTGCAGGGGGCCGGCGGGGACGATCACCAGGGCGCGGCCGTCGATCTCCTCGGCCACCTGGTCCAGCAGCAGCCGCTGGAGGATCGTGGCCTCGGCGAGCACGGGGTCGGGGCCGCCGTGCCGGCCTCCGGGGGCGGCGTCGCCCAGGCTGGCGCGGCGCAGGCCGTACCTGAGCCTGACGACGGCCTCGGACACGGTCGCCGTGTCGGCGACCCTGCGCAGGGTGATGCCCGTAGCGGTGATCACCAGGACCAGCAGCGCGTCGTCGTGGCAGACGAACTCCACCAGGGCCGCCCCCGCCAGCGCCGACCTGACCGCGGTCATGCCGGGCGCGTCGGGACGCCCGCCCGCCACCGCCCGCCACCGCTCGGCCCAGGCGAACACCGACTCGGGCTCGCGCGTGTCGATCGCCAGCCCCAGGCCGAAGGAGGCCAGCCGATGCCCCGCGCGAGCCATGTGCGCCCTGAGCGAGGGATCGTCGAAGCGCCCCGCGTCGGAGCCGACCTCGCGCAACCCCCGATGCACCGCGGCGAACGCCGCGGCGCTGTCGCCGCGCAGCCCGGCCAGCAGCGCCGCCGCGTGCCATCGCACGGGGGACGGCACGCCGTCGCAGGGGTCGGGCTCGCCGCCGAGGTAGGCGGCCTGCTGCGCCGAGGCCAGCGGGATGAGGTGGCGCAGGCTCAGCGCGGGCGCGTCGAGCAGCGGGGCCAGATGGCGCGCCTCGCGCGCGGGACGCCGCGCCGCCGCCTCGGGGTCGAGCAGTGACAGCTGTGCCGTGGCCGTCTCGGTGTCGCCCAGCGTGAGCGCCAGCTCGGCGGCCGCCAGCCGTACGGCGGCGGCCTCGGCGGTGAAGGAGGAGGACGCGAGGTCGTGCGCGCACGCCAGCAGCCGCTCGAGCAGCTCACGGGAGGGCGGCTCCAGCGCGAGCCTGGCGCGCAGGACCACCTCGGCCGCCAGCCGCCAGGAGTCGCAGCCCTGGGCGGTCAGCTCCGCCTCGGCCCTGCGGGCCACGGCGAGCGCCTGGCGGGCGTCGCCGGTGACCAGCTCGACCTGCGCCAGGCGCAGCCTCGCCTCGGCCAGCGCCACCTGCGCGCCTGCGGCCTCCAGCTCAGGTACGGCCAGGCTGAGCATCGCCCTCGCCTCGCCCGGCAGGTGGGCGGCCAGCAGCGCGCCCGCGAAGTCGGCCCGCATCGTGGCCAGGCGCTCGGGGTAGCCGAACAGGGTGTCCTCGCACGACCGGTAGTGGGCGAAGGCCGCGGGGATGTCGCCCTGCCGTACGGCGAGAAAGGGCAGGTTGGCCGCGGCCAGCCTGGCCAGGTGCGCCAGGCCCGCGCGTTGCGACAGCTCGAGACAGGAGGCGATGTCGCGGGTGGCCTGCGGCCAGCGGCCCTGGTAGGCGTGCACCAGCCCCCTGTTGAGCAGCCCGCCCGCGCGAAAGCGCTGGTCGTCGATGGTGCCCGGCGCTTCGGCCAGGACCGCGAGCGCCCTGTCGCACGAGGCGACGGCCTCCTGGTGGCGGCCGAGGTGCGCCAGCGCGACGGCCCGCTGGGTGTCGAGCTTGGCGCGGTCGAGCGGCGACAGGTAGGCCCACGCCATGGCGGCCACGCGCAACGCCTGCAGCGGGTGGCCGCGCTGGGTGCGCACGCTCACCAGCGACAACCGCGCCTGGGCCAGCCGCTCGGCCGGGGCGCCGCTCGTGGCGATCGCGCGGCGCAGATGACTCTCCGCGGTCTCGAGATCGCCCAGCTCCCTGCAGGCCAGCGCCATGGCGCGCAGGGCGATCACGGCCGCTTCGACGGCCCCGGCCTCCTGCGCGGCGGCGAAGACCGCGCGGGCGCTGTCCAGCGCCCGCGCGGGATCCATCCCGGACTGGAGGATCGCCTCCTCCGCCCTCGCGACCAGCCCTTCTGTCACGGACGGATCCGCACCCATCGGGTGGCGACGGGCGTGAACCCAGGCCGGTGGCACACCACGCTGAACCAGCCGGGCGGCAGGCCGGTGGCGGCGAACTGGCCGGTGGACGGCAGGTCGCGCGACACCGTGAGATGCGGCGTGCGGATGTCTATCGTGGCCCCGTCGCCGGGATGCGGTGTCACCCGCCCCGCCAGGTCGATCAGGCCGTCGCCGATGGTCACCTCCAGATCGAAGGAGAAGTCCTGGGTGGCGAACCTGACCAGGCGTGGCCCGTCCGCGTCGCGAGTGTCGCGGGTGGCGACGCTCTCCGCCGGGGCGGCGGTGTCGGCCTGGGCGAGACGCAGCGCGAAGGTGTCGCGTGCGGCGGCCGAGACGTGGGCGGGAACGGGGTCGTGTCCCGCGGCGATGCGGAGCGCGGCCAGAAGGTACTCGTCGTCGATCATGGCACCGTTTCCTCTTGAGAGATCAGGGTGCGCAGCTTGTTCAGACAGCGAAGTCGAGTAGGCCCGACGCTGCCGGTCGGCACGCCCAGCCGAACCGCCAGTTGGTGCGTTCCCGCTTCGGGAACCGTCGCCACCAGGCGGAGCAGGGTTCGGCATGGTTCGTGCAGTGCGGACACCGCCTGCCAGAGCAGACGTCCCTCGTCGGCCTCGAGAATGAGCGAGGCCGGGTCGGGATCGAAGGGACCGCCTTCAGGAAGGCAGAGGTGCGGGCGCAGCCCCGCGCCTCTCCGGGAAATCAGCAGAGCCTCACGCCTGGCCGCTGTGGCGAGCCAGGCGCCCACGCTCGCTGGGTCCCTGATCGAGTGCAGATTCTCCAGAAGCCGCAACCACGCACCCTGGACGGCGTCCGCGGTGTCGGCCTCGTTCAGCCCGCACGCGTGAGCGACCGACCACATCCGCTGCCCGAACCGGCCGACCAGGCCGGTCCATGCGGAGTGGTCGCCGTCGGCAGCCGCCTTCAGCAGCTCCTCAGGGAGACGATGGTCGCTCACGTTGCCTCCTCGTAATGAGACGAGGACTGAGAGTAAACCTTATCGCGACCAAGGGCTTTCAGGTTGAGTGAACGACAACTCCCAGACCCGGAATCTCCTGTGAATCAGGCAGATCGGCGACATCGCGCACGGTGGGCGAGGCGGCGAAGGCTCCGGAGACCAGCGCGGCGGCAAAAGAGGTGCCGCTCCAGCTGGCGAACCCCTCGAACTCGCCGAACTCCAGGAAGGTGCTGGTGAGCCACTCGCCCCTGGCCCAGGCGTCCACCCATGGCCCATGGGCGGAGAAGGGCGCCCTGTGCTCCTGCGCCGCGTCGAGCGCGCCCACCCCGACCACGGAGGGCAGCGCGGCGGGCCAGAACGGACGGTCGGAGGCGGTGTTGCCCGCGCACGCCACCGTCACCGTGCTCTCCAGCGAGCCCACCGCGTCGGCCACCAGCCTGGACGGCTGGTCGTCGAAGGTGTGGCAGCCCAGGGAGAGGTTGAGCACCTGAGGCGGGTCGGCGCGCAGCCGGTGCAACGCGCGCAGCAGGCCCGCCTCGTCGCCGACGCCGTCGGCGCCCAGCACCCTGGCGACCTGGAAGGCGGCGGAGGGCGCGCGCCGCTGGATCAGACCTGCGATGAAGGTGCCATGGCCCGCCTGCGCTTCGAGCGCGCCGTCGCCGTCGCCGTCGGGACGGTCGGCCGCCTCGGGCCCCAGCCTGCCGTACCAGTCGCTCTTGGCCCACCACGGATGCGCCGCGATGCCGGTGTCGACCACCGCCACCCGCACCTGCGGGCCGTCGCGGCCGGAGGGCGCCGCCAGAGGGGCCGCGGGGAACGGCCTGGAGGCCGGGCCGCCGAACCACAGCGGCTGACCCGTCATCACGTGGTTGGGTCCCGCCCTGTGGCCCTCCTCGCGCAGCCTCATGGCGATCTCGCACGGGTCCACACCGGGCGTGAGCCTGATGCGGAACACCCCGTCGGCCTCGGACACCGCCTGAGTCCATCGCGCGGCCGCCGACAGCGCCCCGCGGTCGGTGAGAAGTTGGCCGGGGCGGATGAGCGCCGCGCCGACAGCTTGGATGTCCATGGACCCGTATCTTTCCTGCACCGGGCAGACGTCACATGCCCCAGCCGCAACATCTTGGTATAGCCCCCCACTAGCACCGGGCGGCGACCGACGGTAGTCTCTCCCTAGTCACTTGTGATCATCCCAGGACGAGGCCGTTGGGGAAGGCGCACCTCGTACCGAAACGGGAGGTCCGGTGTCTGCTCGTGGCGTGCTGTACGTCCACTCGGCTCAGCCCGCGCTATGCCCTCATATCGAATGGGCAGTCGCGGGTGTCCTTGGCGTGCCCGTAGACCTGACGTGGACACCCCAACCTGCCGCGCCGAACGTGGTGCGCGCGCAGGCCGAGTGGGAAGGACGCCCCGGCATCGCCGCGGCCATCACCTCCTCGCTCATGGGCTGGCAGCGCATCCGATTCGAGATCACCGAGGACGCCTCGCAAGGGGTGGACGGGTCCAGGCACGCCTACACGCCGACGCTCGGCGCCTTCAACGCGGTCATCGGGGCCGCGGGGGACATCATGATCCCCGAGGACCGGCTGAGGGCGGTGATGCTGATGGCCTCGCAGGGGCGGTGCGTGCTGGAGGACGAGCTGGACAAGATGCTCGGCAAACCTTGGGACGAAGAGCTCGAACCGTTCCGCTACGCGGGCGACGGCGCGCCGGTCCGCTGGCTCCACGCGGCGGTGTGACCGGCCGCGGGTCCCCGACCGGCTCGTAGGACGGCGGAACACCGCCGCGCCGGGCCGGCCGCGAGCCGGCGCAGTACGGCCGTCGTCGAGCCATGGGCGCAGGGGCAACGCGGTCGCCGCCGAAACGGCTGCCCGGGGTCAGGAGGGTGTGACGGGGTAGCCCCAGTCGGCGGTGATCTGCCTGAGCTCCTCGGGCACCTCGTCAGGGCCGGGCAGCGGGCGACCGCCCTGGACCCGGCCGCTGCGGATCTTGTCGGACCAGTCGCCGATGCCCTTGACGTACTCACCGTGGTCCTGCCTGCCGTACTCGAGCATCACGGGGTCGAAGGCGACGCCGAGGAAGGCGCACACCCGCCGCAGCTCCCGCTCGGGATCCTCGACCAGGTGCTCGTAGCGCAGGTCGAGCCCCTGGAGTCGCTGCCTGGCCTGCTGCAGGTGGCGCATGTACTGCAGGGTGTGCCTGACCGCCTCGGGCAGCGGGCGCCGCTCGGGGTCGGCCTCGTGCCAGGACCTGGCGATCGAGACCGGATGGCGCATCAGGAAGACGAACCGGGCGTCGGGCCAGCAGGTGGCGAGCCTGCGGTGGGCGAAGACGTTGCTCGGTGTCTTGTCGACGATGACCTGCTTGCCGCTCCTGGCCAGCTCCCTGTGCAGCAGCCGGTCCCAGAGGATGTGCTCGATGTCGCTCGGACGGTGGCCGAGCGCCTCCATGGCCTGCTGCACCGGCTCGGTCGTCAGCGAGACGGCCAGCCTCCGCACGTGCATCTCGTGCGGCGCGTGCACCAGGGGATGGCTGTTCAGCAGGACGCGCAGCAGGGTCGAGCCGGACCTGACCGACGACAGGACGAAGACGGGGCCGCGCAGCAGCCGGTCCGCGGGGTCGGCAGGAGGCCTCGGGCTGTCCTGAGGAGGGGCGGGCGGCGCCACCTCCGTGCGCGCCCGGGTGATCGTGTAACCGGTGAACCCCTCGAACGCCAGGTTCACCTTGCTCTTCCACGCCATGCCCATGGACGCTAGGAAGCGAGGGTGGCCTGGGCGTGAACGCAGCCTGTGGATCCCTTCAGGGAAGGCCCGCCACCCGGCAAAGGGCAGGCAGCGCATACGCGTGTGCCCCCTCCAGCAGGTGGAGGGGGCACACGCGGTCGGGCACTACAGCGGGATGTTGCCGTGGGCGCCGCGGGCGGGGGTGGCCGTGGCGAGGACCCTGGCGATCGCGCCGCGGGTCTGGGACGGGTCGATGACCTCGTCGATCACGCCCAGCTCCTGCGCCCGCGCCAGGCCGCCGGCGAGCTTCTCGTGCTCCTCGGCCAGGCGCTGCTCCAGCTCCGCGCGCTCCTCCTCGGGGGCGGCCGCCAGCTCGCGGCGCTTGAGGATGCGCACCGCCGCGACCGCGCCCATGACGGCGACCTGGGTCGTCGGCCAGGCGAAGACGCGCGTGGCGCCGAGGGCACGGGAGTTCATCGCGATGTACGCGCCGCCGTACGCCTTCCTGGTGACCAGCGTGACGCGCGGCACGGAGGCCTCTGCGAAGGCGTGCAGCAGCTTGGCGCCGCGGCGGACCACGCCGTCGTGCTCCTGTCCGACGCCGGGGAGATAGCCGGGAACGTCCACGAGGACAACCAACGGCACCCCGAAGGCGTCACACATACGAACGAAGCGGGCGGCTTTCTCGGCGGACGTGGCGTCGAGGCAGCCACCGAGGCGCATCGGGTTGTTGGCGATGACGCCGACGGTCCTGCCACCGAGGCGGCCGAGCGTCGTGACGATGTTGGGCGCCCACTTCGGGTGCAGCTCGATGCCGGGCTCGTCGAGCAGGCCGTTGACGAGCGGCTTGACGTCGTAGGCGCGGCGGGCCGACTCGGGCAGGAAGGCCGAGAAGTCGACCTCGTCGACCGACGAGCTGCGCACGCGGCCCTGGTGGCCGAGCAGCACGGCCAGCTGGCGCGCCCTGAGCAGCGCGTCGCCCTCGGTCTTGGTGACGATGTGCACCACGCCGCTGCGCTTGCTGTGCGGCTCGGGGCCGCCGAGCGCGGCGCTGGTGACGTCCTCGCCTGTGACGCTGCGCACGACGTCGGGCCCTGTGACGAAGATGCGGCCCTGGTCGGCGAGGATGACGATGTCGGTCAGCGCGGGGCCGTAGGCGGCGCCGCCGGCGGCGGGACCGACGACGACCGACAGCTGCGGCACGATGCCCGACGCCTTGGTCATGGCGGAGAAGACCCGCCCGACGGCGTGCAGCGACTCGACGCCTTCGGCGAGTCGCGCACCACCGGAGTGCCAGACACCGATGACCGGCACCCGTTCACGGACGGCCACGTCGTAGGCGTGGACGATGTGCTCGCAGCCCTCGCTGCCCATCGCACCGCCCTGGAAGCGGGCGTCACTGCAGAACGCGACGACGGGAACACCCTCGACGCGGCCCATGGCGGCGAGCACGCCGCTCTTGTCCTGGGGAGTGAGCAACCGCAGCGAGCCCTCGTCGAGCAGCGCGGCCAGGCGGACGATCGGATCGCGGGGATCGACGGGCGACTCGTCGGAGGCGCCGGTCACCACCCCGTTGTCGAGCACGGTCATCTATGGCTCCCTCAGTGCGTGGTGAAGACGACGGTCACGTTGTGGCCGCCGAATCCGAACGAGTTGTTGACCGCGGCGATGTCACCATCGGGGAGCTTGCGGGACTCACCGTGGACCAGGTCGACCTCGATGCCGTCGTCAGGGTTGGCCAGGTTGATGGTGGCGGGCACGACGCGGTCCTCGAGAGCCTTGATCGTGAAGACGGACTCGATGCCGCCGGCGCCGCCGAGCAGGTGGCCCGTCATCGACTTGGTCGAGGTGACCAGCGGGTGGGTGCCGATGGCCTTGGCCACGGCCTGCACCTCGATGACGTCGCCCGCCGGCGTGGAGGTGCCGTGCGCGTTGATGTGCTTGACGTCCTGGCCTGTCACACCTGCGTCGGTGAGCGCCTGGGTCATCGCCATGATGATGCCCCGGCCCTCGGGCTCGGGCTGGGTGATGTGGTGGGAGTCGGCGGAGTAGCCGACACCCGCGGCGTAGGCGTAGACCCGCGCGCCACGCGCCTTGGCGTGCTCCTCGGACTCCAGCACGACGATGCCCGCGCCCTCGCCAAGCACGAACCCGTCGCGGTCGCGGTCCCACGGACGGGAGGCGCCCTGCGGGTCGTCGTTGCGGGTCGACATGGCCCGCGCGGCCGCGAAGGCGGCGATGTTGAGCGGGTGGATGGCGGCCTCGGTGCCACCGGCGACGACCACGTCGGCGCGACCCGACCTGATCATCTCCATCGCGTAGCCGATCGCCTCGGCGCCCGAGGCGCAGGCGGAGACGGTCGCGTGGACTCCCGCCTGTGCGCCCAGGTCGAGCCCGATCCAGGCGGCGGGGCCGTTGGGCATGAGCATGGGCACGGTGAACGGCGAGAGCCTGTTCCAGCCCTTCTCCTTGAACGTGTCGTAGGCCGACAGCGTCGTGGTGATGCCGCCGATGCCGCTGGAGACGACCACGCCGAGCCGCTCGGGCGCCACCTGCGGAGCGCCGGCGTGCTGCCAGGCCTCCCGCGCGGCGACGAGGGCGAACTGCTCGCTGCGGTCGAGGCGGCGCGCCTCGGGCCGCGGAAGCACCTCGGACGGGTCGACGGCCGCGACGCCCGCGAACTTCACGGGCACGCTGTCGACCCAGTCCTCGGTGAGGCTTCGCACACCCGACTGACCGGCGAGGAGCGCCGACCAGGTCGAGGTGACGTCTCCACCGAGGGGCGTCGTCGCGCCGAACCCGGTGACGACGACTCGTGCCCGGTTTGCACTCACGTGGTTACGCTCCTTGCTGATCAGAAGGGACTTTCAGGCCTGGATGAAGTTGAGGACGTCCTTGACCGTCTTCAGGTTCTTGAGCTGGTCGTCGGGAATCTCGACGCCGAACTCGTCCTGCGCGGCCACGGCGATCTCGACCATGGACAGGGAGTCGATGTCGAGGTCGTCCACGAAGCTCTTCTCCGGGGTGACCTCGGACGCCGGGATCCCAGTGATCTCGTTGACGATCTTGCCGAGGCCCTCGAGGATCTCCTGCTCGCTGACTGCCATGTCGGTAGTTCTCCTTTGAGTTTCTTTCTTGGGTTTGTACGGCGAGCCGTACAAGCTATGGGATCTCGACGACCTGGCCGGCGAAGGTGAGGCCGGCGCCGAAGCCGAGAAGCAGGGCCAGCTGGCCCGACTGCACCTCGCCGCGCTCGATCATGCGTGAGAGCGCGAGCGGGATGGAGGCCGCCGAGGTGTTGCCCGCCAGCACGATGTCGCGGGCGATGACGGCGTTGTCCGCGCCGAGCTTGCGGGCGATGGACTCGATGATGCGCAGGTTGGCCTGGTGCGGGACGAACGCGGCCAGATCGGCGGGGTCCACCCCCGCACGGTCACAGGCCTCCTTGGCCACCGGGTGGAGCGCGGTGGTGGCCCAGCGGAAGACGGTCTGGCCCTCCTGGCGCAGGAAGGAGTCGCGGTCCTTGATGATGATCGCGTCGAACTTGTCGCCCGCGCTGCCCCACACCACGGGGCCGATGCCGGGGGTCTCGGAGGCCGTGACGACCGCCGCGCCCGCGCCGTCGGCGAAGATCACCGCGGTCGCCCTGTCGGTCCAGTCGATCCACTGCGACAGCTTCTCGGTGCCGACGACCAGCACGTTCCTGGCCGAGCCCGCCCGTACGGCGGCGTCGGCCGTGCCGAGCGCGTAGCAGAAGCCCGCGCACGCGGCGTTGACGTCGAAGGCGCCGGGGGAGTCGATGCCCAGGCGGTGGGCCACCCTCGCCGCGGCGTTGGGGATCTGCGACTCGAGCGTGCAGGAGGCCACGATCACCAGGTCGATGTCGGAGGCGTCGAGGCCGGAGCCCGCCAGGGCCTTGCCGCCCGCGTGGACCGCCATGTCGATCTCGGTCTCGTTGGCGGGGGCGACCCTGCGCTCCTTGATGCCGACCCTCGACTGGATCCACTCGTCGTTGGTCTCGATGGTCTTGGCCAGATCGTCGTTGGTGACGATGTTGGCCGGCTGGTAGTGGCCGAAGGACAGGATCTTCGCGCCTGCCGCGACCTCGGGAATCCTCACTTGATCAGCTCCCTGGCCGCGTCGAGGTCGTCGGGGGTCTTCAGTGCCACGCTCTCCACGCCGCGCAGCGCGCGCTTGGCCAGGCCCGTCAGAGTGCCGCCGGGCAGCAGCTCGACCATCCTGGTGACGCCGAGCGCGGCCATGGTCTCCATGCAGGAGTCCCAGCGCACGGGGTTGCTGACCTGGTTGACCAGGAGCTCGACGAACTCGGCGCCGCTGCCGACGACCTGCCCGTGAGCGTTGGACAGCAGCCTGGTGTGCGGATCGCCGGGCGTGAGGGCGGCCGCGGCCTGGCGCAGCTGGTCGACCGCGGGCGCCATGTGCACGGTGTGGAAGGCGCCGGCGACCTGCAGCGGGATCAGCCTGGCGCGGGCCGGTGGCTCCTCCTTGAAGGCGGCCAGCTGCTCGAGCGTGCCCGCCGCGACGATCTGACCGGCGCCGTTGATGTTGGCGGGGGTCAGGCCGTGCCGTTCGACGGCGGCCAGCACGTCGGCCTCGACGCCGCCGAGGACGGCGGTCATGCCGGTCTCGGTGACCGCGGCGGCCTTGGCCATGGCCTGGCCGCGCTCGCGGATCAGGGTGAGCGCCTGCTCGGGGGTCAGCACCCCGGCGAGCGCGGCCGCGGCGAACTCGCCGACGCTGTGGCCCGCCAGCAGATCGGGGGTCGCGCCCAGGGCCTCGGCGGCGGCCAGCGCGGCGGCCACGAGCAGCGGCTGGGCGACGGCGGTGTCACGGATCTCGTCGGCGTCGGCGGTGGTGCCGTAGGCGATCAGGTCGAGCCCGACGACCTCCGACCATGCGGAGAGCCTGTCCGCGAGGCCTGGTAGCTCTAGCCATGGGGACAGGAAGCCTGGGGTCTGGGCGCCTTGGCCCGGAGCGACGAGTACGAACACGGATTCCACCATGCCCTGTAGAAGTCCGACACGCGGATAGAGATCCGTACGAACTTTGTCCCAGGGTTTTTGTAGGAACCCTACAGTGGGGGTTTCGGTGGAGTTACGTTAGTGCGCGCCAGGTCACGGCGCTCTCTGTGAGCCTGCCCAATATCAGGCCGACCTGCAAGGTGAAGGCCGATCTGCCTTCCGTCGGCTGGTACCCCGTCAACTCGGTGATCTTCTTCAACCGGTACCTGACCGTGTTCGGATGGACGAACAGCAGCCGGGCCGTGGCCTCGAGCGAGGTGCCCTGCTCCAGATAGGTCGCGAGGGTGTCGAGCAGCGGCGTGCCGGCCAGCGGGAGGTAGACGTTCTCCACGAGCTGCTGCCTGGCGTCGTCGTCGCCGTCGAGCGCCCGCTCGGCCAGCAGGTCCTCGGCGTGGACCGGCCTCGGCGCGTCGGGCCAGCCCGAGGAGGCCTTCAGCCCGGCGATCGCGGCCCGCGCCGAGCGGGCGGCCGCATGCAGGTCGGGCACCTCGGGGCCGATGACGATCGGTCCCGCGCCGAAGCGCGGCACCACCTGCCTGGCAGCGTGGTCCACGTTGTCGGCGCCGCCGACGATCACGATGAGCCTGTCGGCCTGGACGCCGGCGAGCAGGTCCATGCCGATGCGCCTGCCCTTCTCGCGCAGGCCGTCGATGACCGCTCGAGGGTCCTCGTCGGGGGCGTGCCCCGCGACCACCACGACGGGGGCGGAGGTCCAGCCGAGCGCCGCGGCCCACGAGTGGAGCCCGTCGTCGACCTCGCCGCGCACCAGCGCGTCGACGATCAGGGCCTCCAGCCTGGCGTCCCAAGCGCCGCGCGCCTCGGCCTCGCGGGCGTAGACCTGTGCGGCGGCGAAGGCCACGTCGCGGGTGTAGCGGAGCATCGCCTGCTCCAGCTGGTCGCCGCCGCCAGGGGCGGCCAGCTCGTCGGTCATGGTCTCGACGACCTCGACGACGATGCGGACGATGTCGACCGTCTGCTGCAGCGAGATCGAGCGCTTCAGCTCACGCGGCGCCGTGCCGAAGAACTCGATGCTCGGGGTGGGACGGCCCTCGCCCGCGTGGGCGAACCACTCGACGAAGGCGGCGATGCCCGCCTGCGCGACCAGGCCGACCCAGGAGCGGTCCTCGGCCGACAGGGCGCGGAACCACGGCAGCCGATCGTCCATACGCGCCATGGCCGCGGTGCCCAGGGTGCCCATGTTGCGTTCGAGACGCCGGGTGGTGTCTTCCCGTGTCCGGTCCTCGTGGTCTGTCACGCCTCTAGAGTGCCAGGTCCGACGGAGTGCGCCGCTCCCGCCCGAACCTGACGGCGGCCATCCTGTCGGGTACGGAGAGTTTGCGGTAGACGTTCTCGAGGTGCTTGTCGACGGTGCGCTGGGAGATGCCCAGGCGCCGGGCCATCGCGCGCCTGGACAGGCCGCGGCGCAGCAGGCCGAGCACGTCGCGTTCGCGGGGCGTGAGGTGGGAGGGGACGGCGCGCCTGTGCTGCTCGTCCAGCGCCACGAGCAGGGGGTGCAGCCGCTCGACGAAGGCCCTGTCCTGGGCGGTGAAGCGCTCCCTGCCCCTGCTGAGCGCGAAGGAGCGCATGGTGCCGATGGGCGCGGTGAGCGGGACCGCGAGGTGATGCAGGACGCCCACCGTCTCGTACAGATCGCTGCCCTCCCGTGACGAACGCCACTGGCGCATGCTGACCGTGTCGGTGATCTCCAGCGGGGTGAGGTCCCCCGACAGGACGTAGTGGCGGACGAGCGGGTGGCCTCGGGCGTTGCGGGTGGTGGCCTCGGTCATGAGGTCGTCGGTGTACACCGTCTCGGGCCAGCCGTAGCCGATGGTGACGCCCTTGGCGAAGTCCACCTCGGAGAAGACGCAGATGGGCAGCTCGAGTGTGGTGCTGAGCAGCTCGGCGATCGTGCCGAGGTCGACGCCTGCCTCGGCGCTCCTGCACAGCCGTCCTGCCAGGCCGAGCAGTTCGGTGTAGCGGGCGGGAGTGATCAATCCGGGCTCCCCTGCGTACGCGGTTGTGCGTATGGCCCACACCGTAACCTCGCACCTAGCGTTCGGGGCATGGAAGGCGTGATCTGTCCCAGGTGCGGTGTGCTGCCGCCCTCGCCGTTCCCCTCGGGGGAGCTGTGGGTGCGCAGGAGGGGCGACGAGGTGCGGATTCTGCTCAGAGTGGGGCGGAGGGTCTTCGAACGCACCGCCGTCGGCGCGGTGGACGTCGCGGCGGTGCTCGGAGAGGTGCTGTCGGTGCTTCCTGCGGCCCCGCCGGACGAGGGGCGCTAGATGACCGCGACGGCGGTGATGAGCCCGATGGCCAGGTGGGTGACGGCGAGCAGGCGGGCGCCCGGCTGCAGGTCGCTCTGCTTGACCAGCTCGCGCACCGAGATGCCCGCGACCAGATCGAAGATCAGCATGGCCACCGTCTGTACGGCGATGCCGACGAGCCCGAACACCGCGGTCGCCAGCAGCCCCTCGTGCAGCGCGCCGCCCGAGGACCAGATGGAGGCGGCGACGATCAGGCCGACCGCGGCCAGGCCCGAGCTGGCAAGCAGCGTGGCGTTGGGGTTGCGCTCGTGCTTGATCACGGCGCTGAGCTTGCCAGGAGTGGCCAGGTCGATGGCGTAGAAGCCGATGATCAGCAGGACCATGCCGAGGACGGCGTAGGCGGCGATGGCGAGCGCGCCGGAGAGCAGGTGGTCGACCAGAGGGGACATGGGGTGCCTTTACAGCTCGATGCGATGGGGGACGAACGACGAGGTGTCGTCGGTGATCAATCCTGCCGTCTCGCGGATGCCGAGTCCCGCGGACTCGTCCGCGACCATCCACGCGCCCAGCACGGGCCGCTGACCCTCGAAGGAGGGTAGCGCCTCGAAGCCCTGGTAGACGTAGCCCTCGGCGCCGTAGGAGCCTTCGGTCCGCGCCTGGTGGTCGGGCGAGACGATCCGCATGGAGGCGCCCTCCCTTCCCAGGAGTGGCTTGACGATGTAGGAGGTCAGCTCGCGGGGACCGTCGAGGTAGGCGGGAAGCAGGTTCGGATGGCCCGGATAGAGCTCCCACAGCAGCGCGAGCAGCGCCTTGTTCGACAGCAGCGCCTTCCACAGCGGCTCGATCCAGGTGGTGGAGGCGGCGTGCCGTACGGCGTGCTCGCCGAACCTGTCGGCCAGCATCCACTCCCACGGGTAGAGCTTGAAGGCCGAGCGGAGCACCCGCCCGCCGGTATCGACGAAGCGCCTGTTGAGGGGGTCCCAGCCGATGTCCTCCATCGCGATGGCGACGGTCTTCAGCCCGGCCTGGTCGGCCGTCTCCTGCAGGTAGGCGACGGTCATCGCCTCTTCGCCTGTCTCGTCCATGTTCGTCCAGGCGAAGTGGGTCGGCCCCGTGGGCAGGACCAGCTCGCGCCACCTGTCGATGAGGCGCTCGTGGATGGAGTTCCACTGGTCGTCGCCAGGGAAGCGGTCCTGCAGCCAGTACCACTGCACGACGCTCGACTCCAGCAGCGAGGTCGGGGTGTCGGCGTTGTACTCCAGCAGCTTCGGCGGGGAGACGCCGTCGTAGCGCAGGTCGAAGCGGCCGTAGACGTGCGGGTCGCGCCGCTCCCACGAGTGCGTGATCTCCTGCCAGGTCCACTCGGGCAGCGCGAAGTCGGAGAAGCGCCGCTCGGCGATCACGTGCTCGACGACGGCCAGGCACATCCGGTGCAACTCCTCGACCTGCGCTTCGAGGTCGAGGACCTGCTCCATGGTGAAGACGTAGTGGACGGACTCGTCCCAGTAGGGGCGGGGCAGGTGCGTGGCCTGCACCGAGCGGTGGAAGGCCAGGCCCTGGCCCTCGATGATCTTCTCCCAGCCGTCGCGGGGAGTGGCGTGCTCGCGTCGCATCAGGATCCCGTCGAGGTGCGGTTGCCGAAGCCGTTGGTGGAGATCTTTCCCGAGCGGGTGAGCTCGTCGCCGCCTCCCGTGACGATGGAGACGTCACGGGGGCGGGCGGTGGTGCCGCCGGAGATCCTGCCGCCGGCAGTCGTCGTGCCGCCGTAGTACCAGAGGTAGGCGCCGTGCTTGCTCACGCCGTCGCAGTTCTCGTCGTCGACGACCTCGTAGGAGTCGTCGTCCTCGCTGTCGCGCTCGACGCACGTGGCGACGACCTCGTCCTCCTCGAAGTCCTCCTCGTAGTCCTCGTCTCCGTGGTCCTCTTCGAGGGTCTCGCCTTCGTCGTCGACAGGCTCCTCCTCGGCGGAGTCGTCGACGGGCTCTCCCTCGACGTGGTCGCCGTGGGGAGTGACGTACTCGATGGTCGAGGAGGGCTCGGGGGAGGCGCAGCCGGTCAGCACGGCTGAGGACAGGGCCACGAGGGCGCCGAGCGAGACCGAGCGCGAGGAGAGCGCCCGGCGCATCAACTGCCGCCTCCGCCCCTGCCGCCGAAGCCGCCCTTCTGGATGACGTGCCCGTTCCTGCTGGTGATGCGGGCCTCCGCGGGCCGTACGGTGGAGCCCTGCAGCACCCGCGCGCCGGTCCTGACGCCGCCGTAGTACCAGCCGTAGGCGTGGTGGGAGCCGCGGGCCTCGTCGCAGTAGTCGTCGTCGACCACCAGGTAGGAGCCGTCGGGCAGTCGGGTGTCGAGATCGACGCAGTCCGCGCCGACCTCTTCGTAGTCGTCGTTCTGCGAGGAGCAGTACCCGACCACCAGCACCGACACCACTCCGAGCGCGGTCAGTGTGATCGCCTTGGACGATTTCCGGGTTTCTGCCATGGGGCTCCAGAGCTTATCGGTGCTTTATGACTGGAACAACGGGCAGGTGAAGTGCCGGGTTCCCATCGGGTATTCAACCGGCATGGAACCGGTCAAAGCACTGCGTGACATCGCTTTTCTGCTGGAGCGGGCGGGCGAGCCGACCTACAGGGTGCGGGCCTTCAGGCGCGCCGCCTCCGTGGTCGCCGACCTCTCTCCCGACGAGCTGGTACGGCTGGCGCACGCCGGCGCGCTCGCCGACCTGCCCGGCATCGGCAAGGTGACCGCGCTGGCGATCACCGAGGCGCTCGACGGCCAGACCCCCACCTACCTGCGCAGGCTCCAGGCCACCGAGGGCGCGGACCTCGACTCGGACAGCGCCGCGCTGCGGGCCGCGCTCAAGGGCGACCTGCACAGCCACTCCGACTGGTCGGACGGCGGCTCGCCGATCGAGGAGATGGCCGCCTCGGCCAGGGAGCTCGGCCACGAGTACTGGGCGCTGACCGACCACTCGCCCCGCCTGACCGTCGCCAACGGACTGTCGCCCGCCCGCCTGCGAAGGCAGCTCGACAGGGTGGCCGAGCTGAACGAGAAGCTGGCGCCGTTCAGGATCCTCACCGGCATCGAGGTGGACATCAACATCGACGGCACCCTCGACCAGGACCCCGCGCTGCTCGGACGACTGGACGTGGTGGTCGCCAGCGTGCACTCCAAGCTGCGGATGAACACCCACGAGATGACCCGCAGGATGGTCACGGCGATCGCCGACCCGAACGTGGACGTGCTCGGGCACTGCACCGGCCGGATCGTGAAGGGCGGCACCAGGCGGGGAGGGCTGCGGCCCGAGTCGGACTTCGACGCGGAGCTGGTCTTCGAGGCCTGCCGCAGGTTCGGGGTGGCCGTCGAGATCAACTCCAGGCCCGACAGGCTCGATCCGCCCAAGCGGCTGCTGCGGCTGGCCTACGAGATGGGTTGCGTGTTCTCGATCGACTCCGACGCGCACGCGCCGGGCCAGCTCGACTGGCAGCGCTTCGGGTGCGAGCGGGCGGCCCTGTGCGGCGTCGAGGCCGAGCGCGTGGTGAACACCTGGCCCCTGGAACGGCTCCTGGACTGGACTGCCTGATTCTTTGAAAGTTTTCGCGGCAACCTTGCAAGCGATAGAAACCTGGGAGTAGCGTCTCGGCGCGTCAGGCCAATCTGTGCACCCCCCAGGAGACCGACATGGCCAACCTCGACCGCCGCCGCTTCCTCCAGATCAGCGCGCTGGCCGCAGCCGGGGGCGCGCTGAGCGCCTGCGGCGGCGGCACAGGCGCGGCCGCGGGCGGCGCAGGCGCGGGCACGATCACGGTGTGGAGCTGGCAGGGCCCTGCCGCGATGATGAAGCAGCTGGTCCCGGCCTTCGAGAAGCTGTTCCCTGCGATCAAGGTCGATGTCCAGGACATCGGAAACCCGGCCATCTGGGACAAGATCACCACAGGGCTCGCCGCGGGAGGGCAGGGGCTGGCTGACGTGCTCCACATCGGCGTCGACTACCTGCCCGCCTACGTCGAGAAGTTCCCCGACGGCCTGGCCGACCTGGTGCCGCTCGGCGCAGACAGGCACAAGGCCGCCTTCGCCCGGGGCATGTGGGAGACCGTCAGCCGCGACGGCAAGGTCTACGCGCTGCCGTGGGAGGCCAACTCGGCGGGCTTCTACTACAGGGCCGACCTCTTCGAGAAGGCCGGCGTCGACGTCGAGGCGCTCCAGACGTGGGACGAGGTCATCGAGGCGGGCGTCAAGCTCAAGGAGAAGACCGGTGTCCAGCTCCTCGGCATCGACAAGCCTGCCACGCAGGCCGACTCGGCCAACCTCTTCCAGATGCTGCTGCAGCTGCAGGACAGCTTCTACTTCGACATGCAGGGCAACATCACGCTCGACACACCGCAGGCGGTCACCGCGCTCACGATCATCAAGAAGCTCAACGACGCGGGCCTGGTCGCCGACATGGCGGGCGGATGGAACACGATGATCAGTTCGATCAAGAAGGGTTCCGTCGCGGTCCAGGCGATGCCGACCTGGTTCGGCGGCATCATCGAGGAGACCGTCCCCGCGGAGAAGGGCAGGTGGAAGGTACGGCTGCCGCCCGCGGTCACGGCCGGAGGCAAGGTCTCCGCCACCGTCAACTCCACCCACCTGGCCGTCGCGGGCACCAGCAAGGACAAGGCCGCCGCCTACGCCTTCGCAGAGTTCGTGCTGACCAGGCCGGAGAACCAGGTCACGATCTACAAGGGCAAGGGCATCGCGCCCGCGCTGATGAAGGCCTACGACGACCCGGTCTTCCACCAGGCGTCGGAGTTCTTCAGCGGCCAGAAGAAGGGGGAGGTCTTCCTCGAGGCTCTCAGTAAGCCCTCGTTCGTGACCAACTACTCCGCCGACTACCCGCGCGCGCTCAAGGCCGTGACAGACGCCCAGAGCAAGGTCCTGCTCAAGGGCGCCGACCCCGCCGCGGTGCTCAAGGAGGCGGCCGACCTCGTCGGCCAGCAGACCGGCCGCAAGGTGCTGCGGTGACGACGCTGGCCTCGCGAGCCACGGCAGGGAAGGCGACGCGCGTGCGGCGCCTGCCCGCGATGAAGGCGGCCCCCTACCTGTGGGTGCTCCCCGCCGTGGCGCTATTCGTGATCTTCAAGCTCTACCCGATCGCCTGGTCGTTCTGGCTCAGCCTGTTCAGGACCGACGGCGCGCTGCAGACCTTCGCCGGCGCGGCCAACTACCGGCGCCTGGCAGGCGACCCGCTGTTCTGGACGGCCCTGCGCAACACCGCGGTCATCCTCGCCGTGCAGGTGCCGCTCATGCTGGGCATCGCGGTAGGGCTGGCGGTGGCGCTCAACTCGCCGCTGCTGAGGTTCAGGGGCCTCATCAGGCTCGGCTTCTTCCTGCCGATGGTCACCGGGCTGGTGGCCTACGGCCTGCTCTTCGCCGTCCTGCTCAACCCGCAGTCGGGGCTGGTCAACTGGGTCCTCGGGCTGGCCGGGATCCCGCCGGTGCCATGGCTGACCGACACGCTCTGGGCGCGCATCGCCCTCGGACTGGCGCTCACGTGGCACTACACCGGCTACAACGCGGTGATCTTCCTGTCGAGGCTGCAGTCGCTGCCGAAGGACCTCTACGACGCCGCGGCCGTGGACGGCGCGGGCTCCTGGCACCGCTTCCGCCACGTGACGCTCCCGGGGCTGCGGCCCGTCATCCTGCTCACGCTGGTGATGTCCACCATCGGCACCCTGCAGCTGTTCGACGAGCCGTACGTGCTGACCAGAGGAGGGCCCGACAACAGCACGCTCACCGCCGGCCTCTACCTGTACAACAACGGCTTCAAGTATCTCGACTTCGGCTACGCCTCGGCCATCGCCTACGCGCTGGCCGTCATCATCGGTCTCCTCGGGATCGTGCAGTTCCGCGTGCTGGGGGACAGGGCATGAGCCGCCAGATCATGCTGACCTCCACGCTGCTGGCCGTGGTGGCCGTGGTGCTGGTGCCGTTCTACTGGCTGATCGTGGCCGCCACCCACAGCAGCGCCGAGGTCTTCGACAGCCCTCCGCCCCTGTTGCCCGGCGGCCACCTGCTGGACAACCTCGCGGGGCTCGAGGCCGGCGTCGGTTTCAGCCGCGTCGTCGGCAACTCCCTGCTCATCGCGACCCTCTACACGCTGCTCGCGGGACTGGTCTGCACCATGGCGGGCTACGCCTTCGCCACGTACCACTTCCGCGGCAAGGAGTTCCTGTTCGGGCTGCTCATGCTGGGCCTGGTCATCCCCAGCCAGGTCACGCTGGTGCCCTTGTTCAAGATGATGCTGGCCCTCGACTGGCTCAACACCTACCAGGCGATCGTCCTTCCCAACCTGGCGCTGCCGTTCGGCATCTTCCTGATGCGGCAGTCGATGTCGGCGCTGCCGTCCGAGCTGCTGTCGGCCGGCAGGGTGGACGGCTGCGGCGAGCTGCGGCTGTTCGTGCGGGTGGTGCTGCCGCCGATCAGGCCCGCCCTGGCCGCGCTCGGCATCTACCTGTTCCTCTACCAGTGGAACGACTTCGCGTGGCCGCTGATCGCGCTGCGCACCAGGGACGCCTACACCATCCCCCTGGCCATCGCCGCCCTCCAGGGCGCCACCGAGACCGACTACGGCCAGATCCTGGCGGGCACGGCCGTCGCCGCGCTACCGATGGCGGTGCTGTTCCTCCTTCTGCAACGACACTTCGTGTCAGGACTTCTCGCTGGAGCGGTGAAAGAGTGAGCGTGACGACCGCGGGCCTGGCGCCCGCGCTGACCGAGCACCTGCTCGACGACGTGCGGCTGGCCGTGCTGACGAGCGGGGGGACGGCCGGCTGGCGCCTGACGGGCGACACGCTGGAGATCGGCCCCCACCCCGAGCTGGAGATCAGGCTGTCGGTGCCGCTCGGCGACGCCGTCGGATTCTGGCATCCGGCCTGCGACTGGCGGCGCACGCTCGTCGCCGACTGGGCGGGATACCAGCAGATCTCGCTGGTGAACGGCGCGGCGGCCGGGTGCCTGTACGACAGCACCGGCCGCACGCTGCTGGCCTTCGCCGCCGAGGACGCCGTGCCCGAGGTGTCGATGCGGTTCGGGGTGTCGGAGGAGTCGAAGACCTTCGTCGTGCACCTGGCCGTGCCCGCGGCGCCGTATCGCGTCCACTTCGCCAGGAGCGCTCCCTCGACGGCCGCGGCGATGCGGACGCTGCGCCGCGCGCTGGGCGGGGAGGGCTTCGCGCCCCGCGAGGGAGCGCGCGAGCCCGTCTACTCCACCTGGTACGGCTTCACGCAGGACGTCTCGGACACGGGCGTCGAGCGGGAGGCCGCGCTGGCGGCCACGGCCGGATGCGGGGTGCTCATCCTCGACGACGGGTGGCAGCGGCTCGGCAGCGGGCGCGGCTACGGGGGAGTCGGCGACTGGGAGCCCGATGCCCAGAAATTTCCGGACTTCGGGGCGCATGTGGCGCGAGTGCGGGAGCTCGGGCTGCGCTATCTGGTGTGGGTGGCGCCGCTGCTGCTCGGCCCCGGCGCCGACTGTTTCGAGGAACTGGAGTCCTACGCGCCTGCCTCGGCAGGAGCGCCTGGAGCCAGAGTGCTCGACCCGAGGCGGCCCGAGGTCAGACGGCACGTGGTCGCCCTGTGCGCAAGGCTGATGAGGCTCGGCGTCGACGGGCTGAAGATCGACTTCCTCGACGAGGTCATGGTCTACGCGGGCAGACCCGCCCAAGGCGCCGACATCCAGGACGTCGGCACGGCGATGCGGGTGCTGCTGTCCGAGGTGCGTCAGGCGGTGGGGGAGACGGCGCTGCTGGAGTTCCGCCAGCCGTACGTGGGGCCTGGGACGGCCGGCCTGGCCGACCTGCTGCGGGCCGACGACTGCCCCGCCGACGCCACGGCCAACAGGGTCAGGACACTCGACGTGGGGATGCTCGCCGTCGCGGGCACCGTCCACGCCGACATGCTGATGTGGGACAGAGGGGCGGACGCGCGCAGCGTGGCTCGCCAGCTCATCGGGGCGCTGCACGCCGTGCCGCAGATCTCGGCGCGGCTGGCCGACCTGCCCCGTGCCCACCGGCGGGTGGTGGCCTTCTGGCTGGCGCAGTGGCGCAGGCTGCGGCACGTGTTGCTGGACGGCGAGGTCGAGCCGGGAAGGCCCGACGAGCTGTACCCGGTCGTGCGGGCCGCGAGCGGAGGTGAGTGCGTGATCACGGTGAGCGCCGAACGGGTGGTCGCCGTGGACACCGCCGCCCACCACTCGATCACGCTCGTCAACGGGACGGGCGCCGAGCGGCTGGTGCTGGAGGTCTCGGGGCCGGGCATCGGCCTCTCGCGCCTGTACGGACCCGACGGCTCTAGGATCGAGCCGGTGGTACGGCGGCTGGAGGCGGGTCTCGTCTCGCTGGCCGTACCTCCCTCGGGCATGGCGGTCCTGGAGGAGGAACGGTGAAGATCGGCATCACCGAGGTCGCCGCGCGCGCGGAGGTCAGCGAGGCCACGGTCAGCAGGGTGATCAACCGGCGCGCCGGGGTGTCCGCCAAGACCCGCGAGGTCGTCGAGCGGGCCATGGCCGAGCTCGGCTACGAGCGCACCACACGCGGCCAGATCGTCGCGGTGATCACGCCATGGCTGTCCAACCCGTGGTTCGCCGACGTGGCCGAGCTCATCGAGGCGGCCCTCGCTCCGCACGGGCTCAAGGGCGTGCTCTGCCCCGCCCTGCCCGGTGGCATACAGGAACGCGAGTTCGTCTCCGCGCTGGCCGAGCATGGAGTGGCCGCGGTGGTGTTCCTGTCGGCCAGCAACACCCTTGACGATCCCGACCCCGAGACCTGCAACATCCTGGCGGCGCGGCGCATCCCGTTCGTCGGCGTCAACGGAGGCTTCGAGGGCCACTCGATGCCCGTGCTGTCCACCGACGACGTCATGGCGGCCGAACTGGCCGTCGACCACCTGTGGCGGCTCGGCCACCGGCGCATCGGGATGGCCTCGGGTCCTGCAGGCAACCGTCCCGCCGACCGCAGGGTGGACGGCTTCTCCGAGGCCATGAGACGGCGAGGGGTGGACGATCCGTCCTCGCTCGTCATGCGGCAGTACTACACGATCGAGGGCGGGCAGTCGGCCACGGCCGCCCTGCTCGGACGCGGGATCACCGCCGTGGTGGCGGCCAGCGACTTCATGGCGCTCGGCGCGATCAGGGCGATCAGGCGCGAGGGCCTGCGGGTGCCCGAGGACGTCTCGGTGGTGGGCTACGACGGGTCCATGATCATGGAGTTCGTCGATCCGCCGCTGACGACCGTCAGGCAGCCGATCGACAGGCTCGCCAAGGAGGTCGCGCGTAGCGTCGTGGCGCTGGTGAGCGGCAGGGGCGTGCCCTCAGGAGAGCTCATGTTCAGCCCCGAACTCCTCGTCCGCTCCTCCACGGCCGCACCCAGGGCGTAGGTGCCGCCGCTTCTTCCGGAAGTATGCCCAGTCAATTCATCCTATGATCGGGAGAATCGCATGAGGATGTTACCTGTCCTGCTCAGCTCCTTCCTGGCTGCGGGCCCGCTGGTGGTCGTCAACCCCGGCTTCGAGAAGAACACCGAGGGGTGGACCTTCACCGCGGGCACCGGCGTGGCCACCAACAGGCCCCACGGCGGGACCAGGCTCGTCTACCTCGACGCGGGCCCGGGCAAGAGCGTCAGCCAGACGATCACCGTGCCCACCGCCGGCAGCTACTCGGTGTCGGCGTGGATCGCCACCGGTGGCGCGGGCGGCACCTTCACCGTCCTTCGCGGCGGTACGGCGGTGCGCACGGTCACGCTGCCCTCGCGCTCCACCTACGCGCGCTACACGATCTCCGACGTCGCGGTGGCCGAGGGCGAGCAGCTCGGCATCGTCTTCGGCTCGGGCTCCGGCTGGGTGAACGTCGACGACGTCATGATCTCGCCAGGAGCCAAGGCCTCGCCGGCCGTCACCTCGTCCAACCCGAAGATCGCCGAGATGTTCGAGTGGGCCAAGGCCAAGGCGGGCTCGTGGGTCCACCAGGACGGCGCGGCGGGGCCGCTCGACGTCGACGAGCGCAGGCCGTCGGGCACCGGTGAAGGCGTCTACACGCCCGCCTACTGGGCCGGCTACGCCCACCGCAGCGGCTACTACTCCCGCGACTTCGCCCACCAGCTCGCCGGCGCGCACATCCTCGGCCTCGACGCGGAGAACAGGAACATGCTGCGCTCCTTCGCGCGGTCAGCCACCGAGGAGCACAAGTACTACCCGGTGTGGGCGCTGAATTTCGACGCCTCCACCTACCTGGCCATCGACTACCGCTCGCCCACCGACTTCGTGCGCGAGGTCCCCGCCACCTTCGAGCTGGTGGAGAAGGCCAACCAGGCGTTCAGGTGGACGGGCGACCGCGCCTACGTCGACGACCCTGTGTTCTGGGACTACTACCGGCACGCGGTCAAGGAGTTCGTCGAGCTGCACGACGGACGGCTGCCCAACGGCATCGCCGAGGGCACGGGCAAGGGCATCTTCCAGGGGACGGCCAGCTACAACGAGGTCAGCGGCGAGCCCCTGGCAGAGGCGGGCGACGCGATCGGCTCGCAGTACCAGGCGTACAAGGCCATGGCCGCCCTCGCCGCCGACAAGGGTGACTCGAAGCTGTCCGGCTCGCTGGAGGAGAAGGCGCGCAGGCTGAAGGAGTACTTCAACCAGACCTGGAGCGTGAAGCAGGGCACCGGCGAGTTCGTGCGCGCCTACACCGTGGACGGCACGCCGCTGACCGGGTTCGGCAAGGAGAACAGCTGGTTCATGCCGATGAAGGGCATCATCGACGCGGGCCCGCGCAACGACGCCTACCTCGACTTCGTCGACGCCGAGGCGTCGGGGGCGGGGCGGCCGCGCAACATCGAGGCCGTCACCTACCTGCCCGACACCTTCTTCAGGCACAACCGCGCCGAGACGGCGTGGAAGTGGATGCAGGACGTCTACGACAAGCGCGAGGACAACCACGTCAGCTCGCGCCAGGGGCTGAACGGCGACTACCCGGAGGTGCCGTTCACGCTGGTCAGCCAGACGGTGGAGGGGCTGATGGGCATCCAGCCCGACGCCCCGCGCAGGACCGTGGCCACGCTGTCCAGGCTGCCGGGGGACATCGGCTGGCTGGAGGTGGCCGACGTTCCCGTCGGCGACGGCAAGGTCACGGTGCGGCACGACGGGACGTCGTCGAGCACCTTCACCAACGGCGGCTCGTCGAAGGTGTTCTGGCAGGCCAGGTTCCTCGGCGCGCACCGGTGGCTCGAGGTCGACGGGCACAGGTTCCCGGGGAGGCGGCAGGTGATCGACGGGGTGACGTACACGGTGGCCAAGGTCCCCGTCCGCCCCGGGCAGACCGCCACCGCCAAGCACGCATCCTGACCAGGGGCGCCCGCCGTACCTGCTCGGGGGTACGGCGGGCCGCTCAGGTCCGACTGCGAGGGACGGCAGGCGCGCCCGTCGGTCTGTGGTGCCGCTGACTGTGGGGGCGGCCGGTGTGGTCGGCGTTCTTGAGTGCCCCGGCTCGCGGGAGACTGTAAAGCCGCTGATCGTGAGGGGCGGCGGGCCTGCTCGGTGTTCTGGAGTGCCGCCGATCGCGGGTCCGTAGTTGGGGTGGTCACGGAGAGTGCCGTTCGGGGAAGAGTCATGTCACCCCGAGGGCGCGACGGGGTGAAATGTCGGTGGCGGCGCGTAGCGTGCCGGTTGTGAACCGTACCGATCGGCTCTACGCGCTTGTCGAGGACCTGCGCGCGATCTCCCCCAGGTGCCGGTCAGCGCGCCAGCTCGCCGAACGCTTCGAGGTGAGCGTGCGCACGATCGAGCGCGACATCGCCGCCCTTCAGGAGTCGGGCGTGCCCATCTACGCCGAGCCGGGCCGCAGCGGCGGTTACGCGGTCGACAAGAACCACTCTCTGCCGCCGCTCAACTTCACCCCCGCCGAGGCCGTCGCCATCGCCATCGCCCTCAGCAGGGCGGGCGACCAGCCGTTCGGCCGCCAGGCGCGCAGCGCGCTGCGCAAGGTCGTCGCCGCGATGCCGGGCTCGGAGGGTGAGCTGGCACGAGAGCTCGCCAGCCGCGTCCAGCTCGTCGCCCCCGTCGAGACCGGGGAGGAGATCCAGCCGCTGGGGCGCGCGGGCGTCTCCCGCGTCATCGAGGACGCCCTGCTGCGCCGCCGCGTCCTGCGCCTCGACTACGCCGACAGGAAGGGCGCGCTCACCTCCCGCGACGTCGAGCCCGGGGTCTTCCTGGGCGGCCGGGGCGGATTCTGGTACCTGGTGGCCTGGTGCCGCCTTCGCGACGACGTCCGCGTCTTCAGGCTCGACCGCATCGCGAGCGCCTCCGTCAGCGACGAGCGCTGTCCCGACCGGCCGCTCGAGGGCTACGTGACGGACGTCCCTGACATGATCGTTCACGGCACTCTGCTCGATTAGTCCTTCGGAAACACCGACATAGGGTTGTCGCCGTCGCGACTTATCGTTGCCTTGTTCGAGAAACTCGACGGCTGGAGCTCCTGTGGTCAACACCGTGTCGTGGTTCGAGGTCGCCTCCGGCGACCCCGAGGGTGAGTGGCGCCCCTCCGGCGACCTGTCCGGCCGGCGCCTCGCCGAGCCGGCCGGCTGACCCGCGTCACCCCTGTCCGCTGAAGGGCGTCGGACCTTTCCCTCCGACGCCTCGTCAGGCGCCTTCCCCGCCGCGGACGTGACGCGTACCGACCGCCCATCCGGGCGGTCGCCTCCCTGGGCACGCCGCCAACCGCCGAGCGGCGGCGCGCCCAGGGCATTCCCACCCCTCGGCACCGGCTTACCTCAGGGACACTCGGGACCCCACTCGATGTAGGAGATCGGGATGCTCTTGGAGTACGAGCCCCGGCCCTCGTCCCAGCCCCTGTGGATGCAGTTGACGAAGGTCAGGCCGCTGTACCTGGAGCCGGTGTAGGCGTAGACATGGTCCGCGCCCGCATGCACGGCGCCGTTGTCGAAGTAGGCCCTGACCGGAGTGCTGTAGCAGTTGGTCGACCCGGAGTTCGGCGTGGAGCACACCCTGTTGGTGGCGGCCAGATCGGTGTAGAAGCACATGTACTTGGGCGGGCAGCGCCGAGCACGGCCTGTCGCGATCAACGCTGACCGTCACCCAGAAACTGCCGCGCGCCGTGCAACTCAGTCTGAAGCCGTCGCTGGGTCATGGCGCAGTCCAAGCGCACGTCTACGGGGCCGGGCAACCTGGTGTCCGCCCGCCGGCCTGAAGGCAGACGGTCCGCGTCGAGGCCGTCGCGGCGAGCGATGAGCAGCCCAAGCTCGTATCGGCTCACGGCATCGGCTCCGGCGACGTGGTGGATGCCGCGATACTCGGATGCGGCCAGTTCCAAGAGCGCCGCAGCAAGGTCAGCCACATGTACTGGACACCGCACGTCATCGGTGAACAGCACTCCTCTCGCGCGGCCGGTGGCAAGCGAACGCACCAGGGCCTCGTGTGGGGAGGCGCCGTCGCCAATGATCAAGGAAGTCCGGGCTATCACCGCAGTCGGCGCGATCGCGCTCACCGCCGTCTCGGCGGCGCCTTTGGCCGCACCATACGGGCTGATCGGGTCAGGGACGCACGTCTCGTCGTAGCGAATCGCGGCGCCGGAGAAGACCGCGTCGCTGGACACATGGACGAGGCGTCCACCCGCCATGGAGACAGCGAGAGCAACGTTCGCTGCGCCGGTCGCCGTGGTCGTCCAATCCGTCTGCCGGAAGGCGGTGTTGATGACCGCCTCCGGGCGGAAGGCGGTGTTGATGACCGCCTCCGGGCGGAAGGCGGTGTTGATGACCGCCTCCGGGCGGAAGGCGGTGTTGATGACCGCCTCCGGCCGGAAGGCGGACATCAGCTCATCGATGTTCTCTCGTCGGCGCACGTCGAGCGGCAACCACTCAACGCCGGCGCTCTCTCCAGCTCGGGTCAGGTACGTCGCAACCGCCTCGTGTCCTGCCTGCGAACACTGTCGAGCGAGCTCGCTGCCGAGCAAGCCGCTGCCGCCGACGATGAGGGTCCTCATGGCCGGTCACCATGACCAGCCGTTCCGAGACGGCCGCCTGGCTCAAGGCCCGTTTCCGCGGTCGGAAACAGAGCTCTTGTCACAGGTGAGCTGTCTGACCTGGCGCGGACCGCATCGCCTGGTGCCAGTGCGTGAGTTCTCTCGTTCCGCAGGGCAACGAGGACTTCCCGGCGGCTCATCGGACGAGATCGTCTCGGGTCTGAGCCGTTCAGGACCTCAGCTGTCTAGCGCTGCTTGAGGCGGAGTGCTTCTTTGCGGGCCTCGGCCTGGATGGACCGCTCGCGCTCCAGCCACGCCGGGTTCTCCGCCTTCAGCTCATCGATCTCAGCGGTGGTGAGCGGTCCGGTGATCCCGCCTCTGGCCAGGCCGGAGATGGAGATCCCGAGCTTCGCGGCGACGACCTGCTTGGGGTGCGGGCCGTTGCGGCGCAGGTCAGCGAGCCAGGC
Organism: Nonomuraea roseola; assembly: GCF_039535395.1. Taxonomy (NCBI): domain Bacteria; kingdom Bacillati; phylum Actinomycetota; class Actinomycetes; order Streptosporangiales; family Streptosporangiaceae; genus Nonomuraea; species Nonomuraea roseola. The sequence continues at coordinate 158,703 of NZ_BAAAXC010000004.1, forward strand.
GGGTGGCGTCGACTGCAACTCGTTCAGCTCGTCCCTGGAGACGACACCCGCCTGGAACTCGGCGGGAGTGGCCGAGAGGAGGACCCCCAGCTTCTTGGCCGCGGTCTCGGGCTTCATCGTCTGGATGGTCTTCGGTTTGGGCGAGGTCATGGCGTCGAGAGTAGTCAGTCGGAACGGGTTCCCCTGACATCGGTACCCTGAGGAAGTGACTGATGGGGAGATCGGCAGGGTGTTCCGGCTGGCGTACGTGCCCGGGGTGACCCCCGCCAAATGGGTCAACGTCTGGACCGAGAGGATGTCCAGCGTGCCGCTCACCCTGGTCGAGGTTCCCCCCGCCGAGGTGGTGCGACTTCTGCGGGACGGCGGCGCCGACGCCGGATTCGTCAGGCTGCCGGTCGACCGGGACGGGCTCAGCGTGATCCCTCTGTACGTGGAGACCACGGTGGTCGTGGTGCCAAAGGACCACGCGGTGGCCGCCGCCGACGAGGTGACCATCGCCGACCTGACCGACGACGAGGTGTTCCATCCTCTGGACGACACCATCGACTGGACGCTCCGGCCCGGGCTGCCCGCGTTCAGCCGCCCGGCCACAACGGCGGACGCTGTCGAGCTGGTGGCGGCCGGCACCGGGCTTCTCCTGGTTCCACAGTCGCTCGCACGCCTTCACCACCGCAGGGATCTCACTTACCGGCCGGTGACGGACGCGCCGCAGTCTCAGGTCGCGCTGGCCTGGCCCACGGACGCGACCACGGACCTGGTGGAAGATTTCATCGGCGTCGTCCGCGGCCGGACGGTGAACAGCTCGCGGGGCCGTACCCCCGCCTCCGCTGCGGAGAAACCGGTACGGCGGCAGGCACAAAAGCCCGCACAGAATGGCTCCGGCCGCCGTGCCGTACCGGCCAGCCGTAAGAAGAAGGGCCACCGGCCCCGGTGACCCGCAGCCCCGAACCTCCGGTTCGGAGCCGGCAATGCCGGAGGGCTCGCCGCCGAGGAGGCAACTGCCGGCCATGAGGGTTCTCATGGCCGGTCACCCAGCTGATCAGGCTCCTCGAGGCGGCCGCCAGACTCGCACTTTTCGCAACCAGTTAATCGCCACTGGCACCCGAACGGCGCACAGATGGTGCTGCTTCACGGAATCTGGCACCAAACTCCGTGAAGCGGTCACTTAACGTCATCGAGAAGCCGCTGGAAGAGACGCTTGCCCGTACGGTCAGCCGCGCTGGGCGGGCGAGTACAGGATCTCTACCCGGTCACTGCAGGGCCGCTCAGAGGCGGCCTAGACGGAATCGGCGAGCTGGCCACGGATCGCGCCATCCTGGAACTCCGCGTTGTGGACGTTGGTGTAGAACTGGCTCGGATTCCGGACGATGTCCCGCAGCTCCTTGTGGGTCAGCGTGGTGTCCTGGTTCTCCTTCGTCTGATGCCTCACGGCGCGGATGCAGTCGCTCGCGAAGCCGTCGGTGGGCGTTTCCAGCGTCACCACGATCCCACCCGCCACTCCCGCCGCGCCCTCGTGGATGTGCGCCGCGGTCGCGGGTTCGATGTTGTGGGCGGTGATGACGTAGCAGAGCGACTTGTCGCTCACCTGCCAGGCGAAGATGCCCACGCCGTCCGGATCGCCGGGACCGGGAACCTCCTGAGCCCCGGTCATCTTGACGACCTCGTAGGGCGACGGGTCGCCTGTGGTCGCGCCGGCCGTGCCGGGGAAGACGGCCGCTGCCGCGGCGAGTGCCGGAATCAGGATGATCGACTTGATCAACGTACTCTCCTTGGTGACTATGAGTAGCGATACGCTACTTTGCGTAATGTATCCGAGTTCTGCCGAAGTGAAACCGTGCTGTCATGAGCGGGATCGTCAAGGAAGCGACATGCCCGACGACGACCTTGTGCCGCCCGACACGCGGAGCCTGGAGGCGTGGGCGAACCGGCCTTTCGGCTGACGGGGACCATGCATCGTCCGTGAGGCGGGTACCCCGTACACGACGGCCTCGACGGTTGGGTCGGGATGGAGGCGTGGTCACCGCGGCGCGGAGGCGGAGGCCCGTGGACCTCCGGCTTGGCCGACCGCATGGCAAACGTCTCAAGGTCGGCCCGAAGAGAGGGACTCGACGGCCGGTGACGCTGGTCTGGATGTCGAGATTCGGCACTTCCACGGTCCAACGGGCCACCGGAACGGCTGGTGAGCAACTCGATTGCCCGCAGCGCACGGCTCACGACATGATCAAGTATGACGGTGACACGGGAGCTGCTCGCCTACCACGAACAGGACAGGGAACACGGCCGGCTTCGTGAAGGGCGTGACCGGTTGGAGTTCTGGCGGACACAGGATGTGCTGCGCCGATCGCTGCGGCCTGCTCCGGCCCGGGTGCTCGACGTGGGAGGCGGCACCGGGGTGCACGCCGAGTGGCTGGTCGCCGACGGCTACGAGGTCGAGCTGCTGGATCCGGTCCCGCTGCACGTGGAGCGGGCCTCGGAACTGGCCGGGGTGACGGCGCGGCTGGGCGACGCGCGGGAGCTTCCGGTGCCGGACGCGAGCGTCGACGCGGTCCTGCTGCTGGGCCCGCTCTACCATCTGGCCGAGCGCGCCGACCGGGTGCGGGCGCTGGCCGAGGCCCGGCGCGCCGTACGGCCATGCGGACTGGTCGCCGCCGCGACCATCAACCGCTACGCGGCCGTGCACGACACGGTCCACACGGGCTCGTACACCGAGGAGCGACAGCGGGAGACGGCGCACGCGGCCGCGAAGAACGGGATCATGCTCTCACCAGGGCGTGGGTTCCCCGCCTACTTTCACGACCCTGACGAGGTCCCGGGCGAGTTCGCCGACGCAGGCCTCCCCGCCGCAGAGCGGTACGGCCTCGAAGGCGCCTTCTGGCTGTACGGCGACATCGACGAGTGGCTCGACGATCCGGAACGCCGCACGCTGCTGCTCGATGCCCAGCGCTCGATGGAGTCCGTCCCGTCACTGCTGGGGGTGAGCGGTCACCTGCTCACCATCGCCCGGCGGCCCGGCGCGCAATGACGGGCATGCCACGATCGAGCCTGCGGCCAGGGAGACGGTCCGGCAGGTGCTACTGGACCCGCGCAGCCAGGGCGATCCCGGGGTGTTCGAGCTTGCCTGGGAACTGGTCGACCTCTATGACGACGACGAACTCGACGACGCGGTCGAGCTGCTGACCGAGGTACTCAACGCCCACCCCGACCAGCGCTTCGCCCTGGGTGCCCTGCGTGCGGCCCACCGCGACGCCGAGGGCCTGGCCGAGATGGAGGCCCTCCATCGCGACATGTCGTTCCTGCTACCGGAGCGCCGCGACCTCCCTTTCTAGTACCTGGCTCCGGCTTTCCTCGCCGAACAGGGTCACACCGACCGCGGCGCGCTCCTGGCCAGGGAGGGGGCCGCTCTGGCCAGAAGCCTCGGCCTTGAGGAAGAGGCCGAGCGGATCGAGGAGCCCAGCCCCGATCCCGAACATCGGCAGCAGTCGAGCGCCCGCCTCGGGAGCGCGATGGAGGAGTTGCTCAGCGCAGCCGGCACTGGCGCCACGCCCTCAGGGAAACGTGCGCTGGGTGGGGAGCGCTCCAGGTTCCGGATGGCCTATCTCCCCGCGCGGGAGTAGGCCAAGGGCCTGGCCGAAGGGCTGCTCGACGCCGCATTCCCCCTCGACCACGAGGACTACCGTCGCGAGCTGGAGTCATCGCTGCACGACTCGGCCGAGCTGCGCAAGGTCTCGGTGGTCGCGATCGACCTGGCGGAGGTCGACGCGTTCGCCAAGCGGACGGGACGCGACCTCCGACGCCGAAGTACACGGCTGGCCTACCTGTCCACGCTGCCGGACCGGGACGCGATCTCCTGGCCGCCGGAGCGCAACACACCCTGCTGGTGCACCTCTCAGCGTAAGTACAAGAAATGCTGTGGCCGGCCCGGATTCCGCGACCAGCCGGTGCCCGACCGAGGGCGGGCCATCCTGCGTGTCGATGGACCACAGCCGCTCCGGGTGCAGGTGCCCTCCAAAATTCGGCTTGACCGGCTCCACGCGGTGATCGACGCCGACGCGGGCGGCCACTACAGCTTCTCGATCCAGGACGGCGAAATCGACGCCGACCGGGCTCCGCACGCGACCCTTTCACAGCTCGCCAGCGAGCCCGGCCAGTCGTTCGGCTATCACCACGGCCGCGACCACAGGGTGACGGTGGAGGAGATCGTCCCGGTGGACCCGGCGGACAACCAGCCCCGGGCGATCTAGCGACACGCTGTCTCGATGGGTGACCCCCATCGTGCACGGCCCTCCTCGAGCCTGGAGCCGACCGCTTCGGAACGGCGACCTCGTGCAGGCCCGGCCCCATCCGTCGGCTGCGTCCAAATCCGGACCCAGGCCCCGCAGGGGGGCCGGACCCGGGCGACAGAGCGGGCGCAGACCCGGCGTTTGCGGTCCGTCGGCCCAGGGCTCCGGCTCAAGCAAGTCCGGCACACGGGCCAGATACCGCAAGGCATCCTCGGGGGCCGAAACTCACGCCAGTGTCTCCCGCGCGGCCATCAGCGCGAAGCCCAGCAAGTTGAGCCCCCGCCACGTCGCAGGAGAGGTGGCTCGCTCGTCATCGGCGGTCAGGCCGATCCCCCAGACCCGATCGAGGGGGCTGGCCTCGACGATCACCCGGTTACGCGTGCCAAGCAGAAACTCCTTCATCACCCGACCTTCCTTCACCCACCGGGCCCGAACCCCTTTTGTCGGTGACTGCTGCGATCATGCCGCTCACGTGATCAAAGGAGTGACAATGACAGAGACCCCCACGGAATTCTCCTGGCTCTCCGACTGCGAAGCACTGGGTGAAATCTACTGCGTGTCCTTCGTCCGAGACCTCCCCCCAGAGGAAGTCCTCCGCCGGTTCGGCGTCGACGAGAGCACCATGGAGGAGGTCACCTTCGATGAGTTGGACGACCGCTCGGCGGAGAGCATGAGGGCCGACGCGGCCGGTTACATCGGCGCCGTGAAGATCGGTGACTGGACCGTGGTCATCGAACCGGGGGGATGGCAGATCGCCGTCGACTCCAAGATCGGCGCCCGGGTCTCGCGAGGAGCCGAGGTCGTGTCGGTCTGCAGTCACGACTTTGCTTCGGACACGTTCGCTTACATAGTCGACGGCACGCCGGTCGTCTGGTTCGACCCGATGTTTCCGGACGAGCGGTCGGGCAGCGATCCAGACCGCTTCATCGAGGAGATGCGCCAGGTAGGACTGGACCCCGATCACGACATCGATGGTCCGGGCATCGACTTTCCCATCCCGAGTTCGTTCGCTCTGGCAAGCAAGATCACCGGGCTTCCCTTTTCCCCGGACATGCTGGGCCTACGGTTCCTCGGCGCAGAACCCCTTGAGGAATGATCGGCAGGACCATCCGGAGACCGGTCTGCCGGCGGGCTCAGCATTCATGGGATAGCAGGTCAACGCTGCGCACTCCGAACCAGCGCTTTCGAGACGTCCACCACCACGTTGAAGCCCTGCTCCTCGGTCATGAGGCGACTGAGGATGCGGGCTCGTTCCACGGGGTCGCTCATCTGGGCGACTTCCCTCAGCGTCTTCAGATCCATCCGTGCAATGCCTCCTCAGCGACTGACGAGAGCCGGTTTTAGCCCCCCTAGTGCAAGGGCTAAGGCCAGGTTCTACCCGCGCCTTTAGCCCCTCTGAAGTCAGGGACCAAGTAGGACTACCGCCATGGGAGCACGGTGCTGGAACACCGCCCGCAACGGGGGTTCAGAACGCATCGAGAGCTTTGGGGCGTCAACGACGCAGAACCAGATCGCTGCCGTGCCCAGGAACGGCAGGGGCCACAAGCAGTGCTATCGGCAGACATGCTGCGCGACGCACTGCGGCGAGAGCACGACATACCAGCGGACACGCACGACGGGTACGGCATGGCGCTGGTCTCGGTGTGGGTCGGGCTGGTGTGGTGCGATGGCGAGTGGTTCTGGTGGCGGTCGGGGTGGGACGAGCGGCGCAAGCGAGCCGTCTATGCCCGCTATCCGGCCATGGATCCATCACGGGCCGCTCGGCGGGTCGCCTCGCGCTACGCCGACCTACGAGAGAAACAACCACTGCCGGCCGTATCTGATGACGTGGGGACAGCGAGCAAGGCACCAGAGTGACATCGCCTCGGCAGGTGCCGGGCGTGCGGGCCAAGATCGTGGACCTGCTGCACAGCCCTGCTCGGACCCGCGCCTCTGGCGCATGGCTGATCGGTCAGCGTGGAACCGTGGTCATGGTCCTGCGCAACGGCACCCTGGCTCTGTTCGAGCTCGACGCCGAGGCCGGTGAGCTGCCGGGCGGTGTCCGGCGTTGGCCGGTTCACTGGGACGACCTGCTCGTGTACGGCACGCAACCGGAGCACGACCATCCCGTCGACGGTTACCGGCTCGGGCTGTCCGGCTCGAGGCGGCAAACGGTGCAGCACGCCGTACCACTCGACGCGAAGATCAGCTTGTGCGGAGAGCCGGTGTATTCGTTGCCGGTGTGCGGCTGGTCGATGCCGTTCTCACCCACCGCGGACCGGGCTTGCCCAGAGTGCGTTCGCCTGGCGGCGCCCCCATGAGCACCGCCGTCGAACGAGCTGGGCCGTCGCGCCGTTGCTCGTGGTTCGGTTCTTCCACCACCCACTTGTGTGGCCCGACCGAGGTGTCCACTCCGAGCGGATGCCGTTCTCACGCGGCTCCCACGTGGCCTTCACCCACGGCGCGCAGACGGAGTTGACGCTGACCGAGGGACACGAACAACGCGGTGTCGGAGTCGGGGGGTACGGACCTCAGCCCGTGATCCATGCGTCTTCGGAGTGCAGCGGCGGGGCGAGCGAAGCGCATCAGACCGACCGGTGATCATGCAGGGAGCTGCGGCGATGGGCAAGATCTTTGGGAGTTAGTCCCCCACTTAGTCGCTCAGGCCCCGTTTCCGCAGTCGGAGACGGGGCCTTTTCGCAGGTGGGCGGTACTGGTATCGAACCAGTGACCCCTCGCTTGTAAGGCGAGTGCTCTACCGCTGAGCTAACCGCCCCTGATCGGCACTACACCTTACGACACCGCGGGCGCCGATCGCACATCCATTGTCCACCCCGTGCCGGCCTCAGGCACGCCCGCCGCCCTCCAGCCCAGCAGGGCCGCGCCCAGCATGCCCGCGTTCACCCCCAGTGCCGCCGCCACCAGCGGAGGGGCCTCCCTGAAGGCCAGGCGCTTGACCAGCCTGGTGCGTACCGGGTCGAACAGGGCGGGGCCCGCCTCGGCGAGGCCGCCGCCGAGCACGATGACGGAGGGGTCGAGCAGCAGCGTGTACGTGGCCAGCGCCAGCGACAGCGCCTCCACCGCCTCGTCCCACACCTCGATGGCCAGCGGATCGTCGGAGGCCACGACCTCCTCGGCCTTCACCCCCGCGATGCCCGAGCGCTCGCTGTAGCGGCGTCCGACCGAGGCTGCCGAGGCGTAGGTCTCCAGGCAGCCGAGCTGCCCGCAGGCGCAGGGCTCGCCGTCGGGGAAGACGGGGATGTGGCCGATCTCGCCGCCCCAGCCCTCCGCGCCGCCGTACGGCCGGCCGGAAAGGATCATGGCGCCGGCGATGCCGGTGCCGATGGGCAGGAACAGGAAGTCGGAGATCCCGCGCCCCGCGCCCAGCACGCTCTCGGCCAGGCCGCCGGTGCGGACGTCGTGGCCGAGCATGACGGGGACGTCCATGTCCACGAAGGATCGTGCGGGCACGTCGCGCCAGCCGATGTTGGCGGCGTAGATCGCGCTGTCGGCCGTGACGAGGCCGGGTACGGCCACGCCGACCCCGGCGGGCGGGCCGTCGCCCCTGGCCGCCAGGTCGGAGACGAACTCTCTGACGGCGCCCACCGCCTCGTCGCCGCGCAGAGTGGGACGACGGTCGGTCACCAGCACCTGACCGTTCTCGCTGACGAGGCCGCCCTTCATGGACGTGCCACCGACATCGAGCGCGACAACGTAGGAACTCATAGCGGTCATCCTGAGGGGCAGGGGCAGGTCAACGGCTATGAACGATAGCGCACCTAATGTCGAGAAAGACCCAGCACTCTGTTGAGTGCCGCCTCGACCTCGTCGGCCAGGCCGGGAAGCGGCGTCGAACCCGTGGGCGCCGACAGTCGCGCGAGCCGTACCGAACCGCAGGAGCGGCACTCGACCTCGCCGAGCCGGCAGATGAGCGACGAGGAGCCACAGGACTCGCACACGTCGAGTTCGAGGTCGTGAGACAGCTGGCAGTCCGGGCAGATGAGCACCTGGACCTCGCCGCGGACCCCGCGCCGCCACGGCGAGACGCCGCGGACCGGGTCGGTCTGCCGGGCCCCGCACTGGTAGCAGGGCATGGTTTCCCTCCGTTACGACAAAGCCTTGAGATAGTCGGCGACGTCACGCGCCGAGGAGATCGGATTGACGACCGACCACCTGATCACGCCCTCGCCATCGATGAGGAAGGTCCCGCGCTTGGCGAGCCCTCTCTTCTCGTCGAAGACACCGTACGCCTGAGCGACCTGTCCGTGGGGCCAGAAATCGGATAGCAGGGGGAATTCGTACCCCTCCTGCTCCGCCCATGCCCGCTGGGCGAACATCGAGTCGACAGAGACGCCGAGCACCCGTACGTCGGCGGGCAGCTGGGGGATGAGCTCGTCGCGCACCTGGGCGAGCTCGCCGCGGCACACGCCGCTGAAGGCCACCGGATAGAAGATCAGCAGGACGCGCCCGCCGCGCAGGCCTGAGAGCCTGACCGGCGTGCCGTGCTGGTCGGGCAGTTCGAAATCGGGAGCCATACGGTTCATCCTGCCGTACGGCCCTGGGGGCCGCACGGCAGGCTCAACGTCTGACTAGCGCCGGCCCTTGGGCGCCACAAGCCTGGTCCCCGACCAATCGGGTGCGGCGGAGATGCTGCTGGTCTGGGAGAGGCCCGCCGTGGTGGCGTCCTCCCCGATGTCGCTCGGCTCCACGTGGCCGTCTCTGCCTGCCTTGGGAGTCAGGAGCCAGATCTGGCCCGCGTCGGCCAGTGATCGCATGGCGTCACTCAGAGCGTCGAAGAGGTCCCCGTCGCCATCGCGCCACCACAGCAGCACCACGTCGGCGACTTCGTCGGTGTCCTCGTCGAGTAGCTCGGTGCCGGTCAGGTTCTCGATGGACTCGCGAAGCTCTTCGTCGCAGTCCTCGTCCCAACCGATCTCCTGCACCACCTGACCCGGCTTGAGGCCGAGTCGTTCGGCCAGGCCGCGCTCGCCCTGCGCCTGACCCGCGGTCGCGCTCACTTGTATCCCTCCTGATATGCGGTCATCGCTTCGGGACAGTCCACACGCTGTGACCCTCAGTCGTCAACGGTCGCCACGATGACGGCCGTACTCGAGACGGATTAATCAGACAAAAACGACAGGCGAACCTGGCGTTCACGGTTGTCGACGTTGAGGTCGACGATGGCGATCGACTGCCAGGTGCCCAGGGCCAGCCGCCCGCCCAGCACGGGGACGGTGGCGTAGGGCGGGATGAGCGCCGGCATGACGTGCGATCTGCCGTGGCCCCTCGAGCCGTGGGCGTGTCGCCATCGGTCGTCGGCCGGCAGCAGGTCGCCGAGCGCCGCCAGTAGGTCGTCGTCGCTGCCCGCGCCGAGCTCGATGATCGCCACCCCGGCCGTCGCGTGCGGCACGAACACGTGCAGCAGCCCGTCGCCGCCCACCGATCCCGCGAAGGACTGGCACTCGCCGGTGATGTCGTGCACCGTCTCGCGCGACCCGGTGGTCAGCGAGATGATCTGGGATTTCACATGGAAATCCTACTTGGGCTCGACCACCGCGTCAGGGCCGGGAAAGACCAGGCCGGTGTGGCCGTCGTCGAACCTGACCATGTAAGGCGGCCCGCCGTCCGTGCCGCGGACCTCGATGATCTCTCCGATCCGGTCTCTCTCGCCCACGGTGCTCCCGTGCACGTGCAGCCGGTCTCCTACCGTCGCGTTCATACCTCCACCTTCGTACGGCGGGCGCGATAGGAAAAGGGCCTTCAGCTCACAGAGCGGGTGTCCGAATGATGACCGAAACGTTACCCGCCCACTGACCCCTTCTCCTGTGGCGCTACGCTGACGCGCGGCCTGTCGCGGAGGCCGGTCGGCGCCTCGACGCCTTGCCAGAAATTTCGTAGCTTTTCCGGGGTTGTTAAATCCGTACCTAGATGTAACCTTTGGTGGCGATTCGTCCTACCATCGGTGGTCTAGGCCACCATTCATGGCCCTGCCAGCAGGGACGTTCTGGTTACCGGTCAGTAGAGATGCACTTTCCGGAGTTAGCGACCAGGATGGAAGGCGACCCAGACCAGACATCAGTCGATCCTCGGAAGGCGAGACCCAGTGGCTTCCGGACGCCAGCGTTTCTCGATCATCAGCGACGGCCTACCCAGCCAGCTGCCTGATGTCGACCCCAGCGAGACCAACGAGTGGCTCGAGTCCCTCGACAACGTCATCAAGACGGAGGGGCGCACCCGCGCCCGCTACCTGATGCTGCGCCTGCTGGAGCGGGCCCGAGAGCACCAGGTCGGCGTGCCCGGACTGCGCAGCACCGACTACATCAACACCATCCCGCCCGAGCGCGAGCCCTGGTTCCCCGGCGACGAGCACGTCGAGCGCCGCATCAGGGCCTACATCAGGTGGAACGCCGCGGTCATGGTCTCGCGCGCGAACGCGCGCACCAACGTCGGCGGCCACATCGCCACCTACGCCTCGGCCGCCTCGCTGTACGAAGTGGGCTTCAACCACTTCTTCCGCGGCAAGGACCACGGCGAGTCCGGCGACCAGGTCTTCTTCCAGGGTCACGCCGCGCCGGGCATCTACGCCCGTGCCTTCCTCGAGGGCCGCCTCAACGAGGCGCAGCTCGACGCCTTCCGCCAGGAGCTGTCGCACGGCTTCCACGGCCTGCCCTCCTACCCCCACCCGCGGCTCATGCCCGACTTCTGGGAGTTCCCGACCGTGTCGATGGGCCTGGGCCCGATCGGCGCGATCTACCAGGCGCGGTTCAACCGCTACCTGCTCAACCGCCAGATCAAGGACACCTCGCGCAGCCACGTCTGGGCCTTCCTCGGCGACGGCGAGATGGACGAGCCCGAGTCGCTCGGCGCCATCGGCCTGGCCGCCCGCGAGGAGCTCGACAACCTCACCTTCGTCATCAACTGCAACCTGCAGCGGCTCGACGGCCCCGTGCGCGGCAACGGCAAGATCATCCAGGAGCTCGAGTCGTACTTCCGCGGCGCGGGCTGGAACGTCATCAAGGTCGTCTGGGGCCGCGACTGGGACCCGCTGCTGGCGGCCGACGTCGACGGCGTGCTGGTCAACCAGATGAACACCACGCCCGACGGCCAGTTCCAGACCTACTCGGTCGAGTCGGGCGCCTACATCCGCGACAACTTCTTCGGCAGCGACCCGCGCCTGCGCAAGATGGTCGAGCACCTCAACGACGACGACATCCGCAAGCTGTCGCGCGGCGGCCACGACTACCGCAAGGTCTACGCGGCCTTCAAGGCGGCCCGTGAGCACGTCGGCCAGCCGACGGTCATCCTCGCCCAGACCATCAAGGGCTGGACCCTGGGCAAGGACTTCGAGGCGCGCAACGCCACGCACCAGATGAAGAAGATGACCAAGGCCGAGCTGAAGGAGTTCCGCGACCGGCTCTACCTGCCGATCCCCGACTCCGCGCTCGAGGGCGACCTGCCGCCGTACTTCCACCCGGGCGAGAACGACGAAGAGATCGCCTACATGAAGGAGCGCCGCGCGGCGCTGGGCGGCGTGCTGCCCAGGCGCGTGGTGCGCGCCAAGTCCCTCAAGCTGCCGGGCGACGACGTCTACAAGCAGTTCGCCAAGGGCTCGGGCAAGCAGCAGGTGGCCACCACGATGGCCTTCGTCAGGCTGCTCAAGGACCTCATGCGCGACAAGGAGGTCGGCAAGAGGTTCGTGCCGATCATCCCCGACGAGGCCCGCACCTTCGGCCTCGACGCGATGTTCCCGACGGCGAAGATCTACAACCCGCACGGCCAGACCTACGAGGCCGTCGACAGGGACCTGCTGCTGTCGTACAAGGAGTCGACCGAGGGTCAGATCCTGCACGAGGGCATCAACGAGGCGGGCTCGATGGCCTCGGCGACCGCGGCGGGCACCTCCTACGCCACGCACGGCGAGCACATGATCCCGATCTACATCTTCTACTCGATGTTCGGGTGGCAGCGCACCGGCGACCAGATGTGGCAGATGGGCGACCAGATGACCAGGGGCTTCCTGGTCGGCGCGACGGCGGGCCGCACCACGCTGAACGGCGAGGGCCTGCAGCACGAGGACGGCCACACCCCGCTGATCGCCTCGACGAACCCGGCCTCCATCTCCTACGACCCGTCGTGGGCGTTCGAGACGGCCTACATCGTCAAGGACGGCCTGCGCAGGATGTACGGCGAGCAGCCGGAGAACGTCTTCTACTACCTGACCGTCTACAACGAGCCCTACGTCCAGCCGGCCGAGCCCGCGGGCCTCGACGTCGACGGCCTGCTGAAGGGCCTGTACAAGTTCGCCGACGGGCCGCAGACGCAGGGGCCGAAGGCCAACATCCTCTCCTCGGGCGTCGCGGGCCCGTGGGCGATGGAGGCGCAGCGCCTGCTGGCCGAGGACTGGGGCGTGTCGGCCGACGTGTGGTCGGCGACCTCCTGGTCGGAGCTGCGCCGCGAGGCGCTGGCCTGCGACGAGCACAACCTGCTCAACCCTGACGCCGAGCAGCGCGTGCCGTACGTCACGCGGGCGCTCAGCGGCGCGCAGGGGCCGTTCGTGGGCGTCAGCGACTACATGAAGGCCGTGCAGGACCAGATCTCGCAGTGGGTCCCAGGCGACTGGAGCTCGCTCGGCACCGACGGGTTCGGCCTGTCCGACACCCGCTCGGCGCTGCGCCGCCACTTCCACGTCGACGCCGCCTCGATCACCCTCGCGGTGCTCACCAGGCTGGTCAAGCGCGGCGAGCTCGACGCCGAGGTGCTGCGCGAGGCGATCGCGCGCTACCACCTGAAGAACGGTGTCACCGAGGCCGGTGGCGCCGAGAGCAACGACACCCAGTCGATGGGCGTCTGACCTTCGCTCCAGGGGAGCCCGTGCCGTCCGCGGCGCGGGCTCCTGGTTTTTCGCCGGAAGTTTTTCCGCGCAGTCGCGTCATGGATGGGCGGGGGCGCTGTCCTGGATGGTGAGGCGGCGTGTTCAGGAGGGGTGCACGCCGCCTCGCCGTCCATGCCGGGGCGCGACAGCGCCTGCCGCCTTGTTCGCGCGAGGCGGGCGCGCCGGAGCTAGCGTGGGAGGCGCTGCGGTTCGACGGCGAAAATTCCCGGTCAAGGGGAGCATCTGCCGATGAGGACGCGCGCGGGGCGGCGTGTTCCTCGCCCGGGATTGTGACAGGATTTTGTCGCTACTCGATATCGGGGGATATTTTTCATGCGCTGGACTCTCACCACGGTCACCGTGACGGCAGGGCTGTCCATCTCGCTCGTCGCCTGCGGCACCTCCGCGGGCACCTCCGCGGGGGCCACGCCCAGCGGTTCGGCCTCCGCATCGGGCTCTGAACCCGGCGCGGCCCAGGCAGGGAAGATCGCCTGGGGCGCCTGCACGGATCTGAGCAGGCCGGGCGGTGACTCGCCCGCCACGCCGGCCGCCACCATGCAGTGCGGGAAGCTGGCCGTGCCGCTCGACTACGGCAAGCCGGACGGCGAGACGCTCGACCTGGCGCTGATCAGGATTCCCGCGACAGGCCCCGGCCAGCGCATCGGCTCGCTGGTGTTCAACTTCGGCGGGCCGGGCGCGTCGGGCGTCGACACGATGGCGCAGGCGGCCAAGGCGTTCCGCACGCTCGGCGCGCGTTACGACCTGGTGAGCTTCGACCCGCGCGGCGTGCAGCGCAGCCGCGGCGTCACCTGCGGCACCGGCCCCCAGATGGACTCCTACGTCTCGCTCAACACCCTTCCTGCCAACGCCGAGACCAGGACCAGGAACGAGGCGGCCACGCGGGAGTTCGCCCAGCTGTGCGAGAAGGACTCAGGGGAGGTCCTGCCGTACGTCGGCACCGTGAACGCCGCCCAGGACCTCGACAGGATGCGCGTCGCGCTCGGCGACGCCAAGCTCAACTTCTTCGGCATGTCGTACGGCACGCAGCTCGGCGCCGTCTACGCCACCAAGTTCCCGAAGAACGTGGGCCGCACCGTCCTCGACGCCCCGCTGGACCCCAGCGTCACGTTCTACCAGCGCACGATGGCGCAGACCAAGGGCTTCCAGCAGGCCTACGAGAGCTTCCTCAAGCAGTGTGTCGCCGAGGGCTGTGAGCTCGGCCCCGACACCGCGACGGCCAACAGCAAGATCGACCGCCTCATGGAGCGGTCGGTCTCCGCCCCGCTGCAGGTCGGCGACCGGCTGCTGACCCAGGGCCTGGCCAGCACCGCGGTCGCCGCCGCGCTCTACTCCAAGCTGACCTGGCCCTTCCTCGAGAACGCGGTGGCCTCGGCGCTGGCGGGCGACGGGGGTGCGCTGCTTTACCTGGCCGACACCTACACAGGGCGCAAGCCCGACGGCAGCTACTCCACCGAGATGTCCAGCTTCCCCGCCATCACGTGCGTCGACAGCGCCGAGCGGCCCAGCGAGGAGGAGCTTCTCCGCACCGAGGAGGCGGCGCTGAAGATCTCGCCGCTGTTCGGCAACGCCGGGGCGGGCTCCATGTGCTCGGTCTGGCCGGTGCCCGGCAGCGACGAGGCCAGGAAGGTCGACGCGACGGGGTCGGGGCCGATCATGGTCGTGGCGGGCAAGGGCGACCCCGCCACGCCGTACCAGTGGGGCCCGAAGCTGACCGAGCAGCTCAAGACCGCCACGCTGCTGACGTACGAGGGTGAGGGCCACGGCTCCTACCTGTCGGGCAGCCGCTGCGTGGCGGGGGCTGTTAACGCCTACCTGCTGGAGGGCAAGATGTCGGACTCCGGCGCCTCCTGCCCTGCCTGACGGCGGCGCGGGGCCACCTGCCCTCGCGTGAGCCTCCGTAGGCGCCCAGCCGAAGCCGCAGCAGCCGGCCCGCGAGACGAAGCGCGGGGCGGCTGTCGCGGATCGGACCCTGAAAGGTCCCATGGCCGCGCGGAGTGAGGCGCAGGGGCGGGTGGCTCCCAGGGCCGGCATGCCGCCGTCAACGAGCACGGAGGCGCCGGTGACCAGCGCCACCTCGCCCCGAAGCGCCCGGAAGGGACCGCCGCGCAGTGGCCTCGAAGGAGCCGGGCCCCTACGGCCGGCGAGATCAGCCGCCCTGGGTGTAGACGGTCTTCCAGCGCGAGCACTTGCCGACAGGGCGCTTGGCCGTGCCGCGGCAGACCTTCACCCTGATCTGCAGCACGCCCCCCACGTCCTTGCGGAAGGTGCCCGTGCCCGTGACGCAGTTGTAGACGCCGTGCGTCCGCCAGCGGCCGTTGCCGGCGTTCTGGTAGCGGATGAGCGCCCACGAGCAGCCCTTGCCGTAGGAGTCGTCGAGGTTGCCCGACACGACCAGCCCCGACTGGCCGACCGAGACCTTGCCCCACGCCGTGGCCCACCCGTCGGTGGAGTGGACGGCGCCCCACTTCCACACGGTGACGGGTTCGGCGGAGGCGGCGGGCGAGCAGGACAGGGCGAGCGTGGTGGCGGCGGTCATGCCGATCAGGACGCGGGCACCGATGCGCACGAGGGTCTCTCCAAGCTGGAAGAACGGTTGTCGACCCTTCAGAGGTATCCCCGCGCGCTTGCGTCCGGCTTGGAGCCGGATGTGAGCGCCGGTGGGAGGGCCGGAAATGGCCGGGAAAATGTCGGTGCCTTAGGGAAGAATCATGCTCACTATGGCGATCTCCCCTCTTCTTCCCTTCACCCCCGTGCGCTCGCCCTCGGGCGACATCGTGGTGTTCTACACGGGCACCGAGCCGCGCATGACGCCTGAGCAGGCGCTGGCCTTCGCCGACCAGCTCAGGGAGATGGCCGCGCCCGCCGGCCTGGTCACCGCCACGGCGGCGCTCTGACGGCGAAGGCTGGTCACACTGGAACCATGAGTCTGTATGTGGAGCTGGCGCTCACCGCGGCGGAGAAGGACAGAGTCCGCTCGCTCGCCGGTGAGGTCCCCGTGTGGTTCGCCCAGCCGAAGGAGCACACCGACCGGGATTTCGAGGCGTTCGCGCGTGCGGAGGTCGCCGTCGGCAACTGCCCGCCCGAATGGCTGAAGCAGGCGGCGAGCCTCAGATGGCTGCAGCTGCCGTCCATGGGGATCGACAGGTACGTGGGGCTCGACTGGGCCGAGCTCGGGCGGCGGATCACCGTGACGAACCTGACGGGCACCTTCGCCGACCCCGTCGCGCAGACCTGCCTGGCCGGAATCCTCGCCCTCTACCGGGGCGTGGACGAGCTGTCCAGGCTGGGGGAGCGGCACCAGTGGTCGACCACCCCGCTGCGGCCGGGGCTGCGGCTGCTCACCGGCGCTTCGGTGGTCATCCTCGGCGCGGGCACGATCGCGAGGCGGCTGGCCGAGCTGCTCGCGCCGTTCGGATGTGAGGTCACGCTCTACTCGCGCAGGATGACGCCAGGCGAGCTCGACGCCCTGCTGCCCGCGACCGACGTGCTCGTGGGGCTGCTGCCGGGCACGGAGGAGACCGCCGGGCTGGTCGACGCCGCGCGGCTGGCCCTCCTGCCGCGCGGGGCGATCTTCGTCAACGCCGGCCGCGGTTCCCTGGTCGACGAGGACGCGTTGGTGGCCGCGCTGCGGGAGCGACGGCTCGGCGGGGCGGTGCTCGACGTCACCGCGACCGAGCCGCTACCCCCCGACCACCCGCTGTGGAGCTGTCCGCGCACGCTGCTGACCCAGCACACGGCGGGCGGCTCCGACCAGGAGTCCGGCCAGATCCTCGAGGTCTTCGAGGACAACTGGCGCAGGTTCACGTCGGGGCGGCCGCTGCGCAACATCGTCGAGTGGTCAAGGGGCTTCTAGCGCCGGGGCTGCGCCCGGGAGCGGAGCGGCTGCTGGAGCTGATCGCCGGCCTGAAGCTGGGGCGGCGCATCATCCTGGAGCGGCTTCCCTGATACGTTCTCCGACGTGATCGTCATCACATTTGACCGATTCGTAATCAACCGCCCCCTTGTCGGGGCGGTTGATGCGTTTGTACGGTCCCTTCATTGCTACTTAACAACTTGTTCAGTGCAGAGAATCGAGACGTTCGATGGCATCTGAGCCTTTGGGCGATCGGATCCGTGCCTACAGGACCATGCGCCAGATGACTGTCAGGGGTCTGGCGGCCCATGCACAGGCGAGCGCCAGCTTCATCAGCCAGCTGGAGCGCGGGCAGACCAGCGCGAGTGTCGGAATGCTGCGGCGGATCGCCGTGGCGCTCGGCATCACGGTCGCCGACCTGTTCAACGAGGAGCTGGCGACAGGACACCGCCTCGTTCGCAGGGCGGAGCGCCCCGAACTGCACGCCGGGCGCGGCTCTCGCAAGTACCTGATCTCGCAACGGCCGCTCCAGAACCTGGAGGTGTACAGCGGCGAGTTCGAGCCCGGAGCCTCCACAGGGGACGACCAGTACACCCACGGCGACTCCCAGGAAATCCTGCTCGTGCTGCGCGGCACGGTCACCGTCCACCTCGGCGAGGCGATCCCGCGCCGGCTGGAGCCCGGCGACAGCGTCGAGTACCGCACCTCCGTCCCGCACCGCGTCGTCAACGACGGAGACGACGACGCGGAGGTCCTTTGGATCATCAGCCCGCCAACCCCTGACTGACACCCCGTTTTCTCCATTACAGAGGGGGCAGATCATGCTCTACAAAACCAAGCGACTGGCCGGTACGGCCGTAGCCTCCGCCTCCCTGCTGCTCGCCGCGGCCTGCGGCGGTGGCGCCGCGGCGCCCGCGGACATCGACCTCGGCTCCGGCCCCGCCAAGTCCGGAGTCGTGAAGAAGGACGCCCTGAAGGGCGTCAACATGACCTTCGTCTCCTACGGAGGCGTCTACCAGAAGGGCCAGCAGGACGCGGCGATCGACCCCTTCGCGAAGGAGTCGGGCGCCCAGGTGCTGCAGGACGGCCCCACCGACTACGCGAAGGTCAAGGCCCAGGTCGACTCCGCCAACGTCACGTGGGACGTCGTGGACACCGACTCCATCTGGGCCGCGGCGCAGTGCGGCAAGCTCCTCCAGCCGCTCGACTACAAGATCATCGACAAGACGAAGGTCCCCGAGGGCCTGGCCACCGAGTGCAGCGTCCCCGCGATGCAGTACGGCATGGTCCTCGCCTACAACAAGGACAAGTTCGGCGCCAACCCGCCGCAGGGCTGGGCCGACTTCTTCGACACCGCGAAGTTCCCCGGCAAGCGCGCCATCCCCGGCAACCCCGGTGACTCGGCGCCAGGCCCGTTCGAGGCCGCGCTGGTCGCCGACGGCGTCGCCCCCGACAAGCTCTACCCGCTCGACGTCCCCAGGGCGACCAAGAAGCTCGACACCGTCCGCGCCAACCTGGTCTTCTGGAAGACCGGCGCAGAGTCCCAGCAACTGCTGGAGTCCGGCGAGGTGGACATGGTCATGATGTGGAGCGGCCGCGCCTACGCCGGTATCAAGAACGGCGGCAAGTTCGACGTCCAGTGGAACCAGTGGATGCCCGTCATGGACTCGCTGACCGTGCCGAAGAACGCCAAGAACCCCAAGGCCGCCATGGCGATGATCAACTACTACCTGGGCGCCCAGCAGCAGGCCAAGCTCACCGAGCTGACCTCCTACTCGCCCATCAACACCGACGCCAAGCCCAAGCTCGACGAGCTCGGCACCTCCTTCCTGACCACCCGCCCAGAGGTCGCCGACAAGCGGCTCACGGTGGACGACAAGTGGTGGGCGGAGAACCAGCCGGAGATGATCGAGAAGTGGTCCGCCTGGCTCGGAGGCTGAGCACGCCGTGAAAGAGAGAACGGCGGGGCCCGCGCTCCTGATCCTGCCCGCGCTGATCGCGCTCGGCGTCTTCTTCCTCTACCCCCTGCTGTCCATGCTGGTCAGCGCGTTCACCGACCCGGAGCCAGGGCTGGGCAACTTCGCCTGGTTCTTCGGCGAACAGGCCAACATGCAGGTGCTCGGCCGCACGTTCAGCACCGCCTTCTGGGTGACGCTGGTCGCGCTGGCGCTGTCCTACCCCTACGCCTACGCGATGACCATCGCGGGGCCCAGGGCCAAGGCGGTCCTCACCCTGCTGGTGCTGGTGCCGTTCTGGACCAGCCTCATGGTGCGCACCTTCGCCTGGGTGATCCTCCTGCAGGACACCGGCGTGATCAACAAGGCGCTGGGCGCGATCGGGATGGGGCCCTTCAGCCTCATCCGCACCCAGACCGGCGTGGTCATCGGCATGGTGCAGTTGCTGATGCCGTTCATGGTGCTTCCGCTGTACGCGGTGATGAGCGGCATCGACAGGCGGCTGCTGCCGGCCGCGACCAGTCTGGGCGCGCACCCGGTCAAGGCGTTCCTGCAGGTGTACGTGCCGCAGTCGCTGCCAGGCGTCTCGGCGGGCTGCCTGACGGTGTTCATCAGCGCGCTCGGCTTCTACGTCACCCCCGCGCTGCTGGGTTCGCCGACCGACGCGCTGATCTCCCAGCAGATCTTCACGCAGGTGAACGGCCTGCTCAAGTGGGGCAGGGGAGGGGCGATGGGCGTGGTCCTGCTGGGCCTGACACTCGCCATGATCGCGCTGCTGGCCGTGACGCTGCGCCGTACGGGAAGGAAGGTGACCGGATGAGGGCCCGCGGCCTGCTCTGGGCCTTCTGCACCCTGATCGGGGTGTGGCTGGTCGCGCCGGCGCTGATCGTCGTGCCGCTGAGCTTCACCGACAAGCCGTCGCTGAAGTTCCCTCCCGACGGCTACTCCACCCGGTGGTATGCCAACTTCTTCGGCGACCCCGCCTGGATGTCGGCGCTCGGCACCTCGGTGCAGGTGGCGCTGCTGGTCACGGTCGTGGCCACCGTCCTCGGGACGGCCGCGGCGCTCGGGCTGACCAGGGCGAAGATCAGGGGCCTGGCGCTGGCACAGGGCTCCATGCTGGCGCCGATGATCGTGCCGGGTGTCGTGCTCGCCATCGGCACCTACGCGGTCTTCCTCAAGCTCCAGCTCGTCGGCACGCTGGCCGGGTTCGTCATGGCGCACACCGTGCTCGCCCTGCCGTTCGTGATCATCCCGGTCACGGCGTCGCTGCGCGGCTTCGACAGGCGGCTCGAGGACGCCGCGGCCAGCCTCGGGGCGAGCAGGTGGACCGCCTTCCGCAGCGTGACGCTGCCGCTGGTGGCCCCCGGCGTCGCCTCGGGCGCCCTGTTCGCCTTCGTGACCAGCTTCGACGAGGTGGTCGTCTCGCTGTTCATCCAGAGCCCCTACCTGCAGACGCTGCCGGTGAAGATGTACGCCAGCGTCACCCGCGAGACCGATCCCACCATCGCCGCAGCGGCCACGATGATCATCGTGCTCACCACGACGCTCGTCCTGGTCGCCACCTTCTTCGTCGCCAGGAGGACCCGTGCCAAGTAGCATCCAGCTCACCGGCCTCACCAAGACCTACGCCGACTTCGTCGCCGTCGACGACGTGTCGCTGGCGATCGAGCCCGGCGAGTTCATGACCCTGCTCGGGCCGAGCGGCTCGGGCAAGACCACGACACTCAACATCATCGCCGGGTTCGTCAGGCAGACCAGCGGCGAGCTGACCGTCGACGGCGCCTCCATCGGCGCCACCCCTGCGCACAAGCGCGACATGGGCATGGTCTTCCAGCACTACGCCCTGTTCCCGCACATGACGGTCGCCGAGAACATCGCCTACCCGCTCAAGCAGCGCAAGGTGCCGAAGGCCAGGCGCGCCGAGCTGGTGGCGGCGGCGATGGAGACCGTCCATCTCGGCGACTTCGGTCACCGCTACCCGCGCGAGCTGTCAGGAGGCCAGCAGCAGCGCGTCGCGGTCGCCCGCGCGATCGTCTACAACCCGCGCGTCCTGCTGATGGACGAGCCGCTCGGCGCCCTGGACAAGAAGCTGCGCGACTGGCTCCAGCTGGAGATCAAGCGCATCCACGCCGAGCTCGGCACCACCTTCGTCTACGTCACCCACGACCAGGACGAGGCGTTGGTGCTCTCCGACAGGATCGCGGTGTTCAACAAGGGCCGCATCGAGCAGGTCGGTCCCGCAGCCGAGCTCTACGAGCGGCCCAGGACGCTGTTCGTGGCCAAGTTCCTCGGCGAGTCGACCGTCCTGCGCGGCCCCGTCGACGGCCAGGGCCTCGGCGCCTGCGCCCGGCTGCTGCGGGTGCCAGGCTCGATCGAGGGCAGGGACGGCGCGCTCGTCGTGCGGCCCGAGCGGCTGGCCGTGCGCAAGCAGGGGCACGAGGCCGAGTCCGGCTGGAACGCCCTGCCCGCCACGGTCACCGGCGAGATCTACCTGGGCTCCAGCCGCAAGCTGGAGCTGAAACTGCCGGACGGCTCGCCCGCCCTGGCCCGCGAGCAGGCCGGCGGCCTGAGCGAGGCTCGCGTGGGCGACGAGGTGACGCTGACCTGGCGCGTCGCCGACTCCGTCCTCCTATCCGACGAAAGCGACGCGGAGGCTGTGCTCACGTGAACCTCACCAAGGACTTCGCCAACGGAGGAGTCTCCTTCTGGTACCGCCAGATCGGCATCCCCGAGCGCAGGGCGGCGCTGCCCGGCTCGCGCGACTACGACGTGGCGATCGTCGGCGGCGGCTACACCGGCCTCTGGACCGCCTATTACCTGAAGAAGGAGCAGCCCGACCTTCGGATCGCCATCCTGGAGAAGGAGTTCGCCGGGTTCGGCGCCTCAGGACGCAACGGCGGCTGGCTGTCGGCCGAGTTCGCCGGCTCACGCGAACGGCACGCCAAGGCGCGCGGCCGCCAGTCGATGATCGACCTGCAGCACGCGATGTTCGCCTCCGTCGACGAGGTCATCCGCGTCGCCGACGCCGAGGGCATCGACGCCGACATCCACAAGGGCGGTCTCATCCACACCGCCACCAACCCGGCCCAGCGCCGCCGCCTGCACGAGGAGCTCGACGAGCTGCGCGCGTGGGGCTACGGCGAGCAGGACCTGCGCCTGCTCGAACGCGACGAGCGCGAGGAGCGGCTGCGCGTCGCGGGAGCGCTCGACGCCACCTACAGCCCCCACTGCGCCAGGATCCAGCCGGCCAAGCTGGCCGTCGGGCTGGCCGGGGTCGTCGCCGGGCTCGGCGTCGACATCTTCGAGGGCACCACCGTCACCCAGATCAAGCCGCGCGAGGCGATCACCGACAGGGGTGTGGTCAGGGCCGAGTACATCATCAGGGCCACCGAGGGCTTCACCGCGGGCATCGAGGGGCAGCGCCGCCAGTGGCTGCCGATGAACAGCTCGATGATCGTCACCGAGCCGCTGCCCGCCGACGTGTGGAAGCACCTGGGCTGGGAGGGGCGCGAGCTGCTCGGCGACGAGGCGCACGCCTACATCTACGCCCAGCGCACCTCCGACGACCGCATCGCCATCGGCGGGCGCGGCGTGCCGTACCGCTACGGCTCGCGCACCGACGACCGCGGCGCCACGCAGAAGTGGACCGTCGAGTCGCTGTGGCGGATGCTGGTCAAGCTCTTCCCCGCCGCCGCCGACGCCCGCATCCAGCACTCCTGGTGCGGCGTGCTCGGCGTGCCGCGCGACTGGTGCTCGACGGTCCACCTGGACCATTCCACCGGGCTCGGCTGGGCCGGCGGCTACGTCGGCAGCGGCGTGACCACCACCAACCTGGCCGGGCGCACGCTGCGCGACCTGGTGCTGCGGCGCGACACCGAGCTCACGGGGCTGCCGTGGGTGGGCCGTCAGGTGCGTCAGTGGGAGCCCGAGCCGCTGCGCTACGCGGGAGTCCAGCTCATCTACACCCTGTTCAGGGCCGCCGACCGGCGGGAGAACGACAGAGGAACCTCCACCTCGGGCTACGCCCGGCTGGCCAACCTGATCGCGGGTCGCTGATGACGTACCTGGACGACGCCTACACCGTGGCGATGCCGCCCGCCGTGGCCAAGCCCACCAGCCTCACGGGGCAGCGCGAGTCGACGCTCGAACTGTGGCGCGAGGGCGGCGCGGAGACGGGCGTGTGGGAGTGCGAACCCGGCAACTTCACCGCCGTACGCGACGGTTTCCACGAGATCTGCCAGATCCTGAGCGGCAGCGCCACCCTCACCACCGCGGACGGGCAGGTGACCGAGCTGGGCCCCGGATCGACCGTGGTGCTGCCGGACGGCTGGCAGGGCACGTGGGTGGTGCACGAGAAGCTGCGCAAGATCTATGTGACAATCGAACATTAGTTCATTTATCCTGGACGCATGCTGTTCCAGGGTTCACTGCTCGACCTGGGCGCCGAGGAGGGGCCGGGGCCCCTCACGGTTAAGCGCGTCCAGCTCGGCCGCGGCGCCTGGATCGATGTCAGGCCGGGCTGGATCGGCGGGGCCGACGCCCTGCTCGAACGGCTCGTCACCGGCGTGCGGTGGCGGGCCGAGCGGCGGCACATGTACGACAAGGTCGTCGACGTGCCGCGGCTGCTCGCCTTCTACGAGGAGGGGCAGGCACTGCCCGATCCGGTGCTGGAGGAGGCGCGGGCGGCGCTCGACGCCCACTACGGCGCCGAGCTCGGCGAGCCGTTCGCCACGGCAGGGCTGTGCTTCTACCGCGACGGGCGCGACAGCGTCGCCTGGCACGGCGACACGATCGGGCGCGGCAGCACCGAGGACACGATGGTCGCCATCGTCTCGGTCGGCGCGCCCCGCGCCCTGCTCCTGCGCCCTCGCGGGGGCGGCGGCGCGACGGTGCGCCACGACCTCGGCCACGGCGACCTCATCGTGATGGGCGGCAGCTGCCAGCGCACGTGGGAGCACGCCATTCCCAAGACGGCCAAGCCGGTGGGGCCCAGGATCAGCATCCAGTACCGCCCGCGCGGCGTGCGCTGACCCCTTCGCCCCTTTCCCCGTGGCGGGGCGTGGTCAGTAGGCTCCAGGGGTGGAGACTCTCCTCGAAGGATGGACGGCGCTGGCCGGGCGGTCGAGGGCGGCGACGGCTGTGGGCGCCGAGCTGGTCGCCCGCTGGTCCGAACCGCACCGCCGCTACCACACCCTTGACCACCTGCGAGCCGTCCTGGCCGCGATCGAGCCGCTGGCGCCGGTCGCCGACGACGCCGACGCCGTACGGCTGGCCGCCTGGTTCCACGACGCGATCTACGACGGCAGGCCGGCATGGGACGAGGAACGCAGCGCCCAGCTCGCCCAGGCCCTGCTGCCGAGGTGCGGGATGACGGAGGGCAGGGTCGCCGAGGTGGCCAGGCTCGTGCGCCTCACGGCCACCCACGACCCCGGCTACGACCCCGCGAGGGCGGGTGACGCCAACGGGGCCGTCCTGTGCGACGCCGACCTGGCGGTGCTGGCGGGGGAGCACTACGACGCCTACGCGCGGGCGGTGCGCGAGGAGTATCGCCACGTTCCCGACGAGCTCTTCAGGGCGGGCAGGGCGCAGGTGCTGCGACGCCTGCTCGGCGCGCCCCGCCTCTATCGGACCGCACGGGCCCACGACCTGTGGGAGGCGCGAGCCAGGGCCAACGTGACCGCCGAACTGCGCCTCCTCGATGGCGCGGGAGCCGTCGGGGGTGGCTTCACGTCGCCCGCGGCGGCCAGGACCGGGCGCGATCAGAGGGGACACTAGCTCGCGTCAGCTGACCGGCTTGGCGTCCGGGGCGACGGCGCGCCGGTCGCCGTTCAGCTCGTGCGCAGGACCGCGCGCAGCGGGGGGAGGAAGGGCTCGGGGCCGTCCGCGAAACCGGTGTGGTCGCCGGGGAACATCACGGGCTCGATGCCGAGTGCCGAGGCCAGCGCCCTGGAGGTGCGGTCGCACTCCTGCCCGGCCGAGTCCTCTCCGATGCCGACCACGATGCGGGTCGTGGTCGCGCGCAGCGCGTCCAGGTCGGGCCGCCAGTGGGTGGTCGCGCGCAGCTCGTGCGCGAACCAGCGACGCTCGTCCGCGACCTGCTGGGGGTCGCGCTCCCCGCCGAACATGTGCTCGATCGCGCCCTCGGGCAGGTCGATGTCGGCATGGGCCATGAACTTCGTCCAGGCCCCGACGACGTCGCCGGACAGATAGGTGGCGATGACGTCGTCGGTCTGGGCGTGGATCACGTCGCGGTCGTCGAGCAGCTCGACCACCGGCGGCTCGTGGGCGATGACGGTGCGGACCTGGTCAGGACGGCTCTGGGCGAGCGCCAGCGCGGTGACGGCGCCCCCGCTGGAACCGAAGACGACGGCAGGACCGGCGTCCAGGTGGGCCAGCAGGCGGGACAGGTCGTCGGCACGCAGCTCCGGTGTGGAGTCCTGGCTCGGATCGTCGAGCAGGCTGCGGTTGATGCCGCGAGGATCAGTGGTGAGCACGGTGTGGTCGGTGGCGAGCAGCTCGGCCAACGGCGCGAAAGACGTGGCGTCCATCGGCGCGCCGACGAGCGCCACGAGGGGGCCCTGGCCGCGCACCTCGTAGTGCAGGCGGGCTCCGGGCACTCGCAGATGCCGTCCAGGGGTGGTGACGGTCGAGGGGGAGATCATCGGGTCCTCCGGTCAAGGCGTTGCCAGCTCCTACTAACTTAACTGTACGGTACAGCACAGTTGGCCTGTACTCAAGAGTTAAGTTCCGGGTAGGATGGCGGCCGTGGCCAGAGACACCAGCAGATCGCCCGCCCCGTCGGGCAAGCGCGCCGAACGCAACAGGCAGGCCATCGTGGCCGCCGCCCGCGACATGTTCGTCCGTGACGGGTTCGACACCAACATGGACGTGATCGCCGCCGCCGCGGGCGTGTCCAAGGTGACCGTCTACAACCACTTCCGCAGCAAGGAAGAGCTGTTCACGGAGGTCATCGGGCAGGCCATGGACGAGGCGCACGCGACGCTGGCCGAGGTCCGCGCCCATCTCGTCGACACCGGGGACGTGCGGGAGGCCCTCACGCGCACCGCGCGCGCCATGGTGGACGCGGCCACCGATCCTTCGAGGCTGGCGCTGCGCAACCTCGTCACGAGCGAACTGCGCCGCTTCCCCGAGCTCGGCCAGTCCTACCAGCAGCGCGGGCCGGGCCGGTCCGCCGCCGCTCTCGGCGAGGTCTTCGGTGACCTGTGCGCACGCGGCCAGTTGGCCATCGCCGACATGGAGGTCGCCGTCATCCAGTTCTTCGGCCTGACCGTCTATCCCCATCTGATCGTGAGCTCCATCGGCGCCACCCTTGGCCAGGATCTCACCGACCGTCTCATCGCCGACGGAGTGGACACCTTTCTCAACCGTCACCAGCCCCGTCCGCCAGGCTGAGGTGACGGCTGCACCACCTCTGACCGCGCCTCCTCGGAGGCCTGGCGTCAGTCGGAGGCGGGTTCGCGACGCCTGCGGCGGCGCAGACCGGCCGCGATCAGGCGGGACAGCAGCTCGCGCGAGCTGACCGGCTCGGCGCCCAGGGCGACGGCGCGCTGGTGGACGGTCTCGGGCACGTCGTAGTGGTCCCTGTCGAAGGCCCTCTCCGGCACCCCGAGCAGGGCCGCGAACGCGTGCAGCTCCTCGAGGGAGGTGTCGCTGACCAGATGGGACCACAGCAGGCCCCTGGGCCCAGGCCAGTTGGGCGGATCGATCAGCACGCTCACGGCGTCCAGCGTAGAACCATCCGCGACCGGGAGGACCCGGGCCCCCTCTAGCCGGCGGTGGGCAGCCAGACGCGCATGGTGGCGGGGCCCGCGTTGCCCCACCGGTGGTACGGCACCAGCCGCAGGCTCGTACCGGTGGTCGCGGGCTGCGCAGGCCGCGAGCTGTAGGGCCAGCCCGCGCTCACCCGCTCCCCGAGCACGGCCTCGACCTCCAGCTCGACCACGCCCGAAGGGCCGGCGTGCTCGACCGGGGGAGCGAGGCGGGCCGAGAGGTCGGCCAGCGGCGGCTCGTCGGCGACGGACTCGGCGCAGTAGACCAGCGGGCCCCGCTCCACGGCGGCGGTGCCGCGCAGCGCGTCCACCCTGCGGTCGGGGAAGGTCCATCGGGGGGCCATCGGCAGGTCGAGCGTGACGACGTCGCCTGCCCGCCACTCGCCCTCGACGACCGCGTACCCCGGCGTCGCGTCCCTGACGATCCGCGTCCGCGCGGCCGCCTCATCGCGGGCGCCTGCCGGGAAGGGGGCCTCCCTCCGCGCGAGGTCGCCCGCCTGAGCGGGGCCGTACCCGACAGTCGCCCCCTCCGCCCACGCCGGCACCCGCAGGGAGAGCCGCCCGCGCCCGTCGGCCAGCATCCGCACCGCCACCCCGCCGGACCAGGGGTAGCCGGTCTCGACCGCCACGCGCAGGCCCGCGCCCTCGATCACCGCCGGAGTGTGGTGGTGGATCCGCAGCCCGGACGGGTCGGCGGCGGCGAGGTAGGAGCCCAGAGAGGCGAAGGTACGGGCGATGTTGCTCGGGCAGCACGACACCGCGAACCACGGCGAGCGCAGCCCGCCGCTGTGTCCCAGGTTGATCCCGTCGGACGGCTCGGCAGGCACCCGCACCTGCAGCGGGTTGGAGTAGAAGAACGACCGCCCGTCCAGCGCCACCCCCGTCGCCAAGACGTTGAACAGGGTCCGCTCGGCCAGGTCGGCGTAGGCCACCTCGCCCGTGGCCAGCAGCAGCCGGTGCGACAGCATGATCGAGGCGATCCCCGCGCAGGTCTCGGCGTAGGCGCGGTCGGGCGGCAGCTCGAAGTCCTCGCCGAACCCCTCGTCCGCGTGGCGCGAACCCATCCCGCCCGTCAGATGGGTACGGCGTGCCACCGCCCGCTCCCATTGCGACCGCACCGCCTCCAGCAGCTGGTCGTCGCCGGTCTCCACCGCGACGTCGACCGCGCCGCAGGCCAGGTAGAGCGCCCGTACGGCATGCCCGCGAAGGGTCGTCGCCTGCCGTACGGGAAGGTCGTCCTGGAAGTAGGCGGCGCCCAGGTGGATCGGGCCGAGCGCGGGCAGACCGCGCCGCTCCAGCAGGCGGCGGGCCAGCTCCAGATAGCGCTCGACCCCGGTCGCCCGGTAGAGCTCGACCATGGCCATCTCCAGCTCGGGATGCCCGCAGGTCTCCGTGCCGTCCATGAAGCGGCGGCAGACGTGGTCGGCGGCCTTGCGCACGGCCTCGGTGAAGGCGTCCTGGCCGTGCGTGCGCAGCCTGGCCACCCCCGCCTGGATCAGGTGGCCGTAGCAGTAGAGCTCGTGGCCCCACTCGAAGTCGGTGTAGCGGCTGCCGCTCCACCTGGTGTTGAGGTAGCCGTCGCCCTCCTGCGCCTTGACCACGGTGAGCGCGAGCTCGGCGAAATCCGGATGATCGGCCCAGGCCATCGCCTCGAGCAGCTTGTAGATCTCCGAGTCGCTGAACTCCCTGCCGCGCCTGGGCAGCTCGCCGCGGAAGTTGCCGATCCAGCCTTCGCGCTCCATCCACTCATGGGCGTGCGCGATCGTGACCTCTCTGTTCAGCGCCACGCGGTCGCCCCAGAAACCGGGCGCGAGCCTGACGGCGTCGAGTCCGAGGGGAGACAGCGCGCCGGAGGAGGGCAGGACGGGGTTAGCCACGCAGAGCTCCTGACATGAATCCGCGCACGTAGTGGCGCTGGAGGAGGACGAAGAGGATCAGGCAGGGCAGCGCCATGACCATGACGCCCGCCTGCAACACGCCGTAGTCGATGGCGCCGAAGGTCTGCTGCGTCATGCTGACCACGGCGACCGGCAGGGTGAAGGACGCGCCGTCGTTGAGCAGGATGAGCGGCGCGAAGAAGTCGTTCCACGAGGCGAGGAAGGCGAACAGGCCGACCGTGACCAGCGCCGGCCGTACGGCGGGCAGCAGGACGCGCAGGAAGGCCAGGAAGGTGCCGCAGCCGTCGACCATCGCCGCCTCCTCCAGCTCACGCGGCACCGCCTCGAAGGCGTTGCGCATCATGAACAGGGCGAAGGGCAGCTGGAACATCACGAACACCAGCGAGAGCCCGACCAGGGAGTTCTGCAGGCCGAGGTAGCCGAGCAGGACGTACAGCGGGATCAGGATGGTGGCGTAGGGAACCATGAGGATCGCCAGCGTGGCCAGGAACAGCAGGTTCTTGCCGGGGAAGTCGAACCGGGCGAACGCGTAGCCGCCGAGGGCCGCGACGACGAGCGTGCCCGCCACCGTCATGGCCGAGACCAGCACGCTGTTGGTGGCGTAGGTGCCGACGCCCTCGCCGAAACGGGCCATCTCCAGGTAGTTCGACGGGTCTTCGAAGGAGGCCCAGCCGCTCCACACCAGCGGGAAGAGGAACAGCACGGCCAGGGCCGACAGGGTGGTGTAACGCCGCGTCATTGGTCGTTCACCTCTCCTCACTCTCTGCGCGGGCCGCTCGTCCCTCGCGGACCGCTCCGCTCGCTGCGTCGGGTTCTCTCCTCATCGCAGTCTTCGCATCATCAGCGCGTTCAGGCCGACCAGCGCCACCAGCAGCACCACCGACAGCGCCGCTGCGCCGCCGAGGTCGAAGCGGAAGAACGCCTCCCGGTAGACGACCATGACCATCGAGACGGTGCTGTTGTCGGGGCCGCCGTTGGTGAAGACGAAGAACTGGTCGAAGGCCAGCAGCGAGCCCGTGACGCTGAGGATCAGCATCAACGCCAGCGTCGGGCGCAGCAGCGGCAGGGTGATCCTGGTGAAGATCTGCCAGCGCCCGGCGCCGTCGCTCCTGGCCGCCTCGTAGACCTCGACGGGGATCGCCTGGAGCCCCGTCAGCAGGATGAGCATGTTGAACCCCGCGAACCGCCACACCACGAGCGCGATCGTCGAGAACAGCGCCATGTCGGGGGTGCCGATCCACTTGACCGGCTCGTCGATGAGGCCGACGGCCCGCAGGAGAGGGTCGATGGGTCCGAAGTCGTTGTTCAGCAGGCCGTAGAACAGCAGCGCGGCGGCCGCGAAGCCCACCGCCCCCGGCAGGAAGAACGCGGTCCTGAAGAAGGCGATCCCCGGCCTGCGCTCCTGCACCAGCAGGGCCAGGCCGAGGGCGACCAGCGAGAGCAGGACCGTGGTGATCGCGGTGTACTTCAGCGTGAAGAGCACCGCGTCGAGGAAGAGCGGATTGTCGGCGATCTTGAGGTAGTTGGCAGGGGCGTTGAACGCGGCGCTGCCGAGCAGCGGCCAGCGGTGCAGTGACATCCACACCACCAGCACCAGCGGGGCGAGGAACAGCACGCCGACGATCAGGGCGGTCGGCGCGGCGTAGACCCAGCCCATCGCCCGCCTGGAGCGGGCGGCGGTCAGTCGCACGGGTCTCTCCTACTGCTGCAACGAGGCGGTGACCTCGGCGTTGAGCCGCGCCACCTTGGTGGTGTCGCCGAACATCGCCTCACGGGCCAGCCGCAGCCACGGGCCCTGCGGGTCGTTGAACGTCTGGCCGAAACGCGGCGCGTACGGCGTCTGCCCCTTGGCGACCAGCGAGTTGATCAGGACCACCCTGGGGTCCTTGGCGGAGTGTGCGTTGGCGGCCAGGTCGGTCCTGGCCAGCACGTCCTTGTTCTTGGCCATGACCTCGACCTGCGCCTCGTCCGAGACGGTCCACGACAGGAACTCCCATGCCGCGTCGGCGTGCTCGGTGGTGGAGGAGATCCCGACCGAGTCCCCGCCGACGAACGTCGACTCGCCCCCTGAGGGGCCCGCGATCGGGGCGACCCCGATCTTCAGGTCGGCGGGCATCAGGCCGAGCGTGGTCGAGGGCATCGGCATGACGCCGATCTCGCCCTTGGCGAAGTAGCCGGTCCAGGTCGGTCCCTGCTCCTCCTTGGCCGTCGGCCCCGTCACGCCCTTGTCGTAGAGCCCGCGCCAGATGGCGAAGACCTCGCTCATCGCCGCCTGGTCGTTGAGGGAGGCGGTGCCCTCGGCGTTCATGACCTGCGCTCCGGCCGCCCAGACCGAGGGCCAGAAGGTGAAGACGTAGCAGCCGCCGCAGTTGCCGCCGAAGAAGCTGCCGTGGACCTTGCCGTCCCCGCCGAGCTTGTCCTGGACGGCCGTGGCGTGCTCGGCGAACTCCTTCAGCGTCTTCGGACCCTTCTCCGGGTCGAGCCCGGCCTTGGCGTACAGGTCCTTGTTCCAGAACCAGACCGACAGGTCGAGGGTGTGGGGGAGCGTGTACTGGCGTCCGTCCATGGTGCCCAGCTTCATGTGGCTCGGCGCCAGTCCCGCCTTGTACGGCAGGGCGTTGATCCGGTCGGTGATGTCCAGGAAGAGGCCCTGCGAGGTGTAGTTCGGAACGAAGATCACGTCGGCGGCGAAGACGTCGGGAAGCTGCTTGGCCCCGGCCGCCGCCGCGATCCGTGGCTGGTAGTTGTCGGTCGGGATGACGGTCAGCTTCACCTGGTTCTTGTGGCCGGCGTTGTAGGCCTTCACCAGGCGCTCGCTCTGCGCCTGGGTCGCGGCCCTGGTCCACATCGTGATCGTGACGGCGCCCTCCTGCGGCGGTTCGCCGCCGCCGCATGCTGTTAGCGTTAACAATGCAGCGAGCGCGATTCCGGTCACCACACGTCTCATGGCTGTCTCTCCTCTGAAACCGTCCCCCGCAGCGAACTAAAAGGTTTTCGGAAACGTAAGAGAAACACTGGGCGGTGTCAATGGCATGTACTGTCTCTGGTGTGCGAAAAGGATTTCGGCCGACCATTACCGACGTGGCCGCCCTGGCGGGCGTCTCGATCGCGACGGCCTCCAAGGCGCTCAACGGACGGCAGGACGTGCGCGACTCCACCCGCCAGAGGGTCCTGGATGCCGCGCGGGAGCTCGCCTTCCAGCCCAACGAACTGGCCAGAGGGCTGCTGTCCGGCCAGACCCGCACCGTGGGGCTGCTCACCTCCGACAGCGCGGGCAGGTTCGGCATCCCCGTGCTTCTCGGCGCCGAGGACGCCTTCGGCGCGGGCGAGATGGCGGTGCTGCTCTGTGACGCCAGGGGCGACGCCATCAGGGAGCAGCACCATCTGAGGGCGCTGCTCTCGCGCAGGATCGACGGGCTGATCGTGGTCGGCGAGAGCACCGATCCCCGGCCGTCGGTGAGCAGCGACGTCCCGGTGCCGGTGGTCTACGCCTACGGCCCCTCGGAGGATCCCGCCGACGTCTCCTTCGTGCCCGACGACGTCGGTGGGGCGGCCACGGCGGTACGTCATCTGCTGGCCATGGGACGGCGGCGCGTCGCGCACGTCACGGGCCCCGCGCACTACAAGGCCGCGAGGGACCGCGAGGAGGGGCTCCGCCTGGCGCTGGCGGAGGCGGGGGTGGCGCAGACGGGACAGACGCTGTGCGGGCCATGGTCGCAACGGTGGGGGCGGCATGCCGCCGAGATGCTGCTGATGGCCGAGCCTGAGATCGACGCGGTGTTCTGCGGAAGCGACCAGATCGCGGCGGGTTTCGTGGAGATCGCCCGCGAGCGCGGACGGCGGGTGCCTGACGACCTCGCGGTGGTGGGCTACGACAACTGGGAGGTGCTGTCGACCGAGACGCGACCCGCGCTGACCACGGTGGACATGAACCTCGAGATGCTCGGCAGAACCGCGGCCCAGCACCTGTTCGCCGCCATCGACGGCAGGGCCACGCCCGGCGTCCACCGGATGCCGTGCGACCTGGTCATCCGAGACTCCACGGGCCGGTCGTGACAGCTC
This sequence comes from Nonomuraea roseola, assembly GCF_039535395.1. Lineage (NCBI taxonomy): Bacteria > Bacillati > Actinomycetota > Actinomycetes > Streptosporangiales > Streptosporangiaceae > Nonomuraea > Nonomuraea roseola. Next base: position 191,416 of record NZ_BAAAXC010000004.1, read on the forward strand.
CCGCCTTCCGGTTCTCCTGATCGTTCCTCCGCGAAGCGTGGAGGCGCGGGGAGGGTCGGTGCCGTTCCGCGGCCCCGCCGCTTCCGCGCTCGGCCGCATGGCGTCTGACCGGTGTTCCCTTCCTCGCGGCAGTCACCTCCACCCTGTGGTTCCACGCTCTGACGGCGGCGCCGGGGGCCGTCCTGGGCGGGCCACCAGTTAACGAGCCAGCCAGGTCGGCCGTCAAGGGGCGTTAACGGCAGGTTTCGTGTGACCGGACCGTAATCGTGCAGACCCTTGACGCTCCCTAGTGTTAGCGCTCACAGTCTTGCCCAGACAAGAAAGGAGCAAGCCGTGGGAGCGACCGATGCGCGCCGACCGCCAGTCATGGCCGATGTGGCCAAGGAGGCGGGCGTGTCGCACCAGACGGTCTCACGGGTGCTCAACGACCACCCCAACGTGCGCGGAGAGACCCGCGCCAGGGTGCTCGCGGCCATCGGCAAGCTCGGCTACCGCCGCAATCTCGTCGCCCGCGCGCTGGTCACCAAGCATTCGAGGACGCTCGGCGTGGTCAGCTTCGACACCACCCTGTACGGCCCCGCCAGCACGGTCTACGGCATCGAACAAGCCGCCAGATCGGCCGGATACTTCGTCAGCATCGTCAGCCTCAAATCGATCGACAGGAAAGGGGTGCTCGACGCCCTCGACTACCTCGCCGACCAGGGCGTGGACGGAATCGTCGTGGTCGCGCCCCAGCGCTCGGCGGCCACGGCGCTGACCGACCTGCCGGGCGGCATCCCGACCGTCGCCGTCGAGGGCGGACAGGCCGGCGGGGTCCCCGTCGTCTGCGTCGACCAGGTCGAGGGCGGCAGGCTCGCCACCGAGCACCTGCTGTCGCTCGGGCACGAGACGGTCTGGCACGTTCGCGGGCCGTCCGACTGGCTCGAGGCCGAGGGACGGGTGGCCGGATGGCGGGCGGCTCTGGCCGCGGCGGGTCGTGGCGGACCCGAACCGCTCGCCGGGGACTGGAGCCCGCGCTCGGGCTACGAGGCCGGGCGCAGCCTGGCGAACATGAAGGACGTCACCGCGGTGTTCGTGGCCAACGACCAGATGGCGTTGGGCGTGCTGCGGGCGTTCACCGAGCGGGGGGTGAGGGTGCCCGACCAGGTGAGCGTCGTCGGTTTCGACGACATCCCCGAGTCGGAGTTCTTCTCCCCGCCGCTCACGACCATCAGACAGGATTTCGACGCGGTCGGCAGGCAGAGCATCGAGGTGCTGCTGCGGCAGATCGGGGGCTCGGGTGAGCGCGAAAGGCTCGTGGTGTCTCCCTCCTTCGTGGCGAGGGCGAGTACGGCGGGGCGGTAGCCGTACCCGGGTTGCCGGGAGGACGGAGACATCTGGCAGGGACGCGCTCCCGGCCGGGAGGCAACGACAAGCTACGGCCTGGCCGGCAGCTCGTGCCGGCCAGGAAACGGTGAGACGCACGGCCTGGTTGTGGCGCGAGACGGGCCGGCCGGTGCGGTAGGGCCTGACTGGTGGCGCGTACCAGTCAGGAGGCGCCGGTGTTGTACGGCCTGGCCGGTGACGCGGACCGGTGAGGTGGAAACAGCGAAGTAGGACCTGGCTGGTAGCGCGAGACGCGGCAGGTGGCACCGGTGTTGTGCGGTAGGGCCCGATTGGCGGCACGAAACGGGCCAACCGGTGAAGTAGAACCTGGCTGGTAGCGCATACGGGTCAGGAGGCAACAGCGCAGTACGGCCCTGGCCGGTAGCACGGACCGGTCAGGTGCCAACAGCGAAGTGGGACTCGGCCGGTAGCGCAAGACGAGGCAGCGGCGCCGGTGCGGTACAGCCTGGTTGGTAGCGCGAAACGCGCCGGTTGGTGCAGCAGGGCCTGATTGGTAGCGCGTGCCAGTCAGGAGGCACCGGTGCAGCACGGCCTGACCGGTAACGCGAATCGGTCAGGTGGCAAGGCGAGGTACGGTCTGGCGCCGTAGCTCGGCTGGATGAAGTGGCAGGGCCGGTACGGAGTGCGTAGTGGTCGTACCGGATCAGGAGCGAGGCGCGACGTCGCGAATGCGAATGTTAGCGCTAACAATCAGAGAGGACACCCCCCAACGTGTTGAAGAGGATCTCGGCCCTGGTGCTCGCGGGGCTCACGGCGGCCACGCTCACCTCGTGTGGTTCAGGCGGCTCCGGCGGCGCGTCAGGCTCGGACGACGGCTCGATCACCATGGGCTTCTCCCAGGTGGGCGCGGAGAGCGGATGGCGTACGGCCAACACCAAGTCCGTCCAGGAGGCGGCGAAGGAGAGCGGGATCACGCTGAAGTTCTCCGACGCCCAGCAGAAGCAGGAGAACCAGATCAAGGCCATCCGCTCCTACATCCAGCAGAAGGTGGACGTGATCGCCTTCTCGCCGGTGGTGGAGTCGGGCTGGGACACCGTGCTGAAGGAGGCGCGCGACGCCAAGATCCCGGTGATCCTCACCGACAGGGCGGTGGACTCCAAGGACACCGCGCTCTACAAGACCTTCCTCGGCTCCGACTTCGTCGAGGAAGGTCGCAAGGCGGGCCAGTGGCTCGTCCAATCGTTCAACAATTCCACAGATCCCGTGAATATCGTTGAACTTCAGGGCACCACCGGCTCCGCACCCGCCAACGACCGCAAGGCCGGCTTCGCCGAGGTGATCGGCGCGGACCCCAAGTTCAAGGTCATCGCCTCACAGACCGGTGACTTCACCAGGGCGAAGGGCAAGGAGGTCATGGAGGCCTTCCTGAAGTCGAACCCCGACATCGACGTGTTGTACGCGCACAACGACGACATGGGCCTGGGCGCGATCGAGGCCATCGAGGGCGCGGGGAAGGTGCCGGGCAAGGACATCAAGATCATCACCGTGGACGCGGTGAAGGACGGCATGCAGGCGCTGGCCGACGGGAAGATCAACTACATCGTCGAGTGCTCGCCGCTGCTCGGCCCGCAGCTGATGGACCTGGCGAAGAAGGTCGTCAAGGGAGAGACGGTGCCGGCTCGCGTGGTGACGGAGGAGACGACGTTCACGCAGGAGCAGGCGAAGACCGCGCTGCCGAACCGGAAGTACTGACCGGGTGAAGCACCCCCTGGGTCTCCAGAGTCCTGGGCCCTTCACTGGGTCCCGGCCTCCGGGGTCTCGGTCTCCCGGGGTCCCGGCGTCCCGAGGTCCTGGGGTCTCGGCCTCCTGGGGTCCTGGGGTCTCGGCCTCCTGGGGTCCCGGTCTCCCGGGTCTCTCGGGGTTCCGGCCTCCTGGGGTTCCGGGGTTCCGGTCTCCCGGCCTCCTGGGGTCCCGGCCTCCCAGGTCTCCCGGTTCTGGGGTCTCGGTCTCCCGGTGCCCCGGGTTCCGGGCCCGGGTGTCGCAGATTCCGGGTTCCGGGCGTCGCAGGTTCCGGGGCGACGGGGTTCCGGGGTCTGGGTGCGCGGGTTCCGGGGCGCTGGGTTCCGGGGCTGGGGTCCCGAGGGTTCTGGGTCTCGGGATATCGGGGCCACGGAGGTCGAGGGTCTCGGGGTCTCCGAGGCCCGGGGTTCTGGAGTCCGGGAGCCCACGAGTCCGGGAGCCCACGAGTCCGGGAGCCCACGAGTCCGGGAGCCCACGAGTCCGGGAGTTCGGGAGCCCGGGAGTTCGGGAGTTCGGGAGCCCCGGGATCTAGGGCCCTGAGCCTGGGGGCCAGCAGTTCAGAAGTCCGGGACTCCAGGGGGCCTTCCCTTGACCCCGGTACTCGGGCGCTCCAGAAGCTCGGACCCTGAATTTCCGCTCCTGCAGCTCGGTTTCTCGTGTCTCGGTTCTCGTGTCTCGGAAGCCGCAGTGGCGCTGTTGCTGAGGCTTGGTGTCTCGAGGAGTCGGGTGTCTCGGAGGCTGGCGTCTTCAGGAGGTCCGGTGTGTGCGAGACGTCCGGTGTCTCCAGGAGGTTCGGTGTGTGCGAGACCTCCGGTTTCTGCGGGAGGTCCGGTGTCTCCGGGAGGGCCGGTGTCACGGCCCGGTGTCTCCGGGAGGGTCGGTGTCCCGTGTCTGGGGAGGGCCGGTGTTCGGTGTCTGCCGAACTGGTGCCTCTGGGAGATCGGGTTTCGAGGTCGGGGCGAAAGAGCGTCTGGTGGGCGGCTGGGGCGCTTGATGGAGAGGAAGTCGCTCCCGTGGGGCGATCGATGGACGGATGGGCGGGCCGTTAGGTGTGCCCCGTTGACAAGGAGAGGGGCGCCGCGATGGCCGTACCCGAGCCGATCCTGCGCATGAAAGGCATCGGCAAACAGTTCCCCGGGGTGAAGGCCCTGGACGATGTCGACTTCCGGCTGCTGCCCGGCGAGGTACACGCGCTGATGGGGGAGAACGGCGCGGGGAAGTCCACCCTGATCAAGGTGCTCACCGGGGTCCATCCCGTCGACACCGGCACCATCGACCTCGACGGCGTCCCCGTCGCCTTCGCCGGGCCGCTGGAAGCGCAGCGGGCCGGGATCAGCACGGTCTACCAGGAGGTCAACCTCTGCACGAACCTCTCGGTGGCCGAGAACATCTTCATCGGCAGGGAGCCGAGGAAGAGGGGCCGCATCGACTGGAAGCGGATGCGCGCCAGGGCCGCCGAACTGCTCGCCAGGCTCGATCTCGACCTGGACGTCTCGGCGCCGCTCGAGGCCTACTCCCTGGCCGTGCGGCAGATGGTCGCCATCGCCCGCGCGGTCGACATCGAGGCGCGGGTGCTTATTCTCGACGAGCCGACCTCCAGCCTGGACGCGGGTGAGGTGGCGCAGCTGTTCAAGGTGATGCGGACGCTCAAGGGCGAGGGCATCGCGATCCTCTTCGTGTCCCACTTCCTGGATCAGATCTATGAGATCGCGGATCGTATGACGATCTTGCGTAACGGCAGGCGGGTGGGCGAGTACCTGGTCAGCGAGCTGTCCCAGGTGGAGCTGGTCGGCAAGATGATCGGCCAGGAGCTCAAGGAGCTCGAGCGGTTGCACGGCGAGGCGAAGAGGTTCGACGCGCCGCTGGTCGAGGCGCGCGAGCTGGGCCGTCCTGGAGCGATCGAGCCCTTCACTCTCACCATTCACGAGGGCGAGGTCGTCGGACTCGCGGGGCTGCTCGGCTCGGGCCGTACCGAAGTGGCGCGGTTGCTCTTCGGGGCCGACCACGCGGGCGGGGGAGAGGTCGCGGTCGGCGGGACGCCGGCCGCGCTGCGCACGCCGCGCGCGGCGATGGGCCACGGGATCGCCTTCTGCTCGGAGGACAGGAAGGCGGACGGCCTCGTTCCCGACCTCACGGTCAGGGAGAACATCATCCTCGCGCTCCAGGCCACCAGAGGGTGGACCAGGCCGGTGCCGCGCGAGCAGCAGGACGCGCTGGTCGGGAAGTACATCAAGGCGTTGAAGATCAGCCCGCCCCATCCCGAGCACCTGGTGCGCAACCTCAGCGGCGGCAACCAGCAGAAGGTGCTGCTGGCCAGGTGGCTGATCCTCGAGCCCAGACTGCTCATCCTCGACGAGCCCACGCGCGGCATCGACGTCGGGGCGAAGGCCGAGATCCAGCGGCTGGTGGTGGAGCTGTCCGACGGCGGGATGGCGGTGCTGTTCATCTCCGCCGAGCTGGAGGAGGTGCTGCGCCTCAGCCACAAGGTGGGCGTGCTGCGCGACCGCAGGCTCGTCGCCCAGCTTCCCAACGACGAGGAACTGACCACGGAGGTGCTCATGGAGACGATCGCGAGCGGAGGGCGGCCCTGATGCGACGACTGCTCTGGCCGTTGGTGATCCTGGCCGCGCTGCTGGCGGTGAACGTGCTCTTCACGCCGGGCTTCTTCGCGATCCAGGTGCGGGAGGGGCACCTGTACGGGAGCCTGATCGACATTCTGCGGTTCGGCGCGCCGCTGATCCTGGTGGCGCTCGGCATGACGCTGGTCATCGCGACCGGCGGCATCGATCTGTCGGTCGGCTCGGTGGTGGCGATCTCGGGGGCGCTGGCCTGCCTGCAGATCAGCCAGGACGCAGGTGTGTTCACCGCCGTCGTGCTGGCGCTCGGCCTGTCGGTCGCGCTGGGCGCGTGGAACGGGTTCCTGGTCGCGAACGCGGGCATCCAGCCCATCATCGCGACCCTGATCCTCATGGTCGCGGGGCGCGGGCTGGCCCAGCTGATCACCGACGGGCAGATCATCACCGTCAACGACCCCGCCTTCAAGCTCATCGGGGGCGGCTACCTGCTGACAGTGCCGTTCGGCATCCTGCTGGTGCTGGCCGTCCTTGCCGTCACGGCGTTCCTGACCCGCAGGCTCGCGCTGGGCATGCTGATCGAGGCGGTCGGGGGGAACGCGGAGGCCAGCAGGCTCGCCGGCATCAGGGCGCGCGGGATCATCGTGATGGTCTACGCGTTCGCGGCGCTGTGCGCGGGCGTCGCCGGGCTGATGATCAGCTCGAACGTCTCCAGCGCCGACGGCAACAACGCGGGGCTGTGGATCGAGCTCGACGCCATCCTGGCCGTCGTGATCGGCGGCACGTCGCTGGCCGGCGGGCGCTTCTCGCTGGCGGGGACGGTGCTCGGCGCGCTCATCATCCAGACGCTCACTACGACGATCTACTCGATCGGCGTGCCGCCTGAGACCACGCTGTTGTTCAAGGCGCTGGTGGTGACGGTGGTCTGCCTGCTCCAGTCCGCGGCCTTCCGCGAGAAGGTCTTCAAGCGCCGCGCCCGTACGGCGGCGGCCCAGGAGGTGGCGGCATGAGCGCGCTCGCCTCGCGGCAGAGGTACCTGCCCGCGCTGGTCACCGGGTGCCTGTTCGCGGCGATGTTCGTGGCGGGCGGGATCCGCTACGAGGGGTTCGCCAGCGGCCAGGTGATCCTCAACGTCTTCGTCGACAACGCCTTCCTGCTGGTGGTCGCGGTCGGGATGACGTTCGTGATCCTCACCGGCGGGATCGACCTGTCGGTCGGGTCGGTGGTCGCGCTGTCCACGATGATCGCCGCCACCCTGATGTCGGGGCCAGGCTGGCCGCCGTACGTGGTGGTCCCGCTGGTGTTGCTGATCGGCTCGGGGCTCGGGCTGGTGATGGGCTACATCATCCACGCCTTCGACATCCAGCCGTTCATCGTGACGCTGGCGGGCATGTTCCTGGCCAGGGGCCTGTGCTACACGATCGGCACCGAGTCCGTCCCGATCGAGGACGCGACCTTCACCGCCTTCGCGCAGACCAGGATCGACCTGTTCGCCGACCTGTGGATCTCGCCCAGCGTGGTCGTCGCGGTGGCGGTGGTCGCCGTGGCGGCGTACGTGCTGCACTACACGCGCCTCGGCAGGGCCGTCTACGCCACCGGCGGCAGCGAGCAGTCGGCGCTGCTCATGGGGCTGCCGGTGGGCCGCACGAAGATCGCCGTCTACACGATCAGCGGGTTCTGCTCGGCGCTGGGCGGGGTGCTGCTGTCGTTCTACATGCTCTCGGGGTACGGCCTGCACGCCGTCGGCATGGAGCTCGACGCGATCGCCGCCGTCGTCATCGGCGGCACCCTGCTGACCGGCGGGTCGGGGCTGCTGTTCGGGACCGTGCTGGGCGTGCTGGTGCTGGGCCTGATCCAGACGATCATCAGCTTCGAGGGCACGCTCAGCTCCTGGTGGACCAAGATCTTCATCGGCCTGTTGCTGTTCGTCTTCATCGTCCTGCAGCGCCTGTTCTCCGCGAGGAGCCGGCGGTGACCGGGTAGCCGCCGCGCGGTACGGGCCGGGCCGCCGTCACCGCCTGGCTAGGGCCTGATGTTGGCGTTCAGGTGGAAGAGGTTGCCGGGGTCGTAGGCCAGGATGCCCCACGGCGCGCTCTCGTCCAGCATCGACTGCAACTGCGTGTACGGCATCGGCGAGACGAACTCGAACAGCGGCTCCCGCTCCGCTCTGAGTCGCGCGAGCAGCGCCTCGTGCCGCTCGGGCGCGTCGAAGCCCGCCAGGATCAGGGCGTGGCCTGGACGGAAGCAGTGCTGCTCGGGCACGAACGGCGCGGGCGGCGCGCTCATGCCGAACCCGATCAGCGACGATCACGGCGGGGTGGCGGTCCACGGCGCCGTTCCAGACCGTGCGCATGACGTGGAAGTCGGAGTCGTGCGAGGTGACCACGCGTCCTGCGCACGCCTCCCGCAACGTCTCGACCTCGCGCCGGATGAGCTGAACCATGACGACCCCCAGCGGCGATCCCACCAGCGTATTTTTCATGACACGTGGGACGGGTCAGTCGCCGGTGAAATCCTGGTCAGGGGGCTCCGGGCTCCTCCGGTGGTGCGGGCCCCCTGGGGGAGCCCGCACCAGGCTCACTTCCTGCCGCTGCTCACCGCGTGGTACTGCAGGTCCTGCACGGTGAAGTCCTTCTTCACCTGCCAGGGCGAGGTGACCGTCACGGCGCCCACCGACGCCTTGTTCGCCCCGTACGCCAGGGGGAAGGTCTTGGCCTGGAGCCCGGCCTGGCCCGCGTAGGTCTTCTCGACCCCGCCGATGCTCGCCTTGACCGTGGCGGCACGGGTGAGGAAGGACAGCACCTCCACCGTGTCGCGCGGGGTGTTGGTGCCCGAGCGCGGGAGCATGAACTTGGTCTGCGTGCCCGACGTCGGCCTGGCGGCGGCGAACTGCGTGCGGTGCGTCAGGTAGAGCGTGTCACGCGTGATCGCCGGCGCCTTGCCGGTCTTCCACCAGGTCAGGTAGTAGGAGGAGATGTCCATGTAGGCGCCGCCGTTGTGCACCGAGGGCGCGAACTGGGTGCCTTCGGAGAAGTCGTTCCAGGTGGTCAGCTGGATCCAGTCGGCGCCGCCCGAGATGGACTTCTCCCACGTGACGCGCAGGTTCTCCGTGTTGTTGGCTTCGTCGTAGATGCCCTGGTTGGGACGCTCGTCCTGGACGGAGACCGGCTGCATCCAGATCTTCTTCAGCTCGTGCGCCTTGGCGATGTTCGAGGCGATGCCGCTCTGCCCCGCAGGGCTGCGGTTGCCCCAGTTGGAGAAGCCGTAGCTGATCGGCGCGAAGGCCGCGGCGTTGGAGGGGAAGTTCAGGAAGACGGGGACGAAGGCGACCGTGATGCCGTGGGTGTCCTTCATGATCTTCATGAAGTTCGTCCACCAGGCGGCCGACTGGCCCTCCGCCTTGAACGGGGAGATCACCAGGCGCCGGTCCGGCAGGCGGTAGACCGACTTGGCCGTGGCGAGCTTGGCCATGGCGGCGGCCAGCGTGGCCGCGTCGGTCTTCAGCGACGTCATGTCGGGCATCAGCACGATCTTGAAGCCGGGGTCGACGGCGTCGGCCGCCTTGATCAGGGTGTTGAGCCTGTCCCAGTGGGCGCTGGTGAGGGAGAGCACGTCCACGGTGAAGCCGTCGAGTCCGGCCTCGACGGCGGTCTCGATCTCCTGCTTCATGTCGGCCAGCTGCCAGTCGCCGGACAGGACGCCGCGCGGGATCGGCCGGTCGCGCAGCAGGCCGCCGTAGGCGATGTGCTTGTTGCTCTCGCCCGTCGGGGTCAGGTAGTGCTTGGTGTAGTAGTCGTCGGCGCCCGCCCTGTTGTTCAGCGAGATCGGGTACGGCGTGAAGTAGTGGGCGAAGACCTTGCGCTCGGAGGCCCGCAGGGTGGCGGTCGAGGGCATGGCGAAGGGCAGCGGGCCGCCGGGCGCGGGGGTGGCCGCCTCGGTGTCGTAGCCGATCGTCAGCTTGGGGCCCTGGCCCGAGGTGGCGCGCGAGGAGTGCAGCACGCCGTGGGCGCCCGATGGGGAGGTGAGGGCGAAGTCGTAGGTGCCGCTGCCGGTGAAGGCCGACGACACGTCGAGCTTGACCGTGCCGCCCGCGGTCAGGCCCTTGTGGGTGGTGATCACCTCGCCCAGAGCGGGGCGGTTGTCGAACGTGAGCGTGTCGGCGGTCCACTCGCCCTTGACCGGGCGCACCTCCAGCGTGGTGTCGGTGGTCCTGACCGACTGCACGTCGAGGGTCATCGTGACGTTGACGGCGTTGGCCGGCACGTCCTTGACGTCGAAGCGGACGAAGGCGCCGCGCTCGGAGGCGGCGGCCCCGTCGCACGGCGTGGTGCAGACCGACAGCCAGGTGACGGTGTGGTGCGTCTTTCCCGGACCTGCCTGGCTGACGTAGCTGTCCTCGGCGGAGGCGAAGGAGACGGTCTTCTCCGCCTCCGCGACAGCGGGGGTGACCGCCGCGGCGGTGCTTCCCAGGATGATCAATAACAGGGTGATCGCGCGTAGGCGCATACTCATCGTGCCCTTCATGTAGCGATATGTCATGACATACCGCGTGACAACGGGCAAGATCATAGGCTTACGGACCACCTGGCCACAGGGTTTCGGACCGAAACCCTCACGCCGGCCGAAATGAGGGAGGGAACAGCTCCTCCACCGGCCTGCGCAGGTGGTCGCGCGCCGAGTAGGCGGCCTTCATCCGGGTGAAGTACGCCTGGGCCCGCGCCCTGAAGGCCGTCTCGTCCACGCCGGGGATCACCCTGTCGCGCATCACGACCCTGCCGTCGATCACCACGGTCGTCACGTCGGCGCCCGAGCAGTTCATCAGCAGGGTTCTGATCGGGTCGTCGACGGGACCGGTGCGCGGGCCCGCCAGGTCCACCACGACCAGGTCCGCCTTCGCTCCCGGCGCCAGCCTGCCCAGGTCGTCGCGGCCGAGCGCCCGCGCGCCCGACAGCGTGGCGGCACGGTAGTAGTCGGCGGCCGAGCCGGCCTCCAGCCGCCCGGTGACGAGCTTGGCCAGGTTGTTGCCGTAGTCCATGTTGCGGATCATGTCGGGCGGGAAGGAGTCGGTGCCCAGCGCCACGTTCACCCCTGCCGCCCGGTAGCGGTCGAAGTCCTGGAGCGCGTCGCCGTACCTGACGGTGGTCAGCGGGCAGTGCACGATGCCGGCCAGCGCGGCGAGCCGGTCGGGTGAGCCCTCGAAAGGCGTGTCGGGCGAGCCGAGGTAGAGGGCGTGCGGTATGAGCAGCCTGGGGCCGAGCAGTCCCACCGACTCCAGCACGTCGAGCGGGTGCCTGCCGTACCACTCCCGCAGCAGCCGCAGCTCCGACAGCCCCTGCATGCAGTGCAGGCGCACCAGGCAGTCGAGCTCCTCGGCGGCGCGCGCGGTGGCGCGCATCAGGTCGAGGGTGACGGTCTCGATCCTGCAAGGCAGCAGCGCGCCGCGCAGCCTGCCGTCGTAGGCGCCGTCGAAGTCGCGGACGAACCTGACCGCCTCGGCCAGCCCCTTCTCCCCGAGCTCGGGCTCCCAGTGCACGTCGCGAGCGCCGTCCCTGACCACCGGGACGCCTGAGCGGTAGCTGGGGCCGAGGTACATGCGCAGGCCGAGCCGTCCCGCGATCTCGGCGACGCCGGCGAACTCCTCGTACGACTCCGCCCACGCGCTGTGTGTCTCGGCCGCGATCGGCATCGCGGTGGTGATGCCGTTGCGGATCAGCTGGGTGAGCGCGTACTCCCGCATGAACAGCGTCTCCTCCAGCGGGAAGACGGCGGCCCTGCGCCCGGCGGCGTACTCGGCCGACCAGTTCAGCCCGTCGGAGGAGGCGTGCCAGGTGTCGATGAGAGCGTGGTCGATGTCGGACAGCGCGTCGAGGTCGATGAAGCCGGGCCCGACGATCGCCTCGCCCGCGTCGATCACCTCGTCGGCGGGCCCGTCGTAGGAGGAACCGACATGGACGATCGAGTCGCCCGCGTAGACGACGCAGCCGTCGCGGTGGACGACGTGGTCGGCGCCGTCGAAGCCGATGACGTACGACGCTCTGACAACAGTGGTGCTCACGTGACTCTCCGAGATGGTTTCCAGCCTGGCCTGGGGACCGCGGCCAGGAGGGCCCTGGTGTAGTCCTCCCGGGGTTCGCGCAGCAGGTCCGCGGTGGGCCCCCGCTCCACGACCGCGCCCCTGTGCATGACGATGGCGCTGTCGCTGATCTGGTTGACGACGGCCAGGTCGTGCGAGATGAAGATGTAGCTCATGCCGCCCGGCGCGCGCAGGTCGGCCAGCAGGTTGAGGATCTGCGCCTGGATCGAGACGTCGAGCGCGGCCACCGCCTCGTCGAGCACCAGCACGCGCGGCTCGACGGCGATCGCGCGGGCGATGGCCACCCGCTGCCGCTGCCCGCCCGACAACTGCTTGGGCAGCATGGCGGCGTGCCGCTCGGCCAGACCGACCGACTCCAGCAGCTCGAGCGTGCGCCTGCGCAGCTCGGCGGGGGTGAGGGAGAAGTGCAGCGACAGGCTGGTGGCGATCACGTCGCCGATCCGCTGCAGCTTGTCCAGCGAGGAGTAGGGGTCCTGGAAGACGATCTGGATCTCCCTGGCACGCCTGCGCCGCTCCTTGGAGGAGACCCTGCCCGCCGCGCGCGGGCGGCCGCAGACGGTGATCGTCCCGCTCGTGGGGGTCTCCAGACCGAGCAGCATCCTGGCGACCGTGGTCTTGCCCGAACCGGACTCGCCCACGATCGCCAGGGACTCGCCCTCCTCGACGGTGAACGACACCTCCTCCACCGCCACGGCCTCGCCGTAGACCTTGCGCAGCCGTTCGGCCTGGATGACGGTCATGACTCCCCCTGGAGGGTCAGCTCGGCCGAGCGGGTGCAGGCGACGGTGCCGTCGAAGACCGGCCGCGCCTCACCGCACGCGGGCAGCGCGTGCGCGCAGCGCGGGGCGAAGGCGCAGCCAGGGTCGGCCTCGAAGGCGGCCACCGGCCTTCCGGGGATGACCGGCAGGCGGTGGACGGTCTCCTCCAGCCGGGGGCGCGACAGGAGCAGACCGCTGGTGTAGGGGTGCAGGGGCGCGGCGGTGAGCGAGCCCGCCTCCCGCGCCTCGACGATCCTGCCCGCGTACATCACCGCGAGCCTGTCGCACGTCGCCGCCGCCAGCTCCAGGTCGTGCGTGATCAGCAGCATCGCCATGCCCCGCTCGCGCCGCAGCTCGTCGAGGATCGCCATGACCTCCGACTGCGTGGTCACGTCGAGGGCGGTCGTCGGCTCGTCGGCCAGGATCAGGTCGGGTTCGAGCGCGAGCACAGAGGCGATCATCACCCGCTGCAGCAGGCCGCCGGACAGCTCGTGCGGGTACTGCCGCAGCCGCCGCGCCCCGTCGCCGATGCCCACCTCCGCCAGCAGCCGTACGGCCCTGGCGGCGGCATCGCGGGCGGGCAGGCCCAGGTTGGCCACCATGGCCTCGGTCAGGAAGTCGCCCACGCTGCGCACCGGATTGATGTGCGCCCTCGGGTCCTGGAAGATCATGCCGATGCGCCTGGCCCTGAGCGCGCGCAGCTCCTTGGCGCCCAGCGAGGTGACCTCGGCGCCGTCGAAGACGATGCTGCCGCTGACCCGCGCGCCCGGAGGCGTGAGCCCCAGCACCGCGCGAGCCGTCATCGACTTGCCCGACCCCGACTCCCCGACCAGGCCCACGGCCTCGCCGGCGCCGATCGTCAGGTCGACCTCCTCGACCAGCGTGCGCCACTCGCTTGCCGAAGGGACGGCGAGCGCGAGCCCGGAGATCGTCAGCAGGCTCATACGGTCCTCCCCAGACGGTCGCCGAGCACGCTCACCGACGCGACGACCAGGGCGATGAGCACCCCTGCCGAGATCGCCTCCAGCGGCTGGCCGCGCATGGCGCTGTCGAACCCGCTCTTCACCATCAGCCCCCAGTCGGCGGCGGGCGGCTGCACGCCGAGCCCGAGGAAGGAGATCGCGGCCACGTCGATCACCGCGAACCCGAGCGCCGACACCGACTGCGCGACGATGATCGGCCGCAGGTTGGGCAGCAGGTGCCGCACGCAGATGGCGAAGGCCGAGCGGCCCTGCACCCACGCGGCGGCGACGTACGGCAGGCTGCGCTCCCGCAGCGCCGCCGAGCGCACCACCCTCGCCACGTACGGCGTGTACGCCACGGCCAGCCCCGCCACCACGCCGGGGATGCCGGGACCGAGCACCGCCACGGTGATCAGGGCGAACACGATGCCGGGCACCGCGAACAGCACGTCGAGCACGCGCGAGATGACGGCGTCCACGCGGCCGCCCGCCCACGCCGCGGTGATCGCCAGCGCGGTGCCCACCACGCTGGAGACGCAGATGACGAGCGCGGGGCCGAGCAGCGTGGTCCGCGCGCCGTACATGAGTCTGGACAGCACGTCGCGGCCGAGCGCGTCGGCCCCGAGCGGATGCGAGGAGGAGCTGCCCGCCAGCGCGCTGAGCAGGTCGGGGAAGTCGGGATCGTAGGGCGCCAGCAGCGGAGCGGCCAGCGTGGTCACCGCCACGACGGCCAGCAGCGCGGCTGCCGCCGTGCCGAGACCGCCCAGGCGGCTCACCGCGACAGGCGCGGATCGAGAGCTGAGTAGCACAGGTCCACCAGAAGGTTGATCAGGACGAACGCGGTCACCAGAACGAGCACCACGGCCTGGACGATGGCGAAGTCGCGCTGGAGGATCGCCCGGACGAACAGCGAGCCGAGGCCGTCGAGGGCGAAGATGTTCTCCACCACGACGGAGCCCGCGATCAGTCCCGCGATGTTGAGCCCGGTGACCGTGACCACCGGGATCGAGGCGTTGCGCAGCACGTGGCGGCGGACGATGTGACGCTCGCCGAAGCCGCGGGCGCGGGCCGTCTCCACGTGCTCCCGGTTCAGCTCCTCCCGCACCGAGGCGCGGGTGATGCGGGCCAGGAACGCGGCGCTGGCCAGGCTCAGCGTGATCGCGGGCAGCGTCAGGTGGTAGAGCCTGTCGAGCAGGCCCTCGCCCGGTCCGAAGACGGGGAACCAGCCGAGCCCCACCGAGAACACGATCGCCAGCAGCACCCCGACCACGAACGGCGGCGTGGCCAGGAACAGCGAGGACAGCACCCCGATCGCGGTGTCCAGCCTGCCGCCGCGCAGCCCGGCCAGCAGGCCCATGGCGATGCCGCCCGCCGAGATCAGCACGGTCGCGTAGCCGACCAGCAGGACGGTGGTGGCCACCCTCGAGCCGATGAGCGCGGCCACCTCCTGCCGATAGACCAGCGAGCTGCCGAAGTCACCGGTCAGCGCGTCGCCCAGCCACGAGAGGTAGCGCAGCAGGAACGGGTCGTCCAGGTGGTACTGCGCCCTGATGGCGGCGACCTGCTCGGGCGTGCCGCTCCTGTTGCCGAGCAGGAAGGCCATCGGGCCGCCAGGCACCAGGTACAGCAGGCCGTACACCAGGAAGGAGGCCACCAGCAGCACCACGGCCAGGCCCGCCAGCCGCTTCAGCAGGAAGCTCACTTCGCGCCCAGCCCCACGGCCCACGGGTAGTACAGGTAGGGGAAGGACGGCACGGCGCCGGTGACGCGGTCGCTCATGTAGAGGATGACAGGCAGGTTGTTCAGCGGCATCCAGGCCACGTCGCGGGTGACCTTGTCCTGGATGCCGGTGACGAGGGCGGCCCTGGCGGCCGGGTCGGCCTCGGCGCGGGCCTTCTTGATGTCGGCGTCGACCGCGGGGTAGCCGTTGAAGTTGGTGCGGCCGCCCGCCTGGAAGACCGTGTAGATGTCGAGCGGGTCGGGCACGTTGCCGTACCAGGTGGAGAAGAAGGCGTCGACGCCCTCGCGCGCCTTCGGGTCGGAGTAGAGGTTGCCGTACTGCTCGACGGGGACGACCTTGATGTCGATCTTCAGGCCGAGCGCCTCGCCTGTGGCCTTGATGAGGTTGGCGGTCTGCTCGTGGGTGGCCGCGCTGCCCTGGATGGCGATCGTGATCGGCTCGGTGGGCGAGCCCGCCTCGGTGAGCAGCTGCTTGGCCTTGGCCAGGTCCTGCGTCTCCTGCGGCAGCGCCTGGTAGGCCTTCTCGAAGGTGGCGCGCTCGTAGCCCCAGTACTCCGCGCCGGCCAGCGTGCGCTGCGGGGCGGCGGTGCCCTGGAAGACGACCTTGGAGATGGCCGCCCTGTCGAGGGCCAGCGAGAGCGCCTGCCGCACCTTCGGGTCGGCGTAGGGGCCGTCCTTGGCGGCGCTGAGCAGGGTCCAGAACGTCAGAGACTTGCCCAGCGTGACCGAGCCCGTCGTGGACTCCCGCAGCTGGGCCAGGCCCGCGGGCGGCAGGTAGAAGTACTGCCCGTCCACCTCGCCCGAGCGCAGCGCGTTGACCGCGGTCGTCTCGTCGGCGATGAAGCGGAAGACGATCTCCTTGGACTTGGCGGTCAGCGCCTTGTCCCAGTAGTCGTCGTTGCGGACGATCGACAGCGAGTCGCCCGACTTCCACGCGCCGAACTCGAAGGGGCCGGTGCACATCAGGCCGCCCGTGGGGGAGCCGAGGTCCTTCTTGGCGGCGTACTCCTTGGACACGATCGCGCCTGCCGCCGTCGCCATCGCCTGGTTGAACAGCACGTCGGCCTGCTTCAGGGTGACCGTGACCTGCATCGGCCCGGTCGCCTCGACCTTCTCGACGGTGGAGAAGTAGTCGCTCCACCAGGTGCCGAGCGCGGGATCGAGGTGCCGCTTCAGGCTGGCGGCGACGTCCTGCGCGGTCAGCGGCTTGCCGTCCCAGAACGTCACGCCCTCGCGGATGGTGTAGACCCACGTCGTGGGCGTCGGGTTGTCGGCCTTCTCGGCGAGGCCCGGCTCGATCGTGAAGTCGGGGGTGAGGCGCAGCAGGCTCTCGCACATGTTGGCCAGCGCGGTGTTCTCCGCGTAGTTGAACGACCTGATCGGGTCGAGCGTCTGCGGCTCATATGGCAGGTTCCAGGTGACCTTGTCCAGACCCTTGGCCGCCGCGGCGGTGGAGGTCTTCAGGTCGAGGGCGACCGGCGCGGCGGAGGCGGGGGCCTGCTGGGTCTGGGGCCCTGCGCCGCAGGCGGCGAGGGCGAGGGCCAGCCCTGCGAGGGGTACGGCACGACGGATCATCGGGGGGACCTTTCGAGAAGGCGTCCTTCGCGGGCGATCACGGCCCCGCCTCGGACGACGAGCAGAGGGGCGGGCCGGTCCACGACGGCCTCGGCGAGCGAGGCGGCGGGCACCAGCACGAAGTCGGCCGGGTCCCCGGCCTTCAGATCGACCCGTTCGAGGCCGAGGAGCTCGGCGCCCCCGTGCGCCGCGACCGCGTAACAGGCGGCCAGTTCCTCGTCGGTCCTGGCGTCGGTGCGGTAGGCGAGCAGGTGCGCCCGCGCGATCATGTCGCCGTCGCCGAACGGCGTCCACGGGTCGCGCACGCCGTCGGAGCCGGCGGCCAGCAGCACGCCGGCCGCGGTGAGCGGGCCGACGGGCAGCACGGGGTCGGCGCCGAGCGCGCAGGTGGTCAGCGCCACGTTCGACTCGGCCAGCAGGTCGTCGAGCTCGCGCGCCTCGGCCAGGCAGAAGGCGTGGCTGATCGTCACGCGCGTGCCCGCGGCGCGGCGGGCGATCTCCCTCACCTGCGCGAGGCCCTGCTCGCCGCCGTCGTGCAGGTGGATGTCGAGCGGTGCGCCGGACCGCTCGGCGAGGCCGAACAGCACGTCGAGGTGGCCGTTCAGGTCGCCGTCGATACCGAGCGGGTCGAGGCCGCCGATGACGTCGGCGCCCTCGCCGAGGGAACGCTCCATCAGCTCGGCGGTTCCGGGGCGGGTGAGCAGGCCGAGCTGTGGGAAGGCGACGATCTGCACGTCGAGCAGGTGTCTGCGGGCCTCGGCGGCCTCCCGCACGCCGTGCACGTTGGCCAGGCCGTACTCGGGGGCCACGTCCACGTGGGCGCGCCAGGCCCGGGTGCCCCTGGCGACGGCGCTGTCCATCAGCGCCCCCGCCCGCTCGGCCACGGAGGCCGTCATGCCTGCCCGCGCCTTCACCTCGCCCTCGATCAGGTCTCGCAGGGTCGAGGCGGGCGTACGGCTGAGCCAGGTGTGGCCCCACGTCGTCTTGTCGGGATGGATGTGCGCGTCGACGGGGGCGGGCAGCGCGAGCGCGCCACCGCCGTCGACGATCACGGTGTTCTCCGGCCTCGTCGAGGGGTCGGCGATGCGGCCGTCGACGACCAGCAGGTCGTGTGGGCGGATATTGGTGAACAGCACGGAGTCCATGGGAGGTGATCCCCTTAATCTGAGGAGAACTCCGGACTAGAATAATCAGACATCAGATGTTTAGAGAAGAGGATGAATGCGGAACGTGGGCCGGATCTCGCTTGTCGACGCCGCGATCGGCGAGCTGCGCCAGGAGATCGTGAGCGGGGCGTGGCCGGTGGGAAGCAAGATCCCGTCAGAGAGCCAGCTGGCCGCTTCGCTGGGCGTGAGCAGGCTGTCGGTGCGCGAGGCCGTACGGGTGCTCGTGCACGCGGGGCTGCTGACGACCAGGCAGGGTGACGGCACCTACGTGACCGCCAGCGACGAGTCGCAGGTGGCGCTGCGGCGTCGGCTCGACAGGGCGGCGGCCATGGACATCATTGACGTGCGGCGCGGACTCGACCTCGTGGCGGCGCGCCTGGCCGCGACCAAGCGCACCCCCGAGGACCTCGAACGGATGAGGGAGGCGCTCGAGCGGAGGGTGTCGGCGGGGCGGTCGGTGGACGTGGACGCCTTCGCCGACGCCGACGTGGACTTCCATCTACTGGTGGCGGAGGCGGCGCACAATCCCGTGCTCGGCGACCTCTACCGCAGCATGAGCGAGGTGCTACGGGACAGCGTGCGCAAGGATCACTGCATGGAGCGGGTGGTGCTCGGCTCGGACACCTCGCACGACGAGCTGCTGGCGGCGATCGAGGCGGGCGACGCGAGCACCGCGGTGTCGGTCGCCCTAGCCATCCTGGACCAGCAGGAGCGCGACCTCTGAGGGCGCCTCGCTTCGGGAGGCCGTCAGGGCGGCCTCCCGACGCGCGGGCCTCGGCCGTGAAAGCGTGGCCGGCTGGATAGAACCCGTGCGCGATGGGCAGTGGCAGGCCCACCCCCCAAGGAGTCGCCATGGCCCGCAGCATCGCCCTTCTGGTGGCCACCGCCCTGTTCGCGACCTCGTGCGGCCAGGACCCAGGATCCGCCGTCACGCTGGACTTCTTCCAGTTCAAGCCCGAGGCCGTCAAGACCTTCGACCGCATCATCGACGAGTTCGAGCGCGAGCACCCCGGCGTCAGGGTGGTCCAGCGCCACGTGCCCAACGCCGAGACCGCCCTCAGGACCCGCCTGGTCAGGCAGGACGTGCCCGACGTGCTGACGCTCAACGGGGCCGGCGTCTTCGGCGAGCTGGCCGCGGCGGGCGTCTTCCGCGACTTCAGCCGCGACAGGGTCGCCCAGGTGGCCAACCCGCCGGTGCAGAAGATCCTCAACGACCTGGGCACCTTCGGGCGCGGAGAGGTGAACGGGCTGCCCTTCGCCTCCAACGCCAACGTCGTGATCTACAACAGGGACCTCTTCGCCAGGCACCGCGTCGAGCCGCCCCGCAGCTGGGCGGAGCTCATCGCGGCCGCCAGGACGTTCAGGGCGGCGGGGGTGACGCCGTTCTACCTCACCCTGAAGGACGCCTGGACCGCGCTGCCCACCTTCAACGCCCTGGCCGCCAACCTCGCGCCCGCCGACTTCTTCGCCAGGCGCAGGGCGGGCCAGGCCACCTTCCTGAGCGCCTACCCGCAGGTGACGGAGAAGCTCAAGGAGCTCTACTCCCACGGCCAGCCCGACCGCCTCACACGCGGCTACGACGAGGGCAACCGCGCCTTCGCCGAGGGCAGGGCCGCGATGTACCTGCAGGGCAGCTGGGCGATCCCGGCCATCAAGGGCCTGGAGCCCGCCTTCGAGCTCGGCACGTTCGCGCTGCCCGCCGTACAGGATCAGCGGCTGGTGTCGGGGGTGGACGTCGCGGTGACGATGGCGCGCGAGCCGCGGCATCCGAAGGAGGCGATGGCGTTCGTGGAGTACCTGATGCGGCCCGAGGTGATGAAGGCCTACGCCGAGGAGCAGGTGGCCATCCCCCCGCTGAGACAGGCAGGCTCGCCGGTCCTTCGAGAGGTACTGCCCTACTTCGAGCGGGGCCGCCTGGCCGGCTTCCCCGACCACCACATCCCGCTGGCCGTCCAGCTGGAGCGGCTGCTGCAGCGCTTCCTCATCGACGGGGACTCGCGCGCCTTCCTCGCCGAGCTCGACAGCGAGTGGGACAAGGTCATGGAGCGCAGGTCATGAGCAGGGCCTTCTACTGGATGGTGCTGCCCGCCTTCGTGCTCTTCTTCGTCTTCCACACCGTGCCGGTGCTGCAGGGCTTCTACTACAGCCTCACCGACTCCCCAGGCTACGGCGAGCACGCCTTCATCGGCCTGCGCAACTACGTCAACCTCTTCAAGGACGACAGGATCCTCGACGCCTACCTGTTCACCTTCCAGTTCGCCGTCGTCGCGACGATCCTCACCAACGTGATCGCCCTGGCGATCGCCGTGGGGCTGAGCGCGCGCATCAGGTTCAGGACCGCGCTGCGCGGCGTCTTCTTCATCCCGAACGTGCTGGCCATCCTGATCGTCGGCTACATCTTCAACTACCTGTTCTCCAACTACGTGCCCGTGCTGCTCGGCGAGCTGGCGTGGATCGGCGTCGTGGTCGTCGCGGTGTGGCAGGCCGTGGCGTTCAACATCATCATCTATCTGGCCGGACTGCAGACCATCCCCGAGGACCTGCACGAGGCCGCGCGAATCGACGGGGCGGGCTCGTGGCGGCGCTTCCGTTCGGTGGTCTTCCCGCTGATCGCGCCGTTCTTCACGGTCAACATGGTGCTGTCGCTGAAGAACTTCCTGCAGGTCTTCGACCACATCGTGGCCCTCACCAACGGCGGCCCCGGCACCGCGACCACCTCGGTGTCGCTGCTCATCTACACCGGCGGATTCCAGGGCGGGGAGTACGCCTACCAGACCGCCAACGCCATCGTGTACTTCGTCGTCATCGTGCTGGTCTCGATCTTCCAGCTCAGGATCCTGCAACGGAGGGAACAGCTGTGACCCGCGTCAACTGGTGGCTCACCGGCCTGCTGGCCGCCTGCTCGCTGACCGTGCTGGTCCCGCTCTACTTCACCGTCGTCACCGCGCTCAAGTCGCCCGACCAGCTGACGGGCTCGGGTCTCGCCTTACCGAGCGAGATCCGCTGGAGCAACTTCGCCACCGCCTGGGAGCTGACCGGCTATCCGCGCGCCGCGCTGACCAGCGCCCTCATCACGGTCTCCGCCGTGCTGCTCACGCTGCTTACCAACTCGCTCGTCGCCTACGCCATCGCCCGCAACATGGAGCGCCGCCTGTTCAAGGGGCTGTACTACTACTTCGTCTCCGCGCTGTTCGTGCCGTTCCCGATCATCATGCTGCCGGTGGTGAAGCAGACCTCGATGCTGGGCCTGGACAACCAGGCGGGGCTCATCCTGCTGTACGTCGTCTACGGCCTGGCGTTCAACATCTTCCTCTACGTCGGCTACATCCGCTCGATCCCCGTGTCGCTGGAGGAGGCGGCGCGCGTGGACGGCGCGGGCACCTGGACGGTGTTCTGGCGGGTGATCTTCCCGCTGCTCGCCCCGATGAACGCCACGGTCGGCATCCTCACCTTCCTGTGGGCGTGGAACGACTTCCTGCTGCCGCTGGTGGTGCTGTCGGAGGCGCAGACGCTGCCGCTGGTGCAGTACGTCTTCCAGTCGCAGTTCAACACCGACTACACCGTCGCGTTCGCCTCCTACCTGATGGCGCTGGCGCCCGTGCTGATCGTCTACGTCTTCGCCCAGCGCTGGGTCATCTCGGGTGTGCTGCGCGGCTCAGTGAAAGGCTGAGCTCCTCGATCGTCTCGCGCCCTTCGAGCGGCCGCAGCCACTCGGCGGGCAGCGCGGCCGTGCCGTGCGCGGCGCCGAGCAGGTTGCCGCAGATCGCGCCCGTGGAGTCGCTGTCGCCCGAGTGGTTGACGGCCAGCAGCAGCGCCCCGGCCGGATCGGGCTCGGCCAGCGCGCAGTGGACGGCGATGGCGAGGGCCTCCTCCGCCACCCACGCCCCGCCCAGCCGTTCGACCGCCTCAGGGGTGCGCCCGTGCGGGGCCCGCGACGCCGCCAGCAGCGCGATGCTGGTCTCGTCGCCGCCCGGCAGCAGGTCAAGAGCGCGCCGTACGGCCTCGGCCAGCGGCGCTCCCTCGACCAGGCAGGCCGTGATCGCCGCGAACGCCCCCGCGGCCAGGTAGCCGGTCGGATGCCCGTGGGTGATCTGCGCGCACTCCGCGGCCAGCCTGAACGCGGCCGCGGGCTCGGCCACCAGCCCGAAGGGCGCCGACCGCATGACCGTGCCGCAACCCTTGGAGCCGGGGTTGACCGGGCCTGGCTCGCCCATCGGGGCAGGGCCGGGGAAGGGCTGGCGCAGCCCCGACAGGCAGGCGTTGCCCGGCGCCCGCCTGGAGTAGAGCCACCCCTGCTCGCGCAGCGACCCCGTACGCCACGGCCGGTCGGGCGGCGGGGGAGCGGAGTGGTCCTGGGTGTCGAGCCAGCGCAGGTAGGCCTGCCGTACCGACTCCACGTCACCGCCTTCGACCAGGCCCTCGACCGTGAACAGCGTCATCTGCGTGTCGTCGGTGACCAGGCCGATCCTGCCCCGCCAGTCGGGCACGTAGCCGGTGACGCCGTCGGGGCCGTGGTGCTTGCGGATCTCCCTGATGGAGTCGAACTCGATCGGCGCGCCGAGGGCGTCGCCGATCGCGCCGCCGAGCAGAGACCCGCGAATGCGCTCCAACTGATCCATGAGGGGACATGGTAGGCGTCAGGGGAGGAGCTTCTCCAGAGCCTTGGCGATGCGCTTCTCCGAGATCGGGGTCGGGGTGCCGAGGGTCTGGGCGAAGAAGCTGACCCGCAGCTCCTCGATCATCCAGCGGATCTCCCGCACGTCGGGGTCGCCGCGGCGGGCGGGAGGGAGCTTGTCGAGCACGTCGAGATAGTCGTCCTCGACCTTGTGCACCTTGTCCATCCACTCCACGTCGCGCCACGGCTCCTCGGGGAGCTTGGCGAGACGCCGGTCGATCGCCCTGATGTAGCGGGAGATGTCGGGCAGGCGGCTCGCCTCGGTGGCGGTGATGAAGCCGGGGAAGATCAGCTTGCCCATCTGGTCCCTGACGTCCTCGGTCGAGGCGTCGGAGCGCAGCGCCCCGAGCTTGAGGTTGACCTCGTGCCAGGCGGCCAGGATCTGCTCGGCCTTCGCCAGGATCTCCCTGGAGGTGTCGTAGAGCTCGGCGCGGACGTGCTGGTAGAGGCGGTCGAAGGAGACAGGGTCCCACGCGGGGCCGCCGACGTCGCGCATCAGCTTGTCGACCGCGGCGTTGACCACGTCCTCGAACAGCGCCACCGCGCCGCCGTGAGGCGAGCGCGACAGGGCCAGCTTCGCCTGGTTGGACAGGCCGCCGAGCAGCGACTTGGCGGGTGAGGTGATGTTGAGCAGCAGCAGCCGCCTGGTGCCGAGCCACATGGACCTGCGCTGCTCGGCCTGCGTCTCGAAGATCTTCACCGAGACCGAGGAGCCCGCGTCGACCAGGGCGGGGTAGCCCTTCATCCGGCCCTGCTCGAACACCTTCGGCAGGGTGGCGACGCTCCACGTGGTGAGGCCGGTGCGCTCCAGGCCGTCGCCCGCCTGCGAGAGCGTCTGGCGCAGCTTGGGAGCCAGACGTCTCTTGAGCGCGTCGAGGTCCTTGTCCTCGGCGACCGTCCGCTTGCGCTCGTCGATCACCCGGTAGGTGACGCGCAGGTGGTCGGGCAGCTGGTCGAGCTGCCACGCCTCGCGCGGCACCCGCACGCCCGTCAGCCGCAGCAGCTCGCGCTCCAGCGCCTCGAGCAGCGGCTCGCCGCCCGCCTTGACGTGCTGGAGCACCTGCTTGGCGTAGTTGGGCGCGGGCACGAAGTTGCGCCTGATGTTCTTGGGCAGCGACCTGATCAGCGCGGTGACCAGCTCCTCGCGCAGGCCGGGGATCTGCCAGTCGAAGCCGTCGGCGTTGACCTGGTTGAGCACCTGCAGCGGGATGTGCACGGTGACGCCGTCGGCCTCGGTGCCCGGCTCGAACTGGTAGGTCAGCTTCATCCGCTGGCCGAGCTGGCGCCAGGTGTCGGGGTAGTCCTGGGTGCTGATGTCGGCGCCCTCGTTGACCAGCATCTCGGGCGAGAACGTCAGCAGCGCCTTGTCCGGCTGCCTCTTCCACCAGGAGTCGAAGTGCGCCGCCGAGACCACGTCGGCCGGCACCCGCTGGTCGTAGAAGTCGAACAGCGCCTCGTCGTCGACCATGATGTCGCGGCGGCGGGCGCGGTTCTCCAGCTCCTCGACCTCGCCGAGCAGCCTGCGGTTCTCCTTCAGGAAGGCGTGGTGGCTGTCCCAGTCGCCCTCGACGAGGGCGTGCCTGATGAACAGCTCGCGCGACAGCTCGGGGTCGATCCTGCCGTAGCCGACCTTGCGGCCGACGACGAGCGGCACGCCGTACAGCGTGACCTTCTCCATGGCGACGACCGCGCCCTGCTTCTTCTCCCAGTGCGGCTCGGAGTAGGTGCGCTTGATCAGGTGCTGGGCCAGCGGCTCCACCCAGTCGGGCTCGATCCTGGCGTTGACCCGCGCCCACAGCCTGCTGGTCTCCACCAGCTCCGCCGACATCACCCACGCGGGCTGCTTCCTGGCCAGAGCCGAGCCGGGGAAGATGGCGAAGCGCGCGTTGCGCGCCCCGATGTACTCCTGGATGGGCCTGCGCCCGTCGACGGCCTTCTTGTCGACGACGTCCTTGACGCCCAGGTGCGACAGCAGCCCGGCCAGCAGCGAGACGTGGATCTGGTACGGCGAGGCGGCCTGGCTGTTCGGCACGGCGCCGAGCGCCTGGCGCAGCTGGCTGTAGATGTCCTGCCACTCGCGCACCCGCAGGTAGTTGAGGAACTCCGAGCGGCACATCCGCCTGAAGGCGCTGGAGGACAGCTCCTTCTGCTTGTCCTTCAGGTAGTTCCACAGATTGAGGTAGGACAGGAAGTCGGACTCGGGGTCGGCGAAGCGGCGGTGCTTCTCGTCGGCCTGCTGCTGCTTGTCGGAGGGGCGCTCGCGAGGATCCTGGATGGACAGCGCGGAGGCGATCACCATCACCTCGCGCACGCAGCCGTTCTTCTCCGCCTCCAGCACCATGCGCGCCAGGCGCGGGTCGACGGGCAGGTTGGCCAGCTTGCGCCCCATGGCGGTGATGCCGCCTGCTGCGTCGAAGGCGCCGAGTTCCTGCAGCAGGTTGACGCCGTCGCGCACCTGCCGCTGGTCCGGCGGCTCCACGAAGGGGAAGGCTGCGATGTCGCCCAGGCCGATCGTGGTCATCTGCAGGATGACGCTGGCCAGGTTCGTGCGCAGGATCTCGGGGTCGGTGAACTCCGGCCTGGCGAGGAAGTCCTCCTCCTCGTACAGGCGGACGCAGATGCCGTCGGAGGTGCGGCCGCAGCGGCCCTTGCGCTGGTTGGCCGAGGCCTGCGAGATCGCCTCGATCGGCAGGCGCTGCACCTTGGTGCGGTGGCTGTAGCGCGAGATGCGCGCGAAGCCGGGATCCACGACGTACTTGATGCCGGGCACGGTCAGCGAGGTCTCGGCCACGTTGGTGGCCAGCACGATCCTGCGGCCGGTGTGCGACTGGAAGACCCTGTGCTGCTCGGCCGCCGACAGCCGCGCGTACAGCGGAAGGACCTCGGTGTTGCGGAACTCGGCCTTGGTCAGCGCGTCGAAGGTGTCGCGGATCTCCCGCTCGCCCGACAGGAACACCAGGATGTCGCCCTGGCCCTCCAGCACGAGTTCCTTGCAGGCGTCGACGATGCCCTGCGTCTGGTCGTCGTCCTCGCTCAGCGGCCGGTAGCGCACCTCCACGGGGTAGGTGCGCCCCGACACCTCGATGATCGGCGCGTCGTCGAAGTGGCGCGAGAAGCGCTCGGGGTCGATGGTGGCGCTGGTGATGACGACCTTGAGGTCGGGACGCCTGGGCAGCAGCTGCTTGACGTAGCCGAGGATGAAGTCGATGTTGAGGCTGCGCTCGTGCGCCTCGTCGATGATCAGCGTGTCGTACTGCTCCAGCAGTCTGTCGTTCTGCAGCTCGGCCAGCAGGATGCCGTCGGTCATCAGCTTGACCAGCGTGGAGTCGTTGGCCTTGTCGGTGAAGCGCACCTTGTAGCCGACGACGTCGCCGAGCGTGGTGTCGAGCTCCTCGGCGATGCGCTCGGCCACCGTGCGCGCGGCGATCCTGCGCGGCTGGGTGTGGCCGATGACGCCGCGCACGCCCCTGCCCAGCTCCAGGCAGATCTTCGGGATCTGGGTGGTCTTGCCCGAGCCGGTCTCGCCCGCGATGATCACGACCTGGTTGTCGCGGATCGCCTCGAGGATGTCGTCCTTGCGCTGCGAGACCGGCAGGTTCTCCGGATACCTCACGACGGGGACCACCTCGCGGCGGCGGGTCACGCGCTGTTCGGCGCGTTCCACGTCGGCGAGGATCTCGGCGGCGATCTTCTGCTGCGCCTCGCGGGAGCGCACTCGGCGCGCGCCGTCGAGCCTGCGCCGAAGCCGCCGCTGGTCGCGCGGCATCAGCTCGGGCAGGCGTGAGTGGAGCTCGGTGAGCGAGGAGGGCAAGGAAGGCGTTCCCATACTGCTATCAGGATATGCATGCGGACCAACGGCCCATCGTGCCGGACTCATTCCCGAACCCGCATCTCAATTTCCGCCCGCGCCGCCGTACGGTCAGCGGCGCCTCACTCCAAGGGCGGCCTTCGGGGCAGGCCGCCCGACGGTACAGGGTCGTTCAGGTGGGCAGCGCCTGCGACCCCTCGCGAGTAGCCAGGGCGGCGCCGATGATGCCCGCCTCGTTCTGCAGCGCGGCGGGGACGACAGGGGTGTCGAGTTTCACGTGCGGCAGGAACTTGTCGGCCTTCTTGCTCACCCCGCCGCCCAGCACGATCAGGGCGGGGGAGAAGAGCATCTCCACGTGCCTCAGGTACTCCTCGACGCGCTCGGCCCACTTCTCCCACGACAGATTGTGATCCTCGCGCGCCCGGTCGGACGCGCGGTGCTCGGCGTCCTTGCCGTGCAGCTCCAGGTGGCCGAGCTCGGTGTTGGGCACCAGAATGCCGTCCACGAACAGGGCGCTGCCGATGCCGGTGCCGAAGGTCAGCATGAGCACGCTGCCCTTGCGGCCCCTGCCCTCGCCGTACCTCATCTCGGCCAGGCCCGCGGCGTCGGCGTCGTTGAGCACCGTCGCCCCGCCGAACAGCTCGGCCGCGTCGACGCCCACCCACGAGTGGTGCACGTTGGCGGCGGTGCGCACGACGTCGTCGACGACCACGCCGGGGAAGGTGACGCCGAAGGGGCCCTTCCACTCGAAGTGCTTGACGATCTGCGCCACCACCTCGGCGACGTCTTCGGGCTTGGCGGGCTGCGGAGTGGGGATGCGCAGCCGCTCGGCCGACAGCCGGCCCTTCTCCAGGTCGACGGGCGCGCCCTTGATGCCGGAACCGCCGATGTCGATGCCGAGAACGTCCATGCCCCCAGACCTGCCCTGGAAAAGTCGGGATGAACCCGACGCCGCCCGGCCGCGTACCTCGCTTCACAAGCGCACATACCAAGGAGGCAGGATGCGGCCACGCATCGTCATACTCTGCGCAGCGGCGCTCATCCTCGGCACCACGGCCCCCGCCGCGGCCGCGCGTCACCAGACCAGGTTCGACGTCGTCAACCTGGTCTCCGACGTCAAAGGCAAGGCGCGCACCACTGACCCCAAGCTGGTCAACCCGTGGGGCCTGGCCATGGGCAAGACCCTGTGGGTCTCGGCCACGGGCACCGGCGTCGCCACCGTCTACTCGGGCGAGGGCAGGAAGGAGGCCACCGAGGTCGTCGTGCCGGGAGGAGCGCCCACCGGCCAGGTCTTCAACCCGACCGAGGGCTTCACCGTCAAGGGCAGGCCCGCCACGTTCGTCTTCGCCAGCCCCAGCGGCGCCATCAGCGGATGGAACGCCGAGGCCGACGCCAAGAACGCCGTCATCGCCGCCTTCACCAGGGGCGCCGACTACAAGGGCCTGGCCATGATGCGGACGCAGGAGGGCGCGTTCCTGCTGGCCGCCGACTTCGCGGGCGGGCGCGTGCACGTCTTCGACGACGACTTCAGGCGGGTACGGCTGGACCGCCGCCAGTTCGCCGACCCCTCCATGCCCTCGGGCTACGCGCCGTTCAACGTCTCGGTGGCCCGCGGTGCGGTCTGGGTGTCGTACGCCCTGCGCGACGCGTCCACGGGCAAGTCGGTGGCCGGCAGGGGGAAGGGGTTCGTCAGCCGTTTCGACGCCTCCGGCCGCTTCACCGGACGGCTCGCCGCCCGCGGGCCGCTCAACGCGCCGTGGGCGGTGACCGTCGCGCCGCGAGGCTTCGGCCAGTACGCGGGGGCGACACTGGTCGGAAACTTCGGCGACGGTCGCATCCACGCCTTCAGGAACGGCCGTCACCTCGGCCCGCTGCGCGACGCGGGCGGGCGGGCGATCGTGCTGCCCGGCCTGTGGGACCTGGAGCCCGGCACCGCGGCCAACGGCGGAGAGAACGCCCTGTGGTTCGCGGCGGGCATCGACGGGGCCCGGCACGGCCTGCTCGGCCTGCTGCGCCCCACCGGCGACCGCGCCCGCCAGCCGGCCCCCTCGACCGCTCCCTCGACGAAGGCGCCCTCCACGGGCGCGCCCGCGCCCGCCGCCAGCCCGAGCTCGGGCTACGGCTACTGAGGAAGCGCCACGGGACCGTCCGGTACGGCAGGCGCGGGCCGTACCGGACACCCAGGACGCTCAGGGACGCGAGATGTGGGTAAGGTGCGGGCGTGAGCGAGGGAAACTTCAGCGAGTGGCTGCGCGCCCGGTGCGAACCCACCTGGACCGAGGTGGTCACCCACCCGTTCGCGGAGGCGATCACCAAGGGCACGGTGCCCGACGACGACATGCGGCGCTACCTGAGCCAGGACTTCCAGTTCGTCGACACCTTCACCGCGCTGCTCGGCGCAGCGGTGGCCTGCGCCGACAGCTTCGAGGCGCGGGTGCCGTACGGCCGCTTCCTCGGGCAGGTGGCCACGACGGAGGAGAAGACCTACTTCCACCGCGCGCTCGACGCCCTCGGAGCGGGCACGGGCGCGACGGTCCTCGAGCCGGTCACCGAGGACTTCCGCACGCTGATGGACGAGGCCAGGACCAGCCAGGACTACGTGCTGATCGTGGCGGTCCTGTGCGTGGCCGAGTGGACCTACCTCGGCTGGGCCTCGCGCGCCACCCAGCCCTACCCCGACAACTTCGTGCACCGCGAGTGGATCGAGCTGCACGAGGGCCCCGAGTTCAGGCAGTGGGTCGGCTTCCTGCGCGGCGAGCTCGACAGGCTCGGGCCCGGCCTGGACGAGGACCACCGCCAGGAGGTGCTGAGCGTCTTCCACAGGGCGGTCGAGCTGGAGAAGCGCTTCTTCGACATGGCTAGAGGCTGAGCGCCCTCGCCAGGTCACCCGCCTCGGTGAAGTGGATCCCGATCATGCCGAGCGCCCTGGCGGCCTCGACGTTCTCCAGCCGGTCGTCGACGAACAGGCAGCGCGAGGGGGCGACGCCGGCCACCTGCGCGGCCAGCTCGTAGATGCGCGGGTCGGGCTTGGCCAGGCCGACCCGCGCGCTGCTGACCACGGCGTCGGCGAAGTAGGTCAGGCCGAGACGGTCGAGGTGCTCCTCGAGCGTGTCCATGGCGTTGGTCAGCAGGACGAGAGGGACCCGCTCCTGCGCCTTGGCCAGCAGCGCCCTGACCTCCTCGTCGACCCAGAAGGAGACCTCGGCGAACTCGGCGACGGCCTGGCGGGCCCGCTCGTCGCCGCCGAGCGCGAGCGCGACGGACTCGACCCACTGCGCCTCGGTGATCTGCCCGAGCGTGGCGGGCAGGATGCGCTCGGGCGCGAAGGCGGTCTTCATCAGGGGCAGGCCGTAGCGGGCCTCGATGTCGGCCTGGGCCACGTGGTCGAACTGGCGCAGCACGCCGTCGAGGTCGCTGAGAACCGCGTCGTAGGAGGTCACAACCACCCATTGTGCCGCGCCATGCGAGCGGCCTCGATCCGGTTCCTGGTGTGCGTCTTGCCTATGGCCGACGACAGGTGGTTGCGCACCGTGCTCTCCGACAGGTGCAGCCTGGTGGCCAGGTCGGCGATGGTGGAGCCGTCGATCGCGGCGGCCAGCACGTCGCGCTCCCTGTCGGTCAGCGGGCTCGGGCCCGCGTTGAGCGCGGCGGCGGCCAGCGCGGGGTCCACGATCCGCTCGCCCGCCACGGCGCGCCTGATCGCCGCGGCCAGCTCCTCGACGGGCGCGTCCTTCACCAGGAACCCCGCCGCGCCCGCCTCCATGGCCCTGCGCAGGTAGCCGGGCCTGCCGAAGGTGGTGAGGATCAGCACCACGATGCCCTTGCCGCGCAGGTCGGCGGCGGCGTCGAGCCCGCTGCGGCCCGGCAGCTCGATGTCGAGCAGCGCCACGTCGGGGCGTACCCGCTCGGCGGCAGGGACGATCGCCGAGCCGTCGGCCACCTGCGCCACGACCTCGATGTCGTCCTCCAGGCCGAGCAGCAGCGCCAGCGCGTCGCGCATCATGCCCTGGTCCTCGGCGATGAGCACCCTGATCACTTCGGCACCGCCACCGTGAGCACGAACCTGCCGCCCTCGGTGCGCGCCTCGACGGCCGCGCCCCGCTCGGCCAGGCCCTTCAGCCCGTTTCCCCTCGTGAAGGCCTGGGCCGCGCCGTCGTTGACGATCTCGAGCAGCACGCGCTCCCTCTCGTCCCTGAGTGTGATGGCGCAACCGGTCGCCCGCGCGTGCCTGATCACGTTCGTCACCCCTTCCCTGACGGCCCAGCCCAGCAACGCGTCCGCGTCGGGCGAGAGCCGTACCTCCTCCAGCATGACCTCCGCCCGCACCCCCGCCTCCTCCAGGGCCAGGCGGGCGGCGGCCAGCTCGTCGGCCAGGCCGCGCCCCCGATAGCCCGCCACGGCCGAGCGGACCTCCGCCAGCGCCCTGCGCCCGATCTGCTCGATGTCGCCCGCCTGCCGCGCGGCGGCGTCGGCGTCGCGGGAGGCGAGTCTGCGCACCGCCTCGGCCTTGACCACCACCAGCGACAGCGTGTGCCCGAGCAGGTCGTGCAGGTCGCGGGAGAAGCGCTCGCGCTCCCTCAGCACGGCCGCCCTGGCCAGCTCCTCCCTGGCCTCGAACAGCTTCAGCGTGACGTGCACGACGACCCCTGCGACGAAGGTTCCCCACGCCACCGCGGCCACCGCGTCCTCGCCGCCGCCGGACCGCAGCGTCACCAGTATCGAGACCACCGTCACCCCCGCCAGCGCGTACGGCACGGCCCGCCCCCGCACCACCACGCCGCACGCCATCGACACCAGCGGGCAGAGGTAGAGCCACTTGCCGCCGTAGGCCATGCCGAGCGCGAAGGTCACCGCCGCCAGCACCACCAGCGGCGCCCACGCGGGCCCCTCGCCGAACGCCATCCGGATCGCGGCCAGATAGGCTGCCGCGAAGACCGCCAGACCGAGCGCCCCCGCCCACGACGGCTGCCTGAGCAGGTCGTAGGCGGGGAACCAGGCCACGGCGATCCAGACGTAGAACGCCGAGGGGCCGGGTCTCATCGTCACCTCCAGTACGCCAGGTTGTGCTCGGCCGCGTAGTCGATCTGCTCGATCCTGCCCGGTGCGAGCGACTGCGTGCCCCCCTTCAGCGTGGGCCACGCGGGAAGGCCCTCCCCGTTCGGGTCGCCCTTGCGGGCGAAGGCGGTCCAGTACCCCACCATCTGGTCGGCCAGGCGCCGCTGTGCCGGCTCCAGCTTCGCCAGGCTCTCCTCGAACAGGTAGGACAGCTCGGCGGCGTGGTAGGCGCCCCAGTCGAAGCCGTCGCTCTCGATGTCGAGGAACATCGGCGCGTTCCTGTCGGCGAACTCGTAGCCGTAGACGGGCACGTGCCTGGCCAGCGCCGTGTTCTGGGCGTGGGTGCCGCGCGCCCACATCCTGTCGGTGATCACCTGGGCCCACGCGAGCGCGGGGTCGTCGCCGGGCGGGTACTCCTTCAGCACGTCCTTGCCGGGGAAGGCCGCCTCGGCCAGTTTCGGATAGTCGACCTTCCCTCCCGCCAGCCCGACGAAGATGCGGTGCTCGTCCTTGGTCGCCCCCGCCAGCACCGGCACCCGGTGGAAGCGGCCCTCCTCGACCGCCTCGGAGGGGATCTCGGGCAGCACCCTGTTGCCGTAGACGTAGACCTGGAAGGCGTTCATGATCTGCGGCACCGCGAGGATCTTCTCCACCGGCAGCCTCCTCAGGCATGCCAGGTCGGAGCAGCCGAGTCGGGCCGCGTAGTGCGCGCCGACCGCCTCGGCGTCGGCACGGGAGCGCCATGCGTAGGACGGCTGCGCCGGCAGGCCGGGGATCATGGCGCCCGCGGGCATGTCCATCATGGTCTCGCCGCTCTGCATGATGACGCGCTGGAACAGGCCCTTCGCGCCAGGCGAGGTGAGGTGGCCGCCGATGGCCAGCGCGCCGAAGGAGACGCCGAACGCCGTGACGTTGCCCGGGTCGCCGCCGAAGGCCGCGGCGTTGCGGCGCACCCAGCGCAGCGCCTCCTGCTGGTCCTGCAGGCCGTAGGTGCCCGAGTCCGCGAGCCCGGGGAAGCCGAACCCGCTGAAGACGCCGAGGCGGTAGTTGATCGTCACCACGACCACGCCCTTCGCGGCGATCCTGCGGGCGTCGGTGAGGTGGCCCGCGCCCAGCGCGCCGTCGCCGTGGATCCACACCATGACGGGACGCTTGCCGCCGGGCTCGCGGGGCGTCGTGACGTTGAGGAAGAGGCAGTCCTCCGTGGAGCTGGTGATCTTGGCGTAGTCGGAGCCGACCTGGGGGCACATCGCGCCAGGCTCGGTGGCGTCCCGCACGTCCTTCCACGCCTTCGCCGGGCGGGGCGACTCCCAGCGGGCCGCGGTGGCGTACGGGATGCCCTGGAAGAGGCGGTGGGCGCCGGTGACGGTGCCCCTGACGGGGCCCGAGGCGGTCTCCACCACCGCGGGGTCGTCGACGGCGGCGCACCCCGTCAGCAGGAACACGAGAGCGAGCAGAATCCTCATGACTCGAGGCTCGCGCAGCCGCGACCTGCGCAGAAGATTCATCGATCCCGTGTCCATCAGGACGAAAGTCCCGGGGGACTACCATCTTCCGAGACATGAACACTCACCAGCTACCGGCGAGTCTTTGCCGGCTGTTCGAGGACGGCGGCCGCGGGCGGTCGCTCTCCTTCGAGCTGCCCGCGGGCGACGTCGTGTGGCCGGAGCAGCCCGCCAGGCGCCCGGCCTTCTGGATGAGCGACGAGCCCGCGCGAGACGGGCTGTGGGCGGCGATGCGGGCCGAGCATCCACGCTCGGGCCTGTGGCCCGTGCTGCTGGACGAGTCGGCGCAGCCGTGGTCGTCCGCGCAGGTCGCGCCCGACTCGCCCGATCTCATCGACACCTTCACCGCCGCGGGGTTCATGAGCGAGGTGTGGCGAGACTGGGTCGCGCAGGTGCCGGTGGAGTCGCTGGCCGAGATCGAGCCGTTCGGGCCGCTGTGCCCCGGTCTGGCCGAGCCGGGGGAGCTGCGAGCCGATCCGGGGTCGGTCGCCGACTGGTACGCGGGCGTGCTGGGCGAGCGCGGCATGCCGCTCGGACTGGCGGCCGCGCGCAGGGGCGCCGACGCGCTGGCGGTGATGGGCTGGCAGGGCGCGCTGCACCACAACGAGTGGATGGTGCCGCTGGCCGCGGTCGTGCGCAGCTGGGAGGAGCGCTTCGGCGCGCGCGTGGTCGCGCTGGGGTTCAACACGCTGGAGCTGAGTGTGGCCGCGCCGCCGGTCAGCCCCGAGCACGCGATCCACGTCGCGGCCGAGCACTGGGCGTTCTGTCCCGACAACGTCGTCCAGGGCGCGGGCGATCTGTACGGCTACGCCGAACAGATCAGGGGACAGTTCTGCTGGTCGTTCTGGTGGGACTAGTTCGCTAGTGGAAGGCGTGCTCCGGCGTCGGCAGCTCCACCTCCTGCGGGCCGCGCCACGTGGAGGGGCCGGCGGGCACCTCTGCGAGCGGTGCGCTGAGCGCGAAGGGCACGGTGACCTTGCTCCTGGCCAGGTCGACCGTGACGGCCGCGCCGGTGGCGCGCTCGCCGCTGTAGGTGGAGTCGGTGCCCGCGATCACCAGGGCGAGCCTGTGACCCTTCTTGAAGACGTAGTCGTGCGGCAGGGTCTCCCACTCGACCTGGGCGAAGGCGCCGGGCGTCAGCGGGCTGGGCGAGGACAGCGAGTCGCGGTTCTGCACGTCGAGCCAGCCGCGGGCGACGATCTCCAGCGGGCGGGTGGCCAGGTTCGTGGCGACCTTGCGGTAGCAGCCGTCGTCGGCCGCGGTCGACTCGCCGTGGCAGTCCTCCTCGGCGAGCGTGGTGATGCCCTGGCCGCGCCGCCAGTCGAGGCGGGTGTCGTCGCCGAAGTCGACGAGCAGCGCGGTCAGGTTCGCGGTCGGCCGGTCCAGCGCGAGGCGCAGGTCGACCACCGGCGTGCCGGACAGGCGCAGGTCGAGGGGGAGCTCGCCGGTGGTGAAGGCGAGCCTGCCCGGCTTGGCGGTGCCGACGTCGGCGACCATCTCGGTCTCGGGCATGCGCACGTCGGTGAAGGCCGCCGTCGCGCCTCTGCGGGCCGGCAGCAGGCCGAGTGAGCCGTCGGCGGAGGGCCGCAGCGGCACCCTCATCGCCCCGCGCGCGGGCCAGTCTCGCTGGGTGATCCACTGCGCCGGGCCGACCTGCACGTCGGCGCGGGGCCTGCTCATGATCCCGTTGTCGACCCCGAGCAGCCAGTGGTCGAACCACTGGTGCAGCGTGTCCACCCACAGGCCGCGGCGTCCCTCGAAGTCGAAGGGGTCCACGTGCTGGTACTGGCCGACCCAGATCTTGCGCGGCACGCCCCTGCTGCCCAGCGCCTTCCACCAGGCGGAGAAGTTGTCGGGCTTGACGTTGAGGTCGTTGACCGTGTGGACCACGAACACGCTGGCCTTCACGTTCGCGACGTCCTTCTCGTAGTCGCGCTCGGCCCAGAACGGGTTGTAGTCGCCGGTGTCGTCGCCGTCCTGCGCGTCCATGTCCGCCCGTACGGCCGCGCACTTGGCGTCGGGGTCGGTGTCGACCACGTTGGCCAGCCATGAGGCGTAGTTGTAGGAGTAGACGACGCCGCCCGAGCGCTGGTAGCGGTACCACGAGCTGATCGCCGAGATCGGGACGATCGTCTCCAGCCCCTCGACCCCCGTGGCGGCCACGGCGTTGGCCAGCGTGCCGTCGTACGACTTGCCGATCATGGCGGCCTTGCCCGTGGTCCAGGTGGCGTGGGCGGGCGTGCCGTCGGCGCGGTAGGCGGGGGCCCTGCCGTTCAGCCAGTCGATGACCGCCTTGCCGCCGACGACGTCGGCCTGACCTCCTGTGGCCGGGCAGCCGTCGGACCTGGTGGTGCCGAGCATGTCGACGTTGAGTACCGCGTAGCCCCTCGGGACGAAGAAGTTGTCGTAGAACAGCGGGAACTTCGCCACGTTGCCCTCGGCGTCGTAGACCTTGCGCTCGCTCTCGTTGCCCCTGCCCGAGTTGTCGTAGTAGGGGCTCTCGTCGATGATCACGGGGATCCGGTCGGCGGTCCTCGGGCGGATGATGTCCACCCTGACCCTGTCGAGGCGGCCGTCGGCGTCGCTGTCGATCGGCGCCTCCACGTAGACGTGCTCGCGGATGGCGTCGGCGTAGGAGAAGACCGGCTGCGAGCGGTCGCCGGCGATCGTGATGGTGGTGGCATGGGCTGGTGGGGCGGTCGTCGCCACGAGGGTCAACGCGACGAGGGCGGCTCGTAAGTGTGGCACGCGGGGTCCTCCGTTGCAGGGGGGCTACTAGCGCAATGTCGATGATCGGGATGTCTCTGGCAAGATCTCCCTTTAAAGTGCACCGGCTGGCCGGTATAGTTTCGAGGCGTGCCAAGACCCAGTTCGAGAGAGCGGCTGCTTGACGCGGCCGCCGAGGTGCTGCTCACCGACGGTGCCGAGTCGCTGACGCTGGAGGCCGTGGCCCAGCGCGCGGGGGTGTCCAAGGGCGGCCTCTTCTACCACTTCCCGACCAAGCAGGCCATGGTGGCCGCCATGGTCGACAGGCTCACCTCCGCCTTCGACGCCGCCCTGGCCGGCGCGGGCAGCGAGCCAGGGGACTTCCTGCGCGCCTACGTCGCGGCGACGATCCCCGAGGACCACACCGCCGCGCCCGCCGACAGGGTGACGGCGGCGCTGCTGGCGGGCGTGCTGGTCGACCCCGCGGGCCTCGAACCGCTGCGCAGGCGGTTCGCCGCGTGGCAGGCGCGGCTGGTCGACGACGGCATCGACCCGGCCGCCGCGACCGCCGTACGGCTGGCGGTCGACGGATGGTGGGCCGTCAGGCTGCTCGGCCTCGGCGAGCCCGCACCCGGACTGCACGAGAGCACCCGCCGCTACCTCATGGAGGCGATCGACCGTGCTGCGCGCGACTAAGGCCCTCATGCTCGTGACGGACCTCGGGTTCGTCGTCTACTTCTCGGTCACGGGACTGGGGCTGATCCCGCCGGAGTGGGCCTTCGCCGACTACGGCAACCCGCTCATGGCCGACTGGAACTGGTCCTTCCTCTGGATCGACCTCCTGGCCAGCGCCACAGGCCTGACGAGCCTGTGGCTGCTGAGGACGGGCGGCGCGCGCGGCGCAGGTCTCATGCTGGTCTCGCTGGTGCTGACCATGGCCTCGGGGCTGATGGCGATCGCGTTCTGGACCCTTCGCGGCGACTTCTCGCCCGCCTGGTGGATCCCCAACCTCTACCTGCTGCTCTTCCCGATCCCCGCGATCGTCGCGCTGACCGCCCCCTCGGTCGCCCGCGACGGCGAGACCGTAGAGTTGGGGCGGATCAGGGAGGATCGATGGTGGTCAGGGCAGTGGTGTTCGACGTCGGCGAGACGTTGATCGACGAGACGCGCATCTGGTCGCGCTGGGCCGACAGGCTGGGCGTGACACGGCTGACGTTCATGGGCGTGCTCGGCGGGATGGCCGCGCTCGACCGCTCCCACCGCGACACCTTCCAGATCCTGCGACCCGGGTTCGACCTCGAGGCCGAGATCGCGGCATGGGAGCGCGACGAGCCCGAGAGCCTGCGCAACCACTTCGACGCCGACGACCTCTACCCCGACGTGCGCGAGGCCCTGGACGGCCTCAGGCAGGCGGGTGTCCAGGTGGTCATCGCGGGCAACCAGCCCACCAGGGCCTACGACGCGCTGGTGGCCATGGACCTGCCGGCCGACTCCATCCACACCTCCGACGGCTGGGGCGTGGCCAAGCCCGCCCCCGAGTTCTTCGCCAAGGTCGCCGCGGTGGCGGGCAGGGAGCCCGGCGAGATCCTCTACGTCGGCGACAGGTTCGACAACGACGTGCTGCCCGCCGCGCGCGCGGGGATGCGCACCGCGCTGCTGCGCAGGGGTCCGTGGGGCCACCTGCACGCCGACAGGCCCGAGGCCGCCGCGGCGGACGTGATCATCGACGACCTGTACGGCGTGCTGCCCGCCCTGACCGGGCTGAACGAGACAAGCAGGCCTTAAGGCCACCGGAAGGCGATCGTAAGGGGCGAGGGGCACTGTGGGTCACGTCGGAAGTGATCCACCCCCTGAGCCCCTGAGAGGCCGGCCATGACGCAGACCGCCGAGTACGAGATCGTCCTTCGCCTCGACGCCCCCCCGCGAGCAGGTGTACGCCGCCTGGACCACCCCCGGGCGCTTCGCCCGCTGGTTCGGCCCCCGCATCTTCACCACCCCCGCCGACCGCGTGGCCCTGGACGTCAGGCCCGGCGGCGCCTGGCAGGCCAAGCTGGTCGGCGACGAGGGCTTCGAGGTCACGCTCCAGGGCGCGTATCGCGAGGTCGCGGGCCCCGGTCGGCTGGTCTTCACCACCGGCGACCCCGACAACCCCGGCGACGCCCCGGCCTCGGTGGTGACCCTCACCCTGGACGAGGGCGAGGGCGGCGGCACCACGATGCGCTTCCACCAGTTCGGCGTCAACACCGACCAGGAGCACGCCGAGCAGGCCAGGGCGGGATGGCTGGAGTTCTTCGAGCGCCTGTCCGAGCACCTGGCCGTTCATGCCGCCTCGT
Organism: Nonomuraea roseola; assembly: GCF_039535395.1. Lineage (NCBI taxonomy): Bacteria > Bacillati > Actinomycetota > Actinomycetes > Streptosporangiales > Streptosporangiaceae > Nonomuraea > Nonomuraea roseola. The sequence continues at coordinate 229,492 of NZ_BAAAXC010000004.1, forward strand.
CTCAGGCTGCCGCGTCCCTGGCCACGTCGTCGAAGGTCAGCTCGCAGCCGGCGGCGTAGGCGGCGGCGAACGCCTCGGGGCCGAGCGCGGCCTCGATCCTCGCGGTGATGCGCCGCACCTCGTCGTCCTCGGTGCGGCTGGCGGGGGTGCGGTGCGCCAGCCTGGCCGACGCGGCCAGACCGAGCAGCCTCGCGCCCTCCTCCGGCCCGGACGCGGCGGCGAGACCCTCGACCGTGAGCGCCGTCGTGCGGGGGTCACCGATCCTCCTGGCGGCGGCGAACGCCTCGAGGAACAGCTCTCGCGCGCCCCCGGCGTCGCCCCGCAGCTCGTGGACGAAGCCCAGCTCCACGAGTGTCGTGGGCAGGAACAGCGGGGGCTCGCCGTCCCTCGGGACGCCGTCGAGCAGCCGGTCGAGGTGGGTGCGCGCCAGATCCAGTCTGCCCGCCCTGCGGGCGGAGAAGCCGAGACCCATCTCGGCGAAGATCTGTCCCTCGCGGTAGCCCTGCCCCGTGGCCAGCTTGAGCGCCTGGCCGCAGTGGTCCATCGCCGCGTCGTGGTCGCCCTCGTTCATGGCCATCCAGCCCAGCCACGACAGCCTGCCCACGACATCGGGCCACAGGCCGAGCTCCTCGGCGATGCGCAGGTCCTCGGTGAACAGCCGGGTGGCCGCCTCGATGTCGCCGTGGATCTCGGCCAGCCCGCCGAGCCACTCGGTGGCCTGCAACCGTCCCCAGCGGTCGCCGAGCTCCGCGAACAGCGCGGCGCTCTCGCCGCCGTCGCGCTCGAGGGCCTCCAGGTCGCGCAGGGTGAAGGCGTCGCGGGCGTGCCTGCTCAGCGCCGCCGCCACGCCCCACCTGTCGCCCACCTCGCGGAAGGTCTCCAGCGCGCTGTCGACCAGGGCGCGCGAGGTCGGCAGGTCGGCGATGCCGAGGCTGACGAACCACTCCGCCCTGGCCCGGTCGGCAGGATCGGCGAGATCCAGCGCCTGCTTCCAGTCGACGTCCTCGCCGAGCAGCAGGGCGAACCCCGCGCTCCAGGCCCGCGCCCTCGCCCTGTCTGCGGCGGCGTCGTCCCCCACGGCCTGCCCCGCCTGTCCCGTCTGAGCGGCCTGGTCGGCCGCGAGCGCGGCCTGCAGCGAGCGGCGTCCCTCGCCGAGCCTGCCGCGCAGGAACCAGTACCAGGCCAGGGCGTTCACCAGCCGCAGGGCGTCGGCCACGGGGGCGGCGTCGAGCGCGGCCCTCAGGTTGGCCGCCTCGGCGTCCAGCCGCCGCATCCAGCGCGCCTGCTCGGGCCCGCGCAGATACGACTCGGCCCGTACGGCGAGCGCGGTGTAGTAGCCGGCGTGCGCCTGCCGTACCCGTACGGCCTCGCCCGCGTCGTCCAGGCGGTGCAGGCAGTAGGCCGTCACCGACTCCAGCAGCCGGTAGCGCACCCCCGAAGGCCCCTCCACGACCACCACCAGCGACCTGTCGACCAGCCGCGCGAGCGTGTCGAGCACGTCGACGCCGTCCTGCGCGCACACCGCCTCGGCGGCCTCCAGCGTGCAGCCGTCGGCGTGCACGGCCAGGCGGCGCAGCACGACCCGCTCGTGGTCGGTGAGCAGGGTCCAGCTCCAGTCGATCATCGCCATCAGCGTCTGCTGCCGCGCGGGAGCGCCGCGCTGGAAGCCGGCCAGCACCTTGAACCTGTCGTCGAGCCTGGCCACGAGCTCCTGGACGCCGAGCGCCCTGACGCGGGTGGCGGCCAGCTCGAGTGCCAGCGGGATGCCGTCCAGCCTGCGGCACAGCTGCGCGACCGCCTCGGCGTTGCCCTCGTCGAGGGCGAACCCCCTGGCAGAGGCGGTGGCCCTGGCCATGAACAGCCGCACGGCATCGGCCTTGGCCACCGTGAACAGCTCGGAGCCCTGGGGGAGCTCGAGCGCGGGCACGCTCCACAGCGCCTCGCCCGCCACGTTCAGCGGCTCGCGGCTGGTCGCCAGGATGCGCAGGCCCTCCACGGAACGCAGCAGCGTCTCCGCCAGCAGGGCGGCCTGCTCCACCACGTGCTCGCAGTTGTCGAGCACCAGCAGCAGGCGTCGCCCGCGCAACGCCTCGACCAGGCGCTCCATGATGCCCGCCGAGTCCTCACGGATGTCGAGCGCGACGAGCACGGCCTCGGCGAGCGACGGCGTGAGCCGGTCGTAGGGCGCCAGCTCCACCAGCCACGCGCCGTCGGGGTGTGCCCCTGTGAGCCGCCGCCCGACCTCCAGCGCCAGACTCGTCTTGCCCACGCCGCCCGAGCCCGTGAGCGTGACCAGCCTGCTCGTGTCCAGCAGGGCGCGCACCTCGGCCACCGCCTCCTCGCGCCCGATCAGGTCGCTCACGGCGGCCGGCAGGTTCGTCGCGGGGCGCTCGGCCCTGCTGCTCAGCGCGGGGTCCTGGCGCAGGATGCGCGCGTACAGGTCGGCCAGCGCGGGTGAGGGGTCGAGGCCCAGCTCGTCGGCGAGCCTCTCGCGCAGCTCGCCGTAGCTGGCCAGCGCCTCGCTCTGCCGTCCCGCCCGGTAGAGGGCGGCCATGTGGACGGCGCGCAGCCGCTCTCTGAGCGGATGATCGGCCACGAGCTCGGCCACCTCGACGGGCTCTCCCGCCGCCAGCCGCGCCTCGGCGAGCTCCTCGACGGCGCTGAGGCGCGCCTCCTCCATGCGGGCGATCACCGGCCTCAGGAACTCGAAGTCGGCGAAGTCGGCGAACGCGGCGCCCCGCCACAGCTCCAGGGCCTCCGCCCACCTGCCCTCCTCGGTCAGCGCCGTGAAGCGGGCGGCGTCGACCGCGCCGGAGGCGGCCTGCAGCGCGTAGCCGGGAGCGCGCGAGAGCACGAGGTTCTTACCGCCGGGCTCGGCGTCCTCCAGCGCGCGGCGCAGCTGCGAGACCCGCACCTGCAGAGCGGCCGGGGGGTTGCCGGGAGGCTCGTCCCCCCACAGGTCGTCGACCAGCCGGTCGGCGGAGACCACCCGTCCGTCGGCGGCGAGCAGGGCGGCCAGCAACGCGCGCACCTTCAGGCCCGGGATCGCGACGACCTGTCCCTCGTCCGTCCAGGCTGTCACGGGGCCGAGCACACCAAAGCGCATACGACCGACCTTAAAGGCACGCGAGCGTTGCCCGCAGCGGGTCGCCGCCCGGCCAGGCCGGCCCGCCGCTCACTGCGCCGCGTCCGCCCCCGCCTACGTGACGGCGGTCCCGGGGCGAGCACGCCGACGCCGGACCGGTTCCCGCCGGTCCGGCGTCAGCGTCCTCATGGCTGCTCGGGGTCGACGCGGACGGCGCGCTCCTCTGCCGACAGGTCGCCCGAGTCGCTCCCCACGTCCTGGCCGATCTCCTCGCTCTCGACGTCGGGCGTGAGGCCCTCGTCGGGCGAGAGGAGCCTGTGCTCCTCGCGGGGCGCTCTCTCGCGCTCGGGGGCCTCCCGCCACAGCCGCTCGGCCACGGTGTCCTGGTGCTGGGGGTCGTCCTCCTCGATCACATGGTTCTGGCCGAGATCGTCGGTCCACTCCTCGACCTCGATCTCCTGCTCGTCGCTCATGCCGTAGCGGTCCGGCGGTGTTTCGGTCATAGCGGCTCACTACCCCGCACGAGGCCCGAAACCCTAGGACTTTGCCTTCTTGACGGCCTCGGCCAACTCATCCTTGTCCATGGTGGACCTGCCGGGGATGTCGGCCTCCTGCGCCTGCTTGTACAGCTCCTCCTTGGAGGGAGCGGGCGGGCGCAGGGCGAGCAGCTCGCTTTCCCTGCGCTCCTTGAAGGCCTTGCCGAGCTGCTCCAGCTGCTTCTGGCTGAGCGACTCGCGAAGGGCGGGGAGGATCTCGCTCTCCTCCTCCTCGACGTGGTGCTTCACGGACTCGACGAGCTTGACGAGGGTCTCGGAGAAGTGAGGGGTGCCGGGGGTGGCGTGCTTGAGCGCGTCGAGGAGGACCTCGGCCTCCTTGTGCTCCTCCACGCCATGGTGCGCCTCGGAGGGCTGGACCTCCGCGTAGACCCTGTCCTCCTCCGCCCTGGCGTGGGCGGTGAGCAGGGCGGCCAGCTCGGCCACGTCGGCCTCGGGGTCGCCCTGCCTGCTGTTGAGCCGCTCGAACAGCGCCTCGATCGCGCGGTGGTCACTGGTGATCATCGTGATGACGTCGGTTCCCATGGCGGCCGGTGCTACCCAGGGGGTCAGCGTCCAATCGCGGCGCCGATGCGGGCGCGCGGGTCGGCCGCGCCCGCGAGAACCCCGTCAGGCAGGACGTCGATGAGGTGGGCGTGCCCGAATCCCGTCCCGTACGGCATGCCCGCCACCGGATGTCCGAGCGCGGACAGGCCGTCGGCCCAGCCCGCGCCCTCCTCCAGCTCCATGACGGTCTCGTCGGGTGAGTCCCAGGTGTCGAAGCCGGTGCCGCCGGTGCCCAGCCGCCAGCGCGGCGCCGAGATCGCCTGCCCCGGCGTCTGGCCGTGCCTGAGCAGGCGGGTGATGACCTGGAGCAGGATCTGGGGCTGCGCGTCGCCGCCCATGGTGCCCACGACCGAGCGCAGCGAGCCGTCCTGCCTGGTGATGAGGGCGGGGGTGAGCGTGTGCGGAGGGCGGCGGCCCGGGCCGTACTCGGTCGGGTGTCCGGGCGTGAGGGAGAAGCCGATGCCGCGGTTGTGCAGGTTGATCCCGGTGCGCGGCTCGACCAACAGGCTGCCGAAGCCCGAGGCGTTCGACTGGATGAGGGAGACGCCCATGCCGTCGCCGTCCACGGCGCACAGGTAGGTCGTGTCGCCCTCGGCGGTCAGCCCGCGCACCCTGAGCCGGGCCGTGGGGTCGACCATGGCGCGCCGCCTGGCGATCTCGGCCTCCGACACCAGGTCCCGCGCGTGCTCGTGCAGCAGCGACAGCCGGTCGTGACCGGCGATCCTGGCGGCCTCGCCCAGCAGGTGCGCCCAGAGGGCGTGATCGGGGGTCGGGGGCAGGTCGAGGCCGTCGACGACGCCCAGCGAGAGCAGCAGCAGGTAACCCTGGGAGTTGGGCGGCATGGACCACACGTCGTGGCCGAAGGCGCGCACGCGCAGCGGCTCCACCCAGTCGGCCATCGGCTTGGCCAGGTCGTCGGGGACGTACTCGCCCGCGCCGAGCTCGAGCAGGCCCTGGCCGAACTCGCCCTGGTAGAAGCCCTCCCTGCCGGAGGAGGCGATCGCCTCGAGCGTACGGGCCACGCCCGGCCTGTTCATGAGCTGTCCCGGCGAGGAGACGGCGGCGAAGTCGGGGTGGTGGGCCAGCGCCGAGGCGATGGGGGCCAGCAGGGGTGAGACGGGGAAGCCGTGCGCGGCCAGGTCGATCGCGGGGGCGAGGACCGTGGCCATCGGGAGCCTGCCGTACCTGGAGTGCAGCGCGAGCCAGCCGTCCACGGCCCCCGGCACCGGCGCCGACCTGATGTCGTTGCGGAGGGGCATGACGGTGTGGCCCTCGGCCCGCAGCCTGCCGGGGTCGGCGCCCGAGCCCGCGCGTCCCGAGGCGTTGAGCGCGGTGACGGAGCCTTCGGCCCGGCAGCCGGAGCTGCCGTCGTGGACGAGGGCGAACAGGTCCCCGCCGAGCCCGCACATGTGGGGGGCGGTGACCGCGAGGACGGCGTTGGTGGCGATGGCGGCGTCGGCGGCCGAGCCGCCGCGGTCGAGCATGGTCAGACCTGCGGCGGAGGCGAGATGGTCGACACTGCACACCATGCCGGACCTGGCGTATCGGGTGTTCTGCACGGATCAGACCTTACGCGGTCCTCGCGCGCAGGATCCTGACGCCCGTCACCCTGGCCAGCGCCAGCGCGGCGAGCAGGGTGGCGGCGGTGGTGCTCACCCCGCCGATCTGCAGCGCGAGACGCGGGCCCATGGCGTCGCTGAGCCAGCCGAGCAGCGGCCCGCCCAGCGCGCCGGCCGCCGCGCTCACCAGGCCGAGCACCGAGATGACCCGGCCGCGCAGCTCGTCGGGGCTGCCGAGCTGGACCCTGGCGCCGATCGTGGTGTCGATGACCACCGCGCCGGCGGCGATCGGCAGCAGCAGCGCGGCGAAGGGCCACAGCCCGGGAACCAGGCCGCTGAGCGCCTGGGCCACGCTGGCGAGGAAGGCCGTGACCAGCAGCAGGCGCATGGTCAGCCGCGGCCTGCTCGCGGCGAAGATGCCGCCGAGCACGGTGCCGACCGCGAAGACCGTGGACAGCAGGCCGTAGCCCACCGCGCCCGCGCCGAGCGGTCCTGCCGCCATCGAGGCCATCGTCACCTGGTAGTTGCGGCCGAGGCTGCCGAGGATGAGGGAGAGGGCGAGCACCACCAGCAGCCAGGGGGTGCGCAGCACGTGACGCAGGCCGTCGCGGATGCCGCCGGCGCCCGCCGACGCCTTGGCGAGCAGGTACATCTCTCCCGCGCGCATCGCGGCGATCGCGCCGATGACGGCCAGGAAGCTGACGGCGTTGATGACGAACAGGCCGCCCGTGCCTGTGAGGGGAAGCAGCACACCCGCCAGGCTCATGCCGAGGATGCGGCCCGCGGAGTTGATGACCGAGCCGAGCGCCATCGCGTTGGGCAGGTCGGCGGGCGGGACGACCTCGGCGCCGAAGCGGCCGAGCGCGGGGCCGCCGAGCGCGGTGACCAGCCCTCCCGCCAGCGCCACGCCGTACACGGGCAGGACGGAGGTGACGCCCGTCATGGCCACGACGGCGAGCACGACGGCCAGCAGCCCCTGGGCGACCTGCGAGGCGAGGACGACCGGGCGAGCCGGCAGCCTGTCGGCGAGCGCGCCGCCCCACAGGCCGAAGGCAAGGGTGGGAAGCGCCTGAAGGACCAGGCTGAGACCCACGCTCGTCGCCGAGCCCGTGGCCTCCAGGATGAGCCAGTTGACGCCGAGCACCTGCATCCAGGTGCCTGTCACGGAGACGAGATCGGCGCCGGCCCAGAGTCGGTAGTTGTGGTGCTTGAGCGAGCTGAGCAGCAAGGAAGTGCAATCTCTTGGGAAAGGGTGTGCCGAGAGATTGGAACGTAGCGGTTTAGAAACGGATTCCGGTTGTGACCGGATTCACGTTTGGGACATCCTCGCGATGGACAAGTGCGGCGTACCGGCCGTCCAGAGCCATGAGCTGCTCGTGCGTGCCGCGCTCGGCGATCCGCCCTCCGTCGAGCACGACGATCTGGTCGGCGTCGCGCACGGTCGAGAGGCGATGGGCGATGGTGATCGTGGTGCGTCCCTCGGCCAGCGTGTCGAGGGCCTCCTGCACGGCGCGCTGGGTCTGGTTGTCCAGCGCGCTGGTCGCCTCGTCCAGGACGAGCACGGGCGGGTTGCGCAGCAGCGTGCGGGCGATGGCCAGACGCTGCTTCTCCCCGCCGGAGAAACGGTAGCCGCGCTCGCCGACCATGGTGTCGTAGCCGTCGGGCAGGGCGGCGACGTGCTCGTGGATGCGCGCCGCGCGGGCCGCCTCGACCAGTTCCTCGTCGGTGGCCGACGGCTTGGCGAAGCGCAGGTTGTCGGCGATGGAGGCGTGGAAGAGATAGGTCTCCTGCGAGACCACGCCGACGGTCCGCGCGAGCGACTCGAAACTCAGCTCGCGCACGTCCACGCCGTCGATGGTGACCCTTCCGCCCGTGACGTCGTACAGGCGCGGGACCAGGTAGCTGAGCGTGGTCTTGCCCGAGCCTGTCTCGCCGACGACGGCCAGGCTGGAGCCCGCGGGGACGACGAGGTCGACGCCGGAGAGCGTGGGCGTCTCGCCGTAGGAGAAGTCGACGCCCTCGAAGCGGACCTCGCCGCGCGGGCCGGTCGGCGCTCTGTCGCCGGGGGTGATGTCGACCGGCAGGTCCAGGTACTCGAAGATGCGGCCGAACAGGGCCAGCGAGCTCTGCACCTCCACGCCCGTGCGCATCAGTGAGACGGCCGGCCGGAACAGGCCCGCCTGGAGGGTGGTGAAGGCCACGACCGTGCCGATGGAGACCATCGAGGTCGCGCCGGAGGCCCAGTAGATCATGGCGGGCATCGCGGCCATGATGATCTGGATCGACGACTGCCGCCAGCGCCCCGCCATGCTGGAGCGCACGCCGAGGTCGGCCAGGTCGTCGGAGGCCTCGGTGAAGCGGCGGGTCAGCTCCTGCGACTGGCCCATCGTCCTGCCGAGCAGGATGCCGCTGACCGAAAGCGACTCCTGGACCATCGACGACATCACGGCCAGCTTCTTCTGCCGCTGGGCGGTGATGCGCCTGCGCTCCTCGCCCACCCTGCGGCTGATCCAGACGAACAGGGGAAGCAGGAGCAGCGAGACGGCCGTGAGCCTCCAGTCGAGCACCAGCATCGCGATGACACTGGCCACCACGCTGGTGAGGTTGGAGACGATCGAGGTCGCCGTGGAGGTGACCACCTGCTGCATCCCGCCGATGTCGTTGGCCAGGCGCGACTGCACCTCGCCCGTGCGCGTGCGGGTGAAGAAGGCCAGCGACATGCGCTGGAGGTGGCCGTAGACGGCGGCGCGCAGGTCGTGCATGACCCGCTGGCCGACGGTGGTGGAGATGAACGTCTGCATGACGTCGAACACGCTGGTCGTGACGGCGACGGCGATCATGCCGAGCGCGAGCAGGGCCAGCAGCGTCATGTCCCGCGAGGGGAGCGCCACGTCGAGGACCTCGCGCAGCAGGAACGGCGAGGCCAGTGAGACGAGCGACGACAGGAAGATGAGGCCGAGCACGACGGTCAGACGGCCGCGGTAGGGCCTGAACAGTGTGAGGATGCGCCGCATGGGCGCGCGTGGTTCTTCGGTCACATGACCCCTTTCAGATGTTCTCTCTAACAGAGGTTACCTCACATTAATTCCACCGGTAGGCTCCTGATCGTGGACACCACCTCCGAGCTGCTCGAACTCGTGCACCGCATCGGGCACAGGGCGCGGCACGGCTACCGGCGCAGCCTCGAGCCGCTGGGGCTCAGCCCGGGGCAGGCGCGGGCGATGCGCGAGCTGATCGAAGCCGGGCGCCCGCTGCGGATGGTCCAGCTGGCGGAGGCGCTGCGCATCGTGCCGCGTTCGCTCACGCCGGTCGTCGACGCGCTGGAGGAGGCGGGCCTGGTGCGCAGGGAGACCGACCCCGCCAACCGCCGCTCCACCCTGCTGCTGATCACCGCGCGTGGCGAGGAGGTCTACGAGCAGGCTCGGCAGGCCAGGCGAGAGGTCGCCCGCGAGCTGTTCGGCGGGCTGTCGCAGGAGCAGCGCGAGACCCTGAGGGAGCTGCTCGGCACGGTGGAGCAGGCGTAGGCGCCGTCAGCCCGCCTCTTCGCCTCGCTCGGCGCCGCCGGCCTGCGCGGGGGTGAGCGCGCCGCCGATCACGGTGCCGAGCACCGGAGGCTGGTCGAGCAGCGCCGCGTAGGGGTTACGGCCCCCACGGGTGTCGAAGACGGCCAGATCGGCCCTGCTGCCGGGGCCGAGCGTGCCGATCCTGCCGGGCCCCGCCGCCCTGCCGAGCGCCCGCGCTCCTCCGAGGGTCGCCGCCTCGACGAGCACCCGCTCCAGCCGCGTCAGCCGGGTGGCCTGCCGTACGGCCCTGGCCGCGGCCAGGGGAGGCCCGCCCATCGCGATCGGGTTGCCCTCCTCGACCAGCGCCGAGGCGTCGCCCCCCGGCAGCGCGACCGCGCAGCCGCGAAGGCGCAGCAGCTTGCGCTCGCCCGGCCCCAGCAGGCCGGGCCGGGTGAGGTGGCAGTGCGGGCCGAGCACGCCCGCCTCGTCGAGCACCGCGGGGGAGCGACGGCGCAGGTCGGCCATGAGCCGAAGCCCGAACGTCCGTGCCAGCACCGCCAGATCCTCCAGCACCTGCGGATCGGCCGCGTGCGCCGCCACCCCCACAGGCCCCGCGTGCTCGCGGAGGGCGGTGATCAGCGCGTCACGCTCCCGCTCCTCCCACGCCTGCTCGCTCGCGCAGCCGACCTCGAGATAGGTGACGCCGCCCGGCCTGTCGTGCTCGCCCACGTCGGCCGCCCACGTCACCCCCGGACCCAGCGGCCCCGTACGGCAGGCGTCGACCAGCCCAGGCGTGATCATGCCGGGCCAGCGGATCTCCTCCTCGACCGGGAAGAGGGCGAGCAGGTCGGGCCTGGGGCCCACCTGGAGCACACGCTCGCCCCTGACCACCACGGCGCCGTCGCGCAGGGGAGGGGCGGCGACGGGAAGCACGAGAGGGGCGGAGTGGAGGATGACGGGCGCGGGAGGACGCGTGCCGAATCCCCGCGTCAACGCTCCCATTGTGTGATTAAAAGGCACTCGTGGTGGCAAATCAATCACGCCCGATGATCGAAAGGCGCCGAACGAGAGGGTTCTCGCAGATGGGAGGGCCGGCCGAACGCCCTGGAGAGGGGTCGGCGTCAGGAACGGGGGCGGTAGCGGCCGGACAGGCGGGCGAGCTTCAGGCTGAGATGGAGGCTGAGGCGCTCGCCGCCGTCCTTCAGGTCGGTCTGGGCGAGCTCCTCCACCCGCTGTAGCCGGTAGTACAGCGAGGTGCGGTGCAGGCGCAGGCGGCGGGAGGTGGCGACGGCGCTGCCGGCCAGGTCGAGGTAGGTCTCCAGGGTCTCCAGCAGGGGCAGGTGCTGGGCGTCGGCGAGCAGCCGTTCGAGGCCCGGATGCAGGTCGGCCCTCGGGACGTGGGTCAGCATCCGGTAGACCCCGAGCCGCGTCCACTCCACGGTCCTGCCGAGACCCGGCACCCTGGCCGCCACCTGGGCGGCGTGCAGCGCCTCCGCGTAGGAGGCGTCGGCCTCGGCCAGCGAGGGCCTCGGACGGCCGACGCCGACCACCACGGGAAGCGCCATCGCGGCGTGCACCTCCTCTGCGGGGGGAGGGGAGGTGGTCAGGAGCGTGGCGTGGTCGTAGCGCACCAGGTGCAGGCCGCCCAGGCGGCGCCGTACGGTCAGCATGCCCTGCTCCAGCGCCAGCCTGGCCGCCTCGGAGGGCTCGGCGGCGAGGGGCGTCGCCACCAGCGCCGTGACGGCGAGCGCCTGGGGGAAACCCGCCTCGATCAGCGCGCGGGAGGCGTCGGGGTCGCCCGACAGCACACCCGTGACCGCCTCGAGCTCGCGGTGCGAGGCCAGTCCCTCGGCGAGGCTCTCGTGGAACAGCGCGACCGCCAGCGCGGCGGCGGACGCCCTGGCCTCGTCGATGTCGGCGGCCGACATGGCGGGGCCCGCGTCGATGAACCACAGGAAGCCCATGAGGGCGCCGTCATGGCGCACGGGCACGCAGACTCTTGGCAGCAGGCCGAGCGCGGGCGCGCCGGGGGTGCGCAGCGGCTCGGTGGCCTCCAGGATGCCCGCGGCGTGCAGGAACCCGCGCACCTCGGGCGTCGTGTGGCGGCGCAGGATCGAGTCGCGCCTGATGTCGTCCATCGCGCCGTCCTGCTCGGAGTAGGCGATCACGCGCTGGAAGCGGTCCTCCAGCAACAGGGGCCGCCCGAGGCGGATGGCTAAGTCGTCGACGCTGCGCTGGAGCACTACCTGGCCTTTTCGGCAAGTGTCGGAGAAGAGGAGCGGATTCTTCCCTACAACTGATCGGTGATCTCCGTCAAGTGCGTCTATAGCGTCCTGAAGCGTGAATCTCCCGAAGAAGCTGCTGAAAGGCCTGCTGGCGGCACTCGTGCTGGTCCCCGTAGGTCTTGCGGCCACCCCCGCCTCCGCCGATCCCCCCGGCGACCCCGAGATCCCCTGGCGCCAGGACCACTGGCCGCAGACGCAGCCGTGGCAGCGTGACGAGCCCGAGGCCGACCCGTCGCTGCGCGGCCGCCCCTCGCCCCCCGTCACGCCGATCGACCCGCAGAACTGGAAGAACCCCGACCACATGACGTGGGCGGACTACAAGAAGATCCCCGGCACCAACTGGGCCGACCCGAGCGTCAAGGGCTCCACCCGCACCTTCAAGGGCGCGCTGGTGCTGCTCGACTACCCCAACCAGTCGTTCGTGGTCACCCAGCCCAAGGGCTCGACGATCTACAGGAACCCCAGCGCCGAGGCGCACGACATCCCGCGTGACCAGGTCGCCACGTTCTACAAGGACTTCCTCAACACCCCGGGCACCCTCAACCGCGGTCACACCATCCACGAGTACTGGATGGAGGACTCGGGCGGCCGCTACGGCGTGGAGCTGACCGGCTTCGGGCCCTACACGCTGTCGGGCAAGGACCACGAGTACGCCATGGAGTTCCAGGGCGGCACCGGCTGCCCCGCGGGCGACTCGTGCAACAAGAACCTGCGCACCGAGGGCAAGGCGCTGTGGGTGGGCGCCATCGGCGAGGAGGAGGCCAAGAAGTTCGACTTCATCTTCTACCTCAGCGCCGGCCAGGACGAGTCCGCGACCTGGCAGGAGTTCGGGATGATGAAGTTCCCGACCAAGGAGGCCGTGCCCGACGAGTGGGGCCCCGAGGACCCCGCCCTGCCCAACTGGGTCAAGACCCGCTACGTCGACTGGACCTCCTGGCAGGCCGGCTCGAACTTCTGGCCCAACGCCGAGATCGGCGTCAACTCCGTGCAGGCAGAGAGCTCGGGCATGGGCGTCTACGCGCACGAGCTGAGCCACATCCTGGGCGTGCTCGACAACTACAACAACCCCTACGCCAACCCGGTCCGCAGGGCCTACACCGGCGTGTGGGAGATGCTGAGCAGGGGCAGCTTCAACGGCCCCGGCGGCCCGCACAGCCGCTGGCTCATCCCGCCCACCTCGGGCGGCTCGATGGGCGCCCAGCACATGCTGCGCAACAAGATCAAGCTCAACATGGTCGACGAGCAGAACGTGCTGCGCCTGTCGCGTGACGCGCTCGACGAGTCCGGCCTGGTCACCGCCAAGGTCACCGCCCGCGCCGTCCAGCCGGGACCGAACGGGCTGATGGGTCTCAACATCCAGTTCGACTCCGGTGACAAGTCGCCCGCCTGCCAGTGGCAGACCGACCCGCTGTGCGACGGAGGCGGCTACGAGAACTACACCGTCGAGGTCGTCGACAGGATGGGCACCGACTCCTTCACCCCCGACTCCGGCGTGCTCCTGGCCAAGACCAAGAACCAGGACAGGGCGCCGTTCGAGTGGGTGGTCGACGCCAACCCGCAGGACATCGACATGACCGACTACGTCCTGCCCGACGGCACCAAGGTCCCGATCACCATCGGCGACTACCGCCAGCTGTCCGACGCCCTCTTCCACGCAGGCACCGACTCGGGCAGCGAGTACGAGTACGTCGACGAGGGCAACCGCCTGCACTTCTACGTCACCGACGTGCACCGCGACCGCCAGGGCGTGCTGTCCTACACCGTCGCGGTCCGCTCCCTCGACGGGGCGGGCCCGCACAGGCGCGGGGCGAAGCTGCTGCCCGCCGCCGGCATCCCCACCGGCAAGGGTCTGTCCACCTGCAAGTTCCCGCTGTTCAACACCGGCAGGACGAGCGCCACGACGGCCGCGCACCCCGAGGACGTCTCGGCCTACCTCGGCGGCGACGTCTACCGCCTCAGCGCCTCCGTGGAGGGCCGCGGCTGGAGCGCCCAGCTGCCCAACGCCCTCGCCGCGGTCGGCAACGGCAAGCACCAGTCCGTCACGGTCAACGCCCTGCGCGCCGACGGCGGCAGCCGCCTGGCCAAGGTCAAGCTGACCGCGACCTCGGAGTCCGACCCCGCCAAGTCCGTGACAGCCACCTGCCACGTGGCCGGGCTGTAACCGGCGGATGGGGTACGGCAGGGGCCGTACCCCATCCACCATGCCCGGGTGACGCGAGAAATCGACGGCGCCAGGGGGTGACGGTGGACGTGGGATGTCGATGGGGTGGACAATGCGCCAAGACTGGCGCAGGCCGTACCTGATCGGCTTGAATCACCCCCGAAGGGGGTGCGTGGTGACGGGGCCGCTGCGACTGACGGAGGACGATCCGAGACCCCGGCGCAGGAGGCGGGCGTGGGTGGCGCCGGTCGCCGCGGGGGCCGCGGCGGGAGCGGCGAGCGTCCTGGCGGCCTCGCTGGAGTGGGAGATCCCGCCCGTCGCCAAGATCGGCGTGACGGGGCTGGCGGCCGTCCTGGTCGGGGTGACGACCTGGGCCACCACCGCGACCAACAGGAACGAGCCGAAACCGCGTCCCGAGGACCCGTTGTGGCGCCCGCCCGACCAGTGGCCGCCCTCACCCGAGCACTTCACGGGGCGCACCGAGGCGCTGGCCGAGCTGCGCAAGGTCTTCGGCGCCAGGCGTAAGGCGAACGAGCTGGCGCCGCCGCTGGTGGTCTCGGTGTACGGCAGGGGAGGCGTCGGCAAGTCGGCGCTCATGGCCAGGTTCGGGCAGGAGATCGCCGACTGGTTCCCCGACGGCCGGCTCTACGCCAGCCTGCGCGGCATCAGGCCCGACGAGGTGCTCATCGGCTTCCTGCGCGCCCTGGGCGTGCGGCTGACCACCGACCCCGGGGGCCTGGAGGAGCTGCGCAGGCTCTGGCTGACCTGGACCAAGGGGCGCAGGATCCTCATCGGCCTCGACAACGTCGACGACGCCGAGCAGGTCAAGGCGCTCATCCCTGCCGAGCCCGGCTGCGCGGTGGTGGTCACCTCCCGCCAGCCGCTGTTCCTGATGAACGCCTACGACACCCAGCTCAGCGTCTTCAGCGAGGCGCAGGGCGTCGAGCTGCTGGCCAGGCTCGCCGGCGGCGCGCGCGTGGTGGAGGACCTGGCCTCGGCCAAGGAGATCGTCAAGATCTGCGACTACCTGCCGCTGGCCATCAACATCTGCGGCGGACGGCTGGCCACCAGGTCGAGCTGGTCGCTGCGCGAGCTGGCCGGCCGCCTGGCCGACGAGCGCCGCCGCCTGGACCAGCTGGAGCTGGCGCGGACCGTCGACAAGAGCGTCCGCGCCTCGGTCCAGCTCAGCTACGACGACTGCACCGGCATCCAGCGCCGCCTGCTGCGCCTGCTGTCCTCGCTCACCTCGCCCGACGTCCCCGGCTGGGTGGCGGGCGAGTTGCTCGACATCTCCGTCCTCGACGGCGCCGACCAGCTGGAGGCGCTGGTCGACGTGCAGCTCGCCGAGACCTCAGGCGCCGACCAGACCGGCGCCATGCGCTACCGCCTGCACGACCTGGTGCGGCTGTTCGCCGCGGAGCTGGAGGAGGACAGGCGTGACGCCGCCATCGAGCGCGTCCTGTACGGCTACCGCCGCCGCGCCGAGGCTGCCGCGCAGGCCCGATGGCCCCAGGACTGGGGCAGGACGGGCCGCGTCGGGGACCTCGAAGGCCAGGCGCAGGCCAGCGACTGGCTCAACGCCGAGCGGCTCAGCCTCATCGCGATGATCAACCTGGCCAGGTCGATGGGCCTGTGGGAGCTGGTCTTCGGCCTCGGCCGCGCGTTCTGCTCCATCTGCCACTCGCTGCGCGCCTACTGGAGCGACTGGGGCGAGGTCGCCGAGATCACGGTCGAGGCCGCCCGCCGTATGGGGGACAGGCGCGCGCTGGGCATCGCCCTGCTCGACAGGACCGCCGTGAACGCCGGCGACGGCGCCGTCGAGGCGCTGGAGATCTTCACCGAGCTCGGCGAGTCGTGGTGGGCTGCCAGGGCCATGCGCACGATCGGCATGCGGCTGTTCAACGACGGCAACCTCGACAGGGCGCAGGGCTACCTCATCGGCGCGATCACCGCGTTCAAGGGCGAGGAGGACTACTGGTGGATGGCGCGCACCCAGCGCAACCTCGCCGAGCTCCGCCTGGCCGAGCGGCGGCCGGAGGAGGCGCGCGAACTGCTGGAGGACGCGCTGGAGGTCTTCAAGCGCGACGGCAACCGCTACTCCGAGGCCCAGACGCTGCGCGCCTACGGCGAGGTGCTGGCCGCACAGGCGCGGGGCCTGCGCAGGGAGGGAGACCTCAGGGCGGCGGCCGACCTGTTCACCAAGGCGGGCTTCAGCCTCGACAGAGCGGGCGAGATGTTCAGGAGCAGGGGAGAGCTCTGGGAGGAGGCCCGCTGCCTGCGCGCGGCGGGAGAGGTGGGCGATCCCACCAACGGGCTGCGCGAGCTCGACCAGGTGAAGCGGGCCGAGGAGATCCTGGCCGCGCTCGGCGACTCATGGGGGCAGGCGCGCACTCACCTGTCGGCGGGCAGGGCGCTGGCCAGGCTCGGCAGGAAGGCCGAGGCCGAGACGGAGCTGCTGCGCAGCGTTGCCGCCTTCGAGGAGCTCGGCGACCAGTGGTGGATGGCGCGCAGCCTGCGATACCTGGGCGAGACGCACCTCGACGCGCGCGACAGGGACGCGGCGGTGCCGCCGCTGGAGCGGGCCCGCGAGATCTACCGCAGCCTTGGCAACGAGGCGGGCATGCGCAGGACGCTCGAACTGCTCAGGAGAGCGGAGTCCTGATCAGGTGGCCCGCGGCCCTGCGGGCCTCCTGGATCGACTCCTCGAACAGCACGCGCACGTGGCGCGCCTGGTCGGCCAGCTGCTGGATGTGCGGCAGCGCCAGGTCGTCGCGGACGTTCTCGGCCAGCAGGCGCTGGTAGTCGGGGGTGCGGGCGGCCAGCATCTCCAGACGCCTGTGCGCCTGGTAGACGTCGTCGGCCCTCAGCACCTGCAGCGCGTACTCCTCCAGGCTGCGCACGCGCTGCGACAGCGACGTCCAGGCCTGGTCCAGCGCGCCCGTGTAGGGCGCGAAGGCGGCTCTGAGGTTCCTCGGCAGGTCGCTCGGGACGATCCTGCGGTGCTCCTCGTGCATCCGCGACAGCTTGGCCAGCCTCCTGGCGATCTGCCACACCTCCTCCGGCAGCGAGACCCTGTTGTCGATGGAGTCGATCAGGCCCGCCCTGTGCACCTCCGAGGCCATGATGGTGTCGGCTGCGTCCTGAGCCCTGCGCAGCAGCACCTGGCAGGGATAGTCGAGGTCCTCAGGAAGGACGTAGCGGTCGGCGTGGTCATAGGCGAGTTTCAGCCGGCGTCTTGCGGTGCGGTTGGTCTCGTCCGTGGCCATCCAGCGCAACAGCGAGATCAGCGACATGGCGGCCATGGCGACGATCATTCCCGCGGTGCCGGTCACCATCCAGACCAGCAGCAGGAAGCCGGGCAGCACGAACAGCAGGCCGGTGTGGCGCGTGGGCTCGTGCTGCTGGCCCGCTCTGGCCATGCGCATCAGGTGTGGGCCCGCTCTCAGCTGAGCCGACACCTCCGGAGGCAAGGAAGGATCGAGCACCAGACGCGGGGGAAAAGCACGCGGATCCATCTCTTCATGCTGCGTTACGAAACGCGAATCCGCACAGACTTATCCCGACATATAGGCTCGATCTCGTGCGATGGATTGATCTTGAGGGTGCTGTCAACGTTCGTGACCTGGGCGGACTGCCCACAACCGACGGAGGAACCACGCGGCACGGCCG
The DNA here is from genome assembly GCF_039535395.1 of Nonomuraea roseola. NCBI lineage: Bacteria > Bacillati > Actinomycetota > Actinomycetes > Streptosporangiales > Streptosporangiaceae > Nonomuraea > Nonomuraea roseola. The sequence continues at coordinate 246,854 of NZ_BAAAXC010000004.1, forward strand.
CGTCCTCCGATCCGACAACCTGCAGGGCCTGACCCCTTCCGACGTCGACCTCCTGGTCGGCTCGCACAAGGTCAGGCACGTCGTGGACCTGCGCTCGGGGCCCGAGGTCTCGCTGGAGGGCCCGGGGCCGCTCACCTCGGTTGCCGAGGTGACCGTCCACCACCACACGCTGTTCGCCGAAGGCGGCAGGCACACCGACGTCGACGCCGACAGGGCGCTGCCGTGGCAGGAGCGCGACGCCGACGACGACCTGCGCGTCACCGGCTTCTACTACGGCTACCTGCGCGAGCGGCCCGACTCGGTGGTCTCGGCGCTGCGCGTGATGGCGCTCGACGACGGCGCGGCGATCGTGCACTGCGCCGCGGGCAAGGACCGTACGGGTGTCCTGTGCGCGCTGGCGCTGTCGGTGGCGGGCGCGACCAGGGAGTCGATCGTCGAGGACTACGTGGCGACGGGGGAGCGCCTCGAGCGCGTCCTCGCCAGGCTCCGCGCCAGCGCCACCTACCGCGACGACCTCGACTCCAGGCCCGCCGACGACCACATGCCGAGGGCGCGCTACATCGAGCAGTTCCTCGGGGTGCTGGACGACCGCTTCGGCGGGCCGCTCCCGTGGCTGGAGGCCAACGGCTGGACCGAGGCCGACAACGCGGCCCTGCGCTCCCGCCTGCGCGACTGAGGGCCGCCCGTACGGCGGTGCGGCGGCTAGCGCACGCGGACGATCGCGTGCTCGCCGGCCGAGCGGCGAGCCGCCTCGATGACCGTGAGCGCGTCCACGACGTCGCGAGGGTCAACCGGGGGCGGCGAGCCGTTGGTCAGGCAGGCGGCCACGCCCTGGTAGAAGTCGAGATAGCTGCCAGGCTCCGTGCGCACGAGCTCGGCGGCGGCGTCGGTCCCGAGCCTGCCCCAGCGCTCCTCGGGCTCGGCGCCGAAGCCGGGCTCGTCGGGCGTGGCGCCGGCCCGCAGACGGTCCTCCTGGGGGTCAAGGCTGTACTTCACGTAGGCGCCGGCCGAGCCGAGCACCCTGAAGCGCGGGCCGAGCTGCGCCGCCAGCGCGCTGACCCACAGGTGCGAGCGGGCGCCGCTGTCGTGGGTCAGCGCCAGGAAGGAGTCGTCGTCCGCGCCGACGCCCTCGCGGCGCACGTCGCTCTCCGCGTAGACCTCGCGCACCGGGCCGAGCAGCTGGAGCGCTTGGTCGACGAGGTGGCTGCCGAGGTCGTAGAGCAGGCCGCCGATCTCGTCCGCGCCGCCGCTCTCGCGCCAGCCGCCCTTGGGCCTGGGACGCCAGCGCTCGAAGCGCGACTCCAGGCGGTAGATCTCGCCCAGCTCGCCCTCGGCTATCAGCCGGCGCAGGGTCAGGAAGTCGCCGTCCCATCGGCGGTTCTGGAAGACCGTCAGCATGAGGCGTTTGCGCGCGGCCAGCTCGACCAGGTCGCGGGCCTCCTGCGCGGTCCCCGCGAGGGGCTTGTCGACCACGACGGCGCGCCCCGCCTCGAGCGCCGCGGTGGCCAGCGGGACGTGGGTCCTGTTGGGGGAGGCGATGACGGCCAGGTCGCACCGGGGCCACAGGTCGTCGGCGTCCTTGACGGCGGTGGCGCCGTACCTGCCGGTGACCTCGGCCGCGCGGTCGGGGTCGCGGGTGACGACGGCGGCCAGGCGCAGGCCGGGCGTCGCGTGGATGAGCGGGGCGTGGAAGACCGCGCCCGCTGTGCCGTACCCGACCAGGCCCACCCGGATCTCGCTCATCATCCCACGATATCCCGCGCTTGATCTTGTGAGGGAAGTGGCGCGCCAGGTCGGCAGGGCGGTGGCGCGCCCGAGGTCGGCGCCGGTCTCGCGCCCTGGGTCACACGTGGTCGGGGTCCACGGCGAGGGCCACGTGGATGAGGTCCTCGATGGCGTGGGCCAGGCGGCCGTCGGAGATCTCGTAGCGCGTCTGCCGTCCCTCGGGGACCGCGACGACCAGCCCGCAGCCGCGCAGGCACGCCAGGTGGTTGGAGACGTTCTGCCTGGTCAGGCCCAGTTCGTCGGCGAGTCTCGCCGGATAGGAAGGGCCCTGCAGCAGGGCGATGAGCAGGCGGCAGCGGTTGGGGTCGGCCAGGGCTCTGCCGATCCTGGCCATCGCGTCGAGCCGGGTCTCCACAGTGAACACGATTATCAGGATACACGAGTTGCTGTATATACAGCGCGTACTGTATATACATGGTTCACTGTATAGATCGGGGAGGCCGCAACCATGGGACACGGGCACGGGCACGCGACGGCGAGCGCGCACCACCGCAAGAGGCTGATGATCGTCCTGCCGCTCACCCTGAGCGTCCTGGTCGTCCAGGTCGTGGGCGCGATCATGTCAGGGAGCCTCGCCCTGCTCGCCGACGCGGGTCACATGGCCACCGACGGGGCGGGCATCGCGCTCGCCCTGTTCGCGATCTGGATCGCGGGCAAGCCTGCCAGCGCGCGCAGGACGTTCGGCTACCAGCGGGCCGAGATCCTCGCCGCCGCCGTCAACGCGGTGCTGCTGCTCGGGCTGAGCGGCTACATCCTCGTCGAGGCCGTACGGCGCTTCGCCGACCCCGAGCCGGTCGGCGGCACGATCATGATGGTCACCGCCGCGGTCGGCCTGGTGGCCAACGGCATCGGGCTGTGGCTGCTGCGCGACGGCAAGGACGAGAGCCTCAACCTCAAGGGCGCCTACCTGGAGGTGCTGGGCGACCTGCTCGGCTCGGTGGCGGTGCTCGCGGGCGCGATCGTCATCCAGCTCACCGGATGGGTCGCCGCCGACGCGCTCATCTCGATCGTCATCGCGCTGCTGATCCTGCCGCGCACCTGGAAGCTGCTCAGGGAGGCCGTCGACATCCTGCTCGAGGCCACGCCCAGGGGCGTCGACCTGGCCGAGGTGCGCAAGCACCTGCTGGAGGCGCCTGGCGTCACCGACGTCCACGACCTGCACGCCTGGACCATCACCTCGGGGGTGCCGGTGATGTCGGCCCATGTGGTGGTGGAGGAGGAGGCCCTGACCAGGTGCGGCCCGCTGCTCGACCGGCTGCACGAGTGCCTGGCGGGGCACTTCGACGTGGAGCACTCCACGCTGCAGCTCGAACCGGCGGGCCACGTCGACCACGAGGGGGCCAGGCACCACTAGCCCGCCCCCGGCGGCGCTCAGCCCTCGCGGTCGTCCCGCTCGGCGAGGAAGGCCTCGAACTGCGCGGCCAGCTCGTCGCCCGTCGGCATCGGGGTGCTCTCGGCCATCAGGTTCTCGCGGTCCTCGCCGCCGGCGAAGGCGTCGTACTGCTGCTCCAGCCCCTTGATCGCCGAGGACAGCTCCGCGGAGGACTCGATCTGCTCCTCGATCTCCGAGGTGGTGCGCCTGGCCGCCTCGTGCAGGCTCTCCATGGGGAACACCAGCCCGGTGCCCTTGGTCACCGCCTCCAGCGCCGCCACGGCGGCCTGCGGGTACTCCGCCTGCGACAGGTAGTGGGGCACGTGGACGGCGTAGCCGAGCGCGTCACGCCCCAGCTCGCTCATCCGGTACTCCAGCAGCGCCGCCACGCTGCCGGGCACCTGAACCCTGCCGAACGCGCTCACCTGGGAGTTGATCAGCTCGGGCCTGCTGGCGTGCGAGGTGACGCCCAGCGGCCTGGTGTGCGGCACGGCCATGGGGATGCCGTGCACGGTGACCATCTTGCTCACCCCCAGCCGCTCGGCCAGCGAGGTGACGGCCGCGGTGAACAGCTCCCACTCCCTGTCGGGCTCGGGCCCGCTCAGCACCAGGAACGGCGTGCCCGTGAGATCACGCGCCTGGTGCAGGGCCAGCTCGGGGGCCTCGTAGCCGACCCATCTGTCGGTGTCGAAGGTCATGGTCGGCCGCCGCGAACGGTAGTCGAGCAGGCGGTCGACGTCGAAGGTCGCCACGACGCTGTGCTCCAGCTCGGCAAGCAGGTGGCCCAGCGCGAGCCGCCCGGCGCCGCCCGCGTCGACGAAGCCGTCGAAGTGGTACACCAGCACCGGGTCGATGAGCTCGGGGGTCTCCTCGGCCAGCCGGTAGAGATCCGTCGGGTCGAACACAGTTGATCAGCCTTTCCCTCGGTACTCTCTCCTGAACCTACGGCGAGCCGGAACGATTCCGTGCACGGCACCATATCGATGGAGAATGACGAACATGAACCAGGACCCCGAGCCGGAGGGGGTTCGCCACCAGGAGGTTCGACCCGGCAGGGACGGGCGGTCCGGTCAGAAGGCGCGGTGTTCGACAAGGAGCACGAGGCGGAGCGGGCGCCGGCCGAGGCCGGAGGCGGCCCGCACGCGGGGGTGCCCGGCGCCGTGGGCACCGCCCGCATGTTCGGCGAGCTGCTCGAGCGTTCGGCTGATCAGCTGATCAACTCGTGGTGGAAGCCCTTGACCTGGCCCCTGAGCAGCGGGTCGGAGAATCGCTGTGTCTCGCGCGCCCAGTCGAGGTAGCCGCGCATCCAGTGCTCGAGGCCCGCCACGCACCGCATGGTGCCGTACCTGGCGTTGTAGTCGGTGCCGAGCTCGTCGAAGGTGGCCTCCATCGCCTCCTTGGCCGCGCGGAAGCTCTCGACGCGTATCGAGATCTTCGCGTTGACGAGCTCGATCGCCTCCTGGAGCGAGCAGCCTAGAGCGTTCCAGAACACGATGACGAGGTTGTGGAACTCGCCCTGCGCCAGCTCCCTGTGCAGCCCGATCAGGTCGTTGGTGCAGACCACGACATGGCCCGCCTCGTGGACCATCGTCTGGTACGGGACGCTGGCCCGGATGTCGGCCGGCACGTCGAACTGCTCGACTAACTCGATGAGGTCGAAGGAGGGCGGGACGTAGGCGATGTTCAGCTTGTGCTCGACATAGCTGTCAGGGTCGGGGATCTGCCCCCGGGTCCTGTTGTCCACCTCCCACTGGGCCGTCTCGAAGCAGCCCTGCAGGTGATCGGCGAAGCGCTCCCACCAGCCCCGGGAGGCGTGCATCCGCATGCGGTCGCGGATGTCGGCGAGCCCGTGCAGGATCGGCCCCGCCGTGTCGTCCAGCGGTTCGCCGCGCAGCACGGCCGCGAACTTGTCGGCCATCCGGCGGGCCAGGTCGGGGTCGGAGCCCACTTCGGCCAGCTCGAACTGGTCGTCGTAGACGTGGAACCAGCTGTTGAGGTCGGCGGCCAGCGCCAGCGTGGGCACCGATGCCTCGGGGTAGAGCCTCGCGACCAGCCTGGAGTAGGACTCGCCGGCGAAGCGGGAGGTGGCTCGCTCTCCTTCGATGAGACGCAGTCGTCGGGCCCATGACGTGGTGTGCTCGGCGATGACGGGCTCGAAGGGATTGAGTTTGGACGGAAACGGAATGTGTGGGTCAGGAAGAGAGAAATCCGGCATCTCTGGCATGGGTGCGCAGCCTCCCACGAGGACGGATGTGGCAATCCGCGGAATTGATCGCGAAAACTGCCATTGTTTAGGCATGCCCGGACATAAAGGCGCCAAATCCGTCAGCGAGATAAGAGGCTAAACGGAGGGGTATTTCGGACATAGAGGAAATGATCACACAGGAGCCGGTCCCGCGTCGAGGTCGTCCAGCGCGAGGTTCGTCGCCTCGTCGAGGTCCAGCTTGGTGCCCGCGTCGAAGGCTCGACGGTAGGCCTCCTCACCGAGAGTCTTCTGGCACTCCTTGACTGCCCTTTCGTGCTCACTGGTCAAGAAGGGAGCTCCCAACATCGGCAGCCCCGCCGCCCGCCAGTTCTGGTGCAGCGCACCCAGCACCCTTGCCGCCCTGTCGGGCTGGTTGAGCCCCACCATGATGCGCGCCATCGTCTCGAGCACCATCATGCTGCCCACGGTGTCGTGGAAGTGGCGCTTGATCCGCAGGCCCTCCTGGGCGCTCTCCAGCGCCCTGTCCAGCCTGTTGCTGGCCAGCAGCGGCATCGACAGCGCCCAGTAGGCGTAGGAGCTGACCCACAGCTCGCCGCGCTCCTTGCACACCTGCAGGACGTCGACGAGCAACGACTCGGCCTCGTACAGCTCGCCCTGGGTGGTGAGCACGATCGACAGCTCGACGATGGCGGGCAGCAGGCCGGGGTCGAGCTCCTTGTTGCCGGTGTTGAACTCGATCGCCATGCCCAGCAGCGCGCTGGCCTTCTGCAGGTCGCCCTGGAGCAGCGCGGCCGTGCCCTGCATCTTGGAGGCGAGGATGACCGCGCGGGAGTCGCCGACCAGCACCGCCTCGCTGCTGCACTTCTCGGCCGCCTCCAGCGCGCCCCCGCTGTCGCCCTGGGCGCTGCGCACGTAGGACAGCACCCACAGCGCCTTGCAGCGCTCCTTGCTGGGCTCGGGGTTGGCGCGCAGCGCGCGCTCGAGGTAGACGCGGCCCTCGCGGACGAAGCCGCAGCAGATCCACATGAACCACAGCGACGACAGCAGCTCGAGGGCCATCCGGCTCTCGCCCGGCGTGCGCAGCGCGTGCTCGAGAGCGAGCCTGACGTTGTCGTGCTCCTGGCGCATGCGAACGAACCAGTAGATCTGGCGCGGCCCCGACCAGGCGTCCTCACTGCGGCGGGCCAGGCTCAGGTAGTAGGCCAGGTGCTTGTGGCGCAGGCGCTGCGACTCGCCCAGCTTCTCCAGCCACTCCTCGCCGTACTCGGCCAGCGTGTCGATCAGCTTGTAACGCACGCCCGCGTGGTCGCTCCTGATGAGCAGGATCGACTTCTCCACCAGGCCGGTGACCAGGTCGGTGATGTCCTCGGCGGGCAGCCGGTCGTCGGAGCAGACGAACCTGGCCGCGTCGAGCTCGAAGTCGCCGGCGAAGACCGACAGGCGCGCCCACAGCAGCCGCTCGGCGGGCTCGCACAGCTCGTGGCTCCACCCGATGGCCGCGCGCAGCGTCTGGTGGCGCGGCAGCGCCGTACGGCTCGCGCCGGCGAGCAGGCTGAAGCGGTCGGTCAGCAGACCCAGGATCTGCTCGACCGACAGGGCGCGCAGCCGCACCGCGGCCAGCTCGATCGCCAGCGGGATGCCGTCGAGCCTGCGGCACAGCTCGGCCACCGAGCCGATGTTGTGCTCGTCGAGCACGAAGTCGGGCACGACCGCCCCCGACCTGGCCGCGAACAGCTGCACCGACTCGTTGGTGAACATGTTCTCGTGCGGGTCGTCGCCGGGCACGGCCAGCGGAGGCACCGGCACCACGTGCTCGTACGGCAGGTGCAGCGACTGGCGGCTGGTGGCCAGCACCTTCAGGTTGGGGTTGGCCTGCAGCAGCTCGTCGATCAGCTCGGCGCAGCCCTCGATGAGGTGCTCGCAGGTGTCGAGGATGAGCAGCATGTTGCGGTTGGCGACCCACTCCGACAGCGACTCGGACTCACCGCGGGCCGACTGGTCGGCCACGCCGAGGGCCGAGGCGATGGTGTTCTTGACCATGCCCGCGTCCTGCAGCCTGGCCAGGTCGGCGAACCAGACGCCGTCCTCGAACTGCCCGCGCACCTGGTGCGCCAGGCGCAGAACCGTTCGCGACTTGCCGACGCCACCGATGCCCGTCACGGTCACCAAATTGGTGTTCTCGTCGGACAAGTGGCGTTTGAGGTTGGCGAGCAGCCTCGTCCGGCCGACGAAGCTCGTGAGCTCCGCCGGCAAATTGCCTTCTCGACGCCAACCTGTCGGGGTGGCCATGGGCAGCCTCACGGGGGGTAGCCGGACACCTTCTCACGCGCGCTCCACTGTACCTCGACAAGCCTTGACTGTCCCTTGTGCCGCACATGTGTGAGGGTGGTGTTTCTCCCTCCGGATAGCATTGTTGCCGTGAGCGAATTTCTACCTGAGCAGACCGCCGACGACACCGACCTCGGCTGGGGAGAGCGCCAGGAGGACGATTCCGACGCTTTCTACCTGGAGAACAAGCCCCCGCACTGGTGAGTCAGCTGACCACGTCCTTGCTCCTGAACCGGCGGAAGGCCAGCGCGAACAGCAGCACCGCGTAGGTCACCGACACCGCCGCGCCCTTGGTCATCCCGCCCCAGTCGAGCACCGGCGCCAGCGCGTCCAGCCAGGCGGTGTTCCAGAACGTCGGCAGGAACTCCCTGAGCGTCCCGAGCGCCTCCACGGCCTGCAGGATGCTGCTGATGATCACCAGCCCGACCGCCCCTCCCACCGCGCCGAGCGGCGAGTCGGTGACGGTCGACAGCAGGAAGGCCACCGAGGCCACGACGAGCTGGCTGACCAGCGCGTAGCCGATGACGATGCCGAAGCGCGGCAGCACGTCGAAGGCCGGGATCGTCTCGCCCGTCCCCGGCACCTGGATGTCGTTCCAGCCGAACACCAGCGTCCCCGCCAGCAGCGCCATCAGCGGCAGGCAGATCACCGCCGCCGCCGAGTAGCCGAGCGCGACGATCAGCTTCTGCCGTAGCAGCCTGTCGCGCGGCACCGGCGCGGCCAGCAGGTAGCGCAGCGACGACCAGTTGGCCTCGCTGGCCACGGTGTCGCCGCAGAACAGCGCCACCGCCACCACCAGCAGGAAGCTGGCCGACACCGACAGCGCGAACGCGGCGAAGTTGAGGCCGCTCTGCGTGGCCAGGTCCGACAGCCGCAGGGCGTTCTGCTGGTTCGGGTTCTGCGGGCCGAACTGGAAGGCGATCACCAGGATCCACGGCAGCGCGAGCAGCAGGCCGAACATGACCAGCGTGCGCCGCCGCTTGAACTGCCTGACGATCTCCACGCGGAGCGGCAGCGTCCTGCGCGCGTCGTACCCCGCGGCCGCGGTGCTCATGACTTGTCTCCGATCAGGTCCAGGAACACGTCCTCGAGGCGCGGGCCGTGGCCGTTGTGGCGGGCGGTGGCCAGCAGGTCGGACACCGGGCCCGTGCTCAGCAGGCGGCCTCGGGTCATGACCACCACGTGGCTGCAGGTCTGCTCGACCTCCGCCAGCATGTGGCTGGAGACGATCACCGTACGGCCGTCGCGCGCGTAGCGCTTGAGCACCTCGCGCATCTCCCTGATCTGGGGCGGGTCGAGCCCGTTGGTCGGCTCGTCGAGGACGAGCAGGTCGGGCAGGCCGAGCATGGCCTGGGCGATGGCCAGGCGCTGGCGCATGCCCTGGGAGTAGGTGCGCACCGCCCGCTCCAGCGCGGCGCCGAGCCCGGCGATCTCCAGCGCCTCCTCCATGTGCGCGTCGGCCGCGGGGCGCCCGGTGGCCTGCCAGTACAGCGTGAGGTTGTCGCGCCCCGACAGGTGCGGCAGGAAGCCAGGCCCCTCGACGAACGAGCCGAGCCTGGAAAGGACGGGCGCCCCGGGGGTCACCTTGTCGCCGAAGATCCGGATCTCGCCGCTGTCGGGGTGGATGAGGCCCATCATCATCCGCATCGTGGTGGTCTTGCCCGCGCCGTTCGGCCCGAGCAGCCCCAGCACCTGGCCCTTCTCCACGCGGAAGGAGAGGTCGTCCACGGCCTTGTCGCCGTTGCGGTACGCCTTGGTCAGCCCGCTGATCTCCAGTGGCACCTCGGCGTCCACGCGCGGGTCCCCGCCGAGGGCGGTCACGGACGCGTCTGCGCCGACGGCGCCGGAGGAGTGGGCCGTGCCCCTGCCCGCGGGACGGCGGCGGCCGGTAACCAGCAGGAGCGCGGCGACCGCGACGGCGGCGAGCGGCAGCGCCCACGTCCACCACACGGGCCCGGTCGGGGCGGCCTCGAGGGCGGCCACCGTCGGCACCGCCAGCACGGGCGAGGCCAGGCCCACCACGTAGCTCGCGGGCTCAGCGGGCGTGGCGTATCCCATGTCGGTCGTCGTCAGCGCCAGCCGTACCTTGTGGCCCGCCGCGAAGCGGTGGTCGACGGCGGGCAGCGTGATCGTCGCCTCCGCGCTGCCCCTGCCCTCGGGGATCGTGATCCGCACCGGCGCGACCAGCCCTGCGGGCAGCGTCGGCGGGGTGGCGGCGTCGGCCACGTCGTAGAGCTTGGCGAAGAGTGTCACCTCGCCCTCTCCTCGCACCCTGACCGTGACGGTGGGCGCCCCCGTGAGCTGCAGCGGGGCCGCCAGCGGCGCCGACTCGAAGAGCGCGCTCTGGCCCTGCATGTCCAGGGAGAGACTGAGGTTGCCCTGGGCGCCGCCGAGCAGCCCGCCCATCCCCGGCACCGCCGAGATCGAGGCGGGACTGCCGCCCGGCGGGTTGACGACGTTCTGGTCGGGGCCGGCCAGCTGGACCTGTGCGGTCGAGGTGCCGTTCAGGCCGGGATAGCGGTCGGCGCCAGGGTGCAGGCGGATGCGCTGCCTGGTGCCCGGGTCGCGGCCGCCGTCCCTGGTGATGACGAAGCGGTCGGCGGCCTCGGTGACGGCGTTCTCGCGCAGGTGGCGGTCGAACCAGCCGAGGGTGAGCTCGTCGAGCCAGTCGACCTCGCCGTTGCCGCCGTCGTGCCCGCCGTCGAACCAGACCACCTCGACGGGAGTGCCGGCCGAGGAGATGGCCTTGGCGTTGGCGTCGGCCTGGGCGAGGGTGAACAGCGAGTCGCGCTGTCCCTGGACGAGCAGGGTGGGTGCCTTGATCCGCGCCGCCACGGCGGCGGGGCTTGACTCACGCAGCAGCGCGATCGCCTCGGGCGTCGCCTCGCCCGTGGCGGCGGCCTGCTGGTACATCTCGCACACGGCGGGCAGGAACCTGCCGCACCTGGCCTCCTCCGCCGACAGCGGCCGCGGCGCCGCGGTGAGCGCGCCGAGCCCCTGCGTCTCCACGCTGGGGCCGCCCCTGCTGAAGAACAGGCCCGCCCACATCTTCTTGAACACGCCGTTGGGGAACAGCGCCTGCGACAGGTCGTTCCAGGTGATCATCGGGACGATCGCGTCGACCCTGGGGTCGTGGGCGGCGGTCATGAGCGCGATCGCGCCGCCGTAGGAGCCGCCCGCGATGCCGACGCGGGGGTCGCCCTGCGCGTCGAGCTGGACCTCTGGCCGCTTGGCCAGCCAGTCGATCAGCTGCTTGACGTCCTTGACCTCGTAGTCGGGCGAGTTGAGCGCGATCTGCCCTGTCGAGCGGCCGAAGCCGCGCGCCGACCAGGTCAGCACCGCGTAACCCTGCCCGGCCAGCCGTACGGCCTGGGCCCTCACGCTCTGCTTGCTGCCGCCGAACCCGTGGGCCAGCAGCACGGCTGGTGCCCTGCCGCCGCCCTCGGGCGCGAAGTACGTCGTGTCGAGCTCGACCCGCTGGTCGTTCTCTGGACCGTCGATGACGGCGATCCGCTGCTCCTGGCCCCTGACCTCGGGGGTGGAAGGCCACACCAGCCAGACCACCGCCGCGAGTACGGCCAGCGCCGCGACCAGCGCGGCTGCTCTCTTCATGCGCCGAGCGTACTGAGCAGTCCTGAGAAGCAGCTGAGACGGCCTCGCCTGAGCAGCGGGTCTAGGCGAACAGGCTCAGGCGGGCCAGCTCGGTCCTGTTGGAGACGCCGAGCTTGGGAAAGGCCCGGTAGAGGTGATGGCCGACCGTCTTGGGGCTGAGGAACAGCTGCGCGCCGATCTCCTTGTTCGTGGCGCCCGTCGCGGCCAGCCTGACGATCTGGAGCTCCTGCGGCGTGAGCGCGGCCATCAGGTCGTCGGCAGGGGGCGCGGCGGCCTCGCCCGCGGCTCGCAGCTCGGCGCGGGCGTGCGCGGCCCACGCCGCCGCACCCGCCTGCTCGAAGGTCTCGAGCGCCGCCCGCAGCTGGGTCCTGGCCTGGCTCTTCCGCCTGGACCTGCGCAGCCACTCCCCGTACAGGAGCCTGCTCCTGGCCTGCTGGAAGGGCAGGTCTGAGCAGGCCACCGCCTGCTCGAAGTGCTCCTCGGGCTCGTCGGCCAGCAGGGCGAGGCAGCGATGCCGTACGGCCCGAGCCCACGGCCGGCCCGAGGCCCGCGCCCAGCTCTCGAATCGCGCCACGGGCGCGAGGTGCGGACGGCCCGACCTGACGGCGGCCTCGACCTGGTCGGGGACGAAGTACACCGCGTGCGGACGGTGGGCGAGAAGATCCAGGCGGTCGAGCGCCGCCTCGAAGCGCCCCCTGCCGAGGTCGAGCATCGCCTGCGCCCGCCCCGCCCAGTCTCCTTCCCCGCCGGAGTCGTCCCCGCCGGAGCCGTCCCTGTCCGAGTCGTCGCTGTCCCCGCCCCTGCCCGCGTCACCGGTGCCCGAGCCGGCCTCCGCGAGGTCCTCGCCCCTGAGCGCGGCGGCGAAGGCGAGCAGGCCGCGGGCGTGGGCGGCGTGCCGCAGCTGCCCGGTGTCCTGCGCGATGCGCAACGCCTCCGTCGCGGTCGTGTCCCTGGTCCGCCCGAGCAGCAGCTCGGTCTCGGCCAGCACGGTCAGGACCCCGGGCAGCCAGCCGATCGCGCCGCGGGAGCGCAGGTCGGCGGCGAGCCTCAGCAGGCTGTCCCGAGCCGAGACGAGATCCCCCGAGAGCAGGTCGAGGGCCGTGGCGCTGATCTGCAGTCCGTCCGCGCCCCCGCGGGGCGGCGCCAGGCCCGCGTGCCGCCTGATCAGGTCGAGGCCGGTGCCGGGGTCGCCGGACAGCAGCTCGACCACGCCGGTGACCATGGCCGCCGGCCCGGGGTCCAGCCGCTCCCTGACGGCGAGCAGCCCGGCGCTGTCGCCGACCGACCAGGCGACCCTGGCCGCCTCGACCAGGAGCTCGGGCCCTGCGTCGAGGAGCAGCCGCCACGCCGCCTCGGGGGAGCCGTGTTCGAACTCGACGCGGGCGCGCAGCCGTGCCAGCTCGGCCGAGGCGCCGCCGAGCCGGCGGGCCTGGTCGATCAGCACCGCGGCCCTGTCGCTCTGCCCCGAGTCGGCCGTGAGCGTGGCGGCCGCGGTGAGCCTGCGGACCCTGTCGGGTGTGGCGGGGGTGAGCCTGGCGGCGTGTTCGAGGGCGGCCGCGGCCTCGGAGTACCCCGACACCTGGCCCGCCTGCGCGGCCGTCCGCTCGAGGGCGGCCGCGATCTCCTCGTCGGGTCCTGTGGCCGCCGCGGCCAGGTGCCACGCCCTGCGGTGCGCGCCGGTGTCCCGCGCCAGGGCGCGGTGGACGGCGACGCGTTCGGCGAAGGAGGCACCCTGGTAGGCGGCGGCGCGTATGAGAGGGTGCCTGAAGGCGCCGTCCTCGACCAGCCCGGCCTGTTCGGCGGGGGCCAGCGCGGCGAGGGAGAGCCCGGTGGCCCGCAGCGCCGCGGCCAGATCCTCCGCCGCCATGGCGAGCAGGAGGGTGCGGGTGTCGGGAGGGAGCGCGGTGATCCGCTCCTGATAGGCCTCCTGGAGCCGGTGCGGCAGCGGCAGTGGCCCCGCGGGCAGGGAGTCCTGATCCATTCCAGGCAGCTCGATCAGCGCTAGAGGGTTGCCGCCCGACTCCTCGACGATCCGGTCGCGCACGTGGTCGCGAAGGCCGGGAGCGTGCTCGAGCAGCACGCTGAGAGCGGCCTGGCGGTCCAGGTCCGCCAGAGGGAGCTGGGGCAGCCCCGCGGCGGCGAGGACGTCGCGCTCCATCGCCCTGGTCGCGAAGATCAGCACGACGCCCTCCGCGTCGAGCCGCCTGGCTGCGAACAGCAGCGCCTCCAGCGAGGCCCTGTCGACCCAGTGCGCGTCGTCCACCAGGCACAGCAGCGGCGCGTGCTCGGCCAGCAGGGTCAGGGTGGCCAGGCCGATGAGAAAGCGGTCCCTGCCCTCTGACCTGGCCAGCCCGAGCGCGCCGCGCAGCGCGTCCGCCTGTGGCTCGGGCAGCGTGTCGAGCCCGCCGAGCAGGGGGCGCAGGAGCTGGTGGAGGGTGGCGAAGGGCAGCTCGCACTCGGTCTCGATGCCGCCGGCTCGCAGCACCCGCAGGCCCTGGCGCTGCCCGGCGGCGTGGTCGAGCAGGGCGGACTTCCCTGTGCCCGGCTCGGCGCGGATCACGAGGGCGGCGCTGCGGCCCTCTCTCGCACCCTCGATCAACCGGCCGACGCGCTCGCACTCCTTGTCCCGCCCGTGAAGCATGCGTCGCAACCTATCCGGCGCACGCCCGATACGCCGATCCAGGGTCGGGCCGGGCGTCCCTTCCAGGTGCGCACCCGACGGCCGAGCTCGGCTCCCCGGCATTGGGCACATGCCCGATACCCCCGGCCACGCCTGCTCTCTAGCGTTCTGAGCCGCAAGCACATCCCTCGAGGAGCGATATGAACACCGCCATCTCCGTACAGGCGCTCCGCAAGAGCTTCGGCAGGGCGCACGCGCTCGACGGACTGGACCTGACCGTGCAGACCGGCGAGGTGCACGGCTTTCTCGGCCCGAACGGCGCGGGGAAGTCCACGACCATCCGCATCCTGTTGGGCCTGATGCGAGCCACCTCGGGACGGGTCACGCTGCTCGGCGGCGACCCGTGGAGGCAGGCCACCGAGCTGCACAGGCGGCTGGCCTACGTGCCGGGAGACGTGAACCTGTGGCCGGCGCTGACCGGCGGCGAGGTGATCGACCTGCTCGGCAGGTTGCGCGGAGGGCTCGACCCGTCCCGCCGTGAGGAGTTGCTGGAGCGCTTCGAGCTGGACCCGCGCAAGAAGGCCAAGACCTACTCCAAGGGCAACAGGCAGAAGGTCGCCCTGGTGGCCGCGTTCGCCTCCGACGCCGAACTGCTCATCCTCGACGAGCCGACCTCCGGGCTCGACCCGCTGATGGAGTCGGTCTTCCAGCAGTGCGTGGTGGAGGAGAAGCAGCGAGGCAGGACCGTGCTGCTGTCCAGCCACATCCTGTCGGAGGTCGAGTCCCTGTGCGACAGGGTGAGCATCATCCGCGCGGGCCGCACCGTGGAGTCCGGCACGCTGGACGAGCTGCGCCACCTCACCATGACGCGGATCACCGCCGAGCTCGCGGGGCCCGTTCCTGAGCTGCCGTGGGCGGGCGGCCTGGTCACCGAAGGACGGCGCGTCACCTTCCAGGTCGCCGACCACGACCTCGACAAGGCCGTGCGCCGCCTGTCCGAGACCGGGATCGTCGCCCTGACCAGCCAGCCGCCCTCCCTCGAGGACCTGTTCATGCGTCACTACGAATCCGAGAAGAGCGCCCGATGACGACAGGGACCTGGAGGCTGGCCACCCTGGTCATCCGCCGTGAGCGGCTGATCGCTCCCTTCTGGATGGCGCTGCTGGCCGTACTCGCGGCCGGGCAGGCAGGCCGCTACGCGCAGAGCTTCCCCACCGCGCGCTCGATCGCCGACTTCGCCCGCGAGATGGCGGCCAACAGGGCGCTGACCGCCTTCGCGGGCGAGGTCCACTCGCCCACGGTCGCGGGGATGGCGGTCTGGAAGAACGCCGACGCCATCTACACCGTCCTGGCCCTGATCGCGATCCTCACCATCGTCCGCCACACCCGCGGCGAGGAGGAGTCCGGCCGCGCCGAGCTGGTCGGCGCGGGCGTCATCGGCCGCTTCGCGCCGTTGACCGCCGCCCTGGCCTTCACCGCCTGCGCGATGGTGGCGACCGGGCTGATCTGCGCGCTCGCCATGATCTCCACGGGCTTCGACGTCACGGGGTCGCTGAGCTTCGGCGCCGCGATCACCGCGGTCGGGCTGGTCTTCACCGGCGTCGGCGCGCTGGCCGCGCAGCTCACCGAGAGCGCCCGCGCGGCGACCGGCCTGGCCGCCCTCGTCCTCGGCGTCAGCTACCTGGTGCGCTTCACCGCCGACGGCAGCGGCCTGACCTGGCTCAAGTGGCTGTCACCCCAGGGCTGGAGCCACCTGGTCAGGCCCTACGGTGACGACAACTGGGCGGCGCTGCTGCCCGCCCTGGCGCTAGCCGCGCTGACCGCCGCCCTCGCCTACCTGCTGGCCGGTCGCCGCGACCTCGGGCACGGCCTCATCCCCCAGCGCCCAGGCCCGGCGGGATCGGTACGGCTGCGCAGCCCCCTGTCCCTCGCCTGGCGCCTGCACAGGGGACTGCTGGCCGGCTGGAGCGTCGGCTACGCCGTGGCCGGGCTGGTCCTGGGCGCTCTCGCGCGGTCCATCCCCGAGGTGTCCAGGCAGGGCGCCTCGGTCCAGGAGTTCCTGCACCGCTACACCGCCTCGCCCGAGGCGTCGATGACCGACGCCTACCTGTGGCTGATCGCCCTCAGCCTCGGCTACGTCGCCGCCCTCTATCCCCTGCTGGCCCTGCTGCGGCTGCGCAAGGAGGAACTCGAGGGCCGCGCCGAGCTGCTGCTCGCCACGCCGGTCAGCCGCATGCGGTGGGCGGGCGGCCACCTGTTCCTCGCTCTCGCGGGCAGCGCCCTCATCCTGACGGTCGCGGGACTGACGCTGGGGCTGGCCGCCGGTGACCCGCTCGGCGTGCTGGGCGGGACGCTCGTGCAGATCCCCGCGGTCTGGGTGCTCGCGGGGGTCGGCGTGCTGGTCTTCGGCCTGCTGCCCAGGGCGGCGGCCGGGATCAGCTGGGCGGCCTTCCTGTTCGTCAACCTCTTCGGCGAGGTGCTCGGGCCGATCATGGGCATCGACTACTGGATCGCCAAGTACGTCGTGCCCTTCCCCAACCTGCCGATGGTGCTGTCCGGCGAGGAGTTCGGCGCGGGCCCCCTCCTGGTCATGACCGTGATCACGATCGCCTGCTCGGCCGCGGGGCTCACCGCGCTGAAGCGCAGGGCGCTCGTCTGAGATCAGGAGACGGCGGGACAGGCGGCGCCCCTGTCCCGCCGTCCCGGCATGCTGAACCCGACCACCTCGCCGCCGGACTCGGCCACGATCGCGCGGGTGCGGCCCGAGGTGAGCGCCCGGCGCCGCAGGGCGACGTTGGGCTCGGTGACCGCCAGCCCGTCGAGGTGGTCGTCGTCGATCACGCCCCTGTAGGCGAACCTCCACGTGGCGATCCTGACGCCCTCGATGGCCTCGGCGTCGTCGAGGATGGCTGCGCGCATGGGGAAATCATGCCTGATTGCGGAGAAGGTAAAGGCCAGGCATGATGTGCTGGCGTGAGAATACGAGCAGCTGTCGAGTGGGCCCTGCCCTACTGGACCCGCGGGCAGGCCGGCCGCGAGACACCACCCGAACTTTTCAAGATCCTTTACTACGGGTGGCTGCTGGCTTTCGCCCTGAAGGTGCTGGGCTCCTCATGGGACGTCTCCTGGCACTTCAAGTGGCTGCGTGACGACCTGGCCCCTCCGCACCTGCTCAACTCGGCGGGCACGGCCATCGTGCTGGCGCTGACCATCATCCACGGCTACACCGGTTACGGCGTGGACAAAACCGCGCTGCGGCTGATCCAGTGGGGCACCGGCGTCTTCCTGGTCGCGGTGCCGCTCGACCTGATCAACCACCGCGTCAACGGGCTCGACATCACCTCATGGAGCCCGTCGCACATCATGCTCTACCTGGGCACCTTCTTCATGATCGCGGGTGTGATCCGCGGCTGGTACCAGGGCTCGGGCGGCAAGCTCGTGCTCGGCGCGCTGTTCGTCTACTTCCTGGAGAACATCCTCTTCCCCGCCCAGCACCAGGAGTACGGCGTCTTCGCCATCGCCGCGTGGGACAGGGGAGCGCCCGAGGCCGAGCCGATCCTCATGCAGTTCGCCGCCGACCAGATGGGGCGCGCTGTGGACCGTGACATGATGGTCGCCTTCTCGCTGCCGGTGCCCGACTTCCTCTACCCGGTCTACTTCACCGTCGCGGGGCTGATCGTGCTGGCGGTGGCGCGCATGATGGTCGGCAGGTTCGGCACCGCGACCCTGGTGGCCACCGTGCTGGTCGCCTACCGCGCCGCCATCTGGCCGCTGCTCAGCGTCACCGGCTTCCCCGAGTCCGCGGTGCCGTTCTTCCTGGTCATCGCGGCCGTCGCGGTGGACGTGGCCTTCCTGGTCAGGCTCCCTTACCTGCGGGCCGTGCTCGGCTCCGCGCTGGCGACCATCGCCGTGTACGGCTCGCTGGTCGCCCAGCACGCGCTGCTGGCCGCGCCGCCCTTGGCCCCCTCCTCGGCGGTGTGGGCCGCCTCGGGGCTGGCCATCGCCTGGCTGGTCATGGAGTGGTTCGTGACCAGGTTCGGGCTGCGCGCCGCCGATCAGCCGATCGGGGCGCGGGTCAGCGCGACCGCCACGCCGTAGGCCAGTCCCATCACGACGAGCTCCATCGCCGCCCAGGCCGCGATGGAGCTCTTGCGTCGGGCGGCGATGCCCGGCATGAGCCGCCACCTGATGTTCGCGGCGAGCGGGATCAGCAGGGCCACCAGCGCCACCTTGGCCAGCACGAGCAGGCCGTACTCGGAGGCGACCAGATCACCGGGCAACTCGACGCCGGTGGTGAGCGCCATCGTGGAAAGGCCGCTGACCAGGCCCGACAGCGAGACCAGGGCCAGCGAGATGGTGGCGACCTTGGAGAACTTCGGCAGCGTGAGGGCCAGCAGGTCGCCGCGGGGCGCGACCATGGCCGCCACCGCCAGCAGCCCGCCGGTCCAGACGGCCGCGCCCATCACGTGCAGCTCCATCGAGATCATGATCGGGTCGTGCCACACGGAGTCGACCGCGTGCCCCGTCACGGGCACGGGCAGCAGGCCGAACAGCGCGATCACGATCCGCAGCTCGGCGGGCACCTTCTCGCCGAACCTGACGGCCAGCAGCCCGATGCCGGCGTAGGCCAGCGCGCAGGCGGTGCTGAACAGCAGGCCCTGGCCCGCGCCCACGGTGCCGACGTAGGTGGCGATCATGCCGAGGCTCGGGACCGCGCCCGGGTTCAGCTCGGCGGTGTAGAAGACGATCGTGACCAGGGCGGTGATCGCCCAGATCCACGCCGCGGTGACCGCGTGGGCCCTGGCCCTGCTCATGACGGGCTCGGTGGAGCCGGGGTCGTCGAAGCCCAGCAGCTTGGGGAGCAGGCTGAGGCCCACCACCGCGGCGGCGGCCAGGTCGAGCAGGACCCTGACGATCGGCAGGCCGTACTCGACGAGGGGGCCTGGCATCGGGATGCCGGGGACGGCCTCCTCCGCGGTGAGCGTACTGGCCACGACCACGGACACGACGGCGGCCAGGATCAGGCCGCCCAGCATCCGCGCGCCCGTCCTTGCGACGGGCCTGACCTCGGTGACGGTCATTCGGCGGCGTCCCTGTGAGGCAAGGCGGCCGTCTCGTGGCCGGGGGAGCGGTCTGCCGCCTCGGGAGCGGGGCCGGGGGAGGGGGCGGGGTTGGCGCGGCGCAGTGCGACGATCGTGCCGCCGCCCAGCAGGACCAGCGCGCCGACCACCCACACGATGGCCATGCCGGCGCCGCCGTTCGCGGCCGCCTCCGACGCCTGGGCGCTGAGGTCGCCGGTCTGCGCGGACGGCTGCGCCGCGGGGGCCTCGGAGGAGGCGGTGCCGGTGCCCGCGACCGTGAGCGCGAACGTCACCTTGCCCGAGACGGGGTGCCCGTCGGCCGACAGGATCCGGTAGCCGATCACGTAGTCGCCCGCGGGGCCGAGCGGCCTCAGCCTCGTGACGACCTTGACGCCGCTCACCGACGCCTTGGCCGCCTCCCACCTGCCGCCGTCCGGCCCCGTCACGGTGACCTGCGCGAAGCCCTGCCGTACCGGCTGGTCGAACTCGAGGGTGACCTGTTCGGGCGCGGTCTGGAGCCGCGCCCCCTCCTTGGGGTCGCTCCCGGTCAGCACGTTGTGCGCCTGGGCGGGCGTGACCGCCAGACCCAGCGCGGCACACGCGAGCAGCAGGACCGTGACTAGCCGCCTCACCGATCATGACCTTCCGTAGAACCGCTTTGACCAAGACATGGTCCCACTGGTCACCACCCGCCGTGCTCACAGGTGTGGCCCAGATGATCCTCAGGGCGTAGCATGCGGCGCACCGCGAGTCCCCCCATCGTCCCGCGCGGAGGCCGGATGAGCAGCGTCTCCCCACCCATCTCCGGCGACGCCCTCGCCGAGCCCGTGCGCAGGGTGGGTCCCTGGTGGGTCGCGGGCATCGCGACCGCCAACCTGGCCCTGTTCGTCGGCTACTTCGCCCCCTTGCAGGTGCTGCTGCCCGAGCAGATCGCCGTGCTCGCCCCCGACGGCAAGGAGAGCGCCCTGGCCTGGGTGACGGGGGCGGGCGCGCTCGTGGCGATGCTGGCCAACCCGGTCGCCGGCGCGCTGTCGGACCGCACCACCGGCAGGTGGGGCCGCAGGCATCCGTGGACGCTGGCGGGCGCGCTGGGCGGCGGCGCGGCGATGGTGTTCCTCTCCTTCCAGACCAGCTTGCTCGGCATCGCCGTCGGCTGGTGCCTGGCGCAGGCCGCGCTCAACGCCACGCAGGCGGCGCTGAGCGCGGGCGTGCCCGACCGCGTGCCCGTCGGGCAGCGCGGCGAGGTCTCCGGCTGGATCGGGGTCCCCCAGTCGGTCGGCGTGGTGCTGGCCGTCGTGCTGGTCACCGTCGTCGCCTCCACGACCAGGTCCGGCTACCTCCTGGTCGGCGCGGTGGTGGCGGTGCTGGTGCTGCCCTTCGTGCTGACGACCAAGGATCCCAGGCTGAGCGAGCGCCCGCCGTTCGACCCTGGGCAGCTGTGGGTGAGGTCGGCCGACTTCTTCTGGGCGTGGATCACTCGCTTCCTGATGATGCTGGGCAACGCGATCTCCACGCTCTACCTGCTGTACTTCCTCACCGACGAGGTCGGCTACGAGAGGCTGTTCCCCGGCGAGAAGGCCAGCGACGGGCTGCTGGTGCTGATCCTGCTCTACACGGGCGCCGTGGTGCTCACCACGGTCGTGGCGGGGGTGGTCTCCGACCGGCTCGGCAGGCGCAGGCTGCTGGTCACCGTCTCGGGGCTGATCAGCGCGGTCCCTGCGCTCATGCTGGCGTTCTGGCCGCAGTGGCCGGTGGTCATGGCCGCCGCCGTGGTCCTCGGGCTCGGCTTCGGCGTCTATCTCTCGGTCGACAACGCGCTGGTCACCCAGGTGCTGCCCACCGCGACCGGCAGGGCCAAGGACCTGGGCGTCATCAACGTCGCCAACTCGGGGCCCCAGGTGCTCGGCCCGGTGATCGCGGGGCCGATCGTCGCGGGCCTCGGCGGCTACCCCGTCCTGTACCTGACAGCGGGGGGTCTGGCGCTGCTGGGCGCGGCGCTGGTGTGGAAGATCCGCGGTGTGCCCTGACGGCTCACCGCGCGAAGTCGGCCGCGTGGTCGGCGAGGTAGTCGGCCAGCGACCTGGGAGCGTGTCCCGTGAGGTCCTCGACCGTGCCGGTGATCTTCGACCAGGAGCTGTCGGGCACCGCCGCCATCATCTCGGCCAGCTCGCGGGCGGTCGCCTCCGGCATCCCCCAGCGTTGCTGCGCGTGCCTGGTCATCTCCTCGACGCTCAGGTCGACGTAGGTCACCGTACGGCCGAGCGCCGCGGTGAGCCGGGCGGCGATCTCCTGCTGGGCCAGCGCCTCCGGCCCGGTCAGGACATGGGTCGCGCTCTCGCCCACGGGCCCGGTGAGCAGGGCGAAGGCGACGTCGGCGATGTCGCGCGTGTCGATGTAGCCGGTGCGGCCCTTGCCGTACGAGCCGTAGAAGCGCCCGTCGGCGACCTCGCGCGGCAGGCTCTGCATGAAGCCCACGGGCTCGAGGATGGCGTGGGCCAGCCCCGACTTCCTGAGGTGCGCGTCGACCTCGCCGTGCAGGCCGCCGCTGAGCGGCGCGCCAGGGGTGGCGCCGAGCACCGACACGCTCACCACCTGGGAGACGCCCTCGGCGACGGCGCGGTCGATGACCTCCTTGTGGCGCTGGACGAAGCCGGGCCACGGCGAGGTGTTCAGGAAGAGCCTGTCGCCCATGGGGACGGACGAGGGCCGCTCGAAGTCGCCGACGGCGTAGTCGACCCCCAGCTCCTCGCCCTGTTCGGCGCGGCGTACCAAAGCCAGGACCTCGGCGCCAGACTCGCGCAGCCGGGCCACCAGCGCGCGGCCGATCGACCCTGTCGCGCCCGTCACAACGATCATCTGATCCTCCGAAAGTGGACGATGGGATTCCGCTTCTGTGGTGACGGTACTCTAACCGGAAGATGGTCGTCCACTTAGGAGGAACGGGTGCGCGCTGATGCCCGCCGCAACAGGGATCGGATCGTGGAGGCGGCGCGGGCCGTGGTGGCCGAGCGGGGGATCGACGCCCCGATGGAGCTCATCGCCCGCCGCGCCGAGGTCGGCGTCGGCACCGTCTACCGGCGCTTTCCCGATCGGCACGCGCTCATCGCGGCCATGGCCGGCCAGTACGTCCACGAGATCGACGACGCGCTCACCAGGGCGGAGGAGCAGGGGCCAGGGCCGTGGGCCGCGGTGCGCTCGTTCGTGATGTGGAGCGCCGACCAGGGGCGCGGCGCGCTGGCCGCGGCGCTGGCCGACCTGCCCCAGGAGCTCTTCGACGCCATGCCGGAGTTCACCAGGGTGAAGTCGGGCCTGGTCGAGCGGCTCGACGCGCTCGTGGCCGCGGCGCAGGAGCGGGGCGACATGCGGGCCGACGTCGGCGTGGCCGACGTGATGAGACTGCTGAGCCTGTTCACCTGCCACGCCGACCTGCCCCAGGAGCGGGCGGCCCACTACCTGCTCGTCATGCTCGACGGCATGGAGAAGAGGCTCGACGGCGCGGGGAAGAGGCTCGACTGCGCGGGGGAGGGGTGAGGGGGCCCGGCCGCGAGGGGCCGGGCCCTGAGGTCACAGCGTGTCGAGGCGCTCCCTGGACCACGCGCCGTTGCCGATGACGACGCGGTAGCTGAGCGACAGCGTCTCGTCGGCCGCCAGGCGCACCTCTTCGGAGAAGGCGATCGACGGGTTGACCGCGGCGAACGGCTCGGAGCGCACGAACCACCTCTGGCCGGGCTCGGAGACGAAGACCAGCGTGGAGTCCCTGTCCACCTCGTCGTGCCTGCCGACGAAGGCCAGCCACGAGGCGGTCCTGCCCATCATCTCCTCGCCGCCCTGACCGCCGGAGGCCAGCACCTGGCCGCCGGTGAAGGCGCGGGGGCCGCGCCAGAACAGGCCGGTGTAGCCGGCCATCGGCCTGCCGTTGGTGGTCGGGCTGCCGAACAGCAGGTCCTCGCCGCGCACGTTGGTCAGCTCGGTGGCGAACTCCAGCGTCCAGAAGTCCTCGCCCGCCGAGGTGGCGATCGTGCGCCGCTCGTCCACCCAGTGCTCGCCCGCCTGCGTCCACCATGTCAGCCGCTCGACGCCGAGCTCCAGCCACTCCTCGTGACGCATGGAGCCGTTGTTCGGCAGCTCCACGTAGCCGCCCTCGGCGCGGACGTAGCTGCCGCCGCCCCAGAAGTTCTGCCCCGATAGCCACGAGGCCGTCATCTGCAGGCCCTTGTGCCAGCGGTGGTCGTGCGGCCGGTAGCCGGTCACGACGTCGCCGTCCAGCGTGCGCAGCGGGTGGAAGTACGGTTTGGGCGACTCGAAGAGCGGCATGTCGGGACGGTAGACGTAGCGCATGACCTCGACGCCGTCGAAGGTCTCGACCAGCTCGCTTCCTGTGTCCTTCACAGCGAGAGTCCTCCGTTCAGCCGGTGGTAGAAGGGGCTGTCGGGGGTCAGCTCGGCGCGCAGGACGGGAGCACCGGTCAGCGCCGAGGCGTACAGGCCGCGTCACCAGCTCCATGGTCCTGCGGGCCTCGACGCCGCTGACCGGTGGGGCGCTCGCCCCGCTCGAAGGCGTCGAGCAGCTCGCCGAGCTGGGCGGCGTGCGAGCTCGGCACGTCCTGGGGCGGGCTCCACGCCTGCGAGGTCGAGCTCCAGTCGGCGTTGGCGTAGCCGTACAGGTGCCGCAGCTCCACCGTCGCCTGTGCGAAGTCGAAGCGCAGGTAGCTCTGCTCGCGCGGCGACAGCACGCTGTTGACCACGCTGGCCATTGCGCCGCTGGAGAAGCGGACCATGGCCATGGAGACGTCCTCGGTCTCCACGTCGCGGTCGAGCCGCCCCGCCATCGCCCTTATCTCCTCCCACTCGCCGAGGATGGAGAGCATCATGTCCATCTGGTGGATGCCGTGGCCCATCGTGGGGCCGCCGCCCTCGCTGGCCCACGTGCCACGCCACGGCACCTCGTAGTAGGCCGGCGGGCGCGGTACCAGGTGGTCTCGCCACAGCGCGACCAGCGGGCGCCCGAGAACGCCCTCGGCCATCAGTGAGCGCAGGTGGTGGGCGCCCGACCCGAAGCGGTGCTGGAAGACCACGGAGGAGTACGGCCCCGCCGCTCCCTCCGCCGCGGCGATGGCGTCGAACTCGGCCAGCGACAGGCACAGCGGCTTCTCGCACCACACCCACGCCCCCGCCTCCAGGCACTCCACCACCTGGGCGGTGTGCGTGAAGGGTGGCGTGCAGATGTGGACGAGGTCGGGCCGCTCCTTGTCGAGCATGTCGGTGAGGGAGGTGTAGGCGGCCGGCGGATGTCACGTAGCTCGGCGCGAACGCCTTGGCCCTGTCTCGTCCACAGGTCCACGCGGCGACGATCCGCGCCCTGGCGGGACTCCGTCGCGCAGGGCGGGGATCCGTGACAGGCTCCGGCGATTCCTCCACTGCCGACAATGGCGACCACGGATCATTTCTGGGGGTATCCCTCCCGTAGGGCAAGCGCTTTCCCGACCCTAGGCCGGAGGGAGGGGATGTTCAAGGCCCCGGGCCTGCAGCGCCCGGGAACCAGAGGTCAGAGGCGCGGGGGGGGCGTCGCCGCTCTCGCGCACCACCAGCTCGGTGGCCAGCTCCACCCGCCGGGTCTCGGGCGGTGCTTCGCCCCCGCCCATCGACAGCCACCGTCCTGGTAGCCAGCGCGGCCATCTCCTGCAGCGGCTGCCGTACCGTCGTGAGAGGGGGCCAGGCCGACCTCGACAGCGCAGGTCGTCGAAGCCCACACAGACAGGTCCTCGGGCACCGCAGGCCCCGCTGCCTGGCGCCTCCTCAAGACGTGTACGGCAGCCGCTGCAGGAGATGGCCGCGATGGACCAGGACCTGGTGCGTGCTCAGATCGGGGGGGCCGCGCAGCCGAGACCGCGCGACGGGTGGAGTCGGCCACCGAGCTGGTGGTGCGCAGCGAGAGCACCGCCCCGCCCGCGCTCTACTGGGACACTGGTTACGGGCGCTTGCAGGCCCCGGGCGCCTTGACACATCCCTCGACACTCCGGCCTAGGTCGGGAAAGCGCTTGCCTAACGGACGGGAATCCCCCAGGAAAACGCGATCGTGTCGCCCAATTCGGCGGCTCAGTGGTAGGAGAATCGCCGGAGCCTGTCACGTCCCGCCCCCTGCGCGGAGAGTCCCACGCAGGGCGCGATCGTCGCGCCCGTGGACGGTGGACGAGGCAGGGCATCACACCCGAGGCCGTTCGCATTGCCGAGCATCGCACACATCCACCCTCTGCCGCCCCCCGCTACACACTCTCCCTCACCGACAATGTCTCGAAAAGGGAGCGGCCCCGACCTCGCCACATCTGCACGCCGACCCTTCACGCACCACCCCCGCCCCAGGTGTGTGCGAGTGCCTGGAGGCGGGGGCGCTGGGTGTGGTGCGAGAAGCCGCTGTGCCTGTCGCTGGCCGAGTCTCGACGCCATCGCGCAGGCGGAGGGAGCGCGGGTGGCGTACTCCTCCGTGGTCTTCCAGCACCGCTTCGTGGGCGGGGGATACCACCACCCTGCAGCTCACTGATGGACGAGGCGTTCTCGGGCGCCCTCGCCTGGTCGCGCTTGTGCTGAGACCCACATTTTGTACGCCCCCGCCGGCATACTACGAGGTGCCGTGGCGTGGCACGTCGGGCCGCGAGGGCGGCCCGGCACCCACGATGGGCCACGGCATCCCACCAGAATGCGACATGATGCTCTCCATCCTCGGCGGCGAGTGGGGAGGAGATAAGGGCGATGCGGGGCGGCTCGACCGCGAAGTGGAGACCGGAGGAACGTCTCCATTGCGCATCGCGTCCGCTTCTCCCACGCGCGCAATGGCCAGCGTGGTCAACAGGCGTACCTGTCGCACGCGCGAGCAGAGATACATGCGCTTCACGACTTAGACACAGCGACGGTGGAGTGCGGCACCTGTACGGCCCTAAGCCAACGCCGACTGGAGCTCGACCTCGCAGGTCGTGGAGCCCGCCCAAGGGCACGTTACCGAGCCCCTCGACGCCTGCCCAGCTCGGCACGACGCTGACTCGGACGCCTTCGAGCGGGTGCGAGCGGCCCACGCCCCGCAGCGGCGTCGAGGCCCGCAAGGACCCATGGAGCTGGTGAACGGCCTGTACGCCTCGGCGCGACACGCGTGCTCCCGTCCTGCGCGCCGAGCTGACCCCCGACAGCCCCTTCTACCACCGGCCTGACGGAAGGACTCTCGCTGTGAAGGGACACAGCGATAAGCCGACGATGGGTCACGAAGACCTTCGACGGCCGTCACTGAGGTCATGGCGCTACGTCCTACCGGTCCCGACATAGCGCCTCTTCGGAGTCGCCCAAACCCTACTTCCACCCGATGCGGCCGCTTGGACGGCGACGCATCGTGACCCGGCTACCACGCCGCACGAACACCGCTGGCAAAGGGCATGCCAGGGGGGGTATGACGGCCTCGTGGTATCGGGCAGAACTTCGGGGGCGGCGAGCACGCTACGTCCCGCGCCGAGCGGACGGCTACGTGGCACGCACGCGCCGAAACAACAAGGCTCCATGGTCCACGAGGAGACTGCAGTGGCGGAAGCTCGGGTCGAGCGGTCTGACATACGGTGGAATAGTGTGCGACGCATAGGCGAGCGACGACAACTGGGTGTGACCGAGCGGCGCACGATCGCCACCTCGGCTGGCGAGACTTCTGGAGCTGGGCAGTTCGCCATCCGGCTGACCAACGTGCGCGGCGTAGGCACAGCCTGCTGTGTCGGCAGCCCCAACACCTAACGGCAGGCCGATGGCGGCTACACCGGCCTGTCTGGCGCGGCCCCCGCGCCCTTCACGCGGCCGTGTGCTGGCCCCGGCGGTGTCAGGGCCGGCGAGGACGCGGACGATGATAGGGCAGGAGCGCCCTGTCGGCTGGCCGTCGTCGGCTAGGCACGACAGGTGGACAGGGACTCCCACGATGGTCTTCGTCTCCGAGGCACGGCAGAGAGGTAGGTTTCGTGCGAACCTCCGAGCGTCCGCACCCCGCGGTCAACCCGTCCGATCGCATCTTCTCACCGAAGACGGTTGCAGCCTGGCACACGGCCGACGAGACGCTAGTCGCTAGCATTACGCGTCGTCACGGCAACGGCGCGCCTGTCCAGGGAATGCGCCTCGACACGCTGTGACCTCAGGGCCCGGCCCCTCGCGGCCCGGGGCCCCTCACCCCTCCCCCGCGCAGCAGACCGAGCACCTCTGTTGACCCCCGCGCCGTCGAGCCTTTACTCCACCATGTCGCCGAGCATGACAGAGCAGGTAGTGGGCCGCCCGCTTCCTGGGGCAGGTCGGAGTGGCAGGTGAACAGGCTCAGCAGCATCATAATCACGTCGGCCACGCGACGTCGGCCGGCATGTCGCACCGCCATATCCTGCCGCCGACGGCCACGAGCGCGTCGAGCGCCTCGACCAGGGCCTCCGACTTCACCCTGGGAACTCCGGCATGGCGTCGAAGAGGTTTTCGAAAGAGCTCCTGGGGGCAGGTCGGGCCAGCGCCACGCGGCCGAGCGCGACCACCGCCGCCCATGGTCGGCGCTCCACATCACGAACGAGCGCACCGCGGCACACGGTACCACTGCCCCTGCTCCTCCGCCCGGCATGAGAGCGTCGTCGATCTCGTGGACGACTGGCACCACAGGCCCTGGCCGCGATGAGCGCTGTGCCGATCCGCCCCGCCCCCCGTGAGAGCACAACAGACACGCCCGGTAGACTGGTGCCGGACGCCGAACCTCGGGCGCGGCGGGGGGCGATGAAGCCCTCCATCGGGGCGTCAGATCCCCCCGCTCCGGCCACACGCCCGTCGCACGCCTCACCACGATCCGATCCCTGTTCGCAGGCGGGCCCATTCACGCGCCCACCCCGTTCCTCCTAAGTGGACGACCATCTATCCGGTTAGAGTACCGTCTACCCACAGAAGCGGCATTCATCGTCCACTTTGGAGGATCAGATGGATCGTTGTACGGGGCGCGGACAGGGTCATGATCACAGGCCGCGCGCTGCGTCGGCCCGGCTGCGCCGAGTCCTGGCGCCGAGGTACTGGCTTTGGTACGCCAGCGCCGACAGGCGCGAGGAGTGGGGGTCGCTACGCCCGTCGGCGACTCGAGCGGCCCTGTCCACGTCCCCATGGGCGACAGGCTCTTCTGAACACCTCGCCGTGGCCCCGGCTTCGTCCAGCGCCACAAGGGGCTCATCACGACCGCGACCGTCGCCGAGGGCGTCTCCCAGGTGTGAGCGTTGTCGGTGCTCGGCGCACCCTGGCGCGCCGCTCAGCGGCGGCCTGCACGGCTCCGCACGGGCACACGACGCGCACCGCAGGAAGTCGGGGTGGGCCCCCACGCCATCCTCGGAGCCCGTGGGCTTTCATGCAGCGACTGCGCGCGAGGTCGCCGACGGGCGCTCTACTGCTCGTACGGAGGGCGCACGGAAACGACACGCGCGACATCGCCGACGTCGCACTTGATGCCCTGTCACGGGCCCGTGGGCCAAGAACAGAGCGCGACCCATGTCCTGATCACGGGCCGGAGGCGCTGGCCCAGCAGCGAGATCGCCGCCCGGCTCACCGTCACGGCGCCGCCGCTACGGTGACCCTACGTTCGACTGAGCGTCGAGGAGAGATGACCAGGCACGCGCAGCAACGCTGGGGGATGCCGGAGGCGACCGCCCGCACGCAGATCATGGCCGAAGATGATGGCGGCGGGGCCGACCGTCAGCTCCTCGGGCTCGTAACGCATCAACCGCAGGCACTGCCGTACGAGCACGCCTCCCGTGAGCGACCCCTCATCCGGACACGCCTCCAGGTCGCTGCTTCGGCCCCCTCCGCCCCCCACGACTACCTCCGCCTCCCGACCACTGCTAGTGCCCCCGTTACGCCCTCTGCGCCCTTGCACGGGAGCCTTGTAAGGGCACAACCAGCAATGGATCCTTACCACGACCCAGCGCCCGCGCCCCAGCAGCCGCCAACCCCCCGACTAGTCATGGTATCTCAGGGACGGCAAGGTTAGCCGCGCACCCTTCGAGTGCCCGCGCGACGGATCGGACCCCGCGATCACCGGGCACGCCTAGCACCTGGGGCCGCACCGAGATTGGCACGAACCCGCCTTCCGTTGATGACGCCCAGGTCCATTGGCCATGCCGGTCGCGCCTGCCGTGGGGCAGACACCTGGCGTGAACACAGCGCCGTTGTCCGATCACGAGAGATAGACAGCCGAAAAGCCCTCGAGCCAGAGGACACACGCGCGGCGGGCCGATGAACAAACCGGTCACCACCTGTACCCTGGCCAGAACGCCAGCTATCCCTCTAATCCTGAGCGCAAGCGCGAACCGCCGTCCCTGATCGAGCCCCACGAGACCATTCCGTAGTGACCAGCACGCCTGAGCCTGCCGAGCCGCGTCCCGCGAGATCACCCCCCGCCACGACCGTGGTAGCAGCTACCACCGCGCGCACCGTGCCCGGTAGAGCAGGATCAGCACCAGCAGCACCGTCGCTGGCCTTTCTCGCCGCCGGGAACCACGCCATGCCTGTAGTCCACACGACCTCGTCGACTGACTCCGTGAAGGTAAGCTAAAGCATGGATAAGAAGCGTTCCTGTGATTGTATCATGCAGTTGCCCAGCAGCCCATCATCAGCCGGCAAGCGAGTGGAATCCTCCACGCGAAGAATAGAAAGTCGGCCCTCCGCCATTCGACCTCCCCTCACATAGACCCTGCCCAGGGTTCGAACGGCCGGGCGCACACTTCTCCGCTCAGCATGGCCGATCCGTTCGCGTCCTGTCAGATCACACGCAAAGCCGTGCTCCCCCCCCCTTCCCCGCTTCACCCCCACCAGTCACCCTAAGCACCAGCCACCACCGCGAGCGCCCACCAAGGGAGATGCGTAACCCGCGACTGGTCGTACTGGAAGGCGACACGACGGTTTTGACACGCATCGACGAGGCCAGCACCACGGCCCCCCCGACACCGAATGGGGGACCCCGATCCAGCCGGAGACCAGCCGCGCTGTCCCGACGAGTGCCACACCGCCGGTAGGGCACGCCCCGCACGACTCAGCGCCGACCTGCGTGGCAGTCCTGAGCGCGAGCATGAGCCAGGGCAACCAGCCCGTACGGCGCCATGCCGGAGCAAGCTTGGTCTGCTTGCATAGGAGAGCGGACACACCCATCGCCGCGCCGCCACCTCGCCCAGCGCGCCCTGCCTCAGCGTCCACGGATGCCTGCGGCCCATCCTGCCGGTGCGTTGCTCGCGTCCTTCCTGCACAGTCCCGCGCCGTGCGACCGGCGGCCTTGGCCAGCTCACTCCGCCACCCACGACCGCGAGCCCGCCCCCGTCACCAGGCCACAGGGCGCTCTCCTTGGCCCATGTCCGCCAACTGCACCTCGTTCGGGGCTCAGAGCACGGCCGATCCCTGCTCGGGTCACACCCAAGCAGCACCTGCGCCAATCAAGGAGACGAGAGAGAATAGGCCGAGCCGTAAGAACAGCCGCGCACAGGCTTGGTCCGGTTCGCCGAATGGCTCCGGAACCACCAGGGACCCACCTGCGCAAGGGCTCGGACGAGGGCGTCGCACGCGGATGGGTGGGGGAGACGCGCCTCATCCGGCCTCCGCGCGGACGCATGGGGGGACTCGCGGTTGCGCCGCACTTGCTACGCCTCGAGGATCATCTGCGGCCAAACCTAGCGGACGGCGCCCGCCCTCACTCGTCTAACTGTACCGCCCTGTGACTCCAGTGGGAGCCATGTCTTGGTCAAAGACGGTTATACCGGTTAAGGTCAACCGTCTGAACCCCGGTCGTCCTGAGGCATCGGCTATAGGTCACCGCTCCTTGCTGACCTCGCCAAGCTCGTTGACCGCGCTGGCGTACTGGCGGTCCATCGCCCAGCCCTAGGCGCACAATCCCCCCCCCGTCCACCCCGTGATGACGGACGAGCGACCCCCCAAGAGTCTCACGCTAGGTCGCGGACCGCTGGCTCCCAGTCTCCGCGCCGAACAGGTCAACTTCACTCGAGCTATCGAACCCAGCACCGCGTAACGGCAAGTCGGGATTCGCGCACTAGGTCACCCCGTCCGGTAACCGGCCCAGTCCTTCTAAGCCCATCCCGCGGACCGGAACGAGCGGCAGGTGGGAGGCCGGCCCCACGTCATACTGTCGCTTCCCCCCCCGTGAGCGGCGTCTTAAGGATCGTTCACAGCGACCGGATGACGACGGCCAGCCTCAGACTTGGCCCACGCCTGGAAGCGACCTACTTGTGATCGTCGCTACCCGGCATCCTGCGGCATCGACCGCGGTGCATACCCCACCCGGATCTCCTGCTCAGGTCACACAACACACGGAGCGTGACGGTTCATCGTACTCTAACAGGTCGCTGGGGCACCGGCAACCCCTCCTCCCCGAGGCCACCCCGCTACCGCGGCGCAGCCCTCGTCGTACCGAGCAGACCGGCCGACCCCTCAGCGCCCACAGGCGTAGGAGGCCCTGGACCTCCGCTGAACAGGCCCTGTCGCCACGCGCCGGCACCATCGGCCAATCGATGTTGCGCGACCGTTCGGTCGGTGCGCGTGGTCCTGCGGGCGGTCGGCCACCGATCGTCGACACTGCGCCCCCCGCGCCACCCCGCCCCCCTCCCCATGGCCCCGCTCCCGACGGCGGCAGACCGCTCCCCCGGCCACGAGACGGCCGCCTTGCTCCACAGGGACCGCCGTCACGAAGACCGTCACACACGAGGGTCAGGCCCGTCGCCAAAACGGACGGTAGCCGCGAGATCGGGCATGCTGCTGGCGGCCTGATGCGTGGCCCGCAACCGCTCCTCCGTAGTCCGCAGAGACAAGTTACGGTCGACGTGCTGCCCATGTCACGACCTTTCTACCGCGCGAGGGACCGGCCATTAGTCCCCGAGTCATGCAAGAGTGCCGACGGCCCCCTACGTCCCCCCCGAGTACGGCCCATGCCATCGTCCAGCCGGCTCACGAAGGACTTCCCGGACCTGGCACCGCCGCCGCTGGTCCCGCTGGGGGCCCCTACACTACAGACTCTGTATCCCACCTCCCACAATGAACCTTGCTGCTCGGCTTCGAAGATTCCGGCTCCACCACCCCGCACTCGGAGCCACACCGTCCCTTACTCAACAACTCGTTTTACATAGAGCCCCAGCCGGGCCAGCGGCCACGCGGACTCACACGCCCGGCCACCCACACAGTTTCGAGGATCTGGCAGCCGCCTCTGCATCACCCGGCCCCCATGCTTGGTTTCACGATATGTCTTCTACACCTCGCACTCGAGCTCGAACACCCCCCCTACCGGACGCGCCCTCCTCACCCCCACTCCTTCCTTCTATCCCCTCCCCGCGACCGTTCCTCGAGCCTCAGCCCGCCGCACCATATGTAGATTCGCCCAGCACTAGAGTCGCTGCACCCTTTCGCTACCCCCCCCCCCAGCAAATCGGCCGCCGCGAGGCCAGGCGCCTGACCCTATGTTCCAGCATCACGCCATTCATGCGCCGCCTGGCCTACTGCCCTCGGAATCCGCGTGTGCACCCTCGCCTGGCGCGTCACGGTCGGCATCGAGAAGCAGTTGCCCCCGGCCTAGTCGCTCCGCGGACATCGTCTCCCCCCCCATTACCCCGTCGCCGACTCGCGCGGTCTTCGCTGCTTTTGTGCTGCCACCAGTGCCCCACGCTGGGCACCGGAGTGCACGCCCGCTGGTTTCGACCATCCCGGTTGCCTAGGCACGACACCAGCGATCATGATCTCATGGAGATGTCATGCACACCCGCGTGCCTCCCCCCCATGGCGGTGCGCCGCTGCTCCACGTACTGGAACGAGACGGTCGCTGCTGGCCGCACGTGGCTTCGGGCCTATCACCGGTCCCTCCCAGAGCCCCCGGCCCGGCGATCCCCCATGCTGGCCCCACACCTCCACGCCGTGGCTCTCCACGAAGCTGCTCCATCACCTAGGTTCGCCACCATTCCTCCCGCTCGCGCCCGCACCTAGGCTTCCCTCGCCCTCGTTAGTGGCCCTGACCCACCGTCAGCACCGGCCCTCTCTCAACGATGCGGCGCTAACACCGGCACGCTCGAGTTTTGCCCAGGTAGATTGCGTCGTCCTACACCCACCCGAGTACGAATTGCTCGTGCCCTGGAACAAAAAGGTGGACTCTGTAAGGGATGAGCCCTGCTGATCACACAGCCTAGACAACCACCTCCCCACACCTACTTTCGTTAATTGACCCCGTCTCTGCGAAATCAGGTGAGGATCATGAGCTGGGCCATCAGACCTCCCTGACCCTCCCCAGCCACTGACCGCATAAGAGCTACCTATCGCGGCTTTCCCACCTGGTGCACCGCAAGAGATGAGCAGCTAGTACCGAAGTCACGTATAGCATGGGACCTTCAACGGGCTACACAAAACTACCCTAACGGCACATAGCCTACCACCCGAGCCCCTGCGAGGTCTCGCGCTGACCGACGCACCCGATAGGATTGATCGGATCCCCGCTCAACCTATCCTAGCCCCCAGCACACCCGCGACAACCTACCCCAGCTCCACAAGCCTGCGAACCACTGGTCACGAACCACTCCCTCTCTATATCAGGACAGCCACACGGCGTATGGTCCACACCCACCCACAAGCCCCTGTAGGCCGGCACCACATCCACGCCGCAGTGAAGGGGGCCAAACCGGGCTTGGCGCACACGGCGGCCAGCAGCGCTCCCCTCGTGCCTCCTGCGGCGACCAGCTACGCCAGCCAATCCCCGTACACCACGGCGCTACATCGCTGGGTGCCCGTTCCAGCGCCGTGGTAGCCACCCCCAACTCCCCGAGCACGGCCATCCCCTTCTCATCCGCAACAACTGGTCCAACCGGGAGCCCCTGTCACCTTAAGTTTGAACGGCCCACGTTTCCACCGCCTGACCCCGCGCCGCGGATGACCAGGGAAGAAAACGGTCCGAACACAACGCGGACCTCAGGGCGTAAGCCGGTGACGGCTATTGAGAAGCAGCGGCCAGATCCTGGCGACCAACCCCCCCACCTCCCGGCGCCCCCCTTCCGCCTGCGTGCGACACTTGTCAGTACGGCGACCAAGTACACCTCTTATTTACGATGTGTCGCAACACCACGGCTAGTTTCGGTCGGTCCCACTTCCCCCCTTCCACCCACTCTCCCCCTCAGGTGCACCTCCTCCCGAACCTCCGCACCGCCACCATCCATCGCGCCTGCACCAAAAAAACCGGCCAGCATCGATTCCACAGACCACCGAAAGACTCACCGCGTGAAGTAGACGCAGGGTATGACCGGGATCACGTCCCTCTCCGCGTGCTCCGACACGAGCACCTATCCGGACAGCCCCACGACGCCGCGAGGATATCAGTTGCCACGCATTCATCGTACCAGACCTCGGTCACACCCAAAACCGCCCCCCCCCGCCGACACATGTATGGTACGGCACGCAGACACGAAGCCGACCTCTCTTGCTGAGTGAGAGTTCCCACTTCGTGCTCACGGCTCCTCGGTGCGCATACCCCCTACGTCCCACGCCACCGACTCGGGTCACTCGATTGGCGAAGACGCCGGTACTCCTGGTGCTGGGCGGGGGAAGAAGGATGTTATCCAGGAAGTAGCAACGAACAGCGCGCAACCGAGCACGAGCTATCTTGCCGCCCGAGCCTCAGGTACCAGCCGCGGATCCCACACCGCGCAATCATTGAAGAACGGTTGCCCAGGTATTAGAGCCTGCCAATTGACATGTTGCGACATCTCCCAGAGGATCCACTCGATGTGGACGGCACTGTCGAGCCCGTTGACCGCGGTCTGTGAGTTGATCAAGGTCCGAGCACCTCCGGCCACCGCGGACCCAGGCAAGGACGCACCAACCGCCCGCTGTGACCCCACTGGATCCAGCACGCAGCGCCTTCACGCGGTTCTTTCGTCCCACGCCCGTACCAACCGGTTGTAGCCTCGTGGAAACGCTCTTGAGGATCAGCGCCAAGCCACGCACTCGCCTGATCTACTGCTCCCCTGTGCCCCCCGCACGCGAGTTGAGCCAGTGCGGCAGACAGCGCGCCAATGCGGTCCGCTTCGCAATTATCCTACCGACGTTAGCCACTTGATAGTTGCACACGCGAGACGGTTCCCATGAGGAGCCCAGCACCTGTCAGGCGACGAAAGCCCCTAGCAGCCCACCCGTAGGTAAATGGATCTTGAAACAAGTAAGTCGCCGGTACACCGTCAACAGCCAGTTGCTCTCGCTGGCCTTAGCCGGATCACCCCCTCCACCGCCCGGGCTACAGCCTTAAATAGGCTGCCAGGGGCAACAATCACTCCATCGACAGCTGCTCTCGTATTCTCAACGCAGCACATACATGCACACTCGCGCCTTTACCTTTCTCAAGCAATGAAAGGCATGATTATCACACACAATCATGAGAGATAAGCCCATCAAATCGAACGAAGCACCCCTAGTTATACCCGAGGAAAGTACGCAGCTCCCGGAGTCAGGAATAGAAAAGTGTGAGGTTAGCTTTAACCGAGCGGGCGGGACCCGATAAGACTCAGAACTGACAGAAAACACTTAGATCAAGGAGCCGTCAAGCACCGGCACCGGCAGTGAAACCCCGCTGTAGATAAACAAAACCAGTCGACACATGACGGGCTCGCCTCCAAACCGGCCCGCGATAATCACAATCGAGGAACCATGAAAACCAAGACGCCCGTATAGCTAGAGCAGAGTACAACATCGGCTGGAGCCAGACGTTGATCCCGGAACGGGTTAGCCATGACGGAGAAGGCGGGGACAGGGGCGACGAATGTAAACAGCACAAGTCATCCATGAGCTCAGGAAGAGCTGTCCAGAAATTCACTTACTACAAGACGATTCAAGCGACGGAGAGAGAGAAACTAGAAGGACGATGGAAAAGACGCACACCCGAATGTCAGTCATCAAAACACGTGTCGAGGCAAAAAGTCGATGCGGGCGCCCCAAAGAGCAAAGACAAAATGACACACCTTAGAAGGACACCAGCACCATAACAATACTCAGGCAGGTTGCTGGGCAAAATCTTCAAAACCATAGGGCAGCGACCGTATAATGCGGAGATCTAATAAGTCAAAAAGTTAGAATTCACCAGATAGGAAACCCACCCCCTTTCACTACCAGTACCGACAACTCCGACAAAGAAGAGCGGTTGAAGAAAAGTGAAAGACGCAAAAAATGTGATACAATCTAGCGCCCCGCAACCGCCCTGGGCAAGTTCCAGCTAGGCCTGAAGACCTAGCATCGACCACAGAACCACCGCGACCGCACCCTCACCGTACCGCCCGCCCATCGTGGATCTGCCCTCCCGACCGGGGTCCACGCCCCAGCACGCCGAGCGGGTTCACCGTAACATCCCGGCCTCCTAGCTACCCCCTGAGCACAGCTTCACCAGTCCCCGCGCACCTCGTCTTAGCGATGACGCGGTCCGCGCTTGCCACCCGCGTGTCCCCCCTAGCACCTAGAGCCCGAGGTAACAGGTTCTACGGTGTACAATACGGTCACACAAGGTAACAAAAGACATATCCAACGCATGCGGAACAAAATATGATCCAGGAGTGACGGTCCCGGGATGAGCAGCGATCGGCGCCCAAAGGAAACTACCTCTCACCCCCCGCCCCTCACGAGTTAATCACTTGCTGCCTAGCCGCAGCAGGTGCCACGCAGGGCTGCTAGCGAGGCGGCCTGAAAGCGACCCCGTCCGCAAGCCCCCGAGGAAAGAAATTCCAACCAAGAGGCGCGATCAGCACCTGACAGGTGATACGGGCTGTTCGCGGGTCGCATCGACGCCCTCGTCCGCCGCGACTGGCCGCGGCTTGTCGTTCTTGTAAGCGCGTGCAGGAACTACCTGGACAGGTCGCCACCTGCCTGGGACACATCGGTGGATGGTAGCGCCCGCACCGGCCCTGCTAATGTCACCTGAATCCACGAGCGGCCCAAGGACAGCCCGGGCCAGCTGCGCGTGTAGCCGCGGACGCCTGCCACACCCAGACCCGGCCAAGAACGTCCACATTGGTGAAGCGCCAGGCGAATGGCCCGCACAGGCCGCGCCTAACATGCGCAGCCCGTACCGACTTCCTCGACCTCTGACGGGGCATTCCACTCGGGCGCATTGTGTGGAGGAGCTCGCACCCGTGCCAACCCGCATGGGGTCGCTTCACCGTGGTCGACCGAGCCAGAGCAGGTAGGCCAGAGGGGGTGAGTCCCAGCGCCGAGTTCCTAGCGCCAAGGGCACGAGGCCAAACTGTCAAGCCGCGCCATCCGCCCACGTTGTCGGCAACCGGTAGGGCCTGACCAGCGGTGGATACAGCCCTGGGGTGACAGCCACTTGCGCAGGTCAGGCCGCCTCGCTGCACCGTCGGCGGTGCTAAGCGCACCAGGTAGCTTGACGGCCCTTGAGGACGACGGGCGGCCAGGCCCGGTCCCGGCCCGCGCGGTAGCCGCGCTCCCGGCGCTCGAGCCCTGCCCACCCCAATTGGCCACTGCGCGCCCGGACGCCGTGACTCCCAGCAAGACCCAGCCCGACCGCGCGGCACCCGCTGATCGCCTGGCGTCACCGCACCGTGAAAGTCCCTCCACAGCGAACCCCTCGCTGATCGTTGGAAGCCCACGTGGAACGATCAATGGCCCCTCTCGTACGCGCGCAGATCACGGCCGCTGGTCGCCACCATCGCGCCATGGCGGGCCTCGTGCCCCCTTGCCCAAGGCACCAGCCGGAGCACCGGCCGGTCACAACCGCGCGTTCGAGAGGCCAGGCCCGATCTGGACCTTAGCCCGCGCCGCACACGCCTCGCCCGCATGCCCCGCCGGCCCCGGACCTCCTCACCTTCGCCGCCCGTGCGGTCTTTGCGAGCCCCCGTTCTTGTGGCTGGACTGTAGTTTGTTTGAGGATTCCTAGCCTGATCCAAGCACCAAGCGCCAGGGACGGTCCCGTATGGATGGCTCCTCGGCGTTATTCAATAGACCGGCCATCTCCGCGGACCGTGGGCGACGGGGGACCCCGCCGCGAAGGGCGGTCAGCGCCCTGTTGGCCGCCCATCTCGCGGGGTCCCCGCGCGAAGTCGGCCCGATCGACGTCAGCGCACCACCGCGTCTCCCCCGCGTGTGGGCCAACGCTCTCGTCGACGCGCTTAGGGCCTTGCCTGCCCGGCCGCGAGAGTACGCGCCCTTACGCAGCGCCCATCCAGGAATAGCGAGCGAATCCCAAGACCCCGCTCACGGCGCCGTCAATTTATGACAAGCCGGCACAGCGGCTCAGCCTCACACAGGTCCCTGTCGCATATCGAGGCGATCGGGACGGGCTACCTTCTTCCTTGCTCGGCGTGCCGTAGTGCACCGGCATTGAACAGGTCCTTGACGACTGGCCTGAGGGCGGATCTTGCTGAGATGTAGTGCCATCAGGGGGCGACGATTCCCCAGGTCTCGGACAGCGGCCGGCCCCATTCTAGCCGCATAACTGGCATTTACCTTTGTCTCCACGACGGGCGTCTCGTGTTCCGGCACGACCCTCTGTGTCCCAATGGTGAACGCGCCGCTCCTTCACGTGTACCGACCAAACAGGCCATGTGGCCCCCATGCCCACGGATAGCTCCATAGGAACGGCGGCCCCGACCCTGAGAACTCGCGACTCTACCCTAGCGACGCCCTCCACCGCCCATCTCGTTGCATTCTGCACCCGACCGTGTCTCCATGGTGATTGGGCTCCGGCGCAGCCTCGTCACAGCTGTGCCGGACGCCCTCCACTCACGGTGCCGGACCCCATTATTCCGCGCGACTCGATGACAATTGCTCACCCCCTCGTCCGCCACAGCGCGACAACTCGCACTCTACCACCGATCAAAAGCTTTGACTCCGTTCATCTCCCGTCCCTTTCTCGCTGGCCCCCTCCTGCCAAGACTAGTCCAGCACGGTCACCTGCCTCGCTGCCCTTCTCCCATACACCACGAACTGCATGGCCAAGAACGACTCCATTCAGAAGCAAAGGCTACCCCAATCTTCGAGCACACAACAGTAGAAGGTACCCTGGTATAACGGCCTCGTAAGAGGTACCAGAATGAGCAGTTCCACACACGGCAGTCCGGAGCGCCGAAAGTGAGATGTCAGCCATCACAAGGGAGATCAATTAGAACTCGTATCCTGAAATTGAACTGGAGTAGGTATTGTGAATTATCTGAGCGTCTGGTCCACGCTCGAAACAGGCATCCCACCAGCAAAGCTTCTCCTCACGAGCGGGAAGGGGTCCTGCAGCTCCTCACCCGCGCCAACATCGCACCGAGCCAACGGTCCCGCTCACCTGCAGGAACCACCACGGTCAGACGCCTACGCAGCCAATAGGTTGTCAACGTCATCATCGGGACCCGGCTTAGGGACCAGCATCCGCCCCCCCGCATGCAGCTGCATCGGTGGCACCTGCTCTCCACGCGGTGCTGCCGTACTCCGAGGCAGCGTGAACCAGTCCCGATGGGTTGGCTCGCATCGAGGCCCAACAGGGGAATCGCGGATGGCTACAGTGGAACCTTCCCGCCGCGCACCGTAGCTCGGGCCCAAGCGATTCCTCACTTCACTCGAGTGAGCGACAAAGTCACGTAGCAACCTCGCCGGTCCCGTTACACACACCATGTACCACACCTCCGGTCCCAGCCGTCCAGTCATCGTCTGCGCGGGTAAGCAGCAGCCGACCTCCCCCCGTTCGCAGCTCACCATCCGTACCACGCAATCAGCTGTACTCGTGCGCGAGCGCGCCTGTACGGAGATCGGCGGTGTCAGTTAGCGCTCCTCGAGGGTTATGTGCTTGAGGACGACAATCAGAAAGTCATTATACCCTGAGAGAGGCGTTCGGCCCGGGACAACACATCGGTATCGGGAATAGTGTAACCACAGGCCGGTGTGAGACGAGCTAGGCAAGTGGAAATAAAAGTGACGAACCTAGGTTAAGGGCCTAAGCACTCTCGCCAAGCACCACTAGGATAGGCAGAACTATCGAGCTGCATAGGTGTGCAGATCGCATAGATGCCTAAACTAAGGGTACAGGGGAAAAGGAAGTGCACCTGACGTGGCGCGACTCACCTGGGCCTGTCCGTTGATGATACGGTCGATCGAGAGAGCAGGGACGCAGCAGAGAACAAACCACCGCCTCATACGTGACTAATCACACTAACTGGAGACAAAGATGAGGGGGACACCACAGGGGGACAGTTAAACCGCACCCCATGATAGAAAAAGAGCGCCGGGACCAGCGAACCAGGGCAATAAACCCCAACCATCGCGGTGCCTGCTGCTGCGATGAAATGGCCATAGGCCATAGAGACCAGACACACTCATCCGTGCAAATTGAAGCTTGAACCGTAACGACCACAACTCAAAAAGATCTCTTAAAGCGTTTACCCCATGCTACGGCACCCGGGTCCCTCGACAACCCGATCCGCCACCCGTTAGTGAAATAAGGAGGCCACGACAGACCTGCGTACAGGCAGACACAGCTAGGGCTGGACACAGTACGTCACGAGGGGAAGGGAAGTCCAGATTTATCATGGGACTTGGGCAACCAATGACACCTCCTGAATTTCCGGTCCAGAGCTAGCGCGCCGATGCTAGTGCCCCGTGTAACATAGTATGCGAATCAGACGCGGCACTTCACTCGGGTTATGCCGAAAATGGGCCTCGACATCACGGAGGACACCGTCGATGGTTACGACTAGCACAAGAGAGGATCACGTTAGAAGAGGAGGGCCCACGTAAGTGCTGGAATTCATTCGCGACACAGTGGTCGATGGAGCGCAGATCCCTGTAACTCGCACACGAAGCGGGGATGACCCAGCTCCCTCTGGCGGACCTGGACCAGCCACAGGCCGCTACTTAGGCGTGCCAACTGCCTCCTCCGAGCCACCACAGCTCCCGGGCATCCTTACCCGCTCACGCACCACGTGCGCGGCCGACCGGCATGCGTTCGGTCTGACCGGAGCGGGCGGCGCACATAACCCTCACTTAGCGTCTGACTCGAGAACCTGCATTGGAATCGGATCCAGGAATCCACTCGCCCGGCCCGGCGCGCCACTGCCGCTAGCCGCACCTTGGAATCCAGCGAGGCCTCACTCAGGAGCGGCCATCACACGCGCTCCCACCTCCCGACACTTCCGTAACTCCCTCTGCTCAGCCATGGACCGGCGCGGAGCCGGATCATCCCTCACCAAGAGTACCCAGCGGCGCCTCCGTCTAGCGGGCCCAACCCGCGGGCTTCCACTCTCGACACGGCCTGCTCGGTACCACCCGTCCCCGAAGAAAACAGGCCGCGGTCTGTCGAGGACGGAGCCCTGTCAAGGCACCCTATCATACGCGCCCGACCGCCTCACCAAGGTGATGCCCAGCCCCTTCGACGCCCTGAACGCTTGTCGACCACCCGCTCTACACAGCGTCCCCTGGTGCTCGCCGATCGCCGACACCCCTGTGCAGCCGCAACCGCACTCGGGCGTGAGTCACATGCGAAACGCGGCTAGACACCCTGGCCACAGGACCCGGACGAGGAGATCGCCGGGCCCGAATACACTTTGAGCGCGACACCACGGACACCACCTAACGCACGGCGGCACGGCGGGCCATGGCGACAGGCCGCGGCCGCCCCGAACACCCCTCGCCGCCACCAAGGCTCCATCCCCCCGCCACATCACGACCAGGCGTTCCGCTCCAGGCCCTTCACCCGCTGGCACCACCCTATCCGCCACCTGCTACGGCCCGCGACTCGCGGCGAGAGGCGACAGCGGCCCCGCTACCCGCCGTTGTTCTGATCGACACTATGGACCCGCCGGCTCACACGTGCACGTGCGCCACTCGGCCCAGAGACTCTTGGCCGACCGGCTCTGCGCCCGCCCGCGTCTCCCGAGCTTTCCGAACCACAAGCTCCCCCGACGGCAGCGGCGTTGGCGGACTGCTCACCTCGGACGCCAGGGCACCCGAAGCTCCCTGGATCAGAGGGCGGCCACCAGTCGGTCTCGCCTCTCGTGCGTCCGCCCGTCCGCGACGAGAGCGCGGGCACTGCTCGCCGTCCAGGGAAGCGGACTGGACCACCCCCGTGGCCTCAGTACTCACCACGGCCCGCGCGGCCCCCATGGTCACCGCACCTGTGGCCTCG
>NZ_BAAAXC010000005.1:0-796446 GCF_039535395.1 Nonomuraea roseola
CCCGAAGGCCGCGCAGACGAGGTATCTGACGAACGTCGGCAACGACGCGGCGCGGCGGCTGCGCGTCGGCCACAGCCTCGCGCTCGGGCTGCTCGTCTCCAGCGCGGGCAACCCCGTCTACGCGGAGATCGCGGCGGGCGCGGAGGCGGAGGCCGCCGCGCACGGCCGCTTCATCCTGGTCGCCAACAGCGACGAGAGCCCCGAGCGCGAGCGCGCCTACATCAACTTCTTCGAGTCCCAGCAGGTGAGCGGCGTCGTGGCCGCTCCGGTGGGCGACGTTCCCGCGGAGTTGCTCGGGCTGAGCAGGCGGGGGACACCGTTCGTCCTGGTCGGCATCGCCCCGGGCCCGCCACAGCTATCCGGCCATCTCGGGCGACAACGAGCGGGGCGGCTACCTCGCCGCCTCCCACCTGCTCGCCCAGGGCAGGCGGCGCCTGCTGTTCGTGGGCGGCACGCACCCCCACATCGACCTGCGCCTGGCAGGGGCCAGGCGAGCGGTCGCCGAGTCCATGGCACCGGCCTCGCTCGAGGTCGTCCGCGTGCAGGTCCAGACCGCGAAGGTCGGCGAGACGGTCGCGCGGACGCTGCTCGAGCGCCCGAGGTCCGGCCTCCCCGACGGAATCCTGGCGGGCAACGACCTGCTCGCGCTCGGGCTCCTGCACGGCCTCATCGTGGCGGGGGTCCGGGTGCCGGAGGATCTCTCGCTCGTCGGCTACGACGACATAGAGTTCGCCGACTTCGCGATCGTGCCGCTCACGTCCATCCGGCACCCCTCCGCGGCGCTCGGCGCCAGCGCGGTCCGGATCCTGCTCGGCATCGAAGGCGAAGAGGACACGCGGGGTCGTTTCGACCCGCAGCTCGTGGTTCGAGCGACCTCGCTCCCCGTGGGGGACGGGCACGCGTAGCAACGCCCCGGGCCGGGCGCCCGTGGCCGCCGAGCCGTCCTGGGGACGGCCGCGCGCGCATCGCGGGCCGCCGGGTCGCCTGGCGGCCACGCATACCGACGACGCTCCGGGTCGAACTGCGGGACACCGAGATCAAGGCCTTCGTCGGCGGGGAGGCGACGCCGCGGGTCACCGTCACCTACCCGAAGCCGATCACTGGACCAGGATCGGTGCAGTCGGTCACGGGCCGGGCCGCCGTCGACTTCGACGACCTCCGCGTGGGCGTCCCGCTCGGCTGATTGCTGCCGCGCTTCCCCGCGACAGTGGCTCGGCTCGCGGACCGGGCCGCCGTCGCGGGGGATGCCTTCGCCGGTCGCCCTTCGGAGAGGTCCTCACCTGGCAGGGGCGGATCCGGTGAGGGCATGGCCGGTGGTGGCGTCGACGTGGGAGGGCACGGCCTCGTGGCGATCGCCCACGCTCAGGGTGCCGGTCGGCTCGAACATCAGGATCGAGGCCCCCGCGGGCGAGGACGGCTTGTG
This sequence comes from Nonomuraea roseola, assembly GCF_039535395.1. Classification (NCBI taxonomy): domain Bacteria; kingdom Bacillati; phylum Actinomycetota; class Actinomycetes; order Streptosporangiales; family Streptosporangiaceae; genus Nonomuraea; species Nonomuraea roseola. The sequence goes on from NZ_BAAAXC010000005.1 coordinate 1,424, forward strand.
CTCGATCCCGCGCGGGACGACGAAGACGGCGCCCTTGGGCAGGGTGACGGTCCGTTCCGTTCTCGAGTCGTCGTCGCGCAGCGCGATGGCCAGCTCGCCGTCCAGCACCAGGAAGAACTCGTCGGTGTCGTCGTGGGCGTGCCAGAGGTGCTCGCCCTCGACCTTGGCGATCCTGACGTCGTAGTCGTTCACCCGTGCGACGATCCGCGGGCTCCAGAGTGCGGTGAAGGAGGCCAGCGCGGCCTGCAGGTCGATCGGTTGGTTGCTCATGCCGACACTCTGGCGGTTGGCCTGGCGGGGCAGTGAGTGCTAGGAATCGCACATGCCGCAAGAATCCTCGCATCGGGTCGTGATGATCGTCGACGACGGCTCGAACCCCTTCGAGCTGGGGGTGGCCACCGAGCTGTTCGGCCTGCGCCGTCCCGAGCTGGGCAGGCCGTGGTACGACTTCACGCTCTGCGCCCCCGGCGAGGTCGTCATGCACGAGGGGATGTTCAGGATGTCGGGCATCGCGGGCCTGGAGGCGGTGGAGCACGCGGACACCGTCATCGCGCCCAACAGGCCCGATCCGGAGACGCCGCCCGCCCCTGCGGTGCTGGAGGCCATCAGACGCGCCGCCGGCCGCGGCGCCCGCCTGGTCAGCTTCTGCACCGGCGCGTTCACCCTGGCCGCGGCGGGCGTGCTCGACGGCCGCAGGGCGACCACCCACTGGCGCTGGGCGGAGCTGTTCCGCATCAGCTTCCCGTCCGTACGGCTCCAGCCCGACGTGCTGTTCGTGGACGACGGAGACGTGCTGACCGCCGCGGGCAGCGCCGCGGCTCTCGACCTCGGCCTGCATCTCATCCGCCGCGACCACGGCGCCGAGGTCGCGAACGCGGTGAGCCGCCGCCTGGTGTTCGCCGTGCACCGCGACGGCGGTCAGCGCCAGTTCGTCGAACGGCCCGTGCCCGAGATCAGGAACACCTCGATGGCGCCGGTGCTGGCCTGGGCCCAGGAGCGCCTGGACCGCCCGTTGACCGTCGCCGACCTGGCCGCCCGCGCCGCCGTCAGCCCCGCGACCCTGCACCGGCGCTTCCAGACGGAGGTCGGCACCACCCCGCTCGCCTGGCTCACGAGCGAGCGCGTCGCGCTGGCCTGCAGGCTCATCGAACGCGGCGAGCCCAGGCTGGACGTGGTCGCCAGGGCCACCGGACTCGGCACCACCGCCAACCTGCGGACGCAGCTGCGCCGCCGGACCGGCCTCAGCCCCTCGGCCTACCGCGAGCGGTTCGCGCTGCCCTGATGCTCAGACGACCCGCCCTCTCCAGGTCGGCTGCCACCCGGTGACCTCGACCCGAGCGGTGGGGGAGCCCGGCTGCCCTGCCGGGGCGCCGCCGAGCCGTTCGAGACCGCCCCCTTGTGGTCAGCCCGCATCCGGGTCAGCCGGTGCGGCGGGCGCGGGTCAGAGCCAGCCCGCCGAGAGCCATGGCGATCACCCCTACCGCCAGGGCCAGGTAGCCCCCGACTATTCCGTAGCCGGTGCCGGGACCACCCTCGGCTGCGGCGACGACCAGCCCGCCGACGACCGCGCCGGCCAGCCCCGCCACCAGCGCCATCATGGCCCCGCCTCGCCCGGTGCCGGTGCCGATACGGCTGGCGGGGCGGGCCAGAGCCAGCCCGCCGATGACCGCGCCGGCCAGCCCCAGCAGCGCGGCCACCAGGGACCAGAGGCGCCCGGAGGTCATGGTGTAAGCGCCGGCGGGGTCCGCCTGGACCAAGACGTGCGCGGCCGCCGGTGCGGCGAGCCCGAAACCACCGATCAGGGCGGCTCCGGCCACGACGAGCAAGAATCGAACTGGCATGAGGTGCTTCCTCTCCTACGACTGGGCGTCGTCTGATCATGTCCGCAGGACCGCCCGCCGGTCGTCCAGCGGACGCAGGCGATGTGCGCTGACGCCGATGCCGCAGCCGGCTACCGCGGACGCCGCAGGAGCCGCGAAAGTACCGCGTGTGCGGTAGCCGGCCGATCATCCGCGCGCAGGAGTCACCCGCGCGGACGTCCCGCTACAGTGCGCGCATGCGCATAGGACGGTCCGGTGTCAGGGTCTGGGTCACAGACTGGACGATCGCCATCTGCGTGGCGGCGGCGCTGCTGGTCACCGGGCTGTCCGGGCAGCACTCCGCCACGACCCTCGACCTGTTCGGCTACGCGCTGCTGGCGGCTGGCGGCCTGGCGCTGGTCGCGCGCCGCCGGGCCCCGGTTCTCGTCCTGGCCGTCACCGGGCTGTGCGCGGTGGGTCATCACGCGGCCGGTTTCGACGTGCCTGCCGTCGCCTACCTGTTCGCGGTGTACGCCGCCGTGCGGGCGGGACACCGCATGATCACGGTGGCGGCGAGCGTGACCGTGCTGGCCCTCCTCCCTCTCGCGGCCCTGGCCTCGGGCCTGCACGACACGGGTGAGGCGTTCGCGCAGGCCCGAGGCGCGCTGGAGCTGGCCTGGCTGGTCGCGGCCGGTGCCGCGGGTGAAGCGGTGCGGCAGGCCGAGCGGCGGGCGGAGGAAGCCGAGCGCACCAGGGAGGAGATCGCGCAGCACCGCGCCGACGAGGAGCGGCTGCACATCGCGCGGGAGCTGCACGATTCGCTCACCCACCAGATCTCGATCATCAAGGTGCAGGCCGAAGTCGCCGTCCACGTGGCCCGCAGGCGTGGTGAACAGGTGCCTGAGTCCCTGCTGGCGATCCAGGAGGCCGGACGTGAGGCGGCGCGGGAACTGCGCGCGACCCTGCAGGCGCTGCGCGATGACGACACGACCCCGCCGCGTGGGCTCGACGACGTCCCTGAGCTGGTGGAACGGGCCCGCAGCATCGGTTTGGACGCGACGCTGACGATCGAAGGGCAACGACATGACGTGCCGGCCGCGGTGAGCAGGACCGTCTACCGGATCGTGCAGGAGTCGCTCACCAACATCGCCCGGCATGCGGCCGCCGCTTCCGCGTCGGTCCGGATCGACTGCCGTCCGGACGGCCTCGCGATACGCATCGATGACGACGGCAGGGCCACACCGGACGCCGCCCCTGTGCCCGGCGTCGGGCTGCTCGGGATGCGCGAACGAGTCACGGCACTCGGCGGTCGACTGAGCGCCGAGCCGCGCAGCGAGGGCGGTTTCACCGTCCAGGCCGAACTGCCTGTGGGCCGGACGTCATGATCCGTGTCCTGCTGGTGGACGACCAGCCACTCATCCGCAGCGGATTTCGCGCGCTCCTCGACCTGGAAGACGACATCGAGGTGGTGGCCGAGGCCGGCGACGGTGTGGAGGGGTGGGCTCTGGCGAGGGAGCATCTGCCCGACGTCGCTCTCATCGACATCCAGATGCCGGTCGCCGACGGCATCGAGGCGACCCGGCGCATCGCCGCCGACCCGGCCCTGGCCGGGGTGCACGTCGTCATCCTGACCAACTACGGCTTCGACGAATACGTCTTCCACGCGCTGCGCGCCGGCGCGGCCGGATTCCTCGTCAAGGACATCGTGCCCGAAGACCTCCTTCACGCCGTGCGCGTCGCCGCGCGCGGTGACGCGCTGCTCGCCCCGTCGATCACCCGCAAGCTCATCAACAGGTACATCAACCAGCCGCTCATCACCGGCGCCGGCACGGGGCTGAAAGACCTGACCAGCCGCGAACGCGAGGCCGTCGCCCTGGTCGCGCACGGCCTGTCCAACGACCAGATCGCGGACCGCATGGTGATCAGCCCGATGACCGCGAAAACCCACATCAACCGAGCCATGGCCAAGCTCCACGCCCGCGACCGCGCTCAGCTCGTCGTCCTCGCCTACGAATCCGGCCTGGTGGCCCCGGGCACATCCTGATACCTCCTCCTCGACACCCCCGTGACGGCATGAGGGCAGTGCACTATGAACGTTCATAAAATTCGGTCTTGATTCCACCTGAACGGTGTGACATGTTACGCATCACGTAGCCCATCGCGGCCGGCCGGATGTTCGGGGGCCTGGCCCTACCGCGCTCCATCCCCCCAGGAGTGGCGATGAGAATCGCGCAATCCATGCTGAAGGCGGCCGTGGTCGCCCTGACGCTCGGCCTGGGAGCGGGCGGCCTCGCCCCCGCCTCCCACGCCGACTCCCTCGAGTTATCCGCGGCGGCCCCGCCCTCCGCGGTCGCCGCGCACGCCGAAGCCTCCGGGGCCGCCCGGCGCGCCGAAGACTCCGCAGCCGCCGCGCACGCCGAAGCCCCTGCGGTCGCCGGGCGCGCCGAAGGCCCCGCGCTCGCCGGGCGCGCGGAGGCCGCCGCGACGACACCAGGGGTGGCGTCCCCGGCGGGCGCCGAGCCGCCGCCCGCCGGGGACGCCTCGGCCGCCACCCCTCACCGGCAGGCCGAGCCGCTGCCCGCCACCGAGCTGCCGCCGCTCGCCGAGCCCCGCAAGGAGAGCAGGCGCGACTACGACGACCCCGCCGCGCAGCCGACCCGCCCGCGTCCCTCCGCCCGCTCCGCCAAGGCGGCGGCCTGCGACGTCACCGTCTTCACCACCAGGACGGGCGACGCGCTCGTGGCCGCGATCAAGGCGGCGCAGGTCTCGTGCGTCAACACGCTGTTCGCGCTGACCGGCGACGACGCCCGTGGCGCCTTCCGCGAAGCGCAGATGATCACCGTGGCGAACGCCCTCCGGAGCGCAGCCCCCTCCTATCCCGGCGACAACTCCACCTCTGTGGAACAGCTCCTGCTCTACCTGCGCGCCGGCTACTACGTGCAGTGGTACAACCGGGACGCGGTCGGGCCGTACACCGAGAGCCTGCAGGTGGCGGTGCGGGCGGGGCTCGACGCGTTCTTCGCCGCGCCCGCCTCCAGGACGGTCTCCGACGCCAACGGAGAGGTGCTCACCGAGGCGGTCATCCTGACCGCGAGCTCCGGAGAGAACGCCCGCTACATCCCGGTCATGAAGCGCCTGCTCGACTCCTACGACAGCGCCCACAACGCCTCGTGGTGGATGCGCAACGCCGTCTACGAGGCCTTCAACACGATCTTCCGCGGCCACTGGAGGCCCGACTTCGTCGCCGCCGTCGCCGCCGACCACGGCCTGCTCCACTCCCTGAAGGCCTTCGCCGAGAACCATCTTGATCTGCTCGGCACCGACTCCGCGTTCATGACCGTCAACGCCGGGCGGGAGCTGGCCAGGTTCCTGAGCCACGCCGAACTGGTCCCAACCGTCAAACCCATGGTGAAGGCCATGTTGGAGGAGTTCTCGATCACCGGCAGGACCGCTCCGCTCTGGATCGGCATCGCGGACGTGACCTTCGACAGCGTCCCCGCCGACTGCGCGTACTACGACGTGTGCGACCTGCCGGTCAGGCTGAAGGCCGTAGCCCTGCCGTTGACCCATACCTGTGGCCCGGCCCTGCGCATCCTGGCCCAGGACATGACCGCGGCGCAGTTCGCGACCACCTGCGCGAGCCTGGCGAACCAGGACGCCTTCTTCCACGGCCTGGTCGCCTCCGGCGGCAGGCCCGTCGCCGAGGACGGCAACGCCACGCTGGAGGTGGTCGTCTTCGACTCCAGCGCCGACTACCGGACCTACGCGGGCCCGATCTACGGCATCGACACCAACAACGGCGGCATGTACCTGGAAGGCGACCCCGCCGCGGCGGGCAACCAGGCGCGCTTCATCGCCTACGAGGCGACGTGGGAGCGGCCCGACTTCGCGGTGTGGAATCTCAACCACGAGTACACGCACTACCTCGACGGCCGCTTCGACCTGTACGGAAACTTCGGCTCCCCGACCACGCCCGTCGTGTGGTGGAGCGAGGGCCTGGCCGAGTACGTCTCGTGGTCCTACCGCGGCCTGCCCAACACCACCGCCCACACGGAGGCCGCCAAGCACAGCCACACGCTGCGCGAACTCTTCGACACCGCCTACGGCCAGGGCCAGAACCGCATCTACGTCTGGGGCTATCTCGCCGTCCGGTACATGTTCGAGCGTCAGCGTGCCGAGGTCGCCACGCTGCTCGGCCACTACAGGACGGGAGACTGGAGCGCCGCGGGCGGCCTGCTGCGCTCACTCGACCACGAGGCCGACTGGCGGACCTGGCTGACCGCGTGCGCGGCGGGCGCCTGCGCCGAGCCGCCCGCCCTTCCCGACTGCCCCGGCGATGACCCGCGCCTCATGGGCGAGGACTGCAGGCGCACCGGGATCGGGCACACCAACCGGAACCATGCCTACTTCTACCTGTGGATCCCGCCGGGCGTGACCAGGCTCAAGGTCACCTCCTCCGGCGGCACGGGCAACGCCGACCTGTACGTCAGGAGGGCGGGATGGGCGACCGTCACCTCCCATGACACCCGGTCCACGGGTCCTGGCACCGCGGAGAGCCTGGTGGCCGATGTCCAGCCGAACAGCTGGAACTACGTCAGCCTGTACGGCGTGACCGACTTCGGCGGCGTCACGCTGACCACCGAATACTGATCCGCACGAACGGGCGCGCCCGGGGTCTTCCCGGCGCGCCCGGTCTGCCCTATATTGAACGTTCATATCCCCCCTCTCTGGTCTGGAGTCCCATGCAGCGCCCTGTTGATATGAACGTTCAACTCGTGCGCTACCTGCAGCGATTCGATGACCTCCCCGGCTATCTGGACTTCGCCAGGGTGGGCCCCATCTCGCACGACGTGGCCAAGACGCTCGTCGAGGCGACGCGGCTGAGCATGGGCGAGCAGGCGGTGGACGTGCTGGCGGCGCGGGCCGAGGAGGTCCGCGCGGGCGCGGCCCTGTTCCTGCGGGCCGCGCGGCACGAGGTCACCTTCGCCACCTCCACCAGCCACGCCCTGTTCGCGGCCGCCGCCGCCCTCGGCCGCGGCGCCACGGACGAGGGGGTGGTGCTGGTGCGGCGCGGCGAGTTCCCCTCGAACGTCTACCCGTGGCTGCGGTTCCAGGATCGCGGAGGCCCAAGGGTGCGGTGGATCGACGCTCCTCGGGTGACCCCCGAGGTCGTGGCCGCGCACCTGACCCCCGACGTCAGGGCGCTCACGGTGAGCGCGGTGGACGCGCTGACCGGCCACAGGGCGCCACTGGGCGCGCTCAAGGAGCTCCTCGGACCGGACCGGGTCCTGATCGTGGACGCGATCCAGGGCCTCGGCGCGGTCCCGCTGGAGGTCGAGGCGGCCGACGTGCTCGCCTCCGGTGGCCAGAAGTGGCTCAGGGCGGGGTGGGGCGCGGCCCTCCTCGTGGTCCGCGACCGTGTCGCCCACCACCTCTCGCCGGGCCTCGGCGGCTGGTCAGGCGTCCACGACCCGCTGGCATCGGAGGGTCACCCCCGCGAGCCACTGCCGGGGGCGGCCGCGCACACCTTGACCAACCCCGACTACCCGGCCGTCTCCGCACTCGGCGCCGCCCTCGATCTCGTCGGCGCCGTGGGTGTCCAGGCCATCGCCACCAGAGTCGCCGACACCCTCGGCGCCCTCCTCGACACCGCCAGAGCCGCCGGCGCGGAGATCCCGCACGACGGTCTTCCTCCCGGCGAGCGCGGCGGCATCGCCTGCCTCCGCCTCCCAGGAAACGACCCGGAGGACGTCCACGCCGCCCTCACAAGAGCGGGGCTCACCACCACGCTGCGCGGCCGCTGGATCCGGCTGTCCCCCCACGCCACCACCCCGAGCCAGGCCGTGGATCGCCTGGCCGAGGGACTGCGTACCGCACGCAGGCCCTGACCCCCCGAAAGGAACGAAATGATCGACCGTCGCGCGGCCCTCGCCGTCCTCCTCACCGGTGCGCTCACCGCAGCCTGCGGTGCCGCCGAGGAACCCGGGCAGGCAGGCCCCGTCAAGATCACTGTCTGGTCGTGGAAGCCCGCCTCCGACGGCCTGGCCGCCGTCGCGAAGGACTTCGAGAAGGCCAACCCGAACATCAAGGTCACCGTCCAGGCCGTCGGCAACCCCGCCATCTGGGACAAGATCACCATCGGCATGGCCGCGGGTGGCAAGGGCCTGGGCGACGTGCTGCACATCGGCATCGACTACCTGCCCGGCTACATGGACAAGTTCCCCGGCGGCCTGGCCGACCTGCGCAAGCTGGGCGCCGACTCGCACAAGGACGCCTTCGCCAAGGGCCTGTGGCCGACCGTGACGGGCAAGGACGGCGGCGTCTACGCGATGCCGTGGGAGGTCAACCCGGTCGGCTTCTTCTACCGCAAGGACCTGTTCGACAAGGCGGGCGTCGACATGGAGAAGATCACCACCTGGGACGAGGCGATCGAGGCCGGCAAGAAGCTCAAGGAGAAGACCGGCGCCTTCCTCGTCGGCCTGAACAAGCCCGCGGCGGGCAGCGTCGACATGGACCTCTACCAGTCGCTGCTCCAGCAGCAGGGCGCGTTCTACTTCAACGGGCAGGGCGAGGTGACGCTGAGCTCGGCGCCCGCCGTCCAGGCCATGACGCTGCTCAAGAAGATGAACGACGCGGGCATCGTCGCCGACACCTCCGGCGAGGGCACGGCCAAGCAGCTCATCAGCAGCGGCAAGCTGGCCGTGCTGCCGTGGGCGGCGTGGGCGGTCAGCTACATCCCCGACATGCGCCCGGAGCAGAAGGGCCTGTGGCGCGTGATGCAGCCGCCCGCCGTGACGCCCGGCGGCAAGCGCACCGCGATCGTCAACTCCACGCACCTGGCGGTGTCGGGCACCAGCCCGCACCAGAAGGAGGCGTACAAGTTCGTCGAGTACGCGCTGACCAAGCCCGAAGTGATCAACAAGGTCTTCAAGGAGGGCGGCGTCTTCCCCGCGTTGACCGCGGCCTACGCCGACCCGAGGTTCACCGAGCCCCAGCCGTACTTCGGCGACCAGCCCGCCCTCAAGACGTTCGTCGACGCGCTCACCGAGGGCGCCGACGCGACCTACTACTCGGGCGACTACGCGAGGGCGCTGAAGATCGCCAGTGACGCGCAGACGAAGGTGCTGCTCAAGGGCGCCGACCCGGCCGCCGCGCTGACCGAGGCCGCCACGCTGCTGGCCCAGCAGACGAACAGGAAGCTCGCCGGATGACGCTCACGCTGTCCAGGCCGCGGGAGCGGGCGCGGACCAGGCGGTCGTACGTGACCAGGCGGAACATCCCCTACCTGCTGATCATGCCCGCGCTGCTCGGCTTCCTGGTCTTCAAGGCCTATCCGATCCTCGCCGCGATGTACATCAGCCTGACCACCGGCGCGGGCGGGGCCCGCAGCTTCGTCGGGCTCGACAACTACGTCCGGCTGGTGAACGACCCGCTGTTCTGGACCTCCCTCTGGAACACCGGACTGATCCTGGTCGTCCAGGTGCCGATCATGCTGCTGTTCGCGCTGCTGCTGGCGCTCGGGCTCAACTCCCCCCTCGTACGGCTGCGCGGCCTGTGGCGGCTCGGGGTGTTCATGCCGAGCCTGACGGGTCTGGTCGCCTACGGCGTGATGTTCTCGGTGATCCTGCGCAAGGACGCTGGCCTGCTCAACTGGCTGCTCGGCTTCTTCGGCGTGACGCCGATCGACTGGCTGGGCAGCCCGTTCTGGGCCCGCATCTCCATCGTCATCGCGCTGACCTGGCACTACACCGGCTACAACGCGGTCATCTACCTGGCCGGCCTCCAGAGCATCCCCAAGGAGCTGTACGAGGCGGCGATGGTGGACGGCGCGGGCGCGGCCCGCAGGTTCTGGTCGATCACGGTGCCCCAGCTGCGGCCGATCCTGGCGCTGACGGTGGTGCTGTCGACGATCGGGACGCTGCAGCTGTTCGACGAGCCGTTCGTGCTGACCGGCGGCGGCCCTGACAACTCCACGCTGACGATCTCGCTCTACCTGTACCAGAACGGCTTCCGCTACTTCGACTTCGGTTACGCGGCGGCGATCGCCTACGCCCTGACGTTGATCGTGGCCGTGTTCGGCATCGCACAGATGAGGTTGCAGAAGAAATGAAGGGCTGGACGCTCACTTTCACGCTGGCCGTGGTGTTCGGGCTGTGTGTCGGCCCGTTCTACTGGCTGGCCATGGCCGCCACGCACAGCACGGCCGACATCTTCTCCTGGCCGCCGAAGTTCTACCCCGGCGACCAGCTTGCCGCGAACACGGCCCAGCTGGAGGAGTCGATCGGTCTCATGCGGGTGCTGGGCAACACGCTGTACGTCGCGGTCGTGCAGACCGCGGGGGCGATCGTGGTGTCGCTGCTGGCGGGCTACGCCTTCGCCAAGTTCTCCTTCAAGGGCCGCAACCTGTTCTTCGTGCTGCTGCTGTCGACGCTCGTCATCCCCGGCGGCGTGACCATCATCCCGATCTTCGAGATGATGAACGACCTCGGGCTGATCGACAGCTATCCGGCGCTGATCCTGCCGAGCCTGTCGGTGCCGTTCGGCATCTTCCTGATGCGGCAGTCGCTGCTGGCCATACCCGACGAGCTGCTGGACGCGGCGCGGGTGGACGGCGCGGGTGAGCTGCGGGTGCTGTGGCGGGTGGTGGTCCCGGTGATGCGGCCCGTGCTGGCGGCGCTGGCGGTCTTTCTCTTCCTCGGCGCGTGGAACGACTTCCTGTGGCCGCTGATCGCGCTGCGCACGCCCGAGATGTACACCCTGCCCGTCGCGCTGGCCACCCTGCAGGGGCTGGCCAGGACCGACTTCGGCCAGGTCATGGTGGGCACGGCGATCTCCTCGCTGCCCATGATGATCCTCTTCCTCGTTCTCCAGCGACAGTTCATCTCCGGCCTGCTGGCCGGTGCCACGAAGGGATAGACATGCAGATCTGGGAGCCGCACGCGCTCGGCGAGACGACCGTGGTCCACGCGGGCGGGGTCGAGGTGGCGGTCGCGGGGACCACCGGCGTCACGGTGACGCCGGTCGCCGAGGGCGTCTGGCTGATCGACGCCCCCGAGGCGACGGGGGTGCAGTGGAAGGTGCCGTGCGTGAACACCGCCGCCTTCTGGACGCCGGGCAGCGGCACCCGCTGGGTGCCGCCGATCTGGAACGCGCCGATGTCGGCCAGGCTGACCATGGGCGCGCCGGTGGTGAGCCTGGTCGGTACGGCGGGCGCCAACGTGTGCACGGCGGCGCTGGCGGAGTCGGTGGCGCCGGTGAGCTTCACCGGTGGGCTGATCGAGGAGACCGGCGAGTTCGTCTTCACCCTGCAGGGCGACGGGCTGCGCGTCAGGATCGACCTGTCGGACCGGCTGTACTCCGCGGCCCTGGCCGGCGTGGCGGAGTGGTGGCAGCAGGGCCGCCACCTGCCGCCGACGCCGCGTCAGGCCAGGCTGCCGGTCTACTCCACCTGGTACAGCATGCACCAGGAGGTCACCGAGGAGGCGGTGGAGCTGCAGGCGAGGCTGTCGAAGGGGCTCGGCTGCGAGACGATCATCGTGGACGACGGCTGGCAGACCGCCGACCGGGCCCGCGGCTACGCCTTCTGCGGCGACTGGGAACCCAACAAGGAGGCGTTCCCCGACATCGCGAGCCACGTGCGCAGGGTCCAGAGCAACGGCATGGCCTACCTGCTGTGGTACGCGCTGCCGTTCGTCGGCAAGCACAACGCGGCCTTCGAGCGCTTCGAGGGCAGGTTCCTGCGCTACCTCGACCACATGGACGCGGCGGTGCTCGACCCGCGCCACCCCGAGGTGCGCGAGTTCCTCGTCGGCAGGCTCGCCCAGGCGGTCGAGCTCTGGGGCATGGACGGCCTGAAGATCGACTTCGTGGACCGGTTCGCCACGCCCGGCGGCGACCCCGCGCCCGCCGACGGCGCCGACTGCGCGGAGGTCGACGAGGGGGTGCGGCGGCTGCTGCACGACCTCGACGCACGGCTGCGCCGTACCAGGCCGGAGGTGCTGATCGAGCACCGCCAGCCGTACACGAGCCCCGGGCTGTGGCCGTACGCGAACATGGTGCGGGCGACCGACTGCCCGCTCAGCCCGCAGGAGAACCGGCAGCGCACGATCGACCTGCGGCTGACCGCCGGCCCGGTCGCCGTGCACTCGGACATGATCCTCTGGCACCCGGACGAGCCCGCCGAGCAGGTGGCGGTGCACCTGATCAACGCGCTGTTCTCGGTGCCGCAGCTGTCGGTCGACCTGGCGGCGCAGCGGCCCGACCAGCTCGCCGCCGTCGGGTTCTGGCTGGGGATCTTCCGCCGCCACCTCGACGCGCTGCAGCTGGGCGTGCTGGAGCCGGCGCAGCCTGAACACGGCTACCCGCTCGTGCGGGCCTACGATGGGGAGACCACGATCATCGCCCGTTACGCTCCCCTCGCCGTGGACGTTCCGGGCACGGGCGAGGTGCTCGTCGCCAACGCCGACCCCGACCCCCGCGTGGTCCTCTACGGCGAGGGCGAGGCGCGAGCCGAGGTCTTCGACTGCGGAGGGTCGCTCGTCAGGGCCGACAGGTTGCGGTTCGACGCGGGAGCGTGCCTGGTCGAGGTGCCCATGGGCGGCCTGCTCAAGCTGAGGAGAGACTAGGTGACGACACGTCGGCCACGCGAGCGCGGGGTCACCATCGAGGACGTCGCGCGCGCGGCCGGCGTGTCACGTCAGACGATCTCCAACGCGCTCAACGCCCCGCACCGGCTGAGGGCCGAGACGCTGGAGCGGGTGACGGCGCTGATCGAGGAGCTCGGCTACCGGCCCGACCAGTCGGCGCGCGCCCTGAAGTCCGGTACCAGGCGGATCATCGCCTACCCGACGCCGGTGGACGATCCGGCCAACCCCAACCCGCTGATGGGCGGTTTCCTCGAGGCGGTCGTGTCCGCGGCGGGCGAGGCCGGCTACCGGATCCTGCTGGTGAGGCCGCGCCCTGGGCAGAGCCAGGAGCAGGCGCTCGACGAGCTGATCGCCGGGCGCACGGTGGACGGCTTCCTGCTGTCCGACATACTGCGTGACGACCCCCGTGTGGCCCATCTGGCCGCGGAGGGCTTCCCCTTCGCCGCCTTCGGCCGCACCGAGCCTGGGCACCCGCAGTCGTGGGTGGACATCGACAGCGTCCAGGCGGTGATCGAGCTGGTAGGCCTGCTGGCGGCCAGAGGGCACCGCAAGGTGGCCTTCCTCGGCTCCTCCTCCGGGCAGCCGTGGATGGACGACCGGCGCGACGGGTTCCTCGCGGGTGTGCGCCGCCATGGCATGGCGGGGCAGGAGTTCTCCGTGCCGGGCGACGACCCCGGCGAGATCGTCGCGGCCACCCGTGAGCTGCTCGCGGGCCGCGCCCGCCCGACCGCGATCGTGGCCGGGGGCGACTGGCTCGCCCTCGGCGTCTACGCCGCCGCCAGGGCCGAGGGCGTGGAGATCGGCGCCGACCTGGCCCTGGTCGCCTTCGACGACCTGCCCGTCACCGCGTTCCTGCAACCCGCCCTGACCACCGTACGGCTGCCGCTCCGCCGTATCGCCGAGGCGCTGGTCAGCAGGCTGCTGCAGATCGTCGAGGACGGCGTCACCCCCCAGGCCGGCCTCCTGCTCCCAGGCGAGCTGGTGGTCCGCCCGAGTCTCGGCCCCTGATCGGAAGGTTCTCATGCGTATCGACTCCTCCAACGAGGAGCTGGTGGCGATGTTCGAGTGGGCGTGCGACAGGGCGCTGCGCTGGGCGCACCCCGCAGGGTCGCGCGGCCCTCTCGACGTCGACGAGCGGCAGCCGTCCGGCACGGGCGAGGGCGTCTACCTGCCCTCGTACTGGGCGGGGTACGCGCACCGCAGCGGCTTCTACCTGCGCGACTTCGTCCACCAGCTCCCCGGCGCCCACCTGCTCGGCCTCGACGAGGCCAACCTGGCGATGCTGCGCTGCTTCGCCGCCTCCGCCACCGAGGAACACGGTCACCGCCCCGTGTGGGCGTTCAACTTCGACGGCTCCTACCTGGCGATCGACTACCGCGGTCCCGGCGCGTTCGTCAGGGAGGCGCCCGCGGTGTACGAGCTGGTGGAGGCCGGCGCCGTCGCCTACCGGTGGACCGGCGACCGCGCCTACGTCGACGACCCCGTGCTGTGGGACTACTACCGGCGGGCCGTCGAGCTGCCCCCGACCGCCATGGGGGCGGGCATCTTCGACGGCACCGCCACCTACAACGAGCAGGACGGCGAGCCTCTGGCGGTGGCCGGTGACGGCGTCGCCGCGCGGTACGCCGCCTTCCTGGCGATGGCCGAGCTGTCCAGGGCTCGCGGCCTGGACGGCGACGACTACGAGCGGCGAGCTCTCGACCTGCGCCGCCACTACGCGTCCGAGTGGAAGGGCGTGCGCGGCTTCACCCGGGACGGCACGCCCGTCACGGGCTGGGGCATGGAGAGCAGCTGGTTCCCCGCGCTGAAGCGGCTCACCGCCGACGACGACCTGCTGGACCACATCGACGCCCAGACCGGCGGTCCCGGCAGGCCGCACAACGTGGAGGCGTGGACGTACCTGCCCGACACGTTCTTCCGGCACGGCAGACCGGAGGCGGCCTGGCGGTGGATGAGGGAGATCTACGCCTCCCGCGAAGGCGAGCACGTGGCGGGCGGGCGCAACGGCGACTATCCGGAGGTGTCGTTCACGCTGGTCAGCCAGGTGGTCGAGGGCCTGCTGGGGGTGCGGCCGCACGGCGGCGCGATCGCCACGGAGCCCTCACTGCCCGCCGGCGTCGACTGGCTGGCCGTCTCAGGCATCCCGGTCGGCGGCGGCAGCGTGGCGGTCCGCCACGAGGGCGATACGACCACGCTCACCAACCTGTCGGAGCACCTCACCTACACCTGGACGGCCTGCGGGCTCACCCGGCGCGTGCCGCCCGGCGCCACGCTCACGGCGCGTCGGACAGGAACCGCCTGAGCCTGGGGCTGAAGGCGGTGAGCCCAGGGGCGTAGCCCGGTTGCCAGGGGCCGGGCGCACCGAGCCCGGCCCCGGTTCGCCGTCGCGGAACGCGTGACCTGGTCATGCGGGGGTGACCCGCTGGGGGCCTCGGTAGGGCAGGGTCTGGTTGTAGACGATGCTGGTGGTGGTGCTGCCGAACTGCGCCAGCTCGTCCACGAGCCGCTCCAGATGTCTCATGGTGGTGGCGGCGATCTTGAGCGTGTAGCAGTCCTCGCCGGTGACGCGCAGGCACTCCAGGATCTCTGAGCGCTCTTCGAGCAGCCGGTGCAGCGGCTCGTGACGGCTGCCGGGGTACTTCAGCCGCACCACCGCCAGGACGGCGAAGCCCGCCTTCGTCAGGTCCACCTCGGCCCGGTAACCGGTGATGACGCCTTCGGCCTCCAGCCGTCTGACCCGCTCCGTCGCGGCCGAGGAGCTGAGGTTGACCCGCCGGCCCAGTTCGGTGAGCGGAAGGCGGCCGTCGCGCTGGAGCTCGGCCAGGATCGACCAGTCGGTGCTATCGAGACTCTCGGCCATCGCGCCAGATTACCGGCAGATTCCCGGCAAGAGCCGCCTTGTGCCGGTATGTCGCACTTCCGGCGTCCCGGACGTCGGCAATAGCCTGGTCAGGTGCTTCTGGGAGTGAACGTACCTAACTTCGGGCCAGGGACCGACCCCGCCGTCCTGCGCCGATGGGCGCAGAACGTGGAGGGGCTCGGCTACGACCTGCTGCTGCTGTCCGACCATCTCGTGGTGACGCCCGACGTGGCCGAGCAGTACCCCGCGCCCTTCTACGAGCCCTTCACCACGCTGTCCTGGCTGGCCGGTGTGGTGCCCAGGATCCGGCTCGGCACCACCGTGCTGATCATGCCGTACCGTCATCCGCTGCTGGTCGCCCGCATGGCGGCCAACCTCAACCAGCTCAGTGGCGGGCGGCTGGTCCTGGGCGTCGGCATCGGGTGGGCGCGGCAGGAGTTCGAGGCGCTCGGCGTCGACTTCCACCGGCGCGGCGCGCTGACCGACGAGTACGTGCGGACCCTCCGTACGGCATGGGCCGACGAGGAGGACTACGGCCCCGGCCGGATCCCGATCTGGATCGGCGGCAACAGCGACCAGGGCATGCGCAGGGCGATACGCCTCGCTGAGCCATGGCACCCCCTGCGCAACACCCTCGGCTGGCTGCGCGAGGCGGCGCCGCGGCTGCGGGACCTCGCCGACGAGCAGGGACGGCCCAGCCCCGGCATGGTCCCGCGCATCGCTTTGAGGCTCACCGAGAAGCCGGTCACCGGAGCGGACAGGCTCGCCGGAGAGGGCACGATCGACCAGATCCTCGGCGACCTCGACGAACTGAGCCGCCTCGGCGCCGACACCGTCGTGCTCGACCCCTTCAACGGCGACCCCCGTGAGACCTGCCACCCCGAGACGGCCTGGCAGGCCCTCGCCGCGCTCGCCGCCCACCGACCCCGATCCACGGAGCAGCCATGACGAACGCCGACGAACTCTTCCTGCGCAGGGCCATCGAGCTCGCGGCCGAGGCGCGCGAGGGCGGCAACCCGCCGTTCGGCTCGCTCCTGGTCGGAGCGGACGGCGAGGTGCTCGTCGAGGAGCGCAACAGCAGCCTCTCCGACGCCGACATCACCGCGCATCCGGAGCTGAAACTGGCTCGATGGGCAGGCCGCGAGCTGGATGCCGAGAGCGCCGCGCGCACCACGATGTACACCAGCTGCCAGCCCTGCGGCATGTGCGCGGGCGCCATCGAGCGGTCGGGGCTGGGCAGGGTGGTCTTCGCCCTGTCGACCGAGCAACTCGGCACCCTCAAGCCGCCCGCCGCCGTCGCGGGCGCGCGGCTCGAGGGGCCCGCCCTGTTCGAGGAGGCCCGCCTGCCGGTCGAGGGCTACTACGTCTGAGCCCGCCGCCCTCCACGAGATCGCCTCGCGGAGGGCGTTGTCTCACCCGCGGGCCATGAATGGGTCCGCTCCGTGGAAATCGTCGGCGAGTCAGGATGCGCGCCGAGGACGGGCGGGTAGGAAGCGCCCGTGATTGTTTCAGGGCCCGACGTTCCAGTCATGACGGACATGCTGCTGTCGATCAACGGCGACGAGTACCCGGTGGTCGTGGACACCCGCGAGACGTTGCTGGACACGCTCAGGGAACGCCTCGATCTGACCGGCGCGAAGAAAGGCTGCGACCACGGTCAGTGCGGCGCGTGCACGGTGCTGGTGGACGGCAGGCGCGTCAAGTCGTGCCTGACGCTCACGGTGACCCTGGACGATCGGGAGATCACCACGGTCGAGGGGCTGGCCGACGGGGACACGCCGCACCCGCTCCAGGCCGCTTTCATCGCGCACGACGCCTTCCAGTGCGGCTACTGCACGCCCGGGCAGCTGTGCTCGGCGGTCGGCATGCTGGCCGAGGCCGCCGCGGGCTGGCCGAGCGTGGTCACGGAGGACGTGCGCGCCGAGCCCGTCCTCGACGAGGAGGAGATCCGCGAGCGGATGAGCGGGAACCTGTGCCGCTGCGGCGCCTACGTCAACATCGTCGCCGCGATAGGGGAGGTGGCACGGTGAAACCCTTCGACTACCAGCGGGCGGCCGACGCGCGGTCGGCGGTCGCCGCGCTGAGCAGGCAGCCCGAGGCCGTGTACCTCGGCGGTGGCACGAACCTGGTGGATCTGATGCGGCTGGGCGTGGCCACGCCCGCCGTGCTGGTGGACGTCACCCGAGCCACGTCCGACGCCATCGAGGAGAGCTCGGGCGGCGGCCTGATGATCGGCGCGGCGGCGCGCAACAGCGACCTCGCCGCCCATCCCGTGGTGCGCCGCCGCTACCCGATGCTCGCGCAGGCGGTGCTGGCGGGCGCCTCCGGCCAGATCCGCAACATGGCCACCGTCGGCGGCAACCTCCTGCAGCGCACCCGCTGCTCCTACTTCCAGGACATCGCCAAGCCGTGCAACAAGCACCGGCCTGGCTCGGGCTGCCCCGCCCGCGAGGGCGACCACCGCAACCTGGCGATCATCGGGCACTCCAGCAGCTGCGTGGCCACCCATCCTTCGGACATGGCCGTCGCCCTGGCCGCGCTCGGGGCCAGTGTGCACGTCGAGGGCGTCGAAGGGACGCGTACCGTGCCGATGCCAGGGCTTCACCGGCTGCCGGGCGACGAGCCCGAGCGCGACACCGTGCTGGAACAAGGTGACCTGATCACCGCGGTCGAGCTGCCCGCGTTGCCGTACGCCGCCCGCTCGCGCTACCGGAAGGTGCGCGACCGGGCGTCGTTCGCGTTCGCCGTGGTGTCGGTCGCGGTGGCGCTCGACCTGGCCGACGGGGTCGTCCGCGACTGCCGCATCGCGCTGGGCGGGGTCGCCCACGTGCCGTGGCGGGCCACGCTGGCCGAGTCGGCGCTGCGCGGCGCGCCCGCCACCGCCGAGGAGTTCACCAGAGCGGCCGACCTCGAGCTGGCCGGCGCCCGCCCGCTGCCGGACAACGCCTTCAAGGTGCCGCTCGCCCGCAACGTCCTCGTCCGCGTCCTCAGCGAGCTGGCGTCATGACCACCACGACCAGGCCGTACGTCGGCACGGCGCTCGACAGGGTCGAGGGCATGGAGAAGGTGACGGGCCGCGCCCGCTACGCCTACGAGTACTCTCCCGACGAGCTGGCCTACGCGGTGCCCGTGCAGGCGTCCATAGCCCGCGGCGAGGTGCGCTCGATAGACGTCCAGGCGGCGCTCACCATCCCCGGTGTGATCGCGATCATCTGGCACCGCAACGCGCCCAGGCTGGCGCCCGCCGACAACGCCGAGCTGTCCGTGCTGCAGTCCGCGCGGGTCGCCTACCGGGGTCAGTACATCGCCGTCGCGGTGGCCGAGACCCTGGAGGCGGCGGGGGAGGCGGCCAGGTCGCTGTCGGTCGACTACGCGGACGAACCGCACGACACCGAGCTGCGCGCCGACCATCCGGGGCTGTACCGGCCGGAGAAGGTCAACGCCGGCTACCCCACCGACAGCGAGCACGGCGATCCCGACGCGGCCATGGAGGCGGCGCCGATCCGGGTCGACGCGACCTACAGCACGCCCGCCGAGCACAACAACCCGATGGAACCGCACGCCACCGTCGCCAGGTGGGACGCCGACGGGCTGACCTTGTACGACTCCACCCAGGGGGCGTCGGCGGTACGCGCCACGCTGGCGGCGCTGTTCACCATGCCGCCGGCGAACGTCAGGGTCATCGCCTCCCACGTGGGAGGCGGGTTCGGGTCCAAGGGGCTGCCCCTTGCCCCCGTGGTGCTCGCGGCGCTGGCCGCCAAGCACGTCACCCGCCCGGTCAAGCTCGCCGTACCCCGCCAGCAGATGTTCGCGGTGACCGGCTACCGCACCCCGACGATCCAGCGCGTACGGCTCGGCGCCGACGCGGACGGCCGGCTGACCGCGATCGTGCACGAGGCGATCGAGCAGTGCTCCACCATCCGCGAGTTCGTCGAGCAGACCACCACGCCCACCAGGATCATGTACGCCGCGCCCAACCGGAGGACCACCCACAGGGTGGTCAAGCTCGACGTCCCCACCCCGAGCTGGATGCGGGCGCCGGGAGAGGCCCCCGGCATGTTCGCGCTGGAGTCGGCCATGGACGAGCTGGCGATCGCCTGCGGGATCGACCCCGTCGAGCTGCGCGTCCGCAACGAGCCCGACGCCGATCCGGAGAGCGGCGAGCCGTTCAGCTCCAGGAACCTGGTGGCCTGCCTGCGCGAGGGGGCGCGGAGGTTCGGCTGGGCGGACCGCGATCCCACGCCGGGCGCCAGGCTCGTGGGGCGGACCCTGATCGGGACCGGGGTGGCCGCCTCCACCTACCCGGCCTATCGCAGCCCCTCCCAGGCGAGCGCCCGGTTGGAGCCCGACGGCCGCTACACCGTCAGGATCGCCGCCACGGACATCGGCACGGGCGCCCGCACGGTGCTCACCCAGATCGCCGCCGACGCCCTGCGCACCTCACCCGACAGGGTCACGGTGGAGATCGGCGACAGCGCGCTGCCCCCCGCCACTCTCGCGGGCGGGTCGATGGGCACCGCCTCCTGGGGCACGGCCGTCGTACGGGCCTGTGAGGCGCTGCGGGAACAGGTCTCCAGGAGCGGCGATCTGCCCTCGGCCGGTCTGGAGGCCGCCGCCGACACCAAGGAGGAGGTCGGCGCGCAGGAGCGCTTCTCCCGGCACGCGTTCGGCGCCCAGTTCGCCGAGGTCGGTGTCGACGTCGACACGGGGGAGGCCAGGGTCCTGCGGCTGCTCGGCGTGTTCGCCGCGGGAAGGATCGTCAACCCGAAGACCGCGCGCTCACAGTTCATCGGCGGCATGACGATGGGCCTGTCGACGGCGTTGTTCGAGGAGAGCCTCATGGACAGGGAGTTCGGCGACTATCTCAACCGCGACCTCGCCCAGTACCACGTGGCGGCGTGCGCGGACGTGCGCGACATCGAGGCGGTCTGGGTCGAGGAGGACGATCCGCACCTCAACCCGATGGGCACCAAGGGCATCGGCGAGATCGGCATCGTCGGCACCGCGGCGGCCATCGCCAACGCGGTGCATCACGCCACCGGCATCCGCATCCGCGACCTGCCCATCCGTCTCGACAAGCTGCTGCGCTGAGCGCCCTCCTCCCCAGGGACTGGGCGGAGGGGGCGTCAGCGTCCATCGGTGATCGCGTGCTCAGGCGCGGAGGGGCGCGCCCACCGCGTGCAGGTGCCTGAGCATCTGCCGGTACGACTCGATCAGTCCCGTCTCGTAGTAGGGCACGTCGATCTCGGCGCAGTGCTCCCGGACGATGGACTGGGCGTGGCGCAGGTGCGGCGTCGGCATGTTCGGGAACAGGTGGTGCTCGATCTGGTAGTTGAGCCCGCCCATGGCGGCGTCGACGAACCAGCCGCCGCGCACCCCGCGCGTGGTCAGGACCTGCTTGCGCAGGAAGTCCAGCTTCTCGCCCGGCTTCAGCGTGGGCATGCCCTTGTGTCCAGGCGCGAACACCGAGCCCATGTACAGGCCCCAGAGGCCCTGGTGGACGGCGAAGAAGACCAGCGCCTTGCCGGGCGACAGCACCAGGAACAGCGCGGCGAGGTAGCCGGCGACGTGGACGCTCAGCAGCGTCCCCTCCACCAGGCGGTGCTTCGTCCTCGGGTCGCGCAGCGACCGGAAGCCCGAGAGGTGCAGGTTGAGGCCTTCGAGCAGGAGCAGCGGGTAGAACAGCGCCGCCTGCCGCCGGCCGATGAATCTCGGCAGGCCCCTGCTCGCCCTGGCCTGGTCGGTCGACCAGATCAGGACGTCGGGGGCGACGTCGGGATCGAGCTCCTCGTGGTTGGGGTTGGCGTGGTGGCGGGTGTGCTTGTCCATCCACCACCCGTAGCCCATGCCCACGAGCAGGTTGCCGGCGAACCATCCTGCGACCCTGCTCGGCCGCTCGGTGCGGAAGATCTGACGGTGCGCGATGTCGTGCCCCATGAGCGCCACCTGGGCGAACACGACCGCGAAGAACGCCGCGACCAGCAGCTGCCACCAGGAGTCGCCCAGCGCGAGGAAGGCGGCGAGCCCACCGGCGTACAGGCCGCCGACCACGGCCGTTCTGGCCACGTAGTAACCGGGCCTGCGCCGCATCAGTCCAGCTGCCGTGACGCGCTGGAGGAGCCTGGCGTAGTCGCTGCCGGTGGCCGGCCGCACGGTCTGGTCAATCGTCATGGAAGGAGTCTGTTGGAGCCGCCCTCCACCGGAAATCCAGCTGGCACCCACGACGGCTGGGGGGTGGACCCTACTGCGCGGACGGCGGACGGCACGCTAGGGTCGCCGCACCCGCAGGGCCGCCACGTCTCATCGGGTCGCGCGGGAGGCCGCCGCCACAGGGGTCAGCCAGTGGCGGTAGCGCTCGTCCCTGCCGTGGACGGCGGCCTCGTAGGCGGCTGTGAGCTTGGCGGTCACCGGCCCCGCCGCGCCGAGTTCGCGGTTGTCGACCGACTGCACGGGCACGATGCCCGCCGCCGTCCCGCACACGAACATCTCGTCGGCGGTGTACAGATCGGTACGCAGCAGATCGCGTCGCCGCACCGGCACCCCGAGGTCGGCGGCCAGCTGCTCCACCGTGTCCTGCGTGATGCCCTCCAGCGCGCCCGCGCTGGAGGGCGGGGTGGACAGCGTCCCGTCGCTGACCACGAAGACGTTGGCGCCCGTGCACTCACTGACGTAGCCCGCCGCGTTGAGCAGCACCGCCTCGTCGTAGCCCGCGTCGAGAGCCTCGGCCTTGGCGATCACCGAGTTGAGGTACGGACCGGTGGCCTTGGCGGCGGTCGGCACGACGGCAGGGTCGTTCCGCCGCCATGAGCTGGTCATCAGCCGCAGCCCCTCCTCGCCCAGCAGCGCACCCCACTCCCAGGCGGCGACGGTGACCACGGTCGGGCAGGTGCGGGCGGCGATGCCGAGCTCGCCGTAGCCGCGGTGCACCAGGTGCCGGATGTAGCAGGAGGTCAGGCCGTTGGCCGCGACGGTCTCCAGAGTGGCGGCGCGCAGCTGGGCAGGCGAGTAGGGGATCGCCAATCCGATGATCTTGGCGCTTCTGAAGAGCCGCTCGAGATGCTCGTCGAGGCGGAAGACCGCGGAGCCCTCGGGCGTGCCGTACGCCCTGGTGCCTTCGAGCACGGCGGTGCCGTAGTGCAGCGCGTGCGAGAGCACGTGCACCCGCGCCTCGCTCCACGGCACGTGCTCGCCGTCCATCCAGATGGTCTCCGCCTGCATCGATGCCTCCAAGTGGCTTTGTGTCCATGAATAGTGGAGCCACTTTAGCGATAAGTGGCTCCACGCGGCGTGCCATAGTAAGGGTTATAGTTGCGTTTAATCGGTTACGGACTGAGGGGGAGGCGTGCGGATTTCCGTCAGCGACTACACGGTGGGGGCAGCGGTGGCCGGCGACCTGGTCAACACCTCGCCCACCGTGCGCTCCACCATGGGCGAGGCCCTGCCCGACCCGGAAGCGCTCGCGGGCTTCCTGGCCGACCGCGGTCTCCGGCTCGACGCGCTCGCGGAGCGGCCGCCGACCGGCGACGACCTCCGCCAGGTGCATCTGTTTCGCAGGGAGGTCCGGGGCGTCCTGGAGACCGCCACGGAGGAGCACGCCGTCGCGGGAGGGACCGTGCTGGCCATGCGCGCGGGTCTCAGCCCTGTCCTGCAGCGTGAGCCCGACGGCCGGTGGCAGTGGTACGTCCCGACCGCGCGGGGCGCGTCGCTCGCCGACGAGCTGGCGGCGCTCGTCGGCATCGGACTGCTCGGCGTCGTCAGGGCGCTCGGTCACGAGCGCTTCCGCCCCTGCGACGCTCCCGGGTGCCGCGGCGTGTTCGTCGACACCAGCAGGCCCGGCCGCCGCCGCTACTGCGGCGACCTGTGCGGCAACCGCCTCAACGTCGCCAACCACCGCGCCAGGCGGCGGCTGGGGAGCGTGGCGCCATGAGCGGGCCTTCGCTCGTGGGCGCCATCCGGCTGCCGGACGGCCTCTGGGTTCGCGGTCGTGGCCTGCGCCGTCCGCTGCCCGAGGGTCCCGCGCCCGACTTCGGCCTCTACCTCGGATCCGAGCGGCTCCGCCGTCGCCACGAAGGGGATCTGCGCTGGCCGCGCGAGTGGATCGAGTGGCCGGACTTCCTGCTGCCGCGCGGCCATGACGTGGCGGTCCTGCGTATCCGCGCGCTGCACGAGCGGGCCAGGGCGGGCGCGGCGGTCGAGGTCGCCTGCGGTGGCGGTGTCGGAAGGACGGGCACCGTCATCGCCTGCCTGGCCGTCCTTTCAGGGGTCGATCCGGCCGACGCCGTCGCCTGGACCCGCGAGCACCATCACCACCGGGCCGTCGAGACGCCATGGCAACGTCGCTGGATCGCGAGGTTCGCGGCCGAGCGCTGAGCCGCGCTGCGAGCGCCGCGGCGCTGGCCAAGAGCGCGGCGGCGTGGACGGCTGCTGCGGGATAATGACCAGGTGGCAAGCCAAGATCTGGATCGACTGGCCGTCCTCGTCCGCGACCGGCTCAGGCAACGCCGGGGCAGGCAGAGCCCCAGCCGCAGGCTCGCGGGAGCGCTGACCGATCTGGCCGAGACCGGCGCGCTGACCCCGGGCGCCAGACTGCCGTCGGAGCGCGAGCTCGCCCAGGCCGTCGGGCTCAGCCGCGGCACGGTCGCCGCCGCCCTCAACCAGCTGTGCGAGGAGGGCCGCTGCGAGCGCCGTCACGGCAGCGGCACCTACCTGCTCGACATGCCCTCCGTCTCCGGCATCCTCCATGCCGGTCCTGTCATGGCCGATCTGTCCACCTCCGTCGTGCCCGACCCTTCGCACCTGGTCCTCCCGACGCTGGACCCTGCCGACCTCATGCGCACCTCCAGCGGCCACGGCTACGACGCCAAGGGCGATCCCCGGCTGCGGGCGCTGCTGGGCGGCGACGTCCTGATCACCGGCGGCGCCCAGCAGGGCATCGACCTGGCCGCCAGGGTCCTGCTGCGCCCCGGCGACAGGGTCCTGGTCGAGGACCCGACCTACGTGGGCGCGCTCACGGCGTTCAGGCGGGCGGGAGCGCTCGCCGTACCGGTCGACCTGGCCGACCCCGACGCGGTGACCGCCGCGATCGCCCGCCACCGGCCCGCGTTCGTCTACGTCGTCAGCGTGAACAACCCCACAGGCGCCGTGGCGGAGCTGTCACACGTCGCCGAACTGGCCAGGGCCGCCGAGGTGGCGATCGTCGAGGACAGGACCCTCGCCGACCTGGTCTTCGACGGCACCGCCCCGGTGCCTCTGGCGGGCGGGCATCCGTACGGCACGGTCACGGTCGGGTCGCTGTCGAAGGTGCTGTGGGGCGGACTGCGGCTGGGCTGGCTCGCGGCGGCCGAGCCGCTGCTCGCCCGGCTGGCCGAGGTCAAGGAGGGCAGCGACCTGGCCACCAGCGCCGTCTCCCAGCGACTGGCCGTCGAACTGCTCGAAAGCAACCCCGTCGCCGCCTGGCGCGCGGAGCTGGCCCGCCGCCGCGACCACTTCACCGCGGCCCTGGCTGACCGCCTCCCGGAGTGGAGCTGGAAGCAGCCTGCCGGAGGACTATCCCTGTGGGCCCACCTCCCCGGCGCCGACACCGACCGCTTCGCGACACTCACCCGCAGGTACGGCGTGGCCGTCGCCCCCGGCTCCCTCTTCTCCCCGGACGGCCGCCACCGCGACCGCCTGCGTCTCAGCTTCGCCCTTCCCCCCGAACTGCTCGACCAGGCCGTCACCGGCCTGGCGGGCGCGTGGGCCGAGCGCGACTGACCACCCCACACCCGCAGCTTGCGTACACGCTACCTATCTGCGTACAGTGTTCGCATAGTGAGGACGCCGTACGCGATGTGGGAAGGGCTGGGAGACATCATGACGAAGCTGAACGGGGACACCGCGGGCAACCGGAAGGCCGCAGGGGACTGGAGATCACTGGACGCCCAGGAGCGCGGCTTCTCCGGCGAGCGCTGGCAGGCCAGGCTCGACGAGTTGCGCGCCGCCCACCACGTGCCGGGGGCGACGCTGGCCGTGCTGGTCGACGGCGAGATCCACGAGCTGGCCAGCGGGATGCTGAGCACCGAGACCGGGGTGGAGGCGACGACCGACTCGGTGTTCCTGTCCGGGTCGATCGCCAAGGTCTACACCGCCACGCTCATCATGCGGCTGGCCGACTCAGGCAAGCTCGATCTCGACGCGCCGGTCGTGAGCGTGCTGCCCGAGTTCGCCACCCCCGACGCCGGGGCCACCGCCTCGATCACGGTGCGGCAGCTGCTCAGCCACACCGGTGGGGTGACCAACGACTTCACCTTCGACTCGGGCCGCGGCGACGACTGCCTGGCCGCCTACGTCGAGGCCGCCAAGGGGGTGGCGCTCGACTGCCCGCCTGGCACGGCGGTCTCCTACGGCAGCCTCGGCTACGTCGTGCTGGGGCGCATCGTCGAGGTGCTGACCGGTGCCACCTGGGACCAGGCGCTGAAGGACCTGCTGTTCACGCCGCTCGGCCTCGAGCGCTCGATGACGTTGCCCGAGGAGGCGCTGCGCCACCGGGTGGCGATGAGCCACCTGGGCGAGCCCGGCCGGCGCCCCGGCCCCGCCCCCGCCTGGGACCTGATGCCGCGCTCGGCGGGGCCGTACGGCAGGGTCATCGTCTCGGCGGGCGACGTCGCCCGCTTCGCCCGGATGCACCTGGACGGCGGGCTGGCCCCCGACGGCACCCGCCTCATGTCGGCCGAAGCCGTCGCGGCCATGCAGCGGCGCGAGGTCGAGGTCCCCGACAAGTGGACCGTCAGCGCCGACGCCTGGGGACTGGGCTGGACGCTCTACGACTGGAACGGCATCGCCGGCTACGGCCACGACGGCGCGGCCATCGGCCAGTACGGCTACCTGAGGGTCGTCCCGCACGCGGGCGTGGCCGTCGTCCTGCTGACCAACGGCGGCGGCGCCCGCCAGCTGTACGCCGACCTGTTCAGAGAGCTGCTGGAGGAGTTGGCGGGGGTGCGCATGCCGGAGGCCTTCGGGCCCGCGGCCGAGCCGCCCGTGGTGGACATGTCCCAGCTGGTAGGCACCTACAGGCGCGAGGGCGTCATCATCACCGTCACCCAGGGGGAGGACGGCGGCGCCCGCATGCTGTACGAATTCGTCGACGGGATGAAGGACCTCTCGCCGCCGCTGGACATGGAGCTGACCCCGGTGTCGGAGACGGTGTTCGCCGCCTCGGGCGCCGGCCCCTCCTTCAGCGAGGACTACATGCCCGTGGTCTTCTCCACCCTGACCGACGGCTCCCAGGTCTGCTACGTCGGCATGCGGGCCACGCCCAAGGTCGGCTGAGCATCCGAACCTCTACCAGAAGCGTAACTTGTAGGTTACGCTTTCGGGTGTGGACGAGGTGGCAGGCGCGATCGCCGATCCCGTACGACGGGCCATCCTGACGATGCTGCGCGACTCGCGGCTCTCCGCAGGGGAGATCGCCGACCGCTTCCAGATCAGCAGGCCCGCCGTGAGCCGCCACCTGCGCGTCCTCAGGGAGAGCGGGCTGGTGCGCGACGAGCTCGTCGGCAGAAGGCGGTTTTACGTGCTCGCCCCCGAGCGGTTCGCCGAACTCGTCGAATGGCTCACCCCCTTCCTTCAGCCCTCCGGCCTGGAACACCGTCTCGACGCGCTGGAGACAGAGGTCTACCGCACCCGCCGCGAACGCCGCACGCGCGGACCGGCGGCCCGAGCACAGGAGAACACCGCATGAGTCCCAGACCCACAGGCCGCCTCTCCCGCACCGGCGAGGGAAGCGATCTGGTCCTCACCCGCACCTTCCGCGCCCCCGCCGAGGACGTGTGGGCCAGCCTCACCGAGCCCGAACGCACCGCCCGCTGGTTCGGGCCGTGGGAGGGCGACGCGGGGCCCGGCCGGACGATCAAGGTGCAGATGGTGTTCGAGGAGCAGGCTCCGTGGATGGACCTGCTCGTCGAGGAGTGCGACCCGCCACGGCGGCTGGCCGTGTCGACGACCGAGGAGTGGGGGACGTGGCGGGTCGAGCTGCTGCTGTCCGAGACCGACGGTTCGACGGAGCTGCGCTTCGTGCACCATCTCGACAGCGAGGACGGCCTCGGCGAGGTGGGGCCAGGGTGGGAGTACTACCTCGACCTGCTCGTGGCCGCCCGCGACGGCTCGCCCACGCCGGACTTCGACGACTACTACCCGGCGATGAAGCCCTACTTCGTCGATCTGGCCGCCGGGACGGCTTAGGGCTCGCGACGAAGGTCGGTCCACGGCTCCACGGGTGCCCGGTCCCGGCCGGGAGCCGAGGTGACCCCGCCCGCGAACGGGTGGACGGCCCGGCCGAACGCCGGGGCGTCGCTCCGCCGGGTCCGCTGGTCCGCCGGGCGCGGTCAGGCGCTCGATCGCGCCCGCGACGTGGTCGGCGTGTGGTCGCAGGCGCGGCAGGAGGTCGTCCCAGCGCGCGTCCTCGGCTCCGAGGTAGACGGCTCGCGCGCGGGCGAGCACGGGCCGATGCTCGGCGGGCAGCCGGGCGAGCGCCCAGTCCGCCGCCGCGTCCTTCGACCTGATGACCCCGGTCGCGACGGTCGTCCAGATGCGGGCGAGTGTGAGAAGGACGTTGCGCGTGTCCGACTCGAGCTCCTCCAGGAGCACGGGCATCCCCGCGACGATCCCGCGGACGAGGTCCTCGGGCGGGACGCGGTCGAGCCCTCTCACCGGAGATCTCGAGCAGCTGGCCGACGAGCGCCCGGCGCTCGCCCGGCGTCGGGGGCCTTCGCACCACGACGAGCACGTCGACATCGCTCCTCGGCCGCAGACCGCCGAGCACGGCCGACCCGTGCAGGTAGGCCCCGACGACATCCGCGCCGAACACCTCCCGAACCAGGCGCGCGATGTCCTCGGCCTGCGTCACCGGCCCCCACCCCGCGCCACCCCACCGCAGCTTGATCACGAATGCGCCTCAGCGCGTACCAGGCGCGATCCCGACTCATCTCTCCGAGTAGGAGACCCCCGACCGGCTGACGGGTCACCCGCGCAGCGACTGCCAGATCCGCTCCGGCAGCACCCGTGCGGACTCGGCCAGGTCGATCTCCGGAGCGCCTGCCAGCCATCGTCTGGTCACCTCGGCGACCGGCCCGATCAGGAGCATCTCCACCTGCGCCATCGGCAGGCTCGCGACCGTGCCCTCGTCCATGTGCGGCCGGATCCAGGCGGTCAGCCGCTCCATGCGCGGCGCCTTGTCCGCCGCGATCCGCTCGGCGTGCGGGCCGAGGTCGATGGCGTACGGCGCCGCGTGGATGAAGCGGGCCTTGTCCGTGTGGTCGGCGGTGAAACCGAGATAGGCGACCACCGCCCGCCGTACACCGTCACGCGCGCTCGGGGCGTCCTCGACGGCGGCGAGAAGGGCGTCGAGGAGGTCGCCCATGCACCGGCTGTAGAGCGTCGCCGCCAGTCCCTCGAGGCTGCCGAAGTGGTGGTACAGGCTGCCCATGCTGACGCCGCTGCGTGTGGTCATGGCCCGCAGGGTGAAATCGCCGGGGTGGACCTCGAGGGCGGTGTCGAGCAGCCGCCTCATGGTCTCCTCGCTGCGTTTGTGCCTGGTCACCTGGCCGACGTTAGCGCCTCGGCCTCCTTCCATACGCGCCCGGCCAACTCGCCGTCCAGCGCGGGTCCCTGCAGGGGGACCTCCTCGGTCAGGTGGAAGTACCTGCCCGTGCCCGTCTCGTCGTGGACCAGCCCCACGATGGGGCCCGCGCCCTCCTCGGGCGCGGCCCACTTGCGCTTGACTAGCTTGAGCAGCCACCCGACGGGCCCGCTGCGATCGCCGAGGCCGGTGCGGATCACGCCGGGGTGCACGGCGTCGATCGTGATGCCCGAGGCCCGCCATCGCTCGGCGAACAGCGGCACGGTCAGCAGGTTGCACAGCTTGGTATCCGCATATGTCCGCATCTGGTGGAAGTTTGCGCCCACGGCGGTCCTGCCCACCTCGGCCCTGCCCTTGACGTAGAGCCCGGCGCTGACCTGCACGACGCGGCCGAGCCTGTCCTCGAGCAGATGGTTGAGCAGGAACGGAGCCAGATGGTTGACGGCGAAGGACTCCTCCAGACCGTCCTCGGTCAGGGTGCGGCGGCCTGGCCACAGCCCCGCGTTGTGCACCAGCACGTCCACGCGAGGGCATCTGTCGCGCAGCTCGCCGGCCAGCCGCCTGACGGCCGCGATCGTGCTGAGGTCGCCGGTCACGAGCTCCACGTCGCCCCTGATGCCCGCCGCCGCCCGGGCACCACCCTCGGGATCCCTCGCGACCAGCAGCACCTTGAACCCCTCGCCGGCCAGCCGCTCGCACACCGCGTACCCGATGCCCCTGTTGCCGCCGGTCACTACCGCTGTGGATGCCATAGTAGAGCATGTTTCTAGAGAATTGATCTAATAACAAGCCCAGGCGCCTGGCCGGCTCGCGCTCAAGTCCTGTCCGATCGGTCAGACTGACCGATCGGACAGCTATTGTGGGGGTATGGCACGTCCTCCCTCCGCGCTACGTGGCCACATCCTTGACTCCGCCCTGCAGCTGTTCGCCACGCAGGGCTACAAGGGCGCGTCGCTGCACGACATCGCCCAGGTGGCGGGCTGCTCGAAGGCGTCCTTGCTGTACCACTTCGTCAGCAAGGAGGCGATCCTCGCCGAACTACTGACCCCCGCGGGCGAAGGGCTGGCCGCGCTCGACGCCCGGCTGTCGGGTCTGGAAGGCGAGGAGGCGGCCGAAGCGGCCGTCACCGGCTTCGTCGATCTGGCCATGCGCTTCCGGCGCGAGGTCAAAGTGCTGTTCCAGGACATCCCCGTGCTGGCCGGCCACCCGGCGCTGGGCGCCGTGCCCGCCATCGTGGCTCGCCTGATGGCCGCGATGGTGGAGGGTTCGACCGAACCGAAGGCCCTGGTCACCGCGTACATGGTCGTCGGCGCCGTCGCCGTCACCTGCGCGGCGGACGTGCCGGTGGAGGACGACGACCTGCGTGCCGAGCTGATCCAAGGCGCTCTGCGCACGCTCGGCCGCCAACCCCGCTGAACTTCTAAGAAAGACGTCCACTTTCATGGCTTCTGTGCTTTACCGGCTCGGCCGGTTCTCCTTCCGCCGCCGGGGGCGCGTGCTCGCCGTCTGGCTGCTCGCGCTCGCCCTGCTGGGTGCGGCGGCGGCCGTCTTCATGGGCCCCACCAGCGACAACTTCACGATGCCCGGCACGGAGTCCCAGCGGGCGCTCGACTCCCTGCGCGAGAAGTTCCCGCAGGCGGGTGGTGCGACGGGCACCATCGTCGTGGCCGCGCCCGAGGGCGGGAAGCTCGACAAGGCCGCGGTCGCGGCCGTCGTGGGGGAGGCGGGCCGGGTTCCGGGCGTGATCGCCGCCATCGACCCCTTCATAGCAGGCTCGGTCACGCCGGACGGCCGCTACGCGCTGGTCCAGGTCCAGTTCGCCACCGCCGCCGACGAGGTCACCGCCGCCCAGCGCACGGCGTACGAGCAGGTCGGCGCCTCCGCGCGGGGCCTTCGGGTGGAGCACGGCGGTGAGGTCATGAGGGCCGAGGTGGAGATCGGCTCCACCGAGGCGCTCGGCGTCCTGGTCGCCGCCGTGGTGCTCGTCGTCACCTTCGGCTCCCTGGTCGCCGCAGGCATGACGCTGCTCAACGCGCTGATCGGCGTCGCGGCTGGAATGGCGGGGCTGTTCGCCCTCAGCGGCGTGCTGGAGCTGACCGGCACCGCGCCCATCCTCGCGTTGATGCTCGGACTGGCCGTCGGCATCGACTACTCGCTGTTCATCACCTCCCGCTACCGCCAGTACCTCACGGAAGGCATGGCGCAGGAGGAGGCCGCGGGGCGCGCGACAGGCACCGCGGGCTCGGCCGTCGTCTTCGCCGGCGCCACCGTCGTCATCGCCCTGGCCGGCCTCTTCGTGGTCGGCGTTCCCTTCCTGACCGTGATGGGCCTGGCCGCGGCCGGCACCGTCGCGCTGGCCGTGCTGGTCGCCCTCACCCTGCTCCCCGCCATGCTGGGCTTCGCGGGCTCCCGCGTCCTGCCCCGCAGGCAGCGCGACGGGCAGGCGCACAGCCGGGGTCACGAGGGATTCGGCTTCCGCTGGGGCAGGGTCGTCACCCGTCTGCGCGTCCCGATCCTGCTGGCCGGTGTCGTGGGGCTCGGCGCGCTGACCCTGCCCGCCCAGGACATGCGCCTGGCACTGCCCGACGCGGGCACCGCCGCCCCTGGCTCGGCGGCCCGCGAGGCCTACGACCTGATCAGCGAGTGCTTCGGGCCGGGCTTCAACGGACGGCTGATCGCCGTCGTCACCGGCGACACCGCCGCGGCCACCGGCGCGGCCGCCACGCAGGCCGCGCAGCTGATCGACGCCACGGACGGGGTGCTGCACGTCTCCCGGCCGCAGCCGAACCCGCAGGGCACCACCGTGCTGATGACCGTCATCCCCGAGGCCGGTCCCGCCGACGCCGCCACCGAGCAGGCCGTCCACGCCATCAGGGAGCGCGTGGCGGGCATCGGGGGCGCCGACATCGCCCTGACCGGCGCCACCGCCATCGGCATCGACGTGTCGGCGAAACTCGCCGAGGCGATGCCCGTCTACCTGGTGCTCGTCGCCGGGCTGTCGATCCTGCTGCTCATGCTGGTCTTCCGCTCCCTGCTAGTGCCGATCAAGGCGGCGCTGGGCTTCCTGCTCACCGTCGGCGCCACGTTCGGCATCACGGTGACCATCTTCCAGCAGGGCCATCTGGCCGGCCTGTTCGGCGTCGACGTGCCGGGACCGCTGGTGAGCTTCCTGCCGATCCTGCTCATCGGCATCCTGTTCGGCCTCGCCATGGACTACGAGGTCTTTCTCGTCTCCCGCATGCGCGAGGACTTCGTCCACGGCGACAGCCCGCAGCAGGCCACCGTCAACGGCCTGGGCCACAACGCCCGCGTCGTCACCGCCGCCGCGCTGATCATGACGGCGGTCTTCGGAGGGTTCGTGTTCATGGACGACCCGATCATCAAGTCCATCGGCTTCGCGCTGGCCGTCGGCGTGCTCGTCGACGCGTTCGTCGTCCGGCTGACCCTGGTGCCGGCCGTGATGTCCTTCCTCGGCCGCGCGGCCTGGTGGCTGCCCCGCCCCGTCGACCGCATCCTGCCCGATCTCGACATCGAGGGAGAGAGCCTGACCAGGAACCTGAGCGCCGACCGGCTCGACGACGCCAGGGACCCCCTCAAGGTCTGAGCATCGGCCGTGCGCCGGTGCGACCTCGCCGGGGTGGCCGCGAAACGGAGCGGCGCGTCGAAGCGTGAGGGGACGTAAACAACCGGCACAGAGTCCGCCTGTCCGGGCGCGGCGATCCTTTGCCGCCGTCGCCGCCGCTCCAAGCTCGCCCTCGGCGAGGTACGCATTGTGTCCACACTCCGGCAAACCGCGATAACCGCCTGACGGGCGCGGGCAGTTCCCTCGGAGAGCCACACAAGGGGGAGTTGTACGTGATCACGCAGGAGCAGATCCAGACGGTCATCGGGCAGACGGTCTACGACCGCGACGGGCCAAGGTGACCGAGACCGAGCAGGTGACCGTACCGGTCACCCGCGAGGCGGTACGGCTGGAGCGGGGGCCGATCACCGACGCCAACAGGGACGCCGCGATGCGCGGGGAGGACATCTCCGAGGCCGAGTACGACGAGACCCTCTACGAGGAGCGGGTTGTCGTGGACACCGAGGCCGTCCCCGTCGAGCGGGTGCGGCTGGCCAAGGAGCAGGTGGCCGACCAGGAGACCGTCTCGGGCCAGGTGCGCAAGGAACGCGTGGAGACCGACGGCGACGTGCGTGACGAGCGCGACCGCCGACGCCGCCGCGACCGCTGACGGCGACGCCGCCGAGAGGGTGCCCCGGCCGCGGCGGCCGGGGCGCTCGACGGTCCGACTCAGGCCGGCCACGCGACGGCACGCGAGGCGAGGCGCGGTGCCTGAGGCAACCGGCGCGCCCCGGATGCATCCGACAGCCCTTCGGCTCGCGAATGCACCTGTAACGAGCGAAGGGGCTTTCGTGACCGTAACCGCAGTGACCGGCTCCGTGCGGGAGCTGGTCGATCAACGCCTGATCGCGATCGTCGAACGGGAGATGGGCAGGCTCGGCTTCCTGGGCGGGCAGGAACGCGAAGCGGTACGGCGCCTGCTGGCCCGCTTCGTCATCGACGGGGGCAAGCGGCTGCGCCCGTCGTTCGTGTTCTGGGGCCACAGCGCCGCCGGAGGCTCCGCGGGGGAACTGGACACCGTGCTGTCGGCGGGCTGCGCGGTGGAGCTCGTGCACAGCTGCGCCCTGA
This sequence comes from Nonomuraea roseola, assembly GCF_039535395.1. Classification (NCBI taxonomy): domain Bacteria; kingdom Bacillati; phylum Actinomycetota; class Actinomycetes; order Streptosporangiales; family Streptosporangiaceae; genus Nonomuraea; species Nonomuraea roseola. The sequence goes on from NZ_BAAAXC010000005.1 coordinate 35,034, forward strand.
TCCTCGACGACATCATGGACGAGTCCGACACCAGGCGAGGACGGACCACCGCCCATCTGGCCCTTCTCGACGAGCATCGGCGGGAGGGGTGGCGGGGCGACCCGCGGCGTTACGGGGAGTCGGTGGCCACCCTGCTCGGCCTGCTCGCCTACACCTGGGCCGACACCGCCATGGTGGCGACGGGCTCGGCGCGCGCGTGGGAGGTCTTCACCCAGCTTCGCGTGGAGCTGATCGGCGGCCAATACATGGACCTGGCCCACGCCGCCCGTGGCGCGGGCACGAGGAGCCAGGCGCTGCTCACCGGCGCGTACAAGTCGGGCAAGTACACCGTCGAGGGCCCGTTGCTCCTCGGGCACGCCCTCGCACGGGGCCTTCCCGGAGTGCGCGCGGCGCTGAGCGCCTACGCCCTTCCGCTGGGCGAGGCGTTCCAGCTGCGTGACGACGTGCTCGGCGTGTTCGGCGATCCCGCGCTCACCGGCAAGCCCGCCGGTGCCGACCTGTTCCTCGGCAAGCAGACCTACCTGCTGGCCGAGGCGAGGCGGCGCACAGGGGGGCACGGCCACACGCCGGTGGACGACGTGCGTGACGAGGCCGATGTCGCGGCGGCGCGCGAGCTGATCGTCGCGTGCGGCGCCCTGGAGGCCGTGGAGCGGCGCATCGACCTGCTGACCAGGAAGGCGACGGCGGCGCTGGAGAGGGCGGGACTGCCGGAGGAGGCCTCGGCGGCGCTGGTGGAGCTGGCCCGCCAGGTCACGGACAGGAGAGTTTGATGGATGTGGTGATCGGGGCGGGGCTGGCCGGCCTGTCCGCGGCGGTTCACCTGGCCGCGGCCGGACGCGAGGTGACCGTGATCGAGGCGCGGAAGGAGCCCGGCGGCTGCTGCGGCACGGCGGAGCTCGGACCTCACCGTTTCGACACCGGGCCCTCGGTGCTGACCATGCCCGGGGTCCTGGCCGAGATCTTCGGCGCCGCGGGGGAGGAGCTGGAGGCCTGGCTGCCGCTGCGGCGGCTGGACCCCGCCTATCGCCTGTTGTTTCCCGACGGCTCCCGCCTTGATGTGAAGCCCGAGGCCGAGGCGATGGTCAGGCAGGTGCGCGAGCTGTGCGGTCCGGCCGAGGCCGAGCGGTACCGCCGCTTCCGCGCGCTGCTGGGCCGGATGTTCGAGGCGGAGTGGCCCGCGTTCATCGACGCCGACATGACCCGCCTGCGCGCCATGGCCAGGCCACTGGCGCTGGCCCGGCTCGCGGCGATGGGCGGCTTCCGCCGTCTCGACCGGCTGGTGGCCGCCCACCTGACCGACGATCGGCTCATCAGGGCGCACACCTTCCAGGCGCTCTACGCGGGCCTGTCGCCGCGGCGGGCGCTGGGCATCTACGCGGTGATCTCGCACATGGACACCGTGGGCGGCGTCTACTTCCCCCGCGCAGGAGGGATGCACGCGATCCCCCTCGCCCTGGCCGCGCTGGCTGAGAAGCTCGGGACCACCTTCAGGTACGGCACGCGAGCCACCCGGGTGCGGACCGACTCCGACGGTGTCACCGCGGTGCTCCTGGACAGCGGCGAACGGCTCGCCGCCCGCACCGTCGTGGTCGCCTGCGACCTGGTGAGCGCGCATGCCGGGCTGCTTCCCAAGGCCGCCGCCGACTGGCGGCTGCGCCGTCCGCGCTTCTCACCCTCGTGCGTCGTGCTGCACATCGGGCTGGAGCGACCTCTCGCCGGGCAGGCACACCACACGCTGCACTTCGGGAAGCAGTGGGCGTCCATCTTCACCGCCCTGGAAGCGGGCAGGCCCCAGCCGGACCCCAGCATCCTGGTCACCCACCCCACGCCTGACACCCTCACCGTGCTGGAACCCGCGCCCAACCTGCTCGGTCACGGCTGGGACGGGCTGGCGAACCGCATGCTGGCCCGCCTGACCGATCTGGGCTACGGCGATCTGTCGACACGGCCGCGACTGACCTGGGACCCGCGCCGATGGGCGGCGGAGGGACACTCCGCGGGCACCCCGTTCGCGCTGGACCACCGCTTCACCCAGACCGCGTGGTTGCGTCCCTCGGGCGTGGCCCGCCGCATCCCCGGGCTGCACTTCGCGGGGATGCACACCGCGCCGGGCGTCGGCGTCCCACCCGTGCTGATCTCCGGGCGGCTGGCCGCCCTGCGCATCCTGGAGGCCGCCCGATGAGCAGCCTGACCGCGAGCTACGAACGGTGCCGCCGGCTGCACGCCCGATACGGCCGCTCGTACTACCTCGCGACGCTGCTGCTGCCCTCGTGGAAGCGGCGCCACGTCCACGCCCTGTACGGTTTCGCCCGCTACGCCGACGAGATCGTCGACTCCTTCGAGATGCGCTCGGACAGGGCGGAGGCGCTCGACGCCCTGTCGGCCCGTCTGAGCGCGGCCCTGTCGGGCGCGCCCGTCGAGGATCCGGTGCTGCCCGCCCTGGCCCACACCGTGCGCTCGTTCGGCATCGACCAGCGTGAGCTGGCCGCCTTCCTGCGTTCGATGCGCGCGGACCTCACCGTGACCCGCTACGCCACCTACGACGAGCTGCTGGAGTACATGGAGGGATCGGCGGCGGTCATCGGCACCATGATGCTGCCGATCCTGGAGCCGCTGCCCGGCGCCGAGGCGGCGGCCAGGGAGCCGGCGCGCCAGCTCGGCCTCGCCTTCCAGCTCACCAACTTCCTTCGCGACGTCACCGAGGACCTCGACAGAGGGCGCATTTACCTGCCGACGGCCGACCTGTCGGCGTTCGGTGTCAACGAGGAGGACCTGCGCGGGCACACGGTCACCCCTGCCGTACGGCGGCTGCTGGCCTTCGAGGCCGAACGCGCCCACCGCCACTACCGCCTGGCCCTGGAGGGCGTCGACCTGCTCACGCCCTCGTCGCGGCCCTGCGTGAGGGCCGCCTACCACCTGTACGGCGGCATCCTCGCCGAGATCGAACGCGCCGGGTTCGAGGTGCTGGGACGGCGGGCACGGGTGCCTCGGCGGCGCAAGCTGGCCATCTTCACCCGCCACCTGCTGGCCGCGTCGAGCGCGGGCAGGCAGGAACGGCGCGTCAGCGTGGAGCTGCCATGAGCGCCGCTCCTGTCGTCCTCGACGCCATGGGCGGTGATCACGGCCCGACCGAGATCGTCAGGGGCGCGGTGGCCGCATGGCGGACGCACGGCGTGCCCGTCGTGCTGGTCGGCCGCGAGCGGGAGGTACGCGAGGAGCTGGAACGGCACGACGCCACCGAGATCCCCGTCGTCCACGCCGACGAGGCGGTTCCCATGTCCGAGCGCGGCGCGCCGGCCACGGCCGGCCCTTCGACGAGCCTGGCCGTGGGCTGCGAGCTGGTACGGCGCGGCGATGGCTCTGCGTTCGTCTCTTCGGGCTCCACCGGCGCGGTGGTCTCCTGCGCGGTCCGCCTGATCGGCAGGGCCGAGGGGGTGCTGCGTCCGGCGCTGGCGGTGGTGTTGCCGACGCTGCCAGGCGGTTCGACCGTCCTCGTCGACGCGGGCGCCACGGCCGATCCGACTCCGGAGATGGTCGCCCAGTTCGGCGTTCTCGGCACTTCCTACGCCCGCCTGGTGTTCGGCGTGCCCGATCCGCTGGTGGGACTGCTGTCGATCGGATCGGAGCCGGGCAAGGGCAACCGGCTGATCCGGGGCGCGGGCCGGCTGCTCCATGAGCTGCCGGTGCGCTTCCACGGCAACGTCGAGGGACACGACGTGCTCGCAGGGCGGGTCGACGTGATCGTCACCGACGGGTTCACCGGCAACATCGTGCTGAAGAGCGTCGAGGGATGCGTACGGACCGCCCTGTCGATGACGGCCGCGGCAGGGATCGCCGCGCCAGAGGACCTCGCGGTGGTGGCCCGCCGCTACGACCCCGAGACTCATGGCGGCGCCGCGCTGCTGGGCCTGCGGGGGACGCTGATCGTCGCGCACGGCTCCTCGGGAGCGGCGACGATCGCCCGTGCCTGCCAGGTGGCACGCGATCTGGCAGGCGGCCGGCCGAGGACGAGGCCGTGAACGGATCAGGCCAACGGGTCGGCGCCGTTCCAGCTGCCCTGGCTGGCATAGGGGATGAAGCGGGCGAACAGCTCCTCGGCGTACCAGTCCTCGGACCGTACCCGCTCGATCACCGTCCGGTGCGCGGCGTCCCCGTAGGCGAAGCCGTTCACCTCGTCCGCGCCGCGCCACAAGGAGAAGGTGGCCTGGCGTGCCAGTGGCCACTCGCCGACGCCGACGGAGGCCAGGCATCCGCGCTGCTCGGCCAGGAGGCGGTCCACCCTGGGGACCGAGCGGTAGAAGGCGGCCAGCCTGGACGGCCTGATCGACGCCCTGGTGAGCACGGCCAAGGGACCTTCGTGCGCTGCGCGCGGTGGCCCGGCCGTCCCTGCGAAGGGGTCCAGGCCGCCCCACCGCCCCCGCCAGGCCAGGGGCGCCAGCCGTACGTGCCAGGACTCCCGCGCCTGGCCGCGCCACCGCTCGGCGATCGGGGAGCGGCACAGGAACGCCTCCAGCGCGGCCTCCTCGCGCCACACCGCGAACAGCGCCCAGCGGCGCAGGTCCGCGCCGAGGCTCATGGACGCCGCCCGGCCCGTGCCGAGCAGGCGGTGGAACAGCAGACCGCTGGTCCGCCGCAGCAGCGGCCGGTCGAAGGCCATGTGGCGCATGGCGCTCAGGTCCGCATACCTGACAAGGTGGAATGAAGCGATGCATGCCTGGTTCGCCGCTGTCATCGGTGGTTACCTTCTCGGCTCGATCCCCGTCGCGGTCCTCGTGGCGCGCGCGCACGGCTTCGACCCGCGCGAGGTCGGCGACCGCAATCCCGGCTTCTGGAACATGAAGGAACAGCTGGGCTGGCGCGCCGCGGCGCCGGTGTTCGCAGGTGACGCGCTGAAGGGCACGCTGGCCGGGCTGGTCGGTGGGTGGGCGGGCGCTGCGTGGCCGGGCGGCGGCTGGGGTCCGGTGTACGCGGCGGTGGCGGCGGCGATGGCCGGCCACGCGTGGCCGGTGTTCGCGCGCATGGGCGGAGGACGCTCGATTCTCACGTTCGTGGGCGGGTTCGCGGTGATCTGCTGGCCCGCCTTCCTGCTCGGCGTGGCGGTGCTGGCCATCGTCGGGCTCCTGACCAGGTCGTTCGCTATGGGGGCGCGCGCGGGGGTCTTCGGCCTGCCCCTGCTGCAGCTGATCTTCACCCCGGTGGAGCAGGTGGCGGCCACGGGCGCGCTGATGTGCCTCATCGGCCTGCGCTTCGGTCAGGCGGCGCTGGCCGAGCGCCGGAGATGAGCCGCGGGTAGGTCCTGCCGCGCCAGGTCCGCACCGGCCGCAGGGTGCCCTGCGTCAGACGTACGGCGGTCGCGAGGTCGAGCAGGGGTGACAGCGCCAGCCCGGGGCCAGGACGGACGTAGCTGCCCCGCAACGCGCAGGTCAGCAGCAGACGTATCGCCAGCAGGCCCAGGTCCAGCCTGGTGGGGCGGCCGGTCAGCAGCCGCAGCGCGGGCAGCGCGGTCGTCAGCCACACCACGCTCAGGTCCGCCGCCTTCCACGCCGGGCCGGTCACGTCGGCCAGCGGAAGCGAACGGCCCCACTCCCGCCACACCTCGCCGAAAGACTCGTGCATGTCCACGTGGAGCAGGTCCCCCGCGTCGAGGAAGGTCGGCCGCCAGCCGTCGGCCGCCAGCGTCCTGGCCAGCGCGACGTCGTCGGTCATGTGGCCGCGCACGCGGCTGAAGGCGTCCGCCTCGAGCATCGGGGCCCGGCGGAAGGCCATGCACTGGCCGTTGGCCAGGGCCCGCCGGGGTGAGGGAGGGCAGGCCGGGCCGATCGGGCCGAAGCGGTAGACCAGCGTGGCCAGGAAGGAGGCGTGCAACGCCTGCTCGGCCGTACCTTCGCAGACGAACCTCGGCCCGGCCGAGACGAGATCGAACTCGTCCAGAGCCGCGACCAGCGCGCCGAACAGGCCGGGCCTGGGCCTGGCGTCGGCGTCCAGCGTGACTATGACCTGGCCGCCTGCCGCTGCCAGGCCCTGCCGCAGCGCCCATTGCTTGCCCACCCAGCCCGGGGGGAGCGGCTCTCCCCTGACGACCTTCGCGCCCAGCCCCGCCGCCACGCGTGCGGTCGCGTCGGTGGACTCGTCATCCACCACGATCACCTCGGCGACGGCCGGGTCGGCCAGCGCGACGCTCAGGCAGGGCGCGATGCGAAGCTCCTCGTTCCTCGCCGGCACGACGACCGAGACCGCGCCCGTGACGTGGTGCACGGGAGCAAGCGGCGGCCTGCGACGCCGTCCCCTGGCCAGCCTGGCGCCCACGGTGACGGCGGCGGCGGCCTGGGCGAGGCCGAGCGCGGTGGTCCACTTCACGAGGTGGCCTTTCCGAAGGGGAAGTCGCGGTTCACGAGGTCGGCGACGATCCTGCCGCCCATCGCGACCAGCGGCAGCCCGCCGCCAGGGTGGACCGAGCCGCCGACCAGGTACAGGCCGCGCCTCGGCCCTCTGTTGCCAGGGCGGCGGAAGGGAGCCAGCGGGCCGGAGTAGGCGCCGCCGTAGATGGCCCCGCCCCACGCGCCGTATCGCTCCCGCAGGTCGGCAGGGGTGAACAGGTCCACGAACCGGAGCCGGCCCGACAGGTCGTGGCCCCGCTCGGCCAGCCTCTCCAGCACCAGGTCTCGATAGGCCTGCGGCGAGAGCGGCCAGCGGGAGGGGTCACGGGCGGGAACGTTGACCAGCATCGTCCAGGCCTCCGCACCCTCAGGGGCCTGGGAGGGGTCGTCCACCGAGGCGCAGCCGACGTAGACGGTCGGGTCCCGCGGTGGCCTGCGGTGCTCGAAGAGGTCACCGAACTCGGCTCGGTAGTCCGCCGAGAACAGGATCGAGTGATGGGCGAGCCCTTCGGTGCGGCCCTCCACCCCGGCCAGCAGCAGGAAGGCCGACGACGACGGCCCGAGTGCGGCGATGTGCCGCAGCCTGCGCCGATCAGGGAGCAGGTGCCCGTACAGCTCGGCCGCGTCGGTGTTGGCGATCACCACGTCGCAGCCGACCTCGCCGCCGTCGGCGAGCCGTACCGCCCTGACCCGCCCCCCGCCGGCCACCACCTCGCAGACCCGTGCCGAGAGGCGCACCTCCACCCGGGCCTCCTCCAGCAGCCTGGCCAGGTCGTCGGCGAGGGTCGGCAGCCCGCCTGGGACGTACCAGCCGCCATGGTCGTGCTCGATGGCCGGGATGCAGCCGAGCGCGGCGGGCGCCTGGTAGGGGTTGGAGCCGGCGTAGGTGGCGTAGCGGGCGACGTACTGCCGCAGGCGGCGATCGGTGAAGGAGCGGCGCGCGAGCCCCGCCAGCGTACGGCCGGGCGCCACCGCCGTCAGGTCCGACAGGCGCGCCTCCGACGGCGGCCTGGTCAGCGGTCCCGCGAAGAAGGTGCGGGTCGATGCCTCCAGGCAGCCGCGCGCCCAGGCGTGGAAGGCCCGCCAGCGCGCGCCCTGGCCCGGCGCCAGCCGCTCGACCTCCGCCGCCATCCGCAGAGGATCGCGATGGGCGGTCAGCCGCGAGCCGTCGGCGAACCGGTAGTGGCAGAGCTCCCTCAACTCCACCAGCTCCCGCCGCACGCCCAGATCGCGGAAGACGCCGGGCAGGGTGAGGAGAGAAGGTCCGAGGGAGAAGGTGAAACCGTCGCGCCGGTGCTCGGCGAGCTTGCCCCCCAGCCGAGGCAGCTGCTCGAACAGCCGCACCTCATGGCCCGACCTGGCCAGGAGCAGGGCGCTCACCATGCCGCCCACCCCGCCGCCGATCACGCTCACCTCTGCCATCGACGCCTCCACGCCAGCACGGCGAACGCCCCCATGGCCACCCCTCCGCACGCCGCCACCAGCGGGTCGGGCGGCTGGAACACCAGCGCGAAGCCGAGAGTCTCCATGACCGCCATCACCGTGTACACCGTCACCAGCCCCGTGTCGCCTGCCGTGTCACGCGCGAGGGCGTGGATCAGCGCCATCATCAGGAACGAGACCACCAGCCAGCCCGCGAAGTTGGTGAGCGGGACACCGCGGTAGGGGCCGTCGTGCTCCCACGCCCACAGACCCAGCCTGATCATCTGCGGGTCCAGGAAGAGGTCCCACGCGGTCAGCGCCACCGCCCCGAGTCCGATGCGGGCCAGGCCGGTTCCTCGTGCGACCGCGTACGCGGCCAGCCCCATGCCCGCCCAGGCCAGCGGCACGATCACCGGCACCCCGAACAGCTGGGGCTGCAGGACGGCGGTGTAGGCGTAGTCGCCGAACGGCACGCCTGTGGTGACACCGAGCAGCTCGGACCCGTAGCCGAGCGCCGCGGCCGAGGCGAAGGCCGAGACCGCCCGCCGCAGGCCGCAGGCCGCCGCCGCGAAGGCGACCGACGACAGGGCGAGAAGGATGACGACCAGGCTGGTCAGGCCGATCGGCCTGGGCTGCAGCCCGGTGCCCACCTGGGCGGCGACCATCGCGGACAGCAGCAGCGCACCGGCGACGGAGCCGGTACGTCGTCGCGTGAGGACATCGGTCACAGCTGTTCCTTCGAGCGAAGACGTCGATCAGATGCATCCGTCTGGCTCAGGCCTCGTCCTGACGCTGCCGTGCTCCTTGCCGAGCGGAGAATCCAGCATGCGTCGCGAGGCCGCCGTGGTGGAAGCGGACGCGCGGGTCCCACCGGATCCCGCCGAGCGGGGGGCTGCCATGCAACCGCTTTTGTCCCTTATGCGAATATGCAGGAAGGGGGGAATGCGGTATGGGCCAGTCCGACAGGCGGCTGAACGAGTTTCTCGACGCGCTCGACGCGCGGCTGCCCTACGTGCGCTACCAGGTCCGCAGGTTCCCTGAGGGAGAGGACTTCCTCCAGCTCAACGTGCCAGGCACCGCGCGCGCGACGGTGTTCATCCAGGACGGCGAGTGGATCTGCCTCAGCGAGACAGCGTCGGATGTGACCCTGCAGCGCGCCCTGGGCTCGGTGGACGAGCAGCCGCAGGCCGTCGTCGAGCGCCTCTCCTTCCCCGCGCGCGCCTCGAAGCCGCGCTCCCGACGGGTGCGGGTCCTCCGCGCCGTGGGACTCGGCCTGGTCGCGGCGCTGGGAGCCGCCGTGCTCGCCGCCGTCGTGCTGGCGGTGCTCGTGCTCGGCAACGGCTACGGATACGGCTCGGACACGGTTCGCGTGGCGATCAACGCGCTGGCGGCCGTGTGCGGCGCGGCTGTGGGCGTCTGGGTCGTCCGGCGCTCGTGGCGCGCTTCGGCAGACGGGCAGACAGGGGACAGACCGGATGGAAAGGAAGAGGGCCAGGAATGAGCGACATGACGGCTGTTCCCAAGGCCATCGCGGGTCCTTCGAAGTTTCTGGACGACCGAATCGGCGCGGGGACCTTCCTCAAGCGGAACCTGCGCAAGATCTTTCCCGACCACTGGTCGTTCCTGCTGGGTGAGATCGCGCTCTACTCCTTCATCATCCTGCTGCTGAGCGGGACGTTCCTGACGTTCTTCTTCAAGCCCAGCATGATGCACGTGATCTACGACGGTCCTTACGACCCGCTCAAGGGCGTGATGATGTCCGAGGCCTACGCCTCGACTCTGGAGATCAGCTTCGAGGTGCGCGGTGGTCTGCTGATGCGGCAGATCCACCACTGGGCCGCGCTGCTGTTCGTGGCCGGCATGATGGTGCACATGCTCCGCGTGTTCTTCACGGGTGCATACCGCAAGCCGCGCGAGCTGAACTGGCTGATCGGCGTGCTGCTGCTGACGCTGGCGCTGGTCGAAGGCCTGACCGGCTACTCGCTGCCTGACGACCTGCTGTCGGGCGCGGGTCTGCGGATCACCGAGGGCGTGGCGATCTCGCTGCCGCTGGTGGGCACGTACATCACCTTCTTCCTGTTCGGCGGGGAGTATCCGGGTGAGGATGTGATCGCGAGGTTCTACTCGCTGCACATCCTGCTGATTCCTGGCATCCTGCTGGCGTTGATCTCGGCCCACCTGGTGCTGATGTGGGTGCAGAAGCACACGCAGATGCCGGGCAAGGGGCGCAACAACCACAACGTGGTCGGCGCGCCGTTCTTCCCGGCGTTCATGCTGAAGGCCGGCGCCTACTTCATGTTCACCTTCGCGGTGGTGGCGGGCCTGGCGACCTTCGCGCAGATCAACCCGATCTGGGCGTTCGGCCCCTACACGCCGGCCGACATCTCGGCGGGCTCGCAGCCCGACTTCTACATGGGCTTCCTGGAGGGCTCGCTGCGGCTGATGCCGGCCTGGGAGATCAACCTGTTCGGCACCAGCGAGTTCGGCACGCTGCCGCTGAGCGTCATCATCCCGGCTCTGGTGCCGATGGGCATCGTGATGACGGGCCTGGCGCTGTATCCGTTCGTGGAGCGGTGGGTGACCGGCGACAACCGCGAGCACCACATCGCCGACCGTCCCCGCAACAACCCGCACCGCACCTCGATCGGCATGGCGGCCATCACGTTCTACGGCGTGTTGTGGCTGCTGGGCGCCAACGACGAGATCTCGGCCTTCTTCCAGATCAGCCTGAACTGGACGACCTACATCGGCCGGGTGCTGGTGCTGGCGGGCCCCGTGATCGCCTACATCATCACCTACCGCATCTGTCTGGGTCTGCAGCGCTCCGACGCGGCGGTCATCGGGCACGGTGTGGAGTCGGGCGTGATCAAGCGGCTGCCGCATGGTGAGTTCATCGAGGTCCACACGCCTGCGGCGGAGGACATCGAGGCCCACGTGCGGGGCAAGGAGGCGATCCGGCAGGTGGAGATCGGTTCCGACGACGAGGGGATTCCGCCGAGGGGCATGCGCGGTCCGCTGGGCAAGCTGCGCGGGCGGATGTCGAAGGCGTACGGCGGGGAGAAGATCCCGCTGGACGACGGCCACGGACGCGGTCACGGCGAGGAACACGCCGAGGAGCACGCCGAGATCGGACCTGGAGAGGACGCCTCGCCACTCGCCTCCCGCAAGCCCGATCGCCCGAGCTAGGGCGCTTCCGGTCGAGCCCCCTGCTGGCCGACCTGAACTAGGGTCCTTGCGTGGCCGATCACCTTGCGCCTGCGACCGGTGAGCGCGCTGCGCGCGCCGCGAAGACGATCGTGATCACTGGCGGGACCCGCGGCCTCGGCTTCGGCCTGGCCAGGGCGCTGGTGGAGCAGGGCCATCGGGTGGCCGTCTGCGGCACCGACGCCGACCGGGTGAGCGCGGCCGCCGCCGCGCTGGGTGTCCTGGCGAGGGTGGCCGACGTCACCAGCCGTGACCAGCTACAAAGCCTGTGGGACGCGGCCGTCGACCGGTACGGCCGCGTCGACATCTGGATCAACAACGCGGGAGTCTCGCATGCCCGCGAGCCCGTCTGGCGACTGCCCGCCGAGCAGGCCCGAAGGGTCGTGGACGTCAACGTGCTCGGAGTGATCAACGGTTCCGCCGTCGCCATCGGCGGCATGGCCGCACAGGGCGGCGGTCACGTGTGGAACATGGAAGGACTCGGCAGCGACGGCCGTATCGTCAGGGGCCTCGGCGTGTACGGCGCGACCAAGCGAGCGAGCACCTACCTGACCGACGCCCTCGCCAAGGAGGTTCCAGGCGGAGTGACCGTCGGCCTGCTCAGCCCAGGACTGGTGGTCACCGACCTGCTCACCCACGGCTACTCCGCCGCCGAGCGCGAACGCGCGGCAAGGATGCTGTCGATCCTGGCCGATCGCGTGGAGACCGTCGCCCCATGGCTGGCCGACAAGGTGATCAGCAGAACGCGCAACGGCGCACACGTCCGCTGGCTGACTCCTGGCAAGATCGCCTTCCGGTTCGCCACCGCGCCCTTCGGCCGCCGCGGCGACGTCTTCGCTCCTTGACGGCGACCGGAAGCGCTCCCCGGCGCAGGCACCGGCGACCGCGGGTGCTGATTCCTCCCTATGCCGCGAGCGCGGCCCGGTGTACAACTCCCTCAGGGTGATCCCACGGAGAGGAGCGCCGATGATGCGGATGGCCGCCATCGCGTTGGCGGGCGGTGCTGCGATCGTCCTGACCTCCTCCTATCGGCATCACCCCCTGTGGATCGTGTGGGCGGCCCTCGCGCTCTCCCTCAGCGCCGCGGCCGGAGCCGTCTTCGCCTACGGCGTCGAACGGTGGAGGGAACTGGACGCCCTGCGCCCGACGCGGAGGCGCCACATCATCGCCCCGCTCGCCGCGCTGTTCGGGGTGAGCGTCCTCATGGCCGCGACCACCGTTGTCCTCGCCCCGCCCTCGGTCGCGTCAGTCGCACTGCGCGGGTGGGTCCTGCCCACGATCGCTTGCATCGGCGCCATCCCCGCCGTCGCTGCCATGTTCGGCATACGCCGCGCATGCTCTGCTTCGGAAATCGACGCCCCCGCGGAGCGCATCGCCCTGCTCATGGCGCTACGCCGGCTGCTCCAGCGCCTTCTGGTCGCGGTCGGCTCGCTCGTGGCGCTCTCGACGCTCGCGCTGAGCGTCGCTCCCGCCCAGCAAGGAGCGCCACCACAGATCGTTCTCGTCTTCGGCGCCGCGGGCTCTCTGCTCGTCGGCCTGACCTACGCCCCGGCCAGTACCGCGCTGCAGAACGCAGGCCGGCGCCTGTGCGAGGAAGTGCTGCCGCTGGAAGAGGCGACCGAGATCCATGCGATCCTCAGCCGACTGGACGAACGTCTCAAGCTGGAGCAGTTCCTGGGCCTCGCGCTGGTCGACCAGGAGGCGCTGACGGCCGAGTTGGTCAGCGGCCGGCTGTTCGCGGTGATCGACCACACCGAGCCGGAGGTCCTGCCGGCCGGTTCGCCGCTGTACGACCTGCCGCAGGTCCTGCTCACCCCACACATCGCAGGCTCGCTCGGCGGTGAGCTGGCCCGCATGGCGGACCTGGCTCTGGACGAGCTGACCCGCTACGCCCGCGGGCTGCCGTTCGCGCACGGCGTGGCGAGCGAGACGCTCGCGCGGATCGCCTGACCCACGCCGAGGCGGGTGGCGGACTGCTACGACCAGGATCACCACCGGATTCGACCCGAGAAGGCAGCCGTGACCGCCGTCCTACCGGCCATCCGGCTGCGAGCGCTGCGCGGTTTCCGGCTGTCCCATCCGGGCGGGTGTGAGGGCGAACCTGCCCCTTGTAGGGGTTGCCGTGTGCTCCGGCGTCGGCGCGAGCCCCTGCGTGGTCGTCCCCTGATGTCAGGGAAGGTTCGGATGGGATCCGTGCGCGAACCGCACGGTGATGGACAGGCCGCCTTCGGGGCGTGCGCTGGTGATGAGGGTGGCGTGGTGAGCCTGGGTGACGGCATTGACGATGGCGAGGCCGAGGCCGTAGCCGTCGTGGCGGCCGTGACGATCAGGCGCCAGTTTCTGGAAGGGTTGGAAGAGGCGCTGGATCTGGTTGTCGGGGATGGCCGGGCCGCTGTTGGCGACCGTAAGGGCCACCTGTGTGCCGGAGGTCTGCGTGGTGATCTGGACGTGCCCGTGTTCGTGGTTGTGGCGGATGGCGTTGTCGATGAGGTTGGCGACGAGGCTCTCGACCAGTCTCGGGTCCCCGGCTGTCACTGCGGGCTTCAGGTGTTCGGCGAGGTCGATGCCTCTCTCCGATGCTTGGTCGCGGCGGGAGGCGAGCACTTCTTCGACGACGTGGGCGAGGTCGAGGTCGTCCCAGCGGGTGACGCCGCGCTCGCTGGTGGCCAGGGCGAGCAGTGCCTGGACGAGCCGCTCCTGGTGTCCGCCGAGGGCGAGGGCCTCCTGGCAGGCCGAGCGCAGGGTGTCGGTGTCGGCATCGGTGTCGGCGAGGGTGACTTCAAGGAGGGTGCGCAGGCCGGCGAGAGGGGTGCGCAGCTCGTGGGAGGCGTTGGCGACGAAGTGGCGTTGGGCGTCGAAGGAGGCTTGCAGGCGGGTGAACAGGTCGTCGAGGGTGTGGCCGAGTTCGGTCAGCTCGTCCGTGGGCTCGCCGAGGTCGAGGCGCCGGTGGAGGTTTCCGGCGGAGATGCTTCTGGCGGTGGCGGTGATGGCGCGCAGCGGGTGCAGGAACCGGCCGGCGACGTACCAGCCGAGAGCCAGGGCGACGGGAACCAGAATGACCAGGGCGACGGCGGATCCCAGGAGGAGTTGGGGCAGGCTGATCCCGGGCCCGGTTTCGGCGATCCCGTTCGATGAGGGAGGGCCTGCGGGGGTGGCCGCGTGGATGGTGGCGAGCGGGACGTCGACGAATACCAGCACCAAGACTCCGGCGGCGTAGATGCCCGCCGCGTAGGCGAGCGCGAGCCGCGTCTGCAGGGACCTTCTGGCGAGCTGCCGGGAGGTCATGACGGTCCGAGGCGGTAGCCGCCTTCGCGGATGGTCTCGATCACGGGCGGTTCGCCGAGCTTGACCCGCAACCGGTGCATGGTGTGCTTGACGGCACTGCTGAAGGGGTCGGCGGCCTCGTCCCAGACACGTTCGAGCAGTTCCTCAGCGGAGATGACCAGGCCGGGTACGGCGAGCAGGCACTCGAGCAGGGCGAACTCCCTGGGGCTCAGCTCAAGGCGCCGGCCGGCCCTGAACGCGGTACGGCGGGCAGGATCGAGGGTGATGTCCCCGCATGCCAGGGTGGGAGGTAGCGGCGGGGTGGCGCGGCGGGCCAGGGCACGGACGCGGGCGACCAGTTCGGCGAAGGCGAACGGCTTGGGCAGGTAGTCGTCGGCGCCGAGGCTGAGCCCGTCGACGCGGTCCTCGATCGTGCCGGAGGCGGTGAGCATCAGCACGCGGGTCTCACAGCGGCCGTGGGCCAGTCGCCTGCAGATCTCGTCCCCGTGGACGCCGGGCAGGTCGCGGTCGAGGATCACCACGTCGTAGCGGGTGGCGGCCAGGCGGTCGAGGGCGGCGGTTCCATCCAGGACGACGTCGACGGCCATGCCCTCGCGGCGCAGCCCGGTCCCGACGGAGCGGGCGAGAACCTCGAAGTCCTCGACGACGAGGACCCTCACCGCCGCTCACCGCCGGTCGTCGTGCGGGCAGGGCGACCGAACCGGCCGCCGGGTCGAGGTGCCATGGGTCAACGATGGCAGATCCCGGGTTGCAGCCGGGTCGCAGCGGCTGCGACACGGCTGGAACCGGGTGCCGCGTACAACCGTCGGCATGAGTTCATCTACGCCGTACCGATCCAGCCGGCGGGTCGGGCGGGACGGCTTCCCCCAGCTGCTGCACGCGGAGTGGACCAGGTTCCGCACCGGGCGCGGCTGGGTGCTCCTCATGGTGGCCTCCGTGCTGGTCACCGTGTCGCTCGGACTGCTGATCGCCGGAGGCGCCCGCAGCACCTGCGTCACAGGGAAGGGCGAGGGCCCCTGTCCCGCGCCTCTACTGGGACCCGATGGCACGGCGGTGAACGACAGGTACTACTTCGTGCACCAGCCACTCAAGGGGAAGTGCCCATCGAGGGATCCAAGGTGTCTCGGTCCGCGCGGAATCCAGCCTGTGGGTGCCGAAAATGGTGTCACCCTAAGCGACGTGCGCATACTCATGGATCGGACCACTGAGGTGGTCTCGCGTACTAGCCGAGTGCGACCCGTCGGTGGGGTCGGATCGGATGCGAGTTGGGCTGGTCGCGCACGCCAGCACCGCTGGCGCGACCGTCGCTCTTGCCTGAGTTCTGGCCGGCCTGGGGCCTGCAAGATAGGTTTCCGGACCAAGTCGTCGTGACGTTCTCCACGCTCACGGGAGAGGACGTCACCACCGAAGTGTCGGGTTCGATCAGTGCCTACGGGATCCATGCTGGTGACGCCTTGGACATCGTCTATGACCCGGTTCATCCTGTGTATGTCATCCGCGCGGGGACTACGGACCTCGCTTACTTTCATGTACTAATCGCCCTCTCGATCCTTGCGATGATCGGGACAGCGGCATGGTCATGCATTCGCTCCTGGGCGCCATCCTCTCGGGCATGACCTCTCTTACCATGTCCGCCATTACAGGCGGCAATGACGCCGAATTCTGGTACCTGTGGGTGGTGTCGCCCTTGAAACGCCCAGGGCCTGTACGGAGTTGAGAGCAGAGGGATTCGCCTGCGCTTCGGCCTTCGATCCTGGTAGGCCGTCGCCATGGCGCGCGGCGACCCCACCGATGAGGAATGGTCCTTCATCGAGCCTCACCTGCCGCTGGGTGAGCGGGGCCCGATCCCGGACCTGCGGCAGCAGTTCAACGCGGTGATGTGGCGCTTTCGTACCGGCAGTTCGTGGCGGGATCTGCCCGCGAAGTACGGCGCGAGAGCCGAGCCTAGAAGACCCGGTCGGACTCTCATTGCCAGTTTCTGGCACCGGACAAGCCTGCACCATGACGCAAGAAGGTTCTCGCACGCCACAGCGCAGGTTGAGCTAGGACTAGCTCTTGTCTCGGATCACGTCGTAGTCGGAGAACTCGATCGGGCCGTCACACAGCTTGGTCATCTGTGCGTTGAACCGGTCGGTTTCAGGCAGCTTGCTGTTGCGCTGCGCCTCCTCATACGAGGAGAACTCGACGATCGCCACGTAGTGGTCCGGGCGGCTGTGGTGCTTCGCCACGACCTCACGTTTCACGGTGCGCGTGCTCTTCGTCTGCGTACGCCACTCGTTCATGAGCGACTCGACTTCGCCGGCTCGCTTGGTGTTGAATTCCAAAATCTGTACGAAGCTCATAGGAGCCTCCCTTTTTCTGGGGTTATATTCCCCATTGAATATCAAGCAAAAAAAAATAGCAAGAAAATTCCAAACAAATCATCGAATTCCACTCTCAGCATAAAGAGCAGAAGGTCGACGGAGCCACCTCCTGAGAGAATTTCGAAATCGGGGCAGCTGCCAAAAGACCCGAATGGGCAGGTCAAAGGGATTTAGCAGCCTCTCTTGAGAGATCTGGACTCATTCCAGCGTGAACCACCTGGACGAGAGCTGCCACGCTCTCGGCCGAGCGTCGGCGCATATCGATCGGCTGACGATTGCGGGAGCGGCTGCGCGCGCGCGGACATACGCGCACGAATCTGGATCAACAGCATCAGCTAGGGCGGGCGTCGACGACGAGGCGACGGCCGCGGGCGGGACTCGCCGAGTCGCTCTGCAGTCTTGTCGATCCGGATGCCATGGTTCCGCACGGTGTTCGGATTATCCAGCGAGCGAACGCATCGGCCGCCGCGATGACGGTGAGCGCCTTTCCGGCCGTTCCTCTCATCGGCAAGGCCACGAGATCAGCCACGTCCGCCCTCTTGCCGCAGATGACAGGGCCGCTTCGCGCACGTTCCGGCGACCGTTGCCGCAGGTGGCGATCATCCCTGCCACGGATACCAGGTCGTGACCTGGCTGGCGTCCCATCCCCGCGGGACACCAGCCGCACCCACCATGCGGACCCTGCCCGCTCACCCCGTCGTCAGTGCTTCGTCGGCGACAGGTCGTGCTCAGCCGTGTCCGGCGGGTTCTGGCGGCGCCGCCGGCAGGGTGTGAAGACGGCTCACCGGGGAGATGACGAGCCCGATCACCACGGCGGCCGAGCCGATGGCCGCCATGGTGAGCGCGCCCCTGGCGCCGACCGCACCCGTGAGGAGGCCGGCGGACAGACCGCCGAGCGCGCCGCCACCGAACAGCAAGGTGCGGAAGACCGCGGTCATGCGGCCCATCATCGCCTGCGGGGTGCTGGTCTGGCGCAGGCTGACGATGATGACATTGGCGACGCCGAGGCCCAGGTAGGTGGCGAAGAAGGACAGGACGAACATCCCCACCATCACCGGCCTCGGGCCGCCGGCCACGACGAGCAGTGTCGGGCCCAGCAGGAGAGCCGTCTGAGCCACGAGATAGACCAGCCCGAGCCGGAATCGCGCGATGATCTTCTGGGAGATCACCGCGCCGATCAAGCCGCCCACGGAGGCCGTCGCGAAGACGCCGCCCAGGGTCGTGGAGTCCAGCTGCAGGTCACGCGTGCCGTACAGCAGGAACATGGTCCAGACGGCGACCATGGAGAAGTTGCAGCAGAACCCGACGAGAGCCAGCGCCCGCAGGATCGGGTTGCCGAAGACCCAGCGCAGACCCTCGCGCAGCTCGGTCAGCAGGCGCCTGTTCGTGGCCGGTGGTTCGGGGCGTGGCTCACGCGTGCGGATCAGCAGCAGGGACGCCAGTGACACCAGGTAGGAGAACGCGTCGACGACCAGCGCCACCGGCGCCGTCAGCGCACTGATCAGGGCACCGGCGAGCCCGGGACCGGCCACGTCGGCCGCCGACGAGCTGATCCCCATCTTGGCGCCGGCCTCGACGTAGTGCTTGGGGTCCTTCACGAGGGTGGGCACGAAGGACATCCAGCTCACGTCGAACAGCACCGACGCCACCCCGATGACACAGGCGATGACCAGGAGCGGCACCATGCTGAGGACGTCCAGCCAGGACAGGACCGCGATCAGGGCGAGCAGGATCATCCTGGTGAGGTTGGCCCACACCATGACAGGCCGCCGCCTGACCCGGTCGACCCAGACCCCGAACAGCAGAGCGAGCCCGAGGTAGGGGGCGAGCTGCAGGAACCGCAGGAGACCGACCTGCTCGTCGGTGGCCTGGAAGGCGTAGATCGCGGTCAGCGGCAGCGCGAGGTTGGTGATCTGGGTGCCGAGCAGCGACAGGGTCTCGCCGAGCCAGAACTTCAGGAAGTCGTTGTTGTGCCACAATCCTTCCCTCGCGGAGGCGGCACCCGGCTCGGTGAGAGGTTCAGCGATCGTCACGGCTGCCGCCTGCGACGCTGAGGTCGGCGACCGCCGCGACGACCTGGTCCACTTCCTGTTCGGTGTTGTAGTAGTGCGGCGACAGGCGCAGGCACCAGTCGATGTCCTTGTCGCCGAAGTCGAACTGCGCGAAGTGGCGGTAGCTGAGCGCCGAATTGATACGGCGCGCGTCCATGGCGGCCTTGAACGGCTCCGGCTGCCAGCCGTCGATGGCGAAGGTGACCAGGGCGCCCAGTTGCCGGCCGTGGTCGAGCACGCGCACTCCGGGCAGATCGGCGAGCCTGTCGCGCAGGCCTGCGGCCAGGGCGGGGGCACGGCGGGCGATGGCGTCCATGCCGACCTGGCGGGCGTAGCGGGCGGCGGCGGCGCAGCCGAGGACGATGGCGTAGGGGAACTCCCAGTCCTCGAATCTGGCCGCCGTCTCGACGGGCTGGTAGCGGCCAGGCTCGACCCAGCGCGCGCCGTACATGTCGATGAACAGCGGCTCGTAGCCGGCGCGCAGGACGCGGTCGGACACGTACAGGAAACCGGAGCCGCGGGGGCCGCGCAGGAACTTGCGGCAGGTGGCGGTGAGCAGGTCGCAGCCGATCTCCGCGACGTCGATCGGGTACTGGCCGACCGACTGGCAGGCGTCGACCAGGTAGAGCAGGTCGAGCTCGCGGCAGTGCCGGCCGATCTCGGCCACCGGCTGGACCAGGCCGGAGTTGGTGGGGATGTGGGTGGCGGCCACCAGCCGCGGGCGGTGCTCCCTCATCAGTCTGGCCATCGCCTCCACGTCCACCCCGCCCTCCGGCAGGTCGGGCGCGTGCACGGTCCGCACGCCGAACCTCTTGCCCAGCGACAGGAAGGCGATCTGGTTGGAGATGAAGTCGTTGCGGGTCGTGAGGATCACGTCACCGGCCTCGAACGGGATCGCCGACAGGGCGGTGGAGAAGGCGTGGGTGGCGCTACCGGCGAACGCGATGTTCTCGGGAGCGCAGTTGATCAGGGCGGCGGTCTCGGCGTAGAACTCGCGGACCTGCTCGGCGCGGGCGGCCGAGGCCTCGTAGCCACCGATGCTCGCCTCCAGCCGCAGGTGGTCGACCATCGCGGCCAGCACGGGCGCGGCCAGCAGACCGCAACCGGCGTTGTTGAAGTGCACGACGTCGCCGGCGCCGGGGGTGTCCGCGCGCAGGGCCGCGACGTCCAGAAGCGATTCTGGGGAAATTCTGGAAGCGCTATTATCATTTCTCATGTCAGACAGTAGCAGTTCGGCGGAGTTGACGACCAGGATGCGCGCGATGATCGACCGGCTGTCACCGGGCGACCGCCTGCCCAGCAGCCGCGAGCTGATCCGGCGCTACCAGGTCGGCCCCGCCACCGTGTCGCAGGCGATCGCCACGCTCGCCGCCGAGGGCCTGGTGGTCACCCGTCCGGGCAGCGGCACGTACGTGGCGGCACGCGCCCAGCGGCGCGCCGAAGTGGCCGACACCGCCTGGCAGACCGTCACCCTCGCCGACCGGACCGTGGACACCCGCATCCTCACCGGAACCGTCGGTGCGCCACCCGCGGGTACGATCATGCTGGACGGCGGCTACCTGCATCGATCGCTCCAGCCCACCCAGATCCTGACCGCGGCGCTGGCCCGCGCCGCACGCCGCCCCGACGCATGGGACCGCGCCCCCGCCAGCGGCCTGACGGCCCTGCGCAGCGTGTTCGCCACCATGGCCGGCGGCGGCGTGAGCGCGGACGACATCCTGGTCACGGCCGGTGGGCAGAGCGCGCTGTCCATGGCGTTCCGGGCCATCGCGGCGCCGGGCGACCCCATCCTCATGGAGTCGCCCACCTATCCGGGAGCGATAGCCGCCGCCAGGGCGGCCGGCCTGCGCCCGGTACCGGTGCCGATGGACGCCGACGGCCTGCAACCCGACCTCCTGGCCGACGCCTTCGCCATGACCCGCGCACGCCTGCTGTACTGCCAGCCGGCCTGTCACAACCCCACCGGCACCGTGCTGGCGCCACAACGCCGCCGGCAGATCATCGATGCGGCCAGGGCTGCGGGCGCGTTCGTCATCGAGGACGACTTCGCGCGGTACCTCGGGCACGGCACGCCGGTGCCGCCGCCCCTGCTGGCCGACGATCGCGACGGCACCGTGGTCTACCTGACCTCGCTCACCAAACCGGCGGCGCCGAGCCTGCGCATCGGCGCACTGGTGGCCCGAGGCCCGGTGATGGAACGCCTGCGCGCCACCCGCCTGGTCGACGACTTCTTCGTCACGCGCCCGCTCCAGGAAACAGCGCTCGAACTCCTCAGCTCTCCCACGTGGGAACGGCATGTCCGTTCTCTGGCCGCAGCCCTGCGGGAGCGGTGCGGAGCGCTGGCGGCCGCCGTCGCGCACGAACTTCCTGACTGGACCCTCGCCCGCGTCCCCACGGGCGGACTGCACCTGTGGGTCCGCCTGCCGTACGGCACGGACGACACCGTGATCGCCGACACGGCCCGTCAGCACGGCGTCGCCGTCAGCGCCGGCAACCGCTACTTCGCCACCGAACTCCCGGCGGCCTACCTACGCCTCGGCTTCGCCGCCACCGCCGACCGCACCGAGCTGATCGAAGCCGCACGCCGACTCGCATCCGTCCACGAGCACGCCGCCGGCACGCGCTGATCGAAGCCCCAGCACCACCCACACCGCCCGCAGACCTCCTGGCACTCCGCACGCTTCGCACGTGCAGGGGAGTTCGTCGCCACGCAGGTCAACGAGGCGCCGTTGGCATTACCCGCGCCGTTCGAGCGTGAGCAGCGGCTCGGACAACACGGGCGCCGGTGCGCCGGGATCTGCGGCAACCGCCTGCTCCAGGCGGCGGAAGCCGACCTCCAGCTCGTCGGGACCGAGCTGAGCGAAGAACGAAAGCGTGCGCAGGCGCAGCCGTTCGAGCATGTCACCGCGGGTCCCGGAGGACGGCTGGGTAACCGTGCCGAAGCTGGTGACGCGCCAGCCGTCCGACGTGAACATCGCGATGACCTCGTGCAGCGGCTGAAACAGCGAGACGTCCACCTCAAGGCCGCGGGGGAAGTGCTCCAGCCACCACGGCATGGGATGGTGGTCGCTGAAATTGGCGCGCAGGAGCAGCCGCCCGCCGGGCCTGAGCACCCTGGCCAGCTCCCGGGCCGCCCGCGGCTTGTCCTGGACGTGGTGCCAGGACAAGAACATGAGAGCGTAGTCGGCGCTGCCGGACGGCACCGGCATGTCCTCGGCGGAGCCTGCCAGATACCGCACACCGGGATGCGGGGACTGCGTCTGCGCTGTCTCGCGCATGCGGACCGACGGCTCGACGCCGGTCACCGGCCCGAACGCTCGCGCCAGCGCGGGGGTGAACCTGCCCGTCCCTGAGCCGACGTCCAGCCCCGCCAGAGGACGCCGCTCGGGCAGCGCCGCTCCGAAGGCGCTGATCCATGCCCGCAGCTGCTGCTCGGTGAGCGCACGGCCGCGCGCGTAGTCCTGGTACTGCTCCGTGTCGTAGTCGATCCGCCTCATCACAGCTCCCGTGTCAGCCGGGCTAGGGCAAACCATCGTTCCGATATATCAGCCGGATACATCGGGACGATATGCGCAGTCGCGTCATGCCGCAAGGGACCGCATCGACGCGCTCCCGCCGCACCGCAAGTTGAGAGCACCCACCGGCTAGGGTTCTTCGGTGCGCATGTATCTCTCCTCCTTCCGAATGGGCGATCGTCCAGACCAGTTGCTTGCCCTGCTGGACGGGCAGGGTTCGGCCGAAGTCGCCGTGATCGCCAACGCCACGGACGCCCAGCCCAAGGACGAACGCGCAGCCGGGGTCGAGCGTGAGACGAGCGCGCTCACCGCACTGGGGCTGCAGCCGACCGAGCTTGACCTGCGCCCGTTCTTCGACCGGCCTCACCAGGCCGTCGCGGCCGTGCTGGCCCGCTTTCCCATGGTGTGGGTGCGTGGCGGAAATGTGTTCATGCTGCGTTACGCGCTCGCCCGCAGTGGCGCCGACACCGCACTGACAGCCTTGATCCGACGGGACGCAGTGGTCTACGCCGGATACAGCGCCGGCCCGTGTGTGCTGGCGCCGAGCCTGCGCGGACTGGAGCGCTGCGACGACCCGCACGTCGTCCCCGCGACCTACGGCGAGCCGGTGATCTGGGACGGGCTGGGCATCCTCGACTACGCGGTGGTGCCACACATCGACTCTCCTGGCCATCCTGAGTCGCAGGCTCTGGGGGTCGTCGCGGCCACCTACGATGCGGACGGCATCGCGCACCGCACCCTGCGCGACGGGCAGGCCCTCGTCATCAACGGCGAGGACACGCACATCTGCTGACCGGCACATGCCGACGAACGACGACACCGCACCGATGACACCGCACCGATGACCTGGCTGACGTGACGGCGTTCCCGCCGACACCCCTGCAAGGGTTCCGGAGAGGAGCGCCGTAGTCATGCCGAGCGCGGGGTATCACGCGGGTGGCCGCCGAGCGCTGAGGCCATGGACACTGGCTAGCCCATGGACATGTTCGGTTTATTGGGAAAACATTGGTTTCTGTGTACTTTGCTGATTTCGCCCCCGGTTCCGGACGCCTCGAACCGCGCGCCGCGCTCCGCTCCGACGCCCCCTCCCTCGACCTCACAGGCGACTGGCGCTTCCGCCTGTCACCCGTCGCCGACCTGCCCGACGACTTCGCCGCCCCCTCCTTCGACGACTCGGCCTGGGACGTGCTGGCGGTGCCGTCCCACTGGCCGCTCCACGGTCATGGCGCGCCCGCCTACACCAACGTCGTCTACCCCTTCCCTGTGGACCCGCCGCGCGTTCCCGACGAGAACCCGACAGGCGACTACCGGCGCGTCTTCGACCTGCCCGAGGGCTGGAGCGGGGGACGGCTGCGCTTCGAGGGCGTGGACTCCACGTTCAAGGTCTGGCTGAACGGCCACGAGCTGGGCTTCTCCACGGGCAGCAGGCTGCCCGCCGAGTTCGACGCCGGGCCCTACCTGGTGGAGGGCGCGAACGTCCTCGCGGTACGGGTGCACCAGTGGTCGGCCGCCAGCTACCTCGAGGACCAGGACATGTGGTGGCTGCCTGGCATCTTCCGCGAGGTGGAGCTGACCCGGTCGAGCGCCGACCTGTTCGTGCGCGCCGCGGCCGACGGCACGCTCAGCTTCGAGGGCGACGGCCTGCTGTCCATCCCCGAACTGGGCGTCGCCGATCTGGCTCCGGGCACCGAGGTGCGGGTGGCGGCCGAGCCGTGGTCGGCCGAGCATCCCCGGCTGTACGAGGCGAGCTTCGTCACCGCCGAGGAGACCGTACGGCTGCGCGTGGGCTTCCGCACGATCACCATCGAGGACGGCGTGCTCAGGGCCAACGGCGTGCCGCTGGTCTTCAAGGGCGTCAACAGGCACGAGTTCCACCCCGACCACGGGCGCGCCGTGCCCTACGAGACGATGGTCGAGGACGTGCTGCTGATGAAGCGGCACAACGTGAACGCCGTCCGCACCAGCCACTACCCGCCGCATCCGGCCTTCCTCGACCTGTGCGACGAGTACGGCCTGTGGGTGGTCGACGAGTGCGACCTGGAGACGCACGGGTTCGGCCATACGGACTGGCGCGGCAATCCCACCGACGACCCGAGCTGGACGCAGGCGCTGCTCGACCGGATGAGGCGCATGGTCGAGCGAGACAAGAACCACCCGAGCGTGGTCATGTGGTCGCTCGGCAACGAGGCGGGCGTCGGCTCCAACCTGAAGGTCATGGCGGACTGGACGCGTGAGAGGGACCCCTCGCGGCCGATCCACTACGAGGGCGACCCGTCGTGCGCGAACGTCGACGTCTACAGCAGGATGTACGCCTCCCACGCCGAGGTGGAGGCCATCGGCAGGGGCGAGGAGGCTCCCCTCGACGACCTCGAGCTGGACACGCGGCGCAGGGCGATGCCGTTCGTGCAGTGCGAGTACGCGCACGCGATGGGCAACGGGCCCGGCGGCCTCGCGGAGTACCAGGAGCTGTTCGAGGCCTACCCGAGGCTGGCGGGCGGGTTCATCTGGGAGTGGATCGACCACGGCCTGACCCACCAGGAGTACGGCTACGCCTACGGCGGCGACTTCGGTGAGCCGCTGCACGACGCGAACTTCGTGGTCGACGGGCTGGTCTTCCCCGACAGGACGCCCTCGCCCGGACTGCTGGACCTGAAGAAGGTCTTCGAACCGGTCAGGTTCGCCTTCGACGAGGGGACGGTGACGGTGACACGGGCGGTGCCGTACCCGCTGGCGTTCCCCTGGGCGCTGACGGCGGACGGCACGGTGGTGGCGGAGGGCGTCCTGGAGGTGCCCGAGAGCCCCGGCGCCGAGGTGAAGCTGCCCGCGCTGCCCGAGGTCGCGGAGCCGGGCGAGCTGTGGCTGACCGTGCGGGCGGTCCTCGCCGCCGACCTGCCGTGGGCCGAGGCCGGCCACGAGGTGGCCTGGGGCCAGGCGAAGGTCGGCGAGGGACGGCGGGAGCCGGTCGTGACCCGCGGCAGGGCGGGCGCCGAGCTCGCCGGCGCCACCTTCGACTCCAGGACGGGAAGGCTGACCGGGCTGTTCGGGCTCGACGTCGAGGGGCCGAGGCTCGAGCTGTGGCGCGCGCCCGTCGACAACGAGCGCTTCGGCGGCCTTGAGTGGAACTGGCGCACGCTCGGCCTGCACCGCCTCACCCACAGGATCGACACCGTCTCCCGCGAGGACGGCGTGCTGACCGTCAGGTCACGCGTCGCGCCCGCCGCCACCGACCTCGGCATGAGCGTCACCTACCGGTGGAGCGACGTGGGGGAGGGGATCGGCCTCGACGTGCATGTGGTGCCCGAAGGGGAGTGGACCCTGCCGCTGCCCAGGCTCGGCCTGTCCATGACGCTGCCGGCGAGCTTCGAGGAGGTCGTCTGGTTCGGGCGCGGGCCTGGCGAGGCCTATCCCGACACGGGGATGGCGGCCGCGGTGGGCGGCTGGGGCGCCTCGATCGAGGAACTGCAGACGCCGTACGTCTATCCGCAGGAGAACGGGCAGCGCGCCGACGTCAGGTGGGCGCGGCTGACCGGAGGCGACGGGCCGGGGCTGCGGATCGAGGGCGAGCCGGTGTTCGGCCTGACCGTGCGCAGGTGGAGCACGGAGGAGCTGGCCGCGGCCGGCCACCTGACCGACCTGCGGAAGGGGGAGCGGGTGCATGTCCACCTCGACCACGCCCAGCACGGCGTCGGCTCCGCGGCCTGCGGTCCTGGCGTGCTGCCGCGCTACGAGCTGCGGGCGGGGGAGGTGCGCTTCGCCTTCCGCTTCACCGCGGTGTAGCTCCTACTGTTTCCATAGCGGAAAGTCGACTGTTGACAACCTGGAAAGGCTGAGCGAGTCTTTCCAGTATGGAAACAGACGAGAGTCGTCCTTCGCCCGCTGAGGCCGCCGCCGCGCTGGCGGCGGCCCAGCAGGCGCGCGCTGCCGGGTACACCCCGATTCCCGGCTGGTTCTTCCCTGTCGTCGGCGCGCTCGTCGCCGTGGCCTTCGGACTGCAGGCCCTGCACGAGCTCGCCGTCCTGCCCGTGGTCGCCGTGCTGGTGGCGGGCTACGTCCTGACCGAACGCGTCTACAACAGGCGGGTCGCCAGGACCGGCGTCGAGCCGCGGCAGCTCACGCTGCGCCAGCAGCTCGTCCTGGTGACGCCGCTGCTGGCGCTCTGGATCGCCGGAGAGCTCCTCGACTCCAGGGGTGCGTGGATCTGGCTGGTCGTGTGCGCGCTGGCCGCCTGCTGGACGGCCGGCTACGGCCTGGTCCACAACAGGCGGGCGCGGGCCTCGGCATGAAGGTGAGAGACAGGGCCGAGGACGGCTTCGACGCGACGATCCACGCCCCGAACAGGCTGCGGATCTGCGCGCTGCTAGAGCCGGCCGAGCAGGTCGAGTTCGGCCAGGTGCGCGAGCGCCTGGGGGTCAGCGACTCGGTCCTGAGCAAGCACGTGAGCGTGCTGATGGAGGCAGGGTACGTCGAGCAGACGAAGGCGGTGCGCGACACCCGGCAGCGCGTCTGGCTCTCCCTCACCAAGAAGGGCCGCACGGCCTACCACGCCCACGTCGCCGCCCTCCGCGCGATCGTCGGCTCGGTGAACATCGATCCATCCATACCACCGTAATAGGGGCAAACTGGCTTATCCCCGGACGGAGCTGTCGCGCCTACCGTGACAGCACCCCCACTGTCCGAGGAGACACGATGCCCCGACCCCTCCGTCTCGCGCTCTCTCTCGTCCTCACCCTCGCGTTCCTGCTGGCCACCTCGCCCGCGCAGGCCGCGTCCCTGGTCAGGGTCCTCCGGTACGACGCCGGCAGGGCTGCGGAGTTCCGCGGCGCGGTGGACCAGGCCGCGCAGATCTGGAACGCCAGCGCCACGAACGTCCGCCTCGTCGCCGGCACCCCCGCCCACTTCGTCGTCGTCGCCGACAACGGCTGGCCCCGCGCCCTGCCCACCAGCCTGGGCAGGGGCACGATCTGGATGGGCAGGCAAGCCACCTCACAGGGCTACCACCCGGTGCGCATCGCCGCACACGAGATCGGCCACATCTTAGGTCTGCCCGACCGTCGCACCGGCCTCTGCTCCGACCTGATGTCCGGCTCCAGCGCCCCTGTGAGCTGCACGAACGCCTACCCGAGCGCGGCCGAGCGGGCCGAGGTGGACCGCAACTTCGCCGGCAGCACCCCGCTGGTCGAGTTCGGCCGGCTGCACGTGGACCGCTGAGGCCAGGCGCACGCGACCCGAGTCCGGGCCGCGGCGTCATGGGCGGGAACCATGGAGATCAGCTCTGGCGAGGCCCTCGGCACCTGTCCATCCACCACCAGCCGTCGCCCAGGTGAGTGGTGGGGCAGACGCGCATGCCGTACGCGTCGAAGCTCCCGGTGGCCTCGCCGGTGAAGTGCGCGTAGCCGAGGGCGTCGTCGGGGATGCCTAGCCAGTCGGGCAGGAACAGGACCGGCCGGCCGCCGCTGGTGCCGAGGGTGGAGACGCGGCAGTTGGCCGAGACGAAGCACAGATGCGACGGCAGTTCGGCGCCCAGGTAGCTGTGGAGCCGCTCGGCGGGCAGCCTCCCTTCGCGGGCCAGCTCCGCCACCTGGGTGAAGGCGAAGCGCTCCAGGTGGAAGCGGAGGGGGACGCGCAGCTCGGGGGTGAACTGGAGAGTGACGGGCGCGGCGAGGCCGGTGACCGTCAGCACCAGGCCGGCGGCGCAGGCGGCGACCCCGCGCCGCCGGACGAGGACCGTCATCACGGGCAGGTAGACGGCGAGCGCCACCAGGTAGGCGAGCCCCTCGGCCAGGGGGGCCAGCAGCCAGAGCGCGGTCACCAACTGGCCGATGTGCAGTCCCACGGCCAGCATCGCGACCGTCACCGCGCCCATGACGGACAGGAGGATCGTCGTGGGAAGGCGTCGCCGGTAGGTCGTCACGGGCACACCGTAGGAGCTCGGGGTGCAGGGCCGGCCCGCGTCGTGTGGAGATTGTGTGAAGATCGGGTCACCAGTCTCGGGCGGCGATCAACTCCTCCCTGTCGGCCTCCACGAACCCGTAGGCCGACGCCACGAACCAGAAGTCCTCGGCGATCGCCTCCCTGGCCACGGTCTCGATCTCACTGCCTGCCGCCTCGAACTCCGCCCCCAGCGCGTTGAACTCCTCCGTCGCAGCCTCCGTGAGCTGGTACAGCGCCGCCAGGTCCGACGGCTGCCCTGCCTCGATCCGCTCGCACAGCCTCACCAGGATCGCTCTGCCCTTGTCGACGAGGTGGTCAGGGAAGTACCCGTCCTCGTACATGTCGCTGAGAAACGCATGGCCGGCCACGTGTTCATGTGTGGATGACATCGCAGTCCTTCGGTTCTCGCCGTCAGGTCGTGTCCCGATACTGCACTGCCCCACCGACAACGCCGGCCCCTGATGGCCGCCCGGCAGCGGGCGGTCGAGGGCCGGCCGATCAGAAACGGTGCGCCATCGCCAACTTTCCGGCTCCCGAGGGCATCCAACACGCCATGGGGGATGCGCTGATCGACGGAGACCCGCAGAGGCTCGGCGGTTACTGGCTGGCAGGCCGGGTCGGAGAGGGCGGCCAGGGGGTCGTCTACGAGGGCTACGACGCCGAGGGCGAGCGCGTCGCGATCAAGGTGTTGCGCGGCGACCCCTCGACCCAGCCGCGCCTGGCCAAGGAGGCCGCCGCGGCCCGCCGCGTCCCGGCCTTCTGCACCGCCAGGGTGCTCGACGCCGACCTGGAGGGACCGCGGCCCTACATCGTCTCGGAGTACGTCGAGGGGCCCAGCCTGCGGCAGGTGGCCAAGGTGTTCCTAGGAGACGAGCTGCACCGGCTGGCCACCGCCATGGCCACCGCGCTGACGGCGATCCATGACGCGGGCGTCGTCCATCGCGACCTCAAACCGGACAACGTGCTGCTCGGCCCTGACGGTCCGAGGGTCATCGACTTCGGGGTGGCCCGCACGATGGAGATGTCGCTCACCTCGGCGGGGGTGGTGGCGGGCACACCCAGCTACATGGCGCCTGAGGTCTTCTCGGGGGAGCGGGCGGGCATGCCCGCCGATGTGTTCGCCTGGGGCGCCACCGTGCTGTTCGCCGCCACGGGGCTGGACCCGTTCAGGGCCGACTCGCTGGGCGCGGTCATGCACCGTGTGCTGTCCCACGAGCCCGACCTGTCGCCGCTGCCCGGCCAGGTGAAGGAGCTGGTGGCCGCCGCGCTGGCCAAGGACCCGAGCCAGCGGCCGACCTCGAGGGAGCTGCTGCTCGCGCTGGTCAGCGGCGACGGTCTCGACACCGCCAGGCTGCTGGCCCAGGGCGCGGGTTCGGCCGCCGCCATGGCGCCCGGCGCCGGCGAGCCGGCCCGCGACCCCGCCCTCGGCACGCTCGCCGAGGACGCCTACGCCGCGCTCGGCCCTGCCGAGCGCGAGCTGGTGCCCGAGCTGTTCCTGCGCCTGGTGACCGTCACCGACCATGGCGACCTCACCGTACGCCAGGCCGCCCGCGCCGAGCTTCCCTCCGGCATCGAGCCCGTCCTCGAGGCGTTCGCCTACCTGGTGTCCTGCGGTGACCCGGTCAGGCTGCTGCGTCCCGCCCTCCCGATGGCCTGGCCGCGGCTGCGCGCCTGGATCCAGGCGGAGAGGGACGGCCTGGCCGTGCACCGGCGGATCGCCGCCGCCGCCACCAGCTGGGCCGGAGGCGGGCGCAGGGAGAGCGACCTCTTCCAGGGCAGCACGCTCGACGCCGCCCAGCGCTGGGCGGCCACGGGCCGCAGGAACATCACGCTCACCCCCGCCGAGCGCGACTTCCTCGAGGCCGGCGTCGCCCTGGTCAGGCGGAGGAGCCGCAGGGTGCGGGCGATCTCGGTGGCGCTGGCCGTCATGCTGGCGCTCGCGCTGGCCGCGGGTGGCTTCGCCGTCCAGCAGAGCAGGCAGGTGGCCGAGCAGCGCGACGTCGCCGAGTCGGGACGGCTGGCGGCTCTGGCCGACTCCGTCCGCGCCAAGGACCCGGTGCTGGGCATGCTGCTCGGCGTCGCGGCGCACGACATCGCCGCCACCCCGCAGGCCATGGCGGCGATGTACCGCGCTCTCACCTCGGCGGCCACCAGGTCGTTCACCGATCCCGCCGCCGTCGCCGTCAGGGCGCTCAGCAAGGACGGCCGTCGGCTGTTCAGCGCGTCCGACGGCGAGGTGAGGGTGTGGGACACGCACACGGGACGCAGGACGGCCGCCTTCCGCCACCAGCAGGGCAAGCTGCTCGGGATGGCGCCGAGCCCGTCCGGCCGCACGCTCGCGATCGCCACCGAAGGGGGCGGGATCCGGCTGTGGGACCCGGCGAAGGGCGCCGCTCTCGAACCCCGGTACCCGGTGGCCGAGGGCGCGGGTCAGTTCGACTTCGACGTGTCGTACAGCATGTCGGAGGATGTTCTGGTGGTGCGCGGAGGACAGGGCGCCACCTACTGGAACTCCCGCACGGGAGAGAAGACCGAGGTCCCCACGCTCGGCGGGGATCTGGAAGTGACGGCCGACGGCAGGACGGCCGTGTACACGCTGCTGGGCTCCGCTCTGCGCCGCCAGCCGTTGCCCGATGGACGAGCGACGACGTGGTGGGAGTGCCCGTGGCTGTGCCAGACGTACGCGCTGAGTCCGGACGGCACGAGACTGGCCGTCCCCGGACCCGACCAGAGTGTCCAGATCCTCTCCGTCCGCTCGGGCAAGAAGTCGGACAAGCGCATGGACGGCTGGAAGGGCGGCGACATCTCCTGGAGCCCGGACGGCAGATTCATCGCCGCGCTGGACGACAGGGGACTGCAGGTGTGGTGGGCCCACGACGCCTCGCCGGTGCTCGACGAGCCCGTCGCCCCCGGCGCGGACGGCCTCGCGTTCGACCCCGACGGTCACACCCTGCGCTACCTCGCGGGAGACACCGTGGTCAGCGTGCGGCTCGACCTCCAGCCGCGCCGAGGCGCGAGGGGCGACCTGCTCAGCCGCGACGGCCGCCTCCTGCTGAGCGGCGGCAAGCTCCACCACCTCACCACGGACAGGACGATCACCCTGCAGGAGGAGCCCCAGTACCCGCGCGTCTTCAGCGGGGACGGCTCGGCCGTCGCCGTGGGCGGCGACACCGCCGTCCACGTCCTCGACACGGCGACGGGCAGGCGAATGACCGAGCTGCCGATGAGTGACGAGTCGCCCCAGGGCCTGGCCTTCAGCCCCGACGGCGCGCGTCTGGCCGTCTCGGGCCAGACCTTCGTCAGCATGGTCGAGCTACCCGGTGGCAGGCAGGTCTGGCGGGCGCCGGGCGACATGGCCGACGAGCTGGCCTTCACACCCGACGGGCGCTACCTGTCCATCGGTGAGAGCTTCCTGGACGCGACGACCGGGCGGCCGGCCGTCGCCCGTCCTCTCGGGGCGGAGGTGCGGGGGCTGGGCTTCTCCACCGACGGCACCGTCTTCGGCTGGCCCGAGGGCGCGGCCCGGATGGCCTTCTGGCGACGGGGGGCGGCGCGGCCGTCCTCCGGGCCGCTGCGCGACCTGCCCGCCGACCAGAAGCTGACGTTCTCGCCCGACGGCTCCCTCGTCGCGGCCGTCAACTTCGAGGGCATGTGGGTCTACGACGTCGCCTCCGGGGTCGTGATCGCCGCCGTCGAGGACCCGTCGATCGCCCACGTCGGCTTCTCGGGGGGCCGGCTGCTGGCCCTCTCCAGCGGGCGGCTGACCGAGTACCCGATGGATCCCGCCCTGGTGACGGCGCGGGCGTGCGAGAGGGCGGGACGCTCGTTGAGCGAGGCGGAGTGGGCGGCGTACGTGCCGGGCCTGCCGTACAGGGAGGTCTGCGCGACAGCGCCATGACCGGCACGGGGTGGGGCGGAGGCGACGGTCACGGGCGGACCGGAGCAGAGACGGGGCCCTGGCCCGGCAGGGCAGATCTTGGTAGGAAGGTGGGCACCAAGGAGGTGCCCGGTGGAACTCATCCCCGTGGAGTTCGAAGCGTTCGACCGCCGCATCGCGGGGGTCGCAGGCGACCGTCACATCGAGCGGCTCCACCGGGGCACGCGCTGGGCCGAAGGGCCCGTCTACGTCCCCGCGGGCCGCTATCTGGCCTGGAGCGACATCCCGAACGACCGCATGCTGAGGTGGGACGAGATGACCGGCCAGGTGGGTCCGTTCCGGCAGCCCGCCGGC
The DNA here is from genome assembly GCF_039535395.1 of Nonomuraea roseola. Classification (NCBI taxonomy): domain Bacteria; kingdom Bacillati; phylum Actinomycetota; class Actinomycetes; order Streptosporangiales; family Streptosporangiaceae; genus Nonomuraea; species Nonomuraea roseola. Next base: position 67,413 of record NZ_BAAAXC010000005.1, read on the forward strand.
TACGTCAACGGCAACACCCTCGACCGCGAGGGCAGGCTCGTCTCCTGCGAGCACGGCGCGCGCCGGGTGACCAGGACCGAGCACGACGGCTCGCTCACCGTGCTCGCCGACCGGTGGCGCGGCAAGCGGCTCAACAGCCCCAACGACGTGGTGGTGAGGTCCGACGCGTCCGTCTGGTTCACCGACCCGCCGTACGGCATCGAGGGCGACTACGAGGGACACCGGGCCGAGCAGGAGATCGACGGCTGTCACGTCTACCGGGCCGATCCCGGCACCGGCGAGGTCCGCGTGGTGGCCGACGACTTCGCCCGGCCCAACGGCCTGGCCTTCTCCCCGGACGAGAGCCTGCTCTACGTCGCCGACACCGAGCGCGGCCACCTGCGGGTCTTCGAGGTCACCGGCGACGGCGCGCTCACGGGCGGCAAGGTGTTCGCCGAGCACGAGGGCGAGGGCGGCTTCGACGGCATGCGCCTGGACGAGACCGGCCGCATCTGGGCCGCCGTCGGCCCGGCGATCCACGCCTACCACCCGGACGGGACGCTCCTCGGCAGGCTGCGCCTGCCGGAGAGCGCCTCGAACCTCGTCTTCGGCGGTCCCAAGCGCAACCGCGTCTTCATCACCGCGACCACGTCCCTGTACTCGGTGATGCTGAGCATCCGGGGCGCCGAGCCGGTGTGGGCACGCTAGGCGAACGCCCAGGTGAACAGGTGCAGCCGGCCGTCACGCGGGGTGGAGAACGTCAGGCTCCGCACCTTCTTGCCCGGGTCCAGGGCGATGGGCTGCGAGGCGTAGACGTGGGCGGGCACGGGCTGGAAGGCCCATGAGCCCCAGAACAACCGGTGCGGGGTCCGGGCCACGACCTCGTTGCCGAACCGCGGCTCGGCCGACCCGAAGTCCAGGATCCAGTCGCTGAAGCCGAGCCGGCCCGAGCTGGTCGTGCCGTCGGTGTAGGTGACGGTGACGTCCGCCTCCGGCCAGCCGTTCACGCCCGTCCCCAGGAAGGAGAGGCGGGTGGCGCCGTCAGGCGCGGCCACCTCCAGCGGTCCCTCGCCGGTGCGAACGTTGTCCCATTCGCCGCGCTTCCTGTCCGGCCAGGTGAAGGTGAAGTCCCGCCACTTGACCCGGGCGCCCGGGGTGAGCCCCGCCTCGGCCAGGGCCTGCGCCGAGAGGCTGAAGCCCGGCCCGTCGATGTTGGCCTCGCCGGGTGCGTCCGCGTCGCCGATGCCGGCGTTGTTGTGGTGCCACTCCGGAGTGCCGCGCGCGGCCACGTTGAGCCGCACCGAGGCGGTGAGGTCGCCCACGACGACCGGCACGGTCAGCACGCCGCGCGGCACGTCGCCGGACACGGAGATCTCGACCGCCTGGCGGGCCTGGCCTCCGGCGGCCAGGCTGAGCGTGCCGCGTGCGGGCGACACGGTCACGCCGGCCGGCGGCCTGGCCTCCCAGGTGATCGTGGCGGCCTGGCCGAGCGACCGGACCGCGAGCTCCGTCGCGAGCGCGCCGCCCGGCTCGACCGGGCCGCTGCCGCGGCTGAACCCGGCCAGGTACGGCTTCGTCCCGCCACCGAACGACGGCGGTGCGTCCTCGGGGTCGGCGCCGAAGCCCAGGTCAGGGGAGGTGCCGCGGACGAAGTCCAGCCGCCCGCCGCCGGTCGCGAACGACTCCGGCAGCCACGCCCGGTCCGTCGCCGCGCCGTTCATCCGGAGCGACCTGATGTACGGGCCTGCGCCCCGGGCGTTCACGACGATGTCCCCGCCCGGTCGGTCGATCGTGATCCGCTCGAACAACGGAGTGTTCACCAACAGCTCGGCACGGCCGGGGATGGCGGGGAAGAGCCCCATGGCCGACCACACGTACCACGACCCCATCGCGCCCAGGTCGTCGTTGCCGACCAGCCCGTCCGGTCCCGGCTTGAACAGTTCCTGCTGCACCCGGCGCACCAGCGCCTGCGTCTTGTACGGCTGGCCCGTCCACGCGTACAGCCACGGCGACGGCAGCGCGACCTCGTTGCCGAGATAGGCGTGTGCCTCGGCGGGCCCGGCGTTGAGCTTGGCGAAGTACGTGTCGAGCCGGGGGACGACCTCACGAGGGCCGCCCATCGCTGTGAACAGCCCTGCCGGGTTGTGCGGCACCATCCAGTGGTACTGCGCCCCGTTGCCCTCCATGTACACGTCAGGGCTGGCCGGATCGAAGGGCGAGGTGAACGCGCCGTCGCCCTGGCGCGGCTGGATCCATCCGGTGCCGGGGTTGTAGATGTGCTGCCAGGCCTGAGCGCGCCGCATGAACTCCGCGGCCGTGGCCCGGTCGCCGAGCCGGGAGGCGAGCTGGGCGATCCCGAAGTCGGCCACGCCGTACTCCAGCGTCGCCGACGGATCGTTGGGCACGTGCCCCTCACGCATGAACGCGGCGTTTCCCGGCCGCTCGTCGTAGCCGAGCAGCGGATGGCCGATGTCCCTGGGCCCGGTCCGCCTGGCCGCCTCGGCCATCGCCCGCAGCGCCGCCTTCGCGTCGAAGCCGCGCGCGCCGAACGCGTACATGGTGGACACGATCGCGTGGTACGGGTCGCCGACCATGACGCCGGTGACCGCCGTCTGGTGCGACCACCGGTCCCACACGTTGCCGACGGCCTGCGCGTTGTCGTACATCGACTGCGCGATGTCGGCGCCCACGTCCGGCGCCAGCAGGGCGAGGAGCTGCACCTGGCTGCGGTAGATGTCCCACCCGGAGAAGGTCGCGTAGTGGTGGCGGCCCGGCCGCACCTGGTGCGGCTTCTGGTCGAACCCGGTGTACGCGCCGTCCACGTCCTCCGAGACGTGCGGCTGCAGCATCGTGTGGTAGAGGTTGCTGTAGAAGGTGCGCCGCTGGTCCTCGGTGCCGCCGCCGATCCGCACCCGGCCGAGGCGCTCGCGCCACACACCGCTCGCCTCGCGGGCCACCTCGTCCAGGCCCTTGGCGGCGATCTCGGCCTGGAGGTTGCGCCGGGCGCCGTCGATGCCGACGTACGACAGCCCGACCCGCATCTGCACCGGCCGTGCCGCGTCGAACTGCAGGTAGGCCCCCGAGCCAGGCCCGTTGACGGTCACGTCCCCCGGCGTGACCAGGTCGCCCCTGACCTTCGCGGGGGCGGCGTTGGCGACCGTGCTCCCGCCGGGGCGCACCTCGCCGTCCTTCCAGGTGCCGAACGCGGTGACCGGCTGGTCGAACGTGGCATGGAAGTAGATCTTGTATCGGGTCGGCGGGCCGCAGAACCCGCCGGTCTGCACCCAGCCCTCGACGGTGTTCCCGCTGACCCTGGTCTCGCCGTCGTCGACGCCGTTGACCGAGCCGCTGGTGTTCAACAGAACCGTGCCGGGCTTGCCCTGCGGGAAGGTGAAGCGGGCCACGCCCGCCCGCATGCTGGCGGACAGCTCCGCCTTGACCCCGCTGTCGAGCGTGGTGCCGTAGAAACCAGGGGAGGCCCGCTCGTTGTCGTGTTTGAACGTCTGGACGTAGTCCTCGCCGTGCGTGGCGGGCGAGCGGCCGATCGCTCCCGAGTACGGGATCACCGGGAAGTCCTGTGCGCCCGTGCACCCGGGCCCGGAGATGTGCGTCATGGAGAAGCCGCGCAGCCGGTCGTCCTCCCACCGGTAGCCGCCGCCGGCGTTGGCCACCGTGTCGGGGCTCCACTGCATCATCCCGAACGGCAGGACGGCCCCTGGGAAGGTCATGCCTCCGCCTCCGCCGTGGTCGAAGTCGGGCGCCGCCTCCTTTGTGCCGTGGAAGACGTTGACCAGGGAAACGGGGTCGCGCTCCACGGCCACGTCAGGTGGGGCGCCGTACGGGAAGGCCGTCGCCGCGAGCAGGGCGGTGACGATCGGCAGGGACCAGTGAGACACGACCGTCCTCCAGAGGTGAGATCGCCGTATCGAACCTCGGCCCCGCACGGCCGGTCAACGGACGGAAACCACGGCCACAACCGGCCACCGGCCCCGCCAGGGAACAGGGGTTGGCAGGTGGCGGGGGCCGTTGACACATTCGCCGTGACCCCGTCTCCGTGACGAGCATGTGAGGGATGCCAGCGATGACCGTCGTGTCCACGGTTCCGATCGAAAGCTCCGCAGCCCCCGTCGCCGATCCCCGCGCGCCGGCCGTCCGGTTCTCTCGCCTGCTCGATCCCGGCTCCGCCGTGCCGCTCCACGAGGACGACGACAGCGGCGTGTCAGCCGTGCGCGGCCTGGTCGACGGAGCTCCGGCCGTCGCCTTCTGCACCGACGCGAGGCTGATGGGCGGCGCGCTGGGCGCGGCGGGCGCGGGCCGGATCGTCCAGGCCGTCGAGGCCGCCGTGCGCCGGGACTGCCCGGTCATCGGCCTGTGGCATTCGGGAGGCGCCAGGCTCGCCGACGGCGTGGAGTCCATGGACGGCGTGGGCCGCATGTTCGCGGCCATGACCAGGGCGTCCGGCGTCGTGCCGCAGATCTCGGTCATCCTCGGCCCCGCCGCGGGGGCGGCCGCGTACGGGCCCGCGCTCACCGACGTCGTCGTCATGTCCGACGCCGGTCGCGTGTTCGTGACCGGCCCGGAGATCGTGCGGAGCGTCACCGGCGAGCGGATCGACATGGCGGGGCTGGGCGGGCCCGAGGCGCACGGCAGGAAGTCGGGGGTGGCGCACGTCCTGGCCGCCGACGAGGCCGACGCCTTCGCCAGGACGCGCCGCCTCACCGGGCTCTTCGCCCGGCACGGCGCCTGCGACCCCGCCGCGCTGCGCGATCCCGGGGACCCGCGCGCCCTGCTGCCCTCCTCGCCCCGGCGCGCCTACGACGTTCGACCCCTGGTGCGCGCCCTCCTGGACGGCGACGGCCAGATGGAGGAGCTCCAGCCGCGCTGGGCCGCCAACATGCTCGTCGCGCTCGGCCGGCTCGGCGGGGGCACCGTCGGCGTGCTGGCCAACAACCCGATCCACAAGGGCGGCTGCCTCGACTCGCTCTCCGCCGAGAAGGCCGCCCGGTTCGTCCGCATGTGCGACTCGCATGGCATCCCGCTCGTCGTGCTCGTGGACGTCCCCGGTTACCTGCCCGGCGTCGGCCAGGAGTGGGGAGGAGTGGTGCGGCGCGGCGCCAAGCTGCTGCACGCCTTCGCCGAATCGGTCGTCCCCCGGGTCACGCTGATCACCCGCAAGGCCTATGGCGGCGCCTACATCGCGATGAACTCCCGCTCGCTCGGCGCCACCACGACGTTCGCCTGGCCGGGAGCCGAGGTGGCGGTCATGGGCGCGGAGTCGGCCGTCGGCGTCCTGCACCGCAAGGCCCTGGCCGCGGCCCCGGAGGAGGAGCGCCAGGAACTGCGCGCCCGCCTCGCCGAGGACCACCGGCGCACGGCCGGTGGCCTGCGGCGGGCCGTGGCCCTCGGCGTCGTGGACGAGGTCATCACCCCCGAGACCACCCGGTTCCGGCTCGCCGACGCGCTCGCCCGCGCGCCGCGCGCACGCGGCGGTCACACGAACATCCCCCTGTGACCGACACTGTCAGAGCCCCCTCCCGGCCGGGGCGGGTACGACCCGCCCGGGTCAGCGCCGCTCCCCGGTCAGGCTTTCGGGCAGGTCGGCGCGGCGCGTCACGCTGAGCTTGCGGTAGACGCGGGTCAGGTGCTGCTCCACCGTGCTCACCGTGATGAACAGCTTGGCGGCGATCTCCCGGTTGGAGTAGCCGTCGGCCGCCAGCGCAGCCACCCGCCGCTCGGCGTCGCTGAGCACCGGCCGCGCGCCGGGGTCCTCGCCCACCCACGCGCCGTCACCGCCGTCCGGCAGCGCCCGGCTCAGCACGCCGGCCTGGCACTCCTGGGCCAGGGCGCGGGCCCGGCGGCTCAGCACCGCGGCCCTGCGGAACTCGCCGACCTCGTGGTACGCCTCGGTGAGGCCGGTCAGCGACCTGGCCAGCTCGTACTTGTCGCCGCCGTCCTGCAGCAGCTCGGCCGACTGGCGCAGCAGCATCACGCGGTGGCGCTTCTCGGCGGTGGCGGCCAGCACGCGCAGCGCCATGCCCTGCACCCGCCTGGACCCGCCGGAGCGCGCCAGCTGCTCCTCCACGAGCAGGCGTGCCTCCTCCGCCTCGCCGAGGGCGATCAGGGCCTGAGCCGCGTCCAGCCGCCAGGCGATGAACTCGGCGCTGTCGAGCTCCCACGCGCCCATGAGCTCGCCGCACAGCCGCAGATCGCGCAGCGCCTGCCGGGCCTGACCGGCCGCCAGATGGAAGCGGCCCTTGCCGTACAGGTACTGCAGCCCGAACCTGGTCTCGAGCATGGCCTCCGGCACCGGCCGGGTGGCCGGCGGCAGGAACTCCTCGTGCCGGCCCATCGCCGCGCCGGCCAGCAGCAGGCTGCCCAGCGGCCCGCCGACGGCGACCCCCCAGCTGTCCGGCGGGATGAGCTCCAGAGCGCGCCGGGCGTCGGCCGCCGCCGCGGCGGGGTCGCCCCTGCGCAGGCCGATCTCGGCGCGGATGGCCGACAGGCGGGCCTGCCGGCTCGGGGCCCTGCGCGAGGCCGCCTCGGCGATGAAGGAGTCGCACCAGGGCGCGGCCAGGTCGGCCCTGCCTGTGTACGTCAGGGCCAGCAGCGCGCTCTCCACCGTGTCCATCGACATCTCGTCCAGCCGCGAGCCGCGCAGGATGCGCTCGGCCGTCACCGCCGTCTCCGGGAGCGGGCCCTGCGTCAGCGCGCGCACCAGCGCGTCCGCCGACTCCGTCCGGCGGTCCGCGCTGAGGGAGTGGGCGGCGCCGCCCGTCTGCTCGTCGGTCAGCTCGGGCAGGTGCTGCAGGAACGAGGGGCAGCTGCTGCGGAACCAGGCGTGCGCCACGGCCAGCTCCGCCACCGCGTCCCGGTCCAGCTCGTCCAGCTTCCTCAGGTGACCGAGGACGTCCCTGGCGTCCTCGGCGTGGCCGTGCCACAGCAGCGCCTTGGCCAGCACCACGGCGTCGCCGCCCGTCAGGTGGCCCTGTCGCAGCGCCTCGGTCAGGTCGGCCAGATGCCCGGCGGGGGTGCCGGGGTCGATCCGCCACTTGGCCCGCACCAGAGTGGTGGCGATCCTGGCGCGCCGCCGCTCGTCCGGGCAGGAGCGCAGGGCCAGCATGAGGTACTCGATCGCGGACTCCACGCCGTCGTCCCGCAAGGCCCGCGCCGCGGCCTCCTCCAGGATCGGCAGCGCCCACGGCTCGCTCGCGTGCCCTGCCCGCAGCAGGTGCCCGGCCACCACCGGGGCAGGCGCGCCGTCGCGGTAGGTCAGCTCGGCGGCCCGGCGATACAGCTCGACGCGCTCATGCTCGTCCAGCCCGGCCAGCACGGCGGACCTGGCGGCCTCGTCGCGGAACCTGCCGCCGTCCAGCAGCCCGGCACGGGTCAGCTCCTGGATCGCCTTGGCGGTGGCCGTGTCGTTCTGGCCGAGCAGCCGGGAGACCGGCCCTGCCTCGCCGAGCACGGCCAGCGCCCGAGCCACCCGGGACGTGCCGTCCCCCGCGCGGTGCAGGCAGGCGAGCACGGCCTCGGCGTACCGCTCGCCCCTGCCGTCCCCCGCCCTGTGATCCTCGAGGAGCGCGTCCACCAGCAGCCGGTTGCCGCCGGTCAGCGCATGCCAGCGCGCCGGCGCGGCGCCGGTGTCTCCGGAGGCCAGCCGCGTCACCTCTCCAGGGGACAGGTGCCCGAGGCGGACCGCGCGGCAGTGCGGTTGCCGCAGCATCTCCGCGTACAGGCTGCCGAGGGCGTGCGGGTCCGGCACGCTGAAGACCAGCATGACCTTGGCGTACGCGATCCGCCGCGCCAGGTGCGACAGGCACTGCTGCGAGGCGGGGTCGGCGTGGTGCAGGTCGTCCACGACGATGAGCAGCGGGCACCGCTCCGACAGCTCCAGCAGCACGGTGCAGAGCGCGTCCACGATCAGCACGTCCACCTGCTCGCCGGCGGGCACGCCCGCCTGGCCGGTCGGCAGGTGCCCGCTGGCCCCTTCGCGGAGCAGACCGATGGCGGTGGCGCGGTTCCGCTCGGTCATCGGCGCGCCGAGCACGAGCTGCGACAGCACGCCGAGCGGAAGCGCGCTCTCGGCGCGCGAGCCGGTGGCGGTGAGCGGGAGGGCGCCATGGTCGAAGGTGTGCTCGGCGAGGCCGTACAGGAGCGCGCTCTTACCGGTGGCGATCGTGCCGGTCACCATCGCGACGCGGCCCCTGCCCGCCACCGCCTCGTTCAGGAGTTCCCGCAGCGTGGCCATCTCGTGCCGCTGGACGTCCTCGGCCATGACGGCCCTCCTTCGTTCAGTAGGGGAGCGGTCGACCTGATGGAGTGCGCAGGTCGGGGTCAGGGCCGGGGCGGCGGTTCGGCCGCGGCCTCCTTCTGGTGACGCGGGTCATCTCGGTCTCCTCCCGGACGTCAGCCCGCCGCCGCCAGGCGGCGCGGCTCGGGCAGGGGGCGGGACGGCCGCAGCCGCGTGTGGCCCGCCAGCCGGGCGCTTCCGGCGCGTACGGCGGAGAACGCGGCCGCGACCGCGTCGGCGCCGATGCCCACGCCCCACGCGACTCCCTCCGTCCCGGTCCCGCCAGGTCCGCCTGTGGTGCATTCCGCATAGACCACGACGTCGCGCGGGGAGCGACGGGGGAGGGCGGCGCGTTCCGGCGTCATCGCCGGCTCGTCCAGCGGGGGAGCGGTCCTGTGCACGGCGCGCACGTCGATCCCCCACGGGCCGAGCGCCGCGCGGAGGTCGCGCTGCCCTTCGAGGGCGCAGGCGCCGTCGACCCAGAGCGTGACGGTGACCGGCTCGCCCCCGGGCTCGCCCGGCGCGCCGTGGTACACGTACTCCTTGCGGAACAGCTCGCCGATCCGGCTCGGGGACAGCTCGCCGCCTTCCGCGTCGGCCTGCGCCTGTACCCGGGCCGCCAGGTCGGCCTGGAGACCGCGGGGCAGGTCGAGCCCGTGCCAGGCGCTCATCACGTACGCGACCCCGCCCTTGCCGGACTGACTGTTGACCCGCACGACCGCCTCGTAGGTCCGCCCCACGTCCTTGGGGTCCACCGGCAGGTACGGCGTCCGCCACGGGAGCTCGCCGACCGGCACCCCGGCACGGGCAGCGAGCCGCTCGCGCTCGTCGAACCCCTTCTTGATCGCGTCCTGGTGCGATCCCGAGAAGGCGGTGTACACCAGGTCGCCCGCGTACGGATGCCGCGGGTGGACGGGCATCTGGTTGCACTCCTCCACGGTGCGCCGGACGGCGTTGATGTCGGACAGGTCGATGCCCGGGTCGATGCCGTGCACGAACAGGTTCATGCAGAGCGTCACCAGGCAGACGTTGCCGGCCCGCTCGCCGTTGCCGAACAGGCAGCCCTCGATCCGCTCGGCTCCGGCCAGGAGGGCCAGCTCGGCCGCGGCGACTCCGGTCCCGCGGTCGTTGTGCGGGTGGACGGACAGGCACACGTGCTCGCGGCGGGACAGATGGCGGTCGAGCCACTCGATCTGGTCGGCGAAGACGTTGGGCAGCGACCGCTCGACGGTGGTCGGGAAGTTGAGGATGATCCCCCGGCCCGCCTCCGGCTGCCAGACGTCCATGACCGCCTCGCACACCTCCAGGGCGAAGTCCGGCTCGGTCTCGTTGAACAGCTCAGGGGAGTACTGGTAGCTCAGGTCGCAGCCGCCGAGCACGTGCTCCGCACGGTCCATCATCACCTGCGTGGCCCGCACCGCCATGTCGCGGCAGCCGGCGCGGTCGAGGCCGAACACCAACTCCCTGAAGAGCGGCGACGTGGCGTTGTAGATGTGGATCATCGCGCGGGACGCGCCCCTGAGGCAGTCCACGGTGGCCCTGACGAGCTCCTCGCGGGCCTGGGTGAGCACGGTGATGCGCACGTCGTCGGGGATGAGGTCCCGTTCGATGAGCAGCCGGACGAAGTCGTGGTCGTCCTGGCTGGCGACGGGGAAACCGACCTCGATCTCCTTGAAGCCCGTGTTCACCAGCAGGTCGAACATCATGAGCTTGCGTTCGGGGGACATCGGGCGGGGCAGCGACTGGTTGCCGTCCCGCAGGTCGGTGGAGAGCCACCGGGGAGCCGAATGGATGCGCCTGCCCGGCCAGGTGCGATCGGGCAGATCGAGGGGCGTGAATGCGGTGTAACGTCCGGCACCCTGCATGGTGGATTTTCCTTTCGTGGGTGACCCTCGTTTTCCTGAAGTGCTCGGAACAGGGGTTGGAAATCCGCAGCGACGTTTCTAAGGTGGAGGATCCCCACCCCGCGTTCATGTACCGGTGTTATGGCCGGACGTTATAGGGGCTCCGGCGGCCGAGCAATACGGGCATCAGGAGTTCGGCGGGAATAACCCGTGGAAGCCTGCCGCGTATCGAAAGGAGCAGGGCCCGCTACAACCTTCGGATCGCTCCTTATCAGTGGCGCCGCCCGCGATCACAATGCGAGTCATGGCAGCCTTCCCCCCGCGCGCCCTCGCCTTCTGCGTCGCCGAGGCTCGTCCCATGGTGCTGGCCATCTCGGCCATGCGCTACCTGACCGGCGTCGCGCTCGCACTGCCCGCCGCCACAGCCGCCGCCTCCCTCCCGCAGATCTCCCAGGGGGCGGTCGCCTGGGTGCTGTCCATCTTCGCGGTCTACCTCTACAACGGCGTCACCGACGTCATGGAGGACCGGATCAACGGTTCCGGCAGGCCCATCGCAAGGGGCGACCTGGACGCGCGGGTGGCCGCCGCCGTGGCCGCCGGCGCGGGCTGTCTGGCGCTCGTCGCGACGTCGGGCCTGCCGGCGCCGATGTTCTGGATCGTCGCGGCCAACCTGGTGCTGGGCTACCTGTACTCAGGGCCGCCATTGCCGCTGAAGGCCAGTTCGGGCGGCACGGTGGCGGTGCTGTGCCTGTCGGGCATGCTGTCCTATCTGGCGGGCTTCACCGTCGCGACGGCGGGCGGGGGCGTGGCCGCGCCGACCGCGCTCGTGTTGTTCGCGGGCGTGGCCATCTGCTGGATGGTGTTCGTCGGCGTGCCCGCCAAGGATCTGTCCGACATCGCGGGGGACGCGGCGGCCGGCCGGCGCACGCTCGGCGTGCGGCTCGGGGAGCGGATGTCGCGGCAGGTCATGGTGGGCGCGGCGGTCGTGCTCCTGGCGGGGTTCGGCGTGGCGGTCTCGCTGCTGCGGGTGCGGCTGGGGGGCGTCGTGCTGGTCCTTGCCGTGGGGGTCGTCGCGGTGGCGGTCGCGGGACTGCTGGCGGCCCCGCGACCCGGGGGCGAGGACCGCCGCCGGACCCGCCGTCCGTATGGGGCGTTCATGGGGACGCAACATCTCCTTCATCTGACCGCGTTTTTGTCCTGGATCTGACCGAAATGTTGCATGCGTCTCCTGGTCGCGCGATAGTTTGGGGAACGCTAAACGCTCGACGGCGGAGGGGGGACATTGGAGGCCGCACACGGGGCCACGGGGGACCCTGCGGAATTAGTCGAATCGTGTCGTGATGAAATCCTCAACGAATTCGAATCGGCCCTGCAGTCCGCCGGAAACGCCGTCTTCGCAGATCAGAGCGCTCGTGAGCAGGCACTGCGCACCGCCCGCCACGTGCTGGACGACGTCACCGCTACGCTACGCGCTGGAAAGGTACAGATAGGTGAGCTCTATCAATTCCAGGCACGAGAGCTGGGAAACGTGCGTGCGGCCGGAGGGGTGCATCCCAAGTCTTCACTTGAGGCGGGCTCACTTTTCTTTCGCTCGGCGCTGCGCCATCTGACCCGCCGGATCGCGGCCGCGTACGAATCTCCCGCCGACGTCATCGCGCTGGCCATCGGCGGCCTGGAGGAGAGCCTGTCCCAGCGGGTCAGGGAGTCCGCCGACGGCTACCACAGCTTCCTGCTCAACCAGGTCCACGAGGCGCAGGAGGACGAGCGCCGCCGCATCGCCCGCGAACTGCACGATCGCATCGGGCACGGCGTCAGCGTCGCCCACCAGCAGCTCGCGCTGTCCGAGGTCTACCGGCCCGTCGACGCCGCCCGCGCCGGCGCCAAGATCAGCCTCGCCCAGCAGGCCATTCAGGAGACCATGGAGAACCTCCGGCAGATCACCTCCGAGCTGCACCCGCAGGTCCCCGTCAAGAGCCTGGAGAAGTCCCTGATCGGGTTCCTCGAGACCGTTGAGGACGACGTGGGCTCCGTCAGGCTGGAGGTGAGCGGCGACGAGTCGTGGGCCAGGCCGCGCGTGCTCGACGAGGCGTTCCTCATCGTCCGCGAGGCCGTGCGCAACGCGCTCGGCCACGGCCGGCCGAAGATCGTCCTGGTCCGGGTGGACATCGCGCCGCACGAGCTGTCGGCGTCCATCCAGGACAACGGGCGCGGCTTCGACCCCTCGCGGGCGCGCGAGCGCGGCGGCGTGGGCCTCACGTCCATGCGCGAGCGGGCCGAGCTGCTGGGCGGCCGGGTGCTCATCTCCAGCGAGCCCGGGAGCGGGTGCCTGGTCGAGCTCTTCGTCCCCCTCAAGAGGCGGGCCGGTGAACAGTAGGACGACCAGCGCCGAGATCTCCGTGGTCCTCGTGGACGATCACGCCCTGTTCAGGGAGGGTTTGCGGGAGATCCTGGAGTCGGCAGGCGGCATCAGCGTGGCAGGCGAGGCCGGCGACTCCGCCACCGCCGTGCGCGTGGTGGCCGAGACCCGGCCGGACGTGGTGCTGCTCGACGTGGAGATCCCAGGCGACGAGGTCACCGAGACCGTCGGCCGCATCCGCGAGCTCTCACCACACAGCGGGATCATCATCCTCAGCATGTACGACGGGCCCCACCTGCTCACCCGGCTGCTGTCCGCGGGCATCCGCGGCTACCTGCTCAAGAGCGTGCACCGGCACGAGCTGATCTCAGCGGTGCGCAGCGTCCACGAGGAGCCCTCCCGCCTGGTGCTCGCCGTCTCCCGCAGCAGCCTGGCCCGGGTGGAGGCGCCCTCGGCGGGAGTGCTGTCGGACAAGGAGCTGGAGGTGCTGCAGCTGGCGGCGCAGGCGCTGAGCAACAACCAGATCGCTCGACGCCTCGGGCTGGCGGAGGCGACGGTCAAGCGCCACATGCGCAACATCTTCGTCAAGCTCAACGCCGCCTCCAGGATCGACGCCGTCAACAAGGCTCTGGCCGCCTCGCTGATCCCGCCTCAGAGCAGGGGCGGCGAGGACTGACCCGCGGGGCAGGCGGGGAAGAGCTCGGACAGCGCCTCGCGGGTCTCGGCCGGCAGTTCGACCGACGAGGCGGCGAGGTTCATCTCCAGGTGGACCGGGTCACGCGTGCTCGGGACTGGCACGACGCCGTCGTCCTGGGCCAGGAGCCAGCTCAGCGCGAGCCGCCCTGCGCCCACGTCGAGCCGTGCGGCCATGGCCTCCAGCGCCTTCAGCCGGGGCGCGCCCGAGTTCCGCTCCGCCGGACCGAAACGGGGATCGGCGTGCCGCCAGTCGCCGGGCTCGAAGCCGGGGTGCGGACCCACCCGGCCGGTGAGGAACCCCCGGCCCAGTGGGCGGGCGGCGACCACGGCGATGCCCAGCTCGCGCACCGTGGCCAGCAGGCCGGGCGCGGGCCGGCGGCCCCACAGGGAGTACTCCACGGCGAGCGCCGTGATCGGGTGCACCGCGTGCGCCCTGCGCACCTGCTGAGGCGTGCCGCCGGTCAGCCCCAGGTGGCCGATCTTCCCTGCCGCCACCAGCTCCGAAAGGCGCGCCACGCTCGGCTCGACGGCCAGGCGCTCGTCCTGGCAGTCCAGATAGAACAGGTCGATGCGGCCGGTGCGCAGGCGCCGGAGCGAGGCGTCGCAGTCCCGATCCAGCGAGCCGGGCCGCCCGTCGAACTCCTCCGTCCCCCGTGGGCCGTGGCGGCGCACCCCGCCGCGCGTGGCCACCACCACCTCCTCGCGCCCGGCGACGGCCCTGCCGATCAGGCTCTCCACCTGGCCCCCTGCGTAGAAGCCGGCCGTGTCGAGCAGGGTCACACCAGCGTCGAGCGCCGACCGGATCAGCCGGTCTGCGTCGGCGGCTCCGGCATGCCCGTAGACGCCCGTCAGGGCGAGCGACCCGAGCCCGACACTGGAGATAACCGGCCCCGACGGGCCGAGCCTCGTGTACCGCACGAATCCCCTTTCATTCCGCCGATTTCCGGTGCGCCTCTCCAGTGAAAAGGAGCGCCAAATCCCAGGGCAAGCCCCCACTTCACAAATAACGGGATTCGGTCGTTAACCCCCGGCGGCCCCCTGCGCATGATAGGGGGCCACCCGTGTACGCGGCCACGCCGGAACCCCTATCCGTACCCCTGATATACCGATGACACCCATAAAGATGATTGCGCTTCCTTTCGGGGGTCGTGGACGGTGGCTAATGTGCCGGTTATGCGGGGTGCGAGGAGGTTTAGGTGATCGAGGAGATCCTGCCCGTGACGGTCAAGGCTTTCGACACCTTCACCGACCCGTCCGATGTCGTCCTCTTCCCCGAGGAGGCCGCGCTGGTGCGCCTGGTGGCCGGCAAGCGGCGCGCGGAGTTCACCACCGCCCGCGACTGCGCCCACCGGGCCATGCGCCGGCTCGGCGTCGCCCCCGTCCCGATCCTGAGCGGCCCTTACGGCGAGCCGCTCTGGCCCCCTGGCGTCATCGGCAGCATCACCCACTGCGCCGGCTACCGCGCCGCCGCCGTCAGCGTGCAGCCGGGCGCCGTCGGGATCGACGCCGAGCCCGACGCCCCGCTGCCCCCCGGAGTGCTGGAGGTCGTCTCCCTTCCCCGCGAGCGCGAGATGCTGCTCGGGCTGGCCGCCCTGTATCCCCGCACGAGCTGGGACCGGCTCCTGTTCAGCGCCAAGGAGTCGGTCTACAAGGCATGGTTCCCCCTGGCCGGGCGCTGGCTCGACTTCCAGGACGCGGTGGTCAGCGTCGATCCTGAGCGCGGCACGTTCAGGGCCGAACTGCTCGTGCCGGGGCCGCGCTGGATGGGCAGGCCGCTGACCGGCTTCAGCGGTCGATGGCGAACCGGCGCAGGCCTGATCGTCACCGCCGTCGCCGCGGTGGCGGCCCCGCACGCCGTCCCGCCCGCCCGCCAGCCGGAAGGAAACCTCAGATGACCAGGTTCGGCGTCGTGCTCATCGCCGAGGACTGCTCCAGGAACGAGTGGGCAGCCAGGTGCCGGCGCGCCGAGGCGCTCGGCTACGACGTGATCGCCGTGCCCGACCACCTGAACCTGCTCGCGCCGTTCCCCACCGCGCTGCTGGCCGCGGAGGTCACCGAGCGGGCGCTGATCGGCACCTACGTGCTCAACGCCGCCTTCCACCGGCCTGCCCTGCTCGCCAGGGACGTCGCCACCCTCAACCGGCTCATGGACGGACGCCTGGAGCTGGGGCTCGGCACCGGCTACGTGCGGGCCGAGTTCGAGGCGGCAGGGCTGCCCTTCGGCGCGGGAACCCGTACCAGCACGCTGGAAAGGCTCGTCGCCGAGCTCGACCGCCTCCTGGAGCACAGGCGGCCACCTCTCATGATCGGCGGGCACGGCGACCGGGTGCTGAGCCTCGCCGCCCGCAACGCCGAGATCGTCAGTTTCACCGGCGCGCCGTTCCGCCCGGAGTACGGCAGGACCGCGCTCGTCGACGCGGGCACGCTGCTCGGGCGCGTCGCGCACGTGCGCGCGGCGGCCGGCGCACGGTCCTCGCAGCCGGAGCTCAACGTGCTGTCCAAGGCAACTGTACTGACGCGCGACCGCCGTGCGGGGGTGCGGAGCCTGCGCCGCTACGCCCCCGACCTCACCACGGAGCAGCTCCTGGAGGTGCCGACGATCTTCGCGGGCACCCCCGTGCAGATCGCCGAGCAGATCCGCAGGGATCGCGAACGGTACGGGTTCACGTACTTCACCGTGATGGACTCCGCCATGGAGGACTTCGGGAAGGTCATCGAACACCTCCGCTGACGGGCCGGTCGAGCGCGCCCGCCAGGCTGTGCAGGCAGGCGTTCAGGCTGCGCGCCTGCACGTTCAGGTAGTAGCTGTGCCGCAGCAGCGCGTCGAGCTGGTGCAGGGCGAGCCAGCGGAAGGCCGGATGGCCGGGCAGCGGATCCTCGTCCGTCTCGACGACGAGGTAGCGGTTGCGCGCGTGGTAGAAGCGGCCGCCCTCCTCCGACAGGACGGTGTCGAAGCGAATCCGCTCCGGCGGGGCGTCCAGCACCTGCGCGAGCAGCGCCGGCCGAGCCGGCGCCGGCAGGTGGTCGTAGTTGCCCGGCGTGCACTGCACGGTCGGGGCCAGCTCCACCACGTCGGTGTAGCCGGGCTCGACGCGGGCGTGCACCAGCGCGTGCAGCACCCCGCGGATCGGCCTGACCAGGAAGGCGACGAGCCCTGTGCCCACCGGCTCGATCATCGGCTGCGTCCACCGGTTCACCTCGCGGCCGTGCGCCTCCACCCGCACGCCGACGACGTCGAAGAACCTGCCGCTCTCGTGAGAGATCCGGCCGCCGGAGCGGTGCCAGCGGCGCAGCCGGTTGAGCGGCAGCGGCCTGGCCTGGATGTCCACCGTGGAGCGGACGCCGCTGAGCCAGCTCAGGATCTCGTGCACGCCGTGCGCGGCGTCCGCGCGCGGGTCGCGCGAGCGCGCCAGCATGGCGCCGAACTCGTCGCCGCCCACCGCCCCGTCCTGAAGCGGCAGGCACGCCAGCACCGTCCGGGCGTCCATGTTGACCAGATCGGGCACCGACAGCAGGTCCCGCACCCCGTGCAGCGGCAGCCACCGGAACCCCTCGGCCGCCGCCACCTCCTCGCCGACCTCCACGACCATGTTGCGGTTGCGCTTGCGATAGAACCAGGCGCCCTGCTCCGACTGGCGCACGTCGGCCAGCACCCGCCCGCGCGGCTCCCTGAAGAAGTCCAGGTACGGCACCGGCCGTCCCCTGTGCACCCCCGTGTAGTTGCTCCTGGTCGCCTGCACGGTGGGGGAGAGCTGCGGCCCGTCGACGTTGCCCGGCTCGTTCTTGGCCTGCATCAGCAGGTGCGGCACGCCGCCGACGCGCTTGAGCAGGATGCCGAGGATGCCCGCCTCGGGCTGGTTGATGATCGGCTGGGTCCAGGCCTCCACCGCCCATCCTGGCCGGCGCACGTCGAGACCCTCGACAGTGAAGAACCGGCCGCTGCGGTGGTGGATGTTGCCCGTCTCCGGGTCCTCGTGCCAGCCGGCCAACTCCTCCAGGGGCAGCCGGGTCACGCTCATGAACGTGTGCCCGGCCATCTCGCGCAGCCACTCCTGTACGTCGGTGATGGCAAGCTCCTTACAGCGCGGTCCGTCACCGGCGACGCTGCCACGGGCCGCCGGAGCCGCTCAACCCCTGCTCCCGCGCCCGACCCCTGTCCCGCGCGGGCCGGGAGGATAGGGGTTCTGCTCTGGGCCGCGGCATTCCTACTCTTCTAGGGTGGACGCCATGACCGATCACCGGGAAGTGCGGGCCAGTGACCACGACCGCGACAGGGTCGCCGAGGTGCTCCGCGTGGCCGTCGGCGAGGGGCGCATCACCCTGGAGGAGTTCAACGAGCGCGTCGACCGCACCTACACGGCCCGCACGCTGGGCGAGCTGGACGAGGTCGTGGCCGACCTGCCGGGGCCCGGAGCGCTGTCCGAGCCCACACGCGCCGCGCCGCTGCCCGTCCCGGTGGGCGGTGACACGCTGCTGCTGCACACCACCAGCGGCAGGGTCGGCCAGGTGGGCCGCTGGAGCGTGCCCCCGTACCTGAGCGCCAAGGCAGGCCGGTGGGGCAAGGTGCGGATCGACTTCACTTCGGCCGACTGCCCGCACCGGGAGGTCCTGCTCGACATCGAGATCACCTCCTGGTTCGGCGACATCGTCGTGGTGGTGCCGCGCGGCTGGGTGGTCCGCGACGAGGAGGTCGTCCGGCGATGGATGGGCGCCGTGTACAACCGCCCGCCGGTCCCGCTCGCGCCCGACGGCGTCACCGTGCGGCTCACCGGCTACGTCCAGACCGGCGACGTCTGGGTGAGGTACCGCAGGGCCACTACCTGAGGAGGATCGCATGGCGTGCCGGATCTGTTCGGGCCGTCTCCACCGTTTCGCCGACTTCGGCCGTCAGCCGGTCTCCGACGCCTTCGTCCTGCCCGGCGACACGGGCGAGGAGTTCTTCTTCGATCTGGCCGTGGGGGTGTGCGAGAGCTGCGCGATGGTGCAGCTCCTGCAGGAAGTGCCCAGGGAGCGCATGTTCCACGAGGGATACCCGTACCTGTCGTCGGGCTCGGCGGTGATGCGCGAGCACTTCCGCTCGCTGGCCGGGCGGTTGCTCGCCACCGAGCTGGCCGGGCCCGACCCGTTCATCGTCGAGCTGGGGTGCAACGACGGCACCATGCTGGCGACGATCGCCGCCGCCGGCGTCAGGCACCTCGGCGTCGAGCCGTCGGGTGGGGTGGCCGACCTGGCCGCGGCCAGGGGCGTGCGGGTGCGCAAGGACTTCTTCGAGGCCGCCACCGCGGCGAGCATCCTGGCCTTCGACGGGCCCGCCGACGTCGTCTACGCCGCCAACACGCTGTGCCACATCCCCTATCTGGACTCGATCATGAAGGGCGTCGCCACGCTGCTGCGGCCCGGCGGCGTCTTCGTCTTCGAGGACCCCTACCTGGGCGACATCCTGGAGCGCGCCTCCTTCGACCAGATCTACGACGAGCACTTCTACCTCTTCTCCGCCACCTCCGTGCGGGAGCTGGCCCGCCGCCACGGGTTCGAGCTGGTGGACGTGGAGCGGCTGCCCGTGCACGGCGGAGAGGTCCGCTACACGCTGGCCAGGCGCGGCGCCAGGACGCCGAGCCCGGCGGTGGGCGAGCTCCTGGCCGCCGAGGAGGCCGGCGCCCTGGCCGGCCCGCAGACGCTGAGGGACTTCGCGGGCCGGGTGGAAGGCATCCGCGACCGCCTCGTGGACCTGCTCACCGGCCTGCGCGCGCGAGGGGCCATGGTGTACGGCTACGGCGCGACGGCCAAGAGCGCCACGGTGCTCAACTACTGCGGCATCGGCCCCGGCCTCGTCTCGCGCATCTGCGACAGCACCCCTGCCAAGCAGGGCAGACTCACGCCCGGCTCGCACATCCCGGTCCGCGGCCCTGAGGCGTTCGCGGCCCCTTACCCGGACTACGCGCTGCTGTTCGCGTGGAACCACGCAGAGGAGATCATGGCCAAGGAGACGGCGTTCCGCGACGCGGGAGGCACGTGGATCCTGTACGTCCCCGACGTCCACCTGGTGCGGGGCTGACCCGGTGGAACACCGCGAGCTGGCCGTGGCCGGCGCCTTCGTGTTCGACCCCGAGGTCCACCCCGACCGGCGCGGCAGCTTCGCCTCGCCCTACCAGGAGAGCGTGTTCGCCGCCGCGGTGGGCCGCCCGCTCTTCCCCGTCGCGCAGGCCAGCCGGAACGTCTCCCGGCGCGGGGTGGTGCGCGGCGTGCACTACACCCTGGTCCCGCCCGGCACCGCCAAGTACGTCTTCTGCGCGGGAGGCCGGGCCCTCGACATGGTCGTCGACCTGCGGGTGGGCTCGCCGACGTTCGGCCGCTGGGAGGCTGTGGAGCTGACGGCAGGCAACGGCCGCGCGGTCTACCTCCCGCCGGGCGCAGGCCACGCGTTCGCCGCGCTCGAGGACGACACCGTGATGTGTTACCTGCTGTCCGCCGAGTACCGCAAGCAGGACGACCTCACCCTGTCGGTCCTCGACGAGGACCTCGGGCTGCCGCTGCCGGGCGGGAGGCCGCCGGCGCTGTCGGAGCGCGACGCCGCCGCGCCCACCCTGGCCGAGGCGGCGGCGCGCGGGCTGCTCCCGAGCTACGCGCCCGCTACAGCACCTTCAGCAGCGCGGTGATGATCCGCTCCTGTGACTCCACCGGCAGCGACGGGTACATCGGCAGGGAGAAGATCTCCCCGGCCAGCGCCTCGGTCACCGGCAGGCTGCCCGGCGCGTAGCCCAGATGGGCGAAGCCCGACATGGTGTGCACCGGCCACGGATAGCTGACGTTGAGATGGATGTCGAAGGCCTGCAGCGCCTGGATGATCTCGTCCCGGCGCGGGTGGCGCACGACGTACAGGTAGTAGACGTGCTCGTTGCCCGTGGCGGTCGCCGGCAGCACCAGGTCGGTGCCGGCCAGGCCCTCGGCGTAGCGGGCGGCCACCGCCCTGCGGCCGGCGATGTAGCGGTCGAGCCTGCTCAGCTTGCGGCGCAGGATCTCCGCCTGCACCTCGTCCAGCCGCGCGTTGTGGCCGGGTGTCTGGACCACGTAGTACGTCTGTTCCATCCCGTAATAGCGCAGCCGCCGCAGCGCGCGCTCCACGTCCCCGTCGGAAGTGATCGTCGCGCCCCCGTCGCCGTATGCCCCCAGCACCTTCGTCGGGTAGAAGGAGAAGGCGGCGGCGTGGCCCATCGAGCCGGCCGTCCTGCCGTGGTGGCGGGCGCCGTGGGCCTGCGCGCAGTCCTCCAGGATCACCAGCCCGTGCGCTGCGGCCAGCCGCTCCAGCGGCGCCATGTCCACGCACTGCCCGTACAGGTGGACCGGCAGCAGGCAGCGGGTGCGCGGCGTGATCGCCGCCTCCACCCGCTCCACGTCCATCAGGTACGTGTCCGCGCGTATGTCGGTGAAGACCGGGGTGGCGCCCACGGCGTCGATGGCCACCACCGTCGGCGCGGCCGTGTTGGACACCGTGATCACCTCGTCGCCCTGGCCGACGCCCAGCGCCTGCAGGCCCAGCTTGACGGCGTTGGTTCCGTTGTCGACGCCGACGCAGTGGCGCACGCCGTGATAAGCGGCGAACTCCTCCTCGAAGGAGCGGACGCTCTCGCCCAGGACGAGCCGTCCGGAGCGGAACACGGTCTCGACGGCGTCCAGGATGTCGGCTCGTTCGGATTCGTATTCGGGCAGATAATCCCATACGCGCGTGGCCATTCGTCCTCCTCGGGCTCCGGCGGCCCCAGGATAAACACCCCGAGCGGGAGCGGGGGAACCCCTAAAGGGGGAGGCGAATATGAGGGGCACGGTAGGGGTGACCGTTTCTCGCCGCCGTCCCTAGATTGGGCACCGCACGTAATGCGAAAAAATTGCCGGGAGGCTCCACATGACGGGGCGTTTTCTTTTCATGTGCCAGCCCGACCACGGTCACGTCATTCCCAGTCTCGCCGTGGTCGCTGAACTGGTCCGCCGGGGAAATCAGGTCACCTACCTCACCTCGCCCGCGATGGCCGGGCTGGTGACGGGAGCCGGCGCCACCGTGCTCCCGTACGACTCGATCTACCAGCACGTGGACCTGCGGAAGCTGGAGGACGATCCGCTCGGCCTGCTCTCGCTCTTCCTCGACGAGAGCGCGGCGATGCTCGCCGCGGCCGGCCCCGAGCACCGGCCGGACGTGATCGTCTACGACGTCTCCGTCCTGCACGCTGGGCGCATCCTGGCCAGGAAGTGGGGGCTGCCCGCCACGCAGCTCATCCCGGTCTTCGCCGCCAACGCCCACTTCTCCTTCCTCGCCGCCGTCTATGCCGAGGAGGGCGGCGAGTCCCCCGAGCTGCCGGGCTGGGTGGACGGCATGCTCGCCAGGACCCGGGAGCTGGCCGAGGCCCACGGCGTGAGCGCCGACCCCGCCGAGCTCTGGTGGGAGGTGCAGGACTCCAACCTGGTCGCCCTGCCGCGTGCCTTCCAGTTCGCCGGGGACACCTTCGACGAGCGGTTCGCCTTCGTCGGGCCCTGCCTGGGGGAGCGCCGCTTCCTCACCGGATGGGAGCCGCCGGGAGACGGGCTGCCGATCGCGCTGCTGTCCTTCGGCACCGTGCTCACCAGCCGCCCTGATCTGGTCCGCACCTGCGTGCAGGCCTTCGCCGAGCTGCCCTGGCGGGCCGTGGTGACGCTGGGCGACGGCATGGACCCTGCCGACCTCGGTCCGCTGCCGCCCACCGTCGAGGCCCGCCGGTGGGTGTCGCACCTGAGCGTGCTGCGCCACGCGTCGGTGGCGGTCACCCACGGTGGCATGGGCACCGCCATGGAGGCGCTCTACTGGGGCTGTCCCGCGGTCGTGCTCCCCGCCACCGCCATCGACAGGCTCAACGCCCGCCGCATCGAGGAGCTCGCACTCGGCCGGGCGCTCGACCCCGCGGGGCTCACCCCCGATCGCCTGGTGGAGGCGGTGCTCGCCGTCGCCTCCGACGAGCGCGTGCGGCGGGCCGCGGGCGAGATGCGGCGGGAGATCGAGTCGGCGGGCGGCACCGCCCGCGCAGCCGACGTGCTCGAACGCCGTCTGGCCGCCTGATGGAGCGGGTCGCGCCCGGGCGGGCGCCCGCCTTCGAGTTCCAGGTGCTGGGCCCGCTCACCGTGGTCAAGGACGGTGCCGAGCTGGCCATGAGCGCCAACAGGGAGCTGGTCATCCTGGCCAGCCTGCTGCTCAACGCCAACCGGGTGATGAGCGTGGAACGGCTGGTCGAAGCGGTGTGGGCGGGCTCGGCGCCCCGGAGCGCCTGGCGGCAGGTGGCCATCTGCGTGTCACGGCTGCGCCGCACGCTCGGCGCGGGCCTGATCGAGACCTCCAGCCCCGGCTACCTGCTGCGCGCCTCCCCTGCCAGCATCGACTGGCTCCGGTTCAGGGAACTGGTGGCGCGCTCGCGCGGCCATGCCGCCGCCGGCGAGCGGGAGGAGGCCGTCCTCCTGCTGCGCGACGCGCTCGCGCTCTGGCGCGGCCAGCCGTTCGAGGACATCCGCGGGCTGCGCTTCGACGCGGCGCGGATGGCCGAGTCACGGCTCGAGGCCCTGGAGACCTGCCTGGAGCTGGAGATCGAGCTCGGCCGCCACCACCAGGTGATCCCCGAGCTGCTCGCCCTCGTGGCCGAGTCGCCCTTCAGGGAGCGGGTGCGGGCGCAGCTCATGCTGGCGCAGTACCGAGCGGGCCGCCGCGCCGACGCGCTGCGGACCTACCAGGAGACCCGCCGCTACCTTCTGGAGCAGATCGGCCTCGAACCAGGCCCTGCCCTGCGGCGGCTGCACGAGCAGATCCTGCGGGACGAGTCGGCCCTCATGCGCCCGCCCGCCCCACGTCCCGCCACCGGCAGGCCCGTGCCCTCCCAGCTTCCGCCGCAGGTCCTGCCTTTCGTGGGCCGCGACAGGGAGCTGGCCACGCTCGACACCATCCTGGGCTCGGCCAGGGCGCCGGGCGCCATGGTGCTGTGCGGGGCGGCGGGCGTCGGCAAGACCACGCTGGCGGTGCACTGGGCGCACCGCCAGGCGGACCGGTTCCCCGACGGGCAGCTCTACGCCGACATGAGCGCCACCGGGCCCGCGCCGGTGATGGACCGCTTCCTGCGCGCGCTCGGTGTGCAGGAGGAGATACCGGCCGACCCCGCCGAGAAGCTCGCCCTCTACAGGAGTTGCACGGCGCGCACCCGGCTACTGGTCGTGCTGGACGGCGCTGAGGACAGCGACCAGGTGCTACCGCTGCTGCCGGGCGGGCCGGACTGCCGCGTCATCGTCACCAGCGCCAACCCGCTCGACGACCTGGTGGCCCGGCAGGGGGCCAACAGGGCGTTCCTGCAGCCCCTGGCCGACGACGCGGCCAGGCACCTGGCGGACCTGCTGGTCGGCGGGGCGCTCGGCCCCCAGGCGGTGGCCGACCTCGTGGTCACCTCACGCGGCAACCCGCTGTCGCTGCGGCTCGGCGCCGCCCGCCTGCGCTCCCGCGCGGGGCAGCCAGCCGCCTGACACCGCCGCGGGCGTTCCTGGCCGGGCGGCCCGCATCCCGGCTCCGCCGTGTCAGCGCCTGGACAGGACCAGTTCGATGGCCTTCGTGAGCGCCCGCGCCGAGGCGGGGCCGTCCGGGGAGCGCCAGGCGACGTGACCGTCAGGACGGATGAGGACGGCGCCCTCAGGTCCGAGCCCGTACTCCTTGGCCCAGGTGGGCGAGACGAACGGGCCGGAGGGACAGCGGCCCGCGGCGGTGAACGGGCCCCCGGGGACGTGCGGGGAGGACTCCTCGGACGTGGGCAGGTCGTCGGCGGTGACCTCCTCGGCGGTGACCTCCACAGCGGCGGTCACCTCGGCGGCGATCTCCTCGGCGGCGATCTCCACGGTGGTGAGCGAGACACCGGTGCGGCGGGCCGCCTCCGCGGCCGGTCCCGGCCAGCCGGCGCCGGCGGGAGCGAGCAGCGTGAAGCGCGGGCCGAGCAGGTCCAGTGTGGAGACACGTCCGTCCTGGCCATGGAGCCACACGTGCGGGGCCCGATGCCCTGGCCGGGCGGTGGGGACGTACGTCCGGTACGGGTCGGCGGGCGCGGGGGGCGCGGTGCCGTCGGACAGCACGGCGCGGGAGTCGTAGCCGAACCCCAGCACCAGACCCTCGCAGCTGCGCCGCCCTGCCTGCCGCTCGATCGCCTCCCGCATGGACAGCCTGCCCTCCATCATGTCGAAGGTGATCAGCGCGTTGTTCAGGCTCTCGTCCACCGTGCGGGCGGCGATGGGCCGGCGTTCCGCCTCGTACGTGTCCAGCAGCTCCTCACCCGCCGTGCCGCGCAGCACGGCGGCCAGCTTCCAGGCCAGGTTGTGCGCGTCCTGGATGCCGCAGTTCATGCCGAACCCGCCCTGCGGCGTCGCCACGTGCGCGGCGTCGCCCGCCAGGAAGACCGGCCCGGCCCTGAAGGCGGCGGCCACCATGGCCTGCTGCAGCCACGGCATCACGCCGAGGATGGTGACGGGCAGGCCGGGCACACCCACGGCGGCGCGCACGGCCGCCAGGCACGCCTCCTCGGTGAAGTCCGCAGGGCTGCCGCCGAGCTCGGGCTCGTAGCCGGTCTGCACCATCCAGCGCCGCTCGTGGTCGACCGCCTCCACGGCACAGGGCGGGTCGCGCAGGAAGGACAGCGCGGCCCGCCGGTCGGGGGGCAGGAAGCCGAGGTCCGCTTCGAACATGATGCTGATCATGTGGCCGAGCGGCGGCGGACCCTCGGCCGCGATGCCGAGGCCCTCGCGCACGCCGCTGCGGCTGCCGTCGGCGGCCACCAGGTAGCGGCAGCGCACCAGCGTCTCGCCGTCCGCGCGGTTCACGGTCGCCGTCACGCCGCCGGCGGTGGCGCGCATGCCGGTCATGGTGGCGCCGAACCACACCTCCGCCTCAGGCCGGGACTCGGTCAGTCGCCGGAGGATCACCTCCAGGCGGTCCTGCGCGCACAGGAAGGTGTAGGTGGGGCTCTGCGGTGCGTCCCGGTCCAGCTCCGCGGCGGACCTGACGAAGTCGCCGGCGGTCAGGGAGCTGCCGACCCCCACCGCGAGGTACTCCTCCCGGGGCATGCCGGCGCGCTCCACCTCCTCCTGGATGCCCCAGCCGCGCAGCAGCTCCATCGTCCTGGTGGTGATCAGGCGCGCCTTCGGGAAAATCGACGTGTCCGCACGCCTTTCCACCAGCAGCACCGATATTCCGTGACGGGCGAGCTCAATGGCGGCGCAGAGCCCGACAGGCCCGCCTCCGACGACCAGAACTTCTACATCGAGCTCATTCATGGGCCAAGAGTCATATATCGCGAATATTCAGGTCAATGCCGGGATATCTGGGTGATGCAGGCGTGATATCGCGGCTTAGTAGCTTATGCGTAAAGATCCAGATTGATCGATGCGGTGATTATCGAATTCCTGGAGAGATGATGCTCTTTGCCCCCGGCTCCGTGGCCGTGGTGACGGGCGGGTCCCGCGGGATCGGCCGGGCCGTCGCGCTCGACCTGGCCCGGGAGGGCGCCCACGTCATCGTCAACTACGCCCAGTCCGAGCGCGACGCCAAGGAAGTGGCCGACCAGATCGCGCAGGAGGGCGGCAGCGCGAGCGCCGTGCAGGCCGACGTCACCGACGAGGACGCGGTCAAGCGCCTCTTCCGCACCGTGCGGGCCGACCACGGGCGGCTCGACGTGCTGGTGACCAGCGCCGGCGTCACCAGGGACCGCTACCTCATCGCGATGAGCCTGGAGCAGTTCCGCGCTCCCGTGGACACCAACCTCGTCGGCACCTTCCTCGCCTGCAGGGAGGCGCTGAAGTTGATGCAGCACCAGCGGAGCGGGTCGATCGTGACCATCTCCTCCTCCAGCGGGCTCGACGGCGGCTTTCCCGGCCAGACCAACTACGTGGCGTCCAAGGGCGCGATCATCGCCTTCACCCACGCGCTGTCGAACGAGGCGGCCCCGCACGGGGTGCGGGCCAACGTGGTCGCCCCCGGCTTCGTCGCCACCGACATGACCCGCAAGGTGCCTGCCGACATCAAGAAGCGCTACGAGTCGCGCATCCGGCTGGGCCGGATGGGCCGGCCGGAGGAGATCGCCTCCATCGTCAGCTTCCTCGCCTCGGACAAGGCCTCGTACATGTCCGGCTCGGTGGTCGTCGCGCACGGCGGTGGCCTCCAGTGACCGGCCCCGACCATCAGCCTGGCGCACAAGGAGAACCCATGACCATCGACGAACTGCGGGCGAAGGCCGCCCAGCGGCAGCAGACCTGCAGCCAGATCAAGAAGATGATCGTGTCGAGGCTCGACCTGGAGATCGAGCCCGGCTGGATCACCGACGACCAGCCGCTGTTCGGCCGCGGCCTCGAACTGGACAGCCTCGACGTGCTGGAGCTCTACGTCGCCATCGAGGCCGAGTTCGGCGTCGCGCTCTACGACAGCGACATGGCGGTGTTCGGCTCGGTGTCGCGACTGGCGGACGAGGTCGACCCCACGCTGAGGGCGCCGGCATGACGGTGGCACAGCAGGCGCCGCCCGTCTCCGGGCTGACCCACGACCAGGTCCGCGCCGTCCTGCCGCACCGCTGGCCGATGCTGCTGCTCGACAGGGTCGTCAAGGTGGTGCCCGGCGTCAAGGGAACGGCGACCAAGAACGTCACCGGCACCGAGCTGTGGTTCCAGGGACACTTCCCCGGCCAGGCGGTGCTGCCCGGGGTCGTCGTCGTCGAGGCCATGGCCCAGCTCGCCGGCGTGGTCTTCGCCCTGGCGGGCGCCAGCGAGATCAGCTACCTGGCGGGCGTCAGGTCGATGCGCTTCCGCCGCCCGGTCGTGCCCGGCGACCAGCTCGTGCTGACGGCCGAGCAGACCGGTGGCGGCTCAGGGTTCGCCGAGTACCGGGTCTCGGCCCGGGTGGACGGCCAGGTCGCCGCCGAAGGAAACCTCACGATCGCCGATCCGGCGACCCAACGTTCTGTGCGAAAGGTGTGAACCATGGCTAGCGTCCTCGCGTCCCGGCATCCGGAGGACACCGTCTACGGCGACGTGGGCGACGCCACCGTCCCGCTGCGCTTCTCCTCCTTCTCGCAGGAGTACCAGGTGCTCAGGGAGCGCGCGGCCGTGCTCGACCTCGGCGGGCACCGGCTCATCGAGATCACCGGCCCCGCCGCCGTGGACTTCGCCCAGCGGGTGCTGGCCCGCGACGTGGAGTACCTCACCTCCGACCGCTGCATGATGAGCCTCGTCCTCGACGAGTCCGGCCAGGTCGTGGACCAGGTCATCGCCTTCGGCCGGGAGGAGGGGCTGCTCCTGGAGAGCTCCTGCGGCGCCGGCGCCCGCCTGCTGGACCATCTGCTGGCGCACGCCGAGGAGGGCGCCGAGATCGCCGACCGCTCCGCGGACCTGACGGTCATCGGACTGGAGGGCCCGTACGCGTGGGGCGTGGTCGGCCGGCTGATCGACGGCGAACTCGCCTCGCTGCCGTTCGAGTCCGTGGTGGACACCACCTGGAACGGCGTGGACATCGTCTTCGCCAGGACCGGCTACACCGGCGAGTACGGCTACCAGATGATCGTCCCGCGGGAGGCCGCGCCCGGCCTGTGGGCGGGCGCGCTGGAGCACGCGCAGGCCGCAGGGCAGGAGGCGCTGGAGCTGGCGATGCTGGAGGTGCGCCAGCCGATCCCGCGCCACGAGGCCACCCCGGGCGCCTCGGTGATCGAGATCGGCGCCAACTGGCTGGTCGACATCACCAAGGACGACTTCGTCGGCCGCGCCGCCGTGCTGGAGGCCTTCGAGACCGGAGGCGGGCGGCGCACGGTCGGGTTCACCGGCTGCGAAGGCGTCCCGGCGCCTGGCACCCGCGTGCTCGCCGGCGGCCAGGATGTGGGCGAGGTCGTCTACGCCGTGCACAGCGCCGGCCTCGGCGCCACCCTCGGCCTGGCCCGCGTGGACCCCGAACTGGCGGCGGCAGGCCTCGGCCTCACCGTCGGCGGCGTCGGCGTCACCACGCTGACCAGCCCGTACATCGTGCCCAAGAGCTGGAGCATCCCGATCATCTGATCGGCAGGTCACGCTGAGAAGGAGGCAGAGCATGGCGCTGCGGCCCGTCGTCGTCACCGGCCTGGGCATCATCTGCGCGGCCGGCAGGGACCCCGCGGAGTTCTGGACGCGGCTCACCACGGCCAGGGGCGGGCTCGCCCCGATCGAGGACGAGGCGTTCGCCGTGTTCACGGCCAGGCACGCGGGTCAGGTGCCCGACGAGTGGATCGACGCCCAGCTGCCCGCCGGCGAGCAGGCAGGGGACCGTACCGCGCGGCTCGCGCTCGTCGCCGCCCGCCAGGCGGTCGAGCAGGCGGGGCCGGCACGGGCGGCGCCCGCCCCCGACCGGTTCGGCATCATCCTCGGCAAGTGCCAGGCGACCCCCGGGCCCGCTGGGCGCTACCAGCCCATGCACCACACCGCCGACGTGGTCGCGGAGCGGCTCGGCCTGCGCGGGCCGCGGATCCTCGTCTCGACCGCCTGCGCCGCCGGTGGCAACGCGGTCGGCCTGGCCAGGGACAAGATCCTCACCGGGGAGGCCGACGCGGTCCTGGCAGGCGGCGTCGACCCGCTGCTGTTCGGCACCTACGCGGGCTTCGCCGGGCTGCAGGCACTGAGCACCGGCCCGTGCCGGCCCTACAGCCGCTCCGACGGGCTCAACCTCGGCGAGGGCGCCGCGTTCCTGCTGCTGGAGCCGCTGGACCTGGCGCTCGCCAGAGGGGTTACGCCGCTGGCGGAGGTCGCCGGCTACGGGCTGTCCGCCGACGCCTACCACGCCACCGCCCCCGACCCCACCGGGCGCGGCGGGGCCAGCGCCGTGCGCCGCGCACTGGCCGAAGCCGGGCTCACGCCCGGCGACGTCCACTACGTCAGCGGGCACGGCACCGGCACCCCGGCCAACGACGCCATGGAGGCCAAGGTCATGCGCCTGGTCTTCGGCGAGCGGGCCGCCCGGGTACCCACCAGCAGCATCAAGTCCTTCGTCGGCCACACCCTCGGCGCCGCCGGTGCGGTCGAGGCCGTGGCCAGCGTGCTGGCCCTGCGCCACGGCGTGGCGCCGCCCACGATCGGCTTCGACGACGGCGCGCAGGCCGACCTGGACTACGTGCCGAACCAGGCCAGGGCGATGCCCATCGACACCGTGGTCTCCAACAACTACGCCTTCGGCGGCAACAACGTCTCGCTCGTGCTGGCCAGGCCCAGGGACCCGGTTCCGTACGAGCCCGCGCCCCGCAGGGAGGCGGTGATCAGCGGGCTGGGGCCGGTCACCGGCGCAGGCACCGGCATCGCCGAGACGGCCGCGGCGATCGCAGCCGGCCGCCGCGCGGCAGGGCAGGCCCCGTCGCTCGAAGGCCGGACGTTCGCGCCGCGGTCGCTGTGGCGGCACATGAACCGCCTGTCCCGCCTGGCGATCGCGGCTTCCCGCCTGGCCTGGGAGGACGCCGAGCTCAAGCTGCCGCGCAAAGCGCTGGACGACGTCGCGCTGGTCTTCGCCACAGGGGCAGGATCGGCCGAGAGCACCGGCGGCTTCGACGACAGCATCGCGCTCAACCCGAACAAGCCGGCCGTGCTGAGCTTCTCCAACGTCGTGCTGAACGCCACCGGCGGCGCGGTCTGCCAGACGCTCGGGCTGCGCGGCCCCACCACGACCCTCTGTAACGGCGCGGCGTCGGCGTCCATCGCCCTGGACTGCGCGCTGGAGATGATCGACGCGGGCAAGGCCGAGGTGGTCCTGGTCGTCGCCGCCGACGAGACGCCCGCCCGGCCCGCCCCCGGCGGCGCTTCCGCGCCGTTCGAGGACGACGGGCCGGTGCCGTACGGGGCGGAGGCGCTGGAGCCGGTGACCGGATCGGGGGCCGTGGCCTTCGTGGTGGAGTCCGCCGACCACTGCGCGGCGCGCGGCGGCAGGCCGTACGCCCGTGTGGCAGGCACCAGGCACGCGGCAGGAGAGGGAGCCGAGCCGGTGGCGCGCAGCCTCGCACTGCCCGGAGCGGCGCCCGGCCTGGTGGTCGGCGCGGCCACCGGGCTGCCCCGCGACGGCGAGGAGGCGGCGGCGGTCCTGGCCCGCATGCCGGGCGCGCTGCTCACCGCCTCGGCGGCGCTGACCGGCGACTGTCAGGCGGCCACCGGCGCGATGAACATCGCGCTGGCCGCGCTCGCCGTCCGCGACGGCCTCGCCCCCGCACTGACCGGGCTCACCGCGCCGCTCGCAGGCGACAGGGGCTCGTACGTGACCCGCCCCGAACTCGCGGGGCCGATGGCGAGCGCGCTGGCGCTGACCGCGGCGCACGACTCGGTCCGCGGCGCCGTCCTGCTGGAGGCGGTGTGAGCCAGATGCCCTTCGACGTGGCCGAGACCGACCGGCTGCTGACCACCACCCGGTCGGTGCGCCGCAGGCTGGACCTGGACAGGCCCGTGCCCCGGGAGATCGTGGAGCAGGCACTGGAGGTCGCCGTCCAGGCGCCCACCGCCAACAACCACCAGAACTGGCGCTGGCTGGTGATCACCGAGGCGGGCGTCAAGGAGAAGCTCGCCGAGATGATCCGCTCGTCCTGGGCCTTCCACCGCAACGACATGTGGACCAACGCGGGCCGGCGGCGCAACGACGCGCAGGCCCGCCGCAACTACGACTCAGCGCAGGCGCTCACCGAGACGATCGCGGCGGTGCCGGTGCTGGTCATCCCCTGCGTGCTGGGCCGGCCGCCGGACATCGCCGCCATCAACGCCCGCTGGCGCGCGCGGATGGCGGACAAGATCGCCGACGACCCCGGCCACCTCGTCCAGCACGGCGAGACGCGGGCCAGCATCTTCTACGGCTCCATCTTCCCCGCCATCTGGTCCTTCCAGCTCGCCCTGCGCAGCAGGGGGCTCGGCAGCACGATCACGTGCCTGCACGTGCCGCACGAACGCGAGACCGGGCGCCTGCTCGGCATACCCACAGGGGTCACGCAGGTCTGCATGATCCCCGTCGCCTACACGCTGGGCACCGGCTTCCGCCCGGCCGACCGCTACCGAGCCAAGGAACGCACCTACTGGGAGAGGTGGGGGCAGTGACCCGACCCGAGCCGCCCGACGTCGTCATCGTCGGCGGCGGCATCGCCGGCGCGTCCGCCGCCTGCAAGCTGACCGCCGGCGGGCTTTCCGTGGTGCTGCTGGAGAAGCAGGACACCTACCAGGACCTGGTCCGCGGCGAGTGGCTCGCGCCATGGGGGATCAGGGAGGCGCAGCGCCTGGGCGTCTACGACTGTTTCTCGGCCGGCGGCGCCTGGGAGATCCGCGAGTGGATGACCTGGGACGAAGCCGTCACGGACGACGAGGTCGAGGCGGTGGACATGACCAGGTTCATCCCCGGCGTCGGCGGCCCCATGTCCTTCCCGCACCACGCCGTGTGCGCGCTGATGGCGGAGCAGGCCGCCGCCTCGGGCGCCCGCCTGGTGATGAACGCCTCCAAGATCGTCGTCGTTCCCGGCGAGCGGCCCGCCGTCACCTACCGGACCCCCGAGGGCGCGTTCGAGCTGCGGCCCCGCCTCGTGCTCGGCGCCACCGGCCGCGGTTGCACGGTCGGCCGCCAGGTCGGCATCACCATGCGCAACTCCATGCACCACTGGGGCGGCGGCATGATGGTCGAGGACATGGCCGGCTGGCCGCCCGACGTGCAGGCCATGGGCACCGAGGGCGACGTCATGTTCATGGTCTTCCCCCAGGGCTACGGCAGGGCCCGCCTCTACCTCAACTTCCCCACCGCCAACAAGCACCGCTACAGGGGACCTGGCGGCGTCGAGCGGTTCATGGCCGCGTTCGAGCTGGAGTGCCTGCCGGACCGGGGCAAGGCGGTGACCGAGGCGACGCCCGCGGGCCCGCTGTCGGTGTGGCCGTCGGTGTCCAGCGTCCCCGAGGGGCCGCCGCTGACCGAGGGCGTCGTGCTGATCGGCGACGAGGCGGGCAACGCCGACACTGTGCTCGGCACCGGCCTGTCCTGCGCCATGCGCGACTCCCGCACGGTCTGCGACATCCTGCTGGCCTCCTCCGACTGGTCGCCCGCGGCGTTCGCGCCGTACGTGGAGGAGCGTGACTTCCGCCTGGAGCGCCTGGACTTCGGCGCCTCCATCATCAGCAGGCTGCACGTGGAGTTCGGGCCCGCCGCCGTCGAGCGCAGGCGCCGGGTCCGCAAGCTCATGGCGCGCAACTTCGCTGCGCAGGTGACCGGGCTGCTCAACATGGTCGCCCCGGAGGACGTACCGGAGTTCGGCTTCAGCGAGTTCTTCGCTGAGCGGCTGTTCAGGGAGACGGCATGACCGAGAAGCAAACCGTACGCGTCAACGACGTGGAACTCGCCTACGTGGACGAGGGCGAGGGCGACCCCGTGATCCTGCTGCACGGCTTCCCCGACTCCTCCTACCTGTGGCGTCATCAGATCCCGGCGCTCGTCGAGGGCGGTTTCCGGGTCATCGCGCCCGACCTGCGCGGCTTCGGCGACTCCGGCAAGCCGCAGGAGGCCGCCGCCTACGGCATGCAGACCATCGTCAACGACGTCGTGGCCCTCACCCTCCACCTCGGCATCAAACGCCCGCATCTGGTCGGCCACGACTGGGGGGCGGCGATCGCCTGGATGTACGCGTTCCTGATGCCGCGCAGGCTCGACCACCTGGTGGTCATGTCGGTCGGCCACCCCGGCGTCTTCGCCACGCCCTCGCTGGAGCAGCGGGCTGCCTCCTGGTACATGCTCTTCTACCAGTTCCCCGGAGTGAGCGAGGAACTGCTGCGGCGCAACGGCTGGCGGCTGTTCAAGGAGATCATGGGCCGCGAAGGCGACCACGACCGCTACCTGCGCGACCTGGCCAGACCCGGCGCGCTCACCGCCGGGCTCAACTGGTACAGGGCCAACCGCTCGCCCGAGGCCGAGCTGCGCCCTGCCCGGCCGTTCCCGCCGGTATACGCGCCGACGCTCGGCATCTGGGGCGCGGGCGACAAGGCGCTCCTGGAGGAGGGCATGGCCGCCTCCGGCAAGTACGTCAAGGGCCCGTGGCGCTACGAGCGGATCGAGGACGCCGGCCACTGGCTCCCTCTGGACGCCCCCGACGAGGTCAACAAGCTGCTGCTCGGCTTCCTCGGCACGGAACGGCCCGCGCACCAGGAGCGGCGCCCCAGGCGCCGGCTCTAGTCGGCGAAGGGAGACGACATGCTGGGCTATCTCTTCCCCGGACAGGGAACGGTCCGCGTCGGCATGGGCGCATGGCTGCGCCGCAGCCCGGCGGCCAGGCGACGCCTCGACCAGGTCGACGCGATGCTCACCCGGCCGATCTCGCCGCTGTGCGCCAGGGGGCCGCTCGACCGGCTGGTCGCCACCGAGCACGCCCAGATCGCGGTCACGGCCTGCAACCTGGCGGCGCTGGCCGTCCTCGGCGAGGAGGGGTACGAGCCCGCCGTCGTGGCCGGGCACAGCGTGGGCGAGCTGAGCGCGTTGCACGCGGCCGGCGTGCTGGACCTGGCCGGCACGGTCCGGCTGGTGGAGCTGCGCGCCAGGCTCATGGCCGGCGTGGCCGTCCGCGGCGGTATGCGGGCGGTGATGGGCCTGCCGGTGGAGCGGGTCGAGCAGCTCGCCGAGGCCGCGTCCGCGCCCGGGGAGCCAGTCGTGGTGGGACTGGAGAACGCGCCCGGGCACGTGGTGGTGTCGGGCTCGCCTCCCGCGCTCGACCGGCTCGCGGAGCTCGCCGCCGACGCCGACAAGATCGTTCCCTTGCGGGTGGGCAACGCCTTCCACTCGCCGCTGATGGCCGGCGCCGAACGCGCCTGGGCGGCGGCGGTCGAGGCGGCCCCCCATGCGCGAGCCCCGCGTTCCCGTCGTCCCCAACGTCACCGGCGAGCCCACCACAGACCTCGCCGTCCTGCGCCGCGCACTGGTCGTCCAGCTCACGGGCCGCGTCCGCTGGACCCGCACCATGGAGGCGATCGCGCCCACCCCGTCGGCCGGCATGCAGGAGACGACGACGCTCGCGCCGGTGTCCGTCGTCGAGGTGGGCGACAGCAAGGTACTCACCGGGCTGGCCCGCCGCACCGGCGTCCGCTGCCTGAGCATGACCGACCCCGCGACCCTCAGACGGCTGGCGAAGGCGGTGGCGGCGTGAAACGGTGGGGCAGCGCGATCGTCGGCCACGCGGGGCTCACCAGCCCCCGCGAGCTCGTCGGCGACATGCCGCTGGAGGTCGTCTACACGCGCGCCGAGCGCCTCAGGTCGGCGGGCGGGCGCACGCTGCAGCACTGGGCGGGACGGCTGGCCGCCAAGCGCGCCGTCCTGCGCCTGCTCGGCCTGCCGCCGACCCCCGAACGCCTCGGCCAGGTCGAGATCCTGCCGCTCCCCACCACGGCCTGCCGGGCGAGCAGCGCCTGCCTCGACGGGCACCCGCCCGCCGTACGCCTGCACGGCGACCTGGCGGCGCTCCCGTCCTGCCCCGCAGGGCCCGCGGCGCCCGACGGCGGTGCCGGGTGGATCCGGGTGTCGATCAGCCACACCGATGTCCGGGCGATGGCCCTGGCGGTGCGTACGCGGCGGTTGCCGGAAGACGGGGGCGGCTGATGGACGCCAGGAAGACGGCCGAGGCGCACCTGGAGGCGTGGCAGGCCGGCGACGCCGCGGCGGTCGCGGCCACCGCCGGCACCTATGCCGACCCCGACTGCCCAGGCCCGCTGGCCGGCGAGGCGCTGGCCGCGCACGCCGCCGCCACGCTGGCCCGCTTCAGGAACCTGAGCTTCGAGGTGGACCGCGTCACAGGGGACGGGGACGCCGCCGCCGTGTCCTGGCGGCTCACGGCCGATCACCGCGAGGCGTACCTGGGCATGCCCGCGGCCGGCGGCGCCGTCACCGTGTCCGGGCTCGACCTGGTGACCGCCGGCGCCGGCGGCGTGCACGTCCAACGCGTGTTCGACCGGCTCGCGGTCGCCGAGGCGCTCGGGTACACGGCGCGGTTCGTGCCCGCCGCCGACGGGACCCGCGAGTTCGGCGTGAGCGCCAGAGCCGCTACCGGCCGCACCGAGCGCCCCGGCGCGCTCGTCCTGACCTGGCTGGAGATCCGCGACGACGCCGAATCCGCCGACGTGGACCTGCTCAGCGTGGAGATCGTCAAGTCGCTGCGCGCCTCGCGCGGCTTCCTCGGCGTGACCACGTTCGACGTCGGCGGGCGCAAGTTCACGCTCAGCGCCTTCGACAGGCCCGAGTCGCTGCGCGCGGTCCACGCCCGGCCGCACCAGCGGGCCATGCGCCGCTTCTTCAAGGGCGGGCTGTGCACCCGCGTCCACACCAGCGTCTGGTATCCCGCCACCGTGCGCGACTACGCCCGCTGCCCCGGCTGCGCGCAGGTCGTGGCGGCGGGCTCGGCCTGCGGCTGCGGATGGACCCCCGACGACGCCTCGACGCTGTGACCGAGTGACTGGAGCCTTGATGAGGGAATTCACCACCGAGCACCGGCCCGGTGACGGAGCGCCGGCTGTGGTGTTCATGTCCGCGCTGTTCGCCGGCGGCTGGATCTGGGACCACCCCTACCACAGCCTGGCGCGGGCCGGCCGTGCCGTGCTGCGCACGAACGAGGCGATCTGCGCGATGGACCGCCAGGTGGCAGGCTCCATCGAGCGGCTCGGCGACGCGCTGCTGAGCGCCTGCGACGCCGCCGGCCTGGGCGAGATCGTCGTCTGCGCCAACTCGCTCGGCGGCCTGGTCGCCATCGACCTGGCGGGCCGCCGCCCCGACCGGGTCCGTGGCATCGTGGTGAGCGGCGCGCCCGGCCTCACCGCCGACCCGGACGTCGGGCTGAGCTTCGACCGGCGGGGCAGTGTGCGGCCCTCCGGCGACGACTTCGGCCGCCGCATGGTGGCGGCGCTCTTCCACCGCGGCTGCCACTTCTCCGCCGAGCGCATGGCGGAGGCGGGCGAGCTGATCAGCCGCCCCGACTCGATGGTGTCCATGGCCCGCAGCCTCAAGGCCACCCGCGCCTACCGCGTCGGCCCCGCCCTGGACAAGGTGGCCTGCCCCGCCCTGTACGTATGGGGACGGCACGACCGGATGACGCCGGTGGCCCCCTGGCTGGAGGCCCTCGCAGGGCGGGACGGACACGAGACGCTCCTGGTCGAGGAGAGCGGCCACATCCCGATGGTGGAGTGCGCCGAGGAGTACACCGCGGCGCTGGAGCCGTTCGTCGCCCGATGCGCGGGAGCTCTCGCGTGAGCCCGCCCGCCGTCCTCGTGGGCGTGGACATCGTGGAGTCCGGCCGGCTGGCCAGGGCCGCGGACCGGGGCGGGGAGCTCCTCGCCCGCCACGTCGCCACCGCGGCCGAGCGGCGCACGGGAGCGGGGCGCGTCGCCTTCTCGGTCAAGGAGAGCCTCATCAAGGCGGTCGGGGGCCGGCCGCCCGGCTTCACCTGGCACGACTTCGAGGCCGTGGCCACGCCCCCTGCCGCGTGGACCATGCCGCTGCTGGACGAGGCCGCCGACGAGCTGACCGCCTCCACCGGGCTGCCGCTGACCGGCGGGACGGCGTACGCGGTCCGCGGCGCCAGCGCCGGCGCGGCGCTGCTGCGGCTGAGTCCCGGCGCGCGGGGAACGGTCGAGGCCGCCGCCCGCTGGGGCGAGGGCGGCGGAGTGCTCGTGTCGCTGGCGATCGTCTACGCCGGAGCGCCGGCTGCGCAGGGGAAGGAACGCTGATGTCCGTGACGAGAACGGTCTTACCGGGGGAGTCGATCCAGCGGGCGCTGGACGAGAGCGGACCCGGCGCCAGGATCCTGCTGGAGGAGGGGACGTACGCGCAGAGTGTGTGGATCAGGCATCCCGGCGTGACGCTGAGCGGCGCAGGGGCGGGGCGCACGGTGCTGGTGCCGGGCGGCGGCGGGCCGCCCGACGTCCCCCGGCTGCACGACGCCGCCGAGGACGTGGTCAGCGGCCTGACCGTGCACGGCGAGCTCGCGGGCGCCGTGCGCGTGGAGGCGCTGACGGTGCGGGGCTTCTCCGGCGCCGGCGTCTACGCCCACTCGGCCGCCGGCGTGACCGTGCACGAGGTGGAGGTGCGCGACAACGCCGTCTGGGGGATCTACCTGCGCGAGTCCACCGGTTGCCGGGTCGTGCGCTGCCGAGCCTCGGGCAGCCAGTACGGCGGCGTCGCCCTGAGCTTCTGCCCGCGCTCCGGCGCGGAGATCGCCGCCAACGAGTGCTCCGCCAACGCCTTCGGCGTCTTCGTGGACAACTCCTCCGAGGCCAGGGTGCTGGGCAACGCCTGCCACGGCAACGCGATCGGCATCCTGCTGCTCAACCAGGTGTACGAGGGCGAGCCCGAGGGCGGCGTACGAGACTGCCTGGTGGCCGGCAACGACCTGTACGGCAACGTGCTGGCCGCGGGCGCCGAGCAGGACGGCCTGGGCGCGGCAGGCCCGCCGATCTCGGGCGTCGGCCTCGCCCTGATCGGCACGCACCGGGTCGCCGTCGTGGACAACCACATCCACGACAACCATCCCGGCGGCGAGTCGGTGATGGGCGCCGGGTTCGTCATGGGCTCCTCCAAGGACTTCGGCGGCGACGACGTCCTCGACTGCCACGTGCTGTGGAACCGGGTCACCGGCAACACCCCGCTGGACTACCAGCTCGGCGCCGACCCCGCCCGGCAGGTGTTCGCCGCCAACACCGCCGCCAAGGGCGACCCGCAGGACGTGCAGGGGTGGCGGCGATGACGGCCGCCCTGTCCTGCAGGGGACTCGGCAAGCGCTACGGCGACCTGGTCGCCGTGCACGACGTCGGCTTCTCCATCGCCCCCGGCCAGGCGTACGGCCTGCTCGGCCCCAACGGCGCGGGCAAGACCACCACGATCTCCATGCTGGTGGGTCTGCTGCGGCCGGACACGGGCACCGTGCTGGTCGGCGGCGTCGACCTGGCCGGCGAGCCGCTGCGCGCCAAGTCCAGGATCGGCTACGTGCCGCAGGAGATCGCCCTCTACCCGGAGCTGACCGGCCGGGAGAACCTGCGCTTCTTCGGCAGGCTCTTCGGCCTGCCCCGCCGCGCCCTGGCCACGCGCATCGCCGAGGTGCTCGACCTGATCGGCCTCGCCGACCGGGCCGACACCAAGCTCGGCACCTACTCGGGCGGCATGAAGCGGCGCATCAACATCGGGGCCGCCCTGCTGCACCGCCCCGAGGTGCTCATCCTCGACGAGCCCACCGTGGGCGTGGACCCGCAGAGCCGCAAGGCCATCCTCGAAGGCCTGGAACGCCTGGTCGGTGACGGCATGGCGCTGCTGTACACCTCCCACTACATGGAGGAGGTCGAGCGGGTCTGCGACCGGGTGGCGATCATCGACCACGGCCGCATCGTCGCCGACGGCACCCGCCGCGAACTGGTCTCCCTGGTCGGCGGCGCCGACACCGTCGAGCTGGTGCTCGACGGCGACGTCGAGGCCGCCTGCGCCAAGCTGCGCGCCGTCGAGGGCGTGGCCGAGGCCGTCAGGACAGGGGCCGCGTCCGTCCGCCTGATGGCTGACGGCGGCAGGTACCTGCTGCCGTCGCTCATCACCGCCGTGGAGGGGCACGCCACCGTGACGGCCACCCAGGTCATCGAACCCGACCTGGAGGCGACCTTCCTGCACCTCACCGGCACCACCCTGCGGGACTGATCATGTGGCGAGCCATGCTCACGGTGAGCGCACTCGAACTGCGCACCCGCCTGCGCGACGGCACCGCGATCGTCATCGCGCTCGTCGTGCCGGTGACCCTGGCCACGCTGTTCGGGCTGGCCCTGGGCGGCGACGACCCGCCGCTGCGCGCCACGGTCGGCTTCGTGGACCTGGACGGCGGAGAGTTCCCCGCCAGCGTGCGGCGCGAGGTGACGGCGGCCGAGGAGCTGAAGGGCAGCGTGACGCTGCGCGACCTGCCGAGCGGCGGGGAGGCGCGGCGGGCGCTCGACGCCGGCGAGATCGGCGCGGCCATCGTCTTCCCCGCCGGGTTCACCCGCAGTGTCGGCGCGGGGGAGGGCGGCGACGTCACCGTCCTGACCTCGCCCCGCTCGCCGCTGGCCGGAGTGGTCGCGGGAGCCGTCGTGGACCGCATCTCGGCGGTCGTGGACGCCAGGACGCTGGCGGTGCGCGCCGCCCTGCTCGCCGGGGTCCCAGGAGAGCGCGTCAAGGAGCTGGTGGAGCGCAACGGCGCGGCAGGGCCCGCGCTCACGCTCACCGGCGACCCGCTGGCCGGCGGCAAGGTGGACCTCGCGGTCTACTACGGCTCCGGCATGGCGGCGCTGTTCGCCTTCTTCGTCGTCGGCGCGTCGTTCAGGAGCCTGCTCACCGAGCGCAAGCTCGGCACCCTCGACCGGATGCGGGCCGGGCCGCTTGCCGCCTGGGTCCCGGTCGCGGGCAAAGCCGTGGTCGGGTTCGCGCTGGCCATGGTCAGCGTGTGCGCCACCTGGGTCTCCGGCACGCTGATCTTCGGCTCCAGCTGGGGCGACCCGCTCGCGGTGCTCGCCGTGCTGACCTCCCACGTGCTGGCCGCCGCCGCGATCACCATGCTGGTGGCCGCCAGGGTCAAGACCGACGCCCAGGCCGACGGGGTGATCATGGTCATCTCGTTCGTGATGGCGTTCCTCGGCGGCAGCCTCGTTCCGCTGCACAGCCTGCCCGGCGTGCTGCAGGCGGTGGCGCTGCTGACGCCGAACGGCTGGACCGCCACGGCGCTGGCGGAGCTGGCCGGGTCCGGCGCGGGCGTGGCCGCCGTCGTGGGGCCGATCGGCGTCCTGCTGGCGATCGCGCTCGGCGCGGGCGGCCTGGCCGTCCTCGGCTTCAGGAAGGGGATGCTGCTGTGACCCTCCGCCCGAGGCCGGTGGCCGCGCTGGTGGCCGCCAACCTGCGCAGGCACACCCGCGACCGCACCGGCCTGTTCTTCATGGTCGTCATGCCGTTCGTGTCCATCCTGTTCGTCGGCATGGCGTTCGGCGGCGGCGCGGGCTCGTCCCGGCTTCCCGTCGGCGTCGTCGCCCCCGGCTCCGACACCGTCACCGCCGCCCTGCTCGCCGAGCTGCGCAAGCATCCCGACCTGGAGGTGCGGCCCTTGGACGCGGCCGAGGACGTACGGTCCGGCGTGCGGGCCGGCTCGCTGGCCGCCGGCCTGGTCATCTCGCCCGGCGCCGGCCGCCTGGACCTCGTCGTGACCCAGACCAACGGCAGCGGCCTGGCCGCCCGCGGCGCCATCGACAGTGCGGTCGCCAAGGTCGCCGCCGTCCTTGAGGCCACCAGGGCCGTCGTGGCCGCGGGCGCCACCCCCGAGCAGGCCGCCGGGTACGTGCGCAGGGCGCAGGCCGAGTCGGGCCGCGTCGGCGTGACCGGCTCGGCCACGGGCGGCGGCGACCCGCGCGGCTTCGCGTACACGGCCCCGGCCAACCTGCTGCTGTTCACCTTCATCAACTCGATGGCCGTGGCGGCCGCCCTGGTGGAGAGTCGCCGGCTCGGCATGCTGCAGCGCGCGCTCACCGCGCCAGTGCGGCGCCGGTCGGTGCTGCTCGGCGAGGCGCTGAGCCGCCTGTTCGTCGCGCTCGCGCAGGCCGCGCTCATCGTGGTGGTCAGTGCGCTGGCGTTCGGCGTCTCGTGGGGCGACCCGCTCGGAGTGGCGGCCGTCGTGGGCGTG
This sequence comes from Nonomuraea roseola, assembly GCF_039535395.1. Lineage (NCBI taxonomy): Bacteria > Bacillati > Actinomycetota > Actinomycetes > Streptosporangiales > Streptosporangiaceae > Nonomuraea > Nonomuraea roseola. Next base: position 108,270 of record NZ_BAAAXC010000005.1, read on the forward strand.
TTCGCGCTCGTCGCGACAGGAGCCGCGCTCCTCGTCGGCACGCTGCTGCGTTCGCCCGACCAGGCTCCGGCGATCGGCCCGCCGCTCGGCGTGGTCCTCGGGATGCTCGGCGGCTGCCTGTGGCCGCGCGAGTCCTCGGGAGAGGTGCTCAACGCCATCGGCCACCTCTTCCCGCACGCCTGGGGGATGGACGCGCTGCTGACGCTCGCCGAGCCCGGCACCGGCCTGGACGCGGTGCTGCCCCAGCTCGGCGTGCTCGCAGGGATGGCCGCCCTGCTCCTGGTCACCTCCCTGGTCCTGTTCAGCCGCCGTACCCCGGCCCGCACGTGAGCGCCGGGCAGGAAGGAGGGAACGCGATGAAGGGCATCCTGCTCGCCGGAGGGCGGGGCACCCGCCTGCTGCCCACCACGCTGGCGGTCTCCAAGCAACTCCTGCCGGTCAACGACAAGCCGCTGGTGTACTTCCCGCTGTCGGTGCTCATGCTGGCCGGCATCAGAGACATCCTGATCATCACCACGCCCCGGGACCTGCCGCAACTGCACCGCCTGCTCGGCGACGGCTCCCACCTCGGGCTCCGCCTCGACTACGCCGAACAGCCCGAGCCCAACGGCATCGCAGAGGCCCTGCTGATCGGGGCCGGGCACATCGGCGGCGACCCGGTCGCGCTCGTCCTCGGCGACAACGTCTTCCACGGCCACTCCTTCCAGGAACTGCTCCGTCAGGAGTGCCGCAGCCTGGACGGCTGCGTGCTGTTCGGCTACCCGGTCGGCGACCCCCACCGGTACGGCATCGGCGAGACGGCCGCGGACGGCCGGCTGCTGTCCATCGTGGAGAAGCCGGCGGCGCCCCGCTCCAACCGCGCGATCGTCGGTCTCTACCTGTACGACGGCGACGCGGTCGACATCGCCAAGAACCTCACCCCGTCGGCACGGGGCGAGCTGGAGATCACCGACCTCAACCGCGTCTACCTCGAACGGGGCAAGGCGAAGCTGGTCGACCTCGGTCGCGGCTTCGCCTGGCTGGACGCGGGAACCCCCGAGTCGCTGCTCCAGGCGGGCCAGTACGTCCAGCTCATGGAGCAGCGGCAGGGCGTGCGGATCGCCTGCCTGGAGGAGATCGCTCTGCGCATGGGCTACATCGACGCCGAGACGTGCCACCGGCTCGGCGTCGAACTCGGCACGTCCGCCTACGGCCAGTACGTCATTTCAGTGGCCGAGCGGTTCGCGAACAGGTGAGTAAGGAGTGACCATCATGTCCATGACGGCGCTGTTCACCGGCAGGTCGCCCTCCGGTGGCGAGCATGTGACCGACGTGTACCACTATGCCGCCCGAAAGGGGGCGATCGAGGCGGTCGAAGTCGCCGCCGCCGACCTGGGGATCGACGTCCACCTGGTGAGCGAGGCCGTGCGGCACCTGATGGAGAGCCGCCTGCTGCGCGCCGACGACGGCGCGGGCGGACGGTTCGTGCCCGTCGATCCCGATCTCGCGGTCGCCTCGCTGGTGTCCTCCGTCGAGCGGGAGATCTACCGGCGGCGCGAGCTCATCGACCAGATCCGCGAGCGGGTCGGCGTCTTCGGCGCCAGGACCGGCGGCGATCCTCCGCCCAGCACCGTGGAGTACCTGGTGGGAGCCATGGAGGTGCGCGGCTTCCTGAAGACGGCCGGCGACGCCTGCCGCGACGAGCTGCTCGTCCTGCAGGGCGGCGTGGGCGAGGCCGGCGACCTGTCGCAGATGTTCCTGGTGCTGGTCGCCAGGGGCGTGACCGTGCGGGTCATCTGCCAGCACCGCAGCAGGGCCGACGTGGCCACGCGGCTGGCGATGAAGCGGCTGACCGACGCCGGCGTGGAGGTCTACACCGTCAGCCACGTGCCCCGCTCGGCGATCGTCTTCGACCGGTCACTCGTCGTCCTGTTCGGCGACGGCGAGGGCGGCGAAGGCGGCGACGTCAGCCTCGCCCGGGTGCGCAACCAGGGGATCGCCCAGTTCTTCCTCGACATGTTCAACCATCTGTGGGAGACCGCGACGCCGCTGGAGGGCGTCGAGTTCGGCTACGCCACCGTCGCCGACGACCTCCAGCAGTCCATCGCCGCGCTCATGGCCAAGGGCTACACCGACGAGGTGGTGGCCAGGAAGCTCGGCATGTCGGTGCGCAGCTGCCGCCGGCACATCGCCACCCTCATGCGCGACCTCGACGCCACCAGCCGCTTCCAGGCCGGGGTGGAAGCGGCCAGGAAGTTCCTCAAGACGGGCTGAAGGGGGCGTGGCCGCCCATGGCGACGACCACGCCGGCCAGGTCGCGGGCCCGTTCGACGATCAGGTCGAGGCCGAGCACCAGATCTTCGAACGGCATCCTGGCGTCCAGGCAGATCCGGACCGAGCTGTTGGCGTCCTGTGCGCTCAGGCCGATGGCGGTCAGGACGTGCGAGGGCTCCTGCGAGCCGGAGTTGCACGCCGACCCGGTGGCCAGCGCCACCGTCGACAGGCTGGAGACCAGGCTCTCACCTCGCACGCCGGGCAGGACCACGTTGAGCACGTGCGGCACGCCGTGGCGCGGGTCGCCGTTGACGCGCACGCCCGGCAGTCCCGCGCGCAGCATGTCCAGCGCGGTGGCGCGCAGCTCGACGGCCCGCCGCCGCTCGGCGTCCAGCCGGGCCAGCGCCAGCTCGCACGCCTTGCCCAGCCCGACCACCAGGTGCGTCGGGATCGTCCCGCTGCGCAGCTCGTACTGCCCGCCGCCGAACATGACCGGCCGCAGCCGATGGCGGATCTCCGGCCGGACGTACAACGCGCCGACGCCCTTGGGGCCGCGGATCTTGTGCCCGGACAGCGACATCGTGTCGACCTCGGCCTCCCGCACGCGCAGCGGGACCCGCCCGGCCGCCTGGGCGGCGTCCACGTGCAGCATGGCCCCGACCTCGTGGCAGAGCGCGGCCATCGCCGCCACCGGCTGCACGGTGCCGATCTCGCTGTTGACCCAGGCAGTGGTCGCCACCCTGGAGTGCAGGTCGAGCAGGCCGGCCAGGTGCTGCAGGTCGATCCTGCCATCCGGTCCGACCCGCATCGTCCGGACGTCCACGCCGCGGGCGGCCAGCGCCCTGCCGATCGCCAGCGACGACTTGTGGTCGGTCGGGCAGAACAGCCCGCTGACCGGCGCCCGGTCGTCGTGGCCGAACATGCCGAGCAGCGCCAGATTGTTGCCCTCTGTCGCGCCGGAGGTGAACACCACGTCGGCGGGGTCAGCCCCCATGAGGGCGGCCACCGAGGCGGCCGCCTCGTCCACGGCCCGCCTCGCCCGCTTGCCGAGCACGTGCGGCGACGACGGGTTGCCGTACTCCTCGCGGAGGAACGGCAGCATCGCCTCGAACACCTCGTCGTCCACCCGCGTCGTCGCGCAGCCGTCCAGGTAGATGAGCTTCTTCACGACGTCAGCTCCGGAACGTGCTGACGGTGACGAGCTTGCCGTAGATCTCCTCGGCGGACATCTCGCCGCTGCCGCCGGGATCGGCGATCACCACCCGCATGCCAGGAAGGTCGTACAGGCTCAGCGCGATGTCCACGCCGGTCTGCACGGGCATCAGGCACTCGCCCGGCGCGAAGATCAGGATCGCCCGGTAGCCGGCCCGGTACACCTCGGCGACCATCTCGGTGATCTCGCCTGCGCAGCCGGTGATGCCGCAGCTGATCAGCGTGCGGTAGTTGCCGGCGGCGTCGAGGAAGGCCACCTCGCTGTCCCCGCTCCCGCCGTCGAGGTAGCGCTTCTCCAGACGGCCCTGCTTGACCAGCCGGTCGGCGGCCTTCTGGAAGCGGTACTTCAGCCAGGTCTCGGGGAAGGCCAGCGGATGCTTCCTGCTCGGCAGCACGTCCGCGGCCGACAGCCCGGCCTCGCAGAGGATCTTCTCGTAGGCCGGGGGCAGCGTGGTGAAGCTTTCGAAGAACTCCGCGCGCAGCTCGCTCGCGGGCCGGTCCGCCGCCGGCACGTACTGCCAGTCGTTGACGAGCAGGAGCAGCCGGGAGTCCACCCCTGCCGCGGCGTAGTCGCGCAGCAGGCCGGCCGACAACTCCCAGGTGTAGCCGGGGAAGATGCCGACGCGACCGGCGATGCGGCGGCGCATGGTCTCGTCCGCCTGCTCCTCGATGACGCCGGGGACGAGCCGCCCCGACGCCTCGTCCTCGAACAGCATGAAGTGGCCGCCCATGACGACCAGGCCGCCGAGGTCCTCGCCGGGCAGCTCCTGGGCTATCGCGTCGCGGAGCTCCTGCTCGGAGGCGACCAGCCGGCGTGACCTGGACACCTGGCCGGTGGATACGTGGTTCATGATGGTGTCACTCCGAATTCACGGGGTTCTGGGCAGGGGCGGTCCGCGGGTTCGGGGCCAGCCGGGAGGCCAGCGCGCCCAGCGGCGCAGGACCGGCGAGCTGGTTGAGGGTCAGGCCCTCCCAGCCGCGCCTGGTGAGCTCGGCCAGCACCTGCGGGATGCGCAGGGCCTGACCTCCGGCGAGGGTGTAGCTGTCGGACAGGTCGAGGTCGCCGAGGCCGTGCGCCTGCCGCACGGCCTCGGCCAGCGCCCGGGCGGCAGGGCCCGCCTCGCCGTCCCAGACCTCGATCGGGGCGGCGGCGGGCGCGCAGCGGGGCGGTTCGAACCCGGCCAGCCGGGCCGCCTCACTCAGCGGCAGGTCGGTGGCGGGGTCGTCGTGCGCGAGCACCAGCGCCTCCATGCCGCGCAGGAAGCGCTCCACGGCCACGGAGTCCATGACCGGCGAGGCGGCGTGGAGCGCCACGGCGACGGCGTCACGCCACTCGTCCACGCGCAGGTAGGTGTCGGAGCCGTGGTGCGCCCAGGCCTCCGGGACCGGGTTCCAGGCGAAGGCGGTGCGCCGGCCGCCGTACTCCTTGGTGCGCTGCTTGATGAAGTTGATCTCCGAGCCCAGCCGTACGGTCGCGCCGCGCAGGGAGCCCTCCCGCGACACCATCTCGACGACCTTGTCGTAGGGCACGTACGCGTGCTCCCCTGCCCGCTCGTAGGCGCTCGCCACCCGGCGTAGCAGCTCGCCGAACGACGGGTCGCCGGCGCAGCCGACCCGCACCAGCATCGGCGAGAACATGCACGTCAGCACGTCCGGGCAAGGGTGGGACCCGCGGTTGCTGACGAACGCCAGGTGCGCGACGCTGTCCTGGCCGGTGTAGGCGGCCATCATCGCGGTGTAGGCGGCCACGTGCACCAGCGACGGCCACACGCCGTGCCGGTCGGCCAGGCGCCGCGAGACCCCCAACATCGCCGGTGAGACCAGTGTCGCGTGCCGGGCGGGCGGCTCTGACCGCGCCCCGCGCCGCGCCGCGAACGGGTCGGCGGGCAACCCGGCCACCTCGTCCTGCCAGTACGCCATCGCCTGCGACGCCAGGATGGCGGCGTCGGCCGACGCCTCGTACCGGGCCAGGTCGGCGGGCTGACGGCGCACAGGGAGCAGGGCCGCAGGACGGCGGGCGGCGGCGCCTGCGCTCTGCGCGCGCAGCTCCCGCTTGATCTCGCCGAGCGTCCACACGTCCACGGCCAGGTGGTTGAACACCAGCACGCAGTGCCTCGGCACGCCGCCCGAAGTGATCAGGCAGGCCCGGATCGGCCACTCGGCGGCGAGGTCGAACGGCCTGCCGGTGAGCTCCTCGACCACGTCGGCGGGCGCGGCGGTGCCGTCCCGCTCGGTGGTGGCCACCGTGACCGGTAGCGGCGCGGCCGGATGCACCCGCTGCGCCGGCTCAGGGCCGAGGTCGAAGGTGGTGCGCAGGATCTCGTGCCGGCGCGCCAGGTAGGTGAGCATCGCCCTGCAGGCGGCGACCGTGAGCCCAGCGGGCAGATCGAAGCGCAGGACCACGTGCGTCTCGCGCTGGTGGCGGGGCGGCAGCTGATGGAACCGCAGCCACATGTAGCGCTGTCCCCAGCCCAGGTTCGCGGATTTCACCGGTTCCCACCCCCAGCGGTTGTCGCATAATCCCGGACACGTTCGAGGATCAGCTTTTCCGGCACCTGGCACAACCACTGCTCAATGGCAGGTTCCGGCCCGGGATAAGCTGCCACGTGCGCCTTTCCCCGGCCGCCTTGACCGGTGCCCGGCCATTCGGCAGCCTCGATATCGGCGAGTATTCTCCGCTGGATTCGAGGTAACGCGATGCTGGAAATACCGGACCGGTTCCAGAGCATTCTGCGCGCGCATCTGCCGTACGCGGAGGCGGGCGGGCTGACCGCCCGCGACGAGCTGTCCGCGCTCGGCCTCGACTCGATGGGCGTCGTGCGCCTGCTCGTCGACATCGAGAACGGCTACGCGGTCGAACTGCCCGACGAGATCCTGGACGAGGCCACGTTCGCGACCGTCGGCTCGTTGTGGCGGGCGCTGTCCACGCTCATGACGACAGGATCGGACAGCTCCCGGTCGTTCTGACGCGGGTCACCTGCCCAGCAGGCCCACCAGGGCCCGCCGGTCCACCTTGCCGTTGGCGTTGAGCGGCAGCTCCGCCAGCACCGTGACCGAGCGGGGCACCATGTATCCGGGCAGCGCCCGCGTGACGCCCTTGACCAGCGTCGTCGCGTCCAGGCCCGCGCCTGTGCAGGCGGCGGCCAGCTCCGCCTCGCCGTCGGGGCCCGGCACCGCCAGCACGATCGCCTCCCGCACCCCCGGCTGTCCGCGCAGGGCGCACTCGACCTCACCCAGCTCCACCCGGTGGCCCGAGATCTTCACCTGCTGGTCCAACCGGCCCAGGTGCACCAGGAGCCCGTCGCGCCACGCCACCCGGTCCCCGGTGCGGTACCACAGCTCGGGCGCGGCCGTGTCGCCCGTCGCGGCGGGGACGGCGGAGCCGCCGTCGAAGGCGGCGAACCGGCCCGCGTTCGCCGCCGGATCGGTGTAACCGGGGAAGCGCTGCACCCCCCGCAGGCACAGCTCGCCCTCCTCGGCGGGCCGCCCGTCCCCGTCGAGCACCAGATGCTCGACGCCGGGGTACGGCAGGCCGATCGGCACCGTGCCGTTGACCGTCTCCGGCCAGCGGGACCGGTCGGCCGGCAGGCGGTACTCGGTGCAGCTGAGCGTCAGCTCCGTCGGGCCGTACAGGTTCTCCAGGACGCTGCCGGGCGCGGCCACCCGCCAGGCGTCGGCCTGCCGCAGGGTGAGGGGCTCCCCGCAGAACAGGCTCCACCGCAGCGACGGCATCGCCGCAGGAGTCAGCCGGCGCAGCCGCATGGCCACCGACACCACCGACGGCACCGAGAACCAGTGGGTCAGCCGTTCCCGAGCGGCGAACGCGACGGGCTTGAGCAGGTCGTAGCGGCCGGGCACGACGAGCGTCGCGCCGCTGCCCCAGGTGGCGAACAGGTCGAACACCGACAGGTCGAACGTCAGGTCGAAGGTCTGGGAGACGCGGCTGCCGGGGCCGAGCTCGTACCGGGGGATCACGTGCCGCAGGTAGGCGTCCACGCCGCGGTGGCGCACCGGCACCCCCTTCGGGACCCCGGTGGATCCCGACGTGAACAGCACGTAGGCCAGGTCGTCGGCGCCCGCCTCCCGAAGGGCGGCGGCGGTGCGCGGGCCGGTCCGCAGGGCGCCCTGCCCCACCCGCAAGGTGCGCGGTCCGCGCCCTGACGGCTCGGCGAGATCCGGCGGCTCGTGGGAGGCGTCGGACAGCACGAGGTCGAGGCGGGCGGAGGCGGCCACCAGGCGGTTGCGCGCGGCCGGCGCGGCCGGGTTCAGCGGGACCGCCGCCGCGCCCAGCCGCTGGATCGCCAGATACCCGGCGTAGGCCAGGACGCCGCGGCCCGCGTGCAGCCCCACCCGCGCCGGAGGCCGGTCGCAGGTGGCCGCGATCCGCGCCGCGAGGCCCCCGGACATCGTCTCCAGCTCGGCGTAGGTGTACCGCTCGCCGCCGACCTCCAGGGCGACCCGATCGCCGAAACGCGCCGCGGAAGCGGCGAACCACTGGTAGAGGGTGCGTGCCATGGGCTCTCCACGGTGATGGCCCGGCCGCTACCCGGGCGGCTCGGGCGGGCGGGAGGGGAACAGCGCCGGCGGCAGCTCCTCGCCCGCGCTCCACAGGTCCTTCAACGCCCGGCCGGGGTCGGTCAGCGCGAGCTGCATTCCCAGCGGGATCGTCCGCATGATGTCGATCATCGCAGGGGCCGGCAGCACCTCGGGGTCGGCCAGCATGAGCACGCTGGTGCGCCCGCCCCGCACCTCGATCCGGACCCGGAAGGCCTGCCCGTACGGCTGGGCCAGAGGCGTCCAGGCCAGCTCGGCGGGCGTCTGGTTGGCCGGATCGCACGGCCGCCTGTCCACCTGGATGTAGTTGAACCAGGCCCGGAAGAGGTGGTTGATCCAGCAGCCGTGCTCCGGCGCAGGCCCGGCGGCCCCGGCCACCTCGGCGATCCGGTCGACGTCGTAGGACCCGTGACGGTAGGCCCGGGCGCCCGCCCAGTGCAGGCGCCTGATGTGCTCGGCGAGCGTGGCCCGCCGGTCGACCTCCGTGACGACGGGGATGAGCTGGTTCATCGTGCCGATGAGGTGCTGGTCCTCAGGGGCGAACCGGTTGGACGACATCAGGCTCATCGTGACCCGGCCGGTGCCGAGATGCCTGGCCAGACCGGCGGCCACGAAGGCCATCACCACCGCAGGGGCGGTGACGCCGTGCCTGCGGGCCGCCTCCGCCGCCAGGCCGCCCAGGCGCCGCGAGTGCAGGGTCAGCTCCAGCCGCTCCCGCTTGACCCGCGCGGGCAGCGTCGGCAGCCCGTCCGTGAGCCCCTCGGCCAGCACCCCCCGCCAGTAGCGCTCCGCGCCCTCCTGCCGGGGCCGCCAGGCCGCCCCGCGCTGCCGCCGCGCCAGCTCGCGCGGCGGAGGCCCTGGCGGCGCCACCGCGCCCGCGCCGGACGTCAGCGCCTTGAACTCGTCCTGCAGGTGGTGGATCGACCACAGGTCGACGATCAAATGGGAGAAGGTCAGCGACAGGTACACCGGGGCGCCCCGCGAGCTGACCATCCGGCCGCGCCAGTTGAGGTCGCCGGCCATCGCGAACGGCAGCGCCACCAGCTCGGCCTTGGTCCGCTCGTGCTCCGAGGGGTCGGTGACGATCCGGTCGACCCGCTCGATCGGCGGCGCCACGCCCTCGTGCACGTGCTGGACCGGGCCGTCGCCGCCCGGGTGGTAGGTGGTCCGCAGGGCCTCGTGCCGCTCGACGAGCCGCTCCAGCGCGGCCGTCACCTGCCCGGTGGACAGGCCACGCAGATCCCAGGTGGCCGGCAGGTTCGCCTCGGCCAGCCAGTCCTCCGGATACCGCTCGATCTCTCGCCAGCTGAAGAGCTGGCCGTGGCTGAGCGGAGACTCGACGGGCATGCGCCCCTCCTCCCGCGGATTTCTCCGTCCGTCATTCATCCCCGAGCCGGACGTCCGGGTCAAGGCTCAGCCCGGTCGGAGGCGATGGCAATAAATGGCGGCAACAAGGTGCCGCCCGCAGACCGTGTGCCGCATGAGAACCGGCAATTAGGGTCTCACTCACTATGCAATAGCCGCGAACTCGTCCGGCTGTCGGTAAATGCATCACAGCCGTTCGGATAAACGGCGTCTTATGGACGCCCGAGGCTTGGGGTGGCGTATTGATGGCTGAGTCGAGACAGCGACCCGGGACGGGCGGGCCGGACGCGATCGCCGTCATCGGCATGGCGTGCAGGCTCCCTCAGGCCGCCGATCCGGTGGGTTTCTGGAGGCTGCTGCGCGAGGGCGTGGACGCGGTCGCCGACGCGCCCGCCGGCCGGTGGCCGGACGCCGCCGAGTACCGGAGGGGCGGGTTCCTGGCCGACGTGGACGGCTTCGACGCGGCCTTCTTCGGCATCTCGCCGAACGAGGCGGCGGCCATGGACCCGCATCAGCGGCTGGCGCTCGAACTCGGCTGGGAGGCGCTGGAGGACGCCCGCGTCCTGCCCGCCGCCCTGCGCGGCAGCGCCGCCGGCGTCTTCCTCGGCGCCATCTCCCAGGACTACGCCGCGCTGAGTGACAGGGCCGCGAGCCCCGGCCGGCACGCCTACACCGGCGTCAACCGGGCGCTGATCGCCAACCGGATCTCGTACGTGCTCGGGCTGCGCGGGCCCAGCCTCACCCTCGACACGGGCCAGTCGTCGTCGCTCGTCGCGGTCCAGATGGCCGGGGCGAGCCTGCGGCGCGGCGAGAGTGACCTGGCGCTGGCCGGCGGGGTGAACCTGAACCTGCTCGCCGAGACCACCGCCGCCATCGGCGCCTTCGGCGCGCTGTCGCCCGACGGACGCTGCCACGTCTTCGACGAGCGGGCCAACGGGTACGTGCGCGGCGAGGGCGGCGCGGTCGTGGTGCTCAAGCGGCTGGCCGACGCGCTGGCCGACGGCGACCGGGTGCACGCGGTGATCCTCGGCGGGGCCGTCAACAACGACGGCGGCGGCGAGGGGCTGACCGTGCCGAGCGCACGGGCGCAGGAGGAGGTCATCAGGCTCGCCTGCGCCGAAGCCGGCGTCGCGCCTGGCGACGTGGGCTACGTCGAGCTGCACGGCACGGGCACCAAGGTCGGCGACCCGGTGGAGGCGGCCGCGCTCGGCGCCGCCTACGGAGCCGGGCGTGCGGAGCCGCTCCTGGTCGGGTCCGTCAAGACGAACATCGGCCACCTGGAGGGCGCGGCGGGCATCGCCGGGCTGCTCAAGGTGGTCCTCGCGGTCAAGCATCGCCGGCTGCCCGCCAGCCTGCACTTCCAGACGCCTCCCGCGCAGATCCCCCTGGACACCCTGCGCCTGCGGGTGGTGCAGGAGACCCGCCCGTGGCCGGAGGGCGGCCGTCTGGTGGCGGGCGTCAGCTCCTTCGGCATGGGCGGCACGAACTGCCACCTGATCGTCGCCGAGCCCCCTCCCGCCGCCACGGTCGCCCCAGGCGGAACGCCCGGCACCGCGCAACGCGACCCCGCGGGACACGACATCGCGGGACACGACATCGCGGGACGCGACATCGCGGGACGCGACATCGCGGGACGCGACATCGCGGGACGCGACATCGCGGGACGCGACATCGCGGGACGCGACATCGCGGGACACGGCACCGCCGGATACGACTCTGCGGGACACGGCACCGCGGGACACGACTCCGAAGGGGTCGACTTCGGGGGACCGGGCGCGGAGGCGCCCTGGGTGGTGTCCGGGCGGACGGAGGAGGCGGTGCGCGAGCAGGCGGGCCGGCTGGCCACGATCGCCGCCGCCCACGCCGCCCCCCACGACGCTGGCGGAGTGGACTTCGACGGCGCGCGGCCGGTGGACGTGGCGTTGAGCCTCGCCGTGAGCAGGACGGCCTTCGAGCGCCGTGCCGTGGTGCACGCCCCCGACGCCGCCACGCGTCAGGAGGCGCTGCGCGCACTGGCCTCGGGCCGCCTCCACGACGCCGTCGTCACCGGCGGCGCCGTCGGTGGGGGGTGCGCCTTCGTCTTCCCCGGGCAGGGCTCGCAGTGGCCGGGGATGGCGCGTGAGCTGATCGCCGCCTCGCCGATCTTCGGCGCGCGGCTGGCGGAGTGCGCAGGCGCGCTCGAACCCTTCACCGGCTACGCCCTGATGGACGTGCTCCAGGAGCGTCCCGGCGCCCCTGGCCTGGACCGGGTGGACGTGGTGCAGCCCGCCCTGTGGGCCGTCATGGTCTCGCTCGCCGAGACGTGGCGGGCGCACGGCGTGCGGCCCGACGTGGTCGTCGGCCACTCCCAGGGCGAGATCGCCGCCGCCACCGTCGCCGGCGCGCTCACCCTGCCCGACGCCGCCAGGGTCGTCGCGCTGCGCAGCCGCGCCATCGCCGGCATCACCGGCAGGGGCGGCATGATGTCGGTCGCCGCCCCCCTGGACGTTGTCGAGCCGGTCCTGCCCGAAGGCGTGTCCGTGGCCGCCTTCAACGGCCCCCGCTCTCTGGTGGTCTCCGGCCCGAGAGAGGCGCTGGCCGAGCTCGCCGCCCGGCTGCCCGGCCACCGAACCAAGATCATTACTGTGGACTACGCCTCCCACTCGCCCGAGGTCGAGGCGGTGCGCGAGGAGGTGCTGGAGGCGCTGGCCCCGATCCGGCCGGTGAGCAGCGCGACGGCGTTCGTCTCCACGCTCACGGGCGAGCCCATGGACACGGCCGGGCTCGACGCCGCCTACTGGTATCGCAGCCTGCGCCGACCGGTCCGCTTCGGCCAGGCCGTACGGGCCGCCCTGGAGCGCTGCGCGCTGTTCGTGGAGTGCAGCCCGCACCCGGTTCTGGTCACGGGCGTGGAAGAGAGCGCGGAAGACGCCGGCCGGGAGGTGGCCGTGGTCGCCACGCTGCGCCGCGGCGAGGGCGGCTCGGAGCGGCTGACCCGGTCACTCGCCCAGGCGTACGCCCAGGGCGCGCCGGTGGACTGGTCCCTGCTCTGCCCCGGCGGGCGGCTGGTGGATCTGCCCACGTACCCGTTCCAGCGCCGCCGCCACACCACGGCCGCCCCGCCGCCCCGAATCGTACGGCCGCAGGCGCCGGACGCGGCGGGCACGCCGGAGCCGTCGGGGACGCCGGACGCGCCGGCGGCCAGGTCCAGGAAGGAGCTGCGCGAGCTGGTGCTGGCGGCCACGGCGCGGCTGCTCGGCTACGGCGACACGACCGCCGTCGAGCCTGAGCGCACGTTCAAGGACCTCGGCCTTGAGTCGGCCACCGCCGTCGAGCTGCGGGACAGGCTGCGCGCGGCCACCGGGCTGCGGCTGCCCGCCGGACTGCTGTACGACCACCCCACGCCCGACCGGCTGGCCGGCCACCTGCACGCGCTGCTCACCGGCGGCGGGCCGGAGGAGGCGGACGGCGGCGGCGCGCGGGATCGGGCGGACGACGACCCGATCGCGGTGGTCGGCATGGGCTGCCGCTATCCCGGCGAGGTCGTCTCGCCCGAGGACCTCTGGCGGCTGGTCAGCACCGGCACCGACGCGATCACCGAGTTCCCCGCCAACCGCGGATGGGACCTCGACACGCTCTTCGCCCCCGGTGCCTCGGGCACCAGCGACACCCGGTACGGCGGGTTCCTGCATGACGCCGACCGGTTCGACGCCGCGTTCTTCGGAATCAGCCCGCGCGAGGCCACGGCCATGGACCCGCAGCAGCGGGTGCTCCTGGAGACCTGCTGGGAAGCCGTGGAGCGCGCCGGCATCGACCCGGCCACCCTGCGGGGCTCGGCCACCGGCGTGTACGTCGGCGCCATGGCCCCCGACTACGGACCCCGGCTGCACCAGCCGGACGGCGCCTCCGACGGTCACCTGCTGACCGGCACCGCGCTCAGCGTCGTCTCCGGCCGCGTCGCGTACGCGCTCGGCCTGCGTGGACCGGCGATCACCACGGACACGGCCTGCTCGTCCTCGCTCGTCTCGATCATCCTGGCGATGCGGGCGCTGCGGCGCGGGGAATGCGCGCTGGCGCTGGCGGGCGGCGTGACCGTCATGTCGACGCCCGGCATGTTCGTGGAGTTCAGCAGGCAGGGCGGGCTGGCCCCCGACGGACGGTGCAAGGCCTTCTCCGCCCTGGCCGACGGCACGGGGTGGGCCGAGGGCGCAGGCATGCTCGTGCTGGAGCGGCTCTCCGACGCGCGCCGCAACGGTCATCCGGTCCTCGCTGTGCTGCGGGGCGGCGCGGTCAACCAGGACGGCGCCAGCAACGGCCTCACCGCGCCGAGCGGTCAGGCGCAGCGGGAGGTCATCAGGCAGGCGCTGGCCGACGCCCGGCTCAGCGCCGCCGAGGTCGACGCCGTGGAGGCGCACGGCACGGGCACCCGGCTGGGCGACCCCATCGAGGCGGACTCGCTCATCGCCGTGTACGGCGAGGGGAGAGACCCGGGGCGACCGGTCTGGCTCGGCTCGCTCAAGTCCAACATCGGCCACACCCAGGCGGCGGCCGGGGTGGCCGGGGTGATCAAGATGGTGAAGGCGCTGGAACACCGCACCCTGCCGCCCACCCTGCACGCCGCCGACCCCACGCCGCACGTGGACTGGGCCTCGGCCGGGGTCAGGCTGCTCACCGGGCAGGTCGAGCTGGCGCAGGACCGGCCGCCGCGGGCAGGGGTGTCCAGCTTCGGCATCAGCGGCACGAACGCCCACCTCATCGTGGAAGCCGCCCCGCCGCCGCCCGCCGCGCGCCCTGACGAAGCGCCGCAGGTCCTCGACCCGGCGGCAGGGCCGATGGTGTGGGTGGTGTCGGCCAGGAGCGAGCCCGCGCTGCGCGCCCAGGCGGCCAGGCTGCACGCGTACGCCGACGGGCTCGCGGACGGCGCGCTGGCCGACGCCGGGAGGACGCTGGCCAGGCGAACCGCGTTCGCGCATCGCGCCGTGGTGGTGGCCGCAGGCCGCGACGAGCTGCTCGCCGGGCTCGAGGCCGTGGCCGCCGGGACCCCGCACGCCGCCGTCACCAGCGGGGCCGCGCCTGCCGAGGCCAGGCCGGTGTTCGTCTTCCCAGGCCAGGGCTCCCAGTGGGCCGGCATGGCCGTGGACCTCCTCGACGCCAGCCCCGCCTTCCGCGACCAGGTCGGCCGGTGCGACCGCGCGCTGCGGCCGTACACCGGATGGTCGGTCGTGGACGTGCTGCGCGGCAGGAACGGCGCGCCCCCGCTGGAGGGCTCGGACGTCATCCAGCCTGCGCTGTTCGCCGTCATGATCGCGCTGGCCGGGCTGTGGCGCTCGCTCGGCGTGCACCCCGCGGCCGTCGTCGGCCACTCCCAGGGCGAGATCGCCGCGGCGTGCGTGGCAGGGGCGCTCTCCCTGGAGGACGCCGCGCGCGTGGTCGCGCTGCGCAGCCGGGCCCTGACGAGGCTCGGCGACAAGGGCGGCATGCTGGCCGTGTCGCTGCCCGCCGCCAGGGCCGAGGAACTGCTGCGACCCTGGGCAGGCCGCCTGTGGCCGGCCGTGTACAGCGGCCCGTCCAGCACGGTGGTGGCGGGCGACGCCGACGCGCTGGAGGAGTGCGCCGCCGCCTGCGGTGACGACGTCCAGGCCCGCCGGGTCGCGATCGGCTACGCCGCCCACACCCCACACATCGAGGAGCTGCGCGAGGAGATCCTGCGCAGCCTCGACGGAGTACGGCCCCGCGACACCGAGGTGGCGTTCTGCTCCTCGTACGCGGGCGAGTTCATCGACACCGGCCTGCTGACGGCCGCCTACTGGTTCACGAGTCTGCGCAACCCGGTCCGCTTCCAGCAGGCGATCGAGGCGGTCGCGGCCACAGGAACGCCGGTGTTCGTCGAGGCCAGCCCGCACCCGGTGCTCACCGGCCACGTCGTGGACACGTTGGCGGCGGCCGGCGTCGCCGGAGGCGCCACGGGCACGCTGCGGCGCGACGACGGCGGCCTGCCCAGGCTGTTCAAGGCGCTCGGCCAGGCGTGGGTGCTCGGCGCCGGCGTGAACTGGGCGGCCGCGCTCGGCCCCGCCGGCCGCCACCACGACAGCCTGCCCGCCTACCCCTTCGAGCGGCACAGGCACTGGCTCGCCCCCGGCCCCGCCGGCGGCCCTGGCGGCTCCGGCCATCCGCTGCTCGGCACCGCCCTGCCGCTCGCGGCCGACGGCGGCTTCCTGCTGGCCGGCCGGCTGTCCGTCGGCACCGATCCGTGGCTGGCCGACCACGCGGTGGACGGCACCGTCCTGCTGCCCGGCACCGCCTTCGTCGAGCTGGCGCTGCAGGCCGCCGTCACGGCGGGCTGCGACGCCGTCGAGGAGCTGACCTTGGAGGCCCCGCTGCCGCTGCCCGCGGCGGGTGGCGTCCACGTCCAGGTCACCGTGGGCGGCCAGGACGAACAGGGCCGCCGCACCGTGGCCGTCCACGCCCGCCCTGCCGGTGACACCGACGCCCCCTGGACCCGCCACGCCACCGGCCTGCTCGGCCCCGCTCCCGAGGACCCGCCCGAGCGCCTGCCTTCCTGGCCGCCCGATGGCGTCCCGATCGGCCTGGACGGGCTCTACGAGCTGCTCGCCGAGCGGGGGTACGCCTACGGTCCCGCGTTCCAGGGACTGCGCGCCGCCTGGCGCGCGGGCGAGGACGCCTTCGTCGAGGTGGCGCCGCCCGACCAGGTACGCGCCGACGCCGGGCGGTTCGTCCTGCACCCTGCCCTGCTGGACGCGGTGCTGCACCTGGTGGTGCTGGAGTCGGCCGACGACCCCACCGCGCTGCTGCTGCCGTTCTCATGGAGCGGGGTGCGAGTGGCCGCGCTCGGCGCGGAGGCGCTGCGCGCTCGTGTGAAGGATCTCGGCGACGACCGGATCGCGCTGAGCCTGTTCGACGGGGCGGGAGACCGGATCGCCGCCGTCGTCCTGCTGGCGCTGCGCCGCCTGCCGCGAAGCGCCGCCCGCCCCGCCTCCGCCGCCGCCCGCTACACCGTCGAATGGGCTGAACCGCCCGTGCTCGGCGCCGGGACGGGTGAAGGGGACTGGGCGCTGGTCGGCTACGACGAGGCGGCCGACGAACTGGGCGCCGAACTGGAGCGGGCGGGCATCGCGGCGCCGCGCCACTACGACCTCGCCTCGCTGGCCGGAATGAGCGCAGGCCGGGTCCCTGGCGTGGTGCTGGCGCCCGTCCACGCCGACGGTGACGACCTTCCCTACGCCGCGCACGACGCCCTGCGTGAGGTGCTCGACCTGGCACAGGGCTGGCTGGCCGACGAGCGGTTCGCCGAGTCCCGGCTGGTGTTCGCCACCCGCCCTGGCGGGCCCGAGGCGGCGGCGGTGTGGGGGCTGGTGCGTTCGGCGCAGTCGGAGCACCCCGGCCGGTTCGTCCTCGCCGAGATCGCCCCCGGCTTCTCCGGCTGGGAGCGGCTGGCCGCCGCGATCGCCGCCGGCGAGACCCAGCTCGCCGCCGCGGGACAGGACCTGCTGGCGCCGCGCCTGACCCGGCGTGAGGTCGCCGCCGAGCCGCTGCCCGAGGTGTCGGGGACGGTGCTGGTGACCGGTGGCACAGGTGGTCTGGGCGCGTTGGTGGCGCGGCGGTTGGTGACGGGCCACGGGGTGCGGGATCTGTTGCTGGTCTCGCGTCGTGGGCCGGCCGCTCCGGGTGCGGCCGAGCTGGTGGCGGAGCTGGAGGGGCTGGGTGCGCGGGTGGTGGTGGCGGCGTGTGACGTCTCCGATCGTGACGCGCTGGCCGCTCTGCTGGCGGAGGTGCCGCTGGGCGGTGTGGTGCACACCGCCGCCGTGCTCGACGACGCCGTGCTCGAAGGGCTTTCCGCCTCCCGGCTCGACGCGGTGCTGGCGCCGAAGGCGGATGCGGCCTGGTATCTGCACGAGTTGACGGCGGAGCGGCCGTTGTCGTTGTTCGTGTTGTTCTCCTCGCTGGCCGGGGTGCTGGGCAATGCGGGGCAGGGCAATTACGCGGCGGCGAACGCGTTCTTGGACGCGCTGGCGGCGCATCGCAGGCAGTCGGGGTTGGCGGGTGTGTCGGTGGCGTGGGGGTTGTGGGACACCGAGTCGGGGATGACCGGTGGTCTGTCGCAGGCGGATGTGGCCCGGCTGGGGCGGGCGGGTGTCGCGCCGTTGAGTGTGGAGCAGGGGTTGGAGCTGTTCGACGCGGCTGTGTCGGGTTCTGATCCGTTGGTGGTGGCGGCGCGGTGGGACATGGCGGGGTTGCGTGCCAGGGCTGAGGCGGGTGATCTGCCGGTCATGCTCCGCGGGCTCGTCCGCACGCCCCGACGCGCGACGGCGGCGGCCGGGACCGTCGCCGCCGGCCTCGGCGGGCTGACCGACCGGCTGGCGGGGCTGAGCGAGGCCGACGGCCGCGCCCACCTGACCGAGCTGGTCCGCTCGCACGTCGCCGCCGTCCTCGCGCACGGCCGCCCCGACCAGGTGGACGTGGACCGCGCTTTCAACGAACTCGGCTTCGACTCCCTGACCGCCGTCGAGCTGCGCAACCGGCTCAACGCCGCCGCCGGGCTCCGCCTGCCGGCCACGCTCGTCTTCGACCACCCGACCGTCACCGCGCTCGCCGGCTACCTGTTCAACGCGCTGGCGCCCGAGGCGCCCTCGGCCGAGGACGCCCTGCGCGCCGCGGTGGACCAGGCCGAGTCGACGCTGCGGGCGGCCAACGGCGAGTCGGAGGCCGTCCGCGGTCAGCTCGTCGCCATCCTGCAGAGCGCGCTGACCAGGATCGGCGGCGCCGCCGCCCCCTCCGCCGCCCCCACCGGCTCCAGCGGGGCCGAGGAGATCGGTTCCGCTTCGGACGAGGAGATCTTCGCCCTCATCGACAACCGGGCGATGACGTCCCCCCTGTCTATGGAAAGGCCCGAACGTGGCGAATGACGAGAAGCTCCGCGCCTACCTCAAGCGTGTGACCGTCGAGCTGGCGGAGACCCGCCGACGCCTCGCCGAGGAGGAGGGCCGCTGGCACGAGCCGGTGGCGATCGTCGGGATGGCCTGCCGTTTCCCCGGCGGGGTGACGGGTCCTGAGGAGTTGTGGGATCTGGTGGCGTCGGGCGGGGACGCGATCAGTGGGTTCCCCGCCGATCGTGGGTGGGATCTGGAGGGGTTGTTCGATCCTGATCCGGAGGCGTCGGGCAAGTCGTACGTGCGGCACGGCGGGTTCGTGCATGACGCGGGGGAGTTCGACGCGGGGTTCTTCGGGATGAGTCCGCGTAGCGCGCTGGCGACCGATCCGCAGCATCGGCTGTTCCTGGAGTCGTGCTGGGAGGCGCTGGAGCGGGCGGGGATCGATCCGGGGTCGTTACGCGGCAGCCGTACCGGCGTCTACGCCGGATGCATGTACGAGCTCTACTCGACCCGGTTCCTCGACCGGGTGCCCGAGTCGGTCGAGGGGACCCTGCTCACCTCCAGCACGCCGAGCGTGCTGTCCGGGCGCGTCTCCTACACCCTCGGCCTGGAGGGGCCGTCCATCACGGTCGACACCGCCTGCTCCTCCTCCCTGGTGGCGCTCCACCTCGCGACCCGGGCGCTGCGCCAGCAGGAGTGCACGCTCGCGCTGGCCGGCGGCGTCACCGTCATCGCCGCCCCCGACGTCTTCGTGGAGTTCTCCCGGCAGCGGGCGCTGTCGGCCGACGGGCGGTGCAAGTCGTTCTCGGCTTCGGCTGACGGTGCGGCGTGGGCCGAGGGGGTGGGGGTGCTGGTGCTGGAGCGGTTGTCGCAGGCGGTTCGTCATGGGCGGCGGGTGCTGGCGGTGATCCGGGGGTCGGCGGTGAACCAGGACGGGGCGAGCAACGGGTTGACGGCGCCGAGTGGTCCTGCGCAGGAGCGGGTGATTCAGCAGGCGTTGGCGGACGCGTTGCTGGACACGCGGGATGTGGATGCGGTGGAGGCGCATGGGACGGGGACGCGGTTGGGTGATCCGATCGAGGCGGGGGCGTTGCTGGCGACGTATGGGCGGGGCCGGGCGGAGGATCGGCCGGTGTGGGTGGGGTCGGTGAAGTCGAACATCGGTCACACGCAGGCGGCGGCGGGGGTGGCGGGGGTGATCAAGATGGTGCAGGCGATGCGGCATGGGGTGTTGCCGCCGACGTTGCACGTCACCGAGCCGACCCCGCACGTCGACTGGTCGGCGGGGCGGGCCGAGCTGCTGACCGGAGCCCGCGCCTGGCCGGCCGGTGAGCGGCCCCGTCGCGCGGGCGTCTCCTCGTTCGGCATCAGCGGCACCAACGCCCACCTCATCCTCGAGGAGCCCCCCGCCCTGCCGGAAGCGGGCCAGGAGACCGATCTCGGCGAGGAGCCGCCGGTCCCTCTCGCGGGGCCGATCGCCTGGCCGATCAGCGCGCGCAGCGACCGGTCCCTGCGGGCCCAGGCCGCCCGGCTGCACGCGGCCGTCACCTCCGGCGAGCAGCCCGACCCCGCCGACGTGGCGCACACACTCGCAGGACGCGCCGCCTTCCCCCACCGCGCCGTCGTGCTCGCCCGCGATCACGCCACCCTCACCGCCACCCTCGCGGCGTACGCGAACCAGCCCACGACGGCGCCCCCGCCCGGCGGCGACGGCCGGCACGGCGAAGCGAGCCCGTCCGCGGGTTCGCGGCGGGACGGGGAGGCCGCGACCGCCGGTGCGCGGCCACTGGCGGCGGTGGTCGAGGGGGTGGCCGCCGAGCAGCCGCGGACCGCGTTCCTGTTCACCGGGCAGGGCGGGCAGCGTGCCCGGATGGGCAGGGAGCTCGCGGCCGCCGCTCCGGCGTTCGCCGCCGCCCTCGAAGAGGTGTGCGCCGCCCTTGACCCCCACCTCGACAGACCGCTGCGCGAGGTGATGTGGGCCGAGCCCGGCAGTCCCGACGCCGAGCTGCTGAACCAGACCGCCTACACGCAACCGGCGCTGTTCGCCTTCGAGGTGGCCGCCTTCCGGCTGCTGGAGTCGTACGGGGTGAGACCCGACATCGTCGCAGGGCATTCGGTGGGCGAGTACGCGGCCGCGTACGCCGCCGGCGTCTGGTCCCTGCCGGACGCGGCCCGCCTCATCGCCGCCCGCGGCCGCCTCATGCAGGAGCTGTGCGAACCCGGCGCCATGGTCGCGGTGGAGGCGACGGCCGAGGAGGTCGCCGCGACGCTGACCGGGCTGGAGTCGCGCGTCGGCGTCGCCGCCGTCAACGGTCCCACCGGCGTGGTCGTGTCCGGCGCCGAGCAGGAGTGCCTGGCGCTGGCCGAGCAGTGGCGGGCGCGCGGCCGGCGCACCCGGCGGCTGTCCGTCAGCCACGCCTTCCACTCCCCGCTCATGGAGCCGATGCTGCCCGCGTTCGCCGCCGAGCTGGCGCGCGTGACGTTCGACCGCCCCCATACGGCCACCGTCACCGGCATCGAGGGAACGTGGACCTCGGCCCGTTACTGGCTCGACCAGATCACCAGGCCCGTCCTGTTCCAGACGGCGATCTCCCGGCTCGAGGACGAGGGCGTCGGCGTCTTCCTGGAAGTGGGGCCGCAGGCGGTGCTGTCCGGCATGGCGCACGACTGCGTCACCCGCGAGGGCGCCGCGATCGTCTCCCTGCACCGCCGCGACCGTACCGAACCCGACGCGCTGGCCGACTGCCTCGCCCGCGCGTGGACGGCGGGGGCGGAGGTGGACTGGCCCGCGCCGGCGGGTGGGGGCAGGCTCGTGGACCTGCCCACGTACGCCTTCGACCGCGAGCGCTTCTGGCTCGACCCGCCCGCACCCGCCGCCGACCTGGCCTCGGCGGGGCTGCGCGAGGCCGGCCATCCGCTGCTCAGCGCGGCCGTCGACCTGCCCGAGGACGGCCAGGCCGTGCTGACAGGCCGGCTGTCGCCGGCCGCCGCGCCATGGCTGGCCGGCCACGCGGTGTCCGGCACGGTCGTCCTGCCCGGGGCCGCGCTCGCCGAGCTGGTCCTGGAGGCCGGCGGCCGGGCGGGCTGCGACCTGGTCGAAGAGCTGGTGTTCGAGGCCCCGCTCACGCTGCCGGCCGGCGGCGGCGTGGCGATCCAGGTCGTCGTGGAGCGCGCCGACGCCTCCGGCGCCAGGCCGGTGCGCGTGTACTCGCGCCCCGCCGACGACCCGGACGCCGCCTGGACCCGCCACGTGTCGGCCACGGTCACCCCCGACGGCGAGGACGGCCCCGTGCCGGTCGCCGGCACTGCCGACGGATCGGGTTCGTGGGCGTCGGTGTGGCCGCCGTCCGGTGCCGAGCCGGTGGAGGTGGAGGGTGGTTACGAGCGGCTGGCCGAGCGGGGTTACGAGTACGGGCCCGCCTTCCAGGGGTTACGCGCGGTGTGGCGGCGGGGGGAGGAGCTGTTCGCCGAGGTGGCGTTGCCTGAGGAGGTCGACCCCGCCGGATACGGCGTCCACCCCGCCCTTCTCGACGCTGCCTTCCACCCGCTGCTCGTCGCCGGGGAGAGCGCGACGGTGCGGCTGCCGTTCGAGCTGCGCGGCCTGCGGCTCCTCCAGCCCGGGACGGGCACACTGCGGGTCCGCCTGACCGGAGCGGAGGCTGACGCGTGCGCCGTCGAGGCCGCCGACACGGCCGGACGGCCCGTGCTCTCCCTCGCCTCGCTCCGGGTACGGCCGGTCCCGTCCGGGGCGCTGGCCGGCTCCGCCCAGGCCGTCTACGGAGTGGACTGGGTCGAGACGCAGGCAGGGGACGGTGTGGCGGAGGCCGTGGTGATCCCGTGCGTGAGCGACCGCCCCGACGTCCCCTCCGCGGTGCGGCAGCTGACCACGCAGGTGCTGGAGGCCATCAGGGACGAGCGGCTGGCCGAGTCCCGGCTGACGTTCGTCACCCGAGCGGGCGACCCCGCGGGCGCCGCCGTGTGGGGGCTGGTGCGCTCGGCGCAGTCGGAGCAGCCTGGCCGGTTCGTCCTGGCCGAGGTCGAGGACGGCCACGCCGACTGGGGGCGGCTGGCGGCGGTCGCCGAGCCCCAGGTACGCGTGCGCGACGGAAAGATGCTGGCCCCCAGGCTGGCCCGCCGCAGGCTTGAGGCACAACCGTTGCCCGAGGTGTCGGGGACGGTGCTGGTGACCGGTGGCACGGGTGGTCTGGGCGCGTTGGTGGCGCGGCGGTTGGTGACGGGTCACGGGGTGCGGGATCTGTTGCTGGTTTCGCGTCGTGGGCCGGGCGCGCCGGGTGCGGCCGAGCTGGTGGCGGAGCTGGAGGGGCTGGGTGCGCGGGTGGTGGTGGCGGCGTGTGACGTCTCCGATCGCGAGGCGCTGGCCGCTCTGCTGGAGCGGGTGCCGCTGGCGGGTGTGGTGCACACCGCGGGAGTGCTGGACGACGCGCTGGTGGAAGGGCTGAGCGCGGAGCGGATGGACGCGGTGCTGGCGCCGAAGGCGGATGCGGCCTGGTATCTGCACGAGTTGACGGCGGAGCGGCCGTTGTCGTTGTTCGTGTTGTTCTCCTCGCTGGCCGGGGTGCTGGGCAATGCGGGGCAGGGCAATTACGCGGCGGCGAACGCGTTCTTGGACGCGCTGGCGGCGCATCGCAGGCAGCTGGGGTTGGCGGGTGTGTCGGTGGCGTGGGGGTTGTGGGACACCGAGTCGGGGATGACCGGTGGTCTGTCGCAGGCGGATGTGGCCCGGCTGGGGCGGGCGGGTGTCGCGCCGTTGAGTGTGGAGCAGGGGTTGGAGCTGTTCGACGCGGCTGTGTCGGGTTCTGATCCGTTGGTGGTGGCGGCGCGGTGGGACATGGCGGGGTTGCGTGCCAGGGCTGAGGCGGGTGATCTGCCGGTCATGCTCCGCGGGCTCGTCCGCACCCCCCGACGCACCACGAACTCCGGGGGCGTGGCCGAACTGATGATCCGCCTCGCGGCTCTCACCAGGGACGAGGCACTGCGGCTGCTCACCGAGAGAGTCCGCGGCCACGTCGCCGCCGTCCTCGCGCACGGCAGTCCCGACAAGGTCAGCGTGGACCGCGCCTTCAACCAGCTCGGCTTCGACTCCCTCACCGCCGTCGAACTGCGCAACCGGCTCAACGCCGACACCGGCCTTCGCCTGCCGCCCACCCTCGTTTTCGACCACCCCACGATCAGCTCACTCGCCGAGTTCCTGTTCAGCACCCTCGCACCGGCGCCGCCGTCTCCCGAGGAGACACTGCGCGGCGCGCTCGAACGCGTGGGATCCATGCTCACCGGCGCCAAGGACGACGGCGAGGCCATCCGCAGCAAGCTCGTCGCCGTGCTGCAGAGCGGCCTGGCCAGATTCGGCGCGGCACCGGACGGCACAGGCCGTCCCGACACGATGGTCGACAAGATCGACTCCGCCTCCGACGAGGAGATCTTCGCCCTCATCGACAACGAACTGTGACGCCATGACCGCGACAGGAAAGGCCCGACCGATGGGAACCGAGGACAAGCTCCGCGCCTACCTCAAGCGTGCGACCGTCGAACTGGCGGAGACCCGCCAGCGCCTCGCCGAGGAGGAGGGCCGCAGGCACGAGCCGGTGGCGATCGTCGGGATGGCCTGCCGTTTCCCCGGCGGGGTGACGGGTCCTGAGGAGCTGTGGGATCTGGTGGCGTCGGGCAGGGACGCGATCAGTGGGTTCCCCGCCGATCGCGGGTGGGATCTGGAGGGGTTGTTCGATCCTGATCCGGAGGCGTCGGGCAAGTCGTACGTGCGGCACGGCGGGTTCGTGCATGACGCGGGGGAGTTCGACGCGGGGTTCTTCGGGATGAGTCCGCGTAGCGCGCTGGCGACCGATCCGCAGCATCGGCTGTTCCTGGAGTCGTGCTGGGAGGCGCTGGAGCGGGCGGGGATCGATCCGGGGTCGTTACGCGGCAGCCGTACCGGCGTCTACGCCGGATGCATGTACGAGCACTACTCCACTCGCTTCCTGGAACTCGCCCCCGGCTCCGTCGAGGGGACCCTGTTCACCTCCAGCGCCTCCAGCGTGCTGTCCGGGCGCGTCTCCTACACCCTCGGCCTCGAGGGGCCGTCCATCACGATCGACACCGCCTGCTCCTCCTCGCTGGTCGCCATGCACCTGGCCGTGCAGGCGCTCCGGCGCGGCGAGTGCTCGCTCGCCCTGTCCGGAGGCGTGTCCGTCATGGCCTCGCCGGTTCCGTTCGTGGAGTTCTCCCGGCAGCGGGCGCTGTCGGCCGACGGGCGGTGCAAGTCGTTCTCGGCTTCGGCTGACGGTGCGGCGTGGGCTGAGGGGGTGGGGGTGCTGGTGCTGGAGCGGTTGTCGCAGGCGGTTCGTCATGGGCGGCGGGTGCTGGCGGTGATCCGGGGGTCGGCGGTGAACCAGGACGGGGCGAGCAACGGGTTGACGGCGCCGAGTGGTCCTGCGCAGGAGCGGGTGATTCAGCAGGCGTTGGCGGACGCGTTGCTGGACACGCGGGATGTGGATGCGGTGGAGGCGCATGGGACGGGGACGCGGTTGGGTGATCCGATCGAGGCGGGGGCGTTGCTGGCGACGTATGGGCGGGGCCGGGCGGAGGGCCGGCCGGTGTGGGTGGGGTCGGTGAAGTCGAACATCGGTCACACGCAGGCGGCGGCGGGGGTGGCGGGGGTGATCAAGATGGTGCAGGCGATGCGGCATGGGGTGTTGCCGCCGACGTTGCACGTCACCGAGCCGACCCCGCACGTCGACTGGGACTCGGGAGGCGTCCGCGTGGCCACCCGCGCGGTGGACTTCCCCACCGACAGGCCGGCCCGCGCCGGTATCTCCAGCTTCGGCGTCAGCGGCACCAACGCCCACGTCGTCCTGGAAGGCGTCCCCGCGACCGCCCCGGAGGAGCGGCCCGCCGCGGCAGGCGAGCCGCTCGTCTGGATCGTGTCGGCCAAGACCAAGACCGCCCTGCGCGCCCAGGCCGGCCGGCTGCGCCGATACGCCGACGGCGCCTCCGACGACGACCTGCGCGCCACCGGCCGCGCCCTGGCAGGAAGAGCCGGGTTCGCGCACCGCGCCGTCGTGGTGGCCGAGGACCGCGCCGAACTGCTCGCCGCGCTCGCGGCCGTCGCCGACGGCACCCCCCACGCCGCCGCCGTCACGGGCGAGGCGCTCCCCGCCGCCAGGCCCGTGTTCGTCTTCCCCGGCCAGGGCTCCCAGTGGGCGGGCATGGCCGTCGACCTCCTGGACACCAGCGAGGTCTTCCGCACCCGGCTGCTGAGCTGCGACGAGGCACTGCGCCCGCACACCGGATGGTCGGTCGTCGACGTCCTGCACGGCAGGAACGGCGCCCCCGCCCTGGAGGGCACCGACGTCATCCAGCCCGTCCTGTTCGCCGTCATGGTCTCCCTCGCCGAGCTGTGGCGCTCCCACGGCGTCCACCCCACGGCCGTCATCGGCCACTCCCAGGGCGAGATCGCCGCCGCGTGCGTCGCCGGAGCGCTCACCCTGGAGGACGCCGCCAAGGTCGTCGCCCTGCGATCGAGGGCGCTGATCCGGCTCAGCGGCACCGGCGGCATGCTCGCCGTGGCCCTGCCCGCGGCCGAGACCCAGGCGCGGCTCGAACCCTGGAAGGGCCGCCTCTGGGTGGCCGTCCACAGCGGCCCCGCCTCCTGCGTCGTCGCAGGCGAGGCCGGCGCGCTGGAGGAGTTCACCGCCGCCTGCGGAGAAAGCGTCCGCGTGCGCCGCATCGCCGTCGACTACGCCTCCCACACCCCGCTCGTCGAGCCCATCGCCGACGAGCTCGCCGTCGCCCTCGACGGGGTGCGGCCGCACGACACCGGCATCGCCTTCTGCTCCTCCCTCGCCGGGCAGTTCATCGAGCCGGCCCGGCTGACCGCCGGATACTGGTACGACAACCTGCGCAACCCGGTGCTCTTCGACGAGGCGATCAGAGCGTGCGCCGGACCGGGCACGCCACTGTTCGTCGAGGTCAGCCCGCACCCGGTGCTGGGCGCCGACGCCGACGACAGCTGCCACGCCGCGGGCATCACCGCCGGGGTCTGCGCGTCACTGCGCCGCGGCGCGGGCGACTGGCCGCGCTTCCTCACCGCGCTCGCCCACGCCTGGGTGCTCGGCGCGGGCGTCGACTGGCTCAGCGCGCTCGGCCCTGCCCCCCCACCCGATGGCCGATCCGCCCACCTACGCCTTCGAGCGGCGCCGGTACTGGCTCGGGGACCACGAGGCGCCCGGCCGCCCCACCGGAGCGGGCATCGAAGGCTCCCGGCATCCGCTGCTCTCCGCCGTCGTCCCCGTGGCCGGCGACGCGTACGTCCTGTCCGGCCAGCTGTCGGCCAGGAGTGCGCCCTGGCTCGGAGACCACGCCGTGGAGGGCGGCGTCCTGCTGCCCGGTGCCGCGTTCGCCGAGCTCGCCCTCGAAGGCGGCGCCCACGCCGGCTGCGGACGCCTGGACGAACTCGTCATCGAGGCGCCGCTGCTCCTTCCTGAGAACGGCTCCGTCACCATCCAGGTCACCGTGGACCCGCCCGACGACGAGCGGCGCCGCGCCGTCGCCATCCACTCCCGCACCTCCGACGGCTGGCGAAGGCACGCCTCCGGCGCCCTCACCGCCGGCGCCCCCGCCGGCGCCCCGTACCCGTGGGCGTCGGTGTGGCCGCCGTCCGATGCCGAGCCGGTGGAGGTGGAGGGTGGTTACGAGCGGCTGGCCGAGCGGGGTTACGAGTACGGGCCCGCCTTCCAGGGATTGCGCGCGGTGTGGCGGCGGGGGGAGGAGCTGTTCGCCGAGGTGGCGTTGCCTGAGGAGGTCGACCCCGCCGGATACGGCATCCACCCCGCCCTCCTCGACGCCGCCCTCCACCCCCTCGTCCTGACCGGCGGCGATGACGACCTGCGGCTGCCGTTCGCGTTCGGCGGCGTGCTGCTGCACGCCTCCGGAGCCCCCGAGCTGCGCGTACGGCTGACCACCACCGGCGAGGACACCCTCGTCGAGGCGGCCGACCCCGCCGGCGCGCCCGTCCTGTCGATCGACGCCCTCCGCGTGCGGGCCGCCGCCCCCCGCCAGGCCGCCCTCGCCGGCACGGCGGCGCACGGCGTGGACTGGGTCGAAGCGCCCGCCGCCGCGGCCGGAGCGGCCGAGCCCGTGGTGATCTCATGCGTGAGCGACCAGCCCGACATGCCCGCCCGCGTCCGCGAGCTGACAGGCCGGGTCCTGGACGCCATCGCCGCACAGCCCGACGACCTCACCCCCAGCGACGCCACCGTCGTCTTCGCCACCCGAGCGGGCGACCCCGCGGGTGCCGCCGTGTGGGGGCTGGTGCGCTCTGCGCAGTCGGAGCAGCCGGGCAGGTTCGTCCTGGCCGAGGTCGAGGACGGGCACACCGACTGGTCCCTCGTCACGGCGACCGGCGAACCCCAGGTCAGGGTCGTGCACGGCAAACCCCTCATCCCGCGCCTGACCCGGCGTGAGGTCGCCGCCGAGCCGTTGCCTGAGGTGTCGGGGACGGTGCTGGTGACCGGTGGCACGGGTGGTCTGGGGGCGTTGGTGGCGCGGCGGTTGGTGACGGGTCACGGGGTGCGGGATCTGTTGCTGGTTTCGCGTCGTGGGCCGGCCGCTCCGGGTGCGGCCGAGCTGGTGGCGGAGCTGGAGGGGCTGGGTGCGCGGGTGGTGGTGGCGGCGTGTGACGTCTCCGATCGCGAGGCGCTGGCCGCTCTGCTGGAGCGGGTGCCGCTGGCGGGTGTGGTGCACACCGCGGGAGTGCTGGACGACGCGCTGGTGGAAGGGCTGAGCGCGGAGCGGATGGACGCGGTGCTGGCGCCGAAGGCGGATGCGGCCTGGTATCTGCACGAGTTGACGGCGGAGCGGCCGTTGTCGTTGTTCGTGTTGTTCTCCTCGCTGGCCGGGGTGCTGGGCAATGCGGGGCAGGGCAATTACGCGGCGGCGAACGCGTTCTTGGACGCGCTGGCGGCGCATCGCAGGCAGTCGGGGTTGGCGGGTGTGTCGGTGGCGTGGGGGTTGTGGGACACCGAGTCGGGGATGACCGGTGGTCTGTCGCAGGCGGATGTGGCCCGGCTGGGGCGGGCGGGTGTCGCGCCGTTGAGTGTGGAGCAGGGGTTGGAGCTGTTCGACGCGGCTGTGTCGGGTTCTGATCCGTTGGTGGTGGCGGCGCGGTGGGACATGGCGGGGTTGCGTGCCAGGGCTGAGGCGGGTGATCTGCCGGTCATGCTCCGCGGGCTCGTCCGCACCCCCCGACGCGCCGCCGGAACCGGCGCCGGAGCCGGACCGGGCGCGCTCGCAGGACGCCTGGCCACGCTGCCCCGCCAGGACGCGCTCCGGCTCCTCGTCGACACCGTCCGCGCCCAGGTCGCCGCCGTCCTCGCCCACGGCAGCCCCGACAGCGTCCAACTCGACCGCCCCTTCAACCAGCTCGGCTTCGACTCCCTCACCGCCGTCGAACTGCGCAACCGGCTCAACGCCGACACCGGCCTGCGCCTGCCGCCCACGCTCGTCTTCGACCACCCCACCGT
This sequence comes from Nonomuraea roseola, assembly GCF_039535395.1. NCBI lineage: Bacteria > Bacillati > Actinomycetota > Actinomycetes > Streptosporangiales > Streptosporangiaceae > Nonomuraea > Nonomuraea roseola. The sequence continues at coordinate 137,059 of NZ_BAAAXC010000005.1, forward strand.
CAACGCGCTGGCCGCCTACCTGGCCGAAGTCCTCGCCCCCGCGCCGCCCTCAGCAGAGGACACGCTGCGCAAGGCGCTGGAGCAGATCGACGACCTGCTCCTCAACGCCAACGGGGAGGGAGACGTCGTCCGCGCCCGGCTCGTGCCGATCCTGCAGGGCGCGCTCACCAAGCTCGGAGCCGCCCCCGCGGACGCCGGCGGCGTGATGGACAAGATCGACTCCGCCTCCGACGAGGAGATCTTCGCCCTCATCGACAACGAACTGTGACGACATGACCGCGACAGGAAAGGCTCCACCGATGGGGACCGAGGACAAGCTCCGCGCCTACCTCAAACGCGTGACCGTCGAACTGGCCCAGACCCGCCGCCGCCTCGCCGAGGTGGAGGAGCGACGCGACGAGCCCATCGCCGTCATCGGCATGGCCTGCCGTTACCCCGGTGGCGCGGACACCGCCGAGGGCTTCTGGGACCTGCTCAGGGACGGCCGGCACGCGGTCCGCGAAGTGCCGTCCACCCGGTGGGACATCGACGAGTACTACGACCCCGACCCGCGGGTCCCCGGCGGCATCTACACCCGATACGGAACCTTCCTCGACGACATCGCCGGCTGGGACGCCGAGTTCTTCGGCCTGTCACCCCGCGAGGCCCTGCGCATGGACCCCCAGCAGCGCATGCTCCTGGAGCTCGCATGGGAGGGCCTGGAGAACGCCGGCCTGTCACCGTCACGGCTCAGAGGCAGCCGCACCGGCGTCATGGTCGGCTTCATGGACACCCTCCAGTACGGCAGGCTCCAGATGGAATGGCAGGGCCGCGACGCCCTGTCCGACCCCTATCTCGGCCAGGGCGCCATCCCCAGCGTCGCCGCCGGGCGCATCGCCTACCAACTCGACCTGATCGGCCCCACCCTCACAGTCGACACCGCCTGCTCCTCCTCGCTCATCGCCGTCCACCTGGCCGCCGAGAGCCTACGCAGGGGGGAGTGCGACCTCGCTCTTGCGGCCGGGGCGTCCCTGTCGCTGCACCCCACGCTCTACATCCAGGCGTGCGCCGGGCTCATGATGTGCCCCGACGGCCGGTGCAAGACCTTCGACGAGAACGCCGACGGCTACGTCATGGGCGAGGGCGGCGGCCTCGTCGTGCTCGAACCGCTGTCCAAGGCCCTGGCCAACGGCCGCCGCATCCGGGCCGTGCTGCGCGGCTCGGCCGTCAACCAGGACGGCCGCAGCAACGGGCTCACCGCCCCCAGCCGCAAGGCCCAGGCCGACGTGATCACCCGCGCGCTCGCCGCCGCGCACGTCACGCCCGACGAGATCGACTACGTCGAGGCGCACGGCTCGGGCACCCACCTCGGCGACGCCATCGAGCTGTCGGCGCTGCACGACGTCTTCGGCGGACGCCCCGCGGGCCGCCCCCTCCTGGTCGGCGCCGTCAAGACCAACATCGGCCACACCCAGGCCGCCGCCGGGGTCGCCGGGCTGATCAAGACGGTGCTCATCCTGGAGAACGAGCTGATCCCGCCCAGCCTCAACCTGAGCACCCCTGCCGCCGCCATCCCAGGCGACGGCACCGTACAGCCCGTCACCGGAGCGCTGCCCCTGCCCCGCCAGGACACCCCCAGGCTCGCCGGCGTCAGCTCCTTCGGGCTGTCGGGCACCAACGCGCACCTCGTCCTGCAGGCGGCCCCGTCCCCTGCGAGCCCCGACCGTCCGGCGGGGGAGGCTTCGGCCGCGCCGTACGTGCTGCCGCTGTCGGCGGGCAGCGAGGCGGCGCTGCGGGAGCAGGCCGACCGCCTCGCCGGCTGGCTCGAGGAGCGGCCGGGTTCCGGCCTGGCCGACGTCGCCCACACGCTCCAGACCGGCCGCGCCGAACTGGACCACCGTCGCGCCCTCGTCTGCGCCGACACCGGCGAGGCCCTGCGGCAGCTGCGCTCCGCCGCCGCCGGCGGTCACCGTGTCAAGCGCCGCCCCCGCATCGCCTTCCTCCTCCCCGGCGTGGGCGACCAGTACGCCGGCCTCGGCAGGGAGCTTTACGCCGCCGAACCCGTCTACGCCGAGGCCGTCGACCGGTGCGTCGAACTCGTCCGCCGGCGTTCAGGCGTGGACCTTCACCCCCTGTTCTTCCCCGAAGGCGCCACCCCCGCCGGCCGCCCCGCCGACCTGGCCGCGCTCCTCGGCCGGGCGCGCGAGGAGTCCGGCGACTCCCACGACCCGCTCGACCAGGCCGCGATCGCCCACCCCTTCCTGTTCACCGTCGAGTACGCGCTCGCCAGGCTCCTCGGCCACTGGGGCGTCACGCCCGACCTGCTCGTCGGCTACAGCCTCGGCGAGTACGTCGCCGCCTGCCTGGCCGGCGTGTTCACCCTCGAAGACGCCCTGCACGTGGTCGTCGAGCGGGCCCACCTGATCAGCGCCGTGCCCGCGGGACGCATGGTCGCGGTCGCCGCCCCCGAGGACCGGATCCGCGCCGCCCTCGCGGGAACCGGAGCCGAAGTGGACGTCGCCGCCCGCAACGGGCCCGCGATGACCGTGCTCAGCGGCCTGCCCGCCGAGATCGACGCCGTGACCGCCGCGCTCACGGCGGACGGCCTCGCCTGCCGTCCCCTGCGCTCGGCGCACGCCTTCCACTCCACGCTGCTGCAGCCCGCCAGGGAGAAGCTCGCCGCCGTGCTGGAGGGCGTGACCCGGCGTCCTCCCGCCATCGCCATCGTGTCCAACCTCACCGGGCGGCAGCTCACCGCCGACCAGGCCACCAGCACCTCCTACTGGGCCGACCAGCTCGTCGGCACCGTCCGCTTCGCCGACGGCGTCCGGCACTGCCTGGAGCAGGAGGTGTCCGCGTTCGTCGAGCTCGGCCCCGGCCAGACACTCGGCGGGCTGGTCCGCCAGAACCTGACCGGCGGCACGGGCGGCGCCGCCGCCGTCCTCGGCACGCTCACCCCGCGCTGGAGCGCGGCGGAGAGCAGGCACCCCCATGGCGACCTCGTCGCCACCTGCGCCACGCTGTGGGAACTCGGCGTGGACGTCACCTGGGACCTCGCAAGGCCTGGCCGCGGCCGGGTCCTCGACCTGCCCACCTACCCCTTCCAGCGCGTCCGCTTCTGGCCCGAACCGACCCAGCCCCTCCCTGAGACCGCCGGGACAGGGACGGCCGAACCCGCCGATCACACCTTCGCCCCCACCTGGCGGCGCGATCCTGCCGTCCGCGCCACCTCACCGGCCGGCCGCCCGCTGCCCGGCCCACTCGTCGTCTTCGCCGACCCCGAGGGGACCGGGACGGCCCTCGCCGACCTGGCCGCCGCGTCCGGCACTCCCGTCGTCGAGGTGGTGCCCGGCACCGGGCCGCGCCGCGACGGACGCCGCCTCACCATCGACCCGGCCGACCCCGCGCAGTACGCCGAGGCGTTCGCCGGGCTGGGCGACGGGCCCGTGCACGTGGCCCACCTGTGGAGCCTGGCCGTCCCCTGCGCGAAGGGAGCGGCCCCGCCCGGCGACGACGACCTGCGCGCCGCCGTGGAGCACGGCTTCCACAGCCTCATGCTCGCCGTGCAGGCACTGGGGGAGCGGCCCGCCCGGTTGCTCACCGTGACACGGGGGGCGGCGGACATCCTCGGCGGCGACGCCACCGCGCCCCACCAGGCGCTGGCCCACGGGCTGGGCCGGGCGGCACGGCACGAGTACCCCGGCCTCACCTGGTCAGGCGCCGACCTCGACCCCGGCGCCCCGCTCGAAGGCGCCGCCCCGCACCTCCTCACCGAGCTGCTCACCGAGCCCGGCGCGGGCGACGCCCCCGACTCGCCCGACCCGCTCACCGGCTGGCGGCGCGGCCGGCGCTGGGTACGCGGCTGGACCCCTGTCCCCGGCCACGCCGAGCCTGACCGGCCCGCCTGGCGTCCCGACGGCACCTACCTCATCACCGGCGGCACGCGCGGCCTCGGCATGGCTCTGGCCGGGCACCTCGTCCGCGCGGGCGTCCGCCGCCTCGCCCTCCTCGCCCGAACCCCTCTGCCCGAGGGCAACGAAGAGGTCGCACGGCTGGAGGCCGCGGGCGCCGAGGTGCTGCTGCTGACCGCCGACGCGGGGGTGCCCGAGCAGCTGCGCGCCGCCCTCAGACGAGCGCGGGAGCACTTCGGCGGGCTGCACGGCGTGATCCACGCCGCCGGGCTGCCCGCCGGTGGGCTGCTGGTGCGGCGCACCCCCGCCGAAGCAGCCCAGGTGCTCGCCCCCAAGGTGTACGCCATGGGCCCGCTCGCCGAGCTGGTCGGCCCAGACACCCCGGAGAACGAGCGGCTCGAGCTGCTCGTCCTCTACTCCTCCGCCGTCACCGCCTTCGGCGGCATCGGCGAGGGCGACTACTGCGCCGCCAACACCGTGCTCGACGCCTACGGCCAGGCCCTGGCCGGCACCGCGCCCTCCACCCGGGTCGTCTCCGTCGCCTGGGGGCCCTGGCAGCACGACGTCTGGCAGTCGGAACGGCTCGGGACCACCGGCGGCCTCGCCGACAGGGTCGCCGCCTACCGCGCCCACTACGGCTTCGCCGACGACGCCGGATGCGCCCTCCTGGACCGCATCCTCGCCGGTGGCCACGGCTCGGTCATGGCCGTCAGGCAGCCGCTCCGCGAGGTGCTCGACGCCTGGACGAACATGCTCGACCTGGACGGCCTCCTCCAGGCGGCCACGGCCGCGCCGCAGGGCGAGCGCTTCCCCCGGCCCCGCCTGCGCACCGACTTCGCCGCCCCGAGGACCGAGGCCGAGGCCAGGATGGCCGACCTGTGGGGCGCCTACCTCGGAATCGACCAGGTCGGCGTGCACGACCCGTTCTTCGACCTCGGCGGCAACTCCCTGACCGGCATGGCCATGGTGCTCGCCATCGAGAAGGACCTCGGCCGTCCCATCGCGCCCGCGGTGCTGTTCGAGCACCCGACCGTCGCCGCCTTCGCGGCAGCCCTGGACGGCGGCGGCGACCCCGGCGCGCAGGAGGCGCTCTCCACCAGTTCCGCACGGGGGCAGCGGCGGCGCCGGGCCCGTTCAGGCAATCGCAAATGAGGCCGGACATGAGGACGGTAGACGTGATCGACGACATCGACGGCCCTGGCACCGACATCGCGATCGTCGGCATGTCCGGCCGCTTCCCCGGGGCGTCAGGCGTCGCCGAGCTCTGGTCGGCCATCCGCGCGGGAGACTCCGGGATCACCCGCTTCACCGACGACGAGCTGCGGGCCGCGGGCGTCCCCGCCGAACTCGTGGACGACCCCGCGTACGTGAAGGCCGCGCCGGTCATCGACGGCGTCGAGGAGTTCGACGCGGCCTTCTTCGGCTTCAGCCCCAAGGAGGCCCAGATCCTCGACCCGCAGCACCGGCTGTTCCTGGAGCACAGCTGGGCGGCGCTGGAGGACGCGGGCTGCGACCCCAAGCGCTTCGACGGCGCCATCGGCGTGTTCGGCGGTTGCGCCCACAGCTCCTACATGCAGAACAACCTGCTGCCCAGCGGCATCACCGCCGTCATGGGCGACCTCGCCGTCGGCCTGGCCAACGACAAGGACTCGCTCACCACCCGGGTGGCGCACACGATCGGCCTGTCGGGCCCCAGCTACGGCGTGCAGAGCTACTGCTCCACCTCGCTCGTCGCCGTGTGCGCCGGCGCCTCGAGCCTGGCGGGCTACGAGTGCGACCTGGCCCTGGCCGGCGGCGTCGCGGTCAACGTGCCGCAGCGGGTCGGCTACCTGTACCAGCAGGGCGGCATCGCGCCGCCGGACGGCCGGTGCCGCGCCTTCGACGCGCGCGGCCTCGGCAGCCCGCTCGGCAGCGGCGTCGGCGTCGTCGCCCTGCGGCGGCTGGAGGACGCGCTCGCCGACGGCGACCAGATCTACGCGGTCATCCGCGGCTGGGCGGTCAACAACGACGGCGGGCGCAAGGTCGGCTTCACCGCGCCCGGCGTGCAGGGGCAGGCCGCCGTCATGGCCGAGGCGCTGGCCAGCGCCGACCTCTCGCCCGCCGACATCGACTACATCGAGGCGCACGGCACGGGCACCGCGCTCGGCGACGCCGCCGAGCTGGCCGCGCTCCAGCAGGTCTACGGCGGTCAGTCGCTGCTGATCGGCTCCGTCAAGCCGAACGTCGGTCACCTGGACCGGGCCGCGGGCGTGACCAACCTGATCAAGGCCGCGCTCGCCCTGCGTCACGACGAGATCCCGCCCACGCTCAACCTGTCGGAACCGAACCCGCAGCTCGACACCGGTGAGGCCCGGCTCGACGTGGTCACCAGGCTGCGGAGCTGGCCGCGCGAGGCCGGCCGCATCCGCCGGGCAGGGGTGAGCGCGTTCGGCATCGGCGGCACCAACGCCCACGTGGTGCTGGAGGAGGCGCCGCTGGTGCCCAGGACCGAGGAGAGGCCGCGCCCGGAACCGCTGATCTGGTCGGCGCGCACGGCCACGGCCGCCGACGAGATGACCGCCCGGCTCGCCGGCCACCTCGCAGGCGACGGGCGCGAGCACCGGCTGGCCGATGTGGCCCACACGCTGCAGGCCGGGCGGCAGCAGTTCGGACACCGCAGGCTGCTGGTCGCCTCCTCCACCGCCGAGGCCGCCGTGGGGCTGGCGGGCGCGACCGTGCTCGGCCGCGCCGAGAGCCGCACCGACCGGCCCGTCGCCTTCCTCATCGCGGGCACCGGCGAGCAGTACCCCGGCATGGCCGCCGAGCTGTACGTCAGCGAGCCGGTCTTCCGCGAGGTGCTCGACGACTGCCGCGCTCACCTGCGCAGGCTCATGGGCGGCGCCGACCCGCTCGCCGAGATGCTCGCCCCCAGGAAGCCCCCGGCGGACGGCACGCTCGGCGCGCTGTTCGGCCGCGCGCCCGAGCCCGCCGCCGCGACCCCGACCGGCGTGCTGCAGCCCGCCCTGTTCGCGGTCGAGTACGCGCTCGCCAGGCTCGTCCAGTCGTGGGGGATCCAGCCGGCGATGCTGGCCGGATACAGCCTCGGCGAGTACGTGGCCGCCTGCCTGGCCGGCGTGCTCTCCCTGGAATCGGCGCTCGCCCTCGTCACCCACCGCGCCCGCCTCATCGACGAGCTGCCCGCCGGTGCCATGGCCGCGGTGCCGCTGGCCGCCGCGGACGTGCTGGAGCGCATCCAACGCGCAGGCATCACCGGCGTCGGCGTCGGCGCGATCAGCGGGCCCGAGCTCACCGTGCTGTCCGGTGAGCCGCAGGGCATCGCCGCCGTCAGGGCGCTCCTGGAGGCCGAGGCGGTGCCGTGCCGGCCGCTGGCCACCACGCACGCCTTCCACTCCGCCATGATGGAGCCGATCCGCGAAAGGCTCACCTCGTGGATCGCGGCCAACGTGCCGCTGCACGCGCCGCGCGTGCCGTACGTGTCCAACGTCACGGGCGAGCCGGCCGTCGCCGAGCAGGTCACCGACCCTGCCTACTGGGCCGAGCACATGTGCGCGCCCGTCCGCTTCCACGACGTGCTGCGCACCCTCCTGCGGCAGGAGGGCGAGCCCGCGCTCCTGGAGATCGGGCCCGGCCAGTCGCTGGGCGCGATGGCGCGCGGCCACGCCGACTGCCCGCCGGAGCGCTGGCCGCTCATCGTGGCGTCCATGCCCGGCGCGAGCGACCCGCGCCCCGCCCAGGCCGTGCTCGCCGAGGCGGCGGGGCGGCTCTGGCTGGCGGGCGTCCCGATCGACTGGACCGGCTACCGCCAGGACCGCCCCGTCGCCAAGGTCGGCCTGCCCACGTATCCCTTCCAGCGCGAGCGCTTCTGGGTGAACCCCCCAGGAGGCGGCGCGCTCGCCCGCGACACCGCTCCCTCGGTCGGCGAGCCCATCCCCTCGAACGGGCAGGCGGGGGAGGGCGCGTCCGCCCGCAGTGGGACGGGGGACGGCGCTTCGCGGGCCGCCCACGTGACGCTGATGGCCCCCCGGTGGACATCCGGCGCGCCCGCAGAGGCCGGAAAGCAGGTCGCGCGCTGCGTCATCCTGCCCGACGACGCAGGGGCCGGCGAGGCGCTGGCCCGGACGTTGCGCGCCGCGGGCACCGAGGTCATCACCGTCACCGGCGGGAACGCCTTCACCGAGACGCCGGGCGGCTTCACCATCGACCCCGCCTCACCCGCCGATCACGCCGCCCTGGCAGAGCGCCTCACCACCTCCGCCGGCGTCACCGTGGTCGACCTGCGCCTGCTCGACCGTCCCGGAGAGGGTGACGGCAGGGACACGCTGCCTCCCGTGGCGCGGCTGCTCGCCGCCTGGGGCGAGGCGGGCGCCGACTCCGCCCGCGTCATTCTCGTCACGCGGGGCGGCCAGGCCGTGTCCGCCGGCGACCGCCCCGACCCCGGGCAGGCCGCCGCCGCCACGCTCCCCATGGTCGCCAACCAGGAGTACCTGAACCTCGACTGCGCCACCGTCGACGTGGCACCCGGCGCGGACGCCGCCGAAGTGGCAGGCGCGCTCGCCGCGGAGGTGCGCCACCCGTCCGGTGACGTCTTCGTCGCCTACCGCGGCGGATCCCGCCTGATCCGCGCCTACACCCCCGCCGAGCCCGCGTCCGAGCCCGCGTCCGGGCCTGGCGGGGCGCCGGTCCGGCCTGGCGGGACGTATCTCGTCACCGGCGGGCTCGGGGACGTCGGCCTGCTGCTGGCCGGGCACCTGGCCAGGAAGGGCGCAGGCAGGCTGATCCTGCTGAGCAGGGGCGGCGTCCCCGACGACGAGGGGCATCCGCGCCGCACGGCCGTCACCGCGCTGCGCGAGCTGGGAGTCGAGGTCAGCACCCCCAGAGTGGACGTCACGGACGCCGCAGCCGTACGCGCGCTGCTCGCAGGGGAGAGCCGCCTGGACGGCGTCGTGCACGCCGCCGCCGTGACCACTCCCGACACCTTCAGCCCGCTGCGCGACCTTGAAGGGGACGGCGTCGCCAGGCACTTCGACGCCAAGGTCACCGGAGCCCTGGCGCTGGAGCGGGCCCTCGCCGAGACGGACCTCGCGCCGGACTTCTGCGTGCTGTTCTCCTCCACCTCCGCGTTGCTCGGCGGTATCACCTTCGGCAGCTACGCCGCCGCCAACGCGGCGCTGACCGCGATCGCCCACCGCCGCCACGAAGGGCCCGCCCCATGGACGGCCGTGAGCTGGGACACCTGGTCGGTGACGCTCGACCGCATCGAGGGCGGGTTCGGCGCGGCCATGGCCGCCCACTCCATGACCGCCGAGGAGGCGCTGGCCGCCTTCGACCGGCTGCGGGACGCAGGCCACCCACACGTCGTCGTGGCCGCGGGCGGCCTGGACGACCGGCTCCCCAGGGCGGTGCTCGCGCTGCCGGGCGGGGAGGCCGGAGCGGGGTCCGCCGCCGGGGGCGCCGACCGGTTTCCGCGGCCCGAGCTGCCCCAGCCCTACACTGCGCCGACCTCGCAGTCCGAGCGCGACCTGGCCGGGCTCTGGTCGGAGGTGCTCGGCGTCGAGCCGGTCGGCACCCGTGACAACTTCTTCGACCTGGGCGGCAACTCCCTGGTGGCGCTGCAGATGCTGGCGCTGGTGAAGAAGCGGTACGGCATCGCGGTGCCGACCGTGACCCTGTTCGAGGCGCCCACCGTGCAGACGCTGGCCGCCGTCCTCGACGAGCGGCGCGGTGAAAGCGCCCCGCAGCCCGTCCGGCAGCCCGTCAGGGCGGCGCCCGTCCATGTCACCGAGCGCGCCGACGAGGACCGGCGGATCGCGATCGTCGGCATGGCCGGCCGTTTTCCCGGCGCCCCCGATGTGTCCGCGTTCTGGCGGAACCTCCGGGACGGCGTCGAGTCGATCACGTTCTTCTCCGAGGAGGAGCTGATCGCCGCCGGAGCCGACCCCGAGCAGGTGCGCGACCCCGCCTACGTGCCCGCCAGGCCGGTGCTCGACGACGTCGGCGGCTTCGACGCCACGTTCTTCGGCATGAGCCCGCGCATGGCCGCGATCACCGACCCGCAGCAGCGTGCCTTCCTGGAGGTCTGCTGGGAGGCCCTGGAGCAGGCCGGCTACGCCGCACCCGAGCACCGGGGCAGGGTCGGCGTGTTCGGCGGCGCCAACATCAGCACCTACCTGCTCAGGATGACCGACCACCTGCTCGGCGGCGGCCAGAAGGGCTTCACCGACTTCGAAGTGATCATGGGCAACGACAAGGACGCCCTGCCCACCACCGTCTCCTACCTGCTCGACCTGCACGGGCCCAGCGTCGCGGTGCAGACGTTCTGCTCCACCTCGCTGGTCGCCGCGCACCTGGCGGTGCAGAGCCTGCGCAACGGGGAGTGCGAGCTCGCCCTGGCCGGCGGCGTCTCCATCCGCGTGCCTGACCGCGTGGGCCACCTGTACGGGCCGGGCGGGCAGGAGTCGCCCGACGGGCACGTGCGCACCTTCGACGCCCTGGCCAAGGGCAGCATGTTCGGCGACGGCGCCGCCGCCGTCCTGCTCAAGCGCCTGCCCGACGCGCTGCGCGACGGCGACCACATCTGGGGGGTGATCCGCGGCTCGGCCATGAACAACGACGGCGCCATGAAGGTCGGCTACACCGCGCCGAGCGTCGTCGGCCAGTCCCGGGTGATCGCCGACGCGATGGCCGACGCCGGCGTCACCGGCGAGGACATCAGCTACGTCGAGGCGCACGGCACCGCCACCGAGCTGGGCGACCCGATCGAGGTGGCGGCGCTCACCCGCGCCTTCGGGCCCACCCGCGACAACCGGTACTGCGCGATCGGCTCGGTCAAGACCAACGTCGGCCACCTCGACCGCGCGGCGGGGGCGAGCGGCCTGATCAAGACCGCGTTCGCGCTGCGCGAAGGCGTGATCCCGGCCAGCCTGCACTACACCAGCCCCAACCCGGAGATCGACTTCGAGTCCGGCCCCTTCTACGTCAACACCGAGCTGTCGCCGTGGCGGACCCGCGACGGCCGGCCACGCATCGCGGGACTCAACTCGCTCGGCATGGGCGGCACCAACGTGCATATGGTGATCGAGGAGCCGCCCGCCCGCCCCGACGCGCCGCCGCCCGCCCGCCGCTACCAGATGCTGCCGGTCTCGGCCCGCGGCGCCGCCGCCGCGGACGAGGCGTGCCGCCGCCTCGGCCGCCACCTGGCCGCCGAGCCTGGCACGCGGCTCGCGGACGTGGCCTACACCCTGCAGGCCGGGCGCAAGACGTTCGAGCACCGGCGCGCGCTGGTCGCCGCCGACGCCGGCGCAGCCGCCGCCGCGCTGGACGGCGGCACCGGCCTGCTCGGCCGGGTGGACACCGTCCAGGGCCGCAAGGTCGCCTTCCTGCTCGCCGGGGTCGGCGAGCAGTACCCAGGGCTCGCCGGCGACCTGCACCGGCACGAACCGGCCTTCCGCCAGGCCCTCGACGAATGCCTGCACCTGCTGGAGGAGGTCGTGGGCCTCGAGGACGTCGCCGCCCTGCTGACCGGAGCCCGCGCCGCCGGCCCCGGCCTGGCCGCCCTGCTGGGCCGCGACGGCACCCGCGACGAGCGGGCCGCGGCGCTGGCGCGGACCGAGGTCGCGCAGCCCGCGATGTTCGCCGTGGAGTACGCGCTGGCACGCACCCTCATGGCGTGGGGCGTGCGGCCGGAGATCATGCTCGGGTACAGCCTCGGCGAGTACGTCGCGGCCTGCCTGGCGGGCGTGCTCTCCCTCGAGGACGCCGTCGCCCTGGTCGCGTACCGGGCGCGGCTCATCGCCGGGCTGCCCGCCGGGTCGATGCTCGCCGTCTCGATGTCCGCCGCCGCGCTGAGCCGCCGCTTCCGGCTGGAGGAGCGCGGGCTCGACGTCGCCGCGGTCAACGGCCCCCAGGTCACCGTCGTCGCCGGTCCCGCCGAGCCCGTCGCCGCCCTGGCCGCCGAGCTGCGCGCGGCCGAGATCCCCTGCCGGCCCCTTGAGACCACCCACGCCTTCCACTCCCGCATGCTGGAGCCCGCGGCCCACGACCTCACCCAGTGGATCAAGGCCAACATCACGCTCAACCCGCCCGCCATGCCGTACATCTCGAACGTCACCGGCGGCGTCGCGGACGCCGAGCTGGTGTGCGACCCCGGCTACTGGGCCAGGCACATGTGCGCGACCGTGCGGTTCGCCGACGGCGCCGACCGGCTGCTGGCCGATCCTGAGCTGGCCGTCGTGGAGATCGGGCCTGGCCAGTCGCTCGGCGCGCTGGTGCGCGGCGCCGGCTGCCCGCCGGAACGGTGGCCGCTGATCACGCACACGATGCCCGCCGCGAGCGACGCCATGCCAGGAGACGAGGCGCTGGCCGGCTGCCTGGCGCGGCTGTGGCTGTCCGGCGTCACCCTCGACTGGGACGCCTACCACGGCAGGGTCGCAGACGCCGCCGCCGGCGAGCTGCCCGGCCGCATCCCGCTGCCCACCTACCCCTTCCAGCGACAGCGCCACTGGATCGACCCGCCCGCCCGCCGCGCGCCGGCCGCCGCCGAGCCTGAGGACCTGTTCGAGGCCGTCGCCGGGCTGCCCAAGCTGCCCGAGGACGAGTGGCTCTACCTGCCCGTCTGGCGGCAGACCGCGGCCCCCGCGCCCGCCGCGGGGCAGCCCGGCTCCTGGCTGGTCCTCACCCGCGACGGCCTCGCCGACGAGGCCGCGCGGCGGCTGAGCGCCACCGGCGCCACCGTCACCCTGGTACGGCCGGGCGACGCCTACACCGTCACCCCCCACGGCCACACCATCAGGCCGGGCAGCGTCGCCGACGCGCTCGCCCTGCTGCGCGACCTGCGCGCCGCCGGCCGCCCCCTGGAGCGGGTCGTCCACCTGTGGACGCTGGAGCCGGGGCCGCACGACCTCACCGTCGCCCGCGGCCTGCACACGCTCGTCGCGCTCGCCCGCGCCGCCGGCGAGTCGGGCATCGGCGGCTGGTCGCTCGACGTGGCCGTCTCCGGCACCCAGCAGGTGCTGGGCGAGGAGGTGACCGACCCCTCCGGCGCCACACTGACCGGCCCCTGCCTGGTGATCCCGCTGGAGTACCCGGGTGTGACCACCCGCCTCATCGACCTGCCAGGCGAGCCGGCCGCCGCGGACCTGGACGCGCTGGCCGCCGAGCTGGCCCGTCCGCACGGCGACCGCACGGTGGCGCTGCGCCGCGGCCGGCGCTGGCTGCCCGGCTACGACCCGATGCCCGTCCCCGCCACCCCGGAGCCGCTGCGGGACGGCGGCGTCTACCTGATCACCGGCGGGCTCGGCGGCATCGCCCTCGGCCTGGCCGAGCATCTGGCGCGCGAGCGCCGTGCCCGTCTGGTGCTGCTGGCCAGGAACGGCCTGCCGCCCCGCGCGGAGTGGGCCGCCGTCCTGGACGGCCGGCAGGCGGCCGCGGAGACGACCAGGCGGCGCGTGGCCCAGGTCACAGGACTGATCGAGCTGGGCGCCGAGGTCGAGATCGTCACCGGCGACACGGCACGGGCCGCGGACGTGCGCCGCGCCGTGGAGGCGGCCATGGACCGCTTCGGCGCGCTGCACGGCGTCCTGCACGCCGCCGGGGTGCCCGCCATGGGGCTCATGCAGTTCAAGCGTGCCGAGGAGCTCGACGAGGTGCTCGCCCCCAAGGTCGGCGGCACGCTCGCGATCGCCGAGGCGCTGCGCCTCGGCCGCCCCGACGAGATCGAGCTCGACTTCCTCGCCCTGTTCTCCTCGATCACCTCCGCCACCGGCGGCGGCCCAGGCCAGGTCGACTACTGCGCCGCCAACGCCTACCTGGACGCCTACGCCTGCCGGCTCGCGGCCACCGGCCGCCGCGTGGTCGCCGTCGGCTGGGGCGAGTGGACCTGGAACGCCTGGGAGGCCGGGCTCGAAGGGTACGAGGAGGCGCTGCGCGACTTCTTCCGCGACAACAGGGCCCGCATCGGCATCGGGTTCGACGACGGCTGGCGCTCTCTGCTGCGCGCCCTGGCCACCGGCGAGCCGCGCGTCGTCGTCTCCACCCAGGACTTCCCCACCCTGGTGGCCGGCAGCGCCCGGTTCACGCTGGAGGCGGTGACCTCACCGGGGCTGGGAGGCAGCGGCGGCGAGCGGCACCCCCGCCCCGAACTGCTCACCCCCTACCAGGAACCGGCCGGCCCCACCGAGGAGGCCATCGCCGCGATCTGGGGGGAGTCGCTGCGGCTGGAGCGCGTCGGCGTGCTCGACAACTTCTTCGAACTCGGCGGCAACTCCCTGCTCGGCGTCACGATCGTGGCCGCGGTGCGCCGCGCGTTCGAGCTGGACGAGCTGCCGCCGCACATCCTCTACGAGGCCCCGACCGTGGCCGCGCTCGCCCGCACCGCCGAGGCGCTCGCCTCCGGAGCGACGCCCGTGGCCGCCGACCCAGGCGGCAGCCAGGTACGCGCCCAGCTGCGCAGATCCGGGCTCGAAGCCTCCGCCGCCCGCAGACGCGGCCGGTGACACCACATCCACAGAAGGAACCACGATGAGCGGAACGGAGCGCACATGACCGTGATCGGCGTAATCGGCGCCGGCGTGATGGGCGTCGGCGTTGCCCAGAACCTCGCCCAGACCGGCCACGACGTGGTCCTGGTCGACAAGGACGAGCGTGTCCTGCGGGAGGCGCTGGCCACGATCGGCCGCAACGCCAGGATGAGCCGCCTCATGGGCGGCCCCGCCCTGGACCCCGACGAGGTGCTGTCCAGGATCACCACCGCGGTCGGCGCCGCCGGTGCGGCCAAGGCCGACCTCGTCATCGAGAACGTGACGGAGAACTGGGACGTCAAGCGGGAGGTGTACGAGACGCTCGACGCCGAGTGCGGCCCCGGCACCGTCTTCGTCGTCAACACCTCCGCCATCCCCATCACCAAGGTCGCGGCCGTCACCCGGCGGCCCGACAAGGTAATCGGCGTGCACTTCATGAACCCCGTGCCCGCCAAGCCCGCCGTGGAGCTGATCCCCGGCTTCCACACCTCAGAGGACACCGTCCAGCGCACCAGGGACCTGCTGGCCGCCATGGGCAAGAAGGCCATCGACGTCAAGGACTCGTGCGGCTTCGTCTCCAACCGGGTGCTGATGCTGACCGTCAACGAGGCCGCCTACCTGGTGCACGAGGGCGTGGCCGACGCCGAGTCGGTGGACGAGGTCTTCCGCAGCTGCTTCGGCCACCCGATGGGCCCGCTGGAGACCGCCGACCTGATCGGTGTCGACACCATCCTCTACAGCGTCGAGGTGCTCTACGAGCACTACGCCGACAGCAAGTACCGCCCCTGCCCGCTGCTGAAGCAGATGACCGACGCAGGGCTGCACGGACGAAAGTCCGGGCGCGGCTTCTACACCTACGACACGCAGAACTGAAGGAGTCACCGCATGTCCACCACCGCCAAGGGCCAGATCCTCGACTTCATCCGCGGCAGGTACCCGCAGGCTGAGATCGACGAGTCGCAGGACATCTTCGCGCTCGGCTTCGTCAACTCGCTGTTCGCCATGGAGCTGGTGATGTTCGTCGAGAAGACGTTCGACGTCACCATCCCCAACGAGGAGCTGCGCATCGACAACTTCCGCACCGCCGACGCCATGTCCGAGCTGGTGTCCAGGCTCGCGCCCGACCTGGCCGTCGCGTGACCCTCACCGGCACGGTGCCCGCCACTGCCGCGGGCACCGGACCCGTCACCGACCGGCGCTCGGCCCGCGCGTTCGTCGACACCCATGTCGTGCCGTACGCCGACGCCTACGACAGGAGCGGTCGCGTTCCCGAGGAACTGCTGCGGCGGGTCGCCGAGGCCGGGCTGTGGGCGCCCTTCCTGCCGCCGGAGTCGGGCGGCGCGGGAATGGACATGGTCACCCTCGGCGAGATCCACGAGGAGGTGGGCCGCGGCTGCTCGTCGCTGCGCAGCCTGCTCACCGTGCACACCATGGTCTCGTGGACCGTGCAGCGCTGGGGCACCGCCGAGCAGCGCGAGCGATGGGCGGCGGCGCTCGGGCGAGGAGACACGCTCGGCGCGTTCTGCCTGTCGGAGCCCGGCGCGGGCAGCGACGCCGCGGGCATCACCACCACCGCCACCCAGACAGGCGGCGGCTGGGTGATCAACGGCGTGAAGAAGTGGACGACCGGCGGCCAGCGGGCCGACGTGTTCCTCGTCTTCGCCCGCACCGCCACCAGCATCGGCGCGTTCCTCGTGCCGAAGGACACCCCCGGGGTGGAGGTCCGGCCGATCGACGACATGCTCGGCACCCGCGCCTCCATGCTGGCGGAGATCTCCTTCACGGACGTGGCCCTCGGCCCCGACACGCTGCTCGGACCGAGCGGCTTCACCGCCGGCATGGTCCTGACCGGCACCCTCGACCTCGGCCGCTACAGCGTGGCGGCCGGATCCCTCGGCATCCTCCAGGCGTGCCTGGAGGCGTCCGCGAGTTACGCCGCCCGCCGGGAGGTGGGCGGCCGCCCGCTGGCGGAGCTGCCGCTGATCCAGGCCAAGCTCTCCGACATGGTGACCGACGCGCGGGCGGCCCGGCTGCTGGTCGCGCAGGCGGGCCGCCTCAAGGACGCAGGGGAGTCCGCCACGATCATGGCGACCTGGGTGGCGAAGTACTTCGCCTCCACCGCGGCGGCCCGGCACGCCTCCGAGGCTGTCCAGATCCACGGCGCGAACGGCTGCGCGCCCGGCTCCCCGGTGGCGCGCTTCTACCGCGACGCCAAGGTGATGGAGATCATCGAAGGCAGCAACGAGGTCCAGCGGATCACCATCGCGGGCCAGGCAGAACGGGAGACGACCAGATGACCGTGACCACCGAGCGGCCCGACGCGCTTCCCGTCAAGCCCGCGCGCGGCCGCATCAAGTGCATCGTGTGGGACCTCGACAACACGCTGTGGAACGGGGTGCTGCTGGAGGACGGCGAGGTCACCGTGCGGCCCGACGTCGTGGAGCGCATCCATGAGCTCGACCGCAAGGGCGTGCTCCACTCCATCGCCAGCAAGAACGATCGCGACGCGGCGATGGAGAAGCTGCGCGAGCTCGGGCTGGAGGAGATGTTCCTGCACCCGCAGATCAACTGGAACGCCAAGTCCGACTCGATCAGGACCATCGCCAAGGCCCTCAACCTCGGCCTGGACGCCTTCGCCTTCGTCGACGACCAGGAGTTCGAGCGGGCCGAGGTGGCCCACCAGGCACCGGAGGTGACCTGCGTCGACATCCTGGAGCTGGAGGAGGCGCTGACCAGGCCCGAGTTCCGGCCCAGGTTCGTCACCGACGAGTCGGCGCAGCGGCGCGCCATGTACCGCGGCCAGATCGCCAGGGAGGAGCTGGAGCAGGAGTTCGTCGGCACCAACGAGGAGTTCCTGGCCGGCCTTGGCATGACCTTCACCATCGCGCCCGCCCGCAGGGAGGACCTGCAGCGGGCCGAGGAGCTCACGGTCCGCACCAACCAGCTCAACTCCACCGGCCGCACCTACTCCTACGACGAACTCGACGCGCTGCGCGAGTCGCCCGATCACCTGCTTCTCGTCGCCTCCCTCACCGACATGTTCGGCAGCTACGGCAAGATCGGGCTGGCGCTGGTGGAGAAGGGCGAGGACGCCTGGCGGCTGTGCATGATGCTGATGTCGTGCAGGGTGATGTCGCGCGGGGTGGGGATGGTGCTGCTCAACCACATCATGCGGCTGGCCGCGGAGGCGGGCGTCGCCGTGCGGGCCGACTTCGTGGAGACGGGCCGCAACCGCATGATGCAGATCACCTACGCCTTCGCCGGGTTCAGGGAGGTGAGCAGGGACGGGGCCCACGTGGTGCTCGAGGCCGACCTGAGCGCCGTCCAGCCGCCGCCCTCGTACGTGAAGCTCGACATCGCCGAATGAGGGACCGACCATGACCGTCCATGACCTGACCGACGACGACGTGCTCGTCCGCTGGCTGCCGTTCAGGACCCTGACCGGCGCCGAACCGGGGGCGCTGCCGCTCTACTGCCTGCCGCACGCCGGCGGCGCCGCCTCCGCGTTCCGCATGTGGCAGCGCAAGCTGCCGGGCGTCGCCGTCCAGCCTGTTCAGCCGCCTGGCCGGGAGGGCCGGCACAAGGAACCGCCCTACCTGCACATGTCCGAGCTGGCCTCGGACCTGGCCGACGTGGTGCTCGCCGACGTGGAGCTGTCGTCGGCCGGCCGCCGCTACGCCCTGTACGGGCACAGCCTGGGCGCGCTGGTGGCCTTCGAGCTGGTCCGGGAGGTCCGGCGGCGGGGCGGGCCCGAGCCGGTTCACCTGTTCGTCTCGGGAGCCGACGCCCCGCACGTCACCTACGAGCCTGGACCGCCGGTGTCGGGGATGACCAGGGTGGAGGTGGTCGCCCTGCTGCGGCGGCTCGGCGGCACACCCGAGTGGCTGCTGGCCGATCCGGACGCGCTGGAGATGATCCTGCCCGCCGTGCAGGCCGACTTCACCGTCAAGGAGACCTACCTCTACCGGGAGGAGCCGCCGCTCGACGTGCCGATCTCCGCGCTCCCGAGCGCCTCGGACCCGCGCGTCGCGCCCGCGAAGGTGGCCCGCTGGCGTGACCAGACCACGGCCCCGTTCGCGCTGCACCCGTTCGACGGCGGGCACTTCGCGGTGTTCGAGCAGGCGGCGCGAACCCAGCGGCTGCTCGCCCAGGCGCTGCTCCCGTGGGTGTGAGGAACCGGCGGGCGGTCTTCGGGGCGCGGGTGTCGCGCGTCAGGCCGGATCAGGCGGACGCCGCGGGCGTGCGGGTGTGGCGGGTGGACCTGGACAGGGCGGGCGCCCCTCGCGGGTGGCGCCTGCTGTCCGGCGCCGAGCGCGAGCGGGCGCTGGCCTTCGCGGACCCGGCCGAACGGCGCCGCTACGTGGTGGCGCACGCCGCCCTGCGCACGGTGCTCGGCGGGCTGTGCGGCGTGCCCGCCGACCGGCTCGGCTTCGGCCGCGACGGCTCAGGCCGTCCGTGCCTGCTGCCCCTGGGCCGGCGGCCGGTGCCCGACTTCAACCTGTCGCACTCAGGTGCGTGGGCCCTGGTGGCGACCGCGCCGCCGGGCGTCCGCGTGGGCGTGGACGTCGAGCGGGTCCGCGGCTTCGACCACCTGGAGCTGGCCAGGCGCTTCTACCAGCCCGAGGAGGTCGCCCGGCTGCGGGCCGCGGGGCCTGACGGGTTCTTCCGGCTGTGGACCGCCAAGGAGGCCTACGTCAAGGCGTCCGGCGCGGGCCTGGCCGGTATGAGCGACGTCCTCGTACGCGAAGGGAGCGCGACGCACGCCACCGTGCTGTCGCGCTCCGCGCGTTTCCCCGAGTGCCGGGTCCGCTGGCTGGACGTCGCGCCCGGCTACGCCGCCGCCCTGGTCACGACCGCCCTGGTCACGACCGCTTCGACACCGGCACCACGTACCGGCTGAACACCAGCTCGCGCAGCACGTCGTCACCGCCCTCCACGATCGAGACGTAGCGCATGTCGCGCAGCAGCTTGCCGATGACGGACTCGTGCGTGTAGCCGAGCCCGCCGAACATCTCCGAGGCCGCCGAGGCGATGCGCCACCCCGTCTGGCCGCAGAACATCTTGGCCGTCAGCGCCTGCTTCAGCGTGCCCACGCGCAGGAACTCCTCGCCCGCGTCCGGCCGGGCGGCGATCGCGTCGTAGGCGCGCGCCGCGGCCATGCACTGGTTGGCCATGACCTCGATCTCCATCTCGAACTGGCCGAGCCGGCCGGCGAACACCGCGTTGCCGGTCAGCGGGGCGCCCTTCACCGTCTTGGTCGCGCCGTACTCCATGCACACGTCGCGCACGCGGCGGGCGACGCCGAGCGCCGTGGCGGCGATGAGGATGCGGCTGGCGTTCAGCCCCACCTCCAGCAGGCGCAGCCCGTTGCCGCGCAGCACGTTGCCCTTCGGGACGCGCACGCCGGACAGCGACACCTGGTAGGTCGCCGAGGAGCGCAGCCCGATGACGTCCCACCGTTTGTCCACGGTGACGCCCGGCGTGTCGCGCGGCACCAGCACGGCCAGGTACCCGGACGGGTCGTCCTGCGCGCGGGCCACCACCACGAGGAAGCGGGCGAAGTCGGTGTTCGTGGAGAAGGCCTTCTGCCCGTCGAGGACGATCGTGTCGCCCTCATGGCGCGCGGTGGTCGTGATCCTGGCCAGCTCGCTGCCGGCGGCGTGCTCGCTGCCCAGCGTGGCGCAGAAGCCGTTGCCGGCCACGAGCTCGCCCAGGTGGCGCTCCTTGAGCTCCTCGCTGCCGTACCACGTCACCATGCTCGTGGTCAGCACGGGGATGAACAGGGTGAACGCCACTCCGGCGTCGGCGTAGGCCAGCTCGGCGGTGATGCGCACGCTCTCCTCGAGCCCGAGGCCGAGCCCGCCGATCTCCTTGGGCAGCCACCAGTTGGCCAGACCGGTGGCTGCGAAGCGCTCGTAGAGGGGGAGCGGCGCGTCGGCGAGCGAGTCAAGATAGGCGTCCTTGCCCGCCAGCTCGCGGCGGGCGAACCCCTGCACGGCCCTCAGGTACGCGGGCTGCTTCATCGGCGGTTCACGCCTCCTCGTCGTCGCGGACGTCGAGCAACTCGGCGAGCTGGCGGACCGTCGGGCACTCCAGCAGGCCGGTCACCGGCACCGACGCGTTCAGCGCCTTGCGGATCCGGGTGGTGAGCTCGATCGCGAGCAGCGAGTGGCCGCCGAGCTCGAAGAAGTTGTCCAGGGCGCCGATCGGATCGATGCCGAGCACCCGGGACCAGATCGCGGCCAGCGTGGCCTCGGTGCCCTCGCGCGGCTCCACGTAGGCGTTGTTCAGCTCGGGACGAGGGTGCCGCTCCCGGTCGTCATCGTCGTCGCCGGCCTCGTGGATGTCGCCGGTGACCCACTGCGCGATCCGGGCGTCGAGCGAGCCCGTCGAGATGACGAGGTGGCCGGCGCGGTCGGCGGCCGACAGCGCCCGCTCGAACACGTCCACGCCCTCGGCCGGGGTCATCGCGAAGTCGACGACGGCGCCGCTGTGGCCGGCGACCCTGTCAGGATCGATGTTCCAGGTGTCCCAGTCCACCGTGACCCACCGCCCGGCGCCCCTCGTGCGGGCGACGCGGACGTAGGCGTCCAGAGCGGCGTTGGCGGCCGCGTACGGCCCCAGCGTCATGCCTCCGAGCACGGCCGCGATGGACGACAGCGTGATGCGGCGGTCCGGGCAGCGGTCGCCGAGCACCTTCTGCAGGACGTGGAAGCCGGTCACCTTGGCGGCCAGGTGGGCGTCGCACTGGGGCCGGTCCATCAGGTGGGCGAAGTTGAAGTAGGCGCCGTCCTGCACGCCCGCGCCGTGCACCACCACGTCGATGTCGCCGAAGCGGGCGACCGCCTCCGACACGACGGCGCGCATCCGCTCCTCGTCGGCCACGTCGGCCGACAGGGCGAGCACGGTGGCGCCGCGGCTCTCCAGGTCGAGGATGTTGCGGATGTGCCGGGCGGTCCGCTCGCCGCCGGGCGGCACGTCGGCCAGGTAGGCCTCCCATCCCTCCCTCGGCGGCAGCGGGGAGCGGCCGGTCAGCACCAGGCGGCAGCCGTACGCGTCGGCCAGGTGGCGTGCCAGGACCAGCCCTACGTCGCCGAGCCCGCCGGTGATGAGGACCGTGTCGCCGTCGCGGAACGGCCGCCGCTCAGGGTCAAGCTCGGCCACAGGGTAGGGCTCGTAGCGGCGCAGCCACGTCTCACCCGCGCGCACGGCCGTCGGGCCCTCGTGCGCGCAGACCGACGCGGCCAGCACCGCCTCCGCCAGCGCCGCCAGGCCGGGGCCTGTGGAGTCTGTGGCGTCGAGGTCGACGTGGCGGCAGCGCAGCCGCGGGTTCTCCTGCTGGAGGCTGGGGGCGAGCGCCGCCAGCGTGGCGTGCTCGGGGTGGCGCAGCTCGGCCCCCGCGACGTTCACCGCGAGGGAGGTGAGCAGGACCAGCTCGGCCCTGGGCGCCGAGCCGGTGTTGTCGACCAGCTCGCGGGCCAGCTCGAGCGCCGAGTAGAAGCCGCGGTCCTGTTCCGCGGCGAAGTGCGCCACCGGGTCGCCGCCGGGCGCAGGCTCGGCGGACGCGAGGCTGAAGCCGTGCACGATCGCGCGCGGGCTGACCACCAGCGAGTAGAGCAGCTCGGCCATGTCGCCCGGCGTGCCCGAGCGGATAGTGAAGTCGCCGTCGTCGTGCTGCTCGAACCGGTCCCCGTCCCGCACCGCGGTCACTTCGGCGCCGGCCAGGTTCAGCCGCTCGACCAGCGCCTCGCCGCGCTCGTCGGCGGTGAACACCAGCCAGGGGCCTGCCTCGCGCAGCCGCTCGTCCAGGTCGGCGACGGGCAGCGGGCGCTGCCTCCAGGACGGCAGGTGGGTCCACTGCGAACGGTCGAAGCTCTTGCCCTCGCCGGCCGGCGGGCGCGCCTGGCCGGCTGCGGCCTTGACCCAGAACCTGCGCCGCTGGAACGGGTAGGTCGGCAGCTCGAGGCGGAGTCCTGCGCCGCCGTGCAGCTTCGCCCAGTCCAGGACGCTGCCCGCCAGCCAGAGCCTGGCCAGGGTGGACAGCAGCCACGTGGCGGCGTCGGCGCCCTCCTCGGGCGCGACCGGCACCTCCTCGGCCTGCGCGGCGTCACCGCCGCCCACCAGATGGACGCCCAGCCCGGCCAGGCCCTCGGCCAGCGCGCTCAGCGCCTCCTCTCTGCCCGCACCCCCCGCCGTCGCCGCGCCGGGACGCAGCACCACGTCGACCGCCGCGTGCAGCTCCGCCCACCAGGAGTCCTGCGGACCTGCGGCGGCCACTCCATCTGCGCGGGTCTCGCCGGCGGACGGGACGTGCGCCGGCACGGCCAGCCGTACCTTGGGGTTGCGCCGCTGGGTCCTGCCGTCGATCCAGCGTGACGGGTCGGCCAGCGCGGCCACCGCGTCGTCGCGGTCCCTGCACACGACCGCGCGGCGCAGCGCGAAGGCGCCCCGCGACATCTGCAGGGTGAACGCCACGTCCGCGAGATCGGCGGCTCGCTCCTCGGCCAGGTGCCGGCGGAGCCGCTCGGTGAGATCGGACAGGGCCTGCTCGTCGGCTGCCGAGAACACCAGCAGGTGCGGGCCTGGCCTGGCGGGCCGCACCGGCCGGGGCGGCGCCTGCTCCATCACCACGTGCGCGTTGGTGCCGCCGAGCCCGAAGGAGCTCACCCCGGCCCGCCGCGGGTGCGGGCCCGCCGGCCACGGCCGGTCCTCGCTCAGCACGGTGAACCGGTCACGCGCCGTCGCCAGCGCCGGGTTGGGCGTCTCGTAGCCGGGCGTGCCCGGCAGCAGCTCGTGCTTGAGGACGAGCGCGGCGCGCATCAGCCCCGTGACGCCGGAGGCGCGGTCGAGGTGCCCGAGACTCGGCTTGACCGATCCCAGCACGCACGGCGTCTCCGTGGCCTGGGTGAACACCCGGCTCATCGCCGCCAGCTCGATCGAGTCGCCCAGCATGGTGCCGGTCGCGTGGCATTCGACGTAGCCGACGGTCTCGGGCTTGACCCCGGCCACGCCCAGCGCCGACTCGATCACCTCGGCCTGGCCGTCGACACCGGGCGCCGTGTAGCCGGCGCGCAGGCGGCCGTCGTTGTTGGCCGCCGACCCCAGGATGACCGCGTGGATGACGTCCCCGTCGGCGATCGCGTCGGACATGCGCTTGAGCGCCACCGCGCCGGCCCCGCTGCCCATCACCGTGCCGCCCGCCTCGGCGTCGAAGCTGCGCACCCGTCCGTCCGGCGACATGATGCCGCCCTGCTCGTACAGGTAGCCGGACGGCTGGGGGAGCGGGGTGAAGGCGCCGCCGGCCACGGCCAGGTCGCACTCGTAGGTGAGCAGGCTCTGGCAGGCCAGGTGGACGGCGACCAGCGAGGTCGAGCAGAAGGTCTGCACCGACACGGCGGGCCCACGCAGCCCGAGCTTGTAGGAGACCAGGGAGGCCAGAGAGTCGCGCTCGTTGCCGATGGCCATCAGCATGGCGCCGCCCGGCTGGGAGGTGAGGTGCTGGATGTTCTGCACGACGTAGTCGGGGAAGCCGCAGCCGCCGAACACGGCGACCTGGCCGGGCACGTCCGTCGGGCAGTAGCCGGCGCCCTCCAGCGCCTCCCACGAGCACTCCAGGAACAGCCGGTGCTGCGGGTCCATCGTCTCGGCCTCGCGCGGATTGATGCCGAACACGCCGGCGTCGAACCGGTCGAGACCGTCCAGCGGGCCGCCGACGCGGACGTAGCGCGGGTCGGCCAGCTCGCCGGGGTTCACCCCGGCCTCGCGCAGCTCCTCGTCGGTGATCGTACGCAGGCCCTTGACACCCGCCAGCAGGTTGTCCCACAGCTCGGCGACGCCGGCGGCGCCCGGGAATCGCCCGGACATGCCGATCAGCGCGACCGCGGACTCGTAGTCGGTTCCGGTCATGACGTCCTTCCGCTCCTGAGCATGTTGCGCCGCTGCGCGATCCTGGACCGCTGCTGCTCGCGGGCCTCGGCAGGCTGTTCGCCCGCCTCCTGGTCCGCCCTGGCCGCCTCGGCCAGCGAGGCGATGGTCGGTGCCTGGTAGAGGATGTGCGGCGGCAGGTAGGACAGCTCCAGCGCCTTCCTGACCTCGGCGATGATCTCCATGCCGAGCAGCGAGTTGCCGCCGAGCTCGAAGAAGTTGTCGTGCACGCCGACCCGCTCCAGGCCGAGCGCCTCGGTCCACACCCCGGCGATGGCCTCCTCGGCGGGCGACTGCGGCTCGACGTAGGCGGTCGACAGCTCGGGTCTCGGGTGCCTGCCGAAGGCGTCGCGGATCTTCTTCACCGTCGCCTGATGGCTCTCGATGGACGACCGGCGGCTCATCGCCACCATCGGCGCGAAGTCCTGGGTGGAGGCCACCACGTGCGGCTCGCCGCTGGCCAGCACCCGCAGCAGCGTCTGCCAGCCCTGGTCGAAGGTGAGGCCGAAGTTCTCCCTGTACCACTCGAAGTACTGCCGGGAGCCCTCGTCGTAGTTGTCGAGCCCGTCGGTCCAGCCGTTCCACGTCCACTCGCACCAGTCGATCGAGGTGACGGTCACGCCGGGCAGCGGGTCGCTGAGCGCGAAGGAGTCCAGGAAGGCGTTGGCCGCGCAGTAGTCCACCTGGCCCGCGCCGCCGCCCGTCGCCGACGTCGTGGAGGAGAACAGGGCGAGGAAGTCGACAGGCACCTCGCGCAGCACCTCGGCCAGCGCCAGCGTGCCGGCCACCTTCGGCGCCAGCACGCGCTCCATGTCGGCGACGGTCTTGAACTGCATGAGGCCCACCGCCGGCACGCCGGCGCAGTGCAGGACGCCGTCGAGCTCGCCGAAGTGCTCGAGCGCGGCGTCCACGGCTCGTCGTACGTCCTCGGCGCGGGAGACGTCCCCCGCGACGGTGACCACGCCCGAACCGGCCGCCTCCAGGCGGCGCAGCCCTTCAAGCCGCCTGCGGACCTCGCCCGCGGCGCTCCCGCCGGCCAGGATCGACGCCCACTCCTCGCGCGGCGGCACCGGCGTACGGCCGAGCAGCACCAGCCGCGCCCGGTACTGCTCGGCCAGCCTCTCGGCCATCGCGAGCCCGATGCCGCCGAGCCCGCCGGTCACCAGGTAGACGCCGCCCTGGCGGACCCGGGCCGCCGGCGGGGCCTGCTCGATGACGGCGGCGTCGAGAGTCTCGTAGTCGGGGATCCAGCGCCGGCCGGCGCGCAGGGCGACGACCTGGTCGGCGGGCTCCGCGCGCAGCTCGGCGAGCAGCCCGCGGGCCGCGGAGCCGGGACCGAGGTCGATCAGCCGGGTGCGCGTCCTCGGGTACTCGACGGGGATGAGCCTGGTGGGGCCGAGCAGGGTGCCGCTCGCGGCGTGCACGCGGTCGCCGGGGTGCACGCGGTGGGCGCCGCTGGTGACGATGTCGAGGGTCCAGCCGTGCAACCCCAGGTCGCCGCAGGCGCGGGCGAACGCGACCAGCGTGTGCAGGCCGCGCCGCAGGCACTCGCCGACGGGCCGGTCGCCGTCGGCGTTCCACAGGTGCACGACCCGCTCGGGGGCCCAGTCGCGGCCGGTCAGCTCGCGCAGCGCCGCGACGGCGTCCTCCGGCGAGCCTGGCCGCACCTGGATGCCGTCGGGGCCGCTGGCGAACGCCTCGCCTGGCCGTATCAGCACCGCCTCCCTGCCGGTGGCCGCCAGGTGCGCCAGCAGCGGCGCGGCCAGCTCGTCGGCGAGCCCCGCGTCGGTGTAGACCAGCCAGCGGGCCGCCTCCTGCGACATCGGCGGTCGCGGGGTGGTCTCTCGCCAGAGCGGCGCGTGAATCCAGCGGGTGTCGGGCAGTCGGGGGTAGGCCTTGGCGATGCTCTTGGGATCGCTCTCGTCGAACGCGGGCGTGCCGCCGCCCAGCGCGGACTCGTCGATCTCCAGCCAGTACTCCTGGTGCTCGAACGGGTAGGAGGGCAGCGGCACGCGGCCGGGCGCCCAGCCGACGCCGTCGTCGTGCAGCGCCGTCCAGTCCACCGGCACGCCGGTCAGCCAGAGCTTGGCCACCGCCGTCGCCAGCGCGGCCCCCGCGTCCTGAGGGTCGCCGGCGGCGGGCAGCGTGGTCACGATGAGCGGCCACCGGCCGCGCTCACAGGACGGGTGCCCGCGGGTCAGCGCGCCCAGCGACTGGCCGGGGCCGAGCTCGGCGAGGGCGAGCTCGGGGATGCCGAGCACGTGGTCGAGCCCTGCGCCGAACTCGACGGTCTCGCACATGTGCCTGGCCCAGTATCCGGGGTCGGTGACGAGCTCCTCGGTGGCGGGCGCCCCTGTCACGTTGCTCAAGTACGGCAGGGACGGCGCGCGCAGGGTGATGTTGTCGGCGATCCACGTGGTCAGCTCGCCGGCGACCGGCGCGAGCATCCGCGAGTGGAAGGCGTGCGTGGTCTCCAGCCGCCGATGGCCGATCTTGGCTTCCAGCAGCCGGGCCGCCGCCGCCTCGACCGCGGCCACCGGTCCCGCGAGCACCACCTGGGAGCCGGTCCTGACGGCCACGTCCAGGTCACGGCTGCCCTCCTCTCCCAGCACCGCGGTCAGCCGCCGCTCGTTGGCGGAGACGGCCAGCATCGCGCCCTCGGGCTGGGAGGTGATGAGCTTGGCCCGGTAGGCGACCAGCCGCAGCGCGTCGGGCAGCGACAGCACGCCCGCCAGGCAGGCCGCGACGTACTCGCCCAGGCTGTAACCGATCATGACCTCGGGCCGCAGGCCCCACCGCATGAGCCGTCGCGCCAGCGCGTACTCGGCGACGAAGACGGCGGGCTGCACCAGGTGGGCCTCGGTCATGGAGCGCGGCGCCTCCCCGCCGGCCCGCCCCAGCAGCCTGGCCAGGTCGCCCGTCCCGTCCGAGGTCCGCTCGGCGGGCGTGAACACGTCGGACAGCTGCCCTGGCTCGGTGAGCCCGAGAACGGCGAGGCACTCGTCGACGTCCGCCCTGAAGCCAGGGTCCTCGGCGTAGAGCCCGGCCACCATGCCCGGATACTGCTCGCCGACCCCGGCGATCAGGAAGCCGACCTGGCGTCCCACGGTGGCGTCCGTACGGCCCAGCGGCCCCGCGGGGTCGGCGAGCAGGGCGGCTGCCCGGCCGGTCGAGTCGGCGACGACGACCTTGCGATGGTTGAACACCTTGCGCCCGGCCTGCAGCGTGTAGGCCACGTCGCCCAGATCGTCGGCGGAGCTCTCCAGATGCTCGGCCAGCCGGGCGCAGGAGCGCTCGGCGGCCGCCGCCGACCGCGCCGACACGGGCAGGATCTGCCAGCGGCGCGGGCGGGCAGGGCGCTCGGCAGGCTGCGGGGCCTCGGTGATGATCGCGTGCGCGTTCGTGCCGCCCATGCCGAGGGAGCTGATGCCCGCGATGCGGGGCCGGTCGCCGGTGCGCGGCCACGGCGTCGGCTGGGCTGTGACGCGGAAGGGGCTGGCCTCGAAGTCGATCTCCGGGTTGGGGGAGCGGTAGTGCAGCGTGCCGGGGATCAGCTCATGGCGCAGCGACTGGACCACCTTGATCAGCCCCGTCACACCGGAGGCCCTGTCGAGGTGGCCGACGTTCGGCTTGATCGAGCCGAGCACGCAGTACTGCTTGCGCTCGGTCGCCCCGAAGGCGCGGGTCAGCGCGGCCACCTCCATCGGGTCGCCGACCTCGGTGGCGGTGCCGTGCGCCTCGACGTAGGAGACGTCGGCAGGATCGACGCCCGCCCTGGCGAGGGCCGCCGACACGCAGCGGCGCTGGCCGTCGATGCTGGGCGCCAGGTAGCTGAACTTCATCGCGCCGTCGTTGTTGATCGCCGAGGCGCGGATGACGGCGAGCACGGTGTCCCGGTCGGTGACCGCGTCCGACAGGCGCTTGAGCGTCACCACGGCTGCCCCGTCGCCGAACATGCTGCCCCGGCCCTCGGCGTCGAAGGTGCGCACGTGCCCGTCGGGCGACTCCTGGCCGCCCTCTTCCCACAGATAGCCGATCCGGTCCGGGATGCGCACCGACACACCGCCGGCCAGCGCCATGTCGCACTCGCCCCTGCGCAGGCTCTCGCTCGCCAGGTGCACCGCGACCAGCGACGTGGAGCAGAACGTCTGCACCGACACGCTGGGCCCGTTCAGGTCGAGCCGGAAGGAGACGTTCGTGGCCAGCGAGTCCTTGTCGTTGCCGATCATCAGGGCGGAGGTGTCGATGCCCATCTCGAACGCCCTGAGCCGGGTCAGCAGGTAGCCGCTGATGTTCATGCCGGCGAACACGCCGACGCTGCCCCTGCCCTGGGGCGCCGCGTAGCCGGCGGACTCCAGGGCCTCCCACACGCACTCCAGGAAGATGCGCTGCTGCGGGTCGGCGAGAGTGGCCTCGCGGGGGTTGTAGCCGAAGAAGCCGGCGTCGAACCCTCGGATGTCCTCGAGGATCGGCCGGGACCTGACGTAGTTCGGCTGCTGGAAGGTGGCCGGGTCGACGCCCGCGCCGGTCAGGTCCTCGTCGGAGAACCGCGTGAACGACTCGACGCCGGTGCTGATGTTGCGCCAGAACGTCCCGATGTCGGTCGCGCCGGGGAATCGACCGGCCATGCCGATGATCGCGATGTCGTTGTCGCCCGGTGAATGTCCGTGATCCATCAACATGCCTCTATTCACTGGAGTTGGCTTGCGGTGCTCACCGCAGCGCACACGAAGCGCTCACGACGTTCACGTCAGTGCTCACGCCACGTGCTCGCATCAGGTGCTCACATCAGCCCGCCGCGGCCCCAGCCGCGCGCGAGCCTGCGGGCGGCGAACGCGCCGGCCATGACGCCGATCGCCAGCAGGACGGCCGCCGGGCGCAGGGTGCCCGCCACGTCCCCGGCGACCGCGGACTGCATCATGGTCAGGGCCCAGTAACCGGGTGAGGCGGGCGCGGCCACCTGCGCCCATTCGGGCATGAGGCTCAGCGGCACCAGCGCACCGCCCAGCGAGCTGAGCGTGAGCGCGCCCACGTCGGAGATGACGCTGAGCTCGCCGTGACTGCGCACGATCGTGGCGAGCGCCGCCCCGATCGCCAGCAGGGCGAACGCCCAGATCACGATGGACATGAGCACGATGGCGGGATTGGGCGGAACGGGCAGCCCGATCGCCAGGCAGCCGTACACGAGCAGGATCGACTGCTGGGCGACCATCACCACGAACAACGGCAAAGTCTTGCCGATGAGCAGCTCGGCCGCCGGGGCGCGGCTCACCCGCAGCCGGTCCCAGGTGCGCCAGGTGCGCTCGGACAGGATCGCGTTGCCCGCCAGCGAGATCGCGAAGACGGAGAACATGACCATCAGGCCGGTGGCCACCTGGGTGGCGCCGGCGTCCAGCGCCCTGACGTACAGGGGCCTGAGCACCAGCATGAGCACCATCGGCATGGCCACGTAGCTGATCATCTGCCCGGGGTCGCGCAGCCGGAGGAGCAGGTTGAGCCGGGCCAGGGCGGCGATACGGTGCACGGAGCCGAGCACGCCGATGCCGGGCCGCGGGGCGTCAAGGAGCATCGTGGACCGCCAGGGATCGATAGAGGTCGTCCAGGGACGGGTTGCGCACGTCCACCGAGCTGATCGGGCGCTTGGCGTGGTGCAGGAGGTCGATGAGTGTCGCGGCCGGGTCCGAGGTGGAGATCCTGAGCTCCTCCTCGCCCTCCAGCGTCACCCTCACCTCGCCCGGCAGGTCCTTGGCCAGCTCCTCGTAGCTGCCCCTGGCGATGACCCGGCCGTCGCGCGCCACCGCGATCGTGGCCTGCAGCTCGGTGAGCTCGGGCAGGTAGTGAGTGGTGTAGACGACGGCGGCGCCCTCGCCCGCGCGCTGCTTGACGACGTCGAGCATCGCCTGCCGGGTCTCGAGGTCGGCGCCGGCGGTGGGCTCGTCGAGGAGCAGCAGGCCAGGCCGGTGCACGAGCGCCGTCGCGGCCTGCGCGCGGCGCTGCTGGCCGCCCGAGAGCTTGCCGGTCCGCCTGTCCATGAGCTCGGTGAGCCGCAGCACGGCCGCCAGGTCCTCGATCGCCGAGCGCAGCGCTGCCCGCCGGAGCCCCGAGAGCCTGCCGTACAGCTCCAGATGCTCCCTGACGGTCGCCGACGGGTACAGGGCGATGTGCTGGGGAGCCACGCCGACCTGGCCGCGTACGGCGGCGGGCGGCTTGCCGTCGATGGTCACCCTGCCGCCGTCCGGGCGGATCAGATGCGACACGATCTCGACGAAGGTCGTCTTGCCCGCGCCGTTGTGCCCAAGAAGCCCGACGATTTCTCCGGCTGCCACGCTCAGAGTGAATCCGTCGAGCGCCTGGATTTCGCCATAACGTTTGACGAGGTCGGTTGCCACCAGCAACGTGTCACCTCCCCATATTCAATGGAATAAGCAGGTGAATGAGGGTCGAATCCATGTTCGCCTCACGCTAGCGACAAATACCGGCTCGCCCGCTGGCAGGAAGTTGCCGCAAAAGACGGTCACCGCGCTGAGGTACTGTTTTTCCGGCTTTACCGCCTAATCTGACAGATATGCAGGTTGGATCGTTGATCGCCGCCGGCTACGACTGTGAGATCTTCGAGGCGGGGCCCGGCCGGGTCGTCCGCCGCTCGCGTGACGGCCGCAGCCTCGAACGCGAGGCCGCGGTGATGCGGCACGCCCGCCGGCACGGATTCCCCGCCCCCGAGGTCTTCGACGCCGACGGGCCCGACATCCTCATGGAGCACGTGGCGGGGCCGAGCCTGCTCGAGGAGACGGCCCGCGCCCCCGGGCGGGCCGCCGAGCACGGCGAGCTCCTGGCCGGCCTGCTGCGGCGGCTGTCGGCCGTGCGGTCGCCCGGCTGGCTGCAGGCCGCCGCCGGCCGCCCAGGGAACCGGCTGCTCCACCTGGACCTGCATCCCGGCAACGTGCTGCTCACCGGCGACGGCCCCAGGGTCGTCGACTGGGCCAACGCCGCGAGGGGCGCGCCCGGCGCGGACGCCGCGTGCACCTGGCTCATCCTGGCCACCGCCACCGTCACGGAGCCGTCCCTGGAGGAGGGACGGGCCCGCCTGCTCGCCGCCTTCCTCGACGGCGTCGACCCGGCGGCGGCCCGCCCCCACCTGAGGGCGGCGGCGCAGCGGCGGCGCGCGGAACGCGATCTCACGGCAGAGGAGCAGGCCGAGATCGACCGCTTCCTGGCCAGCGAGGCCGGCGAGGCGTCCCTGTAGCCCCCACAGGAGGTAGAGAAGATGGCCGAGCACCGCGACGTGCGGGCATCGGACGACGATCGCGAGGCCGCCACCCGGCGGCTGCGGCTGGCCGTCGAGGAGGGCTGCCTCGATCTCCAGGAGTTCGACGACCGGGTGGGCCGGGCGCTGGGCGCCACCACTCGCGGCGAGCTGGCGGGGCTGCTCGCCGACCTGCCCGCCGAACGCCGGCAGAGCCTGCCGCCGGTGCGCAGGGGCGCGCCCCGGTGGCTGAAGACGCTGTGGGCCGTCTGGGGTGCGGTTCTGGCGGTGAACGTCGTGGTGTGGGCCGCGGTCAGCGTGGCGGAGGCGTGCCTCCTGGACTTCTGGCCCAAGGATCTGCTCGCTCCCGCCGTCGTGCTGGCCGTGGTCACTGCGGTCCACGCGGCCCGCAGGCGCGCCTCCCTCCCCTCCGGCGGCTGACCGTGACCTCCTCACAGACCGCGCCCGCCGCCGAGCGGCGGACGGATGTGGACCTGCTGCGCGTCGTGGTGGTGGCCGGGCTCGTGCTCTTCCACTCGGCGCTGGTGTTCGACGCGCGCGACGACTTCTACGTCAAGAACGCCGAGACCACCGGCGTCACCATGGTCGTCACCGTGCTGGGCGTGCTGTGGGCGATGCCGCTGCTGTTCTACGTCGCCGGCCTGGCCGCCCGCCACTCGTTGCGCCGCCGCGGCCCTGCCGGCTACGCCGTGGAGCGCTTACGCAGGATCGCGGTGCCCCTGGTGTTCGCCACGGTGGCCATCGTCCCCGTGCCGCAGTGGCTGCGCTTGCGTGCCGACCCCGCCCACCAGGAGTCGTACCTGGAGTTCCTGCCCCGGTTCTTCCAGGTCGAGCTGGACCTCGCCGAGTTCCCCTTCGTCCTGCAGGGCGAGTACTTCGAGACCGGGCACCTGTGGTTCCTCGTCCTCCTGCTGACGTTCTCACTGCTGCTGTCGCTCGCGGCCCGGTGGCGGACGCCTCCACGCCTCGGGGAGCGGATGGCCGAGCTCACCCGCAGGCGCGGCGCGGTGCTCCTGCCCGCCCTGCCGCTGGCCCTGATCAGCATGATCCTCGGGCTGGAGGAGGAGTACGCCGGGTGGAGCCGGTGGGCGTACCTGATCTTCTTCTGCTACGGCTTCGCGTTCGCCGCCGATGAGCGTTTCCGCCAGGCGGTGCGCCGGGACCTGCGCCTGGTCGCCGCGTGTGGGCTGGCGCTGTTCGCGGCCGGGGTGCCCGTGCTCCTGTCCGCGGGAGACGACGCCTTCACGGCCTCCGCGCCGCTCGCCGTCCTCGGACGGGCGCTGTACGGCGCGGCCGGATGGTGCTGGCTGCTGGCGATCCTCGGCTTCCTCGACAGGGCGCCCGCCCGTCCAGCCGCCGGTCCGGCCACCCGTCCCCCGCGCGCAGGCGCTGTGCGCGGTTATCTGTCCGAGGCCGTGCTGCCTCTGTACGTGCTGCACCAGCCCATCGTGGTCGCCGTCGCCTACCAGGTGGTGCGATGGGAGGCGCCGATCGCGGTCAAGTACGCCGTCATCGCGGCCGGCTCGCTCATCCTGACAGTCCTCGCCTACGACCTGCTGGTGCGGCGGACCAGGCCGACTCGTTTCCTGTTCGGGATGCGGCCTGCGAAGGCCGGCGCGGGGGAGCGGCCGGCGCGCGGGGCGTCGGAGCCGGGATGACGACCACCGAACCGACCCCGGCGGGGCACGCGGCGGTCGTGCGGCCTGGTCGAGGTCGTGCGGAACGGCCCACGATCGTCTCAGCAGCGCAGCGCTACCTGCTGCTCAGGCTGGCCACCAGATTGATCGTGGTGGCCAGGATGCCCGTGCCGAACAGATAGGACAGCAGCGCATGGCGCAGGGCGGCACGACGTATCAGCGTGGAGCGAAGCGCGGTGTCGGACACCTGGAAGGTCATGCCGATCGTGAACGCCAGGTAGGCGAAGTCGCTGTAGGAGGGCGGGCCCGATCCGTTGAAGTCGATGCCGCCATCGGGCCCCGCGTAGTACAGATGCGCGTACCGCAGGGTGAACACCGTGTGGACCACCGCCCAGGACAGGACGACCGAGGCCAGGCCCAGCGCGATGCCGACCAGTTCCGCGGCCCCTTGGCTGTGCGTGGCCCGCACGATGACGATCCCGACCGCGACCAGGCTCGCGACGGCCGCGGTCAGCAGCACGATGTCGGTGACGGCGCGGTCGGGATCGGTCGTGGTCGCCCGCCGCGCGGTCTCCGCGGCGTCACGCCGTAGGATCCCGGTCCAGATCCAGGTCATGTAGACCACGCATGCGGTGTCCCAGCCCACCAGCACGCCCAGCGCCGGAGAGCTGACCCAGACGAGGGGGACAGCGACCGCCACGCCGCACAACGCGGACACCAGCACCTCTACCTGGGCGGACACTCCGCGGCGTGCTCGCGGCTCGCGCGGCTGATCGACACTTCTAGGCATACTCCCATCGTCCCCGCTCGGCCCCGGGCAGCACGCGGGCCCGGTTCTCGAAGGATCTGATCCGGTCTCGCGCGTGTGAACCGATCTCGTCGACATGAGAGCGATCGAGGTATCTTCACATCAAGATATGCGTGAGGAGTCGTGGGTGCTGCATCACATCCAGCTGGCCTGTCCCCCCGGCAGCGAGCCCGTCCTGCGGGAGTTCTACGCGGGCGTGCTCGGCTTGACGGAGATTCCCAAGCCTCCTGTCCTCGCCGCCCGTGGCGGCTGCTGGTTCCGTGGCCACGGCATCGAGCTGCACCTCGGTGTCGAGACCGACTTCCGGCCGGCGCGGAAGGCGCACCCTGGCATCCTGGTCCGTGACCTCGACGACTGGGCCCGGCGGCTGGGCGAGGCCGGTTACCCCGTTGCCTTCGACGACGACTTCCCCGGGATGCGTCGCTTCTACAGCGAAGACCCGCACGGCAACCGTCTGGAGTTCCTCGAACCGCTTCCCTGAGAACGGACAACCGCCGGCCTCGGAGCCGGCGGGGACGACGGAAGCCACGGCGGTTCGCCCACCCTCCGGACGCTACTGCGCCTGGACCACCGGCGGACCCTCGCTCGCCTGGACCAGAACGAAGCCCTGCCCCTGGAACGCGAGCTGCATGGCCTCACCGCTGCCACGGCCGATCAGCGCGCCGGCCTTCATCGTGCGGTTGACACCCACGTGCAGGTCGGCGCTCCAGCACACGGCGGACTGTCCGTCGGCGAAGGTCGGCATCTGCGAGGTGTCGAGAAGCACGGGGGTGCCGTGGGCGGTGACCGCGACCCAGCCGGTGCCCTTGATCGTCATGTTGAACAGCCCGCCCGCGGCGACACCCGCACCCTGCACGCGCTTGATCTCCCAGGTGAGCGGGGCGTCGAAGGCCAGCAGATTGCGGCCGTTGACGGTCAGGGCCTCGTTCTCGAGGTAGAACAGATGGATGTCGTCGGCGTTGTCGGCCAGGAAGAGCAGGCCCTGCCCTCTGACCCGCATGAGCGGCGCGCCCTCGCCGGTCATCATCTTCTTGAACAGCTTTCCGACCCCGCCCGCCCCCTCGTAGTCGAAGTCCATCTGCCCCTGGAAGGCGACCATCGAGCCCTGCCTGGCGAGCACCTCGTGGGGCAGCTGGACGCGGAGCATCTTGGAGTTCTGCAGGGCGAAGTTGGCGGGAACCTGTTGGGTGTCCAGGTTGTTGAAGAGCGCGCTGCGCATGAGGGCCCCTTCCGGCGGGCGTCGTCGACATGGGTGATGACGAACGGGCCGGTGCTCCGGTTCCTTCGCCCCCACCGTGCTCGTCAGGGAGGATGGCCCGTGCACGTTCCGCACGACACGGTGCGCTCCACGGTCCGGCGGCTCGGTGGCGACACGAGCTCGGCCCGTTCGCGGGGCAGGGACGCGGTCTCGAGGGTCAGCTGCAGGACACGCCACTCATGGCGAAACGAGCTGTTGTCCCGCCGTGTTCGGGCCGGCCCGACGTGATCGGTGGCTCAGCCGGCATCCGGTCGGCGGGGTGCGGTTCTCCTCCGTGGGAGTCGCCGTGGAGGTACGGCGGTGCTCGTGGGGGAGCGGTGGTCGGCGGAGAGACCGGTGATGGCGTGCCGGCCGTCCGCCAGGCGGCTGATCGCGACAGCTGGGGCGTGCCGGTCGAGCGTGTGCGGGAGGGCGTCGCGGCGGGCCGCGTACATCGTGTGCCGCAGGTGGGCCGCGACCCGGAGGTGGCCGTCCGGGCCGCGGGTTTCAGCTGGTTACCTGGTCAGGACCATCAGCGTGAAGAAACCCGTGTACTCGCAGTAGTACGAAAGGTACGTCCCGTTCCGTCGTAGTTCCGCGCCCTTCGCCTTGCACTTCGCCTCGGTGGAGTAGTCGCCGTACTTGATCCAGGTGGACGCGACCGAGGTGCTCGACGCGGTGGAGCCGGTGGCCGCGGCGGCGGGCGTCGCCAGTGCGGTTCCTGCCAGGGTGAGCGCAGCGAATGACGTCGCAGCCAGTCTGGTGAGCTTGGTGGGCATGAGGCATCCCTTCAGGGTGGGGGGTAGGGCCGTTCCGGGCGTGGCGGGGGACCGCCTTCGCCATCACCATGATCATAATCGCCCGAGGCCCAAAGATCACTCATATCAGTATTTATCCGTAAATATCGGGAGTCAGTGCTGTTCGGGGCCCGAACGGGGGGTCGCTCGGAGCGGGGAAGGGGCTGTCCTTACGACGCCGTTCCCGAGGGCTCCACCCTCTACCCGGCCGACTGCGGCCTCCGCGAACACTGAAGAGGCGGGGAACCGGACCACTCCGCACCTCTGACCTCGCCGTCCTGGCGGTCGAGGTTGTCGCCGGTCAGCAGCAGGACCCGCTCGTCTGTGCGGTGGATGGCTCAGAACAGGATTTCGTGGACCGCCGCTCCTCGACCCCCTGAACGAACCGCTTCAGCAGCCTAGATGCGGGGCTTGAGCAGCAACCGAACGGCCAGTCACGTTAAGGAGCCCGGCGGACGCCTCTTATCGTGACTGGCCGTTCTGATGCGGGTGGTCGCGGGATGGCTGGTAGCGCCGAGGGGAACTCCCGCCTTCGGGACCGCTGTCGTCTGCGTGGGCTTACGACCTGGTGCGTAATCGCCTCGCGCACGAGCCGCCCCGCGATCTACCCTCGCGGCATGACGTCACACGATGCGCCTGAAGGCTCCCGGATCACTCCCGATGGTGTCGGGCTGGTGATCCGGCAAGAGACCGCTGACGATCACCGAGATGTGCGCGAGGTTCATACGCGCGCCTTCGGTGACAGTGAGCGGGTTCCCGGGCTCGTGGAGGCACTTCGCGTTGCGGAGGCTGCGTTGGCGCCGATGTCCTTCGTCGCTACCGTTGATGACCGGGTTGTGGGGCATGTCCTGCTGAGCGCGACGCGGTTGGACGCTCCGCGCCGGATCGTGGACGTCCTGTCCCTGTCACCGCTGGGCGTGGTCCCGGAGTTCCAGCATCAGGGGATCGGTACTCAGCTCATCGCGTACGCCCTCGAGGCGGCCGACAGCCAGGGTGTGCCGTTGGTATTCCTGGAGGGTTCGCCACGTTACTACGGCACGCGCGGATTCGAGGGTGCCAGCGCGGTGGGCTTCCGTTCGCCGTCGCTGCGTATCCCTGAAGCCGCGTTCCAGGTCGCCCGGTTGTCCGCTCACGAGCCGTGGATGACGGGCACCTTCGTCTACTCTGAGGCCTTTTGGGCCTTTGACTGCGTTGGCTTGCGCGACCCCGAGGACTGAGGGGCTACCCGACTCGACCTGATCCCCAGGCCTAGCACAGTGGCGACGTCCAGCTCGTCGTCGGTTGCGTGCGATCAGCGAGGCGTCGGGCGAGCGCCGCCACGGTGAACGCCTTCGGGCCGCAGGTGCGGGCCGCCGGCACGATCAGCCCTTCCAGGAGATCGCGGCCAAGCCGGTCCGTCTCCTGGACGGTCAGCAGGTCGCCGTCGCGGATACAGACAGCGCGCTCAACAGGTCGGGGCGGTCGTCGGTGGCGAGCTTGCCGCTGATCTTCCCCTCGAAGACCTTCCAGCAGATGGGGTCGAGGGCGTCGTGCTGCCGCCTCGAACTCGGCGACCATGGCGAGGGGTTGCAGGAACACCCGCCCGAACGGGCCAGGCCGAACAGCACGCCGCGGCCGGAGGGGCCGGTGAGGATCTCGTTGGCCTCGGCCATGTCGCCAGTGAAGCCGAGGCATTGCCATCGATGCTGAGGCAGCCGTAGACCTTTGTCAGGGGACTTGAGGCATTGATCGGCTGGCGGACGGTGAAGGGCAGGGCCCACTGATATCCGGGACCTGCCCTCTCTTTCAGTCTTCGCCGTTGTAGGCGCGCAGCTCGCGGCGCGCCTGGTGACGGCTGCGGCGACGCTCTTCGCGTCGGAAGTGGTACCACTCCCGGCCACCACTGAGGCTGCCGCAATCGAACAGGTAATAGTCGGTGGCGCCCCAGTAACAGCCGCTCCTACCGCAGCGGTTCAGGGACGCGCTGTCGGTGGTGATCCCCTCCGGCAGCGTGCACGGCCCGAACCGGTGATCATGCACGGGCCGGCAGTTCACCATCGGCGCTTCGGCCATCCCCACCCACCAGGGCCGGGTCTTGTCGGTCTTGCTCATACGGT
The DNA here is from genome assembly GCF_039535395.1 of Nonomuraea roseola. NCBI lineage: Bacteria > Bacillati > Actinomycetota > Actinomycetes > Streptosporangiales > Streptosporangiaceae > Nonomuraea > Nonomuraea roseola. The sequence goes on from NZ_BAAAXC010000005.1 coordinate 175,226, forward strand.
CACCTTTCGGCTCCGTGACGCCCCGGGCTGGGGCTGTCACAAGACCGGATGCACCGTGATCACCTCCGACTTCGCGCACGATATATCGGGACCTAGGCCCATTCGTCGGCCAGGGTGCGGCGGAAGCGTTCGACTTCGCCGTTGGTCTGGGGCCGGTAGGGACGGGTGCGTTTGCGGGTGATGCCCAGGCCGGCGAAGTGGGCGTGGGCGCGGTGCCAGAACCGTATGTCCGGTTGCGAACGTCCGTCGACCGGGGGCCTGCAGCGCGACCTCGACGAGGTCGATACCTCGAGCGGCGCGGCAGCCGGGGAGTGCACGTTCGGCTATCCCACAATTACGAAACCAGTGTTGCGTAATTCGCTTACACAGAGTACCTTTTATTTCGCTACAAGAGTTGCGGAATAGGGGAGGTTCGTGATGGTGCCTCGCGGACGACCGCGTGACACGCAGGTGGACGAGCGGGTGCTGCGAATCGCCGCCGCCCTGATCTTCGAGCGTGGCTATGCCAGTCTGTCCATCGATGAGGTGGCCGAGCGGGTAGGCGTGGCCAAGACCACGCTGTACCGCCGCTGGCCGACCAAGGATCACCTGGCCGTCGCGGTGGTGGCGCGGTTGCAGGCGGACGACGAGATCACCGATACCGGCGACATCCGGGTCGACCTCGTCAACTACCTGGAGAAGATCGCCGTCGGGCTCAACCGCATGCGCGCGGCAGGCGGCCAGAAGGGCTCATCGGCGGGGGTGGTCGGCGAACTGGTGGCGGCTGCGGCCAGGCACGAGGACATCGGCCAGCTGACTCGCGAGCAGTACGCCAGGCGCAACGCCCTCGCGCTCGCCCTGATCGAACAGGCGCGCGTGCGCGGCGAGCTGCGCGCGGACCTTGACGCCGAGGCGCTGTTCGACCAACTGGCCGGCGCCCTCTACTACCGAGTAATGATCACAGGCGCGCCGGTCGACCGGGCCTACGCAGAGCGGCTCGTGTCCTCCGCGCTGGAAAGGAACCTGACATGTCAATGATCGTGGAAACCGCCGTTGTCCGCGCGGTCGACGCCGAGACCATCATCTCGCCCACGGCCACGGGACGGCTGCTGCTCGACTCCAACGACACCGGCGGTGCGCTGAGCACCATCAGGATGACGCTCGCCGAAGGCGCGGACGGCGCTGTACCCCACCACCATGCCACGTCGACCGAGCTGTTCTACGTCTTGGAGGGCAAGGCCCGCCTCCTGTCCGGCGAGGAGGTCGTGACGCTGGCGGCGGGTGACGTGGCAGCCGTGCCCCCGCTGACACCTCACGCCTTCGCCGCCGCCCCCGGCCACACCGCCGACCTCCTCATCGTCGTCGCCCCCGGTATCCAGCGTTTTGAGTACTTCCGCCTGCTCGACCGCCTCCGCAGGGGCGCGGCCACGCTCGAGGAACTGCTGGCCTCCCAGGACGTGTACGACAACCACTTCCTCGACAGCCCCGCCTGGACACGCGACCGCCAGGCGTCCTGATGCCCACCAGTGTTGAAGGAGATTTTCAATGTCCGCGAAGCCGCCCTCTCGCACCTCGATCGGTACCGTTCTCGCTGTCGTCGGCGCCCTCTTCATCGGCTACATCGGGGTGAGTTATCTGCTGGCTCCCCAGTCCATGGCGCCCGACTTCGGCTTGCCGAGTTGGCCACGTGGCGAGGGTGCGGGATTCCTCGCCGTCAAAGGAGTCCGGGATGTGGTGTCCGGCCTGGTGATCCTCGCGGTCCTCGCGACCGGGAACCGTCGCGTCCTGGGGTGGGTCATGCTGGCGATGGCGCTCACCCCCATAGGCGACATGTTCATCGTGCTGCTCTCCGGCGGAGCGCCCGCGATCGCCTTCGGTGTGCACGGCGCCACCGCCTCGGCAGTAATAATCGCCGGCATCCTCCTGCTAAGCGGTTCCCGACCCCAGCCCTCCACGCCTCTCGCAGCCCCACAGGTTCCCCGCGACGGGTTCAGCCGTTCGTCTTGATCTTCTTGCTCCATGGGTGAGGTGGGATTTCGAGGCACAGGGACAGCAGGCCGCCCAGCTCGCTGCTGGGTCGGCGCGGCAGGCGCGATCCGCGCGCGCACCCGGATCTCGCCGACCCAGCAGATCTCACCGCCGCACCGCGGCCAGTTTCTGCCGTATTCCGGTGGCACCCGATCAGGTGCGGTCGGGAGCGGTGGGGATCAGGTGGGCCACCACCACTGCGGCGACACCCACACCTGGTTGGCGCCCTCGTAGCAGCTGTACTGGACTGCCTCACCGAAGTCTGCGGTGCTGTAGTTGAGGATCTCCAGGCACTTGCCGCTGTTCTGGTTGCGCAGCATCATCCTGTTGCTCGGCTGCCCGGGACCGATCACGACCTGGACGAGCTCCCACTTCTGGTTGGCTCCGCCGTCGCAGGTGTCCTGGGTGACGGTCGCGAAGTCGGCTGTGCTCCAGTCGAGCACGTCCAGGCACTTCCCGCTGTTGACGTTGATCAGGGCCTGCCATCCTCCGCCGGCCGACTGTATGTACCACTTCTGGTTGCTCAGGCTGTGGCACGTGTACTGGCCGACGTCCGCGAGGTTCGCGGTGCTGGCGTACGCCACCTCCAGGCACTTGCCGCTGTGCAGGTTGCTGAAGGTGAAGGTCGTGGTGGCTTCGGCCGGTAGGGCAGGGAGGGACATCAGGGCTGCTGCGGAGAGCACCGCCGCAGCACGTTTCCACGAACGCATCTTCTGCCTTTCGACGTTGCCGACTGACGTGATCAGGCGCCTCGGAGGAGCGGTGAGACAGGGGTTCTGCATCGCCGTACGCGTCGATTATTAGCCCGATCTTCACGCGTTTCCATGGCCCGTCAGCTATTGGACACCCCTGCCCCCATGCCCGGCGCGATGGCCGGGTCCGGGAGTGAGGCGCGGCCGGTGCCGTATGCCGCACGAGCGCCACGCCCTGCTGGCCTGGATCGACCGGGCCTGACCAGGCTCAGCCCAGGGCGTCCGCTGGTGGCCAATCGGGCCCCGTCGCCGGCGGGCTTGGCGGCAGGGCGTTCCGCAGGAGCGGACGGGGCGGCCGGTGCGGGCCTGCGCGATCGGCGCGCTGCACACGGGGCAGGCCGAGGTGGTCGGCGTGGCGTTCATCGCGGGCCCGGCGGGGCCCACGGGTCAGCCCACCTTGTCCCGGGAGGCGGACGAGGAGTCGTCGCGCGTGGCGGCCGCGATCGCTTCGTTCTCATCGGCCCAGATGAACGCGCCTCGCTCAGAGCCGGCGAGTCGTTCAGGGGTGGCGTCAGTCCAGTTGCCTTGTGTGTCCATCACGAGGCACGCCTGGCTTTCCCAGTACTGGACGATGAAGCCGCCCTCGGTGGGGTCGATGGTGATCTGCCAGCCGTCGCCTTCGGCGATGGTGCGGTATACGTCTTCGGTCATTTCGTCCTCTCGGGAGTGAGCGGGTGGCCAGGGAGAGCAGGGCCAGAGGGTCAGCTCAGGCGTAGAAGGGACCGGGCGCCACCGGTCAACGCGTCGTCAGGCCGACCGTACGGCCGGCTGACAGCGGCTGGGCACGCCGTACCGCCCATCCGGTGCTCCATCGCCCGGAGCCGCCCCGACCTGCGGGAGCGAGTCAACCGGTAAAAGGACCGCTTCGCTGTGTGCATTCGTACGCACACCGTCGGCGGGAATCGCGATGTACTCCACTTCGTGACAGGGGGCCCATAACTCAGAGGAGTAGAAGTGAAGCTCAACCTCGGGCGCAGGACCGGTCTACGCGCGTTGGCGACGGGGGCACTGCTCGCCATCCCGCTCGCGGCCGTCGGCGCCACACCCGCCATGGCCGCCACCAATGTGGTGGCGATCAGCGGGAAGCTCTCGGTGAACTCGAGCAACATCGGCGACGAGATCAACATCAGCGTGGAGGGAGGGTTCCTGGTTGTCAGGAACTTCAAGGACACCCTCCTCGCCGGCAGCTTCACCTGCGCGAATCTCGACGCCAACACCGTCCGCTGCAACAGCGCGGGGATCACCAACATCCTCGTCAACACGCAGGGCGGAGCCGACACGGTGCGCAACAACACCACGCTGCCGTTGAGGGGCTTCCTCGGTCCTGGCGGCGACGTCTTCTCCGGCGGCTCGGCCCGCGACTTCGTCTCCGGGGACGGCGACAACGACATCATCAACGGCAACGGAGGAAGTGACATCCTTCTCGGCAACGACGGCGGTTTCGACCAGGTCTTCGGCGGAGCCGGGACCGATCTCTGCGACGCGGAGGCGGAGACCTCCTGCGAGGCCGACGCCTAACAAATCACAACAGGGCCATCCCGCCACGGCGGGATGGCCCTTCCGCTTTCTGGACCCTCGGTGAAGCAGTAACGATGGGGACACCTCGACCGCTTTCTGGAGCGAAGCGGCGACGATGGGGGGTCTTGGCCGCTTTCTGGATCCTCTGCGAAACGGCGATGTCGGAGGACGCCCCGGCCGTGCCGTCCGTGCAAGCGGGGAGTAGGCGCACTGCAGGTGAACGGCCGCACAGTGTCATCAGCGACAGCCGAGCACAGCAGCGAGGTAGACATGAAGCAGCGCCACCGGAGGACCCGGATCACGGTTCTCGCCCCAGCGATCGCCCTCGGCGTCGGCGTTCTGGTCGCCGGCCCTGCGCAGGCGGCCGCACCGATCACGAACTGCAGGATGAGCACCGACTCTCTGCAGGACCTGCGGGCGTTGTACCTGGACCAGGTCGAGAGTGAACTCCACGCGCAGATCAACCGGTTCCGTGCCGCGAACGGAGTGCCGAAGCTGGTCTCCGCGACGAGCCTGCAGCGCGCCGCGGCCTGGGCGAGCCATGACAGCGCGGCGCGCGGGCACTCGCCCAAGGATCACGTCGACACGCTGGGCCGCGACATCCCCACGCGGCTGACGCAGTGCGGGGTCACGGGCCTCAGCCGGGTCAGTGAGATCAACTACTACGGGTGGGGCGGTTCGGGCCGGCCCGCCGACGCGATGCACTGGTGGACGGTGGAGTCACCCAAGCTCGGCCTCCGTCACCGCGACATCCTGCTCGACCCCGGCCTGAAGTCGTTCGGTGTCGGGCGGGCGGTCAACGGCGACAAGACTCACTGGACGGTCACGTTCGGCGACAAGGTCATCGGCAAGAGGCTCGGCAAGAGGCCCAGCTGACTCCGGCGGGCATGACGAGAAGGTTCCCGAGCCTCTCCTCAACCCGTCCACGGCTCGGCATCGGCCCGCATGGGACAGCGCCGCACCGCTTGAGTCTCCGGCCACGGGTCGTCGTCATGCTCCGACGGTGACGGAGAAGGACATCCTTCGGTGAAAGCCTGAAGAGCGTGCGCTTGTGGCCGATCAGAACCATGCCGTCTATGAGCGACAGCGCCGGGTATCCAAGAATCACTATCGCAGGACCAAGGGCCTGATGGCGGAGCTGCCATGAGCGACAACCTCATTCGCGCCGCGCTCGACGAGCTGGGCGCCGCGCTTGCGAAGGTGGACGACAGGCTGATCGACGCGGCCTGCCGGGCCATCGCTGACGCGAGAAGGATCGGGGTCTATGGCTGCGGCAGGGAGGCGCTGCAGATCAAGGGCTTCGCGATGCGCCTGTTCCACCTCGGCCTGCCGGTGGGGGTGGTCGGCGACGTGACCATGCCGGCGCTGGGACGCGGCGATGTCCTCCTCGTCACCTCCGGTCCCGGCGAAACATCCACGGTGCTGGCGCTGATGCAGACGGCGAGAGCGGCGGGCACGACAAACCTTCTGCTGACGGCTGAGCCTGCGAGCAGCGCGGCAAGGCTGGCCGACTTCGTGCTCGTGATCCCGGCGCAGACCATGGCCAGCGATCAGGGCGAAGGGCGGGTCTCCGTCCTGCCGATGGGTTCGGTCTACGAGGGCGCGCTGTTCGTGCTGTTCGAGGTGATGGTGTTGAAGCTCAGGAGGCTGACCGGCGCCACGGGCGAGGCGATGCGCGCCAGACACACCAACATGGAGTGAGCAAGCGGCGTCGTCCGCTCCAATTTGCCGCACTCTTCCAGCTCCGCGGGGCTGTCCGCGAAAGCCTGGGACGCACCTCCAGGGGTCTTCATCTGCTCCTCCGGCGTCCGGCTGTAGCGAAAGCTGCTGTTTCCGAGATAACTGGATACCAGGAATTGCGTGCCTGAGCGGATTTGGTGACCATCATGGCGGCCGAGATCGAGGATCCGCGGGGTGATCAGGGCCGCGGGCCGCGCCAGGAGGCACGGTCCGGGGTGGCGGCGGCGGTGGCGCGGCTGGCGGCGTCCGGCGCGCTGAAGCTGACCCCTCCGGCAGTGCTTTCCGTGCTGTCCGCCGGCGCCCTGATCCCGCTGGCCCTGGCGTCTCCGGGCGGGGTGGCGCTGGCAGCTCTCGGCGTGACGGCCGGCGTGGGGACCAACATCCTCAGCGAAATGATCAGCAACGCGGTGGACGCGCTGCGCCGCCGTACCGGCAACGGCGCGCCCGAACCCGGCCAGGTGGAGACCGAGCTTGCGGCGCGGATCGAGCAGATGCTGGAGACCGACACCGCCCGCGCCCGCCGGCTCCGGGTCGAGATCGCCCAGGTGCTGCGCGACATCGACGCAGCCGGAATCGCCTTGGAGGTGGCGATCGACAGCGGGAACCGGGTTCTGCAGACTCAGCTCGCCGTCGCGTTCGACACGCTGAGCACCGAGTTCGCCGAGTTCTCCTTCCTGCTGGCCGGCATCGACCGGGCCGCCGGCCAGATCCAGTACAGCCTGCATCGCCAGGACGCCGAACACCGCCATGACCGTGAACGGATGCGCGAGCAGTCCACCCAGCTGATGCTGATCCGCGAGGAACTGGCCGCGCTCAGGCGTGCTCGTCTGGACGCTGCCGGTGACGAGGCCGACGGCGGGGTCCGGTGGGCGCACGGCAGCCCGTACCGGGGACTGCTCGCTTTCCAGGCCGACCACAGCCACATCTTCTACGGGCGCGAGCAGGCGACTGTCGGCCTGGTGAGCCGGCTGGACGAGCGGCTCTCCGGGCCGGGTGTGGTGCTGGTCACCGGCGCCTCAGGGGTAGGCAAGTCCTCGTTGCTCCGCGCCGGGCTGCTGCCCGCAGTCGCCCGGGGACTGTTGCCGGTGCCGGGCTCTCAGCGGTGGCCGCGCCTGCTGCTCACGCCGACCAGGGCCCCGCTGGACGAACTCGCCGTTCACCTGGCCGCGCTGGGCGGGCCGGACGCGGTCACCGTCCGGCGTGCCCTCGCCGAAGATCCTCGCAACGCCCATCTGATGGTCAGGCAGGCCATGCTGACCTCCGCCGGTCTGGAGCAGGGCCGGGTGGTGATCGTAGTGGACCAGTTCGAGGAGGTCTTCACCCTCGCTGACGAGACCGGCCAGCGTCAGGATTTCATCGCCGCGCTGGCTGCCGCGGCTACCACCCCTGGGCCGGACACTGGGCCTGCCGCGCTGGTCGTCATCGGCGTACGGGCAGATTTCCTTGATCGGTGCGCCGCATATCCGGCACTGGCTGAGGCGATGAGCAACGGGCAGTTCGTCCTCGGCCCGATGGCCAGACCCGAGCTGCTGCGCGTCATCACCGGACCGGCGGCGGCAGCCGGCCTGGAGCTGGAGACCGGCCTGGCCAACGCCGTGCTGGACGAGCTCGGCGCCGCCGCCCGCTTCGGCGACGGAGCGGAGGAGGGCTACACCGCCGGCACGCTGCCGCTGCTGTCCCAGGCGATGCTGGCCACGTGGGAAAACCGTGAAGGCGAGCGGTTGACCATCGGCGGTTACGGCCGCGGCGGTGGAGTCGCCCGGGCGGTCCAGGTCAGCGCGGACGGCGTCTATGACGCGCTGACCTCCGAACGGCGGCTGATCGCCCGTCGGCTGTTCCGCCGGATGACGGTGGTGACCCGCGACGGGCAACTGGCCCGCCGTCGGATCGCCAGGGCCGAGCTGTACGACCAGGGCGATCACACGGGCGACGTGGACGCCGTCCTGGAGGCCTTCGCCGCCAGACGGCTGGTCGTGCTGGGCGATGTGACCGCCGAGATCGCCCATGACTGCCTGCTCCAGGCCTGGCCACGGCTGCGCGGCTGGCTGCAGGAGGATCAGGCGGGGCAGGTGCTGTACAGCCAGCTGCTGGATGACGCCGAGGAGTGGAACCGCAACGGCAAGGATCCGTCGTTCCTTTACCAGGGCACCCGCCTGGACGCGGTTCAGCAGGCCTGGAGCAGGTGGCAGGGCGTTCCCGGACGGTACCCGCCGCTGCACCGGCTCGCCGAGGAGTTCCTCACCGCCGGCGGCCGGGCGGCCGCGCAAGCCCAGGAAACCGCGTCCCGGCGGAGACGCTGGGCGCGGCTCGGCGTCGCGGCGCTGACCGTCCTGACGCTCATCGCCTCCGTCGCCGCCGTGGCCGCCATCAGATCAGCCGAGACCGCAGCCGCCCAACGGCGAACCGCAGAACGGGAACGCGCGCAGGCCCTGTCACGGCAATTCGCCGGAGAAAGCGAAAGAGTGGTGGACACCGACAGCGTCGTCGCCGGCCGGCTGGCAGCCACCGCCTGGGCCTTCTCGCACACCGCCGAAGCCCGGTACGCCATGATCAACGCGTTGATGTCACCCAATCGCGGCGTTCTCGCGGGCCACACCAGCTCGGTCGAGTCGGTGGCGTTCAGTCCTGACGGCCGGATCGTGGCCACCGCCGGCACCGACAAGACGGCCAGGCTGTGGGACGTCGCCACCCACGAACAGATAGGCGCCCCTCTCCCCGGCCACGGAATGATCTTCTCGCTGGCATTCAGCCCCGACGGCACAACCCTGGCCACCGGCGGCGGCGACGACACGGCCCACCTGTGGGACCTCGCCACCCGCGAACAGGTCGTCCTGACCGGTCATACCAAACCCGTCACGTCGGTGGCGTTCAGTCCCGATGGGCGGACCCTGGCGACCGCGAGCACCGACAAGACGGTCCGACTGTGGGACGTCGCCACCCGCGAGCAGATCGGCGCACCCCTCACCGGCCACGCCGGCGTCGTCCACTCGGTGGCGTTCAGTCCCGACGGCAGGACCCTGGCCACCGGCAGCGACCACATCCATCTCTGGGACCTCGCCGGCCGCAGGCGGATCGGTGCACCCCTCACTACTCGCGGATTCGTCCAGACGGTGGCGTTCAGCCCTGATGGCCGGACTCTGGCCACCGGCGGCAGCGACGAGACGGTCTGGTTGTGGGATGTCGCCACGCGCGAACAGGTCGTCCTGGCCCGTCACACCGAACTCATCACGTCGGTGGCGTTCAGTCCCGACGGCAGGACCCTGGCCATCGCCGGCGGCGATTGGACGACCAGGTTGTGGGATGTCGAAAGTCGCGAGCAGATCGGCGCCGCTCTCGTCGGCCACCGCGACATCGTCCGGTCGGTGGCGTTCAGCCCTGACGGCACGAGTCTGGTCACTGCCGGCAGTGACAACACGGCCCGGCTGTGGAGGGCAGGTCGCGCGCAGATCGGCGCCCCCCTCACCGGCCACACCGATGACGTCAGCTCGGTGGCGTTCAGCCCCGATGGGCTGACCCTGGCGACCGCCAGCGACGACGAGACGGCCCGGCTGTGGGACGTCGCCAGTCGGGCGCAGATCGGCGCCTCCCTCATCGGCCGCACCCACCCCGCCACTCCAATGCCCTTCAAACACGTCAAGGTGGCGGCGTTCAGTCCTGACGGCAGGACCCTGGCTACCGCGAGCGCCGACGAGACGGCCCGGCTGTGGAACGTCGCCACCCGCGAACAGATCGGCAGCGACCTCACCGGCCACAGCGGCTTCGTCATGTCGGTGGCGTTCAGCCCCGATGGCAAGAGGCTGATCACTGGCGGTGCCGACGCAACGGTCCGGCTGTGGGATGTCGCCAGCCGCAAGCAGATCGGTGCTCCTCTCACCGGCCACGCCGATACCGTCCACGCGGTGGCGTTCAGTCCCGACGGCAGGACTTTCGCCACCGTCGGCAACGACACAACGGTCCGGCTGTGGGATGTCGCCAGCCGCAAGCAGATCGGCAGCGACCTCACCGGCCACAGCAGCGGCGCCGTGTCGGTGGCGTTCAGCCCCGACGGCAAGACCCTGGCCACGGGCGGCGCCGACGAGACGGTCCGATTGTGGGACCTCGCCGCTCGCAAGCAGATCGGTGCTCCTCTCACCGGCCACGCCGATACCGTTCACTCGGTGGCGTTCAGTCCTGACGGCGGGACCTTGGCCACCTCCAGCGGGGACATGACGGTCCGGTTGTGGGACGTCGCCGTCCGCAAGCAGATCGGTGCTCCTCTCACCGGCCATACCCATGCCGTCCACTCGGTGGCGTTCAGTCCTGACGGCGGGACCTTGGCCACCTCCAGCGGGGACATGACGGTCCGGTTGTGGGATGTCGCCCTGCCCTCGGATCTGGTTTCGGCGACCTGCGCGATGGCGGGCCGATCGCTCAACAGGCAGGAATGGGACCAATACCCGTCAGGCGAGCCGTACCGAAGGATCTGTCCATGACCGCGCGAGCTGGAGCGGACCGTACGGGGCTCGTGCACGGCGGTCCTGCGTTCCTCGGCGTCGCCGTGGTGAGCCGGTTTCTGATGGGGGTCCGATAGTGACGGGGGCTGTTAGGCCCCAGTCTGCTGGAGGCATGGGCCACGCTGTCCGAGGCTGAGCGCTTGAGGTTGGAGAGCTGGGCCAAGCGTCGGATGACGGCGCAGGGCGCCCACCAGCGTGCTGCGGATCTAGCGGACATTCGGCCTGCAGCCGTGGCGCAGCGAGAACTTCAAGATTTCGCCCGACCCGCTGCTGATAGACAAGATCCGGGATGTGGTCGGGTTGTATCTGGCCCCGCCGACCAACGCGGCGGTGTTCGTGGTGGATGAGAAACCCAGGCTGGAACGACAACGCCCGGCCCTTCACATGGACCAAGACCGCCGACCAGATACTGCGACAGGATCTCCGGACCGGCTCTCCTCAGGCGGTGCGTGATCGTGATCGCCTGGAGCCGTCAGGGGGAGGGGCGGACGACCGAGAGTCCCTGCGGGTGCCAGACGGCTCTGCGTGAGCCGGAGAGCTTATGATTCATCAAGCTGCGGTATGCGCGTTCCGGCGGCGGCAGTTGCGGGGCGATCACGGATGACGTTCATGGAGGAGACCATCGACCGTTGGGGCGGCGAGATGGTCGAGCGCTTCTCCGACCTGCCGAGGTGGGGCGCGCCGCGTTCGCCGGCCGCGTGGCCAAGGTCATGATCCGGATCGTCGACGGCGGGAACCGCGCCGAGCGCGCCGTCCGCCGCCGAGCCGTCGTCGCCGCCTCGACGCCACGGATGAGTCCAGGGGTCGCCACGCTTCAGGAGTATCGATGAACGAGTCGCGAATCACCGGCTATCTGGACAGGCTCGGCGTGGCTCGGCCCGCGGCGCCGGACGCGCAGAGCCTGCGGGTCCTGCAACTCGCGCATCTGAAGGCCGTGCCGTTCGAGAATCTGAGCATCCATCTCGGCGAGCCGATCTCGCTCGAGTCCGAGGCGCTCTTCGACAAGATCGTCGAGCGCCGCCGCGGTGGCTTCTGCTACGAGTTGAACGGGTTGTTCGCCGAGTTGCTGGCCGCCCTCGGCTACCGGGTGACGCTGCTGGCCGCACGGGTCTTCAAGGGCAGTCGACCGGGCCCGCTGTTCGACCACCTGGCGCTGCGCGTCGATCTTGACGAGCCGTGGCTGGTCGACGTCGGCTTCGGGGATTTCGCCGACGGGCCGCTGCGCCTCGACGAGCGCGCGGAGCAGAAGGACGACGCCGGTGTGGTTCAGATCGGGCCCGCTCCCAGTGGCCACGGGGACCTCGACGTCGTGCACAACGGCGACCAGGCTTACCGGCTGACCGCCCGGCCGTACGAGCTGGCGGACTTCGTCCCGATGTGCTGGTGGCAGGCGACCTCTCCGAAGTCGCACTTCACCAGATCGCCGGTCTGCTCGATGCGCACGGGCGAGGGCCGGATCACGATCAGCGGAAGGAAGCTGATCCACACCGCGTCAGGCGAGCGCACCGAACGCGTGCTGCAGGAAGGCGACCTCCTTCCCGCCTACGCCGACCACTTCGCGATCACGCTCGACCGCCTTCCCTCCATGGGAAGATGAACTCGAATGGTTCAGTTCCTGGCCGGAGCTCGTTTGCGGGCACGGCCCAGCAACGTGTCGAGCGCCCATATCCCTGGACCCAGCACCGCGATCAGCAGGAACGACCAGGAGTAGACGGCGGCCAGTTCGCCCTCGTTCTGCAGCGGCCACAGGGCTTTCGGCTGATGGACGACGAAGTACGCGTAGGCCATCTCACCCGAGCAGACCAACGCCGCGATTCGAGTGGCGAGGCCGAGAAGGACGAGACCTCCTCCGACGAACTCGATGATGCCCGCGTACCACTGTGGCCAGACGCCGACGGGGACCGCCTCGCCGCCGAGCACGCCGAACAGCTTGGCTGCGCCGTGGCAGGCGAAGAGCAGTCCGACGACGATGCGGAATATCGACAGGACGTACGGCCTGGCCGTCTCTAGGAAGTTCATGATGGCTCTCCTCTTCAGGGTGGCCCTGCCCGTTCGGAGAGAAGTGCTCTGACAGTCAAAAGGACATTTGCCTGGCATTTGACCGACCCGCGAGAACTCGGCGGGGTACCTCTTCGACCCCCAACCGCGCGCCTGTGGGGAACGTGGACCTTCAGGCCGGCGGTGTGCTCTCGCTCGCGCAGGCGGTTCACCACGCGGCGGATTCCGCCGGCTGCGTGAAGCGCTGCCGTCAATGCATGGGAGGGGACCCGAGTGTGTCGGCGAAAGCGGTCACCGCGGCGATGAACTCGCGAGGTTTGTCGTCGTGGATGACATGCCTGGCGTCGATCCGGCGGTAAACGGTCTGAGGGACGAGCTCACGTACCCTGCGGGCGTCGTCATCGTCCATGGCGCCGACGAGTCCGTACCTCTCGTACCGGTTCCAGTTGGCGTGCAACAGCAGGACGGGGGCGGTCGTCGTCCGTAGGGCGGCCTCGTGCGAGAAGTCTCCGTAGAAGCGGCCGTCGACGAACGCCCTGGCGAAGTCGGGGTCGAACATCGACGCCGCCCGGATCGGCTCGTCCAGCGACCGTGGGAGCCACCGAACGCCGAGACCGGCCGGGCGGCCGGGGTGCTGCCGCCGGTGACGGGTCACCAGGCGGTCGAGGAAGTCGATGAAGCGATCCGGCATCCGGACGGTCCTGGTCTCGGAGACGGGGATCTCCTGGCGAAGGATGTCGGCCACACGCCGATGATCGAGGTCACCGAGCACCTGTACGGCGTGAGCGAGGCTGCTGTGGACCCAGCGGTCCCGGTCACGGAAGCGCGGCAGCTCGGCCGAGAAGATCGGCGGGTCCTCCAGGACGATCGCCGCGACCTGTTCCGGGACACGGGCGGCACACCACAGGGCGAGGACGCCGCCGGAGGAGTTCCCGCTGACGATCGCGGGTCTCCCGACGACCTGCCGCAGGAGGTGCGCCACGTCCGTGCCCGCGGAGTCCCATGAGTAGTCCCCTGGCGTCCAGGAGGAGTTCCCGTGCCCTCGGACATCGATGGCGTACACCGTGAACCGACGCGCGAGCTTCGGCATGACCAGGCGGTAACTGCTCCACAAGCTCATCTGGCCGGGGACGAGGAGCAGGGGCACGCCCACTTCGGGGCCGCGGACGTAGCTGATGAGCACGCCGTCGAACTCGGCGAACTCCTGGCGGAAGCCGGCCCTGGCCAGCTCGGACGGCAACGGTTCACGCCGCCCCTCGAAGGGGTTGCGGTAACCGGTCACCGGTCATTCTCCTGGCCGGGATCGGTGGGCGCCTCCTCCTGCACGGCGAGGACACCCGTCGCGAAGTTCCGGAACCTCTCGTTGTCGACCAGCGCGATGCCCTGCTTGCGGTCCACGAGCACGAGAAGGGTGTCGCCCGGTTGGAGGCCGAGCAGGTCGCGCGCATCCTTCGGGATGACGATCTGCCCCTTCTCGCCGATCTTCACGGTACCCACGATGTAACGGCCGTCCGGCCCCTCGATCATCTTCCCTGCCATGCGCTCCGCCCTCTCGGTGTGCTTGGTAGAACTTTACCTACTTATCCTACTTTTCGCACTTACGGCCTGCGGTCCCGCGCCGGCCCTTGCCCGATGGGGTTCACGACCAGAGGCCCCGCCTGGGGCGCGGCGCAGACTTCGTCGAGGAACGAGCATCGGCGCGATCGGCTGTCGTCACGGGCATCGCGCGGCCCGTCAAGGATCAACGCGACACCCACTGGACCTCCACCACGCGGCGGTGCCCTGCAACCCGGAATGTAACGTTCGGTCGGGGATGGGTAGCTTTACCCCGTGGGATCCGCAACCCTCGTCCCCCAGACGCGCACGATGGAGCTTTCCGCCGACGACGCGTGGACGACCCTCAAGCAGTACGGCATGCGCCGCCTCGCCCATGACTCGTTCGTGCGTTTCCGCTACGGCGACGGCATGAGCCATTCGCGTGCCCTGGCCTTCCAGCTGTGCCTGTCGATCATCCCCGGCACGATCGCGCTGGTCGGCCTCGCCTCCGTGGCCCATCAGGAGCACCTCGGCCAGGTGCTGCAGCAGGCGCTGAGCAACCTGGCCCCTGGCGAGGGCGGGGCGGCGGTGCTCGAGGTCCTCAACCAGGGTGCGCGCACCCGCGACGCGGTGGCGCTCTGGCTCGGCCTCGGCACCGCGCTGGCCTCGCTGACCAGCACGATGGCCCAGGTCGAGCGGGGCGCCAACCGCATCTACGGGATGGAGCGCGACCGGCCCTTCCACCGCAAGTACGGCAGGGCGATCGTCCTGGCGCTGACCGCCGGAGCCCTCATGGTGGCCGGGTTCGTCGCCATGGTCGGCGGCGCGGCCATCGGCGACGCGCTGGCGAGCGTGTACCACTGGGGTCCGGGCCTGCGCGGCGCCTTCGACCTGACGCGCTGGCCCGTCGGCTTCCTGCTGGCGCTCGCCTCGACCTCGGTGCTGTTCCGCGCCGCGCCCAGGCGCAGACAGCCCGGCCATACCTGGCTGGCGTTCGGGGCGCTGGTGACGCTGGCGTTGTGGATGACCTTCACGATGGGCCTGGCCCTCTACACCGGCACGAGCGGCACCTTCGGCAGCACGTACGGCCCGCTGACCGCGGTCATGGCGCTGCTGCTGTGGTCGTTCCTCAGCTCGATCGCCCTGTTCCTCGGTCTGGCCTTCGCCGCCCAGTTGGAAAGCTGCCGGGCCGGTTGCGTGGAGCCCGCCCTGCCCGACAAGGGCCCGACTGCCCAGGAGGAGCGCGAGCCGCTGGTCGGCGCGGTCGGCTCCGCCGCCATCGCCGCCGGCCGCCGCCTCATCCGGCTGACCCATCGCGGCGGTCCACCACTCCCACGCGACGGCGAGCCCGGCCGCCCGGAAGCCTGAGCGTTCGGGACGCTCCAGTCCGATTCCGGCGAAGAAGGCCAAGCCGATGGTGCAGGCGGTCCGTGTCAAGCAGGGCGAGCTCCTCCGGGCTGATCCGGCCGTCCAGTGGGTGGTTCAGGACCGGGTCCGGTCGCGTGGCTGCTTCGCCGACCTGGAACGGGATGGGCGGGCGGCGGACCCCGTACGGCCTCCCTGACAGGACCGCCACACGCCGGAAGCGGACCACACCAGAGGGGGCGACACAGAGCCACCGGAATAATCCGTTGCCTGTCGGTGCTCATGTCCGGCACTATGACGCTCATGTTCCGCCACGCTCACCTGACGACGCCCGCAGCCGCGGGCGCGTTCGAGCGTGCCTTCGACGGCCTGGAGCGCTGACCTCTTCCCGTAAGTCCTGATGTGACCCGGCGGGGGGAGGTTGACAGACCCGCACACGGGTCACACCACATCTCAGGCGTCAAGGGAAGGAACCATGGCCAAGCAGGCCTATGTGCGCAACAAGCCGCACCTCAACATCGGCACGATGGGCCACGTCGACCACGGCAAGACCACGCTGACCGCCGCGATCACCAAGGTGCTCGCCGCGCGGGGCGGGGCGACGTACACGCCGTTCGAGCGGATCGACCGCACGCCCGAGGAGGCGCAGCGGGGCATCACGATCAACATCTCGCACGTCGAGTACGAGACGGCCACCCGTCACTACGCGCACGTCGACATGCCAGGTCACGCCGACTACGTGAAGAACATGATCACGGGGGCGGCGCAGCTCGACGGGGCGATCCTGGTCGTCTCCGCGCAGGACGGCATCATGCCGCAGACCCGCGAGCACGTGCTGCTCGCCAAGCGGGTCGGGGTCGAGCACCTGGTCGTCGCGCTGAACAAGGCCGACGGCGCCGACCTCGAGCTGGCCGACCTGGTCGAGCTGGAGCTGGGCGAGCTGCTGGCCGAGCACGGCTACCACGACGTGCCCATGGTCCGGGTCTCAGGGCTGCGCGCGCTCGAGGGTGACCTCGAGTGGACGGCCTCCATCGAGGCGCTGCTCCGGGCGGTCGACGAGCACATTCCGGTGCCGGTCCGCTACGTCGACGCGCCGTTCCTGCTCCCGGTGGAGAACGTGCTCACCGTCACGGGACGCGGCACGGTCGCCACCGGAGCGATCGAGCGCGGCGTCGTCAAGCTCGGCGACACCGTCGAGGTGGTCGGGTTCGGCGAGACGTTCACCGCGGTGGTGACCGGGGTGGAGACGTTCGGCCGGACCATGGAGCGGGGCGAGGCCGGGGACAACGCCGCGGTGCTCCTGCGCGGGGTACGGCGCGAGCAGGTACGCCGCGGCATGGTCCTGGCCACGCCCGGCTCGCAGACCGCCCACCGGCGGCTCACGGCCAGGATCTACCTGCTCACGGAGGCTGAGGGCGGGCGGCGCAAGCCGATCGTCAACGGCTACCGGCCACAGTTCTACCTCCGCACGACCGACGTGCCCGGCCAGATCGTCATCGACGCGCCGGCCGAGCCGGGAGACACGGTCGAGGCGGTCGTGGAACTGGGCAGGGCGGTGGCCCTGGAGCCCGGGCTGGGCTTCGCGATCCGTGAAGGAGGGTTGACGGTCGGCGCGGGCACGGTGTCGGCCGTCCTGGACTAGCCACGTCCGCGACAGCCGGGTCCCTTCGGGGCCCGGCTGTCCGCACGTGGAAGCCGGCCCCGACCCCTCCTCGTCGCCCCGTACAACGAAGCGGTCCGGCTTTTGTGCGGACGGCCGAAGATGCCCCATGATCACTGGCCTACCGTTCGACCATGTCCCGCCTCTCGCTGACCGACCTGTACCGCATCGCCGTACCGGGAGACCCACAGCTGCGTCCCGACGGCGCGGCCGTCGCCTACACGGTGACCACCGCGGACAAGGACTCCGACGAGAACCGGTCGGAGATCTGGCTGGCCGCGCCCGGCGCCGAGCCCCGCCGTCTCACCAGCGGCCCACACGACCTGGCGCCCCGCTGGTCGCCCGACGGCCGCACGCTCGCGTTCCTGCGCCCCGTGGACGGCAGGCCGCAGCTGCACCTGCTGCCCATGGACGGCGGCGAGCCGCGAGCGCTCACCGGCGCCGCGGCGGGCCCCGCGGTCTGGTCGCCGGACGGCAGCCGTCTGGCCTTCACCGCCCCCCACGGCGAGCCCGACCCGAACGCGCCGGTCGTCGCCGACACCCTGGAGTACAAGGCCGACGGACCAGGGCTGCTGCGCGGCCTGCGCACCCACGTGTTCGTCGTCGAGGTCGCCACGGGGCAGCGCGCCCAGCTCACCGACGGCGACTTCCACGCGGGCCCGCCGTCCTGGTCGCCCGACGGGCAGCAGCTGGCCTTCGTCACCAGCATGGAGGAGGACAGGGACCTCACCCCCGCGGGCGCGGTCTACGTCGTCGGGCTGGAGGGAGCCGAACCCAAGCGGCTGACCGAGCCGGACGTCATATGCGCGGGCGTCTGGTGGCTCGGCGAGCGCCTGGTGGTCGCGGGCTTCAAGGGCGACCCCACCGGCCACACCAGGCTGTTCACCCTCGAGGCCGGCGGCCTGTCCGAGGTCGAGACGGGCCTGGACCGCAACGTCATGCTCGGCCACTCCGGCTACCCGGGCGCGCCTCCCGTCCTGCTCGGCGACGAGCTGCTGTTCTGCGCCCGCGACGGCGGTCTCACCCACCTGTACGGCGCGCCGGGCCGTACGAAGGTCGGCGGCGAGCACAGCGTCAGCGGCGTCAGCGTCGCAGGCGCTCGCCTCGCCTAC
The DNA here is from genome assembly GCF_039535395.1 of Nonomuraea roseola. Classification (NCBI taxonomy): domain Bacteria; kingdom Bacillati; phylum Actinomycetota; class Actinomycetes; order Streptosporangiales; family Streptosporangiaceae; genus Nonomuraea; species Nonomuraea roseola. The sequence continues at coordinate 193,407 of NZ_BAAAXC010000005.1, forward strand.
GTGGCCGCCACCCCCTCCAGCCCCGGCGACATCTACCTCGACGGCGAGCGGCTCACCGACCACACGCTGCCGGACCTCGAGCTCTTCCCGCTGGAGCGGCGCCTGTTCACCGCCCCCGACGGCACCCCCGTCGAGGGCTTCCTGCTGCGCGACCCCGAGCGGACGGGCGCGGGCCCGCTCCTGCTCGACGTACACGGCGGCCCGCACAACGCGTGGTCGCCGGTCTTCGACGGCGTCCACCTCTACCACCAGGTGCTCGCCGCCCGCGGCTGGAGCGTGCTCACCCTCAACCCGCGCGGCAGCGACGGCTACGGCGAGGCGTTCTACACCGCCGCGGTCGGCTCATGGGGCCTGTCCGACGCGGACGACCTCCTCGCGCCGATCGACGCGCTCGTGGCCGAGGGCGTCGCCGATCCCGACCGTCTCGCCGTCACCGGCTACAGCTACGGCGGCTACATGGCCTGCTGGCTGTCGGCCACCGACGGCAGGTTCAAGGCGGCCGTTCCCGGCGGCTGCGTCAGCGACCTGACCAGCGTGTCGGGCACCTCGGACGCGGGCTACTTCATGAAGATGTTCGAATGCTGCGGCGACCTCGCCGCGCAGTCGCCGCTCACCCACGTCGCCGCCGTGAGCGCCCCCACCCTCCTCCTGCACGGCGAGCGCGACGACCGCTGCCCCGTCGGGCAGGCCGAGCAGTGGTTCTCCGCACTCCGGGAGCGCGGCGTGCCCGCCCGCCTGGTCAGGTACCCGGGCGCGAGCCACCTGTTCATCATCGAAGGCCGTCCGTCCCACCGTCTCGACTACAACGAAAGGATCGTCGCGTGGCTGGAGCAATGGGTGATCGGCTCGGAGAGCTGATCAGCGAATACGACGTCCCTGGCGCCGCACTGGCCTACCTCCATCAGGGCGAGCTGCACGAGAGCGCCGCCGGCGTGCTCAACACGCGCACCGGCGCGAAGGCGAGCCCCGACTCTCTGTTCCAGATCGGCTCGGTCACCAAGGTCTGGACCGCCACCCAGATCATGCTGCTGGCCGAGCAGGGCCTGCTCACCCTCGACACGCCCGTCGCCGAGCTCCTGCCCGAGTTCAGGGTCGCCGACCCCGAGGTCACCAGGACGGTCACCGTCCGGCACCTGCTGACCCACACCTCGGGCATCGACGGCGACCTGTTCCTCGACACCGGACGCGGTGACGACTGCGTCGAGCGTTACGTCGAGGCCTGCGCCGAGCTGGCGCAGAACCACCCGCTGGGCGTCACGCAGTCCTACTGCAACTCCGGCTTCATCATCGCGGGACGCCTGGTCGAACGGATGACGGGCCAGGTGTGGGACCAGGCGCTGCGCGAGCAGATCATCGAACCGCTCGGCCTCACCCATACCTGGACCCTGCCCGAGGACGTGCTGCGCTTCGGCGCGGCCGTCGGCCACGTCGACGGCGAGCCGGCCCCCGCCTGGGGCCTGATGCGCTCCTGCGGCCCGGCCGGCCTGATCAACGCCCGCCCCGCCGACGTGGTCGCCTTCGCCCGCGCCCACCTCGAGGGCGGCCTGCTCAAGGATCCGAGGGCCATGTGGGAGCCGCAGGTCGAGCTCCCCAACCCGCACACCCTCGGCAGGCACTGGGGCCTCGGCTGGATCCTCGACGAGTGGGACGGCCACCGCGTCGTCTCCCACGGCGGCAACACCATCGGCCAGTCCGCGATGCTGTGGATGCTGCCCGACACCGGCACGATCGCGTGCGCCGTGGTCAACGGCGGCCACAGCGCCGCCTTCATGCACGCCCTGTCCACCGAGCTGTTCCGCGACCTCGACGGCGTGGCCGTGCCACCGGTGCTGGGACCGCCCGAGCAGCCCGTGGAGGTGGACGGGAGCCGCTTCGCCGGCGTGTACGAGCGGGTCGGCGCGCGGATCACGATCGCCGAGCGAGACGGCGGCCTCTCGCTGACCATGGAGTCGACCGGCGCTCTGAAGGTCCTGGACGAGCCGGTCGCCTTCGGCCTGACCGCCGTGGACGAGGTCACCTTCGTCGGCCGCATGCCGGGAGACCCGCAATGGCTGTCGGCGGTCTTCTACGAGCTGGCCGACGGCTCACCGTACGTCCACCTGGGCGCCCGGGCCACCCCCAAGATCTCCTGAGGAGCGCGACATGGACCTGCAGAAGCGTCTCGACGAGGCCGCCCGCCGCCACGACGTGCCGGGAGCCTCCGTCGCGGTGTGGACGGGCACCGAGCTCGTCGAGGCCGCCACCGGCGTGCTCAACAGGAACACGGGCGTGGAGACCACCACCGACAGCCTGTTCCAGGTCGGCTCCACGACCAAGATCTGGACCTCCGCCCTGGTGATGCGCCTGGTCGAGGAGGGGCTGGTCGATCTCGACACGCCGGTGCGCAAGTACCTGCCCGAGTTCGCCGTGGCCGACCCCGAGGTGAGCGAGACGGTGACGGTCAGGCACCTGCTCACCCACACCAGCGGCATCGTCGGCGACCTGTTCGAGGACACCGGCCGCGGCGACGACAGCCTCGACCGCTACATCGAGTTCCTGCACGGCGCGGGCCAGGCGCACGCTCCAGGAGAGCTGTTCTCCTACTGCAACTCCGGCTTCGTCGTGCTCGGCGCCCTGGCGGCCAGGTTCGGCGGCGGCACCTGGGAGCAGGCCATGCGCGAGCGGCTGCTGGACCCGCTCGGAGTCACGCACGTGGGCCTGCTGCCGGAGGAGGCGATCCTGTTCCGCGCCTCGGCGGGGCATGTCGGGCCTGACAACGCGGTGAACCCCCACTGGCAGATGCCGCGCTCCAACGCTCCCGCCGGATCGACGATGTGCCTGGCCCCGCGCGAGCTGGTCCGCTTCGGCAGGATGTTCCTCAACGGCGGCGAGGGCGTGCTCAAGGCCGAGACCGTCGCCGCGATGACCACCCCTCAGGTGGACGTGCCAGGCGTCCGCGGTCTGATGGCCGACCGGTGGGGGCTCGGCTTCGAGCTGTTCGACTGGGGCGCGCCCGTCATCGGCCACGACGGCGGCACGATCGGGCAGAGCACGTTCTGGCGCATCATCCCGGGCAGCGGCGTCACGATCGCGATGAGCGGCAACGGCGGCGGCTTCCTCGGCCTGATCAGCGACCTGGCCCTGCCGGTCATCCGCGAGCTGACCGGGCTGCCCGTCCCCGCCCTGCCCGTCCCGCCTGAGCGGCCCGAGGGGGTCGACGCGGCGCCGTACACCGGCACCTACAGCGCACCGTCCGCCGTCCTGGAGGTGGCGGCGGCCGACGGCGGCCTCGACGTCACCACCATCCCCGGCGAGTTCATGGTCAAGGCGGGCGCCCAGCGGGCGACCGAGAGGTACGTGCACCTGTCGGGCCAGACGTTCATCAAGGCGGAGGCCGAGGGAGGAGGTCACATGACGATCACCTTCGTGCTCCAGGACGGCAGGGCCGCCTACCTGCACAACGGCAGGGCGGTGCCGCGTGCGTGAGCTGTTCGAGGCCGCGGGCGTGGAGGGCTTCCTGCACGCCCGCGAGGTCGACGGAGCGAAGGAGGTGTGCCATGGGGCCGACGACCCCGTGGTGCTCGCCTCCGTCTTCAAGATCCCGGTCGTCCTGGAGTACGCCCGCCAGGCCGCCGACGGCCTGCTCTCCAGGACCGAGCGGCTGCCGCTGACCATGGAGCACCGCGACGGCGGCATCGGCACCTCCGGCTGCGCCGACGAGATCGAGCTGTCGCTGCGCGACCTGGCGCACTTCATGATGTCGATGAGCGACAACGCCGCCACCGACGCGCTGCTGGAGAGGGTGGGGGTGGAGCGGGTCAACGCCACCCTCGCCGAGCTCGGGCTGAAGAACACGCGCCTGGTCGGCGACTGCCGCGTGCTGCTCGACTCCGTGCTCACCGAGATGGGCGCGGGCACGTGGGAGGAGCTGGAGCAGGCCGATCCCGAGACGCTGCGCACGCTGTCGGTGCTCGACCCCGTCAGGACCTCGGCCTCCACCCCGCGTGAGACCACCACGCTGCTGACGAGGATCTGGCGTGACGAGGCGGGACCCGCCGAGGCGTGCGCCGAGGTCAGGCAGATCATGGGCAGGCAGATCTGGCCGCACAGGCTGTCGTCGGGCTTCGGCGACGAGGTGCGGGTGTCGGGAAAGACCGGCACGATCTTCGGCATCCGCAACGAGGCGGGCGTCGTGGAGTACCCCGACGGCGGCCGCTACGCCGTCGCGGTCTACCTCAGGCCGCGCTCGCTCGGCTACCGCCTGCCCGCCGCGGACGCCGTGATCGGCGCGGCGGCCCGCAGGGCGGTCGACGAGCTGCGCGGCTGATGTCGGGTTTCGTCCATTATCGTGAGGAGATGACGACCCGGCCGAGGGCCAGTCTGCGTCGCATCCTCGACGACCTGGGCAGCACCGTGCTCGATGTGGCCGCCTCCCCCGGCGGTCTCGACACCGAGGTCACGGGCGTGCACATCTACGACCCCCTCGACGAGCTGATGCTGCCCTCTGGCGGCATCCTGCTCGGCGTGGGGGTCGAAGGCGCCGAGCACATCTGCGACCTGCTCGAGGCCGCGAAGGCGGGCTCGGGCCTCGTGGTCAAGCAGCCCGTGGCGGTGGACGAGCGGGTGCGCGCCAAGGTGCTGGAGACCGGGGTCGCCCTTCTCGGCCTCACCCGCGCCGCCTCCTGGTCGCAGGTGGCGGCGCTGCTGCGTTCACTGCTGGCCGAGGGTGACCTCACCGAGGCGGGACAGAGCCCGCCCGACGATCTGTTCTCACTGGCGAACGCGCTGTGCGCACTGCTGGACGCGCCCATCACCATCGAGGACCGCTCCTCGCGGGTGCTGGCCTTCTCCGGCCGCCAGGACGAGGCCGACCCCGGCAGGATCGCGACCGTGCTGGGCAGGCAGGTGCCCGAGACCTACCAGCGGATGCTCGACGAGCAGGGCTGGTTCCGCAAGATCTACCAGAACCCCGGCCCCGTCTACATCCCCCTGACCGAGAGCCTGCCCCGCGTGGCCATCGCGGTCAGGTCGGGCGACGAGATCCTCGGCTCCATCTGGGCGGCGGTCCGCGAGCCGCTCAGCAAGCAGCGCGAGTGGGCGCTGATCGACGCCGCCAAGATCGTCGCGCTGCACCTGCTGCGCCAGCGCGTGGGCGCCGACACCCGCAGACGGCTGCAGGCCGACCTGCTGTCCACCGTCCTGGAGGGCGGCAAGGACGCGGCCGAGGCGGCGGGCAGGCTCGGCGTCGCCAGCGAGCGGCTGTGCGTTCTGGCCGCCCAGCTGGCCGACGACCAGATCGACGCGGCCCAGTCCGAGTCGAGCAGGCAGCGCTTCTGCGACGCCCTTGCCCTGCACGTCGGCGCCATCCACCCGAAGGCGGCGGCCGCGCTCGTCGGCTCGGTCGCCTACGCCGTCCTGCCGATGCACGCCAGCGGGGAGGAGGAGGCCCGCGCGGTGCGGGTGGCGCAGAGCTTCCTGTCCAGGGTCGGCCCCCGCCACAACGCCAACATCGGTGTGGGCAGGCTGGCCGCCGACCTGGGCGAGGTCGCCAGGTCGAGGGCCGACGCCGACAGGTCGCTGCGCGTGCTGCGCTCCAGGGGGGTCTCGGGCCAGGTGGCCGGGTACAGCGACGTCCACTTCGAGGCGCTGCTGCTGCGCCTCGGCGACCTCGCGGCCGCGGAGGAGCAGACACCGACGGGCCCCTACCAGCGCCTGCTGCGCTACGACGCCGAGCACGGCACCGAACTGGCCGCCACGCTCGGCGCCTACCTCGACAGCTTCGGCGACGTCAACGCCGCGGCGGCCGCCGTCCACGTGCACTCCAACACCTTCAGGTACCGCCTGCGCAGGCTGACCGAGATCAGTGGCCTCGACCTGGCCGATCCCGAGGCCAGGCTGGCGGCCATGCTCATGATGCGGATCTTCGGACGGCGGCACTAGCCCGGCGGTTCCTTTCGTCGCGGCGCACGAAGAATCGCGCAGGGGCAAAGGGGAGGGTGGGGCCACCCCACAGCCCCGGAGTCCGAATGAACACATCGAAGTCGGTGGCCGTCCTCGTCACGACGGCCGCGCTCACCGCCTCCTGCGGCGGCCAGGCCACTACCGGCGGCGGCGTCGTCGCCGGCGCCACCTACACCAGCACCGTCACCGCGGACCCAGGGGTGCTCGACCCCGCCACCGCCGTCCTGTCGGTGACCAACACCGTGCTGAGCTACGCCTACGACAGTCTCGTCGCGGCCAGGCCCGACGGCAGTCTGGTGCCCGCGCTGGCCGAGAAATGGGACGTCAAACCAGACTCCGTGACCTTCACCCTCCGCAAGAACGTCACCTGCGCCGACGGCTCGCCCGTCACCCCCTCGACCGTGGCGGCCAACTTCAGCCACATCGCCGACCCCGCCAGCAAGTCGCCGCTCAGGGGCGTGTTCGTCCCCGCCGACCTCACCGCCAAGGCCGACGACGCCGCCGGCACGGTCACGCTGGCCACGCCCAAGCCGTTCTCCTTCATCCTGGAGAGCGCCAGAGACGTCTACATCGTCTGCGGCAAGGGACTCAAGGACCGCTCGGTGCTGGCCAGGCAGACCTCGGGTTCGGGCCTGTTCCAGCTCACCGAGGCCGTCTCGGGTGACCACTACACCTTCGCCCTGCGTCAGGACTACGCCTGGGGGCCGCAGGGCGTCACGGGCAAGACGCCGGGGCTGCCTGCCAAGGTGGTGCTCAAGGTCATCCCGAACGAGCAGACGGCGGTCAACCTGCTGGCCTCGGGAGCGGTGAACGCCACCGTCGTGACGGGCTCGGACCGGCAGCGCGTGGAGGCCGACCCCTCGATCACCAAGCTGGTCGTCGCCCTCGGCAACGGCCAGTTCTTCTACCACCAGGGCGACGACAGGCCCGCCAAGGACCCCGCCGTCCGCAAGGCGCTCACCCAGGCCCTCAATCTCCAGCAGCTGGCGGGCGTCGCGAGCGGCGGCACTGGACGCAAGGCCACCAGCCTGGTCCTGGAGCCGCGGCCGTGCAAGGGCGACAGCGTGACCGGCCACGTCCCCGCCTACGACCTCCAGGCGGCCACGGCCGCGCTGGAGGCCGCCGGTTGGAAGCCCGGCCCCGACGGGATCAGGCAGAAGGACGGCAAGCGCCTCACCCTGCGCTACCTGTTCGTCACGACCAAGGGAGCGGCCGTCATGGCCGCGGCCGAGTTCCTGGCCGCCGAGTGGAAGAAGGCGGGCGTGGAGGTGAAGCTCAACGGCGTCATCGACACCAAGCTCGCCGAGTCGCTCAACGCCACCCAGGACTGGGACGTGGTCTGGCTGCCGATCGGTGTGTCGCTGCCGTCCCAGCTCATCGGCTTCCTGAGCGGCCCCGCCGCGCCCGAAGGCGCCAACTTCGCGCACCTGGACAACCCCCGCTACAACGAGCTGGTCGCCAAGGCGGGCAGCAAGCCGGCGCCGGCCAGCTGCGCCGACTGGGAGGCGGCGGAGTCGGCCCTGTTCGAGGCGGCCGACCTGGTACCGGTGATGGAGAGCACCGCGGTCGTCGCCACGAAGGGCGCCACCGTCCAGGCCATCTCCTTTATCGTCATCCCGAGCTCGATCCGCATGACGAAGGCGAGCTGACCTTGTTCGTGCTGCGCCGCCTGCTCAGGTTCGCGGCGGGGCTGGCCGCCCTGATGGTCGCCACGTTCGCGATGATCCACCTCATCCCCGGCGACCCCGTCAGGGCGGCCCTCGGCCCCCAGGCGCCACCAGACCTGATCGCCGCCCGCAGGGCCGCCCTCGGCCTGGACGACTCGCTGGTCCGGCAGTTCCTCGACTACGTCGGGGGCGTGTTCACCGGCGACTTCGGCACCTCCTTCCTCAGCGGGGAGCCGGTCGGCCAGATCGTGATGGACCGGCTGCCCAACACGCTGTCGCTGGCCGTCCTCGCGACCCTGGTGGCGCTGCTGGTGGGGGTGCCGCTCGGGCTGTGGGCCGCGATCCGCACGGAGAACGGCCGCAACAGGGGCACCGAGGTGGGCTTCACCACCGGCACGGGCGCCGCGGTCGCGGTCCCCGAGTTCCTCTACTCGATCGCGCTGGTCGTCGTCTTCGCCGTCGTGCTCGGCTGGCTGCCCCCCGCGGGCAAGGCCGGAGCGCTGTCGTACGTGCTGCCCGTGGCCGCGCTGTCCATCGGGCCCGCCGCGCTCATCGCCCGCCTCGTCAGGGCGGAGACGGCCCGCGAGCTGGGCAAGGACTACGTGCGCCTGGCCAGGGCCAAGCGGCTGCCCGCCGCGCGGGTCCACCTCAGGCACGTGCTGCCCAACGCGCTCACCGCCACGCTGACCACGGGAGGGCTGCTGCTCGGCGGCCTCATCGCGGGCAGCGTGCTGGTCGAGTCCGTCTTCGCGTGGCCGGGACTCGGCATGCGGATGACCGAGGCGATCACGCAGAAGGACTTCCCCGTCGCGCAGGGCGTGATCCTCGTCTACGGGGCGATCGTGCTCATCGTGAACACCGCCGTGGACCTGGCGCTGGCCGTGCTCGATCCCAAGTCGACCATCAAGGAGAGCTGATGCGGACCCCCTCAGGTCTGGCAGGGGCGGCCATCGTCGCGCTCATGCTCGTGCTGGCCGTCGCAGCGCCGCCGATCTGGGGCGACAGTGCCGAGCTGATCGACCCCGTCGCCGCGTTGCAGGGCGTCTCGGCCGCGCACCCGCTGGGCACCGACAACCTCGGCCGCGACATCCTGGCCAGGGTGCTCGTGGCGGCCAGGCTCTCCCTGCTGCTGGCCGCGTTGGCCACCGTCATCGGCGCGGCGATCGGCGTGGTGCTCGGCACTCTCCCCTCCGTCCTGCCGCGCAGGCTCGGACGGCTCGTGAGCTCCACGGTCAGCGCGCTGGTGGCCTTCCCCGGGCTGCTGCTGGCCATGTTCACCGCCGTCGTCGCGGGGCTCGGCGCGCGTGGCGCGGTGCTCGGCATCGGCGTCGCGCTCGCACCCGCGTTCGCCAGGCTCACCCAGACGCTGGCCGCCTCCATCGCGGGCTCCGACTTCGTGGCCGCCGCCCGCATGCTGGGCGTCTCGAAGGCGACGATCGTGCGCAGGCACGTGCTGCCGAACATCGCCGAACCGCTCATCCTCAACCTGACCGTCATGATCGGGGCCAGCCTGGTGGGCCTCGCGGGCATGTCCTTCCTGGGCCTCGGCGTGCAGGCGCCGGGCTACGACTGGGGACGGCTGCTGTTCGACGGGTTCGCGCGCATCTACGTCAACCCGATGGTCGCGCTCGGGCCGGCGTTCATGGTGGTGCTGGCGGGGCTCGGCTTCAACCTCATGGGCGAGGCGCTGGCCAAGAGCGCCACCCGCTCGACCGTCCCGAAGGGCGCCGCGCCCGCCGCGCCGGCGCCGGAGGCGGGGGAGGCCGACCCCGAGGCCGTGCTGGAGGTCAGGAACCTCAGCGTCACCTTCCCCGGCGGCGTCACGCCGGTGCGCGAGGTGTCGCTCACCGTGGGGCCTGGCGAGATCGTCGGCCTGGTCGGCGAGTCGGGCAGCGGGAAGAGCCTGACGGCCTACGCCGTCGGCGGCCTCGTGCCCTACCCTGGCGTGGTCGGCGGCGGCCCCGTGCTGCTCGACGGGCAGGACGTCCACGCGCTGCCGGCCACCGAGCGGAGGAAGTTGCTCGGCACCTCGCTGGCCATGGTCTTCCAGGACCCGATGGCCTCGCTCAACCCCGCACTCAAGGTCGGCGGCCAGCTCGCCGAGGTGGCCACCGTCCACCAGGGCGCGACCAGAGCCGAGGCCTGGCAGAGGGCCGTCGACAGGCTCGGCCACGTGCGCATCTCCGAACCGGCCCGCAGGGCGAGACAGCACCCGCACCAGCTGTCGGGCGGGATGCGGCAGCGCGCGGTCATCGCGATGGGACTCATGGGCGAGCCCAGGCTCATCATCGCCGACGAGCCGACCACCGGCCTCGACGTCACGGTCCAGCGGGAGATCCTTCGCCTGCTACGTGAGGTCACCGAGGAGAGCGCGGCGGCGACGCTGTTCATCTCGCACGACATGGCCGTGGTCGGGTCGCTGTGCGACAGGGTGGTGGTCATGTACGCGGGACGCGTGGTGGAGGAGCTGCCCGCCGACAGGCTCGTCTCGGGCGCCGCCCACCCTTACACCCGCGCGCTGGTCGCCTCGGTGCCCGACATGTCGGCCGACAGGTCGCTCCCCCTGGCCAGCATCCCCGGCCGTCAGCCGGGGCCCGCGGAGGTGGGGGAGGGGTGCGCGTTCGCCGAGCGCTGCGCCCTGTCCACCGACCGCTGTACGGCCACGCGCCCGCCACTGGAAGAGCACGGCAAGGCGCACCGTGTCGCCTGCTGGGAGGCATCATGATCATCAAAGGGCTGACCGTCAGGTTCGGCGCGTTCACCGCCGTGGACGACGTCACGCTGGAGGTCCCCGAGGGCCGCATCGTCGGCCTGGTCGGCGAGTCGGGGTCGGGCAAGTCCACCCTGGCGCGAGCGGTGAGCGGGCTGGTGCCGTACACGGGGGAGATCGTCGACGGCGACGGCGTGCAGATGGTCTTCCAGGACCCCTACGCCTCGCTGAACCCCAGGATGACCGTCGGCGCCTCGGTGGCCGAGGGGCTGCGCCGTCCCACGCCCGCGGACGTCGAACGGCTGCTCGGCCTGGTGTCACTGCCCCCGCAGCTGGCCTCCCGCTATCCGCGCGAGCTGTCGGGCGGCATGCGGCAGCGCGTGGCGATCGCCAGGGCGCTGGGCGCCTCGCCGAGACTGCTGGTGGCCGACGAGATCACCTCGGCCCTCGACGTGTCCGTGCAGGGCGCGGTGCTCAACCTCGTGCGCGGCCTCAGGGCCGAGCTGGGGCTGTCGATGCTGTTCATCTCGCACAACCTGGCCGTGGTGCGCTACGTCGCCGACGAGATCGCGGTGATGCGGGAGGGCAGGGTGGTCGAGCACGGCCCCACCCGGCAGGTGGTGGAGACGCCCGCGCACCCCTACACCCGCGACCTGCTGGCGGCCGTGCCCCGCCTGCCCGCTCCCTGAGCCGGCCGCACGGGCGCCGTCACTTCGCGGGGTGCCTCGGCGACAGCCACCGCATCCACGACGGACGGGCCGCGACGGCGGGGCCCGTCATCGGCTCGGAGGCGGGCGGGGTGGGCACGATGACCAGCGTGCAACGCGCGTGGCGGATGCAGTAGCGGCGGGTGGAGGGCAGCAGCAGCCTGTCCAGCCCGCCCCTGCGCCCCCTGCCCACCACCAGCAGGTCGCCTGGCCTGGCCAGCTCCACCAGCAGCGGCCCCGGCTCGCCGAGCCTGGCGAGCGAGGCCGTGGTGAGGTCGGAGGGTGTCCCGCCCGTCATGTCCTCGAACAGGTCGCGGATGAGCTCGACGCTCCTGGCCTCCTCGAACTGCCTGATCGCGTGCGTGTACGGCAGCGCCTCGGGAAAGGGGTGCACGGAAGCCCGGCTGACATGGACGGCGACCAGCGCCATGCCCCACAGCCGGGCCGCGCCGACCGCCCAGGCCAGCGCCCAGCGGGAGGCGGGAGAGTCGTCCACACCGACGATCACACGCGGTTCCACGGGTAGCATCGCGTCCTCCTCGAAAGAGGTACGCGTCCATACTGCGCCTCTCAGGGCCTCTCGACCACGTAATAGGACTTCGCATGGAAACCTGTTACCCGAGCGCCACCATCGAGCAGCCCGCCCAGGACGTCGCGCACCGCGTGCCGCCAGGCCTTCGCCGCGCCCGCGTCCTCCTTGCGCAGCGACTCCACGTCCTCGGGGACCGCCACCAGCAGGACCCGGGCGTCCATGGAGCCCTCGACGGGCCTGCCCGCCTCCTCTCGCAGCGCCACCCGCGACCCCTCGACGGTGAACGGCGAAGGTGGCGCGCCCAGCCGCCACACGGCCAGCAGCCGATCCGACTCGTCCCCCTTGTTGACGGCGTCGTCCATCGCGCCGTAGAAGCTGGGCAGGTACTTCTCGGGCCTGGCGCCCAACTTGGCCAGGTTGAAGTGCGCGTTGCGGCGCACCAGCGGGTCGTAGGTCCAGGTGATGCGGTCGAGCCCGCGATCGAGCGCCCACGTGCGCTGGTGCCGCTTGAGCTCCAGCCCGATGCCCCTGCCGGTGAGCGCTCCCGTGATGTGGGAGTGCAGCGCGGCGCCCTCGGCGAAGAAGGCCACCGAGGCGCCGACCATCAGCCCGCCCTCGTAGGCGCCCGCCACGTAGTTGCCCGCGTGCGAGAGCGCCCGCATCATCTCGGGGTTGACCGGCTGGTTGCCTGGCTCGAAGCCCCAGATGCCGGTGAAGAGCCTGAAGGCCTCGGCGAACTCCTCCAGGCGGTGCAGCTCCCTGATCTCGATCACCGCAGGGCCTCGCCGAAGAGCCTGTGCACGTTGCCGCCGAGGATCTTGAGCACGTCCTTGTCGGGGACGCCCCTGCCGACCAGGGCCTCGGTGACCAGGGGCAGCCCGCGGGGCCCTTCGAGCCCCTGAACGGTGGCGTAGGGGTCGAGCTCGCCGAAGCCGAGGTCCTCGCAGCAGGGCGGGGTCAGGTCCTGCAGCACCTCGCGGACGAAGTCGGGGCCCAGGCCCACGTGGTCGACACCGGCGACGGAGGCGATGTGCTCGATGTGGTCCACGAGCGTGTCGAGGGTGTAGCCGGAGGGGTCGGCCGCCAGGAAGTGCGGGAAGAAGTTCACGCACACGACGCCGCCCGTCGCCGCGACACCCCTGATCTGGTCGTCGGTGAGGTTGCGGTGGTGGTCGCGCAGGGCTCTGGCCGAGGAGTGGGTGGCCATGACGGGCCTGGTGGCCAGCTCCAGCACGTGGGCGACGCCTGAGGCGCCGAGGTGGGAGACGTCGAACAGGATGCCGAGGCGTTCCATCTCCTTGAGCGCCTCGACGCCGTGGGAGGTGAGGCCGCTGCCGGTGGCGTCCTCGCCGCTGCCGTCGGCCAGCGGGGTGCGGCCCCAGTGGGCGATCGAGGCCACCCGGACGCCGAGGCGGTGCATGGTCGGGATCAGTTCCACGCTGGCGTCGATGCCGGGCATGCTCTCCATGGCCAGGACCAGCGCGATCCTGTCCTCGGCGAGGGCGGCGTCGATCTGGGCGGCGTCGAGGCAGAGCGCCACGGCGTCGGCGTTGCCCTCGGCGATGACGTGCGCGCACTCGATCATGCGCAGCGTCTGCCTGAGCGAGCCCTCGGGCCTGAAGGCGTCGTCGATGAAGACGGGCAGCACCTGCAGCCTCACCCCGCCCTCGCGCAGCTGGGGCAGCCACTGCTCGGCGAAGAAGGGCGCCCACCGCTCGGGTGGGCGCGCGGCTACGGCCATCAACAGGTCGTTATGGGTGTCCGCGACCACGGCGCGGCGGTGGAGGTCCAGCGACATGTCCGTGACGCTATGCCAAAGCACAAGTCCCGAATTCGTCCTGTGACATCAAGACCCGGCCGTTCTTCGTGCGGGAGCCCAACCGCTCAGCCGAGCGGGATCCACTCCGTCGAGGTGGTGACCTCGTCGAGGATCTCCTTGACGGGATCGACGCCCAGGCCGGGGCCAGACGGCACGTTGAGGTGGCCGCCGTCGAGCTCGAAGGGCTCGGTGATGTCGGTGGCGTAGTAACGGCGCGAGCCCGAGGTGTCGCCCGGCAGCGTGAAGCCGGGCAGCGCGGCCAGCGCCACGTTGGCGGCCCTGCCGAGGCCCGTCTCCAGCATGCCGCCGCACCACACCGCGATGCCGTGCGCCCTGCACAGGTCGTGGATGCGCCGCGCCTCCAGGTATCCGCCGATCCTGCCCGGCTTGATGTTGACGATCGAGCAGGCCTTGAGCGAGATGGCGGCCGCGGCGTGCTCGGCCGACTCGATCGACTCGTCCAGGCAGATCGGGGTGCGCAGGCGCTTGGCCAGCTCGGCGTGCTGCACCAGGTCGTCGTTGGCCAGCGGCTGCTCGATGAGCAGCAGGCCGAAGTCGTCGAGCCTGGCCAGCTGCTGGGCGTCGACCAGGGTGTAGGCGGCGTTCGCGTCGACCTGCAGCAGCACCTCGTCGCCGAACCGCTCCCTGACCGCGCGCACCGGCTCGACGTCCCAGCCGGGCTCGATCTTCAGCTTGATCCTGACGTAGCCCTCGTCCAGGTAGCCCTCCACCGCCTCGAGCAGCTGAGGGATGGAGTCCATGATGCCGACCGACACCCCGCAGGGCACCCTGTCCCTCGTGGCGCCGAGGAACTGGCCGAACGACTCGCCCGAGGCCCTCAGCTGGGCGTCGAGCACGGCCGTCTCCAGCGCCGCCTTGGCCATGCGGTGGCCCTTGATCGGCTCGAGGGCGTGGCCCACGCCGTACGCGTCGACGTTGTCGGGCAGCGCGGGCAGCAGGAAGCGGCGGATCACCGCGGCGGCTCCGTCGACGTACTCGGAGGAGTAGAGCGGCTCTGACATCGCCACGCACTCGCCCCACCCCTCGGCGTCGGGGGTGACCACTCTGACCAGGAGGACGTCCCTGTCGTGCTCGGTGCCGAAGGACGTGCGGAACGGCGCGACCAGCGGCATCGCGATCCGGCGCAGCTCCACTCCGGTGATTTTCATGCTCTCTCCACTTCGTAGCACGGACTCCGTCCGACGCTAGGCCACGACGGTCCCCCGACGATTCGTGCCGGACGCCCGAATCAGGCGGTTTCTTCGTGTCCTACCCCCAATCGAGGAGCACCTATGATCTCCGGGTGAGCGATGAGATCCGCGAAGTGCTGGGCTGGAGCGAATGGACGGCGGAGCCGCTGACGCACAACGCCATGAACGCGGTGACCAAGGGCATCTGGCGGCTGCGCGGCGACCGGCCCGTCATCCTCAAGGTGCTCACCAGCGCGGACGAGGGCGGGCTGGGGTGGGCCGCCTCGCACGACCCCAGGCACTGGAACTACTGGCGCAGGGAGGCCGAGGTCTACGCCGACGGGCTGCCCGAGCTGTGGAAGGGCAGCGGGCTGCGCGCGCCCGAGCTGGTCGCGATGGTCGAGAGGGACGACGGCGACGTGGCGCTCTACCTGGAGGACGCCGGGGGCGAGCGGCTGACCTTCGAGCGGCACGCGGTGATGGCCAGGCAGCTCGGCAGGGCCCAGGGCGGCTCGCTCGCGCCCGACCGGCCGTGGCTGAGCAGGTCGTTCCTGCGCGAGTACGTGGAGTCGAAGGACGTGCCGTACGAGCTGCTCGACGACGAGGCGGCGTGGCGGCACCCGTTGGTGGGCGAGCACTTCCCGCCCGGCCTGCGCGCGGAGCTGGTCAGGCTGCACAGGGACCGCGAGTGGTTCCTGCGGCTGATGGAGTCGCTGCCGCGCGCCCTGTGCCACCTGGACGTGTGGCCGAACAACCTGCTGGCGCGCGGGCCTGAGACCGTCCTGCTGGACTGGGCCTTCACCGGTGACGGCGCGCTCGGTGAGGACATCGGCAACCACGTGCCCGACAGCGTCTTCGACCTGTTCGTGCCCGCCGCCGAGCTGCCCGCCCTCGACCGCGCCGTCTTCGGCGCCTACGTGCGGGGCCTGCGGGAGGCGGGCTGGTCGGGTGACGAGCGGCTGGTACGGCTGGCGGTGTGCGCCTCGGCGGTCAAGTACGACTGGCTGGTGCCCATGATGCTGCGCGCCGTGGACAGGGAGCAGCTCGACTACGGGGGCGGGCGGCCCGTCGAGGCGGCCCGCCGCTACCGCGAGCGCGGTGCGGCGATGATGTTCCTGGCCGGATGGGCCGACGAGGCCCGCCGCCTGGCCGACGCGGTGGCGCTCTAAAGGGGGCCGCCGGTGGGGCGCTCTAGAGGGGGCCGCCGGTGGGGCGCGACGCGGGCTCCCCACAGCCGTCGAGGGCGGTCAGGGCGGCGCCGAGCAGGCCCGCGCGGGAGCCGAGCGCGGCGGGGAGCATCGGGGGTCCGCAGGGACGGCGGGCGTTGAGCGCCGTGAAGCGCTCGGCGGCGATCGCGGTGACGACGCTGCCGCTGGTTCCGAGCCCGCCGCCCAGGACCACCACGTCGGGGTCGAGCAGCGACACCAGCCATGACGCCACGGTTCCCACCGCGAGGCCCGCGCTCTTCACGACCTCCCGTGCCGCCGCCGCGCCGGCCGCGTCGGCCTCGGGGGTCAAAAGCGCCATCACCTCGCGCGCGCCAGGCAGCGCCAGCCCCGTCATGGCCGCGAAGCGCTCGGCGATGCCCAGCCCCGAGGCGTAGCGCTCCAGGTTGCCCCGCCAGCGGGAATCCACCTCCGAGGGGACGCCCAGCTCGCCCAGCGCGATCGCCTCACCCCTGCGGCCTGTCACGCACACGCCGTCCAGCACCAGCGTGGACGACAGGCCCGTGCCCCACGACAGGTAGAGCACCGAGCGCGCCCCGCGTCCCGCGCCCATGCGCGCCTCGGCCAGCGCCCCGCACCGAACGTCGGACTCCACGGTGACCGGCACCCCCGGCAGGGCGGCGGCGATCAGATCGCCTGGCTGCTCGGTCCAGTCCAGCACCTCGCGGGCGGTGAGCCGCCCGTCCCTGACGTACTCGGGGAAGCCGCAGCCGGCGCCGGTGATCGTCAGCCCGTCGGCGGCGGCCGAGGCGGCCAGGGCGGAGACGACGCGCAGCGTGACCTGCGAGCCCGGGTCCTTCCTGCTCGGCAGGGCGTGCTCGCGCACGAGCGACCCGTCGGGTCTGACGAGCGCTCCCAGCACCTTGGTGCCGCCCGCGTCGACGGCGACCACGACGCTGCCGTTCTGGTCGTGCAATGTCACGCTCCCTCCGTGAAGTTCCAGCTCAGCGCGGAATCGGCTCGACTAGGGACCATACATCAGTTGGACCTAATGTCTTAACAAACGTTTGACACGGCGCTGTCCCGCTCGATAGAAAAATCCCCACAAGCGATACGAAAGGGGATGTCCCTGATGGCCGCCGAGCTGCTCAGCCTCGCGACCAGCCTGCCCGACCCCGCTCTCGACCTGCACTACATCCACCACCCCGTGGACGTGCCCGAGGGAACGGGCGAGCTGGAGCTGGTGCTGGAGTACGACAAGATCGTGGACGTCGTCCAGATCTACGCCGTCCTCCTGGAGCCCGACGGCACCTTCCGCGGACACGTGCAGTGCCCCGGCGGGCCAGGCCCTCGCCGCCTGGTCATCAGGGTCGGCGCGAGCGACGCCACCCCCGGCTGCGTCGCGGGCCCGATCCCCGCCGGAGGCTGGACCGTGCGGCTCGACCTCGACAGGCACAAGGTCGCCGCGCCGTACCGGCTGGCGGTCACGGCCAGGCAGGGGCACGGCGTGGCGCCGGAGGTAAACGTTTCCGCTCCCGAGCTGATCGGCGGTCCCGGCTGGTACCGGGGCGAGCTGCACAGCCACTCCCTGCACTCCGACGGCCAGAAGCCGGTCGGAGACCTGGTGAAGGCCGCCAAGCGGGCCGGCCTCGACTTCCTGGCGATCTCCGACCACTTCACCGCCTCGCACTGGCACGACCTGCCAGGCCACGACGGTGAAGGGCTGGTCCTGCTGCACTCGATGGAGCTGACCAGCCACCGCGGTCACGCCAACCTGCACGGCCTCACGCGCTGGGTCGACACCTACGTCGACAGGCCCGAGCACACCATGACCCACGTCGCCGACGACGTGCACGAGCAGGGCGGCCTGGTCTGCGTCAACCACGCCTTCAGCGGGGACCAGGCCTGGCGGCGCTTCGACACCCCGTGGGACAGGATCGACCTCATCGAGATCGCCCACCTGCAGCAGGGCGCCAACAACGATGCCCAGATCGGCCTGTGGGACAGGCTGCTGACCGCGGGCCACCGGGTGATCGGCGTGGCGGGCAGCGACTGCCACGACCCCGACGACGAGGGTCAGGCCCTCGGCCAGGTCGTCACCGTCGTCCACGCGGGGGAGGGCAGCGAGAGAGGCGTCGTCGACGGGCTCAGGAACGGCCGGGTGTGGGTGTGGCGCGGCGCCGACCTCGACTTCCACGTCAACGGCGCCGTCATGGGCGCGGCCACGGAGCCGGGCGAGGACGGCCTGGTCACCATCGACGTCGACGTCAGGGCCGACGAGCCCGTCGTCGTGTTCGTGCTGCGCGACGGCCTGCTCATCAACGTCGTGCCCGCCGACGACAGGCCGGGCGAGTGGCAGCGCGTCACTGTGCTCGACCGGATCGAAGGGCCCGGCTACTACCGGGCCGAGGTGCACGCCGATCCGGGCAGGAACGACCCCCAGTTCTGGGCGAGCTCCCTTCGGGACCACAGCTCGCTGAGGGCCGCGAGCAACCCCGTGTGGGTGCGGTCCGAGCTCACATGATCAGGAGAAACTCCATGCGGTACATCCCCTCTCTGAGTGTCGCGTTGCTGGCACTGGCGGTCACGGGCTGCTCAGGCGTCCTGACCAACAACGCCGGCGCGGGCGGTGAGGGCGACGCCAAGACCCTGACGCTCTACACGGTGAGCGGTCCCGAGGTCACCGATCCGATCCTGGCCGCCTTCAAGGCCGCGCACCCCGACATCACCGTCCAGCGGATCGGCCTGCCCGGCACCGGCGAGGCCTTCGCCAGGGTGCGGGCCGAGAAGGACAGGCCCCTCGGCGACGTGATCTGGGGCGGCTCCTCCGAGCTCTACACGGCCAACGCCGACCTGATCGCCCCCGTCGAGCTGCCCAACGACGCCTCCACCGTCGCCAAGGACCCCCAGCACGTCTGGCACGCCACCGACCTGCTCTTCCAGGCCATCGCGGTCAACGCGGACAAGTTCGCCGACGCCGCGAAGCACCCCACGACCCTGGAGGACCTGGCCAAGCCCGGCTACGCCGGAGGGAAGGTCGCCTTCGCCACCCCGAAGTCCTCGGGCACCTCCTACAGCCTGCTCACCACGATGGTGACGCTGCACGACTGGGACTACGTCACCCGGTTCGCCGGGAACGCCACCCTGCTCGACGGCTCGACCGCGATGTTCAACATGGTCAAGGACGGCGAGGTCGGAACCTCCTTCATCAACGAGGACCTCGGCGCCAAGTGGATCGCGGCGGGCGTGAAGATCAAGCTGATCTACCCGGCCGACGGCGTGTCCAACCAGATCGGCTCGGCCGGCGTCATCAAGGGCGCCAAGCACCAGGAGGCGGCCAAGACCTTCGTGGACTTCCTGATGTCGAAGCAGGCCCAGCAGGTCATGGTCGACAAGGTGCAGCGCCGCTCCTCGCGCGGCGACATCGCCGCGCCCCAGGGCCTGCCGCCGGTCGACCAGATCAAGCTCGCCAAGGTCGACCCGAAATGGGCAGCCGACGACAAGGACAAGATCCTCCAGCAGTTCGACGACGCGGTGAAGAATGCCCAGAACTGACCCGTGGCGGCTCGCGGGGCTGGTCGCACTGGCCGTCCTGCTGATCTTCATCGTCTACCCGCAGCTGTGGATCGTCGGCTCGGCCTTCACCACCGACGGCGGCGAGTTCACGCTGGCCAGGTTCACCGCCTTCCTCACCGACTCGCGCTTCACCACCCCGCTGCTGCACAGCGTCGTGGTGAGCCTGGCGGTCGGGGCCGGCGCGGCGCTGGTGGCGGTGCCCTTCGCGTTCGTGATGGCGCGCTACCGCATCCCTGGCCGCGAGGGCGTCATCACGATGCTGACGATGGCGACCACCTCGCCGCCCTTCCTCGGCGCCTACGCGTGGCTGCTGCTGCTCGGCAGCGGCGGCATCGTCACCAAGGCGATGAGGGGCATCGGCCTGCCGCTGCCGTTCGACTCCATCCTCGGGGTGGGCGGCATCATCTGGGTCGGGGTCTGGTTCACCTTCGCGCTGATCTTCCTCATGGTCTACGACGCCTTCAGGGCGGTGGACCCCGCGCTGGAGGAGGCGGCCGCCTCGGTCGGCTCCAAGCCGTGGCGCACCCACTGGAAGCTCACGATCCCGCTGGCGGTGCCCGCCATCGCCACCGGCTTCTACATGGCCGCGATGCGGATCTTCGCCGACTTCGGCACCCCGATGCTGATCGGCGGCGGCTACCAGATGCTGCCGGTCGTGGTCTACCAGAACTTCATGTCCGAGGTCGCCGCCAGCCCGGGCGTCGCCGCGGCCGCCAGCCTCATGATGGTGCTGGTCTCCGGCCTCGCGCTGATCGCCCAGCGGATGATCGTCTCCAGGCGGTCGTTCGCGGTCACCGGTAGCCGCCCCCAGCCGCTGCGCGAGCTGAGGCCGCTGCCCAAGGCGCTGGTCATGATCGGCATCTGGACGGCGCTGCTGCTGGCCTTCGTGCCGCACATCGTGGTCGTGCTGACCAGCTTCCTGCGCTGGCAGTCGGGCATCCTGCAGTGGGAGCCGACGCTCGGCAACTACAGCCAGCTCTTCCAGGAGTCGCTGCAGCCGATCGTGCTCAGCTTCGTCTTCGCAGGGATCGCCTGCCTGCTGGCGCTGGTGATGGGCGTGGTGGTGGCCTACATCGTGGCGCGCAAGAAGTTCAGGATCTCGGGGCCGCTGCTGAACAACCTGGTCATGGTGCCCTACATCCTGCCGGGCACGGTGTTCGCCATCGGGTTCATCCTGGCCTTCAACCACCTGCCGGTCATCCTCACGGGCACCGCCCTGATCATCGTGGTGGCCTACTTCATCAGGCGGCTGCCGTACGTGATGAAGTCGATCGAGACCGCGCTCGGCCAGATCCACCCCTCGCTGGAGGAGGCCGCGATGAGCGTGGGCGCGCCGCCCAGGCGCAGCTTCCGCGACATCGTGATCCCGATCATCAGGCCCGCGGTCATCTCGGGCGGCACGGTCGGCTTCCTGCAGATGATCACCGAGCTCTCCGCGACGGTCATGCTGTACGCGGTGCCGTGGGTGACCATGACCGTGGTCATCTTCACCAACGCGATGCAGCCCGGCAGCCCCTTCGGGGTCGCCTCGGCCATGACCACCGTGCTGATGGTGTCGGTCTACGTCCCGCTGTACCTGCTGCGCCGTCGCTACAAGACGGTCTCCCTCTGATCCCTCCCGCCCATCCATGGAGCATTCGATGGACATCCGTATTGAAGGCGTCTCCAAGTCCTTCGGGCCGACGGTCGCGCTGGAGTCGGTCGACCTGCGCGTCCCCTCGGGTCAGCTGGCCACGCTGCTCGGCTCCTCGGGCTGCGGCAAGACGACGCTGCTCAGGATCATCGCGGGCTTCGAGCAGGCCGACGGCGGCAGCATCCGCTTCGGCGAGCGCGACATCGCCAGGGTGCCGGTCTGGAAGCGCAACATCGGCTTCGTCTTCCAGAGCTACGCGCTCTGGCCGCACATGACGGTCGAGGAGAACGTCGCCTACGGCCTGCGCCTGCGCAAGCAGCCCAAGGACGAGATCAGGGACAAGGTCGCCAAGGGCCTGGCCATGGTCGGCCTGACCGGCAGGGAGCAGCGCCGTCCAGGGCAGCTGTCGGGCGGCCAGCAGCAGCGTGTGGCGCTGGCCCGCGCGCTCGCCCTCGAACCCGACGTGCTGCTGATGGACGAGCCGCTGTCGAACCTCGACGCCAAGCTGCGCGTCGAGATGCGCAGGGAGATCCGCCGCATCCAGCAGGAGACCGGCATCACCGCCATCTACGTCACCCACGACCAGGACGAGGCGCTGGAGATCTCCGACGTCGTCGCGGTCATGAACGGCGGCAACGTCGAGCAGATCGGCACCCCCGAGCAGATCTACGACGAGCCGCGCACCACCTTCGTGGCCTCCTTCGTCGGCAGCGTCTCCCTGCTGCAGGGCAGGGTCAGCGCGGGAGCGCTGCAGCTGGGCAGCGGCGACAAGATCGCCTTCGACGGGCCGCTCGGCGCCGAGGGGCAGGACGTGCACGTCGCCATCCGCCCCGAGGACCTGCTGCTGGTCGAGTCGGACGCCCAGTTCACGGGGAAGGTTCTGCACAGCAGCTTCCAGGGCAGCAGCCGCGAGTCGGTCGCCGAGCTGCCGGGCGGCCAGCACGTCACCTTCGAACACCGCCGCCCGCTGGCCACCGGCTCGACCGTCGGACTGACGGCCGAGCGCTTCACGGTCATCGTCAAGGACACCGGCGTCGCGTGACGCCGCTCATCGAACAGGAGTCACCCATGCGCCTCGGCGTCATCGGTCTCGGGCTCATCGCCCAGGCCGTCCACCTGCAGAACCTTCAGACGCTGCGCGAGAAGTACCAGGTCACCCACGTCTGCGACCTGTCGGCCACGCTGGCCGCGCAGGTCGCCGCGGAGTACGGCGGGCCCGTGCGGCACTCGACCGACGCCGCCGAGGTGCTGGCCGACCCCGAGGTGGACGCGGTCCTCATCCTGACCCCCGGCACCCACGCCTACCTGACCCGCAGGGCGCTCGAGGCGGGCAAGCACGTGCTGGCGGAGAAGCCGTTCGCGCACACCACGGCTGAGTGCCTGGAGCTCGACGCGCTGGCCGCGGCCAAGGGCCTGGTGCTGCAGGTGGCCTACATGAAGATGTACGACCCGATCATGGCCCGCGCCCGCGCCGAGCTGGCCGGCCTGGGCGCGCTCAGGCTCGTGCGGGTGACCGTGCTGCACCCCGACGACGACCCGCAGTTCGCCCACCAGCGCCACCTGCGCTACGGCGACGTCGACCCCGCCGCCGTCGACACCTCCTACGAGCGGGCGAAGGCGGCCGAGGCCGTCGGCGACCTCGGCGAGCCGTACGTGTCGATCTACACCAACGTGCTGCAGGGCTCGGTCGTGCACGAGCTGTCGGTGCTGCGCGCCCTGTTCGGCGAGCAGCCGCTCACCATCGCCCACGCCCAGGCCGCGGGGCTCAAGCCCGGAGTGAAGCTGGAGGAGCCGCCGCAGCTGCAGGCGCTCGGCACGCTCGGCGACGCCCAGCTGTCGCTGTCGTGGAACTGGCTGCCCGACTTCCCCGACTACGGCGAGGAGATCGCGGTCTTCGGCTCGGCCGGCCGCCTCTACCTCAGCATGCCTGGCCCCTACCTGCGCGACGCCAGGGCCGAGCTGGTCGTCGAGAGCGTGCAGGGCGGCGAGCGGGCCACCACCCGCCTCGTCTCCGACCACCGCACCGGCTTCGTCCACGAGCTGCTCGCCTTCCACGCCTCCGTCACCGAGGGCGCACCCGTCCTGTCCACCGCCACCGGCGCCGCCTACGACACCGCCGCCCTCCAGCAGATCGCAAGGAGCCTCGCATGAACAAGATCGCCTCTGCCCCCTGCAGCTACGGAGTGTTCGGCGGGCAGTCCATCGACATGAAGCCGGTCGAGCTGCTCGAGGCCATGGCCGCGGCCGGATACACCGGCAGCGAGCTCGGCCCTCCCGGATTCTTCGGCTCGCCCGCCGAGACCGCCAGGCTGTTCGCCGACAACGGCCTCACGGTCGTCGGCTCCTACGTGCCGCTGCACCTGTCGCTGTCGGAGGAGGTGCTGGCCGCCGACCTGGCCGCCATGCGCCACACCCTGGAGGAGCTGGCCGCCTCGGGCAACCCCGACGTGGTGGCCGTCCTCGCCGACGAGGGCGACGACGCCCTGCGCGCCAACCCCTGGCGCACCGGAGACGGCTGGGACGCCGCCACCTGGCAGCGCGCCGCTGACCGCGTCGCCGCCGCCTGCGAGGTCGTCAGGTCGTACGGCGTGCGCCCCGTCTTCCACCCCCACTACGCCACCTACGTCGAGCAGGCCGCCGAGATCGACAGGCTCATGGAGCTGACCGACGTCTCGCTCTGCCTCGACAGCGGCCACTTCGAACTCGGCGGCGCCTCGCCCGCGGCCTACGCGGAGAAGTACGCCGACCGCGTGCACCACGTCCACGTCAAGGACGTGCGCCACGCCGTCGTCGCCGACGCCAAGGCCCGCGGCGACGTCCATCTCGAGTCTTGGTGGGCCGACGTGGCCTGCCCGCTCGGCCGGGGCGACGTCGCACTCGAGCCCTTCCTCGCCCAGCTCAAGGCCAACGGCTACGCCGGCTGGTACGTCATCGAGCAGGACAGCGCCGCCGTCACCGCCGAGACGTGGGACGCCGTCATCGCCGACCAGCGGCACAACCACACCTGGCTGGCGGAGCGTCTGTGACCGAGCCGACCACCGAGCTCACTCCCGAGCTCATCACGATGGGCCGGATCGGGGTGGACGTCTACCCGCTGCAGAGCGGCCTCTCGCTCCGGCACGTCGAGACCTTCGGCAAGTACCTCGGCGGCTCGCCGTCCAACGTCGCCGTGGCCGCGGCCAGGCACGGGCGCTCCTCGGCGGTCATCACCAGGACCGGCGCCGACCCGTTCGGGGAGTTCCTGCACGACGCGCTCAGGGGCTTCGGCGTCGACGACAGGTACGTGACACCCGTCGCGGGGATGCCGACGCCCGTGACGTTCTGCGAGCTGTTTCCCCCCGACGACTTCCCGCTGTACTTCTACCGCTTCCCGACGGCGCCGGACCTGCAGATCCACTCGGAGGAGCTGGACCTGTCGGCCATCGCGCGGGCGGAGATCTTCTGGGCGACGGTGACGGGCCTGTGCCAGGAGCCCAGCAGGTCGGCCACGCTGGCCGCGCTGGGCGCCGCCACGGGGACGGTGGTGCTCGACCTGGACTACCGGCCGATGTTCTGGTCCTCGCGCGAGGAGGCGGCCCGCTTCGTCCGGCAGGCTCTGGCGCACGCCACGGTCGCGGTCGGCAACCTGGAGGAGTGCGCGGTCGCCGTCGGCTCGCACGACGCCGAGTCGGCCGCCGCCCTGCTGCTCGCGGCCGGGGTGAAGATCGCGATCGTCAAGCAGGGACCGCACGGGGTGCTCGCCACCGACGGCGTCACCACCGTCGTCGCGCCGCCCGTCCCCGTGGAAGTCGTCAACGGGCTCGGCGCGGGGGACGCCTTCGGCGGCGCCCTGTGCCACGGGTTGCTGTCCGGCTGGGACCTGGAGCGGACCGTCCGCTTCGCCAACGCGGCAGGCGCGATCGTCGCCTCACGCCTGTCGTGCGCCGACGCCATGCCGACCTCCGCCGAGGTGGAGGCGGTGCTGGAGCTGGCCGCGTCGGGAACCACCCTGACCGCCGCCCACTCCGCCTCCCTCGCCCCGGCGTCCGGCCTCTCGCCCGTACCCTCGTCGAACTCCCCGGAGACCCCCCGCCCCGTGCCGGGGGCCGGGCCGCAGCAAGACCCTGGCCCCGTGCCCGCCTTCGATCCGCCGAAGAACCTCACAGGAGAGCGCTCATGATCCAGGACAGGCTCGCGACGCTCGTCGAGACCAGAGCCAACAGGCCCGCCGCCATCGCCGAGGCCGCCGCCCTGCGGCTGCGCCCCGACAGCCTGCTCGGCGAGCACGGCAAACTCATGGTGATCGCCGCCGACCACCCCGCGAGAGGCGCGCTCAGCGCGGGCAACCGCCCCATGGCCATGGCCGACAGGCTCGACCTGCTCGACCGGCTCTGCACCGCCCTGGCCAGGCCGGGCGTCAACGGCGTCCTCGGCACCCCCGACATCCTCGAGGACCTCCTGCTGCTCGGCGCGCTCGACGGCAAGGTCGTCATCGGCTCGATGAACCGCGGCGGCCTCGCGGGCTCGGCCTTCGAGATGGACGACAGGTTCACCGGCTACGACGCCGCCAGGATCCAGGCGATGCGGTTCGAGGGCGGCAAGACGCTGACCAGGATCGACTACGCCGACCCCGCCAGCGTCGACACCCTCGAGGCGACCGCCAGGGCCGTCAGCGACCTGGCCCAGCGCGACCTGCTGGCGATGGTCGAGCCGTTCATCTCGCACAGGGTGGACGGCCTGGTGCGCAACGTCCTGACCGCCGACGCCACGGTGAAGGCGGCCGCGATCGCCGCGGCGCTCGGCAGCACCTCCGCCTACACCTGGCTCAAGCTGCCCGTGGTGGACGACATGGAGCGCGTGATGGCCGCCACCACGCTGCCCGTCGTCATCCTCGGTGGGGAGGTGGACTCCGACCAGGAGGCGGTGTTCGCCCGATGGCGCAAGGCGCTGGCCTGCCCGACCGCGCGCGGCCTCGCCGTCGGCAGGTCGCTGCTCTACCCGCCCGACGACGACGTCGTCTCCGCCGTCGACGCGGCGGTGGGGCTGCTGTGAGCCACCACCGCAGGGGCTCGCTGGCGGCTGGGCCGTACGAGCTGGAGGTCACGCCCGAGCTCGCGGGCTGGGGCCACTCGGGGCTGCGCGTCCTGGAGCTGGCGCAGGGCGGCCGTCACGCCTTCCACACCGGCGGGGAGGAGCTGATCGTGCTGCCGCTCAGCGGCGCGGGCACGGTCACCGTGGACGGCACGCGCTTCGAGCTGACCGGCAGGAGGAGCGTCTTCGACGGCCCCTCCGACTTCGTCTACGCCCCCATCGGCGCCCGCGTGGAGATCGAGGGCGGCGGCAGGTTCGCGCTGCCGTCGGCCCGCGCCACCAGGAGCCTGCCGGCCAGGCACTGTCCAGCCGACGCCGTCCCCGTGGAGATCAGGGGAGCGGGCACGGCCAGCCGCCAGGTCAACAACTTCGCCGCCGCCGACGTGTTCGAGGCCGACAGGCTCATCGCCGTCGAGGTTCTCACCCCCGGCGGCAACTGGTCGTCCTACCCGCCGCACAAGCACGACGAGGAGCGGGAGGGCGAGTCGCGCCTGGAGGAGATCTACTACTTCGAGGGCAGCGGCTACCAGCGCGTCTACTCCTCGGGGCCGGGGCGCGAGATCGACGTCTTCGCCGAGGTGGGCGCCGGCGACGTGGTGCTCATCCCGCACGGCTACCACGGCCCCTCGATGGCGCCTCCCGGCTACGACCTCTACTACCTCAACGTCATGGCGGGTCCCGGCGAGCGGGTCTGGCTGTCGTGCGACGACCCCGCGCACGCCTGGATCCGCGACACCTGGGCGGGACTGCCCGCCGACCCCAGGCTGCCCTTCGGGAGGACGTCATGACCGTGCTGACCGTCGCGCAGGCGACCGTCAGGTTCCTCGCCAACCAGTGGACCGAGCGCGACGGCGTGCGGCAACGGCTGTTCGCGGGGTGCTTCGGCATCTTCGGGCACGGCAACGTCGCGGGCCTCGGCCAGGCGCTGCTGGAGGCGGGCGACGCGCTGCCCTACCACCTGCCGAGGAACGAGCAGGCGATGGTGCACACCGCCGTCGGCTACGCGCGGATGAGGAACAGGCTGTCGACCTTCGCCTGCACCACCTCGATCGGGCCAGGCGCGACCAACATGGTCACCGGCGCGGCGCTGGCCACGATCAACAGGGTGCCCGTCCTGCTGCTGCCCGCCGACACCTTCGCCACGCGCGTGGCCTCGCCGGTGTTGCAGGAGCTGGAGCTGCCAGGCTCCCTCGACGTCAGCGTCAACGACTGCTTCAGGCCCGTGTCGGTCTTCTTCGACAGGATCAGCAGGCCCGAGCAGCTGGCCTCCTCCCTCCTGGCGGCGACGAGGGTGCTCACCGACCCCGCCGCCACTGGCGCGGTGACGCTCGCGATGCCGCAGGACGTGCAGGCCGAGGCCCACGACTTCCCCGAGGAGCTGTTCGCCGAGCGGGTGTGGAAGGTCCGCCGTCCCGCCCCCGCCGCCGAGGACCTCGCCGAGGCCGTCGAGCTGATCAGGACCGCGCGCAGGCCGCTCCTCGTCAGCGGCGGCGGCACCATCTACAGCGAGGCGACGGACGCGCTGCGGGCGCTGGCCGAGGCGACGGGCATCCCGGTCGCCGAGACGCAGGCGGGCAAGGGCTCGCTGCCCTACGACCACCCCTCCGCCGTGGGCGCGATCGGCGCGACGGGCAGCACCGCCGCCAACGCGCTGGCCCGCGAGGCGGACGTGGTGATCGGCGTGGGCACCAGGTGGAGCGACTTCACCACCGCCTCCCGCACTGCCTTCCAGCACCCCGGCGTGCGCTTCGTCAACCTCAACGTCGCGCCCGTCGACGCCTACAAGCACGCGGGCGTGCCGCTGGTCGCCGACGCGCGCGCGGGACTGCTCGCGCTGGCCGACGGGCTGCGCGGCTGGTCGGTGGAGGGCGACTACGCCTCGCTGGCCGTACGGCTGGCGCAGCAGTGGGAGCGGACGGTCACCCGCGCCCACACCCTCGGCCACGGCCCCCTGCCCGCCCAGTCGGAGATCATCGGCGTCGTGCAGGAGCTGAGCGAGCCCGCCGACGTGGTGGTGTGCGCGGCCGGCAGCATGCCGGGCGACCTGCACAAGCTCTGGCGCACCCGCGACCCGAAGGGCTACCACGTCGAGTACGGCTACTCCTGCATGGGCTACGAGATCGCCGGAGGGCTCGGCGTGAAGATGGCCGACCCCTCGCGCGAGGTGACGGTCATGGTGGGCGACGGGTCGTACCTGATGATGGCCCAGGAGATCGCCACCGCCGTGCAGGAGGGGGTGAAGCTCACCATCGTGCTCGTGCAGAACCACGGCTTCCAGTCGATCGGCGCGCTGTCGGAGTCGCTCGGCTCGCAGCGGTTCGGCACCCGCTACCGCTACAGGGGCGCCGACGCGCTGCTGCCCGTCGACCTGGCGGCCAACGCGGCCAGCCTGGGCGCCCAGGTGCTGAGGGCGAGCACGGTGGAGGAGTTCAGGAAGGCGCTGGCGCAGGCAAGGGCGGCCGAGGTGACCACGGTCGTGCACGTCGAGACCGACCCTTCGGTGCCCGCGCCCGACTCGGAGTCGTGGTGGGACGTGCCCGTCGCGCAGGTCTCGGAGCTGGAGAGCACCAGGCGGGCGCGGGTCGCCTACGAGAAGGGCAGGCGCGCCCAGCGGCCGCTGCTGTAGGGACGGCTCAGCGGTCGAGCACGTGGAGGGCGGGGGAGCTGGGAGTGAGCAGCAGCGCGCCGTCCCGCCCGCACGCGACCGTGTCGGCCACCCGCGCGCCGAACAGCCCGCTCAGGTGGATGGCGGGCTCCAGGCACAGGGTCATGCCGTCGGCCAGGGGCTCGGGCTCGTCCAGCCTGGGCCCCTCGTCGTGGCCCCAGCCCACTCCTCTGCCGCCCACCTGGCCGAAGTCGCCGTAGCCGCTGTCCTCGATGACCTGGCGTGCGCGGCCCGCGACCTGCAGGGCGGCGGCGCCCGGCCGTACGGCGTCCAGCGCCGCCGCCCTGGCGGCCAGCACCACCGAGTACATCGCCTCGAAGTCCTCGGGAGGTTCGGCCACCGCGAACACCCTGGCCACCTCGGCGCAGAAGCCGTCCCACCTGCCGCAGACGGACACCTGCAGCGCGTCGCCCGGATTGATGACCCGCGCCGTGGGCGGCTGGGCGCGTGAGGCGGTGTGCTCGCCCGCGGCGACCCGCACCGACAGGACCTCCTCGCAGCCGCCCTGGACCATGAGCGTCCGCAGCCTGGCGGCCATCTCCCTCTCGGTCGCGCCGAACCAGGCCAGCTCACGGGCGGCCGTCAGGACGGCGTCGGCCGCCCGCGCCGCCCGCGCCACCGCCTCGACCTCCTCGCGCGACTTCCTGAGCCGCAGCGGCCGCAGCACCGCAGAGGCGGGGATCAGCTCGGCGTCGATCCGCATCGCGAACAGCTCGGCGACGCGCATCTCGTCGTCCACGCCGACCCTGCGCGCCCCCCTGGGCACGAGGGAGGCGGGATCGCTCGTCTCGACCGGCGGGCGGCCCTGGACCACGACGAGGAAGGACTCGCCCGTGCCGCCGAGGAAGCGGTGGTCGGGGGAGGGGCGCAGCACCAGCGCGTCCACGCCCGCCGCCGCCATGGCCTGGCGCACCAGCTGCTCCCTCATCACTCGGGGGCGTGCAGCCAGCAGGCGACGGGGCCGAAGTCGGGTTCCTTCACCCTGCACACGTCCATGACCAGCGGACAGCGCGGGTGGAACCTGCACCCGTGGGGCGGGTCGGCGGGATCGGGGACGTCGCCCGGCAGCTCGGCGGGCAGCACGCCAAGGCCGTCGGGCTGCGGGATCGCGCCCAGCAGCGCCCTGGTGTAGGGATGCTTCGGGTCGGCCCACACCTCCTCCGTCCGGCCCACCTCGACGATCTTCCCGAGGTACATCACCGCGATCCTGTCGGCGATCAGCCGCACCACCGAGAGGTCGTGGCTGATGAACAGCAGCCCCGCGCCCGAGTCCACCGCCAGGTCGCGCATCAACCTGGCGACCTGCGACTGCGCCGAGGCGTCGAGTGCGGAGATCGGCTCGTCACCGATGAGCAGCGAGGGCCTGGCCGCCAGGGCTCTGGCGATCGCGATGCGCTGGCGCTGGCCGCCGGAGAACTCGTGCGGGTGCCGCCCGGCGAACTCGCGGGGCAGACCGACGCGCTCCAGCAGGTCGGCGGGGGCGGTGGTGGTGTCTCCCGCGGTGCGCAGGCCGTCGGCGATCTGGTCGCCGACGCGGCGGCGCGGGTTCAGCGAGGCGTAGGGGTCCTGGAAGACCATCTGGATCGCGGTCAGCTCGCGCCTGCGCAGGCCCAGCGGGCTGACGGGGCGGCCGCCGAAGGTGATCTCGCCCTCGGCGGCGGGGTGCAGGCCGCACACGGCCCTGGCCAGCGTGGACTTGCCGCAGCCCGACTCGCCCACCAGCCCGACCACCTCGCCGGGGGAGACGGTCAGGCTCGCCCCCGCCACCGCCCGTACCACGGGCCGCCCTGGAGAGCGGTGCTCCACGACCAGGTCGCTGATCGTCAGCGTCGTCATGCCGTCTCTCCGTCTCCTGCGCTCTGCTGCCCCGACTCACCCGGGACGGCGTGCGCCTCGGGCAGGGAGTCCAGGAGGGAGCGGGTGTAGGGGTGGGAGGGCGTGCGCAGGACCTGCCCGCGCGGGCCCGACTCGACCACCAGGCCGTCCTTCATCACGCTCACCTCGTCGGCCACCGCCGACATCACCCCGAGGTCGTGCGTGACCAGCAACACCGCCAGCCCGAGGTCGTCGCACAGGCCGCGCAGCAGCCGCAGGACGCCCGCCTGGACGGTGACGTCGAGCGCGGTCGTCGGCTCGTCGGCGATCAGCACCTTCGGCGAGCAGGCCAGCGCGATGGCGATGGCAATGCGCTGGCGCATCCCGCCGGAGAACTGGTGCGGGTAGCGGCCGAAGGCCTCCTCAGGCCCGGGGATGCGGACCTTCGCCAGCAGCTCCACCGCCCTCGACCTGGCCTCCGAGCGGCCGAGCCCGAGGTGGTGGCGCATGTGCTCGGTGAGCTGCCTGCCGATGGTCAGCATGGGGTGCAGGCTGGTGGCGGGGTCCTGGAAGACCATGGCGATCTCGCCGCCGCGCACCCTGTTGAGCTCCTTGGGCCGCAGGCCGAGCAGGTCCCTGCCCTCCAGCGCGATCGAACCCGTGGCCCTCGCGCCGTGCGGGAGCAGGCCGAGGACGGCGAGGCCGGTCATGGTCTTGCCCGACCCGCTCTCTCCCGCCAGGCCGTGGACCTGGCCCTGCCGCAGCGACAGGTCGACGCCGCCGAGGATGTCCCTGCCGCCGATGGTGACCCTGAGATCGGTGATGTCGAGCATCAGAGCGCACGCTCCTTGATGGCGCGGGCCGTACGGGGGTCGAGGGCGTCGCGCAGCGTGTCGCCGAGGAAGTTGAAGGCCAGCACCACGGTCAGGATCGCCAGACCGGGGAAGGTGGCCACCCACCAGCTGTCGAAGAC
This sequence comes from Nonomuraea roseola, assembly GCF_039535395.1. Classification (NCBI taxonomy): domain Bacteria; kingdom Bacillati; phylum Actinomycetota; class Actinomycetes; order Streptosporangiales; family Streptosporangiaceae; genus Nonomuraea; species Nonomuraea roseola. The sequence continues at coordinate 224,870 of NZ_BAAAXC010000005.1, forward strand.
CTCCACGCCGCCCGCGACCATCGCGCCCCACTCGGGAGAGGGCGGCTTGGCACCCAGGCCCAGGAACGACAGGCCCGACAGCAGCAGCAGCGCGGTACCGATGTCGAGCGTGGCCAGCACGAGCACGGGGCCCGTGACGTTCGGCAGCACGTCCACGCGCAGCGAGCGCCACACCGAGAAGCCCAGCAGCCTGCCGCTCAGCACGAACTCCCGCTCCCGCACGCCGAGCACGAGCCCGCGCGTGACGCGGGCGTAGGCGGGCCAGGCCACCACCAGGACGGCGAGCACCGCGTTGACCAGGCTCGCGCCCAGCGCCGCCGCGACCACCATAGCCAGGATGACCGTGGGGAAGGCGAAGACGAGGTCGGCGACCCGCATGATCGTCTCGTCCACCCACCTGCCGAAGTAGCCGGCGCAGGCGCCGAGCAGGCCGCCGATCAGCAGGCTCAGCACGACCAGAAGGAGCGTCAGCGGGATGGAGACGCGCGCGCCGTACATGACCCTGCTGAGGATGTCGCGGCCGAGCTGGTCGGTCCCGAACCAGTGGTCGGCGCCCGGCGGGGCGAGCCTCGGCAGGTCCTGGGCGAGCGGGTCGTGCGGGGCCAGCAGCGGGGCGGCCAGCGCGATCACCAGCCAGGCGAGCGCGATCACCCCGCCGACGATGGCCAGGGGTTGCCGCCATGCTTCGGGCAGTCGTCGTCTCACTGCAGTCTCACTCGGGGGTCGATGACGCCGTACAGCACGTCCACGATCAGGTTGATGACCAGGTAGACCCCGCCGACCACCAGGCCCACGCCCATGACGGCGGGCAGGTCGAGGGTGGTGGCGCTCTTGTAGGCGTACTGCCCGACACCGGGCCAGGCGAAGATCGCCTCGACCAGGACGGTGCCCGACAGCAGGCTGCCGAAGGCGAGGCCCGCCACCGTGATGATGGGCACCAGCGCCGAGCGGAGCACGTACCTGAACAGGATCACCCTGCCGGGCAGGCCCTTGGCGCGGGCGGCGCGGACGTAGTCCTGGCCGAGCACCTCGAGCACCGCGCTCCTGGTGAAGCGGGTGAGCAGGCCGATGGTGTAGAGGGCGAGCACCAGCGCGGGGGTCAGCAGATGGCCGACCGCGCTGGCGAAGACGTCCCACTGGCCCGCCAGCGCCGAGTCGACCGTGGCGAGGCCGGTGACGGGCGGCGGGGCCTGCAGGCCGGGGTCGATGCGACCGCTGCCCGGGGTGATCTGGAGCCGGTAGAAGAAGACGTAGAAGGCCACCAGGGCCAGCCAGAACGTCGGCACCGAGATGCCGATCAGGCTGAGCACCCGCAGCACGTGGTCGGACAGGCGGTCCCTGCGCAGCGCCGCCACCACGCCGAACGCGACGCCGAGGATCAGGGAGACCACGATGGCCGCTCCCGCCAGCTCCAGCGTGGCAGGGACGGTCTCCGCGAGGTCCTGGCTGACAGGGCGGTGGCTCTGCTGGCTGACACCGAGGTCACCCTGCAGCATGCCGCCCAGGTGGATCAGGTACTGCTGGGGGAGCGGCTTGTCCAGGCCGTGGTCCTGCCGCCACTGGGCGACGATCGCGGGGTCGCCGAGGGCGCGCTGGCCCAGGTTGGCGGTCGCGGGGTCGCCAGGGACGAGGTTGGTCAGGACGAAGGTCACCACCGTGATGCCCCAGGCCAGCAGGACCGCGATGAGGACCCTGCGCAGGAGGAACCTGGCGAGGGGATGCCGCAGGGCGCGCCGCCGCCCCCGTGTCCCTGCGGCTTTCTCTGGGGGCTCCGGTACGGCCGTGGCCGTACCGGAGGAGCCGTCGGGGTCGGTCATCAAGACGGCCTACTTGGCGCCGAGGTCGGCGAGGTCGACCGTCCAGACCGGGTGGTACTCCAGTCCGGTCACCGACGCGGCGGTGACGATGTTCTGGCTCGGCTGGATGAGCGGGATGAACGGTCCGGAGGCGTTGAGCTTGGTCTGCACGTCGGCGTAGGCGGCCTTGCGGGCCTCGTCGCCGATGGTCGTGGCCGCCTTGTCGCCCGCGGCCGAGACCGCCTTGTCGGCGCCGTCCTTCCATCCGGCCCGCAGACCCACGAGCTTGCCGGGCAGGAAGGCCAGGTAGTCGCTCGGGTCCGGGTAGTCAGGGCCCCAGTACCACAGGCCGAGCTCCTCCTTGCCGTTGCGGTAGTTGTCGAGCGCGGTGGTGACCGGCGCGGGCGCGAGGTCGACGGTGATGCCGACCTCCTTCAGGTTGGCCTGGATCCGCTCGGCCAGCGGCTGGAAGGACAGCCCGTTGACGGTGAGCTCGCTCGGGAACTCCAGCTTCACGGTCGGGTTGGACAGCCCGCTGGCCGCCAGCGCCGCCTTGGCGCCCTCGACGTCGCGCTTGGCCGCCTGGTCCTGCGGCAGCGCGCCCAGCAGCTGCGAGGGGATGATCCCCGGCGCCTGCGTCGAGCCCTCACCGGCCAGCTCCAGCAGCCCCGCGTAGTCGACGCCCTTGCGCAGGGCCTCGACGAACTTGGCGTTGGGCGTGGTCTTGCTGACCGAGGAGTCCTGGTTGGCGAGGAGGAAGATGACGTTGGCCGAGGCGGTCTTCTTCACCTGCAGGTTCGCCGGCATGCCGGTCACCTGATCGCCGGAGAGGTTGAGCGCCACCTGGCTGTCGCCGCGCTGCACGTTCAGCTTCTGCGTGGCGGCCTCGACGTTGCGGATGACGACCCTGTCGTAGGCGGGCTTGGCGCCGTAGTACTTGGGGTTGGCCTTGAGCACGACCTGGCTCGACAGGTTGAACGACTCGATCGTGTAGGGCCCCGAGCCCGCGGAGGAGGTGTTCAGGTACTGCTCGGCCTTGTCGCCGGCGTCGGTGGTCGCCCCGTGCTCCTTGGCGACCTTGCTGTTGATCACGCCGAGCGCGGGGTTGGGCAGGATGTAGGGCAGCGCGGGGTTGGGCGCCTTCGACGTCAGCGTGATCGTCGTGTCATCGGTCTTGGCCACCTCGACCCCGTCGAGCAGGAACGAGGGCGTGCCCTTCATGTCGCGCACCCGCGTCAGCGAGAAGACCACGTCGTCGGCCGTCAGCGGCGAGCCGTCGGCGAAGGTGGCGCCCTTCTTCAGCTTGAGCGTCAGCACCTTGCCGTCCTCGGACAGCTCGTACGACTCCGCCAGCGCGGGGACCGGCTTGGTCACGTCCGCGCCGTCGAAGGTCAGCAGCGTCTCGTAGACGGCCTTGCCGACGAACAGGCCCGTCGGCTCGTAGGTGCGGCCTGGATCGGCGGTCTTCAGGTCGAAGGACGTGTCGATGACGAGGGTCTTGGCGCCGGACTGCGGTGCGGACGACGGCTTGACGCCGCCGGCGGAGCAGGCGGCGAGCGCGAGAGCACCGACGACCAGCAGAGCTGCCGTCTGAGAGCGGGTCGCCATGGGGTGTCCTCCGAAGCTGGACGGTTGGTTGCGATTGGTGCTGGATTGTCCGGCAGAATGTCCAGCTCATGTCACAAGACTGAGACGTACGTGAAGGGATTGATCACCTAATGACGGAAATGTCTTCAAATAGCGGACGCCCAGCTGATCCTTCTGGACGGATCGGCATCGGGCTCGAACTGGACAGCATCCATATGAAGATCCTCGAGGTCCTGCGCGAGAACGGCAGGATCTCCGTCGCGGCGCTGGCCGAGCGGGTGGGGATCTCGCGGGCGAACGCCTACACCAGGTTCGAGGCGCTGAGGGCCGACGGGGCGATCAAGCGGTTCACCGCGGAGATCGACCATGTCAGGGCCGGGCTCGGCATCACCGCGCTGGTCTTCGTGACCGTGCGGCAGCAGATGTGGAAGCAGTTCAGGGCCGAGCTGGCCAGGATGCCCGAGGTGGAGTACTGCGCGATCACCACCGGCCAGCACGACGCCATGATCCAGGTGCGGATGGCCGACGTGGCGGCGGTGCACAGGCTGGTGACCGAGCGCATGGCCAACATCCCCGCGGTGAAGGCGACCGAGACGGTCTTCATCCTCGACGAGGTGCTCAGGCGGCCGTACGTGCTGCCCACCGACAGGGACGCCGGGCGTACGGCCAGGCGGCCCGCCGCGCCCGAGCCCGCGGAGGTGCCGCTGGGGAAGATGCGCTTCGTCGGCGCGGCCGAGGGCAGGGCGGCGCTCAGGAAGGAGGGAGGCTGAGACCTCCCATGTCTTTCGCCGCGCGGCCGAGGAGGGCGGGCCGGACCAGTCCTCCTCGGCTGGATCTTCTGACGGGCGGCCCGGAAATGAGAGTTAGGAAAGTTTCCTAAATTCCGTTGACCCCCGTGACTTTCTGTGGGATCACGGTGCAAAGCTCCTATCTCTTCACGGAGACCCAGATGAAGTTACGCACCCTTCTCGCCCTTACCGGATTACTCGTCGTGTCCGCCCCTTCGCTCGCCTCCGCCGCGCCCACCCGCTACGAGGCCGAGAACGCCACCGTCTCCCAGGGCGTGGTCGAGTCCAACCACGCCGGATACTCCGGCACCGGCTTCGTCAACGCCGACAACGTGGCCGGCGCCTACACCCAGTGGACGGTCACCGCGCCGCACGCGGGCACCGCCACCATCGCCCTGCGCTACGCCAACGGCGCCACCGCCAACCGGCCGAGCGACATCTCCGTCAACGGCACGCTCGTCGCCGACGACCGGGCCTTCGACCCCACGGGCGCCTGGTCCACCTGGGCCACCAGCACGCTGACCGCCCCCGTGGTCGCCGGCCAGAACACGATCAGGGCGACCGCCTCGGCCGTCGGCGGCAACCCCAACTGGGACTTCCTCGACTTCGAGGTGCAGGCGCCCAGCGACTTCACCGACTACCAGGCCGAGAGCGCGACGATCTCCCAGGGCGTCGTCGACACCAAGCACGCCGGCTACACGGGCTCGGGATTCGTCGACTACGCCAACGTCGCGGGCTCCTACGTGGAGTTCACCGTCAGCGCGGCCGCCGCAGGACAGCAGGCGCTGGCCTTCCGCTACGCCAACGGCACCACGACCAACAGGCCGCTGGACATCTCGGTCAACGGGACCGTCGTCGCCAGGGACTTCCCCGGCACCGGCGCGTGGACCACCTGGCAGGAGGTCACCTTCAACGCGGCGCTGAACGCGGGCGCGAACGTCGTCAGGGCCACCGCCGCCACCGCGAACGGCGGGCCCAACCTCGACAGGCTGCGCGTCAGCGGCCCCGGCGACACCGAGAAGCCCACCCCGCCAGGACAGCCGTCGTGCAGCGAGATCACGCACAACAGCCTCAAGCTGACCTGGGGCGCCTCCACCGACAACCTCGGCGTCGTGGCCTACGACATCTTCCACCAGGGCACCCAGATCGCGACGGCGCCCGCCTCGCCGTACACGCTGACGGGGCTGAACCCCGACTTCGGCTACCAGCTGTCGGTCTTCGCCCGCGACGCCTCGGGCAACGTCTCGCTCAGCAGCCCCGAGGCCGCCTGCCGCACCCTGCCCGCGCCGGCGGACGACCCGCCCACCCAGCCCGGCCAGCCGACCGTCTCAGGTGTGCAGCCCACCCAGGCCACGCTCACGTGGGGCGCCTCGACCGACGACGCCGGCGTGCGCGCCTACCTGATCCGCGACGCCGCCGACACCGTGCTGCAGACCGTCACGGGCAGCCCGCCCGCGACCACAGCCACGGTCCCTCTCGAGTGCGGCAGGACCTACCAGCTGCGCGTCGTCGCCCGTGACACCGCCAACCAGCTCTCCACGCCGAGCGCGCCTTCGGCCGCCTTCACGACGGGCTCGTGCGGGACCGTGCCGCAGACCCCGACGACGATCGCCGGCGGCTGGGACGTGCCGTGGGACCTGTCGTGGGCCCCCGACGGCAGCTACGCGCTGGTGACCGAGCGCGACACGTTCAGGGTCTTCAAGGTGACGCCTTCGGGCGCCAAGACCCAGGTCGGCACCGTGCCCAACGTCGTGACCACCGACGGCGAGGGCGGCCTGATGGGCATCGACTTCTCGCCGGGCTGGAACGGCACCACCGACCAGGAGGTGTTCTTCATGCACACCGCCTCGGAGGGCAACAGGGTCGCGAAGATGAACTTCAACGGCACCTCCCTCAGCGGCTACGCCTCCGTCCTGCAGGGCATCGCCAAGAACCGCTACCACAACGGCGGCCGCCTCAGGTTCGGCCCCGACGGCCACCTGTACGTCACCACCGGCGACGCCCAGCAGACCAGCACCGCCCAGAACCTCTCCTCACTCAACGGCAAGATCCTGCGCATCACCAAGACCGGCGCCGCCGCCCCCGGCAACCCGTTCGGCACCCGCGTCTACAGCTACGGCCACCGCAACCCGCAGGGCCTGGCGTGGGACTCCGCGGGACGGCTGTGGTCCTCGGAGTTCGGCAACGCCACCCGTGACGAGCTCAACCTGATCCAGTCGGGCAAGAACTACGGCTGGCCCACCTGCGAGGGCACCTGCAACGTCTCCGGCATGACCAACCCCAAGCACACCTGGACGGTCTCCGAGGCCTCGCCCAGCGGCATCGCGATCGTCAACAACACCGTCTTCGTGGCGACCCTGCGCGGCCAGCGGCTGTGGCGCGTCGTGCTCAACGGCGAGAACGTCTCCTCCGTCAACTCCTACTTCACCAGCACGTACGGCAGGCTCCGCCTGGTGGAGAAGGTGCCCAACGCCGGCGCCATCTGGTTCGGCTCGAGCAACTCCGACAACAACGGCAACGGGAGCGCCGACGTGATCAGGCGCTCGACGATCCAGTAGGAAGGACCGCCATGCGTCTGTCGCGACGCCAGCTCGGCGCGCTCGTCGGAGCGGCGGTCCTGGCCCGCAGCTGCCGGGCCGCCCGGCCGTGGCCGCGCCGGCCTGGAAGCTGATGTGGTCGATGTACATCCCCTCCTCGCTGAAGGCCACGACCTCCTTCACCCACATCATGCAGACCAAGATGCCCGGCACGGGCACCGGTCCGATCACCGTCACCTCGCTGCGCAGGGTCAACGACGACGAGGCGTCTCCGTACGACCTGGTCGCTGATTCGCTGTTCCACGCTCTCTCCGACCAGTTGTACGCGGCCATCAGCTCGCCGGACTTCGCGGACCGCCTTGGGGAGCGGGGCCTGCGTGTGGGGCCTGCCCTCGACGAAGGGGAGCCGCCGGAGCCGCCGATGGGTGGGCGTAGGAGGTACTTGGCTTCGGCAAACCGGACGGCAAACCGGACGGCAACCCGGTCGAGCCGATCGAGCTGATCGACCGGCTGTACGCCGAAGCATGGCGGCCGGGGTGGGAAGCGCACGCCGCGCTTCCCACCCCGGCCGCCTCTACCGAAGGGGAGGTATCGGAGTGAACGCCCACCCCGACCAGCTACCCGCGCACGCGGCGGAGCTGTTCGCCGCGCTGTCCTGGCAGGGAGACCTGTTCGAGCGGATCCACATGGTCGGGTACGCGAGAGAGCCAGGGAGTGGCGCGTTTGAGGCTGCCGATCGGGCGGCCGTCGCGGTGGCCGCGCTCGATTGGACATTCGTCGAACCCCTAGAACTGGAGCGCATCTTCGACCCTGTACCTGCGCTGCGCGTCTCCCTCACGCTCATGCCCCAGGCCGCTGTCCTGGCAAGCCTGACCACACCCGATACCGGCGAGGACACTCGATGCCTGACCTGCTACCCGCGCGCCTCACCTCCTCCGCCGGCGGGAGCGGCTCGCCGCCGATGCGATGCGGGTGGACCCCGTCCCTCGTGCAGGTCAGGGCGGTGGCGGGGCGCTTTCTGGGTAGGGGGTGCGCATGATTTCGCTCATGGACAAGGTGCGCGCGTACCTGTGCCGTCCGCGCAAGCGGGACGTCGAGAAGGTCAAGCGGGTGGCCGGGGATCCGCACGCCAAGCAGAAGGCTCACCACTTCTTGGATAAGGTCCGCTCGCGGCGTCACCACCACTGAGTGTCGCGTTTTCTGCCCGCACCGGCGCCGGCGCGGCGCGGGGCGGCCTTTCGTGTGTCCGGAGTGAGCGACCAGTGTCAGCTGACGCCTGCTAGGTCACCCACCGTAGCGCGGGTGAGAAAATCCCCGGGCCAAGCACCTACTGTGCGTCACATCCACGGTGTGGCGGGGATCGCCGGACTTGAGGCGGCAAAGCGAGCTTGCCCGGAGACGAAAGAGGTTTGGCCGCACCGCCTCAGCGGTAGGGCCAAACCTTCAACCGAGCCGACGACGGCAGTTATGCGATGTAGCTGATGAGGAAGGGAAGCTGCTGGTTTCCGTCCTCCACGGTGCCAATCGTCCCGTTGGGGTGGAGCACGACGTTGCCCTCGCCATAGCTGTCACCCCTCCAGGAGAAGATCCACGCCGGACCGTCGAGGTATGTGGCAGCACTGGTGCGCCATGAGTCGGAGGGGATGTCGGCCAGTTGGTGCCCCTCTCCCCGGGAGGCGGCGAAGGCATAGGCATCGTTGCGCGTCTTCTTGTGGCCCTTCCCGTACCAGTACAGGCGGTAGGTGCCCTGGGCGGTCGCCTCGTCCTCAGCGTCGGCGAGGGAAATGGGAATCTGTACCAGCTGTTCGGTCATCGCTGCTCCACCTCTCACTTGGGGGATGTGCGCGGAGCGCCATCCCCGCTGTTACCCAATGCTGTATTTCCGTCACTGAGAGTAGTTAAACGGTGGAACCGGCGGCGATCTTCCTTCGGCGCGGGCACGGACGGTAGCCGCTTCCGCCTGTCGCCCTCGCGCGCATGGCCGCTGCGACCCTGGACCTGCTCATCGAGCAGGGCACTGACTACGAGCTGGCGCTGACTCTCACCAGCAAGCCGCCCGACCCGGGCCCGTTGGACCTGGCAGGCTGCCAGCTGCGCGCCCATGTGCGGCCGCACCATGGCGATGACGCCCCCCTGCTGTACGACGTCTCCACCGGCAACGGCCGGATCGTCATCACCGACGCGGCCGCGGGCCAGGCCACCCTCCGCATTCCCGGTCAGGAGTCGGCGGGGTGGGAGTGGCGGCAGGCCGTCTACGATCTGGTGCTCGTGGACGCAGGCGGCCGCCAGAAGCGGCTCCTGCAAGGCGCGGTCCGCGTGCGGGACGCGCTGAGCGAGCTGGCCTTCCCCGATCCGTTGGTTTGTCATACAAAGCATGGCGAGTAACGTGGGCACATGACTTCCGACGCCCTCGTGGACGCCCTCGTCCGCAACACCTTCCAGGTGGTGGGCGTGCTCACCCGCATCGGAGCCGAGCGCGACCTCTCACTCACCCAACTGCGGGTCCTCGGCATCCTGCGCGACCGCCGCCCACGCATGACCGAGCTCGCCGCGTTCCTCGGCCTGGACAAATCGACCCTGTCCGGCCTCATCGACCGTGCCGAACGCCGAGGGCTGGTGGCCAGGGGCAAAAACCCGCAGGACCGCCGCGTCGTCGACGTGTTTCTCACCCCCGCCGGCCTGGAACTGGCGGAGCAGGTGTACGGCGAGGTCCGACGCGCACTGGCATCTGCGACGGACCGGCTCAACCCGCAAGACAGCGACCGACTCGTCCAGCTGCTGCACGCTGTCCTGCGCTCTCCCGACTGAGGCCGCCTCCGCCCAATGGCTCACCCCGGGATCGGCGTTCGATCCCGGGGTGATGCCGGATTGCCTCAGGCGAGGATGGCTACGCCGGTGATCAGGAGTTCCACTCGCCGGTCATCTCGACGTAGTTCTCGCCACGGACCTTCTTGCCGTTGTACTTACCGGTAAAAGCCGCTGTGGCCTCCAGGTAGCCGCTCCCGTCGGGAGTCTCGATCTCCTGGTCCGGATTTCCGGTGACCCGCACGTCGAGCTCGGCGTGCAGGGCGGGAATACGGATGCGCCAACGAGTGGGATACGTCTGGCCGGTGGCCGGACTGGTCCACTGCTGGGAGGCGCCCTGCGCGAGCGGCTCGACGTCGACCACGTCGTAGGAGCCGTCCGGATGGAGGACGGTCGCCCAGCTGTGCTTGGTTTCGGCGCCGATCGTGTCCCAGATGGCGACCTTGTCGCCATTGGGCATGCTGAGGTTCATCCATGTCCACCTTGTCAGCGACGTCGGCATCTCACCCCATTGCCTGTCCAGCCAGGAGGTGCCCCTGATCTGGTGCTTCTGGCCGTCGACGACGAGCGTTCCGGACGTCCGCATCTCCGGGAGTGCGAACTCGTAGTTCGGCACGCCGTCGACCAGGGTGAAAACGCCGGTCGATGCGTAGTTCATGGCGGGGCCGGTGGGCGCCAGTTGGACATCGAGAGATCCCCAAGGCGTCTCGACCTGCACCGACTGGCGGACGAGGTCACCCGTCCAGCTCAGCCCTGGTGCCTTGATGTCGAGCATGCCCTGGCTCCACCGATAGTCCTTCGGCGCGACCATCGCGTCGTAGTCCTTGTACCACCCGGTGGTCTTGTTGATCACCGCGAACGTCCAGCGGTACGCGGCCTCGCCCCTGCTCGGGAGGATGCGCGTGTGGACCTGAAGACCGAACTCCTGACCGTTCGCCTTCACTGAGCTGGTGAAGTAGATCGAGTCGAACCAGGTCGGCTCGGGCCCGGGCGCGTGCCGTCCCAGGTCGGCCGCGGGATCGACCAGGGCGGGGATCCCTGACGTGGCGGAGCGGGCGGTCGGTGTTGCGGAAGGGGCGGTCGCCTGGGCCGTGGAGCTGGCGAATGTACCGAACGCCAGAACCGCTGCCGAGGTGACCAGGGCTGCCGCTCGGCGCCTGGTCCGGATTGCGGGCATGAGGATTTCTCCTTGTATCAGGGGTGGACGAGACCGTCGCTCACCCACCGACGCCGACCGGCAAAGCCGCAGATGATCATCATCGCCACGGAGTCGCCCCTGGCCGGGCCATTTGTTTGCAATACCAACAACTTCATATTGGTTGGTATTGCAAACGATGTCAAGCGCTCCAAGGACCGCACGCCCGACGCGGTGCGCCCTCGCTTCACTCACGTGGTGGCCAAGCGGCCAGGAGGGGGTCGGCCCACATGAGCCCGAAACCCACATAGAGTGGATCATGAACGGTGTTTCCGCTGATCGGCACCGCGTACTCGACGGCTGCTCGTACCGCTCTGCTTCGGCGACGTGCGTGAAAGGGGCGTGCTGGGCGATCAGGCCTCTCCGGCCTTCTGTGCGAGTGCCGCCTCGCGTTCGAGTGCGATATCCCGTAGAAGCGCGGTGTCCTGGTAGAACGAACGCTTTTTGGTGATCTTTCCGTTCGCCACGTCGACCAGCTCGAGAACGGTCATCCTCCACGGGTTGCCGTGGATGTCGGTGCCACTGTTCGTGGCCACCACCACCACGCGAGTGGGAACGTCGGCAATGAGCTCGTCGATGCTGATGGCCCGGATGTCCAACCCGGTCAGCTCGTGCATCCGATGCGGGGTGTCGGTAAGACTCGTGCAACCAGGTACACGCGATTGAGTCCGCCCGGGTCAGTGGCGTTCTACTGATCGGTGGGGAGGCGTCCGACGGCGGCTTCGAGGTCGGCGTAAATGGCGGTGAAACCAGGCGCCGATTCCCCGCGCCGCCATACCGATCCACAGGACACGATGATCACCGAAGTTGGCCCTCCGCTCGGGTCCGTGCGATGAGCCCCAAAGTAGGAGTGTCACCCCAGGTCACAGCAGGTGACCGGGCTCACGCCGTGGTCATCCCCGCGCTCGAGGCGTAAAAGCGCGAGCCCGCCTCCGCCGCCGCGGCCGGAGTGTAACCACATCACGCCCACAGCCATGTGATCCCGAGCATGCGTTTGCAGACCCTTGGTCTCTGAGGACGAATGGCGGGGGTATGTCGCCCCACATGGCCTTTTGCGGCCCAGGGAGGAGGATCAGTATGTACGCAACGGTACGGCGATACGAGGGGGTAACCGATCCCGCCGAGGCGGCGCGCCGAGTGGGTGAGGGGTTCGTGCCGCTCCTTGGCCAGGTACCCGGGTTCGTGGCTTACTACTGGGTCGATGCTGGGGATGGGGTGATGGTTTCCACCAGCGTCTTCGAAGATCAAGCTGGGGCCGAAGAATCCACCAAAAGAGCTGCGGACTTCGTGCGGGAGAATCTTGCCTCCCTGCTTCCGAACCCTCCTCAGGTCACGGCCGGTGAGATTGTGGCGTCCGGGTAGCGGCTACCTGTCACCCGATCGCGGCGGTGGGGGTACGCCGCCCCCATACTGAACGCCACCGTCCGGTCGCCTTCCGCGTCGAAGTCAATGAGCCGCAATGTTTCTGCTGACCTGCTGAGACTCCTTGAGAAACACGCTCAGGGGACGACGGGTCAAGCTCTATCCAGGCAGGTCAGACCCATATCCGTTGGATTTTCCGCGATTGGTACCAGGACTCCGAGAAGGCACACGCGGAGAACCTCGCCCTGCGCCAGGAACTCACCGGGCGCACCGGCGCGTAAACCTCCTCCCCACCGCCAGCGCCGGGATCGCGCTATCGCAGATCACTAGTTATCTGCGATAGCGCGGATGCTGTCCTGGGGAACACCCCGCAGGGTGATTTCCTCGGGCATCGGTTCCTCTTCCAGTCGCCGGTGTCGGAGGAGAAGTGCACGTGAAGGCGTCAGCGTGCAAGCTGCTGCAGGACACTGGCCGATGGGGTTGTTGAACACCCCTGACTTCTCAGCACATCGGCCGGTATCCCGGTCACTCACCGTGATTTGCGGCGATGCTGCTCGTTTGGGCCGTGTGACGCCATTCTCGCGGCGCTTGCCCATCTCGGATCAGGAGCCCCAACAGAAAGTCATTCACCGACAACCATCCACAGTCGCCAGACGTCCGTATCGGCACGGGCCGCGCTGCCACGCGGCCACTAGGGTCGGCAGACATGTATCCCGTCCTGATCACCTCCCCCCGACTCGGCTTGCGCGAGTTCACCCCCGACGACGTGGACGCGCTCACCGACATCTACGGCGATCCGAGGGTTGTCGAGCACATGAGCTTCGAGCCGCGCGACCGCGACCAGGTGGAGACGACCATCTCCAACGTCACCGCCGCAGCCCGGGTAGAGCCGCGGACCGAGTACTCGCTCGCCGCGGTTCTGCCCTCCGGGCACCTGGCAGCCTTCGCGCGGCTAGCCATCGACACCCAGCATCCAGGGCAGTCCAGCGGGCAGCTCGGCTTCGCTCTACGCGCGGACCTGTGGGGCCAGGGCCTTGGTAGCGAGGTGGTTCGGCTCCTGCTGCGGCTCGGCTTCGACGAGCTCGGCCTGTACCGCCTCTGGGGGGCGCGCGGCCCCGACAACCAGCCCTCGGCGCGCGTGATGACCAAGCTCGGCATGATCGAGGAAGGCCGCATCCGTGGCCACATCAACGTAGGTGGCCGGTGGCGAGACTCCGTCGTGCATTCCATCTTGGAGCCCGAGTGGCACCGGGCCTGACACGCACGGTCGCCGAGCGTCACCAGCTTGGCGACGTGCCCGAGGGGGTGCCCGTCGCGAAGATCAGTCGAAGTTGTTGATCATCATCCCGAGTATCCCGACGCTTGCAACGATCTTCCAATCGATGGGCTGACCCTCGGATACCAGAGCCACGACGGCCACGAGGCTGAACGGCGCGCGGACCATCGAGCCCCCAAGTGGGGCATCCAGCGCTCGCTCGGCGACACCTCGGGATCGCTGCAGAACTGGCCCCTGCTGCTGACCGACCTGCGCGCCTGCAAGCCGGTGGAGGCGACGGGGACGAGGCTGGAGGCCGAGAACGCGACGATCTCGCAGGGCGCGGTGGAGTCCGATCGCGCGGGCTATTCGGGCACCGGTTTCGTCAACACCGCCACCACGGCGGGCGGCTGCCCCAATTTCGACTACGTGGAGATCCTGGCCTGACGACTCGCGCGCGCCACCGAGGGGCATCACGCCCGCGGTGGCGCGCCCGGATGTCAAGGGCTTGCTTCGGCTCCATGATCGGGTTTCGATAGGTGCGGTCGTTCACCCCCGACGTGGGAGGCGCACATGGCAGACCCCGACTTCAGCCGAGCGCAGTGGCGCAAGAGCACGTTCAGCGCCGACGGCGCCTGCGTGGAGATCGCCTACGCGGACGGCGCCATCGCTGTCCGCGACACGAAGCACGACGGAGCGGGCCCGATCCTCGTCTTCGACGAGCGGGAGTGGTCGGCCTTCCTGCGGGGCGTCCACGCGGGACAGTTCGAGATCGACGAGCTGACCGCCTGACGAGCTGACGGCCTGACGGCGGGAGGCGATGGCGCGAGCGGCGCGACGGCGCGGGACAGGATCTCGTGGCGTCGTTCCGCTGCTCGCGGCGACCGGCGTCTCCGTCACCGGCGACGGCGCGTTCCTGACGGCGGCCCCGCTCCTCGCCGCCTCCCTGACCAGGGATCCGCTCGCCGTCGCGGCGGTGACGGCCGCCTTCTTCGTGCCCTGGCTGGTCATCGGCCTGCCCGCGGGCGCTCTCGTCGATCGCTGGAACCGGCGGCGGGTCATGCTGGCGGCCGACCTGGTCAGGGCGCTGGTCCTCACCGTCGCCGCCGTCCTGGTCGTCACCGGCAGCGCGAGCGTCCCCGCGCTGGTGGCGGCGGTGCTGGCCGTGGGCGCCGCGCAGTGCTTCTTCGACTCCGCGGCGCAGGCGACCATTCCGGCGGTCGCGGGGCGGGACAAGGACGCGCTCGCCCACGTGAACGGCCGGTTCTGGGCGCTGGACAACATCGGGCGAGGGCTCCTCGGACCTCCTCTCGGCTCGGCCGCGTTCGCGCTGGCCCGAGCTCTGCCGTTCGCGATCGACGCCGCCTCGTTCCTCGTCTCGGCCTGGCTGGTGCGCCGGCTGCCCGACACCGGTACGGCAGGCGCCGCCCGCGAGGGCCTGCTCTCCGCAGTGCGGGCGGGCCTGCGCCACGTGTTCGGAACGCGGGAGCTGCGGGTGCTCGCGCTGAGCCTCGGCGCCTACAACTGCGGCTTCAACCTCGTCCTTGCCACCTTCGTGCTGTACGCCACGGAGGTGCTCGCCGTGCCGGCCGCGGCGTACGGCGCGCTGGTGGCCGCGGGCGCGGTCGGCGGCGTCGTCGCAGGATGGCGGGCCCGCGCCCTCACCAGGCGGCTGTCCTACCGGCAGACGACGGCTCTCGCGCTCGCCGTCCAGGCGCTGGTGTGGCTGGGCGTCCTCGCGGGCGCGAACGTCTGGCTGACGGGCGTCCTGCTCGCCGTCGGCGGCGCGGGAGCGACGCTGACCAGCGTGGCCGTCGGGTCGGCCCGCCAGGCCCTGACCCCCGACGACCTGCTCGGACGCGTGGTCGCGGCGTTCCGCCTCTTCGGGATGGGCGCGGCGGGCCTGGGGGCGCTGATGGGCGGCGTGCTGGCGCGCCTGTTCGGGCTGAGCGCGCCGTTCCTGGCCGCCTCGGGCCTGGTGGCCGTCGCCGCGCTGCTGGCCTGGCCCCGCCGGCCGCGCGCCTAGCGGGTGCCGGCCTGGTGGGCGGTGACCCGGCCGGTCGCGCGCCTGGCGGGTGCCGGCCTGGTGGGGTGGTGGCCCGGCCGGTCGCGGGTCCCGCAGGGAAAGACAGGCAGGGCGCCTGGCGTGCGAGCGCTACGGTGTCCATCGTGAAGTGGCACGGACGTCAACGGCGGGGCCGCACCCCACGCCCGAAGAGGCGGCGGGACTCCCCACCGGTGACCCTGTCGGGCGGGGACGTCCTCCTCGTCGGATTCTTCTCCGCCAAGCAGAGGCGGCACGCCACCCTCATGGCCGAACTCGCCGAGTCGGTGACGGCCCTCGGCGCTCGCGTGGTGGGATGCGTGGTGCAGCGCCGGGGCGTCTCCGACGGCGGCGTGAAGGCGATGGACAGGCCCTACTCCTCGCGCACGCTGGTGAGCGCGGGCAAGGCGCGCGAGATCGCGCTCGCTCGTGAGGAGAGCGGCGCCGACGCGGTCGTCTTTCTCCATCCGCTGACGGATCACCAGCGCGACGTGCTCGCGGAGCTCGTCGGCTGCCCTGTGATCAGCTCCACCGACCTGCGGGCGTGATCTCGGGCCAGCCTCCGGCGTCCGCCCTCCTCCGCCCTGCGGGCCGCTCCCGGGAACCGTCAGGAGCTCCCCCTGAGGACGCACGGCCTCATGTCCCGGCTGGTCAGCGGTGTCGATGCGGCGTCAGATCCCCGCGGTCAGAGCCCCGCTGCGGCCGGCGGGGCGTCGTAGACCAGGGTGTATCGCCAGAAGAGGCGACGCCGGATCCGGGTGCCGGGCAGCTCCCTCGCGGCCGCGGCCCGGATGTCGGCGAGGGTCTCCTGGGCCTCGGTGGTGGGCGCCGTCATGTGCAAGGGCGGCGCGTCGGCGCGGGCCGGGTGTTTGACCAGCCCCATGATCGGATTGGCCGCCATGGCGGGCAGGGCGGCGAGCAGATCGGCGGGTCCTGACTCCCGGTAGCAGCCGACGACCACGAGGCGCCCGCCTGGGGTGAGACAGCCGCGCAGCTCGCGAAGGGTGGGTGCCAGGGGGAGGTGATGCAGGACGGCGACGAGGGTGACGGCGTCCCAGCGTCCCTGGGGGCGTCCGGCGAAGTCGGTGTTGACGACGGTGATCGCGGACTTGTCGGCGAAGCGCTCCGCCGCGGCGCGGGCGGTCGCGGGATGAGGCTCGAGCCCGGTGACGGTGGAGGGGCGGCGGCTGAGCAGAGCGACGAGGTTGCCTGTGCCGCACCCGACGTCGAGAACGGTGCGGGCGCCGGAGGCGGCCACCTGGGACGCGACCCAGGGTCCGTAGTGGTCGTTGTGGCTCCACGGGTGCCGCCGGTTGAAACGGTCGAGGCGAGACATCAGCGTCATGACGATCACGGTAACGATCAGCGCTCCCGCGCGCGGTCTCCCCGGCGCCTCCGGGACCGGATGGTGAGATCGGTGCGGGAGCGGACCGCCCCGACGACCTCAGGTCGTGCGCTCGGAGACGAACACGAACTCGCGACCTGGACGATCAGGGGCTTCTCGCACGTCCAGCACGCGATAACCGTGCGCGGCCAGGCTCGACTCCACCTCCTCGCGGCCTCGGAAGCGGAGAGTGGAGTCGGAGGTGACCACCGCGCCGTCCGACAGGAACCTGTAGGTGTGGCGGAAGGAGATCAGCGGAAGGCTGACGTCGGTGACCTCAAGGCGCTGCTCCACCGGCCCGCTCCCCGGGACGTCGAGGACGGTGGGAGCGGGGTCGGCGGCCCAATCCTCCCATGCCCGGCGTTCGGGACGCCTTGTCTCGAAGACGAGGTGGCCGTGCGGACGAAGCGCGGCGTGGATGCCCTGGAGCGTCCGTGTCCAGTCGTCGTCGGTGAGGAAGACCTGCGCCACGTTTCCCGTCATCAGGGCGAGATCAGCGCCGAGCCCCTGCACGGTCGTGGCATCACCGTGGACCCAGGTGATGCCTGTGGTTCGATCCTTCGACCTCGCGATCTCAAGTGACGCCTCGGCCGGATCGACTCCCACGACAGTGCGGCCGCTCTCGGCGAGCATGACGGCCAGGGATCCCGTCCCGCAGCCGACGTCGAGCACATGGTCGGCGCCCAGCTCCTCGACGATGTCGAGGTAGGCCGTCAGATCGTCGCGCGCACCGTCGAAGGCGTCGTAGACGGGTGCGAGACGAGGGTGGGAGAAGATCGCATCGGGCACCCGGCGACCATATCCGGCGATCAGGCGCTCCGGCGACGTGTTTTCGGCCGGCGCGAGCTCGCAGGGTCCGGCCATCGTCTGGTTCGCTGAACGACCGCGGTGGCAGCCCGGCCGTCGCTCCACGGGGGGAGGTGCGGCCAGGGGAGCGCGGGCGACTACCGTCACACCGTCACCCCCCTCCGCCGCCTCACGTGATCGCACGCGGTCTGACGGGAGAGCCCGTCAGGGGGTGCTGCGCGCGGAACGCCATTCGGGCGCGAGCACCGACCAGATCTCGGTGTCCTGCCGTACGCCCCGGTGGAGGCTGTTCTCTCGCTGGACTCCGTCGCGGCTCATGCCCAGCCGCCTGGCCACGTTGATGCTCGGCGTGTTCTTGGAGGAGACCTGCCACTCCACCCGGTGCATGCCGCGCTCCTTGATCGCCCAGTCGATGATGACGCGCGCCGCGCGGGTGACCAGGCCGCGTCCAGCGGCGGCCGGCTCCAGCCAGCAACCGGCCTCGCAGGTGCCCATGCCCGCCTCGAACACCCTGAACAGGACGCCGCCGACGAGGAGCCCGTCGAGCCAGATGCCGTACAGCCGCCCGGTGTCGGCGGCGGCCCTGTCGGCGTACGACTGGAGCCATCTGCGCGCGGAGTCGAGGTCGCCCACCACGTCGGGGAGCCCGACGTGCTGGCCGACGAACTCACGGCCGCGATCCATGTGGGCGAGGAACTCCTCGGCCTGCCAGGGCTCCAGTGGCCGAAGCTCAGCTCCATCACCCAGGGGAACGGCGAACATTCTCATCCTCCACAGTGGTCGTGCACGATCCCCGGATCCTCGCACGGCCGTCCGGCACGCTGTTCCGCGCCCCCGCACGCCGCCCCTGCACGCCCGCCGCCGCACGTCCGCCCCCCCGCACGTCCGCCACCTCCCGCAGCCGCGACCCTTCGCCGCCGCTCGGCGGGCCGACGCGACCCCGCCTCGGCAGGCGCCTATCGGTCGAAGACGATCACCTGGCGGAGCGCGGTGCCGTCGGCCAGGTGGTCCATCGCCTCGTTGACGGCCGAGAGCCCGATCCTGGCCGAGATCAGCTTCTCCACCGGTAGCCTGCCCTCGCGCCACATGCGCGCGAACACCGGGATGTCCCTGGCGGGCAGCGCCGAGCCCAGGTAGCTGCCGACGATGCTGCGACCCTCGGCCACCAGTGCGAGCGGCGAGATCGAGACGCGGGCGTGCGGCGCGGGCAGCCCCACGCTGACGGTGCGGCCGCCGGGGGCGGTCGCGTTCACCGCCGTCTCGAACGCCGGGGCGCTGCCCGCCGCCTCCACCACGATCTCCGCCTTCTCCGGCAGGTCGGCAGGGAGGTATGCCTCGTGCGCGCCCAGCTCGCGCGCGGTGGCGAGCTTGTCCTGGTTGGCGTCCACGCCGACGACCCTGACGCCGTCGAGGGCACGTGCGGTGAGCAGCGCCGCCATGCCGACGCCGCCGAGCCCGACGACCATGACGGTCTGCCCCGCGCGGGGCCTGCCGACGTTGAGCACCGCGCCTCCGCCGGTCAGTACGGCGCAGCCGAGCAGCGCGGCGACCTCGGGCGGCACGTCGTCGTCGACGGGGACGGCCGAGCGCTGGTCGACCACCACGTGGGTGGCGAACGCCGACACCCCGAGGTGGTGCAGCACCCGCGTGCCGTCCCTGTGCTGGCGGACGGCGCCGCTCAGCAGGGTGCCGCCGTTGTTGGCGGCGCTGCCGGGAAGGCAGGGCGCGACGCCGTCGGTGGCGCAGCCGTCGCAGCCGCCGCACCTGGGCAGGAAGGTCATGACGACGCGTCGCCCCGGGGTGAGGCCGGTCACTCCTGGTCCGACCTGCTCCACCACGCCCGCCGCCTCGTGTCCGAGGAGCATGGGCACCGGGCGCGTCCTGTTGCCGTCGACCACCGACAGGTCGGAGTGGCACACGCCCGCCGCCTCCACTCTGACGAGCAGCTCGCCAGGGCCCGGCGGGTCCAGCTCCAGGTCGCAGACCGAGAGCGGCCGCGACTCGGCGTAGGGCCTGCTCCTGCCGATCTCTTCCAGGACCGCTCCGCGAATCCGCATCAGATCACCCTTGTTCTTGTCGAGAGGTTGGCGAGCAGCACCCCGCAGCCGCCCAGGATCAGGCCGGCGATCGCGAGCGGGTGCAGTGGTTGTCCTGCGAGCAGCCAGGCCAGTACGGCGGTCACCGCGGGGGTCAGGAAGAACACCGTGCTGACCCGGCTGGCAGGTGAGCGCAGCAGCATCCGGTTGAGCAGGATGAACGCCGCGATGGAGTTGACCAGCGCCATCCACGCCACCGAGAGCCCGAAGGCGCTCCAGTCGGACACACGCACGGGCCCTGCCGCCAAGCAGGCCAGGCCGACCGCAGGGGCGCTGACGAGCAGCTGTACGGCGGTGCCGGTCAGCGCATGCATACGGGGCACGAAGCGCTGCTGGTAGAGCGTGCCCGCGCTGAGCCCCGCCAGCCCGGCCAGGCACAGCGCCACCCCGAGGGGGGACAGGCTGACCCGGTCGGCCACCGCGAGAACCACCCCGGCCGCGCCGAGCGCGAAGCCGGCCCACTGCCCGGCGCCTATCCGCTCGCCCAGCACGCGCGAGGCCAGCACGATGACGACCGGGTTCAGCCCCTGAACCAGGGAGACGACCGCGGCGGGCAGCCCGGCGCCGAGCGCGCTGTAGAAGGCGCCGAACTGCACGGCCTGGATCAGCAGCCCGGAGACCGCCACGTGCGCCAGCGCCCGCCCTCGCGGCCACGGCACGCGTCTGACCAGCGCGTACCCTGCGAGCAGCACCCCGGCCACGGCGAACCGGGCGAACATCAGCAGCAGCGGCGGCGCGGCCAGCACCCCCGGGATACCGGCGATGAACGCGCTGCTCCACAGCACGACGAACACCGCGGGCGCCGGCGACCACCGGGCGGGCGCGGCACGCGAGGCTTCCCGCACCTGGACAGGCGTCATCGAACGGTCCTTCCGCGTGCGGATCAGGAGGCGCGCAGCGCGGAGCGGCGCAGCTCCCAGAGCCGCTCCTCGGAGGTGCACACGCCGGCGGCGCCGTGGCCAAGCGCCTCCACCACGTCGTCCTCTGCCTGCACGAACCCCGCGGCCAGGTACGGCACGCCGACCTCCCTGGCCTGCCGCTCGACGTAGCGCAGCACCACGGCCGGCATGAGCTGCACCAGGTCGGGCTGCGACCTGGCGATGGACTGCATGCTCCGCCGCAGGTTGGACCGGTCTGTCACGAACACCTTCTGCATGGTCAGCAGCCCGAGCCCGGCGGCCCGCTCGATCATCGCCTGCCGGGTGGAGCAGATCCCGACCGCCCCGATCTGCTGCAGGTAGGCCAGCGCGCCGGGGTCGTGGCCCAGCCCGGGGGTGGAGTCGATGTTGACGAACCCGATCTTCCCCGCGGCAAGGGTCTGCCTGACGGTCGCCGCCAGGTCTCCGAGCGGGATGGAGGCCAGGATGCCGAGGGGGGCGGCGGTGGTGGTGAATCGCTCCACCGTCTCCACGCCCACCAGCGACGCCACGACGGGGTGCTCGGCCAGGGCGGAGAGCAGCCGCCGGTCGATGGGACGCTTGTGACGATGGTTCACCGCATCCACCTTAATGAGCGACGGATCCGAAGGGGCTGGGCAGGCCCAGCTTGCCCGGGTTCATGATGCCGTGCGGGTCGAGGGCCTGCTTGACCGCCACCAGAGTGGGATAGCCGCTGCCGAGCGCCTGCTCCATGTACGGCGAGCGCAGCAGGCCGACGCCGTGGTGGTGGCTGATCGCGGCGCCGTGCCTGATGAGCACCTGCGCGGCGGCGTCCCAGGCGGCCCTGTACCACTCACGGCGGCGGCCGCGCTCGACGTCGCCGCGCAGCGAGAAGTACAGGCAGGCGCCGTCGGTGTAGGCGTGCGACTGGTGCGCCGAGGCGCGCAGGGTGCCCCGCACACCCTCGATGGCGGCCACCACCTCGCGGTAGATGTCCGGCAACGCGGCCCAGGGGGCGGCGATCTCGCAGGTGTCGGCGACGAACCCCGGCCCCTTGGCGAAGCCGTCGCCGGCCTTGCCGACGAGCATCCGCTCATCCAACCACCTGGCGAACACCGCCTCGCCGTCCAGCGTCACAGACGCGCGCTCCCCGCACGTCTCGGCGGCCACGGCCATGGTGGCGTCGACCAGCACCGGCTCTCCCTCGTCGGCGATGAGCAGCAGGTTGGTGCCAGGCTCGCCGAAGTGGGTGCCGCTCTCCTGCTCGTCGTACAGCCGCAGCACGGCCGGGGTCGCGCCGCGCTGCAGGATCTCCCTGCACGCCTCCAGCCCGGCGGCGAAGGTGTCGAACCCGTAGGCCCGCGCCACGGCGTACGCCGGCAGCCGATGGGTGCGCAGCCGCAGCCGGGTGATCACCCCGAGGGTGCCCTCCGAGCCGATGAACAGCTGCCGCAGGTCCGGCCCGACGGCGGCGCGCGGGTAGGCGCCGTAGGTGGCGGTGGTTCCGTCGGGCAGCACCACGTCCAGCCCGACGACCATGTCCTCGATCTTGCCGTAGCGGGTGGACAGCTGGCCCGCGCCGCGGCAGGCCGCCCAGCCGCCGACGGTGGAGATGGCGAAAGCGGAGGGCCAGTGCCCGGTCGTGGCGGCGTGCACCTCCTGCAACTCCTTCTCGAACAGGTCGCCGAACATGCCCGCCTGCACCTCGACGATCATCGACTCCGCGTCGTAGGAGAGGATCCGGTTGAGCCTGCACACGTCCAGCACGACCCCGCCGAAGACCGGCAGCGCCGCGCCCAGCACGTTGCTGCGCCCCGCGGAGACGGTCAGCGGGATGCGGTGCCGATGGCAGATCCGCACCACCGCCGTCACCTGCTCCTCGTCGGCCGCCTCGACGACCACCGCCTCGGGGGTGGCAGGGTTGCCGTCGGTCTCGCCGATGGAGGTGCCCGCCCACCAGTCGCGGGTGCGCAGGATCACCTCGTCCCTGGCGGTGTGCACCGCGGCGCAGACCGCGCGAAGCTCGGCGACCACGTCCTCGGGAACGCGCACCACCTCGCCCTGCAGGCTGGCCTCGCCCTTCCCCGGCGGGCAGTCGGCGGCCCAGCGCGGCGGGGTGGGCGCGCCGACGACGTAGTCGCCCCTGTTGAACGGATGGGTGACGGTCTGCCTGCTGATCATGAAAGTCCCTCCATCAGAACGCTCTTCTCGCGGTCCACGCCGCGCACGTAGTCCTCGACCTGCCTGGCCACCTCGTCGTCGGAGAGCCCCAGCTCGCGCTGCAGCAGCCGGCCGACCTCGGGGGCGGCCTTCACCGACAGGTCGCGGGCGAACAGCCGCATACGGGTGCGCCGCGACAGCACGTCGTCGACGTTCCTGGCCAGCTCGCACCGTGCCGCGTACACCACCTCGGCCCGCAGGTGCTCGCTGCCCTCCACGACCGGCTCGGCCAGCGCAGGGTCCTCGGCGATGAGGTCGGCGAGGAAGCGGGTCTCGGTCCCGTACCGCTCGCCCAGGTGGGCGCCGAGCCCGCCGGTGGCGGTGGTCGCCTCCGCGTCGTAGCCCGCGCCGCCGAGCAGGGGCAGGCGTGCCGTACGGCAGCGCGCCTGGCGTCCGAGCACCTGCAGCGCCTTGTCGATCACCAGTTCGCCCATGTGCCGGCTGGTGGTGAGCTTGCCTCCGGTGACGGTGACCAGGCCGTTGGCGTCGGTGGAGATGCGGTGGTCGCGGCTCATGTCGAGGGTGGCGCCCTCCTTGGACCCCACCAGGGGCCGCAGCCCGGCCATCGAGCCGACCACGTCGTCGGGGGTGAGGTCGGCGTCGAAGGCGGTGTTGGCGCCGTCGAGCAGGTACCGCATCTCCTCGCGGGTGCACAGCACCTCGTCCAGTGAGCCGTCGTAGTCGGTGTCGGTGGTGCCGATCACGACCACGTCGCCCCAGCGGGTGCAGGTGGCGCGCCGTGCCCGGCCGGGCACGGGCACGGTCACGGTGCCGTCGACGGGCAGCCGGGTCCACGGCACCACGATGTGCACGCCCTTGGCGGGGCGGACGCGCGGCCGGTGGCCGGCGTCGGAGTACGCGTCGAGGGTGTCGGACCAGACGCCGGTGGCGTTGACGACCACCCCCGCACGCACCTCGACGGTCCGCCCGTCCACCTCGACGTGCGCTCCGCGCACCCGGCCGCCCTCCTTGACGAGCTCGCGGCAGGCGGCGCCGTTCAGCACGGTCGCGCCGAAGTGGGCGGCGGTCCTGGCGATGGTCAGGGTCAGCCGGGCGTCGTCGGCGCGGCTGTCGTAGTAGAGCAGCCCGCCCCTGAGCCGGTCGGCGCGTAGCCGCGGCGCCCTGGCCAGCACCTCGGAGGCGCTGAGCCGCTGATGCAGCCGGCCGATGCGCCAGCCGCCCGCCAGGTCGTAGGTCCACAACAGGCCCTCGAAGGCCTTGGCGACGCGGGCGTCGAAGACGCCGTCCTGGGTGAGGATGGGCAGCACGAACGGCAGCCGCCGTACCAGGTGGGGCGCGTTGCGGCGGAAACGCTGCCGCTCCAGCAGCGAGCGGCGCACCAGCGGCAGGTTGCCCTGCTCGATGTAGCGCAGGCCGCCGTGCACCATCTTGGAGGACTTGGAGGAGGTGCCCGAGGCGAAGTCGTCCCGCTCCACCAGCGCCACGCTCAGGCCTCTGGCGGCGGCGTCCAGCGCGGTGTAGCAGCCGGTCACGCCACCGCCGACGACGAGGACGTCGACCGGCCCGGAGGCCAGCCGTTCGATCTGCGCCTGGCGGTCCAGCCGCAGCGGCGTACGCCGGATGGCGCTCCTGGTCTCCGATCTGGGTCTGCGTTCGGGAAGCCGGATCACGAGGGGGTTTCCTCCTGTGCGTGAGCGATGTGCCGGGTGAGCAGGTCGCGCCATTCGGCGCGGGCCTGCCTGCGCGCGGTGTCGGGAAGCGCGGGCTCGAAGACGGGGACGTCGCCGAGGCCGGCGACGACGGTGGACAGGTCCGGCCACAGCCCCGCGCGCACGCCGCCGAGATAGGCGGCGCCGCGCAGGCTGGCGCTCTCGTTGGCGCCGGCGCGGCGCACGGGCCGGCCGATGAGGTCGGCCTGGCCCGCCATCAGCTCGTCGCTGCTGGCCAGACCGCCGCCGCAGAACAGCTCGGTCACCGGCGCGCCCATCGCCTCCTCCACGCCGTCGAGCAGGTCGCACACCGAGTGGGCGATGCCTTCGAGCACGCCGCGAGCCAGCTCGGCCCTGGTGGTGGACAGGCTGAGGCCGGTGAGGACGCCGGTGGCCTCGGGCGACCAGACGGGGGTGCGCAGCCCGGCCAGCGCGGGCACGAAGCGCACCCGGCTGGGCCCAGGGTGCTCGCGGGCGAGCGCGGCCAGCTGGGCGGGCGACTCGAACAGCCCGATCTCCTCGCACAACCACCGCACGGCCGAACCGGTGGTGGCGGCGTAGCCCTCCAGGCTGAACACCGCCGAGCCGCGCGAGCGCCAGCCGACGAGCGTGAGCACTCCGGGCACCTGCCGCCGGTGGACGGGCGGCCGGTCGCCGGCGACGGCGTCGAGGAAGGTGCCGGTGCCGTGCACGCACATGGCCTGGCCGGGCCGGTGCGCGCCGAGCGCGATCAGCGCCGCGTGCTGGTCGCCCATCACCGACAGGACGGGCAGCCGCGCGCCGAGGACCGAAGGGTCGGTGACCCCGTAGTCGCCGTCCTCGTCGAGGATCTGCGGAAGCACGTCGCGCGGGCAGCCGAGGAAGTCCACCCATGGCTCGTGCCAGCCGCCGGTGCGCAGGTCGTAGCCGCCGGCGGCGACGGCGTTGGTGGCGGACATGGCGTGCACGGCACCGCCGGTCAGTTTCCACACCAGCCAGGTGTCGATCGACCCGAAGGCCAGTCGGCCCGCCGCGTGCGCCCGGCGGGCCGCCGGGTTGGCGCCGATCTCCTGCGCGGCCCACAGCAACGGCGCGCGCGAACCGACGGGCCTGCCGGTGTGCTCGATCAGGTGGGCATCCCAGCCGGGCTCCCACGCGCGCAGCCTGGCAGCGTACCGGCGGTCCTGCCACACCACCGCCGGGGTCAGCGGCTCCCCTGTGACGGTGTCCCACAGCAGCACCGTGGCGCGCTGGGTGGCGATCGACACGCCGGTGATCTCCACGCCGTGCGCCTGTGCCCACTCCAGCGCCTCCCGGCAGACCAGCGAGGTCTTGGCCCAGATCTCGGACGCGTCCTGCTCCACCCGCAGATGGTCAGGGGAGTGGACGGAGATGGGCAGGTAGGCGGGTGGGGTGGCGCGGCCGTCGTCCAGCACGATGGCCGCGCGCGTTCCCGTGGTGCCCTCGTCGACGCTGAGTACGCCCCTGCGGCGGTTCGCCGTCATCCGCGCGGACCCCCCGTCGGCAGCGCGATGTCCTCCTGTTCCAGGTTGATCGTGATGCGCGTGGGATCCCATTTGATCGCCAGGCAGGTGAACAGGCCGACCAGCGGCACCACTGACAGCACCATGAGGCTGGCTCCTACCCCGATACCCGCCTGCAACTGCGGGAACAGGTACAGGCCCGCGACCGAGCCGAGGCTGCCGAGCATGCCGGTCACGCCGGTGCCCAGGGTGCGGATGTCGCTGCGGTAGGACAGCGCGGCGATCGACTTGCCGTTCGGGCCAGGCCCGGCCGAGTGGAAGAAGATGAACAGCGCCGGCAGCAGCGCGGCCAGTGCGACCGGCAGTTCCTTGAACGTGGCGCCCATCACCAGCAGCGCGGCGAACACCACCGCGTAGCCGGTCATCGAGCTGACCCGCAGCCCCAACCGGCGGCCCGCGTAGGCCGACAGGCAGCCGCCCACGATGCCGACCGCGTTGAAGGCCATCGAGCCGAGCGTGGCCTTCTCGAACTCCCTGCCGAACAGCTCCAGGCTGATCACCGGCAGGTACCAGCCGACCGCGAAGTACTGCATGGCCTGGGTGAGCGAGATGACCGTGGACAGCACCGTTCTCGGCAGGTAGGGCGGGCGGAACAGCACGCCGGCCTCGCGTATCCCGACCTGCCTGGCGGTCTCGCCCTCAGACCCGCCCTCCTGAGGCCCTTCCTGGACGGCGAAGCCGTACAGCCGGCGCAGGGCCGCGGCGGATTCGCGCAGGCGGCCCTTGGCGGCAAGCCAGGTCGGGCTCTCCACGAGGAAGGTCAGCTGGAGCAGGAACAGCGCGAGCGCGAAGGCGGCCGAGGAGGCCACGGACCAGCGCCAGATGTCGGCGCCCACGTCGAAGCGATAGAACACCAGCGTGAGCAGCAGGTTCGTGGTGGTGGCGGTGTACCAGACGCCCTGCCAGAAGTTGAGCCTGCCCTTGAGCGAGGCCGGGGTGTACTCGGCCAGCAGCGCCATGGCCACCGCGAAGTCGATGCCGTAGGCGATGCCGACCAGGGCCCGCCCGGCGAAGACGGTCTGGAAATCGGAGCCGGCCGCGGTCAGCAGCGCGCCGAGCGCGAACACGACCTTGGTCATGAGCAGCGGCTTGACCCGGCCGATCCGAGCGGCCAGCCAGCCGCCGAAAGGATTGGAGACGATGGCGATGGCAGGCGCCATCGCGGTGAGCAGTCCGACCTCGGTGGGCGTCAGGCCGAGCTGCTTGACCATGGGAGACAGCCCGGCGCCCAGCGCCGCGTTGGAGTAGGCGTCGAGGAACAGGCCCGCCAGGGCGAGGAACCAGATCCAGCTGGCCCTGCCGGTCAGGCTCGTGAGGGTGTCGATGAGGCCGGCCGCGTCTGCGGCGTTGCGGATGCGGGTCGTACTGGTGGCCACGGGGGCGTCGCTCATGCCCAGCCGCCTTTCAGGGGGGTTCAGGTCCCTTGCCAGCGGTCCGGAAATGACAAAAGCACAGACGAAGACCACTGACAGGGATGTCTTCGTCTGTGCCTGCCGATTGACGGGACGCTATGCCCCCGTCGTCCGGAATGTCAAGCAACAAGCCGGGCCTGCTGCCAGCGCTTTCACCTCCGGGAGCGGCGGTTACCGCTACTTTCCTGGGCGTCGCCGGCTACCTGGCGGGGGCGCTGGTCGCCGAGGTCGGGGCGTCCCTGCCGGTGCCCGAAGGCCGTCGCCGGGCCAGCCTCGTGGTGCGCAGGCCAAGTGACCGCCTGACGTGGGGAGCGCGCTGGGGCCCCATCATCGTCGTCGCGACGCTGGGCGTTCACACCTGGATCTACCAGGCGTGGTCCACCGCCGGGCGCGACAGCGTGCCGCCGTCCCGGGTGATGCTCGCCCTCGCGGGGATCGGACTGGCCACGGCCGTCCTGTGGCTGTCGTGCAGATTCGTGGTGCTGCGCAGGGGTTCCTGCCCCGCGCCCACTAGGGCGCGGGGCAGCGGCCGCCTCGTTACAGCTGGACGTCGATCAGGCAAGGGCAGCCCGTGCCTGGCCGCGACGCGAGCACCAGCACGACGACCACCACCAGAAGACAGCCGAGTCGCGCGAGCCACCGAGCCTGGTCGCCGGTGAGCGGGACGCTGATGGACACCAGACTGAAGTCGTTGAACATGATCACTCCCTCTCGGGCGCGACCCGGGCGGAGGGGGAGGTCGTAGGCTGGAGGTGCTGAATCACCGGCCGCGACGCCCTGCTCCGGCAAGGCTCGCGCCGTTGCCCGTCCCTCCGCCTGTTCGGGGGGACGGGCACAACTCTAATTCGCCATAGGACGGCGGAGGCGCCGGTTCTCCGTGCCGCCCTCCGCTCGGCAGTTCTGCCCCCGCGGCGCGGAGGGCCTTTCGGCGTGCGAATAGGGCCGCTTTCTAAAAGGGCGGTTTCCGGCTCTCATGACGTCACGCCAAGCGCATATCGATTGAGTGTTTGCGCAGCTTGCAGCGGGCTCCTGGTACTTCGTCGGGTGCCATTCGGCATGCCGTGAGAGAGTAATCCCTGGTGAGGATCGGCGCCAGGATCGTTCAACAATCCAGAAATGGGTAAATCGCGGTTCCAGGCACGAGGGAAAACAGAAAAGAATGGCGCTCCCCGGGCGGCTCGGAGTCCTTTCGTGCGTTTTCCCGAGGCCGCGACCGAGGCCTGCGCGTCGTCCGTCGGTCCTTTTCTTCGGCTCTGGCGTCACGGTCCACCTCGCTTGCCGCCGGGCTACAGGACCGGAACCTTCTCGACACCCCGTGCCGCGCCTGGCATGACACAACCGGCGGCTGAGCGTCGTGCGGGCCGCCCGGTAGTCTGCATCCGAACGATCACCTGATCCTGGGGCGAGACATGCTTCATCGTGACCCTCTGACGATCGCGGTCGCCCAGCCGCCGACCATGGCGTTCGACGTGGCCGCGAACGCGCGGACCCACGCCGCCGTCGTCCGCGCGGCCGGCGCGCGCGTGGTGGTCTTCCCCGAGCTGTCGCTGACCGGCTACGAACTGGACGCCCCCGCCATCACCTGCGAGGACCCGCGTCTCGTCCCGATCGTCGAGGCGTGTGCCGAGACGGGATCGGTCGCCCTGGCGGGCGCCCTCGTGCGGGGCGAGCAGGGCCGCCCGTCCATCGCGACGCTGGCCGTGGACGCGAGCGGCGTCCTGCTGGCCTACCGCAAGATGTGCCTGGGCGGGGAGGAGCCGGAGCGCTTCCAGCCCGGCGAGAAGCCCTCGGTGCTGGAGGTCGACGGCTGGAGGCTGGGCCTGGCCGTCTGCAAGGACATGGGCGTGCCGCGGCAGGCTGCCGAGACCGCCGAACTGGGGATGGACGCCTACCTGGCCGGCGTGTGCGAGCTGGAGGAGGATCTGCCCATCATGGAGGAGCGGGCCCGCCGCGTCGTCGCCGACCACCGGGTCTGGGTCGCCGTGGCCAGCTTCGCCGGACCGACGGGAGGCGGGTTCGCGCGCACCGCGGGCCGCTCGGGCCTCTGGTCACCCGAAGGAGCCGTGATCGCCCGCGCCGACGCCGAGCCAGGCTCCCTCGCCCGCGCCACGCTCACCGGCTGAGCCGCCGGCGCGGCGTCGCCGGGCAGCACCCCGCACCCTGCCGTGGTGCGTGTGACGGCGGCGGCCACGGCGAGGACCCCGTGGGGCAGGACGGGGATCGCGGATCCCGTCAATCAGGGATCACCGCGACTGCCTCGACCTCGACCAGCTGGTCGTTGTAGCCGAGAACGGTGACGCCGAGCAGGGTGCTGGGCACGTCGTGCTCACCCATGTACTCGCGGTAGACCTTCCATGCGCTGACCAGGTCGGCCTGCCGGGAGGAGGCCACGTACACGGTGGTCTTGGCGACGTCGGCCAGCGACGCTCCCGCGCCCTCCAGCGCGGTCACGAGGTTGCGCATCACCTGATGGGTCTGCCCCGCGTAGTCGCCGACGGCGACTGTCTTGCCGTCGATGTCGAGCGGGCACGCGCCGGCCACCCAGATGGAGCGCACGGGCGCGTCGGCGACGGCGGCGTAGGCGTAGTCGACCGCCTGCGTGAGCCGGTCGTTGCGAACCAGTCGGACACCAGAATTCATAGGCATTCGCATATGGTGTCTTCATGCTTATCGTGTGTCAAAGCATATTATTGGCGCCGTAACAGACCTGGCCTCGCCGCGGGGGTACGGGGCGCCCTGACGGTCTGCCGGTCAGAACTTCGCGGACGCTGGTTGCTAGGGTCAACTGTGATCACTTGTGTCGTCGAGTACGTGATCGACCCTTCTAAGATCGACGCGTTCGAGCGCTTCGGCCGCCGCTGGATCGAACTGGTCAACCGCCACGGAGGCACGCACCACGGCTACTTCCTGCCGGCGGAGGGCGCCAGCGACAAGGCCCTGGCCCTGTTCAGCTTTCCCAGCCTGGCCGCCTACGAGGAGTACCGCGCCCTCTTCGGCGTCCATCCCGACTTCGTCGAAGCCGACCGCATCAGGGACGAGAGCGGGTGCGTGCTCCGTTACGAGCGGACCTTCATGCGGCCGTTGCTTCCCGAACTTCCGGACGGGGGATGAGCCAGGGGTCCGCACGCGTCGGCGGCAGATCAGGGCCGCAGCGCGGCCGTCCACGCGTTCATGCCCGCCTCGGTCAGGACGTGGTCCAGCGCGGTGAGGGCGGCTCCGTGCAGCGCGCCGTCCTGACCGAGGAGGGCGGCCACCACGCGCGGCGGGTCCGCCCGGCGGAAGCGCATGAGCCCGCCGGTCAGCGCGGCCTCGAACTCAGGCGTGGCCGCCGCCCGCAGCGGCTGGGCGAGTCCGCCGAGCGTCACGACGTCGGGGTCGAGGGCGTTGATGAGCCCGGCCAGGCCGCCGCCGAAGCTGCCTGCCGTACGGCCGACGGCCGCGGCTGTCGCCGCGTCTGCTGAGGTCCGGGCGATGGCGGCCAGCGCGTAGGTCCGGGGATCGTCCGGCGGCGGCTCGCCCAGATGGCGGGCGATGGCTCTGCCGTCCACGGCCAGGTCCCAGCAGCCGGTGGCCCCGCACGGGCAGCGCAGCCCGGGCTCCCCGAGCGGGAGGTGGCCGAACTCGCCGCCCGCCCCCGTCGCGCCGCTGACCGGTCGCCCGTCGACGACCAGGGTGCCGCCGACTCCCACCTCGATCATGACGTGCAGCGCCGTCGCCGCGCCCGCCGCGGCGCCCTCGCGGGCCTCGGCGACCCCCGCGAGCGTCGCGTCGTTGCCGATGAGCAGGGGCAGCCGCGCGCCGGAGGCGAGCGCGCCGAGGTCCACCGCGTCCCAGCCCAGCGTGGCGGCCTGGACGACCCTGCCGTGCTGCACGGTCGCGGCGACGGCCACCCCGACGGCCCTGACCCGCCGTCCGTGGCGGGTGTGGACGCGTCGCACCGCCTCGGCGATCGGGCCGATCACCTGCTCGGGGCCGCGGCCGGAGTGGACGCCCGCCTCGACGATCTCCGGCCTGCCGTCGAGGGAAGCGACCGCGCACCGCCAGTCCTCCTGACGCAGGTCGACCGCGATCACGAGCGGGCCGTCGGGGTGCGGACCGAGTACGGTGGTGGGACGGCCCCGCCCCGAGGCCGCGGCCGGAGCCTCGGACAGAAGCGCCAGGTCCCGCAGGCGCGCGGTGATCTCGGTGGCCGAGCCGCTGCTCAGCCCGAGCCGCTGCGCCACCACCGCTCTCGTCACCCCGGGTTCGCGGCGCATCTCCTCGAGAACCGCCAACGCCCCGCGCCAGCGAGCGTCGCCGACGCGAGAGGGGCTTGCCATCCGCACCACTGTCTCCTTTATGCTCGATGGACGAGTTTATACAGAAGGAGGCCCCATGACACGACGGCCGGACCTCGGCGAGGTGGAGGCGGTACTTCTGGACATGGACGGCACTCTCGTCGATTCCGACGCCTGCGTCGAGCGCGCCTGGACCACCTGGGCAGGCGAGTACGGCGTAGCGGTGGAGACGGTGCTCGCGATCGCCCATGGCAACCCGGCAGGCCGTACGGTGCGACAGCTCTTCCCTCAGCTCGACGAGGAGGCGGCCACGATCGCGGCCAAGCGGCAGCTCGCTCTGCAGTACGACGACCTGTCGGACGTCGCCGCCGCGCTCGGCGCGCCTGACCTGCTCGCCGCGCTGGAGGAGTCGGGCGTGCCGTGGGCGGTGGTGACGAGCGCCGACGGACGGCTGGCGAAGGCGCGGCTGGCCACGGCCGGGATCGAACCGCCGCTGCTTCTCACGATCGACGACGTACGGCAGGGCAAGCCCGATCCCGAGGGCTACCTGCGGGCCGCCGCCGCCCTGGGAGTCGACTCCGCCGCGTGCCTCGTCGTCGAGGACTCCGCCCCCGGCCTCGCCGCGGGCACGGCGGCGGGAATGATCACTGCGGCGCTCCGCGGCCTCGACGGCGACCTGCGCGTGAGCGACCTCGGACACCTGGCCCACCTGCTGCGCCGCGCGCGGACCAGGCGCGAAGCCGTCGGCCACCAGGTGGAGCCATGAGCTGGGACCGGCGCGTGGTCCGCCAGGTCGGGCTCGCGCAGGCGGCGCTCGGCTTCACCGTCAACAGTCTCGGCGCCTGCCTCGTGCTGCTGGCCGCCGACCTGGACAGCGCGCCAGAGGAGCTCGCGTGGCTGTCGTCGTCGTTCGGCGTCGGCCTGCTGGTCGCCGGCGTGGCCGGACGGTGGGCGCTCCGTCCTGGCCCGCGACCGGCCCTGCTCGGCTCCGCCCTGGTCGCCGCCGCGGGAACGACCCTGCTCGCGCTCGGCGCGAGCGCGGTCATGGCGGCGGCAGGCGCGCTGCTGCTCGGCTTGGGAGCGGCGGGGTTCGTGCTGGTCACCCCCGCCCTGCTGAGCGGACCGGACGCCGCTGCGGGCCTGGCTCGCGCCAACGCGGCCGCCAGCGTCAGCGCGCTGTTCGGGCCGCTCGCGATCGGGGCCTTGGCCGCCGCGGGTCTCAGCGGACGGCTCGCCCTACTGATCGCCGTCCCTCCTCTGCTGTTCCTGGCCGCCGACACCCGCCCCCGCCGCTCAGCCACTGCCACCGACCCTGATTCGGACCCCGTCTCTGTGGCGGACGCCGTCTCTGTCTCAGCCACCGCCACCGTCTCCAGCTCGGACGCCGTCTCTGTGTCGGACGCTGTCTCTGTCTCCAGTTCGGGCTCCGGCTCCGGTCTTGGAACGGGTGACGTGCCGTTCGGCTCCGTGGAGCGCGCCCGGCCTCACGTGGAGGTCGCGCGGGCGCCGTCCGTGTGGCGGGCCGCAGGTGTGTGGGCCACGATCGTGGTCGCGGTGTCGATCGAGTTCTGCTTCACGATCTGGTCGACGACCAGGCTGCAGGCCACCGGCCTGCCCGCGGGCGCGGCCGCGGCCGCCGCGACCACGTTCCTGGTCGGGATGGCGGCGGGACGGCTGGCGGCGCCGCGCCTGATCGCCCGCCGGGTCCCCGTCATCCCCGTGGGTTGCGGGCTCGCGGCGGCGGGAACCGTCGTCGTCGCGCTGTTCGACGCGCCGGTGCCGGTCACGTTGGGGCTCGCGCTGGCCGGCCTCGGCGTCGCGCCGTTCTACCCGGTCACGCTCGCCCGGCTCGTCCAGGTGCCTGGCCTCCCCACGGCTCGCGCGGCGGCATACGGCGCGCTCGCCTCGGGCACCGCGATCCTGGCGGCGCCCGCGACCCTCGCCGCGCTCGGCGCCGCCCTCGACCTGCGAACCGCCTACCTCGTCGCGGTGCTTCCCCTGGCCCTCGTCCTGGCCGCCGCCACGCTGCCCAGGCGCGTTCGCGCCTGACCTCTCACCTCGGCAGTCGCCCTCCTCCACGACCATGGCCGGCCGCCTCTCAGCCTTCCGCGGCGGTGGCCGGCCGGACGGGGATCCGTGGGGGAGCCGCTACGCGTTCGCGGGGACGACGGTGCGATCGACGAGATTGAAGACCGTGTGCGCGTCATGTCCGCCGAACAGCAGCGAGATCACGATCGCGGCCATCGCCTCGAGGTGGTGCGCATGCCGAAGATCTCCGACCTGCAGTGGTTCGCATCCGATGTCGGTGATCAGTTGACGCGTCGTCTCCAGCGCCGCCTGGTCGTCGCCGCAGTAGGGCACGACCAGGCTGCGGTGATCGAACACCGGCGGCCGCATCTGCCAGACCCGCGCGTGACAGAGGTTGAACGCCTTGACGACATGTCCGCCGGTCGCCTGCTCGATGTCCTGCGCCATCGACCGGCCCGGCGGGGTGACCAGCGTGAAGTGCTCGACCTCGACCGGGTTGTTGCAGTCGACGACGGGCTTGTCCCGCAACGCGTCGCCGATCCCGGCGAGCGTGCCCGCCATTCCCTGGTGGAGCACCGCGACCAGGGCGACGTCCGCGAACTCGGCCACCTCCCTGGAACCGCCGGCGCGAGCTCCCCACTTGCGGGCCAGGGCCTGCGCCTTGCTCGCCGTCCGGCCGGTGATCATCAGTTCGTGCCCCGCGGCGGCCCACTGGGTGCCGAGCGCGTCGGCCATCGCACCGGCCCCGAAGATTCCGATTCTCATGGCGGCAACGGTAGGAGCGCGTGGGGCACCGACAGGTTCCCTACGGCGTCAGTCGTCACCAGTTCGTCGGCGTGCTCCTCGGCCCATCGGGCGAGCACCGACACCGGTTCGAGGAGGCTCTCGCCGAGGCGGGTCAGTCGATACTCCACGCCCGCAGGGGCGGTGGCCAGGGTCCTCCGCTCCACGAGGTTGCCGCGTTCCAGCTTGCGCAGCGTCTGGGTCAGCATCTTGTTGCTGATCCCGCCGATCTGGTCGCGGAGATCGCTGTAGCGCCGCGGGCCGCGTCCCAGCCCGAACACCACCACGACCGACCAGGTGTCGGCGATCAGGTCCAGCGTGGTGCGGGCCGGACAGTCGGCAAGGAACACATCGTAGTCACTCATGTACAGGCGCTGCCCCGCATCCGACCCCTCTGCGTACGGCCTTCCAGTGTAGGACGACCGGGCACCGGCACCGGCGCGCCGTCGTCCTGGGCGCGGGAAGATCTGCGGGAAGAGGGCCGCCTCCCGCTGATGACGCCCGCCGCCTCGCCTATGCCGTCGTCGAGGGCGCGCGGCCCCCGGTCGAGCACCATCACGCCGCATTCGAGGTCAGGGCGGAGGGCGCGGAGGCGAGCCGGTTGATCGGGACCACCGACGTGCTGCCGCACGCGGTCGCAGCCGAGATCCGCGTGCGCGTCGAGCGGGGCGCGGCGGAGATGAAGCAGACGATCGAGAGCGCCGCACGATCACCTCGGCGGTGATCGTGCGGCGTCGTCGTGGTGCGCTCAGTGGTGGGGCTGGGCGTGGCGGGGCAGGAGGCGGACGAGGGCGCAGCAGACCAGGACGCCGGCGGCGACGACGGACAGGCTGAGGGCGGTCCCGCCGGCGGTGTGGAAGTAGACGGTGGTGACGGCCGCCGCGCCGATGCTGTTGGCCAGTTGCTGGATGGCCGAGAGGGAACCGCTGGCGCTGCCGGACTCCTTCGGGTCGATGCCTCCGAGGGTGATCTGATAGATGGTGCCGAAACAGGTCCCCATACCCAGGCCGGTGACGAAGACGGGCGCGACGAGCGCCGGGACGGCCGGCCCCGAGCCCAGGGCGAGGAGCCAGAGCGTGCCGGCCAGGGTGAGGACCAGACCGGCCAGGACGAGGGTACGGCCCAGGCGGGCGATGAGCCGGTGGGCCGCGATCGAGGCGACGACGATGCCCGCCGCGATCGGCGCGAGGCCGAGCGAGGCCTGGGTCGGCGTGCGGTGCAGCACGTCCTGCAGGAAGAGGGAGAGCACGAACAGCAGGCCGGAGATGGCCGCGTAGAAGACCAGGCCGAGGACCAGACCGGAGACGAAGCCGCGGTTGCGCAGCAGCGAGGGCTCGATGAGCGGGCTGGACGCGGTGGACTGGCGCAGGCAGAACAGGGCGAAGAGGACGGCTCCTGCGGCCAGGCACGAGACCGGGCGCAGCGTCCAGCCGTGGCTGGAGCCGTCGATCAGGCCGTAGAGCAGGCCGAGCATCGCGCCCGCCAGGAGACCTGAGCCGAGGCCGTCGACGGTGACGCCACGGTCGCCTTCGTCGTGGGGGAGGAGCCGGACGGCCAGGCCGATGGCCAGGCCGCCGAGCACGATGTTGATCAGGAACATGGAGCGCCAGCCGAGCCCGAACAGGTCGGCGTCGATGAGGACCCCGGCCAGGACGGGGCCGCAGATCGCGGACAGGCCGAGGGCGGGCGCGAAGACGCTGAAGGCCTTACCGAGCTCCTCACGGGGGAAGACGGTGCCCAGGATGCCGAACCCCTGAGGGATGAGCAGGGCGCCGAAGGCCCCCTGGAGCAGCCGGAAGGCGATGATCGAGACCGGGTCGAAGGCCAGGCCGCAGGCGATCGAGGCCACGGTGAAGCCGGTGATGCCGGTCAGGAACAGGCGGCGTCGTCCGTACTTGTCACCGAGCCTGCCGCCGACCACGAGCAGGACGCCCATGGCCAGGGCGTAGCCGGCGCCGAGCCACTGGACGAGGGCGGCGCCACCGTCCAGGTCGGCGGCGATGGTCGGTGCGGCGATGTTGGTGATCGTCGCGTCGAGCAGGTCGAGGATCGCGGCGAAAAGGATGACGGCGAGGACGGCCCAGCGCCTTCGATCGGTGGATCGCGGTGGCGCGGAAGCGGGGAGGGTGGTCATGGTCTGCCTTGTCGAAGGTCGTGATCAGTGTCTGGAGAAGGCGGCGGCGTTCTCGGCCGCCCATTGCCGGAAGGTGCGGGCGGGCCGGCCGAGGAGGGTCTGGGTGGTGTCCTCGATGGCGGCGGGCTCCTCGGAGGCGGCGGCCCAGTACGCGAGCAGGGAACCGACCACCGGAGCGGGCATGTACCGGCTCATCTGCTGCTCGGCCTCGGCGTGGGTGATTCGCACGAGCGGGATGTCGCGCCCAAGAACCTCCGACAGGACGGCCAGCTGCCGGCGGAAGGTGAGCGCTTCCGGGCCGGTCAGGACGACGGCGCGGCCCTTGAGCGAGGGACCGGTCAGCGCTTCGACGGCGATGTCGGCGATGTCGGCGGAGTGGATGGGGGCGACGTCGGCGTCCGGGTAGGCGAGCTCGATCGGCAGGTTCCCGCTGATGAAGTGGGCCCAGCCGAGGGCGTTGCCGGCGAAGGCGCCGGCCCGCAGGAACGTGCAGGGAAGGCCGGAGGCGGTCAGGGACTGCTCGACCTTGAGGCTGTGGCCGGCCAGGGGATTGCTCTCGGCGTCCGGGCTGAGGACCGAGGCGGACGACAGCAGCACGACGTGCTCCACGCCGGCGTCCTGCGCGGTCTTGACGAAGGCGTCGATGCCGCCGGGCTCGGGATACAGGAACACCTGGCGGACGCCGCGCAGAGCGGTGGCGAAGGTCTCGGGCCGGTCGAGCTCGAGGTGGAAGGCCTCGACGCCGGCCGGAACGGTCAGCTCGGCGAGGTTGGCGCTGGCGGCGCGCACCGGCAGGCCGGAGGTGTGGAGGCGGCTGATGACGGCCTGGCCGACCGTGCCGCGAGCGCCGGTCACGAGAGTGGTCATGGGGATCTCCATTCGTTGGTGAAAGCATGTGCATGCTGTCATGCACATAAATTCATGTCAACACATGCCTGTAGAGGCTCACGGAGATACCATGGGCGCATGACGAACCGGCAGAGAGCCGCCGACGAGCTTCTCGACGCCGTGGGTCCCGCCTTCTCCAAGCTGCGCCGCTCGTCATTGCTGCAGGTCGAGCACCCGATCTCGGCCAAGGATCTGAGCCGGACGCTGGTCCTCAACATCGTCATGGAGCACACCCAGGACTCGGCGGACGAGGTCACCGTCGGCGCGGTGGCGGAGCTTCTCGGCGTGGATCCCTCGGTGGCCAGCCGCATGGTCAGCGACAACATCAAGGCGGGCTATCTGGTCCGTGCCGCCTCGCAGCAGGACGGCCGCCGCACCGTCCTGCACCTCAGTCCTGAAGGCGTCGAGCTCATGGCGCGCTTCCGCCGTCATCAGCGTTCGGCGTTCGAGTACATCACCGCCGACTGGTCAGAGCGCGACCGCCTGGAGTTCGCCCGCCTGATGCTCAAGTACGTCGACTCCGTCGCCCACCTTCCCGACCGCCACGCGGCCGAAGACGACAGGGCCACCTGAGCCCGGCACCGGTAGCGGGGCGACGCGGTACGGCCGGTGAAGGGGCGGCGCGGGAAGAGCGCGACATCCATCGCGGTTGGGCATGGACGTGGAGCGAACGGACGTCGTCGTCATCGGCGCGGGACAGGCGGGACTGTCCAGCGCCTACTTCCTGGCCCGCTACGGTCTGGACCCCGTCGTGCTCGACGCGGCGGACGGTCCCGGCGGCGCGTGGCGGCACAGATCTCCCTCGCTGACCATGGACAAGATCCACAGCATCTTCGACCTGCCCGGCGTGCGCAGGGAGCCCGCGGCCGACGGCCGCGCCCCCGCCGCGCTGGTGGTGCCCGCGTACTACGGCGACTACGAGCGCTCGGTCGGCCTGAATGTCGTGCGGCCGGTGCGGGTCAGCGCCGTCACGAGAGGCGGGGAGGACAGGCTCGTCGTCGCCTCCGACGCGGGGGCGTGGGCGGCACGGGCGGTGGTCAACGCGACGGGGACCTGGACGCGTCCGTACTGGCCGTACTACCCGGGCGGCGCGGGCTTCCTCGGCAGGCAGCTGCACTACGCCTCCTACAGGGGGCCCGCCGAGTTCGCCGGGCGCAGGGTGGCGGTCGTGGGCGGCGGCGCCTCGGCGATGCACGTCCTGTCGGAGCTGGGCGGGGTCGCGGCGGGGACTCTCTGGATCACCCGCAGGCCGCCGGTCTGGCGCGACGACGACTTCGGCGAGGAGGCGCGCAGGGACGCGGTGGCCATGGTGGAGGAGCGGGTCCGCCTGGGACTGCCGCCACAGAGCGTGGTCAGCGTGACGGGCCTCGGCTACACGCCCGTCGTGCTGGAGGCGCTGGCCAAGGGGACGCTGCACCGGCTGCCGATGTTCTCCAGGATCGAGCCGAACGGCCTCGCCTGGGCTGACGGGCGTTTCGAGGAGGCCGACACGATCGTGTGGGCGACCGGGTTCCGCTCCGCGCTCGACCACCTGGCCCCGCTGCGGCTGCGCACACCCGGAGGCGGGATCCAGGTGGACGGCACGCAGGCGGTGGCCGAACCCCGGCTGCAGCTGGTGGGGTACGGCCCTTCGGCGAGCACGATCGGCGCCAATCGCGCGGGCCGTACCGCCGCCCTGAACATCCGCCGCCACCTCGCCGCCACGCGAGCCCCCGGCCAGGTGCCCGTCACCCCCTGATC
The DNA here is from genome assembly GCF_039535395.1 of Nonomuraea roseola. NCBI lineage: Bacteria > Bacillati > Actinomycetota > Actinomycetes > Streptosporangiales > Streptosporangiaceae > Nonomuraea > Nonomuraea roseola. The sequence continues at coordinate 264,079 of NZ_BAAAXC010000005.1, forward strand.
CCTTCGCGAGGGACCTGAGCCCGGGGCCCCACAGGGGCGTTGACGCCGGGATCGTGTGGGCCTAGCTTGCGGGAAAGCCCTTTCCCGACTCGTATGGAGGTCCCCGTGGCTGAGCTTCCCGGCGCCGTCGGCGTCTCGCGGCTGTGCGTCTACGACACGCTCGCCCCCGACGGTCAGGTGGGTGGAACCCCCCACCTCCACCTGTGCTGCAGCGAAGCCTACGTCGTCACCTCGGGCGAAGGCCTGGTCGAGACCCTCAACCTGGACGGCTTCGCCCGGACGCCGCTGAAGCAGGGAGCCGTCGTCTGGTTCACCCCCGGCACCATCCACCGCCTCGTCAACCACGGCGGTCTGGAGATCGTCGTGCTCATGCAGAACAGCGGCCTGCCCGAGGCGGGCGACGCGGTCCTGACCTTCCCCCAGCACATGCTGGACGATCCCGGGACCTACGCGGCAGCCGCCACGCTGCCGGACGGCGGCGCCCCCGGATCGGACCTGGAAGCCGCGTTCAGGCGGAGGGATCTGGCGGTCGAGGGCTTCACGGTGCTGGCCGAAGCGGCGAAGGCGGGTGACCTCGGCCCGCTGAGGGCATTCCACCGGGCCGCCGCCCGCCTGGTTCGTCCGCGGCTGGCGGAGTGGCGCCGGCGCTGGGAGGGCGGGGCGCGGGCGGTGGCCGAGGAGACCGGCAGGCAGCTGGACGCGCTGGAACGCGGCGACCTCGCGCACTTCGAGGCCGCCGCCGTCCACGAGCTGGCAGGGCCGAGCGAGCGTGAGCGCAGGGGGATGTGCGGCCTGCTGGAGGTCTACCACGTAAGAAAGGGGTAGGCAGCTGGTGACCAGAATGCTAGCTTGGTCACTGGTCATCAGTCACTCCATGAAAGGGGGGTCGTGTCCCAGCTCGAACGCGCCGACCGGATCCTCGACACCGCCCAGGACCTCCTGCTGCGGTGGGGATACCGCCGGGTCACGATCGACGAGATCGCCAAGCGCGCCGGGGTCGGCAAGGGCACCGTCTACCTGCACTGGCGCACGCGCGACGAGCTGTTCCTCGCGGTGGGCGCGCGGGAGGCGGTGGCGATGATCGAGGCGGTGGCCGCCGCGATGCGGGCCGACCCCGCCGAGATCGCGCTGCACGCCTACATGCGCAGGTTCTTCCTGGAGGCGATGCGGCGGCCCGTGCTGCGCGCCCTCTTCACCAGGGACACCGACACGCTGGACAGGTTCCTGTCCAGCCCCGCCAGGCAGCCGCTGCAGGGCGCCAAGCTGCTCGCCTCCCGCGAGTACCTCGGTGCGCTCGCCGACCACGGCCTGCTGCGCGAGGACCTTCGTCCTGAGGATCTTGACTACTCGCTGCCCACCATCGCCTTCGGCTTCTTCGCCATCGAGCCACTGCTGCCCAAGGAGCTCGCGCTGGGCCTCGAGGAGAAGGCCGATCAGCTGGCCGACGTGCTGCGCCGGACGTACGGTCCCGCGGCGCCGCCGTCCACGGCGAGGTTCGCCGCCGCGGCGCAGGAAGTCGTGGAGATCTTCGAGCGGCTCGCCCTCGAGTACAGGGCCGTGGCCTACGGAACCACCAAGGGAGGTGACCCCGAGCATGGGTCATGACATCGACGGCCTGCACCACGTGGGACATGTGGTGCGCGACATGGAGCGGGCGCTCGAACGCTACCGGCTCTTGGGCTTCACGCTGCCGCCCGCCGCCTACCCCGCGCTCCCGGGAGCCGCGGGCGCGCCCGCCGAGCCGTTCGGCGCGGGCAACACCCACGCCTACTTCCCTCGAGACTTCGTCGAGCTGGTCACCGTCGTCGACGACGCGAGCGGCGCCGTCCCTGCCGACGCCCACCTCGTCCCGCTGCGGGTTCCGGACGACAAGCTGCCCGCGGTCATGGCCGCCGTGCGCGGCACCGCCGAGAACCTGGCCGCGTGCCTGCGGCGCTTCGAGGGGACGCACATCCTGATGTTTGACTCGCCCGACGTCGAGGGGGCGGCAGGACGGCTGGAGGCGGGCGGTGTCGGGCATGGCGGGGTGCACGCCGTACAGCGCCCGGTCGAGACGGCGGAGGGGACGTGGATGGAACCCGTCCGCTACCTGGAGATCGACGGCGACGACCCTGCGATGCCGCGCGGGCGCGTGCCCGAGGGGAGGGTCGGCCTCGCCGAGAGCCCTTCGGCGGAGCTGGTCGACGCCCAGCGGCGCGTCGACCACCCCAACGGCGCGATCGGCCTTGCCGAGTGCGTGCTGTGCGTCGCGGACGGCGGGCTCGCCGAGGCGGAGCGGCGCTACGAGAACTACCTCGGCCGCCCGGCGAGGGGTGACGCGCTCACGCGGGTGTTCGACCTCGGTGGCGCGAAGGTGGTGCTGGTCGCCGCGTCCGCGCTCGACCGGCTGCTCCCCGGCGAGCGCGCCCCCGCGCTGCCGGCCTTCGTGGCGTACGGCGTGGCGGTGCGCGACCTGTCCGCGACCGAGCGCTTCCTCCGCGGGAGCGGCCTCCCGCTCGTCCGGAGCGCAGGGGGAGACCTCTTCGTGCCCGCCGCGCAGGCGCTCGGCGTCGCGATCGTCTTCCGCCAGGCGAGCCGGCGGTATTGACCACGAACGTGGTCGCCGCCCCAGCGCCACGGCCGCCGAGCTCACCGGGCAGGAGCTGGTCGGGAAAGGGCGGCGGCAGCGGCGGACCCCTCGGGGACCAGCCTATCCAGTCCACCCGCGTGACTTACTGTCTGCGGATCGCCGGGCGGGCTCAGGTGCGCCCACGAAGGACCGAAGCCCGCCGGGCGGGCTCGTGCGCGGCGACGGGGGAGGGGCGTCCGGCGGGTTGGCGTTGACGGGGTGTGACGATCAGTGGTGGTAGGCGTGCACCACGGCGTGGCCCTTGCCCTTGCCGATGAGCCACTTGTTGATCGGTGTCGTCACCACGAAGGCCACCAGGAACGCCACGGCCAGCGCGCCCCAGAACAGCCATGAGGCCAGCCCCGCGTCCATCGCGCCAGGGATGATCAGCATGACCCCGTTGTCGACGATCTCCATCACCAGGATCGAGACGGTGTCGGCGGCCAGCGCCACCTTGAGCGCCTGGCCCCAGCCGAGCCCCGCCTTGCGCACGCCGATCATGGTGAGCAGGTAGCCGAACACGAAGGCCAGCGCGACGGCCAGGGCGATCGTCGGCCCGTTGGACCAGCCGAGCGCGGTGCCGATGACCATGCCGAGCACCTCGCCGATCGCGCACCCCGTGAGGCAGTGCAGCGTCGCGGTCATCGCCATGCGCCACGAGACGCCTTCGGCGGCATGCCCGCCGTGAGCCCCATGACCGGCGGAGTGACCGCCGTGGTCGGCGTGGTCGGCGTGGCTCCCGTGCGCGGCATGCGCTCCGTGGGTCGCGGGTGCGCCCTCCGTCATGCGGTGCGCGCCGTGCGAGCCGCGGTGTCCCGCGTGCTCGTCATGCGCGTGCCCGTGAGCCGTTGGTTCGGACATAACTTGCTCCATCCACCCAAAGCGATCTAATCTCCCCGAAACCTAAACCCCCTACAGGTATCAAGGCAAGCGGGGTCGTTCCGTTACTCCGAAGGCGGTCCACCCCTGGTCGGGGAATCCGGCGGCCTCGGCCACCGCCGCGGACGCCGCGTTCGACGTGGCGTGCATGTACGTCGGCACCGCCCCTTCGTCCAGTACCCGCCTGGCCGCCTGAGCCACCAGCCGCCTGGCCAGACCCTTGCCCCTGGCGGCCTGCGCGGTCACCACCGACAGCTCGTGCCCGTGGACGTCGTGCCGTTTGACGCCCACCCCGGCCAGGTGCTCGCCGGAGGCGGGATCCTCCGCCACCAGCACCTGACCGCCGAACGGCCGCAGCCACTCGGGCACGGAAGCGTCGTCCGCCGCCTTCCACACCCCGGCGTCCGGCAGCGCGGCGGGAGCCGTACTCCATCGGAACGTGGCGGTGAACCACCCCCGCTCGCCGAACCCCACCAAAGCCGGGACCAGCGGCCCGAGCGCCGCCAGCCCCTCGCCGGCCCGCGCGGCCACCTCTTCCCCATACGGCGGCGGCACCGACAGGACGGCTCCGGCAGGGGAGCCGACCCCGATCGCCGGATGGACATTGCCGTCCCAGCCGGGCGTGGAGCGTCGGATGCTGCCGACGACGGAGAGCGGGGCGGAGGGCGGCCAGGCGCCGAGCCAGTCGGCCAGATGCCGGTCAAGTCGTGAGATCACGCCACAGAGTACTACAGGGCATAGTTCCACTGGAGATCTCGACAGCCTGTGAGGATCGGGTTAACGTCCCGGATATGCGGGTGCCTGGCTACACCGAAATAAGGGAGCTCGGCCACGGGGGCGCAGGACGGGTCATGCTGGCCGTGCGCGACACCGACCGATTACCCGTCGCCGTCAAACACCTGTCCGACCCCGACCTGATCGAGCGATTCAGAGCAGAGGCCGTGCTGATCGCCGGGCTGGACAGCCCGCACATCGCCCGCCTCATGGAGTACGTCGAGGACGACGAGGGCGCCGCCATCGTCATGGAGCTGGTCGACGGCGTCACGCTGCGCCACCTGCTCGCCCACGAGGGGGCCACGGGCCCCGAGGCGGCGCTCCTGATCCTGAAGGGCGCGCTGCTCGGCCTGACAGAGGCGCACGCGGCGGGGGTCGTGCACCGCGACTTCAAGCCCGAGAACGTGATGGTCACCGCCGAGGGCCGTAGCCGCCTGGTGGACTTCGGCGTCGCCGCCCATACGGGCGAGGAGGGCCCGCCGGAGGGCACGCCGAGCTACATGGCGCCCGAGCAGTGGCGCGACACTCCCGCGAGCCCCGCCACCGACGTCTACGCCGCCACGGTGGTGTTCTACGAATGCCTCACGGGTCACCGCCCCTTCGACGGCGACGACCCCGCCGTCCTCGCCTTCCAGCACCAGAACCTGCCGCCGCCGCTCGAGGACGTGGACGAAGCGCTCAGGCCGCTGGTCGCGCACGGCATGGCGAAGGATCCCGCCGACAGGCCCGCCTCGGCCGGGCACTTCCTCGCCGAACTCGAGGCCGCGGCCGCCGCGTACGGCGACAACTGGCAGGAGCGCGGCAGGACGGACCTGGCGGTGCTCACGGTGCCGTACAGCGCGCTGTTCCCGCTGTCCACGCCGGTGGCCGGGACCTCCAGCACGCTGGCCCTGACGATTCCGGGTGGCAGGATGACCGTCACCACGGCCGTGACCGTCGCCGCCGTCGCGGCGGTGATCGCCACCTTCACCGTGTGGCGCGAGCCTCCCGCGGAGCCGGTGCGGGCGCAGCGTCCGGCCGCCTCCAGGCCCGCCGCGCTGCCCGTCCCGCCGTCCGTCCCGCCGTCCGTCCCGCCGTCCGTCCCGCCGTCCGTCCCGGCGGCGACGCCCTCGCCAGGCAAGGCGGAGCCGACGCTGGAGCCGACCCTCCTCGTCCCCGTCGGCGAGCCCGACCGCCTGGCCGAACCCGAGCCGGAACCCGGTGTGCCCGAGCGGCCAAGGACTGTGCCGACGACCAGAGGGAGCGCAGCCCCCGAGCCGAGGCCGTCCCCCACGCGCTCCATCGACCCCGAACCCGAACCCGAACCCGACCCCGAGCCCGCGCCGGAACCGGAGCCCGAACCCGAAGCGGCGCCCGAACGCGAGCCGGCCCGGTCCGAGATCACCGAAGCGGCCGACCCCGGCCCTCAAGGCCCCGGCCGCCCCCAAGATCCCGGCCCCGAAGCCCCGGACCCGGGTGATCAAGGACCGGGTGATCAGAGTCCTGGCGACCCAGGCGTGAGCGATCCGGGTCCCGGCGATCCTGGCCCAAGCGATCAGGGGCCCGTGCTCCCAGGCGTGCCGCAGGGCCCGGATCCGTTGATCTCGCTCGAGGTCTCGGCGTCGGTGAACGTCCCCGCGCTCAGCGGCGAGGGTGAGGGCCTGGTCGACGCGGGCCTCGGCATCAGGATCGGCGGGGACCTGCTCGGCGGAGCCGTCCTGCCCGGCGTGCTCCTCCTCGGCCGCGGGCCCACGCTCGTACGGCCCCGCCGCGTGAGGAGGGAGCCGTAGCCTCGGGGCCGAATGTCGCACTTCTCCGCTGATCCTCTACTATCGTCCATCGGACGGAAGGCGGCCCTCGCCCGCCCTCACCCTCGGACGAAGGAGAAGCGTGGCGGTTGCGGCCCCCGGCGACCGGCGGCGCGCCCCGCTCCGCGTGCTGCTCGCGGTGGGACTGGCGGTGAGCCTGCCGATGACCGTCCCGGCCTCGGGCGGTCACGCGGAGCCGAAGCCGACGGCCAAGCAGCTGCGCAAGGAGCTCTCCGCCCTGCAGAAGAACTCCGACAAGCTCATCGCCGAGTACTACTCCAGCCGCCACGAGTTGCAGAAGGTGGAGAAGGCGGAGAAGTCGGCCCGCGAGCGGCTGCGCGTGGCCCAGGCGGACTACGACAGAGAGTCGGCCCAGCTGCGCCTGATGGCCACCGAGCAGTACATCTCGGGCGGGACGGGCGCGATCGGCGTGATGTTCGGCGAGGTCGACCTCAACGGCCTCGCCCTGGTGGAGGCCATGGCCGCCGAGCAGGGCGCCAGACTGCAGGGCTTCACCGACGTGCGCGACAGGCACAAGCGGGCCAGGACCGAGGCCAAGGACCGCGCCGACGAGCTGAGCGACCGCATCGAGGAGCTCGAGAAGCAGAAGAAGGCCGCCGAGAAGGTCATCAGCAAGATCAAGGACCGGATCGACCGGCTCTACCCGACGCCCGGCGTGCGCAGGCCCGACGGCTCGTGGGTGCCGCAGCTGCCGTCGGGTCCCGACAACATCACACCCAGGATGCGGCTGGTGAGGAACCTCATCGCGGAGCGGTTCGGCGTGCCGTACGGGATCGGGTGTTACCGCTCCATCCAGGACGGCGGCGAGCACCCGCTGGGCCGCGCCTGCGACTTCATGCTGAGCAGGGGCGGCGCGATGCCGTCAGCCGCCGAGGTGCGGCGCGGCAACGAGATCTCGGCGTGGGCGATCAAGAACGCCCAGCGGCTGGGGATCATGTACATCATCTACCGGCAGCGGATCTGGCACGCCAGGACGGGCGCCTGGAAGGTGATGTCCAACAGGGGCGGCACCACGGCCAACCACTACGACCACCCCCACATCTCGGTCTACTGACGCTCGAAGGCGCGTCGCTCCCTCCTCGACGGGCAGAGGGGGAGGGAGACGACCATCGCTGAGAGGTGGCTTTCCGCATGATCGACATCGAGAAGGCGCGGGCCGAGACTCCCGGCTGCGCGCACGTGGTCCACCTCAACAACGCCGGCGCGGCGCTGCCCCCTCGCGCCGTCCTCGACGCCGTGAAGGGCCATCTCGACCTCGAGGCGCACATCGGCGGCTACGAGGCGCGCGAGCGGGCGGCGCCGGAGCTGGATCGCTTCTACGACGCGCTCGCCGAGCTGCTCGGCGCGCACCGCGACGAGATCGCCTACGTGGAGAACGCCACCCGCGCATGGGACATGGCCTTCTACAGCGTCCCCTTCAAGCCCGGCGACCGGATCCTGACCACCACCAGCGAGTACGTGAGCAACGGCCTGGCCTACCTCCAGATGGCCCGCTCGCGGGGCGTGAGCGTCGAGGTGGTGCCCGACGACGCCGACGGCACGATCTCGCTGGAGGCGCTGGAGGCCGAGCTGCGCAAGGGCGGCGTGAGGCTGGTCGCCATCAACCACGTGCCCACCCACAACGGCCTGGTCAACCCGGCCGCCGAGGTGGGCAGGCTGTGCAGGCAGGCGGGGGTGCTCTACCTGCTCGACGCCTGTCAGTCGGTCGGTCAGCTGCGCCTGGACGTCACCGAACTCGGCTGCGACATGCTGTCGGGCACCGGCCGCAAGTTCCTGCGCGGCCCGCGCGGCACTGGCTTCCTCTACGTACGGCGCAGCCTGCTCGCCGAGCTCGACCCGCCCTTCATCGACCTGCACGCCGCGAGCTGGCTGACGCCCTCCACCTTCGAGATCCGTCCCGACGCCCGCAGGTTCGAGAACTGGGAGCGCTACTTCGCCGGGCAGATCGGCCTGGGCGTCGCCGTCGACTACGCGCTCGCGCTCGGCATCGACGCCATCGAGGCCCGCGTCCGCGACCTGGGCTCGGACCTGCGCGCCCGCCTGTCGGAGCGGCCGGATGTGACCGTGCACGACAGGGGCGCCCGCCGCTCGGGCATCGTCACCTTCACCGTGGCGGGCCAGGACAGCGAGGAGCTCGCCAACCGCCTGCGCGAGCGGCGCGTCAACGTCAGCGCGACAGATCCGGACCAGCGCTTCGACAGCGTGGCTCCGGAGTCGGCGGTGCGCGCCTCCGTGCACTACTACAACACCGAGGACGACCTGGCCCGCCTGATCGAGGCCCTCTGACGCCGCCCGAGGTGGCAGGCGGGTCTAAGGCGTGTCTGATAAATGATCTCGGTGGTGCGGGTTAGATGAGAACCCACATAGCGGCCGTACGCGGCCGCCTCACGATCAGTCGAGAGGCTCACCCGCAGCATTCCTCGGCAGGATCGAAATGAACCTCATTCCCGCACGTCCGACGAATCATCCCGCCCGCTGGACGACCTCAGGTGGCGGCACTGTGCACGCCGGGCGATTTCGTTGATCGTGATCACTACGGCGACCAGGACGAGCGCGACGACCAGTCCCTGCGCCGGCGAGTCCTGGAATGCGGTGCCGGCGAAGTAGCCCAGGCACGTACCCGAGATACCCCACATCAGTGCGCCGATCGCGTCGAAGAGCGCGAAGGCACGCCACGGGTAGGCGGTCACTCCGGCGGTCAGTGTGGTGATCGACCGTAGGCCAGGAAGGAATCGGCCGATGATGACGATGACGCCACCGCGACGATCGAGGAGTTCGGACAGCCATCTGGCAACGGTGTGGCGTTTTGTGCCGGGCCGCAGGCGGCGTAGCGCAGGCGGCCCGAGGCGCCGCCCGATCAGGTAGCAGATGTGATCGCCGACGGAGGCGCCGAAGGCTGCGACCAGGGCCACCAGCACGACGTTAGGACGGCCGGCGGCAGCGAACGCTCCAGACAGGAGCAGGATGCCCTCGCTGGGCAGGAGGGGCAAGACGCCGTCCAGTACCGCGCACAGGAACAACACCAGGTAGAGCCAGGGCGAGCCCATCAGGCTGCCGGCCAGGTCGAGCACGGCGTCAGTCAATTTCCCTCCCATAATGATACTAGTCTCAATTGAGACTAGTATCATTATGGGAACAGTGGGACACCAGACGAGCAGTTCGATCAGTCAGGAGCAGCACATGCCAGAGCAACTGTCACCATGGGACGGTCGCGTCACGCCGACGCCGTTCGAGGAGTACTCCAAGAAGTACGAGGAGTTCTTCGTGATGACTCGCCGGGACGGGATCATCGAGTTGCGGATGCACACCGACGGCGGGCCGTTCAGGCACAGCTGGGTCGGCCACAATGCCTGGCATCAGGCGTGGGCCGAGGTCGGCAACGACCCGGAGAACGAGGTCCTGATCATCACCGGGACCGGTGAACGGTGGCACACCGGCGATCCGGCCGAGCTGTGGCACACCCCATTCCCGCAGTGGAGCACCGACAGCCAGCTCAAGATGTACGGCGACATGGTCAAGCTGCTGGAGAACTTCGTGTCCGCCATAGACATCCCCACCATCGCCGCGGTCAACGGACCGGGCACGCACTGCGAGTTCGCCACGGCCTGCGACATCACCCTCTGCGCGGAGGACGCCGACTTCTTCGACCCGCATTTCCTGGGCGGCGGGGTACCAGGAGACGGGATGGGGCTGACCCTGCAACACACGATCGGCACCAAGCGCGCGTCGTACTACATGTACACCGGCGAACCGATCGACGGGCCAACCGCGCTCCGGCTCGGCCTGGTCAATGAGGTACTGCCACGCGAGCGCCTGCTGCCGAGGGCCTGGGAGATCGCTGAGATGATGATGGCGCGACCACGCGCCTCACGGCTGCTCACCCATGCGATCGCCAGCAGGCCGTGGAAGCGCGCGTTCGTCGACGACCTCGGTTTCCACACCGCCCACCAGCTATGGGGGATGGCCATCGGCGAGGCAGGGCAACTCGACAAGCTACGACAGATGACCGAACGGTTCCGCGGCCCGCAGGCGGGCGAATCCAGCCGGGAGTGAACGATGGCGAGACGACGGTCGGCCGACGACACCAGCCCGGTGTCGCTACGGGAACGCAAGAAAGCCAGGGCCCAGGCCTCGATCCAACGCGAAGCCATGCGCCTGTTCGCCGAGAACGGCTACGAGACCACCACGATCGACGAGATCGCCGAAGCCGCCGAAGTCTCACGGGCGACGTTCTTTCGCTACTTCCCCACCAAAGCCGACCTCGTCTTGCATGACATCGCCGACTTGATGGTGATCGACGCGCTCCCCCAGCATCTCGAAGAAACGAGCCTGGTCGGTGCGTTGCGCAACGCCATCACCTCGCTCATCGACACCGCCACAGCTGAACAACACACGCTCAACCGGCAACGCGAAGAACTGCTGCGCAGCGTCCCCGACCTGCGTGCCCGAGTCCCCGGCCAGATCGCCGCCGCGCTGCCGCTGCTCACCGAAGCCCTCGCCCTGCGCCTCAACCGCTCCACCGACGACATCCATCTCCTCACCGTCTCAGGAGCTGCCATCGGAGTCGCCATCGCCGCCTGGAACGCCGCCGCGAACGACCTTTCCGAAGGTTTCACCCAACGCCACAGGCAACTACTCGACGATGCGCTGGCTCACCTCGAATCCGGCCTGTCGCTCCGCGGCACCGAAGGTTGAACCGCCCCATGGCGGCCCTGGCGCCCTGCGCTTCACTTACCGGGGTTGCTCACTCCGCCAACGGCCATCTCAGCTCCGCCGAGTATGAGCGCCGACAGGCGTGCAAGCACACCCAGGAAGGCGACTACGCTCCCACCAGGTCAGGCGGCCGCCGGGCCTACGCGCCACGAGGGCGGTTCGGCGCCGGCCTTCGGGCATCGGCAGGGACGTCCCGACCTCGGCGGCCAGCGCACCGGCCAGGTATCCGGCAACGCCCAGGAAGTAGTGGTAGCCGTTGCCGGAGGTGAACGCGCCGGCCGCGAGCCAGCCGATCGCCCCGCCACCAGCCCGCCATCTGCTTGCTCTGGACAGGTAGGCGGAGAGAATCGGCCTGGTACTGCAGGTGAGGGTGACGTCATATTCAGCGGCGAAACGGGCGACCCGCCTCCCTGACACCGGCCGAAACCCGTTCAGCAACACCAGGATGGGTACGACCAGCGCCTGCTCAGCAAGGCCCAGCGGCTGAACTGACCCCGGCTACCTGACCCGGCCGCGCGGCTTCAGCCTCGCCGTCGGGAGGGCGGGGGCGCGCAGCGGGTCGCCGTCGAAGCCGGTGACCGTGCCGAACAGGGCGCCCTCGGTCCACTCCTTGCGGAAGGCCTCGATCTCCTCGTGCGAGCGGCCCACGAAGTTCCACCACATCACGATCTGCTCCTCGAAGGGCGCGCCGCCGATCAGCAGCACCCGCCCCCGCCCCGACACGGGCAGCGAGGAGCGGCCCTGACCGAGGTAGAGCAGCGGGCCCACGGGCAGCGCGCCGCCGTCGACGGCCGGTGATCCGTCCAGTGTCAGCACGGCGTGCTCGAAACCCGGCTCCAGCGGCAGCTCGGCCACGCCGTCGACCACCACCTCCGCGCCCACCAGCGGCGTGTACACGGTGGCGGGCGAGCTGACCCCGCCGAAGGAGCCCATCACGACCCGCGCCTCGTAGGAGGGGCCGCGCGCCACCGGCAGGTCGGCGTGGTGCTCGAAGCCGGGCGCCACCTGCCTGGCCTGCTCGGGAAGCGCCACCCACAGCTGCACGCCGTGCAGCTCCGTCTCGGGTGACTCCTCGGAGTGGGAGATGCCCCGCCCTGCCGTCATCAGGTTGAGCTGGCCGGGGCGTACCTGCTGGAGGCTGCCGACGCTGTCGCGGTGGAGCACCTCGCCCGACAGCAGCCAGGTGACGGTCTGCAGCCCGGTGTGCGGGTGCGGCGGCACGCTCATCGTGGCCGTCTCGGGCCCGTAGTGGTCGACGAAGCACCACGCGCCCACCATGCGCCTGCCCACCGCGGGCAGCGTGCGGGTCACGGTCATCGCGCGCGGCCCGCCGAGGGCCACCTGGTGGCCGCTCACCAGCTCGCGCGCAGGCTCGCCCGCCTCGCACACCAGCTCCTGCGGGTCCTGCTCCACGTTGCTCACGCTACGACTGTACGGCCTGCCACCAGGCGTCCACGGACTGGAGGGAGGCGGTGTCGACCAGCTCGCCTGGACGCGGCACCGCGATCTTGACGTCGCGCGCCTTGGCCTCCCGCCACAGCCTGTCGACCGGCTCCGACCACGGATGCAGCGCCAGCGTGAACGTCGCCCAGTGCACGGGGAGCAGCAGCGACCCGCCCAGCTGGACGTGCGCGTTCACCGCCTCCTCCGGGTTCATGTGGATGTCGGGCCAGGCCGCGTTGTAGGCGCCGATCGGCATCAGCGTCAGGTCGAAGGGCCCGTGGTCGGCGCCGATCTTGGCGTAGCCCTCGAAGTAGCCCGAGTCTCCGGCGTAGAACACCCGCCGGTGCGCGCCCGCGACGACCCACGAGCCCCACAGCGTGTCGTTGCGCCTGAGCGAGCGTCCGGAGAAGTGCCGGGCGGCCGTCGCGACGAACCGCAGGCCCGCGACCGTGGTCTCCTCCTCCCAGTCGAGCTCGACGATCCGGTACAGCGGCACGCCCCAGCGCTCCAGATGCGCGCCGATGCCGAGCGGGACCAGGAAGGGCGCCCTGGAGATGCGGGTGAGCCTGCGCACGGTGGCCAGGTCGAGGTGGTCGTAGTGGTCGTGGGAGATCACGATTGCGTCGACGGCGGGCACCTCGTCGAGCGGGACGGGCAGCGGGTGCAGGCGCCTCGGGCCGACGAAACGGGTGGGCGAGACCCTGTCGCTCCACACCGGGTCGAACAGCACCCGCCTGCCCTCGATCTCGACCAAGGTGGAGGCGTGGCCGTACCAGACGGCGTTCAGCCCCGTGGCCGCGGGCAGGCCGGCGGCGGGCCTGCGCAGCGGGATCGGCCCCGGCGGGCGGCGCGACTCCCTGTCCTTGGCCAGCTCCCTCAGCAGCCCCGGCGAGGGGACGGCGAGACTGGTCGGCTCGGGCATCGGGTTGTGGAAGACGCCGTCCTTGAACTGCGGCGAGCTGCGGATCCTGCTCGCGCGCTCCTCGCCCGAGGTCAGGGGGCGCACGCCGAGCTCGGCTCGCACATCGCGCAGCGCCCATCCGGCCGCGGCCAGGGCCGCGCCGCCCACGAGAGCCCGCCGTACCGTCCGCATACCTGCCATCGCTCACACTCCAGAAATCAGTCTCTCTCCGGACAACTGCTTCCGGAGGCCCACATGTTCCTGGCTACAACGATATATCGCGATATGTTTGGGTGAGCGATCGGGGTGATCGTCCGGGACAGCCTACGCGTCGATCACGGGGAACCCCCGCTTGGACCACAGCGCTCTCGAGGCCGCCTCGGGGTCGCGGACGTCCGAGGGCTCGACGTCGAACACGTGGGTCGAGGCCGCGACCGGCTCGTAGGCGGGCCAGCCGGGATCGCCCGTCTTGGCGAAGCGCGTCCACGCGGCGCGGAACTGCCTCGACACCGCCTCGGCCTCGGGCGCGCCCCTGATGATCCACCCGGCCAGCGCGCCGTTCACGGTGCCGAAGGTCAGCGGGACGTCGAGGGCGTGACAGGCACCCAGCTCGGTCGGCGCCCAGGTCAGCTCGTAGGCGTAGGTCGCGCCCGCGTGCGCGTCGGCCAGCAGCGCGCTCGGCATCCTGAACAGCCAGTCCGACAGCACCACGTTGTACAGCTCGACGGCTCCAGCGTCAGGATGCGCGGTGCGGTAGACGACGTCGGCGTCGGGCAGCGCGAACTCCTTCAGCACCTCGGCCAGGTCGTGCTCGGTCGCGGGCGGGGCCATGGCGGCGAACATCCTGAACTCGTCGCGGTTGTAGCCCACCACGAGCTCGATGTCGCTGCCCGCGCCGTCGGCGAAGGCCTCCCACGGCGTCTCCGGCAGCACCTCGCCGTCCACCACCGGCGAGAACGGCAGCGCCACGCCCTTGCTGCGCGCGACGAAGCGCCGCGCGGCGGCCAGCAGTTCCTCCGGCGAGCAGTCGTGCGCCGACCTGCCCTCGAGCAGGTCGCGGCTCACCTTGCGCGCGTAGGCGGTGCTGAAGAAGGTGCCAGGCACGCTCTGCGCGATCGCCCGCCCGAACAGGCCTCGAGCCATGGGCATCGACATCAGCGCCGCCACCGAGCCGGCCCCCGCGGACTCGCCGAAGACGGTGACCCTTCCGGGGTCGCCGCCGAAGCCCGCGATGTTGTCCTGCACCCAGCGCAGCGCCGCCACCTGGTCGAGGAAGCCCCTGTTGGCGGGCGCTCCCTCCACGTGACCGAACCCCTGCAGCCCGACGCGGTAGTTGAACGTGACGACCACCACGCCCTCGGCGGCCAGCAGCGAGCCGTCGTACTCGGGCATGTCGGCCGAGCCCGCCTGGTAGGCGCCCCCGTAGATCCACACCATCACCGGCAGGCCCGAGCCGCCCTCGTCGGGTGTCCACACGTTGACCGTGAGGCACTCGAGGCCCTCGGCCGCGCTCCACTCGGGCACCCCCGGGGCGATCGAGACCTGGGCGGGCCTCGGGCCGAACGCCGTCGCCTCGCGCACGCCGTCCCACGGCCGCGCGGGAACGGGCGCGGCCAGCCAGTGCTCGCCGTACGGGGCCTGGGCGAACGGGATGCCCCTGAAGACGGACAGGCCGCCCTCCCTGGATCCCTGTACCCTTCCTGCGGTTGTGCGCACCATGACAGCCAGTCTGATCACCGGTGGGAGCGGCCGGAAGCCCCGCTTCCACTGGCCGGAAACGGCCACGGGTTGGGCAGGCAGCGCTCCAGCGACTTCGACTGCTGCACCATGACGGGGGCCGGCATCCCCCGTCCAGGGCAGCCGACGTGGTGGTGACCGAGCCCGTGCCCCACCTCGTGGTTGACCAGATAGTGGCGGTAGCCCTCCAGATCGCCCCGATACTGGGCGACGCCCCTGGCCCAGCGCCGGGCGTTGATGACCGACCTGCGGCCGTTCCAGCACGACAGCTCGCCTGCCGTGCGCAGCGGCCAGCACTCGCGGTCGGTGGTGAAGGGGCTGGTCAGGGCGACGCTGAGCCGGACGGGGCCGTGGTCGACACGCAGGAACCTGCCCCAGCCGCGCGGATCGTTCAGCGTGGCGTGCACGTCGGCGGCGAACTCCTCGCCGCCGAAGGGCAGGCCCTTCTCCACCTCGACGAGGTAGCGCACCAGGGGACCGCCTCCCCTCCTCGGCGCCGCCCTGCCCTCGACCACGGCGTAGCGGCCGCTGCCCCTTCTCGGCACCTTCACGTACGGCACCGGCGCGCTCCCGTGCGGCGGCTGCGCCCTCGTCGGGCCGAAGGAGACGGCAGAGCCGCTCGCGGGAGCGGGGACCGGCGGCGCCGCAGCACAGCCGGTCAGCAGGACGGCCACGGCCCCCAGCGCCACAACGCGCACGTCGTCCCCCAGATGATCGTTTCATCGGGGGAGTCTGATCATACGGCGAAGGGCGCCAGGTCCAGAGCAGGCTTCTCGCCGAGGGCAAGACCGGCCGCCAGCAGCCCGGCGAAGGGCCCCGCGGTCAGCCCGTACGCGCCCAGCCCCGTCACCGCGACCACCCTGTCGCTCACCCTCGCGATGAGCGGCCTGCCGGTGGCCATGACGGGGCGCAGCCCCACCCTGGTCTCGGTGAGCGTCGCCCCGGCCAGGCCAGGCGCGACGGCGAGCCCCGCGGCCACGACCTCGTTGAGCCCCGCCACGGTGATCCTCGGGTCGAACCCCACCTCCTCCACCGTCGCCCCCACGACCACCCGTCCTCCTGGGAAGCCCAGCAGGTAGGGCCCGCGCCTGGGCAGCACGATGGGCCAGGCCGAGCTGTCGGCTCCCTCCAGCGTGGCGTGCACGATCTGGCCCCTGCGCGGGAAGACGGGCAGATCGACTCCGAGCGGCCCGCACACCTGACCCGTCCACGCGCCGGCCGCGACGATCACGGCGTCGGCTTCCAGCCGGGCTCCTCCGGAGACGGTCACCTCGCCGTTGCCGGTGAGGGACGCGGCTCCCTCGTGAACCGTGGCGCCCCGCCGTACCGCCGACCGGAGCAGGCCGTCGCGCACCACGCGGCCGTCGACGCGGGCCGCGCCCGGCACGAGCAGAGCCGACAGCTTCGGGTCCAGCGGCGGGAACAGCTCCGTGGGCCGCCCGACCTCGCGCACCTCGCCCATCTCCGGAGCCTCGGCGTACCTGGCGGCCAGCAGCGCCCGCACGGGCTCGAGCTCGGCGGGGTCCTCGGCCACCAGCAGCGCGCCCACTCCGGCGTGCCCCACGCTCTCGGGAAGGACGGCGTAGTGACGGGCGCCTTCGAGGGCCAGCCGGTACCAGGCGTCGTCGTCCTCGTGGTCGACCCACGGGCAGACGATGCCCGCGCCGGCCGCCGTCGCCTCACCGGCCCGCCCGCCGTCGACGACCGTTACCTCGGCGCCCCTGAGGGTCAGGTGGTAGGCGGCGCCCGCCCCGACAATTCCGCTCCCGATCACGGTGATCCTCATGTACCCGATGATCTCAGACGGTTAGGTTGGGCAAGAGGGCTCGACGGGGAGGTGGCACAGGTGGCAGTCGTACTCATCGGCACGCTCGACACGAAGGGCCGCGAATACGCGTGGCTGCGGGAGCGGCTGACCGAGCTCGGCCGCGAGGTGATCGTCGTCGACGCGGGCGTCGGCCAGGAGAGCACCGGCCCGGTCAGCGACTTCGGGGCGCCCGCCAGCGCCTCGCCCGAGGACGTCTCCAACGTGCGCGTCGCCGCCGCGGGGGGCGCGGAGCTCGCTTCCCTGCGGGCGGCGGGCGACAGGGGAGCGGCTGTCACGGTCATGGGCGAGGGCGCGGCGAAGGTGCTGGCCGAGTTGCACGCCGAAGGACGGGTGGACGGGGTCCTCGCGGTCGGAGGGAGCGGCGGGTCCTCGATCGCCGCGCGGGCGGTGCGTGACCTGCCGATCGGGCTGCCCAAGCTGATCGTCTCCACGATGGGCTCGGGGGACGTCTCGCCGTACGTGGGGGCGAAGGATGTCACGATCATGTACAGCGTCGTCGACATCGCGGGGATCAACCGCGTCTCCCGCCTCATCCTGGGCAACGCGGTCGCGGCGATCGCGGGCATGGCCGCCGCCTGGTCCGCCTCATCGCCGGTCGCCGTTCCTCCGGGCTGGTCCTCCACGGCCGCCTCCACGGCGGCGGCCTCGACGGCTGAAGTCTCGGCCGCGACGGCCTCGTCAGCGGGCATCTCGCCGGAGGGCGAGGAGCGCCCGCTGGTAGCGGCGTCGATGTTCGGGGTCACCACTCCCGCCGTCGACGCCGCCCGCGAACGCCTCTCCGAACTCGGCTACGAGGTGCTCGTCTTCCACGCCACCGGCTCGGGCGGCCAGGCCCTCGAGGGCCTGGCCGCCAGCGGGCTGCTGGCGGGCGTGCTCGACCTCACCACCACCGAACTGGCCGACGACCTGGTCGGCGGCGTCCTGTCGGCAGGGCCCGACAGGCTCACCGCGGCAGGACGGCACGGCGTGCCCCAGGTCGTCGCGCCCGGCGCGCTCGACATGGTGAACTTCGGGCCGCTCTCGACCGTGCCCGAGCGCTTCGCCGACAGGAACCTCCACGTCCACAACCCCACCGTCACGCTCATGCGCACCACCCCCGCCGAGATGGCCGAACTCGGCCGCCGCGTCGCCGCCAAGCTCGCCGCGGCGACCGGGCCCACCGCGCTGTTCGTGCCGCTCGGCGGCGTCTCCGCGCTCGACGCGCCCGGCCTGCCCTTCCACGACCCCAAGGCCGACGACGCCTGCTTCGAGGCGCTCGGCGACCTCCCCGGCACGACCCGGCTCGACCTGCACATCAACGACCCGGAGTTCGGCCGCGCGATGGCCGACCGGCTGCACGACCTGATCAGGGGTGAGGGATGAACCGCCAGACCGTACTCGAACGGCTCCGCCGTACCGTCTCCGAGGGCAGGCCCGTCATCGGCGCGGGCGCGGGCACGGGCCTGTCGGCCAAGTGCGCCGAGGCCGGAGGCGTCGATCTCATCATCATCTACAACTCCGGGCGCTACCGGATGGCGGGGCGCGGCTCCCTTGCGGGGCTGCTGCCGTACGGCGACGCCAACCAGATCGTCGTCGAGATGGCGAGCGAGGTCCTGCCCGTCGTGCGCGACACCCCCGTCCTGGCGGGGGTGTGCGGCACCGACCCCTTCAGGGTGATGCCGCGCTTCCTCGACACACTGAAGGACATGGGCTTCGCCGGCGTGCAGAACTTCCCCACCGTCGGCCTGTACGACGGGGTCTTCAGGCAGAACCTCGAGGAGACCGGCATGGGCTTCGACCTCGAGATCGAGATGGTACGGCTCGCGCACGAGCGTGACCTGGTCACCGCCCCCTACGTCTTCACCGCCGGCCAGGCCCGTGAGATGGCCGCGGCGGGGGCCGACGTCCTGGTGCCGCACGTCGGCCTCACCACCAAGGGCTCGATCGGCGCGGGCACCGCCCTCTCGCTGGACCAGGCGGTCGCCGCCGTCCAGGAGATGCGCGACGCCGCCGCCGAGATCAGGCCGGACATCCTCGTGCTGTGCCACGGCGGACCGATCGCCGAGCCGTCCGACGCCGCCTACGTCCTGTCGCGCACCAAGGGGGTGGTCGGCTTCTTTGGCGCCTCCTCCGTCGAGCGGCTGCCCACCGAGCTCGCCATCACCGCGCAGGTGGCCGCCTTCAAGAATCTGGAGATCTAGATGCTCGTGAGCCCCTCCCAGGTCCCCACGATGACCTTCGACTGGGGGTCGATCAAGTGGTTCGTCACGCCGTCCGCCATCCCCGGCGCGGGCAGCACGCTCGGCGAGGTGATCGTCAATCCGGGACGCGGCCACGCCCGCCACAACCACCCGAACGCCGAGGAGATCATCTACGTGATCTCGGGCGAGGCGACGCAGATGGTCGGCGACGGCGAGCCGTTCCCCATCAGGGAGGGGGACACGGTGCACATTCCGGCCGGGGCCTTCCACTCCACGTTCAACTCCACGTGGCGGCCGTTGCGCCTGATCGTGACGTACACGCCCGGCGGGGAGGAGAAGGCGCTGGAGGGCGCTCCTGACTACTGCCTGCATGAGGCAGGCGCCGTCGCGGAGTGGCGCCAGGCCTGAACCGGCGTTTGTCGAGGAGGCGCGGCCGACCCGGCCGCGCCTCCCGCGGCCTCGCTCGGGATCAGCCGTCGGCGGCCCACCCGTGCGTGCGCATGAGCGTCTTGGCCACCACCGCGAACCTGTCGCGGTGCAGCACGGCGCCCTCCCTGCGGATGTCGCCCTCGTCCAGCGCGAAGACCCGGTCGAGGCGCAGGTACGACACCCGCCCGTCGCCGCCCCACGAGCCGACCTCCAGCCATTCGGGCCCGTCGTCGCCCCTGCTGGAGAGCATCATCGCCAAGAGCCTGCGTCCGTGCCGCCCCACGACCAGCAGCGGGCGGTCCTTGCCCCTGTCCGGGTCCTCCTCGTACGGCACCCAG
This sequence comes from Nonomuraea roseola, assembly GCF_039535395.1. Taxonomy (NCBI): domain Bacteria; kingdom Bacillati; phylum Actinomycetota; class Actinomycetes; order Streptosporangiales; family Streptosporangiaceae; genus Nonomuraea; species Nonomuraea roseola. Next base: position 283,717 of record NZ_BAAAXC010000005.1, read on the forward strand.
GCCCACACGATCTCTCCAGGGTCGGCCATGCCGTCCAGGTCGGGAGAGTAGGCGAGGGCCGCGGCCCGGTCCACCGAGTAGATCTCTTTGACCGCGCCGCGCAGGGGGCGGGGGTCATCCTGGTGATCTCGCACACTCGGAGCCTAGACCACTCCGGGTTCGCCACCCCGTGCGCGGGCGCCAGGCAGGGGACTTGTAGCATCAGCCGTCCGTCAGCGACCCCGGAGGCCGCATGTTGTTCCGTCCCACGACCGAGGCAGACCTCGATCGCGTCACCGCCTTCGCGGTCGACGAGCCCATTAGCTGGATCCCCGCCGACCGCTACCTGGCCGAGTTGGCCGAGGGGATGTACCGGCCCGAGTGGACGTGGATAGCCGAGGCCGGCGACCGGGTCGTGGGCCGCGCTCTCTGGTGGGGCCAGTCCGACAGTGAGCACCCGATCGCGCTCGACTGCCTGCACCTCGACCCGTCGGCCGGCGACCGCGTGACCGTCGCGGCCGGGCTGCTCGAAGCTGGACACGCCGCCTTCTCGCGGCAGGGCGCGCCCAAGCCGCCGCTCTACAACCTCACCCTTCCCAACGGATGGCGTGACGATGCCGCCGTGGCGTCCGCGGTCGCCTGGCGCAAGCAGGCCGCTCGTGCGGCGGGGCTCACGGACGAGGTCGAGCGCCTGAGGCTGGAGTGGACGCCCGAGATCGGCGTCCCCGAGACCAAGGGGCGCCTCCGGTTCGCCGAGGCGTCGGACGAGGAGTTCCTCGAGGTCTTCCGGCTGATCGCGGTCGGCAGCCTGGACGCGGAGACGCGCAGGAACGTCGCCGCGATGGGGGCCGTCGAGGCGGCGCGGGAGGAGATGGAGTTCTACCTCGAGCGTCCGGGCAAGCGTTCGTGGTGGCGCATCGCCTACACGCGGGACGGGGCCGTGGCGGGCCTGGCGATTCCCTCGGCCACGCCGTACAACGTTAATGTCGGATATCTCGGAGTTGTGCCCGAAATGAGGGGACAGGGGTACGTCGACGACGTGCTGGCTGAGATCACCCGGATCCACGCGGAGAACGGCGCCGAGCTGATCACGGCCACCACCGACACGACCAACGCGCCGATGGCGGCGGCGTTCGCCCGGGCGGGCTACCGTAACTCCGAGATCCGTCTGCTCTTCTCGGCCCCCGCCGACTGACCAGGCTGTGGCCGGTCCGGGTGGGCACCGCATACCCTAGTCAAAGTTGAATAGACGGTAGAGCGGGGGAGTGCGCGGATGTCGGCGATTCGGTTGCTGGTCCTGGGCGCGGTGCGGCGTCACGGGAGGGCGCACGGCTATCAGGTGCGCAACGACCTGGAGTTCTGGGGCGCCGACGAGTGGTCGAACACCAAGCCGGGCTCGATCTACCACGCGCTGAAGCAGATGGCCAAACAGGGGCTGCTGCACGCCTACGAGAGCGCCCCCAGCACGGCGGGCGGTCCGCCGCGAACCGAGTACGAGGTCACGGAGCTGGGCACCGCCGAGTACTTCTCGCTGCTGCGCGAGGCCCTCACCTCGCGCGACAAGACGGACCTGCTCGCGGCCGGGATCGGCTTCATCGTGGACCTGTCCCGCGAGGAGGCCGTCACGCTGCTGAAGCAGCGGATCAAAGGCATCGAGGGGTGGCGGGAGAGCGTCACCGAGTACTACAAGCCGGAGGAAGGGCCCGAGCAGCTGGGCCATATCGGCGAGATCATGCACATGTGGGTCCACTCCGCGGATGTCGGCGCGGAATGGACGCGCGGGCTGATCGAGCGGATCGAGGCAGGGGCCTACATCTTCGCCGGCGAGGACGGCGACCCCTTCGAGGGCGTGCTCGCCGAGGAGCACGAGAACCCGCAGGAGGCCTGCGGCCCGCACGGGGACGCGCCCGTCTGACCATCATGGCGCCGGATCGGTAGACCCGCTTCGGCGCCACGACGGTCATTGAAACGCGGCGGCTGGGCCCCGCTTGGGCGGCTGGGCCCCGCTTGGGCGGTTGGGCCCCGCTTGGGTAGGTCCGCTTCGGCGGTTGGGCCCCGCTTCCGCGGTTAGGCCCCGGTTCGGGCGGTTGGGCCCCGCTTCCGCGGCACTCGGTCCCGCTTCCGCGGCACCCGACCCAGCCTCCTTCCGCGGCTGGGTGCCGCCTCAGTGGCTCCGCCCGCTTTCAGTGACTGGGTTCGCTTCAGCGGCCGGGTTCGCTTCAGTGACTGGGTTCGCTTCAGCGGCTGAGGCCGCGGAAGCGGGCCGCAGCCATGGGGAAGGCGATCGCCAGCACCGCGAGGGGCCACGCCACGGCCAGCAGGTGGGCGTGCTCGGCGGCCCAGGAGGAGCCGCCCACCCCCGGGTTGCCGAACAGCTCGCGTACCGCGGTGGCGGTGGCCGACATCGGATTCCATTCGGCGATCACGCCCAGCACACTCGGCATGGATTCGGGAGAGGCGAAGACGGCGGAGCTGAAGGAGACCGGCCAGACGAGGATCTGCACGGCCATGACCAGCTCGGGCCTACCGGCGATCAGCCCGAGCCAGATGCCGCACCACAGCATCGAGAAGCGCAGCAGGAGCAGCAACCCGACCGCGGCCAGCGCCGCCGCGAGCGAGCCGTGCCAGCGCCAGCCGATCGCGAGCCCCGCACCGACCATGATCAGCAGGCTGACCACCGACTCCAGCATGTCCGCGACGCTGCGGCCGACCAGGACCGCCGAAGGCGCCATCGGCATGGACCTGAAGCGGTCGACGACGCCCGTGTTGAGATCCTGGGTGAGCGCGGTCATCGTGCCTTCGAGGCCGAAGGCCATGGTGAGCACGAGCATGCCGGGGACCAGGAACTCCTTGTAGTCGCCGCCACCCGCGACCCGCATGCCGCCGCCGAAGAAGAAGGCGAACATCACCAGCATCATCACAGGGAAGGTGAGGCCGATCGCCAGCTGCCAGGGCCTGCGCGCCCAGTGGGCCAGCTCGCGCCGTGTCATGTTCCAGGAGTCGGCCAGCCACCAGCCGACGTCCGATCCGCTGGAGCGCGCAGGCGCCGTGAGCGTCGTCATACGGATTCCTCCTCGCGCACGCCGCTCGGGCGGCCGCTGCCGTCGCCGGTCAACCGCATGAACACCTCGTCGAGCGTGGGACGCCGCACGGCGAGGTCCTCGGCCTCGATACCGGCGTCATGCAACGCCCGCACCAGGTGATTCAGCGCGCTCATACGGTCGGCGACCGGCGCGCTGATCCTGCGGGTGTCCTCGTCGACGTCCACCGCGCCGCCGGAGACCCGGGCGAGTACGGCGGCGGCGGCCTGCAGCTGACCGGCGGCGCGCACGACCACGTCGATGCGATCGCCGCCCACCTTCGCCTTGAGCTCGTCGGCGGTGCCGTCGGCGATCACCCGGCCATGGTCGATCAGGGAGATCCGGTCGGCGAGCTGGTCGGCCTCCTCCAGGTACTGGGTGGTCAGCAGCACGGTGGTGCCGCCGCCGACCAGCGAGCGCACCGCGTTCCACACCTCGCTGCGGCCGCGTGGGTCGAGGCCCGCGGTCGGCTCGTCGAGGAAGAGGACCTGCGGATCGATGATGAACGAGGCCGCGAGGTCGAGACGGCGGCGCATGCCCCCGCTGTAGGCCCTGACGGGCCGGCGGCCCGTCTCGGTGAGGCCGAAGCGCTCGAGTAGTTCGTCGGCGCGCGCGGCCGCGCGGCGGGCGCCCAGGTGATAGAGCCTGCCGAACAGGTCGAGGTTCTGCCGGCCCGAGAGATCCTCGTCCAGCGCCGCGTGCTGCCCGAGCAGCCCGATCCGCCTGCGGACCTCCTCGGGGTGGCGGCGCACGTCGATCCCCGCGACCTCCGCCCTACCCGCCTCTATCCGCAGGAGGGTGGTCAGCGTGCGCACGAACGTGGTCTTGCCTGCGCCGTTGGGGCCGAGCACCCCGTGGACCGTGCCACTCGACACCGTCATGTTCAGTCCGTCCAGGGCCTTCTTCTCGCGGTAGGACTTTTCGAGACCCTCCGCGACGATCGCCAGCTCATGACCAGCCACACATCCTCCCGGACTCAGTGGTCAAATTTGACTACCGGAGTTCAGAGTAGCCCCGTCTTCCGCGACTGGTCAAACTTGATTAGCTGACGTATGTGAGAGGGGCGGGTTCTTCCCGGCGGGCCAGATCGCGCCATGGAACCCTCCCGCAGGGACGCCTCTGGGACTGCAGAGATGCCTTGCGGGTGGGGACGGCGAGGATCCTCTGGCATTCCGGCACCCGGCCCGGCCTCATGGTGTCCGCAGCGGGATTCCGGTTGCCCGAGCCGTCCTGCTGGGAGGCGATGGTCCTCCAATGGCCGTACTCGGGCCCCCGGGCTGCCCGGTGTGGGCGTCTTTGCCCGGGATCCAGGACGTCCGGTTGAGGGGTGTGTCGCGCGGTGGGGGAGGGACGACACCTTCTGGCGTTCCGGCATGCGGAGCTCCCGTCTGATGGCTTCCCTCGGTGGGATTCCGGTCCGCCGAGCGGTTCTGCGGGGATCTCCGGTCTCCCGATGGGCGTTCTGCCGGGTCCCCGGACTCCTGGTGGGCGTCTTGTCGGGGATCGCGGTTTCCTGGCCGGTGGGCGCGGCGCGGTGGGGGAGGGGCCTCGAGCTTCGGAAGTTCTCCCGCATCTCGGGCTCCCACGGGGCTTCCTACGGTGGGATCTCGGCCCCCGAAGGGCCCGTCCTGCCAGGGCGCCCGGTGTGGGCGGGCGTCCTGCCGGGCTTCCGGTGTCCCGGCGTGGGTGTCCTGCCGGGCTTCCGGTGTCCGATGAGGCGTTCTGCCGGAACTCCCGGACTCCCGGTGGGGGCGTCCTGCGGCGGAGGTGGTGTTCCGGCATCCCGCGTTCCACGCCGCGGGGCCTGCGGTCAGCCGGGTTCGACGTGGCGGCGGAGGTTGGCGAGGTGGACGCGCCAGCCGGCGCGGTGGTCGGCGGCGAGGGAGGGGCCGTCTGGCAGGCGCTCCCAGCCGGTCTCCCTGATGCGGACCTCAGTGCCCACCTCGAGCGGCGTGAGCGTGATCTCGACGTCGGTCGAGGCCTCCTGACCTTCGTCGGCCCACGTGAACGCCAGCAGCTTCGGCGCCGCCGCATGCGTCACCTCGCCGCGCGTCACCACGGGCGTGCCGTGCTCGTCGGTCCAGCGTTCCTCGAGAGAGCCGCCCGCGACCGGTTCCAGGTAGAGGTAGTGCCACCATTCGCCGCGATCGTCGTGGTCGGCGAAGGCCCGCCACACGCGCTCGGCGGAGGCGGCGACGACCGCGGTCTCGTCAACGCTCATTGGCGGGTCTCCCGGTGAGCAGGCGCCGCAGCGCGGTGGGCGTGTGGCCGAGGTGACGGCGGACCGTACGGGTGAGGTGGGCCTGATCGGCGAAGCCGAGCTCGACGGCGAGCGCGGCGAGACTCGTCTCACCGTCCTCCAGCCGGTCGAGCGCGCGCCCGACCCGCACCCTGTTGCGGTAGTGGGTGAGGCTGACGCCCATCTCTCGGGAGAAGGCCCTGCTCAGTTGGTACGGCGAGGCGCCCAGCAGCTCGGCGAGCGGGACGAGCCCCTCGGCGGCCGGATGCCCTGCGGCGATCGCCTCACGCGCGGCCGTGACCAGCCGCTCGGCCCGCGCGACCGTGACGAGGCGGGCCTTGGACCCTGTCGTGGCGCTGCCGTCCGAGTGGTCGGAGGATGACTGCCCGAGGACCGCGGACAGGAGCGAGAGGAGGCGTTCGGCGAGCGCGAACTGCTGGTCGCCACTCCGGGCGGCGGTGAGGAGGGCGCGATGAGCCAGCTCGACGCGGGCGTCGACGTAGACGGTGGGACGGAGCTTCCGGCGTCCCTCGCCGGTGAGCGATCGCCACAGCGCGGGGGAGAGGCTGAGGGAGGTGCACACGTCGCCCCCCGCCGGGTGCGCGAACCGCTCCTCCTCGCCGGGGATCCCCAGGTAGGCCGTCGTCGGATCGACCAGGGAGGCGACCTCGTCCGTCTTCCGCCTGAACCTGCCCGTGCGGACGAGCACCAGCCTGTAGTCGTCGCCGACCTCGGGCGGCGACCATCGCCGGTGGTCGTCGACGCACGTCACGGCGTCGACGGTGAAGCCGGGCCCGGTGCCCAGACGACGAGCTGAACGCATGTGGCGAACGTTACGTGGCGGCACCGACATTTCCGCGGGGCCGCCGCCTGCCGTCGCGGCTGGCCGCTTCCCCCCACTTCGCCGGTTTCGTCCAGATCGGCAGGCGGCCACAGGGGACAACTGAGTAAGGTCACCTGCTGACGTTCGCATCCCTACGCTGCGGAGGCAGGATGACGCGGTTCGATCGGTGGAGGCGGTCTCCCGCGTTCTGGCGCGTGCTGACCCTCGTCCTGGCAGCACTCCCACAGCTCATCAACACCGAATACCCCTTCGCCGGCGTGCCTCAGGCCGACCACAGCGAGGAGAGCACTCTGGTGGGAGCGGCGACGGTGGCGGTCGGCGCCGCGTCGCCGCTGTCTCACCGGCTGCTCGAGTACGTCCTGGACTCGGGCCTGGTCCTATTGGTGGCTGCCATCGTGCTCGTGCTGCCTCGCGAGCACCTCCGGCGCGTCACCCCGTGCGCGGCTGGAGCCCTGGCGCTGTTCGGGCTGATCGTCGGGTACGTCGCGATGTCGGCGCTGGAGAGCAGCAACCTGTCGGTGGGATACCTGCTGCTCCTGTCGCCGTTCTATCTGCTGGCCGCGGTCACCCTCGTCGTCGGCGAGCGACGGGCCACCTCCCAGAGGGCGGCAGGCGAAGGCGCGCCAGGCGAGCGGCCGTAGCACCTCAACGAGAGGGACTCACGCAGGCTTGACGATCTCGTCGAGGTTGTCGGCGTAGTAGGCGAGGGCGCGAGCGTATCCTCCGGCCTGCTCGCCCTCGGCCAGCACGTGCAGCAGTGTGCTCACCGCCTCGCGGTGCCGTCCTGCGTTGTGCAGCGCCATCGCCCTGAACGCCCGCATCGCCGGATCTCCTGGGAACTCGGCCAGCCCGCGCTCCAGGACCGCGAGCGCGTCGTCATACCTGCCGATGACCCGCAACGTGCTGCCGAATCCGGTGAACAGGCCGATCCTGTCGTCGGCGCCGAGCTCCAACGCTCTCTCGTAGTACGGCACCGCCTCGTGCTCCAGCCCGAGCCGGTCATGCACGTAGGCCGCTTCCCTTGCCACCTCGCCGTCGTCGGGATGCTGCGCGGCGAGCGCCACCAGCACCTCGCGCGCTTCCTCATGCCGGTCTTCCTGGCGCAATGCCGCCGCTCGCGCCAGTTCCTCATCTTTCACCGCCGCAGTGTGGCACGAATCGCCGAACCCGGCACACAGGGGTGACGTCCTGATCAGGAAGGTGGTGGAGAGCGGTGACCTGCCCGCCGGGAGCGGGCGCCTTACCTCGAGGCTTCGGGGACGCGTCCGCAGCACCTCACACCTGCTGCAGCTCGAGCACCCGCAGCATGTCGAGCACCGTCGCTTGGGGAGATCCCGGCTCGGCCGAGTACACGAGCACGGTCTGGTAGCCGTCCGGGAGCAGCATGGTGTCGCAGTCGAGCGAGATCGTGCCCAGGCTGGGATGCCTGATGCTCTTGGTGGCGGTACGCCATGGGGAGGAGCGCCCCTCCCGCCAGAGCTCGTCGAACCGTGGGCTGCCACGACGTAGTTCCGCGATCAGTCGGACCAAGTCGGGGTCGTCGGGGTAACGGGCCTGTGCGGCACGCAGCGTGCCGACCGAGGCGCGGGCGGCCGCGTCGTCTTCGTCCGGGCCCACGGCGACGTGGCAGCGGCTGCTGCCGAGAAAACGCTGCCAGATGAGGTTGCGTTGCCGCTGCGGCCACGCTGACATGTCGCCCTGCAGCGCTGCCTCGAGGGGGTTCCATGCCAGCACGTCGCCCTTGGCCGACAGGACCAGCACGGGCAGATCCGCCATGCGGTCCAACAGCCGAAGCACGCTCGGCCGTACGACCATCGCGATGCGCCCGGCCTGTGGCGGCTCGTGGCTGGCGAGCCGGAACACCAGGTCGCGATCATCGTCGTCGAGCCGCAGGGCCTGGGCCAGTGCGGCGGCCATTCGCCGTTGGGTTTGACCTGCGGGACTCGCTGCCGGCTTGGACCGCAGACTCGTGCCGAACACCCGGGACTCCTCGCGGGGAACGTGGCGGCTCGCCGTACCTTCCGTCGTACTGGGCCTTTACCGGAGGGTGGCCGGGCACGTGGGACAGTCGGGACATGTGGGAGTGGTTCGCCCGGGAGGTCGCCGAGGCCGGGAAACTGCGGTTGTTCTCCTTCTTCGTGCTGTTCCTGTGCACGTTCCTGTTCATCAGGATCAGCGTGCGCATGATCAGGAAGCAGGTGCGGTGGTGGCCCGGCAACGTCACGCCCGGCGGGATGCACATTCACCACGTCGTGTTCGGGCTGGTGTTCATGTGCCTCGGCGGGATCGGCGGCCTCGCCGTCCATGATGGGCGGTCCTTCGCCGCGGCCGTCACCGCGGCGCTGTTCGGGGTGGGGACGGCGCTGGTGCTCGACGAGTTCGCGCTGGTACTGCACCTCGACGACGTGTACTGGACCGAGCAGGGACGGTTCTCGGTGGACACCGTCTTCATGGCGATCGCGCTGTGCGGGCTCGGGCTGGTCGGCGTCAGCCCGCTGGAGATCGGGGAGGCGCTCGCCAGCGACAACCTCCTCGACGGCGGTGTCATCGTCGGCGCCAACATCCTGTTCGCGGTGATCACGCTGCTCAAGGGCAAGGTCTGGACGGGGCTGGTGGGGATCTACCTCACCCCGCTGGCCCTGGTCGGGGCGGTACGGCTGGGCAGACCCGGATCGCCGTGGGCACGCTGGCGTTACAGGGACGGATCGCGCAAGCTGCGCCGCGCCGAGCGGCGGGAGAAGAAGATCCGCGAGCCGGTGGAGCGCTTCAAGCACACGGTGCAAGACCTGGTCGCCGGGCGCCCGAGCGGCTGAACGGAGCGTCTGTTGCGGCTACCCGCGTAGGGCAGCGCGACCTGTTCAACAAGCCGGCGCGTGAACGCCGAGCCGGGCTGTAGGCCCGCTGGGCCCGAGCAGAGGAGCGGTGGAGTCAGCTTGCGCGGCCTCGCCGGCCGGATCTGATGGACGTTGGGTGATCAAGACATAACTGTTTGATCCGGGTTCCGCCGCGTTGCGCGACCTATCCTGGATATGTATTATCCAGAATATGAAGACGAGCGAGGGCGTGGAGTGGGCGCTGCGCACGTGCCTGAACCTGACCTGGGTCGAGGACGGCCACCCCGTGCCGGCTGCCGCTCTGGCCGACTACTTCAAGCCGCCTCCCGCTTACCTCGGCAAGCAGGTACAGGCGCTAGCGCGGTCCGAGACCGTATCGTCGACCTCCGGCCCGCGAGGCGGGTTCCGGCTTGCCCGCAAGTCGCAGGACATCACTGTGCTGGACGTGGTGGTGGCCATCGAAGGCACTGAAGAAGCGTTCCGATGCCCGAGATCCTGCGCGTGACTACCGGAACACGTGCGTGATCTCCCAGGTCGTGCGGAATGCCGAGCTGGCCTGGCGGAGAGAGTTGGCCGAGCAGACCCTGGCCGACGTGAAGGCCATCGAGTCGCGGTTTCCCGCGGGGCCAGGCCGGTCGCGCCACGGGCCGCGGAACCGGCGAGCCTGAACGTCCCCCTCACGAGGGGCTTTCCTTGGGAGAAATTCTAGATGTTTCCTATCCAGCTAGAGGATAAGGTGCGGGGATGGCCCGCGGTCCTGGCGATAACGCTGGGAATCTTCACCTTGATGACGTCGGAGCTACTGCCCGTGGGCCTGCTCACACCGATCGGCGAGGCGCTGGACGTCTCCGCGGGAACAGCCGGACTGATGGTCACCGTGCCGGGGCTCGTCGCCGGACTGGCCGCGCCCCTGCTCACGGTACGGGCCGCAGCGCTGGACCGGCGGCTCATGCTGGCCGGGCTGGTCGGCCTGATGGCGGTGGCCAACCTGACCTGCGCGCTCGCCCCCAACTTCGCCGTCGTGCTGGCAGCCCGCGTCGCGATCGGGGTGAGCGTCGGAGGCTTCTGGGCCATCGCGGGCGGGCTGGCCGCACGACTGGTGCCGCCCCAGCAGGCCGGCGCCGCGACCGCCGTCATCTTCGGCGGCGTCTCCACGGCCTCCGTGCTCGGCGTTCCAGCCGGAACGCTGATCGGGGAGGCCGCCGGATGGCGGGGTGGATTCGCCGCCGTCGCGGCCCTTGGCCTGGCCGCGCTGGCCGGGCTGCTCCTCCTGGTGCCGCGCCTGCCCTCGCAGAAGACGATCGGCTTCGCCGACCTACCCGCACTCCTGCGGACGAACACGGGCGTGCGGATCGGCCTGGTCGTCACCGTCCTGCTGATCACAGGGCACTTCGCCGCCTACACCTTCATCCGCCCTCTCCTTCACGATCTCGCCGGACTCGACGACAGCCTGATCGGCGCGCTGCTGATGATGTACGGCCTGGCGGGCATTGCCGGCAACTTCGTCGCCGGCCACCGGGTGTCCAGGCAACTGAACGGAACGCTCGTGCTGATCGCCGCCACCCTCGCCGCGGCCACGGCGCTGTTCGCCCTCGCCGCCGCGGGGCCGCTCACGGGCACCGTCTTGCTGGTCGTGTGGGGCCTGGCCTACGGCGGGGTCTCGGTGACGCTGCAGACCTGGATGCTCAGGGCCGCACCCGACATGACCGAGTCAGCGTCGTCACTCTTCGTGGCGGCCTTCAACCTGTCCATCGCCTTCGGCGCTCTGGTCGGCGGGCTCACCGCCGACCGGATCGCCACCGCCGGCGTCTTGTGGGTGGCCTGCGTGCTGGCTCTCGCCGCCACCCTGACCGTCGCCGTTCGCAACAACAAGACGCTCTAACTCATCAGAAGGGACCCAACCATGACACACACCATCATCAACCCCGAGACGCTGCACAACCCGGTCGGATTCGGCTACAGCCACATCGCACGCGCCTCCGGAGAGATCGTCTTCATCGCGGGCCAGTACGCGTCCGACGGCGACGGCCACGTCACCTCCGAGGACTTCGCCGAGCAGGTCAGGCAGTCGTTCGCGAACCTGGGCAGCGCGCTGGCCGCGACCGATCTGGACTACAGCCACGTTGTGCAGATCCGCACCCACATCGTCGGCCACGACGCCGCCAAGCTGGAGATCCTTGCCAAGGCCGTCCATGAGATCTGGGGGGACCTGCCGCCCACGCAGACGCTCACCGGAGTGGCTGCGCTCGCCCTGCCCAGCATGCTGTTCGAGGTGGACGCCGTCGCGCTCGCCGAGGACACCGCCTGAGCGCCGTCCGCCGGCATTCGGGTGCCACCGGAATCGTCTTGGGCACCTGCCCCTGACGCCCATCCCTGAGGTCACCGGCAGGCCGGCTGCCTGCCGGTGACCTACCACTCCCAAGGCTTTGGCGGGGAAGGATCGGCCCGGTGTGGCGTGTGGATGGGGGCGTGTTCCACTCGGTGTGTCACCATCGGCCAAGGCCAGACGAGTGCCTTCCTGCTTCGCACTGACCAGGCCGGCCTCAGCGCTCAGCACAGTCCGGTGCTCGATGAGTTCATCCATGCCAAACGGCGGACGTTCCATGCCCATAGATCCGTGCCAGGCGCTTCTGCATTACAGAAGGCCAGCGCAGCGACTTCGACTCGCCGAGCGCGCCGATCCGGTCGACGTTCAGCTTCAGCCGGCCGCCGGGCTGGACCTCGAAGGAGAGCTTCGCGTCCTGCCCGGCCTCCTCCAGCCGCTCGGCCATCAGCTGCCAGGCCGCGTCCAGCGCCCGCACCCGGCCGACCAGGTGCTCGTCCACCGGACCACCGAGGTCAGCAGCGCGGTGCGCTTCGGCTCCGGGGTGCGCTCCAGGATCGGCACCTTCGACCCCAGCCCGACCCGGGTCAGCGTCGCCAGCCGGTTCGGCGGCACCCGGTCCACCTTCACCCGGCCCAGCCGGAAGGCGGAGATCTCGTCCACCTTCTCCAGGGCCTCCGCCATGCTGGTGCCCGTCGTCCGGGTCGGCGGCCGGCGCAGGCGCTCCAGCTCCGAGATCGAACCGTTCGTACGCCCCGGCCTGCTCATCGGCCAGAAACTCCATCGGCACGCGGCGGACGGTATCGCCAGCCGACCGGCTCATGCGATCTTCGGTCGAAGTCCAGCGGCACGGGCGATCACTGTGCTGGCGAGCAAGATCGTTCTTCACCGCTGACCGGTGCCCGATTGATCCCCGAGGCCGGTGTCGCCGAGGGAGACGAGCAGGCGGCGCAGGAGCACGGGGATCTGGTCGCGGTCGGCGGAGCTCAGGCCCTCCAGCAGCCGCCGCTCGTTGGCGACGTGATGCTCGACGAGCCTGTTGACCAGGCTCAGCCCTTGATCGGTGAGGGAGATCAGGACGCGGCGCCGGTGGGCTGGATCGACGGCGCGGTCGACCAGGCCCTTTTTCTCGAGCTGGTCGATTCGGTTGGTCAGGGCGGCCGAGCTGACCATCGCCGCCGTGCTGAGTTCGCCGGCGCTGAGGACGTGGGGCGGCCCGGAGCGCAGCAGGGTGGCCAGCACATCGAACTCCCAGGGCTCGATGTCGTACAGGGAGAAGTGGTCCTTGATGGCGCGTTCGAGGAGGCGGGAGACCCGGGACAAGCGACCGATGATCTCCATCGGTGAGCAGTCCAGATCGGGGCGCGCCGTCTGCCACTGGCTGATGATCACGTCCACTCCGTCGCGGGGTTCGTCGGTCGTCATCGTGAGTCCTGTCCTGAGCTGTCCTGAGCGTGGGCTTTGTACAGAGGCTAACACTTAGACGTCGAAGGATTTGACTCTTGTGAACGCCATCGTTTAAGTTTTCGACATCGAAATGTTCGAGAGGGGACTTTGATGAAGATCTTGCTTATCGGTGCCAGCGGTTACCTCGGCTCGGCGGTTGCGGACCACCTGGACGAGGCTGGACACCAGATCGTCGAACTGACCCGCGCCACCGACGATCGCCTGGAGAACGGGCGTGAACGGCGTGTCGGCGACCTGACCGATCCGCGTTCGCTCACCCAGGCGGTGACCCCCGACATAGACGCTGTGATCAACATGGCGACGCCCACTGGAGACGCCGAGACTGACGCCGCTGCGATCGCCGCTCTGACGGATCCGCTGCGCGGCACCGGGCGGGCTTTCGTCTACACCAGCGGTGTCTGGGTGCTGGGACCCACCGGGCCCGGCCCCGTTGACGAGCACACCCCTGCCAACCCCATCCCGATCGTGGGATACCGGCCGACGATCGAGCGTCAGGTGCTCGACACCGCCGAGAGCGGTGTGCGCGCCCTGGTGATCCGTCCGGGCATCGTGCACGGCCGGGGTGGTGGCATTCCCGCTCTCCTGGTGAACCTGGCCCGCGAACACGCGGCGCCGAGGTTCGTCGGGGAAGAGGCGGTGCGCTGGCCCATGGTGCACGTCGACGACCTCGCCGACCTGTTCGTCGCCGCAGTGGAGCGGGCGCCCGCCGGGTCGCTCTGGCACGGTGTGACCGAGACCGCGGTCGCCGTCCACGACCTCGCTTCCGCGGCCGGACGCGCCGCCGGTGTCCAGGTGCAACCGCAGGGCTGGCCGCTTGACCAGGCGCGTGAGGCGCTCGGCGCCCTGTTCGCCGACGCCCTCGCCCTCGACCAGAGCGTCAGCGGCGACGCCGCACGCGACAAGCTCGGCTGGCGTCCCCGGCGCGACGGCGCGATCGCCGACCTCGTCGACGGCTCCTACCGGTAGGACGACGGCACCACCCCCGGATCAGCCCCACGACAACGCTTGACCAGCGCCCGGTGGCCACGGGCCGGGCGTGCGGCCCTGGCGGCCGGTCCCGGCCCGCACCCCCCGTACGGCGCCTTCCAGCGGTTGACAGTAGATCAACCCGTCCATATCAATCGATGAGTAGACCGACCGTTCTATCTATGAGGTGTCAGCATGTCGTTCCGTACCACCACCGAGGTCATCGACCGATTCAACCGCGCCTTCACCGATCACGACCCCGACCTGCTCACCGACCTGATCGGCGAGGACTGTGTGATGGAGGCGGTCCAGCCGGCCCCCACCGGAGAGCGCGTCGAGGGTGGCGAGGCCTGCCTGGCCTGGTGGCGGACGCTCGTCGAGGACCGCACCACCCAGTTCGAGCCTCAGGAGGTCGTGATCGCCGCCGACCGGGCGACGATCCGCTGGCACTACCGATTCGGCGACGGTCCCACCGACTGGGTGAGCGGGGTCAACCTCATGCGGGTGCGCGACGGCGTGATCGTAGAGGCCCTCGGTTACAGCAAGACCGCGGGCGAGGTCCCCCTGGCCACCGAGCGGAAGCCCAAGAATGCGTAGTTATCACCTCGACAGCGGTGCCGGAATCGACGGCCTGGCGATCCGGTGGCACGACGATCCCGTCCCCGGTCCCGGGCAGGTCCTCGTCGCGGTGCGTGCCGTCTCGCTCAGCTACCGCGAGCTGATGGTGCTGCGCGGCGACTACGTGCTGCCGGTGAAGCCGGACGTGGTGCCGGTCTCGGACGGAGCCGGTGAGATCGTCGCGATCGGCTCCGGTGTCCGTACCGCGCGAGTCGGCGACCAAGTGACGGCCACGCTCTTCCCGAGCTGGCAGGACGGCCCGTTCGGCGCCCAGCACCTGCCGCAGCGGGGCGGCTCCCTGGACGGCATGCTGACCGAGCTCGCCGTGATCGACGAGGACGCCCTCGTGCCGATTCCCGATCACCTCTCCTACGAGGAGGCCGCGACATTGCCCTGCGTCGCGGTCACCGCGTGGAACGCCCTGACCGGTGACGGCGACGGCCTCCGGCCAGGCCAGACACTGCTCGTGCAGGGATCTGGCGGGGTATCGCTGTTCGCGCTCCAGTTCGCCAAGGCGCTCGGCGCCCGGGTGATCGCCACGACCAGCAGTCCGGCCAAGGCCGACCGGCTGGCCGAACTCGGCGCCGACGCGATCATCGACTACCGGGCCACCCCCGACTGGCCGGACATGGTCCGGGAGCTGACCGCGGGCCAAGGGGCCGACCGCATCGTCGACGTCACGGGCCTGCTGGATCAGTCACTCAAGGCAGTGGCGATGGCGGGCCACATCGCCTGCGTGGGCTTCGTCTCCGACACCGCGCCGCCGATCGACCCCCGGGTGCTGTTCGCCTCCGGGGCCACGGTGCGCGCCGTCGCCGTCGGCAGCCGCGCCCAGTTCCTCGCGATGAACCGCGCCATAGAAGATCACCGGCTCCGTCCCGTCATCGATCGGGTGTTCGCCTTCGACGACGCCCCCGATGCCTACCGCTACTACGCGTCGGGCAAGGCCCTGGGCAAGGTCGTGATCAGGCTCTGAAGCACCTGACCGCGGCCGGGGTCAGCCGTAGGCAGATTGTCATTTCGTTGGATGTGGTGTCCGGGCTGTCTGCGGGGTGGGAGCCCGCAGGAGGTGGCGCCAGTCGGCGGGCCAGTTGGCCAGCGCGAGGATGCCCATGATGACGAGATGGGTCGGTGCTGCCCAGCTCTCCGCCGCTGGGTCGTGGTGGATGATGTGGGTGGTGATCGCGCCGCTCGGGCCTTCGGCCGCGTTCGCTACGAGCAGCTGGGGGCCGAGCCGATCCGGACGGTGGATCTGCCCCACCTGTGCGGCCTGTCGGACACGGCGACGGACAAGGGGTTGAAGATCCTCGGGGAGTTCGGCGTGGCCGAGCGGCTTCGCATTCAGCACTCATGGTGGCGGGCTGGGATCCAGCCCGCCACCAGTGGCCGCGCTCAGTCGCCGGCCAGGGTCCCGCCCAGAGGGGTGCGCTCGTAGCGCACGGATCGGCCGGTCCGCGTCCGCGTGACCAGGCCAGATTCGCGCAGCACGGCCAGGTGGCCGCCGACTGCGCCCAGGCTGAGACCCAGCTGGCGGACCAACTGCGTGGTCGTCGCCGGCACCGCGAGCGCCCGCAGCACCTGCGCGCGGTGCGGGCCGACCAGCCGCGCCAGCGCCGCCGCACCACCCTGCGGGGGCGGCGGCCCGAGCAGGTTCACGACGCCACGCGCCGGATACACCAGGGCGTACGGCCAGGGCGGCTCGACGTAGCTGATGAGGGTGCCGAAGACGGTCGGCATCAGCAGCAGTCCCTTGCCGCCCAGCCGGTGCCGCTCCCACTCGTTCCGGGGGCCGGTGCGCACCTCGATCACACCGTCGGCCCCCTCGGAGCGCCAGCCCACCCGCGGATCCAGGTCGGACAGCGCCGCGGCCCAGCCGTACATGGCGAGGTGCCCGGCGCGGTGCACCAGGTCGCGCTCCAGCACCGTACGCAGCCGCGGCCAGTCGGGCTCGACCAGCGCGTGCCAGGTCGCCTCGATCGCGTCCGAAAGCCGGGTGAGCACGTCCGGGGCGGCCAGGATCTGCTGGACGTGGCGCGGCGGCGTACGCAGCCCGACCAGGTTGCGGGCGATCTCCACGCGAACCTGGCGCAGCGGGGTCGCCCGCACCGCGGCGAGTTCGACGGCGAAGTCGTCGCCGGGGCTCGAAGGCGGAGGATGGATGAAGTCGGCGTTGTAGCCGCCGCGGCGGAACAGCGTTGTCAGCGCCGCGACCGCGGGCGTCTCACGGAGCAGCCGCGCGTAGCGCGGCGCGATCCGCTCCGCCCAGGGCCGCAGCGGCCCGGCCGGCTGCTTGCCCGCCGCGACCCGCAGCGCGTTCATTGCTTCACCCAGCGGTGAGATCGCGTAGCGGGTGTGCGCCACGTCGACCGGCCCGACTTCGATGGCAAGCATCTTTCGCCTCCACGCGAAAGCTTAGCGCCTCCGCCTGCACCGCCCCGAGACTGGCCCGCATGACGACCCTCCAGGCCGCACCGGCGCGGGCCACCTACCGCGAAGTGTTCGCGGTAGGCCAGTTTCGAGTGCTGTTCACCGGCTACACGCTCTTCCTCGGCGGCGAGACGGTGAAGATGCTCGCGCTCTCGGTGACCGTCTACGCCAGCACCGGCTCGCCTCTGCTGGCCGCGCTGGCCTACGTCGCCGGCTTCCTGCCCTACGCCCTCGGCGGCACGCTGCTGCTGGCGTACGCCGACCGGTGGCCGCCGCGGGCCGTGATGGTCGGCTACGACCTGGTCCGCGCCGCGGTCGCCGCTGTGCTCGCCGCCGGGCTGCTCTCTCCCACCGCGATGCTGGTGCTGGTGTTCGTCACCGGCATCCCCAGCGCGGTCGCTTCCGCGGCGCGCAGCGCGCTGCTGCCCGAACTGCTCGACGGCGACCGGTACGTGCTCGGCCGGGCCGTGTTCTCCATGGCCGCCGGCGGCACGCAGGTGCTCGGCTTCGCCGTGGGCGGGATGCTGATCGCGGCGCTCGGCCCGTACGGCGCGCTCTGGATCACCGTGGCGAGCTGCCTGCTGTCCGCCGCGCTGCTGCGCCTGCGGCTGGCCGAGCGGCCGCGCCGCGGCACGGCCGCAGGGTACGCGGTACGCGAGACCTGGCGCGTCAATCGCGAATTGCTGCGCCGGCCGGCGATCCGTTCGCTGCTGCTGGCCCAGTGGCTGCCGCCCGCGCTCGTGGTCGGCGCCGAGGGCGTGCTCGTCCCGTACGCCGTCCAGATCGGCATGCCGGACTCGGCAGGGCTGCTGTTCACCGCCGTGGCGCTCGGCATGCTCACCGGCGACCTCGTGATCGGCCGGCTGGTCACCCCGGAACGAAGGGAACGGCTGGCCGGGCCGCTGGCACTGCTGCTCGGCGCGCCGCTGCTCGGGTTCGTGCTCTCGCCGGGGCCGGTCACCGCGGCGCTGCTGCTCGCCGTGTCCGGGTTCGGGGTCGCCTACCAGCTGGGGCTGGCCCGGCGCTTTCTGAAGGCGGTGCCGGAGGCGAACCGAGGCCAGGCCTTCGGGCTGGCGCTGACCGGGACCATGACGTTGCAGGGGCTGTTCGCGGCCGGCGGCGGGGCGCTGGGCGAGGTGGCAGCGCCCGGCCTGGTCGTCGGCGCGGCGGGCGCGGCGTCCCTGCTGGCCGTATTGAGTCTCTGGCGCGTGCTCGCGTCGCCGAGGGCGTAGCAGCTGCCCGGCTTCGGGATCTCTGAAGCTGAGAGGTCAGCCGACGATCTCCTCGTGCGGTATCGCCGACAACGCCTGGGCGGCGCGCAGGAATGCCTGCCGATCAGCCGCGGAGAGCGCGGCGAGCACCCGGTCCTCGTTCGCCTGAATGTCGGCCTGGGCCGCCCTGCGCGCCGATCGGCCGTCCTGCGTGATGGCCAGCAGCCGGGCGCGCCGGTCCTCCGGGTCGGGTTGGCGGGAGATCAGCCCGGCTTCCTGCAACCGGTCGAGCGTGCTGATGATGCGCGTCTTGTCCGCGCCGATCGCCTCCGCCAGAGCGGCCTGGGTGCGGATCGGGCTGTCGTCCAGTGCGCTGAGCACGACATAGCTCCACATGGAGATGCCGTGCTCCTCCAGCACCCGAAGCTCCGCGGCGATCAGGGACTTCACCAGAGGCTGCAGCATCGCGGCGAGGTCACGACGTTCGGTCACCAACCTACGATATCCCTTGACTTACGATAAGCAAGTGCACATCATAAGCGAATGCATAGCAAATCCTCGACCGCCCCGCTCCACCCTCTGAGTAACGGCGCCGAGCTCATCGCGCTCGACGAGCAGGCCGTCCGGACCAGCATCGAGGTGGTGGCAAAGGTCACGACCGCGGACCTGGCGAGACCCACCCCCTGTGCCGGATGGAGCCTGCACGACCTGCTCGCGCACATGGCCACGCAGCATCACGGCTTCGCGGCGGCCTCCCGTGGCGAGGGCGACCCCGCCTTGTGGGGGCTGCGCTCCCTGGGCGACGACCCGGTCGGAAGTTACCGGTCCGCAGCCGAGCACGTCCTGGCCGCCTTCGCCGCTGACGGTGTGCTCAGCCGGTCGTTCCCGCTGCCCGAGATCAGCGCCGACCGCCCGTTCCCCGCGACGCAGGCGATCAGCTTCCACTTCATCGACTACGTCGTGCACACCTGGGACGTGGCGAAGACCTTGGACCTCGCGGTGGAGTTCGAGCCCCGACTGCTCGACGTGGCGCTCGCCGTCGCCAGGGCCGTACCGGGCGGTGAAACCCGTCTCGTCCCCGGCGCCGCCTTCGCGCCGGAAGTGGCGTGGTCGAGCGGGTCACGTCTGGACGAGATCGTCGCCGTCCTGGGCCGCTCTCCAGACTGGTCCCGAGACTGAACCTCACGCTTTCCGCACCCCTTGCCCGGATCGCGGACCACGTCAGAGGGCGTGGCCTCCCGCGACCTGGAGCACCTGGCCAGTGATCCACCGCGCCTGGTGGGAGGCGAGGAAGACGGCCGCGTCGGAGATGTCGGAGGGCTCTCCGACACGTCCCATGGGGATCACCGACGTGGAGTGCTCGACGATGGCCTCCGTCATCCAGCCGGTCTGCACGGGGCCGGGCGCGACCGCGTTGACCCGGATCCCTCGGGGCCCCAGGTCCAGCGCGGTGGCCCGGGTGAGAGCCTCGAGCGCGGCCTTCGAGGTGCCGTACCCGATCTGCCCGGGAAAGGCGCGCGCGGCATCGGTGGAGATGTTGACGACGCACAACGGGACCCCCGCGATATGGCGCCTGGCCACCTCGGCGATCAGCAGGGCCGGGGCCACGGCGTTGACGCGGTAGTGCCGTTCCAGCGACGCGGCGTCGAACGTGTCGAGGGTGTCGGCGCTCTCGCAGTGCGCGGCGTTGTTGACGAGCACGTTGATCGGCCCGAGACGTCGTTCGACGGCGTCGACGAGCCGCCTGGCGGAGTCGGGGTGGGACAGGTCGGCGCTGACGGGGACCCCGCCGAGCTCGGTGGCGAGCCGCTCGGCTGACGCGGCGCTCGGGGTGAGGTGGGCCCACGCCGTACCGTCAGGCGGGGGTGGCTCCTGCGCGAGATAGTGGACGGCGACGCGAGCCCCCTGCGCGGCGAAGGCCCGGCTGATCGCGCCGCCGATGTTGCCGCCTCCGCCGGTGACGAGCACGTTCTGCCCGGAGAGCTGGGGGTCGATCACGCTCTTGCTCCGTTCTGGTCGGATGTCGACGCCGGACACCACCCCGGTTCGGGGAGTGACCGCCTTGTCGACGGCTACCACAGGCGGGGGAGGCCTGGCAGCGTCCTCGCATGCCGTGATTTCCTTGGAGGGCCGCTGATGTCCCGCCGGGCGGCAGCCACCGGCAAAGGACGTGATCAGAAACGCATATGGCCACCGTAGGCACCGATCCGCGCCACGGGCAACTCGATGACCAGGTCACCGGTGCCCGACTCCGGCGAGGCACACCGCCTCGCGTTCGGGTTCGCCTCTCGTGGGCGACGGCGTTCACCTTTCGCAGGCAGCGAGCGCCAAAGCGGCTTCGTCTTCTCCCTGCCCTTGCCGGAGGACCTGGTGGCGGTGCCAGTCAACGCCCCGGGCCTCATGACGAGCGCCCCGCTCAGGAATGTGGGTCGTGCTGGCTGCCAGGGCGAGGGAGTGCAGCTCCGGTCCGATCAGCTTCCGGCTGGTAGTCATTCTGAGCTCCGTAGTCATTCTCAGCTTCGGGGCGACGGTGATCAGCTGGGCGGTGGTACTGAAACCCTGGACGGCTGCGTTCGGAGGGCTCAGCGGGCGAGGCGCAAGGATGTTCAAGACCGGGGGAGGGGTGGCCGGGCAGCCTGGACGCATGACAACGCACACACCCGCGATCGCTGAAATTTCCGCCCACGTCATCGACTGCGCGCGTCCCGCCCCGTTGGCCGAGTTCTATCGCTCGGTTCTGGGCGGGCGGATCACGCACAGCGACAACGACTCCGCCTACCTGGACGCGGGCCAGGCACAGCTCTCCTTCATGCGGGTCGAGGGCCACCAGGCGCCTGCCTGGCCGGGCGGCACCAAGCAGGCGCATCTCGACCTCAAGGTCACCGACCTGGAGGCGGCGACCAAGGAACTGCTCGACCTCGGCGCGACGAAGCCCGACTTCCAGCCGGGGGCGGGCGAGTGGATCGTGCTGGCCGATCCGGAGGGGCACGTCTTCTGCATCGCCGCGTGACCCGGCCCGACGGGAGCCGCCACTTCCGTTCGTCTCCCAAGAGCGCCGAGATGGCGTAGTCCCGCTGGGAGCCGTCGAAACCAGACTCCCCGCGGGACTGCGGAAACGGCCCTCTGCGGGCGGGAACGGCGCTGCTGCGGGACTGTGGGAGCGGCCTGTGGCGCGGCCTCTCTGTGAGACTGTCGGCGCAACCTGCCCAGCAACGTGGAACGTGCGGGGCGGCGGCGCGTCCGGCCTCCGTTCCGCTTCCGCGAGTTGCGCCCTGTCAGGGGGTTCTCCGGATGCTGGGCCTCCTGGCCCACGCAACCGGCCCAGCGCGGCCCGGTCACGGCGCTTCGTCGTGTCCACGGCGTCTCCCGGTCACCGAGCTTGCGCATTCCGGCGTGCCCCGGTCACGCCGCCCCCGGCATCCCGACGTGTCCGGGTCCCACGGTCTCCATGTGTTTCGGCGTAGTCCAGCACACGGTCTCGTGGCGTGGAGGCGTGCCCAGGTAGGGCCGCCTATAGCGTCCCGACGTGTCCGGGGTCTCACGGTCTTCGTGTGTTTCGGTGTGGTGCGGCAGACGGTCTCGTGGCGTTCGAGGGGTGCCCTGGTCGGGCGGTCTCTAGGGTCCTGGCGCGTCCGGTCTCGTGGTCTTCGTGTATTCCGGGTTAGCCCGGCACACACGGTCTCCCGGCATTCCAGGGGTGCCCAGGTCGCGCGATCTCTAGCGTCCTGGCGTCTTACAGGCACGTAGCGTTTCGGCGGTCCGGTGTGGTCGAGCTGAGCGGGCTGCTGATGTTTCGGTGTGTCGGGCTGCGGGGGTCCTGGTGTTCCGGCGTATCGGGCTAGGCGGTGTCATCGCCTTCCGGTATGCGCAGGTCGGGCGGCGTTCTCGCGCCCCGTACTGCCGGTTACCGTAGCGTCCGCATGCTCCGGATCCCGGCCGGAGTGCGAGGTCTGCGTGCTGGTCTGCTCTGGATGGTTGCCGGCACGGGACCGCGGGGTCGCGGGGCGTTCCGGTTGGCCGAGGCCCCCGAGTGGGTGAGACCTCGGCCAGCCGGAACGCGAGGTCAACCTCCCACCGCCTCAGTCCGAGCTGATCGCCTGGGTGGGGCAGCCGGTGGTGGCTCGCCGTACCTCGGGACCCGTGGCGTTCTCGTCGAGCAGCACCACGCGTCCGTCGTCCTCGTCCTGAGCGAACACCTCGGGCGCGGCCAGTGCGCACTGGCCGGACGAGGCGCACCGCTCGCGGTCTACCTTGATCACCACTCCACCTCCAGCCGGTGCACGCCGTAGATCGCCATGTCGCTCTTGAACGGCACCTTCTCCAGCGGTACGGCCAGCCGCAGGCCGGGCAGCCGCCGGAACAGCGCCGGGTAGGCGATCTCCATCTCCAGCCTCGCCAGGTTCTGCCCCAGGCACTGGTGCGGGCCGAAGCCGAACGCCACGTGTGGCGCCTTCGGCCTGGACACCTCCAGCACCTCGGGCCGGTCGAGCAGAGCGGGGTCGCGGTTGGCGGCGGCCAGCGAACAGGTCACGAACTCGCCCTCCCTGATGATCTGCCCGTCGAGCTCCAGGTCGGTGGAGGCGCGCCTGAACATTCCGACGTCGACGATCGAGAGATAGCGCAGCAGTTCGTCGACCGCAGTCTTGGCCGCCTCGGGGCTCTGCCGTACGAAAGCGAGCTGGTCGGGATGCTGGAGCAGCAGCAGGGTGCCGAGCGAGATCATGTTGGCCGTCGTCTCGTGACCCGCGATGAGCAGCAGTATCGCGATCCCGACCAGTTCCTCGTCGCTGAGGCCGCTCTCGAGCAGGTCGTCGAGCAGGCCCTCGCCCGGCTCGGCGCGCTTGCGGGCGATCAGCTCCGCCAGGTAGCCCCCGAGCCGCATCATCGCCTCCTCCAGCTCCTCCTGGGTGCCGGTGAGGGTCAGCAATTTGGTGCCGGCCTCCTGGAACGACGCGCGCTCGGCGTAGGGCACGCCGAGCAGCTCGCAGATCACCAGCGAGGGGATCGGCAGCGCGAACTCCGCCACCAGATCGGCCGGGCGCGGCGCCCGCTCCAGCGCGTCGAGCCGTTCGGTGACGATCTGCTCGATTCTCGGACGCAGCCGCTGCATCCGCTGGACGGTGAACCGTCCAGTCAGCAGCCGCCTGAGCCTGGTGTGCTCGGGCGGGTCCATCTGAATGAACATTCCCAGCTGGGGCTGTACGGCATGCAACGGCACGTCGAGGAAGCCGCCGTCGATCTCCGAACTGAAACGGGTGTCGCCCAGGACCTGCCGGACCAGGTCGTGCCTGGTCACCAGCCAGACCTGGTCGCCGTTCGACAGGCGAACCTTGCTCAGCGGCTCGTCGGCCATCCCGGCGGGCGGGTCGAACGGGCAGGCGCCTCGGTCAGTGGGTATCGCTCTCATCGGTCCGCTCCTTGTTTCGATTCTGTGCTCTGAGAAGGTGAAAGTGGACGATCCAGCGGGTGTTCCTCGATGACGGTGCCGAGGCCACGCAGGGTGAACAGGGCGGTGACGGCGACGACGGCCACCGCCACACCGCAGATGAGGGAGGTGACGTTGACGGCCTGCACGAACGCGGCCGAGGCCGCCGCGACCACGCCGGCCGCCAGCTCCACGGGCAGGGACGCCGCCGCGTGCAGCGCCGTACCGATGGAGTCGCGGGCGGCGTCAACGGCCTCGGCGGGAAGCCCGACCGGCAGGCGCAACGTCTGCCGGTAGATGCCGCCGAGCAGGCTGCCGATCAGCGCGATGCCGAGGGCGGCGCCCAGCTCGTAGGCGGTCTCGGCGATCGCGGAGGCCGAGCCGGCCCGCTCCTTCGGCACGGTCGCCAGCACGGTGTCGGCGGTCACGGTGAACGACAGCCCCGCGCCGATGCCGATGAGGAGCAGCGACCCGAGCACCACCGGATAGCCGGACTCCGTGGGGAGCAGCACGAGCACCGCCAGCCCTGCCGCCGACAGCCCGAGCCCCACGGAGATCGCCACCGCTCTGCCCCACGCCATCGCAAGCCTGCCCGCGAGGAGCGCCGCGACCATGGAGGCGCCCATGGCGGGCAGCTGGGCGAGACCGGCCTGCAGCGGTGTCCAGCCGAGGACGAACTGCAGGTAGAGGGAGAGGAAGAACAGCGTGCCCACCAGCGCGAAGACCGCGACCATGTCGCCGCCGACCGCCCCGGAGAACGCCCTGCGCCTGAACAGGCTGACGTCGATCAACGGGTGAGTGAGCCTGCTCTGCCGTCTCCAGAACAGGATCAGCGCGCCCACGCCGACCACCGCGGCCACCAGGACGCCGGTCTGGGCGACCCCCGTGTGCGCCGCCTCCTTGACGGCGTAGATGACGCCGATCACGCCGACGACGGACAGCAGCACGCTGCGCAGGTCGAGCGGCCCGGGATCGGGGTTGCGGGACTCGGGCAGCGTGAGCGCGGCGACGATCAGGACGACGACCATCACGGGAACGTTGATCAGGAAGACCGAGCCCCACCAGAAGTTGTCGAGGAGCAGCCCGCCCAGCAGTGGCCCCGCCGCGGCGCCGGCCGTCGTGACCGAGCTCCACAGCCCGATCGCGGTGGTGCGCTCGCGAGGGTCGGTGAACAGGTTGCGGATGATCGACAGGGTGGACGGCATGATGGTGGCGCCCGCCACGCCCAGCACCGCTCGCGCGACGATGAGCAGCTCGGCCGTGGGAGCGTAGGCGGTGGCCAGCGAGGCCAGGCCGAAGGCCGCCACCCCGATGAGCAGAACGCGTTTCCTGCCGAACCTGTCGCCCGCGTTGCCCGCGGTGATCAGCAGGCCGCCGAGTACGAACCCGTAGATGTCGGCGATCCAGAGGATCTGGGTGCTGGTCGGTTGCAACGCCTCGGTCAGGCGCGGGATCGCCAGGTGCAGCACGGTGCCGTCGATCGCGATGAGCGAGACGGCGAGGCACAGGGTGGCCAGGGCTGCCCAGCGTCTGGTCCTGCTCACGGGTGTCATGCCGTCCACGCTGGACCATGGCGCGCACGCGGCTCGCACCCCGCACGCACGAGCCCGCACGAGCCCCCGCATCGGCCTCGCACGCGACGTGCGCGCCAGAACGCAGGTGATCGTGAGGGGCTCTACAGGAAGCCGCTCACCGCCCGGCGGCCGTAGGGGAAGCAGGTCAGCGCGGCGCGCCGTAGTGCGGACGGCGCGTGACAGGCAGCACGGGAAGTCGCTCAGTACGCGGCGGACCGTACCGGAGGCCGGTCGGCATGCGGGGGGTTGTGCGGGCTCTTGTGCGGGGCGGACTGTACGGGAGGCCGGTCGGCATGTAGGGGGTTGTGCGGCGTCTTGTGCGGGGCGGGTTCTGCGGGAGCAGGGCAACGCGGTAGGTCGGCGGGATGCGGGGGACAGCGTTGCGCGCGGAAGTCCTGTGCGCGGGTTCGACCTGCGGGCTGCCGTGAGCGACCCGGGCCGCGACTCGTACGAGGCATGACCTGCGCCGCCGTCGAGACCTGGAGGCGCAGTAGGGTCCGCCCAACCGAGGGCCCTCTCGGCGGTCGAGTCGAAGCGGGCCGCTCGCCGATGGAGGGTGGTCGCGGTCGTGCGGGTGGTGGGCAGGCCCGCGCCAGGAAACGCTTTGCCTCGCTCAGGCCAAGCAGTGATGTAAGGGCGAACGACGAAGGGAGCGAGGCCAGTGCGCCTCAACGAAGACCCCGCGGCCTTTGAGGCCTTCTATCGCCGTCACATCGATGCTGTCATGCGGTTCGTCGTACGCCGGGTGAACGATCCTCACCTGGCCGCCGACCTGACCGCCGACATCTTTCTGGCGGCCTTGGACTCAGCGCACACCTACCGCCCTGGCAGGGGCAGCGAGATCGCATGGTTGTACGGCGTGGCACGCAACGTCGTATCCGCCCAGCTGCGCAGGACGGCGAGGGAGGCCCAGCTGACCAGCCGTGTGGCAGGCAGGCGGCTGATGGACGATGACGATCTCGGCAGGATGGTCGAGAAGATCGACGCCGAACGGCAGATGCGGCACGCCCTGGAGGCGATGCGGGACCTGCCCGAGGGCGAGCGGGCCGTACTCGAGCTCGTGGCGATCGACCAGCTCTCTGTCGCGGAGGCGGCAGCGGCCCTGGGCATCAGGCAGGTGACCGCGCGAGTCCGTCTGCATCGGGCAAGACGTGCCCTTCTGGAGGTCGTTTCGCCGTCGGCTGTGTATGTGGAGGGACAGGCATGAGCAACTTCGAGGAGCGCCTGCTCAGCGCGCTCAAGGACGACATGGCCAGCGAGAACCTGGTCACGGTGACGCCGGCGCGGCGCGGCCACGGCCGCCTGCTGGGGCTGGCCGCCGCGGTGACGGGGGCCGCGGCGGCCGCCACGCTGGTGCTGTACGGCGGGACGGCGAGCCCGGCCTTCGCCGTCGAGAAGCAGGCCGACGGCTCCATCGAGGTGCGGATCAGCGAGTTCCGCGACCCCGAGGAGCTGGAGCGGAGGCTGAGGGACGAGAACGTCAACGCCGACGTCACCTACCTGCCGGCGGGCCAGACCTGTAAGGCGCCCAGGGGCAGGGCCAAGGCCTCGGGCGGAAGGTTCGAGGCGAGCGTCGGCAGCGTCGAAGGCGGCGGAGGCATCGTCTTCAAGATCAAGGAGGGCGAGATCATCGCGGGACAGACGCTTGTCATGACGGTCTCCTCCGACCCCGAGCACCTTGACCGTCCGCCGGTCGGGATGGCGCTCGAGGTGGTCGAGGGGACGGTGGGCCCCTGCGAGGTGGTCCCGATGCCCCTGCCCACGCCGGGCAAGGGGGAGGCCAGGATCGACAAGCGGGACGACAGCCACGGCCCCGGCACCGGCGAGGAGGGCAGGCGCGGCAAGGCCGAGAACAGGACCGACGGCCCCGGCACCAGCGAGAAGGACGGCTGACACGAGCCGGTCGGCGGCCCGCGCAACGGGCCGCCGACCGGCGCCGCCGCGCTCGACATCGATGTGCGGGAGCTGGGGGACGGTCTGCTGGATGGACAGCCCTCGCGCACGACGCCGCAGCGACGACACGCGGTGAAGGAGGCGTCACCTGGATGCGCTGACCGGGCGGGGAACCGAGTGACCGAGGAGTGGATACCAGCGTCGCCTGGAATCGCCGGAGCAGCCTCCGGTGTGGTGGAAGTGGTTGGTGCCGCCCTCCCCGGCCCCGGAAACACCGGGCGAGGGAGAGGGCGTGACACGCGCAGAGGGGGTCAGAAGGGCAGCAGGTCGGTGACCTGGTCGCGAGGTGTCGAGCAGCCACGCTGGTAGGACCGCTCGAACGCCGCGTCGCCCAGCACCCGCCGGGCCTCGCCCGCCGTACGGACCACATCGGGCCCGTCGGTCACAGCGGCGCCGCGCAGCGACACCGCCGCCCCCAGCAGGAAGGCCGCGCGAGCGGCCGACCCTTCGCGAAGCACCAGCTCGGCCATGGCTTCCACCGCGCCGGAGGCGCCCGGCAGATCGAGGACGTCGACCAGGAGGTCGTAGGCCTCGCGCAGCCGCGCTCCCACGCCCTCCACCCTGCCGAGCCCGATCAGGATGCGACCCCGCGTCTCTTGCGCCCCGAGCCAGTGCGCCTCGCAGCCCGTCATGGCCGCCATGTAGAGCTCGGTCGCCCGCGCGGGGTCGCCGCCCAGCCGCGCCAGTTCGGCCAGCCCGTGGGTCGCGATCGCCTCCGCCTCCGAGCCCGGCAGACGGCGCGCCATGGAGGCGGCCCGCTCCAGCTCCACCTCGGCGGCGGCGAGGTCGCCCGCGCGGGCCAGCTCGGCTCCGCGGCGCGACATCAGCAGCGCGGTGTCCTCGGTGGCGCCGAAGGGCGCGATCACCTCCAGCGCCTCCTCCGCCATCGCTATCGCCTCCTTGTGCTCGCCGCGCCATCCCGACAGCTCCGACAGCTGGAGCATCGCCTGACCCACGCCCCACCTGTCGCCGGCCATGCGGAAGGTGTCGAGCGCCAGCCGCAGCTCGCGCTCACCCGCCTCGACCTCGCCGGCGCCCAGCCGCAGGTAGCCGAGCAGCAGCCGGGCGAAGGCCCTTGACCAGGGGTCGGAGGCGGTGGTGGCGGCCAGCAGCGCGGGCAGCAGCAGGGTGTAGTTGCCGGAGGCGATCGCCGGATAGGGCCTGACCATGGCGATCAGCGGGTGGCGCGGCGGCTCGGCCAGACCGCGCGCGAGGCGCTCGGCGTTGTCCAGACGCTCCCGCGTCTCCTCCAGCGGCCGCCCCGTCGTCACCATCTGCAGCGCGCACATGATGTGGTCCTCCGCCAGGCCCTCGGGAGGTTCGGGCCCCACCAGGTCGAGCACCTCGGCCGACAGCAGCGCCCCCTCGTGCCGCAGGCCGCGCAGCCACCAGTACATCCACATGTCGGCGGTCAGGCGCAGCGCCATCTCGGCCCGCCCCGTGTCGATGGCCCAGCGCAGCGCCGCGCGCAGGTTGTCGTGCTCGGCCGCCAGCTCGGCCAGGCGGCGCAGCTGGTCGGGTCCGCGAAGCTGGGACTCGGCGGAGGCGGCCATGCGGGTGTAGTGCTCGGCGTGCGCCTGCCTGACGAGCTGCTCCTCACCCGACTCGGCCAGCCGTTCGGCGCAGAAGGCCCTGACGGTCTCGAGCATGCCGAAGCGCCCGCCGTCGGCCTGCACGATCGACTTGTCGACCAGCGCGGAGAGCAGGTCGAGGTCGCCGCCGCAGACCCGCTCGGCCGCCTCGGCCGTCGTGCCGGAGACGAACACCGACAGCCTGGCGGCCAGGGTGCGCTCCGCGGGGTCGAGCAGGCCCCAGCTCCACGCGACGACCGCGCGCAGCGTGCGATGGCGGGGCAGCGCCGTACGGCTGCCGCCGGTCAGCAGCCTGAAGCGGTCGTCGAGCCTGGCGGCGACCTCGGCGGGGGTGAGCGCCCGCAGCCTGGCGGCGGCCAGCTCGATCGCCAGCGGCAGCCCGTCGAGCGCCCTGCAGATGCGCAGGACGGGCTCGAGGTTGTCGCCGGTGACGGTGAAGCCGTGGCGGACGGCCGCCGCCCTGTCGGCCAGCAGCCGCACCGCGGGGTGCTCGCGCGCCTGCTCGAGGTCGAGACCGTGCGGCGGCTGGGGGAGCGGGGCGATGGGCAGGACATGCTCGCCGTCGATGTTCAGCGGCTCACGGCTGGTGGCCAGCACGCGCACGCGCGGGCACTCGGCGAGGATCCGGTCGACGAGCAGCGCGGCCGCCTCGACGAGGTGCTCGCAGTTGTCGAGGACGAGCGTGACGCGATGGTCGCCGAGCGCCGTCACCAGCGCGTCGACAGGCGGCACCCCACGCGGGAGGGACATCGACGCCGAAGGGTCCTGGCGCGCGGCCGACAGCGGGCCCGGTGGTCCGGAGTGGCCGTACGGCAGGCCGAGCGCGGTGAGCACCGCCAGCGCGACGTCGCTGCCGGGGCCGAGCGGGGCCAGCTCGACGAAGCACACCTCCCCGAGGCCGTGGGCCGCCTCGGCCGCCTCGACGGCCAGCCTCGTCTTGCCCGCGCCGCCGGGCCCCGCGAGCGTCAGCAGGCGGCCTCGGCCGAGCAACCGGCCGACCAGGCGAAGCTCGTGGTCGCGCCCGACGAAGCTGGTCAGCCGCGGTCTGGGCGCCCGGGGCCGCAGCGCCGACACCGCGCCGAGGGCCTCGGCGGAGACGGACGCCGCCGGCAGGCGCCCCACGGCGAGCGGGTCGCCGGAGGCGGCGGGCGAGGCCACGGCGGAGGGTGGTTCGTCGCGCAGCAGGCTCAGGTGGAGGGCGGCCAGCTCGGGCGAGGGGTCGGCGCCCAGCTCCTCGGCCAGCGTCTTGCGCGCCTCCTCGAACACCTCCAACGCCTCCGCCCTGCGCCCCGACCTGGCCAGGGCGAGCATGAGCTGACCTCGCAGCCGCTCCCTCAGCGGCTGCCGCCGCACCAGCTCGCCCAGCTCGGAGACCAGCTCGGCGAGTGGGGCGCAGCCCGTGAGCAGGTCGGCCTCGACCCGGTCCTCCACGGCCGAGAGGCGCAGCTCCTCCAGCGTGGCGGCCTCCGCCTCGGCGAAGGGCAGCGTCAGTACGTCGGCCAGCGCGGGGCCGCGCCACAGGCCGAGCGCCTCACGCAGCAGCCGCGCCCGCTCACCCGGTGAGGACACCCTGCGCGCCGCGGCCACCGCGTGCGTGAACAGGTGGGCGTCGACCTCAAGCGGATCGACCACCAGCCGGTAACCGGCGGGCCCGAGCTCCAGCGGCACCCCCACCAGCCCCCGCAACCGCGACACCTGCGACTGCAGCGCGTTGACCGTGCCCGAGGGCCCGTAGAGCGCCTGGACCAGCCGGTCGACGGAGACGACCCGGCCCGCCTCCAGCGCCAGCAGCACGAGCAGGCCGCTGAGCCCCGCGCCTCTCACAGGGACGCCGGAGACCTCTGTCGGGCCGAGCACGCCGAATCTCATACCTCGATTGTCGCCACCTCTGGCCCCGCCGACGATTTAGAATCACATTCTGTGGATAATCTCGGGGCGTTCTTCGCCCTCACCAAAGGCGAGTACGTCCCCGCGCCGCACGCGCACAGCCCCTGGGCCGTCGACATGCTGCACGGCCGCCTGCTCGGCGGCCTGGCCGCCAGGGCCATCGAGGCCGAGCACGGCGAGGAGGGGCTGCACTTCGCGAGGCTGACCGTCGACCTGTTCCGCAACAGCCCGCTGCTCCCGCTGACGGTGGAGACCGTCAGGGTCAGGGACGGCCGCAGGATCAGGGTCGCCGACGCCGTCCTCTCGACCGAGCAGGGCCAGGTCGCCAGGGCCAGCGCCGTCCTGCTGCGCAACGGCGAGCAGCCCCCCGGGGCGCTGACCCACACCAGGGCGTGGGAGGAGCCGCTGCCGCAGGGCCCGCCGCCGCCAGGAGGGCCGCCGCTGCCGTTCGAGCTGTGGCAGCTCACCGGCTGGGGCGAGCGGCCGGGGCCGCACAGGGCGTGGGTCAGGGAGGTCCGCCCGCTGGTGGAGGGCGAGGAGGTCTCGCCGTTCACGCTGGCCGCGCTGGC
Organism: Nonomuraea roseola; assembly: GCF_039535395.1. Taxonomy (NCBI): domain Bacteria; kingdom Bacillati; phylum Actinomycetota; class Actinomycetes; order Streptosporangiales; family Streptosporangiaceae; genus Nonomuraea; species Nonomuraea roseola. Next base: position 314,705 of record NZ_BAAAXC010000005.1, read on the forward strand.
CGCCGACTTCGCCAGCCCGCTCAGCAACGTCGGCACCGAGGGCCTGCACTACATCAACGCCGACTACACCCTCACCCTCAGCCGCCTGCCACGCAGTCCCGAACTCGGGCTGGAGACCATCGGCCACCTCGGCAACGAAGGAGTGGCGCTCGGACAGTGCGTCATGCACGACGCGCAGGGACCGATCGGGTACGTGACGGTGACGGCGGTGGCCAACCCTCCTAGCCGAGCGTTGCGGTGACCAGGGTCCAGTCGAGGAGGGCGGCGGCGGTGTTGCCGCCTGCCGTCGCGCTCACCCAGTGGGTGGCCTGCGGGCGCTCGCGGCTGTCCTGAACCACCCAGCTCGCGCCGGTGTCGGCGCCGTCGGCGAACAGCCTGGCCACGCCCGCGCTGTCGACGCTGACCCGCCAGAGCCCCGCGCGGCCCCTGTGCACGCGTTCCCACCGGGAGGAGCCCTTGGGCATCGCCCAGACCTCTCCCTTCTGGACGGTCATCATGAGCCTGCGGGCGCCGTTGGCGACCTTGGTGCCGAGGCTGACGCCGAGACCGGTGACCGGGTCGAGGGCGCTGTCATCGACGACCCTGCCGCTGAACTCCACCGTGAAGTCGCACGACTCGGTGATCTCCAGCGGGACGGTGGCCGAGCCGCGCAGGTCGAGCCTGCCGTCGGTGACGCGGCTGCCCGACAGCGTCCAGCCCGCCCACGGCAGTCCCGCGAGGTTGTCGGTGACCTCGGCCGTGGCCCGTCCCGTCAGGGTGACCTCGCCGAGGCCGGGCCCGGGCGGGAGGCGCCAGCGCAGGCCGGTGTCGGTGAGGTCGCGCCACAGACCGGCCTCGCCGCGCCGGTCGGCCACCACCCGCCAGCGCGTCCCTCCGGGCTCCAGGACGGCGCGCCCGTCCAGCGACACGCCGCCCGCTCCCACCGCGAGGGTCATCCGGCCGGCGAGCGTGAGCTCGAAGTCGTCGCCCTCCACGGTGGCCACGAACCCGGCGGGCGGCATCTGGGGCGCCGAGCCGGGGCCGGACAGCCGGACACCGGTGAAGGCGCGGGTCAGGTCGAGCCTGGCGACCCTGATCGCGATCTGGTTGTGCTCCCAGACGACGAAGAACCGGCCCGGTGCGTACTCCTGCGCGCTGGCGTAGACGTCCCAGCCCCGCGCCGCGTCCCTGGTCAGCCTGGTTCCGTCGGCGAACAGCCGTCCGGGCCCCCACGGGGAGCCCTGCGGCTTCACCTTGTAGTGCAGCACCTCCCGGTACTGCTCGGGCCTCTCACCCCTGAAAGGGCCCGCCAAGGTGTTGTAGATCGTGAGATACCGCCCCTCGGCGTCCGTGGTAAAGAACCCCTTGACGTAATAATTCGGGAGCTGGGGGTCCAGGGACATCGGTTCCCAGGTGAGTCCCCCGTCCGCGCTCCTCGACACCGCCGCGTGCGCCGCGTGGGCGCGGTACCTCGCGTCCCTGGCCTCCGGCGACGAGCCGCCCCGCAGGTCGAGCGCCCTGGCCACCATCACCAGGCCACCCTCCTGGGCGGGCGCCACCTGAGGCTCCTCCACCCCGATTCCCCGCGGGGGCTCGGCCAGCCGGCCCGAGCGCCACGTCCGCAGGTCCGTCGATCGCAGCACCCCTGCCCTGGTGCCGCTCCCCGTCTGCCGCCAGTACGGCAGCAGCCACACACCCTCGTGCCTGATCGGCTTGCCGGCCACGACGACACCCCTGCCGTTGTCCGGCACCTCGACCGTGAGGGGAAAGTCCTCCCATGTCGCACCCGCGTCGGCGCTGCGCCTGGCGACCATCCTGACAGGGAAGCCGTCGACGTTGCCCGCGCTGTCGCGGTCCTCGCTGATCGTGATGCGTCCCAGCAGGGCGTAAAGCACACCGGAGTCGTTGAGGAAGATCACGTAGTGGTAGCGGTGCGTGTCCGTCGCCGCCGCCAGCGTCCCCGTGGTCCAGGTGCGCCCGCCGTCGGCCGAGCGGGCGAAGCCGATCGAACCCTGGTCGGCCGGTGTGGCGTCCATGGGGTCGGCCACCCCCGACCTCCAGCCGACCACCAGCGTGTCCTGATCGAGCACCGCGATGTCCGGAACCCTGTTGCCCTCGTGCGCCAGCTCTCCGTCCGCACGTCTGTCCGCCGTGGCGAAGACCGTCACCGGCTCGCTCACGCACGGCCCCACCACATCCGCTTCGGGCCACTTCACCCACCCATCTTCCGTCGCAGCCGTGCCCGCGGGTGAGCGTGCTCACCCGAAGTTCACCCGCCTGCCGCTGTACGGCAAGCCTCCGACAGCCCACCGTAGTCACCGGTGACCCTCCGTCCATACACGCCACTCCAGCAGGACTTCGGTCCGACCGTCACATCAGGCCCGTACCCCGTCACGGGCCTCTTGACGTCAGATGGGGCGGCGCGGTTGTCCTTTCGGCCGAGACGGCGAGAAATCAGGACCTAGCAGGTCAGCTGTCCACGGTTAGACGCATGGGAAGACGCGGGAGCGCCGGGGATTGGGTAAAATCCCCGGCGCTCCCAAAAAAAATCTACAATGTAAAGGCGCTCACGCGGTGTGCTCGGCCCTGTCGCCCGACCAGTCGACGTGGAAGGCGCCCTCCTTGTCCACCCGCTGGTAGGTGTGCGCGCCGAAGTAGTCGCGCAGCCCCTGCACCAGCGCCGCGGGCAGCCTGTCCCTGCGCAGCCCGTCGTAGTAGGCCAGCGCGGAGGAGAACCCGGGGGTCGGCACCCCGATCTTCACCGCCGTGGTCACCACCCGCCGCCACGCCTCCTGTGCGGCCGCGAGCGCCCCCGCGAAGCCCTCGTCGGCCAGCAGCGTGGCCAGCGCGGGGTCGGCGTCGTAGGCGGCGCGGATCCTGTCGAGGAAGCGCGCCCTGATGATGCAGCCGCCACGCCAGATCGTGGCCATCGCGCCGAGGTCGACGTCCCAGCCGTACTCCTTGGAGGCGGCGGCGATCTGGTCGAAGCCCTGGGCGTAGGCCACGATCTTGGAGGCGTACAGCGCCTGCCGCACGTCCTCGATCAGCTCCTTGCCCGCGACCCCCGACAGCGAGGGGCCTTCGAGCCCGCGAGCGGCCTCGCGCTGGGCGGGATGGCCCGACAGGGCGCGGGCGAAGACCGCCTCGGCGATGCCGGTGACGGGGACGCCCAGTTCGAGCGCGCTCTGGACGGTCCAGCGGCCGGTGCCCTTCTGCTCGGCGCGGTCGACCACGACGTCCACGAACGGGCGGCCCGTCTCGGCGTCGACCTGGTCGAGCACCTCGGCGGTGATCTCGATCAGGTACGACTCCAGGTCGCCCTGGTTCCACTCCCTGAAGATCTGGGCCAGCTCGGCCGGCGTGGCGCCGAGGGCCTGGCGCAGCAGGTCGTAGGACTCGGCGATGAGCTGCATGTCGGAGTACTCGATGCCGTTGTGCACCATCTTGACGAAGTGGCCCGCGCCGTCAGGCCCGACGTAGGTCGCGCAGGGGACACCGTCGACCTGCGCCGCGATGCTCTCCAGCATGGGCCCGAGCGCCTCGTAGGACTCGCGGGAGCCGCCCGGCATGATGCTCGGGCCGAGCAGCGCGCCCTCCTCGCCGCCCGAGATGCCGGTGCCGACGAAGTGGATGCCGCGCTCGCGCAGCGCCGCCTCCCTGCGCCTGGTGTCCTCGAAGTGGGCGTTGCCGCCGTCGACGATCATGTCGCCCGGCTCCATCAGGTCGGCCAACTGGTCGATGACCGCGTCGGTGCCCGCGCCGGCCTTCACCATGATGATCGCTCGGCGTGGCCGTTTGAGCGAGGCGACGAAGTCGGCCACGTCCTCCGACGGCAGGAAGGTGCCCTCGCCGCCGAACTCCTTGACCAGCGCCTCCGTACGGCTGTGCGAGCGGTTGTGCACCGCGACCGCGTAGCCGTTGCGGGCGAAGTTGCGGGCAAGGTTGCGGCCCATCGTGGCCAGCCCCGTCACGCCGATGTCTGCCAGATCCATGTCAGCTCCTGTTCGCACAAACGCGCGAGGTGTTCGCGGGAAGATACGCGTCCCTCACCAGATCGGTTCGGCGCCCCGCGGTTATTCCCCCAGACGCACGCCCAGCTCGTCGAGCCTGTTGAGCATGTCGGCCGGATCGGCGTAGACGCGGAAGGCTCCCGAGCGTTCGAGTTCGTCCCTGCCGTACCCGCCGGACTGCAGGCCGATGCCGAGCGCGCCCGCCCTTCTGGCGGCCAGCAGGTCCCAGACGCTGTCGCCGACGACCATGGCGTGACGGGGGTCGACGTCGAGCAGGGCGGCTCCGGCCAGGAACAGGTCGGGGTCTGGCTTGGCGCGCCGTACCAGGTCGCGGGTGACCATCGGGGTGTCGTCAGGGAGCTTCAGCATGCCCAGCGCCCTGCGGGCGGTCTTGGCGTATCCGCTGGTGGCGATGGCCCAGGGGACCTGGCGCTGGGTCAGCTCGCGCAGCAGCTCGATCGCGCCCGGCAGCGGCCGCACCGTGTCGATCTGCTCCAGGTAGGCGGCGGCGTGCGCCTGCTGCAGGTCGTCGATCTGCTGCTGGGTGAGGCTGAGGCCGGTCTCCCTGAGCAGGGCGGTGACGAACAGGCCGCCGCTCATGCCGATCCTGCGGTGGATCCGCCACACCGACAGGTCGACCCCCATGCCGGACAGGGCGCTGCGCCAGGCGATGACGTGCTGGTAGACGCTGTCGATAAGGGTGCCGTCGAGGTCGAACAGGAAGGCGGGCCCCGGTGGTGCGGTGTAGTCCATTGCTCCATTGTGGTCAGGTCAGCTCGGGCGGCCGACGGCGGGCGGGCTCCGGTGGTCCTTGTGGCCGCGCGTGTACTCGTCCTTGCGCCACAGCATCGCGGCCAGCATGGCGGGCAGCATCAGGACGTGCCCCGCGATCATCACGACCTCTCCCGACAGCGCGCCGAGCCAGTAGGGAGGAAGGAGCAGCAGGAACGGTACGAACATCGCCGCGCCCATCTCGGCGACGGGGGCCCAGGAGTGGCCCCGGTAGCGCATCCAGATCGTCATGGCGACGGTCATGTCGGCGGCCATGACCATGACCGCGACGTCGGTCCTGGCGAACAGGGCCGCGAGGCCGAGCCAGGAGGTGAGCGCGTCCCACACGGGGCCGAGCAGCACCATGCCGAGGATCATCGCGACGAGCATCTCGCCGAAGTGCCAGGCGAAGCGGAGGGTGGCTGTCTTTGTCATGGCTTCAGCGTGCGGGAGGTCGCTCGCGGGTCCCAGATGCGCGCTGTCACGAGGTGACCGGGTGAAACGCATGCCTCGCCCGTGTGAAACGCTGGAGTCATGCGTGTGCTGATCGCGGGTGGACACGGGAAGATCGCGCTTCTGCTGGAGCGCAGGCTGGCCGAGCGGGGGGACCAGGCCGTGGGGCTGGTCCGCAACCCCGATCACCGGGCGGACGTGGAGTCGGCGGGCGGCGAGGCCGTCGTCTGCGACCTGGAGAGCGCTTCGGCCGAGCAGGTGGCCAAGCTCCTCGACGGCGCCGACGCGGTCGTCTTCGCGGCGGGAGCGGGCCCAGGCAGCGGGGCGGCTCGCAAGGACACCGTCGACAGGGGGGCCTCCGTGCTGCTGGCCGAGGCCGCCGAGCGCGCGGGCGTGCGCAGGTTCGTGCAGATCTCCTCGATGGGCGCGGGCGCGCCGCCGCGTCCCGGCACCGACGAGGTGTGGGCGGCCTACATCGCGGCCAAGACCGCGGCGGAGGACGACCTGCGCGGCCGCGACCTCGACTGGACGATCCTGCGGCCCGGCGGCCTGACCGACGAGCCGGGCGCCGCCGGTGTCCTGCTCGCGCCGCCGCCGGTGCCCAGGGGCAAGGTGGCGCGCGACGACGTGGCCGCGGTGGTGGTGGCGCTGCTCGACGAGCCCCGCGCCGCCGGCATGACGCTGGAGCTGGTGGAGGGCGACGTGCCCGTCGACAGGGCGGTTCAGGCACTCTGAGAGATGTGACTGAATACCGCGCACTCGGAAGAACCGGTCTCAAGGTCAGCCCGCTCTGCCTCGGCGCCATGATGTTCGGCGGATGGGGCGAGCATTCCGTGGGGGAGTCCACCAGGATCATCGAGCGCGCCCTCGACTCGGGCGTCAACTTCATCGACACCGCCGACGTCTACTCCCAGGGGGAGTCGGAGGAGATCGTCGGCCAGGCACTGGCCAAGTCGGGCAGGCGCGAGGAGGTGGTGCTGGCCACCAAGGTGCACGGCGTGATGGGGGAGGGGCCCAACCAGCGCGGCAACTCCAGGCGATGGATCTTCCAGGCAGTCGAGGACAGCCTGCGCCGTCTGGGCACCGACTGGATCGACCTCTACCAGATCCACAGGCCCGACCCCGACACCGACATCGAGGAGACGCTCGGCGCGCTGACCGACCTCGTACGGCAGGGCAAGGTCCGCTACGCCGGCAGCTCCACCTTCCCCGCCCACCAACTGGTCGAGGCGCACTGGGCGGCCGAGCGGCGCGGCCTCGAGCGGTTCGTGTGCGAGCAGCCGCCGTACTCCCTGCTGGTGCGCGGCATCGAGGCCGACGTGCTGCCCGTGGTCCAGAAGTACGGCATGGGCGCCATCGTGTGGAGCCCGCTGGCGGGCGGCTGGCTGTCGGGACGCTACCGCCAGGGCGCCGAGCCGCCGCAGTCGCGCAGGGCCGCGCGCATCCCCGAACGCTATGACCTGTCGCTGCCGGCCAACCAGCGCAAGCTGGAGGTCGTGGAACAGCTCGCGGTGCTGGCGGAGGAGGCGGGGCTGACGCTGATCCACCTGGCCCTGGCGTTCACCCTGCGGCATCCAGGGGTGACCTCGGCCATCATCGGACCGAGGACCATGGAGCACCTGGAAGGTCAGCTCGGCGCCGACGAGGTGAAGCTGAGCGACGACGTGCTCGACAGGATCGACGAGATCGTCCCGCCCGGCGTCACGCTGAACGCGGGCGACAGCGGCTGGCGGCCGCCCGCGCTGACCGACGCGAGGCTGCGCCGCCGCTAGGCCGCCTGGGCGGCGGCCACCTTCACCTCGAGGCCGCCGCCGCTCACGTCCACCTCCACGGTGTCTCCCTCCTTCACCTGGCCGCCCAGCAGCAGTGACGACAGCCGGTTGTCCAGCTCCCGCTGCACGGTACGGCGCAGCGGCCGCGCCCCGAACTCGGGCTGGTAGCCGTGCTCGGCCAGCCAGTCCTTGGCCTGGTCGCTGACGCGCAGCTCGATGCCCTGGCCGCGCAGCCGCTGCCTGGTCTTCTCGAGCAGCAGGTCCACGATCTGGCGCAGCTGCTCGCTCGCCAGGCGCGTGAAGATGATCGTCTCGTCGATGCGGTTGAGCAGCTCGGGCTTGAGCGTCGACTTCAGCAGGTCCATGAGCCGCTCCTCGACGTCGTCACCGCCATGCAGGATGAGCTGGGCGCCGAGGTTGCTCGTCATGATCACGATGGTGTTGGTGAAGTCGACCGTGCGGCCCTGCCCGTCGGTGAGGCGGCCGTCGTCGAGCATCTGCAGCAGTAGGTTCATGACGTCCGGGTGCGCCTTCTCGATCTCGTCGAGCAGCACCACGGTGTGCGGGCGGCGGCGGACGGCCTCGGTCAGCTGTCCCGCCTCCTCGTAGCCGACGTATCCGGGCGGGGCGCCCACCAGCCTGGCCGTGGTGTGCCGCTCGCCGAACTCGCTCATGTCGATGCGGACCATGTGGTCCTCGCCGCCGAACAGCGCTCCGGCCAGAGCCCTGGCCAGCTCGGTCTTGCCCACACCTGTCGGGCCGAGGAAGAGGAAGCTGCCGATCGGCCTGTTGGGGTCCGACAGGCCCGCCCTCGCCCGCCGTACGGCCTCGGCGACGGCGGTGACCGCCTCGTCCTGGCCGATGACGCGCTCGTGCAGGTGCTGCTCCAGGCGCAGCAGCCGGTCGCGCTCCTGCTCGGTGAGTTGCGAGACGGGGATGCCGGTGCGCCGCGAGACCACCTCGGCGATGTCGGCCATGGTCACCTCGGGCACGGTGTCGTGGCCGTGACGGGCGTTCTCGAGCTCGGGCCTGAGCCTGTCGATCTCCGAGGTCAGCTCCTTCGCCCTGTCGAACTCGTCGCCCGCGACCGCCTGGTCCTTCTCCCTGCGCAGCGACGCCACCCGCTCCTCCAGCTCGCGCACGTCGGCGGCGGGCGTGCGGGCGCGCAGCCGCACCCTGGCGGCGGCCTGGTCCATCAGGTCGATGGCCTTGTCGGGCAGGAAGCGGTCGGCGATGTAGCGGGCCGACAGGCTCGCGGCCGCGTCGAGCGCGTCGTCGGTGATACGTACCTGGTGGTGGGCCTCGTAGGCGTCGCGCAGCCCCGCGAGGATGCCGACGGTGTCCTCGACGCTCGGCTCGGGCACCAGCACGGGCTGGAAGCGGCGTTCCAGGGCGGCGTCCTTCTCGATGTGCTTGCGGTACTCGTCGATGGTGGTGGCCGCGACGACGTGCAGCTCGCCCCTGGACAGGGCGGGCTTGAGAATGTTGGCCGCGTCCATGCCGCCCTCGGCCGAGCCCGCGCCGACCAGGGTGTGCACCTCGTCGATGAACACCACGATCTCGTCGGAGTGCTGGCGCACCTCGTCGATGACCTTCTTGATCCGTTCCTCGAACTCGCCCCTGTACTTCGAGCCCGCCACCATGCCGGTCAGGTCGAGCGCGATCACCCTGCGGTCCTTGAGCGTGTCGGGGACGCTGCCGTTGACGATGCGCTGGGCGATGCCCTCGACGATGGCGGTCTTGCCGACGCCGGGCTCGCCGATGAGGACCGGGTTGTTCTTGGTGCGGCGCGAGAGGACCTCGATGGCCTGCTCGATCTCCTCCTCCCTGCCGACGACGGGGTCGAGGCCGCCCTTCCTCGCCTCCTCCGTCAGGTCTCTGCCGTACTCGTCGAGCGCAGGGGTCTCGCCCTTCGGCGTGGCGCCGCGCTCGGGCTCGGCGATGGTGGCGGTCTGCAGTTCGTTGGCGGAGACGCCCTGCTCGGTCAGCAGGCGGGCGGCGGTGGAGTCGGGATTGGCGGCGAGCGCGAGCAGCAGGTGCTCGGGCCCGATGTAGGAGGCGCCGAGGGCGCGCGAGACGCGCTGGGCGTCGAGCACCGCGCGCTTGGCGGCGGGGGAGAAGGTGGTGGGTGCCTCGCCCTGCGCCCCGCCCTGGGACACGCTCTCGACGCGCTCGCGCAGCTTGCCGGGGTCGGCGCCGGACGACAGCAGCAGGGCGCGGCCAGGGTCCTCCTCGGTGGCCGCGGCCAGCAGGTCCAGGACGTCGACGTCGGGCGCGCCCCTGTCGGCGGCGATCTGGACGGCTCTCGCCAGCAGCCGCCTGGCCGACTCGCTCAGGAGCCTGCCCACGTCGACGCGCTGCACGCTGGGCCGGGTGGGAGGCCAGGCGTCCATGCCGCCGAACACCCGGCCGCTGAGCTGCTCGAACCCTCTGAATGGGTCGCCGAAGAAGGACCCGAATGGCGTATCCGACATAACAAACCCGTTGCCGGACATTTCCCCACACAAGCCCAGCCCGCGGCAAAGCTGTTGTGGTCCGCCTCTGATAAACATGGCGGATGCGAATCAAGCCATGGCTGGCCGTGGCCGCCGCCGTCCCCCTTCTGGCGGGCACGCCCGCGCTGGCCGCCGCTCCGCCCAAGGTGCCCGCGGGGACGACGGCCGGCTACGTGGTCTTCGACAGGGTGGCGGGGAAGATCGTCGCGCACCGGCTCGCGCACAGGGCGTTCAGGTCCGCCTCGGTGATCAAGATTCTCATCGCGATCGACTTCCTCGAGCGGACCGCCAAGCCGTCCGCCCGCGACCTCGCGCAGCTCAGGATCATGCTGCGCTCCAGCGACGACGACGCGGCCTCCGCCTTCTGGGATCGCGGCGGCAAGGGCGCCATCGTGACTCGGACAGCCAGGCGGCTCGGCCTGGCCGACACCGCCCCGCCGCCCGCCGACAAGCCCGGCTTCTGGGGCTACACCTCGCTGAGCGCCTACGACGTGGCCAGGACCTACCGCTACCTGATGGACAGAGCGGCGCCGAGGGTGCGCGACCTGATCGTCGGGCACCTGAGGCAGGCGACCCCCTGCGGCAGCGACGGCTTCGACCAGACCTTCGGCATCCCGGGCGGCGTGCCCCGCCCCTGGGCGGTCAAGCAGGGCTGGTCGGGCTTCGGGACCGTGCCGCCGGTGAAGTGCTCGGAGCGCCCCGCGGGCGGCGCGCTCGCCGCCCCGGCCGCTCCCGCGCTCACCTCGACCGCCCCCGTGGCCCTCGCCGCCCCGGCTCCCGCGAGCCAGGCGGCGCGGTCGGGGTCGCGATCAGGGGTTCCCGACCTGGGCAGGCCCGTCCTGCACACGACAGGGCTGGTCGGCAAGGACGACAGGCTGATCCTGGTGCTGCTCACCGCGCATCCGGCGGGCGGCGGCTGGCGCGACTCGGTGAAGCGCACCACCACGCTGGCGCGCGAGCTCTACCTGAGCGTCTCCAGATAGGCGGCGTAGACCTTCTTCGGCACCGCCATCCGCCACGCCTCGGTCACCAGCTCGCGCATCTCGGGCTCGTCGAGCGCGGCCATGCGCGCCTGCACCCAGTGAAAGCGCAGGTCGCTCTCGGGGGGCATGAGGAACTTGTCAGGCTCGGCCGCCACGAGCGCGGCCCGCTCCTCCTTGGGGAAGCCGAACCCCATGATCGTCTCGTCCCTGGAGAAGGCGACGTAGACGATGGAGCCCACGCGGAACTTCACGCGATCGCGGATCAGGTGCTCGGAGGAGCGGGGAAACCTTGACGTCAGGCGGCGTACGTCCTCGACCGTGACCATCCCGCCAATCTAGTGGTCGGCCGGGCCACGAGGTTCGCCCATGTCCGGTTTGATCGGTATTCGGCCGGGCAGTCCCGCTTCATGAGAGTCATCGTGGTCGGCGCGTCAGGAAACGTCGGAACCAGCGTGCTGGAGTCGCTCGAATCCGAACACCGCGTCACCTCCGTCGTCGGCGTCGCCCGCCGCAGGCCCCGATGGAGTCCGGGACCCAAGACCAGCTGGCACACCGCCGACGTCGCCGAGGACGATCTGACAGGGGTCTTTGAGGGCGCCGACGCCGTGATCCACCTGGCATGGCTGTTCCAGCCGACGAGGGACCCGCTGGTCACCTGGCGCGCCAACGTGCTCGGCAGCATGGCCGTCTTCCGCTCCGTCGCTCAGGCCCGGGTCCCCGCGCTGATCCACGCCTCGTCCGTCGGCGCCTACTCGCCTGGCCTGAAGGACCACGCGGTCGACGAGAGCTGGCCCACGCACGGCTGGCCGCGCGCGGCCTACAGCAGGGAGAAGGCCTACGTCGAACGCGTCCTCGACCTGTTCGAGCGCGACCACCCGGCCATCAGGGTGGTCAGGATGCGTCCCGCCTTCATCTTCAAGCGGGAGGCGGCCAGCGAGCAGCGGCGGCTGTTCGGCGGGCCGTTCCTGCCCGGCAGACTGGTACACCGCATGCCGCTCATCCCCGACATCCCAGGACTGCGCGTACAGGCGCTGCACGCCTCCGACGCAGCCCAGGCCTACCGGCTGGCCGTCGTCTCCGAGGTGTCGGGCGCCTTCAACCTGGCCGCTGAGCCGGTCCTCGGCGCCGCCGAGCTGGCCGACCTGTTCGGCGCGCGCCTGGTTCCCCTCTCGCCGTGGCTGGCAAGAACCGCCGTCGCGGCCGGCTGGCACGCGCGCCTCATCCCAGCCTCACCTGGCCTGCTCGAGATGGCGCTCAGCCTGCCCGTCCTCGACACCACCAGAGCCCGCACCGAGCTGGGCTGGCAGCCCCAGTACGGCGCCGCGCAGGCGATGCGCGAGATGATCGAGGGGATGTCGGGAGGAGCGGGCATGGACACCCCGCCCCTGGCACCCGGCCACCTGAAAGAGGAGTTCACCACGGGTGTCGGCGCCAGACCCTGACCCGCCGGCGACCAGGTCGATGCCAGCCGCGACCGGGTCGGGGGGCGGGCACGAGGTACTCAGCGACGGCACGGCGGCACCAGGCGGTCACTTCGGGGGCGCCACCCGTAGGGCGGGATCGAGCGGCCCGCCGGACGACAGCGACGCGACATGACGAAGGGCCCGCTGCTCAGCCGTACTCATCGTGACCCCTCGAAAGCGTGCAACAGGAAGGCCAACACATCAGCGAGCAGGGCATGTTCCTGCTCTCGGGTCGAGCCGGCACCGTGCCAACCGTGCTCCTCGACACGCAGCAGCACCGGCAGGCCGGAGGACGTGGCCGCCTGCAGGCGGGCGGCCAGCTTCGCCGGCTGCCACGGCGGCACCCGCGCGTCGCGCAGGCCGGCGGTCAGCAGCACCGCCGGGTACGGCACGCCGTCCTCAACCCGCAGGTAGGCATCGGCGATCAGCAGGCCGCGCAGGCCGTCCGAGGTGACGACGCTGCCGAACTCCGGCACGTTGATCGGCCCGTTCTCGCTGAACTCGGTCCGTGTGGCGTTGGCCGTCGGTACCTGCATCGCCATGGCAGCCCACAGCTCCGGCCGGCGCACCAGCGCGCCGCCGGTGGGGATGCCGCCGGCGCTGGCGCCCTCGCCCAGCAGCCGTCCCGGCCGGGTGTAGCCCAGGGCGCTGAGGTGCTCGGCGCAGTCGATGAAGTCGGTGATGGTGGCCTCCTTGCGCGGGCCGCGCCCGGCCTCGTGCCACTCCCGGCCGTAGGCGCCGCCGCCGCGCAGGTGCGCCATGGCGTAGACGCCGCCGCGCTCGTACCAGGCGAGCATCTCGGGACGGAACTGCGGCAGGTCGGTGACGCCATGGGAGCCGTAGCCGGTGAGCAGGACCGGGTTGTCGCCGTCCAGCTCCAGGTCCTTGCGGTGGATGACGGTGAGCGGGATCCGTGTTCCGTCCCTCGCGGGCACGTGCAGGATGCGGGCGTGCACGTAGCCGAAGTCGACCGGTGAGCGGGGCGCAAGCCTGGTGTCCTCGAGGGTTTCGCCGTCGTAGCGGTAGAGCCGCGGCGCGTCTGTCCAACCGGCCGCCAGCAGCAGGGCTTCGGGCCGTTCCGGGTGGGTGGTCCACTCCCAGATGGCGCCCTCCACCGGCATCGGGAGGTCGACGGGCTCGCCGCCGGACAGGGGCGCATGCCGTACCCGATGGACGCCACCGTCGAGATCGCGCACCAGCAGCCGGTCGCCGACGACCCGCACCGCCTCCACCACGCGCTCACCCGCGGGCACGACCACCCGGGCTTGAGACAGATCCGGTACGGCAAGCGGAACGGCCAGCACGCGGGAGCGCGGCGCGTCCCGATGGGAGACCAGGTAGAGGGTGTCGTGGCTGGTGGCGAAGGCGGTCACGCCGTCCGCCGCGGCCGCTACCTTCCGCCACGGGCAGGTGGCCGGATCGGCGAGCGCGGCTCGTGGCGCCACGTACAGCGAGCAGTCGCTCAGCTGCTCGTTGGTCCAGGGGCCGAGTGCGCTGTGGGAGACGATCGCCAGCATCCACTCGCCGTGCGGCTGCACCACCAGGAAGGGCCGATCCTGCGGGGTCAGCTCGAGGTGGGGGTTGAGCCCGCGCGCCAGCACCACCTGGTCCTGCGCCGGGTCGGTGCCCAGCCGGTGCAGGAAGGAACGGCTGTCCAGGCGGCGCTTCTCCGGCGGGGCGCCCGCCGGGGGATCCAGGAAGCGGTGGTAGACGAACGACCGGCCGTCCTCCAGCCAGCTCAGGAAGGCGAAGCGCGTCGTGGGCGGGATCGTCTCCCTGATGGCGCCGGAGCCGGCGTCGATGACCTGGACCGTGCTCTCCTCCGACCCGGACGGGGAGACGGCGCAGGCGATGTGGCGGCCGTCGGGGGAGGGCACGTACCAGTCGATGGCGTGGTGCGCCTCGCCGGGCAGGGTGTCGGGGTCGAACAGGACTCTGCTCGCTCCCCCGGGGTCACGCCTCGTCAGCACGGGTACGCGGGCGTCGGGTTCGCGTGCCAGGTAGAAGATGCTGTCGCCCGCCGGTGTGAAGCGCGAGTACTGCGGGAGCGCGCCGCCCAGCTCGCGGATCCGGGTCAGCAGCTCCTCCCGGCGCGGCAGGGTGTCCAGCTGCTCGCGGGCATGGCTGGCCTGGCCGTCGAGCCAGCGGTGGAACTCCTCACCGTCCGCCTCCATCCACCGGTAGGCATCGTCGAGCGTGATGCCGTGGTGGACGTCGCGCACCACGTCCACTCGGGCGATCGGGGGGCCGGTGAGGTCGCTCATCTGCATGATCATAGGCGACGCTCGCGAAGCCGGGGTGAGCTGGTGATGGGAGGAAAAGGCGCGGGGTTGGACAGCGTCCCTTTCGCAGGCGGATAGCGCGGCGGAGCTGGTTACGGATCTGGTTGATGACGCCCCGCGCGGGCCCAGCGGGCGAAGAACCCGTAGACGGTCTGGAAAGGAGGGAAGTCCGCGGGCAGGGCTCGCCTGCCGTTGTCGACCAGGCAGCGGATGGCGTCGACGAAGTCGCGGGGTGATGCTTCTCTGGCCTTCCACCCTTCCGCGTCAGACAGGCCGGCGTTGGGAGCAGGGGTTCGAGCAGGGCCCACTCGGCGGCGCTGGTGTCGGAGGGGTAGCGCCGCCGGCGCATGCCTTTGGTCATCGCGTCGCCCGAGTGAGCAAGGCGTCTGCCGTACCCAGCGCCAATGCTGAGCGCGGCAGACTCCGGAGCAATACGCCGCGTCACCCCGAGCACGTCGACGAAGACGCCGGCCGCAACTTGGGCAGCGCCGTACCTCGGCCACGAGCCCATCATCCGCCTACTTCAGGTTCGAAGACAGGCACTCAGTCTCAGGGCTTGAGCAGCACCTTGATGGCGCCGTCCCGCTTCTTCTGGAAGATCTCGTAGCCGTGTGGCGCCTCGGCGAGCGGGAGGCGGTGCGTGGCCAGGTCCATGACGCCCAGGGGGTCGCTGTCGTCGAGCACGAGCGGCAGCAGGTGCGGCATCCAGCGCCGTACGTGGGCCTGTCCCATGCGGAGGGTGATGCCCTTGTCGAACATCTTGAGCATGGGCATCGGGTCGGCCATCCCGCCGTAGACGCCGACGACGGAGATGGTGCCGCCGCGCCGTACGGTGTCGATGGCCTGGTTGAGCGCGGCCAGCCTGTCCACGCCCGCGGTGCGCATCAGCGGTGCGGCCACCATGTCGGGCAGCAGCCCGGTGACCGCGTGGCCGAACTTGGCGACCGGCGAGCCGTGCGCCTCCATGCCGACCGCGTCGATGACCGAGTCGGTGCCCCTGCCGCCGGTGAGGTCGCGGATCTTGTCGGGCACGTCGAGGTCGCGGGCGTCCAGCACCTCGACGCCGTGCCGCCTGGCCATCTCCAGGCGCTCGGCCACGCCGTCCACGCCGATGACGCGGTGGCCGCGGTGCTTGGCGATGCGGGCGCTCATCTGGCCGATCGGGCCGAGCCCGAAGACCGTGAGGCTCCCGCCCTCGGGCAGGTCGGCGTACTGCACGGCCTGCCAGGAGGTCGGCAGCACATCGGACAGGTAGAGGAAGCGCTCGTCGGGCGGGCCCTCCGGCACGGTGACAGGGCCGAACTGCGCCTGCGGCACCCTGAGGTACTCCGCCTGGCCGCCGGGCACCTGCCCGTACAGCTTGGTGTAGCCGAACAGGGCCGCTCCCGTGCCGTGCTCGCGCACCTGTGTGGTCTCGCACTGCGCGTAGAGCTCCATGCGGCACATGTGGCAGTGCCCGCAGGAGATGTTGAACGGGATGACCACCCGCTCGCCGGGTCTGATCTGGGTGACCTCGGCGCCTACCTCCTCCACGATGCCCATCGTCTCGTGGCCGAGGATGTCGCCCTCGCCCATGAACGGGCCGAGCACCTCGTACAGGTGCAGGTCCGAGCCGCAGATGGCGGCCGTGGTGACCTTGATGATCGCGTCGGTCGGTTCCTTGATCGAAGGATCGGGGACGTCCTCGACCCGGACGTCACGCTTGCCGTGCCAGGTGAGTGCTTTCATGGCAACCGCCTACCCGTGAGACACCGCCGAAACGGCCACGCCCGTGACGGCCGCTCCTACCGGTGCTCGACCAGGACGGCGTGCTGGTCGGCGCCGGTGGGGCCGTCGGGATCGGCGTGCACCGTGGCGGCGCGCAGGCCCTGCAGGTCGTGGATGAGCCGGTGCTCGGCCTCCACCGCGACGGCGTGCGCCTGCACCAGCGTCAGCTCGTGGCTCACCACGATGTCCACCTCGGCGCGCAGCGCGTGACCGATCCAGCGCAGCCGCACCGAGCCGGCCCGCCGCACGCCGGGCACCGACGCCAGCACGGTCTCGGCCCTCTCGACCAGCGCGGGATCGACCGCGTCCATCAGCCGGTGGTAGATCTCGCGCGTCGCGTCGCGCAGCACGAACAGGATGGCGACCGTGATCAGCAGGCCGACGACAGGGTCGGCGAGGGGGAGGCCGAGCGCCGCGCCGCCCGCGCCGAGAAGCACGGCGAGCGAGGTGAAGCCGTCGGTGCGCGCGTGCAGGCCGTCGGCCACCAGAGCGGCCGAGCCGATCTCGCGCCCGACCCTGATGCGGTAGCGGGCGACCCACTCGTTGCCGAGGAAGCCGATCGCGCCCGCGGCGGCGACCCAGCCCAGCGCCCGCACCTCCTGCGGGTCCAGAAGGCGCCTGACGGCCTCGTAGCCCGCCAGCCCCGCCGAGGCGGCGATCAGCAGCACGATGACGATTCCCGCGAGGTCCTCGGCCCTGCCGTAGCCGTAGGTGAAGCGGCGCGTGGCGGCGCGCCGCCCCAGCGTGAACGCGATGGCCAGCGGGATCGCGGTCAGCGCGTCGGCGAAGTTGTGCAGGGTGTCGCCCAGCAGCGCCACCGAGCCCGAACGGGCCACGATGACCGCCTGGACGGTCGCGGTGACCATGAGGACGGCGAAGGAGACGCCCAGCACCCGCATGCCTCTGTCGCTGGACTCCAGCGCCTGGTCGGACCTGTCCGCGCTGTCGTGGCTGTGCGCGGCGAACGCGTGACCAACCAGGGACAGCAGCCGCCTGACCCCATCACCGGAGTGTCCATGGCCGTGTCCATGGCCGTGTCCATGGCCGTGCCCGTGCCCGGGTCTGTGGCCGTCGGCGGGCGTGTGATCGGACATGCCTTCACCTCTTCGGCCGTCTCAGGCGTTCTTGCGCAGCGACCCTGCCAGCACCGAGCCGAACACCACGTGCCCCGCCGCCATCACCAGCGGACGCCCCGGCTGGTCACGATGGACGGGCGGCATGGCCGCCACCGCGGGGACCCAGCCCTCGTAGCTGGCCAGCCAGATCGCCAGGCCGTACGCGGCCCCGACCGGCCAGGACACGCCGCGCCCCCTGGTGACCAGCGCCAGCAGCGCGCCCGCGCCCGCGCCGAACGCGTAGTGCATCAGCACGGCCAGCGGTTTCTCCCCCTGCTTCGGCGCGCGGGGATGGCCGGGGAGCAGCGCCCTGACGATGCGCTTGGGCGGCTGGTCGCGCATCAGGCCCAGTCTGTCCCCCGCGAGCATGACCCCGCTCATCGCCGTCGTCGCCTTCGCTCCCGCAAGCGCTCCCTTGAAGATGTGGTCCATCATGGGGGGTGACTGCCCCGAGGAGGTCAGGGAAAACGGGGCAGCGCCCTGCCGTACAGCCAGGACGACAGCAGCGGCTCCAGCTCCGAGGGCGCGTGCGCGAGGAAGGCGGCGGTGCTGACGCTGCCGTGCCTGTGCGCGGCCGTCCACGCCCTGACCATCGAGAAGAACGCCGCGTCGCCCATCGTCGTGCGCAGGTGGTGCAGGGTGAGCGCCCCCCTCTTGTAGACGCGGTCGTCGAAGAGCAGGGCGGGGCCAGGGTCGGCGAGCGTGAAGTCCTGCGGCATGGCCGACAGCCGCTGGTGCCAGCGTGCGGCCAGCTCGGCCGCGCTCTCCCCGCCCGAGGCCTCCGACCAGATCCACTCGGCGTAGGCGGCGAAGCCCTCGTGCAGCCAGATGTCGTTCCACCTGGCCAGGGTCAGGCTGTTGCCGAACCACTGGTGCGCGAGCTCGTGCGCGACCAGCCGTTCGAAGCCGCGCCGCCCGTCGACGTGGTTGCGCCCGAAGATCGACAGGCCCTGCGCCTCGACCGGAATCTCCAGGTCGTCGTCGGTGACGACCGCGGTGTACCCGGCGAAGGGGTAGGGGCCGAAGCGCTCGGTGAACAGCGCCAACATCTGGCTCTGCCGCCCGAAGTCGTGGCGCGCCTTGGCGGCCAGCCTGGCGGGACAGGCCAGCCCTTCACTGCTCTGGTAGCGGCCGATCTGCACGCTCGCCAGGTAGGTCGCCATCGGCTCCGTGGGCGCGAAGACCCACGTCGTCGCCCCCGCCGCGCGCCTCCTGGCCACCGGAGCCCCGTTGGTGAGCACCTGGTAGGCCGAGGCCGTCGACACCGTGAGCGAGTAGGTCGCCTTGTCGTCGGGACGGTCGTTGCAGGGGAACCAGGAGGGCGCGCCGGTCGGCTGGCTGGCCACCATCGCCCCGTCGGTCAGCTCCTCCCAGCCCACGCCGCCGAACGGGCTGGCGACCGGGTGCGGCCGCCCGGCGTAGGCGATCTCGATCGAGATCGGCGCGTCGGCGGGCCTGGGCCTGTCGAGCAGCACCCTGAGCCTGCCCGCGCGGTGGGTGTGCCTGACGCCCACGCCGTCGACCTTGGCCGCGTTGACCCTGAAGGGGCCGAGGTCGAGTTCCAGGTCCACCAGCGGCTCCACGGTGCGCGCCGACAGCGTGGCCGTGCCGCTCAGCCAGTTGGTGGACAGGCGGTAGCGAAGGTCGAGGTCGTAGTGGGCGACGCCGTAGCGCGGATCCCCGTGGCCGGGGAAGTAGGGGCTCAGCGCCATGGGGAGATCGGGTTGCCGAACCACCGGGTGCCCTCCGGGACGTCCTCGCCTCGCATCACCAGTGACGCGGGCCCGACCGTGGTGTGCGCGCCGATCCTGGCGGCGGGCAGGACGACCCCGTGCGGGCCGAGCGTCGCGCCCGCGCCTAGGTCGACTGTGTCGATGCTCATGACCCGATCATGGAACAGATGCGTCTGCAACACACAACCGCGGTTGACGCAGGCGCCGTCGCCGAGGCTCACCAGATCCGCCTCAGGCAGCCAGTAGGTGTGGCAGGAGACCCCATGCCCGATGCTTGCCCCGAGCGAGCGCAGCCACACGTTCAGCGGGGCGCTGCCCAGCCACGGCTCGGCGAACCAGGGCGCGGCCAGCACCTCGACGAAGTTGTCGGCCAGCTCGTTGCGCCACACGAACGAGCTCCACAGCGGCCTGTCGCCGCGGGCGATCCTGCCCAGGAGCGCCCACTTGGCCAGGCTGGCGGTCGCGGCGGCGAGCGCGCCCGCGGCCAGCAGCACCGGGCCTCCGGCCAGGGCGGCGACCGCGACGCCGTACGCCTGGGCCAGCTGGAGCAGGGCGCCCGCGCTCAGCACCGCGAGCGCGACCGTGCAGGTCGCGGGCAGCAGGCGGAGGCTCTCGACCAGCGCGCGGGCGGCCTTCAGCCGCCACGGCGGATCGTAGGTGCGGCTGCGGTCGCCCGTCTCGTTGGTACGGCGCAGCTCGACCGGCGGCATGCCCAGGTACGACGAGCCGGACTTGGCCCTTCTTCGGCGTCGCCGACAGCACGCCGACCAGGCCGTCCTTCGGCACCTTGCGCCCGGCCGCGGTCATCCCCGAGTTGCCGAGGAAGGCGCGCTTGCCGATGCGGGCCTCGGCGATGCGCATCCAGCCGCCGTCGAGCTCGTACGGTGCCACCATCGTGTCGTCGGCCAGGAACGCGCCGTCGCCGACGGAGGTCATGCTGGGCAGCGCGAGCACCGTGGACAGCTCGACGTCGCGGCCCACCCGCATGCCCAGCGCACGCAGCCACGCGGGGGTGAGGATGCTCGCGTACAACGGGAAGAGCCACACCCGCGCCGAGGCCATCAGCCTGCCCGTCGCCCACGCCTGCCAGGCGGGACGGCTGTGCACCGGGTACTGGCCCGGATGCAGGCAGATCGACAGCAGCCGCACGCTGACCAGGGTCACCAGCGCGAACACCGCCATGCCCGCGACCGTGGCCACCGGCAGCGCCCACCACGAGCCCATGGCCAGCAGCACCGCGAGCCCCGTCGCCGCGGCCGCCACGGGCAGCAGGCTGAGACCCACGGCCGACAGCGCGTACACGCCCACCCAGAGGCGCGAGCGGGGAGCGCGCTCCTCCGTCCTGCGCGCCTTGCCCAGCCTGGCCGCGGGAGCTCCGGCCCACCGCGTGCCGGCGGGGATCGCCCCCTCGACCGCCGAGCCAGGAGCGACCTGCGCGTTCTTACCGATCTTGGTGCCGGGCAGCAGCGTCGAGCGCGAGCCGACGGTCGCGCCGGCGCCGATCCTGATCTCACCGACGCGCACGAGATCGCCGTCGTACCACACGCCGCTGAGGTCGACCTCGGGCTCGACCGAGGCGCTCCTGCCGAGTCTGAGCAGGCCGGTGATCGGGGGAGGGGAGTGCAGGTCGGCGTCCTCGCCCACCTGCGCGCCGAGCAGCCTGGCATACCAGGACATCCACGGCGCGCTGCCCAGGTCGGGCAGGCCCAGCCTGGCCGCGAACTGCTCGGCGAACCACAGCTTCAGATGGACGGCGCCGCCGCGTGGGTAGGCGCCCGGCCGCAGGCCGCCGAGCAGTAGCCGCGCGCACGCGGCCGACAGGGCGAGCCGTCCAGGAGGGGAGAGCAGGAGCAGCGCGCCCGCCGCGATCCACCACCAGCTCGTCACCGGCGTCCAGAGCAGGTTCGCCAGCGCCGCCACCACGACCGTCAGCCGCAGCCCCGACACGGTCATCAACGGCACCATCAGCGCGACCTGCGCGATCGAGGCCCTCGTCGGCATGGGCCTGACCCGACGGGTCTCGCCCGCGGCGGCGCGCGGGCTCGAGCGCTCCAGCAGCGCGGTCAGCCCGCCCAGTGTCGAATGCTCGTAGAGGTCGGCGACCGTCACCTCCGGGTAGCGTGCCCGCAGGGCCGACACCAGCCGCGCGGCCGAGAGGCTGCCGCCTCCCTCGGTGAAGAAGTCGCTGTCGGGCCCTTCGGGAGCGACGCCGAGCACCACGGCCCACTGCTCGGCCGGCCACCCGCCCGCCCGCGGCTGCGAGCCGGGCAGCGGCCAGGGGAGCGCGTCCCTGTCGATCTTGCCGGAGGTGCGGGTGGGCAGCTCCTCGACGACGGCCAGGCGCGGCACCAGCGCGGCCGGCAGCGAGTCGTGGAGCAGCTCCCTCGCCTCGGCGAGGTCGAAGTCGTCGCCCGTCACGAGGTAGCCGACCAGCAGCTGACCCCTGACGGCGGCCGCCGCTCCGACCACGCCGGGCAGCGCGCTGAGCGCCGCGTCGACCTCACCCAGCTCGATCCGCCGCCCGCCGAGCTTGATCTGCTCGTCGGCGCGACCGGCGAAGACGAGTCCTTCGGGCTCGGCGCGGACCAGGTCGCCGCTGCGGTAGGCGCGCTCCCAGCCGAGGCTGGGCAGCGGGGCGTACTTCTCGGCGTCCTTGGCAGGGTCGAGGTAGCGGGCCAGGCCGACCCCGCCGATGATCAGCTCGCCGGTGCCGCCCATCTCGACGGGCTCGCCCTGGGCGTCCACGACGGCCAGGTCCCAGCCGTCCAGGGGCAGGCCGATCCGCACGGGGCCCTCACCGGTCATCAGGGCGGCGCTGGCCACGACCGTCGCCTCGGTGGGGCCGTAGGTGTTCCAGACCTCTCTGCCTTCGACGGCCAGGCGGGCGGCCAGCTCGGGAGGGCAGGCCTCGCCTCCGAAGATCAGCAGGCGGACGTCGTCGAGCGTCTCCGCGGGCCAGAGCGCGGCCAAGGTGGGCACCGTCGAGACGGCCGTGATGCCGTGGGCGACCAGCCAGGGGCCGAGGTCCATGCCGGTGCGCACCAGCGATCGGGGGGCGGCGACCAGGCAGGCGCCGTGCCGCCACGCCAGCCACATCTCCTCGCACGAGGCGTCGAAGGCGACCGAGAGCCCGGCCAGCACGCGGTCGCCTGGTCCGAGGGGACGGCCGGACAGGAACAGGCCCGCCTCGGCGTCGACGAAGGCGGCGGCGCTGCGATGGGTGACGGCCACGCCCTTGGGCCTGCCGGTCGAACCCGAGGTGAAGATGATCCAGGCGTCGTCCGCAGGGGAGGGCGGGCCCGCGAGCGCTTCGGCGGGCCGTTCGCCGGACACGGTGAGCCGGTCTGCCGGGGCCATCGAGTCGGCCGGCGTGATGTCGCCGGCCAGGGTGATCTTGTCGGTCACCACCGCCCTGACTCCCGCCTCGGCGAAGACCAGTTCGGCCCGCTCCTCGGGGTCGTCGGCGTCGACGGGCACGTAGGCGGCGCCCGCGGTCAGGACGGCCAGGATCGTGACGTAGAGCTCGGTGGTGCCCGAGGGCACCCGCACGCCGACCCTGTCGCCGCGCCGTACCCCCGCCTCCACCAGCTCGGCGGCGACCCTCGCCACCTCGGCGGACAGTTCGGCGTAGGTGAAGGACGAGGCGCCGTCGTCGAGCGCAGGAGCGCCCGGATGGCGGGCCACCGTGGCCTGGAAGATGTCGAGCAGGGTACGCGGGGGCGCCGCCAGCGGGCCTGAGGTGTAGACGGCGCGGATGGCGAGCTCCTGCGGATCGGCCACGGACGGACGCAAGGCGCGGCTCCAGGGGTGAGAGGACAGCGACGCCAACGTGGCATTCTCCTCCGGTATTCCCCGCATTCATAGGACATGTGCGTGCACTGTCTCTGAATATGAGACATTTCTTCTTGAAATGTGAGAATCAGCTAGGGTTCGTGGCTATGAACGCTGTTTACACCCATGGTCATCACGAGTCCGTCCTGCGCTCCCATCGATGGCGCACCGCCGAGAACTCGGCCGCCTACCTGCTGCCCCACCTGCTGCC
This sequence comes from Nonomuraea roseola, assembly GCF_039535395.1. NCBI lineage: Bacteria > Bacillati > Actinomycetota > Actinomycetes > Streptosporangiales > Streptosporangiaceae > Nonomuraea > Nonomuraea roseola. Next base: position 337,570 of record NZ_BAAAXC010000005.1, read on the forward strand.
GCACATGAAGGTCCTGGACGTCGGCGCGGGGCCTGGCACGATCAGCGCCGACCTGGCCGCGCGGGTGGGCCACCTGACCGTCACCGAGGTCAGCGAGCAGGCGCTGGAGCTGTCGAGGGCGGAGCTGGCCAGGCGCGGCGTGACCAACGCCACCTTCGCCGTCGCCGACGTCCACGCGCTGGACCATCCCGACGACACCTTCTGCGTGGTCCACGCCCACCAGGTCCTGCAGCACGTCGGCGACCCTGTGCGGGCGCTGCGCGAGATGCGCAGGGTGACCAGACCGGGCGGCCTGGTGGCCGTTCGCGACAGCGACTACCGGGCCTTCGCCTGGTATCCCCTGGTGCCCGCGCTGGACGAGTGGATGGAGCTGTACCAGAAGGTGGCCCGCGCCAACGGCGGCGAGCCCGACGCCGGGCGCCGCCTGCTGTCGTGGGCCCGCGAGGCGGGGTTCACCGAGGTCACCGCCACCACCTCCACCTGGTGTTTCGCCACCGAGGAGGACAGGGCCTGGTGGGGCGGCATGTGGGCCGAGCGGATCCTGAGCTCCGACATGGCCGCACAGGCGCTGGCCTCGGGCGCAGCCACGGAGGCCGGCCTGCGGCGTATTTCGGACGGCTGGCGCGAGTGGGCCGCCTCGGGCGACGGCTGGATGTCCATCCTGCACGGCGAGATCCTCTGCCGCGTCTGACGCCCTGCCGGGGTCGAGCTACCTCTGGGTCGAGACGGTGAGCAGGCCGACTCCCAGGCTCAGGCCCAGCACGGTGAGCACGCCCTCGGGCCAGTAGATGTGGCTGCCCAGCCACAGGACGGAAGCGGCGATCAGGACCGTTCCGCCGAGCGCCACGCGTCGCCCGCCGTGATGCGAGGCCAGGGCCGCGGTCGTCGCGACCGAGGCCGGCAGGAAGCCCGCCGAGCCGATCAGCCCGCGCACAGGCAGCAGGAGTGTCCCTGCCGGCAGGGGGAACACCGGCAGGAGCAGCAGGTGCAGGGTGACCCACCGTTCGGCGGTCTCCTGTGTCAGGTGGTGGGGGTGCAGCAGACCGGCGAGCCGTTCAGAGGGGGCCCGCCAGGCCGGGGCCGGCCAGCACGGAGGCGCCCGGCGCCATCGCCGCCGGTCGCGGGAGGAAAGGGGGCGTCAGGCGCCCAGGGTGCGGACCCGTTCCCACGCGGGGTCGCGGTGCAGGACGACCTCGGTGCCCTCCAGCAGTTCGTCGGGCGCGGAGACCATCACGATCTCGTCGGCCGCCTGCATGTCCAGCAGCAGGTCGCGCACGCGAGGCCCGACGGGCAGCCGTCCCACGGGCAGGTTGAGCGCGGCCCGCACCGCGTCGGCGATCTCCGACAGCCGGAACGGGCCCCGGGTCTGCTTCACGAGGTCGCGCACCACGGGCAGGGTGATCAGCTGCGCGGCCTCGTCGTGGGCCAGCTGCCAGATCAGCTGCTCACGGCGGCGGCCGGTGCCCGCGCACGCGCGGCAGGGCCGGTTGTAGCCGGGCACGATCTCCTCTTCGGCGGTGCCGAGGCAGGCCGTGCACTGATCTCGCTCCATCGCGCGCAGTTCTTCGGAAACACTGTGATCTGTCATCACCGCACACCCTACTAAAACATGCTTAACCTACAGTGTTTGCGGGTTTTTGGCGGTGGTGCGAGACTGGCGTCATGAGCCCGATCGAGGCCGCGGTGCAAGCAGCCGGGTGGATTCGCGCGTGCGGGATCGACGACGACAGAGGCCGCCACTGGCGGGCGGGAGAGCGGCCTGCGCTGCCTCACAGGCCCGCCTCGCTCTACTCGGGCGCGGCCGGCATCGTGCTGTTCTTCCTCGAGCTCGCCGCCGCCACCGGCGACGACTCCTACCTCGAGGACGCCGAGCGGGGCGCCCGCCACCTGTCGGCCGTCTGGGCCGAACAGAGCGACCCGACCTTCCACGACGGCCTGGCCGGCGTGGTGTTCGCGCTGGCCGAGGCGGGCTGGGCCATCGACGACTCCTTCACCCGCGCGGCGGCCGCCGCCGCCGACCTGCTGGCCGCCGCGGGCCCCACCTGGACGGGCGATCCCAGCCAGCGCGGCGACGGCGGCATCATCCTCACGCTGCTGCACGCCTCGGCCATGCTCGGAGAGCCCGCCTACGAGCGGGTCGCCGTCGAGGCGGGCCTGCGCATCGCCGCCCTGCCCGTCCCCGGCCATCGCTTCGGCGCCGAGCCACCCGCCGACCTGCCCGTCGACGCCGTCACCCCCGGCTTCCTCTCAGGTACGGCCGGCACCGCGTTCCTGCTTGCCCGCCTGCACGCCGTGACAGGCGACCCGCGCTTCCTCGAGGCGGCCAACAGCGGGGCGGGCTTCGTCAGGGCGGTCAGCGAGGTCACCGGCGCGTGCGCGCTGGTGCCCCACCACGTACCCCAGGGCCGTCACCTGCACTACCTGGGCTTCTGCTCGGGCTCGGCCGGGGTGGCCAGGATGTTCCACGAGCTGGGCGACTCCGACTGGGTCGACAGGCTGGTCCACGGCATCCTCACCAGCGGCGTGCCGCACCGGCGCACGCCGGGCTTCTGGGACGTCATGTGCCAGTGCTGCGGCGCGGCGGGCCTGCTGGAGCTGTTCGTCGGGCTGTGGGAGCGCGACGACTGCAGGGCCTTCGCCAGGGTGCTGGGCGAGCACCTGGTGAACGCCTCCAGCCAAGGGCGCTGGTGGCAGGCCTACCGCAGGCTGCGCCCCCACGAGATCACCGCCGACACCGGCTACATGGTCGGCGCCGCGGGCATCGGCGCGGCGCTGCTGCACCTGGACGCGGCCGAGCGCGGCGACTCGCGCAGGCTGATCCTGCTGCCCGACAACCCCTTCCCGCTGGCGGTGCGCTCAGCACAGGCGTGAGGGCGTCCGCTCCTGCCGCTCCGCGCCCGCGCCGAGCAGCGCCCTCGTCAGCGCCTGCGCGTCGCCTGACATCGCCTGGAAGGCGGTGTCGAAGTGCTCGTCGGTCAGCGCGTGGTCGCCTGCCCTGATCGCCAGCAGGATCACCCGCCGCAGCAGCTCCTTGACGAAGGCGCCCGTGACGCCCTCGGTCGCCGCGACCACCTTGGCCACGTCCGCCTCGATCGGCCTGTTGCGGGCGTAGAGGCGGATCAGGCGGTCCCTGTCGGGCGCCGAAGGCGGCGCCACCTCCACGGCCAGGTCCACCCGGCCGGGCCGCTGCACCAGGGCCCGCTCCAGCGCGTCGACCCTGTTGGTGGTGAGCACGAACGACACGTCCGCCTCACCCGTGATGCCGTCCATGGCCTCCAGCAGCGAGAACAGCAGCGGCGAGGTCTCGAACTGGCTGCGGTCCTCGGCGATGAGGTCGACGTCCTCGATCACCACGATCGACGGCTGCAGCTTGCGGGCCAGCGCGATCGCGTGGTCGAGGTGGCGCATGCCGGGACCCGTCATCAGGATCGCGGTGTGCTCGCGTAACCTGCCCACCAGGTAGCGCACCGTGTGGGTCTTGCCGGTGCCGGGCGGGCCGTACAGCAGCAGGCCCCGTCGCAGATGCTGTCCGGCCTCGACGAGCTGCTCGCGCGCCTCGGCGATGCCGACGATGTGGTCCTCGACCGCCGCGAGGCGGCCCTCGGGCAGCACCACCTCCTCGGCGGTGAGCTCGGGCCTGGGCAGGAAACTGACCAGTTCGTTGTCCCTGTGCTCGCTGAAACCGAAGCTCAGCACCCGCCCCCTGAACGGGTCGTGCAGGCGCTTGAGCCGTTCGACCTCGTCACGCACGGCCGTGGCGGCGGCCATGGAGGGCGACAGCAGGGTCAGCATCGCGTGGCCGTCGTACTCGTCGACGTTGCTGACCACCATGACGACGGGCGAGCCGTCGGGCGCCACCGTCTCGACCAGGCCGAGCTGCATCACCTCCATGCTCTCGGCGGGCCCGATCGGCGTGGTGCCGTAGTCGGGCCTGCCGAGCAGGCGGCTGCCGTCGCGCATGGCGTACAGCAGCATGTTGACGACGCTCTCCCAGCGGCGCTCGCCGCCCACCACGCCGAACCACCGCGCCTCGGGGGAGTGGGCGGCCAGGTAGCGGTCGGCCCCGGTCTGCAGCCCCGCGTGCTCCCACAGCCGGTACTTCTCCTCGACCACCACCACCTCGCCGAGCGGGCAGCCGAGATGGCCCGTCACCCTGGCCACCAGCGGCGAGGAGGCGTTGTCCTCGGCGATCTTCGTCGAGACGGCGTCGTAGACCTTGGCCAGGCTGACGGCCAGCGCGTGGGCGGTGGCGTGGTCGAAGTTCGTCACCTGATCACTGTGACAAACTCCGCGCCCGTCGGGAATGAGTAGCCTCTACTCAGGGATGCGACACCGATCCCCGCAACGATCTGATGACTCCGCTACCGTCGCGAGGGCCAGAGGGCAACGATGGGAGCGTGAGCCTGCCCCGCGTCCGCGTCGTCGTCGAAGACCGGTGGGTGCGGGTGCTCCACCAGGAGAGCGTGGTCGCCGGCCCGTACGAGCTGGGGCCGATCGAGGCGCGGGAGGACAGCGCCCGCGCCGCCGACGTGGCGGCCTACGGCAGAGCCCTGTTCGACGCGCTGCTGGCCCCCGCGTGGCCCGCCGTGACGGCGCTGGCCGAGGTCCGCGCGGCGGGAGGGGCGGAGCTGGCGCTGGTGTGGCCGGCGGACAGCGACCTGCACACCTGGCTCTGGGAAGCCATGCACGACGGCGAGCACCATCTGGCCGCCAGGCCCGACCTGCTGCTGGCCATCACCAGGTTGGTGCCCGGAGGACCGCGCGCGCCCGAGAGCCAGGGACGGGCGCCGCGGATGCTGTTCGCCGCGGGCGCCGCCCTCACCGACGAGGTGATCAGACCCGGCGCCATGTTCATGGGCCTGCTGCGCGCCCTCGACGCCGACGGCGTGGCCGTCACGCGCGTCGCCCAGGTGTCGGCGGAGGACCTCGCCGAGGTCTGCGCCGGCTTCAGACCCGACATCGTCCACCTGGTGGCGCACGGCTCCGTCGACGAGGACGGCGCCTCGGTGCTGATGCTGCGCGGCTCGTGGGTGGGAGCCGCCGACCTGGCCGCCGCGCTCACCGCAGGAGGCCCGGTGAAGGCGGTCGTGCTCGGCGCCTGCCACAGCGGCGCCGGATTCGCCGCCGAACTGGTCGCGGCCGGTGTCCCGCTGGTGTCGGCCATGGCCGGTGAGATCAGCGAGCGGGCCTGCAGGCTGTTCGCCCGCAGGCTGGCGGGCGCGCTCTCGGGCGGCGAGCTCGTCGTGGAGGCCTCGGCCAAGGGCCGCAGAGCAGCGCTGATCGGCACCTCTCGCGACCACCTCGACTGGGCCAGGCCCGCGCTGTTCATGGCCGAAGGGCTCGACGCCACCAGGCCGCTGGTCGACCCCTCGGCGGGAAGGCGGCTGGTGCGCTGGGCCGACGAGCTGAGGCTGCGCCACAAGCCGCTGCACATCGGCCGCGAACGCATCCTCGACCAGGTCGACAGGCTCTTCACCGACGGTCTCGGCCTCCTGGTCGCCTGCCGCGACGGCACCATCCGCAGGACGGGCGGCACCAGGCTGCTGCGCGAGGCGGGCTTCAGGCTGCTGCGCGACGGCCACGTCCCGCTGTTCGTCGGCCCCTTCAGCGGCACACCCCCGCAGAGCGTCCGCGAACTGCTGCGCGAGCTGTACTTCCTCGCGGCGGAGGCCGCCGAGACCCTGGGCGCGCCCCCGCCCCGCGTGTACGGCAGGCAGCCGGGCGGCTTCGACGAGGCCTTCGAGTGGATCGACGCCCTGGGCGACCCCGACCCCCCGCGCCGCCCGCCGCATCCTGGCCGCCGACCTGGCCGCGCTCGGCGACTCGCTGGCAGGGCTCGGCGAGCCGTTCGGCCCGCACACCCGCGCCGTCGTGCTCATGGACGGCCTGCACGCCTTCGGCGACGCGCTCACCGCGCTGCTGGCCATGGTCCGCGCCACCGGGCTCGGCACCGCCGAGCGGCCGGTCCCCGTCGTGGCCACCGCCTCTCTCACCGAGGACCACGGCCGCCTGCTGAAGTCCTTCAGCGAGAGGGAGGCGGGCGCGCCAGGCTTCGCCTTCCCCGAACTGGCCGCGCTCGGCGAGGATGAGGCGGTGCTCGGCTTCCAGTGGGTGCTGCTGCACCCGTGGCGGCGCGACAGGGAGCCCGAGTACCAGCGGGTGTACGTGACGCCCAGGAACGTGCCGCCCGGCAAGATCCGCGAAGGGCTGCGGCTGCTGAAGGGCGACCCGACGGTCGTGGAGGACAAGCTCTACCTCGCCGCCCAGCTGATGACCCTGCACGAGCTGTTCGTCACCGACGACGACGAGGCCGCCTACGCCGACTACCTGGAGCGGTTCGGATGAGCTCGCTGGAGCAGGAGCTGGAACGGCGCGGCGCCGAGCTCCTCGAACGCCGCCTGTCCGGCTTCGAACCGCGCCTGCTGGCCGGGCTCGCGCTGCTGCCCGAGTGGACGGAGGACCTGGCCAGGGCCGTCTCCCTCACCGGTGAGCCGCTGGCCGAGCTGCTCGAACGGCTGGAGAGCCTCGGCCTGATCGAAAGGCGGCGGGTGCTGGGCGCCAGAGGACGCCGCCAGGAGGCGTTCTGGGTGCGCTCGGGCCTGCGCTCCGACCTGGCCAGACAGGTGCGCGGCGTGCTGCGCGAGGAGTGCGGCAGGCTGGAGGCCGCGATCGGGGCGATCTCGCCGCTGTCCCCCTCGGCGCAGGCGTGGCTGCGGGCCGTACGGCTGCGCGAGGAGCCCACGGGGCTGGAGCTGGTGGCGACCGTCGACCGCCTCATCGAGGACGGTGACCTGGCCGCCGCCTCCCGCCTGGTCACCGCCGCCGAGGTGCTCGGGCGGACGCTCGGAGGGCCGCTCGCCGACGCCGCCCGCCGCGCCGCGTGGCGGGTCGACAGGCTGGCCCGCGCCACCGACGACCTCGAGCACCTGCGCCACTACCTGCACCGCCAGGAGGCCGAGCAGGCGCTCACCGAGCTGATCCTCGGCGACGGCGAGCAGTGGGCGCTGCACCTGCTGGGCGGCGGCGGCACGGGCAAGACGATGCTCGTGCGCTACCTGGCCTCAGGCCGCTTCGCCGCCGACCGCCGGGTGCCGCCCTTCCCTGTCGCCAGGGCCGACTTCGACCACCTCGACCCCCGCTACCCCGAGCAGCGGCCCGGCCTGCTGTTGCACGCCCTGGCAGACGAGTTGCTCGGGTACGGCACGCACCGCCATACCGCGAACGCCTTCCGCCACTTCGAGGACGCCTCGCTGGCCCTCGACGAGGAGCTGGGCAGGTCCATCCCTGACCGCTCGCGCGTCGAGGCGCTCCTGCGCGCCCTCGCGACGGCCTTCGCCCTGTTCGTCGCCTCACTGCCCGAGCCCGTCGTGCTGGTGCTCGACACCTGCGAGGAACTGGCCAAGCTCTACCCGCCGGGCTCGCCCGCGCCGGGCATCGAGCACACCTTCATGCTGCTCGAACTGCTCAGGGCCGAGCTGCCGCAGCTGAAGGTCGTGCTGGCCGGCCGTCGCTGGCTGGTGCCTCCTCCCGAGCCGCTCACGGCGGGGCCGCTGCTGAGCGAGCGCCACTACGTGCGGGTGCTGCGCCTCGGCGGGTTCGTCCAGCAGGAGGCCGACAGCTACCTGTCCCGGCGCGCGCCGGGGCTCCGCGCCGACCTGCGTGCCGCCGTGCTCGACAGAGCCAGGCAGCGGGGCGACGGCCGCTACAACCCCTTCGAGCTGGCCGCCTACGCCCACTGGGCCGCCGTCGAACCCGGACTCGACGCGCGCGAGCTGCTGGAGGCCCCCGGCGACCCCTACGTGGAGCGCCGCATCGTCGGGCGGGTCCTCTCCTCGGATCTGCGCGTCGCGCTGGCGGTGGCGGCCGAGCTGGGCCGCTTCGACCTGGGCCTGCTCTCGCCCGCCCTGCGCCGCCACGGTATCGACCCCGGTCCCGCCTTCGACGCGCTGGCCATGTACGACTGGGTGAACGTCGTCGCGCTCGGAGCCGACGGCAGGGCCAGGGTGATCGAGGTGGACGAGCACCTGCGCGACAGGCTGCGCGCGGTCCTGCCGCCCGCGGGCCCCGCGCTGCTGGGCCGCGACGCCGCCGCGGTCGTCGACGCCACCCCGCTGCCCGAGCTGCCGGTGGAGAGCGTCGAGGCCGCCGTACGGCTCCTGCCGCCCGCGGAGGCCGGCGAGCTGTGGGAGCGGCTGGAACGGCGCGTCGTCGAAGGCGGGCACTGGGGCTGGGCCGCCCAGGTGTGCGCGCGGGTGGCGGCGGTGGAGGAGGGCCGCGAGGGAGAGACGATCATCGCGGCGATCTTGGCCACCCAGGCGGCCGCCGACTCCAGAGCGGGCAGGCCGGGACCGAGGGTGTGGTCGATGGTGGAGCTGCACGCCGCCCGCCACCCCTCGCCGCGCCATCGCGAGGAACTGCGGACGCGGGCCCTTCTCGGCATGACGGCCACCGGCCAGGCCCTGGCGCGGACGTCCGACGCGGCGGAGGAGCCCGAGGAGTGGGAGCCCGAGGAGCGGGAGGCTGACGAGGAGGACCCGCTCGACGAGCCGCCCGCCACCGAGCCGGCCCACCGTGACGGACTCCTCGTCGGATCGACGGTCGCCGCGCTGGAAGCCGCGCCCGCCAGGGTCGCGTGGGCGGACGACACCCTCGCGACCCTGTGGGAGTCGCGCCACGACCCCGGCGCGGTCAACGCGGCGGCCGCCGCGCTGGCCGTCTCGCAGGCACGGGCGGCCGAGGAGGCGGAGGAGGCCTCGCGCCTGGCCGAGCTGGCCGTGGCCTTCGCCGCGCTTCCTCCTGGCCCGCCGCTGCTCGACTGGGACCCTCCCGCCAACCTGCTCTTCCACTGCAGGAAGGCGAGGCTCGAGGTGGCCGTCAGGTGGGGAGAGCCGCTCGACGCCGTCCCGTGGGAGCTCTGGCGCGCCGAGGCCCTCGCCGCGTCGGACGGCGACGAGGTCGCGGCGCTGACCGTCGCCTTCGAGCTCGGCCACCGCAGGCTCGCCCGCGAGACGCTCGAGGAGCTCGACCCCGGCACCCCCGGCCCCCTAGCCGTGGAGCTGGCCTGGGCGTGGGCGGTGGCGGGCGATCCCGAGCGCGGCAGGAGGCTGCTTGACGGGTGCGTGGAGCACGCGGTCCACGAGGGCGACGCCGACCTGGTGGAGCGGGCCAGACTCGCGCTGCTCGGCCTGGCGCTGCGCTGCCGTACGACGGCGTGGGTGCCCGAGCTGGAGGCCATCGCCACCACCGGCGCCCCGGCCGAACGGAGCGCCGCCCGCGCACTGGCGGCGCTGATGGAGGGCGGCCAGGCCGACCCGCCCGAGCACCTGGCCTCCGGCGCCCCCGGCCGGAGGGGAAGGGCGCTGCTGGCCGAGGCCCAGCACCTCGTCAAGGGCGACCCATGGCGGGCGGTCGCCCTGCTCGCGGAGGCCGAGCGCCTGCTCGCGAGGGCGCAGGACGACGACGGCGCCAACCAGGCGCTGGTGCTGCGGGTGCTGACCGAGACGTTCTCCGGCGCGCGGACCGGCCCCAGGGCCGCGCGGAGCCAGGAACCGCTCTTCCTCGTCGTGCCCGAGTCCGTCGAGGGCTCGCAGTGGCCCCCGCTGTCGAGGGCCGCCGAGGGCGTGCGGCGAGGAGAGACCCGAGGTCCCGTGCTCGACAGGGCCAGGCGCATGCTGTTCGGCCAGGAGCCCGCGGTCGTCCCTTCGCGGCGCGCGGGGGACAGGAGCACGGCCTGGCGGGTGGCAGTGGGGGCGCTGTACGCGGGCTCGGCCGTGGCGCTCACGCTCGGCGCCACGCTCTTGGGCACACCGGCCGAAGGCTTGGGCGTGGTCTCCCCCCTCCTCCTGGCGACCGTGGGAGGGGTCGCCGCCATGGGCCTGGGGATCAGCGGCAGGGCCAACGAGAACGTCGTCGCCCTGCTCCTCGGCGCGTGGGCGGCGGGCGGCGCCCTGGCCATCGCGGGGGCGACCCTGCCGTACGGGTGGCCGAGAGTGGCGGCCCTCGTCGTCTCGCTGGTGCCCGCCGCGCTGACGGGCGGCGGGTACGCGTACCTGTGGTCGGTCGTCATGCGCCATCCACCGGTCTACCGGTTCAGCGTGGACGCGGAGGGAATCACGGTCAGCGAACTCGGCTCGCTCACGTGGCTCGACGGCGGCCTCGTCGGGCGAGGCGGACGCTACGTGCGCGCGCCCTCCACCCTCAGGCGCGCCGCCACCCACGAGGACGGCTCCATCACGCTGGAGATGAGGCAGCCGCCCGGCACCGGTCCCGTTCCCATGGCGCTGCGGCTGTCGCCAGAGGTGCGTGACCAGCACTGGGAGCGCCGCCTGGCCGAGGCCGTGCCCGCCTCCGTGTGCGACAGGCTGGTCGTCTTCCGCGAAGGCTACGGAGAGAAGGTGTCGCGGCGGGTCTGGGTGGCCGCGCGCAGGGACGCCTACCTCGGCCCCCCGCATCTGGCCCAGGGCAGGAAGGCGCCGAGCGCGCGCGGAGGGATGCTCGGCTACCGCCTGCTCCACCTGGTCGGCCAGGTCGTCGACACCGCGGCGGGCCCGCGCCTACGCACCGCCGACGACGGTGCCACCGCCGTCACCAAGCGCGTCAGGGAGGGCGAGCGCCTGATCGGCCCCGAACTGGAGGACGCGATCGGCCTCGTCGTGCTGCAACCCGAGCCCGACGAGCGGCCCAGGGGCCTGGGGGAGAGCAGGGCCGCCTTCCTCTCCGTGGCCGCCAGGGCGTTCGCCCGCAACGCCCAGGCTGTGCTCGTGCTGCCCACCCTGACCGACGCCCTCGCCGCCGAGGTGACCTCGACGATCCGGGCGGACTACCCCAGCGGGCTGCGGCAGCCGTACCCGACGGAGATGCTCGAGCTGGCGCTGAAGGTGAAGCGGATCCTCGGACCCGAACTGGCCGACGAGATGGTGCTGCTGCTCAAGACCCGCTGACCCGATACGATCTTCGCGGCCACGCCTGACGACCACGGAGAGACCCCGATGACCCGTACCACTGTCATGAAGACCGCCGCCGGCCTGGCCGCGGGGCTGCTGCTCGTGAGCGCCTCGCCGGCCGTCGCGCAGGCCAAGGAGGCGCTCGGGCCCTTCGGGTACGGCGGCGTCAAGCTCGGGATGAGCGCCAAGACGGCCAGGGCGACCGGCAAGATCGTCGCCAAGACGAACGACGGCGGCTGCTCCGGCTGGGACCTGAAGGCGCACCCCACCGGCGAGAACGCCGTGGGCATGTTCATCTCCAAGAAGCGCGGCGTGGCGGTGATCTTCGCGGCCAAGGGGGTGAAGACCCCGCAGGGCATCGGGCTCGGCTCCACCACCAAGCAGCTGAAGCGGGCCTACCCCCGGCTCAAGACGAGCGCCAGTGGCTACCCCTACGTCAGCGTCGAGGGCAACCCGAAGGCGTACTACTCCTTCCTGGTCTCGCGCGGCAGGGTCTACGAGATGGCGCTCGGGCTCAACACCCAGGACTGCGTCAACTGAGCCTGGTTCGCACGACCAGGTCGTGCACGGCCGCACCGACGGTCGCCGCCTCGGGCAGGCTGGAGTCGGCCATGGCCTGCTCCAGCTCGGCCGTCAGCCGCGCGACGTCCTTCTCGGCCGAGCAGGAGGCGGCAAGGGCGGGCGCGGGAGCGTGCTCGGCCTCCTTCTTGGCCTCCACGAGCTCGGGCAGGTACGCGGGCCCGTAGGCGAACAGCCTGGTCAGGTCGGCCTCCAGCTCGCCCGTGCGCATCAGGTGGATGCCGGTGGCCAGCACCCTGAAGGTGTAGAGCAGCGGCTTGAGCTCGCCGGTCCTGCCGTACAGCCGCCACTGCGTGCGCGCGAAGCCGAGGTAGTGGTGGCCGTGGTTGCGCGTCACCAGGCCGGGGGCCAGCGCGACCAGCTCCTCGTGCACCGGCGAGGAGGCCACCACCAGCGGCGAGAGCAGCTGCTCCAGCACGTAGCCGTTGCGCCGCAGCAGCAGCCCGCAGAACTTCAGCAGGTCGTGCGTCACCAGGTCGACCTCGACGCCCGACCGCACCCACGACCTGTCGATCGTCGCCTCGCCGACCCGCAGCCCGACGACCTCCTCGACCGGCAGCACGTGCACGCCGCGCAGGTCCACGTCCGAGTCGGCCGAGGGGAAGCCGTACAGGTGCGCGCCGCTGACCGTCGCGAAGACCAGCGGGTACGGCTGCTCGCCGGGAATCTGCTCCAGCCACGGGGGAAGCGTCACAGGTTCGCCCTTCGCACGTCGATGAGGAACTCCTCCACCTTGTCCCGGTCGGGCGCGGCGGGCAGCGCGCTGTGCGGGAGCGCCCGCTCGAAAGCGGCCATCAGCTCGGCCCGCCACTCCTGCAGCTCCTCCCACGGCACCAGCCCCTGCCGTACGGCCAGCAACCGCTCGCGCCGCTCGCTGACGTCGACCAGCGGGGAGCCGTGCTCGACCAGATGGATGCCGCTGAGCAGCAGCCTGATCATGTGCATGGCCTGCTTCCACTTGGGCGCGGCCGGATCCAGGCGGCGGAACTGCGCGTCGGCGTAGCGGGCGAAGGTCTTGTGCGCCAGCTGCGACACGAACGCCCCGCGCAGGCCCAGCAGCCGCGCGCCCGTCGGCGTGACGTGCTCGACCAGCGGCGACCACAGGGTCTCCAGCACCGTCGGGTTGGCGTCGAGGGCCAGCGAACAGAAGCGCTCCACCTCCCACGAGAACTGCTCGGGCAGCGGCCCGTCCCGGTGGGTGGGCGGCTTGTCCAGCCGCCAGAACGCCTCGGTGGGCACGACGAACACGCCGCGCCTGTCGGTGTCGGAACCGGGGGTGTCGAGGCCGTAGGCCCGCGAACCGACGATCACCGACAGGATCAGGTCGTCGTTCACCCGCTCGCCCCCAGCCCGCTGATCAGGTCGGCGGCGTCCATCCTGCGCACGTCGGCCAGCCGGCCAGGGTACAGCGCGTAGACCTGGGCGGAGGAGGGCAGGTCCACGTCGCCGGAGACCAGGGCGGCGAAGTCCACCCGCTCGTACCCGCCGGAGTGCTCGCAGCCCTCGGCGCGGGCGACCAATCGGTCGGCGAAGTCCCGCACCGGCTCGTCACGCCCCCGGTCGAGACGCTCCACACGCTCGCCCCTGCGCACCAGCACCGAGCGGGAGCGGGCGGCGGCGTGCCAGCAGGCGACCTCCCACAGCGTCACCCTCGCGCCGGAGCCGAACGCGCTCTCCACCGCCGCGCCCATCCTGGCCAGCTGGTTCGAGGTGCTCGCCACACTGTGGAAGTCGCCGAAGGCCGAGACGTTCAGGTCGGCCCAGCGAGTGGTGCCCTCCCACAGGTCGGCCACCAGCGGCACCAGGATCTTGGCGGCACCGCTCAGGTCGAAGCGCTGCCGTACGGCGCGCGGATCGAACAGCTCGGCGGGCGAGCGCATGAACCCGGCGAATCCACGCGTGAGCCGGTCGAAGGGGACGTCGTTGTAGCTGTAGACGATCGGCACGACGTAGCGGCCGCCCAGCGCCGCCACCTTGGCCACGTCGAGGTCGACGAACTCCGAGGAGCCGAGCGGCTGGGGCGCGGAGGTCAGGTCGCCCGAGTGGACGACCGCGTCCTCGCCCAGTCGCAGGCGGGTGTAGTCGCACAACCCGACGAAGCGCCAGTCGGTGTCGAAGAGCGCCACCGACAGGTCGAGATCGACGACCGTGTCCTCGGGTTCGGCCCAGTGCAGGAACAGCCTGATCAGCTGCTCGCGGGGCAGCGGCTGGAGGCTGCCGCGGGCCAGCCGTACCAGAGCGGTGGAGTCGGCCCGCTCGGACGTCGGCGCGACCAGGTCGGCCAGGCCCTCGTCGAGCAGCGGGCAGGCCAGCGGCGGCAGCTTCCCCGCGCGGCGCAGCAGCTCGCCCGTGATCAGCTCCGCCGCGCCGAGCACGGCGGCGTCGGGCAGCGCGGGACGCTCGTCGCTCCTGCTGTGGAGGCGGGCGGTGCCGCCCCTGGGCAGGAACAGCCGCAGGCCGCCGGGCGGCGTGCGCAGCTGGCCGAGCGCCGACATCAGCACGCCGGGGGCGATGCGGGGCAGCGCCTGAGCCAGCGCGTCGCCCACCAGCTCGGGGGCCATGCGCACCAGCTGGCTGAGACGGCGGCCCAGCTCGCCGGGGCGCGCGGCCAGCAGGGCGAGCGCGCGCTCGGCGTCCTTGGCCGCCAGCGCCGACTCGACGTGGGTGGCGAACGTCGTCACCCGCAGCCTCCCCTCCCTGACGGTCAGCAGGCCGGGATGGCGGGCGGCGGCCTCCAGCAGCGCGGCGCCGAACGCGGTCGAGGGGTCGAGCCTGGTGCCGCGCAGCGCGGCGAAGGCCAGCGCGGCGTTGAGGTGGCGGGCGTGCTCCTCGTGCGGGTGCAGCACCTCGGCCATGCGCTTCCACTGCTCGCCGTGGCGGCGCAGATCCTCGATCAGGTACGGCAGCGCGAACCCGTCGAGCAGGCCGAGCAGCGTCCTGCGCAGCCGTCTGGGCAGCGACCGGCGGCGCTCGGGCCGTACGCGCAGCCCGGGGTCGGCGCCCATGAGCACGTACATCAGCCTGAGCACGTCGCTCGCCGTGCCGAGGTGCCGGGTCAGCAGCTCGTCGGCGGCGCCCGCCTCGGGACGGGCGACCCGCCCCTGCGAAGGGCCTGGCGCGGTGAGCGCGGCCGCCAGCGCGACAGCCCTGGTCTCCTTGACAGGGATCGTCTCCGGCAGCCACCCGGCCGACAGCGGCCAGTAGGCGTCCAGCAGCGTCAGCAGGTCGTCGCGGTCCTCCTGGGGCATCGGTGTCTGCCTGGACAGCATCGCCTCGGCCAGCTCGCGGGAGGCGGCGCCCGCGTCGTGGCAGGCGTGCAGCACCGCGGTGACGTAGGTGTTGATCACCGCGCCGCGCTCGCGCCTGGCCGACGGGATCAGGAAGGGGTCGGCGGGGTCGATCCTGCGGTGGCAGATCGGGCAGGCGCTGAAGTCGGAGCCGTCCCAGCAGGAGCGGCACACCAGGTGCGCGCACGGCGCGACCGGGTGCACGGTGCCGACCTTCCCGCACAGCACGCACGGCCTGCGCGGTTCCTGGAGCAGCAGGGTGAAGATCCTGCGCACGAAGAAGTCCTCGGTGTCGCGCGGCACGCTCTCGGGGAACTTCCTGAACATCGGCACGTGGTGGACGTGGCCGCCCAGCGCGGCCGCGACGCGGTGGAGCAGGCCCCTGCCCGTCGCGGCCAGCTCCGCCACCGGCAGCGCGGCCAGTGCTCGGCGCAGCTCGGCCGACAGCAGGAAGCCGAACTGCAGCAGCTCGGCCTCCAACGCCACGACGCCGGCCTGCGCGCCCAGCCGCTGCTCGCGGCGCGGCCCTCGCGAGTCGCCCGCCATGAGGTCGAGCGCCACCAGGTTCCTCCTGCGCAGCAGCACGTCAGCGGGTCCGATCACGGGAGCACCTCCTGGCCGGGCATGAAGAAAGGGTGGAGAGCGGACGCGCTGGTTGCCTTTGAAAGAAGGAGAAGGAAGCACGTCCAGGAGCCACCCTTGGTCGTGCACATTACCGGGGAGCTCCGGTAATGTCGCCCGATATATGGCCAGGCTCAAGGACGTCGTGTTCGACTGCCGTCACCCCGCCTCGCTCGCCAGGTTCTGGGCGGCGGCCCTCGACGGCTACCGCATCGCGCCCTATGACGGCACCGAGCCCTTCGACCCTGAGGACGATCCCACGGTCCTGGTCGAGGGAGGCTCGCCCCGGCTGTGGTTCCAGCTCGTCCCCGAGAGCAAGATCGTCAAGAACCGCGTCCACCTCGACGTGCGCTGCGACGACCTCGACGCGGAGTCGCGGCGGCTGACGGCGCTGGGCGCCCGCGTCGTCGAGTATGTCGAGGACTGGATCGTGATGGCCGACCCTGAGGGCAACGAGTTCTGCCTGCAGGGTCCCTGACGCTTGCGCGCGGCGGCCCCTCTTGATCTGATCGGAGGTGTGAGCGAGCTTTTCTGGGACGCGGCGGCCCGCGGCATCACCTGGGACGTCGAACCCCGCACCGTCTACGGCGAGGGACGCTGGTTCCCCGACGGACGGCTCAACACCTGCTTCAACGCCCTCGACAGGCACGTCCTCGACGGCAGGGGCGAGCAGGCGGCGCTCATCTACGACAGCCCCGTCACCGGCGTCAAACGCACCTACACCTACGCGGGGCTGCGCGACGAGGTCGCCAAGGCCGCGGGGATGCTGCGCGACCTCGGGGTGGGCAAGGGCGACACCGTGGTCATCTACATGCCGATGGTGCCCGAGACGGTCATCGCGATGCTGGCCTGCGCCAGGCTCGGCGCCGTCCACTCGGTGGTCTTCGGCGGGTTCGCCGCGGCCGAGCTGGCCGTGCGCGTCGACCACGCCAGGCCCAAGGTCGTGCTCAGCGCCTCGTGCGGCATCGAGGTCAGCAGGGTCGTGCCGTACAAGCCGCTGCTCGACGCCGCGCTGGCGCAGGCCTCCCACCGGCCCGACGCCGTGGTCGTCCTGCAACGACCCGAGTTGACGGCCGAGCTAGGCGAGGGCCAGCACGACTGGGCGAGCTTCGACAGCGAGCCCGCGGGCTGCGTCAGCGTGGCCGCGACCGACCCGCTCTACATCCTCTACACCTCGGGCACCACCGGCGCCCCCAAGGGCGTGGTCCGCGACAACGGCGGCCACGCCGTCGCGCTGCACTGGAGCATGAGCCACGTCTACGGCGCGGCGCCGGGCGAGGTCTTCTGGGCCGCCTCCGACGTCGGCTGGGTGGTCGGCCACTCCTACATCGTCTACGGGCCGCTGCTGGCCGGATGCACGAGCGTGCTCTACGAGGGCAAGCCGGTCGGCACCCCCGATCCCGGCGCGTTCTGGCGGGTGGTGGCCGAGCACGACGTGCGGACGCTGTTCACCGCGCCGACCGCGATCCGCGCCATCAGGAAGGAGGACCCCACCGGGTCCTACCTGCGCAAGCACGACCTGCGCCACCTGTTCCTCGCGGGGGAGCGGCTCGACCCCGACACCTACCACTGGGCAGGCGACCTGCTCGGCGTGCCGGTCATCGACCACTGGTGGCAGACGGAGACGGGCTGGCCGATCGCCGCCAACTGCGTCGGCATCGAGACGCTGCCGATCAAACCCGGTTCGCCCACCAAGCCGGTCCCCGGCTACGACGTGCGGATCCTGGACCCTGAGGGCCGGGAGTGCCCGCCGGGCGTCGAGGGCGCGGTGGTGATCAAGCTGCCGCTGCCGCCCGGCTGCCTGCCCACCCTCTACCGCGACGACGAGCGCTTCCACGCCGCCTACCTTTCACGCTTCCCCGGTTACTACCTCACAGGCGACGGCGGCTACTTCGACGAGGACGGCTACCTGTTCGTCATGGGCAGGACCGACGACGTCATCAACGTGGCGGGACACCGGCTGTCCACCGGCGCCATGGAGGAGGTCGTGGCCACCCACCCCGACGTGGCCGAGTGCGCGGTGATCGGCGTGGCCGACTCGCTGAAGGGGCAGTTGCCTGTCGGCTTCGTGGTGCTGAAGGCAGGAGCCGGGCGCGCGGCGGACGAGATCGAGGCCGAGCTCGTCGCGCTCGTCCGCGAGAGGATCGGCCCGGTGGCGGCCTTCAAGAGGGCGGTGGTGGTGGGCCGGTTGCCCAAGACCCGCTCGGGCAAGATCTTGCGCGGCACGATGCGCGCCATCGCCGCGGGCGAGGAGTACAGCATCCCTTCCACCATCGAGGACCCCGCCGCGCTCGAGGAGATCGCGGGAGCGGTCGAGCGGTAATCCCCTTGCCCCGCCCTCGTGGTCGTGGCCAGGATCGGTTCATGTATCTGATCGCATTCATCGGCGCCTGCGTCCTGGTGGCCATGGTCCCCGGCGTCAGCACCGCCGTCATCCTGCGCCAGACCGTCAGAGCGGGACGCGGCTCAGGCCTGGCGGCCATGCTGGGCAACGAGGCGGGCATCCTGCTGTGGGCGCTGGCCGCCGCCTTCGGCCTGTCGGCGCTCGTGCTGGCCTCCGAGCTCGCCTACGACATCATGCGCGTGGTCGGCGCCCTCGTCCTGCTGTACATGGGCGTGCAGTCGCTGCGCCGCAAGGACCACACCGAGATCGAGGTCAAGCCGGTCGACGGCGCGCGCAGGTCCTTCCTGGCCGGATTCGGGACCTGCCTCGCCAACCCGAAGGCGGCGGTGTTCGCGATGTCGTTCCTGCCGCAGTTCGTGCCGCAGGGACAGAACGTGCCGCTCACGCTGGTCACGCTGGCCGTGGTGTGGGTGCTGGTCGACACCGTCTGGTACGCCGGGGTCATCTGGGCCGTCGCCAAGGCCAGGGCGGTGCTGGGGCGGCCCGCCGTACGGCGCAGGCTGGAACAGATCTCGGGCGTCGTGCTCATCGCTCTGGGCGTGCGGCTGGTGGTGGAGTCCAGATAGCGTGAACCCATGACGAACGACCTGGCCACGCTGGCGCGGCAGACGGAGGACGACGACCCCCTGACGGCGCTGCGGGCGACGGCCGCCCTGCGCCGCGAGATCGAGCGCATGGAGGCGGTCCAGGTCCGCCGCGCGAGGGTCGCGGGCCTGGCCTGGTCGGTCATCGCCGACGCGATCGGCGTCAGCAAGCAGGCCGTGCACAAGAAGCACGGCGGGCGCGGGCTGCTCAGCCGAGGAATCTAGCGAACCAGCCCAGCGCCACCTGCCACGAGTAGCCCAGCCTGATCCGGCCGGCCACGGGAGGCGGCAGCGTGTCGAGGCCGCGGTGCTCGAGCGAGACCTCGGTGCCGTCCTCCACGGCGGTGAAGCCGACCTCCACCTCCATCGTGCCTCCGGCGTGGAGCAGGTCGGCCCAGACCAGCCGCCTGCCCGGCTCCCACACCAGCACCCTGCCGGTGTCGACGTGCCCGCCGTCGGACCACCGCTCACGCAGGAAACCGTCCTCGAAGCCGATGCCCACCGCCCGCTGCTGCCGCTCTACCTGCTGCGCCCTCGTCCTCGCCGGCACCACGTGCACGGTTTCGCCTGCATCCGCCGGATCTACTTTGTAAAGGCGGCGGGCCGGAGTGACACCGCCGACAGCGACATGAACAGGCACAGCACGACAGGGATGCCCAGAGCCAGCGGCAGCCCGACCAGCTCGGCCGCGCCGCCGATGATCACGGGACCGAGCATGAGCCCGGCGTATCCCAGCGTCGCCACCTGAGCGATGGCCTCGCCGGCCCGTGCGGGGTCGTGGTTGCCCGCCGCGGAGAACACCTGCGGCACCAGTGTGGACAGGCCGAATCCGAACAGCCCGAACCCGGCCATCGCCGCGACGGGATGCGCGGCCAGCAACGCCCCGCCCAGCCCGATCGCGGCCAGCAGTCCCGACCAGCGCACCAGCCTGACAGGGCCGAACCGCATAGCCAGCCGGTCTCCCGCGAACCTGCCCACGGTCATCGTGGTGGAGAAGACGGCGAAGCCTATCGCCGCGAGCCCGGTCCCCGTGCCCAGGTCCTCGTGCAGGTAGACCGCGCTCCAGTCGCCTGCCGCGCCTTCGCCGACCAGCCCGGCGAAGGCCATGGCGCCCATGAACAGCACCTTGCCGTGCCAGCTGACCCGCCTGCGCGGGCCGTCCTCGTGGTGGGAGGGGGCCGAGGGCAGCAGCGCTCCGCGGGCCAGGACGGCGAGCACGGCCAGCGGGACCGTCACGGCGGCGAAGGTGAGGCCGGGGGAGACCTCCAGCCAGGCGAACAGCGCGCCCGCGCCCGCGCCGAGCAGTCCTCCCGCGCTGAACATGCCGTGGAAGGACGACATGAGCGGCCTGCCGTACGCCCGCTCCACCTCGACCGCGTGGGTGTTCATGGAGACGTCGAGTGAGGCGTTGAGCAGTCCCCACAGGAACAGGGTGACGATCAGGACGGCGAGGTTCGGGGCGAAGCCCGGCGGGATCATCGCCAAAGCGCAGGTGACGCCGGCCGGGACCACGACCCTGGCGCTGCCGAGACGGTCGGTGATCCTGCCCGCGAACTGCATGCCGATGACCAGACCCACGGCGACGGCGAGCAGACCGAGGCTGAGCTGTCCGTCGCTGAGGTGCAGCGACTGCTTGACGGTGGGGATGCGGGCCGCCCATACGCCGGAGACGATGCCGAGAAGGGCGAAGAAGAACGAGACGGCCACCCTGGCCCCGCGCGGGATCACCCGGAGATTGTGTCAGACCGGCACGTTCTCCAGTAAAGCGGACAGCCTGCCTCTGGCGCGCCCGGGCAGCCGCGAGGTCGGGTGTCTTCGCCCCCCGCCACACGCTGGAACGGTGGTCAGGTCGCCCGAGCACTGACCTGTCCGCACCCCGCCACAGGCTGGAACGACGGTGGTCAGGTCGGCCCGAGCGCTGACCTGTCCGCGCGCCGCCGTCCGAACTGTCGGTGGCGTCGAGGATGATGTCCCGCATGAGTTCGTGGCAGGAGTTCGAGACACAGGCACCCGCGCTGGCGGCGACCGTTCGGGGGCTGCTCGACGCGCACAAGCACAAGACGATGGCCACCATCCGCAAGGACGGCTCCCCGCGCATCAGCGCCACGGAGGTCGACTTCAAGGGCGGGGAGATGTGGCTGGGGTCGATGCCGGGGGCGATGAAGGCGTTCGACCTGCGGCGTGACCCCAGGATGGCGCTGCACGCCGCGCCGACGACGCCCGATGACGACGATCCTTCGCGCTGGCAGGGCGATGCGAAGATCGCGGGGCGGGCGCTGGAGGTCACCGACCCCGAGGTGCTGTCCAGGTTCGAGCTGCCGGGGGAGGGGCCGCACCTGTTCAGGGTCGACCTCACGGAGGCGGTCTGGACGCGGGTGGAGGGCGACCAGCTGGTGATCGACATGTGGCACGAGGGGGAGGGCGTGCGTCAGGTCAGACGCAAGTGATCGTTCCCTCCTGACAGGCGCTGCCGGCGCGAGGGAGGCGAAGCACACGACTCCGTTGACCGCGTCGCCGAGTGCGCCACCGACCTGCGCGGCGATGGGTCGTCGAGCCGGACGTGGATATCGTGGCCGGCCAGGTGCCGGTAGCGGAACCGGCCTCCGTTTCGGGAGGCGGTGCGGCCGGCCTGGGCTGGAGCGCGCTGACTCGCCGCGTCCGATCGGCCGGGCTAGCCGGCGTGATGGGGTCGCAGGGGGGAGGATGTAGACGCGGCAGGGGTGGCCGTAGCGGTCGGTGCCGTCGTCGTGCAGGTGCATGCCCAACTTGGTCATGATCCGTCCGGATGCCCCGTTGGCCGGGTGGTGGCGCGCGACGAGGGTGGCGGCGCCCGGCAGGACCGCTTCTTCTCGGACGGCTGTCGCCGCCTCGGTCGCGATGCCCTTGCCCCAGGCCGCGGGGTCGATCCACCACCCGATCTCCCGTGCGGGCTCAGCCGCGCCGGGCAGCGTGCAGGAGGCGAGCGAGACCGGGCCCGCGAAGCGCTCGCCGCGCAGGATCGCGCGTATGCCGAAGCCCTCCTCTCGCCACTGCTGCAGCGCGTGGCGGTGCCGTTGCCTGGCGTACTCGACCGTCCACGGCCCGCTGCCGATGTGGCGCATCACGCGCTCGTCGCGGGAGAGGCGCAAGTAGGTCGTCCGCGAAGCGCGCGTGCCACGGTGGGAGCGTCAGGCGGGCCGTGGTCAACGTGCGCGCGTCAGCCGCGCCGGACCGGGCGCCGGGAGTGTTGGTGCCGGCGTCGTGATGGATGCTCATGGGGTGACGGGCGCGATCTGGTGGTTGCGGATGTGCTCGTAGACGATCGAGGTGCGGACGTCGGCGACCTCGGGGCGCTCGGTGAGCTTGTCGATGACGAACGCGTAGAGGCTGGCGTTGTCGGGGACCGCGACGTGCACGATGAAGTCCTCGGTCCCTGTCGTCACGTAGACGCCGAGCGTGTCGGGCAGCTCGCTGACCCAGTTGCGGAAGCCCTCGATGTTGCGTCGCGACGGCGGGCGTACCCGGATCGCGATGAGAGCCTGGACCGGGCGTCCGATCGCGGCGAGGTCCACGTCGAGGATCGCTCCGCGGATGATGTCCCGCTGCCGCAGGGCGCGGGTGCGATCGAGCGCCGTCGTCGGCGAGACGCCCACCGCGGCGGCGAGATCGCGGTTGGTCTTCCGCGCATCTGACTGCAGTTCCCGCAGGATCGCCTTATCAAGTTCGTCCATGACCACCAAAATCCAGTGCTGTCCGATACAAGTACGGATCTCTTGTTAGCTCTTCGTATATCTCTATAGCGTATCGGTCATAGTCCGTATGAGTGAGCAAAGGATGAAGAAATGACCGATCTTGGCATCACGTCAGAGGTCGTCGGCTTCGCGCCGGAGGAGAGGGACCCGGCCCTGCCGACTCGGGCGGCACGCCTCAAATGGGTGATCGTGGTCGACGAGGGCCTGCCCGCAGGTCGCGCGGTCAACGCCGCCGTCTGTGCGGCGGCCGCGACCTCGAGTGCGGTGACCGGTCTGCTGGGGGAGGACGCTGTCGACGCGGACGGCTGCGCGCACCCGGGGCTGCCCTGGGCGGGCTGCTCCATCCTCGTCGCGGACGCGGCCACGTTGCGTGCCGTCCGCTCCAGAGCGGCAGCGGCCGACGGCTGCTTCGTGGCCGACATGCCCTCCGCCGCGCAGCACACCCGCGTCTACGCGGACTACCTCCACACCGTGAAGGAGAGCGCGGCCGAGGACCTCGACTACTACGCCGTCAGCATCGTCGGCCCCCGCAACCGCGTCGACAAGATCGTGGGCCGCCTGCCCCTGATGCCCTGAAAGGGCCACCTCCGACTCCTGCCGTGCGATGTCGGCTGCCGCCTTGGTGTCATCCAGGCCGGCCTCGTCGCCGAGCGGTCTCGGCAGCCCCCCGGCGCGGGTCCGCACCTGGTCGCACAGCGCCGATCACCCGGCTCCCCACGCACCGCCCCCTCTCCTCCGCTGCCGTGACGACGCCGATGGTCTGGAGTCAAAGGGCCGAGGAGGACAGGAACAGCGGAATCCGGGCGCAGGCCGACCAGTTTCCGGCATCGGCGGTGTCCATCCATTCGAGAGGAACCACAAGCGAGAAGGAGCCACCATGCGAGGGATGCCGCCGGCCGGGCAGAGCGATGCCCCGGCCCATGACCGGCGCTCGGCCGAGGATCTGCTGGCGCTGGCGCGGCGAGGAGACGGTGAGGCGTTCCGCGGGCTCGTCGAGCCGTACCGGCGTGAGCTCCAGGTGCACTGCTACCGCATCCTCGGCTCGGTGCAGGACGCCGAGGACCTGCTGCAGGAGACGTTGCTGGCGGCATGGCGCGGGATCGGCGGCTACGAGGAGCGCGCGTCGGTACGGACGTGGCTCTACCGGATCGCGACCAACCGCTGTCTCAACGTCCTGCGGGCCGGCGCCCGTCGTCCGCACGAGTACGCGTCCTACCAGCCGGAAGTCCCCTTTCCCGAGCCGTCGCACCGCCGAGCGGAACCGAGCTGGCTGGAGCCGTACCCCGATGTGCTGCTCGACCAGATCGCCGACCGCACGCCTGGACCTGAGGCGCGATACGAGGTCAGGGAGTCGGTGTCGCTGGCGTTCCTGGCAGCACTGCAGCAGTTGCCCCCGAGGCAACGAGCCGTCCTGGTGCTGCGGGACGTCCTGGGATTCCGGGCCGTCGAGGTGGCGGACATGCTCGACACGACGGAGAACGCGGTGACCAGCGCGCTGAAACGAGCACGGGGGGCGCTGGCGCATGAGCTGCCGGGTCCCGGTCGGGAAAGCGCTCCGCTGCCCGACTCGCCGCAGGAACGCCGGATCGTGGACGACTTCACCCGCGCGTTCGAGGCCGGAGACGTTGACGCGATCGTGGCCATGCTGACGAACGACGCGTGGCTGACGATGCCGCCGCTGCCGCTGGAATACCAGGGCGTGGACGCCGTCCGGCACTTCCTGGCCACCGTCGCGCTGCGCAACGGCCGCCGGCACGTGCTGATCCCGACGCGGGCGAACGGTCAACCGGCGTTCGGCTGCTACATACGTGACCCGAGGACGCCGATCCTGCACGCGCACGGAGTGCTCGTACTGACTCTGACCGGCGACCGGATCACCGCGCTGACACGGTTTCTGGACAACTCGCTTCTGCCGGTCTTCGGACTTCCACGATCGCTCCGCACCTGATCGGCGGCGTGTGGATGGAGACCCGGCGCAGGGACAGCACGCGCAGGGGCGCGAGGAGCCGCCCTTGCATCTCGAGAAGACCTGAGCAGAAGGAGAATCGGTGACCACCGACGGGGGACGGATGACGTCCAAGCAGGCATGGGTGTTAGCGCTCGCCTCACTGGCGTCGTTCATGATGGCCCTGGACAGCTTGGTCGTGACGACGGCGCTGAGCACGATCCGGCAGGATCTGACGGCATCGCTCGAAGCACTCGAGTGGACCGTCAACGCCTACAACCTGACGTTCGCGGTCCTGCTGCTGACCGGAGCGGCGCTGGGTGACCGGTTCGGCCGCCGCCGCATGTTCGCCGTCGGGCTGGCGGGGTTCACCGTCGCGTCGGTGGGGTGCGCGCTGTCCCCGGACATCGGCACGCTCATCACATCCCGGGCGTTGCAGGGTGTCGGTGCCGCGATGGTGCTGCCGCTGTCGCTCACCCTGATCAGTGCGATGTTCCCGCCGCAGCAGCGGGGCAGGGCGATGGGGCTGTATCTGGGCATCACCGGGCTGGCGACGTTCAGCGGCCCGTTCGTCGGTGGCGTCGTCTCCGAGGGGCTGGCCTGGCAGTGGATCTTCTGGCTGAACCTGCCGATCGGGGCGATCGCCATCGTCCTCACGGCGCGGCGCGTCGAGGAGAGCGTCGGCCCGAACAGCCGGCTCGACCTGGTCGGGGTCGTGCTCGTGACCTTGGGCGCGTTCGGCATCGTGTGGGGTCTGGTCCGAGGGAACGCGGCGGGCTGGGGGAGCGCGGAGGTGCTGGGCGCGATGGTGCTCGGTGTCGCGCTGGTGGCCGCCTTCGTGCTGTGGGAACAGCGCACGAAGGCGCCGATGCTGCCGATGCGGTTCTTCCGGTTGAGGGCGTTCGCGACGGCCAACCCGGCCAACTTCCTCGTGTTCGCTTCGCTGTACGGCACGATGTTCTTCCTCGCGCAGTACTTCCAGACCGTACAAGGGCAAGGGCCGCTCGGCGCCGGCCTGCGGTTGATGCCGTGGACCGCGACGCTGATGGTGTGCGCGCCGATCGCCGGCCGGTTGGCCGACAAGGTCGGCGAGCGGACGTTCGTGGTCGGCGGGCTGCTGCTCCAGACTCTCGGCATGGGCTGGATCGCCATGGTCGCCGACACGGACACGAGCTATCTCGAGATCGTGCCCGCGCTGATCGTCGGCGGTGCCGGACTGACCATGGCCATGCCGGCGGCGCAGAAGGCGGTGGTCGGAGCGGTGCGACCACAGGAGATCGGTCAGGCGTCCGGCGCGTTCATGATGCTACGGATCTTCGGTGGGGTGTTCGGTGTCGCGGTCTCGGTCGCCGTCTTCGCGAGCGCCGGCGGCTACGCGTCGGCCGAGGAGTTCAGCGCGGGTTTCGCGGCGGCGATGGGCGCGGTAGCCGTGCTCGCGTTCGTCGGCGTGCTCGTCGCGCTCGGCATGCCGGGCAGACGAGCGACCGCCGTGGCCGCACCACCGCAGGCGGCAGGCGCTGCCGGGACCTCGCCGCGGCGATGAGCGTCGTCCGATCGGACACCCCCGGCGGCGCTCACGCGTTCACGGCGAGGTGAGTGGTTCGGCCCGGTAGGCCCGGTGAAGCAGCTCCAGGAAGGACGGCGCCTCAGGCAGGGGCACCGAGCCGATGCGGTGGACCGCCACCCCTGGTGTCCACGAGTTCATGACCACACCTCCGGCCAACGCCGGCAGGTCGGCGGGCGTGACCTCCTGGACGCGCTGCGGGACGCCCAGGCGATCCAGCTGCCTGCGGACGATGCCCATCGTGGTCCCGGCGAGCATCTCGGCCTCGGGCCACACCACCGCGGCGCCGTCCCAGAAGGCCAGGTTCCAGATCGTCGCCTCGCTGAGCCGGCCCTGCCGGTCGACGAAGGCGGCGTCGTCGAAGCCCTGTGCGACGGCCTGGCGGAGGAAGTACGTCTTGGCCACCTCGCCGACGTGCTTCACGGCAGGCAGAGCCCGTTCGTGTTCGACCGTCGTCAGTGTCAGCGGGCCCGCGGGGCCGGACGCGGCCGGTCCGGTACGGACGAGAACCTCGGGCTCCACCTCGGCCCCGGCCACGGTGAACTCGCCCGCGGGCGAGTAGACCGTCGCCATCAGCGAGAGGTCGGCGGGGCCTGCCTCGATCGCCGCCCGCAGGTGGGACCGTACCCGATCGTCGGGCAGCGCCCGGCCGAACAGCTCCATCGAGGCCGTCCGCAGCCGTTCCAGATGGAGGTCGAGGCCGCGGACCTGGCCCCCGCGCACCTGCATGGCGGTGAAGTGGGCATAGCCCGCGAAGGCCAGCGGCGCCAGATCCTCGGCGGTCGCCGCCCGGCCGTTACGTTGAACTACAGCGGTCGAAGTCATGCCAGTCCCCCAAGACGGACGCGGCGCTAGACTGATCTGCAGCGTCCGCAATCAGCAGCGTCCGCGATAGTTGCTAACGCGTCATGTTGCATAGGCAATAGTGCCCCATGCAAGAGTCGTTCGCAAGGAGGGGTGAAGCCTGTGGAGATCGATGACGACGCCGCCGAGGCTCGCGCGCAGGGGTGGCGCACGCTGGCGGCGCTGCACGCGCGGATCGAGGACACGCTCGAGCGGGCGCTGCAGCGCGAGCACGACCTGTCGGTGAGCGAGTACAGCGTGCTGGACGTGCTGGCCCGCCAGCACGGCTTCCACCTGCGGATGAACCAGCTGTCCGGGGCCGTGGTGCTGAGCCGCTCGGCCACCACCAGGCTGGTGACCCGGCTCGAACAGCGCGGGCTGCTGCAGCGGTATCTGTGCCCCGACGATCGCCGGGGCATCTACACCGAGCTCACCGCCGAGGGCAGGGCCGCGCTGGAGCGGGCGCGCCCGACCCATGACGCCTCGCTGGCCGACGCCCTGCGCCAGGCGGAGGGTCTGCCGGAGCTGGCGCCCCTGGTCGGCACGCTCGCCGCGCTGCCGCTTCGGGGTTAGGGGCACCATGGAGTCCGCCGCGGGCGAGGAGCCGTACGGCAGCGTGGGGCCGGGCGGCGAGAGCGACGACGCTCTCGCCAGACCCCGGCCGTCTTCCGCGCTGCGGTCAGCGAGCGGCGGTGACCACGATCTTGCCGAACTGGGTGTTGGACTCCATGTGCTGGTGCGCCTGCACGATCTCCTCCAGCGGGAACAGTCGGTCCACCACCGGGCGGAAGGCCCCGTTGCGCAGGCCCGAGGCGACGAACGCCGCCGCCCGGCGTAGCCGCACAGGGTCCTTCGTGGTCTCCAGCACCGTGTAGGTGCGCATGTTGAGGGCGGGCATGCCGAGGGTGAATCCCGGGTAGGGCGTCGGCTGCCCGCTCAGCCCGCCGTACAGGAAGTGCGTGCCACCGGGAGCCACCACCCGCGCCAGGTCGGTCACGCCCGGCCCCGCGACGGCGTCGAAGACGTACTCCACCCCCTTGCCGCCGGTCAGGTCCAGCAGCCTGGCGGCTACGTCCTCCTCGTCGGAGACGATCACCTCGGCCGCGCCCTCCTTGAGCAACCGCTCCTTCTTCTCGCTGGTGCGGGTGATGGCGATCGGTGTGGCGCCCACCCGGTTCGCGGTGTGGATCGCGGCCAGGCCGACGCTGCTGGAGGCGGCGTTCAGCGCCACCACATCGCCCGGTCGCATCCCGCCCACCTCCACCAGCGCGCCGTACGCGGTGAGGTAGGGCATCCACACGGCGGCACCGGACACCGCGTCCACGCCGTCGGGCCGGTGCAGAAGTGCGGCCGCGGGGACGATCGCCTGCTCGGCGTAGACGCCGTAGTCGTTCTGCGAGAACGCGGGCACGCTGCTGACCGCCTGCCCCTCCTCGAACCCGGTCACGCCGGGGCCGACGGCCTCGACCACCCCTGCCGCCTCGGCGCCGAGCCTGGCGGGGAAGCGCTTCACCTGCTCGATGTACTCACCGCGCCGGAACAGCGCCTCAGCCCTGTTGACCCCGATCGCCTCCACCCTGATGCGCACCTCGCCCGGTCCCGGCTCGCCGGTCTCCAGATCCTCCAGCCGCATCACTTCGGGCCCGCCGATCTCGTGGAACCGCACAGTCCTTGCCATGGCGCCGTCCTTCGCTCGTCGTCAACGCGCTCCACTGTCGGCTAAAAGTACGATGGCTGTCAAACTTTGATGGGTGTCGTACTATTGGCTCATGGGACGTACGCCTCCGCACCCCGAGGTGCCGCAGTTCGACCTCCAGCGGATACTGGAGGCCCTCGTCGATCCGGTGCGCCGCAGCATCGTCACGCAGCTCGAGGCGGCCGTTGAGGACATCAAGTGCGGGGGCTTCGACATGCGGGTCAGCAAGTCCACCGCCACCCACCACTTCAAGGTGCTGCGCGAGGCGGGCCTGATCCGGCAGTACTACGTGGGGACCTCGCGGATGAACGCGCTCCGCCGCGCCGAGATGGACGAGGCCTTCCCCGGCCTGCTCGACGCCCTCACCACCTCTCAGGCGCGAGGGGTGGGCCCGGCCGTCCCGACCAGATCTACTTTGTAAAGGGCCTGGGCGGGTTCAGGACCCCCGTCAGTGAACCGAGAAGCCGCCATCGACGAAGAGCAGCTGGCCCGTGACGAAGGCGGAAGCGTCGCTGGCCAGGAAGACCGCGGCCCCTCCGAAGTCGGCCGGCACGCCGTTGCGCCCGACCATGTGGCGGGCGGCGAGCTCCTCGACTCTTCCGGGGATGGACTGGGCGGGCTCGGTGAGCGGGGTGAGCACGAACCCGGGGATGATCGTGTTGATCAGCACGCCGTGGCGGGACCACGCCTCGGCCTGCGAGCGGGTGAGCCCTGCGATGGCGGCCTTGGCGGCGCCGTACACGCCGCTGTCGCCGAAGGCGCTGATGGTCTGCTGGGAGCCGATGTTGATGACCCTGCCCCAGCCCCGGGCGGCCATCAGGGGGCAGAAGTGCTGGCCGAGCAGGTACGGCGCGGTCAGGTTGACGGCGATCGTCTGCTCGTAGTCGTCTTCGGTGAGCTGCGCCATGGGTTTGCGGATGTTGTTGGCCGCGTCGTTGACGAGGATGTCGATGTCGCCCGCCTCGGCGATGACCCGCTCGAGGTCGGCGCGCCGGCCGAGGTCGGCGCTGATCCATGAGGCGCGTACGCCGTGGGAGCGCAGCCGGTCGGCGGCCTGCCTGAGTTCCTTCTCCCTGCGGGCGGCGATGACCACGTCGGCTCCCGCCCTGCCGAGGGCCTCGGCGATGGCGTAGCCGATGCCGGAGCTGCCGCCGGTGACCAGGGCGGTGCGTCCGCTGAGGGAGAAGAGTTCGCGCAGGTAGTCAGACACGACCCGACAAAATACCAGGCGCGGAGGATCACGCTGCCGGGTGGGGCGGGACGTCGTGGCCGGAGAAGAAGGCGGTCAGGACGGGGGCGAGCGCCTCGGGCTTGACCATGTGGGTCTGGCCGGGGAGCGTGCGGTGTTCGGCGCCCGGCAGGACGTCGGCCAGCTGCCTGGCTCCGTTGCGGATCCAGGTGGGGCTCTTGGCGCCGTCGGCGACCAGGGCCGGCATGGTGAGGGCGGTCCAGCGGTCGGTGGGGAGCGGGTGGCCGAGCTGGCGCTCGCCCATGATGGTGAGGTCGTAGGCCAGGGTGTGGGCGACGCTCTTGAGCTTGCTCCAGGCCGGCATGAAGCGCATCAGCGCGACCACGAGGCCGGGCAGGTTGACGCCCTTGGTCATGAAGAGTTTGACGGCGTCGCCGCGCTTTCCCGAGGCCAGGAGCGTCTGTGTCCGGGTGAGGAGGTCGGCCGGGGCGGGTGGGCGGGTGCCGTCGACGATGAAGGGCGGCTCGTAGAGCGCGAGGCTGGAGATGGGGAGGCCGGCGTTGGCGGCTTCGAGGGCGAGGGCGGCGCCGGAGGAGATGCCGTAGACGTGCGCGGCGCCGCCGGCCTCCTCGATGAGGGCGCGCAGGTCCTCGATCTCGCGCTCGACCTGGTAGGTGGTGGCGTCGTGGCTTTCGCCCCTGCCCCTGCGGTCGTAGGTGTAGACGGTGAAGTGTTGTTCGAGCAGGTCGGCGAGGGGGCCGCTGGGGCCTTGGGCGCGCCAGCACATGGCGCCGTCGACGAGGATGAGCGCGGGGCCGCTGCCCCTGCGGTCGTAGGCGATGGCGGTGCCGTCGGCGGACATGACCTTGTTCATGGAGGGCTCCCGGGAAGGGTGGGGGAAGTGCTCCTGCGCGCGGGGGCGCCCGCGCGCAGGAGGGGTGGGTCAGGAGGTGTGGTCGGCCAGCCAGCCCGTCCAGGCGCGGTCGGCCTCGTCGGGGTCGGCGCCGGGGGTGAACAGGTGGTGCTGGGCGAAGGTGCCGCCGCCGAATCCGTTGACGAAGCGGTACATCGCGTCGCGGGTGCGGATGCCGACGGTCTGGGAGTTGGTGAAGTAGACGACGCCTTCGGTCGGCCGCTGTCCTGGCGGGGTGAGGGTGAGGGTGTCGCCGGTGGCGGGCCGCCCGAGGGCGGTGCGCAGGTCGTCGAAGTCCGCTGGTCCGTGGGCGGTGACGGGGACGGCCGTACGGCCGGCGAAGTGCGTGAGGTATTCGGCGAGGGTGGCGTAGAACAGGGCCAGTCCTGTGCTCATGGCCTCGAACTCGGTCTCCCAGTCGTCGCCTGGCAGGAAGCCGCTGGTGACGACGCGGACGACGGTGCTGCTGGCGGCGCGGCCCTCGATGAGGAACTCGTAGGCGACGAAGCGGCCGTCGTCGGCGGGCTCGCTGGTGGCGGCCAGTCGCTTGCCAGGCTCCCAGGCGGTGACGGTGTTCTCGGGGGTGTAGCCGCCGAAGGCGGTGCGGATGACGCCCTCTTCGACCTGGGTGCGGCCCATGAACCAGGAGTCGATGCCGGGTCCTGTGGCGATGGCCTCCCAGACCTGCTCGGGGCTCGCCTCGACGGAGAGTTCGTGGTGGAGCTCGAACTCGTGCGACATGTCATGACTCCTGGGTGTCGGGGTCGACGGTGGGGTGGACGGCGAGGATGACGCGGTGGGTGCGGCCGCCTTCGGCGGTGTCGTCGTGGTACTTGCCGACGAGGGTGGTGACGGCGGTGGCGAGCTCCTCGGCGAACGCGGCGCGGTCGGCGGCGCTGGCGAAGCGGACCTGGCCGTCGATGGCGAAGGTGGCGACGCGTTTGCGGGCCTTGGCCGCGCCGGTGATGAGGGTGCCGACGTCGCTGACGAGTCTGGCGGCGATGGCCAGCAGCCAGCGGGCCGACAGCCGGTCGGGGGCGCGGCTGGGGTCTGGTGCGACGCCTGCCATGGCGCGGGGGGAGATGACGTAGGAGGAGGCGGTGGCGCGCATGACGCGCTCGGTGACGTTGCCCTTCCTGCGTTCCTCGACGAGCTCGACCAGGCCGTGCCGTTCGAGGGTCTTGAGGTGGTAGTTGATTTTCTGCCGGGGCAGGCCGACCTTGGCGGCCAGCATGGTGGCCGAGCCGGGCTGGGAGAGCTCGGCCAGGATCCTGGCCCTGATCGGGTCCAGCGATGCCTCGGCGGCTGCCGGGTCCTCGATCACCGTCACGTCGAACATGGCTCCACTCTCTCACCGACAACTTTTCTTGTCAAGGACGCGTGCGACGATGGGCGCATGGCCGAGACACGGGACGTTCGCGAGTGGCTCGACGGCCTGGACGCGCCGCTGCGTGGCCAGGTGGAGGAGCTCGACCAGGTGGTTCGGGAGGCCGACCCCCGGCTGGAGCAGTCCATCAAGTGGGGGCGGCTGACGTTCACCGTCGAGGGGAACTGGCACCACTGGTTGTGCGGCATCGCGGCGACGAAGAAGGGGGTGAAGCTGATCTTCCACAAGGGCGCGCTGCTGGAGGATCCCCACGACCTCCTGTTCGGGTCGGGCCGCCACCTGCGCGAGGTGCCGGCCGATGCGGCGATGCGGCAGGCAGGGGCGGTCGCCGGCCTGGTGCGCGAGGCGATCGCGCACCAGTGCGACATGCCGGAGTGAGGCCCGTCCACCGCAGGCGGCCCCCGTCGGCTATCGGGCGACGGCCGCGGCCCTGGTGCGCAGGAAGGCGCGCTCGGCGGCGTTGGCGGTGAGCTCGATCGCCGCCGTGTACGCCCGCAGCGCCTCGGCGTCGCGGCCCGTGCGGCGCAGCAGGTCGGCGCGGATGGCGTGGCTCTGTCCTGCTCGGCCAGCGGCACCAGCCGTCCGTCGGGCGTGGTGCGGGCGGCGCGGCGCGACTGCAGCAGGAGCATGAGGGCCAGCAGCCCCCACACCTCCGGCTCGTCGGGCATGAGCTCGGCCAGCAGGCGGCCCAGCCGGATGGCCTCGGCGCACAGCTCCTCGCGCACCAGCCGGTCTCCCGCGCCGGCGGCGTATCCCTCGTTGAAGATGAGGTAGAGCACCGACAGCACCGCGCGCAGCCGGTCGGGCAGGTCGGCCTCGCGCGGGATCCGATAGGGGACGCGCGCGTCGCGGATCTTGCCCTTGGCTCGGACCAGCCGCTGGGCCATCGTGGGTTCGGGCACGAGGAAGGCCCTGGCGATCTCGGCGGTGGTCAGGCCGCCCAGCAGGCGCAGGGTCGGCGCGACCTGGGCGGCGGTGGCCAGCGAGGGGTGGCAGCAGGTGAAGATCAGGCGGAGCCTGTCGTCGCGCACGGGCCCCTCCACCTGGTCTGTTTCGTCGGTGGCCGCCATGAGGGCGGCCTGGGCGTGGCGCTCGTCGCGTGAGGACTCACGGCGCAGTCTGTCGATGGCCCTGTTGCGGGCGGTGGTGATGATCCAGCCCGCGGGGCTCGGCGGCGTTCCCGCCGCCGGCCATCGCTTCGTGGCCTCGGCGAAGGCGTCCTGGACGGCGTCCTCGGCCAGGTCGATGTCGCCGAAGGCACGGACCAGGACGGCGACGGCGCGGCCGTACTCCTCGCGGAAGACGCCTTCGAGTTGCGACATCTCAGTCGTGCAGCGGCCGGACTTCGATGGGCAGGGTGGAGGCCAGCGTGGCCCTGCGAGCCCAGTCGAGGGCGGCGTCGAGGTCGGGCGCCTGTTTCGACAGGCTCGCGTGGTGAGTTGGTGGACAAGGGCGCCGATGGTCCTATCGGGCGTGCGGCCAGCCGCGGTCGGCCTGGTCCCGGGCGTCACCAACCTGCTGGTACGGCACTGCGTCGAGCGCTCGGGAACCGGCCAGGCCCGCGTCGGCGTGCTGCTCGGCTCGGGTGAGCGCCACGGCCCTTCGGCGATCCGCTGGGCCGCCTGCTGCGCCGCCCGAGGGCGCGCGAGGCGCGCAGGCTAGGCCGTCCGCCTGACTCTGAGGATGTTGTCGAGGCGGGTGCCTGGACGGCCGTCGGGGGAGGTCTGCTCGCGCTCGTACTCCTCGCAGCGCTGGACCTCCCACTGTCCTTCGGGCAGCTCCAGCGACTCCAGGACCTCCTGCGGGGTGGGGAGGTGCACCGCCGGGTGCGGCTCCGGCTCCCACGAGGGGAAGCCGGCGTGCCCGACGATCAGGAGCACGCCGCCCGGCGCGACCGCCGCGGCGGCGAACCTGAGGATCTTCTCGCGCGGCATGTCGCCGGGCGAGTGCAGGAAGTGCGCGGAGACGAGGTCGAAGGAGCCCTCGGGGAAGGACGCGCCGAGGTCGTGTTGCTGCCAGTCGATCCGGTCGGCGACCCCGGCCTGCTTCGCGTGCGCGGCGGCGCGCTCGAGGGCGACGCGGGAGATGTCGGTGGCCGTCACGCGCCAGCCCCTCGCGGCGAGCCAGACGGCGTCGCCGCCCTCGCCGCAGCCCAGGTCGAGAGCGGTGCCGGGCTCCAGGTCCGCGGCCTCGCGCACGAGGGCGACGTTGGGGTTGCCGCTCCAGATCCTGTCGCTCCCGGCGTAGCGGCTGTCCCAGAACTCCTGCTCGGTGACGTCCCGCTGGTCGTGGGCGCGGTGGTGGGAGCGGTGGCGGCGGGAGGCGACGGCCTGGCGGGTCTCCTCGTCGATCAGGTCGGCGTTGATTGCCGCGCCCGCGCGCACTCCCGCGCCCGCCGCGCCGATGACCTGCTCGGTCAGGTTGGCCACGTTGCCCGCCACCCACACCCCCTGCACCGCTGTGGCCCCCGAGGGGTCGGCGGCGATGGAGCTGCCCACCACGTGGCCGCCCATCTCCTGGTCGGTGGGTTCCAGGCCGAGGCCGGTCAGCACGTCGGTACGGGCGGTGAGGCGCGGCGCCACGACGACGGCCTCGCACGGGAGCACCCTGCCGTCAGCCAGGCGGACGCCGGTGAGCCTGTCGTCGCTCACCTCCAGTGCCGCGACCGGCCCCTCCACCACGCTGATGTCCCTCGCGGCCAGTTGCTCGCGTTCGTCGTCGCCGAGGCCGTCCTGTGTGTGCAGGAAGAGGGTCACGTCGCTGCTCCACTGCCGCCACAGCAACGCCTGGTGGACGGCGAACGGCCCGTCGGCCAGGACTCCGATGGCCTGGTCGCGCACCTCCCAGCCGTGGCAGTAGGGGCAGTGCAGCACCTCGCGGCCCCAGCGTTCGGCCAGGCCCCGCACGTCGGGCAGCTCGTCGACCAGCCCGGTGGTCACCAGCAGCCTGCCGGCCACGACGGAGGAGCCGTCGTCGAGCCGCACTCGGAAGCCGTCGCTCGCGCGCTCGGCCGCCACGACGCTGCCCCGGACGATCTGACCGCCGTAGCCGCTCACCTCCGCGCGGCCCGCGGCCAGCAGGTCGGCGGGGGAGACGCCCTCGCGCGCCAGGTAGCCGTGGACGTGCCCCGCCGGGGCGTTGCGCGGCTGTCCCGCGTCGATCACCAGGACCGTGCGGCGCGCTCTGGCCAGGGTGAGCGCGCCGCTGAGCCCTGCGGCGCCACCGCCTACCACCACGACGTCGTAGCGCCGCTCGTCACCTGTCTGTTCTGTCTGTGCGTTCATGTGTGCCTCCATTCACCGCAGATGGTCGGCCGAGGACCCGTCAGTGGGCAAAGTTCCTTGCCAAAATGGCAAATTCTCCGAGCGTGATCGAGCTTCCGTCTCGGCCCGGGTGGCTGGTGCCCGCCACCGGACGGGTGTTCCCCCTGATCGCCGGGACACGGCCCTCCTTCAGCTCCGACTGGACTTGATTTCCAATCTGGACGTATAGTCCAGCCATGGAGACGACAGCGGACGGCGCGGACCCGCGGGTGCGGGCCTGGTCGCCGGTGTGCCAGGCGATCGCCCTGCTGCTCGGACCGTACGCCGAGGTCGTGCTGCACGACGTCGCGAGCGACCGCGTGCTGGGCGTGTGGAACCCGATGAGCAGGCGCGAGCCCGGCGACCCGTCGCTGCTGGGCGAGCTGGGCCGGCTGGACCCGTCGGCGCACGACGTCTACGGCCCCTACCAGAAGCTGCTGTCCGACGGCCGGCGACTCTCCTCGGTCAGCGCGGTGCTGAGGGACGCGGAGGGACGGCCCTCGGCCGTGCTGTGCGTCAACCTCGATCGCACCCCGCTGGAGCAGGCGGCCGCCGTGCTGGCCGGGTTCGCCGCGCCCTCGCAGCCCCGCCCCGAAGCGCTGTTCGAGCAGGACTGGACCGAGCGGGTGCACCAGGTCGTCGGCTCGTTCGTGCGCGAACGCGGCCGCCCCGTCGACCGTCTCGGACGCGAGGACCGGCTCGCCGTCCTCACCGAACTCGACCAGGCCGGAGTGTTCGCCGTACGGCGGGCCGCCCCGGTCGTCGCCGGCGCGCTCAAGGTGTCGCGCTCCACCCTGTACGCCCTGCTCGCCGAGCTCAAAGCCCAGAGGAACGACTCGTGACCCGACTGCCCGACTTCCGGCTGGAGACGTACTTCTCCCGCTGGGAGTTCACCGCCCGCCACCACCTGACGGCCTCCGACGCCCAGACCATGACCATGCCCGAGCTGCTTGCGCTGGCCGACCCGGGGGACCTGCGTGCCTGGGAGACGCTGTCGTTCGGCTACACCGAGACCTTCGGTGATCCCGCGCTCCGGCAGGCGATCGCCGAGACCTACGCCCACGTCGACGCCGACGACGTGATCTGCTTCACCGGCGCCCAGGAGGCCCTCTACCTGGCCATGCACGTCCTGCTCGGACCGGCCGACCACGCCGTGGTCGTCACACCCAACTACCAGTCGGCCGAGACCGTCCCGCTGTCGCTGTGCGAGGTCAGCGGCGTGCCCCTGGACCCGGACAAGGACTGGGCGCTGGACCTGGAGCGGGTCGTCGCGGCGCTGCGCCCCAACACCCGCGTGCTGTCGGTCAACTTCCCCAACAATCCGACGGGAACGCTCGTCGACGCGGCCGACTTCGCCCGCCTGGCACAGCTGTGCGACGAGCGCGGAATCCACCTGTTCAGCGACGAGGTCTACCGCGGCCTGGAACTCGATCCGTCCCGCACGCTGCCGCAGGCGGCGGAGCTGTCGGAGCTGGCGCTGTCGCTGAACGTGACCTCCAAGTCGCTGGGGCTGCCCGGGCTGAGGCTCGGCTGGATCGCCTGCCGCGACAGGGAGGTGCGCTCGCGACTGGAACGCGCCAAGCACTACACGACCATCTGCAACGCGGCGCCGTCCGAGGTGCTGGCCAGGATCGCCGTCAAGGCCCGCGATCGCATCCTGGACCGCAACCGCGCCGTCATCGCCGCCAACCTGCCCGCGTTCGACGCGTTCTTCGCCGGGTTCGGGGAGCTGTTCGAGTGGCGGGCGCCTGACGGCGGCTGCGTCGCCTACCCCCGCTACCTGGGCACGGACGGGGTGGAGCGGTTCTGCGCCGAGCTCGTCGAGCAGGCAGGGGTCCTGCTACTTCCCGCGAGCATCTACCGTTCGGAGCTCACGCCCACACCCGGCGACCGCTTCCGCATCGGTGTCGGGCGCCGCGACCCCGGGCCCGCCCTGGACGCCTTCGCCGCGTGGCTGCGAGGCCGCCGGTGACCGTCCCCGTGCTCGGGCTGGAGGAGCTCGAGGCGGCGGCGCGCCCGCGGGTCGTCCTCGACACCGTCAGGGCCGCGCTCATCGCCCACGCCGAGGGCCGCACCACCGTGCCCCCGCCGCTGCACATGGAGTTCCCCGAGGCCGAGGGGGACTGCCATGTCAAGGCGGGCTGGATCGCCGGAGGAGACGACTTCACCGTCAAGATCGCCTCCGGTTTCTACCGCAATTCCGCGCTGGGCATGCCGACGAACAGCGGCCTGGTATGCGTGCTCAGCGCGCGCACCGGCCAGGTGCGCGCCGTCCTCGACGACCGTGGATGGCTGACGGCCTGGCGCACCGCCGCCGCGGGCGCCCTGATCACGCATGCCATGTCCAGGCCCGAGGCCGCCATGCTCGGCGTCTTCGGCACCGGCGAGCAGGCCAGGCTGCAGGTGCGGTGGCTGGCCATGCTGCGCCCCCTGACCAAAGTCCTGGTCTGCGGCAGGAGCGAGCGCAAGGCGGCCGCGTTGTGCGAGTGGCTGGGCGGGCACGGTCTCGACGCCGAACCGGCCGGCGCCGAGGAGGCCGCGGGCGCCGACATCGTCGTCACCACCACCCCCGCCACCGCGCCGGTGCTGGAGGCCGATGCGGTCAGACCCGGCGCGCACGTCACCGGCATCGGCGCCGACATGCCGCACAAGAACGAGCTGCCGCCGGCGCTCTTCCGCCGTGCGGAGACGATCGCGACCGACGACCACGACCAGTGCCTGCACCACGGGGACTTCGGCCGTGCGGTACGGGCGGGGGCGGTGGCGCAGGACTGCGACATCGCGGCCGGAGCCCTGCTTTTGCGCCAGATGCAAAGGTCCGCGACGGCCATCACGGTGGCCGATCTCACCGGCGTCGGCGCGCTCGACGCGGCGCTCGCCTCCGCGCTGCTGCGCGCCGCCGGCGCCTGACCCGGAGCCGCCGCGAGGAACGGGTCTGGTCGACCGGGAAGCAGTATGACTCCGGGCGTGCCTGCGGGGCAGGACGGGGGCACGGCCGGCGGGCAGATGGTCTTCGACGTCGAGGGGGAGGATCTCGGCGGCTAGGGCGGCGCTTTCGTGGAGCATCCGCCGGCTGTCATCGGTCCAGCTCGCCTGCTCTGTCCCGCAGGTAGCGCTGTTCGGGAAGGCTCGTGGTACGCCGGGCCGCCAGCCGGTAGTTCTCCCGTGCGGCGGCGTACTCGCCGGCCAGCTCCTGCAGGTGGGCGCGCACGGCGTGGAGACGGTGGTGACGGGCGACCCGGGGGTCGCCGTCCAGGCTTTCCAGCAGTTCGAGCCCGGCCTGGGGCCCGCGGGTCATCGCGACCGCGACGGCGTGATTGAGCGTGACCATCGGGTTCGGCGCGATCCGAGTGAGGATTCCGTACAGGATGCGGATCTGTTCCCAGTCGGTGTCCGCGGCCCGCGGCGCCTGGACGTGCAGCGCGGCGATCGCCGCCTGGAGCTGGTAAGGGCCGAGGGGTGAGGCGGACATGCCGTCGGTGACCAGCGCGGTGCCCTCTTCGATCATGGCGGCGTCCCACAGGTTCCTGTCCTGCTCGGCCAGTGGCACGAGGGCGCCGTCCGGGCCGGTGCGGGCCGCGCGGCGGGCGTCGGTCAGCAGCATCAGCGACAGAAGACCGGCGACTTCACCGTCATCCGGCAAGGACCTGTGCACCATCCGGGTGAGCCGGATCGCCTCTGTGGTGAGCTCGCCGCGGTGCAGGTCGGGTCCTGAGCTGGCGGTGTAGCCCTCGTTGAAGATCAGGTAGAGCACGTGCAGGACGGCGTCCAGCCGGTCGGCCCACTCCTGGGCGCTCGGCATCTCGAATGAGGCGCCGACGGCTTTGATCCG
This sequence comes from Nonomuraea roseola, assembly GCF_039535395.1. Lineage (NCBI taxonomy): Bacteria > Bacillati > Actinomycetota > Actinomycetes > Streptosporangiales > Streptosporangiaceae > Nonomuraea > Nonomuraea roseola. The sequence goes on from NZ_BAAAXC010000005.1 coordinate 376,390, forward strand.
TTGCTTGGCGCGGCTGATCCGCGGCGCCATGGTGGCCTCCGGCATGAGGAATGCCCGCGCCACCTCGGCGGTGGTGAGGCCGCCGACGGCCCGCAGTGTGAGCGCCACCTGGGAGGCGGGCGTCAGCGCCGGGTGGCAGCACAGGAACAGCAGCGTGAGGGTGTCGTCGTGGTCGCGGGGGCCTTCGCTGCCGGGGGCCGGCGCGAGGCCGGCGTCCGGCGCCTCCCGTACCGCCGCGGTGGCCTCCCTTCGGCGGCGGGCCTGCTCGCTGCGTACCTGGTCGATCAGGCGGCGGGAGGCGACGGTCACCAGCCAGGACCGCGGGCTTTCCGGGACGCCCTCGGCGGGCCACTGCGTCGCGGCCGCGAGCAACGCCTCCTGGACCGCGTCCTCGCACTCCTCGAACCCGCCGTACCTGTGCAGGAGCACGCTGAGGACCTGCGGCGCCAGTTCACGCAGCAGGTCCTCGAGGCGTTCGGACGCGCTCACATCTCCATCCCGGCCGAGTCCATCAGTGGCCGTACCTCCACGCCGCAGGTCTGACCGCTCGATAGCAGGGTGGCCAGTTCGACGGCACGCTCCCGGCTCTCGCAGTCCACCACGTACTGGCAGGCGACATGATCCGAGGTCTGTAGGTACGGGCCGTCGGTCACCGTCACCACGCCGCGCCTGACCCGTATGGCGGCGCTGATGGAAGGATCGGCGAAGGCGTGGGCACTGATCAGTTCCCCTGCCTGCCCGGCGGCTGCCAGGAAGTCCTCATGGTCAGACCCTTGCCCCGGTGGGTCCGCCGCGTTCAGGTAGAGATTCAGCAGGAACTTCACCGCGTGCTCAGTCGTCTGCCGTGTCCACGTGGACCACGGGCCGGACCTCGATGCCCAGGCCCGCGACGCCGGCGTCCGGGATGAGCGCGGCCAACTCCAGAGCACGTTCCCTGCTGTCGCACTCCACCAGGTAGTAGCCGCCGAGGTACTCCTTGGCCTCGAGGTAGGGCCCGTCCGTCACCGCCGGGACGCCGCCCCGGACCTTGACCACGGCGCTCTGCGACGGGTCGGCCAGCGCGACGGTGCTGATCATCTCCCCGGACTTCTTGACGGTCTCCATGAACGCGCCGTGACCCCTCATCACCTCATTGCGCTCCTCCTCGGTCAGCGCATCCCAGATCTGCGGGTTGTTGTGCATGATCAACAAGAACTTCATGTCGTCTCCTTCGATGGTCGGGCGGCACCCCTGAGGCGCCGTTCACCATGGAGTCGACGCCGGTGCCGCGTTCTTGCGGTACCGACCGCAAGAATCTCCCCACTGTTTCGACTACCTCCCCAAAGGGGCGCCTGGCCTGGGCGTTCCGTCAGAAGTTGCTTGTCAGTCCCAAGGAGGACGCATGTCGCAGCTGTTGAGGGTGCAGTGCTTCAACGTGTCGCAGGACGGGTTCGGCACCGGTGAGGGGCAGAGTTTGGAGCGGCCCTTCGGCCACGCAGACCCCGGCCCCCTGTGGTCGTGGGCGGGCGCCACCGCCAGCTGGGTGAATCGCACCGACCCCGGCGGCACCCGCGGCCTGGACGACTACCTGACCCGCGACCACACCCGCAACATCGGTGCGGAGATCATGGGGCGTAACAAGTTCGGCCCCCAGCGTGGCCCCTGGGAGAACCACGAGTGGCGGGGATGGTGGGGAGAGACCCCGCCGTTCCACACGCCGGTCTTCGTGCTCACCCACCACGAACGCCCGTCCTTCACCCTGGCCGACACCACCTTCCATTTCCTCGACGCGGCACCAGCCGAGGCGCTGGCACGCGCGAAGCAGGCCGCCGACGGCCGGGACGTGCGCCTCGGCGGCGGAGTGGCCACCGTCCGCGAGTTCATCGAGGCCGACCTGGTCGACACGATGCACATCGCCGTCGCGCCCGTCGACCTCGGCCGAGGCGAACGACTGTGGGACAGCCACACCGACCTGCTCGACCGCTTCCACCTTGACACGGTACCGAGCCCCAGCGGAGTAACCCACCTGCTGTTCTGGAGACGGTGACCACGACCCCGCACGATCGCACGCACCTACCGCGATGAGATCGCCGGACGGCTCAGCGGAGCTCTTGGATGCGGATCAGGTTTCCGGCGGGATCACGGAAGACGCAGTCGCGTACCCCGTACGGCTGTTCGGTCGGCTCCTGGACGACCTCGGCGTCGCCGGCCGCCAGCCGCTCGAAGGCGCCATCGACGTCGGTGGTGGCCAGGACGATCCAGCCGTAGGTGCCCTTGGCCATCATCTCGACGATGGTGCGGCGCTCGTCCTCGGTGATGCCGGGGTCGGCGGCCGGCGGCCCGAGGAGGATGGACGTGCCGGGCCGGCCGGCGGGGCCGACCGTGATCCAGCGCATCTTGCCGCTTCCCACGTCGTTGCGGACCTCGAAGCCGAGGGCGTCTCGCCAGAAGGCCAGGGAGGCGTCCGGGTCGTCATGAGGGAGGAAGGTCGTGTGAATGGTGATGTCCATGGCGGTCACGCTAGTTGCGCTCGGTGACCAGAGCCATGCGATTCCTTGATCGGTCCGTTCACCTGTTTCGCCACGCGCTGCGGCGTCCCCGCCGTCACGCGCGCCGGTAGACGCTGGGCGGCGCACCGGCCGGCTCGGTGATGCGGGTGCTGTAGGCGCCCAGCGAGGCGTACCTCGGTGACACTGAGATCGCCACGGCGTAGCAGCTCCACCGACCGCTCGATACATGTACTTGCGTGTATATACACGCTCATGTATGTTCGCGGTGTGGTCAACAGCGTGCAACAGCGATTGACGGCGATCTCGGAGCCGAACCGGTTCCGGATCGTCGAGTTGCTCAGGGACGGCCCGCAGTCGGTGGGTGGCATCGTCGACGCGCTGGGCCTGGGCCAGCCGCAGGTGTCCCGGCATCTGCGGCTGCTCGCCGAGGCGGGCGTGGTCGAGGTCACCAAACGGGCCCAGCAGCGGATCTACCGGCTGCACTCCGCATCGATGCGCGAGCTGAGCGACTGGGTGCAGGGATTCGCCGTCCTGTGGTCGGAGCGGATGGATCGCCTCGGCTCCTTCCTCGAAGACGACGACCGTGTACCCGACGAGGCGAATCGGAAAGGAGCTTGAGCATGCCCGAACACACCGCGGACGGCATCGTGATCGACAAGTCCGGCAACACCATCCACATCCGCCGCACCTACGTCGCCGGCGTCGACCGTGTTTGGTGGGCGTGGACGGACGCCGAGGCGATCAGTCGCTGGTGGGGTCCGCAGGGCTGGGCCGCGACCGTGTACGAGATGGACGTGCGGCCGGGCGGACGCTGGCGGTTCCAGATCGCGCCGGTAGACGGATCGGCGGCCCCGGTCCGCAGCGTCGCCACCTACAAGGTGGTCGTCGCCCGCGCCGAGTTGGCCTACGACGACGCATTCGCCGACGAGGCATGGCAGTCCGACGGCACGGGCACCTTCCCGACCGCCGTCACCTTCGCCTCATCCGGTACCGGCTGCACCGTCCAAGTCGCGGCGAGCTTTCCCGACGGCCAGGCACTGCAGCGGGCAGTCGAGCTCCAGATGGCCGAAGGGTACGCCGAGGCTCTCGACCGGCTCGGCAGCCTGCTGGATGCTCCGCCCGGCGACCACACCGATGCACCATCGACCGAAGGACAAACGATCATGTCCGATCTTCTTACCGTCACCTCCGCCGACGGCACCACGATCGCCTACGAGAAGGCTGGTTCGGGTCCCGCGATCATCGTGATCAGCAATGTCGCCGAGGACCACACCGGGGTCGCAGGCGTGGCCAAGGCGTTGTCCGAACACTTCACCGTGATCAGCTTCGACCGCCGCGGGCGCGGTGCCAGCGGTGACCCGCAGCCCTACGACCCGGCGCGTGAGATCGACGACATCGCCGCACTGATCGATGTCGCAGGCGGCTCCGCGGCACTGGCCAGCGGATCTGGTGGCTGCGGGCTCGCCATGGACGCGGCCGGCGCGCTGGGCGGCAAGGTGACAGGGCTCTATCTCTATGAGCCGCCGTTCATCGTCGACGACTCCCGGTCTCCGGCGCCCGCCGGCTACGTCGAACACCAGGAGGCATTGGTCGCGGCGGGCAGGCGCAGCGAGGCCGTCGAGTACTTCATGACCGAGATGATCGGTGTCCCGGCCGAGTACCTCCCAGCGATGAAGCAGGACCCTTCCTGGGACGCCATGGCCAGGTACGCCCACACCTACGCCTACGACGGCCGGATCCTCCGCGGACTCCAGGACGGCAAGGCGCTGCCCACGGACCGCTGGTCGATCGACGCGCCGATCGCGGTGGCCGTCGGAGGCAACGGCGAGGCCTTCATCCGCGCGGGCGCCGACGCGCTGGCCGCGATCCTGCCGAACGTCACCGTGCTGACTCTGCCTGACCACGATCATTCCGCGTTCTGGATGGCGCCGGAAGCGGTCGCCGAACAAGCACGCGCTTTCCTGCTCGGCTGACGATCTCCGCCCAGGCCCTGGGACGCTGCTCAGGCACCTGAACACGATCGACCCCGACGGCTGGGGCCGCCGCGGTCAGGGGAGCTCGGCGGGCAGGCCGAAGGACGGGAAGTGGCCGGGGCCGAGGAACGAGGTGATCTCGGCGATCAGCTCCCCGCGCAGCCCGAACACGGTGATCGACCAGGCCTCGTGCGGTCCTTCGGCGGATCCGCCCAGGTAGAAGGCCACGGCGGGCTGGCCGTTGGCGGTGGTGGGCAGATGGCGCCAGCTGGGGCACCGGGTCAGCGGGATCTCGACCGTGAAGTCGGTGACCGCCGGCAGCCCGCCGTACCACTGCGCCAGAGGCGGCATCGACCAGGTGACGTCGGCGGTGAGCAGCGCCACCAGAGTGTCGGCGTCGCCGCGCTCGAGCGCGGTGGCGAAGCCCGTGACCAACTCCCTGACGCGGGCGTCGCCGAGCGTCCGCAGGTTCGGCTGCTGACTGGGGCCGGGGACCCGGTCGGCGACGACCCTGCGGGCCCGGGCCAGGGCGGAGTTCACGGAGGTGGTGGAGGCGTCCATCATGGCGGCGATCTCGGCGGCCGAGAATCCCAGCACGTCGAACAACAGCAGGGCGGCACGCTGGTTGCCCGGCAGGTGCTGCAGGGCCGCGACGAAGGCGAGCTCGACGGCCTCACGCTGCTCGTAGTCCAGCCCGACGTCGTGGTACGGGCCCAGCCAGGGCTGCTCGGTCACCGGAGCGGCGTCGAGCACCGCGTGGTCGCTCGACGGGCCGAGGTCGACGGGAAGGGCGCGCCTGTCGCGGGTCTTCACCAGGTCCAGGCACGTTCGGGTGGCCACCGTGTAGAGCCAGGAGCGCAGGGTCGAGCGGCCCTCGAAGCGGGGCAGTCCGCGCCAGGCCCGGAGGAGCGCCTCCTGCAGGGCGTCGTCGGCGTCGTGGAAGGAGCCGAGCATGCGGTAGCAGTGGGCGTGCAGCTCGCGCTGGAGCGGTTGGACGAGGCGGGTGAACGCCGCGTCGTTCCCGGCTCGGGCCTGCACCAGATCGGTGTTCTCCGTCACAGGCGACGATTCTGCCTCATGGCCGCAGTCCTACCTGTCAACGACTGGAGGTGCTCTGACATGACAGATTCCGGGCTTTGGGCGCTGATCCACGCCGAGCGGGCGGCTCTGGCCGCCGATCTCGCGACGCTGACGGACGGGCAGTGGGCGACGCCGTCCCTCTGCGAGGGCCTGACCGTGTGCGAGGTGCTGGCCCACCTGACCGCGGGCGCCCGCCTCAGCCCCGTGCGGTGGCTGGCGGGCGTGGTGCGCTGCCGGTTCGACTTCGACCGGCAGGTGGTGACGCGGCTGGCCGAGCAGCTGGGGGTGTCACCGACCGAGACGCTGGAGAGGTTCCGCGGGGCCGTGACGAGCAGGACCAAGCCGCCACTGCCCGTCGTGGCCATGCTGGGCGAGACGGTGGTCCACGGCGAGGACATCCGCCGCCCCCTGGGTATTCGCCGCGACTACCCGATCGCCACGCTCACCCACCTGGCCGAGTACTACGTGGGCTCCGACCAGGTCGTCCTGGCCAAGGGGCGGGTGCGCGGCCTGCGGCTGGCCGCCGACGACGGGCCGTTCGCCTGCGGCTCCGGGCCCGCGGTGACCGGTTCGACGCTGGCGTTGATCATGGCGATGACCGGGCGCGCCGGCTACCACGACGAGCTGTCGGGCGACGGCGTGGCGATCCTGCGCGAACGCTGACGGCATCCGCACACCTGGCGGCCGTCCCTTGTCTGGATGGCGGCCCGGCCCACGCCCCTTGGGCTCCCGTGGCCGCACCGCGCTTGTCGCCGGCGCCGGACGCCCATAGCCGTACCGGGCTGACGTCATGGGGCCGGTGCGACGGCGTCGCGGGGCTCGTGTGCCTGCGATGAGGACGACGGAGACGGTGCGGCGGCGGGTGACCGGCGCGAGAGCAGGTATCCCGTCAGGGCGGCGAGCAGGCCGGCCAGGCCGGCTGCCGCGAAGCCGCCCGCCGGCACGGACGCGTCGATCGCCACCCCCACGACCGGGGCGCCGAGCGCGAAGCCCGCGCTCGCCGCCGAGGCCTGCAGGCCGCTCGCCTCACCTCGCACACCGGCCGGCGTCAGCCGGCTCACCGCGTCGGAGACCGTGGAGAGGGTCGGTGCGGTGAGCAGTCCGGCACCGATGACGGCCACACACAGCCAAGGCCAGTCATGGGCAAGTCCGGCCGGAATCGTCACCAGCCCGAGCACGCCGAGCAGCAGCCAGGTGGGCATCGGCCGGGGCAGCGCTCCGTACACCAGACCGCCTACGACGGACGTCACCCCGAACACGGCGACGACCATGGCGGCCCACGAGAGCTGACCGGCTTCTTGGAGAGTGGCGACGATGGCCAGGTCGATGCCGCTGAGCAGCATCGCGACGCCGAACCCCATCGTCAGAACGGCGACCATGCGCGCTCCCAGCCACTCCCGGCGCCGGGGCCGGGCTGCTGCGTCGCCGTCCGCCTCGTCCTCGGCCCGCATCGGCGGGTTGAGCAGGGCGATTCCTGCCCTGCCGGCGACGATCGCGGCGCCCACTCCCCATGCCACCACGCCGGGGGACATCTTCGCCGCGCAAAGGATCACCACCGCAGGGCCCACCATGTACGACAGTTCGCCCGCCACCGACTCCAGCGCGAACGCCGCCCGCCGCTGCCCTGTCGTCGTCATCGCGGTGATCGCCTGCCTGGTGACCGATTGGATTGGCACCATCAGCAGACCGGCGGCGAAGGAGGCGCCCAGCAAGATCACGTACGGCTGTACGGGCACGGTGAGCCAGAACACGATCTGCGGCGCGACCGTGGCCAGCAGCACGGTACGCAGGCCCCGCCGGTCGATCATCCGGCCCAGCAGCGGCCCGCCCAGCGCGACACCGGCGGTGAGCGTCGCCGCCACGGCTCCCGCCGCCGCGTAACTCATGTCGAGGGCAAGCACGACGTACATCGTCAGCGCCATCGCGTCTGCCGTGATCGCGGCACGAGCGAGCAGCGAAATGCCCAGCAGTGGCGTCATCCCCGGCACCGCGAGCACCTGTCGGAATCTGATCACCGTTTTGACGGTAAATCATCCTCTTTGCCATAGGAAGTCGTCAATTCGTTGGACCGGGCATAATGAATACTTATGGCACGTGATCTCGAGACCGCATTGCTGCGGTCGTTCGTCACCGCCGTGCGAGCGGGCAGCATCAGCCGTGCGGCGGCCGCGCTGGGCCGTACCCAGCCCGCGCTCAGCCAGCACTTGCGCAAGCTCGAGAGGGCCGTCGGCAGTCCGCTGCTGCACCGGGCGCCGTCCGGCGTCTCGCTGACCAGGGCGGGCGAGGAGCTGCTGCCCTACGCCGAGCGCATTCTCGCGTTGTCGGCCCAGGCGCTCACCGAAACGGGACGTGCGCTCACCGGGCATTGCGGCGTGGGACTCCTCGAAGATCTCGCCGCTTCCCGCCTTTCTCAGGCACTCGCCGACCTCGCGCGGCTGCACCCCGACGCGACGCTGGAGGTGCTCAGTCTTTCCAACGCGACGATGCAGGAGGCCTACGACACGGGCCGTGTCCAGCTCGTGCTCGACGAGGTCCCCGATCTTCCCTGGCCGCCGCGCTGGACGGTGCGTCTGCCGCTGGTCTGGGCGGTCGGGCAGGGTGTCGCCGTTGACGCCGATCCGCTGCCGGTGGTGCTGTTCTCGAACACGTGTGCCTGGCGAACGTCGGTGCTGGAAGCGCTGGAAGGCACCGGGCGGCGCTGGCGGGTGGCGTTCGAAAGCAACAGTCTCGCCGGAGTGCTCGCCGCGCTGCGGGCCGGGCTCGGGGTCGGGGCGCTCATACCCGCCACCCTCGAGCCTGCCATGGCCTGCCACGAAGCGGCCGCGTTGCCTGCTCTGCCGGACGTCGAACTCGGCCTTGCCCGCCGCCCCGGTACCGAAGGTGATGCGCTCATCGACGCCGTGGAGACCGCCCTGCGGCGGATGATCTGAGCTGCCCGCGGAGACGCTGTCGGCGCTGCCCAGGAAGGTCAGCGAAAGCGAGAAATGGCACGGACCCGGAAAGGGGGCGCGCGATGACCGGCGATGCTAGAGTGGAAAACTTAGGCACGCCAAAAAGAGGCTGCTAAACCTCCACAGTCGGATGGTATCAATCACATGTCGATTCGTCAAGATGGGGTTGCCGAGGCCATCAGGACCGAGCAGGCGCGCGTCACCATGCTCTACGACCGTCTCGACCTGGCCAGACGGCGGGCTGAGCAGGCGCTGGGCGAGGTCTTCGGGCGCGGCGGCGCGGTCGCCAACGTGCAGGGGAGAGTCGAGCGGGAGGTGGCCGCCGCCGAGCAGTGGCGCAGGCTGGCGCAGTTGTCGGGCGTCGAGCGCGGCCTGTGCTTCGGCAGGATCGACGACGCCGACGGCGTCACCACCTACATCGGCCGCATCGGGCTGCGCGACGACGAGCACGAGTCGGTGCTGATCGACTGGCGGGCCCCTGCCGCCAGGCCGTTCTACGTGGCCACGCCGGGCGATCCCGGCACGCTGGTGCGCCGCCGTCACCTGCATCTGAGGGAGCGCACCGTCATCGGCCTCGACGACGAGGTCTTCGACCTGGAGCGGATGAGCGAGAGCGACAGGCGCTCCCTCGTCGGCGAGGCGGCGTTGATGGCGGCGCTGCGGCGGGGCCGTACCGGGCGCATGAGTGACGTGGTGGCCACCATCCAGACCGAGCAGGACCGGGTGATCCGCTCGGACCTGCAGGGGGCGCTGGTGGTGCAGGGCGGCCCCGGCACGGGCAAGACGGTGGCGGCGCTGCACCGCGCGGCCTACCTGCTGTACGCGCACCGCGACACGCTGGAGCGGCGCGGCGTGCTGGTCGTCGGGCCCAACACGATGTTCCTGCGCTACATCGAGCAGGTACTGCCTGCGCTGGGCGAGACGCAGGTGGTGATGGCCACGGTGGGGGAGCTGTATCCCGGTGTGCGGGCCGTCGCGGCCGACCCGCCGGCCGCCGCGGTGGTCAAGGGCGACGCGCGGATGGCCGGGGTGGTGGCGCAGGCCGTACGGCGGCGGCAGCGGGTGCCGGAGGGCGACCTGGAGATCGAGGTCGACGGGGGCGTGGCGAGGGTCGCGCACGAGACGTGCGCGCGCGTCAGGGACAGGGCCAGGGCGGTACGGCTGCCGCACAACATGGCCCGCAAGCTGTTCGTCACCGAGATGCTGCGGGAGCTGGCGCGCGACCTGCTGGTGAGCCTGGATGACTCGCTCGCGCTGGAGAACTTCCTGCCGGCAGAGGCGGTGGCGGCGCTGGAGAAGGAGCTGCCCGGCAGGCAGGAGCCCTACACCGAGCAGGAGCTGGCCTACGAGGCCGAGCGGCTTTGGGATCTGCCCGAGGTGCGCGCGGCGCTGGAGGCGCTGTGGCCGGAGCTGACGCCGCAGCGCCTGGTCTCAGAGCTGCTGTCCAGCCCCGAGACGCTGGCCGCCGTGGCGGGCGACCTCGACTGGCGGGCGATGGTACGGCCGGCGAGCGCGCCGTGGACGGTCGGCGACGTGCCGCTGCTGGACGAGGCGGCCGAGTTGCTGGGCGAGGACGACTCGGCGAGCAGGGTGGCGGCGCGCAGAGCGGGTGAGGCCAGGCGGGAGGCCGAGCTGTACGCCGGTGAGGTGCTGGTCTCCACCGGCCTGGCCGAGGAGGGCGTGATGGTGGCGTCGGCGCTGGCCGACAGGCACGACGACGATGGTGCGGCCCTGACGACGGCCGACAGGGCGGCGGCCGACCGCACGTGGGCCTACGGGCACGTGATCGTGGACGAGGCCCAGGAGCTGTCGCCGATGGCCTGGCGGGTGGTGATGCGCAGGGTCCCGGCCCTGTCGCTGACGGTGGTGGGCGATGTGGCGCAGACCGGCTCGGCGGCCGGGGCGCGATCGTGGGCCGAGATGCTGGAGCCCTACCTGGCCGGTCGCTGGCGGGAGGAGCGGCTGCTGGTCAACTACCGCACACCGGTGGAGATCATGGAGGTGGCCGCCGACGTGCTGCACGCCGTCGACCCCCTCCTCGAACCGCCCGAGTCGGTACGGCGGGGCGGGGCGGCGCCGCTTGCCGTACGGGGCGGGCCCGAGCAGGTGCCGTTGCTGGTGGAGGCGGAGAGGCGCGAGATCGGGGAGGGCAGGGTCGGGGTGGTGACCTCCGACGCCGTGCACACGCGGGTGGCGGCGCTGGTGCCCGGCGGTGACGACCTCGACGCGCCGGTGGTGGTGCTGACGGTGACCCAGTGCAAGGGCCTGGAGTTCGACTCGGTGGTCGTGGTGGACCCCGAGGGGATCCTGCGGCAGTCGGCCAGGGACCTGTACGTGGCGGTGACGAGGGCGACCAGGCGGTTGACCGTGCTCTGTCCCGATCGGCTTCCCGAAGTTCTCCGACGCTTGAAATCTACTTTGTAAAGGCGGTTGGCGGGGCGACCTTCGGTCGCCCACCCTAAGTGGACTAAAGACCTTCGACAACAAACAGGTGCGGCGTGGTCGTGGTCAGCGCGGTGAAGCCGAGGCGGCTCAGGATGGGGCGGCTGTCGTCAGAGGCGTCGACCTGCAGGTAGCGGTAGCCGTGGGCGGCGGCGATGCGCGCGCGGTAGGCGACCAGGGCCCGGTAGATGCCGCGTCCGCGCCAGTCGGGTACGGTTCCGCCGCTCCAGAGGCTGGCGAAGTGGGTGCCGGGGTGCAGGTCGAGGCGGGCGGCGCTGACGGGGCGGGTGCCTGCCATGGCGACGACGGCGGCGAGGGTGTCGGGTGCCTCGGCGAGTTGGGTGAGCAGGCGGTGCTTGATGTGGGTGGCGGTGGTGTCGAAGGCCTGCTGGTGGACCTGCATCATGAGGTCGACGTCTGCGGGGTCGGTGACGGGGTGCAGGTGGATGCCGTCGGGTGGCGGGGTGGTGGTGGGCAGGTCGCTGATGGCGGCGACCATGAGTGTTTCGGTGGGTTCGGGGGTGGCGCCTGCGGCGATGAGGCGTTGGGCGAGGTCGGTGGGCTGGTCGTGGGCGTAGAGCTTCCATTCGAAGTCGTGGCCGAGTGCGGCGAAGTGGCTGATCTGGTTGGCGATGGCGGTGTCGGCGGTGGTGTGGTCGAGGTCGCTCCAGAGGATGCCGTTCCAGCCTTGGCGGGTGCTGGTCTGGCGGAGGACGCCGTCGGTGAGGTGGAGGGTGGCGTGGGCGTCGTCGGGTTGGGCGTGGCGGCGCATCTGGTCGTCGAAGAGGGCGAGGGTGTCGTGGGGGTTCATGGGTGTTCCGGGGTTCCTGCGGTGGCGTGGGTGGTCATGGTTGGTCCTGGGTGATGTCGCGGAGGCCGTTGAGGAGTTCGGTGGTGGTGGGGAGGTCGCCGAGGATCATGAGGGTGAGGGTGGCGCGTTCGGTGTCGTAGCGGGTCTGGACGCGGAGGCCGTGGGTGGTGTTGAGGGTGGCCATGATCCAGTTGGTGAGGCGGTCGGTGTGGGGGGCGCTGATGGCGTGGATCTGGATGGTGGTGGAGACGTCGGTGTGGCGGTGGCGGATGGCGGTTTCGTCGGGTGGGGGGAGGGGGGTGCCGGTGAAGGTGTCGAGGTCGTGGCGGGCGATGCGGTATTGCTTGCCGATGCGGGTGGCTTTGAGTCGGCCGTCGCGGACGTAGCCGCGGATGGTTTTGACGTGGAGGCCGAGGAGGTTGGCGACTTGTTCGACGGTGTAGGGCTGTTCTGGCATGGCGTGGTCCTTCCCTTTTCTTCCCTAAGGTAGTGGTGTGGGGAAGGGTGAGGGCGGGTTAGGCCAGGTCCCAGAGCAGGCGGTAGTAGGCGATGCGTTCGGGGTCGGGGTCGATTCCGTAGGCGTCGTAGAGGATGCCGTCGTAGCCGGGGCCGTAGTCCTCTTCGGTGCTCCAGGCCGCTACGGCGAGGTCGGCCCATCGGTCGGCGACGCCGAGTGAGCCGAGGTCGACGTGGGCGGCGAAGGTGCCGTCGTGGTGGAGCAGGGTGTTGGGGACGCAGGCGTCTCCGTGGCAGACGACGAGGCGGTCGATCGGGGGTGGTTCGGCGAGGCGTGCGCGGGCGTGTTCGGGGTCGAGGTGTCGGTGTTCGGGGAACCAGTCGGCTGGGCCTTCGCCGTCGGCGAGGCGTTCGTCGGCGCGGGTGAGTCGTCGTTGGACGCTCCAGTCGAAGGGGCAGTCGTCGACGGGCAGGGCGTCGTGGAGGAGTCGTAGTCCTCGGCCGATGGCGGCGGTGGCGGTGGCGGGGTCGGCGATCCATCGGGGTTCGACGGCTGATTGGCCGGGGACGGCGGCGGTGAGGAGCCAGGCGCCGTCGGGGTTGGTGCCGTGTTCGATGACGGCTGGGACGCTGGCCCATCGCTGTGCCCAGGCGAGGCGTTGGGCTTCGGCGGGCAGGTCGATCTCTGGGGTGCCGGTGGCGACCCATTTGGCGTATCGGGTGGTGCCGTTCGGGTTTTCGAGGCGGAAGGTGAGGCCGCCGAGTTCGTTGCGCCAGACGGGGGTGATGGTGTCGTCGCCGGCGAGGGTGGTGACGATGTGGGGGACGGTGACGGGGCCGGTGGGGATCTCGGAGGTGTGGGGGCCGCTCATGATGACGGGATCTTTTCAGGGTCGCGGCGTCGGCGCTATCGGGTTTCGGGCTGCGCTTTTGCAGGGCGTATGCGGGGCGTGCGTCGCATGCCCCACCCCTGTGGCCGGGGGTGGCGGGTGTCGTCAGGTTGTGGCGTGCAGCCGGGCGTCGAGCGCGTCGAGGTCGGGCAGGAACCAGATGTGGTCGGCCTGGTTGGACTCGTGGACGAGGTCGCGTAGGGCGGAGCTGGCTTCGAGGTGGCGGGAGATGTCGCCGATGACGGCCAGGCGTAGCCGGTAGTTGACGAATTTCTGCATGACCTCGCCGGCGAAGCGGGTGCTGAGGGTGAAGAAGCGCTGGTCGAGTCGGTCGGCGGGGATGGCGATCATCTGGGCGCCGAGGAAGGCTGCGCCGATCAGGTCTGTGGCGTCCTGGAGGGTGGTGAGCGGGGGTCCGGCGGGGTCGCAGATCAGGATCTGGAGGCCGGCTCGCTGCTGCATCTCGTCAGGCATGGCGGGGCTGTGGGTTGTGTTTCGTGGTTTTCATGCGGTCCTCGTGGGTCGTTGATTCCTTCAACGTTCCCTAAAGTACGCCATTGAGGGAGTGATGGGGAAGTTCAGTGGGCTGCGGTGGTGTTCTGGCGGGGGAAGGGGAGTTCGGCCGCGATGGCGGCGATCTTGGCGGTGATGTCGGCCAGGGAGCGCAGGGAGTCGAGGTCGAGCCGCTCCATGATGCGCCGGTAGTTGCGTAGTCCGGCGTCGTTGATCTCTTCGACGAGGGCGCGGCCGGCGTCGGTGAGCTGGACGCGCCGTACGCGCCGGTCGTGGGGGTCCTCGTTGCGGGTGACGAGGCCGTGGCCGACGAGCCTGTCGACGATGCCGGTGACGGTGCCGAGGCCGACGCCGAGGTTGCCGGCGAGGTCCTGTCCTGAGGCGGAGCCTGCGCATGACAGGAGGATGACGACTTTGAGCTGCCGCATGGTGAGGTTGGAGTCGAACAGGGGTGAGCGGTCCTGGGCCAGGAGTCGTCCGAGGCCGCGTTGGGTCTCGCTGATCTGGCGAATCAGGGTTTCGCGTTCGTCGTCCACTCTCACCTCTCGCTTCCTGAGAAGGTTATCAGGAAAGACACGGTCAGTTAAATATTCGCTCAAGGCGAAGTGTTAGTCTGAGGCGAATTCTTTTTGTCGCTTCCCCCGTGAGGACCGGATGACTGCTCTGGCCCGGTTGAGCCTCGCCAACCGAAGTCTCGTCATATTGGTGGCGATCGTGTTGAGCGCGTTCGGCGCCTTCACCATTCCGCAGCTCAAGCAGCAGTTGCTGCCGTCGTTGTCGTTCCCTGGCGCGTTCGTCGTCGCGCCCTACCCCGGGGCCTCGCCTGAGATCGTCGAGGATCTGGTCACCAAGCCGATCGAGGACTCCTTCGCCGGCATCGACGGCATGGAGGAGATGACCTCGACGTCGAAGGAGGGGATGGCGCAGATCCAGGTGGCCTTCGCCTACGGCACCGACATCGACGACTCGCTGGCCAAGATGCAGCAGGCCGTCAGCCGTATCCCGCTGCCCGACGGGGTCGACCCGCAGGTGGTGGCGGGCAACACCGACGACATCCCGGTGCTGGTGCTGGCGGTGGGCGACGGCGGTGACGAGCGGCAGATGGCCGACAGGCTGCGCCGCGTCATGGTGCCGGAGCTGCAGGGCATCGAGGGCGTGCGCGAGGCCGACGTCACCGGCGCCAGGGACGAAGAGGTGGTGATCACGCCCGACGCCAAGAAGATGGCGAAGAAGGGTGTGTCGCCGGCGCAGATCCCCGAGGTGCTGAAGGCGAACGGCACGCCGGTGCCGGCCGGCACGCTGACCGAGGACGGTAAATCGCTGACGGTCCAGGTGGGCGAGCGGGTGGACTCGATCGAGGCGCTGAAGGACCTGTATCTGACGCCCGCGCCGCAGCCGGCGCAGGCGCAGCAGGCTCCTTCGCAGGCCTCTCAGCAGCAGACGGGCAGGCCCACCGGCCAGCTCGGCCGGCCGCAGGCCAACCCGGCCACCCCGGTCAACCCGGCCACCCCGGTCAACCCGGCCACGCCGGCTGTCGCGCCGAAGCCGCCCAAGCCGGTGAAGCTGGGCGAGGTGGCGAAGGTGGAGCGGCGCAAGGCCGAGGCCACGACGCTGACGCGGACCAACGGCGAGCCGAGCCTGGGCGTGTCGGTGACGATGACGCCGGACGGCAACGCGGTGAGCATCTCGCACGCCGTACGCGACAGGCTGCCGGAGCTGGGGGCGGCGCTCGGCGGCGCGGCGGTGACGGTGATCTTCGATCAGGCGCCGTACGTGGAGCGCTCGATCGAGTCGCTGACGACCGAGGGTCTGCTGGGTCTGGCGTTCGCGGTGCTGGTCATCTTGGTGTTCCTGCTGTCGGTGCGTTCGACGCTGGTGACGGCGGTGTCGATCCCGCTGTCGGTGGTGATCGCGTTGATCGCGTTGTGGGCGGGTGACTACTCGCTGAACATGCTGACGTTGGGTGCACTGACGATCGCGGTGGGCCGGGTGGTCGACGACTCGATCGTGGTGCTGGAGAACATCAAGCGGCATCTGGGTTACGGCGAGCCGAAACGGACGGCGGTGACCGCGGCGGTGCGTGAGGTGTCGGGCGCGGTGACGGCCTCGACGCTGACGACAGTGGCGGTGTTCGCGCCGATCGCGTTCGTGGGCGGCATGGTGGGTGAGCTGTTCGCGCCGTTCGCGATCACGGTGACGGTGGCGCTGCTGGCTTCGCTGCTGGTGTCGCTGACGGTCATCCCGGTGCTGGCCTACTGGTTTTTGAAGGCGCCGGCGCTGGAGCCTGAGGAGGCCAGGGCGGTCAGGGAGGCGGCCGAGGCCAAGGAGCTGCGCAGCCCGCTGCAGCGCATGTACCTGCCGGTGTTGCGGTTCGCCACGCGTCGCCGTCTGGTGACGGTGCTGATCGGTGTGGTGGTCTTCGCCGGGACGATGGGCCTGGCGGGCAGGCTGGAGACCAACTTCATCGACTCCTCGGGTCAGGACACGATCTCGGTGAGCCAGCGGATGCCGGTGGGCACGGATCTGGCCACGACCGACGCGGCGGCCAAGAAGGTGGAGCGGGTGCTGGCCGAGCTGGAGGGCGTGCGTTCCTACCAGGTCAACGTCGGCGGCGGCAACGCGATGATGGGCGGCACGGGCGGCGGCGCCGATCGGGTGTCGTACTCGCTGACGGCCGAGGAGGGCGCTGACACGGCGGCGCTGCAGGAGCGGCTGCGTGCCGAGCTGAAGGAGCTGTCGGGTGTGGGTGAGGTGACGGTCGGCGGGCAGGGCGGCGGCGGCTTCGCCTCCGACTCCATCGACGTGATCGTCCAGGCGCCGGACTCGCAGACGCTGGGCCGCGCGGCCGAGCAGGTGAAGGCGGCGATGGGCGAGCTGCCGCAGTTGCGTGACGTCTCCTCCAACCTGGAGGGCAGCGCGCCGCGTATCGAGGTGGCCGTCGACAGGGAGAAGGCCGCCGAGAAGGGCGTGAGCGAGGCGCAGGTCGGGCAGGCGGTGGCGCAGGCCTTCCGTGGCGCGCCGCTGGGCCAGCTGACCTTGGACGGCATCTCCAGCGATCTGATCCTGCGCGGCGACGACGCGCCTGCCGACGTGGAGGAGGTCGAGGACCTCAAGGTCGGGCCGGTCAAGGTGTCGCAGGTGGCGAAGGTGTCGCAGGTGGACGGGCCGACGCAGATCACCAGGATCGACGGTGAGCGCTCGGCGACGGTGTCGGCCAAGGCGGCCGCCAGCGACCTGGGCAGCGTGACGCAGACGCTGACGACCAAGCTGGACGCGCTGGCGCTGCCGGCGGGTGCCGCCTACACGATCGGCGGGGTGTCGGCCGACCAGGCCGACGCGTTCGCCGACCTGGGGCTGGCGATGGTGGCGGCGATCGCGATCGTCTTCATGATCATGGTGGCGGCGTTCAGGAGCTTCGTGCAGCCGCTGATCCTGCTGGTGTCGGTGCCGTTCGCGGCGACGGGCGCGATCGGGTTGCTGCTGGCGACGGGGACGCCGATGGGTGTGCCCGCGCTGATCGGCATGCTGATGCTGATCGGTATCGTGGTGACGAACGCGATCGTGCTGATCGACCTGATCAACCAGTACCGCGAGCAGGGCATGGGCGTGGTGGAGGCGGTCATCGAGGGCGGCAGGCGCAGGCTGCGGCCGATCCTGATGACCGCGGTGGCCACGATCGGGGCGCTGGCGCCGATGGCGCTGGGTGTGACGGGCTCGGGCGGGTTCATCTCCCAGCCGCTGGCGATCGTGGTGATCGGCGGGCTGATCTCCTCGACGCTGCTGACGCTGGTGCTGGTGCCGACGCTGTACACGATGGTGGAGCGGACCAAGGAGCGGCTGCGCCGCGCTCCGGCCGCGCCCGCGCACGCCAAGGAGAAGGTGGGCGCCCCGGCCTAGCGCCTGAGCACGAACGATGAGGGGGCGGTCCCTGCCGGGGCCGCCCCCTCATCGCATGCGCGGGGGCGGGCCCCATACACTGGGGCAACGTGACGTCCAAGCCGTTGATCCCCAATGTCCTGGCCGCCCGCTACGCCTCCGGCGAGCTGGCCCGCCTGTGGTCTCCCGAGTACAAGGTGGTCGCCGAGCGGCGGCTGTGGCTGGCGGTGTTGAGGGCGCAGGCGCAGCTGGGCGTCGCGGTGCCGCAGCAGGCGATCGACGACTACGAGAAGGTCGTCGAGCAGGTCGATCTGGCCTCCATCGCCGAGCGGGAGCGGGTCAGCAGGCACGATGTGAAGGCCCGCATCGAGGAGTTCAACGCGCTGGCCGGGCACGAGCACGTGCACAAGGGCATGACTTCGCGTGACCTGACCGAGAACGTCGAGCAGTTGCAGATTCGCGACAGCCTGCTGCTGGTGCGTGATCGGGCGGTGGCGTTGCTGGCGCGGCTGGCCTCGCTGGCCGAGGAGCACGAGGCGACGGTGATGGCGGGCCGTTCGCACAACGTGGCCGCGCAGGCCACGACGCTGGGCAAGCGTTTCGCCGGAGCGGCCGACGAGCTGCTGGTGGCTTTCGCGCGGCTGGAGGAGCTGATCGGGCGTTACCCGCTGCGCGGCATCAAGGGTCCTGTCGGCACCGCGCAGGACATGCTCGACCTGCTGGGCGGCGACCGGGCCAAGTTGGCGGCGCTGGAGGAGCAGGTGGCCGCGCACCTGGGCTTCGAGCGGCGCTTCACCAGTGTGGGGCAGGTCTATCCGCGTTCGCTGGACTTCGAGGTGGTCACGGCGCTGGTGCAGTTGGCGGCCGCGCCGAGTTCGCTGGCCAAGACGATCAGGTTGATGGCGGGGCACGAGCTGGTCACCGAGGGTTTCAAGGAGGGTCAGGTCGGCTCGTCGGCGATGCCGCACAAGATGAACACCCGCTCGTGCGAGCGGGTCAACGGCCTGACGGTGATTCTGCGCGGGTATGCGTCGATGACCGGTGAGCTGGCCGGCGATCAGTGGAACGAGGGCGACGTGTCGTGCTCGGTGGTGCGCAGGGTGGCGCTGCCGGACGCGTTCTTCGCCTTCGACGGGCTGGTGGAGACGATGCTGACGGTGCTGGCCGAGTTCGGCGCCTTCCCTGCGGTCATCTCGGCCGAGCTGGATCGCTATCTGCCGTTCCTGGGCACGACCAAGATGCTGATGGCCGCGGTGCGGGCCGGGGTGGGCCGCGAGCAGGCGCACGAGCTGATCAAGGAGCACGCGGTGGCCTCGGCGCTGGCGATGCGTTCGCAGGGGGAGGCCAACAGGCTGCTGGAGCGGCTGGGCGGGGATGAGCGCTTCCCGCTGGATGAGGCGCAGCTGCAGGCGTTGCTGGCCGACAGGGTCTCCTTCACGGGCGCGGCGGCCGACCAGGTCGAGTCGGTCTCGCAGCGGGTGGGGGAGATCGTGGCCCGCTACCCGCAGGCGGCCGGCTACGCGCCCGGCGCCATCCTGTGATCGTCGAGCTGACCTCGCTGGAGCAGGTGGCGGCCGCGTGCGGCGACGACGACCTGGTGGTGTGGGCGGCTCAGGACCTGCGTGGCGGCGCCAGGGCGTGGGCTTTGCGGGAGTCGTCGGGCGAGGCGGTGGTGGCTGCGGGCCCGGGGGTGTCGCTGCGTGACAGGCTGGCGGTGTGGGGCGCGCCCGCGCAGGCATCCACGCTGGTACGGCACGCGCTGGCCGAGGTGGGCGCCGGCTTTCGCCCGCTGGGTGAGGCGGAGCTGATGCGGCGCGTGGTGGCCGAGGTCGAGCCGCTGCGGTGGGTGGCGGGCTTTTCCTGGATGAGCCTGGACCATGTGCCTGTGGGTCCGGCCGACGGGGTGTCGT
The DNA here is from genome assembly GCF_039535395.1 of Nonomuraea roseola. Classification (NCBI taxonomy): domain Bacteria; kingdom Bacillati; phylum Actinomycetota; class Actinomycetes; order Streptosporangiales; family Streptosporangiaceae; genus Nonomuraea; species Nonomuraea roseola. The sequence goes on from NZ_BAAAXC010000005.1 coordinate 395,781, forward strand.
GGCTGGAGGGCTCCTTCGAGGAGGAGATCTCCAAGCTGCTGGCCGTCCATGCCCCCGACTCCTATGCCGCTCCCGGCAGGCCGGGGGTGACGCGGTGGGCTGGGCTGCGGGTGGAGGGCAGGCTGGCGGCCGTGGCCGCCGACGCGTGGAGCGCGCCGTCGGTCGGGTTCTTGGCGGGGGTGGCCACCGACGCCGCCCATCGGGGCAGGGGGCTGGCCGGGCGGGTGTGCAGGTGGCTGAGCGGCAGGCTGGTGGCGGCGCACGGCAGGGCGGCGCTGATGGTCGATGACCACAACGCCGCCGCGCTGGCCGTCTACGAGCGGCTGGGCTATCGGCGGCTGCCGGTGGCGGCGACCGAGGTGGCCGCCTGAGGCTCGCCCGCGTCGCTCCTTCGGCGCTGCTGGCGGCGTTCGAACCAGACGGTGGCCAGCGGCGGCACCGAGCAGGCCAGGCCGAGCACGGTGGCGGCTCTGCTCCAGCCCTCCTGGCGGGCCAGCAGCAGCACTGCGGCCAGGTAGAGCACGAACAGGCCGCCGTGGACGGGCCCGAAGATCTTCACGCCGAGCTCGCCGGCCTGCGCGATGTATTTGACGTACATGCCGGCCAGCAGGCCGACCCAGGAGCAGGCTTCGGCGATGGCGACGGCGCGGAACAGGCGGAGCACAGGAGGCGACCCTTTCGCTGGTGTGGTGGTGCGCAGGCCAGCCTAGGGGCAGGGTGGGCCGCCAGGTCATCCGGGCCGCCTGCCGGGCGGGCTCGGGCGGGCTCTGGCGGCCTGGGCGGCGGGTGAGAAAACCGGGTGAGGTTCCGGGACCGCTCAGGCACAGTTGAACGAATGATGTCCGGTTTTGTTCCTGGTCTTGAGCTGAGCCGCGCCTACTACGCCGACGTGGTGGCGCCGCTTGTCGCCGATATCCCGCACAGTGCCGCCCTGATCGGTCCCGGCTCGGAGGTGCTGGCCTTCGACACCCAGCGCAGCGCCGACCACGACTGGGGTCCTCGGGTGCTGCTGTTCGTGCCGCCCGGCGCCGCGGCCGAGGCCGAGGCGGCGGTCGAGGCGGGGCTTCCCTCCTCTTTCTGCGGCTATCCGACTGTGTTCGCCCAGCACGGCCAGGTGCGTCATGGGGTGCGGGTGGCCGAGCTGGGTGGCTGGCTCAGCTCACGGCTGGGCTTCGACCCGCGTGGGCCGATCACGCCGCTGGACTGGCTGTCGGCGCCGTGGCAGGCGCTGGCCGAGGTGACGTGCGGGGAGGTCTTCCACGACGGGCTGGAGGAGTTGAACCGGGTGCGGGCGGCGCTGCGCTGGTATCCCGACGATCTGTGGCGGTACGTGCTGGCCTGCCAGTGGCAGCGCATCGGGCAGGAGGAGTCCTTCCCCGGCAGGTGCGCCGAGGTGGGCGACGAGCTCGGCTCGGCGACGCTGGGCGGGCGGCTGGTGAGGGAGGTGATGCGGCTGGCGCTGCTGCAACGACGACGCTATCCCCCTTACGCCAAGTGGCTCGGCAGCGCGCTGGCCCGCCTGCCGGGCGCCGCGGAGCTCGGCGAGGCCCTGGGGGCGGCGCTGGCCGCACGCACCTGGCGCGAGCGGGAGGCGGCTCTCAGCGCCGCCTACGAGCGGTTGGCCGCCGTGCACAACAGGATCGCGCTGACCGGCCCCGTTGAGACGTCGGTGCGGCCCTTCCATGACCGGCCCTTCCAGGTGATCGACGGCGGACGCCTGGCCGGGGCGCTGCTGGAGTCCATCGGCGACCCGCAGGTGCGGGCGCTCGCGCTGTGCGGCAGCGTCGACCAGATGTGCGACAGCGTCGAGATCCTCACCCACCCGGCTCGCGCCAGAGCGGTGACCGCCGCCGTGCTCACCCTTCAGCCGGCAGCCGCCTGAGCCGTTCGGCCAGCTGCCTCAGGTGCTCGCGCCAGGCCGAGGCGGCCAGCTCACGTCCTGCGGCGGAGGTTCCGCTGTGGGTCAGGACCAGGCGTGCGCCCTGCCCGGTGCCCTCGCCCAGTTCCCAGGCCACCGTCCCGTCGGGGGTGTAGTAGACGAGCCTGCGCTCGGGCTCGACCTCTCCGACGTTGCCCGCGGGGATGGGCCGGCAGGTGAAGCCGGCAGGGACCGGGCCGTCGGCGCGTACCTGCAGGCCCGCCGTCAGCTCCCGCCACACCAGTTCGGCGCTCCTGGTCAGCTGGCGTTCCAGGCGTACCGATCCGGGGCCGAACTCCGGCTCGTCGAGCCCGAACTCGTTGACGAACGCGTCGTGCAGTTCGGCGGTGTCCTCCGCCTCGGGGGCGGGCAGGCCGGCCAGTTCGGCGGCCAGGATCCGCAGGCAGGTGTGCCAGCCCGCGGCGAAGCTGGCCGCGCCCGCCCTGTCGTCGAAGGTGTGGGCCAGCGTCAGCGCCCCTGGGCGCACCTGCCAGCGCAGGTGGTCGCCCTCCCAGGTGTAGGCCAGCAGGCGGGGCGGCTCGAAGTCGGTGACCATCCCGATCATGGCGGGCTCGCCTGCGCCGAAGTCGAAGACCACCTTGCCGCCCGGCATGGGATCGTCGATGCGCAGGTCGGCGGGGAACCAGCGGGCCAGCACGGCGCGGTCGGTCAGGGCCCGCCACACCGCGTGCACGGGGTGCGGCAGCGGGCGTTCCATCCGCAGGACGCTGCGGCCCAGATCGCTGTCCAGGGACTGGATGTTCATACAGGGCCTATACCCGCAGCCGGCGGCGAGCAGCCTCGAACCGCTCGAGACCCGGCCCCGCGGGCAGGTGGGCAGGTTGGGCAGGTGGGGCAGGTGGTTCGCCGGCTGGAGGGGTTCAGCGCGACAGCAGCGGCAGCAGCACCTCGTCCACGATCTCCACGATCGCCTCGTCGGCGATCGGCACGCCGTGCGAGAGGAACTGGTGGCGCAGCATCGCCTGCCCCACCTCCAGCCGGCGCGGCGTCACCGCGGAGGCTTCGATCTCGCCCCGCTCGACGGCCCTGCGCGCCACCTCGCCCATCGCCTGCCTGCTGCTGCCGTGCGACAGGCGGCGCAGCTCGGCCATCCTGGAGGCGTCCGACAGCACCTCCGACAGCAGCCCGCGCAACGCCTCCCCCGCGGGCCCGGCCAGCAGCTCGGCCTGGCTGCGCAGCAGCGCCAGCAGGTCGCCGCGCAGGCTGCCGGTCTGCGCGGGGCAGGCAGGGTCGGGCATCGCGTGGTAGACGGCCTCCATCGCCAGCTCCATGCGGTTGGGCCAGCGCCGATACAGCGACGCCTTGCCCGTCCTGGCTCGTTCGGCGACCCGCTCCATGGTCATCCTGGCGTAGCCGACCTCGGCCAGCTCGGCCAGCACGGCCTCGAAGATGGCGGCGTTGAGCGCCTCGCCCCTGCGCCTGGGCTGCTTGCGGTGGTCGGTCACCATGCCTGGATCCTCACCATGCCTAGATCCTAGGAAGCGGGCGCGGGTCCGGTGACCCGTCCGGTGGAGCCGTCCACCGTCACCGGCTGGCCGGTGCGCAGCACGCCGGTGCCGACCGCGGTGCCCATCACGGCGGGGATGCCGTATTCGCGGGCCACGATCGCGGCGTGCGAGGCGGGGCCGCCGGTGTCGACGACCACCGCGGCCGCCCGCTGGAACAGCGGTGTCCACGACGGGTTGGTGTAGGGGCACACCAGCACCTCCCCGTCGGCCAGCGTGCCGAACTCGGCGGGCTGATTGATGACGCGCACCGGCCCTGCGGCGCGCCCGCCGCCGGCCGGTGTGCCGGTGAGCAGGGCGTCGCCGTCGTCACGTGCGGGGAAGACGGCGCGCGCGTCGATGAGCGGCACCCCTTCCAGCTCGGCTCTGCGTTGTGCGCGCCGGGCCACCAGCTCGCGCAGGCGCCGCCGGTCGCCCTGGCCCATCGCGGCCGGGTCGCCCGCCGCCTCCAGCTCCTCCATCCGCAGGTGGAAGACCTCTTCGGGGGCGTCGAGCACGCCGGCGTCGCGAAGGCGGCCGCCCATCTCCAGGACGGCGCGGCGCAGCACCGGCAGCGGCTTGGTGAAGAAGAAGTGGCTGTCCTCCCTGAAGGCGATGCCGTGCCTGGCCTGCTCCACCCAGCGCCGAACCCGGCGCGCCGCGCGCGGGTCGGCGCGCAGCAGCGGGTGCGCCAGCAGGCGGCCCATCGCCTGCTCGCAGCGGTCGGCGGGGGCGGCGGGCCGCCCGGCCAGCACCTTGATCGTGCCGAGCACCACCTCGGGCGCCTCGCCCCACGTGGGCGGCGTGAGCAGGATCGGGCTGATGGTCTCCCTGTGCCCGTACTCGTGTAGGAAGGCGGCCAGCTCGCCGTGGAAGGGGTCGTGTCCTTCGAAGGTGAGCTCGCCCGCCTCGACGGCCGCGGTCAGGCGTGGGTCCCGGCGTACCGTCGCTGCCAGCGCCTCCAGCGCGGCGTTGGCGTCGGCGGTGCGGGTGCGCGCTCCGGTGATCAGCTCGCCGAGCAGCGCGTTCTTGCCCAGCAGGCGCAGCACCAGGGCCAGCCGCGCCAGTGACAGCCCGGTGCGGGGCAGGTAGTCGATGCGGAGGGCGGCGATCGGCGCGAGCGAGCGCAACGCGCGGCGCGGCAGCCGTACCAGCTCCTGCCAGGTCATCGCGGCGACGTCGAGGGCCTGCAGGCGGGCCGTCTCGGCCATGAACGCGGCCAAGCGCGGGTCCTCGGTCCATCGGGCCGGATCGTGGCGGCGCGCCAGGCGCACCAGCTTGTGCGGCGTGGCCAGCACGGCGGGCGAGGGGCGGGGGCTGGGTGGCACCAGCCGCTCGACCACGCCGTCGACCTCGGGCAGGAACCCCTCGAAGGCTTTCCTGATGCCGAAGTGGCGCATGACCTCGCCCATCAGTCCTGCCGGGCCGTAGGGCAGCCAGGTGGACATGTCGATGGGGTAGGGCCGCACCGGCAGGTACTCCAGCAGGATGGAGCCGAGCCTGCGCTGCAGCCTGCCCAGCCGCAGCGGCGGAGGGGGCAGCGCGGTCATCGGTCTGGCCTGCAGCAGCGTGACGGCTCCTGCGGCGTAGGCCCATTCGATGTCCTGGGGGCGGCCGAAGTGGGCCTGCAGCGCTCTGCCGAGCGCCGCCAGCCGCCGCAGCGCCTGCGCGGGAAGCGTCCGCGGCGGCTGGGCCGCGTCGGGGGTGTGCCTGAGCAGGCCGCCGTCCGGCGCGGGGCTGATGACGATCTCGCGCCTGCCCGGCCGCTGCTGGAGGATGTGGCCGCGCGCGTCCAGGACGTAGTGGTCGGGGGTGACCAGCCCGGAGACCACCGCCTCACCCAGCCCGGCGCTGGCCTCGATGACGATCTGTTCGCGCGCCCCCGTCACCGGGTGGGCGGTGAACATCACCCCGGCCACCTCTGCCTGCGCCATGACCTGCACCACGACCGCGATGCGCACCCGGCTCGCCTCGACGCCGCCGGCCCCGTGGACGGCCCCGTGGACGGCAGCGCGGCGGGCGCGGTAGGCGATGGCGCGGGCGCTCCACAGCGAGGCCCAGCATCCTCGCACGGCCCGCAGCAGTTCCTGCTCGCCGACGACGTTGAGGTAGGTGTCCTGCTGTCCGGCGAAGGCCGCTTCTGGCAGGTCCTCGGCGGTGGCGCTGGAGCGGACGGCGACGGGGCCAGCGCCGAGCGCCGCGTAGGCCTCGAGGATGGCGCGGGTGAGGTCGTCGGGCATCTCGACGGTCTCGAAGGCGGCCCTGACTTTCGCGCTGAGGTCGTCGTCCTGGTGGTGGGGCGCGGCCAGGGCGGCGAGCGGAGCGCTGAGGCCGGGGTCGGCGGTCACGAGATCGTAGGCGTCGGTGGTGACGACGAAGGCGTCGGGGACGGGGAAGCCGGCCCTGAGCGCCTCTGCCAGGTTGGCGGCCTTGCCGCCGGCCACCGCCAGGCTGTGCCTGTCGAGCTCCTGCAACGCTGTCACGAAAGTCATGCGGGCTCCTTCACATGCGCGGTGGTTCGCAACGGGCGGGCGGGCAGGACGAGCGCCAGCGCGAACGCCACCCCGAGCAGCGGCGCCATCAGGGCGAGCACCAGCGGCATCGCCTCGGCGAGCGCCGCGCCCTGCGAGGGTGCGTCCTCCAGTCGCCAGGTGATCAGCGTGCCGGCCACCGCCACCCCGGCCGAGGCGCCGATCTGGCGCAGGAAGGTGACAGCGGAGGTCGCCGCGCCCAGGTCGGCGTAGCCGACGGCGTTCTGCGCGGCCAGCACCATCACCTGCATGACCAGCCCGACGCCGAGCCCTGTCACCGCCATCGCCGCGCTGAGCGCGGCCACGGCCGCGCCCGGCCTCACATCGCCGGTCGCGAGCCCTGCCGACAGCACGGCCAGCAGCGTCAGGCCGGCCGCCGCCATCGCGGTTCCCGCGATCGGGTAGGGCCGGTAGCGGCCGGTCCTGGTGATGAGGCGGCCCGAGACGACGGTGGTGGCCAGCACGCCGGCCATGAGCGCGGTCACCACCAGTCCGGCCTGCGCGGCGGCGGCGCCGAGGGCGATCTGCAGGAAGGAGGGCAGGTAGGTGAGGGTGCCGAACAGGGCGAAGCCGAGCAGGAAGCTGATGGCCACCGGGACGGAGAAGGCGCGGTCGCGAAACAGCCGCAGCGGCAGGACCGGGTCGGCGGCCCTGGTGGCGCAGACGAACCAGGCGGCGGCGCCGGCCAGGGCGAGCAGGAGCCAGGCGGGCTGGCGGGTCTGGCCGAGCAGGACGACGCCGATCACCGCGGCCGCCAGAGTGAGGGTTCCGGCGTAGTCGAGGGGCGGGCGCGAGGCGGGTGAGGGGCGCGGCAGGTGGAGGGTGAGGGTGAGCAGCACGAAGGCCAGCAGGCCGAGCGGCGGGTAGATGACGAAGATCCACCGCCAGCTCAGGTGGTCGACGAACAAGCCGCCGAGCAGGGGCCCGCCGACGGCCGCCACCACGTAGGCGGCGCCGATGAAGCCGAGGTAGCGGCCGCGTTCGCGGGGGCTGACGATCTCGCCGATGACGGCCTGCGCGCCGATCATGAGGCCGCCGCCGCCCACGCCCTGCAGCGCCCGGAAGGCCACCAGTTGCGGCATGGAGGCGGCCAGTGAGCACGACAGCGCTCCGGCCACGAACAGCCCGATCGCCGCCTGCATGACGGCTTTGCGGCCGAACCTGTCGCCGAGCCTGCCGTAGACGGGCATGACGACGGTGGCGGCGAGGAGGTAGGCGGTGACGACGGCGGGCATCTGCGCCAGGCCGCCGAGGTCGGCGGCGATGGCCGGCAGCGCGGGCGTCATGATCGTCTGGTCGAGCGCGCCGAGCAGCATGGCCACCAGCAGGCCCGGCAGGACGGCGGTGACCGATCCACGCACGACGCCCCCTTAGAAGACGGTTCGTTCTCTAAGGAGAGTACGCTTCACCTATTGGATACGCAACGTTCACTAAGATTCGAGCGCCGCACCCCTCCGGCAGGCGCGCCCACGCCCCGGCCGAAACCCCGGCCGAGGTCACACCCCTTCCTGCCGGTCGGCGTTGGCCTCGATCGCCTCACCCAGATAGGCCGCCAGGCCCGATGCCACCGACTCGAACGTCTCGGTGAAACGGGCGTCGCCGACGTACAACTCACCCAGGCAGCGATGGATGGCGGGCGTGCACGCGTAGAACCAGCGGCTGATGTGCTCGCGATGCCGTTCGGCCAGATCCATCGCCGCCTCGCCGCCCGCGGGAAGGCCCGCCTTCATCGCCGCCACCAGCTCCTCGGTGATCAGCGCCGCCTCATCGCGCAGCCGCACCCAGTCGTCCCTGGTGTAGGAGGCGACCCGGCGGCGGCTTTCTGCGTACTCCCGCGTGCCGCCCCAGCGCCGCTGCACCTCCGCCTCGTACCGCTCGGGACGGAAGCCGCCGAACACCTCGAAGCGCTCCTCGGGCGTGAGCGTGATGTTCATGGTCCGCGCCTCCATCGCGACCTCCACCGCCGCGGCCATGTCCCGCAGCCGGTCGATGCGCGCCATGAGCAGCTCGTGCTGGCGACGCAGATGCGTCATCTCGTCACTGCCGGGGTCGTCCAGGATCGCGGTGATCTCCTCCAGCCCGAACCCGAGCTCCCTGTAGAACAGCACCTGCTGCAGCCGCTCCAGGTCGGCGTCGGTGTAACGCCGGTAGCCCGCCTGGCTGCGCTCGGAGGGCGACAGCAGGCCGATCTCGTCGTAGTGGTGCAGCGTCCGCACCGTCACCCCTGCCAGCCGCGCCACCTGCCCCACCGTCAAACTCATCCCTCCAGCATGAACCCTCACCCACCGTGAGGGTCAACCGGATGGACTCTCCTGCGGAGGGAGAGCCCATCCTTGAGACATGGACCTCCTGCCAATCGGGCAGTTCGCCCGTCTCAGCAGGCTCAGCGTGAAACAGCTGCGCCACTACGCCGACCTGGGCCTGCTGCCGCCCGCCCACGTCGACGACGACACCGGCTACCGCTACTACCACCCCTCCCAGGCCCGCCAGGCCATGTCGATCGGGTTGCTGCGGTCACTGGACGTGCCGCTCGCGGTCATCGCGCAGGTCCTGTCGGGTACGGCCGGCGCGCTCGGCCAGGTCCGCGACGACCTGGACAGCGAACTGCGCCGCCGCCGACGCACCCTGGCAGCCCTGGAGAAGGTCATGGCCGACGGGCTGCCGTCGGCCCAGGTCCGCATGGTCGAGGAGAGCGCCCGCCTGGTGGCGGTGACGAGGGAACAGGCCGCCGACGACCTTGACGTGGCCCGCGCCACCTCCGCGTGCGTGGCCAGGCTCCTGGCCGCCCGTTCCCAGCAGGCCCATCTCCAGCAGACCGCGCCCCGCCTGATCGGACTGTTCCCCGTCGACCTGAACGAACCCGTCACCGTCGAGGTGGCCCTGGAAAGCGACGCGCCCCTCACCGGCGCCACCAGCCGCCTCCTGCCGGGAGGCCGCTTCGCCCAGGCCACCCACATCGGCCCCTACGACCAGATCTCCCTGACCGCGCACGCCCTGCTGTCGTGGTGCGCCGAACGCAACCACCCCGTGCACGGCCCGATCAGGGAGGTCTACGCCAGCGATCCTGCCACCACCCCCGCAGACCAGCTCATCACCCATCTGCAGATCCCCCTGGAGGAAGACCAGTGATCACCACCTACGGGCCCGTCACCGCGCTGACCGTCTCAGGACTCGGCGAGCCCGGCGGCAGCGAGCACGCCTCGGCCATCACCGCGCTCTACACCGTCGCCGCCGCCATGAACGTCCCCTTCGGCCCGCTGGAGGGCCGCTGGTGGGTGGAGGAGGAGCGGCCCGCGCTTCAGGTGCCGCGCGAGCAGTGGCGCTGGCACCTGCACCTGCCGCTGCCCGCCGCACCGGCCGACGGGCAGATGGAGCGCGCCAGGGAGGCGGTGCGCTCCTCGGGCGCCGCCGTCGACCGGGTGCAGGTCGTCACCTTCACCGAGGGCGAGTGCGTCGAAGCGCTGCACGAGGGCCCCTACAGCGACGAGCACCTCACGCTGGCGGCGATGCAGGACTACATGGACGCCCACGATCTGGTGGCCAACGGCCTCCACCACGAGGTGTACCTGTCGGACCTGGGCGAGAGCGACCCCGCCAAGATGCGCACCGTGCTGCGCCAGCCGGTCAGGAGCGCGGCGACCGCCCAGTGATCGACCCGGCCGCGTGGCGGGCGGGCCCCGGTAGAGGAGACGGCCGCCATGCCCTCCACCGGCGCCCACCCCGGGTTCAGAAGCGCTCGGCGAACAGCCGCGCGACAAGCTCGCCCCGGCTGGAGACACCCGCCTTGCCGAAGACAGCCTTGAGGTAGCCGCGGACGGTGTGCGGAGACAGGAACAACGCCGCGGCGATCTCGGCGGTGGGCAGCCCCCGAGCGACCAGATGGGCGATCTCCAGCTCTCGCGGTGACAGACCGTAGGCCTGGGCCACGATGAGCGCCACGTCGGCCCGAGCCGTGGGCTCGATGACGAGCGCCACCGGACCCGGCCTGCCACCGGGGCCGCTGAGACATGAGGCGTGGCAGGTCAGCAACTGACCGTCGACGGTGCGGATACGGACCCTGGCGCTGCCCCGATCGCGGCCCCCCCGCGATCGCCCTGGCCTGCAGAGCCGCGCCCACCACCCAGATGGGCAGCCGCAACCCCAGCGCCGAAGGGACGGAAGGGCCGTCCGGCAGCAGCGCCAAATGGCCGCGCGCCTCCTCGTTGATGGACGTGGCCTCGCCGTGCTCGTCGAACAGCAGCAGCCCCGGCGCGGGCGCGCGGGATGCGCCGCCCGACCCGGAGGGACGAGCGAACCGGCGCAGCCGCTCGGCCAGCGGCCCGGACAGAGCGGCGAGCAACGCGATCTCCTCCTGCCCGAACGCCGAGCCAGGCCGCATGCGAAAGAGGCTGACCACACCCCACGGCCGCTCGCCGATCCGCAGCACGGCGCGCAACTCGTCATCGACACCCTGGACCCCGAGCAGGCGGCGAAAGCGTGCGCTACGCGAGGGCAGATCGCCGGTGGCCGCGCGCAGACCGGCCGCAGGGACGGCGGCGCGGGCCAGATCCCTGAAAGCGAGCACGTTCTCCTCCAGAAGCTCGCTCTCCCAGTAGGCGGCACAGCCTTCACCTGAGCCGAGGTTGTTGACCAGCATGGGCGCGGTGACCAGGCCGCTTTCGGGGTCGGTGGCCGTCCACACGGCCGCGTCGTAGGGCACGAGCCGCCGCAGCCTGTCGCAGACGCGGCTGAACAGCTCCAGCGCGTCACCGGCGCGCTCGGCGGCCGACATCACCTCGGCCTGACGGAGCCGATCGCTCATCGAGCCTCCTACCTGTGGTCAGGACCCCCGGTGAGCCTGCCCCATGTTCCGCTCGAGGCCAACCCCTCGTTTGAGGGGGATCGACGCCCGCCGGTCACCCGCCCGAGGGGATGGAGAGCGGCTCCGGCTGCCGTGATGCTTCGAGGCCCAGGACACGCCACGAAGGGAAAGACATGGACATCGCGATAGTCGGAGCGGGCGCGGCCACGGTCGCGCTGCTGGACACACTGGCCGCCACCGCCGCACGGCCCGGTGGCCTCACCGTGTTCGAGCCGTCGACGCACCTGTGGCGAGGCCGCCCGTACGGCCCCGACCTGGACACGGTGCTGGTCAACGCCCCACCCGCCCTCATGTCGATCCGTCACCAGGACAGGGGGCACTACGCGACCTGGCTGGGCGAGCGCGCTCCCGCCCACCTCGACGGCTTGCTCGGACAGCCGCTCGTTCCCCGCGCGCTCTACGGCCACTACCTGCAGCACACCGCCGAGACGGCACTGGCCACCCTGCGCGAGCGCGGCTGGCACGTACGCGTGCACGCCGCCCGCGTCACCGCGATGGCCGCCTCCGCAGACCGGCTGAGGTTGCGCACCGAGGACGGGCACGTGCACCAAGCCGACCACGTGGCGCTGTGCGTGGGCGCGGGAACACCCCACGACCACTACGGCCTCGGCGCGGCCCCCGGCTTCGTGGCCGATCCGTACCCGCTGGCCCGAACACTGGAACAGGTCACGGCCGAGAGCAGCGTGGCGGTCATCGGCAGCGGCCTGACCGCGGTCGACGTCGTCGTCTCGCTCGCCGCGCGCGGGCACACCGGGCCGATCAAGCTGGTCTCGCGCAGCGGCCTGCTGCCGCACGTCTGGCAGCGCCCCCTCGATCACCGGCCACGGCACCTGACCGCCGAACGCGTGACGGCGCTGCACCGCGAGAACGGCGCCGTCACCCTGGACGACCTCATCCAGTTGCTGCGCGCCGAACTGGATGCGGCGGGGGAGGACTTCGACGACTTCGCGGCCGACCTGCTGGCGGCCACAACCGAGGAGCCAGGCCGGCGGCTGCGACGCCAGCTGGCCGCCGTCGACGATCCCGCGATCGGCCGTCGCGTCCTGCAGGAGACGGCACACGCCCTCGGCCCCTACGCCTGGCGGCTGCTGCCCGAGCCCGACCGCGGGCGACTGCGGCGTCACTTCCGGCTGGCCACCAGCCTCGCCTCGCCCATGGTGCCGGTCAACGCGCGCGTCCTGAGGGAGCTGCTGGAGCGCGGGCAGCTCACCGTGGCCGCGGGCATCCGCGAGATCGAAGCCGCGCACGGGCGCTTCCGGCTGCGCTGCGACGACGGAACACAGAGCGCGGACGTCGTCGTCAATGCCGTGAACCCCTCCCCGCAGGCCGTGCCGCAGGCGGCCGCGCCGCTGGTCGCCTCCCTGCTGGCCGAAAAGCTGGCGGGGCCGCATCCGGCCGGTGGACTGGTCCCGGCCGATCCACGCCTGCACGTGGTAGGCGACCTCGCAGGCGGCGGCCCGTTCATCACCTCCGGCATCCTGGGCGTCGCCGCCCAAGCCGCCCGGGCCGCCCAGGCGACGCTCACGGCGCAAGCCGGCTGACCATCCCCGCCGCCCCGCCGCCCCGTCGTCCCCGCCGCGCAGGCCGAGCGCGCAGCGCGGGTACGGCGGACGGCGCACAGACTCTCCGGCCGGCCGCGCGAGACGGCAGGCCCAGGACGTGCGGCCCCGGCGCGGCGCGGCGCGGCCAGGAGGCCGGTGGCTGCCCGACGGCCGGAAGCCGTCGCGGCCCTCGCCGGCGTCGGGGCGGCGTTGCCTGGCCGACTTCGGTGCCGCTAGGGTGCTCGGTGTGACTGCCGGGTCGGCCTGTTTGGGCCAAGAGCGAGTGAGGGTCCCGGCCACGGCGTGAGCGCCGGGCGGGCCAGAGGTCCGCCTTTGCTGTCTGCTCCGCCCGTGGGCCACCCTTCCGCGCCGACGCGCGACATCCCCCTCTTGGCGGCGCCGCCGTACACCACCCGCCGGGTCAGCCCCGCCGGGCGGCATGGCGCGCCGTCCCCTCACCGCCGCACCACGGTCCTGCCGTGGTGACGTCGTCATGCTCACCACACCCGAAGAAGAAAGCAGAGAATGCCGAACGAGTTCAACCAGCAGGTCATCGAGGAGTTCCGGGCCAACGAAGGGCGGGTCGGCGGATACTTCGAAGGAGCCAGACTGCTCCTGCTGACCACCACGGGAGCGCGCTCGGGCCGCCCGCACACCACCCCCCTCGGATACCTGCCCGACGGCGACCGCGTCCTGGTCATCGGCTCGGCCGGAGGCGCGGCCCAGCACCCGGCCTGGTTCCACAACGTCGTGGCCAACCCGCGCGTCCAGGTCGAGACCGGCGTCTTCACCTACGACGCGCACGCCGCCGTCCTGGAGGGAGAAGAGCGCGACCGCCTGTTCGCCCGCGCGGTCGAGGCCGACCCTGGATGGGCCGACTACCAGGCCAAGACCACCCGCGTCCTCCCGGTCGTGGCGCTGAAGGAGATCCCGAGCGGGCCGCCCAACATCAAGGCCGACTCCTTCGGCCAGGCGCTCAGGCTCATCCACAACACCTTCAGGCGGGAGCTGGCCCTGATCCGCAAGGAGATCACCGAGTCGGGCGCCGGGCTGGGCGCCCAGCTGCGGGTGAACTGCCTGACCCTCTGCCAGGGACTGCACGTCCACCACACCCACGAGGACCAGGGAATGTTCCCCGCCCTGGCCGCCCGCCATCCCGAGCTCGCCCCGACCATCGAGCGGCTGGGGGAGGAGCACCACACCGTCGCCGCGCTGATCGAGGAACTGCAGCAGGTCATCTCCACCGCCGACGCCGATCCCGCCTCGGTGCTGGCCGAGGTCGACCGGCTCATCGACGCGCTGGAGAGCCACCTGACCTACGAGGAGGAGCAGCTGATCCCCATTCTCGACGCGTAAGCGAGTGTCCGGGGCGCGTGGGCGCGTGATCACGCGGCGGAGGGCCTGACAGGGCAGTGCGCCCAGGGGGAGTGCGCCCGGGGGAGTGCGGGGGTACGGCGGGCGAGCAGCGCCGCCCTGGCCGCAGCGCCTCCTCAGCGCCTGCCTGGGCTTCCTCCGAGCGCCCGCCGCCCCGGGTTCATGGAGCATCCTGGTGCGCAGGGCGGCGGCCCCGAAGGGCAGGGCCGGTTCTCCGCGACGCTCCACATGACGAGGGTGGAACCGAGGCGCTGGACACCGGGCAGGGCGGCCAGCTCGTTGTCGGTCTCGATCTCCACCACGGCGATAACTATACCGGTATTTCTATACCGCTTGATAGGGTGAGCCCATGGTGCGACCCCCTTTGACCCCAGACGAGCGCGAGCGCGGCGAACGGCTCGGCCACCTCCTCCGGCAGGCGCGCGGCGAACGCAGCATCGTGGAGGTGGCCGCCGCGGCGGGGATGTCCGCCGAAACGCTCCGCAAGATCGAGACGGGCCGCATCCCCACGCCCGCCTTCTTCACCATCGCAGCCCTGGCCGAGGTGCTCGACGTCTCCCTCGACCAGATCGCGCTCCACCTGACGCCCGCCGTACGAACCTAACACCGGCCGCCCGCGCCGACTGAAGTGCCTCATCTGTGGCAGGGGACAGGTGGGCAAGCCGGCGAAAGGGGCGACCATGGGGCCACTGACAGGCAGAACCGCGCTGGTGACGGGCGGCTCACGCGGCATCGGAAGGGCCATCGTGCAACGCCTGGCCGCCGACGGCGCCTCGGTCGTCTTCACCTACGCCTCGGCGGAGGCCGCCGCCCGGCGCGTGGCCGCCGAGATCGACCTCGAGGTCGGCGCCCTGCGCGGCTCGGCCGACGGCGGCGCCTGGCCCGTACGGCTCGACCTGACCGACCTCGACGACATCCAGCGACTGTTCGCCACCGCCTTCACCACCGCCCACGAGCGCTTCCCCGAACCCGGCCTCGACATCCTGGTCAACAACGCCGCCATCGCCGCCGACCGCCCCATCTCCGAGGTCACCGAGGCCGACTACGACCACGCCATGGCCGTCAACGCCAAAGGCGTCTTCTTCACCATCCAGCACGCCCTGCCCCACCTGCGAGACGGCGGCAGGATCATCAACCTGTCGACCGTCAGCACCACCTGGCCCAGCCCGGGCGAGGCCCTCTACACCGCGAGCAAGGCCGCCGTCGAGCAGTTCAGCAGGGTCGCGGCCAAGGAACTGGCAGGACGCGGCATCACCGTCAACACCATCTCACCCGGCCCCACCGACACCGACCTGCTGCGTGAGGCGACCACCGAACAGCAACGCCAGGCCGTGGCCACCATGACCCCCCTGGGCAGGCTCGGCACCCCCGCCGACGTCGCGGCCGTCGTCGCCTTCCTCGCAGGACCCGACAGCGGCTGGGTGACAGGCCAGAACATCCACGTCGACGGCGGGCTCATCTGAGCGCTCCCGGCCGCTACTGCGGCGACAACGCCAACCGCAGCCCGAAGGCGACCAGCACCGTGCCCGTCACCCTGTCGATCACCCTGCGCGCCACCGGCCGCTCCAGCCACGATCTCGCCGCCCCCGCCCCGAAGATCAGCAACGTGAACCAGGCCAGGCCCTCCACGTTGTGCACCAGCGCCAGCAGCAACCCGCCCACCAACGGCGGCGCCTCCTGCGGCAGGAACTGCGGCAGCAACGCCACGTAGAACACGCCGATCTTGGGATTGAGCAGGTTCGTCAGCGCGCCCCTGCCCCACGCCGAGACCAGCCCGCCACCCTCCCGTACGGCAGGCTCGGCCACCCCCTGCGCCGGCCGCCGGGCCTTCACGATCATCGACACCCCGAACCACACCAGGTAGGCCGCACCCGCGTAACGCAACGCGGTGAAGGCCACCTGCGAAGCGGTCAGCAACGCCGACAACCCCGCCGCCGCGGCCGCCCCCCACACCAGCACCCCGGTGTTGACCCCCAGCGCCGTCGCGAAAGCCACCCGCCTGCCCCGAGTCAACGCCGCCCGCAGCACCAGCGCCGTGTCGAGCCCAGGCACGATCGTGACCAACCCCGCAACCACCGCGAACGACCACAAAGCCGAAGTCATGCCTTCCATCATCGCCGATCAGGAGGCTTCAGCAACGGATGGGAGCGCATCGCCACCTCCAGCTCACCGGGCAGCTCATCGCGATAACGCCCCAACGTCGCCAGATCACTGTGCCCCAGCACCCGCCGCACCGCGTCCATGTCCACCGCGTCGGCCAGCAGATGCGTCGCCGTCGTATGCCGCAGACCATGCGGCGTCACCGAACGCCGCTGCGAAGGATCGACCTGCCGCTGCACCCTGTCGATCACCGCCTGCACATCACCGCGCGCCAGCCGCCGCCCCCGCCACGACAACAGCAACGCCTTGTCGGCCGTCTCCGGACGCCCCCCGGCCAGATACGCCTCCAACGCCTGCGCCACCACCCCCGGCAACGGCACATCACGCGTCTTGCCGCCCTTGCCGAAGATCCGCCAGTAACGCACCCCGTCGTTGGTGTAGAAATCCTCCACAT
This sequence comes from Nonomuraea roseola, assembly GCF_039535395.1. Classification (NCBI taxonomy): domain Bacteria; kingdom Bacillati; phylum Actinomycetota; class Actinomycetes; order Streptosporangiales; family Streptosporangiaceae; genus Nonomuraea; species Nonomuraea roseola. The sequence goes on from NZ_BAAAXC010000005.1 coordinate 412,065, forward strand.
TGGCCCGCACCAGCTCCGACACCCGCGGACCCACCGTCGACAACAACAACACGATCAACGCGTCACGCGACTCCGTACGCTGATCACTACGCGGCCTGCGCCGCCCCTTCGCCACCGGCGCCGCAACCGCAGGCTCGGCGCCCAACTGCCTGGCCGCGCCGATCAGCCCCTGCGCCTGCTCCCGCGTCAGCGCCCGCCGCTCGGCCCGCAGCCCGCCCCGCTCCCTGGCCGTCACCGTCGCCATCGCCATCGGATTGATCTGCACCCAGCCCGCCAGCGTCGCATGCTTGAACAGCGCCGAGATCGACCGCCTGAACCGCGCCTGCGAAGAGGCGCTCTGCAACCCGCCCGTCGGCTCGGCCCTGCGCCCGTCAGGCTTACGCGCGAACGCCAGCAAAATCGCATCCACGTCCTCGCCCGTCAGATCGTCGAGCACCGCCTCCTCACCTGCCAGCGCCACCAACGTCGCCACATCCCGCGCGTAGACCTCCGCCGTCGACATCGACAACGCCCCCGTCAACGTCTTGGCACGCACCAACTCCACATAACGGTCAGCCGCCTCCCGCACCGTCAGCCTGTTGAGCTCCGCAGGCCGCATGCCCCTCCTCGCCTAGAACATCAGCGCAAAGACCGTACCGAGCGGCACCGACAAAAACGTGAGGACCCCTGCGACCAGCCCCGATAACCTTGATGACCATGTCACACATCGCCATGGTCAGCATTCCGGCACCTGGCCACGTCAACCCGAGCCTGGAGGTCATCGCCGAACTGGTGCGCCGCGGCCATCGCGTCACCTACGCCAACGACCCCTCCTACCACGACGTCATCACCTCCGTCGGAGCCGAACCCAAGCCCTACACCTCCACCCTGCCCACCCACGACGACCCCGACGGCTGGCCCGACGACACCATCGCCCAACTCGACGTCTTCCTGCGCGACAACCAGGCCATGACCCCCCAGCTCCGCCAGGCCTACGACGACGACCGGCCCGACCTGTTCCTCTACGACATCGGCGCCGCACCAGCCCGCGTCCTGGCCACCCAGTGGAACACCCCGATCATCCAGCTCTCACCCACCTACGTCGCATGGGACGGCTACGAGAGCGACATGGCCCCCCTCATCGAGCAACTGCGCTCCACCCCCCAAGGCGCCGACTACTACCGCCGCGCCCAGCAATGGCTCGACGACGAAGGCATCGACGCCACCCACGAGAACTTCGTCGGCCGCCCCGACACCTGCCTCGTCCTCATCCCACGCGCCCTGCAACCCCACGCCGACCGCGTCGACGCCGCCCACTACACCTTCATCGGCCCCTGCACAGGCCCCCGCACCCAGCAAGGCACCTGGCAGCGCCCCCACGACGCCGACCACGTCATCCTGGTCTCGCTCGGCTCCGCCTTCACCAACCAGCCGGCCTTCTACCGCGAATGCCTCAAAGCCTTCGGCGACCTGCCCGGCTGGCACCTCGTCCTGCAGATCGGCAAACACGTCGACCCCACAGACCTCGGCCCCGTCCCCACCACCACCGAGATCCACACCTGGGTGCCCCAGCTCGACATCCTGCGCCAGGCCGACGCCTTCGTCACCCACGCCGGCATGGGCGGCGCCGCCGAAGGACTCACCTGCGCCGTCCCCATGATCGCCGTACCCCAGGCCGTCGACCAGTTCTCCAACGCCGACCGCCTCACCGAACTCGGCGTCGCCCGCCGCCTCGACACCGACCAGGCCACCGCCACCGCCCTGCGCCAGGCCCTGCTCGACCTCACCGGCGACCCCCACGTCACCGAACGCCTCGCCGCCATCCAGCACGAACTCCAGGCCGAAGGCGGCACCAAGCGCGCCGCCGACCTCATCGAGGCGGGGATCGAAGTACAGCGGAACGAAAACGTACGCTAAGCCCGTTCCCGCAGGTCAGCCATGACGGCTGAACGCCGGATCCGGAGGGGTTTGGCGTACGTTCCCGTTCCGTCGCACAGGCCGCAGTTCATCCTTCGACGACAAGCACCTCGCACGTTGGGTGATCATGGTGTAATTATTTGATCACTTCGATGACGGTATGTAGAGGTTGGTCCTACTTTCCGTGGATGCCTGTTGATTTCCTGAGCGATGGCGAGGCTGCCCGCTATGGGCAGTACTGCGGGCCGCCGTCGCAGGTCGAGTTGGAGAAGGTGTTCTTCCTCGACGACGCGGACAAGAAGCTGGTCAAGGCGTGCCGCGGGCCGCAGAATCGGCTCGGCTGCAGCTCACGCCCGTGCGGTACCTGGGTCGTTTCCTGGCCGATCCGCTGGACGGGGGCCGACCGAGGTCCTGGACTACCTGGCCGAGCAGCTGGGGATCTTCGACGCCTCCTGTGTGAAGACCTATGCGCAGCGCGAGGGCACCCATCGCGAGCACGCGGGGAAGATTCAGAAGGTGTTTCGGCTGCGGGAGTTCGCCGAGGACGAGGCCGAGTTGGTGTCGGTGCTGGCGGCGCACACGTGGAACTCCGGCGACGGCCCGACCGCGTTGTTTCAGCGGGCGGTGCGTTGGCTGCGGGAGCACGATGTGCTGCTGCCGGGTATCACCACGCTGACCCGGCTGTTGGCGGCGGCGCCCACCTCGGAGGAGGTGGAGGAGCTGGAGCGGCTGGCTGGAGGTGCCTGCGGGCGGGCGGATGTCGAAGCTGGAGCGCTGGCGGACCGGCCCGTCCAAGGCCTCGGGGCCGGGGATGGTCAAGGCGTTGGGCCTGGTGGAGGAGATCCTCACCTCGGGTCTGGGCCGGGTGGAGCTGGATCCATCTGTGCCGGCTGGTGGATCTGGCCCGTTACGGGCTGGGGGCGCGCTCGGCACACCTGAAGCGGCACCCGGACGAGCGGCGGATCGCGACGCTGGTGGCCGCGGTGCGGCGGCCGGAGACCAAGACGATCGACGACGCGCTGGAGCTGCTGGACCTACTGAGGTGAAGCGGCATCCGAAGCTGGCCAAAGCATCGGCCCGGCTCGCAGTCGTGGTGGAAGTGCTGCTGGAGGCGAGCGATTGGGGTGAGGAGGTGCGCCTGTTTGAGGTGTGGGAGAGAGATGATCGAGGCGCGCATCCCGCGCGCGCAGCTGCGCGATGCGGTGGAGACGGTGACCAGCATGGTGGCGCCGCCGGAAGCTGGCGACGACGGCGGGTGGCGGGCCGAGATGGCCTCGCGGTATCCGACGGTGTCGGGGTTTGTGAAGGTGCTCACCGAGGCGATCGCGTTCGAGGCCAGCCCCGAAGGGCGGCGGGTGCTGGCGGCGATGACGGCGCTGCCGAGAGCGCTGGCGCACAAACCGCGCGAGCATTCAGCAACCCTGGTGCCGATCCGCCTCATCGACCCGCAGGTGGTGGGCAGGGTGTGGAAGCGGCTGGTGTACGGCCACCCGGCCCGCAAAGACGGCCTGGCCGACCGCAACAAGTACGTGTTCTGCGTTTTGGAGCAGTTCCACCGGCGGCTCAAGCGCCGCGAGATCCACGCCCCGGCCTCCAGCCGGTGGCGTGATCTGGCCAAGGCGCCCACCACTGGCAGGACATCATCCGCCTGGTCGCCTCCATCTACACCAGCGAGGTCAGCCCGTACGACGTGGTGCGGATGCTGCAGCGCGATGGCCACCCCCCCGCGCTGGGCGAGGCCATCAACACCTACGGCCGCCTGGTCAAGTCCCTGCATGTGCTGGCGTTGATCGACGATGAGGATCTGCGGCGCGATATCAAGGGCATCCGCAACCTGCAGGAAGGCCGCCACGCCCTGGCCGAGCGGGTCTTCCACGGCCGCAAAGGGCAGCTGTTCCACCGCTACTACGACGGCCTGGAAGATCAGCTCGGCGCGCTGGGCATCGTGTTGAACTGCCTGGTGCTGTGGAACACCACCTACATCGACGACGCGCTCAGCCGACTGCGCGAGCAGGGATATCCGGTGCGAGAGGCGGACGTGGCCCGCCTGTCGCCGTTCATCTGCAAGCACATCAACGTGCACGGCCGCTACTCCTTCTACCGCCATGAGCTCGGCGGCGCCCGGCGCCCGTTACGTGATCCCGAGACTCCTGATCCCGACGCCGAGGACGAGCAGGACTGAGGCGCAGTGGCACCGGTCGAGCGACAAGACAGCAGCAGGAGCTGACGCACGCCATCAGAACGGGGGCTGCGGCCGGGTGACTGGCTGGATCCCTGGTTAGGGTGCGGTCGCAATGCACCCCGGCGCGACCGATGCCGAACTGTGTTCTGGTCGTCAGGGCGTGGAACGCCGGAGTGGATCATCGGCCTGCCTGCGGCTGTTCACTGCTCGGGGGCGAGCGGTTGGTGTGTTCTGCCGGTGCCGCTGCTGGCACGCGTGACCTGATGCGGTCAGGGGGATTGTCGCCCAAATGGTTGCGTGTTCAACTCAGGTCCTCATCTTCGTCTCGATGATCGGATGCCGGATGGCGCGATCGGAGACGGGCGGGTGCCAGTGCCGGTCTGCTGCGCCCGAGCACACCGGCAACGACCGAGACGCAACCGTGCGCCGCCCGACACCCATGTGGGCAGGCCGAAGCTTCTGGCGGACCGGGTCGGCACGAGGGCGAGACCCTCCCCAGCCACAGCCTGACAAAGCGTCAACGGCCTTCGACGCATGACGGCCCAGTTCCCGCCGTCCCGAGCTGGGGCTGCTTCTACCGCGGGCACCATCCCGCTCATGAGCCTGTTCATCGTGACCCGAGGAAGTGTCATGCGCTCGACGGTCAGATGAACGTGGCCGCCAGCCAGAACCCCACTGCTTAGCCGTCCTCGCTTTCGGCGCCGGGATCGAGGGTCTCGGGATCCTGCGAGAACGGGGTAGCGTGCGTTTTGCTCCGCTGTTCTTCGACCCCCGAGACGGGCGCGGGCGATACCCGTCGAAGGACCAGCGTCGAATGACCAGCGGGAGCAAAGTCGGCCCTTTACGCCCTCACAATGGACCGGTGCCGCCGGCACATTCGGGTCCAGGCGAAAAACTGCCCCGGATCCAATCCGGGGGCGCTTAGTTTTCGCTTTCCCCGTTTTCTTATACGTTGACGGTGTGGCCGACCTACTCTGCCTCCGCCATTCAACGGACAAACAGACCAACGCCCGCCAAGAGCGCGCGCTCGGCCCTTACCTGGGGCGCTGACGGTGAGTTCCCTTCGCGACCTTTGCGATGGGACACGAGGCCTCGATCAGCGGCTTGCCGACCTCCTCTCGGCATTCGGGAGAACAACCCGTTTCGGACGAGCCAATTCTCTTACCTTTCCAGACGCCCCATCCTGACGGGAATGCTGTCCGAAATATTCGGGACGCCTCAGTGGGCTCAGCGCTACGAGTTCCACTACGGCAAACCTTCCCATTTACATTCTCGGCACTCCGGTGAAAGCTATGAGAAAGGATGCCGTTGAATCATCAACACGAAGACGGCGACGACGTAACCGGCGTAGCGAAGGGATGACGTCGAATGGCACAACTAGACGAGAGCGTCATGATCAAGAGCCTCGGCTCGACCTACTGGCGCTGGCTTGAATACCAGGAGAAAACATTCTGGTGCTGGAACGCGACCACGATCAGCGTCGCCAACTCCTACGCCAACGCACGGGTTTGGACCCAGTGCGGATTCGCCACCGCGGTCCTCAACAGGGACGACTCCCGGCTCGCTGACCAGCGGCCGTTCCGCTGCTGCCCGGATGACGAGTTACGCGGGGACTGCAACCAGGGCTGGTGGCCGGACTTCGGGCCGCTGCAACAAGCCGGGATCCAGGTCCCGGTTGCCGAAGGTGACAGGCATCGAGTCGACGCGACGTGGATCGGCGGCAAGTGGGTCGAGGTCAAAAGGCTCACGGAGCTGACGAAGAACGAGGTCAAGGCGGAGATAGACGCCGGACGTCCGATCATCATGAACATCGGCTGGGGTGGCGGCCTGTCCGGCCACATCGTCAACATCTGGGGGTACAGCTACCGCCCGGAGACCGGTGAACTGGTGCACGTATGGGTGCATGACCCCTGGGAGGACACCGGGGGGATACACGAGGGCACGGAGGACGCTCCCATCATGTGGGTCGCGTGGGAGACGCTCTTCGGCGGCTACCCGGGCGGCCCGAACGGCACCTGGAACAGGACCTTCAAGACTCGGCGCCACTAGCCTCAGGGAGCTTCACAATGCCGTTGAACACGCCTGAACCCCCGGGACGGATGCGCGACGAAACGCGCTCCCATCTCGGCCAAATCGCCAGAGCCAGCGGAGACGGCCCGAAACTGCTGGGCGAGATCGCCCCGGATGACGTGCAGGTGTCCACCCCACACCGGGTGTTCGCGCTGCTCGTGCCAGACATCGAGACCGGCGGCGGCCTGGAAATGGCGCAACCGGTGGGCTGGCGATTCCTGCTGGAGTCCGGCGGCAATGTGCTCGCCGGCGCCGAAGTCTCCGAAACGCCGGAACGCACCTTCCCGCCAACGTTCTACAGAGGCTCATCCGTTGGAGCCACCGCGACCGCGGTCAAAGCCGCGCGAGCTCTGCCGCAGCTCCAATTGGCCGGGTTCGACCTCCGGCTCCTGCGGGTCCCCGAGCTCTACCAGATGGCCCTGTGGTTGCACTCACCCAACACCGACCTGCTCATACCGCTGGCGCCCTCCCCGATCGGGCGCGAGGGCCAGGTCACACCACCGCCGCTGTTCTTCCGAGAACTCACCGCCCGTGCCCAGGACTACAGAGCCCGCCAGCCCCGCGACCGGGAGCCGGCCTAACGCCATCCGCTCGCCCTTCCTGGAGGTGATCACACAAGATCGCCGGTCGGGGTGAGCTGCTCGGGGAAGCGGGGGTGACTTCACCGCCCCCGCTCCTAAGGCCGTGGTGCCCGCGCACATCATGCCCCAGCCCCGGCCGCACACCGCCAACCAGCTTGAGGCCAAAGTGCCGCTGCAGCTCATCATGGCCAAGACCCGGCACAAGAACCCGCGCACCACCATGCGCTACACCCGGCCCGGCGCAGAAGCCGTCGCTGAGATCACCGCCATCCTCGCCCCACCTCAACGCACCCACTGAAAACCCTGGGCGCACGCAGGTCAAAGCCAAGCTCGTTGCATGTCCGCCAGTCGGGCCCCTCCATAGAGGACTTGCCTAGAGACACCGACCTGAGCGGGGGCACAACCGTGCACCGGAAACCTCTGCGATGGAACGGGAACGTACGCCAAGCCTCTCTGACACTCGCGTTCAGCTCCTATGGCTGACCCGCACGGACGGCCTTAACGTACGTGTTCGTTCCGCTGCACTTCGCCCCCCGAGGCCGCCCTGCACTGACCCCGCCGCACCCGACAAAGCGCCCTACCACCGCCCCGCCGTACGGCGACAACCCCGCAGACGGCCGAGCCCCGCCACCCCCAACACCAGGGGAGCAGCGGGGCAGCCCCTCACAGCCTCCACCCTTCGACGAAGGCGGGGGAGAGGGACCCTAGATGTCGCGGAAGATCTCGATCCGCGCACCCAGCGCCGTCAACCGCTCAGCCAGATCCTCATAACCCCGATTGATCACATACACGTTCCGCAGCACCGACGTGCCCTCCGCCGCCATCATCGCCAGCAGCACCACCACCGCGGGACGCAACGCGGGCGGACACATCATCTCCGCCGACCGCCACCGCGTCGGCCCCTCCACCAGCACCCGATGCGGATCCAGCAACTTCACCGACGCACCCAGCCGCGTCAGCTCCGTCAGATAGATCGCCCGATTGTCGTAGACCCAGTCATGAATCAGCGTCGAGCCCTGCGCCGTCGCCGCGATCGCCGCGAAGAACGGCACATTGTCGATGTTCAGCCCAGGGAACGGCATCGGATGAATCTTGTCGGTGGGGGAGACCAGCTTCGAAGGCCGCACCGTCAGATCCACCAGACGCGTACGACCGTTCGCCGCCCGATACTCCACCCCCCGATCATGATCCAGCCCCATCTCCTCGAGCACCGCCAGCTCGATCTCCAGGAACTCGATCGGCACCCTGCAGATCGTCAGCTCCGACGACGTCACCACCGCCGCCGCCAGCAGACTCATCGCCTCCACCGGATCCTCGGAGGGGGAGTAGTCGACATCCGCCTCGATCTGCGGCACCCCGTGCACCGTCAGCGTCGTCGTCCCGACGCCCTCCACCTTCACACCCAGCTCCTCCAAGAAGAAGCACAGGTCCTGCACCATGTAATTCGACGACGCGTTACGGATCACCGACACCCCGTCATGACGCGCCGCCGCCAGCAGCGCGTTCTCCGTCACCGTGTCGCCCCGCTCGGTCAACACGATCGGCCTGGTGGGGGAGACCGACGCGTCCACCTTCGCGTGATACATCCCGCCCGTCGCCGTCAGCTCCAAACCGAAATGCTTCAACGCGCTCATGTGCGGCTGCACCGTCCGCGTCCCCAGATCGCACCCGCCCGCGTACGGAATCTCGAACTGCTCCGCCCGATGCATCAACGGCCCCAGGAACATGATCACACTCCTGGTACGGCGAGCCGCCTCGGTGTCCATCGACCCCAGATCCAGCCGCGCAGGCGGAACGATCTCCAGATCGCTCCCGTCGTTGATCCACCGCGCCCGCACCCCGATCGAGGCCAGCACCTCCAGAATCCGGTAGACCTCCTCGATCCGCGCCACCTTCCGCAGGATCGTCCGCCCCGAATTCAGCAACGACGCACACAACAACGCCACACACGCGTTCTTGCTCGTCTTCACCTCGATGCTGCCCGACAACCGCCGGCCACCCACCACCCGAAGATGCATCGGCCCCGCATAACCCAGCGACACGATCTCGCTGTCCAACGCCTCACCGATCCGGGCAATCATCTCAAGACTGATGTTCTGATTGCCCTTCTCGATCCGGTTCACCGCGCTCTGACTCGTCGCCAAAGCCTCCGCCAGCTGCAGCTGCGTCCAACCCCGATGCTGCCGCGCATCCCGGATCAGCCTGCCGATCCGCACAAGATAGTCATCCGCCATAACAGGGAAACATATCTCACATATGAGATGCGCACGCGACAAACGAGACCTCAGAGACCAGACACCCCACGATGCGACGCAAGATGCGCAGGCGTCGCCACCGCCTTCGCCTTACCCACAAACGCCCGCCGCGCCTCAGCGAACCCATGCCGATCATCGAACATGTCCCTGCTCATCTCCGCCAACTCCTCGATCCGATACGCCTCCAACGGCTTACGCCGCTCATCCTCCTCACGCCGCTCCCGCTTCACCCGCACCAACTCCTCATAGTCATCCCGCCCCGCCAACCGCTCGGCGTACTCCAGAACCTCCTGCTCGAACTCCTCCCTCGACCCCTTCAACAACCGATCAGCCAACCCCAGCGACACCGCCGACGCCGCCCCCAGCGGCAACGCCTCACCCGTCAACGACTGCGCCACCTCCGCACCCACCCGCCGAGGCAGCACATACGTCCAGTACTCCGAACCGAACAACCCCATCGTCCGATAATGCGGATTCAACACCCGCCCCTCACGCACCAGCACCCGATCGGCCCCCAGCGCCATCATCACCCCACCCGCGCCCGCGTTACCCCCCATCGACGCCACCACCAACTGCCCCGTACACGCGATGATCTCCTTGCACACCCCGTTGATGGCGTTGATGTTCATCCACGCCTCCATCTCCGGATGCCGCGCCGACTCGATCACATTCAGATGAATCCCGTTCGAGAACACCTCACCACCACGAACCACCACCACCCGCGTGTCCTGCGCCACCGCGTACTGCAACGCCTCCACCAGCCGCCGGCACTGGTTCGTCGCCATCGCCCCGTTGTAGAAGTCGAAACTCACCACCCCCACCCGGCCGGCCCGCTGATACGTGATCTCCGAAAACCCCGGCTGACTACCCGGCGCCCGCCCCAGCCGCCGACGCAACACCGACACCGCAGGCAGCTTCACCCCGACCCGGTCCTCACGCCGCAGCTGACCGACCCACACCGTCCCGTCACCGGTGTGCACCAACACCGCCCCACCCCGGCGAGCAGCCACCGAACCCGGCTGACCCACCAGCTCAGGACCCATCCGCGCGTCGAACACCCGCACCGGCATCCCGCACAGCAACGCCGCCGCACCCGGCGACCCGTCAGCCGCCCTGATCCGCCGCACCACCCGCTCCGACGACTCCGCCCACGAGAACTCCCGATCGGCCCGCACCATCGCAGGACGCAACCGGCCCCACACCTCAGGACGCCCGTAATCCAGCGGCATGGGCACGAACGAAGGATCAGCCGCCTTCTGCACCACCTCCACCACCAACTCCACCGCGGCGTCCGACACCAGCCCGTTGTACAGCGAGCTCTTACGCATCGGATCGGCCGGCAACGCGAACTCCCGCCACCCCCAGATCGGCCCCGCGTCCATCTCCTCGACCGCCTGCAACGCCGTCACGCCCCAGCGCCGCTCGCCCTCCAGGATCGCCCAGTCCAGCGAGGACGGGCCCCTGTCCCCACGCGGGCCGGGGTGGATGATGATCACCCGGTGCTCGCGCCACAACCGCTCGGGGACCCTGTCCTTCAGGAAGGGGCAGATCACCAGGTCGGGCTTGGCCAGAGCCACCGCCTCGAGCATCACCTCCTCCGACAGCGCCAGTTCCACCGTCACCTCGTGGCCGGCCTCGCGGAGTTCGATCCAGGCGCGCTGGGTCAGGCCGTTGAACGCAGAGACAAGGAGCAGAATCCGCACGTGAGGTCATCCTTCAGAGCTGAGCTTCGACTGAACAAGTGATGCTGACATGACTCAGCAAAGCCAAGTGACTGAACAGCGCAATTTCCCGAATTTCCGGACATCTCCACCCGGACAGATGGGCAGAAAGCGGACATAAGTCCGGCGGGAGTGATCACCGAAGGGGGAGAGGTGCGTCACAGGGAAACGGGGTCTTCAGGTACGGCGGGCGGGGCTCGGGCCTGGCCGTACACGTGCGGGAGAGCACCCGGACGCCGTCGGTCTTGCGGGGGGCGTCAGGGCCGCTCGTGGCGCACGTTTCTTATACCAAACAGAATTCACCTTCTGTCCGGTTTAGTCTCGATTCATAGCTTTCGCACGAATCTCGTGGCGGCGCGATGACTCATTCCCGTCTCGCCGCGCACCAGGAAGACCGCGTCGGTGAACTGGCCGGAGGCCTTCAGCTCACGTGCCTGGTCGGTGATGTCGAGGGAGGGCAGGAGGCGGTTACGGGGGCGCCGCGTCAGCCGTACGGCCAGGAAGATCAACCAGATGATCGCCGCTGTCACGAGAACGGTCAGGAGGACGAGGGAACCCAGACTCGTCGGCATGTGTCGATCGTAACGCCGATCACAGCGCTTGCACGAAGGTCTGTGCCTCGCTCTGTGTCATGCCGGTCTCGCCGATGACCAGATGCACGGCCTGCTGCTCGCGTCCTGCGGCCTTGAGCTCGCGGACTCTGGTGGCGAGGTCGGCCTGGTGGGCGCGTGGCGACGGTTGTGGGAGGCGGGCCATGGCGGGGTGGTCGATGAGGCGGCGTCCTGCGCGCATGCCGTCGACGGCGGTTTTGGCGTCCTGGAGGCTGAGGCCGGTGTGCTGGCGCAGGATCTTGATGGCGAGGATGGGCTTGCCTTGTTCGACGAGGGCCTGCAGCTGGTGTTCGAGTTCGGCGGGTGTCGTGGGTGCGAACGTCGGGTGGGGTGTGCGGCCTCGCGCGGCTTTGCCGGCGCTGATGACGATGGCCGCGATGATGGCTGCGATGATGCCGACGACGGGGAGCAGGATGAGGAGTTCGGGGACTCCGATGTTCGGCATGGCCTGATCGTAGCCCGATCTGGTTGCTCGATAATGAACATTATGTCAAGTAGATCTGATGTACGGCGTGGCGGCTTGCTCCCCCGGATGTTGACCGATGTGTTTGACGGATCGTGGAAATACTGACCCGGAATGATTGAGTGCGCATAGTGTGGGTTATCCGGCGAGACTTCGGATAGGGAGCACACGTGGGGAACGACGCGATTTTGTGCCAGGTGTGCCAGGGGGTCCTGCCCGCTTCCGGCCGTGAGGCGTACACGCCTGCCAGGGGGCGGCTGATCGTCACCAACGGTTACTGCGAGGGCGGCTGCGCTGAGCGCGTCTCGCCGCGGCAGCGTTCGGTGGATGCGGTACGGCAGCAGCAGCCGTCGATGGCGGCTCCGCAGGCGCCTGCGGTGCGGGTGCTGACTTCTTAGACGTTGAGGTGTGGTGGTGCCCCTCCCCCGTGGTGTCGGAGGTGGCGCCGCTCCCCTGTTTCCGGCCGTATGTCCGGCGGGGGCCGGCTCAGGCTTTGCTCGTGTAGGCGAACCTGGGCATGAAGAACTGGGTGATCGGCCCGACCGTGAGTGCGTACAGCACGGTGCCGGCGCCCACGCTGCCGCCGAGGAGCCAGCCGGCGGCGAGCACGGTGATCTCGATGAGGGTGCGGACCAGCCGGATGGAGCGTCCGGTGGCGGCGGAGGCGCCGGTCATGAGGCCGTCTCTGGGGCCTGGTCCGAGGCGGGCGCCGACGTAGATGGCGACGGACAGTCCGTTGAGGAGCACTCCCCCGGTCAGCAGGGCGATCCGTGCAGGCAGTTCGAGGTCGCCTGGGATGAGCGCGAGGCCGAGGTCGGCTGAGTAGGCCAGGACGATGATGTTGGCGGCGGTGCCGAGTGTCGGTCGCTGTTTGAGTGGGATCCACAGCAGCAGGACGAGTGCGCCCAGGACGGCGCTGATCGTGCCGAAGCTGAGGGTGGTGTGGTGGGTCAGGCCTTCGTACAGGACGCTCCAGGGGTTGACGCCGAGTGAGGCTCTGACCAGGAGTGAGAGGCTGAAGCCGTACAGGGTGAGGCCGATGAGCAGTTGGGGCAGGCGTCGGAGGGGTCGTTCGCCGAGGGGGACGTAGGTGAGTTCCATGTGGTGGTCTCCGGGGTGTGGTCGCGGGTGCTTTCAGGCCAATGGGGGCGAGTCTGTAGGGTGATTGGCCTGGGTGACATGGCCAATTTCAGGAGAGTGGTATGGCCGCTGACCGGATGGTGGGGAGCCGGCGGCTCGCCGCGATGTTGCCGGATCTGGCGGGGGCGAGGCCCGCTTACCGGTATCTGGCTCAGGCGATCAGCGGGCTGATCCTGGACGGGCGGGTCGCGTTGCATGTCAGGCTTCCCGCTGAGCGGGAGTTGGCTGCGGCGTTGGACGTCAGCAGGGCGACTGTCACCGCGGTGTACGACCTGTTGCGTGAGAGTGGTTTCGCGCGGAGCCGTCAGGGTTCGGGGACGTGGACGGCGCTGCCCGAGGGCCGGGCGCCGAGTGGGGTGTCGCGGCTGCTGGGGTCGAGGGACAGCGCGATCGATCTGGCCAGGGCGGCTCCGGCGTTGCCGGGCGCGGTGCTTGCCGATGCGCTGGCGCGGGTCGGTCCTGAGTTGGTGGAGCAGGCGGGTTCTCCCGGGTATCACCCTTATGGTTTGCCGGAGTTGCGTGCGGCCGTCGCGGAGCGTTTCACGTTGCGGGGTCTGGCCACGGTGCCGGAGCAGATTTTGGTGACCTCTGGTGCTCAGCATGCGTTGACGCTGGTGCTGGGGCTGTTGTGTCGTGCGGGTGATCGGGTGGTGGTGGAGAGTCCGTCGTATCCGAATGCTTTGGAGGCGATGCGTCGGGCGCGGTTGCGTGCGGTGTCGGTGCCGGTGGGTGATGCCGGGTGGGATGTGGAGATCGTGGAGTCGACGTTGGGTCAGGTGGTGCCGCAGCTGGCCTATCTGATCCCTGATTTTCACAATCCGACTGGGTGTCTCATGCCGGAGGGTGAGCGGGGTCGTGTTCTGCGTGCGGCTCAGCGCTGTGGTGCGTGGTTGGTGGTGGATGAGACGTTGGCCGAGCTCGCGCTTGATGGTGCCGCGCCGTCGCCTTTCGCCTGTCATGCTCCGTCGGGTGGGAGTGGTCAGGTCATCACGATCGGGTCGATGAGCAAGACGCACTGGGGTGGTCTGCGTATCGGGTGGTTGCGGGCGCCGTCGCAGTTGGTGACGGAGTTGGCGGGTCAGCGGGTGGCCACGGACATGGGTGGTTCGGTGCTTGATCAGCTTTTGGCGCTGGTTCTGCTGGGGCGCGCCGGGGAGTTGTTGCCTTCGCGTCTGGAGCGGTTGCGGGAGCAGCGTGCCGCTTTGGTGGCGGCGTTGGGTGAGCATGTTCCGCAGTGGTCGTGGCGGGTGCCTGCGGGTGGTTTGTCGCTGTGGGTGGATCTGGGTGAGCCGGTGGCGTCGGCGCTGGCTGAGCGGGCGTTGGATTATGGGGTGCGGATCGAGGGTGGTGCGTACTTCGCGGCTGATCCTGGGGTTTTCGAACAGCGGTTGCGCATTCCGTACACGGTGTCGGCGGATGTTCTGGGTGAGGCTGTGCGGCGGTTGGCCGCTGCTGTGGCCGATGGTCTGTCGCCGTCGTCGGCTTCTCGGCGGCCGCATTGGGTCGTGTGAGCGGCGTTGTTGAGGGCGGCAGCTGGGCCCGCTCGGCTCGCCTGTTGATCGCGGTGGTGGTCGCCGACCTGGGACGGGCGATGGGCGGCAGGATGCGCGCGGGGTGGTGCCACTCCCCCGCGCCGGCCGCTCCTCAGGGGCCGGCCGTGCTTTATTCACTTGCGGGATTGTCGGTGGGGTTGGTTAGTGTTCGGCCTCGTGGCTGAACATCGACCTCTTATTCACGCGCGCGGGCTGGTCAAGCGCTTCGGTGAGTTCACTGCGGTGGACGGCATCGATCTCGACGTCGAGCCGGGTGAGGCGTTCGGGTTTCTGGGTCCCAACGGTGCGGGCAAGTCGTCGACGATGCGGATGATCTCGTGTGTGTCGATGCCGTCGGCCGGTGAGCTGCGGATCCTGGGGATGGATCCGGTGCGGGAGGGGCCGGCGATCAGGGCTCGGCTGGGGGTGTGCCCTCAGTTGGACAACCTTGATCCCGATCTGACGGTGCGGGAGAACCTGACGACGTATGCCAGGTACTTCGGGCTGTCGCGGGCGCAGGCGCGGGAGCGGGCCGAGGAGATGCTCGACTTCGCGCAGTTGCGTGACAAGGCCTCCTCGAAGGTGGAGCCGCTGTCGGGCGGTATGAAGCGGCGGCTGACGATCGCGAGGGCGATGGTGAACGAGCCGGATCTGGTGCTGCTGGACGAGCCGACGACGGGGCTTGATCCGCAGGCGCGGCACCTGCTGTGGGAGCGGTTGTTCCGGTTGAAGCAGCGTGGGGTGACGTTGGTGTTGACGACGCACTACATGGACGAGGCCGAGCAGTTGTGCGATCGGCTGGTGGTGATGGACGGTGGGCGGATCGTGGCTGAGGGTTCGCCTCGGTCGCTGATCGAGTCGTATGCCTCGCCCGAGGTGGTGGAGTTGCGGTTCGGTGCGGAGCCGTTGGAGGGGTTCGTGGAGCGGCTGTCGGGGGTGGGTGATCGGGTGGACGTGCTGCCTGATCGGATCCTGCTGTATGCCAAGGACGGCGACGACGCGGTGTCGGAGGTGCATCGCAGGGGGTTGGCGCCCTCGAGTGTGCTGGTGCGGCGGGCGTCGCTGGAGGATGTGTTCCTGCACCTGACCGGCCGGACGTTGGTGGACTGATGGCGCATCCCACGGTGGCGGTGCTGGAGCGGCACCTGACGTTGTACAAGCGGTTGTGGCGGGCGTCGTTGTTCTCGTCGTTTCTTCTGCCGTTGTTGTTCCTGGTGAGCATCGGGCTGGGGGTCGGCGGTTACGTGGGCACGGTGGAGGGCGTGTCGTACGTGGAGTGGATCGTGCCGGGGGTGCTGGCTTCGACGGCTTTCCAGATGGCGGTGGGTGAGTGCACCTACAGCGTGCTGGGTGAGTTCAAGTGGACGCGGGGCGCGCACGCGATGTTCGCGACGCGGGTGTCGGCGTGGGACATGGTGCGTGGCTGGATGCTGTACATCGTGTTCAGGGTCGAGGCCGCGGCGGTGGTGTTCCTGGCGGTGGTGGCGGCTTTCGGGGTGTTGGCCTCGCCGTGGGCGGCGGTGACGCTGCTGGTGGTGGGGGTGCTGGCGGTGGCTGTGGCGGCGCCGGTGTCGGCGTTCTCGGCCTCGATCGACCATGACAGTTATTTCGCGTTGCTGTTTCGGTTCGTGATGATCCCTTCGACGTTGTTCGCGGGGGTGTTCTTCCCTGTGGAGCAGTTGCCGGCGTTGGTGCGGCCGTTGGCGTACGCCTCGCCGCTGTGGCATGGGGTGGAGTTGTGCAGGGCGGCGACGTTGGGGGTGGCTCCCCCGTGGCCGGTGTGGGTGCATGTGGGGTATCTGCTGGCCTTCGGGGTGGCCGGGTTGTGGTGGGCGGCGTTCTCCTTCCGTAAGCGACTTCAGGACTGATCATGGTGACGTTGATGGTGGCCCGGCAGGTGTCGGTGGGCCGGGTGGGCGCGGTGGTCGGCCGCAATGTGGGTGCGTTGCGCAGTGGTGCTTCGTACTGGCTGGTGCTGGTGTCGGGGTTCTTCGAGCCGCTGCTGTACCTGTTGTCGATCGGGGTCGGTGTGGGGGCGCTGGTGGGGCGGATTCCGCTGGGTGATGGGCGGGTGGTGTCCTATGCGGTGTTCGTGGCTCCGGCGATGCTGGCGGCGTCGGCGATGAACGGGGCGTTGGCGGAGACGACGTTCAACTTCTTCTTCAAGATGAAGTACGCCAAGACGTTTGAGGCGATCTTGGCGACGCCGGTGCGGCCGATCGAGGTGGCGTTGGGTGAGCTGACGTGGGCGATGGTGCGCAGTTCGTTCTACACGGCGGCGTTCTTGCTGGTGATGGCGGTGATGGGGCTGGCTGAGCCGTGGTGGGCGCTGGCGGCCTTTCCTGCGACGATGCTGGTGGGGGTGGCGTTCGGGGCGGCGGGGATGGCGGTGTCGACGTTCTTGCGGGGGTGGCAGGACTTCGATCTGATGACGGCGGCGCAGTTCTCGTTGTTCCTGTTTTCGGGGACGTTCGCGCCGGTGGGGGGCTATCCCCCGGTGCTGGCGGCGGTGGTGCAGGTGACGCCGCTGTATCACGCGGTGGAGCTGGTGCGGGGGCTGGCGCTGGGCCGGGTGGAGTGGGCGCTGGCCGGGCACGCGCTGTATCTGGTGGTGTTGGCCGGGTTGGGGTTGTGGGTGGCCTCGCGGCGGATTCAGCGGGTGTTGTGTTCGTAGACGGCGCTCACTGAGCTGGTCGGTAGGGGTCCGTAGAGGTGGGGGAAGGCTTCGTGGGCTCCTTCGGGCACTTCGTAGCGGATGTCGAGGCCGGTGGGGTCGATCTCGAGGAGGAGCAGGGGTTCGGTGACGTCGGCGTAGAAGAGTCGGGTGACGGTGCGGGCCTGGCTGTGGGTGGCGCTGCAGTGGATGAAGCCTTCTTGTTCGAGTGTGCGGCCGCGGGTGGAGATGCGGTATTCGCCGGTGTGCTGGGCGGCTTCCCAGTCGGTGGCGTAGGCGATGTGCAGGACGGTCATGTGGGGTGCCTTCGTGGTCGGTGTCTGTGGGGGTGCAGATGGGGTGCCGGTGGATGAGGTGTCGGCGGGTGGGGTGTCAGGTGAGGGCTTGCAGGGCGAGGTCGACGTCGCTTTCGCTGGTGTAGAGGTGGAAGGAGACGCGCAGTTTGCCTGCCCGTACGGCGGCGCGCACGCCGGCGTGTTCGAGGCGCCGGCCCGTTTCGGCTCCGGTGCCGAGCGCGTCGGTGTCGAGGGAGACGATGGCGCTGTCGCCCGGCGGTAGTCCCGTTCCGGCGCGGAAGCGGTTGGCCAGGGCGAGGTTGTGGGCGTGGATGTCGGCGAGGTCGAGCTGGTTGAGCAGTTCGAGGGTGGGGGCGGCGGCGACGTAGGAGAACCAGGCCGGTGACAGGTCGAAGGCTCGGGCGCCGGGGCGGTGGGTGAGCGGCATGCCGTACATGCTGGTGCCGGAGTACCAGTTGGCGGCGGTGGGGCGCATGCGGGCGCGCAGGCGGGGTGACAGGTAGCCGAAGGCGGCGCCTCGTGGGCACATCAGCCATTTGTAGGCGGCGCAGGCCAGGGCGTCGAGGCCGTCGGTGGTGACGGGCAGCCAGCCGCAGGCTTGGCTGGCGTCGGCGATGACGAGGGTGTCGTGGGCGCGGGCGGCTTCGATGATGTCGGCGAGCGGGGCTCTTTGGCCGGTGGCCGACTGGACGAGGCTGAAGGCCACGGCGCTGGTGTGCGGGGTGATGGCTTCGGCGAGGCGGTCGGGTGGGGCGGTGTCGACGTGGGCGGCCATGGCCCAGGGGTAGACGTTGCTGGTGAACTCGATGTCGGGCACCAGCACGCGTGCGCCGGGCGGTAGGGCGGTGGCGATCTGGGAGAAGATCTGGGAGGCGGTGGAGCTGAGGGTGATGTCGTCGGCGGGCGCGTCGATGAGGGTGGCGAAGGCGGCGCGTGAGCGGGTGACGGTGTCGTCCCATGGCTGCCAGTCGGTGCTGCCGTGCCGCCATTGGGTGAGGGCGGTGTGCAGGTCGTCGAGGGCGGGGCGGGGTGGCAGGCCGTAGCTGGCGGTGTTGAGCCAGCCGGGGGCGGGTTCCCAGAGTTTTCTGGCCGCGTCGAGGTCCATGCAGGCAGCTTAGGCAGGCGGGGGAAAAGGTGTCGCAGGGGCGGGGTGGGGGTTCCTACACTGCGTGTCGTGCTCAAGCCTTCGTTTCCGATCCTGACCGACCGTCTGCTTCTGCGTCCTTTCACCGTCGATGATGTGGAGGCCACTCACGCCTTCGAGCGGCTGCCCGAGGTGGCCAGGTTCCTGTACTGGGAGCCTCGGGATCTGGAGGCTTCTCGGGCCTTTCTCGACAAGCGCGTCACGCGGGTGGCGTTGCGGGAGGAGGGTGATGTGCTGGATCTGGCGGTCACGTTGCGGGAGACGGGGCAGCTGATCGGGCAGGTCCTGTTGATCTGGACCAGCCGTGAGCATCGGCAGGGCGAGATCGGTTATGTGCTGCACCCCGACTTCCACGGCAGGGGGTATGCGCCGGAGGCGTCGGTGGAGATGCTGCGGTTGGGTTTCGGGGAGCTGGGTCTGCACCGGATCGTGGGCCGTCTCGACGGGCGTAACACCGCTTCGGCGCGGGTGCTGGAGAAGCTGGGGATGCGCAAGGAGGCGCATCTGGTGGAGAACGAGCGGGTCAAGGGCGAGTGGTGCGATGAGGTGATCTTCGCGATGCTGTCGAGGGAGTGGGTCAGTAGGCGACGGTGAACCTGGTGCGCCGGTGGCGGGGGTGTTCGGCCTCGTCGAGCAGCGCCACGGCCAGGTCCTCCATGGAGATGGCCGAGGTGCCGTCGGCGTCCAGGAGGAGTTCGTCGGCGCCGAGGCGGTAGGCGCCGGTGCGCGCGCCCGGCAGGAGTTGCGCGGCGGGGCTGAGGTAGGTCCAGTCGGCGGCGCTGGCGCGGCAGGCCTGGAGTTGGGCGGCGCAGGCCAGCGCGATGGGGCGGTAGGCGGCGGGCAGGTGGGCGGGGTCGTCCAGCACCATGGTGGCGCCTGAGCCAGGCACGGTGAGGGTGGCGGCGCCGCCGACGAGCAGGATTCTGGTGGCGGCGTGGTGTGCGGCGCTCAGCAGGGTCTGGGTGGTGGTGACGAGGTCGGCTTCGTGTCCTGGGGGCGGGCGGACGGCGGTGATGACGAGGTCGTGGTCGGCGATGAGGCGGGCGGCGTCGGCGGGGTCGTTCGCGTCGCCGACGCCGAGGGTGGCGGCGGGAGTGGCGGCGGTGTCGGGGTGGGCGGTGTCGGGGTGGGCGGCGGCGGTGGGGGCCGGCTGGTAGCGGGAGGGGTCGCGGACGACAGCGGTGACGTGGTGGCCGCGTGAGAGCGCTTCGGTCACGACGCGGCTGCCGACGGCTCCTGCTGCTCCGAAGACGGTGATGCGCATGGGTTACCTGCCTGCGGGGAGGAGGGGGCGGGTGGCGTCGGCGGCGGGGGTGGCGGGGGTGCGGGTGGTGAGGCGTTCGAGCGCCCACAGGGCGAGGGTGCCTGCCGAGAGGGTGGCGCCGAGGATGACCACGCCGTTCCAGCCGTGGGCGACCCAGACCAGTGAGGTGAGGGCCGAGCCGATGGCGCCGCCGATGAAGTAGGAGGTCATGTAGGCGGAGTTGATGCGGTTGCGGGCTTCGGGGCGTAGGGCGTAGATGACGTTCTGGTTGCTGTTGAGGACCGCCTGCTGGGCCAGGTCGAGGACGATGACGCCGACCAGGAGCCAGATGAGGGAGCGGGCGCCGGCGGCCAGGGGCAGCCAGGAGGCGAGCATGAGCATGGTGCCGGCGGCGGTGACGGCCTGGACGTGGCCCCGGTCGGCCAGGCGTCCTGCGATGGTGGCGGTGAGGGCGCCGGCGGCGCCGACGAGGCCGAACAGTCCGATGCTGGATTCGCTCCAGCCGTAGGGCTGCTGGACCAGCAGGAAGGTCAGGGCGGTCCACAGGACGCTGAAGGAGCCGAGGGCCAGGGCGCCGATGCCGGCGCGCCAGCGCAGGACGGGCTCCTGGCGCAGCAGGGTGAAGATGGAGCGGAGCAGGGCGGGGTAGCTGAGGCCGGCGCGGGTGTGCAGGCGGGGCAGGTAGACGCGCAGCAGGACGGCCATGAGGAGCATGAGGCCGGCGTTGACCCAGTAGACGGTCCGCCAGCCGCCGAGTTCGGACAGGGCGCCGGAGGCGGTGCGGGCCAGGAGCAGGCCGAGCAGCAGGCCGGTCATGACGGTGCCGACGACTTTGCCGCGTTCGGCGGGGTCGGCGAGTGTGGCGGCGAAGGGCACGATGACCTGGGCGGCGACGGAGGTCAGTGCGGTCAGTACGGTTCCCGCCAGCAGGATGGGGCCGGTGGCGGCGGTGGCGGAGACGAGCAGGAACAGCGCGGTGAGGGCGTAGAGGATGACGGCCAGGCGGCGTCGTTCGACCAGGTCGCCGAGGGGCACCAGGAGGATCAGGCCGAGGGCGTAGCCGCCTTGGGCGGCGGTGACCAGGAGGGCGGCGGCGCCTGTGGTGAGGGCGAGTTCTCTGCTGATGAGGTCGAGCAGGGGTTGGGCGAAGTAGTTGCCTGCGACGGCGAGGCCGGTGGCTGTTGACATGAGCAACAGCAGTCCGCGGGAGAGTGTCCGGTTCGTCATGGTCTTAGCGTGGCGGACCACGGATTGATGAGTCCAACACATGTTTGTCATGTGAACGATCGTGGTTCACGATTGATGGATGGAACTCCAGCAGATGCGGTACGTGGTGGCGGTCGCCGAGACGAGCAACTTCACCAGGGCGGCCGAGCGGTGCATGGTGGTGCAGTCGGCGCTCAGCCACCAGATCGCCAGGCTGGAGCGTGAGCTGGGCGCCAGGTTGTTCGAGCGCACCAGCCGGCGGGTGCGGCTGACGCCCGCGGGTGAGGCGTTCCTGCCCGCGGCGCGCCAGGCGTTGGAGGCGGCCGAGCGGGCGCGGGCGGAGGTGGCGGCGGCCGCGGGCGAGATCCGCGGCCGGCTGGCGCTGGGGGCGATCCCGACGGTGGCCGCCGTCGACCTGCCGCGGGCGTTGAAGGACTTCCACGCCCGTCACCCGCAGGTGAAGGTGACGCTGCGGGTGGGCGCCAGCGAGGAGCTGACCGAGCGGGTACGGCAGGGCGACATGGACGTGGCCTTCCTCGGCCTGCCGCTGGGGATGTCGCCCAAGGGGGTGCGCAG
Organism: Nonomuraea roseola; assembly: GCF_039535395.1. Classification (NCBI taxonomy): domain Bacteria; kingdom Bacillati; phylum Actinomycetota; class Actinomycetes; order Streptosporangiales; family Streptosporangiaceae; genus Nonomuraea; species Nonomuraea roseola. The sequence goes on from NZ_BAAAXC010000005.1 coordinate 433,676, forward strand.
CCGCGAGCTGGCCAGGGGGGAGCTGGTGGCGGTGGTGCCGGCCGGCCATCGGCTGGCCGGCGAGGTGGGGGTCGACCTGCGCAGGCTGGCACAGGAGGTGTTCGTCGACTTCCCCGAGGGGACGGCGGGGCGGGCGCAGTCGGATGAGGCGTTCGCGGCGGCGGGGTTGTCGAGGGAGGTGGCCTTCGAGGTGACGGCCGCCGACTTCATGGCGCGGCTGATCCGGCAGGGGCTCGGGATCGCGATGCTGCCTGCGGCGTTCGTGGGTGAGACGACGGATCTGCGGATGCTGCGGGTGATGGACGCGCCCGCGCGGATGGAGCACCTGATCTGGAGCCTGCACCGCCCCTCCCCCGCCGCCGCGGCCTTCCTGGCCGGTCTGACCGGCGGCCGGCCCGACGCGGCCTGACAGCTGAGGCTCGACGGCGAGCGGCTTGCCGGGGGCTGGATCATCGACGGTCGTCTCGTCGACGTCGGCGCTGCTATCGCTGTTGCGCGAGCCACTGGTCGAAGGTGGTCGGCGTGATGCGGGCGCCCTGGCCGGGCAGCAGCACGTCGCCAGCCATCTCCGGGCCGAACATCGTCGACCACGTCGGCACGAGTTTCACCGTACGGCCGTGCGCCTGGTGGGTGCGTCGGGCCATGTCCACCAGGTCCTGCGGTTCGGGCCCCGCGACGTCGGCGTGACGCCCCCGGGGCTGGCCCACCGCGATCTCGGCCAGGACCTCGGCCACGTCCGCGGGCGCGATCGGCTGCACCAGCAGCGGTGCGATGGTGGCGACGCCGTCCTGCTCGCTCCAGCCGGCCACCATCGCGGCGAAGTCGTGGAACTGCGTGGCCGGGACGATCGTCCACGGCACCGGTCCCGCGCTCACGAGGCGCTCCTGCTCCCGCTTGCCGGCGTAGTGGGCGTTGCCCTCGATGCGGTCGAGCCCGGCGATGGAGAGCAGCACGTGGTGGCGGACTCCGGCCCGCTCCTCGGCGGCGAGCAGGTGGCGCGTGGTGGTTCCGAAGTAGGCCACCGTCTCCTGTCGGTCGGCCGCGGGCCCGTTGGTGGCGTCGACGACCGCCTCGACGCCTGTCAGGGCGTCCTCGAGCCCTGCGCCGGTGGACAGGTCCACGCCGAGCGAGCGGCTGATGCGCGTGACGTGGTGACCGTCCCTTTCGAGGGCGGCGACGGTGAGGGCTCCGATGTTCCCGGTCGCGCCGGCGACGGCGATCCGCATGATGTTCTCCCTTGTCTGGGTTACGACACGGAGGCTATCAAGGACTAAAAAGGTCCGCAATGTCTGCGATAGACTCGGGGCTGTGAAGCTGCCTGTGAGCACGGAATGGGTCCTGCACTGCGCCACGTCGCTGGCACAGCTCGATCAGGGGGCGACTGCGTCGACGACACAGCTCGCGCAGTACTACGACCTTCCGGCGCCCTATCTGGCCAAGCAGCTGCAGGCGCTCGTCCGGGCCGGCCTGCTGGCCGCCACCACCGGGCCGCGGGGCGGATTCCGGCTCGCGCGCTCCGCCTCCGAGATCACGCTCCTGCAGATCGTCGAGGCCGTCGCCGGGACGTCCTCACCGTATGAGTGCCGCGAGATCCGCCAGCAGGGACGGGGAGCGCTGCCGCCCGAGGAGTGCCTGCGCACCTGCGTCCTGGCCGAGAAGATGGCCGAAGCCCACCAGGCGTGGCGCAGCAGCCTGGCCGAGGTCACCCTCGCCGACATCCTGGCCACACTGCCCCCGTCCGCGCCGCCCCGCACCCGGCAGCGCCTGACCGGAACGACGTAGAGCGCAGCGCGGGCTGCTGAGCTCCCGGCGCATGGAGCGGGGATGGACCCGCTGTTTCAGACGAATATGGCCTCGTACGGGGAGATCCAGCTGCGCATCGACCGCCGCCGCACTCTCACCGCCCTTCCGGCGGCATGATCTCGGCGTGGCCTCGAACCATTGATCGTGTTGCTGCATCCAACAAGATCCAAGCATCAGAAGGGGCTCATATGATCATTTGGTTGAACGGCACCTTCGGTGCGGGCAAGACGACGACCTCCGACCACCTGATGGCCCTGCTTGCCAACGCTCACCTCTTCGACCCCGAAACGGTCGGCTACTGCTTGAGGCATGTCATCAACGAGGAGATCAACGACTTCCAGAACTGGCCAGCCTGGCGCGCGCTGGCCGCTGAGACGATCAACCAGCTCGCCAGGCACAGGGGCGTCCCGCTCGTGGTTCCGATGACCCTGCTACGACAGCAGTACCACCAGGAGATCTTGTTCGCGCCGGCAGGACACGGCCTTCCGGTCCGGCACATCCTTCTCCACGCCAACGAGGATGCGTTGGTGCAGCGGATCGAACGTGACTCGGTTGGGGTGGCCGCCCGGCAGTGGCGGCTGAACCACCTGGAGGTGTACCGGGACGCCTTGCCATGGTTGCGGGAGAGTGCAGAGGTGTTCGACACCACGCACATTTCAGCCGCCGAAGTGGCCGTGATGATTGCCGAAGATGCCTGACCGGGTCTTCGTGCGGCGATCAGTCGTCGGGCCGATGGAGCCTTCCGGGGCCGCCTGGTTCACCGTGGCAGGCCGTTCGACGATCGACCGGGGCTGCGCATGACGCAACCTGTCCTCGACGCCGTGGGGGTGTCCCAGGCATGGTGATCCGCAAGCGCGCCGCACGCTCCACGCAGCGAATCGACGTGACCCGTCTCCCCGAAGACATCGTGGCGCTCATCGACGCCCTCGCGCCTGGCGAGAACGTGATCGTCACGCGTGACGGCGCGTCGATAGCGACGATCTCCAGCACCATCAGCGTGGTCCAAGGCGCCATCGTCGATCGCGACGCGCCAGATGAGGCCAACGATCAAGCACCAGTCGACTACGAGAGCGTCACCGTCGTGGCCACCGCGATGGAGCTGTCGACCGCGGCCCGGGTGGCGCTGTCCACCCAACTCGGCCCCGATTACGTGGTACTCGACATGCATGCGGCTCCCGCGACAGCCGATGTGCTGCTGGTGCCTCCAGGCAGCCCGCAGCTGATCGGGGCGCTCCGATCGATGTTCCCGAAAGCTCGCGTCATCGTCACCGAGATCGAGGACCACGAGCTCGGAGTTCAGTACCACGGCCCGGTCCGACGCCTGCTCGACGCCGGCGCTGATGCGTATCTCCCTCCGGCGACCCTCCCACACCTGGCCAGGCAGCTTGACTACACACTGAATCAAGGGCGCGAGATCGCCGGCGGGGCCGCTACGCCACTGCAGATCGCACCGGCCGTGGAACCGGCAGATCCCGACGACGAATGACCCCGCGTTGCCAACGTTGAGAGGCGAACACCGTCAACGGGCACCTCGCCGCCCTGGACCACTGAGCGACCGCCACGATCGCAGCGGTGTCATCCACCGGGGTCATCGTGTGGGAGGTCGAGGATGATGTCGGCGGCGCGGGCGATGACCGGGGCGCGGGTGCGGCCGGGGTGGTCGGCGGCGAGGAAGTGGCTGCCGATGGCCATACAGAATGCGAGCAGGGCGCGCGCCTCGACTTCGTCAGGGTCGGCGCAGAAGGTGCTGATGGCGTCGCGCGCCAACTGAATGCGCTTGTTGTCCACGCGGCGCAGGCGGGCGGCGACGGCGTGGTCGCGGCGGGCCCATTCGCGGATGGCCAGGTCGATGGGCAGCAGGCGGTCGCTCGAGAAGGTGAGCTGCCCGGCCAGGCGGACCTTGTCGCGCGGGTTGCCGCACTCCCGGTCGACTCGGTCGATCACGTCGTCGATGCTCTCGCGCTCCCAGGTGTCCAGCATCTCGGTCAGCAGTGCGTCGCGGTCGGCGAAGTAGCCGTAGAAGCCTCCCTTGGTCACCCCCAGCGCCTTGGCGAGCGCCTCGATCCGCACCGCGTCCACACCGCCTGCGGCCAGCGCGCGCAGCCCCTCCTCGACCCACTGCTCCCGCGGTGTGCGCAACGCGCCCATCGGTGGCCCACCTCACCCTGTCAGCCCTGTTGTACGAAGCCGTATAACAGGTCTAGCCTCACGTTGTACGGTATCGTATAACCCGAGAGGGGACACGTCATGTCCTTTGGTTTCGTTGCCTTCCACTACCCTGCCCCCGAGCATGTCGAGGCGTTCCTCGCCGAGTGCCACCAGGTCGCCGAGGCGATGCGACGGCAGCCGGGCTTCGAGTCCGTCGGGGTCTGGGTCACCCCGGACGGCGACGCCGTCGTCACCACCGGCGCGTTCGAGTCCGAGGAGGCCTTCTTGGCGACGGCCGACCTCGCCCGCGAGATGGACGCGACGCCCGACGGCCTGAGCGACCTGGAGGTCAGGCCCCGCGAGGTCCACTTCCTTGTGTCGCGCTAACGGTCTTGGGAGGTCAGCTCCCCGTTGGGAGCTTCGGCAGAAATGGTGGTGCCGAAGCTCCTGACGGTGGAGTTGACGCCCGAGCAGCAGGGTGTGAGCTTTCACTGAACGAGCGGCGGCGGCGGGAGTGCGTCCGGTGGCCGGGCCGGGGGCTGACCGTGTCGCAGATCGCCGACCGGCTGGAATGCGACCCGGTCACGGTGCGCGCGGCAGTGCACCGGTTCACCGGTGGCCGGTTCGATGCCCCGGCCGATGCCCCGCGTCAGGTAGCGCTTCTGCTCGCGGGCGTCCCGCGCCTTTGGGTCCGCAACCACCAGGACGGAGCCTGGATCCGGGCCACCTGGACGCACGTGCGCAGTACACCGCTACCCGCCAAGGGGATCATCGTTCAACTCTCGCGACCACGCTCTCGCCGGGAACGTGTCGCACCTCATCGGCGAGCGTCTCCGCGGCGATGAGGTCGCGGTGCGCGGCCACCGCCGCCGCCACCTCCTCGCCGCCCTCGATCCGCACACGGACCCGGTCGGCCACCTCGAACCCCGCCTCGCGCCTGGCCTGCTGGACGGCGCGGATGAGGTCACGCGCCACACCCTCCAGGAACAGTTCGGGGGTCACGGCCACGTCCAGGACCAGCACGCCGCCCGGGATGGCGGCCGAGTGGTCCGCGTCGGCGGCGACGCTGCGGAGCTCGTACTCCCCTGGCAGGAGTTCGACGCCGCCCGCCGTCACCACCCCGCCGTCCAACGCCCAGTCGCCCGCGCGCACCGCCTTGATCACGCGTTGCACGTCAGGTCCCAGCCGCGGGCCGCAGACCCTCGGGACGACGGTGAGCACCTGCTCGCTCACCTCGCCGAGATCGCCGGTGAGGACGACCTCCTTGACGTTGACCTCCTGCTCGATCAGCGCCACGAACGGCGCCAGCCGGGCGAACGCGGGCGTCGCCACCGTCAGCCGGGGCAGCGGCAGGCGCACCCGCAGCCCCGCCGCCTTGCGCAGCGCCAGGGCCGTGGAGCACACCTCGCGTACCTCGTCCATCGCGGTGACCAGGTCCTCGTCTCTCCCCTGAGGGCGGGGAAACGGCGTCAGATGCACGCTGCGGCCGCCGGTCAGGCCCTTCCAGATCTCCTCCGTCACCAGCGGTGCCAGCGGCGCCATGACCCGGGTCAGCACCTCCAGCACGGTGTGGAGGGTGCCGAGCGCCTGCGGGTCGCCGGTCCAGAACCTGGTCCGCGAACGGCGCACGTACCAGTTGGTGAGCACGTCGAGGAAGGTCCGCACCGAGCCGCACGCCCCCGACAGGTCGAAGGCGTCCATCCGGGCGGTCACGTCGGCGACGAGCCGGTCGGTTTTGGCCAGGGCGTATCGGTCGAGCGGATGGTCCGACTCCGTCTCCCGACCGCCCCTGTACAGGGAGTAGAACGACCACACGCTCCACAGCGGCATCAGCACCTGCCGGACGGCGTCGCGCACGGCCTGCTCCGACACCGCCATGTCGCCGCCGCGCATCACCGGCGACGACAACAGCATCCAGCGCATCGCGTCGGACCCGTACCGGTCGAACATCTCGTAGACGTCCGGGTAGTTCGACAGGCTCTTGGACATCTTCCTGCCGACGTCGCTCAGCAGGGTGCCGTGCACGAGCGCGGTGCGGAAGGCGGGCCGGTCGAACAGCGCCGTGGCCAGCACGTGCAGCGTGTAGAACCAGCCGCGCGTCTGCGCGGTGTACTCCACGATGAAGTCGCCGGGGTAGTGCGACTCGAACCACTCCCGGTTCTCGAACGGGTAGTGCGCCTGCGCGTACGGCATGGAGCCCGACTCGAACCAGCAGTCGAGCACCTCAGGCACCCGGCGCATGGTGGAACGGCCGGTCGGATCGTCCGGGTTCGGCCGCGTCAGCTCATCGATGTACGGCCGGTGCAGATCCGTCACCTGGGTGCCGAAATCCCGTTCCAGCTCCTCGACCGAGCCGTACACGTCCAGCCGAGGGTAGGCCGGGTCGTCGGACTTCCACACCGGGATCGGCGCGCCCCAGAACCTGCGGCGGCTGATCGACCAGTCGCGCGCCCCCTCCAGCCACTTGCCGAACTGGCCCTCGCCGACGTGGCCGGGCACCCAGGTGATCTCCTTGTTGAGCTCGACCATCCGGTCACGCACCTTGGTGACCGCCACGAACCAGCTCGACACCGCCTTGTAGACCAGCGGCGTGTCGCACCGCCAGCAATGCGGATAGGAGTGAACGTGGCTCTCGTGCCGGTGCACGAGCCCGCGCGCCCGCAGATCGTCGATGATCGGCCCGTTGGCCTCGAACACCTGCAGCCCCTCGAACGGGGGCACGAGCGCGGTGAAACGGGTGCGCTCGTCCACCGTCATGACCGGCGCGATGCCCGCCGCGGCGCACACCTCGTGGTCGTCCTCGCCGAACGCGGGCGCCAGGTGCACGATGCCGGTGCCCTCCCCCGCGTCGACGAAGCCGGCCGCCAGGATCCGGAAATCGCCCTCGACGAAGTCGAACGGCGGGACGTAGCTCCTGCCGACGAGCTCCCGGCCCTTGAACACCTCGACGACCGTCGCGCCCTCCGGCACGGCGTCACGACCGACCACGTACCGCTCGCCGTCCAGCTCCGCCACCGCGTAGTCCAGGTCGGGGCCGACGGCCAGCGCCTGGTTGCCCGGCAGGGTCCACGGTGTCGTCGTCCAGACCAGCGCCTTCTCGCCGGTCTCCAGCGGGAAGGTCACCGTCAGCGCCGGATCCCGGCGGTCGCGGTAGGTGTCGTCCATCTTGGTCTCGGTGGCCGACAGCGGCGTCTCGCACCGCCAGCAGTAGGCCAGCACCCGGTGACCCTCGTAGACCAGGCCCTTGTCGTGCAGCGTCTTGAAGGCCCACAGGACGCTCTCCATGTAGTCGACGTCGAGCGTCTTGTAGTCGCCGGCGAAGTCCACCCAGCGGGCCTGCCGGGTGACGTACCGCTCCCACTCGCGGGTGTAGCGCAGGACCGATTCCCTGGTCGCCGCGTTGAACGCGCCGATGCCCAGCCGCAGGATGTCGGCCTTGCCGGTGATGCCGAGCTGCTTTTCGGCGTCAACCTCGGCGGGCAGCCCGTGGCAGTCCCACCCGAACCGCCGCTCGACCCGCTTGCCGCGCATCGTCTGGTAGCGGGGGACGGCGTCCTTGATGTACCCGGTCAGCAGGTGGCCGTAGTGGGGCAGGCCGTTGGCGAACGGCGGGCCGTCGTAGAAGACGAACTCCTCGTCCCCGCCGATGGACGCCTCGAACGTACGGTCGTGCGCCCAGAAGTCGAGAATGCGCTGCTCGACCTGGGGGAACACTGGTTCGGACACTGCGCACTCCTCACATCCATCGGTCGGATGCGAGGACGGAGACTCCTCCGCGGTACCACCCCGCTTGGCGTCGAGACGCCCACTCGTTCTTCGGCTGTGACGGGCCGGCCCCGTCCGGTTCTACTGAGCCCTCGCGAGCCGTTCTTCCGGAGGCTTCCCGGTGATGGCCGGATCAACGCCTGTGCCCGGCAGCATAGCGGGACAACCCCGATCTTTCGCCAGCCGTTATCTGAACAGGGCTGGGGGCGGACGTGGTCGAGGGACCCGGGCGTCATGATCGCTCCCGAAGCTGTTCCAACCCCAGGAGTAGCTGTGAGCTAGATCACGGTTGAGGTTGACCTTGGGTCAGGGTGGAAGCTCGGCGCAGCGGCACGACGCCGACCGGACACAGCAGATTCAATGGAGCAGACCACCATGTCCATCACCCTTTCCGACCAGGACAAGAGCACCCTGCGGACCGCCGCGTACGGCGCCGTGTCGCTGATGGCCGCCGCCACCGGCACGCCTCACAAAGCCGCCACGAGTGCCTCCATCGCCCTGACATCGGCGACCGGTCTGGTCGGGCACGTGCTCGCCGCGAAGGCCAAGGACATCGAACTGCAGGGCAAGAGCGTCGCCGAACTCGCCGACCGGGTACTGCCGGCCCTGACCGCAGCCATGAAGCTGCTCGGCAAGCAAGCTCCGGCAGAGGCCGACAACTTCCGCAGCACCATCCTCCTCGCCGTCGAATCCGCCCAGATCCCCCCGGGCAAGCCCAGCACCACGGCCGAGATGGCCCGCAAGATCGCCGCCGCCCTCGACGCCGCCGGGGTGGCCACTGCGGACAGCGGGGCTGCGCCGGCGGCTGCTGCCCGGCAGGATCGCCCCGAGCTACAGAAGGCGATCGAGGAGATCGTCGAGTCCGGTTTCGTCGGGGTGTCGCTGCGCGTGCACGATGAGCGGGGCGAGTGGGTCGGCAGCGCCGGGACGGCCGAGTTGGGCGGGGCCGCGAAGCCGCCGACGAACGGGCATGTCCGGATCGGCAGCAACACCAAGACCTTCACCGCGACCCTGGTGCTGCAACTGGTGGCCGAGGGCAAGGTCGGGCTGGACACCCCGGCGGCGGACTACCTGCCCGAGTTCGGGCTGGACGAGCGGATCACGGTGCGGATGCTGTTGCAGCACACCAGCGGGGTGTTCAACTTCAGCGGCGAGGTCTACGACGACGGGACGGTCACGCCGGGGATCCCCATCCCCTACAGCACCACGGGCAAGGAGTGGATGGACAACCGGTTCAAGACCTACCGGCCGCAGGAACTGGTGGAGCTGGCGTTGTCGAAGCCGGCGCGGTTCGAGCCGGGAACGGGCTGGAGCTATTCCAACACCAACTACGTGCTGGCCAGGCTGCTGATCGAGAAGGTCACCGGCCGTTCGGTCGCCGAGGAGATGCAGCGGCTGATCCTGGGGCCGCTCGGGCTGTCGGGCACCGTGGTGCCGGACGCCTCGCCGGAGATCCCCGAGCCGCACGCCCACGCCTACTACCGGTACGAGGACGCCGGCGAGCAGAAGACGATCGACGTCACCCGCCAGAACCCCTCCTGGATCTCCAGCGGCGGCGACATGATCTCGACCACCCAGGACCTTCACACGTTCATCTCCGCGCTGCTGGGCGGCAAGCTCCTGCCGTCCCCGCTGCTGGCCGAGATGTGCACCCCGCACCCGACGGGCATCCCGAACATGGACTACGGCCTGGGAGTGTTCGTGGTGAACACGGACGGCGGCGGCACCGTCATCTGCCACAACGGCGCCGCCGTGGGCCACGCGGCGCTGATGTACGGCACGCCCGACGGCAGCAAGACCCTGATCGCCGCGCTGAACTGCGTGGACGACGCCGACTTGTCCATCGCAGCAGCATTCCAGAACGCCCGACAGAGGCTCGTCAACGAGGTGTTCTGCGGTGGGCAGGCCGATCCGGCTCAGCCGACGGACTGAGCACCTGTGACCCGTACGCCTCGAGAGGCGACCCCTTCCGGTCGTGCATCAGGGAGAACGCGAACCGGGGCCACGCCGAGCTCAACGGGCTCGGCGTGGCCCGTCCATACGCTCGGCGGTGGTGCGCGTGGTCGCCGAGCTCGAGCACAAGGCAGGCTGAGCAGATGAGGAACGGAGTCACGATCGGGCAGGCGGCGGCATTCGTCGGCGTCACGGTGAAGACGGTGCGGCACTACCACAACCTCGGCCTGGTCGAGGAGCCGGAACGCGACAGCTCCGGCTACCGGCGCTACGGATCGGCCGATCTGTTGCGGCTGGTGCAGGTCCGGACGCTGGCCGCCGCCGGGGTGCCGCTGGCCGAGATCAAGCCCCTGCTCGACGCCGATGCCGCGCTGTTCGCCGCCGCGCTCGCCGACGTCGAGCGGCAACTCACCGAACGGATCGAGGAGTTGATCGCGCGGCGTGACACGCTGCATCGGCTCGCCGACGGTGACCGGGCTCTGCTGCCCGACCGCGCTGTGGGGCTGCTGGAGCGGATGCTCGGCCTCGGATTCGCCGAGGAGGAGGTGGCGGCGACCAGGGAGGGCTGGGTGCTGGCCAGGGCCCTGGTTCCAGAAGGCTTCGACGACTACCTCACCCAGTTCGAGCACGCCCTCGAAGACACCAGGCTCGTCGCCTTGGCCAAGCGCGCAGCCGAAGCCGCGACCTGGGAACCGGACGACCCCCGCATCGCCGAACTCGCCACCGCCGCGGCCGACCACTACCTCGCCGACCCCGCACTGCTGAAGACCGTCACCGGCCTGCAAGCCCGCACCGAGGCCGCGACCCGGTACACGCTGATCGCCCACCACGGCGAAGAGCAGACGCCGGCCGCGGCGCGGCTGGCCGCGCTTTTCGAGACCAAGCTCCGTGCCGCGGGTATCCATATCCCCAGACCGGACTCCCACTGACCGCGCCGTGCTCCGATCCTTCGGCCCGGCGACCGGCCGGGGGCCTGCCCGCAGACACCGCTGGAGCGACTGCACGGCGTCACGCCGGGCGTGCCGCCCGGGTGGGGCGCGGATCAGAACAGCGTGTCGCGGACCCACAGCGGCTGCGGGACCGCGTTCAAGGTTCACGCGCTGCTGTCGGTCCGTTGGGCCTGCCGATCGCTGGGCCTATGACAAACATGATTCCTATGGCCATTCTTCTGGATCGACCGGTTCGCTATCCTCCGGGCGCATGGGCGAACAAGATCAGCACGACCATCTGGTGAACGCGAGCCAGTTGCTCGCCGAGTGCGAGTTCCTGCTCCGCTGGTTCCCCGAGGAACCGAAGATCGCCGACCTGCTGTCCGGAGCGCGCCGCTGCTGCGACGAGGTGGAGGAGGAAGCGCGTGCCGGCGACGCCGAGACCGCCGCCACGGTCGGCGTCCTGCGCGCGATGGCCGCGACGTTCGCCCTGCGGCAGACTGCTCTGGTCAAGGTCGCATCGGATTTCGATGACGACGACGGGACTGCGTTCAACGGGATCGACGATGACCAGGAGGGCGTCAGCCGTCCCCTCGCCGAGCAAGCCGTTCAGGCGGCGCGAGCGGCCTTGCACGGCGACCCCGACGACTCCCTCGTGCCGTTGTACCTGGGCCATGCGCTCACCTGGTGCGGCGACCGCGACGGCGCCGTCGCCGCCTACGAAGAGGCGCTGCGCCGCGACCCCTGGGACCGCTGTGCCAGATCCAGCCTGAAGCGCCTTGGCTCGGTGCCTGCCGTTCGGCGGTCGCCGAACGAGATGAGCCACGGACGTCACGGGTTCGCCCTGATCCGTGGCGCCTTCTGGATCTCAAACAACGACTGGACCTTCGAGCACCTGCTGTTCGGGTCCGTCGCCGATGCGCGAGCCCACGTCGACCAGAACATCGGTGATGACCACTACCTGATCATGGAAGACCTGGAGGATGAGGAAGCGGAGCTGGTCCTGCAGATCCATCGCCCCGGCCGACGCATCAGCGAGTACGACCTGAACGACCGGATTCCGGAAGATCCAGACGACTTCCCGCGCATCGACTGGTCGGGTATCCCCCTGGACGAGCCGCTGGAATCACCGCTCCCGCCGGGACGCCCGCTCCGGCTCAGCGGCAACACCTGCTTCTTCACCGACATGGTCTGAGCGCGGCATCCATGCAGGTCGGACCCATATCCTTTGGTGAGTCCGGCGCGGCAACGATCAGCCCGAAGCGCGGTTGGATCGGCGCGACCCTCCACTATCGAGAGGCGCGCGGCGAGCGCGTCCGGGATGGTGGAGCGCTGCGCCGGCGCGGCCTCCTCCACGGGATCGCCCCTTTCGGCTCCCGCAACGGCGTAGAGCCTGCCAGCGGAGGTAGCGCATGGCGATGGCGCCCGCCGCACTGATCAGACCTTTCCGGATCGTCGCCGACTCGGTCGAGGCCCGGACCGAGATCCGCGCCGTGTATGGAGGTTACGGTGTGGCCGTCGCCGGGTTGCTGATGGCGGCGGCGGCCGATGCGGGCGGGATCCGCGAAACTGGCCACCGCCTACGGCGCCATGACCGACGACCCCACCAGCACCGTGCTCCTCCGCCACCGCGCGGTGATGCTGGCCCTGCTTGGGGGCGCACTCCTGGCGGCGGCCTTCCTGCCGGCCCTGCGGATGCCGACGCCGGCCTACGTGAGGTTCGGCGCCAGGCCGAGGCACGCGGCCGCCGAGTGGCGGGCCGAGCTGGTCAAGCGCTATCGCACTGTGCAGAAAGTGCCCTAATATCCGCTCTCGTGATCGTCAATGTCCTCACCGGATTGGCCCTGCTGGCCGGTCCTGCCGCGGCCGACCCCGTGATCGGCGCACCCGAGCTGACCCATAACGAGCTCTACAAGAAAGGCAGGCTGGCCAAGATCAAGTGCTCGCTGGACAAGGGCACCAGCAAGGCTTCGACCGAGAAGTACGTCAAGAACCTGGTCGGCTGCCTCAACAAGGCCTGGGGTCCGTTGATCTCCGATTATGAGGACGTCGACGTCAAGTTCCTCAAGGCCTCCAAGGGGACCTGCACCGGGGTCGAGTTCAAGGACTCCTTCATCGACCTGTGCTACGGCGTCGACGTGCGTCTCTCCAACGACTGGATCAAGGCCAAGGACGACCTGGCCATCCAGGTCCAGTTCGCCGGCGCCTTCGCGGGGGTGATCCAGGGCCAGACCGGGATCGGCCGCGCCTACTCGGCGCTGCCGAACGACGGCAACGAGAAGGTGCTCGACGAGCACCGCCGCCGCTTCGGCTACCAGCAGGACTGCCTGGCCGGGGCGACAATGAAGGCCCTGGGCCGCACGGCCAAGAACTGGAAGCCGCTACTGCGCGCAGAGGCTCCCAATCCGGTCTACGAGGGCTACCGCAAGCACTGGCACTCGAAGGTGACCAAGAACGAGCTCTACTGGTTCACCCAGGGTTACCAGGCCGCCAGCCCCAAGGCGTGCAACACCTGGAAGGCCGCCGAGTCCAAGGTCAGCTGATGAAGTCCGCCAGGGCCCGCTCGTAGCGGGCCTGGTCCACGTTCCACGAGCCGACGTGCCCGACGCCCACCTGTGGCTGGGCGTCGGGCACGTCGAGACCGCCCCCGGGCGTCCACGAGTGCAAGACCTGCCTCTGCGGGCGTCGCTGCCGCGAGGCTACGCCGTGGTGGAACACGAATAGCTGCGGGCCGCAGCACCGGCCGTACCGACTCCTGGGGTACGGCCGGTGGGCGGCCCTTCGGCGTTCACAGGCGCCCGGCCTGGCCGCGCGAAACGGCGACCACCCGCACTCATTGCACACAGCGAACGTGGAAGCTCTCCTTGGGGGTGAAACCGTAGATGGCGGCGGTATCGAGCGCGTCGCGAGTCCCGCACGCCGGGCAGGAAGGCGTCTGAAGCTCCCCCACGACGATCTCGACGCCGACGCCCTTGTCACCCTCAGCGGGCTCTAGATCATCCACGGGCGCCCTGCCAGCGCCCAGGCGTCCTCAAGGGTGGGGCAGGCCCTTTCCAACTGGTTCCAGACCGCGCACCACGCCATCAACGACCAGCTGGGCGGTCTGGACCTGCCTGCTACCACGGCCACCTCGTCAGGGCCGTCGAGCGCGCGCACGGTCACGATCTGGCACGTCGGAAGGGGCAGACCAAGTAAGCCGGAAAGGTGCAACGGCGCAGGTCCGCGTTGGTTCACAATTGAACTGTGTGCTGTTGGATTTGTCGCAGAACTCTCACAGATGAACATTTATGAGAATGACCGTGCGTGACGCTCCTGGCCTGGGGTCGCCGGTGGCGCCGGAGTTTGTTCCGATGTACCGCAGGCCATGTTTGGGCGGGTCGAGATGCGGTGCGTGCGGCAGGCCGAATGCTGTTGTCGGTTATTCGATCACGCTGTTACGCTTCGCTCGCGTCCTCGACCGCAAAAAGGAGGTGGGAACCGTGAGCCAGCTGACTCTCATGTGCTCCCACCCCGTTCCGAGGACGCCGAGGATCTGAAGGGGAGCGCGTCGCTACCCGGAAGGACCCCTCACGTGACCGATCTGGTCATCCGCCCCCTCGCCACAGGCGAAGAAGCACTTTTCGAATCCCTGCCCGATCCAGGCCTGGTCGGCTTCGCCGCCTTCGGCGACACCTACAGCGGGATGGCCGCCGCCGGTGAGTACCGCCCTGAGTGGACCTGGGTGGCCCTGCGTGACGGCGCCGTCGTTGCGCGGGCAGCTTGGTGGGCCGGGCCGAAGGACGACAAGCCGGTCGCTCTGGACTGGTTCGACTTCACGGACGCCAGTGCGGCCGTACAACTGCTCCGCGACTCGCCGCTGCAGGCTGAGTACTCACTCAAGCTGCCGCCCGGCTGGCGCGACGTCCCCGCAGTCCGGGAGCAGGCCCAGGCCCGGATTGACGCGGCCATCGCCGCAGGAATGTCTCCTCTGGTCGAGCGGTTCCGCTACCGCTGGACGCCGGACTGCGGCGTGCCCGCGCGCCCGGGCCGCCTCGAATTCCGTCCCGAGCCCGACGACGCGGCGATCCTCGACGTCTTCCGTCGTATTCACCAGGGCAGTCTCGACGCCCATGTGCGCCGCACCGTCGCCGCATCCGGGCTGGACGTGGCCGCCCAGGAAGAACTGGACTATCTGCGCTGGTTGCCGAGCCCGCGCGAGTGGTGGCGCCTTGCCTACAACCCTGTCGGGGAACTCGTCGGCCTGAGCGTCCCCGCCCGCAACTACGGAGACCCTCTCATCGGCTACATCGGCGTCGTGCCCGAGCACCGCGGCCACGGATACGCCTATGACCTGCTCGTCGAGGCCACGCATACGCTCGCTGACGAGGGCGTGGACCGCATCGTGGCCGGGACTGACCAGACCAACGTTCCGATGGCCGCCCACTTCGCGAGGGTCGGCTACCCCATCGCCCAGGAACGCATCGATCTGATCTGACCCAGAGACAGGAATCGGTGGGGGCTCGGGGTGTGACAACTCGAGCCCCCACAGCTCGCTCCTGTGACTCCTGCCCGGGGCCACACACGGGTGAGCTCCGCGCCGTCCTCGTCGTCGTCGCGTTCCGGTGCCTCCGGGTCGCGCAGGGGCCGCGGTGCGCCGGCGGTTGGGGTGGAGGCGGAGAAGCTGTAGCGGCCGAGCACGTTGAGGTTGCGGTGCTTGAGCGGGGACAGCCGGGCGATGTCCTCGGCACGGAGCTGGGCGACGGCGGCGTCGATGTGGCGGGTCGTCCAGAGCACGATGGCGTTGAGGATCAGGCCGAGCGAGCCGAGTTGGCCATCCGCTCCCGAACGTGTCCCCAGCCGCCAGGGAGCGGGGTGAGACATCACGATTGCGGGTTCGTGGAGCAGCTACGCACCCGGCGAGCACAGACAGTGACGACCTACGGAGAACACAGACCGCTCAATCACCGGGCCTTACCAGGGCCGCTCCCGAAAGGGGCGTGCTGGGCGATCAGACCTCTCCGGCCTCTGCGCGAGTGCCGCCTCGCGTTCGAGTGCGATATCCCGTAGAAGCGCGGTGTCCTGGTAGAACGAACGCTTTTTGGTGATCTTTCCGTTCGCCACGTCGACCAGCTCGAGAACGGTCATCCTCCACGGGTTGCCGTGGATGTCGGTGCCACTGTTCGTGGCCACCACGACCACGCGAGTGGGACCGTCAGCAATGAGCTCATCAATGCTGATGGCTGAGATGTCCAACCCGGTCAGCTCGTGCATCCGATGCCGCGCCGGCCCGATGGCGGCTCCCCTGTGAACGCCGCTGTCGGGGTGGCCCCAGTTGAGCTCGATCTCCTGCTCGTCGGTCAGCTCTTTGATCGTTGCGAAATCCGGGCCGCCGGGTACTCGGAGAACGGCTTCGTAGAAGCGGCGGACCACTTCCTTGTTCAGCTCGGGCTGGGTCGGGTTTTCACTCGGCATGGAAGTTCCCGCTCTTTCGAAGGTGTCCGGAATCGGTGTGGATCCGGGGCGCTTGGGGCTGGTTCGCCCGCCGCGCGCTGGTCGGCTTGAGGCGTCCTGTCAGGGTGTCGGGTCGCCGAACCAACGGGTCGCGGCGTGCCGGAACGCCTCGGGGTCGAGATTGTGGCCGTCGGTCCAGGCCACGATGCCGTCGGGCCGGATCAGCAGGGCGCCGAATCCGAGGTCGTTGCTCACCGGCCCGGCCGCGTAGCGGATCCGGCCTTTCCAGCTCATCGCCGCGTCGTGCAGGCGCTGGTCGGCGGAGAAGTCGAGTGCGACGCCGTGTCCTTCTCGCAGCAGGTCGCCGAGGCGGGTGCCGTCGCCGAGGCGGAAGTCCGGGGCGGTCCGGCCGACGAGTGGCTGGTCGCTGCCCAGGTCGTAGCGGTGGGACAGTCCTGAGGTGCTGCGGAACACGTGGGTGGTTCCGTCGCGGGTGTCGAGCAGGTCGTGGATCAGCCGTCGCAGGGCCGGGGCGTTGGTACCAGGGTTCATGGTCGCGACCTGGGCGCGTGACCAGTCGAGGATCGCCGCGCCGACGGGGTGGCGTTCGGCGGTGTAGGTGTCGAGCAGGCCGTCTGGTGCGGTGCCGTGGATGGTGGCGGCGAGTTTCCAGCCGAGGTTCATGGCGTCGCCGATGCCGAGGTTGAGGCCCTGGCCGCCGAGCGGGGAGTGGATGTGGGCGGCGTCGCCGGCGAGCAGGATACGGCCGTTCCGGTAGGTCGTGGACTGCATCGCGCGGTCGGTGAAGCTGGAGGCGAGATGGACCTCGGTGAGTGTCGCGTCGGTGCCGGAGACCCGGCGCAGGACCGTCTGGAGGTGCTCGCGCGTCAGCGGCTGCGAGCGGTCGAAGGTGCCGCCGTCGAAGTCCATCATGCCCAGG
Source organism: Nonomuraea roseola (assembly GCF_039535395.1). Classification (NCBI taxonomy): domain Bacteria; kingdom Bacillati; phylum Actinomycetota; class Actinomycetes; order Streptosporangiales; family Streptosporangiaceae; genus Nonomuraea; species Nonomuraea roseola. Next base: position 450,644 of record NZ_BAAAXC010000005.1, read on the forward strand.
TGTCCCTCGAAGGGCGTCCGCAGGTACATGCCGGTCGGCGTCAGGTTGAAGCCCAGGTCCAGCTTCTGCGGATCGGCGAAGGTGACGCGGGCGGCGTAGCCGGTGAACAGCGGTTCGGTGCCGACGAAATCAAAGCCCGCCAGTTCGCGCACCGTGCTGCGTCCGCCGTCGCATCCCACGAGCCAGCGCGCCTGGTAGTCGCGCCCGCCGGCTCGTGTGACGACGGTGTCGCCGTCCTGCGTCACGGCCTCGACGGGAACGCCTCGCAGGATCTGCACGCCGAGCCTGGCCGCCCGCTCGACCAGTACAGTCCCGACCGCGTCGAGGCTGGTCATGATGCTCTCCATCGCCGGGCCGGGCAGCCGGAAAGGGAGGGCGGCGATGTCGATGTCGGCCGGGTCGAGCCGCATGCCCGCGAAGTGGCTCACGTCACGAGGAGCCGGCGGCTCGTGCGCGTCGGGGTCCGCGCCGATCTGCTTCCCGTCGGCGCCTGAGGCTTTCAGCAGCTCTTCCAGCATCCCGCGGCGGTAGAACGTCTCGACCGATCCGGCGTTCAGGCCCCGCATCCCCAGCGGGAGCGCCTTCCACGGCGAAGTCCGCTCTTGGTCCCGCTCCAGAACCAGGACGGAGCAGCCCACCAGCGCGAGCTCACCGGCAAGGAACAGGCCCACCGGGCCCGCACCCACGATCACCACGTCATACACGTTGAGCCTCCTTCGATCAGGACCGCCCGGCGAGACCCCAGACAGCTTATGGAGCATCGCTCCAACATTGGAACGGTACTCCATGTTGGATCAATGCTCCAAACCTGCCAGAATGACAGGCATGGCCATACGGACACGTCAGTCACAGCGACTCAGGCAGGTGCTCACCAGGGAGCGCATCGTCGAGACCGCTGTCGAGCTGCTGGACGCGGTGGGCGAGGGCGCCCTGACGGTCCGGGCGCTGACCAGCCGCCTGGCCACCGGTCCCGGCGCGATCTACTGGCACATCGGCAACATGAACGAGCTGCTGGAGGCCGCGACCGCCGCCGTCGTCGCCACCGCCCTGGACACGCGCCCCACCCGGCCCGCCGAGCCCGCGGGAACCATCGAAGCCGGCGGGGCTGTAGGCACGCCCCAGGACGAGATTCGCGCGGTCGCACTCGGCCTGTTCGACGCGGTCACCGAACACCCATGGCTCGCCGCCCAGCTCGTGGTCCAGCTCACCCGCAACCCCTGGGGACCGGTGACATTGCGGATCTTCGAAAGCGTCGGCCGGCCGGTCCGCACGCTGGGCGTGCCGCAAGGCGACTGGTTCACCACGACCTCGACACTGGTCCACTACCTTCTCGGCGCCACCGCCCAGACCTCTCACAACACCGGCGACGACACCGTCCCCGGCTCCGAAGCGGACCGCGCCGAGTTCCTCAACACCGCATCCAGGGCATGGCAAGAGCTCGACCCCGACGACTACCCGTTCATCCAGGCCATCGCGGAGCAGATGCGCGAGCACGACGACCGCGAACAATTCCTCACCGGCATCGACCTCGTCCTCACCGGCATCACCACCCTCCATCCACCCACCACATCAAGGCCCCCAGCTCCCGAGCGCCTCCCCAGCCCCGAGTAGGTCTTCGTTGGGCACGCCACAAGGGGTGTTGGAATTGGATCGTTTGCCGACACCGAGTACCGTCATCCCGTGTCGGGCGCAGTGACAACGCCCTGAGTGGCGCAACCCAGAGCATCGGTGACGGCGCAAGCCCGTATGGCCCGTGGACACCGACCTCGACCTCGCTCACATTCGGCGAGAGCTGAGCGTCACGCCGGCGGCCGGGTGAGTTTGGCGGCCACGGCGTCGAGGACCCAGTCCAGTCCGGTCGCGAAGGATGCCTCGGCGTCCACGTCCGTGCCGTCGTACACCGCCTTGGCCAGCGCCGGGAAGCGGCCCGTGGCCAACATTCTCGTCACATGCGGGCCGGAGGCGCGCTGCCAGTCGCGCTTGGACAGGCCCGTGGCGCGCTCGGCCCGCAGGTTCGCGATCTCTCGCCTGATCGCGCCGGTGAAGTAGGCGCTGACAGTTTCCACGGCGCGCATGACGGTGTCGACGTCGGCGAGGCCGTCGAGGGCGGCCAGCGTGGCCTCGGTCACGGCGAGGCCGTTCGGGCCCAGGGTCGGGCGGCCGCCGAGCAGGTCGGCCAGCCATTCGTGACGGAGAGCGGCCTGTCTGGTGCGATGGGCGAGGATGCGCAGCGCCTCCCGCCAGTCACCGGGCTGCTCCTCGGGGAGAATCTCGGCATGGACCTCGTCCACCATGAGGTCGAACAGCTCCTGCTTGGTGGAGATGTATCCGTACAGCCGCATCGGGCCAGCGTTCAGCCGGGCGGCGACCTTGCGCAACGACACCGCTTCCAGCCCGCCCTCGTCGGCCAGCGCGATGGCGGTGGCGACGATCCGCTCCCGGTCGAGCGGCACGGGGCGAGTCGGCGGCTCCGGCCGGTCCCACACAGTCATGGTCACACCGTTCTGTTGCGATGCATCGTATTGGGGAAATACAGTGTATCGACATGAGACATCGTATCGCCGTTGTCGGGAGCGGCCCTGCCGGCCTTACCTTCGCCCGTGTCCTGCACCGCCATGGCTACCCCGTCGCCGTCCTCGAACGCGATCCCGCCCCCGACGCCCGCCCCCCGGGCGGCACGCTGGACCTGCACGAAGGGCTGGGCCAGCTCGCGCTGGACAAGGCGGGGCTGCTGGCGGAGTTCCAGGCGCTATCTCGCTCCGAGGGGCAGGCCATGCGCATCCTGGACGCGGACGGGACCGTCCTGCGCGACTGGCGACCCCGTCCAGGTGACCGGGCCAATCCCGAGATTGACCGCGGGCAACTCCGTGACCTGCTGCTCGGCCCTCTCGACGTCCAGTGGGGTCGGGGCGTGACGCAGGTAGTGCCGGGGACCCGGGATGGCGTACTGGTCCATTTCGCGGACGGGCGACAGGAGACCTTCGACCTCGTGGTCGGCGCGGACGGCGCCTGGTCTCGGATCCGCCCGGCAGTCTCGTCGGTGACGCCGCACTACACCGGCTTCACCTTGGTTGAGACCTCCCTGGACGACGTCGACACCCGCCACCCTGGCCTCGCCCGCTTGATCGGCGACGGTTCCGTGGCTGTGTACGGCGTGAACCGAGCTCTCGTCGCCCAGCGCAACAGCGGCGGCCACGTCAAGGTGTACGCCCAGTTCCGCGCGCCGCTGGACTGGCACACACACCTGGACCTGGCTGACGTCGAGGCTGTGCGATCGAGTCTGCTGGCTCTGTTCGACGGCTGGGCCGCTCCCGTCCTCGGCCTCCTCCGCCACGGCGCCGCTTTCGTCCACCGCCCCCTCTACGTCCTGCCCATGTCCCACACCTGGACCCACGTCTTCGGGGTGACGCTACTGGGCGACGCCGCCCATCTGATGCCCCCATTGGGGGCGGGCGCGAACCTGGCGATGCTGGAAGGCGCCGAGCTCGCCGAGTCCATCGCCGCCGGCCCTGGAGATCTGGACGAGGCCGTCCGCGCCTTCGAGGAACAGATGTGGGCACGGGCTGGCAGGTGGGCGAAGATCACGATGGCCGGTCTGGAGCGCCTCGTGAGCCCGGACCCCGCCGAAGCCCTCGCCCTCTTCGACCAAGTCCAGCCGTCCTGACTGCCGAGCGCGAGAGCACCAGTACTAACAGCTCGCCACAGCTTCACGGGACAGTACCGCACCACCGCAGTCCCTTCCGGCGAAACCACCGTTAGACGAACGCACGGACGCCTGCACCGAACGCAGCCCTCAGCCCGCTACCGCCAAAATCTGGTCCGATCCTCCTCGCGGGCCGGACAGCATCGCGCTGCCGCTGGAGGGGTGAGGGCGCACTTCAGTCCGCGTCGGTCTCGTCAACGTTCAGCTTCACTCGGCCGTCGTCCTGCACCTCGATACTGACCTTCGCGGCAGGTCCGGCCTCCTCCAGGCGCTCGGCCAGCTGCTTCCACCCGGCGTCCAGGCCCCGCACGAGATCCGCCAGGTGCTCCTCGACGGGCACCTCCAGGCTCAGCCCGGCCAGCACGTCCTCGCGTACGGCCTCCCACTCCGCGCCGTCCAACAGTCGGGCGCGCGGGTCGGACCAGCGGTGCGAGGGAGCGGCGAAGATGTCACGGCGCGTCAGCGCCCGGTGCAACTGCTCCCGCACGCACACCACGTACGCGTCTCGGTCCACGGCGCCCTGCGGCAGATCGGGGTTGGCGTACACCGCCTTGCGCCACGCCGGCGGCACCAGCTTGTCGTCGGCCTCGCGCGGCAGCAGCGGCTTGACGCTCACCTTCCGCCGAGCCAGAGCAGGAAGCCGGCGGACCCCGTCGAGGATCCGCTTGCCGCCGCTCGCCGCCCCCAGCGCCTTCGACTCGCCCAGCAACGCAAGGAACGGTCTCACCGTGTTGAACCGGGTCGCGAGCGCGTTGCGCATGGCGATCTCCCCCGAGTCCTCGTCCTCGGGCACCAGGGAGACGACCGTGGCGGCCGCGGGAAGCACGGCGGCCCGCGGGGCGACTTCCTCCACCGCCGCACCGTCGGTTAGGCGTCCTGTCCGACCTCGGCGAGGCGGCGTCTGGTTTGGCATCGCGGTCGGAGGCGCGCCGATGCGGCCCCTAAGTAGCAGGCGCCGAAAAACAACGCTTAGCCGTGCTGGCCCCACCTCGACATCGAGGGTGTGCCCGACCCGGAGCACGTCCCCTGGATCGACCCCGACCCATCCGGCCTGGCGAACGGCCCGGTGTCAGCGGCTTCACCGATCAGAAATCCTCCGCCACGTCGTCAGTTCTGTTAGCCCTCTCGCACCGGTGGAAGGATTGATGACCATGACCGACGCCAGACTGCTGGGCGCCGACGAGGCCGCGTTCATCGCGGCGGCCCGCTCAGGCGACGCAGCACAGTTCGCGCTCATCACGGAGCGCCACCGGCGTGAGCTGCAGGTGCACTGCTACCGGATGCTCGCGAACTACGAGGACGCCCAGGACATGACGCAGGAGACGTTCCTGCGGGTGTGGAACAAGCGGGAGTCGTTCAAGGGCCACGCTGCGCTGCGGACCTGGCTGTACCGGATCGCGACGAACGCCTGCCTCGACTTCCTGGAGAAGCGCAACGACCGCACACCCGTACCGTCCGAGCTGCCGGACCCCGGCTCCGAGGTGCTGTACCTGCAGCCGTACCCCGAATGGATGCTCCCCGAGGACCCGCAGGAATCGGTGGTGGCGCGGGAAACGATCGAGCTGGCGTTCATCGTCGCCGTCCAGCACCTGCCGCCGCGGCAGCGGGCGGCGTTCATCCTGCGCGACGTCCTCGGCTGGCCGGCGTCGAAAGCCGCCGACGCCCTCGAGCTGACCGTCGCATCGGTGACCAGCGCACTGCAGCGGGCCCGTGTGACGATGCGCGAGCAGCTGCCCGACCGCCGCCTCGACTGGCGGAGCCCTGCCACGCACGAGCTGTCGGATGACGAGCGCAGCGTGGTGAAGTCGTATATCGACGCCCATGAGCGCAACGACCTCGACGGGCTGATGGCCCTGCTGCGCGACGACCTGCGCTTCGCGATGCTGCCCGATCCGGGCACCTTGGTCGTCACAGCCAAGGACGCGGTGGACGGCTGGGTCTCCAGCGGGCTCTTCCAGCGCGGCTACGACGACTGGCGCTGCATCGCCACGACGGTCAACCGCATGCCTGCCGCCGCGCTGTACCTCCGCACCCCCGACGACCCGGAATACCGTTTGTTCAACATCGCGGTCCTGCACATCGTCGACGGGAAGATCGCCGAGCTCACCGGATTCGACGCCACCGACAAACCATGGCTGGGCCTGCCCGCGACGCTGTGATCAGACAAGTCCCCATCGTCGACGAGTCCAGCGCACGGGCCGGCGTCACCGAAGTCACATCGGAATGAGCACCCCGACCAGCTGAACATCAACGCGGCAACGCGAACACCACCGCCCCGCCGGCGTTGCCGGCGGGGCATCCTCATGCCCGAAGAACATCGTCACGATCAACGACGCCGTCGTCCTCATCTCCAGCGAGTCGGTCAACAGCTCACTCGGAACGCAAGGAAGGGCCGGGAAAAGGTCCCCTCATCGCCGAGGGTCACGGTGAGCACGCCAGGAAGGATTTCGACCCGGCCTCACGAGCCGAGCATTTGGCCCGTGCTCACCGCCTCGTCTCGTACCTGGCCAGCACCACGCCGCCGGGAAACGTCCGGGTCTCCACCAGGGTCAGGTTCACCCAGTGGTCCAGGGCTGTGAAGAACGGCGTGCCGCCGCCCACCAGGACCGGATGGGTGACGATCGCGTACTCGTCGATCAGCCCGGCCCGCATGGCCGCCGCGGCGAGTGTGGCACCGCCGATGTCCATGGGGCCGCCGTCGTCGGCCTTGAGCCTGGTGATCTCGGTGACCGCGTCGCCGGTGACCAGACGGGTGTTCCAGTCGACCGTGCTGGTGGTAGAGGAGAACACCACCTTCGGCATGTCCCGCCAGCGGCCGGCGAACTCGATCACCGCCGGTGTGGCACCCGGCTGCTTGTCGGCGGTCGGCCAGTAAGAGCTCATCGTCTCCCACAGCTTGCGCCCGTACAGCGCCAGGCCCGCGTCCACCCGGTCGGACCACCACTGGAACAGCTCGTCGCTCGGCGATGAGTCTCGATTTCACCCTTGCAAACGCCTGGTCACACAGCTACAGCGCCGGGCCCTCTCACCGCGCTGGAGATCGCCAAGCAGTTCCCGACGCTGGGCATCTCGCTCGGCGACCAGCGGCCGCACGTGCCCGGCAAGATCCGCGAGTACCTACCTCTCCTAGCGCCGACGCAGCTGAGCGTTGTTTTTCGGCGCCTACTACTGAAGGGGCCCCTGAGGGGGCAATGCCCCCGACGCCGAGTGCGCCCCGTGAGGGAAGCCTGTCAGAACAGCGTGTCGCGGACGCGCAGCGGCCGATAGCCGGTGGGACCGAGCTGGGCGAGTTCACCTTCGATGTCGACCTCGATTGCGCCGAAGAAGTTGATGTTCTCGCTATGCGCCGGGGAGATGCGGGCCAGGACCTCGTCGTCGATGCGGCGTCCCGCCCTGCGCATCGACTCGACCGCGAGGCCGTAGTACTCGGTGGTCCAGGCGACCACGGCGTTGGTGGCCAGCGTCAGGCACCACGCCTGCTCGGTCTGAGCTTCGAGGTGCCGCGCTCGGATGGCGTCCTCGTGGGCGTAGAGCAGGTCTCGCTTGAGCGCGTGCAGCGACTCGCCCTTGTTCAGCTGCCGGGAGATCTTGCGCCGGTAGGCCGGGTCGGCGAGGTATCGGGCGGCGTAGATGGTGCGCCGCAGTGCCCCGTACTCCTTGAGCGCTGCGGCGAGCGCGTTCTGCCTGCCGGCCGCGGACAGCTTGCCGACCAGTAGCGAGGCGGTGGCGTGACCGAACTTTAGCGAACCGGCCAGCCGGAGCAGGTCGTCGTAGTGCTCGGCGATCAGGTCAGTGTTGAGCTTGCGGGTCAGCAGCGGCCCGGTGTGCGGGAAGTCGGCCTCGACCTGCGCACGCGATCCGGCCCGGTAGAGCGTGATCTTGCCCAGATCCCGGATCCGCGGGGAGAACTGCACGCCGAGCAGGTCGAACAAGCCGAAGTTGACCAGCGTGACCCCGTGGGTGTCCGTCGCGTGCTCGGTGACGGGAATGCCGGTCGCGTTCCCGAGAATCTCGTCGAGGACGTAGTGGGCCTCGCGCTTGGTCGCGACGATGACTTTCGTGCCGTAGGTGGTGTGCTGGTCGGTCACGTGTGTGTACGTCGAGAGCCCCTCGGACGCGAAGTACCGGCTCAAAGCCCTTGCGGTGACTGACTTTCCGCGCGTGGGGAACCGCTGTCCGTCTGATGAGGACAGGGTGCTGGCGCCGAAGATGAGGCGACCAAGCGCGGAGCGGGGCAGGCGCCATTTCTTGTCGGCGCCGAACTGGGGCGATCGAATGCCGGCGGATCTTTTGAGCCATTGCTTGGTGCCGAGAGCCGGAGGGAGCTCGGCAATGATGCCGGAATCGAGGGGGAGCCGGATGCGCGGGACCGGCACTCCGGTACCAATGGAGAAATGTCCGTAAGCCCCTTCGAGCTCAGCCTGGAGGACGGGCCGCTGACCTGCATATCCGTTGTTTCCTGCGCCGTTACTAACGGGACCCCCTCTGATGGCCTGGGAAACGTCCGGCCCCCTGAAACTCCTGGTCCGAAGGCATCACTGCACACCAAGTCCCCGTCCGGCGCACATCCGGCGGGGTCTCCCGCGGCGGCGCAGCTCTTTGGTGACCTCGTCACGCAAGGTCCGGTGGGTCGCATTCAGCGTCAGATCACCTATATAGGGATTTATCGCATGAGAATGCTAGGAACCGAGGATCGCCGGTGCGGGCGACGGCCACGGGCAGCGGTGATCTGCGCGCTGCCCGTGGCCGGATTCCTGATCTCTGCGGTGTCAGTCCTCGTAGGCGCAGATCGCGTAGACCACGAGGTTCCAGTACCTGCTGTCGGGCACCACCTCGGCCGCCTTGGCCTCGACCTTCTCGCGGGTCGGGACCAGATAGTCGAGGGTGATGTCGGTGATCGGGATGGAGCCGATCTCATCCTGGACGGCGAACCCCGTCCCCAGGACCACCTGCCTGTCACCGGCGCCGCCGCAGGACACGTCGAGCTCCTTGCTGGGCAGGGTGGAGCTCGGGCTGTTCGCGGTGGAGTCGCTGTAGATCCACAGCCCCGGTGGCGCGTCTTCCGCGCATATCGCGAACATCTCGAGCGTCCAAGACGGTGCTGCCGACGAGGAGATCCACGTCGCGTGGCCGTGAACCGCGTTGAGCTGCGGCTTGATGTAGTCGACGACGGCTTTGCCGCCCGCTCCGTCCAGCCGGTAGCCGTTGCCGAGCAGGAACTCACCGGGGTCGCAGGTGACGGTCAGGGGGAGCAGCCCGTTCCGCGGGGCGGTCCGGCTGACGATCCTGGTCGCCTCGTCCGGGTCGCCGCAGACGGCCCACACGCGAATCATCCACAAGGACGAGGTGCCCGCTCCGGTCTCTATCCCGAACGCGTTGACCGTGTACGTCGTCGGTACCACCTCGTCGATGACGACGTCACCGCTCGGCCCCATGATCTCGGCCCCCGTGCCGAGCACGCGTGTACCCGAAGGGCAAGTGACATCGGCGCCCTTGTTGCCGGAGGTGTTGCCGCTCGTGTCGAATACGACCTCGTAGTCGGGGATGTTGGCGGATGAGGCACTGGCCGGCATCGTCACGATGACGGCGGACAGTGCGAGAACGAGCGAGATGACGGTGACCCAGGTGCGTCTTGTCGCGATAGGCAAGAGAGCCTTCTCTGAGTAGTGGGCGCGTGGGGACCTCCCCGATCTTCGGGGAGCACGGTTCCCTGTCTTTGCAGAGTCGCCCCGCCGCCTCGATCGGTCTGCGCACAATTACCGGTTGGCCCGGTGCCCTTCGGCGTTGCGTGTCTATGGCCTGAGGGGGGCAGACCAAGTAAGCAGGAAAGGTGCTCGCTAAAAGTCTTTATGTCCAAGCCCTCCGGGAGCTTCCGGTTACTGACAGCTACTTTGCGTCTGGTGGCACGGACCCGAGCGGAGGGCCGAGAACATCGTTCCCGCCTGGTTCGGGCGGGTGGGGCGAGCAGGGCTACCAGGTGACCGGCAGCCGGTGCGCGCCGTAGATGCTCATGCCCGTGCGCATCGGAACCTCCTCGGACGGCACCGCCAGCCGCAGCCCGGGAAAGCGCCAGAACAGCGCGGGGAAGGCCACGCGCATCTCGATCCTGGAGAGCTGCTGACCGAGGCACTGGTGGATGCCGTGCCCGAAGGTCAGGTGGCCCACGGTCGCGGGACGGGTGACGTCGAAGGTCTCAGGATCGGCGAACCGTTCGGGGTCGCGGTTGGCCGCCGACACCGAGATCGTGACCACCTGACCCTTCCCGATCGTCTGACCGGCGATCTCGACGTCCTCGAGAGCGGCCCTGAGCGGCCCGAGATGCGTGACGGCCAGATAGCGGAGCAGCTCCTCGACGGCCCCCTCGATCAGTGGCGGCTCCGACCGCAGGGCGGCGAGCTGTCCTGGGTCGCTCAGCAGGGCGAAGGTGCCGAGCCCCAGCATGTTGGCCGTGGTGTCATGCCCTGCGACCAGGAGCAGCAGCCCCGCCCCCGCGATCTCCTCATGAGAGAGATCGCCGCCGGATATGAGGCCGCTGAGCAGGTCGTCAGCCGGTTCCGCCCGCTTCCTTGCGACCAGTTCGTACAGGTCTGCCCCCCTCGGAGGGTCGTGGGAGGACGCTCATCAGCCGCACGCCCTCGCCGCGTCGTCCATGCCTTTGTGACGGGTCACAGGAATGGCCGCCCCGGTTTGCCGCCCGGCCCAATTCACAGATGCGCAAGCCCCCCTCATGGTGTGTGCCATGCAGCGACGTGCCTTCCTCCTGACCGTGTCCGCCGCCGCCTTCTCCGGCTCCCTCTGGCAGGAGGCCGCCATGGCCGCCGCCGGCGCGAGCCCGTACGGCCCGCTCGGCCCCGCCGACGCCAACGGCGTCGCCCTGCCGTCCGGCTTCACCAGCAGGATCGTGGCCAGGACGGGCAGGCCGGTCGGCGGCCTGTTGTGGCACCCCGCGCCCGACGGAGGCGCCTGCTTCCCCGACGGCACCGGCTGGATCTACGTCTCCAACTCCGAGATCCCGCTCGCCGGCGGCGCCTCGGCGATCAGGTTCGCCGCCGACGGCTCGATCACGCGGGCCTACCGCATCCTCAGCGGCACCAACCTCAACTGCGCAGGCGGCGCCACCCCGTGGGGCACCTGGCTGTCGTGCGAGGAGATCTTCCGCGGCAAGGTCTACGAGACCGACCCGTACGGCGCCCGCCCCGCGCAGCCGCGCAACGCGATGGGCAGGTTCAAGCACGAAGCCGCCGCCTGCGATCCCGACCACCGCGTCGTCTACCTCACCGAGGACGAGCAGGACGGCTGCTTCTACCGCTTCCGCCCCACGACATGGGGCGAGCTGTCGAGCGGCCGCCTCGAGGTGCTGTGCGAGGGACCGGTCTGGCGCGAGGTCCCCGACCCCACGCCGGGCGTGCTGCAGCGGCAGACCCGCCACCAGGTGAGCCAGGCCCTGCACTTCGACGGCGGCGAAGGCTGCCACTACGCGGGCGGCGTCTGCTACTTCACCGCCAAGGGAGATCGCAAGGTCTGGGCCTACGACGCGCGAACGGGCACACTGGGCTCGATCTACGACGGCGGCGGCACGCTCGACGGCGTCGACAACATCACCGGCACCCGCGCGGGCGACCTCTACGTGGCCGAGGACGGCGGAAACATGGAGATCAACATCATCACGCCCGACGGCCTCGTCGCGCCCGTGCTCCGCCTCGACGGCCACAGCAGATCGGAGATCACCGGCCCCGCCTTCTCCCCTGACGGCTCCCGCCTGTACTTCTCCTCCCAACGCGGCACCAGCGGCGAGACGGCGGGCACGGGCGGCATCACCTACGAGGTCACCGGCCCCTTCCGCCGCTAACGACAGGAACCCCCCATGAGCCTTGCCGCTGTCCTGCTGCCCATCGCCCTGGCCGTCATCATGTTCGGCCTCGGACTCGGGCTGGCGCCCGCCGACTTCCGCCGGGTGCTGCAGTACCCGAAGGCCAGCGTCATCGCGCTGGCCTGCCAGGTGCTCGTGCTGCCGGCCGTGTGCCTCGCGCTGGTCCTGCTGTTCGGGCTGCCGCCGGTGCTCGCCGTCGGCATGATGCTGCTGGCCGCCTCGCCCGGCGGCACCACCGCCAACCTCTACAGCCATCTGTTCGGCGGGGACGTGGCGCTCAACGTGACACTCACCGCGATCAACTCCGTGCTGGCCGTCTTCACGCTGCCGCTGATCACCAACCTGTCGATCGGCTTCTTCGGCGCCGAGGCGGGCACGCTCGGGCTGCAGTTCGACAAGAGCGTGCAGGTGTTCGCGATCGTCCTGGTGCCCGTGGCGATCGGCATGCTGGCCAGGGCCAGGTTCACCGCCTTCGCCGACCGTATGCACACCCCCGTGAAGATCACCTCGGCGGTGATCCTGGCGCTGGTGATCGTGGCCTCGGTGCTCCAGGAGCTCGACAACATCGGCGGCTACATCCGCGACGTCGGCCTGATCACGCTGCTGTTCAGCGTCATCAGCCTCGCCGTGGGCTACTGGGCGCCCAGGCTGGCCCGGGTCGGCAGGCGTCAGGCGATCGCCTCCTGCATGGAGATCGGCATCCACAACGCGACGCTCTCCATCACCGTGGCGGCGGGTCTGCTCGCCAACACGCAGATGGCCATCCCCTCGGCCACCTACGGCGTGCTCATGTTCTTCACCGCCGCGGTCGCGGGCTTCCTGCTCAGGGCGAGGAAGGAGGAGCCGGTCGCGGCCGGTTCATGACGCGGCGCGCGGCCAGCGCCGCGCCGATGCTCTGCAGCTGCGCGGGGTCCACGGGGTCGAGCCCGGTCAGCGCGACGGCCCTGCGCAGCCGGTAGTCAACGGTGTTGGGGTGCACGTGCAGCCGCTCGGCCGTCCGCCGCCTGTCCAGGCCGGTCTCCAGGTAGACGGTGAGCGTCCGGAGCAGGTCGGGGTTGTCGGTGAGCGGGTCGAGCAGCGTGGCCAGGCCGCTCATCGCCTGGCTCGGCCTGGTCAGCTGATACTCCAGCAGCACGTCGGCCAGCCGGTAGAGGCCAGGCGGATGGTGGAACAGGTGCACCACGTCGAGCACCTCCTGGGTCAGCCTGGCCGCCGCCGCCACCCCCTCGGGCGGCGCGACCTCGCCCGCCGCGCGCACCTCCACACCCGCCGCCTCGCAGATCGCCGCCACCAGCGCGCCCGCCGAGTCCCACGCGAGATCGGGCACGAGGATCAGCCCGCCGGTGGGATCGAGCAGCGACAGCACCGGTTCGGCTGAGAACCTCTGCGTCGCCTCGCGCACGCGGTGCAGCCTGCGCCGCGCGGCGATCGTGGCCGAGCGCTCGTCCGGGTGGGCGCCCAGAGTCACCGACAGCACCAGGTAGCGGGCCGCCAGCCTGATCCCGGTGGTGGCCTGCGGTTCGCCGCTGAGCAGGGCGGAGATGGTGGCGTGTCTGGCGTGCTGCTCCTGCCGTACGAGGCTCTCGCGTTCGTGCTGGTAGGCCGCGCAGACGGCGGCGGTGACGGCCTCGGTGTAGCCGAGCATCAGCCGTCCGGCCGCCAGTGCGTCGGCCAGGTCCTCGGGGGCGGCCCCGGCCAGCACGTGGTCCCAGATCCGGCCCGCGCCCTGCTGGTAGGCGGCCAGGATCGCCTCGAGTGGCACCCCCTCCTGCGCCCTGCGGACGGCAGAGGCGCGCAGCGGCGCCAGCTCGGCCGTCGTCGGCGCCCGCCGCTCACGCAGCAGCCTGGCCACCAGGCGCAGGTTCAGCTCGGTGATCTGGACGATGTCGCTCGTGAGTTCCTCGTCGGGTAACTCCCTGTAGAAGGGGATCTCGGCGACGAAGCCGCGGACCAGCTCGCGGGCGAGCCTGACCGCCTGCCCGTCCAGGACCTCGTGGACGGCGCGCCCCGCCAGGCGCAGTGGTTCGGACATCGGCCGGCTCCCAGGTGTCACGACGACACCCCAGAATGCCCTTTCTGTCGCGATCGGGACAGCCGTCTCCTTTCCTCCTGCTGACGGTGAGGTCTCAATCCCGCCAGCGCCCTACGGTCCTGAACCGCTGAAGTGGAGCACGTGTCCACTTCAACCTCCACCACTGCCGGGGACGTCGCCGCCGCGCGCTCGCCGCTGATCGGCTGGCTGGCCGTCGTCTCCGTGATGCTGGGAATCTTCTCGATCGTCACCGCGGAGATCCTGCCGATCGGTCTGCTGACCTCCATCGGCTCAGACTTCGAGATCTCCGACGGGGCGGCGGGGCTGATGATGACGATGCCGGGCATCCTGGCCGCGGTCGCCGCCCCCGCCGTCACCGTGGCGACGGGACGGCTCGACAGGCGCTTCATGCTGTGCGCTCTGATGCTCCTGCTCGCCGTCGCCAACTTCCTGGCCGCCGCCGCCACCTCCTATGGGGTCATGGTGGTGTCCAGGGTGCTGGTCGGACTGGTCATCGGCGGGTTCTGGTCGATCGGCGCGGGCCTGGCCGCCCGCCTGGTGCGACCCGCGCACGCCGGCACCGCGACCGCGGTGATCTTCTCGGCGGTCCCCCTGGGCTCCGTGCTCGGCGTGCCCGCGGGCACTCTCATCGGGCATCTCGCGGGCTGGCGGGCGACCTTCGTCATCATGGGGGTGCTGACCGTCGCGATCCTCGTGGCGCTGGCCGTCCTGCTCCCGCCGCTGCCGGCCGAACAGGTGACCAGGCTGGGCGTCCTGACCGGACTGCTGCGCGACAGGGGCGTGCGGGCGGGGCTGGTGCTGACCTTCCTCGTCGTGCTGGCCCACTTCGGCACCTACACCTATGTAACCCCCTTCCTGCAGCAGGTCACAGGCGCGAGCCCCGGCGTGGTCACGGCCTTCCTGCTCGTGTACGGCGTCGCCGGCATCGCGGGCAACTTCGTCGCGGGAGCCACGGCGAGGCGTGCGCTCGGGGCGACGTTCGCCGTGAGCGGTTGCATGATCGCCTGCGCGACCCTGCTGCTGCCCCTGCTCGGGACGAGCCACCTGGGCGCGCTGGCACTGCTGGTGGTGTGGGGCCTGGCCTACGGCGCGGTGCCCGTCTGCTCGCAGACCTGGTTCGCCGCCTCGGCGCCGCACGCGACGGAGGCGGCCACCATCGTGTTCACCTCCTCCTTCCAAGCGACCATCGCCGCCGGCGCCCTGCTCGGGGGTGTGGTGGTCGACGCCGCCTCACCCTCGGCGGTCATGACGCTCGGCGGCACGGTCGCCGTCCTCATGGCGCTGTGCGCCTGGGCTGCTGCTCGGCCAGGTGGTCGAGCTCGACGGCCACGTCGGGAAGCGACCTGACACCGGCCGGCGGGTTGTCGGCGGTAGGACCGGACAGATCGGCTGGCGCTGGTCGTGAAGCGCTCCTCGGCCGACCTGATCGTCACGCCGGCGCTCGGCGGTGACGCCTCCACTCGACGATGCGTGATCGACTCCGACCCTAGAAGTCCGGCGAACGAGCGAAATTCGTTTGCATAATGGTCAAGAGTCGTTGACCATTGGTGCCATGCCTACCGATGATCTCCCCGAGACGTTTCACGTCACCACTGACGAGCAACTACGCGCCGTCTCCAATCTCACGCGTCACCGGATCATGGCCGTGCTCCGCTTCGAGCCGGCGACGATCACGCAGATCGCCCAGCGGGTGGGCCTGGCGAAGGGGAGTTCCAGCTATCACGTGCGACTGCTGGAGCGGGCCGGTCTGGTGAAGGTGGTGCGGACGCGGAAGGTGAGAGGGGTCACCGAGCGGTACTACGCGATGGCCGCCCGGTCGATCGAACTGCCGGATCCGGGGCCGGGGCAGCCGGATGTGCTGCTGCGGAATGCGGTGGCGGACCTGGAGGCGTCGCCGGTGGATGGCGAGAGGCACGTGCGGATGGCGCATCTGCGGCTCACCGAGGAGCAGTTCACGGAGCTGGGGGCGCGGCTGCAGGCACTGGCGGATGAGTACCGGGCGCTGTCGGATCCCTCGCTTCCAGACGCGTCGCTGGTCTTCGCGCTGTTCCAGCCGGCTCCGCGCCAGCAGGTCGACCAGCAGGTCGAGGGGGACGCCAAGTGACCCCGAATCCGATGAATGATGTGGCGAAGTTGCCTACCGGGTTCGGGCGACTGTGGACCGCGCAGACGGTGTCCTCGCTCGGTGACGGGGTGACGCATGCCGCGCTGCCGCTGCTGGCATTGACGTTGACCCGGGATCCGATGGCGCTGGCCGTCGTCACGGCGGCCGGGACGCTGCCCTGGCTGCTGTTCGGGGTGCTCGGTGGCGCGCTGGTGGACCGCTGGGACCGCCGCCGCACGATGTGGGTCGCGGACACGATGCGTGCGGTGCTGCTCGCGATACCAGCGGCCGCGGCCGTGCTCGACGTGCTGAGCATTCCGCTGCTGTCGGCTGTCGCGTTCCTGCTCGCCCTCGGAGGGCTCTTCTTCGACACGGCCGCCACGGCCTATCTGCCGGATCTGCTCGGCCGCGACCCCGCACTCCTGGAACGCGCCAACTCCCGCCTGCGCGGCACCCAGACCGCCGCGTCCGGCTTCGCCGGGCCACCTGCGGGCAGTGCGCTGCTCGCGCTCGGGCGGGCGGTTCCGCTGCTCGCCGACATGGTGTCGTTCGTGCTCTCCGCACTGCTCGTACGGTCACTGCCCGCCGTGCCGCGGCCTACCGCAGGCGCCCGCGAGTCACTGCTCCGCCAAGCTCGGGCCGGGGCCTCCTACGTCTTCCAGGATCGGCTGCTGCTCGGGCTCGCGCTGCGTCCTGCGGTCGGGAACGTCGCCTTCCTCGCCGTGGAGACCGTACTCGCCCTCTTCGCCCATGAGCGCCTCGGCATCGGCCCTTTCGGCTTCGGGCTGCTCCTCACAGCGGAGGCCGCCGGCGGCCTGCTCGGCGCGGGCATCGCGTCCTTCCTCGGCCGGCGGCTCGGCACCGGCACCGCACTGACCTGCACGGCCGCGGTCGAGGGTCTTGCCATCCTGGGACTGGCCGCCGCCCCGAATCCGTACGTGGCTGGGCTCGCGCTCGCCATCTGCGGGGCGGGGATGGGCGCCACGATGGTGCTCGGGCCCTCCCTCCGGCAGGCGATCGTCCCGGCTCACCTGATGGGCCGGGTCGCCTCCACCTCCCGCATGCTCGCCATGTGCGCCGCCCCGTTCGGCGCCTTCCTCGGCGGCTGGCTGGCCACCACCTACGACATACGCACCCCGCTCTACGCCGCCGCCGGCCTACTCCTGGTCATGACCGCCGTCACGGCCACCATGACCAGCAACCGCCGAGTCGAAACGGCACTACGCAACGCCGCCACGACCCCTGGACCAGGACACCCGGAACCCGAGGACCCCATTCAGAAAAGCGCACCCGAATCACAGCAACCCACCGAGGTTCCGGCACGCTGAACAAACCCACCGGCAACGCCTGGACCACCCCTCCGGCCACGGCTGCCCGCATCCAAGCGGTAGATGGTGGTAAATCCGCCCGCGAAGTTGCTGCTCAAGCCCCGACTCAAGATCAATCTCAGCGATAACGGCCGTCCGCAGGTTCCTCAACCCCGAGGTCCTCGAGGCGGTCGAACTCTCCTCAACCGCTACAACTTCATCGGCCGCCGGATCGAGGACGGCGTGGTGGACGCCGACGATGTCCTACGCACGGAATGGCAACCCGTGATCCGCCTCCACCAGCAGCTCGGCCCGTTCATCGAAGCCGAAACCGCTCGCCTGGCGGCCAGAGCCCGCCAGTTCGGCGAAACCCCCTACCCACAGGCGACGGGCGAGCCGTTCCGCCGCCAGTTCACCGCCGAACTGGCACCAACCGAGTAGGGGTGTCGAGTCCGGGAGGACGTCAGATCAACTCCTACCTTGGGGCTGGGGCCACGTTCGGGAGCGGAGGGCTTACGCGCGGGCGGCCGAACTGTCGATACCGCGGCGTACCGTCGCCTTCATGACGGACGACCACGACACCTTGGACTCTCGCCACCAACAGCACGTCATCGAACTCGCCGATGACCTGCACGAGCTGGACACGGCCCTGCTGGCTCAGCTCACCCCGGCCGACCGCGCCCGCCAAGCCCGAGCCCGCCATGCGCTGTGGCTCCACGCCGACGCGATGTGGGACGCGGTCAAGCACACCCTGCCCGACAGCGGCCCGGCCACCCGCGACGCCTACAACTGCGTGGCCGCGCTGCGCGACCTGACGATGGAGCTGCAGGCCGCCGCCACCCAGGCTCAGCACGACGCCGGCGACCCCGACGACGACGGCCAGGGCGACGTGGCCATGTGGGCCGAAAGCCGGTACGCCCGCGGCGTCACTCCCCCGAGGTACACACTGCCCGACCGCACCCGGCACGCCGGCAGGTAGGCCAGCGACGTTCGTCGTGCCTTCCTGCTGTGGGACCGTTGCCCTGCGCCGCCACGCACAACCAGTCCGGGTCCAGCCGGGATACGGCCAGAACCGGCCATGGGTTGATTCGGCCGGGCCGTACGCCAGCCGCTTCCGCGCGGCGTCGCCGGCACGAACCTGGTCGGTGGGGCTGGTCAGCCCTGCGACCGCTCCGGCTGCTCCTCCTCGGGAAGGCACCACCGAAATGACGGCTGGTGACGGCGACGGCACCCCATGCCCCTTGCCGTCACCTTGCGCAAGCTTCTGATTACTATATGTGTTAATTTGGTCACGGAAAGTGTCGATATGCGTCTGATGCTGCGGATTCGTTGCGGGGCGCTGGCGAAAGGCGACGCCCGTGGCGACGCAGACCCAAGTGACCGAATTCTCGCGTGATGTCCTCGGCCGGTACGTGTGCAACACCCTGGCCGAGGCGATGGCCAGTACAGACAGTCAGGCGTCGCCGGGCGCCCGCCCGTTCGATGTCGTGGTCATCGGGGGCGGCAGCTTCGGCGCGGTGGTGGCCGCGCACATGTTCAACGTCGACGTGTCGCGCACACACCGGATCCTCGTGCTCGAGGGTGGCCCCTTCATGCTTCCCGAGCAGGTCCAGAACCTCCCGATGCTGGGATTGAACGTGCCCGCTGCGACGAGCATCGCCGCGCTGCGTCAAGCCGGGCAGGCGCACGTGCCGCGCAACGAGGTGTGGGGACTGGCATGGCATTCGCCGGTGCCGTTCCCGGGGCTGGCCTACTGCGTGGGAGGCCGGTCGCTGTACTGGGGCGGCTGGGCGCCCCGGCCGCTGCCCGAGGAGCTGTCACCCACGGTGTGGCCGAAGGCGCTGGTGGATGACCTGCAGGACGGCCAGCTCGATACGGCAGGTCAGCAGATCGGTGTCGACCAGACCAACGACTTCATCTTCGGCCCGCTGCACAACGCCCTGCGGGAACGTCTGCACGAGGCGGTGCGCGGGCAACTCGTACCCGGGGCGATGGACCTGGCGACGCTCCCCGACCATCCGGCACTGCGCGACGGGCTCCCCTCGCCGGCGCAGTTGAGTCAGCTGCTGGGCATGAGCCCAGATGCCGCCGGTGAGCGCAGCGCGCAGGAACTGGCGGATCAGCTGAAGCTGGAGGCCCCTCTGGCCGTGCAGGCCAGCACTCGTCCCGGGTTCTTCCCGAACAACAAGTTCAGCGCAGGACCGCTGCTGGTGCAGGCCGCCCGTACCGCCTGGGCCGACTCAGGTGGAAACGACGCCGACAAGCGGCTGATGATCGTCCCTCGATGCCACGTGCTGGGTCTGGATACCCGCGGCAGCGAGGTCACAGGTGTGCAGACCAGCCACGGGTACGTGCCGCTGCCGCCCGGCGGAGCGGTCGTGATCGCGCTGGGCACGATCGAAAGCACCCGGCTGGCGCTACACGCCTTCGACGCCCTGCCGGGGACCGGCCCGATCGGCAGCGGGCTGATGGCGCACCTGCGCTCCAACCTCACCATCCGGATCCCACGGGAGGCGCTGGGACAGATCACCGAACACGAACTCATGGCCGCGGCCCTGCTTCTCAAGGGCCACGCGGTGGACGCCGACGGGCGCGAGCGCTTCTTCCACCTGCAGATCACGGCCGCCGGCCTCGGATCCCGCAGTGCGGATTCCGAGGCGGAGCTGTTCAAGAAGCTCCCTGACATCGACCTGTTCAACCGGTTCCAATCCGCCAGCGACACACACGTGGTCATCACCTTGCGCGGGATCGGTGAGATGGATCCCGACAACCCGGCCAACCAGATCCGGCTGGACCCCGAACTCGACGAGTACGGAATCCCCCGCGCGCTGGTAGAGCTGTCGCCCAGCCCGGCCGACAGGCAACTGTGGGACGAGATGGACGCCTGCGCCGACGCCGCCGCCCTGGCCTTCGCCAACGGGTCACCGTTCGAGGTCCTCGACGGCCCGACGTTCCGCCCGGCGGCCGCCGGGCAGGCTCCCTCCGACGTGGTGCCGTTCAACCGCCGCCGCGACGGACTGGGCACCACCCACCATGAGGGCGGGACTCTGCGCCTCGGCGACGACCCGGCCGGCTCCGTCACCACCGCGGACTGCCGCCTGCACGGTGTGGACAACGCCTACGCGGCGGGCCCGGCGCTGTTCCCTCGGCTGGGCTCGCCGAACCCGATGCTCACCGGCGTCGCGCTCGCCCGCCGGCTGGCCGAACATCTCACTCCCACCCGCCGTTTCGTCGCCACCGACAACCACGAGGTGCTGTTCGACGGCACCGACATGAGCGCCTGGCGGATGGCCGGCGCCGGTCGATTCCAGATCGTGGACGGCGCACTCCAGTCGATCCCCGGCGACGGCCTTGGCCTGCTGTGGTGCACCCGCCCCACCCCGACCGACTTCTCACTGCGGTTGCAGTACCGCCTGACTCGCCCCGACGACAACTCGGGGGTGTTCATCCGCTTCCCCGATCCCACCAGTAAGGGCTACGACAACTCCGCCTGGGTGGCGGTCGACTTCGGCTTCGAGATCCAGATCGATGACCTGGCCCGGCCCGACGGCGCCGACATGCACCGCACAGGCGCTGTCCACGGAGTCGACGGCCAGACCTACACGGCAGCACCGGCAAGGCCGCCCGGCAAGTGGAACGACTACGAGATCCGCGTCCGCGGCCAGGACTACACCGTGATCCTCAACGGCCGACAAGTCACCACCTTCGCCAACACCGATCCTGAGCGCGGCCTGCCGACCACCCTTGACGCGGCCGCCTACCTCGGCCTGCAAGCCCATACCGGGCGCGTCTGCTTCCGCAACATACGTATCAGCGTCATCTGACCGCCGTTCCGTGAACAACGCCGGCGGGTCGCTCGATCGCTGGCCCGCCTACCGGCGGGCCAGCGCCTCGGAGCAGGCCCTGAACGCGGCGCTTGGGGACTATCGCCCTCCAAAGTCACGCTAAGCAAGATCAAACGATAACGATCAATCTTCCATCTCGTTGATCGGTCGTGAGAATATTTCTGACTGCCGCCGAAGAAGCGTTGTACGGCCGGTTTACCGGGCCGCCGGAGCAGGCGGTGCTGGAGCGGTTCTTCTTCCTGGATGACGCTGACCGTGAGCTCGTCGCCGTGCGGCGCGGTGATCACAATCGGGTCGGGTTCGCACTCCAGCTCGTCACGGTTCGCCATCTGGGCAGGTTCCTGGAGGACCCGCTGGATGTGCCGAACGTGGGAGCTGTGGACGCTTGTAGACGAACGCGCCCGCTCCGGCATCGGAGCGGGCGCGATTCTATGGACTCAAGAAGCCGGATGCCGGGCGGCGATCCCTTCAACGAGGATTTTCAGACGACTGGCGCTTCGATACGGACCAAGCTCAGTTCAAGGTCCATGCCGTCATGGTCGACGCGAGCGGTGACCTGGAACACCATGAACGCTATTCCAGCTAACAGCGAGACCATAAGCGAAACACGCCAACCGGAGCGCAGATCCTTCGCCCGTACGAGAAGGACCAGGCCGGCGATGAGTAGCACCGGTGTCGGCAGCAGGGTCACCATCACGGGCGTTGTCCACCGGCCCGTGAGCCCCCGCGCGGACAGGACACCGGACCGTTCGTGAGCAGGTTCTCTGCGTATACCGCGACTGAGCTGGTCACGGTCGGCCCGGTGTCCGCGGCGGCGGGCTTCACGCCGTAGGACTTTACACGGATACCTACGGTCGAAGGTCCTGTCGAAGGTCGGTCGTCGCGGGACCGGCTGGGACGGCGGGGGTTCGAGGCCATGTCCAGGCGGAGCGCAGGATGAAGGCCAGGATCAGCACCTCGATTCCGATGGAGAGGCCGTAGAAGGAGGCCCAGTCCCAGGACGTCCCTGCCGCGTTGAACACCGAGACGGGGATGTAAAGCAATGCAACGACGAGGTTCGTGGCGCGGTTCACACGGGCGGGCAGCGTCATGGAGAGCAGCACCATCAGGGCCGGGATCCCTATGAGCGCGAGGAAAATGGTCAACAATGTCCCGCTGATGTCGAACTCAAAGATGACGCCACCCCGGATTTCGTCGATGGCGCCGGGCTTGTAGAGGTGGAAGTAGTCGACGTAGATGTAGAGGAACATGAAGCTGGTCCAGGCTGCCGCGAGCTTGGCCTGCACGGGGATCGGCGGGTTGTCGAGCAGGCTCGGGGTGTTCGTTCGGATGGTCATCGGTTCTTCTTTCGAGAGGAGCGGTCCCTCCGCCGGAGTGGCGGCAGGTCTGGGCGTGCATACGCACGGGTTGGGTCGGTCTGGTCGTCAGACGGTGACGACAACCTTCCCTCGGGTGTGGCCGGCCGCGACGTAGCGGAGGGCGTCGGCTGCTTCGTCGAGGGGGTAGGTGCGGTCGATGACGGGTGTGACCTGCCCGGTCGTGAGCAGGTCGGCCAGGGTGAGCAGGTCCTGGCGCTTCGGGAGCGACAGGAAGGGCTTCAGCCGCTGACGGGTGAACCCGGACAGCACGCGCGCCTTGACGATCCGACCGAGGGGGCCGAGCCAGCGGCCGCCGCGTCCGCTGTTGGGGATGAGGGTGCCTGTGGGCGTCAGCGCTCGGCGGACAGCCGCCAGGGGCTGAGCTTCCACGTTGTCGAGGATGACGTCGTAGCGCTTCTCGGTGCGGGTGAAGTCGGTCCTCGTGTAGTCAACGACGTGGTCGGCACCGAGCGACCGGACCAAGTCGACGTTGCGGGTGCTGCACACACCCGTCACCTCGGCGCCAAACGCCTTGGCGACCTGTACGGCGAAGGAGCCCACGCCGCCCGACGCGCCCGTGACCAGCACCGTCTGGCCCGGTCGAACGTTCGCGATGTCGCGCAATGCCTGCAACGCCGTCATGGCCGACGTGGGGACCGCTGCCGCGTCCACGACCGACAGGTTGGCAGGCACGGACACGAGGTTGTCCGCCGGGACGCAGGCGTACTCCGCGAGCGTTCCAGCGGTGCTCCAGCCGAACACCTCCTCGCCGGGGCGGAGAGCGGTGACATCCTTCCCGACCGCTGCCACCACGCCAGCGAGGTCCCTGCCAGGGATGCCGTGGCGCGGCCGGCGGAGCCCGAACGCCAGCCGCACCACGTACGGCTCACCGGTCATGACGAAGTAGTCGCCGGGATGTACTGAGGCCGCGCCCACCTGGACGAGCACATCGCCTCGACCGGGCAGCGGTAGCCCGACCTCGCACAACTCGAGCACTGAGGGCGGGCCGTAGCGGTGCTGGACGGCGGCCCGCATCGTCGCCGCCCCGGCCGGACTGGCCCCTGGCACCAGGCGTGCTGAGGCGTTCGATCGCTGTTCGGTTCCCATAGGAGCCTCCTCACGTCCGAGCTGCGACCCTCGCTTGTTCGTACACCGTACGTCGTACGCCGTACTATGCTCGTACGCCGTACTATGCTCGTACGCTGTACGATAGTCAAGCCGTTCGAGGGAGCGAGGAGACCCGTGTCTGTGAGGAAGCAACGCCAGGTCGCGTCAGACGCGGGGCTGAGCAAGAAGCGGGTGGTGGTCGAGGCGGTCCGGCTCGCCGACCGCGAGGGGGTCGACGGGCTGAGCATGCGCCGGCTGGCTGGCGCGCTCGGCGCGGGCGCGATGTCGCTCTACCACTACGTGGCGAGCAAGGAGGAGTTGCTGGACGCCATGATCGACGTCGTGTTCGAGGAGATCGAGCTCCCGCCCGAGGAGACCGACTGGCAGTCGGCGATGCGACGGCGGGCGGTATCCGCCCGAAAGGTTCTCGCACGCCACCCGTGGGCGATCGGCCTGATGGAGTCGCGGACATCGCCGGGGCTCGCGCACCTCCGCCACCGCGAAGCGGTCACCGCCTGCCTGCGGAGGGCTGGCTTCCCGGTTCTGATGGCGACGCACGCCAACTGGTTGCTCGACGTCTACGTCTACGGGTTCGCCCTGCAGGAAGCCAGCCTGCCGTTCGACACCGCCGATGAGTTCGCGGACATGGCCGAGGACGTCTTCCTGCCCCAGCTTCCTCCTGACGAGTTCCCCTACCTCAACGAGTCCGCCGCGGCGCTCGTCGCTGCCGGCTACGACCCGGCAGAGGAGTTCATCTTCGGCCTCGACCTCATCCTGGCCGCCCTCGAGCCCCTGAGAGCCTCCGCATAGCGACGCTCACGGACCGTCGCGCGGCCCTCTGCACCGCAGCTCCGATCCATAACCGCCGTGTTGTAGCGGGGCTCGTAGCGGCCGTGCGCCTGGGGTGCCTACGTGACTTCGTCGATTGCCTCTGCTGCACTGGCAACAGCAGCCACATCAGCCACAGCCAGTTGTCCGCATCTAACAACACCCGCTGCCGAACTCTTGGCCTGAAATGCTCGGCTATTTGATCTGACCGGGCAGCGCCAGTTACCCATTGGCCTGGTTTTGATGCCTGTATGTTCCACGGTGTACCGTTCGGCCAGTTCGGAGGTGGTGTGCTGGCCGGCGCGGTGCAGCTTTACCAGGTGAGCTTCCTGTCGGGGTTGAGCTTGGGCTTCTGCCGCGCAGTCGGCCTTGGCGACCTTCATTCCCTAACGGGTGCGCATCTGGGTAAGGTCGGCCTCGAACTCCGCGACCATGGCCAGGGCGGTGAACAGCAGCTTGCCGATGGGGTCGGCGGGGTCGTGGACTGATCCGCCGAGGTTGAGCGTCACCCCGCGTGCGGTGAGTTTATGGAGATGTCGTGCGCGTCGGCCACGGACCGAGCCAGCAGGTCGAGCTTGGTGGCCACGAGGGTGTCACCGGCCCGGCAGGCCGCGAGGGCTTCCCGCAGGCCTGGCCGGGCGCGGTTGGGCCTGCGACGCGTGATCTTGTAAAAGACGGCGGTAGACGCTGACCAGTGGTCAGCGTCTACCGCCACGCGGCGGCCGACACCGTCGCCTTCTCCAGTACTCGGTACACCGTGGGCCGTGACACCTTGAACAACTCGGCCAGCTCGGTGATGTTGTGCTCACCCTCGGCGTGCAGTTTGACCAGGTGCCGCTGCTGCGCGGCCGACAGCTTGGGCTGCTTGCCCTTCAGCTTGCCCTTGGCGCGGGCGATCGCCATCCCCTCCCGGGTCCGCATCCGCGCCAGGTCTGCCTCGAATTCGGCGAACGTGGCCAGGATGTTGAAGAACATCTTGCCCATCGGGTCGGTCGGGTCGTAGATGCTGCCGCCCAGTGACAGCCTCACCCCGCGCGCCACCATTGAGTCGCCGATGTCGCGGGCATCCGGGACCGACCGGGCCAGGCGGTCCAGCTTCGGCACCACGAGGGTGTCGCCGGCGCGCACCGCCGCCAGGGCCTGGTCCAGACCGGGGCGTTTGCGGTTGGTGCCGGTCAGCCCCTCGTCCACATAGATCCGGTCCTCCGGCACCCCGAGCTCGCGCAGGATCATCCGCTGGGCCGCCACGTCCTGCTTGTCGGTCGAGCACCGCGCATAGCCGATCTTCGCCACACGACGAGTGTAACGTTTAACCCCCGGTCACCGTACAAGTCACCGGGCACCCTAACTGATACAAGATCAAGTTTGGCGACACTTCACGATCCGCCCTGCTCCGAAGGCCTACGCACCACCGATCCGAACTCCTGTGCACTGATCGCCTCCGGGTGTCCGGTGAGGGTTCCCCTAACGGACGCACTTGGCGCGGGCCGCAGACTCCACACCGGAAAATGTACGAATGGAATTCACCCCGACAGGATGGGCCCAGTCCGAGACCCTGACGGCCGGCTGATTTTGCTTAGCGTGACTTTGGAGGGCGGTAGTCCTCAAGCGCCAACTCCTACAGTCACGACGAGCCGCGCTTAGCTGGGGGTTCATCAGGGAAGCGCCCTCCGGGACCCGGTCTGCCTCGGGGGCGGCCAGGATAAGACCGTCGACCGTGGCCCGGACCGGCCGGGCCGCCACGCCGGATTCGCCCGGCAACCGCACGGGCCCGTCAGGGAGTCGTGATCACGTGGCTGGGAAAGGATTGGACGGTGTGATGCTCGGGCTTGTAGCTTGCAGTTGACTGTGACACCGCCTGAGGAGGTGAGACCCATGAACGCTGTATCGATGTGGGTGCTCCCCCTTCCCGTCACGGTCGGGCGATTGACGTAGGTGTCGCCGGGAGCGCCTCGACAACAAGGCACTCCCGAAAGGCAACACCTATGCACTCTCAGCAGGTCACCGCCGAGCCGCCGTCGAACGACAGGGTCGAGCGTGACTCCTCGGGGGGCGACGTCCCCGAACTCTGGTCGCCGGCCTCCGGCGCCGATCGCGCGCCCCTCATGTTCGACGTGATCATCGCCGGGTGCGGGCCGACTGGTGCGACGCTGGCCGCCGAACTGCGGCTGCACGATGTGCGGGTACTCGTTGTGGAGAAGGAAACCGAGCCCGCGTCGTTCGTCCGCATAGTCGGTCTGCATATTCGCAGTCTCGAGCTGATGGCAATGCGCGGACTGCTGGATCGCATTGTCCAGCGTGGAAGACAGCGTCCGGCCGGCGGTTTCTTCGCCGCCATCCCCAAACCCGCGCCCAAGGGCCTGGATTCCGCGCACGCCTATCTGCTGGGCATCCCACAGCCGGTCATCGAACATCTGCTCGAAGAGCATGCGATCGAACGGGGAGCGCAGGTCCGGCGCGGTTGCGCGGTCGCCGGTTTCGAGCAGGACGACGAGGGTGTGACCGTCGAGCTGGCCGACGGGGAACAGCTGCGTTCGCGCTACCTCATCGGCTGTGACGGCGGGCGCAGTACGGTGCGCAAACTGCTCGGTGTCGGCTTCCCCGGCGAGCCCTCGCGGACCGAGACGCTGATGGGCGAGATGGAAGTGGGTGTACCGCAGGAGGAGATCACCGCCAAGGTGACCGAAATCCACGAGACCCATCAGCCATTCTGGCTCCGGCCCTTCGGCGAAGGACTCTACAGCGTCGTCGTCCCCGCCGCGGGAGTCAGCGACCGCGCGGAACCGCCCACCCTCGAGGATTTCAAACGACAGCTGCGCACCATCGCCGGAACCGATTTCGGCGTGCACTCCCCGCGCTGGTTGTCCCGCTTCGGGGATGCCACCCGGCTGGCCGAACGTTATCGGGTCGGGCGGGTGCTGCTGGCCGGCGATGCGGCACACATCCATCCACCCATCGGCGGACAGGGCCTGAACCTGGGCGTTCAGGACGCCTTCAACCTCGGCTGGAAACTGGCCGCACAGATCCGCGGCTGGGCGCCGGAAACACTGCTGGACACCTACCAGGCCGAACGTCATCCGGTCGCCGAGGACGTGCTGGACAACACCCGCGCCCAGATGGAACTGCTGTCCACCGAACCGGGCCCGCAGGCCGTGCGCAGGCTGCTCACCGAACTGATGGACTTCGAGGAGGTGAACCGCCATCTGATCGAGAAGATCACCGCGATCGGCATCCGCTACGACTTCGGCGAAGGCCCCGACCTGCTCGGCCGCCGCCTGCACGACATCGACGTGAAACAGGGCCACCTCTACGGTCTGCTGCATCGCGGCCGCGGCCTGCTGCTGGACCGCACCGAACGCCTGACCGTCGGCGGCTGGTCAGACCGGGTCGACTACCTCGCGGATCCCACTGCGGTACTCGATGTTCCGTGCGTCCTGCTACGCCCCGACGGCCACGTCGCCTGGGTCGGCGACGATCAGCAGGACCTGGACGACCACCTCTCCCGCTGGTTCGGCAAGCCCGCCGACTGATTTCGCCTGAGCAGTGGTCATCCGTAGATACGGCCGCGCGCGCAGTCTTCTGGGACGCCGGCCGCTTCGACGGCTCGGCGTTCGATGAGGCAGCTCATCGAGGGGCTTCGCCGGGGGGTTCGTGGCGGGGGCGCCAGGATCGGCCTGCCCGGTGCTGGCTATCCTGTGGCACGTCGAGCCGGGCACGGCTCCCCACCACGAGCCCACCGGAAGGCGACGACCGTGACAGCCTCCCAGCGCCGGAGCACATGGCCGGCGACGACGGTGGTGGCGCACGTGGTCCTGGCTCTCCTGACGGTGATCATCCTGGCGGGCGTCTGGCACCTCGGCGCGGACCTGTGGCAGATCTTCGCCGCGACGGGTGCTGCCGTCCTGCTCCATGTAGGAGCGGTGGTGGCCCATCGACGGCCGTGGGTGGGGTACGCGATCGGCGCGCTGGCGATGCTCGTCCTGGTGACGATGCCCTTCCCGGGTTGGTCACCGAGCATGCTGCCCTCGGCTGTGTGCTTCCCCCTCACGTTGTGGCGGCTGACCAGCCTGGTCTCGGTCAGGTCCTCGGTGGTCGCGTTGGCCGTCGCCGCGCTCGGGATCGTCCTCACCGAGCTGGTGGCGTGGGCGCGGCTGCCCGCTGACCCTGGATGGACCCGCCTGGTCGAGGGAGGGCTGCTGATGCTCGTGGTCGGCGGTGTGTGGCTTGCGGCTCTGCTGGTACGCCGCAGGCACGAGGCCGGCCGACGAGCCGAGAGCGAACGACTGGCCGCGGCGGTCGCGGACGAACGGGCCAGCATCCGCCGCGACCTGCACGACGTGATCGCCCACACGGTCACCGTCATGGTCGCGCGGATCGAGGCCGCGGCGGTGACGACGGCGGATCCGGCGACCCGCCGCGAACTCGGCGACATCGCCGAGGCCGGCAGGGACGCCCACCAAGGTCTGCGAGCGATGCTGGCCACCTTGGGCCCGGCCGCCGTGGCGCCGCGCGCCGATTCCCGGCCCAGAGAGGTCCCGATCTCGCTCGACGCCCTCCCTGACCTCTTGGCCTCGGCGGCGAGCCCGCTCCATGCGGTGACGTTCGCGGAGGTGGGTGAGCGACGGCCACTGAGCCTGAGTGCCGAGGTAGCGGCGGTCCGGACCGTGCAGGAGGGCATCACCAACGCGCTGCGCCACCTCGAACCACCGGTCGAGGTGACCGTTCGCCTGCGCTGGACCCCGGCCGAGGTGGTGGTGGAGGTGCGCGACGACGGCGGCAAGGCGCTTCGCGACGTCGGCAGCCAGGGGACCGGCCTGATAGGGATCGAGGAACGTGTGCGTACCGCAGGCGGCACCCTGTCGATCGACGACGGGGACGACGGGTGGGTGCTGCGGGCGCGGCTCCCCACGAAGGAGGGGGCATGACCGGGATCCGTGTCATGCTCGTCGACGATCAGGAGTTGCTACGGGCCTCGCTCCGTACGGTGCTGTCGGCCGACGAACGCATCGAGGTCACCCACGACGTCGCGAACGGCAGCGACGCGATCGAGGTCGTCCGGCGGCACCGCCTCGACGTGGTACTGATGGACATCCGCATGCCGCGCATGGACGGGGTCGCCGCCACGGCGGAGATCGTCAGGATCGCACCGGCGACCCGGGTGCTCATGCTGACGACGTTCGATGATGACGAGCTGGTCGTGGCTGCCATCCGGGCCGGCGCGAGCGGCTACCTGACCAAGGACGTCCGGCCCGCCGCCCTGGCCCAGGCCGTGTGTGACGTCGCCTCCGGGACGTCGGCGCTGGCCCCGGGGGTGGCCGCGACGATCCTCGATCTCGTACGGCAGGTGCCGATGCGGAGGACGGCAGCCCTGGACGGCCTCACCCCACGCGAGGTCGAGATCTTCGGCCTGCTCGCCCGCGGCAGGTCCAACAGCGAGATGTGCGCGGAACTGGTGCTGAGCGAGAACACGGTGAAGTCGCACGTCCGGGCCGTCCTGCAGAAACTGAACCTGCGCGACCGCGTGCACGCGGTGATCCACGCGTACGAGAACGGGCTTGTGGGTCGCAAGGATCTGCCTGACTGAGATTCCATCCTGCCGGGTGGTGCCGTCTCACCCCTTTGGGTGATGTCGGCCGGTGACGCCCGGCCTAGGTTCGACGTCGTGCATTTCCTACGTGTGCCCTTTCCTCGTGTGACCTCCCTCCTCGTCCTCGGCGGTGTGCTCGTCGCCGTGCTGCTCGGCTGGACAGCACCGGCCCATGCCACCGGCGAACGACTGGTCGACGACTACCGTTCCGTCTACGGTACGCCGGGTGTCGCGGCGGCCGTGATCAACGGGTCGTCGGTCGAGACGATCGTCCGCGGCCGGGACGGGGACGGCAACGCGGTGACGGCGCGGACACGGTTCCGGATCGCGTCGATGAGCAAGTCGATGACGGCTGCGGCGATCATGCTGCTGGTCGACCGTGACCGCATCTCCCTGGACGACCCGCTCGTCAAGGTCCTGCCCGACTTCAGGATGGCCGATCCGCGCTTCACCGGGATCACCGTGCGCCAGATCCTCAGCCACACCTCGGGGCTGTCGAACAGCACGAACAACGAGTACGTGTTCCCCCCTCCGCGCAGCGCGCAGGAAATCGTGGCAGGGCTGGCCGACAAGACCCTGGCCGCCGATCCGGGCACCCGCTCGGAGTACCACAACACCAACTACTCGATCGCGGCGAGGATCGTCGAGGTGGTGTCGGGGAAGTCCTTCGACGCCTTCCTTCACGCCGAGCTGTTCACTCCGCTGGGCATGACCGGCACCAGCTCGACGCTGGGGTGCTCCGATCGTGCCGAGGGCCTGCCGTCCGGGTACGAGGTCGTTCTCGGGGTTGCCGTCGCGGCACCGGAGATGCCGGGGATGTGCGTCGGCAACGGCGGGGTGATCTCGACCCTGGATGACATGGTGCGGTGGCTGCGGTTCAACCAGGGAACCTTCGGGGCGGACCTGCTGAGTGCCGGCTCCCTGGCCGAGTTGCACACCGTCCAGCCGAAGGCCGGCGGCTACGCCCTCGGCTGGCAGTCCCGCCCCGTCGCAGCAGACGCCCCGCCGTCGGTGATCGGCCACGGCGGAACACTGGCGACGTGGACCGGGGACATGGTCTTCTCGCCCAAGACCGGTGTGGCCGCCCTCGTCCTCACCAACAGCGGCGGCGATCCCGGCCTGCTCTCGACCAACCTTCTCGCCGAACGGATCGGGGCGCCGGCAACGCCGATGAGCAACCCGCTGACCGTCGTGAACGCGGTCCTGCTCGGGCTCACGGTGGGGATGGCCGCACTGCTGGTCACCGCGGTCGTCCGAGCGCGCCGCTGGGCCTCGCGACGCCGCGCGGCGCGCCGGCCGAGGCTGGTTCTGCGGCTGGTGCCCCTTGCCCTGGTGACGGTGCTGGGCGCGGTGCTGCCGACGCTGATCTGGGGGGCGTTCAGCTTCCAGTACTGGATCGTCACCGCCTGGCTGCTGCCGCTGCTGGCGCTCTTCTGCCTCACCTGCTGCGTGCTCGGGGCGGTCGCACTCGGCCGTCGCCTTCGGTGCTTCCGCCGTGCCGGTCAGGCGACCTTCGCACCGGTACGGCCGGCCACAAGCTCAGCCGACCTGGGGTCTGTCCAGTGAGGCGGTCCGCCGGTGTCAGGCTGGGTTGTGGACCACCTGGGTTCGAAGCCGCCCTCCGAATGAGCAGAGCCTCGGCCGACACCTGAATTGGTCCTCATTCGGCCTACAGGATCGGACCTATCGCGTGTACCGATTCCTGCCAGGCTGAGTGCATGACAACGACAGCGACTCGCTTCGACGGCCGGCTCCTCACGCCTGGCGACGCCGGCTACGACACCGCCCGTACCGTCTGGAACGCCATGGTCGACCGCCGTCCACGCATGATCGTCCGCGCGGCGGGCGTCGCCGACGTGGTCGCCGCCGTGCGGATGGCCCGTGATCTGGATCTGGAGATCGGCGTGCGCTGCGGCGGACACAACGTCGCCGGCTTCGCCGTACCTGACGGGGGTCTCATGATCGACCTGACGCCCATGGGCGGCGTGCGGATCGACCCGGCCCGTCGCCGGGCCCGGGTGCAGGGCGGCGCGCTGCTCGGCGCGCTGGACCGGGCGTCCCAGGCGTATGGCCTGGCCACCACGGCCGGCAACGTCTCGCACACCGGCGTCGGCGGGCTCACGCTCGGCGGCGGCATGGGCTGGCTGGCCCGCCAGTACGGCCTGGCCTGCGACAACGTCGTCTCCTACACGATGGTCACCGCGGAGGGGGAGGTGGTGACCGCGAGCCGCACCGAGAACCCCGACCTGTTCTGGGGCCTGCGCGGCGGTGGCGGCAACTTCGGCATCGTCACCGAGTTCGAGTTCCAGTTGCATCGCACCGGCACGCGGACGCTGGTCGCCGAGTTCGACTTCCGCGCCGAGGACGCCGTCCCGGTCATCGAGGGCTGGCGCGACCTGAACGCCGTCGCGCCCCGTCAGGCGACGTTCACCGCCAGCGTCGGCAGCGCTCCCGCCGGTCCGATCGCCACGCTGGGGTTCGTGTGGGTCGGCGACCCGGCCGAGGGTAGCCGGCTGCTCCCCGCGATGCGGGCGCTCGGGCGTCCCGTCGCGTCGCGCGTCACCACACCGTCGTACCTCGAACTTCAGCAACGCGACGACTCCACCGGCGGCCACGCCTACCGCCGCTATTCCAAGGGGCACTACCTGCGGCGATTCCCCACCGCGGCGATCGAGGCGTTCCTGCTGCGCGGCGGCACCGACCTGAGCGCGAGCCCTTCCCTGCCGGGCGTCGGCCTGCAGGCGCACGGCGGCGCGATCGCCGATGTCCCTGAAGCGGACGCGGCGTTCAGCCACCGCGGCACGATGTTCGAGTTCGGTGCCGGCTCCCGCTGGACCGACCCGGCCGAGGACGACGCCAGGATGGGTGCCGCCCGCGCCGCCGGTGCGTCGCTCGAGCCGTACGCGAGTGGGGTGTACGTCAACTCGTTGACGGCCGACGAGCTGGCCGATGGGCAGCGCGGCGTACGGCGGGCGTATTCGGCCGCGAAGCTGGCCCGGCTGACCGCGGTGAAGACCGCGTACGACCCGGCCAACGCGTTCCACCTGAACCAGAACATCCGCCCGGCACACTGATGCGCATGTCCTGGATGTGCCGCCGGCCGAGCGCCTGCGCGGGATCAGGGTTCCCGTACCTCCCGGACGGCCGTCGCCAGCAGCGCGACCCCCTCGGCGATGGCGCGCTCGCCGAGGATGGCGTAGCCGAAGATGAGGCCACCCGGTCCGGTGCCGGCGATCCGGTACGGGCCGACGCCGTGGATGCCGAGCCCGTGCCGGGCGGCGGCCTTCACCACCGCCGTCTCATCGAGGTCGGGCGGGAGCCAGGCGACCACATGCTGCCCGGCGGCGACCCCGGCCGGTTCCAGGTCGGGCAGGTGAGTGCGCAGGGCGTCCAGCAGCGCGTCGCGGCGGCGGCGGTACACCGGACGCATCCGGCGCAGGTGGCGGTCGAACTCGCCGCGGGCGAGGAAGTCGGCGAACGTCAACTGGTCGATGACCGGCGAACCTCGGTCGGCGAGCACCTTCGCCGCGGCGACGTCGGCGACCAGCTGGGGAGGCACGACCAGCCAGCCGAGCCGCAACCCCGGCGCGAGCGTCTTGCTGGCCGTACCGCAGTAGACGACATGATCGGGCGCCAGGCCCTGCATGGCGCCCACCGGCGAACGGTCGTAGCGGTACTCCGCGTCGTAATCATCCTCGACCACGAGCGCGCCGCGGCGCTTCGCCCAGCGGATCACCTCGGCCCTCGCCGCAGCCGACAGCACTCCCCCGGTGGGCCACTGGTGCGACGGCGTGAGCACGACCGCGTCGGCGTCGGCCCGATGGAGCGCATCGACCTGAACGCCGTCCCGACCCACCGGGATGCCGACCACGTCCAGACCTGCGGCGCCGGCAAGCACCCGGGCGTCGTCGTTGGACGACGGGTCTTCCAGGGCGATCCGCCTGGCGCCGTGCCGGACGAGCACCTGGATCAGCAGCGAGATGCCCTGCCCGTAGCCGCTGCAGATCACCACGTTGCCCGGGACGGACGCCGTGCCGCGCACCCGGTTGAGGTAGTCGCACAGGGCCACGTGCAGTTCCGGCACGCCGCGCCCGTCGAGGTAGGCGAACCGGTCGTTGGGCGTGGTGGTGAGCACGGTACGGACCGAGCGCAGCCAGGCGGCCCGCGGGAACTGCGACACGTCGGTGCGCCCGTATCCGAAGTCGACCCTGAAGCCGACTGTGCGCGCGGCCGGCTGCGCCGTCGAAGCCGCGGAGCCCGCGCCGGCGGCGGCCGGCGGCATCGACGCGGCGACCTGGGTGTAACCGCCCGCTCGGCTGGCGAGGTAGCCCTCGGCGACGAGCTGCTGGTAGGCCTCCACGACCACCCCGCGGGACACCCCGAGGCCGGCCGCGAGGGTGCGGGTGGGTGGCAGCGACGCGCCCGCTCGCAGCCGTCCTGCCCGGATGCTCGCGCGGATGGACGCCTCGATCTGCCGGTGCAGTGGCACCCCGGCCTCGCGGTTCAGCTCGATGAGCAGGTCCTCGGCCGGCCCCGAATTGGTCCTCAATCGGCCCACAGGATCGGACCCTATCGGCATGTACCGATCCCTGCCAGGCTGAGTGACCTCCCGGCCCCGGGCACGGGGACTGGCACGTAGCCGAGCGACAGGCAGAGCCCTCTCTTTTCGGCAACGTCACAAACCGGCAGATCGCAGGAGGCGACGAATGAACGACACCGCGCCGCAGACCGCAGGCGGGAAGGTGCTCTGGCACTTCACGATGTCACTGGACGGCTTCGTGGCGGGGCCGAACCACGAGATGGACTGGATGACCACCGGGATGTCAGCCCGTCCTGGCCTGATCGACGAGTACGTCCAGACCACGGGCGCCGTGCTGGGAGGCCGAGACGGCTGGGACGCCTCGAGTGACAGCCGCCCGTACGGCGGCGACTGGAAAGGACCGATCTTCGTGCTCACCCACCACCCCGAGGACGCGACGCCCGCCGACGACGTCATGTTCCTGAACTGCGGCCCGGCCGAGGCGGTGCGGATCGGGCTGGAGGCGGCCGGCGGCAAGAACCTCGAAGTGTTCTCGCCCTCCATCGGCCGTCAGCTGCTCGAACTGGGACTGATCGACGAGATCGACCTGCACATCGCACCGGTACTGCTCGGCGAGGGCATCCGGCTGTACGACAACCCCGGCGGCGAGCCGATCCGCCTGCACCGGGTCGGCGAAGGCGACCCCACGGCGGTCGTGAACGTACGGTACCGACCCGGCCCGCTCACCGGCGTGTCTCCGTTGGATGTGGAGGACGGTGCCTGAGCCACCGCCCGCTGGCTCACCCGGTAGTTACGCGCCACGTCCCGCGCCGGACATGCCCTGCCTCCCCCGTGTGCGCTTGCACCCTCGGCGAGGCGGCCGTCCCCCACCCTGGAATCAATCTGGCGCTGCGGCCGCCTCCGGCGTGACGGCCAGGCAGTCTTCACAGCCGGCCAAACAGCCAGAGCCCTGGCCTCCTGCCCCGGCGGCAGCTCGCCCACCCTTCGCCAGGCGATGGTGAAGGTCTCCGCCACGACATCGGCCGCATCCTGCGAGGTTTGGCGGCTCATCGCACGTTTCTCAACGGCACCCCAATGCGGCAGTGGAGGTTGGCCTTGGCGCGTTCTTGATCTCCACTCGTCGTTGAGGTCGGCAAGCGCGGTCGCGGATGTGCTCGCGTTCCATGCCGGGCAAGGTCACGAGCCAGGCGATCGACCGGCTCCCCTGGTCCTCAAGGCCGGGCTCAGCCCGCGCGGACGTCGTCGATCAGGGCGGCCAGCAGGGCGGCGCGCTCGGCCATGGCGGAGATCACGATGTACTCGCCCTCGGCATGGGCGTGGTCTCCCACCGCGCCCATGCCGTCCAGGGTGGGCACGCCGACGCCGGCGGTGAAGTTGCCGTCGGAGCCGCCGCCGACCGCGACGCCCCGCAGCTCGGGCAGGCCGAGCTGCCGTGCCAGCCGTACGGCCCTGGCGAACAGCTCCGCGGAGCTGGACCTCTCCAGCGGCGGCCGGTTCGGCCCGCCCTTCACCTCGACCGACGCCCCTGGAAGGTGCGCTCGCAGGGCGCCGAAAGCCGCGTCCACCCGCGCCTGCTCGGCGACGGTCTCGGCCCTGACGTCCACGGTGAACCCGGCATGGGCGGGCACGGTGTTCGTGGTCGTCCCGCCGCTGACCACCGTCGGAGTGACCGTGGTGCCGTCCCGCTCGAACGCCTGGACGGCGAGGACCTGGTGGGCCAGCTCGACCGCGGCGTTGATCCCCTTGTGCGGCTCCAGCCCCGCGTGGGCGGCCCTTCCGCCGACGATCACCTCGTAGAGCGAGACGCCCTTGCGCTGCACCTTCAGCGCGCCGTCCGCGCTGGCCTCCAGGACGAACGCCGCCCTGGCGCCGCGGGCCTGCTCCTCGATCCAGGCGCGCGAGGTCGGCGAGCCCAGCTCCTCGTCGGTGGTCACCAGCAGCGTGACGCCGTCCAGATCGGTCAGCGTGGACACCGCGTGCAGCGCCTGGACGAGCCCCGCCTTCATGTCGAAGCTGCCGGGCCCGGTGGCCAGATCGCCGTCGACCTGGAACGGCCAGCGGTCGAGCGTGCCGAGCGGCCACACCGTGTCCAAGTGCCCGACCAGCAGCACCGTGGTCCTGCCGCCGAACCGCCACAGCAGATGCGGCCTGTCCTGCCTGCTCACCACCTCGGGCCGCCGCCCCGTGATACGCCAGGCGATCTCGGTGAGAACGTCGGCGCAGCGCATCGTGGCCTTGACGTCGTGCGAAGGCGACTCGCAGGTGACGAGCCGTTCCAGGTCGCGGACCATCTGGCGGACATCGAGGGGCGTGCTCACGGGACGTTCTCCTTCACAACGGCGCTGTCACCTCGGATTGTGCTGGGCGTAGGCCCGCGCCGCTTCGTCGCGTGGACCGAAAGAGCGGCGGTTCGTAGGGCCGTACGCACGGAAGGACCACCGGCCGGGCGTGAAGACGGTGGCCACCTTGTCCTCCGTGGCCATGCCGTTTCCTGTGGCGGACGTGGCTCGAACTCAGGGTTCGCGGGCGCAGAGGTACGCGTCCAGGTCGGCGGCGCCCTTGAGCATGGCGCGGCCCCTGGCGGACAGGCGGGCCTGCCAGTCGCGCAGGGTCGACTCCAGCGGGGCGACGCCTCCGGCGGAACGGACCTGAGCGATCAGCGGGGCGATCTGCTCCAGCAGGTAGCCGCCCCGCCTGAGCTGGTGGACCAGCCGGACGTCGCGGACGTCGGCCGCGCTGTAGATCCGGTAGCCCGTCTGCGGATCGCGGCTCGGCCGGACCAGCCCGGCGTTCTCCCATTTGCGCAGGGTGGCAGGGCGGATGCCGAGCCTCCTGGCCAGGGGGCCGATGAACGTGTCGCCGCGCTCCTGCGGCACGGGCGCCAGATCGCGGAGCGCGGCTTCGACGGCCTGGAGGGTGCGGCGGTCGTCGAGAAGCTGGCCGTGGCTCTCGTCGATGAGCCGCAGCGCGTCCTCGGTGGCACCCCGGTTGACCGCCTGCATGATCGACGTGGCCGTCTGGTGACCGTGCCCGGGTACGAGGGCGAGGAACGCGCGCAGGGCTTGCGCGTGCAGTGGCGTATAGGTGCGGTAGCCGTGGACGGTGCGTCCGGCGGCGGGCAGGATGCCGGCGTCCTCGTAGTTCCTGATCGCTTGGGTGGACAGGCCGTGCTCGCGCGCCAGGTCCACTGGCCTCATGGGTGCATCTCCGATTGAAGGTCCAGCGTGATGAGAGCGAGGTTTTCAGGGAAAAGTTTACAACGAAAGTTCAACGATACCGTTGAAGCCATGGATATCAAGAACCTGGCCCGGCCGCTCGACGGCGCCGGGGTCTCGGCGTTCCTCCGGTCGCTGCCCGCCAAGCCCCTGCTGCTCGGCCTGGGCGAGGCCAGGCACTTCGTGGAGGAACTGGGCGAGTTGCGCAACGAGATCTTCCGGCATCTGGTCGAGCACGAGGGCTACCGGTCGTTCGCCATCGAAAGCGACTGTCTCATGGGCCTGCTGGTGGACGACTACCTCACGACGGGCGCGCACACACTCGATGACGTCATGGAACGCGGCTTCAGCCACGGCTTCGGCGCCTCACCGGCCAACCGCGAACTCGTACGCTGGATGCGGGCGTACAACGAGGAGCATGACGAAAAGCTCCGGTTCTTCGGGTTCGACGCCCCTCTGGAGTACTGGGCGGCCAGCCCGCGCCAGGCGCTCACCGCCCTCCACGGCCTCCTCGACGGCCCGCTCCCCTGGACCAGGGAAACCCTCGACACGCTGCTGGGCCCCGACGACCGGTGGTCGAACGAGGCCACGGCCATGGATCCGTCCCAGTCGATCGGCCAGTCCGCCGACGCCCAGCGGCTGCGACTGATCGCCGACGACCTCGTGGCGCTGCTCGACACGCAGGCGCCGCGGCTGAGCGCGGAGGACAGGGACCGGGCGGCACTGTACGGGCGCACCGCCGCCGGCCTGCTCCGCTACCACTACTGGATGGCCGACGCGTCCCCGGCACGGTGGACCCGGTTGTCGGCCCTGCGAGACGCGATGATGGCCGCCAACCTGCGTGCCGTCGCCGAGCACGGCCCAGCCCTGGTCTTCGCGAGCAACCTCCACCTGCAGCGGAACAAGAGCGTCATGCCGCTCGGCGACCAGCAGCTGGAGTGGTGGAGCGCAGGGGCGATCACCGCGACGCACCTGGGCGACCGGTACGCCTTCCTGGCCTCAGCCCTCGGCACGGTCGCCGACGACGTCCCGGCCCCGGACACCGTCGAGGGCCTTATGTCCACGCTTCCGTGGGACCACTCTCTCGTCGACGCCCGCCGCCTGGCCGAGGCCATCACGAAGCCTGCCCCGCGCATCTCCCACGATTTCGCCTATTTCCCGC
Organism: Nonomuraea roseola; assembly: GCF_039535395.1. NCBI lineage: Bacteria > Bacillati > Actinomycetota > Actinomycetes > Streptosporangiales > Streptosporangiaceae > Nonomuraea > Nonomuraea roseola. Next base: position 489,323 of record NZ_BAAAXC010000005.1, read on the forward strand.
TGGACCCGGCCCAGCTCGACATGATCGACGGCGTCGTCTTCCTCAAGCAGGCCGTCAGGATGAAAAAGCTGGGTTGACAGGCGCGTGCGTGTCAGACTGTGCTGACACGCACCGCCTCAAGCACACCGTCCACGCCCGCCCCTTCACCGAAGGCGGCACCCGGATCGCCAGGCGATCGCCGCTGTGCGGACTCGTCGCCGGCCCGCTTTGACGGTGACCGGCTGCACCGACAAACCGAGCTCCTCCCGAAGAGGCTGGTATCGCGATGCAGAGATCAGGGCGTTGAAAGAGGGCCGCAGACCGGCCCGTCCCCGGTCGATCGAGGACGGGCCGGCAGCACCACCTGATCACCGAGGCCACCGGCATCCCGCTTGCCGTGATCGTGACCGGCGCCAACCGCAGGCGACGTCGCCCAGCTTCGCCCGCTGCTGGACGCCGTTCCCAAAGGTGCGCGGCAAGTGCGGCCGCCCCCGCCATTACGCCCGTGACGATGCGTCAGATGGTACGGCTGCGGCGATAGCAACTGCCGTCAATAGTCCCCTTGCGCTTGTCGAAGGTGAACGTGAAGGTGACGTAGATCCGGTCCCTCCGATTGACGGCGACGTTGACACTGCGTCCTCCGGAGCCCTTACGGGTCTTGATCTTCCAGGTCTTGACGGTCTGATCCGGTTTCCAGGCCAGGTCCTTGAAGATCTTGATGTCGACCTTGTTGTTGGGGCCCTGGGCGAGGCCGGAGCTGTACCAGTTGAGCCGGTTGAAGATGTCGTGCGTGGAGGTGCTGTTGTAGTACACCCGCAGGCTCCCGCGATACCCGCCGGAGTAACACTGCATCTCCAAGTAAGCGGCAGCCGCCTGCGCCGGCGCGGGCATGGCCAGCGACCCCAGCGGGACGAACGTAGCGGCGGCAAGCGCCACACCGACCTTCTGAATGCTTCTCATGCGAGACCCCGTCCTGTCTTCCCGATCCCCGGCAGCAAGCGGTCCCCTTGACCGCTTCCCCCGAGGCCTGTGCCACCAGGATCGTGGCGACGAGATTGTTCGGCACCCCTGATCAGGCAGGCAAACAATCGCGTTCCTGGGGAGAACGGAGGATCAGAGACATCTTCCAGAAAAGAGCGACATCTCGGTCTTCACACCGAGCTCGTTGACGAACAAGGCGCTGGCGCCCCCGTTGCCGGGCTCTGTCTCCCAGCCCACGTCTCGACGGCTGGCCGGCCAGGTCACATCCCTCGGCTCCGTTCCTGGTCATCGAGCTGGAATTCGAATGGGGGATGCGCGTCATCCCCGCCGAGCTCCCCGCGATTCACGCCAACCTCTATATCGGCAACATGGACTTCGGTGAGTTCGCCGAGAGTGCCGATGCGGCGCGGGTTCCGCGGCTGAACCGCTCCGCCGCCGGGAAGCACGGAACGTCACCATCCGGGCCTAGTGGGACGACAATTTGCGACAGTTGAATACGGGACTCCACCAGTAAGCCTTTTCCAACCTGTCGTCGCAGCTCAGCAGGGGACTATTCGGTCCGCGGAACGCCTGATTTGGAGTGACCCGGTCGATCGCAGCCTTCCCAGGTCCAAATGGACACGATCCAGCGCCGCTCAGCGGGTCGTATGAGACAGGATGAAAAAGCCTCAAAAGGCGAGGACGGTGCGGACGAGAGCACCGCGGGATCATCCGGAGAACAGTACGCGGTTCCTCTCCAGGAATTTCTGCAAGGACGTCGCCGGGCGGCCCGCCACCGCCTCGATCGTGCCGAAGACGCCGTCCGGCTCGATCAGGGAGCCGTTCCGCGTACGCTCGAAGACGTTGCGGACGCACGCCATGTATATGGGGTCAGCGCCTGCCGCGACCATGTTGTCGTAGAACACTCGCGGTTCTGCCGGCTCGTACCGCCACGGCTGTCCGGTCACCTTGCCCAGCAGCTCGGTGATCTCGCTCAGCGATGCGGCCTCGGCGGCCAGGTCGTAAGCGCGCCCAGCGTGCGGTCCCGGGTCGCGCAGCACGGTGGCCGCGACCTCGGCGATGTCGACGACGTCCACCCAGTTCGGCCGTGCTTCGCCGACGAAGTGCGTGAGCACGCCCGACGCCCCGACGCTCAACCGCAAGTTCTGCATGAAGGAAGCGGGTCGCAGGTGCGTGTGGCCGAGCCCAGAGCGTTCGATGTACGCCTCCACGAGCTGATGCCAAGCGAAATGGACGATGGTGGTGTCCTCGGCGGCGGACACCCCGACATGGACCAGATGGGAGACGCCCTCGGCCTTGGCCGCGTCCACGGCCGCCTTGGATTGCGCCAGCATCCTCACGTCGTAGCCGGTGACCAGGAACACCCGGTCGACACCCGCGAACGCGGGCCGCACCGCCTGCAGCCCGGCGGTCTCCGCCTCGTCCAGATCGAGACGGCGCACCTCGACCCCACGCTCCTGCAACCAGACTGCAGCATCCGGACGGCGGGTGGCGACGACCAGGCGCAGGCGTCCCTCCCGGTGATCGGGAACGAGCATCTCGACGAGTGGGGAGCCGATCGCCCCGGTGGCCCCGATGACCAGAACAGTTGCCGATGCCATATCTCCTCCACGTTTGGCTAGCTGGATTCACCTGCGATGCGGGTCTCGGGGAAACGTAAGGCCTCACGTCGGCGTGAGGGTCAAGCGCCTAGGATCCTGAGCATGCATATCGGTGAGCTGGCGCGGCGCACCGGCGTGAGCGTGCGGGCGCTGCGCTATTACGAGGAGCAGGGCCTATTGGTGCCGACGCGGGCCGCCAACGGCTACCGCGAGTACACCAAGGCCGCCGTGGACGTGGTCGGCTGCATCCAGCTGCTGTACGCGGCGGGCCTGTCCAGCGCCAAAGTCGCCGAGGTGCTGCCCGCTGCGTGCCGCGACGCCAGCGGGGTCGTGCTATCCGGCGAGCTGACCGGGGAGCTGGAAACGGTGCGGGCGCGGCTGGTCGCCGAGATCGAGGAGCGTCAGGCGTCGCTGCGCCTGCTTGACGAGGTGATAGCCGCCGCGTGTTGGGACGGCGTGACCCGTTCAGGAAGGGACGCCGCGCCCACATCGCGGTGATCGAGCCTTGGCGTCGGGCTCACCGGGTGAGCGGCAGAGTCTGAGTGAGCCCCTTTCATCCGCGGTCGAGGGGCTGCTGATCCTCCGGCATGCCTGTGCGTCGCCGTGCCGTCCGGGCACGAAGGTCGCCGTCGCGCCGGGGGTTCATCAATCGGCCTTCGACTGGGTGCGTCGGGCGTAGGCGCGGGCCGCGCGGGCGCGGTCGCCGCAGCGGATGGAGCACCAGTGGCGGCGGCCGTGGCGCAGCAGGTAGCGGTTGCAGGGGGTGGAGCCGCAGGTGGTGAGGCGGTCGGCGTCGGGGCTGGTGAGAAGGTCGGCCGTGTTGGCCGCGAGGGTCGCGAGAGCGCGGTCGAGGATCTCGGTGGTGGGGCACGGTGTCGCGCGGTAGGGGCCCTTCTTCTCGTCCCATTGCAGCAGGGCGGCCGTGGGGGCCCTGGTCATCGCGTCATTGACGGCGGACAGAGCCGCCGGCAAGGCGGGCACCCCGGCCACACGGGCGGCGAACAACCCCCTGAGGTGTTCGCGCAGCGAGCGCAGCTGCGTCGTGCACATCTCCTGCACCCCCGCATCGGCCGGAGCGAGGCCGCGTTCGGTGAGCCACTGGTTCGTCGTCCCGGGGGTGCCGAGGAGGTCGATGAACTGCCCACCGGGCAGCGCGATGGCGCTGTTGACGAAGTCGAGGGCCAGGTAGTCCTCCGCTCCCGGCGCGGGCGGCAACACCGACTCGGCGATCAGGGTCTCGCTCATAGCCTTCATGGTACGGCTTGCATCCATCCGTGAGAAACCGCTACCGTCCTTCACGGATAAACCGCTTCTCATCCGTGAGGTGTTGTGGATGGCCAGTACCGGCACGACCACTGAGCAGTTCCCCGTCCGCGTCTTCGGCGGCCCGACCGCCCTTTTCGAGTACGGTGGCCTGCGCTTCCTGACCGACCCGACCTTCGACGCTCCCGGCGACTACCAGGTGCCGGGCGGCCGGCTGACCAAGACCGCGCCCTCCTCCGCCGCACCGGCCGGACTCGGCCGTATCGACGTGGTCCTGCTCTCCCACGACGAACACCCTGACAACCTCGACAACGCTGGCCGAGCGCTGCTCGCCGACGTCCCGCTCACCCTCACCACCCCCGGGGGCGGGCAGCGCCTGGGGAAGGGGGCCAAGGGGCTGGCCGACTGGGAGTCGATCGAGCTGGACCGTCCCGGCGGCGGCACGATCACCGTCACGGGCGTGCCCGCCCTCCACGGACCCGGCCCACGCGAGGAGGTCGAACCGATCACCGGCCAGGTCGTCGGATTCGTCCTGACCGGGGAGGGCCTGCCCACGCTCTACGTCAGCGGCGACAACGCCTCGCTCGACCTGGTCGAGCAGATCGCCGAACGCTTCGGCCCCGTCGACACCGCCATCCTCTTCGCCGGGGCTCCCCGCTTCACCGTCCTCTTCGACGGCGCGGTGATCGTCCTCGACAGCGCGCAGGCCGCCGAGGCCTGCGGGATCCTCGGCGCCCGCCGGGTGGTTCCCGTCCACTACGACAGCTGGGCGCACTTCACCGAGGGCCGTGACGAACTGGTGGCCGCCTTCACCGACGCCGGGCTGATCGACCGCCTGGACCTGGGTGACAGGGGCTGACCGCGCAGCCGACGGACCCCGACCGATACCTCGGCGGGGCCCGTCGGCTCGGCCTGCCACCGACCTCACCCGCGACCCCCGTCCGGCCGGGTCACGCCTATCGAAAGAACCCTCTTGTGACGAATACCGTGCGTGCCCCGATCGAGGACCGCCCGCCCTCCCAGGCGCAGCGCCGCATCCTGATCGTCTTGGTCGCAGCCCAAGTCCTCAGTGGCGCCGGGCTGGCGGCAGGCGTGACCGTCGGCGCCCTGCTCGCACAGGAGATGCTCGGCTCCACCAGCCTTGCCGGTCTGCCCAGTGCCGTGGGCACCGCCGGTTCCGCGCTGGCGGCCATCGCCGTCGGGCAGATCTCCCAAGCCCGCGGCCGCCGCCCCGGCCTTGCCGCCGGGTATCTGGCCGGTGCGGTCGGCAGCGCGGGCGTCATCGCCGCCGCCGTCGCGGGCGACGCCGTCCTGCTGTTCCTCGCGCTGTTCGTCTACGGCGCCGGCACGGCCACCAATCTGCAGGCCCGCTACGCCGGGGCGGATCTGGCCTCCCCCGCGCACCGCGCCCGCGCCGTGTCCACCGTGCTGGTCGCCACGACCCTGGGCGGCGTGGTGGGCCCCAACCTCGCCGCGCCCACCGGCGACCTCGCTCACAGCCTCGGCATCCCCCACCTGGCCGGGCCGTTCCTTCTCGCCGGCGCCGCCTACGCCATAGCCGCCTTGGTCCTGGCCGTCTGGCTGCGCCCCGACCCGCTGCTGCTGGCCCGCACCCTGGAGGCCGAACGCACCGCGGCGGCGTACGCGCAGGCGGCCGATGCCGGCGGCCGGCCGTACCGGGCGGTCGAAGGACGCCGCTCCGGCGTGCTGGTCGGCACGCTGGTCATGGCGCTCACCCAAATGGTCATGGTCGCGATCATGACGATGACGCCCGTCCACCTGCACGACCACGGCCACAGCACCGCCGTCTCAGGCCTCGTCATCGCCATCCACATCGGCGCGATGTACCTGCCCTCGCCCCTGGCCGGGTGGCTCGTCGACCGCTACGGCCGCCTCACGATCGCCGCCGCCTCCGCGCTGGCCCTGCTGGCCGCCGGAATCGTGGCCGCCAACGCCCCCGGCCACTCCGTCGCCCTGTTCGCGGTGGCCCTCGCGCTGCTGGGTCTGGGCTGGAACCTCGGCCTGGTCACGGGCACCGCGATCATCACCGACGCCGTCCCTCCGGCTACCCGCGCCAGAACCCAGGGCCTGGTCGACGTCTCCATCGCCATCGCGGGCGCCGCCGGCGGCCTGGCCTCGGGACTCGTGGTGGCCGCTGCGGGCTACCCTCTCCTGGCCGTCGGTGGCGGAGTCCTGGCACTGGCCATCGTGCCGGCGGTCGTCGCCGCCGCGCGCAACCGATGACCGGAACCGCCGCAGGTCTCACCCGATCGCCGCCCCGCAGAGGCGGCCGGGATGGCGGCCGATCCGAAGAGGCCGGTGCCGGCACGGAGCCCGGCCACGAGGCGGTAGTTCGTCCCACGAATTTTGTTACTCTGGTGCGGTGAGCAAGCAAGTTGACGGACAGATCGGGGCGGTGGCGGCGCTGGTGCGGTCCACATTCCTGGTGAATGCCGTGTACGCAGATTCCGCCCGAGAGTACGGCCTCACCCAGCAGCAGGGCCAGCTGCTGTGCGTTTTGATGGCGCAGCCGTACGGCATGAGCGAGCTCGGCGCGGTGCTCGGCCTGGCCAAGTCGAGCCTGACCGGCCTGGTCGACCGCAGTGAGCGCAACGGACTGGTCCAGCGTAAGCCGGATCCCCAGGACTCCCGCGCGGTGAGGGTGGCGCTCACCAGGCAGGGCGCCAAGCTCGCCGACGAGTTCTACACCGAGACCTGCCGCCGCGTCGAGGAACTGACCTCGGGGTTCGCCGCCGAGGAACGCGAGACGCTGGCCGCCCTGCTCGGCCGCGTCGTCATGGACAACAAGGTTCCCACCGTTTTCCTGGAACCGGGCCCCACGCGCTGAACTCGAGAAGGAGTTGCAGTTCGTGCTACGAACTAATATGGTTCGTGACACGAACTCAACCCCTTTTTGCGTTGGAGCGTGAATCATGAGTCGTACAGTCGTGATCGTCGGCGGAGGGTACGGTGGCTCTGCGGTCGCCAAGGCGCTGGACCCGGAGGCCGACGTCGTCCTCATCGACCCCCGTGACGCGTTCATCAACTCGGCCGGCTCGCTGCGGGCGCTGACCCAGCCCGACTGGGCGGCCAACATGTTCTACCCCTACGACCAGTGGCTCAGGCGCGGCACGGTGGTGCGCGACCGCGCGGTCTCGGTGGACTCCGGCGGCGTCACCCTGGCCTCAGGCCGGCGGGTCGAGGCCGACTACCTGGTCCTGGCCACCGGCTCCAGCTACGCCTACCCCGCCAAACCCACCTCTGACTCCAGAGACGAGGTCCTGGACGACCTGCTCAGGACCCACAAGGAGCTGGCCGGTTCCGAGCGGGTACTGATCCTCGGCGCCGGACCAGTCGGCCTGGAACTGGCCGGAGAGATCAAGGAAGTCTGGCCGCACAAGCACGTGACCATCGTCGACCCGGCCGAGCGCCTGCTGGCCGCCTTCCCCGCGGAGATGCGCGAGGAGCTGCACCGCCAGCTCGACGAACTGGGCGTCAACCTGCGGCTGGGAACCGGACTGACCGCGCCTCCCGCGACCGAGCCCGGCCAGGCGGCGACCTTCACCGCCACCACCACCGGTGGGGAGGAGATCACCGCCCACATCTGGTTCCGCGCGCACGGCGTGCGCGTCAACAGCGACTACCTCGCCGGCGGCGGGCTGACGACCCGTACGCCGCAGGGGCAGGTGCCCGTCACCGAGACCCTCAACGTGCGCGGGTACGACCACGTCTACGCCATCGGCGACATCACCGACGTGGCCGAGGCCAAGATGGCCGGTTACGCGATGCAGCATGCGGAGGTGGTGGCCCAGAACATCATCGCCCAGCTGCGCGGCGAACAGCCGGCGGCCACCTACCAGCCGCTGCCTCACCCCATGATCCTGCTGCCCCTCGGCCCGCGTGGGGGTGTCGGTCAGCTGCCCACCCCTGACGGCCCGGCCGTCGTCCCGGCCGAGACCGTCTCGGCTTACAAGGGGGCCGACCTGTTCACCGGCCGCTTCACCGAGCAGTTCGGCGCCGCCTGACACGGACCACACCCGGGCCGAACGGCGCCAAGCTCGCGCCGCAAGCGTATGCCCGGTGAACATTTCCATCTGCACAGAAAGGCAGAGCATTGTCCGCACATGACGTTGTTTTCGGTTTTGGCGCGCATTCCGGCATCGAGGACGTGCCCGACCTGCTGCGCATGGCCCAGCAGGCCGACCAGGACGGGCTCGACATCTTCACCCTGTCGGACCATCCCTACATCGGCCGGGGTCTGGACGCCTACGCCGCGCTCGGCTTCGTTCTCGGGCGTACCCAGCACATCGCTGGTTTCGCCAACGTCACCAACCTGCCGACCAGGCCCGCTCCCATGCTGGCCAGGACGGTGACGTCGTTGTCGGCGCTGTCGGGCGGCAGGATCGTGCTGGGCATGGGCGCGGGCGGGTTGTGGGATCGCATCGCCGACATGGGGGTGCCGCGGTTGTCGCCGGGTGCGGCCGTGGACGCCTTCGAGGAGGCGATCGTCCTGGTCAAGCTGCTGTCGGGCGGCGGCCCTCCGGTCACCTACCAGGGCCGCCACTACCAGGTGACCCAGATCGAACCCGCCCCCGTGGCCGCGCCTGCCGTCTGGACCGGGTCGGTCGGCCCGAAATCCCTGGCCGCCACCGGCCGGGTGGCCGACGGCTGGATCCCCGGCCACGCGGCCGACTGGCACAGCGAGCGCTACCGGGCCTCGCGGCCGGTCATCGACGAGGCGGCGGCGGCCGTCGGCCGCGACCCGAGCGAGATCCGTACGATCTTCAACTTCCCCGGACGCATCACCGACCAGCCGCTGGCCGCCACCCGCGACCGCGACGGCCGCTGGCTCGGCGGCTCCGTCGGCCAGTGGGTCGAGGAGCTGACCGAGGCGGTGCTGGAGCACGGCGCGTCGGGCTTCACGCTCTTCTCCCCCGGCCACGGCGCCCCGGACCTCGCCCTCCTGGCCCGCTGGGCCAGGGAGATCGTCCCGGCCGTACGCGAGGCGATCGCGAAGGAGTGAGACACCGGCACGCTCCACACGGCCCGACAGGAGGGCAGGATCCAGCCGCGCGCCGCGGCCGAGGGCCCGGGTCGTCAGTCGCGGGCGGCGCTCAGGACCTCGTCGTCGGTGGGTGCGCCGGTGGTGTGGCAGCTGCCGGAGGCGCGGAACGGCTCGGCCAGCTGGGCCAGGTAGGCAGTGGGGTAGTTCGGCTTGGCCGCCATGCCGAGCTGGTCGGAGGTGAAGCGGCGGGTGGGGTCGTAGGAGAAGGTGCCGAGCAGGTGGTCCCAGGTCAGGGTGAACAGGCCGAAATTGACGTCGCCGATGCCGGCCCATTTCAGGTGGTGGAAGCGGTGGCCCTCGTTGAGGGCGAGCACGTACTTGAGTGCGCCGATGCGGTAGTCGGCGTTGGAGTGTTGCAGCAGCAGTTGCACGGCGACGGTGACGGCCAGGGCGGAGGCGACGTCGAGCGGTAGGCCGATGAGGATGAGCGGGGCGACGCCGGCGCTCATCTCCAGGGTCTGGTGCAGGGGGTGCTTCATCAGGCCGTTGAAGCCGTAGAAGCGCTTGATGGAGTGATGGACGGCGTGGAAGCGCCACAGCACGCCGACCTTGTGGCTGGCGTAGTGGGTCAGCGTGATGCCGAGGTCGGCGATCAGGATGGCGGCCAGCACCTGCAGCACGAAGGGCCAGGAGTGCGGCCACAGGTCGGCGACGGTGACGGTGGCGGCCAGCAGCGGGATGATGCCCACGCTGACGAGCAGCAGCAACTCGTTGACGCCTGCATGGGCGACGTCACGGCCGCCGTCCCCGGCAGGGCTGTTCCACTCCTGCTCGTACGGCAGGGCCCGCTCGGCGGCGAACGAGCAGCCGATCGCGGCCAGCAGCAGGCCCACGAGCCAGAGCTTGGAGGCGCCGGAGGCGGCCAGGGCGACGGCGGCGCCGTTGACGCCGAGCAGCATGAACGGCACGTAGCCATAGCGGATCACAGGTTGGATCAGGGTGCGATGCATGCCGTCCAGCGTCGCGGCGGTCGGACGTCCGGGGCTTGGACGGATCCGCTGACCTTGGGGGCCCGTGACGGTGGCACAGACCCTCGCCTGGGCGCTGAAGCGTCACCGTCGCGGCAACAGGACAGCTGCTTCAGGTGGCGTCGGCAGTGGCGGGCGGATGGTGTGCAGCAGGAGCGAGGGGGCCAGGCCGAACATCTCCCTGCAGGCGCGGGTCAGGTGGGAGCTGTCGGCGAACCCGGCACGGTGGGCGGCGTCGGTCAGCGTGGCCCCGCCGCGCACCGCCTCCATGGCGTGCAGCAACCGGGCCCAGCGCCGCCAGACCGGATACGGCAGGTGCAGGTGCTCGGCGAACAGGTGGCCCAGGCGGCTGGCCGACAAGCCCACGCGGGCGGCCAGCTCCTCCAGCAGCAGGGGTCCGCTGATCAGCTGCGGGATCGCCTCCAGGGCGCGGGCCAGCGCCACCGGGAGCACGGCCCTTTCCTGGGGCGAGGCAGCCGAGCAGAGCCCGGCCGACACCGGCGAGACAGCGTCCACCGGCTCCCCTGCCTGGGGTTGGGCGGCGGCCTGCCAGGTCTCCACCTCGCCAGGGTCGCCGCTGGAGGCGACCAGGGCGGTGGCCGCCCGTCCCGCCCGCCCGGCCGGATCCAGGTAGGCCAGCAGGCCGTGCGCTCCGGCGGCGGCGCTCAGCTCGTGCCGGGCACCCGCGGGAATGACCGCAGCGCTCACGTGGCGCCGGCGGCCACGCCGGTCGGTCAGCAGCACCTCACCGTCGAGCACCAGCAGCACCTGCACGGCAGCGTGCGCGTGTGAAGCGGCCGAGCCGATCTCCCCGGTGAAAACCAGCAGCCCAGGCGCAGCGCTCGCCGCTCCCGCCCAGCTCGCCGGGACCCGGATGCCGGCCGGGCGGGGCGGATTCCGCACCTGCGTACTCATCACACATTCCAAAAGTAGGCGATCACCAATGAGGGCGGACGATGTGTCGGCGCGGACGGCCATCTGGCCGCCTCGTCGCCGTCGGAGCTCATCACCCGTTCGGCAGCAGGTCTAGGTCGGATCGGCGCCGTCGGCGAAGTGCGGCAGAACCATCTCGACCAGGGCGGCGACGTCGGCGTCGACCATCGGCTCGCCGGTCATGCCCAGCCGGTGGAGCAAGGTGCCGACGACGACGTCGATGAAGAACAGGACCCGGTTCTCCGGTTCGCCGAGCGCGTCCTGGAGCGCGAGCCGGTAGCGGTCCTGCAACCGCGTGGACAGAACCTCGCGCAGGGCCGGATCGCTGACCGCGTCACTGAACACGCCCGCGAACGCGTCGCCCACCCCGGCCTCGCCGATCTTGGCCGCGATCCAGCGAACGGCCGAGGACATGAGCTCGGCTCGACCGGCGCCCTCCAGCGGTATCGGGCCGAACGCGTCCAGGAGGCAGTCCACGATCAGCTCGCCCTTCGACGGCCAGCGACGGTAGATCGTCGTCTTGGCGACGCCGGCCGCGGCGGCGATGCGGTCGACGGTGGCACGCGCGTAGCCGAGCTCGGCGACCGTGCTCAGCGTCGCGGCGAAGACCACGGCGTTGACGCCGGAGCGCGGGCGCCCGGGTGGTCTGGCGGATGTGCTCGCTCGGGTCATGGCCACACGATAGCCCTTTGCGCTACTCTTGGTATCGATACTTGCGGTAGCGAAACTGTTTGGCGGAGGAGAGCACATGAGCGAGGTAGATGGTGCGCTCTTCAATCGCGGGCGCTACTGCAGTTGGTCCCGGCGGCGGGTGAGGTAGGCGGTCTCGCCGGTGTTGCCGGCCAGCTCGATGGCCCGGTCGTAGGCCACGCGTGACTGCTGACTTTGGCCCAGCCTGCGCAGCAGGTCGGCGCGGGTGGCGTGGTAGGCGTGATAGCCGGCCAACGCCTCGGCGAGGCGGTCAACGATGGCCAGTGCCACCTCCGGCCCGTCGAGCTCGGCCACGGCGATGGCCCGGTTGAGGGCGATGATCGGCGAGGGGTCGAGGCGGACGAGTTGGTCATAGAGGGCGAGGACCTGCGACCAGTCGGTGTCGCGGATGTCACGGGCGGAGGTGTGCACCGCGTTGATCGCGGCGAGGATCTGGTAGCGACCCGGAGCCGCCCCGGCAGCGGCAGCGGCCAGGCGCTCGCGCACCAGCCGATGACCTTCGGTGATCAGTTCCACGTCCCAGGCCCCACGGTCCTGCTCGTCGAGCGCGACCAGTTCGCCGTTCGCCGAGAGCCGGGCGGTGCGACGGGCCTCGGTGAGCAGCATCAGCGCCAGCAGCCCGGCCACTTCTCCGTCCTGCGGCAGGAGCGCGCGGATCAGGCGGGTGAGCCGGATCGCCTTGGTGGTCAGGTCGTGTCGTACGGGATCGGTGTCGGGGCCGCTGGCCAGGTAGCCCTCGTTGTAGACGAGGAACAGGACGGCGAGCACGCCGGAGACACGAGCCGGCAGATCGTCGGCGGACGGCATCCGATAGGGGATGCGAGCCGCCTTGATCTTGGCCTTCGCGCGGGTGATGCGCCGCTCCATGGTGGTCCCCTGCACCAGGAAGGCGCGGGCGATCTCGGGCACGGTCAGACCGCCGACCATGCGCAGGGTCAACGCCACGCGCGCTTCCACCGCCAGCGCCGGGTGACAGCAGGTGAAGATCAGCCGGAGCCGGTCGTCATCGATGGCGCCGACAGGCTCGGGCGGGTCGTCGTACGTCATCTGAGCCTCCCTGTGCTTGTCGTCGCGCTTGTTCTCACGCCGTATCCGGTCGATGGCCTTGCGGTTGGCGGTTGTGGTCAGCCAGGCGCCGGGATTGGGCGGTACGCCGTCGGCCGGCCACCGCTCCACGGCGGTCGCGAACGCCTCGGCAGCCGCCTCCTCGGCGATGTCGAGGTCACCGAAACGCCTGGTCAGGGCGGCCACCACCCGCGCCCACTCGTCGTGGTGGGCCCGGATGATCGCCTCCTCGACGTCGCTCACAGGAACGGCCGCACCTCGACCTTCCGATCGCAGACCTTCGACGCCTCGGCGGCGAGCGTGAGCGCCACATCCAGATCGGGGGCCTCCCACACCCAGACGCCGGCGAGGTACTCCTTGGACTCCACGAAAGGCCCGTCGCTGAACACCGCCTGCTCGCCCCGGTTGTCGATGACCGTGGCCGCGTCGGTGTCCGCGAGTCCGCCCGAGAAGACCCAGTAGCCCTCGGCGATCAGTCGTTCGTTGAACGCGCTGATGGCGGGCCGCCTGTCCGTGCTGCCGGGATTGCTCTTGTCATCGATCACGGAAACCAGGTACCGCATCTGAAGATCATCTCCTGTGGTGTCAAGACAGCGTGGTTCGGTGGTCAGGGACTTCAGGCCGTTGCATACCGCGGGCGCCCGGCCGGCCGGTAGACCTGGATCGTCACACCCTTCGAGTCGACTCGCGACTCGACCAGGTCGAGCGCAAGGTCCGGACCGGTCTCCGGGAACAGTCTCGCGCCCTGGCCGAGGATCACCGGGATCACGATCAGAGTCATCTCGTCGACCAGATCGTTCTCCAGCAGCCACCGGGTCAGGATGCCACTGCCGTGCACCTGCAGCTCACCCCCGGGCTTCGCCTTCAGCTCACTGATGGCCGCCGCGAGGTCATCGCGGAGAACGGTCGTGTCCTCCCAACGCGGCGCGGTGAGCGTGGTCGAGGCAACGTACTTGGGGGCCTCGTTCAAGGCCACGCCGATGGGATGTGCGCGCATCGGGTCGATTGATCCCCAGGAGCCGGCGAACAACTCGTAGGTGCGCCGGCCGAACAGGAACGCCTCTGCGCGCTGGTAGGTCTGCGTGATGAACGTCCTGGTCTCGTCGTCGCCCTTCCCCCGGGCCCATCCGCCGCGTTCGAATCCGTTCCTGCGGTCATCCGTCGCCGCGCCGTTTCCCTGCATCACTCCATCGATGGTGACCTGAGTCATGGTCGTCAGCTTCACGATCGCGGTTCCTTTGCCCTGGCGCCGCCCCTTGTGGGCGGCCTCACCCCTGCTACGAACACCACCGCCCCGATCCGACACCGCCTCCCGGATTTTTTTGGAGAATTTTCCGGGACGCCCGTCGTCAGCGATCCGACAGCACGACAGTGTCGCGGCGACTGCGCTCCACCTCCTCAAGCGCGCCCAGTGCGGACAAGCTCGTGGACCAGGTCGATCGCGAGGATCCTGACCAGTGGTGGCGGGCGTCGAACGGCTCGGGCTCGTGGGCAACCGAAGCTCTCCTGACTTCCCCTCGCCTGGCCTGCGAGCTGGTGATCAAGCGGCCAGCTCGACGTCGGTGAAGTCGACCTCAGCACCGGCTCGATGGTCGCCGCCCTGGCAGCGATCCGGGCCAGGGAGTCAGGCCCGCTCCTGCGGGCGCAGGTGCTGGCCAACCCCGCCGTCGACCTGACCCCGACGATGTACGAGCACGCCTCGATGCGCCGGCACGCCGACAGCCCGACCCTCACCATGCCGCAGATGCGGCTGCTCCACCGCTTCGCCGTCCCGCGGGGAACCGATCCTCGTGCGATGTCGCCGCTGCATGCCGACGACCGGGCGGCCCTCACTGGGTACCGGGTCCCTGCCTGCCGCCCTGGCGGGTCTCGACGCCTCCCTGACCCTCAACACCGCCGTGTCACCGGGGCCGGAGAAGTCTTCTCTTCGCCGCCCGGTCCTGCGCATCACGGCGATCGCCCGGTGCGTCGGGCTCTCCGATCGGCTACCTGTGGGCGCGCGCGACGTTCACGAACCGAGCGTGATCTCGGCCAGCTCACGCCAATCCCGCTGCTGCCCCGCACGAGTCGCCTCGGTGAACACGGTTTCACCGAGGCGATCACGCGTGTCCGCGGCGATCCTGGAGGCGTCCGGCAGCGAACGATCCTGCGTACCGCGCACGCCGTCGCACGCCGCGAGCAACCGCACGGCCTGCTCGTACTCTCCATGGCGCAGCGCGAGATCCGCGATCCCGACCAACATCTCGGCGATCAGCGGCGGATACGTCGAGTCCACCGCCGCGCGGAACGCCTCGCTCCGATACGCGCCGGCCTTCTCGAGATCCTCGGTGAGGTAGCCGTACAGGTCCATGGCCCTGGCGCGGGCCATGTCGCTCAGTTCCTCGTAGCCCGGCATCGCCCGCACCGTGGCCAGGTGCTGATGTGCGGTGTCCGGTTCGCCGCGCCAGCGCGCCAACTGCGCCTTCGAAAGCGCAAGCTCGGCAAGCGCGTCCGGCCAGGTGATCCCGCCCGCATACCGCTGCGCTTCAGCCATGGCGGACGTGCTGGATCGCTCATCGCCGAGCAGCCAGTACAGCTGAGCCTGCCGCGCCCGCAGGCCGACCACGTCCTCGACCCCGCCTACCTCGGTCAGCGCCGCGACCGCCTCCTCGTAGTGCTCACACGCGCGTGCGAACTCGCCGCGCATGGCGAGCCGATCGGCCAGGAAGGTCAGCGCCAACGAGATCCCCCACCGGTCACCCAGCGTGCGGAACTCTGCAAGGGCGATGTCGATGTCGATGTCCACGTCAGTCTCGTCGCCGCCGAGCGTGAGCCGCAGTCGGCCACGAGTGAGCCTGGCCTGCGCGCGCACCCACGGATCGTCGCCGACGACGAGCGGCTCGAACGCGGGCAGGAATTCCGTCGGCTCCCGCAGCATCCGCTCCAGCGGCGCGATGAACCCGAGGATCGGGTGGCGATACCCGCTGCGCTGGGTGAGCCGGTGCGCCTCCTCGATCCACTCCCGCGCCTGATACTGATCCCGGCCGGGCCCGGAGGTCACGAACACTGCCACGATGGCGTACGCCATCGCCCGCACCGCATCGGGCACCTCACCGTGCAGCGAGGCGGCCGCGATGCTCAACTCGGTGCCCTCGCCCCTGTGCCCGCTGAGGAAGTAGTACCAGCCCACGGCCGCGACCAGCCGCATCGCCTCGTGCGCCCATCCCGCGGCGATCGCGCCGCGCAGGGCCGTACCGATGTTGTCGTGCTCGGCCTCGAGCGTGGCCAGCCATTCCAGTTGCTCGGCCCGACGCAGGTGCGGCTCGGCCTTCTCGGCCAGTTCGGTGAAGTAGGCAAGGTGCGCCCGGCGCGCCAGCTCGGCTTCCCCGGCTTCGACGAGCCGGTGCGCCGCGTACTCCCTGATGGTGTTGAGCATCCGGTAGCGCGGCGTGTCCTCGCCGTCGGCGACCAGCAGCGACTTCTCGATCAACGCGGTCAGCACGTCGAGCACCTGCTCCTCGGCGAACGCCTCCTCCCCGCCGAAGGCCTCGTCCTCGCACACCCGTTCGGCCGCCTCCAAGCTCGCCCCGCCGGAGAACACCGACAGCCGCCGCAGCACGCTGCGTTCGGCTTCGGTCAACAGATCCCAGCTCCAGTCCACGACCGCGCGCAGCGTCTTGTGCCGGGCAAGCGCCGTACGGCTGCCGCCGGTCAACAGACGGAATCGGTCATCGAGGCGGCGCGCCAGCTGATCGATGGACATGGTGCGCAGCCGTGCCGCGGCCAGTTCAATCGCCAGCGGCATCCCGTCGAGCGCCCGGCAGATCCGCGTCATGGCCGCCAGTGTGTGCGCGTCGGAGCCGATGTCCTTGCGCACCAGATCCGCGCGATCCCGCAGGAGCCGCACCGCGGCCGAGGACTCGACGTCGGAGGAGTCGGCTCCCTGCGCGGGCAGCGCGAGTGGCTCGACCTGCCACAGCACCTCCCCTGTGATACCGAGCGGCTCCCTGCTGGTGGCCAGAATCCGCAGCCTCCGGCACTCCCCCAGAAGCCGATCCGCGAAAGCCGCGGCCGCCTCGATCACGTGCTCGCAGTTGTCCAGGATCAGCAGGATCGCGCGCTCCCTGATCGCGGCGATGAGCCGATCCATCGCATCCCCACCCCGCGCACTGCCGAGCAATGCCTGGTCGCGCAGGCCGATCGCGGTAAGGGCGGCCTGCGCCAGCTCACCGCCGGCCCCCACCGAGGCCAGTTCGACCAGCCACGCCCCATCCGGCAGCTCGGTGAGCATCGTCCGCGCGGTCTCCGTGGCCAGCCTTGTCTTGCCGGAGCCACCCGGCCCCGTCAACGTGACCAGCCGGTAGCTGATGGCCAGACCGGCGACCGCGGAGATGTCATGGTCCTTGCCGACGAAACTCGTCAGTTCGGCGCGCAGGTTCGTCCTGTGGTGCTCCGCCCGCTCGCCCAGCTCGCCACGGAGCAACGCGGTGTGCAGCGCGGAGAGCTCGGCCGATGGATCGGCGCCCAGCTCCTCAGCGAGCCGCTCGCGCGTCCGCTGGTACAGGGTCAACGCCTCGTTCCCGCGCCCCGCCTCGGCGAGCCCTCGCATCAAGGCCGCCACGAACCCCTCCCGCAGCGGATACGTGGCAACCAGCTCGGTCAGCTCGGAGATCAGCTCCGAGCCACGGCCGAGGCGGATATCCGCATCCACCCGATCCCCGAGCGTGGCGACGTAGAGCTCGTCCAGACGCGCGACCACGGCGTCGAACGCGTCGCTGTCCTGCAGGGCGATGTCGGCCATGGCCGTACCTCGCCACAACGCCAGGGCCGAGCGCAGCAGATCCGCCCGCGCCGCGGGCTCGGCGGCGCGGGCCTGACCGACCAGGTGCTCGAACCGGCTCACGTCCACGGCATCAGGGGTCACGGCCAGCCGGTACCCGCCGGACTCCGCCTCGATCACGCCGTCCGGCAACACCCTGCGCAGCCTGGACACCAACGCCTGCAAGGCATTCACCTCGTCCGCGGGCGGCCGTTGCCCCCAGATCCAGTCCACCAGCCTCGCACGCGTGACGATCCGGCCAGGTTCGAGGGCGAGTGCAGCCAGCAGTGCGCGTAGCCGAATCCCAGGAACCTCCACCACGGCCCCATCGCGGTTTCTGACCTCGAACGGTCCGAGCAATTCGACTCTCACGTCAGTCATTGTGCCGAATTGTGGCGATGGCCGAACCGCCACTGCGCGCACACCGCCGACCTTCATCGGACCGTTATCATCGCAGGTCGGGCGAGCGTGGTGGATTTTCGGCGGATGCTACGGCGGCCCTGCGGTTGCAGGGCGTCTTCAGATGATCGATTCCGTACAAGCTCGCGGACGCACCCCTCCACGATCGCAGGGCGCGCCGGGACGGGCGCAGAATGCCGATGAATTGCGTGGATGACCAGACATTAACCAAACGCAACTGGTCAATCACATTAAGTTGCGGGATGGTGTTCGCGTTCTGATCACACCTGCCCAGGAGGCACCATGCTGCTTGCTCGCCATCTACTGGCCGGCGTCGCCGTCGCCGTCGTGAGCGCGTCCACCGTCCTGCCCGCCGCGGCCGCCGCCCACCTGCCCGCCCCCGACACCCTCACCCACGACTCCCCCGTCTGCCTGGACGCCACCAAATCCCGCACCAACGGCACCAAGGTCCAGCTGTGGCAATGCGTCGGCAACGCCAACCAGAGGTTCGTGATCGACAACGGCCTGATCAAGGTCGAGGACACCGCCGACACCGCCACCCCGATGTGCCTGGACGCCACCAAGGCCCGCACCAACGGCGCCCAGGTCCAGCTGTGGCAGTGCGTGAGCAACACCAACCAGCTCTGGGTCATCAGGAGAGGAGAGATCGTCATCAAGGACACCATCGACACCGCCAGCCCGATGTGCCTGGACGTCGGCAACTCCCGCGCCAACGGCACCAAGGTCCGCCTGTGGAAGTGCATGAACAACGCCAACCAGAAGTGGGTCATCTACGACGGGCAGATCAAGGTGCAGGACACCCTGGCCTGACCGCCGGCCACACCGGACACACCAAGGGCCGCGCGACCCGGGCTCACCCGCCCGGTCCCGGCCCTCCCTCCCCCCTCACCTCCAAACGTCCTGCGCGGGGGCATGCCGGACCCGGCTCCGCCGTCACGGTGAGAACGACTCGCCCGCCGCAGAGGGGACGACACCGACGCACTGCTCGCAGGCGGGCGCGCCGGCCAGTCCGTGGTGCAGCAGCGCGGTGAGGGTGTCGACGATCTCGTCGTCGGAGGCGGCAGGGCCGTGTTCGCCCCCCGTCAGCACGGCGTAGCCGAGCAGGGAGGTCATGGCGCCCATGGCCGCGGCCACCAGTTCGGGCGGGCCAGGAAGGACCTGTCCCTGCTCGCGCATGTGCTCCAGGTGGTCGCGCAGCGGGCCGGTCTCGGCGGCGAGGCTCTCCCACACCCGGCCCGATCCCGGCGAGTCGGACATCATCGACTGGAACAGCGCCGTCACCACCGGCAGGTGGTCGCGGAAGACGCCCCACGAGACGGCGAGATGCCGGCGGAGCTGGTCGCGGTCGGCCAGATCGTGGTCGTGCTCGTGCTCACCGGCGTCGAGACCCGCGTCGGCCTGCGCCTCCATGTCGCGCAGCAACGACTGCAGCAGGTCGTCCTTGTCGGTGAAGTGGTCGTAGAACGAGCCCGTCGCCCGGCCGGCCGCTCGGGTGATGTCGGTGATCTTCGTGTTGGGGAAGCCGCGTTCCACGAACAGCCGCCGCGCCGCCTCCTTGAGCGCCGCCTCGGTGCCCGCCGCCTTCTCCTTGCGCACTCCCACCGCTGCCCCTTCCGCTTGACGCGCGTCGTCGCCGCTCAGCATACTGAGTCCGCTTTCACCGAATAGAGATTCACCGAATGCGAATTCAGGAGTGAGCATGAACGTCATCGTCATCGGCGGGGGTGTGGCAGGGACCGCCTGCGCGATCGCGCTGCGCAGGATCGGCGCGGAGGTCACCGTTTACGAAGCCCATGCCGACCCCGCGGGTCAGGTGGGCTCGTTCCTGAGCCTGGCCGCCAACGGCCTGCGCGGTCTGCGGGCGCTCGGCTGCATGGAGCAGGTACGGCAGGCCGGCTTCGCCGTACCTGACCAGCGCATGTGGGCCGCCTCAGGCAGGCTCCTCGGTGAGATGCCGCGAGGACGGCGGGCCGACGACCCGCTGTTCAGCACCACCCTGATGCGCGGCCACCTGGTCGAGACGCTGCGCGAGCACGCGAGAGGCCTCGGGGCGCGGATCGTCACGGGAAGGCGGCTGACGGGGACCACCCCGGACGGCGACGGTGTCGTGGCGCGCTTCGCCGACGGTTCGAGCGCCCGCGCCGACCTGCTCGTGGGCGCCGACGGCCTGTGGTCGGCCACCAGGCGGGCCCTCGACCCGCTCGCCCCCTCCCCCGCCTACGCCGGGCTCTACACCGTCTCCGGCATCGCCGAGGGCGTGGCGTCCAGGCCTGGCACCTTCAACATGGTCTTCGCCCGCAACGGCGCCTTCCTGCACCTCGGCGCGCCCGACGGCACCGTGTGGTGGTCGGCGCAGGTGGCCGAGCCCCTGCAGCCCGAACTCGCGGGGGTGAGCGACGAGCAGTGGCTCGAGCGCCTCGCCGCGCTCTACCGGGCCGAGCGGCAGCCGAGCACGATCATCAGGGCGACCACGCTGCTGCACCGTCCGACCCTCATGCACACGCTGGCCGAGGTGCCGACCTGGCACGGCGGCCGTGTCGTGCTCGTCGGCGACGCCGCGCACCCGGTCGGCGCGGGGCAGGGCGCCTCCATGGCCATCGAGGACGCCGTCGTCCTGGCCCAGTCGCTGGCGAGCACCGCCACCGTCGAGGACGGCCTGGCCGCGTACGACCGCCTGCGCAGAGCCAGGGTCGGCAAGCTGTCCCGATCGGCCGCGAGCAACCGCGACGCCAAGACGACGGGCCCGATCAGGCGCCGCCTCAACGAACTGATCATGCCCATCGTCTTCAGGCACTTCTACGACAGGGCCACGGCCTGGCTCTACACCCACGACCTGGGCACCCTTGGGGGCAGGCCGTGATCAGCCGTCGAGGTAGCGCAGGATCGCCAGCACCCTGCGGCTGTAGCCGGGGTCGCGCGGCAGGTCGAGCTTGTCGACGATCGCGTTGACGTGCTTCTCGACGGTGCTCAGTGACACGTGCAGCCGCTCGGCGATCGCCGCGTTGACGAACCCCTCCGCGAGGTGGCGCAGCACCTCGCTCTCGCGCGGGCTCAGCCTGCTGAGCGGGTCGGCGTGGGTGGTGCGGGCGAGCAGCTGCCTGACCACCTCGGGATCGAAGACCGTGCCGCCGCCCCGCACCCGCTCGAGGGAGTCGAGGAAGTCGGCCACCTCCGAGACCCTGTCCTTGAGCAGATAGCCCAGCCCCTCGGTGGTGCCCGCGAGGAGCGTGGCCGCGTAGGTCTTCTCCACGTACTGCGACAGCACGAGCACGCCGACGCCCGGCCAGCGCTCGCGGATCTCCAGCGCCGCCCGCAGCCCTTCGTCGGTGTGCGTCGGCGGCATGCGCACGTCGACCACCGCCACGTCGGGCTCGTGCCGCTCGACCGCGTCGAGCAGCGCAGCGGCGTCGCCCACGGCCGCGACGACGTCGTGCCCCGCGTCCTCGAGCAGGCGGCTCAACCCTTCGCGCAGCAGCACGGAGTCGTCGGCCAGGATCAGCCGCACGGCGCCGCCTTCGGCAGCCTCGCGGCGATCTTGGTGGGGCCGCCCTCCGCGCTCTCGACGGTGAACTCGCCGTCGAGCGCCAGCACCCTCCTGGCCAGCCCCGACAGCCCGCCGCCCGAGGGGTCGGCGCCGCCCGCGCCGTCGTCTGAGATCGCCACGCTCACCGTCCGCTCGTCCTCGGTCAACACGACCAGGATGTCACGCGCGCCCGCGTGCTTGACCGCGTTGGTGATCGCCTCCCTGGCCACGAAGTAGAGCGCGGTCTCGACCTCGGAGACGGGCCGCTCGGTCAGCCCGTAGTGGACGGTCACCGGCACGCCGGCCCGCTCGGCCACCCCCGCCAGCGCTGCACGCAGGCCGAGCTCGTCGAGCGCGGTCGGATAGATCCGCCACGCCACGCTGCGCAGCTCGTCCAGGAGCTGGCGCGACTCGGTGTAGGCCTGCGTGACCAGTTCGGCCGTCCTGGCCTGGTCGGGGCTGTGCTTGGCGCGGCCGAGCAGCATGGCCAGCGCCACCCCTCGTTGCTGCACGCCGTCGTGCAGGTCGCGCTCGATCCTGCGCCGCTCGTCGTCGACGGCCCTGACGATGCCCGAACGGGTCGCGGTCAGCTCGGCGATGCGCCTGCGCATCAGCTCCTGCCTGCCGGGACCGAGGAAGTGGTCGGCCAGCCGCCGCTCGGCCGTCCCCATGGCCAGGACGGCGAGCGCGGTCAGCGCCAGCAGCACGACCGCACTGCTCATCCCTACCGCGGCGCTGTTGGTGACCACCTTCACGCCGGGCAGGTTCACGGGCACCACGTGCGCGCGGCCGACGATCAGCTCCCACACCCCGCCGACCAGCAGCAGGCCGCCGAGGAAGACCAGCGTCGCGCAGCAGTAGCCGCCGACGACGCCCAGCGCCGCGCGGACGGCCAGGTAGCCGTAGCCGCCGCCCTCCCGCGTCGGAGAGTGCTCGAGCCACGTGGCGAGCCTGGCCCGCTCCAGCGCCAGCAGCCTCGCGGCGCCTCTGCCGACGGCCTGCCGCGCGGCGGGGAACAGGGTGGCGGGCAGCAGCGTGACGGGCCAGGCCAGGAGGAGGAAGGCGAGTTCGACGACGCCGAGGGCCATGCCCGCGAGCACCCCCACCAGCGCGCGGATGACCCGGTTGGCTGACACGGCCACAGAGTCTAGGCGTCGCGCCTGCGCAGGACGGCATAGCCCGCCGCCAACGCCGCCGCCGTCCAGACCAGCAGCCACGCCAGCCCCTCGCCCGCCGGGTACGGGATGGGCCCGCCGGTCATGTTGTCGGTGCTTTCCATGAAGGCCAGCCCTGCGAAGAGCGGCATGCGCAGCGACACCTCGACCGCCGCCGGGCCACCCGCCATCAACAACATCAGCGGCAACCCCATGAGCAGCATGAACACCACGGTGAGCGTGCCGGCGGCGCTGCGCATCGCGGTGCCCACGCCGAGCGTCATCACCGAGACAAGGGCGAAGAAGACGCCCACGCGCAGCAGGTCGAGCGTGACCTCCCCGAGCGGCAGCGCCGCGTGGCCGCCGAAGGTGTCCAGGGAGAGGACGACGTAGCCGGCCATCGTCGCCAGCGCTCCCGACAGCACTCCGGCGACGAACATCACCGGCAGCACCACCAGCGCCTTCGCCGCCAGCATCCGGCCCCTGATCGGGGTGGCCTGCAACGTGCTCCTGATGCTGCCTGAGGCGTACTCCGAGGTGATCACCAGCATCGCCAGCGCGACCAGGGCGAACTGCGCGAACGTGGTGGCCGAGACCACCGGCTCGCTCACGGCGAAGCGGGCGCTCCGCGCGCCTTCCCGCATCAGGTCCGTGGCCGTCGCGCCGCCCAGCGCCAGCGCGCTCAGCACCATGAGCGCCGTCACCCCCGCCATGCACCACCACGTGGAGCGGACCGACCACAGCTTCGCCCACTCGGCGCCGATCACCTGCCGCATGTCACACCCCCGCCTTCTGCGCGCCGTACTCCACGCTGCTCGCCGTCAGTTCCTGGTAGGCCTGCTCGAGCGAGGCCTCGCGGGTGCGCAGCTCGTGCAGCCTGATGCCCGCCTCGTGGGCCAGGTCGCCGACGCGCTCGATCGCGACGCCGGTGGCGACGAGCTCGTTCTCGCCGGCGCGCTCCACCGCGACGCCCCCGGCCCTCAGCCGCACGGCCAGGTCGGCGGCGTGCGGCGTGCGCACGACCACGGCGGTCAGCGAGCTGCGCGCGATGACCTCGGCCAGCGGCGCGTCCATGATGAGCCGCCCCTTGCCCAGCACGACCAGGTGGTCGGCGGTGAGCTGCATCTCGCTCATGAGGTGGCTGGAGACGAACACGGTACGGCCCTCGTCGGCCAGCGAGCGCATCAGGTGGCGTACCCACCGCACGCCGTCGGGGTCGAGGCCGTTGACGGGCTCGTCGAACATCACCACCTCGGGGTCGCCCAGCAGCGCGCAGGCGATGCCGAGCCGCTGGCTCATGCCCAGCGACAGCGTGCCGGCCCGCTTGCGCGCCGCCTCGCCGAGACCGACCGTCTCCAGCACCTCGGCGACCCTGCCGCGCGGGATGCCGTTGCTGAGCGCCATCGCCACCAGGTGGGCGTGCCCGCTGCGCCCCGGATGCAGCGCCCGCGCGTCGAGCAGCGCGCCCACCTTCCGCAGCGGGTTTGCGATGCGGTGGTACGGCACGCCGCCGATGAGCGCCGTGCCCGCCGTGGGACGGTCGAGCCCGAGGATCATGCGCATCGTGGTCGACTTGCCCGCCCCGTTCGGCCCGAGGAACCCGGTCACCGCGCCCGGCCTCACCTCCAGTGTCAGCTCGTCGACCGCCATCCTGTCGCCGTAGCGCTTGCTCAACCCCTTGAGACTGATCACGTCGGACCACGCTAGGCAGCGGGAGGCGCGGCGACCATGGGGGCCGGCCGCCGACCTCGATGGCGGAAACCCGTAACCGGGCCGCCGAGCTCACCGCTCGGCGTCGCCGGCGAGGACACCCTCCTCCGCGCTGACCAGCTCGGCGATCGTGGCGAAGAACGCGGCGATGCCTGGCAGGTTGGCGCCCTTGCGGCGGGAGGCGGCGAAATCGTCGGCCGAGCGCCATTCCACGACGTCCAGCCACTCGCCGCCCGGCAGCCGCACCAGGCGGGCACCGAGAAAACCTTCCCTGTCGGCGCGGAAATCGGCCAGCATCCCCGGACGCGCGGCCAGCATCGCCTCGGTCCTGTCCTGTGCCACCTTGAAGCGGGTCAGCTCGACTGTCGTGCTCATCAGGGTCTCCTTCGAACGCTTATGAGGACACGATATAGTCACCAATCCATATAGTCAATTTTAGTGACTATATGGATGAGTGGGGGCGTGGAGCCTGACGGCGGCCCTCCGGCTGATCTGCTCGCCCTGCACGAAGGCGCTGACCGGCTCGGACGACGGCGCGTCGACGCGGGCGACGACCGGCCTGATGGCAAGTGACCCGCGCCGCCGTCCGCACCTTCCTGCAGGCATTCGGCCCCGCTCCTGCCTCCTGAGTAGCCTGGCAGCAGGTACGGACCTTTTGCAGGAGGAGCGCTGGTGAAGAAGCGGACCTTCACGTGCGGGCTGGACGCCGCGATCGACATCATGGGAGGCAAGTGGAAGGGGCTGATCCTCTTCTCGCTCGCCGAGGGGCCCCTGCGGTTCGGAGAGCTGAGGCGCTCTGTGCTGGGCATCAGCGAGCGCGTGCTGATCCTGCAGCTGCGGGAGATGGAGGCCAGCGGTCTGGTGCACCGCGAGGTCTACCACCAGGTGCCTCCGAAGGTGGAGTACTCGCTGACCGACTTCGGCCAGTCGCTCAACACCGCGATGGCGCCGCTCGGCGAGTGGGGCGAGGAGCACATGGAGCGCATCGAGAGCCTGCCCAGGTGACCTGGAACGCCGTGCGGTCGGCCGCGCCCCGCCACGCGTCAAGGGCTCTCCCCGATCGGGGAGAGCCCTTGACGCTCAGACACCGTGCGGGTTACGGGCGGTGCGGGAAGCGGCCGTAGTAGTCGCCGACCTGCTGGCGGTACGTCGGCTCCTGGTAGGTGTTCTCGTCGAACTCCGGAGCGTTCTTGATCTCCTCCTTGGTGCGGGCGAGGTAGACCTTCTTCTCCTGCGGGTCGATCCGGATGATGGTGCTCGCGGGCATCACGACCTTCTTGCCGAAGATCCAGAACCCGGTGTCGACGACGAGATAGCTGGCGCCGACCGCGTTGTTCTCCTCATCCACTGAGCCGATCTTGCCGTCGGTGGCTTCGACGTCGAAGCCGACCATGCTCATGGTCGGGTCGGAGGCGACACCCTCGCGGTAGCTCCAGTGCTCGGTCATGTAGGTGACTCCCAGTTGTCGAGATTGTGAGTCGCCCAGCTACCCGGCGAAGGCGCGCCAAACCCCGGCGCCCCTCAGGGAAGGCGCCAGTGACCGTCCCTCATGAGCTCGCGGCCCTTGAGCTCGTTGACCTCCCGCCAGGCCTGGATCCGCTCAGGACGGATGCGGAAGTACAGGTACGGGCTGCTCAGCTCACGCGGGTCGAAGCCCGTCTTGACGGCGAAGGCGTCGCCCACCTCTGCGGAGACCTCGCTCATCCGCAGCGGCTCGGCCGTGCCCTCGATGAGGATCACGTCGCGGGTGAGGCCGAGGCCGAGCCGCGCCCTCCCTGAAGCCCCCAGGTTGCGAGCGGTCGCCGAGTCGGCGGCCGTGGCGAACAGCAGCGTGGCGCCGTCCCACAGGAACGACAGCGGCACCATGTACGGCTCCCCGCCCTCCGGGTCGGCCGTGGCCACCCAGGCGTCGACATCGTGCTCCAGCCGGTGCAGGGTGTCGAGCCTGCGCTGTTCGAAGGTGCGGGCGGCGGGCAGGGTCATCGCGGACAACTCCTCAAAGCGACGAGAAAATCGCGCCGATGGTATCGAGCCGAGGCCGACCACTCGTGCGCGGGCATCGTGAACGCCTCCCCGCCTATGTGAGAACGGGCGGTTCGTGGAGCTCGGGCCGTACGAGCGGATCGTCTTC
Organism: Nonomuraea roseola; assembly: GCF_039535395.1. NCBI lineage: Bacteria > Bacillati > Actinomycetota > Actinomycetes > Streptosporangiales > Streptosporangiaceae > Nonomuraea > Nonomuraea roseola. Next base: position 515,625 of record NZ_BAAAXC010000005.1, read on the forward strand.
ACCTTCGGCTGGGAGGCCACCCCCGAAGCCCCCGACATCCCGCCGGGAACCACCAGGGTCGAGGTCACCCTGACCCAGGACGGCGAAGGCACCCGGCTCATCCTGCGCGACAGTGGCCTTCCCGACATGCTCGAACAGGAGACCGGCAGCGGCTGGGCCGCTGTGCTCGGCCGTCTCGCGAGAGCGCGGACGGGCGCGGACGGCCTCAGCGCGACGGCGACACCAGGCCCGCCTCATAGGCCCGACCGGCGCTCTGGCGACCACGCTGTCCGGAACCGGGCCGCCCGTTCGTCATAGTGGTGAGTTCACGGGAGTGAGGAACAGCGATGAAGTACATGATGTTCGTCTGCACTGACACCGAGCCCGACACCGACAAGGCGGCCGAGCCCGACATCGAGGTGTGGGTGTCGGAGAATGACGCGCGCGGCCGTCGTCTGGAGGGCAGCGCGCTGGCTCCGACGTCCGCGGCCACGACGGTCCGGGTCCGCGACGGCAGGCTGATGGTGTCCGACGGCCCCTTCACGGAGACCAAGGAGGTGATCGTGGGCTACGACGTGCTGGAGTGCGCCGACCTGGACGAGGCGATCGAGGTGGCCCGCGCCCACCCGATGGCTCGGGCGGGACGGCTGGAGCTGCGCCCGCTGGTCGAGCTGAACGATTGACCGACGTGACCGATGTGCGTGTCGCGGTGGCGACGGCCGAGGCCGTCGCCGCCGCGAGCGCGGACGCGTACGCGCGGATCGTGGCGGCGCTGATCCGCGTCACCGGTGACTGGACGCTGGCCGAGGACTGTGCCCAGGAGGCGTTGACGCTCGCCCTGCAGCGGTGGCCCCTGGAGGGGGTGCCGCGCAACCCGGGCGGCTGGCTGATGACGGTGGCCCGCAACCGCGCGGTCGACGTGCTGCGCCGCGCTTCGGTCGAACGCCGCAAGCTGGCCGAGCTGGCGGTGCTCGCACTGCACGATCAGGGCCACGTCGCAGCGCGAGAGGAAGTGGTGGACGACCGGCTGCGGCTCATCTTCACCTGCTGCCACCCCGCTCTCGCCCTGGAGGCGCGCGTGGCCCTGACCCTGCGGACGATCGGCGGGGTGCCCACCGCTGACATCGCGCGGGCCTTCCTGGTCAGCGAGTCGACCATGACCAGACGCCTGACCAGGGCCAAGACGAGGATCGCGGAGGCCGGCATCCCTTACAGGGTGCCGACGGGCCCTGCGCTCACCGAGCGGCTGCCCGGCGTGCTGGCGGTGCTGTACCTGCTGTTCACCCACGGCTACAACGCCGACGGACGGCCCGCGTTCGCCGAGGAGGCCATCCGCCTGGCCAGGCTCCTGCGGCGGCTCATGCCCGACCAGGGCGAGGTGTCCGCGCTGCTGGCGCTGTTCCTGTTCCAGCACTCGCGGCGCGAGACCCGCAGGGATGGGCAGGGCAACCTGCTCACCCTGGACAGGCAGGACCGGCGCCGGTGGGACCACGCCGCGATCGCCGAGGGCCTGCGTGTCCTCGACGGTGCGCCAGAAGCAGGGTCGTACGCGCTGCAGGCCAGGATCGCCGCCTGCCACGCCACCGCCGCCTCCGCCGAGGCCACCGACTGGCCGGCGATCGCCACCTGGTACGACCGGCTGGCAGAGGTCCAGCCCTCGCCGGTGATCGAGCTGAACCGCGCCGTGGCGTACGGCTACGCGCACGGGCCCGCAGTCGGTCTCGCCCTGCTCGCCCAGGCCCGCGCGGGCGGCGCGCTGGACGACTACCCGCTGGCCGTGGCGGCCGAAGCGGACCTGCTCGCCCGGCACGGCGACCGCGAGCGGGCCGCGGCCCTGTTCCGGCAGGCCGCCGCCGTCGCCCACTCCGCACCCGAACGGCGCGCCCTGCTCGATCGGGCCGACGAGACGGCTTCGCACTCTTCGGGCTGACGCGCCGCCGCAGGAGCAGGTCGGCAGCCGGCGCGTCTGTCTGGGAAGGGTGGATACGATCCCGGAACGGCTGTTCGCTCATCGACCCTTCGAATGCGCACCGCCCCCGCACGCCAGGGCAGGCGCTGCGCCGGCTGGACGCGGCATGGGCGCATCGGCCCTGGCCCGGTGTCATCGGGTCGTCTCATCGGCGCATGAGAGCGAACACGAACCAGGCGATGGCGCAGACCGCGGACGACACCAGCAGGGCCCACCCCGTTCCCGCCGCGACGGCGGCGCCCATGACGGCGACGCCGAGGGTGGCGCCGACCTGGCGCACGGCGTTGAGCAGACCGCCCACCGCACCGGCCGTCCCCGCGGGGGCGACGCTGACCAGGGCCGCCACCAGGGCGGGCAAGGCGTAGGAGACGCCGAAGCCGCTCATCAGGAGGCCCACCGCGAGCCACGGGTACCCTCCGCCTGCGAAGACCGCGCCGGCCATCGCAGCGCCGCCGACGGCCAGCAGCAGCAAACCGGCCAGGATCGGACGGCGTGGACCCATCCGTGCCACGATCTTGCCCGTGAACGGCGGATTGGCGGCGAAGGGAACGGTCAGCGGCAGGAATGCCAGTCCCGTCTGCAGCGGGCTGAGGTGCCATTCCTGCTGCAACAGCAGCGGCAGGACGAAAAGACTCCCTGTCAACGCGAAGTTCACGGCCGCGGCGGCCAGCAGTCCGGCACGCACCAGGCCTGACCGCATCAGAGCCCGGTTCACGACCGGCGCCTTGCTGCGACGCTCCAGACCGCAGAAGGCCGGCACCGACACACCGAGTCCCACCGACGACCACGCGGCGTGGGCCCAGTCCTGCGCACCGGCGGCGATCAGCGCGTCTGTGAACAGGGCCAGCACCGCGGCGGCCGCCACCTGTGCGAGCCAGTCGATCCTGCGCTCACTGCGCGGGCAGGCCACCGCCCGGCCCAGCGTCAGCGTCAGTACCGCCAGGCCGATGGGCACGTTGACCAGGAAGATGGAGCGCCATCCTGCCGCGCCGACCAGTGCGCCGCCCACGAGCGGACCCGCTGCGACGGCCGCACCACTGATCGCGGCCCATGCCGAGACCGCGCGCGCCCGCGCCGCAGGCTCCGGGTAGAGCTGGGCGATCATCGCCATCGAGGCGGGCACGCACGCTGCCGCGGCGGCGCCGAGAATCGCGCGCAGGAGGACCAGGGCCGACAGCCCAGGGGCGAACGCGCTGAGCAAGGACGCCAGCGTGAAGACCGCGATCCCGGCCCGGAAGAGCCGCTCGGCACCGAAGCGGTCCGCCACCGCCCCCGCAGACAGCAGCAGCGCCGCGAACGCCACGGTGTATCCGGTGGTCGCCCACTGCAGCCCGGCCATCGAGGTCTTCAGAGACGACGCCAGATCGGGTTCGGCGACCGACAGCACCGTCATGTCCAGCAGCACCATGAAGTAGCCCAGCGAGAGACCCGCCAGCGCGCGAGCGCTCCCCCGGCGCGGACGGCGGTTCCCCGGCACCGGCATGGGTGAGTTCACAAGGGTCATGTCCGAGACAGCTCCCGAAGACAAAGGGTGGAGATGAGGCGACCCACTGTGCGTTCAGCAGGCCCACGGCTCCACCGCCACAGCCGCACGTCCCGTTCGGAATTCCCGCATGCTCCACGCGGTTCCTCTCCGCGTGGAGTTCCGCCAGCTCAGAACCTTCGAGGCGGTCGTCAAGCATCGGACCGTGACCGACGCCGCCGTCGCGCTCGACCTCGCCCCCTCGTCCGTCTCCCAGCAGATCCGCGCCCTCGAGGGAATGCTCGGCGTGGCCCTGTTCGTGCGCGGTCCCAGGGGAATGGACCTCACCCCCGCAGGACAGCGGCTGCAGGGGTGGGCGCGCTCCCTGCTCGACCAGGCCGAGCAGGCCGTCCGCGACGTCAGAGCCGAACGGCGGTTGCTGCGCCTCGGCGCGCTGGAAACGCTCGCCGGCTCCTACGTGCCCCAGGTCCTCGCCCGCTTCGCCGAACGCCGTCCCGACATCGAGGTCGAGGTGCAGACCGCACGCGCCCGCGACGGCCTCCTGGCCGACGTGACCGACGGACGCCTGGAAGCCGCCCTGCTGCTCGACTCCGGTGACGATGTCGGCGGACTCGGCTTCCCCGCCCCCGCCGGACCGCTCGCCTTCATCGACCTCGACCCGGTGCCCCTCGCGCTGGTGGCCGCCCCCGCCCATCCGCTCGCCGCCCGCGCCGCTCTGACACCCGGTGACCTCGAGCACGAGCGGCTCCTGGTCAACGTGCCGGAGTGCTCGTTCTGGATGGCAGGGAACAAGATCCTCGGCTCGGGCCCCCGGCGGATCAAAGCCGGAGGCGTCCCTGTGATGCGCGCATGGGCCGAGCACGGGCTCGGGATCTCGCTGCTCCCCCGGTTCGCGGTCGCCGACAGCCTCCGCTCGGGCGCCCTGGTCCCGCTCGACCTTCCGCTCCCGGATCTGAGTCTGCGGCTCGTCTGGCGAGAAGACCGGGAGTCCCTGCCCGGCATGCGCGACATCCTGTACGCCGCAGCCCGTCCCTGAACAGCGAACCCCGCTGTACTGCCAGGACCGCTACCACCCAGAGCTGTGGGGGGCGGGGAGTCTAAGCCGAACCGGACTCGACGCACGGATGAGCACGCGGGCCGACCCCCGATGCGTCGCGTCCAGCGCTGCCGGTCCTCGCCACGGCCGGGCTCCTGTGCGCCGTCCTGGTCGCCGTCACCGCGGTGCCGGCCTGGGTGAAGGGCTGGTGGGGCCGGCCAGGACGGCTGTGCCACACGACGCTCGCACTGTCCGGCGTGGTGTTCTTCAAGATCGCCATGACCTACAACCTCCTCGCCCTGCCTTCCCCACCAACTGATCAATTGGCATACTGTTCCCGCCCAACCATGATCATTCGCCTGAATGAGGACCACCTGCGGCGAAGTCGGCAAACCCCCTTTGGGCGTGGTCCACAGCGTCCCTCCCTGCGTGAGCGCCCTGGCCCCCGCTCGTCATCGGCTCACTTCGCACGCCGGTGACGGGGGTCGAAGAAAGGAAAGAACGTGTCCGAACAAGGAATCAATCGGCGTCAGCTCCTGGCCTCGGCGGCGGCCGTCGGCGGTTTGTCCCTGGGACTTTCACTCGCCCCCACCGCGGCCCACGCCACGTCCTCAGCCGCCAACCGCGCCCGCCGCACCGGCGCCTCGTGGGAGAACATCATCGAGAAGTCCTCCTTCAGCAGTACCTCGGCCTTCAACCAGGAGTGGAATCACCTCTACCCCTGGGACGGCAGCGCCGACACCCACAACGGCGCCGCCAGGATGCACGCCGGCCAGGTCTCTCTCGCTCAGGGTGTGCTGACCCTGACGGCGACCCGGCTGGCCGCGCCGGACGGGAACAGCCCGCACGCGCCGAACGCTCCGCTGTGGTACCGCTCGGGCGCCATCCACGCCAAGGAGCAGATCCTCGTCAACGACCAGTTCCCCGAGTACGACATCGAGGGCGAGTTCCGCACCCAGACCGGACAGGGCATCTGGCCGGCGTTCTGGACCACCGGCACCTGGCCGGCCTGGCCGCCGGAGAGCGACATCCTGGAATACGTGGGCAATTCGACCAACCTCTTCAACACCTGGAGCAAGAACGCCACTGGCGACGAGGTCGTCGAGCGTGAACCGGTCAGCGGCCACGACCCCGACGCCTGGCACAAGTACCGCGTCTGGATGTACAAGGACGGCGACGACGTCATGCTCGACTACTACTTCGACGGGGTCTGGAAGGCGACCCACCGGGGGGTCGGCTGGGCGGGCGTCCCGCAGTGGCTCATCATCAACCTGCAGATGGGCTCCTGGGCTTCCGGGATCGAGCCCGGCGGTCCTGGCTGGAACGAGCAACCGGGTCCTTCCGGCAACACCTATTTCCGTGCCCGGAACGTGTGGGTGGGGCGTACCCGCGCCTGGTGACGCGTCGCGGACCTGCCCGTCGGGGCTTGGCCGGTCTCAACTGCCTCCTGGAGCGGTCAGCGCCACCGTGACCGCCCAGGCGATGTAGGCGGCGTTGACCACCAGGCGGGCCACCACGCCCGCCGGACGGTCCAGCAGTCGCGGCCGGTCGCGACGCGCGTGCCGTAGCGCGTCCACGTGCGAGGCGAGGTAGGCGGTGATGAGCGCGGCGGCGGCCCAGCCCCCCGCCGCCCTGCCACCCGGAACGACCAGCATCGCGCCCACGAGGATCTCCGCCACCCCGCTGGCGGCGACGGCCGGCGCTGCCCAGGGGAACCAGCCGGGGACCAGTGTGCGGAAGTATCCGGGGAAGAGGAAGTGCGAGGCTCCCACGGCGATCAGGAAGAGGGCCAGAGCGATGGCGGCGATATCGTGCATGACGCGATGCTGACCCCTACGCCCGCGCAGGCGCTTGAACGAAACGATCGCCGGTTGGAGTCCGTCCCCGGCGGCGGGATGACCGTGTTCGAGGAGAACGGCCCGGCGAGGGTCGCCCGTCACGTGCATCCCGTGTGGAAGATCGTCCTCCCTGAGCGAGGGCCCGTCGTGGCCGGGCGGATCTCGGGCCCGGGGCTGCTCGTGCCGCCGCAGCTCGCCCACACCGCCGCGGTGACCTCGGCCTATACGGCGCTGTTCGTCGATGCGTGGCTGCTGCGCCCGCGCCAGGAGGTGACGGTGCTCGACGAGCGAGCCGTACGGCGGATGCGGGCGGCCCTCGGCTCCGGCGCCGCCTTGACGGAGCTCGTCACGCTCGCCGGCCCCGGCCCGCTCCTCGACCCGAGGGTGGCTCACGCGCTGGATCTGGCCGCCGACCTCCTGCCCATTGACGCCATCGCCGCCGAGGTAGGGCTGTCGCCGCCGCGGCTGCGCGCCCTGGTCCGCGCGTCCGTCGGGATCCCGCTGGTACGGCTGCGCCAGTGGGCGCGGCTGCGGGCGGCCGTCACCCAGCTCGGCCTCTCGTCGGTGGCGTCGGCAGCGGCCACGGCCGGATTCGCCGACCAGGCCCACCTTGCCCGCACCTCCCGCGCCCTGCTGGGCCGCACCCCCGTGTCGCTCACGCTCCGCGCCGCACCGGCGACAGGCCTCAGACGGCCGGCGGCTCGAGGACCCGGCCGACGGTCGTGCGGCGAGCCTGCATGACCAGGCCGGCCCCCTGTAGCGTGGCCGCCCCTGCCAGGACGAGCAGCATTCCAGACGACGCCCGGCACAAGGTCCTGACCGGCCCCTTCAGCCTGGGCAGCAGCGTGCGATTGCACCTTGCTGACCGGGGTGTCATCTTCATGCCACCTGGCATCACCGTCGCCAACGCTGTGCGCCTGGTCCCACCAGCCGTCGGGCGCGTTCCCTCTCAGGGTGAGCGGAAAAAGGCGTCGCCTCCGGGCGGGAAGGCGCCCTGCCGATATTCCGGGTTTCGTCGACCGTTCCAATCGGGCGTGGTGGGGCCGAGAACGGCCCTTGTAGATGGGTCGACTACTTCCTGGTGGAATCAGACCTTCCGGGGCAGGGCTGCGGACACTTCCAGCGCCACCCGGCTGAACGCCAAGGCCCTGGCGGATACGCCTGCCGTACGCCAGAGGAGCGCGTATTCCAGGGGTGGGGCGTCCTCGATGGGGAGGTAGATCAGGTTGGGGCGGGGATAGTAGCGGGCACCCTGGGCGGCGGCGATGGTGACGCCCTCGCCGGCGGCGACGAGCGCGAGCAGTTCCTGCCAGTAGGTGGTGCTGGCCTTGCGGTGGATGGGCCGCCCGCTCGGGGTGCGGTCGGGCATGTGCCGGTGCAGAAAGTAGTCCGGCAGGCTGTCGATGACCAGCAGGGTCTCGTGGGCCAGCTCTTCCAGCGAGATCGCGGTACGGCCCGCCAGGCGGTGAGTGCTGGAGACCGCGAGCACGGTCGGGTCGCGCAGGAGCACCGGTCCCATGGTCAGGTCGGGCTCGTCCGCGGGTAGCTCGATGAGCTGGATGTCGAGCTCGCCCCGGCGCAGGGCGCCATAGCGGTCCGACAGGTGCACCTCGCGGATCTGCACCTCGCAGCGAGGGTGCTCGCTGCGGAACGCCTCGACGACGGTCATGACCTTCTCGCTGACCAACGGGCTGGAGAAGCCCACGCGAAGCACGCCGTCCCCGCGCGCGCTGTCGGCGGCGTTGGCCAAGGCTACGAGGATGCCCTGGTAGTGGAGATCGAGGTCCTCGCGCAGCTGGCTGCCCAGCGGGGTCAGCGCCACCCGGCGGCTGGTGCGCTCGAACAGCGGGCCGCCGACCCGGCGTTCCAGGGCCTGGGTCATCTGGCTGACCCGGGCGCGCGAGACGTGCAACCGGTCGGCCGCGCGGCCGAAATGCAGCTCTTCGGCCAGTGTCAGAAACGTCTCCAGCTCCTGCCAGTTCACCGGCACCTCCCATCGGTAAGGGCACCTTACCGAACGGTGAGAACTTCGCCATTGTTCGTGGCCATCTGTCGGATTCACACTGATTTCCGGCGGAGGACGACCGACGAGCAAGGGGCTGAACGACACGATGACCAGGCAGCGCATCGAACTGGCGGCAGTGTCGCCACGAGCCGTTGACCTGATCACCGAGTTGGAGGACGCGCTGCGGCGTGAGGGACTGAGCGACGACCGGCTGCGCGAACTGACGCGCATCCGGGTCGCCCAGCTCAACGGCTGCGCGTACTTCCTGGCCCGGCGCTCGGCCGAAGCCCTCCGCCTGGGTGAGACGCAGGATCGGCTCAACGAGCTGGCGGGCTGGCGCGACTCGCTCCGGTTCACCGACTCCGAACGGGCCGCGCTGGCTCTCACCGAAATGATGACCAGGCTCCCCGCCGACGGCGTGCCCGACGACGTGTACGGCGCGGCGGAGAACCTGCTCGGTCCCTACAACCTCGCGAACCTGATCATGGCCGTGTCCGTCGCGAACGCGCTCGACCGCATGTGCCTGACCGCGAGGATCTCCCCTCCGCACTAGGCCTCACGAGGCTCGCCCCCCACGGGGTGGCTTCGCGCTGCCCTGAAACACCCTGAAAAGAAGGAAAACTTATGATGTCCCGTGAACCTCAGGAAGAGGCCTCCGATCCACGGAGATGGCTGGCGCTGACCCTCTTGGTGGCGGCCTTCTTCATGGTCATCGTCGACTCCCAGATCGTCATGCTGGCCCTGCCCTCCATCGAGAGCGAACTCGGGTTCTCCCCGGGCGGCGTCCAGTGGGTGATGAGCGCGTACCTGCTGAGCTTCGGCGGCCTGCTGATGTTCGGCGGGCGCACCGCCGATCTGCTCGGCGGGCGCCGGATGTTCCTGTTCGGCACCGCGCTGTTCGGCGTCGCCTCAGTGCTGTGCGGCCTGGCCTGGAACGACGAGGTGCTGATCGCGGCCCGTGTCGTGCAGGGCGCGGCTGCCGCGATCATGACCCCGACCGCGATGGCGGTGCTCATGCACACCTTCGCCGAGGGACCCGAACGCAACAAGGCGCTGGGCATCTGGACCGGCATCGGCGCGTTCGGCGCCACCGCCGCGCTGCTCATCGGCGGCCCGATCACCGACGGCCTCGGCTGGCAGTGGATCTTCTACATCAACGTCCCCGTGGTCGCCGCCGTGCTGCTGTTCGGCCCGCGCCTGCTGAAGCAGACGCCCGTCCAGCCGGGCCGCCGCCGATTCGACCCGGCGGGCGCGGTGACCATCACCGCCGCCATCGCGCTGCTCGTCTACGCCGTCTCCGAGGCCCCGCTCGTCGGCTGGGGCAGCGGCCAGACGATCGGCATGCTGATCGCCGCCGCCGTGCTACTCGTGATCTTCACGCTGATCGAGAACAGGTCGAAGGCGCCGCTGGTCCCGCTGCGGATCTTCCGCTCGCCGACCGTGGTCGGCGGCAACATCCTGATGCTCATCGTCGCCATGGCCGTGTACGGCGGAGCGCTCATCACCTCGCTCTATGCCCAGCAGGTGCTCGGCTACAGCGCGGTCAAGTTCGGCCTCAGCACCGCGGTCTACGCGGTCATGTCGATCATCGGCGCGAACGTCAGCGCCCGCCTGGTCGCCAAGGTCGGCTACAAGCCCATCGCGATCGTGGGCATGACGCTGCTGTCCGGCGGCCTGCTGCTGCTGACCCAGATCGACCCGAACGGCGGCTACTGGAGCGACCTGTTCTTCGGCCTGGTCATCTTCGGCACCGGCATCGGCAGCACCAACGTCGCCGCCTCCATCGCGTCGCTGACCGGCGCCAAGGCCGAGGAGTCCGGCCTGGTCTCGGGCATCAACAACGCCGTCTTCCAGATCGGCGCCGCGCTCGGCATCGCCATCGCCTCCTCGGTCGCCTTCGCCTACACCACCGGGACGAACGCCGAGGGCCTGAACGACGGCTTCCAGGCCGGGTTCTGGGCCACCGCGATCTTCGCGCTGACCGGCCTGGCCACCGCGCTGCTCCTGCTGCTGCACCGCAAGCCCGCTCAGCCCACTCCCAGCACCGGCACGGAAGCCGGCAAGCCCTCCATGGCCGTCCATCACTGACCGGCCACTATGCATCACCAAGGAATCAAACAATGACAGACGACAAGGTGACCGTCATCGGGCTGGGCTCGATGGGTACGGCCATCGCCGAAGCGTTCATCGGGGCAGGACACCCCACTGCAGTGTGGAACCGTACACCGCACAAGGCCGCGCCCCTCGCTGCCAAGGGCGCGATCCACACGGAGGCGATCGAGGACGCCGTGGCCGCGAGCCCGTTGATCATCACCTGCCTGACCACCTACGAAGACACCCACCGGATCCTGGAACCAGCCGCCGCCGTCCTGCCTGGGCGCACCCTGGTCACCCTGAACAGCGGATCCCCGGCCGGCGCCCGTGAAATGGCCGCCTGGGCCGGCAGTCACTCAGCCCGATACCTCGATGGCGCGGTCAAGAACGTGCCCTCAGCCGTGGGGGCGCGGGACACTTTGATCTACTACAGCGGCGCCAAGGCCGTCTTCGACGCATACGAGCCGACCCTGAAGGTGCTGGGCGGCGACACCGTCCACCTGGGCGACGAGATCGACCTGGCCGCCCTGTACGAGATGGCGGTGGGCGCCCTCCTGCTGCCCGCACTCGCCGGCTTCTTCCAGGGTGCCGCCGCCGTTCGGGCACGCGGACTGGAGGCGGCCAGCATGGTGCGCTTCGCCGGCAAGTGGCTGGACATGATCAAGTCTCTGCTGCCTGTCTATGCCAGGGAGATCGACAGCGGCGACTACAGCGACGCCGTCTCCTCGGTGAACCTCTTCCTGGCCGGAGCGGCCCATGACGAGGACCTGGCCCGGGAGACGAACGTCGACGTGGCCTGGCTCGCCCCCCTGAACGACCTGGTGAGGCGAGCCGCCGAGGCCGGCCACGGCGACCACAGCATCTCGGCTCTGACCGAGGTGCTCAGTAGGCCGTACCAGCCGACCTCGCCCTCCGGCTGGTAACGACAGGACGAGCCGGTGGACACCGCTCCCGCAGGCATGAACCTGAAGGTCACCGGTCATGCCCATCGTGGGCGGCCAAGACGGCATCGCCGTTCTGCTCGGCCCAACGGCACAGCACGTCGACCGGCTCCAGCGCCGACTGCCCCAGGTCGGTGAGCCAACCACCAATCGCTAACGGACGCACAGGAGAACAAGCCATGACCATCCTCATCGCCTACGACGGATCGGCCGACGCGAAGAGCGCGATCGAGTTCGCCGCCAAGCATCTCGCAGCCGAGGCCACCGTCGTGGTCACCGTGTGGGAGCCGCTGCTGGTGCAGCTCAGGCGGCACACGATCGCCGGTTTCGCGCTCATTTCCGAGCAGAAGGAGGAGTGGAAGGAGCTGGCGGAGCAGCAGGCCACGGAGGGCGCCGAGCTGGCCAGGGCAGCGGGCCTGCAGGACGTGACCCACCGGGCGGTCGCCGACAACGAATCGATCTGGCAGACCATCGTGGACGTGGCCGACGAGCTCGACGCCTCGCTGATCGTGACCGGGTCGCGTGGCCTGGCCGAGGTGCGTTCAGTGTTGCTGGGCAGCGTGTCGAACCACGTGCTGCACCACGCGCACCGGCCGATGCTGATCGTGCCGCCAGTGAAGAACTAGTGTGTCCTGCGCCTGAAATTCGTCGGCAGTATCGGGCGAGGGAGTGAAGGATACCCGCGGCGGTCTTCTTCCAGACGAAGGGCCGTGGGTTGTCGTTCCATCGGGCGATCCAGGCGAGGATGTCAGCTTCCGGGGACTGCACGCTCTTGTGCACTCCCCGGCGGATGAGCTGGCCGGTCAGGTAGCCGAACCAGCGCTCGACCTGATTGATCCAGGAGGAGCCGGCACGTCACGGACGCGCGCCGTGACTGTCTTCCTGGCCCAGCGCGGAGCAGGGGCGCCGTACATGCGGATGCCCTGAAGGTCACCGGTCATGCCCATCGTGGGTGGCCAAGACCGCGTCGCCGTTCTGCTCGGCCCAACGGCAGAGCACATCGACCGGCTCCAACGCCGACTGCCCGAGGCCGGTGAGCGCGTACTCGACGCGCGGAGGCACCTCGGCGAACGCCTGGCGCCGCACCAGACCGTGATGCTGAAGCCCTGCGCAACGTCTGCGTGAGCATCTTGGAACTGATGCCGCCGATGAGGGCCGCCGTTGCCGATGACGCTGGGCTGGGAACTGGCTGGAACTGTCGTCAACCGTGGTGCAAGACCTGGGAGCCGACCACGCCACGACCGACCGGACTACCCTGCGTGCGGGCGGCTACGACGCCGTTGAATATCCGGGTCGACGCGCACTACGGCGTGCAGAACGTGAAAGCCGCACATGAGCATTTGGGGAGCCTGAATGGGAAGATCGGGCTGACCTTCTGAACCGAGGGCGTCCGGGAAACGATCGATCTCAGCGCTAACGGCTGTACCGATGTTCCTCATCCCCGGATGAGGCCGCTCTCGTAGGCGAAGACCACGACCTGCGCGCGGTCGCGCAGCCCGAGTTTGAGCAGGACGCGGCTGAGGTGCGTCTTCACGGTGGCCTCGGCGAGGTGAAGGGCCGCGGCCACCTCGGCGTTGGACAGTCCGCGCGCCACCTGAAGCAGCACCTCGTGCTCGCGGGAGGTCAGCTGCGCAAGCCGCTCGTCGCGCTCGGGCGCGCCGGGCGTGAGCTGAGGGGCGAACCTCTCCAGCAGGCGGCGGGTGACCCGCGGGGACAGCGCGGCCTCGCCCGCCGCCACGTGGCGGATGGCGCTCAGCAGCTCCGCTGGCCGGGTGTTCTTCGGCAGGAAGCCCACGGCCCCGGCCTTCAGCCCGGCGAAGGCGTACTCGTCCAGGTCGAAGGTGGTCAGGATGAGCACGCGCGAGCGTGGGCAGTCCCTGACGATCCTGCGGGTGGCCTCGATCCCGTCGAGGCCGGGCATGCGCACATCCATCAGCACCACGTCAGGGCGCAGCTGCCGGGCCATCCGGGCGGCCTCCTCGCCCTCGCCCGCCTCACCGGCCACCTCCATGTCCGGCTCGGCCTCGAACACCATGCGGAAGGCCAGGCGCAGCAACGACTCGTCGTCGGCGATCAGCAGCCGGATCATCGGCCCGCGCCCTTGCCCGCCAGGTCCAGGCTGGCCGCCACCCGCCACCCGCCGCCGCGCACCGGGCCGGCGTGCAGGGTTCCTTCGTAGGCGGCGACACGCTCGCGCATCCCGGCCAGGCCCCGTCCGGGTGCCTCGTCCGCCGTCCGCCCGGGGAGGCCGTCGTCGGTGACCTCCACGTCGGCGCGCCGCGATGTCAGGTGGACGCGGACCTCCGCCGTCGCGCCGGGCGCGTGCCTGAGCGTGTTCGTCAGTGCCTCCTGGGCCAGCCGGTAGATGGTGAGCTGGGCGGCGGCGGGAATCGCCTCAGGGTCGCCGGCCACCTGCAGGCGTGTCGGCAGTCCGGCCGCGCGCATCCGGTCGGCCAGGGGGGCTAGCTGGGCGATCCCGGGCGCGGGGTGGAGCAGCGCACCCACCTGCTCCCCCGGCTCGACTGGGAGGCCGGGTTCGACTGCGAGGCCGGGTTCTGGGAGGACGGGTTCGACTGCCCGGCGAGGTTTGCCCGCGTGGCTGTCTTCGCGCGTGCCGAGGGCGCGGCGCATGTCCTCCAGCGCCTCGCGTCCGGTGTCGGCGACCTGCTCCATCGCGGCTGCCGCCTGCTCAGGCGCGCGGTGCCATACGTATGCGGCGCTGTCGGCCAGGGCCACCATGACCGACAGGTTGTGGGTGACGATGTCGTGCATGTCACGGGTCATCCGTGCGCGCTCCTCGGCGACCGCGATCCGCGCCCGCTGCTCTCGGTCACGTTCCAACGAGGAGATGTACGCCCGCCGTACCCGCATCCACAAACCCGTGGAGAGGGCGGCGGCGGACATCGCGCTCAGCGCGGCCGCAGTGAAAGGGAACTGACCCTGCGGCGCCCACCGCGCCGCGGCCAGCATCACCCCCGCCTCCAGCACGAGCCCGGCCATCAGCGTCTGCCGCCATGGGCAGCGCGCAGCCACGGTGTAGAGGGCGACCAGCAGGGCGGCGTCGGCGGGAAGCTGCACGTCGGAGGCCCACTGGATCGCGGCCGCTGCGCCGATCGCGCAGAAGACCGCCAGCGGGGCGCGCCGCCGCCACACCAAGGGCGCCACCAGGGCCGCCTGGAGCAGCAACACCCATGGCTCGCCAGTCGACACCTGGCCGGGTCCGAGTGTGGCCAGGAAGATCGCGGCCGCCAGGAGCGCGTCGGCGGGTACGGACGACCATCGGGTCAGTGCCGCGAGGCAGGCCACCAGGCGGTCGGCTCGCTTCATGCGCTCACCCTAGTTGTCCTGCGGGTTCGCTCCCCATCCTCCTCAGGGATGAAGATCCGGGCACCTCATTCAGAAGTCGCACACGCATATCAGCCGTATGCCGCTGTCCCTGATCCGCAGCCCGCTGCCAGCCTCGTCGGACACCTCTCGCTCAAGGAGCCTCGTATGCCCTTCATTCCGAACGCCGCGGGCCTGGCCGTGGTGGCGCTGGCCGCTTCCATGACGCCTGCCGCCGTTGCCCATGGCGTGCCCACTGCCGCTCTGGCCCGTCCCACGCCCGGCGCCGCCGTGGCCCATGATGTGCCTGACCTGGCCCGTCAGGCGGGCGGTGCCGCCTCGCCTCATCAGGCGTTCGCCGCCCCTGCCGCCGTGCCGGCCGATGACGCGCGCGCCCCGCGTCGTGTCACGATGAGCCTGCCCGCGCCGGGCGGGCCGTACCCCGTCGGCACCTTCGCCGTGCGCCTGGTCGACCGCTCGCGCCCCGACCCCCTGGCGAAGTCGAAGCCCTACCGGGAGCTGATGGTCAGCCTGTGGTACCCGGCCAAGGGCACCGGCCAGGCGCTGCCCGCAGCCCCGCACATGGCGCCCCTGTCCGCGGCCGACTGGGACCGCCACTCCGCGCCGCCCATGGGCATCGCGAAGGGCGCGGTGAACTGGGCCGCCACCCTCACCCACGCCCGCCTCGGCGCCCCGGTCGATCGCCACGCGGGCAAGCTGCCCGTCGTGCTGTTCGGCTCGGGGGACGGCGGGCCGCGCACCCTCGGCACCGCCCTGGTACAGGAGCTGGCCTCCCGCGGCTACCTGGTCGTCACCGTGGACGCCACCTACGAGGCCGACCAGGTGGAGTTCCCCGGCGGTCGGCTCGTCCGCGCCATGCCCCTGCCCACGAAGCTGACCCCGCGCGTCATCACGAGGCTGGTCGCCCGGCACTCCCAAGCGCGCCTGGCGGACATGCGGTTCGTCCTGGACCAGATCGCCGCTCTGGGACGGGGCGGCGGGCTCGGCGAGGAGCACACACCGCTGCCCGCCGGGCTGCGCGGCGCCCCGGACGTGTCACGGGTGGGAGCGCTCGGACAGTCCCTGGGCGGGTCGGTGGCGGCGCAGCTCGTCCACGACGACCGACGCGTGGACGCGGGAGTCAACCTCGACGGCGGATACGTCGGCCCGGTCGCCGGCAGCGGCGTCGCCAAGCCGTTCCTGCAGCTGGCGGCCGAGGCGCACACCCGGGCGAGCGAGCCCAGCTGGAAGTCCTTCTGGGAAGCCTCGACAGGCTGGAGGCGGGAGCTGCGGTTCAGGGGCGCGGCACACGGCTCGTTCACCGACCTGCAGGCGCTGCTGCCGCAGATCGCCGCGGCGCTGCCGAAGGTGCCCGTCGCCGAGTTCGTCGGCACGATCGATCCCGGCCGGTCCGTGTCTGCTCAGCGCGCCTACATCGCGGCCTTCTTCGACCTGCACCTGAGCAAGAAGCCCACCCGCCTGTTCGAGGCTCCCGACTCCCGCTTCCCCGAAATCTCCCTCATCCCCTGACCCGCCACGGCCCCGGCCTGGTGATCTCTCGGCGCCGACCCGCCGCGCTGTTTCCTCGGCGACCGCCGGTGAAACGGTGGCATCCGATCGCGCGTCCCGGAAGAGGACGGACCCCTGCTCGGTCGTCGAGGGCCGCTCCTGTCCACGAGTCGCCAGAGCCGGCATCGAGGGATCCACCGAGCGATCAGGCCAGGCCTTCGCCGCCGGCGTCCTGCGGACCGGCTGACGCGAGGCGCACAGTGCCGCGCTAGGGGGCGTCGGTTGCGGCCCTGGTGTAACGGCCGGCCAGGTGCGCGAAGGCTTCCTTGAGCTCGGCCGGGCCGACGACCTCGATGTCGGCGTCGAACCTGCCGATGGTGGCGGCCAGGCCGGTCCATGACCACGAGCCCAGGAGGAGCCGGCAGCGGTCCTGGCCGAGTTCCTCGACGACTCCGTCGCGGGTGTAGCTGGACACGGCGGCGGCGGGCAGGTCGAGGATCACCTCGCCGCGGCAGGGCCAGTCGCCGGAGCCGTCGGAGCCCCGGAACCTGCCGGCCAGGAAGGCGGCCACCTCGCCTCCGGGCAGTTCGCGCGGGCTGAAGCGGGGCCCTGTAGGGGTGCGCGGGGTGATCCGATCGGCGCGGAAGGTGCGCCAGTCCTCGCGGTCGAGGTCCCAGGCGACGAGGTACCAGCGCCCGCCCCAGGTGACGAGGTGATGGGGCTGCACCCGGCGCGGCGGGGTCCGGGCGCCGTCGCCGTCCACCCCTGGCGGGGATGCGGGCGCGTAGTCGAAGCGCAGCACCTCGCGGGCGTGGACGGCGGCGCTGAGAGCCATGAGCACGCTGCTGTCGACCTGTGGGTCCGGCCGGGTCGAGGGACGCTCGACGGCGGTGACCTGAAGGGTGTCGATCCGGCGGCGCAGCCGTGCGGGCATCACCTGCCGGACGGTGTTCAGCGCGCGCGCCGCGGCCTCCTCGATGCCGGCACCGGCGGTGGTGGCGATCTGGAGTGCGATGGCCAGGGCGACGGCCTGCTCGTCGTCGAACAGCAACGGGGGCAGCTCCGTGCCGGCGTCGAGCCGGTACCCACCGTCGGGCCCCTTGAAGGCGGTGATGGGATAGCCGAGCTCGCGCAGACGGTCGACGTCACGACGCACGGTGCGCGGGCTGACGTCCAGCCGCTCGGCCAGCAGCGCCCCCGGCCAGTCCCTGCGCGCCTGGAGCAGCGAGAGCAGTGACAGAAGTCGCGCTGAGGTCTTCGGCATGAATCCCATACTGCCCCGAGAAGCGGCCACACCCTGACCGCTACCCCTGCGACTGTTGCCTCGGGCCGAACAGCCGATTCCGGGATCGGCAGTTCGGTCCGGGCGCTTCACGGCGTCCGGAAACATTCACCGAAGGCTGGGAGCCGACAATGTCCGTCAAGTCCGTGACTCATCTGAACTTCCGGGGCGACGCCCGCGCGGCGCTCGAGTTCTACCAGTCCGTGTTCGGCGGTGACCTCGCCGCCGTCACGTACAAGGACGCCGGGAGCGTGCAGGACCCCGCCGAGGCGGACCAGGTGATGTGGGGCCAGGTGGTCGCGGACAACGGCTTCCACGTGATGGCCTACGACGTGCCCTCGCGGATGCCGTGGGAGCGGGGTGAGAACTCGTTCTTCGTCTCTCTCCGCGGTGAGACCACGGAGGAAGTCACCGCGTACTGGGAGAAGCTCTCCGCCGGAGCGACGATCGCGCAGCAG
Source organism: Nonomuraea roseola (assembly GCF_039535395.1). Taxonomy (NCBI): domain Bacteria; kingdom Bacillati; phylum Actinomycetota; class Actinomycetes; order Streptosporangiales; family Streptosporangiaceae; genus Nonomuraea; species Nonomuraea roseola. Next base: position 533,543 of record NZ_BAAAXC010000005.1, read on the forward strand.
TTGGCGCCTGCGCAGTGGACGCCGCTGTACGGGATGCTCACGGACCGCTTCGGCGTCGTCTGGGTCGTGGACGTCGTGAGCGAGTACAACGGCTGAGCCATCATGCGTGGTGAGGGAGGCGCGCACCGTCCGTCCTCCCCCACCACGCTCCTGTCCCCGCACCTTCTTCCGAAGGGAACAACCACCATGAGGATGCGGCCCCCGGGGCGGACCGGAACGCAGATCAGCCCCTACCGCCTGAGCGTGTCCTACGACCCGCCGCCCATCCGACAAGCGGTGCCGCGCCGGCGACCGGCCGACGAGTGTGCGGCGGCGTGACACCGATGACTGTTCTCGACACCCGGGCGCTCAACCGCGCGACGCTGGCTCGGCAGTTGCTGCTCGATCGCGCCGGCATGCCGGTCCTCGACGCCGTCGCGCATCTGTGCGGTTTGCAGGCGCAGGAACCGCAGGAACCGTTCGTCGGCCTCTGGTCGCGGCTGAGCGTGTTCGATCCGGCGGCGCTCTCGGCCCTGCTGACCGGGCGGAGCGTGGTCCGTACCCACCTCATGCGCCGCACCGTCCACCTCCTCGCCGCCGACGACGCCCTGGCCTGGCGGGCCCGCCACGACATCATGCTGCGCCAACGGGTACTCGGGGTCTACCGCCGCGAGCTTGCCGGGATAGACCTCGACGAGCTGGCAAGGGCAGGCCTGGCGGTGATGGCCGACGACGAGCCCCGCTCGATGACCGAGCTCGCGCGGGCGCTGGCTGAGCGCTGGCCGGAGCCGGGGCCGCGGGCGCTGGGCGAGATGCTGGTCGCCGCGCTTCTCCCGGTGGCACAGCTGCCGCCGCGCGGGCTGTGGCGCACGAGGGCGGGAGTGCGCAACGTCCTGCTCTCCTCCTGGCTGGGGCGCGAGATCGACCCGCCGGCCCCTGAGGGATCCGATCCGGTCGGCGACGCGCTGGTACGGCGCTATCTGGCCGCCTTCGGCCCCGCCGCCACGGCCGACCTGCGCGCCTGGTGCGGCCTGGCAGGACTGCCGGCCGCGGTGGCCGCGATACGCGAGGAGCTGGTCACCTTCCGCGACGAGCGAGGCAGGGAACTGCTGGACCTCCCCGACGCGCCGCGCCCCGACCCCGACACGCCCGCCCCTGTGCGGTTCCTGCCGGCGTTCGACAACGCGATCCTCGGTTACCACGATCGCAGCCGGATCGTCGACGACGCCCATCGCGGCCTGTCGGTCGCCGGCGCCCGCGTTGTCCTGGTCGACGGCCGGGTCGCCGCGACCTGGCGCGTCCAGGCAGGCACCGTGACTGTCACCCCGCTGCGCCGCTTCTCACGAGCCGACCGCACTACCGTGGCCGAGCAGGGGCAGGCGCTGGCGGCGTTCCTGTCCGACGACGACGGTCACCGCGTGGAGATCGCCGCGTCTCCCAGCTGAGCGCGCTCTCGTACGCAGGCTCGTCGCTCGGCACGTGCGCCTGGCCACTTCGGTCGGAGGCGTCTGCCCGCACCCCGACTTGAGCGGCGGGACCTACAGGCTCAGGCCGGACTCCAGGTGCCCGAGTGCTCTGTCGATCTCGGCGGGCCCGTCCATGTCGGGGTCCTGGGCCCATTGCAGCCAGACCATGGCGACGACCCCGAAGACGGCGCCGGTGACGTTGCGGATCCGGGGGTCGTCCGCGCCGCATCCCGCCCTGTCCGCGACGATCTCGGAAAGCTCCTGCAGCAAGCCAGGGCTCCTGCGCAGGTTGGCGGTCAGCAGTTCAGGGACGGTCGCCGCGAACACCTCCCGCGCATGCCCTGCGGCGATCTCCTCGGCGGTCAGGGAGGCGAACGCCGTACGGAACGCGCCGCGCAGGACGGCGACCGGTTCACCGGGCGGCTGGACCTGGAGAGCCTCGATGAGCGGAGGGAAACGATCGAAGGTGACCAGGTCCTCCTTCGTCGGGAAGTAGCGGAAGAAGGTCGCGGGCGAGATCTCGGCGGCCTCGGCGATCTGGTCGATGGTGGTGGCGTTGTAGCCACGTTCACGGAAGAGCCTGAACGCTTCGCGCAGGATCGTCTCCCTGGTCCTCGCCTTCTTGCGTTCGCGCAGCCCGCTGGTGCCCATGCACGAAATGTACCGCACCAGCAAATGATGGTTTACTCTCAAAATAGAGTCCGCTATCAAAACCACCTGAACGGAGCTGTGTCAGTGGTCGATCAGAATGCTGAAATCCCGGTGACCCTGCCCACCCGGCGCGATCCCGCCTGCCCGTTCGACCCGCCCGAAGAGCTGACGCGGCTGCGTGACTCCCAGCCGCTCACCCGGCTCGCCTTCCCGGACGGCCACGTCGGCTGGCTGGTCACCGGCTACGACGCCGCACGCAAGGTCCTGGCCGATCCACGCTTCAGCGTCCGGATGGATCTCAAGCACTCGCCGCTTCCGCGGCGGAACGTCCTGGCCGGGAGCGGTGACAAGCCGGCGCCCGGCATGTTCGTCGTCATGGACGATCCGGATCACAGGCGGTTCCGGCGCCTGCTGACCGGGCAGTTCACCGTTCAGCGGATGAGGCGCCTCGAGCCTCGGATCGTCCAGATTACCGCCGACCACCTGGACGCCATGGCCGAGACCGTGCCGCCCGTCGATCTCGTGCAGACGTTCGCTCTGCCGATCCCCTCGCTGGTGATCTGCGAGCTGCTCGGCGTTCCCTACGAGGATCACGCCTTCTTCCAGGAGCAGACCGCCGTGGCCGTCGATCTGGACGCCTCAGTGGAACAGGCCACGGTCGCTGCAGGACGGCTCACCGGCTACTTCGCGGACCTGGTGCGGCGCAAGCGTTCGCGTCCCACCGACGACCTGCTGGGCGGGCTGATCACCGACAGCGACCTCACCGACGAGGAACTGACCAACATCGGGTTGGCGCTGCTGATCGCCGGGCACGAGACGACCGCGAACATGCTCGGCCTCGGTGCCTTCGCCCTCCTGTGCCACCCCGAGCAGCTCGACGCCTACCGCGCCGACACCTCACTGACCGACAGCGCGGTCGAGGAGCTGCTCCGTTATCTGACCATCATTCACCGGGGCTCGCCCAGCCGTGCCGCCCTGGCGGACGTCGAGCTGGACGGGCAGCTCATCCGTGCGGGCGAGACCGTGATCATCGGGCTGCCCGCGGTCAATCGTGATCCGGAGCGGTTCGCCGACCCCGACGTCCTGCGGCTCGGACGTGATGGAGCCCGGCACCACCTGGCCTTCGGCCACGGCGTGCATCAGTGTCTCGGCCAGCAGTTGGCGAGGATCGAGATGCGCATCGGCTATCGCATGCTGTTCGAGCGGTTTCCCGCACTGCGCCTGGCCGTACCAGCGGCTGAGATCTCCATGCGCGAGGCGTCCCTGGCCTATGGGGTGCGGCGGCTCCCCGTCACCTGGGAGCAGGCATGAGAGTGATCACCGACCAGGACCGCTGCGTAGCCGCCGGCCAGTGCGTCCTGTCCGCGCCTGACGTCTTCGACCAGCGCGAGGAGGACGGCGTCGTCATGCTTCGCGATCCCACGCCCCGCCCCGACCTGCACGACGCCGTCCGCAACGCCGTGGCCCTCTGCCCCGCCGCGGCCATCCGCGCGCAGGAAGACCGATGACGGCTCCGCCGACGTGCTCGTCATGGGCGCGGGACCCGCGATCAACGCGGCGGTGACGGCTTCGGTCACGGCGGGGTCCGCCGACCGGCCTGGCCACGTCATCGAGGACGGGGAGGAGCTGGAACTGTCCTATGTGCTGCGGCGCGGTGCGTGGGGCGCGGGGCTCGCGTTCGAGGCCGCGACGACCGTGTTGCGTGCTGCCGCCGACGAACTACCCGATCAGCCGGTCGTGGTCGTGACCCAGACAGCCAACGTGCGTTCGCTGAAGCTCGCCGTTCGCCTCGGCTTCCGCCATGTCAGCACCTTTGATGAGTTCGGCGCGGAGCAGACTCTGAGCACCGCCAGCCTCCATGCATTCACCACCTGACAGCGACACGCAGCACGAACACGGAGTCGCCGACGTGCCGGCCGCGGTAGGGCTACGGTTCTCGCCGGGCCGGCCCACCTCGACTACCCCTTTCTCGACCTCGTCGGCGTGATCGGCGCTCTGCCGGCCACCGCTCCACAGGCGTTCAGACGATGGCGGCCGTGGCTGAGCATCATCCTGACGCTCTCCGGTGCCGTGATCCTGACGACTTTCGGCACCCTCCTGATGCTCGTCCAGCGTGCCCGAGACCGAGCCCCAACCGGGGCTGGCTTCGCCAGACTGGCCCCAGCCGGACATGATGGCGACGACCTGCGGGGGTGCGGCGGCGTGGTGTGTTTTGTCCGTACTCCGGACGCCCTCGGGCAACGCGGCCGGCCCGCCGAGGGCGCCCGACGGACAGGGCGGACGTGCATCACAGTCGTCCCGCTCAGCTCCACAGAGGCGACGATGACCACGGTCACCCGAGAAAGTAGTCGGCTCCAACCGTGAGTCTGTCGATGGGAAGCACCGTGTCGGATACCTAGGAGGTGTTGCTGACGCGTGCGCGCCATAGGTCGTCCTGGGTGCCTGACTTGTGCCAGAGCTGAGCGACGCCATTGTGGCCGAGGTCGTCGAGCGGTACGAGGAAGTCCATGGCGAGCGTTCTGGCGAACTCGTCCGCGTCGCCGATGGTCCGGGGCGTCCTGCCGTCGGAGCCAGGCCGGCGCAGCGTACGTGACAGCAGTAACAGCGTGTGGCCGGCGATCGGCCGGGCGGCCATGAGCGTGGTGACATACGCCGACTGGGCGGAGGTGGACATCTCCCTGGAGCGGGCGGCGAAGTCGGCGATCTCGCGCGGTTGCAGCCGGAAGTCGTAGGAGGCGACTGTCCCGCCGGGATGGTGGTGGAAGCGCCAGGTGTCCGGATCGAGTCGCTCCAGCCGGTACGTCAGGGACCCCTGGGTGTGTGGCCCCTCGCGCAGCGGCAGCGGCTCGACGAAGCCGTCCCCGATGCCCGCGTCGGCCAGCCAGCGACCGCCGTCGAGGTCGACCAGCAGCGCGTTGTGGTTGCCCCACATCGCCTCTCCCCTGGCCTCGCGCAAGACGCCCGCCTCCACCAGCGTCACCTGGAAGCCGGCCAGGCGCAGCAGCATGGCCAGGCCGGCGTTCTGCTCGTAGCAGTAGCCGCCGCGTCGCCGCCGCACGAGTTTGTCGAACAGCGCGTCCGGCTCGAGACTGATCGGCCTGCCGAGCTGGATGTCGAGGTTCTCGTACGGCACAGCCCGCCGCCAGGCCCGGTGCAGGGCGAACAGTGTCTCCAGGTCGGCGGCCACGGGCCCGTGGTGCCCGATCCTGTGGAGCATCGGGTCGATGGTCATCTCTGCCTCCGTAAGTGAAAGAAGATCCGCCACTTATCGAGTGTAAATGAGAGAGATACATCCGTATACTGTTGCAGTGAAGAACGAGAGCCCCGGCCGCAAGCTCCGAGCCGACGCCAGGCTCAACCGCGAACAGATCATCGAGGCCGCCCGCGCACTCATCGCCGAACGCGGCGCCGAGGTGCCGATGGAGGAGGTGGCCCGCCGCGCCGGCGTCGGGACCGCCACCCTCTACCGCCGCTTTCCCGACCGCGAGGCACTGGTGCGCGGGGTCGCGCTGGACGGCTTCCACCGCGTGGTCGCCATCGCGCGCGACGCCGAGGACGAGGAGCCGGACGCCTGGCGGGCGCTGTCGCGCTTCATCCGCCGTGCCGCCGCCGAGCTGCGGCTGGCCACCTGGCTGTCGATCTGGTTCACCAGCACCTGGGAACAGCTCCACGCCGACCCCGAGGAACGGCGGCTGCGCCAGACCCTGCTGAAGATCCTCGACCGGCTCGTCCGTCGCGCCCAGGCCGACGGCGACCTGCGCCACGACGTGGACGCCGGCGATCTGACACTGATGATGGCCCTGCTGCTGCGGCCGATGCCCGGCCTGCGTGCCGAGCTCACCCAGCGCAGCGTGGACCGCTACCTGGCGCTCATGCTCGACGGCCTGCGCGCCCACCCGCACATCCAGCCACTGCCCGACAGCGACATCGGCCTGGCCGACCTCGGCGGCGGTTGACGGCCACCCGCACCAAGGGTCGGCCCTGACCCATCCAGGTCAGCGCTGACCGCATCCTTTCAGCCCGTCATGTGCTCCGCGGGCGAGCGGCCATCGCCTCGTGCCTGCCCCCGAAGGACAGGCACGAGCCGGTGGCGGGCCGCGCGCCTACGCACCGATGGAGACGCCGTGCGTCGCTTCGATGATCTTGAACATGAGATCCCAGGACTTCCACTCGGTGTTGGTGTGGACGGCGACGGTCTGCCGGCCGTCGGGGGTGCCCACCGCGAGGAACCAGGATCCCCAGAGGCTGCCGCCCACCCCACGCACCGTCCTGCCGCCCGTCGCCTCCTTGTCGAACTCGAACAGGCCGAGGCCGTATCGGGCGTGCGGCATCCAGTGGCCGCCCTCGGTGGAGACCGTGGTCCACATCTCGCGGTGCTGGGCAGGAGGGAGCAGACTGCCGCTCGCCATCGCGTTCACGAACCGGATCATGTCGCCGGTGGTGGAGACGACGTTGCCGGCCGACCAGCCACCTGAGGTGCCGGCCTCGGTGACGTCGAGGGGTGCGAGCCCGGGGTCCTCCATCATCGATTCCCAGTTCGCGGGGGTGATCGCCGCCGGGTCGACGCCGTCCTTGAAGAACAGCGTGGAGTACGCCCGCGGGTGCGGATCGGGGTATCCCTTGTCCTGGACGGGGCGCACGTAGGTGTGGGTCATGCCGAGCGGCCGGATGACCCTGCGCTCGACCTCCTCGGCGTAGCTGTTGCCCGTGACCTTCTCGATGATCGCCCCGGCGAGGTGGAAGCCGCCGTTGGAGTACGCGAAGCGTTCGCCGGGCTCGCCGACGGGCGGCTGGGAGACCGCCACCCTCAACAGGTCGTCGGTGGTGAATTCGTCGAACCGATGCTTGAGGAACGCGGGGCGGGTGAGGTAGCGGTGGGAGATCTCCGGCGCCAAGCCGGTGATGAACAGACCGCTGGTGTTGTTGAGCAGGTGCCTGATGGTGATCGTGTCGCCGTCATAGCCGTTGACGTCCAGCACGCCGGGCAGCCACTTGTTCACGGTGTCGTCCAGGCTCAGCAGGCCCTCGGCCTCCAGGGCCAGGATCGTGGCGGCGGTGAAGGCCTTGCCGCTGCTACCGGTGTGCACGTGCTCCCCCGGCTGTCGTCGGGCACCGGTCTCGATGTCGGCCACGCCGGCGGTGCCGAACCAGGTCCGGTCCCCGTCCTTGACGTCGGCGACGATGCCGGGGACGCCGGCCTCGGCCACCGCCCAGTCGAGCACCTGCTGCAGTTTCTCGTACGCTGCCATTGCACTGCCTTTCGGACGTTTCTTCCGTACGTCCTCCACGATGTCCGGCGGCTCTGACAGGGGTCTTACGACGCTCTTCCAGCCGGCACCGGCTCGCTGTAAGTGGGGTGTCAGGGCGGCGGATGTGCCCGACGGCGGGCACGCCCGGGTGCCGACTCACCGGTGCGTGATCGGTTTCCTCGCCGGTTAGCCTGGTGCGCATGCGGATTGAGGTGCTCGGGCCGGTCCGGGCCTATGCCGGCGACGGAGCACCGATCGAGGTCGGCGGGGCCAGGGTCCGCGCGCTTCTGGCCAGGTTGGCACTGGCCAGGGGCGAGGTGGTGTCGGTCGATTCGCTTCTCGACGGCCTGTGGGGCGAGCGCCCGTCCGGGGACCACGTCAACGCGCTGCATGCGCTGGTGCATCGGCTGCGCAGGGCGCTGGGTGGGGCGGGGGTCGTGGAGACCGTGGCCGGCGGCTACCGCCTGAACGTAGGCGCCGAGGAGGTCGACGCCGTCCGGTTCGAGGCCCTGGCGCGGCGGGGCGGTCGCGAACTGGCGGCGGGCGCTGCGGAGCAGGCGGCCGCGCTCCTGCGCGACGCGCTGAAGCTGTGGCGAGGAGACGCGCTGGCCGATGTGCGCGACCTCCCTTTCGCCGGTACGGCGGGCGCGCGCCTGGACGAACTGCGCGTCGGGGCCGTCGAAGACCGCTTCGAGGCGGAGCTGCGGCTCGGGCACCATGGCGAGATCCTGGCCGACGTGGAGGCGGCGGCCGCGGGCCATCCGCTGCGCGAACGGCTGGCCGGGCTGCGGATGCGGGCCTTGCACGCGGCGGGCCGCCAGTCCGACGCGCTGGCCGTGTTCGACGAGGTCCGCCGCACGCTCACCGAGGAGCTGGGCGTCGACCCTTCCGAGGAACTGCGCAGGACGCACGTCGCCGTCCTGCGGGGCGAGCTGGAGATCCCCGAGGCCGCGCAGGCTCGGCCTGAGGCGGTGCCTGGACGCCTGCCGGCCCAGCTGACCAGCTTCGTCGGCCGGGAGGACGAGCTGAGGTTGCTGGCCGGACTGCTGGAGGCCTCCCGGCTGGTCACCGTCGTGGGTCCCGGCGGAGTGGGGAAGACCCGGCTGGCCGTGGAGGTGGTGAGCCGGCACCGGGCCCATCGTCGCGGCCGGGTCTGGCTCGTCCCTCTGGCCGGGGTGAACACGGCCGACGGGCTGCCCGAGGCGGTTCTCGGCACGCTCGGCACCGCCGACGGCCGAGCCTCCGGCACGCCGTTGGATCGAGTGGTCAACCTGCTCGCCGGTGGTGAAGGCGTGCTGGTGCTGGACAACTGCGAACAGATCTCCGAGCCCGTCGCGGAGTTCGCCCGGCATCTGCTCGAGCGTCAGCCGTACCTCACCATCCTGGCCACGAGCCGGGGGCCGCTGGAGGTCATGGGTGAGGCGCTGTGCCGTCTGGGCCCGCTCGAACTGCCCCCCGGAACACGCGGATCCCGATCGTGCCGCCGGATCGGCCGCGGTGCAGCTGTTCCTCGATCGGGCGGCAGCCGTATCGTCGCAGGCTCCTCAACTTCGTATACGGCCCGGCTTCGCACTGGACGCGTCGACGGCGGCCCCGGTCGTGGACATCGTGCGCCGGCTGGACGGGCTGCCGCTCGCCCTGGAGCTGGCCGCGGCGCGGCTGCGTACCATGAGCGTCGATCAGCTGGCCAGGCGGCTCGACGACCGCTTCCGGCTGCTCAGCACCGGCAACAGGGCAGCCGAGCCCAGGCAGCAGACCCTCCACGCGGTCATCGAGTGGAGCTGGGACCTCCTCACCGATCAGGAACGGATGCTGGCGCGCCGGATGTCGACCTTTCCGGCGAGGACGGGGATCGCCGCGATCGAGGCCGTCTGTGCGGATGAGTTGCTCCCCACGGGCGAGGTCATCTATCTGCTGGACTCCCTGGTCGACAAGTCCATCGTGGAGCGGGCCGGCGACGGGCACCGGATGCTGGAATCCATCCGAACCCATGCGGACGGCAAGCTCAGACTCGCAGGCGAACGCGAAGCCGTCCTGGAAAGGCTCACGCGGCACTTCGCCGACCTGGCCGAGGAACACGAGCCGCTGCTGCGCTCGGCCAAGCAGGTGGAGTCGCTGCGCCTGTTCGAGGCCGAGTACGACAACGTGCTGTTCGCCCTGCAGACGGCCATCGAGGGCGGGGACGCCGAGGCGGCGGCCCGCATCCTCGGCCCGCTGTACTGGTACTGGGTCATGCTGCGCTACGACGGCCGGGCCGACGCCTACGTGGCCAGGGTCCTCGAGCTCGGCGACGCGCTGCCCGCGGACGCCAGGGCCGCCTTCACCGCGATCCATCTGGTGGCAGGAGCGGGAGGGCCGGTCACCGATCCCGTGCGGCTGCAGGCGCTCGTCGACGACTGCACGCGCACCGGCGCGCTGCGGCGTTACCCGATGCTGCTGACGATAGTGGTGGTGGCGGGAGCGATGAGCGGGCTGGACGAGCTGGTCGATCGAGAGATCGCCCAGGTGCGGAGCGGGTCGGACCGCTGGGCGATCGCCTGCACCTTCGTGATCGAGGCCGCGTGGTGGCGCCTGCGAGGCGGCCACGAGCGCTGCGCGACCGCGATGGCAGCGGCGCTGCACGCGTTCGAGGAGGTGGGCGACCGATGGTGGATCGCCAAGACGCTGATCGGCATGGCGCAGATCCACGCCCTCGACGGTGAGCACGACGAGGCCGTCGCCGCCTACGAGCGCAGCATCGCGATCGCCACCCACCTTCGCTCGCAGGACGAGGTCCTGACCCGGCTCGCGCTCGCCATCGAACGCATGCGCGGCGGCGACCTGAAGGGCGCAGGGCACGCCATCGATACCGCCGAACGAGCGGCATGGGACCGCGGTCAGCTCATGCTGGAGATCGAGGTCGCAGGCGCGCTGGCCGAGCTGTATCGCCGCGGCGGCGAGGTCGAGCGGGCCGATCAGGAGCTCGACCGGATGAACAGGCTCGCCCGCGAGTCCACCCTCCCGGTCGAGACGATGCAGAACACCCTGGTCCCCGCCCGGATGGCGAACCTCCTCACCGCAGGGGAGGCCGCGCGCGCCCGCGTGCTGCTGCCCCGCGCCTTCCAGGCGGCCCAGGCGAACAACGACATCCCATCGGCCGCCCAGTTCCTGGCCCGGCTGCTGTTCCTGGAGGGCGATCCGGCCGGTACGGCCACCGCGCTCGGCCTGAGCCATGCCATCCGCGGCGCCTTCGACCACGGTGACGTCGAACTACGCTCGCTCGTGGAGGCTGTCACGGAACGCCTCGGCCGTACCGGCTACGACAGGGCCTACCGCCGAGGCGCCGACCTGACCCGGCAGGAGGCCTTCGACCGGCTGACGCAGCTGAGCTCATGAACGGTGCCCGGCGGTCAGAAGCGCGGGCGGCTCGACGAGCGGCGCCGTCAGGTGAGGTCAAGGTAGGCCAGCCGGTCGGGGTCGGACAGGATGTCGATCGCGGCGATCCTGCCATCGGCGACGGTGAAGCTCATGACGGAGATCGGCTGACCGTCGATGGTGTTGACCAGGCCGGGGAGGCCATTGATCAGCGCTGGGTGGGTGGCGGCGGTGGTGGCCATGCGCTGGAAGGTGGCGGCCTGCCCGGCCACGGCCGCGGCGCTTCGGATGATCTTCATGCCGTTGGTGAGCATGCCGCCGTCGGCGCGCAGCACCACGTCGGGATCGAGGATGGCCAGCAGCGCGTCGAAGTCGCCGCCGCGTGCGGCGGCCAGGAACGCGTCCACTACCCGACGCTGAGCGGTCAGGTCGGGGTCAGGGCTCGGGGCTGAGCCGCGGACCCGCTGACGCGCCCGGCTGGCGAGCTTCTTGGCCGCCGAGGGGGTCCGGTCCACGATGGGCGCGATCTGCTCGAACGGCAGGCCGAACATGTCATGCAGCACGAACGCCAGCCGTTCCGCCGGGGTCAGCGATTCCAGCACCACCAGCAGCGCCAGCCCCACCGAGTCGGCCAGCAGCGCCTGCTGTTCCGGGTCGGCGGCATCTTCACGGCTGACCACCGGGTCGGGCAGACGGGCCTCCAGCGGCTCTTCGCGCCGCCCCTTCCTGGCGCGGAGCATGTCCAGACACACCCGGCCGACCACGGTGGTCAGCCAGCCGCCGAGGTTGTCGATGTCGCCGGCGTCCGAGCGGGCCAGCCGCAGCCACGCCTCCTGAACCGCGTCCTCGGCCTCCGCCAGCGAGCCGAGCATGCGGTAGGCGACCGCCTTCAGATGGGGGCGATGGCCCTCGAACCGGACGGCAAGGAAGTCATCGGGCTTCACGGTCGGCGTTCCTTTCCTCAACTGTGTCGTACGGCTGACGGATCACACCCGAAAAAGGTGACACGAAGGCGGATCACACCCGAAAAAGGTGACACGAAGCACGAAGACTCGCATCGGTCACCTTCGCCCCTCGCGAGCCGTCATGACGGCGACCATCCACACGAAAGGTTGCTGAACATAAGCAGGACGGATGTCCACGGAACGGTCGCGGACGGCTTCGAGCTGGTGCGCCGGGAGTTCGCCGCGGTGGTGGCCGAGCAGGACGGCCACGCGGGTTCGCAGCTGGCCGTCTACGCGCACGGCCGGCAGGTGGTCGACCTGTGGGCAGGGCAACAGGTGAACGGCGACACGTTGACCGGGGTCTACTCCTCCACCAAGGGCGCCGCGACGTTGGTGGTGGCATTGCTCGTGCAGGAGGGGATCCTCCAGCTCGACCAGCCCGTGTCCCGGCACTGGCCGGAGTTCGCCGTCGCAGGCAAGGACGCGATCACCCTGCGAGACGTGCTTACCCACCGCTCAGGCGTCATGGGCGTCGACGGCGGGTTGACAGCGGCCGAGCTCGCCGACGACCAGGTGATCGCCGCCCGCCTGGCCGGGCAGCGGCCGTACTGGAGGCCTGGCTCGGCCTACGGCTACGGCGGGTTCGTCACGTTCGCCGTGGTGAACGAGGTGATCCGGCGGGTGACCGGCCAGTCGCTGCAGCAGGTCTACGAAGAGCGGATCCGGGCCCCGTACGGGCTGGATCTGTACCTGGGACTGCCCGAGGGCGAGGAGGGCCGGTTCCTGCCGATCCAGTGGTGGCTGGCCACGCCTGAGCAGGAGGCCGCGTTCTGGGCGAACCTGCCTGGACCGCACAGCATCATGGGGATCGGATACGGGCTCAACAGCACGCCGCCGCTGGATCAGGTGGCCTTCGTCAACACCCGCACGGTGCGCGCGCTCGGGCAGGCCTCCGCCGGTGGGGTGGGCAGCGCACGCGGCCTGGCCGGCCTGTATGCCGCGGCCGTCTGGGGGCGGAACGGGCAGGCCCCACTGCTCAAGCCCGACACCGTCGGGGAGTTCTCCATGCTGCACTCCACCGGTGGCGATCTGGTCCGCGGAGACCAGGGCAACTACGCGCTCGGGTTCCAGGCCAAGGGCCTGCGGTACGGGTTCCTCAGCGCGAACGCCTTCGGCCATGACGGCTCGGCGGGCTCGGAAGCCTTCGCCGATCCCCGCAGCGGCATCGCCCTGGGCTACACCCGTCGCCGCTTCGGCTTCGGCTGGTCCTACCCCGAACACGACCGGCTCGCCACCGCGGTCCACCGCGCCGCCACTGCCTCCTGAACGACCTGCCGAGCACACTGAGATCCGCCGAGGAAACGGTCCGGCGGTGCTCGTGATCGCCGCCGCGCAGCTCCTGAGGGTGGTGGACCCTTCATCGTCGGGCGTCGCCGCGGTCAGCCGCGCCCGTGCCGCGGCAGCAGCAAGCTGACCACCGCGATCGCCAGGCCGAGCCCGGCCGCCATGAGGAAGACCAGGTCGTAGCCGGCGGCGAGGGCGGCGGCCGGGGAACTCCCGCCGGCCGCCGTCGCGGCTCCGGCGCCGGCGGCCGTCGCGAGCACCGCCAGGCCTACCGACCCGCCTACCTGACTGGCGGTTTGGGCAAGGCCGCCGACGATCCCCGCGTCACCCTCGGGAACGTCGGCGGTCGCCGCGGCCATGAGGGTGGGGAAGGTCAGCCCGATGCCGACCGCGATGAGCAGCGTGGGCCCGAGCACGCTGGTGACGTAGCCGCTGTCGGCGTGGGCCTGGGCGAGCCAGCCGAAACCGGCCAGGAAACAGCCGCATCCTGCCAGCACCAGAGTGCGCGCACCGGTTCGCGGCAGCAGGGCGGCGGCCCATCGCGCGATCACCATGAACGTCACCGCCGCGGGTGTCTGCCCGAGTCCGGCTTGAAGCGCACTGAAGCCGAGTACGTTCTGCAGGAACAGCGACGTGAAGTACCACATCGCGATGGCGATCGCTCCGAACAGCAGTAGCAGGCCGCTGCCGACGGCGACCCCCCGAATCCTGAACAGCCGCAGGGGCATGATCGGCTGGGTGGCGAAACGCGCCTCCACCACGGTGAAGACGCCGAGCAGGAGCAGGCCCGCCAGGGCCGGCCCGACGACCGCCACGGACGTCCAGCTGTGATCGGCGCTCTGCATGACACCGTAGATCAGCGCGGCCAGCCCCGCCGTCCCCGTGACCGCCCCCGTGAGGTCGAGCGATTCCCTGCGGCGGGTTCGCGCGCCGGTCAGCGACATCATGGCCACGACGATCAGCACCGCGCCGATCGGCACGTTGATGAGGAAGATCCACCGCCACGACAGGCCGGTGGTGAGGGAGCCGCCCGCGACCGCGCCGGCCATCCCGCCCACACCGCCCGCGGCAGACCATGCGCCGAACGCCCGGGCGCGGGCGTGCTCCTCGGTGAAGCGGGTGTTGATCACGGCCAGCGTCGCCGGGGCCAGCATGGCGGCCCCCACGCCCTGCGCGACGCGGGCCGCCACCAGTACCTCCGGAGCGGTCGCCAGGCCGCCGGCCAGACTCGAGGCGGAGAACAACAACAGCCCGGCGACCAGCATCCTGCGAGGGCCGAACAGGTCAATGGCGCGGCCACCCAGCAGCATGAAGCCGCCGAAGGTAAGCAGGTAGCCGTTCACCACCCAGGCCAGGCCGGTGGGTGTGAAGCCGAGGTCCCCGCGGATCGAGGGCAGGGCGACGTTGACGATGGACGCGTCCAGGATGACCATGAACTGGCAGGCACACGCCAGTGCCAGGGCCACCCAGGCGGGGGCGGCGTGCGGCCTGGCCCGCTGAGCTGCAGTGCTGGTGCTTGTCATGACTTCTTCCTCGCCGACCCCGCCGCTCACGCGGTCTGGGAGGTTGATCCGGCCAGGGTTCCGCGGGCGTTCCCTTCGCCCGCGGCGGCATCGGTGACACGGACGCCCCCCAGCAGCCGGATCGTGATCTGGGCCAATCGCCGTCCCTGGTACCTGGCCGCTTCCAGCGTCGCGGTATCGGGGCCGTCTCCGGCCGGCAGGCCGCTCACCAACGACGTGCCGTAGGGGTTGCCGCCGGCGGCGTACACGACAGGATCGGTGAATCCGGGCGGGACGATCAGCGCCCCCCAGTGGTAGAACACGTTGCCCAGCGACAAGATCGTGGCCTCGCTGCCGCCGTGCCGGTTGAATGCCGAGGTGAAGGCCGTCACCGGCTTGTCGGCCAGCGCGCCTTCCCGCCACAGACCGCCGGCCTGGTCGATGAACTGCTTGAGCTGCGCGGCCGGCGCGCCGAACCGGCTCGGCGTCCCGAACGCGAACGCGTCGGCCCACCCCAGGTCCTCGGTCGAGGCCTGGGCGATCGACGTGGCGGCGTCGGCGTGCCGCCGCCACTGCGGGTTCTGGTCGATCGCGCTGCCGGGTGCCAGTTCGGCGACCCGCCGCAGCCGCACCTCGGCTCCGGCCGACGCGGCGCCCTCGGCGACGGCCTGCGCGAGTGCGTGCACATTGCCCGTCGCGCTGTAGTAGATGACGGCGACCTTCACGACCATGTCGGCTCCCTCGATGTCGCATAGAATTAGTTATGCGGATAATGTTATGCGCATAACTAACCTGTCAAGGAGAGCCCATGGACTTCGAGCAAGCCGACGCCCTCAACCAGGCCATCCGCCTGCTGAGCCTGCGCCACCGTGCCAGGGCCGCAGCGCTGCTGGACCCCCTCGGCCTGCACCCCGGACAGGAAGCGCTCCTGCTCGAGCTCGCCCGGACCGGCCCCATGATCCAGGCCCAGCTCAGCGAGGCGCTCGGCTGCGAGCCGCCCAGCGTCACGCTCATGACCCGCAAACTCGAAGCCAACGGCCACATCCGCCGCAAACCCGCCCCCTCCGACAGACGCGCCAGCATCGTCGAACTCACCGACAGCGGCAAAGCTCTGGCCGACCAGGTCAAGCAGCTGTGGTGCGCCCTGGCGGAGGAGACGGTGACCGGCCTGTCCGCCGAAACGGTGGCAGAGCTACCTGCCATCCTCAACACCTTGACCGGCAACGTGGATACCAGGCGCCCCAGCCACCCACACGGCCGCCGGCACGGTGCGGTCGCCCCATCGCGACGGGCCGGGCACGTCGATGGCGTTGACCGGTGACCACGAGCTCAGGCCCGCGGTCGACGTGACCGCCACGCTGCTGCGCCACATCACGCCGGCCCTCGCCGGAACCGGGGACCTGGAGCCGGCGGCGCGGCACCTGGAGTGGCTGCGTGCCCACGGCACAGGAGCGACACGTCGGCGCAGGGCCTTCGAGCGGCGCGGTGACCCCACCGACGGCCATGCGAGCGAACGAGATCACCGAGATTCTGGACCGGCCGCTCAGCCGAGAGCTGTTGGCACGCGACGTGACCCGGCTGGCGTACGTGGCCAAGGACGGCACGCCCCGGAACGTCCCGATCGCGTTCACCTGGAACGGTTCGGAGATCGTCATGTGCACCACGAAGAATGCCCCGAAGCTCCCGGCTCTGCGCGAGAACCCGATGGTCGCCCTGACGATCGACACCGAGGTGCACCCGCCCAAGATCCTGCTGATCCGCGGTCGGGCCGAGCTGGACGTCGTCGACGGCATCCCGGACGAGTACCTCCAGATCAACGGCTCGTACGAGATGACGCCCGAGCAGCGGGTCGAGTGGGAGACCGAGGTCCGCTCCCTCTACGACGGCATGGTCCGGATCGTGGTGACCCCGACGTGGGCGAAGCTCATCGACTTCGAGACGACCCTGCCGAGCGCGGTCGAGGAGCTCGTCCGGCAGCGTGAAGAACGCCGGAGCGCCTGAGCGGAATCCGCGCACACAGCCGCCGGAAAAATGTCGCGGCGGCATGTCGAGAACCCGCGCGCGGCTCCGTCCCCGCACTGAACACCGGCCACAATGGGCCGTACCGCACAAAGGAGAACACGATGGCCAAGTACCTGCTCCTCAAGCACTACCGGGGCGCGCCGGCAGCGGTCAACGACGTGCCGATGGACCAGTGGACGCCGGAGGAGGTCTCGGCCCACGTGCAGTACATGCGGGACTTCGCCGCTCGGCTCGAGATCACCGGTGAGTTCGTCGACAGCCAGGCGCTCTCCCCTGAGGGCACGTTCGTCCGCTACGACGGCGAGGGGCGTCTGCCGGTCACCGACGGCCCGTTCGCGGAGACCAAGGACCTGATCGCCGGCTGGATGGTGATCGACGTCGACAGCTACGAGCGGGCGCTCGAGCTGGCAGGCGAGCTGTCGGCGGCTCCGGGCGCGGGCGGAAAGCCGATCCACGAGTGGCTCGAGCTGCGCCCGTTCCTGTCCGAGCCCCCGACCATCACGGAGTGACGAACGGTGGACGAGTCCCTGCTGCGGACCCTCACCCCCACGGTGATCGGCGTCCTCGTCCGTCGCGGAGCCGACTTCGCGTCGGCCGAGGACGCCGTGCAGGACGCCCTGATCGAGGCCGCGCGCGTGTGGCCGGACGACCTGCCGGGCGACCCCAAGGGCTGGCTGGTCACCGTGGCCTGGCGCAAGTTCCTCGACGCCGCCCGCGCCGACACCTCCCGACGGCAACGCGAGGTACGCGTCGAGGCCGAGCCCGTGCCAGGTCCTGGCGAGGCGGTGGACGACACGCTCCAGCTGTACTTCCTGTGCGCCCACCCGTCCCTGACACCGGCCTCGGCCGTCGCGCTCACGTTGCGCGCGGTCGGCGGCCTGACCACGCGCCAGATCGCGCAGGCCTACCTCGTGCCGGAGGCGACCATGGCCCAGCGCATCAGCAGGGCCAAGCGAACGGTCTCGTCCGTCAGGTTCAACCAGCCCGGTGACGTGGTCACCGTGCTGCGCGTGCTCTACCTCGTGTTCAACGAGGGGCATGGCGGGGACGTCGACCTGGCGGCCGAGGCGATCCGCCTCACCCGCCAGCTCTTCGCCCTGACCGACGAGCCCGAGGTCGCGGGGCTGCTCGCGCTCATGCTGCTGCACCACGCGCGCCGCGCGTCTCGCACCGGCCCCGGAGGCCGCCTGGTGCCGCTCGCCGAGCAGGACCGATCGCGCTGGGACACCTGCCTGATCGCCGAGGGAGTGACGATCCTGCAGGCGGCGCTGGCCCGCGACCGGTTGGGCGAGTACCAGGCGCAGGCCGCGGTCGCCGCCCTGCACGCGGACGCCCCGAGCACCTCCGAGACCGACTGGGTGCAGATCGTGGAGTGGTATGACGAGTTGCTGCTCCTCACCGGCAGTCCGGTCGTACGGCTCAACCGCGCGGTGGCGGTCGGCGAGGCCGACGGACCGCAGGCAGGCCTGGCGGCACTGGCCGAGGTGAGCCCCGACCTGCCCCGTTACGCCGCGGTACGGGCCTACCTGCTCGAACGCGCCGGTGACCTTGAGCAGGCCGCCGAGCTGTACGCCGAGGCCGCCCGTGCGGCGACCAGCCTGCCGGAGCACGTCCACCTCACCCGCGAGGCCGCCCGGGTGCGGCAACTGCTACAGGCGTGAGTACGGCTCACCCCGGCCGTGCTGGTCGCGCCGATGACGGGCCGCTGACGCCGAGCTTGTCCCAGCTCGCCGAGATGACTCATCACCACCCGGAACCGCAGCGCCGGCGCAGCGCCTCATCCCCTCCGGGGCTCTACTTCCGGCGAGCTTCGAGCGCATCCAGGATCAGGTCCAGGCCGTAGCCGAACTCGCTCGTGTGGTCGTAGCCCGGCCGCAGGGCGTAGTTGACGATCATCTCTGTGAGGTACGGCAGCTCGTCCACCGGCAGCTGCTCGAGGATGCTGCCGGCCACTTCACCGACATCGTCCGGCGTCCTCACCGGCAGGTTCGCCTCCTGGAGGACGAACCCGCCGATGTAGCTGTCGATGAGCGAGACGGCGTGCGCGGCCATCGGCAACGTGAACCCCGCCTCCCTGAGGACGCCGAGGACGGCGTCGTGGTGGCGTAGCGTCGCGGGCCCCGGGTTGCGACGGGAGTCCATGAGGCCGAGTGCCCAGCTGTGCTGCGACAGGACCGCACGCGCGGAGGAGGCGCGCGCCCGGATCGCGTCGCGCCAATCGTCGCACTCGGCGCTGGGTAGCTTGATCGCCGCGAACACCGCGTCGACCACACCGTCGAGGATCGCGTCCTTGTTCGGTACGTGGTGGTAGAGCGACATCGCCTCCACTCCCAGTTCCTGCGCCACCCGTCGCATCGTGATCGCCTCCACGCCGCCGCGATCCGCGACGCGGATCGCGGCTTCCAGCACGAGGCCTCTGCTGAGCGGTTGTGGTGGTGGTGACACGACGGCTCCCGGGTATGGGCAGGTTGACAACCTTACAAGTGTAAGCAAACCTTACAGACGTAAGCTACCTTACGGACGTAAGCCATCCTGGATATGTCTGACCGACGACGCGCCTCGCCGGGGCGAGAGAAGGAGATCCCTATGCCGATGCCGAGGTGGTGGGGGCATGTGAACAAGCGGATGTTCAACCCTCGCGCGATCGCGGGCGGGAAGTGGCCGGTACTGACTCACGTCGGTCGCGTCTCTGGCGCGACGTACCGCACGCCTCTCGATGCGCATCCCATCGACGGCGGCTACCTCTTCGTGCTGGTGTACGGATCGCGCTCGGACTGGGTGCAGAACGTCCTGGCGGCCAACGGTGCGCGGCTCCAGGTCGACGGGAGGGAGGTGAAGCTCGCCGCCCCACGCCTCGTCGGGGAGGACGAGGCGTTCCAGGCCCTCTCCGATGAGGTGGCACGTCCACCGAGGCTGCTTCGCATCACCGAGTTCCTTCGTCTGGACGTGGTCGCAGGCTGACGCTCGACGTCCAGCGCGGAGCCTCGTCCACCGTTGGGTGCCTGTTTCTCAAGGCGGCAGGACCTGGCATGGGCGGTGACAGCGCGTGAGAGTCGCGTTGTGGGTCGGCAAGCGATGTCCGTGTGTGAGGCCGGGCTCGTGGCCCTGGGCCCACCCGGCGAGGCCGCTACGCGTCGATCCAGCCGAGCTCAACGGCCCATTCGTGCATCATGGCTTCGACCGCCGGCAGTGTGAGGAACGAAACGGCATACAGAACGACGAGGATCCCGATCGGAACGGCCCAAGCGCGAGGGCGGGTTTCCGGCGGACCGGCCCCATCCTGTCCAGCGTCAGCGGGGCGGTCCCGCCGCGTCTCCGGGAGCCGACGGTCGGCAGGCCTCAGCACCCACGACGCGATGGCGCACGTCCCGAACATCAGCGGCACCCCCCACGTCTGAAGACCGTCGCCGACTATCAGATGCGACGCCACGGCACTCGACCACAGGAAGAAGCAACCCGCGTACGCCCATTCCTTGATCAGCGGGAGCCTGGGCGCGATGAGCGCGACAGCCGCAGCAGCCTGCCACACGCCCAGGATGTAGGCGAAGTAGTGCGGGTATCCCAGGTGGCGCAACTGGACTTCCACCCATTCGATCGGCAGAAGGTTCCACACCGATCCAGCCGTCAACTCGAAGACGATGACGAACGTGGTGGCGCAGTAGGCGATGGGGCGGATGTGGCTCCAGTTCCAGCCTCTTCGTGCGACGGTGGCCGATCTCTCTTTCGTCGCGTGCTGGAACGTCTCTGGCCTGTTCATGCAATTCTCCTGACAGGGGTTGTGAGCGACTCGGTTCGAAGTCGCGGCCTCGCTGTAGCCCTGGGAAGGCCCTCTCTGTGCTCGCCGGTGTTCACGGGGACGTGACCCCTCGCGGAGCGGAGGCCGGCTGCTCGGGACGCGGGCCGCCCTTGAGCCAGACGAGGGAACCCGGCTTGCGGGCCTCGTGGCGGATCCTCGACACCGCGACAGTGCAGGTCACTTCCTTGATCGCCGCGCCCGTGCGGCCGCCGACGTAGACGTTCACCGCGGTGTCGTCCTTGCGGGCGAGCTGTCGTATGGCGACGCGTCGGCCGAGGCTGACGCACGCCCCCGAGAAGGCCAGTTTGATCGTCGCCGGCTCGTTCCCCGCGATGCGGCTCAGCACGGTGTTCGCGGCCTGCGCCCCGAGCGGCCCGGCGGCGTAGCAGCTCATCCGCAGCGGCCGGCCCGACGGTGCGGCGGCGTCCCCGGCCGCGACGACGCGGTCGTCGTCGACGCTGGTCAGCGTCTCGTCGGTGAGCAGCCGGCCGAGCTCGTCGGTCTGCAGCCCGCTCGCGGCCGCCAACTCCGGCACGCCGAAACCGGCCGCCCAGATGGTCAGTGCGCTCGCGCGCACCGCACCGTCGGCGAAGACGACCACGTCCGGCCGGACCTCGCTCACCACGGTGTCCTCGAGCACCGAGGCACCGTGCAGGGACAGCCACTTGGCCACGGCTCGGCGACCCGGTGCACTGAATGTCGGCGCCAGGGTCCGGCCACACACCAGCGTGACCGTGCGCCCTTGCTCGGCCAGTTCGGCGGACGTCTCGATGCCGGTCAAGCCACCGCCGACCACGGTGACCGGCGCATCGAGAGGCAACTCCTCCAGCCTGGCACGCAGCCGTTGCGCGGTCTCGAATACAGCGAGGTCGAACGCGAATTCGGCCGCGCCGGGCACCGATGACGGTGTCGCCCCGGTGCTGCCGACCGCGTAGATGACGTAGTCGTAGTCCAGCGCGCGGCCCGATGCCAGTTGCACGGTGCGAGCGGCGGTGTCGATGCGCGTGGCGCTGTCGACGACCAACCCGATGCCCTCGCCCAGTAGCGTGCCGTAGTCGACCGTGGCCTCGCCGGTGCCGGCCACGAACTGATGCAGCCGGACTCGTTCGACGAACTCCGGGCGGGGATTGACCAGGGTGATGTCGATGTCGGCGCGCATCCGCAGATGGTTGGCCGCCAGTGTTCCGGCGTAGCCGCCGCCGATGACGACGACCTTGTGGGGTGTGTGGTGTTCAGGCGTGGGCATGGCGAGGTCTTCCCTTCTCGATCTCAGCGAGGATGTGAGGCTTGCGACCCGATGGGGTCGGTCCTTCATCACGAAGCGGCCGACCGCGGGGACTATCACGCGTTCCGACGAGGGTGCTCGACTTCAGCACTCCTGCGTGCTGGATGGTGTCTCACCAGTCCGACAACACAACGCCTCGGAATGTGAGGCGACACGCCAACCTCACAGTTCGCGGCGCTGTCTTGTCGAACTGGTAAAGGCAGATGCGACCACGGGAGCCGACGACACCATGACCACCCCATCCGAGCCGGGAGGCGACCAGCTCGATCCGGGCCTGAGCGCGATCATGAGCGAGCGGCGTCAGCTGATCAATCTCGCCTACCGGCTCCTCGGCTCCCTGGTCGACGCCGAGGACGTCGTCCAGGAGACCTACGCCCGCTGGTACGCCATGTCCCGGCAGCAGCAGGAAGCCATCGCATCCCCCGGCGCCTGGTCGACCACGGTCGCCAGCCGCATCTGCTTCAATCTGCTCTCCTCGGCACGGGCCCGGCGAGAGACCTACGTGGGCGAATGGATCCCCGAGCCGCTGCCCGAACCCACGGAGTGGATCACCGGGCGGTCCGACGGCATCGCCGTCGACCCGGCCGACCGGGTCACCCTTGACGAGTCGGTCAACATGGCCTTCCTCGTCGTGCTCGAAACGATGACCCCGGCCGAGCGCGTCGCCTTCATCCTGCACGACGTCTTCCGGTATTCCTTCGCCGAAGTGGCCGAGATCGTCGGCCGTACCCCGGCGGCCTGCCGCCAGCTGGCCTCCTCAGCCCGCCGTCGTATTCGCGCGTCGCGGGCTCCCGCGACTCCGGCGGCCCGGCAGGCCGGCATCGTGAGAAACTTCAAGCAGGCCTGGGAAGCCAAGGACATCGACGCCCTCATCGGTCTCCTCGACCCCGGCGCCACGGCGATCGCCGACGGCGGCAGCGTCAGCTCCGTGCTCCGCCCGGTCGAAGGCGCTGAGCAGATCGTGCGCTCTCTAATCCTTCTCGAGGGCAGGCTACGCAACCTGACGATGCTGGAGCGTACGGTCAACGGCCAGCCTGGCCTGATCGCCCAGCAGGACGGCGTCACCGTATCGGTGTACGCGTTCGACATCGCAGGCGAGCGGATCAAGCACATCTGGGCGGTACGCAACCCCGACAAGCTCCGGCCGTGGACGGTGGGACCGCAGAACCAGGAGAATCAGATACAGCAAGTGGTGCCAGAGCGATAGAAGATGATCCCCGTGGATTCGGCCCGCCGCTCCCGAAGGTGTTCCCAGCCGCCAGGTAGCAGAGCGGGGTTGAGGAACCTGCGGACAGCCGTTGGCGGTACCCCCGAGTAACTCAGCGGGATGCTTCGACCCTGCCAGGTAAAGGCCTCCGGAGCTCGCCCTCAGCTTGGTCGACTGGGGGGCCGGGCCGGCGTGGCCATAGCTGCAGGTGCCACCGGAGCCGGGGGCGGTTCACCACTATGGCCACCCGCCCCGCTCAGACGGCTGCGCTACGACGCTCAGCATAAAGTGAGCAAAGCACCACGCGCAGCGAGTTCCACGCCTCCCCTTCACGCCCGGTGGGGAGGACTGGCGGCACGGCCGCGAGCACGCGGTTCCTCACCGTCTGACGTGGGCGGGCCCTACCGCGAGAGTTGCCAGACGCGCGCCGTGCCGTCCTCCGCGCAGGAGACCAGCGCGGTGCCGTCGTGGTTGAAGGCCGCGAACCGCACCGCGCCGGTGTGGCCGGTAAGGGTTGCGGCTGCGGCTCCCGTGGCACCGTCCCACAGGAAGATCTCGCCGCTCTCGGCGCAGGTGGCCAGGAGTGAGCCGTCAGCGGAGAAGGTCAGGGCGTTGAGCCGGCCGTGGTTGGGCAGCTCCGTGGGCTGCCCGGGCGAGGCCGGGTTCCAGTACCGGAACGGCCCGCCGATGTCCGTGGTGGCCAGGACCGCGGGGTCGGCGGGCCGGAAGGCGACGTTGTAGGCCTCGCCCTCCAGTTCGGCCAGTTGCTCGCCGGTGTCGGTGTCCCACAGCCGGGTGGTGCCATCGCGGCTGGAGGTGGCCGCGAGTTTGCCGTCGTGGCTGATGGAGGCGTCGGTGACGATGTCCAGGTGGTCCTTGAAAGTGTGCAGGAGCTTGCGGTCGCGCACGTCCCACAACCGGGCCGTGCGATCCTCGCTGGGAGTGATGAGCAGGGTGGAGTCGGAGCTGAAGGCGGGGTTCCAGACGATGCCGGTGTGCCCCTTCAGCTTCGCGAGCAGCTTGCCGTCCGGGGTCCACAGCAGGACGTGCTCGCCCTTACCGGTGGTGACCAGCACCGAGCCGTCCGGGCTGAACTTCGTGTCCCAGGGAACTGCGTGGCCCCCCAGCTTCTTGAGCATGGCGCCGGTCGTCGGGTTCCACAGTGAAGCCCAGGTCACACCTGAGGTGACCACCCTGGACCCGTCCGGATCGAGGGACAGGGAGTCGGAGCCGAGTTCGGCGTCGCCGAAGACGCGCTGCCGTTGGCCGGTGCGCACGTCCCAGGTCGCGAGCATGGCGCCACGGTAGCGGCTGGTGATCACGGACTCGCCGTCCGGGGTGAACAGCGCCTGGCCCGGCTGCCTCTTGTGGTGACCGGTGAAGGTGTGCAGGGCCTTCCACTCCAGAGCGGTCGTCGCCGGACTGGGCGTACCGGACTGCTGGTCGAGCACGCCGCCGGTCTCCTGCGGGGTCGACGGCTGGGCCTGCGCCGCGCGGATGGGTGTGTCGTCTCGCAGCAGGATCGCGGCCGTGGCGCCGGCGCCGACCAGCAGGGCGGCGGCTCCGCCGTACAGGAAACCGCGGCGGCGCAGGAGCGCGGGCCCGGCCGGCGGCGCGGCGGGCGACATGGGGTGCGGTGCGGCGGGCGATGCGGCGTATGGGGCGGTGGGAGGTGCGGCCGGCGTGGCCATGGGCGGTCCGGCAGGCAAGGCAGCGGGAGGTGCGGCGAGTGGCCATGTGGGAGGTGCCGCGGCGAGGATCGCCAGCGCCTGGGCGGCGGTCGGGCGGCGGGCCGGATCCCGTTGGAGCAGGGCGTCCAGCAGCGGGGCCAGCGGACCCGTCCGCTCCGGGCGAGGCCGATCGGCGGCCAGGACCGCCGCCAGCGTCGCGACGAGGGTCGGACCCTCGAACGGCGAGCGCCCTTCCAGCGCGGCGTAGAGCGTGGCACCCAGCGACCACAGGTCGCCCGCCGCGCTCGTCCCCTCACCGCGCACCTGCTCCGGCGACAGGAAGGCCGCAGCGCTCAACGGCGCGTCCGGGGCCGTGGCGGAGTGCTCTTCGGCCGAACGGCTGAGGCCGAAGTCGGTCACGACGAGGCGGGCGTCGGACAGCAGGATGTTGGAGGGCCTGAGACCTCGATGGACGATGCCCACTTGGTGCGCCTCGACCAGCACGTTCAACACGTCAACAGCGATCCCGCGCACGTGCGCCATCGGCAGCGGGCCCTCGGCAGCGATCACCTGGGCCAGTGAGCGGCCGGCGAAGTACTCCATGACGATCATCGGACCGTTGTCGGTCGAAACGATGTCGTGGACCGTCGCGATGCAGGGATGGTTGAGCTGAGCCGCCGACTTGACCTCGCGCACGACCCGCTCGTGAACGTGTTCGTCGGCCGTCGGCAGGCGGATCTCCTTGACCGCGACCGTACGACCCATCAGCTCGTCCTGACCGCGCCAGACGCGGCCCATCCCACCTGCGCCGATCTCCTCCATCAAGCGATATCGGCCAGCCACTAAGACCCCGTTCATGGTCCGCAGTAAACCAGATGCGCGGGATATGCACCTATGTATCTTTTCGCCCTCGCCCGGCGAGACGGTGCCCCGAGCCGGGTGGCATCGTCGAGGCGACCTGAGTTGCGTCCGATCTTGAGGTCAACGGCTGAGCAGACCGTTGCGCACCCCAGCATGATCAGCTCGATCTCGACTTCTACGTCTCGCTGGTCGGCCACATGGTCGGCGTCGACACCGGCGCCGCGACGACCACCTCATACCCGGCGGCGGTGAGGACCTGGGTGAGAGCCGCCAGCCGGCTCGCCGCTGCGGCTTGACCCGGCAGAGCCGCCTGTCGGGATTAGGTCTAATCCCGACACCTTGGCGGGGTGCTGGGCAGCGCCACACAGAAGTACCCGGCGATCGTCTGCGCCCATCCGATCAGCAGTTGCAAGGAGCGTCCGGCAGGATCTATGGCGAGAGGCTCGCCCAGATGGGGTATGTGACGCTGGCGTTCGACGCCTCCCATCAGGGCGAGAGCGGCGGTGAGCCGCGATACCTGGAGGATCCGGCCACGCGGGTCGAGGACTTCCGGTGCGCCGTGGACTACCTGGTGACACTCGACTATGTCGATGAGGACCGCATCGGATGCCTGGGTGTGTGCGGCGGTGGAGGCTACGCCGCGAACGCGACGATGACCGAGCACCGGATCAAGGCGCTGGTGACCATGGTCGCCGCCAACTACGGGCGGCTTGTGCGTGAGGGCGACCTGAGCGCGGACGCGGCGCTCAGGACGCTCAAGACGATCGGCAGGCAGCGTACGGCCGAGGCGCGGGGCAAGGACCCGCTGATCACGACCTACATCCCCAACTCGGTCGGGGAGCGGGAGAAGGCCGGAATCACCGACGTCGACATCGTCAACGCCGTCGAGTACTACCGGACGCCCCGAGGGCAGAATGCCAACTCGCCCAACAAGCTGCTGTTCTCTGGGCTGGAGGCGGCGGTCGGGTGGGATGCCAGGATCTCGACGTACCCGTCGGTTCCGTGTACGCGGATCCGCTGCCCGTTCTGGATCAGCCGGGTGGCGTCGACCACACCGACGACGGCCGGCAAACCGTACTCCCGTGCGATCACTGCCCCGTGAGTCATCAATCCTCCGACCTCCGTCACCAGGCCTGAGACGGCGACGAACAGGGGCGTCCAGCTGGGGTCCGTATGGGCCGTGACCAGGATGTCGCCAGCTTCGAGATCGGCCTCAGCCATGTCCAGGATGACGCGGGCCCTGCCCTCGATGGTCCCGGCGGAGACCGGCAGGCCGATCAGGGCACCGGCCGGCACGTCGTCGCGTCGGTACGCCCCGGTGATGGCCTCGCCGTCCGAGGTGAGCACCCGGGGCGGCGTGAGCGCGTGGTACGACCGGTACGCGTCCTTGCGCTGCTGGATGAGCTGGTCGTCCACCTGGTTGGCGCGCACGACGTCGTGGAGCTCCTGGAATGTGAGGTAGAAGATGTCCTCCTTCTCGGGAAGTACGTCGGCCCGCACGAGACGCTCGGCCTCCTCCAGCAAGGCCTGCTTGTAGACGAGGTAGCGGCTGACGATGCCGTACTTCGGGTACTCCCGGTAGCCGATGAACGTCCGGACCCGGTCGATCATCCGCTTGGCCTCGTCGGCTTTCTGCTCCCCGTCCGGCAGGGCCCGCAGGAGTGAAAGCACGTCCCGTTCCTTCTTCTCCGCCTGCTGCCGCCCTTGCTCGAAGCGCCGCTCGGCGGCGCCCGGCTCGAAGAGCTTGATGTTGTCGAGGATCACGGGCACGAGCGTGCTGGGGCGCTCGCTCCAGCGGGGCCTCGTGATGTCGATCTCGCCGACGCAGCGCATGCCGTACCGGTCGAGGTATGCCTCGATGGCGTCGCGCGCTTCGGTCCCGCCCGCGAGCTTCGGCAACTCGTCCAGGAAGCCCTCGTCCTCGACGCCCTGCAGGAACGCCACCACCTCCGGATGCGGCCGGATCACGTCCGCGACGTCGAGCAGCGCCAGTCCCATCTCCGACGTGACGTTGTCAGGGGCGGACAGCGTGAGCGTGTCGGCCGCGTTCTTCTCGCCCAGCCACTCGTACAGCTTGTCGTTGAGCCACCACGTGGCCTCCATCCCCGCCATGATCGCCTGAAAGTTCAGCGGATCTCTGAGGACCCGCTTTTGCTCCTCGAAGGCATCCAGCAGGAAGTCGAGCAGCGCCGGTCCGGTCTTCGTCCGGATGTCGCGCCGCAGGGCGGCGATGGACGCCTGGCTGCGCTCGATCAGCTCGGTGACGATGGCCGGATCCGTCTCGATCGGGGCGGGTGGGCCGCCGGCCGGCGGCCCACCGGGACCTCCGTCAGGGAGCGACGGGACGAAGTCGCCGCGGTCGAGGACGGTCTCCAGCGCGTCCCTGATCAGCGGATCGGACCTCCCCATCATCTCCAGGAGGCCGGCGCGGCCCGCGGGCGACGCCAGGCGCGGGGTGACGTCGACGAACAGCCTCCCGCCGGCCTCGTGCATCGGCGCCATGGCCGTCAACTGCCACATGGAGAGCCCCAAGGGCTTCATGGGGTCGGTCATCATCTGCCCGTGACCGACGGAGACGTAGACGTGATTGTCCTGGTCGCCTCTCTCGGGGATGGGGAACAGCGTGGTGATCGGCCGACTCTGAACGATCTGGAAGCCATCATCGACCAGGCACCATTCGATGTCCTGCGGGCGGCCGAAGTGCGCTTCGATCCGCCGCCCGAGCTGCACGAGCCGCACGACCTGCGCATCCGTCAGCGCCGCCTGCTCCTGCCGCTGCGGGTCGATCGCCACTTCCTGTGTCCCGCCACCCGGCAGCGGGTGGATGGCACGCTGCTTGGCGGCGACCGCCTTGGCGACGACCTCGCCGTCGCGGACCTTGAACACGTCCGGATTGACCAGGCCGCAGACCAGGGCTTCGCCGAGGCCGAAGCTGGCGTCCACGGTGGCGACCTTCCGGTTGCCCGTCACGGGGTCGGCCGTGAACAGGATGCCTGCCGCATGCGCGTGGACCATCTGCTGGACGACCACGGCCATGCGGACCGTACGGTGGTCGATGCCGTTGCGCTGGCGGTAGGTCACGGCCCGCTCGGTGAACAGCGACGCCCAGCACCGGCTGACGTGCTGGAGGATCGCCGCCGGGCCCACGACGTTCAGGTAAGTATCCTGCTGGCCCGCGAAAGAGGCCGTCGGCAAGTCCTCTGCCGTCGCGCTGGACCGCACGGCGTAGGCGGCTTGCTCGCCGAGCTGGGCGAGCCCGCGGGTGATCGCCGCCGCGAGATCGCCAGGGATCGCGATCCCTTCAACGGTCCGGCGGATCTCCGCACTGAGCGTGCGGATCGCCTCCCGGTCATCCGGGTTCAGGTGCGACAGCTGATCGAGCCGATCGGCCATCGACGGCGCTTCTGCCACGATGCGCCGGTAGGCGTCCGTCGTCACGCAGAAGCCGGCCGGCACGCGGATCCCTTCGATCCGCGACAGCGTGCCCAGATGCGCGCCCTTGCCGCCCACGACCGCGACCTGCGTCTCGTCAACCTCTTGCAGACCCATCACGTACTGCTCGATCATTGCGATACCTCCGCGGCGGCCGTGCTCCGTCGCACTGCACCGGCCGATCGAATCACCGGTGCCTCGCGGTCTGTCGAACCCCCTTGTCGAGCACGTCGCCATCTCCGTTGCCTTCCCCGTGCCGAGTCGGCCTTCCGCTCCGCCCAGCCACGTGGCGTGCACCCCCGCACCGCCAGTCCCACCACCGGTTCGACGTCACCGCGTCCCCCGTACATCGACAACACAGGCATGTCGAGCCCCCCTTTCCGCAGGTTCTGGCCTCGGCCGACGATTCTGCGGCACCACCCGGGTCTTGCCGCAAGCCCCCCGGTGCGCTATACGTTGGGAGAGGCAAGGAGAGGGATCTCCTTGCCTTCGCCTTTGGTCGTCCACCGGAACTGACAAGCTTCTCGCGAAGCGGCGGCTGCAGCGCGATGGCCGGACGCGAGACGCCCGGCCGGCATGCGCCGCGAGCGCCTGGTCGTGCCTGACCGACGCGCCGCCGCGCACTGGTCTGGCGTCGCTGATCGGCCGCCCCGAGGCGGTCGACGCGCTGCGCCGCGTGCCCGGGCGCACGCACTTCGACCCGGGTTGGCGAGTCGGATGCCTGGCTAACCGGCCTCCTCGACCAAACCGCGCGGACCGCCAGTTCAGGCGTGTTCATGATGGTGTCGAAACTCCTCACCGATATGGCCACGGCGTGCGAAACGGTGTGATCAGAATTGGACGTTGGTCATCGTGTACCACGTCGGAACGAATACCAGCAGGGCCAGTGCGATGAGGACCGCGAACGACTTGAGGGCGCGCGAGGTGGTGATGATCGCGGGTGCGACGGGCCTCAGCCTCCATCGACCGACCGCGATGAACGCCGCGACGCCTCCCAGCAAAAGATTCGCGGGCACCAACGCGTATTCGCCGCGCATGATATGAAAACCAGCCGCGAGGACCATCGTCAGCGCCAGGCCAACGGCGGCGAGCGGCGTCAGCTTCGGTTTAACCCCCGTCATCGCCGGCAGGATCAGGCCGACCCCGCCAAGTACCTCACAGATCCCGATGAAGACGATCAGGGACTGCGGCACCGCGGCGTACCACGCCACGGCCCGGGGCGCTGCCGCATACAGGGCTCCGTCGTACAACAGCACTTTGCCGAAACCGCTGCCGGCGAAGAAGAAGCCGAACAACACTTGAAGTGACCAGACTGCGCCGTTGAGCGTGAACCTCTTTCCGCGCTCCTTGGGCTGCTGCTCGATGTCCTTGACGTCGAGTGAGTTCTCGCTGACGTGCTGGCTCATGTCCTGTCACTGCCTTTCTTGTCGGGTTGGCCGGGGAACGCGCTGGTTCTGTTCGTTCCTTCGTCAGCGCGTGGTGCTCGGTACGTGCTGACAGGACACATCTGACCACCGCAGCAGGGTCGCGCGCGCCGTCCACGGGACACGGTGGGACACGCGAGACGCGGTCTAGCTGCGAAAACAAGAAATTGACCCGTGACTGCGGGCTGGGACGGTTTCCGCGGCGCGGGGATCGAGCGTCCACGAGAGGCTCGCGTTCACGGGGCCCAAACTCTCCGCACCACCTGGCCGACCCCTCTTGGCGCCCTGGGTGATGACCAGGCGGGAGGCGATCTCGCGCAGGCTGAGGTCCTGGTCGCGTAGACGCAGCGCCATGGACAGCATGGCGGGGTCGATGGCGGTGGCCTTGCCGATTGCCGCTTGAATAGACGCAACGTTGAGTCTAGTCTCCTGGGTCGTACCCAAGACTCGACCAGAACAGGACGGTTCATGCTGAACTCCACCCCCGGCGCCGCCCCGAGCGGCGCCCCGGCGCGCAGGCGCCGCCCCGGCCCGGCCGTGACGGCGGTGGCCTTCGCCTTCTGGATCACGATGGCGGGCACGACCGCGCCGACCCCGCTGTATCCCCTCTACGGGGAGGCCCTCGGGTTCTCCCCGTTCACGGTGACGGTGGTGTTCGGCGTGTACGCCCTCGGGGTCGTGGCCGGGTTGCTGTCGTTCGGACGGCTGTCGGACCAGATCGGCCGGCGGCCCACGCTGGTGGCCGCGACCGTGCTGTCAGCGGTCGCGGCCGTGATCTTCCTGGTCACGCAGGACGTCGCGGTGCTGCTCGCCGCCCGCGTCGTGTCGGGGTTGTCGGCGGCGCTGGTCACCGGCGCCGCCACCGCCGCCCTCACCGAGCTGATCGGGCCGAACGCCCGGGTCCGGCCCGCCACCGTGGCGCTGTTCGCCAACATGGGTGGCCTGGCCTGTGGCACCCTGCTCGCCGGCATCCTGGCCGACCTCGCGCCCGAGCCGCTGCGTACCCCATGGGTTGTCCTGGGGGGCCTGGCCGTGCTGGGATCGCTGGGCGTGGCGGCCGGCCGGGAGAGCGCCGTGCACCGCTCCGGCTTCACGCTGCGGTTCCAGCCGCTGCACGTCCCGGGTGACATCCGGGCGGAGTTCTTGCGTTCGGCCATGGCCGCGGGAGCGGGCTTCGCCGTCCTCGGCGTCCTGACCGCGGTGACGGGCCTGTTCCTCGGCACGCTGCTGCACCAGCCGAGCCATGCGCTCACGGGTCTGGTGGTCTTCATCGCGTTCGCGTGCACGGCGCTGGGGCAGCTGCTGATCCGCGTCCTGAAGGACGCCGTCGCCCTGCCCGCCGCTTGTCTGGGGCTGATCGCCGCCGCCGGCCTGATCGCCTTGGCCCTGGCCACGACCTGGCTGGTCCCGCTGCTGATCGGTGCCGCGGTGAACGGGCTGGCGACTGGTGTCGCCCTCGGGCAGGGCATCGCGACCATCACGGCTCGCAGCGCTCCCCGGCATCGCGGAGCGTCGGTGTCGACCTTCTTCGCCATCCTCTACACGATGCTCGCGGTTCCGGCCATCGGCGTGGGCGTGCTGATCCACGCGTCCAGCCTGCGCCCGGCCGGGGAGATCTTCAGCGCGGTGGTCGCCGCGCTGGCCCTCGCCGTGCTGCTCAGCCTGATGGCTGCCAGGCGCGGGCGCTGACCGGAGCCCGTGCCAGAATCGGGTGGTGAGAAGGATCTGGGAGGAGGCCGGCCATCCCCGCCAAGCATGACGCCGAGCCGGCCGCCGTCGTGAGCCGCACTGGCCCCAAACGCAGTGAGAGCATCCGGCTGGCGGTGCTCAACGCCGCCGACGACCTGCTGGTGGAGCGCGGGTTCGACGGTGTGACCATCGAGAGCATCGCCGCCAGGGCCGGGGTCGCCAAGCAGACGGTCTACCGGTGGTGGAAGTCCAAGGTCGACATCCTCCTCGACACCCTGACCGGCGACGCCCACGATGGCCTGGCCTGGCGCATGGGCGCCGCGACCGCCGAGGAAGAGCTCAAACTGCACCTGCGGCGAATCAGCAGATTCCTCCAGGAACCCGCGGGCCAGGTCCTCCTGGCGCTCCTCGGCCACGCCCAGACCAACGAGAACACCGCCCGGGCGCTGCGCGAAGGATTCCTCCGCGATCAGCGCGAACGCGACCTCGCGGGGCTGCGCGCCGTGCTGGAGCGCCACACCGGCCGCCCCGTGGACGGGCGGACCGCCGCCGGCCTGCTGGACGTGATGCTCGGCCCGATCTACTACCAGGCGCTCGTCGTCGGCCGCCCGCCCGCCCCGGAACTCCTGGACATCACGGCCCGGCTCGTGCTCGACATGGCGACCTGAGGGCTGTTTTGGATCAGGTGCGGAGCAGGGCAGCCAGGGTGACGGCGCCGAGGAAGATGTAGGCGCGTTTCTCATACCGCGTGGCTACCGCGCGGAAGTTCTTCAGCCGGTTGATCGCCCGTTCGACGAGTTCCTGTCCTTGTAGCGGTCGGTGTCGAAGCCGGTGAGCCATCCTCCGGCCGAGCCGCGCCGCCGGCGGTTGGCCCGTTGACCCGGGGCCGGCTTTCCCGGGTGGATCAGAACTATGTGCGCGCCGGGACGCACGCCGCGGCGAACGCGATCCTGAGCGAGCACCAGGGCGGGGTGCCGATCGTGGCCGCGTGGGGTGGTGGGCTGCTGGCGACGCCAAGAACTGTGCGACGAGCCCTGAATCGCTCCTGAGCTGGGATTTCTGTGCTCCCCATACGCTCTTGTCGGTCCCCCCGACAAGCTCTTGCCATGGGTACCCCGACTTCTCTGGCAGTTCCCGAAACCAGGGAAGAGACCGGCGAGCCGGAAGGGTCGCTCTCGCCGGGCGAGCGTTCGAGCTCTCGAGATGTCAGTTACGCATCCTGGCCGGCAGGTCGATGATCTCGGCGGTGGAGCCGGTCTCGCCGAGGAGAGGGAAGATTCGTTCAATGCCGTTGCGGGCTCCCGACATCTCGACTCTCATACGCGAGACGGATAGTCATTATCCGAAACGCGCGATTCCGATCAGAAGTCTTACCGGTTAGTCTGACTCGAAACATCGGAGTTTCGGCGTCAGGATATGTTCATGCATTCATCAGCGCAAGAAGAGCTGTATCTGGCCGCGAGTAAAGTCCCCTGGGTTCCGCAAGGGGACGGCATCTATTTCAAACCCCTGCGCATCAATCGGAAAGCCGGAAGCTGGATCAACCTGCTCAAGGTCCAACGCGCGGGCCGGGTCAACCGGCACCGGCACCTGGGACCGGTCGAGGCCTACGTCCTGGCGGGATCCTGGCGTTACCTCGAGCGCGACTGGGTCGCGAAGGCCGGGGACTTCGTGTTCGAGGCCGATGACGACATCCACACGCTGGAAGTCGTCGGAGACGCAGAAATGATCACCCTGTTCTCCATTCACGGGCCGTTCGAATATTTGGACGACCAGGACAACGTCATCGGCGCCGAAACGGCCGACAGCAAACTGGATCGCTACGTCCGGCATTGCGAGCAGTTCGGTATCGAACTCGCTCCCATAATCTTCTAGGCGTTCCGATGAGAAACGACGACAATCTGTTCTCGTTGCACGGGCAGACGGCGATGATCACCGGAGCGGGCAGCGGAATCGGGTACTCCGTCGCACGGGCCCTGGCCGAAGCGGGCGCGGACCTGGTCGCCGCCTCGGACAGGGAGAACCTCGACGACATCCGCGAGCACGCCGAGAAACTGGGCCGCACCGTCCATACCGCGGTGTTCGACGTCGCCGACGCGCAGCAGACGCAGAGCGTGGTGAGCGGGTTCGCCGAGGACGTCGACATTCTGGTCAACAACGCCGGGATCATCAGACGGGCGCCGGCGGAGCGGTTCACCGACGGCGACTGGCAGGACGTGCTGGAGGTGAATCTCAGCGCGGCCTTCCGGATCTGCCGCCTGATCGGTCCCAGGATGCTGCGCCGGGGACAGGGGAAGATCATCAATATCGCGTCGCTGCTCGCGTTCCAGGGAGGACTCAACGTCGCCTCCTACGCGGCCAGCAAGCATGGGCTGGCCGGCCTCACGAAGGCGCTCGCGAACGAATGGGGCGAGTACAACGTGCAGGCGAACGCTATCGCGCCCGGCTACATCATCACGGACACCACCAAGGACCTCCAGGATGACGGCATGCGCTCCCAGCAGATCCTGGATCGCATTCCAGCGGGCCGCTGGGGCAGGGCCGACGACATCGCCGGGGCCGCGGTCTTCCTCGCATCAAGGGCCTCCGACTACGTGAACGGCCATCTCCTCGTCGTGGACGGCGGATGGCTGAGCCGCTGAAGGCACACAAGGACAAGAAAGAGAGTATGACGATGCATCGCTACACCGACCGGGTCGTCCTGATCACCGGCAGCGGTTCAGGCATCGGCAGGAACCTGGCGGAACGTTTCGCCGCCGAGGGAGCCACTGTGGCGGTGGCCGACATCAACGGTGATGCCGCGAGAGAGACCGCGAAGGCGATCACCGACTTGGGACACCGGGTCCAGGCCTTCACCGTGGACGTCGCCGACACGGTTTCCGTGCACGGTCTGGTCGAAGAGGTCGAATCCGCTCTCGGCGGGATCGACGTCCTGATCAACAACGCGGCGTCCACGCTGGATCTGCCGTTTTTGGACTTGTCCGAGCGCGAGTGGGATCTCGATGTGGGTGTCACCCTCAAGGGGCCGTTCCTCTGCTCGCAGGCCGTGCTTCCCGGCATGCTACGGCGCGAGGGTGGAGTGATCCTCAACATCGGCTCGGTGAACGGGTTCTCGTACTTCGGGAACGATCTCTACAGCGCCGCCAAGGCCGGGCTGCTCAGCCTCACCAGGGCTCTGGCGGTGCGTTACGGGCCGCGCGGGGTACGCGTCAACCTCATCGCCCCCGGAACGATCCGGACCCCGTTCTGGGACGGTCGCCTGGCGAAGGACCCTGCCGTTCACCAGCGGCTGGCTCGCTGGTATCCGCTCGGCCGGATCGGTGAACCGGACGACGTGGCGGACGCGGCGCTGTTCCTGGCCTCCAGCGCGGCGTCCTGGATCACCGGCACGGCGCTGACGGTGGACGGCGGTCTTCTGGCGGGCAATGCCGTGATGACCGCCGACATTCTCGGCGAGGAGTACTGAGGGTTCAGGTTCGCGGCGGGTGTGTGCCGTCGGGCAGCGGCTCGCGGCTGAGCGCGTCCAGCATGAGCCGACTGGCCGTTGACAGGGGCCGGTCGGCCGGCCAGTGCACCGCGACCTGACGGGGAGCGGCCCCGGCGAGTCGCCTGAGCCGGACACCGTTCGTGTCGGAGCAGTGGCCCGCGAGTAGATTCGTCACCCCGATCCCGAGCCCGGTGCGCACCATGGCGATCAGGGTTTGCGGCTGGTTGGTCATGAGTACGGGTTCGATGTCATGGCCGACCTGGGAAAAGGCCGCATAGGTCTCCAAGTTCCCGGATTCGGGAAGGTCTGATCTCCCGATGGTGATCAGCGGCTCGCGGGTGAGAATCTCCAGGGACAGATCGCCCGGGTGGTTGGCCAGCGGGTGCCGCTCGGGGATGACCGCGACGAGCGGCTCCTCCCAGAGCAGCACGCGCTCGGTGCTTCCCTCCGGCAGTACCGGCATGACCGGCCGCACGGCGATGTCCACACTCCCCGACAACAGATCGGCGCCGAGTTCCAGGGTCGACTCCTCCACGAGGACCACCTGCACTCCCGGGTGCCGGCGCTGGAACTCGATCAGCAACTTCGGCAGGAAGAGCGCGCTCGCGCTCGGGTAGCAGCCGAGTGTGACCAGGCCGCGGCTGGCCTCGCGGAACTTGTCCATCTCGCCTTCGCAGCGCTGGATGGCGGCAACCACCTCTCGGGCGTGCGCGGCGAACGCCCGGCCGGCGTCGGTCAACGCCACTGGCCGCCGGCGGCGGTCCAGAAGCTGGAGTCCCACGGCGCGTTCCAGTGCCGCGACGTGGGTGCTCACGCGGGGCTGTGAACGGTGAGTCGTCGCCGCGGCTGCGCTGAAGCTTCCCGAGTCGACGATGGCGAGGAAGGACACGAGCCATTCAGGGCGGACGTCATTGATCAACATGGCCACTACCAACGGATGTTCGAGCGCGGGGAGTCACCGAAGTGTTTCACATGGACGAAGGTGCGCTCGCGGCGCTGCACGCGGAGCGTGTCGACTGGCGTTTCAAGGGCTTACCGTCCACGGTGCAGGGGCGGAGCGTGGGCGAGCTTGCCGAGGCCCGCCTCGACCTGTTCGAGGCGGGCTTCACGACGCCGGTGCTGACCCTGTCACGCGCGGCCGTCGAGCACAACATCGCCGTGCTCGCCGGGTTCGCGGCCGAGCACGGCCTCGACCTGGCTCCGCACGGCAAGACGTCCATGGCGCCGCAGTTGTTCGCCCGCCAGGCCGCCCACGGCGCATGGGGGATGACCGCCGCCACGATCACCCAGGTGCGGGCCTATCGCGCCTTCGGGATCTCACGGATCTTCCTCGCGAACGAGCTGGTCAACGCCGCCGCGCTCTCCTGGATCGCGACGGAGCTCGCCGCCGATCCCGGCTTCACCTTCGTCTGCTGTGTGGATTCCGTGCGCGGGGTCGCCTTGATGGATGAGGTGCTGCGCTCGCGACCACGCTCGCGACCGCTGGACGTCGTCGTGGAGTTCGGCACGGCGGGCGGCCGCGCGGGCTGCCGTACCCCGGGGGAGGCCAGAGGGGTGGCGGACGCGGTCGCGGAGAGCGCGGCATTGCGCCTCGTCGGCGTGTCCGGCTACGAAGGCGTCGTGGCGCACGAGGCCACACCGGCCGCCCTGCGTAGCATCAGGGACTACCTGCGAACCATCGGCGGGCTGACCCGGCAGTTCGACGTCGAAGGCCGGTTCAAGCAGGCGGACGAGATCGTGGTGAGTGCTGGCGGGAGCGCGTACTTCGACATCGTGGCCGAGGAACTGGCCGGGCCGTGGCTCTTGTCCCAGCCGACGCGCGTCCTGCTGCGCAGCGGTGCATATGTGACCCATGACGACGGCTTCTATGCCGGGGTCGGGCCGTCCTCACGCGGCGTGACGGCGGACGCGCTGCGACCCGCGCTGTTGTTGTGGAGTCAGGTGATCTCCCGCCCTGAGCCTGGCCTGGCGCTGCTGGACTTCGGCAAGAGAGACGCTTCCTTCGATGTGGGGCTGCCGGTCCCGCGCGAGATCCGCCGGTCGGATGGCTCCTCGATGCCGGTCGAGGGGCTGGAGGTCGTGTCACTCAACGACCAACACGCCTATGTCGCCGTGGAGGGAGACCCGCGGCTCGAGGTCGGCGACTGGGTGGGCTGCGGCCTCTCGCACCCCTGCACGGTCTTCGACAAGTGGTCTCTGATCCCCATGGTCGAGGACGGCATCGTCGTCGACTACATCCGCACGCTGTTCTGAGGTGATGGACTCATGAGCTGCACCTTCCGGGGCGCCCAGGTCGTGGACGGCAGCGGGCGGCCCTCCTACCGCGCCGACGTCGTCACGAAGGCCGGCATGATCATCGAGATCACGGAACCCGGGCAGGCAACGGCGGGCACCGGACGCGTGATGGACGTCGACGGGCTCGTGCTGGCTCCGGGCTTCATCGACATGCACGCGCACTCCGACCTCGCCCTCCTCACCGACCCGCATCATGTGGCGAAGGCGGCGCAGGGTGTGACGCTTGAGGTCCTCGGGCAGGACGGCCTCGGCTACGCGCCGGTCGATGACACGACTCTCCGGCAATTGCGGATCCAGCTCGCCGGCTGGAACGGCGATCCCGAGGATCTCGACTGGGACTGGCGCACCGTGGGCAGTTACCTCGACCGGCTGGACGAGGGCATCGCGGTCAACGCCGCCTACCTGATCCCGCACGGGACGGTGCGCGCGCTCGTCCTCGGCTGGGAGAACCGGCCACCGACCAGCGGCGAACTCGACAAGATGCGCGAACTCGTCGCCGAGGGAATGCGGCAGGGAGCCGTCGGCATGTCGTCCGGCCTGACCTACCCGCCCGGCATGTACGCCGACACGGAGGAACTCGTGGAACTGTGCCGCGTGGTCGCGGCCCACGGCGGCTACCACAGCCCACACCACCGCAGCTACGGTCGGGACGCCCTCGCCGCCTACGCCGAGATGATCGATGTGTCGCGGCGTTCAAGCTGCCCCCTCCACCTCGCACACACCATGATGAACTTTCCTGACAACGCCGGACGCGCCGCCGACCTCCTGCGCCTGATCGACGACGCCCTCTCCGACGGCTGCGACATCAGCATGGACAGCTATCCCTACACCGCAGGTTCGACCACTCTCGCCGCGTTGCTGCCGAGCTGGGCGGCCGAGGGCGGTCCGCAGGCGTTGATCGACCGGTTGCAGGACCTTCCGACTCGTACGAGGCTCCGACGGGAACTGGAAGAGCTCGGCTCCGACGGGTGCCATGGCGTACCGGTCGACTGGAGCACCGTCCAGATCAGCGGTGTCCGTGATCCCGCCAACCAGGCCTACGTGGGCGCCACGCTCGCCGACCTCGCCGTACGGGAGGGGCGAGCGGCCGCGGACGTGTACTTCGACCTGCTCGTCCGCGACCGGCTCGGTACCACGTGCCTCCAGCACGTGGGGCACGAAGAGAACGTGCGTGTCATCATGCGCCACCCCGCGCATACGGTAGGGAGTGACGGGCTGCTCGCGGGAACTCGGCCGCACCCTCGCGCGTGGGGCGCCTTCCCTCGCCTTCTCGGCCGTTACGTCCGTGAACTCAACCTGCTGACGCTGGAGGAATGCGTCGCGAAGATGACGTCACGGCCCGCCAGCCGCCTCGGGCTCGCCACCCGTGGTCTGGTCAAACCCGGATACCTGGCCGACCTCGTGCTCTTCGACCCCGAAACGGTCGGCGACGTGGCAACGTACGACGAACCTCGGCTCCCCCCGCTGGGCATTCCCTTTGTCATGGTGGCCGGTACCTGGGTGATCGATGAGGGGCGGCCCACTGGTGCCCGGCCCGGTCGTTCCGTCCGCCGGCTCCGCTGAGCGCCCCCGCCAGGGTGCGCGTGGTCTCCGTCAGCGTGGCGGGACCGCGTCGACCAATCGCCTGACCGCCTCAAGGTCGCCGGTCACCGTGAGCTCGCCGTCATCGATCGCCGAGGCCAGCGTTCGTTCGTGGCTCAGTACGGACTGGAACATGAGGTGGTCGCCCTCGATGTATGCGTCCGCCGGGCCGGGATCCTGGCCGCGCGCGACGGTGCCCAGTTCGCCGTCGACGACCTCGACGCGGTAGACGTCGCGTCCCAGTGCGATCCGGTACGTCGCAGTCCACGACGCGCCCGGCTGCGGCACGAAGAAGGCGCGCAGGCCGAGCAGTACGGTATCGGTGCTGATCCCTCCGGTCAGCGGCACGACCGGTGAGCGCATGCCCCAGGTCCGAAGCGCCGCGAACACCGGCTCCAACTCGGCGCCCCATTCGGTCAGCTCGTACGTCCTGCCGGCCACAGGCGGTGGCAGCGTACGCCTGCGCAGAACGCCGACCGCCTCGAGGTCACGTAGCCGCTGCGCGAGCACACTGGGGCCCAGTCCGGGCAGGGCGGCCTGCAGGTCGGCGTAGCGGCGTGGCCCGAGGCGCAG
This sequence comes from Nonomuraea roseola, assembly GCF_039535395.1. NCBI lineage: Bacteria > Bacillati > Actinomycetota > Actinomycetes > Streptosporangiales > Streptosporangiaceae > Nonomuraea > Nonomuraea roseola. The sequence goes on from NZ_BAAAXC010000005.1 coordinate 573,354, forward strand.
TTCCCGCACCACCAGCAGCGCCCAGCGCTCGCCGATCATGTCGAGCGCGTGGGCAATGGGACACGCCTGCCCGTACGTGCGCTTTCCGACCTTCTCGCCGATCTTCTCGGAGGTTTCCTCAGGGATCTTCGCGCTCTCCATCGCCACCACGTCCGTAGTCGGCCAAATTTGACTATGAAAATAGTAGCACCCACTTCGATTTTAGAAGTAGGGTCACGGCGAGGCACGCTCGACCCGACCCAGGAGGCACACCATGCACGACAGCCGGCCGACCACGAATCCGTCCCTGGCCCCACGGGAGGAGACGGTGCACGCCAACGATGTCGACCTGGCCGTCCAGGCCTTCGGCAACCCGAGCACCCCCGCGATCCTGCTCATCTCGGGCGCGGAGGCGTCGATGGACTGGTGGGACGACGACTTCACCGCCCGGCTCGCCGCGTCCGGCCGCTATGTGATCCGCTACGACACCCGCGACACCGGCCGCTCCACGACGTTCCCCGTCGGCGCGCCGACGTACACACAGGATGACCTGCTCGCCGACGCGGTCGGCGTGCTCGACGCGTACGGCCTGGCCGCAGCGCACATCGTGGGCATCTCGATGGGCGGGGGGCTCGCACAGCGGCTCGGCCTCGAGCACCCGGAACGGGTCCTGTCGCTCACCTTGATGTCCACCAGCCCCGGCGGGCCCGGCGGGCCAGACAATCCCGACCTGCCGCCGATGAGCGAGGCGTTGGCCAAGATGTTCGCGGAGCCGGCCACCGCCCCCGACTGGTCCGACCGTGACGCGGTCATCGCGTACTTCCTCGCCGCCGAGCACGCCTTCTCCGGCACGATCCCGGTCGACGAGGACCGGGTACGCCGCACCGCCGGGCGCGCGTTCGACCGCAGCCCGGTTCCGGCCGCCGCGTCGAACCACTGGATGATCGAGGGTGGCGAGCCGATCCGCACCCGCCTCGGCGAGATCACCGCACCGACCCTGGTCCTGCATGGCACCGAGGACCCGCTCTTCCCCTACGGCCACGCCGAGGCCCTGGCCCGCGAGATCCCCGGCGCCTCGCTGATCCCGCTGCCCGGCATGGGCCACCAGATGCCGCCGTGCCAGGTGTGGGACACGGTCATCCAGGCGATCGTCGGGCACACCGAGCCCGGGGTGCGGTGACCGACCACGGTTGCGATGCCCGATCCCGGCCACTCGCCGGGTCCCGCATGTGTACCTCGCGTATATACCTCCGGTATATAGTGATCTGCCATGACAGTCCCCTTGGCCCTCCTGGGCCTGCTGGACCGCGAGCCCAGCTACGGATACGACCTGAAGCGCGGCTACGACACCTACTTCGGCAGGGGCAAGCCGCTCCCCTTCGGACAGGTCTATTCGACGCTCGGCCGCCTGGCCAGGGACGGCAAGGTCACGGCCGGTCAGAGCGAGCCAGGCGACGGCCCTGACCGCAAGCGCTACGCCATCACCCCGCTCGGCAAGCAGGAGGTGGAGGTGTGGCTGGCCGAGCCGGTAGCGGCGGAGCCGTTCCTGCAGACGGTGCTGTTCACGAAGGTCGTGCTGGCGCTGATGCTTGGCCACGATGCGCAGAGCTACCTCGACACCCAGCGCGCCACGCACATGCGGCGCATGCGCGAGCTGTCAGAGATCAAACGCAGCGGCGCCCTCGTGGACGCCCTGCTGGCCGACCACGCCCTGTTCCATCTGGAGGCCGACCTGCGCTGGATCGATGTGACCACGGCCCGGCTGGGCGCGCTGTCGGAAATGGTGCGCCGCGCATGACCGTCGACGCCCTTCCAGCGCCGGGCCCGCTGCTGGAGGCCCGTTCCATCGACCGCTCTTACGGCCGGACGCAGGCGCTGCGCGAGGCCAGCCTGTCCGTGACGGCGGGAGAGATTTTAGCGATCATGGGCCCGAGCGGCTCCGGCAAGTCCACGCTGCTGCACTGCCTGGCGGGCATCTTCACCCCCGACGCCGGTGAGGTCTGGTTCGACGGGCGGCGGCTGGACCTCCTGAGCGACGCCAGGCGGTCCGAGCTGCGCCGCACCACGTTCGGCTTCGTCTTCCAGTTCGGCCAGCTGGTGCCGGAGCTCACGGTGGCCGACAACGTCGCCCTGCCGCTGCTGCTCGGCAAGGCCAGGCGCAAGCAGGCCTACCAGCGGGCCGGCGGCTGGCTGGAGCGGCTGGAGCTGGACGAGTTGGGCGAGCGGCGCACCGGCGAGCTGTCCGGAGGGCAGGCGCAGCGGGTGGCGATCGCCAGGGCGCTGGTGACACGGCCCAAGGTGATCTTCGCGGACGAGCCCACCGGCGCGCTCGACTCGCTCACCGGCGAGAAGGTCATGGAACTGCTCGTCAGCCTGGCCCGCCAGGAGGGCACGACCGTGATCGTGGTCACCCACGACGCCCGCGTCGCCGCCTGCGCCGACCGGGAGGTCATGGTGCGCGACGGCAAGGTCACCGACCCCTACGCCAGCGAGGCCGTCCGATGACGCTCTGGCTGGGCCTGCGGCTGTCGCTGCGCGGCGGCCGGGAGGCGGCCGTCCGGCTGGCGCTCGTCACCACGGCCGTCGCGATGGGGGTGACGGTGCTGCTGTCCACGGTGGCGCTGTTCAACGCCTTCCAGGTCACCGCGGGCCGCCCATGCTGGGAGTGCACGACCGGCTCCGCGCCGGGCGGCTGGGCGCTGGGCGCCACCCCGGGCGCCGTGCTGTGGAACTATCGCCAGGACTCCTACGCGGGCCGCCCCATCAAGCGGCTCGACGTCGCCGTCCTGGATGCGAGAACACCCGCGCCGACCATGCCCGGCGTGCCCGCTCTGCCCGGCGCGGGGCGGTACTACGTCTCGCCCGCGCTCGCCGAGCTGATGGACGCCGTGCCGCGCGAGCAGCTCGCCGACCGCTTCCCCGGCACCCGCGCAGGCCTGATCGGACGGGCGGCGCTGTCCGGCCCTGATGACCTGGTCGTCGTCGTCGGCCAGACCCCCGACGGGCTGGCCGCCATGGCCGGCACCGTGGCGGTCGACGCCGTCGCCACCAGCCCGGTCGGGGACGACACCACGGCCCTCTACGAGCACGGCTTCGGCATCGCCGCCATCGGCCTGATCTTCCCGCTGCTCGTCCTCGTCGGCACGGCCACGCGCCTGGCCGCCGCCCGCCGCGAGGCGCGCTTCGCGGCGATCAGGCTGGCGGGCGCCACCGCGCGCCAGATCAGCGCGATCGCCTCGGTGGACGCGGCGCTCGGCGCGCTGCTGGGCGCGCTCGCCGGCATCGCGGTCTTCCAGGCGCTGCGGCCCGCGCTGGCAGGCGTCGCCATCACCGGCTCCCGCTTCTTCCCTGACATGGTCGCGCCCACCGCGCTGCAGTACGCCGCCGTGGTCGCGGGCGTGCCGCTCGCCGCCGCCGGCGCCGCCCTGTGGTCGCTGCGCCGGGTGCGGATCACGCCGCTCGGCGCGGCACGCAAGGTGCGGGCCTCCGCTCCGGGTTGGTGGCGGGTGCTCCCGCTCCTGGCGGGGCTGGGATTGTTCGCGGGCCCGGTGTTCGCGGGCGGCAATGACCCGAACGCGGTGCTCGTCGACGTCGGCCTGGCGCTGATCATGGTCGGTCTCGTGGTGGCCGGGCCGTGGCTGACGATGCTGGCCGCGCGGCTGGCCGCCCGAGTCACGTCCGGCGCGGCGACGCTGCTGGCCGCGCAGCGGCTGGCGGCCGACCCGAAGAGCGCCTTCCGGTCGGTGAACGGGATCGTGCTGGCGGTCTTCATCGGCACGGCCGTCGCCGGCATCGTCCCCGCCGTCGTCTCGGGCCAGAAGGCGGCGGGCGGCGGCACGCTGAACGAGGTCATGCGGGCGTCGTTCGGGTACGGCGGGGCCGCCGAAGGCCTGCCTCTGCCGCCTGGCACAGCGTCCGAGCTGATCGCCAAGGTACGCGCCCATCCCGGCGTCACCGTACTGCCGGTGTACCGCAGGGCCGACACACCGGCCTCGCCCGGAGGGCCTCCGCCGTGCGACCCGGGCCCCGGCTGCCGGCTCGACTTCCTGCTCGGCCACGTGGTCGAATGCGACGCCCTGACCAGCTTCCCTGCGCTCGGCCGGTGCGCCCCGGGCACCCCAGCGGCGACAGCCGACTTCAATCGGCTGCTGACCAGCGACAACATGCTCTCCGTCGACCGCAACCTGCCGATCGTGGACGCGGCCAACCCTCCCCCAGCCAGTAGCTCCGGCGACTCAGGAAAGGACGACCAGACCGCCTCAGCCGGCCTGCCCCTGGCGGCGATACTGATCCGCACGGACGACCCGGCCGTCCGTGAGCAGATCCGTTCCCTGCTCACGCCGTACGTCGCCCGCTCCGGCAGCGCCGAGATGCCGCAGACGTTCGCCGAGGTGGCCCAGGCCCGCGCGGTCCTGCTGGACCAGGTGGAACGCGTCGCGCTGGCCATCGTCGCGCTGACCCTGCTGGTGGCGGGCTGCGGCCTGCTGGTGGCGGTCGCCGGCGGCGTGGTGGAGCGCAGGCAGCCGTTCACGCTGCTGCGGCTGTGCGGCACACCGACCCGGACCCTGTCCAGGGTGGTGCTGCTGGAGACGGCTGCCCCGGTGGTGCTGGCCGCCCTGGTGGCGGCGGCCGCGGGCTTCGGCGTGGCCGAGCCGGTGATCGACCAGTTGGCCATCAGGAGCGCGCCGGCGGCGCTGCCAGGCCCCGCCTACTTCCTGACCGTCGGCGGCGGGCTGCTGACCGCCCTCCTGGTGATCCTCGCCGGCCTGCCACTGCTCAGACGCGTGACCGCGCCTGACAATGCCCGCTTCGAATAGGGACCCTCGATGATCATGACACTTGTCCGGCGGCTGGCCGCACCGCTCGTGGCGGCCCTGGTCGGCGCCCTCCTCGTGGCGGCGCCCGCGCCGGCGCGAGCCGCCGAAGGCCACTACGCCGCCGACATCAGGCGCACCGAGTACGGCATCCCGCACATCTCCGCCAAAGACCACGGCGGCCTCGGCTACGGCTACGGCTACGCCTTCGCGCAGGACAACCTGTGCGTCATGGCCTCGTGGGTGCTCACCTTGCGCGGCGAGCGGTCGCGCTACTTCGGCGCGGAAGCGATGTCGGACGACGCCATCGACCCGGTCTCCAACCTGGCCAGTGACGTGTACTACAAGAGCGTCCAGGCGTCGGGCGTGCTGCGCCGGGTGCTCGCCCGCCCCGCGCCCCACGGCCCCAGCACCGAGCTGCGCGCGCTCGTGGACGGCTACGTCGCCGGGTTCAACCGCTACCTGAGCGACACGGGCGTGGCCAAGCTGCCCGACCCGGCCTGCCGGGGCAAGGAGTGGGTCGGCCCCATCACCGCCACGGACGTCTGGACGAACCTGCTCGACCTCGGCCGCCTGGGCGGCAGCTCCTCGTTCAAGGAGGCCATCGCCGCCTCGGGGCAGGCGGAGGAGCAAGAGGGCAAGAAGGAGACGAACCAGCCACACAGGAAGGTCCCGTCGAAGACGGTGAGCGCCCCCGGCAGCAACGCCTACGCCATCGGGCTCGAGGCCACCCGCGACGGCCACGGCATGCTGCTGGCCGACCCCCACTTCCCTTGGAACGGCAGCCGCCGCTTCTACCAGGTCCACCTGACCATCCCGGGCGTGCTCGACGTGTCGGGCGGCAGCCTGTACGGCACCCCCATGGTCGAGATCGGCCACAACGCCGGCGTGGCCTGGACGCACACTGTCTCCCACGCCCAGCGCTTCACCCTGTACCAACTCAAGCTGGTGCCGGGCCAGCGCACCTCGTACCTGGTGGACGGCCGGCCCGAGCCGATGGGCCGGCAGGAGGTGTCGGTCACCGTCTCGGACGCCAAGGGCGCGACCCGAGCCGTCACCACCACCCTGTACACCTCTCGCTACGGCCCAGTGCTGGCCACCGGCTGGACGGAGAAGACGGCGATCGCCCTGGCCGACGTCAACGCCGCCAACCTGCGCTTCGCCGACGAGTGGCTGGCCATGGGCGCCGCCCGCGACCTGGCCGCGCTGCGCCGCGCGCAGGACACCTACCAGGGCATGCCCTTCGTCTACACGCTCGCCGCGGACGCCGGCGGCGAGGCGTACTTCGCCGACGCCTCGGTAGTCCCGCACGTCACCGACGAGCAGGCGGCGCGCTGCCGCGCCAAGGACGACCCCGAGATGCTCGTCCTGGACGGCTCCACGTCGGCCTGCCTGTGGGGCAAGGACGCGGACGCGGTCGAGCCGGGCATCTTCGGCCCCGCCGCCCAGCCCCGGCTGACCCGCGCCGACTACGTGACCAACGCCAACGCCAGCCCCTGGCTGACCAACCCGAAGGCCCCGCTCACGGACTATCCGCGCATCTACGGCGACGCCCGTACGGAACGGGACCTGCGCACCAGGGTCGGCCTCGACATGATCGCCCAGCGGCTGTCGGGCGACGACGGGCTCGGCGCCCCCGGCTTCACGCTGGAGACCCTCCAGCAGACGGCCACCGGCAAGCGCAACCTGGGCGCCGAACTGCTCCGCCCGGGTCTGCGCGTGCTGTGCCGGGCCAAGCCTTTCATGACGGCGAGCGATGGCGAGAAGATCGACGTCCGCCGGGCCTGCGCCACGCTGGCGGCCTGGGACGGGCGTGCCCGCCTCGGCAGCCGTGGCGCGATCCTGTGGCGCGAGTTCTTCCTTAACCTGAACCGCCCGCACAGACGGCCCGACGGCGCGGTCGTCCCGCCGAAGAGCTGGTGGAAGGTGCCGTTCGATCCAGAACACCCGCTCACCACGCCCCGCGGGCTCGACATCGCCAACCCGGTGGTGGCGACCGCGCTGGCCGACGCCGTGCGATTCTTCACGGCCAACGACATCGCGCTGACGCTCACGCCGGGGCAGGCCCAGCGGTACGGCGCCGTCCCGGTGCCGGGCTGCACCGAGGGTGAGGGCTGCTTCGACCGGATCCGCACCGGCGGCCCGCTCGACAAGGAAGGCCGCTATCCGGACGTCAACACCGGCTCCAGCTTCCTGATGGCCGTGGAGCTGACGCCGGCCGGGCCGCGCACCCGCACCATGCTGACGTACTCGCTGTCGGCCAACTCGGCCTCGCCGCATCACGCCGACCAGACCGAGCTGTTCTCGCGCGGTCAGTGGGTGACCGAGCGGTTCACGGAGGCGGAGATCACGGCGTATCCGCGGCTGGCGACGACGTCGTTGCGGTAGCGAACGCGCTCACCGGCACCCCCCGGTGAGCGCGATGCCGACCGTCAGGCGGGGCGGAGCTCTCGACGCTGACACCGATCGAACCGACGCCGTCCATCACCGGGCGGGCCATCGACAGCATGGCGTCGTCGGTGACGGCGGCGCCGCCGATGGTTTTGCCGCGGGTGCGGGCGGATTCGTGGCCTTCCAGGGTGCGGTCGCGGATGTATTCGCGTTCCATCCCGGACAGGGCGGCCAGCCCGGTGAACACGATCCCGGACGGGTCGTGCGATCCCTGCAGTTCACCGGTGAGGAACTCCAGGCCGATATCGCCGGCCTTGAGCTGTTCGGCCAGCGCCGCGAGTTCGATGCCGCGGCCGAGCCGTTTGTGCTCGTGGACCACGAGGGTGACCGCGACGCCCGAGGCGCGCAGTTCGCGGGCCAGGGCGACGGTCCGTTCGAGTTCGGGACGGCTCGTGGCGCGGGTGGAGATCTTCTCGGAGAAGATCCGGGTGACGCCTGCGGTCTTGAGGGAGTCAAGCTGGGTGTCCAGAGACTGGCGGATCGTGGAGGCGCGGGCATAGCCGATCCGCACGTGCCCGGCCGGTGCGGCGCCGGCCGCCGCCGGGCGGGGCAGCTCGGCCCAGGCCGATCCCGGCTTGCGGACTGGAGGCGTCGGGACGCTGAGAGTGCCTATGAAACAGGCCGGTATAAGATCCGAGGGGCAGTTTCACAACCATCCTTCAGCCGAGCGGGCTCTCCGCAGGAGAGAGAACGACGACTACCTGCCATGATCCTTCTCGGCGATAGCGGCTGTCTGCCGGTTCCTCAACCCTGGAGTACGACCTGTGGCTGGGCCGCATGGTCGGCAACTTCCCCCCGGGTGTTCAGCCACGTCCCCCGGTCCACACCTCCGAGGCGCTCACCGAGGAGGGTGCGTCGGGCGCTCGTGAAGAGGAATCCGGGGTACGGCGGAGTAATGGTGTGAACCACAGTGAACATACCCCCGTAGCCGGCCGACGGGCGGGCGCATGACGGCCTGGCCGAGGGTCTCCCACCCCCCGCAAGAGGTTGACGACGCCACGCTCGTCGAGCAGTCTCGCCGTTTCCCCGACCGGTTCGCGGTTCTCTACGATTGCTATTTCCCTGAAATTTACCGGTATGTAGCCGGGCGGCTGGGGACGCAGGTCGCAGACGATCTCGCCGCAGAGACGTTCCTTGTGGCGTTCCGCAAGCGGGAGAGCTTCGACAGCGCGCGCGGCCAGGTACGGGCCTGGCTCTACGGGATCGCGACCAACCTGGTCGCCCAGCACCGCAGAAGCGAGACCCGCCGCCTGCAGGCCCTGCAGCGGACGCCGGTCGAGCGCGTGACGGACCCCGGCCACGAGGATCTCGTGGCCCAGCGCCTGGCTGCCGCCGGCGTGCAGGGCCAGCTCGCGTCCGCGCTGGCGGCGCTTTCCGAGGCTGACCGCGACGTACTGATCCTCACGGCCCTGGCCGGGCTCGGCTACGAGGAGATCGCCCAGGCCCTCGACATCCCCCCGGGCACCGTCGGATCCCGGCTCAACCGCGCCCGCAGGAAGCTTCGCGGTGCCCTCGGCGGCGTCAACCCGATGCACGAAGACTTTGGAGACGCAGATGGATGACCTGAACGCGGTGCGGGACCTGCTCTCCGCGCCCCCGCCCTCCCCGCAGGTGACCGCCGAGGGCCGTGCCCGGCTCGTCGCCTCCTTCACCGCCCAGACGACCACCCCGAACCCTCAGGTGAACCTTCACATGGCCACGCAGACCTCCCCTCGCTCGCGCCGGGCGTCAGCCGAGGCGGGGCGCCGCCGCGGGGCGCTGCGCACGGCTAGGTGGACGGCGCTCGGTGTGGGGCTGCTCGGCGCGGCGTCCGCCGTCATCGTGGTGATTACGTCGGGCACGGCCCCGGGCGGCCCGGACTCCACCACCCTCGCCCAGCCGCCCTCGGCGGACGCGTCCACCGGCTCGTCTGCACGGCCCGACGCGAAGCCGTCGGCCCGGCAGATCCTGCTTGCCGCCGCGACGTCGGTTGCGAAGACTTCTGCGAACGGCGACTACTGGGTGAACCGTGTCGTCAGCGGCAGCACGTTGCCCGCCCCGAACGGAAAGTACCTGCTGGAGCAGGCTTACTCCGAGGAGCTGTGGGCGTCCCCGGAGGCGGGCAAGCCCACCTGGCTGATCACTCAGTTCCTCGGGGCCAAACCCGCCACCCCGGAGGACAAGGAGGCATGGCGCGCCGACGGCTCACCGAAGACCTGGACGTACCCGGGGAGGCGCATCACCGAGGGCGGTAGGTCCTTCGTGACGGAGAGCCAGACGGTCACCGCCGCTGCGGGCCCGCGCGAGGCACGGAGGGAGGACGCGGGCGGGTCACTGGGCATGCTGACCAACGGCGAGCCGATGACCCCGGACCGGCTGGGCAAGCTGCCGGCGACCCCTGAAGGGCTCCGGGACTACCTGGAGTCGGTCATCAAGAAGCGCGCCGCGGACGGCAGCGTACCGCCCCTGAGCCAAGGCCAGGACGCCGACCTGCGGCTCTACGACATGGGTGTGCACATCATCATGCGCTTCCCGGTGTCGCCGAAGGTGCGGGCCGCCGCGTACCGGATGATCGCGTCCCTGCCCGGCGTGACGGCCGTCGGCGAGGTCACCGACCCGCTCGGCCGCCGCGGCCGGGCCGTCAGCATCCCGCGCACAACCGACACAGGCCAGTCGGAGGGCGTGGACCGGCTCGTGGTGGACGCCGAAACCGGGCTGCCACTAGCGCTGGAACACACCAACGCACCGGGCCCGTCGAGGCAGGGTGCGGCCGGCTTCTCCTACGAAGTGGTCAAAGAGACTCGCTGGACCGAGGAGAAGCCCGACCTGCCCGCGAACGGGCGTGGCCCCGAGGACGCAGCCGACTGATCCAGGACACTCCTCGAGCGGTCAGCCGAGCGCTGGCGAAAGCGACCAGGACACGAGATCCGCAGCGCGGTCCCGGCCGAAGGCTTAACCGCTGGTCACCAAGACCGCGATGTCCTCGATGCGCACGATCTCCCCGCGCGCTCCCCCGTTGCCCTCCGGAATCTCGCGCCAGGCGCGACACCCCCGGCAGCAGCACATCTCGCTCGCGCAGCCACCGCACAGCGTCGGTGATGGCCGCACCGTAGGATCAAACCCGTACAGCCCAACCAATAAGCGATGAGACCGTTACACAGCGTTCATGAACTTGTTCCTAACCACGGCGACTGCGCCCTGTGCATCGTGATCAAGAGGCCAGGGTCCGCCTGCGGGAAGGCGCTTACCGTACGAAACGGTTCCGTTGCAGGTCCACCCCCGAGACCAAGGAACGCCACCCATGAGTACGTTCGTTCTGATCCATGGCGCAGGTGATGTCGGCTGGTACTGGCATCTGGTGGAAGCCGAGCTGCGCACCCGCGGGCACGACACCGTCGCCCCCGACCTTCCGGGCGACGACGACTCCGCGACCCTGACCGACTACGCCGATGCCGTGGTCGACGCCGTCGGCGACCGCAAGGATCTTGCCGTCGTGGCACAGTCGTTCGGCGGATTCACCGCACCCCTGGTCGCCGACCGGCTCCGGGCCGATGTCCTGGTCCTGGTCGCCGGCATGATCCCTTCCCCTGGCGAGGCCCCCCGGGACTGGTGGTCCAACACCGGCTACCGCGAAGCCGTACGGGAGCAGGCCGCCCGTGACGGCGGCGCGACCGGCAACGAAGACCCGTACGTCAGCTTCTACCACGACGTGCCGCGCGAACTGGCCGAGCAGGCGCTGAGCAAGGAGCGTGCGCACCCGTCCGAGGCCGCCATGAACTCGCCGTGGCCACTCAAGGCATGGCCAGACGTCCCGACGCATTTCGTGCTGTGCGACCAGGATCGCTTCTTCCCGCCCGCCTTCTTCCGCCGGCTGGTATCTGAGCGTCTCAACATCGTCCCGGACGAGATCGCGGCCGCGCACTGCGTCGCGCTCAGCCGTCCGAAGGAACTGGCAGATCTGCTGGTGAGGTACGCGACCAGCCGCCGGTGACGGATGGGCCCCACTCCCCCACGCCATCGACGCCGAACACGGGGCGCCGTTGACGAACGTGCTACCAGCCGCCGAAGGCGCAGTAGATCTGCAGCGGCGCCGACAGTCACCGGTCGATGCTGGCCATGTTCGCCTCGTCATGGCGCTCGCCCGCGGCCGGCGTGAGGTTGTTCAAGCGGTCGAGCTGAGCGGCGCTGAGTTCGATGCCGGCGGCGGCGGTGTTCTCTTCGACGCGCGAGACCCGCCGCGTTCCGGGGATCGGGGCGATGTCGTCGCCGCGGGGTCAGCAGCCACGCCAGCGCGGTCTGTGCCGGGGTGGCTCCGATCTCGGCGCCGATGGCCTGCACCTCGTCGACGATGCGCAGGTTGCGCTGGAAGTTCTCGCCGGTGAACCGCGGGTTGGTCTTGCGCCAGTCGTCATCGGCGAAGTCCTCCACGGTGCGGATCCGGCCGGTCAGCAGGCCATGGCCGAGCGGGGAGTAGGGCACGAACCCGATGCCGAGCTCGCGCAGCAGCGGGAGGATCTCGGCCTCGACGTCGCGGGTCCAGACTACGCGTCGACCAACGACGCCGAGTCGGCCGAGTCGACCGAGACACCCGACTGACGGCCGGCACACCGCGCACCGCACTCGGCACCTGACGCCGGTCCGCCTCGTGAACTTTGCGGATGTCGGGGGCGCCCGATGGTCAACTGGGGCGGTTCACAGGGGTCACGGCGTATTCGGTGAACTGGCCGCAGGAGCGGAAGCCCAGACGGCGGTAGACGGGCTCGCCGTCCGTGGATGCCTGGAGGACCGCGATGCGGTGGTGGTGGCGGGCGGTGTGCAGGGCGGCGAGCGTGATGGCGCCTCCGTAGCCGCGTCGGCGGTGGGTGGCCAGGGTACAGATGTTGTAGAGCCCGGCCACGTCCGCGTGGAGGAACACCTCGGCCGAGCAGACCGGGCGGTTCTCCACGTAGCCAACCAGGTAGCGGGCCGGGGAGTCGGCGGCCAGCGCCTGGGGGGCGGCCCGGTCGAAGAAACGGCGCACGGTTCCGGCGGGCGGGTCCCAGTTGGCGGCGATGACCGTGGCGTAGTCGGAGAGCTGTTCGGGTGTGGTCACCGGGCGGATATCCAGTCCGTCCGCGGACGGCTGGGGCATGGGGTCCTCCAGATCGGCCCACATGGCCGTCTCATGTTCGGTGGCCGGCAGACCGGCCGCCGAAAGGCGGGCGGTCAGGTCATCCGGCGTGGAGGCAGGGCCCACCCACCAGGAGAAGGGACGGCCGGTGACGGCCAGCGTCCGAATCGTCTCGGTGATCCGTTCCTCGGCGGTGTCGGAGGTGAAGCGGGCCGCCGCGACGATGTTGAACGTGTCGTCGTCGAGACCGCTGTCGGCGACCAGGAGGTCGTCGATCTCCAAGACGGTCGCGCCTTTGACCTGGCGGTGCAGATGGCAGGCATGCTCGGCCAGGTTCTGCTCCATCCTGACCAGCAGATCACTCACATCGCGGAAAGGGGTCTTCATCGGGTTCACGAGGGTTGATCCCATCACGAGCGCACAGCACTGCCCGGACTCTTGGCCGCCACACGACCGTGGTGCCGCGTCGAGCGGGCGTCACAGCATCTCGTTGAGGACTGCGACCAGCACGGTTCCCTCGTAGCGGACGGCGAGCTTGTCGCGTATCTCGCGATCACGGCCCGGTGACGCTGGAGGCGGTTGAGCGCCGCCACCGGGTTGCAGCACCGGCTGCGGCAGTCAGCGGAGCCGTATCCGGACCAGGACCAGGGTCCTGGTCGTGGGCCGAAGGGAAGGATCCAGGGCCCCGATCCGGATCATCCGTTGCCAGGAGGTTTGCCGCCTCTCGCAGTGATGGAGTGGATATCGGGCGGGAGCGCCCGGCAGACGTTCGTATTCCAGTCCGTCCGCCGAAGGACATCGTGATCCGCGCCCTGACCGGCTACTCCACCAGACACCCATGGTGGGCAGCATCGAATCTGCCGGGAGGCAAAGAATGATTATGAAGAGTGTGGGCTGGCGTCGTTTCCATGCGGTCGTGGCGTCAGCGGCCGTGGCCGCGTCCGTCGGTGCGCCGGCGGTGGGTCCGGCTCACGCATCGTCGCCCGGATACGATCGGGTGGCCTTGCAGGCGGATCTGGATGCGATCCGCGACGCCGGCACGCTGGGAGTGCAGGCGCGGGTGGTCTCACCCGGCGGTGACCTGGCCGCGGCGAGCGGTACGGCGGTGCTGGGCCGCAACGTGCCGATCCCGCTCGACGGGCACTTCCGGATGGGCAGCAACACCAAGACCTTCGTCGCCGCTGTGATCCTGCAGTTGGAGGCGGAGGGCCGCCTGTCCCTTGACGACAGCGTCGAACGATGGCTTCCCGGGCTGGTGCGCGGCAACGGCAACGACGGGCGCGCGATCACCATCAGACACCTGCTCCAGCACACCAGCGGCCTCTATGACTCCGTGGGCGACATCGAGAAGAAGATGCACACCGAGCAGGGCTACCGCACCTACCGGTTCCTGCGCATGAACCCGCGGCGGCTGGTGGCTCTCAGCGCCGGCCACCGCCCGCTGTTCGCTCCCGGCTCCCGCTGGAGCTATTCGAACATCAACTACCTCTTGGCCGGGCTGGTCATCGAGCGGGCCACCGGGAACTCCTGGCGCAAGGAGGTGAAGCGCCGGATCATCACGCCGCTGCGGCTGCGGAACACGACGTTGCCCGGCGACTCCCCGCTCCTGCCCAAGCCCCACGTGCAGAGCTACACCCAGGACGCCAAGACCTCCCGGCCGTTCCGCGCCACCCTGCTCAGTCTCGGCTGGGCCGGCGCGGCGGGCGAGGCCATCACCACCACCGGCGACCTGAGCAGGTTCTGGCGTGCGCTGCTGGGCGGGAAGCTACTGGCGCCGCAACAGCTGAAGAAGATGACGACCACGATTCCCATCGGCGCGCCCGGCAGGGAGTTCGGCCTGGGCATGGCCAAGCAGCAACTGAGTTGCGGGGTCACGGCCTGGTCGCACCCCGGCGGCACACCCGGGTTCATCACCGACAACGCTGTCACACAGGACGGCCGCACCAGCGTGATCGTCTCACGCACCACCTACCCCGGCACACGAGAGCAGGGCCAAGCCACTGCCCGCCTGATCGACAACGCACTCTGCGGCACCTCACCGACCGACTGACGCTCAGATCAGCCCGGCCCTCCGACGGGCCTTGCGGTTGAGGTCTCTGCGGCATGACAGAAGGTCAGCCTTCAGGTGTGGCGGCCCATGACGCGTTGGCGAACCGGCACCCCCCACGACCACCACGTCCAGCGACTTCACCGCGTCCCTGCTCGCCGGCGGAGCCGACCCGCTACGCGCGCACCCGGGCGGCATGCCGTCCGGGTGCGAAGCCGAAATTCGCGGGCACTGGCCGGCAGCCGCAATCATGCGGGCCTGGATCGGGCGCGGCGTTCGGGGTCGACGGGTCGGAACAGCCGTCAGTGAACCTGCGTTGCGCTTTCCGCTCGCGGTCGGTGCGCACCCTGATCTGGCCGTGCATGAGGTACGGCTTGCAAAAGTGAACGCAGCAGTTGTGCGGCAGTGTCGGCGGACACTTCGCCGGGCGTGTTCATGATCTGGGCGGCGAGTCCGTCGACGAATGTGTGCAGGAGCGCCGCCCAGAGCTCGACCTGGGCATCAGGGTGCGGAAGCGTGGCCTGGCCCGGTTCGCGGACCGGCTCGTATGCACAGAGGGCGGCGATGCATTGCCGGTACACCGCTCGTTGGTCGTTCCACGTCACAGAGCCTCCCTCCGGAGGGTGTTGACGCTCCCATGCCACGACCGCTGACCACAGCGCGTACTCCTCACGCCGGTCGGCATCGAGCGGCAGCATCTCCTCCACGATCGTGGCGATCCCTTCGACCACCGAACTCGCAGCGCGGGGCCGCTGGACGCGTGGGAGGACCCTTCGACGGAGGGTGTCGGTGGTGGCCTGTACGACGTAGGCCTGCAACTCGTGCTGATTGCGGAAGTAATGCCGCAGAGACCCGGTGGACCAGCCGGCTTCGGTGGCGACTCCACGGACGGTCACGCCGGCAAGGCCTTCGCGCAGGATCACCCGGATGGCAGCCTCGCCGAGCTCGGCCCGTCGCCGGTCGTGATCAACGAGTCGTGGCACCTCCCCATGCTAACACGCCTGTGATATTTTAACTGACACGGACGTGTTATTACGGCTTGTCGGCTCCCGAAGGGAGACAGTCTTGTCGATCGAGACGATCGGGGCGGTGCTCGGACTGGCCCTGCTCGACACGCTGAGCCCCACCGTGATCGGGATAACGCTCTATCTGCTGCTGACCAGGCCGCATCGCATGGGCGCGCTGCTTGGCGTCTACCTCGGATCGGTCGCGATCGCTTACTTCGCCTTGGGCGTACTGCTCATGGTCGGCCTGGGCGCTGTCGCGCCACGTGTCGATGACACCGTGTGGGCCTGGGGCCAGGCCGTCCTCGGCGCCGCGCTCATCGTGGGGAGCTACTTCATCCCCGACAAGAACCCCGAACGTGCGTCCATCCGGGCTCGGTCCTTCACCATGCGATCGATGCTGCTGTTAGGGCTGGGGACCTGGCTGTTCGAGTTCGCCACCGCCGTGCCGTACTTCGGCGCGATCGGCATCATGACCTCTGCCGACCTGCCTGCCGTCCAGTGGTCGCCGCTCCTCGGCGTGTACGTGACCATCATGGTGATCCCAGGCATCCTGCTCCTTGTCGCCTGGGCCGCCCTGGGCGAACGGCTGCGTGAACGGTTCGAACGGTGGCAGGACAAGCTCTCCTCCGGATCCCGCGCAGTGGCGAGCTGGATCGTCTGGATAGCAGGATGCCTGA
Source organism: Nonomuraea roseola (assembly GCF_039535395.1). NCBI lineage: Bacteria > Bacillati > Actinomycetota > Actinomycetes > Streptosporangiales > Streptosporangiaceae > Nonomuraea > Nonomuraea roseola. The sequence continues at coordinate 589,418 of NZ_BAAAXC010000005.1, forward strand.
TTCTCCTGGAGGCGGTGGACACGCTGTTCACGGAGGTCTCCGTCGTCACTCCGTGGGGATAGCTGGGACGTGACCGACTGTGGCTGGTGCTGATCACACACGTGCAGCCGTACCGCCCGGCCTCCGACGACCGAGGAGGTGCTTGTTCACTATATTTAGAACATGGTGAATCTATCGTCCACGCTCTCTCTCCGCGGCTGCGACCTGCGCTACGCCGACAGCGGCAGCGACGGCATCCCGCTGGTGTTCTCCCACGGGGCCGGGGCCGACCACGTGATGTTCGACGCCCAACGGGACTACCTGCATGCCCGGGGATATCGCGTCGTCACCTGGGACATGCGCGGCCACGGCCTCTCGCGGTCGGCCGGTGTCCGGTTCACCGCCGAGCAGGCGATCGCTGACCTGCGCGCCTTGATCGAGCACCTGGCGCTGGACCGGCCGGTGCTCGTGGGACAGTCCCTCGGCGGCAACCTCAGCCAAGCCGTCGTCCAGCGGCATCCCGACCTCGCCCGCGCCCTGATCGTCATCGGCGCGACGCCGAACACCGCACCGTTGTCCTGGAAGGAGCGCCTGCTGGTGAAGGCGGCCGCGCCGATGCTGTCGACGATGCCGGCCAGGGTCCTTCCGCGGCTGATGGCCAAAGCCTCCGCGATCACCCAGGACGCGCAGGCCGATGCCCGACGAGCCTTCGGCCAGTTGCCGAAGAAGGAGTTCGTCCAGGTGTGGCGGGCAACCGTCGCATTCCTCTCCCCCGACCCCGGCTATCGCACACCGGTGCCCCTGTGCCTGATACGTGGCGCGCACGACCGCACCGGCAACATCGCCTCGGCCATGCCCCGATGGGCCGAGACCGAAGGCATCGAGGAGGTCGTCATCCCCGGCGCAGGCCATATCGCCAACCAGGACAACCCTCAGGCGGTCAATGAGGCGATCGACGCGTTCCTGCGCACGATCCCGGCACCGAACCAGGCACAGCGATGAGCGCGGACGGGCGGCAGACGTTCATCACCTCGGTGGGTGACCTGCTGGCCTCATGGAACCTCCCTCACGCGACCGGGCGTACCTACGGGCTGCTGCTCCTCAGCGAGAAGCCGCTCTCTCTCGACACGATCGCTGCCGAGCTCGCCCTGAGTAAGGGGGCGGTGAGCACCGCGGTACGGCAGTTGGATTCCTGGGGACTGGCCAAGGTGATCCCACAGCCCGGCAGTCGGCGGCTCCTGGTCGAAGCCACTGGAGGAATCGAGTCGCTGCTGGAGGCCAGCCAGGTGCGGGCCAGAACCTTGATAGCCGCCCTGCGCGAGGGTGAGGCGCTGGTGAATCCCGGCCCTGCACAGGAGCGACTCGACGAGGTGATCGGATTGTTCACCAGCTATGTCGACGTCGGAAGCCAGATGCTCACCAGATACCGCGGGCAGCGAACCGGGCCCACCAGGACCTGACGACGCAGCGCCCGGGCCACGGACCAGCCGAACCTGCTCCTCGATTCGGCGGTGACGCGCATCCCGTCTCCGAGAGGGCCGCGGTGGCGACGATCCGGTGGAAAGGTCGGGGCCGAGGCATAGCGTCATCCCTCCGGGAGCGTCTCAAGGGCGACAACCGAACTGTGGAGGTGATCGTGGACGCCGCAGAAGAGCGACGTTTCCGCGACTTCGTTTCGGCGCGGTCCCCCGCGTTGATGCGCCTGGCGTTCCTGCTGGCCGGCGGTGACCAGCACGCGGCCGAGGACCTGCTCCAGACCGCGCTGGCCAAAACGGTCGCCAGGTGGCACGCCGTGGACGCGCCCGAGGCGTACGTGCGCCAGGTGATGTACCGCCAGCAGATCTCCTGGTGGCGTCGGGGGGCGTTCCGCCGGGAGACCACGGTCGCCGAGCCACCGGAGTGGACCGTCCAGGACGCGACGCACGCCGTCGAGGTGGGCATCGTCGTCCGGCGCGCGCTGGCCAAGCTGGCGCCCAGGCAGCGGGCGGTGCTGGTCCTGCGCTACTTCGAGGATCTGCCGGAGGCCGAGGTCGCGGCGGTTCTGGGCTGCTCCGTGGGCACCGTGCGCAGCACCACCCATCGTTCGCTGGCCAGGCTCCGGGTCCTGGCGCCGGAGCTGGCCGAGCCGTACAAGATCGTTGGGGAGGCGATGGCGTGAAGATCGACGATGTCGTGAAGGACACCCTCGGCCGGTGGGCCGAGGAGGCCACGGTGCCGCAGGGGCTCGCCGATCGGGCGCTCCGCAGGCGCAGGCGGAACAGGGTCAAGGCGTTCGCGGTGATGGCAGGGGCCACCGCGACCGTCGTGGCGGCCGCTCTCACCGTGCCGGCCCTGGTGCAGGGCAGCGGTGGCGAGTCCGGTGTCATCCTCGCCGAGGGGAAGCTCGCCGACGATCCCGCGATCTCCCTGACGGGACCTCCGGAGGTGTCGGCCGACCCGGACGCCACGCCGCCCACCAAGCTGGTGGCGACCGAGAAGATGGCCATGTACGCCTACTACACCTGGGACTACGAGAAGATCTCGGACACGCGGCAGATTCTCAAGCAGACCTGGTACCTCTACAACCCCGGCACCGCGACCTACGAGAAGACCCCGTGGGCCGCCGTCGACGTGGCGGCGGGCGGACACGTCGCGGTGCTGGAGGAGCCCCAGGCCCGCCGGGTCGGCCTGCTGGGGCCGGGGGGCCAGGTGCGGTGGATCGACCTCGAGCAGCCCGCCTCCCAGCTCAAGTGGTCTCCCGACGGCGGGAAGCTGCTGCTCGTCAGCTACACCGCCAACCCCAACGAGCAAGGCGTGTTCGACGAGGACGGCTCGTCGAGAGAGGTCGTCCCCGTCACGCGCACCGGCTTCTCCGTCGTCGACGTGGCCGGCGGTCAAGCGTCATTCCGCCCGCTCCCGGCCGGCGGCGACGCCTGGGGCCGGAGCGTGGACCTGCACTGGAGCGACGACGGAACCCTGATCTGGGACTGGGACACCGACAGCGAGTCGTCGCCGCCCCCCAGGCGGTTCTACGACCTGGAGGGCAGACCGCACGCCACCCCGCCGAACCCGGCCGACACCGGTCAGGAGGCCGGGCTCTCGCCCAGTGGCCGTTTCTCGGCCATCCACAGCCCTGACAGGAGCGCGATCGCGGCGGTACGGGACACGTCCTCCGGCGTGATCACTCCCCTCAAGCCCGTCGCGGGGCACTGGATCGAGCAGGCCATCGCCTGGTCCGGTGACGACCACCTGATCACGTGGGCGTGCGAGCTCAAGGGCTCGGCCGGTTGCGAGGTAAGCGAGTTCCGCAACCGCCTGCTGCTGGTGAGCGTCGACGGCAGGCAGGCGGTGCCACTCACCGGGTTCCGGGAGAACAGCCAGAAACCCGGCTCGTGGGAGCCGCTCTTCGCCCGCCGCTGAGGCGCCCACCCCCACCCTGAAGGCGTTCACTGCGCTGTTCTGGGATAGCGGCCGTCGTGTGCGCCGATGTAGATCACCACGACGGTGTAGCGCGTCGTCCGGTCCTCGGCGGCGCGATAGGTGTGGGGCCGGTCACCGCGCAGGGAGAGGGCGTCGAGGGCGGGGACGACGAAGGTGGCGCCGCCGATGTCGACCTGGAGGACGCCCTCGGTGACGTGGATGAGCTCTTTGGTGCCGGCTGGGTGCCCGGTGTCGTGGATCGCGTCGCCGGGGGCAAGCGTGTGCTCCCACAGCTCGTGGCGGCCGTCGCCGACCAGGAGCGCGGTGGTGCTGCGGCCGTGCAGGGAGACGAGGGCGTCGGCGCGGCGGGCGAGCGACCCGAGCTGCGTGGGCGTCTCCACCAGCTCACTGATCGGGATCTTCAGGGCGTGGCACAGCCGGGCCAGGGTCGCCACGCTGGGGTGCGTGCGAGCGGTTTCGATCTGGTGGATCATCCCGCGGCTCACGCCGCTGGCCGCGGCCAGGTCGTCCAGCCGCCAGCCGCGCAGGCCGCGGGCGGCGCGCAGGTTGGCGGCCAGGGTCTGGCCGACCTCTTCGACGATGTCCACGATCCCTACCCAATGCCAAAATGTTGATATTGACGTCCATAATAGTGTGATCAGCATGAAGTGGTCAGGGAAGTATGAAGCGATCTTGTTCGATCTGGACGGCGTGCTGGTCGACTCGCTGGGCGTGATCGAGCGCATCCTGCGGGAATGGGCGGCCGAGCACGGCCTGAACGGCGACGAGGCGGTGGCGCTGTCGCACGGCCGCCGCGACATCGACCTGATCCGGCTGCTGGCGCCGCACCTGGACGCCGAGGCCGAGACCGCGCGCATCGTGGCCACGGAGGAGCGCGACACGGCGGGACTACGAGGGCTGCCCGGCGCCGCTGATCTGCTGGCCGCGCTGCCGTCCACGCTGTGGGCCGTGGTGACCTCGGGCACGCGTGCGGTCGCCGCCGCGCGCCTGCGCGCGGCGGGGCTCCCCGCGCCTACGCACCTGCTCGCCGCGGAGGACGTGCCGGTGGGCAAGCCCGACCCGACCGGCTACCAGTGGGCCGCGCGACTGCTCGGCCGCGGCGCGCGGCACTGCCTGGTCGTGGAGGACGCCGAGGCCGGCGCCAGGGCCGCGGGGGCCGCAGGCATGGACTGCGTGGGCGTCGGCCCCGCCCTCGAGGGCCGTCGTGACCTCACCGTCGCGCACGTGCCGGACCTGAGCCACCTTCGCTTCTCCCTCGAGGGGGACGTCCTGGTGGTCGGCGTGCTCTGACGGAGGCGAGCACGAGGGGCCCTTGACGGCGCACGTCACCGGGCCCCAGGTGTTCTGTCCCAGGGATGTGCGGATCCTGATGCCGCGGTTGTCGAAGAAGGTCTCGAACGCCGTAATGGGCAGGGCCGCACGCCGGGCTGGGGTGGCGTGGCCGGAGGGGTTGTGAAAGTGCAGCGTGTCGTCGTCGTGGCCGGTGAGCAGGACCAGGTGCCCGCCCCGGGCCAGGGGCGGGCTGGTCGGGGCGGTGGATCTCTTTGTGGACCGAGGCCATGACCAGGTGGCCCTCGTCCAGCAGGCTGGGCAGCTGTCGGGCGGGTGTCGGCGGCTGCCGACACCCGCCCGATCGCTGCGTTCAGGCGGACGTGGTGATGACTCTGGCGAGCATGTCGGCCATGGCCTCGGCTCCCGCGTCGTTGGGATGGATGTGATCGCCAGAGTCGTAGGCGGGCCGCAGGACAGTCGGCGCGGCTGGGTCATGCAGCGCGTGATCCAGGTCTGCGACGGTGTCGCAGTGGGCGCGGATCCACTCGTTGACCAGCTGGCGTGTCCGTTCCCCGTCGGAGGTGTCGAATCCGGGACTGACGCCGTCGGCTCCCCCGAAGGGGGACACGGTCGCGACGATCGTCGTCAGTCCCGCTCGCCCGGCTTGGTCGTTGATCGAGGTCAGCCCGGCGATGAGCTCGCCCGCCGACACCGCGGGCAGGCCCAGCATGCCCGGCATGCCGATGTCATTGATGCCGAGTTGCACGACGACATGTGTCACTCCCGGCGCGGCGAGCACGTCGCGCTCGAAGCGGGCGATGCCACGTTCGCCGAAGACGTCACTGAGCAGCCTGTTGCCGGCGATGCCGAGGTTGAGCACGAAGGTGTCGTCGAGCTTGCCGGCCAAGAGGTCGGGATAGCGGTGGTGGGCGCCGTGGGCGGTGCCCACCCCGTCGGTAAGAGAGTCGCCGAAGGCCGCGACCACCTGGCGTCCTTCGGGAGCCTCGATGTCGATGCCGCTCAGGTAGAAACGGGGTTCCACCTCTTCGGCGCCCGTCAGGTGGGTCCGGGAGACGGCGTCCCCGGCCACCACGTACCCGGTCTGCAGTGCGAACGGATGGTAGGTGGCCAGCCCGGCATCTGAGGCGTGATAGGTGCTGACCACCAGGTCGGTCTTGCCTGCGGCGGCGAAGTCGACGGGATCGCTCACAACTTCAGCGCCGGCCTCGATCGTCACCTGCGCTGTCCCTGCGAAGGTGACCGCGATGTCGGTGCCAGGGGTGATCGAGGATCGGGTGTCGTGCGCGGCCACGTGGGTGCGGGCGATGGTGAGGGGTTGCTTGCCGTACTGGTTGCTGAGTCGTACCCGCAGACGATCACCGGCTCCGTGCACGCGCACGATCTGACGGAGCGTCTGATCGCGGAAGGCGCGTGAGGGGTGGATGAGGGTCATCGACTCATGCGCGCTGACCGGGGCGGATCTGAAGGCCGCCGTCCATGTGGTGGTCACGTGTTCATCCCTCCAGGGAGCTCAGCAGGTGGCGGGTGAGGTCGCTGAGACGCGTGGCGGCCTCTGGGGAGAAGGACGGGTGGTCCAGGCTGATCGGCTTGGTCTGCATGAAGGCGCTGAGCGGGGCGGCGGGTGAGTCGTCGAGGAGGGCGATGATGGGTTTGACGCCTTCGGCGACGGGCGCGCCGTACCTCTTGAGCGACTCGACGTGGGCGGCGGTGGCGGCGTCGTACTCGCCGCGGAACGCGGTGGACACGGGCCCGGGGTTGATCAGGACATATCGGGTACGGCTGGACGCCCGTTCGGCGGTGAAGGCGGTGCCGAGCAGGTCGTTGGCGCGTCCGGCCTGCATCTGAGCCTCCACCCCGTCGTAGCCCCGCTGCAGCATCGGGTCGTCCCAGTGGATGCGGCCGATCGGGACACCGGGTCCGGACACGTTGATGATGACCTCGGGGTCGGTCAGGCCGTGGCTGAGCAGGTGGCGGCTCAGGTACTCCAGTGCGAAGGTGGCCTCGAATCCCTCGGCGGTGACGAACCGGGCTGAGCGGAAGTATCGGGCGCACAGCACGAGTGCGTCGACGGCCGGGTAGGCGGCGTTGATCTCGTCGATGACGCGCCGGTTCTCGCTGACCAGGCTCAGGTCAGCCGCGATGAGATGGGTGCCGGGGAGGGCTTTGTCCTTGTCACGTCCGACGATGACGACGGTGTCGCCGCGGCGCAGGTAGGTGCGGGCGAGCTCTCTGCCCATCCCGTCGGTGCCACCGGTGATCACGAGGGTCTTCACAGGGATGCCTTTCCGGTCAGAGCGGGTTCACGAGAGGGCAGGAGCGGGATGACGGCGAGAATGATCGCGATCATGGCGAGGGCGAGCCAGAAGATGCCGTGGAAGCCGGTGATCGGGTCACCGGCGATCTGCAGGACGAGCGTGACCATGGCGACGCCCAGTGCGGCGCCGAGCTGGTTGAGCATGTAAAGGACCGAGCTGCCCTGCGCCACCAGCGGGCCGGGCAGGCTGCGGTAGAGCGACCCCATGGTCGGGGCGCTGAAGCAGCCCATGCCGAGCCCGATCGCCAGCGCGGCAAGCACTGGCCAGACCTCGGCGGTGCCGGCACCGATGCGGGTGAAGGCCAGCGCGCTGAGCCCGGCCAGGATCGCGCCCGCCGTGGCCAGGCCGCGGGCGCCGAACCGGTCCGACAGCCGTCCGGCCAGCGGCATGGCGATCGCCCCGCCCAGGCCCGCGGGAGCCATCAGCAGCCCGGCGGTCAGCACGTCGTGCCCGTGTGCCTGCTGGTAGTACAAGGGCAGGGCGAACAGTGTGGCGAAGTTGGCCAGGCCGCCGAGCCCCATGATGGTGACGCTGGCGACGAAGCCGCGGCTGGCGAACAGCCTGGGCTCGATCAGGGGCGGTGTGCGGCGGGTCCGCAGCGCGTGCACGGCATAGCCGGTGATCAGTGCCGCGCCTGCGATCAGTGGGAGGGCGACCTGCCCGCCCTGCTCGGCCGATTGCGACACGGCCAGCACCAGAGCCGCGAAACCGGGCGCGAGCAGGGCCAGGCCCAGGACGTCCAGCCGGGTCCGCACGTGGTCCGCAGGCGCCTCGTCGGGCACCGCGCGCCGCGCGAGCAGGTAGGCGAGCATGCCGACCGGCACGCTGAGCAGGAACATCCAGCGCCAGTTCAGGGTGCTCAGCACGGCGCCGCCCGCAACCGGCCCGAGGACGGGCCCCAGCGACAGCACCACTCCCATCAACCCCATCACCCGTCCGGCGTGTCGTGGTCCTGCGGCGCGGGCCAGCAGGATCAGCACCAGCGGGTCCAGGATCCCGGCACCGACGCCTTGGAGGGCCCGGAAGGCGATCAGGCTGCCGACGTTCCACGCCAGCCCCGCTGCCAGCGAGCCGGCCATGAACACCACCAGGCCCGCCAGCCAGAGCCGTTTGCCGCCGAACCTGTCGACCGCCCACGTGGTGAACGGGATGGTGGCGGTGACGGCGAGCAGGAATCCTGTCGAGGCCCAGCCGACGGTGCCGAGCGAGGTGTCGAAGGCGGTGGCCAGGGTGTCGGTGGCCACGGCCGCCATCGTGCTGTTGAGAATGCCCAGCAGTCCGCCGAGCAGGATCACGGCGATCATCGCCAGGAGCCGAGGATCCAAACGATCGTCTATTGAACTCACGGGTTCAACATAGTTATCCAATGCGTATGCATGCAACCTAATGGTCCACCGTTATGAACCCATGGGTATAGTCAGTCCATGACCACATCGCGCGGACGGATCGACAAGCGGCAGGCGATCCTGCGGGGCGCGTTCGCCGTGTTCGCCCGGCAGGGCTACGCCCAGGCCTGCGTCCAGGAGATCGCCGACGAGGCGGGTGTGGCCAAGCCGACGGTCTACAACCACCTCACCGACAAGGCCACCCTGTTCAGGCACGCTGTCCAGGACGCGGCGCAGGCCGCCCTGCAGCAGCGCCTGGCCGCGCTGGAGCCGCTCGTCGAACCGGGCGACAACCTGCGCGCCACCCTCGAGGGCGTCGGCCACGAACTGCTGCGCCTGCACTGCGACGAGCACTCCTGCGCGCTGCGACGGCTCCTCTACTCGGAGATCATCCGCTTCCCCGACATCCTCGACGTCGTCAACGAGTCCGGTCCGCACCGACTCACCCAGGCGCTGGCCGACCGGCTTGCCCGCCTCATCCTGGCCGGCCGCCTGCGCGCCACCGACCCCGAGCTGGCGGCCGAGCAGCTACTCGCCCTGCTCGTCGGCCCCCTGGAGGCGCGCTCCCGCATGGGCACCCGGCTCCTCGGCGACGATGAGCTGCGGGAGGTGGCCCGGGTCGCCGTCGACACCTTCCTCCAGGCTTACGCCCCCTCTGACCGGCAAACCCTCGCCTCCTAGAGTCGCAGGGCTGTGACCGGACTCCGCGGATAATGAGCCATTATCTGCGATAAGCGTGGGTGCCGTCCTGGGAGAACACCCGTCCCGGCACCGGCGACTCCCCATGCTTATCTGCGATAGCTCCAGGGAAGCGAGTTCGACCCGCAGATGTCCCGGTTCGTGGCCAAGCTCACCGGCGCGCTGGAACTGGTTCCCCTCAGCTGAGCCACCTCCGACCTGGCCGCACGCCCTCACCTCTCCCGGCTCCTGTAGGTGGCCCGCAGGTCGATCAGCTTCTCCCTGGCCACCTCGTCCAAGGCCCGGCGCTGATCCTGGTCCTCCTCCCAGGTGGCCTCCGCGCACAAGACCCTGGCCGCCTCGTGCGGCTCGGCGTCGCGCACCACGTACCAGACGGTGTCGCCGCAGCCGCGCCTGTCGTGGTCGCGGCGCAGGACCGTCACGATGCCAGAGACGAGGATTTGCCTGGTCCACACATTCCTGGCCAGAATCTGCCGATCCACCGTCAGCCCCTCGTCCATGAGCTCGCCGCCGAGCATGTCGTCCTCCCACCGCCACACGCGGCGACTGACACCCGCTGCTACATAGAGGGCGCCACGGCCTTCGACGGGCACCGAGAACGTCTGCGTGCCGCCGCGGCACAACTCCTTGGCGATGCGCTCGCCGTCGGCGTACTCGCGCAGCCGATCCACGCCCAGGTCGCGCCCGGACAACGACCCCCGCCGCGCCTGCTCGGCGTAGTAGCGGTCGATCAGCGGATCCTTGAACCGCCCCGCACGAGTCTGCGGCGGGGCGCAGGAGGCCGGGGTGAGGTCCACACCGTCCTCGATGTCGACCCCGGCCGCGCGCAGCAACTCGTGAACGGTGACGCCCCTACCTTCCGCCTTGCGGCGCAACATGCGCAGCCAGCCGTCGAAGGTGTCCAGGTCCGGGTCCGCGCGCAGCGACGCCCAGTCCGCCACCGCCGAGACCGGCACCGGCACCTCCCGCCGCGCCGGAGGTTGCACGAGCTGCTCGGGCTCGAGGTCGATCGAGTAGTACAGAACCCCGCGCGCAATGTAGGAGAACGGCGCCGCGTGCGTAATCGGGTCGAAGACATCCCGGATCGGCCAGAACCTCAGCAGCCACGCCTCCTCGCACTCACCTGTGGCATGCCCGTCGCCTGGCTCGGGTTCACGCAGGTACATGTCCACGCCGTACTCGAAACGCGGCGGCCCGATCAGGAAGTCATGCCCCCTGCCGTCCAGCATCGCCACGATCGCGACCACACCGCTCTCCGCGACGAACGTCGCAGAACTAACCGGCGTCCACGAGGCGTCCGCGGCCCCCGGCTCGGCGTCCCAGGACTCCAGGCGCACGGCCGCGACGAAGTGGTAGATCTCGTCGGTGGGAGAGCCCCACTGCGGCAGGTCGGTGCCGTCCAGCCCGAACGTGTTGTACTCGACGTAGACTTCGTCGTCGAGCCTCCGCAGCAACTGTGCCATGTCAACGCCTTCGCCTTGTTGGTGATCATCCTGGCTTGGCGGAGTATGGCCCACCGCACTGACAATCCGAGGCGACGTGCACGTACGCCGCGCTGGCATCCGCGTCGTCCACGTAGGGATCTGTCCAGTTAACGACTCTGTCCCGTAATCGGGGTAGCGCTTAGTGATCACCTGCCAGATCGCCGATCTTGTGGATGTGGTGTTTTGCTGGGCTGTCTGCCCTGGTCTTCGAGGGAGTGAAGGATGAGGACAGCCTCATCCGGGTCCTGGCCCGGACGCGCGAGGAACCGGTGCCGTGCCTGGGGTGCCGGGCGCTGACCGGCCGGGTGCACGGCCTCCAACGGTGTTGCTGCACCTGGGGGAACTCCTTGAGAAACACGATCACGGGACGGCGGGCCCGGCTTCCATCCACGCAGGTCAGACCCATATCCGTTGGATTTTCCGCGATTGCTACCGGGACCCCCACCCCGCCGCGGCCGGCTGGCGCCACGCCGCCACCCGCGTAGTCGGCCCTCCGCTCGGGTCGGCGTCACCAGGGGAAAAGTAGCTCTACTCCGAACCTTTACCGGCGTTTCGCAGTCAAAGCAGAGCATGATGAAGACGATGATCGGAGCCTCGCTCCTCGCCGGCTCACTGCTGGTCTCCGGCGCCACCGCGGCGGACGCCCGTACGAAGCCGACGCTGGGTCCCTACGGTTATGGCGCCGTCAAGTTCGGCATGACCGTCAAGCAGGCCAAGACGACGGGGGACGTCGTCAAGAAGATGCCGGGCCACGGCGGCTGCTCCGGCTGGGACCTGAAGAAGTTCCCGACCCCCAAAGACTCGGTCGGCATCTACATCTCGCCGAACGTGGGACTGGCCGCCATCTTCGCCGCGAAGGGCATGAAAACCCCGGAAGGCATCAAGATCGGCTCCACCGTCAAGCAGGTGAAGGCGGCCTACCCGCACATCAAGAAGGACGTCCACGGCTTTTATGTGATCACGGTCCCCGGCAACAAGGAGGCTTACTACACCTTCGGTGTCACGCACGGCAAGGTCACCGAGTACGGCATCGCGCTCAACAAGCAGGACTGTTTCAACTAGTGGAGTAATTCTCCTGGATTAGGTCCTTCGTTCGGGCTGGCGCGATGGGGCGCAAGGTAGATCCGTTTCCCTAGGTCAAGCGCTGCGGAAGCATCTGTCGAGTTCCTTCGCCAAGCTGATTGTCGACGTTGATTCTCGACCCGAGTTCTCGCTCACCCTGCGACCTGTGGTCTTCCGACGCAGTCTCGACAACGAAGCGAGAAAGCTACTTTGCCCCGGGTGGCACGGACCCGAGTGGAGGGCCTAGTCACGTCGTGGGATGGAAAAACCCAGTCGCTGTTGATCAAGATCCCTGGAACCCTTCCGGCATGAACGGGGACCATCAACCAGGCGCGACGTCTCGCCTGTGGCCGTTTCCCCGATGCTCTCGTCGTGATCCTCGCCGGGTCGACGGCTGCCGGGCGGGCCACTGCCCGCAGTGACTTGGACATCGCGGTGCTCGTCGGGGACGGTGGCGAGACCGGCCGGGAGACGATCCGGTTCGAGGGTCGTGTCGTGGAGTTGTTCGTCCACACTCGTGCCGGTCTCGTGGAGCTCTTCGCCGCGGACGTCGCTGCACGTCGTGCGGTACCTGCTCAGGGCGGCCGGCGCTCTGGCAATCGCGGTCAACCTGCTGTTCACTGCCATCAAGCTGCCGATCATCGTGATGGTCGGCACCCCGGTCGACGTGGGCCTGGTGATGGCGGCCCTGGGCGCGGGCGGCCTGGTGGGGGCGTTGATCTCGGCCCGGCTCATGCGAGCCCTGCCCATCGGACGGCTCCTCCTCGTGGGCACCTGGTTCGTGGCAGCCGCTCTGCCGCTCGTGGTGCTTCCCCTGGGCTCGTACTGGGCTCACGTAGTCCTGTTCCTCGCCATGCTGGCCGCGCCCGCGCTGAACGTCGCGCTGGGGGTCGAGATCTCCCGCGCCACTCCCGATCACCTGCAAGGCCGTATTCACGGGGTGCTCATGCTCGCCTTCTCCGGCGCCACCCCGCTCGCCCCGCTGCTCGGCGGCCTGCTCACCCAGTACGCGGGAGCCGTACCGGCCATCCTTGGGTTGTCGGCGTGCCTGGCACCGTGTTGTGTTTGCGGCCACGTTCTCGCCCACGTTGCGCACGGCCGCTCCCCGCGTGTTCCAGGCATCGTGATCCGCAGACGGGCCCCGCGCTCCACCAAGCGAATCGACGTGACCCGCCTGCCTGAAGACGTCGTGGCGCTCATCGACGCCCTCGGGCCCGGCGAGAACCTGGTCATCACGCGTGACGGCGCGTCGATAGCGACAATCTCCAGCACCGTCGACGTCGTCCAAGGCGCCATCGTCGACCGCGTCGCGTCGGATGAGGCCACCGATCAAGCATCGAGGGCCCACGAGAGCGTGACAGTCGTGGTCACCGCGATGGCACTGTCGAAGAAGGCCCGGGTTGCGCTTTCGACACAGCTCGGGGCGGACTACGTAGTGCTCGACCTGCGCGCAGCCCCCAAAACAGCCGATGTGCTGCTGGTACCTCCAGGCAGCCCGCAACTGATCGGAGGGCTTCGATCGATGTTCCCGAAGGCTCGCGTCATCGTCACCGAGATCGAGGACCACGAGCTCGGAGTTCAGTACCACGGCCCGGTCCGACGCCTGCTCGACGCCGGCGCTGATGCGTATGTCCCTCCGGCGACCCTCCCACACCTGGCCAGGCAGCTTGACTACACACTGAATCAAGGGCGCGAGATCGCCGGCGGGGCCGCTACGCCACTGCAGATCGCACCGATCGTGGCGCTGACAGTGCGAGCGGCCGCGTTCAGGGCGCCTGATGACCCCTCGCGGCGTGTGTCTGCCGCGAGGCGAGTGCGAGACCTGCCTGCCGTGGCTGGGTGAATCGCAGCATGTTGCCGGAGGGATCGTGGAAGGCGCAGTCGCGGACGCCGTCGGGCTGGTTGATCGGTTCTTGCATCACTTCGGCTCCCGCGGCCTCGATGTGCTCGAAGGTGGCGTCGCAGTCGTCGGTCACGAAGCCAAGACGGCACAGGACGCCGTTGGGGATCAGGTCTGCGATTTTCTGCCGGTCGGCCTGCGCAACTCCCGGGTCCGTGCCGGGCACTTCGAGGACGATCTGCACGTCCGGCTGCGCCGGCGGGCCGACGCGCACCCGCCGCGTTCCCTCGGATTCGAGGTCGTCGCGTACCTCTAAGCCGAGTACGTCACGGTAGAAGGCGAGCGCCTCGTCGAGGTCATGGACGGCGAGAGCGCAGAAGGAGAGTTTGAGATCCGTGCTGGTCAACGCCGCTCCTTGTCGCTGGCGGAGAGGTAGACGATGTCGAGGTCGCGGAGCCGGTCCGGGTCGGTGTCGATGGCGATGCAGGTGATCTTCTCGTCGTGGATGGTGAAGGTGATGACGGCCTTCGGCCGTCCGCGGTGCGACCAGACGGCCGCCGGGACGCCGTCGACCAGGGCGAGCCGGGCGGCCTGAGCCCGTCCGGCGAAGAAGGCCGCCACCGCTTCGGCGCCACGGATCTCTATGGCCACGGCTTCCGGATCGAGCAGCTCGACCAGGGCGGTGAAGTCTCCGCCTCGGGCCGCAGCGAGGAATGCCTCGACGATGTCCCGCTTGGCCGATTGCGCGGCATCGGAGGCTTCGGCCGTTCCTTGCACCCGGCGCCGGGCTCGGCTGGCCAGTTGCCGGGCCGCCGCCGGGGAGCGGTCGATGATGGGGCCGATTTCGGCGAATGACACGGCGAAGACGTCGTGCAGGACGAACGCGAGCCGTTCGGCGGGGGTCAGCGTGTCCAGCACCACCATCAGCGCGACACCGACCGAATCGGCCAGCAGCGCCTCATCCTCGGGTCCGGCCTGACCGTTCGGGTGGATGCTGGGCTGCGGTGTGGCCGGCTCGGGCGGCAGCGCCCCGGCCGCGTCCTCTCGCCGGGCCCGGCGAGCCTCGAGCATGTTCAGGCAGACCCGGGCGACGATCGTGGTCAGCCACCCTCCCGGGTTCTCCACCTGGCTGGTGTCGGCGCGGCTGACCCGCAGCCACGCCTCCTGCACCGCGTCCTCGGCCTCGCCGGGTGAGCCGAGCATCCGGTAGGCCACCGCGTGCAAGCGGTCCTGGTGCTCGGCGAACCGCTCGCTCAGCCAGTCCTGCTCGATCATCTGTCACATTCCTCCGTCTAGCCGGTCATTACTGATTGACCGGTGAATACGCGCCGATGTGACATTCGGCGTTCGACCTGCTGGTTCAGGCAGCACCTACCCCTCTAGTACACAGGGAGATATGACATGACAGCGCACGTGATCCCGACCCTGATCGGCGTCCGGGACATGGAGGCCGCCAAGCGGTTCTACACCGACGGGCTCGGCTGGAAGGTCAAGAACGACTACGGCATCTCGGTGTTCTTCGAGTCCGACGGCGCCTCGCCCATCGGCCTTTACGGCCGCGAAGGTCTGGCCAAGCTGATGGGCACGAGCCCGGAGGGCAGCGGCTTCAGCGGGCTGGTCCTCACCTACGAGGTCAGCAGTGAGAGGCGGGTTGACGAGGTGTTGGCGGAGGCCGAGCAGGCCGGCGCCACGATCCTCAAGCCCGCCGAGGCCCTGCCGTGGGGTGGGTACGGCGGCACCTTCGCCGACCCGGAGGGCTACATCTGGCGCGTCGGCCACAGCGCCCAGGGCCAGGATTAGCCCTTCGCGGAGTAGCCGCAGAGGAAAAGCAAGGAGTAGATCGTGAAGTTTCGCACCCTCGTCGAGCCGCCCGAGCCCATGCGGGGGCTGGAAGTTCCACCCGAGGTGGTGGAGGCGCTCGGCGGGGGCGCGCGACCGCCGGTGACGATCACCGTCAACGGGCATTCCTGGAGGAGCCGCGTCGCCATCCTGCGCGGCCGTCACCTGCTCGGCCTCAGCAACGCCAACCGGCAGGCCGCGGGTGTCGCGATAGGCGAGGAGATCGAGGTCGAGCTGGAGCTCGACATCGAGCCGCGCGTCGTCGTCGAGCCCGCGGACTTCGCCCGAGCCCTCGACGACGACCCGGCCGCCCGCACCGCCTTCGACCGTCTCACCGACAGCCGCAAGCGTGAGCACGTGCGCGCCGTAGAGAGCGCGAAGAAGCCCGAGACGCGCCGGCGGCGTATCGAGAAAGCCGTCGCCGCCCTGCGGGGCTGAACCCAGAACAAGACTCCGTCGACAATGCGATCGCCGCGCGGAGGCCCGACCCTGCCCAACCTCCGGAAGAGACCATATGTCGAAACACCTAAAGACCGGTCTGTACTGGTTCCTGGCCCTTCAGTTCGCGCTGGGAGCCGTGACCAAGTACTGGCCGGGCGACACGATATTCAGCACCGCGTACTCCGTGAAGTTCGTCGATTGGGGTTACCCGTCCTGGATGCGCTTCGTGGTCGGTGCCCTGGAAGGCGTCGCCGCTGTCTTGCTCGTGATCCCTGACCGGCGTACGCGCTTCCTGGGTGCCGCAACGCTGATGTTCGTGCTCACCGGCGCGGTCACCACCCA
This sequence comes from Nonomuraea roseola, assembly GCF_039535395.1. Classification (NCBI taxonomy): domain Bacteria; kingdom Bacillati; phylum Actinomycetota; class Actinomycetes; order Streptosporangiales; family Streptosporangiaceae; genus Nonomuraea; species Nonomuraea roseola. Next base: position 605,517 of record NZ_BAAAXC010000005.1, read on the forward strand.
CATCGTCAACCACGATCCGGCGGTGGGAAGCTGGGCCGCGCCGACCCACCTCGTCATCATGGGCGTCCTCGCGCTGGCCAACTGGCCCGCCGACTGGCGAGACCTCCTGCGGGCTCCTACCGCGCCGAGAGCCCGAACACCACGTCCATCCAACGAAATGACAAGGGTGCAGCACCTTTGAAGGGAAACCCTGACCTGCGCCGACAGCGGCGGCCTCGTCGCCCCGCCGCTGGTCCCTGGCGCCGATCAGGACGGTCATGCCCAGCTCGGCGAGCTGTCCGGCGGCGGAACGGCCGATCCCCTTGCCCTGTTCGCCCCGGTGACCAGCGGCTTGAGCCCGGGCAGGGCGGCCTGTCGGGATCAGAAGGTTTCTCGACAGGCATCCGACGAGCCTCTCGGCGGCAAACCAGACACCAGATGACGAAGCATCGACCCGGATGGTCGTTCTCGGCGCGCGGGAATACGCTGCCGGGCCGGCAGGCGCGGTGAGGATCTGCCTCGAGGGCCCCTAAGATTGCATCCCGGAGGCAGGACCTACCTCAGGCTCCGTGCCCAAGTGGTCATCGAGGCTCCTGGTCAGGCGGCGGTCGTTACCGTGCTGGACATGTGGACCACGGGGGCTTCTGCGCCCCGATCGCACCGGCTGACTTGCCGAACCTGCCGCACCGCGCAGCTGGCCTGGTTACGGTTCTAGCTGGCCGTCTGGCGCCAACCGCTCTGGCTGACGTGGAGCGTCGGGAAACTCCGCCGAGCGGGATCCGCACACGCGCGTAGACCTGTCCGGAAGGCCCGGTATTCCGGGGGTGTGCCAAAACTTGTGACCTCCGCTCGCGTGCCCGAGCGTGGGTGCCTCGCGAAACTCGGCGACGCCCTGGTGTCCTCGTTAGCCCGCGCGACACGCCGTCACCATCGGTGGCCATCTCGGGCGGCGCCTACCGTGAGATCTGTCGCATGTGACCCTGGTGTGGGAACGACTTTGGCGCGGCTGCTGGTCGTGGTCGACGTCGTGGCGCGGATCGCCTGGAGCCCTGGGAGATCCCGATCGGCATCGTGACCGCGCTGCTCGGGGCGCCGCTGTTCCTGTATCTGCTGGACCGGAGATTGGGGCGCGGGTGAGGCTTGCGGTTGAGGGCCTGTCGGTCGAGCTGGCAGGGCGACAGGTGGTCTCGGACGTCGGGTTGCTGGTGGGCGACGGTGAGGTCGCCGGGCTGGTGGGTCCGAACGGCAGCGGCAGTCGACGCTGCTGCGCACCGTCTACCGGCACCTGCGACCGGTCCCGGGGCGGGTGCTGCTGCGCGGTGACGACCTGTGGCGGCAGCCGGCGGCGGTTACGGCCCGGGTGGTGGCGGCGTTGCCCCAGGAACGTCCTGCCGACTTCGAGCTGACGGTGGCCGAGGTGGTCGCGATGGGGCCTACGCCGGACAAGAGGGCCTTCTCGCGCGACGGCGCAGAGGATCGGGCCGTGGTGGAGGAGGAGGCGCTCGCGCAGGTAGGGAGGGAGGGGCTCGGTCCCCGGTCGCTCACGGGGCTGTCCGGCGGTGAGGGGCAGCGGGTGCTGCTGGCTCGGGCGCTGGCGCAGCGGCCGAGGGTGCTGGTGCGATTGTGGCCAGCGCGCGGGAGCAGACCGACGAGCACTGTCATGCGGTCGTGGCCCGGCAGGCACCGAAGCGGACGTCAGGCACGGAGATGGTGCGGGCCCTGCGGCGGGTGGTCAGTCTGGCCGCCTTCGAACTGGGCGGCTGAAGACGCTGGTTACGGCGAGACTCCGGACCGGCCGCGCCCCAAGTCGTTTTCGTCCCCTGACCAGGACGGAGCAAAAATGCGTGGCTGTGACGCAACCTGTCCGACCCCGCGCGCATGTAAGGGGCGTGAAAAGTAAGATCGTCAACGCGAAACCGCCACCGGCGGTTTCCGGGACCGGAGCCTCGGCCGATGCCGTCGTGACGGAGCTGTTCCTGGCTCATCGGCTCGATCTGGTCCGCCTGGCGTTCCTGCTGGCGGGAGACCAGGAGACGGCCGAGGACGTGGTGCAGGACGCCTTCGCGGCGGTGTACCGACGGTGGAGCCGGTTGGCCGAACGGGAGAAGGTGCTGCCGTACCTGCGGGCGGCCGTGATCAACGGGTGCCGGATGGTCCATCGGCGCAGGTCGGTCGCTCGCCGATTCCGCGGTGACCGCGAGGTCCCGTTCTGGTCGGCGGAGGCCGCCGTCCTTCTCGGAGAGAGCCGCCGAGAGGTGTTCCTGGCCGTACGGGCCCTGCCGCGCCGCCAGCGCGAGGCGCTGGTGCTGCGCTACTACCTTGACCTTTCCGAGGCGGAGATCGCCGAGGTGATGGGCGTCAGCCGCGGCACGGTGAAGTCGACGGCCTCCCGAGCGCTCCGGGCGCTGGCCGCAACCCTGCAGGAGGAACGATGAACGGCGACCTCGAAGACCGGCTGCGCGACGCCTTCGCCGCCGGTGCGGGACTCGTGACAGCGGAGCGCTTGCGCCCGGCTGAGCAGGCCGTACGACGGCGCGCCCCCGGCTTCCGGCGCGGAGCCTTCCGCGTGCTGCCGGTGCTCGCCGCCGCGTCCATGGCGGCGGTCATCGGGTCGGTCGCGATCGTCCCGTCCCTGCTCGGAAACGCTGCCGGTCCGCAACCCGCCGGTGTGCGGTCCCCGGCGAGCGCCCAGGAGGAGGAGTTCTCCGCGGTCGTGGATCGGCTGGCTCGCCGGGCCGAACAGCCGGGCAGGCACTGGCGCAGCGAGATCGAGGCGGTCACGTGGGGGCAGGTGCTCACGCAGACCTACAACGTGGAAGACCGCGTCAGGACGGTCTATTGGGCGACCGACCCGCTGCTCATGGTGACCACCCCGCTCTCCAGCCGACCGGCGACGGCAGCCGACGAGAAGAAGTGGCGCAAGTCCGGCTCGCCGGACCTGTGCGGCAACCACATCGGATGCGAGACAGCCTTGCTCCGGCGTGGGCTCACCGGTTACGTCCGCCTCGAGAAGCTCGCGCTCTCCCCGCCGCTGACACCCGCACAACTACGTGCGCTTCCGCAGGACCCGGACGAGCTGAGGAAACAGTTGCTTCAGCTGTGGTCCGCAGAGCGCCGGGCCGCGGCGCGGAGCGGCGGCCCCACCTTCGAGGCGCTCCCTGCGGCCGACATGTTGTGGGCGGCAGGGGAAGGGATCCTCACGCGGACGCCGGCGACGCCGGAGGTACGGGCGGCGGTGCTGCGCATGCTGGCCGCCCTTCCCGGCACCCGGATCGTCGACAACGCCCGGGACGCCGACGGGCGGCGCGGGCTGGCCCTCGTCCGCAGATCCGAACGCGATCCGCTGGAACGGCAGATCGTGCTCGATCGAACCAGCGGCGCCGTGCTCGGGATCCAATCGCTGGCGGTCCGGTCCGGCACTTACGCGGGGATGGGCGCGGGTGACATGGTCCGGGCGGACCTGGTCAGGAAGCTGGGCTGGACCGACAGCGGTCCCGTCGTTCCCGAGGACTGTCCGAAGAAGGCAGGCGAGGTGTGCGTCAGGCCGCGATCAGCGAAATGAACCCGCGGAGATCGTAACGGACGCTACCGAGGCGCGGCCCTCAGGCGTTACCAGGAGCGGGAGCTGCGGCCAGGATGTGGCCCTCCGGGAATCGCGCGAGTCACCCGGGAAGCCGCCGGCTGATCCCATCAAGGCCATGCCCGAGGGACCCTCGGGCAAGACCAGGATCGTGACGCCGGCGGCCGACAGCGACTCGCTGAGTTCCCGGTTGCATGACGTACAGCTCGGCTTGAGGCGTTTGCCGCTCAAGGGGCCGATCGCCACCGCATGCAGATGAATCGCACCAGTGCCCGCCAGAGCGTTCATCGCCGCGATCGGCCGTCTTCCTCAGTCTCCAGCGACCGGACCGGCCTGACGAAGCCTGATTCGTAAGCGTGGACGATGACCTGGGCCCGGTCGCGCAGACCGAGCTTGGCCAGCACCCGGGTGACGTGGGTCTTGACCGTGTGCTCGGTGACCACGAGTTCGGCAGCGATCTCGGCGTTGGACAGCCCGCGCGCGAGCAGCCGCAGGACCTCCCGCTCGCGCGCGGTCAGCCCGTCATAGGGGCGGGGCGCGGGCGGCCGGGTATTGGCGAACTCGGCGATCAGCCTACGGGTGATGCTGGGCGCAAGCAGGGCGTCACCGCGGGCCACGACGCGTACGGCGGTCATCAGCTCGGCCGCCGTCACGTCTTTCAGCAGAAATCCCGACGCCCCTGCGGCCAGCGCGTCGTATACATAGGAGTCCAGATCGAACGTCGTGATCATGATGGCCCGTGTCGGGCCCGAGGCGGCGATCCTGCGTACCGCCTCGATCCCGTTCAGCCTCGGCATCCGGATGTCCATGAGCACGACGTCCGGACTCGTCTCCTGTACCAGGCGTACCGCCTCCAGGCCGTCGGCTGCGGCCCCCACCACGGTCAGGTCTGGTGCGGTGGACAAGATGGCGGTGAACCCCCGCCGTACGGTGTGCTGGTCGTCCGCGACCAACACGCTGATGGACGCCGGAGTGCTCATTCGAGTGGCAGCCCGGCCTGGACCAGGAAGCCGCCGGCCTCCGTGGGCTGGGCGGAGAACCAGCCGCCCAGGCTCAGTGCCCGCTCTCGCATGCCGATCACCCCGTGGCCGCCGGCGCTGCCGGGCGGCTCGGGAACCTCCATCCGCGACGCCTCCCGGGCCGCGTCGTTGACGACACGGATGGCCAGCAGGTTGGGCCGGTACACCAGCTCGATCGACACATGTGAGCCCGGCGCGTGTGTACGAGCGTTGGCCAGGCACTCCTGGACGATCCGGTATGCCGATATGTCCACGGCCCTGGGCAGCTCACGCTCCTCGCCAACCACGTCGAGGTGCACCTCCCCGCCGTCCTGGTCGATCAGCGCGCCCAGCTGAGCCAGCCCCGGTTGGGGCTCGGTCTCGGGCACGCTGGTGATGTCGGTGCGGAGCACTCCCAGTAGCCGCCGCATCTCGGTCAGTGTGTGCCGCGCCGTGGTGGCGATCTCAGCGAACTCCGCCCTGGCGTCGCTGAGATTGGGCACGGTATACGGTGCCGCCTCCGCCTGCACGGCGACCATGGCGATCGAGTGCGCCACCACGTCGTGCATCTCCCGGGCGATCCTCGCTCGTTCGGCCATCGCGGCCTGCTCGCGCTGGGCGGCGATGGCGTGCTCGCTGCCGTCCTTCCGCGCCTCTCTGAGTTCGGTACGGCTGCGCACGAGGTCGGCGATCAGCCCCAAACCGACCACCCCCGCGAGACCGGCGACCATGACGAGAGCGCTCTCGAAGATGGCTCCGGACAGATCGGCCACGCTGAGAAGGGTCGGTTGCATCATGGCGATCGCCAGTCCGAAGACTCCCACGATGATCCAGGCGACCTGTCGGTCGACCAGGCGCAGCAGCGAGTACAGCGTGAGGGCCCCCGAACAGAACACCATAGGCGAGACGTATCCAAATCCCCGGACGAGCATCAGGAGGGTGCCGAAAGCCGTCAGGATCACGGCACCGAAGACCGTCAGGATGATGCTCAGCCACGGCCGCCATCGTCTGAACGCCTGCGGAGCGGTGGCCAGCAGAGCGCCGCTCACGAGGACGAGGTCGAGAAAGGGGTTGTCGAGGTAGCGGTTGGCCAAGCTGTCGAACGTCACCAGAACGGCCAGCGTGAGCCCGATGACGATGTCCAGCGGCGGTATATCCCGTAGGGGCCGGAAATCGATTGTCTTGGAGAGCGCGAGATGCATGCCGATCAGTGTGCTGGGTCCGCTCCGGCGGGCGCGTCAGTCCTTCGTGTGATCTTCTCCTGAGCAGGGCCACAGGAGGCCCACTCCTTGATCATCGATCCATGGTTGCGCCGGACAACGACGAACGTGTCATCGCCGCGGTCCAGCAGGGCCACACCCCGACCCTGCGCGGCGGCGGATCAGCGTAATAGGCCGTGCAGGCGCCGACCGGCCGCAACCGGCAGCGCTGGCATTTCATGGTCGTGACCGAGGCCGAGCAGCGGCGGGCCGTGGCCGACATCTTCCAGCGCGCCCTGCCGCTGGCCACCGGGCAGCCGCTGACCGAACGCGATGTGTGGCGGATGAACTACATTCCGGCTCCACCGAGCGGGTCTTCGACGGCCTGCGGCACCTGGCCGACAACATCCACCGCGTGCCCGCGTTCGTCATCCCAGGCGTGGAAGGACGCACCGACCGAGCCCCGGTCGCCGTACAGGCGGGGGCCTGGGGATCGATCCTTCCGGCCGTGTGGAGCTTCATGCTGGCCGCCAGGGCACGCGGCCTGGGCACGGTGTGGACCACCGCGCAAGGACCGCTCGAACGCGAACTGGCCCAGGTGCTCGGCGTGCCGTACGAGGAGGTCATGCTGGCGGCGTTCATCCCGCTGGCCTTCGCCCTCGGCACCGACTTCAAACCCGCTCCCCGCATCCCGCGCAAGGAGGTCCTGCACTGGGAACGGTGGTGAGCCCACTTGCCAGGCCGCTTGGACCTGGAAACGGTGCACAAACGACCTTGACCTGCAAGGCAGGCGTCTTTCGTGAAGAGAATTCGCGGCGATCCTTAGACGCTCTGGCAGGCACAGGCCGGGCTGTGAGGCCAGGCCTCTTCACAGAAGGGGTCTTCCCTGAAGAGACCTGGCAAGCAAGGGATGGCCTCCGCCCCCTCGGCGTCAACGGATGTGACATCAACCCCGGCTCACCCGGTCGCGGAGTACCGGAAGGCCCACCTTCAAGGACCGGGTCATGCGGTGCCGTGGGGGTTGTCGATGACGTACCGCCATTGGCCGTCGGGGCCGCGGCGGGCGACGTCGGTGGCGGTGCCGCTCAGGTCGACGGTGCTGCCGTCGCAGGCGGTGCCGCGCATCGACCAGTCCACGATGAGCAGGGCGATGTCGCCGGCGACGTACACGTGGCGGGGGCGGGCCTCGATGGGGAGCCCGAAGCTCTGCAGGTGCTGGTTGGCGGCCAGGCGCGCGGCACCGGTGACGGGGTGTCCGGGGACCGGTACGAGCACGGCGTCGTCCTCGTAGACGTGGTCGACGGCCTGGGGGTCGCCGGAGTTCATGGCCGCGACGAATCGTGCGGCGGGGCTGTCGGGGTCGCCGGCGAGGATCACATGCGGCTGCGAAGCGTCATGACTATTCATGACAAAATGATCATATCGGCTCTCGAGGAGAAACGGAACGGTCAGTGGCGCCAGCGTGTGCAGGAAACTGCACACTCGTTTGCGTCTGGCCGCGGCTATGAGAATGGCGTAGCTTCGAATCCAGGCCAGACAGCCTTCCGAGGATGCGGCGGCGGCCGGTGCCGGTGTGCAGCATGGTCGCCATGATGCGCCGGTTGATCTCCAGGCGCACGCGTGATCCGCTCAACACCAGCCCGGTGCGATGGTCGGTCATGGCCAGGACGGCGGAGCCGACAGGATGCCGCTCGGTGGTAGGTGTCGAGCAGCCAGGGCGGGGCCCAGCCATGCAGCGCGGCGGCGAGCTTCCAGCCCAGGTTGACGGCGTCCTGGATGCCGGTGTTCATGCCCTGACCGCCGATGGGCGAGTTCACATGTGCGGCGTCCCCGATCAGGAAGACCCGCCCTGATCGGTAACTGCGGGCCTGCCGGCGCTCGGCGGTGAAAGTGCCACGACGTTGTCCGGCGCCCTCGACCGGTCCACTGGCAGTCAACAGATTTGATCGTCTTCCATCCGCCGGCACGCGCAGCTCCCGGAAACCCATCGCGCACACAGAAAGGGACATTCACACCATGCCCTCCACCGATTCCCCGATCCCGCGCTTCCACCTGGCCGTACCAGTCGACGACCTGACCGCAGCGCGCCGCTTCTACGGCGAGGTGCTCGGTCTGGAGCAGGGCCGCAGCTCCGAGACCTGGGTGGACTGGAACCTGCACGGCCACCAGTTCGTCACCCATCTCGCCCCGGGCCGCGCCCAGCGCATCCACAACCCGGTCGACGGCCACGACGTCCCCGTACCGCACTTCGGCCTCATCCTGACCATCCCGGAATTCCACGTACTCGCCGACCGCCTTCGCGGCGCGGGCGCCGCGTTCGTCATCGAGCCGTACGTACGCTTCGAGGGTGAAGTCGGCGAGCAGTGGACGATGTTCCTGCTCGACCCGGCGGGAAACGCCCTTGAGTTCAAGGCGTTCGCCGACGACTCCCAGGTCTTCGCCACCTGACGACGCACCGTCCCATGCCGCACTCCCGGGGGCGCGCCCCATGCCCCCCGGGAACCCACTACATCCGGGTCCGCGCGTACGCGTGCAGTGCGTCGCGGACGAACGCCGCCCCCGCGGCGTCGTCGTACATGCCGGCGAAGCGGGGATCGTCGACGTACATGTCCCCCAGGCCTTTCACCATCTCGATCGAGCACTCCCGATCACCCTCGGCCGTGGGGGTACCCGGGATCTGGCTCAGCCACCGGACGTGCCGGGCGGCCAGTGACTGAGCGTGTTCCGATGTCGGGCAAACCCCGGCCTTCGCCGCGGCGACCCATGCGGCGACGAGGTCCTCGGTGGCCTGCTTCCAGGCAAGCTGCTGGTCAAGGGTCTTGCCGTGCCACCAGTCGTTGCTCACCTGGAACGCGCGCTCGCCCCAGCGTGAGATCACCTCGTCCTTGTAGTGGTCGTTGAACCCCGCCAACATGACGTCCATCCGCGGTTCCGCCCCCGACTGCAGGGCCTCGAGCGTGTGACGCACAGACCGGATCTGCCGTTCGATGCGGTCCCGTTCCTCCTCCAGTTCGGCGATGTGCACGCGGAGCCCGTCGCACGTGTCCACCTCGTCGGCCAGGACCTTGGCGATGGCCGGCAAGCCCATGCCCAGCCGGCGCATGAGCAGGATCCGCTGTAGCCAGGCGACCGCGGCGGAATTGTAGTAGCGGTACCCGTTCTCGCCGACCCTGGACGGGGCCAGGAGCCCAAAGCGGTCGTAGTGACGCAGGGTGCGACTGGTGATGCCGGCCCTCGCCGCGAGTTCCTGGATCGTCCACTCCATCGTTCCAGTGTCACCCGCGGCGCAGCGTGGCTGCGATGATCTCCGAGCTGTCGGCATGCAGGGCCTGCGCCGCCGTCTGCCCGGTCGCCGCCAGGTAGGTGTCGACCAGCCGGTTGCCCGCGGCGTAACCGGCACCCATCGGCAATCCCACCGGGGTGACACCGAGGTGCTCGGCGCCGGGGTCGCCGTGCACCCAGGCAGTGAAGTTCTGCATGCCTGTCACGTCGAGCCCGGTGAGCACCTTGGCGAAGATCTCGTCGTCGTGCAGGTGCGGCACGCCGATGCGGGCGGGGCCGAGCTCGTCGCCGTAGAGCTGGCGGGCGAAGGCGTCGGCCAGGCCCTCGCCGACGATGTGCTCGCCGACCGTGACGGTCATCGGGTCCCACACAACCCCGCCCGGGCTCCACCGCAGGTTGTGGTGCAGTTCGTGCACGGCGGTAGCCTCCAGCCGCTCCACGTTCTCGGGGAAGGGCCAGAACGTGATGGCGATGTGGCCCGAGATGCCGCCGAACCCGGTCAATCCTTTGCAGGGACCCATGAAGTGTTCGTCACCCGGATCGCCGAGGACGAACAGCACGGTGATGTCCGGGGCCTCCAGCCCCGGCGTCGCCTCCAGCAGTACGGCGAGAGCGTCGTCGAGCGCGCGTTGCATCCGCTCCCAGGCCCCGGCCGCCGCCAGGGTTTCGAGCGCGTCGAGGCAACGCTCCTCGTCGCGGTCGATGGGGAACCCTGACGATTCGAGGTGCACGGCAACCAGGTCGACCTCGCCGGGGTTGTAGCGGTACATGCCCCTGTTGGCCTCCAGCATCGAACGCAGCAGGTCAACGCGGTCCGCGACCGGGGCCAGCAGGATCCGCCTCATGGCGGAGTAGGTGTCAAGAACGGTGATGGACATGGCCCCGATGCTAGAAGTTGACGCAGCGTCAAGGTCAAACCAGCGGCGCTCTTCGTCGAGAAGCGTCCGTGCCGGGTGGCGGTCGCCCAGTTCGCCCCCGGCCTGTGATCGCCATCTCGCCACATCAAACGGAGGTGATCGTGCAAGTCGTGCGCCTGTCAGCTGCCGCTCGTTGAGCCGCCGGTGGACGGCGTGGTCGGCCCGCCGGGTGGTTGCCAGCCGCGGGTGAGGATGCCGAAGATCGTTTCGACGGCGGCGCGGCGGTCTTGGTGGCCTCGCGCGAGGGCGGGGATTTCGAGGACGTATCGGGCGAGGACCGTACAGGCGAGGTCGTCGTGGCCGACGCCGAGTTCGTCGGCGATGGCCGCGGCGAGGGCGTCGGTGTGCCGGGTCCACATGCGTTCGGCGTAGGCGTGCAGCTCCGGCGTAGAGTCCACCAGCTGGGTGAACCCGGCCCGCTGCGGGTGCGTCTCGATGGGCAGCCAGGTATCCAGGACGTGCCGGCGGAGGGCGTCGGGGATGCTCTTGCCGGCGGGCCGCTGCCGTACCGCGGCGACCAGCTCCGCTTCCCGGTCCTCGTCCTGGTCGAAGACGAGGGCTTCCTTGCCGGTGAAGTGCTTGAACACCGTGGTGGTCGACACATCGGCAGCTTCCGCGATGTCGCGGATGCTCACCTGGTCGTAGCCGTGCTCCAGGAAGAGCTCCAGGGCGGCGTCGGCGATCGCTTGACGGGTGGCCGCCTTCTTGCGTTCGCGGCGGCTGACGGGTGACACGGTCATGGGTTGAGCATATCCGCTAGTGGCATCATGAAAATAGTGGCATCAGTTGCTTAGTTGACTCGTTGCACTTTTATACCTAGTGTGCAGCGTGGGAGCCACGAGACCCGAACGGTGCAGGATCCAGGCGTTTCGCCCGTCACCGCTTCCGTTAGCCGTGGGCCTGCCACCACGGACCTGTCTGCGAGGCGCCTGGCCGGAAGACCCGGCTCAGGCGCCCCGAGGTCCCGAGTCCCGCTCTTCACTGACCGAAAGGAATCAGTCATGACGTCTTCTGCGCCCGCCCGCGCCCGCATCGCCATCATCGGCGCCGGGCCCGGCGGCTTGACCTGCGCACGAATCCTGCAGCGGCGCGGTCTGGCGGTCACCGTCCATGACCGCGACAGCGGCCCGAACGCCCGCGATCAGGGTGGCACCCTGGACCTGCACGCCGACAGCGGCCAGATCGCACTGCGCGAAGCCGACCTGCTGGAAGAGTTCTTGGTCCTGGCCCGCCCTGAGGGGCAGGAGATGCGCCAGATGAACCCCGCTGGCGAGATCCTGTTCCATCACGTCCCCGAGGACGGCGAGCTGTTCAAGCCGGAAATCAACCGCGGTGACCTGCGGGACCTGCTGCTGGGCTCGCTGCAGCCGGGAACCGTGCAGTGGGGCCGCGCCCTCGCCTCGATCAGCGGCCCCGCCGACGGGCCGCGCCTGCTGCACTTCGCCGACGGCACGACCCTCGAGACGGACTTGGTCATCGGCGCAGACGGCGCCTTCTCCCGGGTCCGCCCGGCCGTCTCGCCCACCGTCCCGCAGTACAGCGGGGTGAGCTTCCTTGAGGTGTGGTTCTCCGACGTCCAGACCCTGCACCCCGAGATCGCCGAGCTGGTCGGCCAGGGCGGCGCCGCCGCGGCCGACGGCGACCGCGGCATGTTCGCCCAACGCAACAGCAGCGATCACATCCGCGTCTACCTCATCCGGCGCGTCCCGGTCGATTGGATCAAGCGAAGCGGCCTGACCATCGACGACACCGACGCCATCCGCGCCCTGCTCCTTGAGGAGTACGCCAGATGGTCGCCGCGCCTGCGCCAGCTGATCGGCGGCAACGACGGCCTCTACGTCGACCGCCCGATCTTCGCCCTCCCCGTCCCACACACCTGGGCGCACAACCCGACCGTCACCCTGCTCGGCGACGCGGCCCACCTCATGCCCCCGCTCGGCGTCGGCGTCAACCTCGCCATGCTCGACGCCAGCGAGCTCGCCGTCGCTTTGGCGGATTCTGCCACCGTCGCCGACGCCGTCCGCGCCTACGAAAGCACCATGCTGCCCCGCGCTGCCGAGATGGCCAAGCTCCTGGAGGGCGGCACCGAGCAGCTGCTGTCCGACGAGCTGCCCGACTTCGCCCAGGACAACACGCAGCCGTGAACACCACCGACACCAATGATCGACGTGTCCGGTGGACGCTGTTGGGCGACATGCTGGCGATGCTCGACAACACGCTCGTGAGCACGGCGAGGCGCCATGAGCCGCCGCCTGGAGCTGGACGGCGTCCCCCTCACCCCCCTCTACTACGACCCGGCGGGCCCGTCCTGTCCTTCCCGTCCCTCTCGGTGGGCCGACATCGGAAGCTCGGCCGTTGATGGGAGGGCCGCGGCGATGCAGTCGAGGACGCGCTGGAGCCCGTACCGGAACTGGTCGTCGCGGCTCAGGTGAGGCTGGCGCGCCTCCATCACGATCTTGGTGAAGATCGGGTACTCCCCGCTCTTCACCAGCCGCTCGATGTACGGGTAGCTCCGCGCCATCCACTCCGACTCGCTGAGCCCGCTGCGGCGGAATTCCTTGGCCGAGCTGATCTCCTCGCGGACGGTGCCCTCGATGTAGCTGTTCAGCATGGCCATGAGGCCGAGGTTCTCGTCGATGGAGACGAAGGCGTCGAGCACTCCCATCAGCCGTTCGATCAAGAGCAGCTGGTTGGGGCCGAAGCTGGGGAGTGACCGCTGCACGGTGGCGATCCACGGGTGCCTCAGCCACATGGCCCGCAGCCCGTCGGCGTAGCGGGTCAGGTCGGCGCGCCAGTCGCCCGAGGGCATGCCCGTGACGTCGATCTCGCCCATCATCCGGTCGGCCATGAGCTCGACCAGGTTGTCGCGGCTCGGGACGTACCGGTAGAGGGACATCGCGCCGGCGCCGATCTCGGCCGCGATCCGCCGCATGGTGGCGGCCTCCAGCCCCTCGGCGTCGGCGATCCGGACGGCCGCCTCGGTGATCTGCGCGCGGCTGTAGACCGGCTTCGGCCCGCGGGCGGGGCGTTCGGGCCGCATCCAGATGTTCACGTACTCGGCGTCGGCCACCGTCTCCTCCTCCCCAGTTGCGTACATGGTACCCAGTAATCTAACCTGACCCGCAACCGCGTACAACGTACCCAGTGGAGGGGTCATGCCTGATCCGATCGTGGTCGCCGAGGGGCTGCACAAGTCCTTCGGCGACACCCATGCGCTGCGAGGGCTGGACCTGAGCGTTCCGAGAGGAACGGTCTGCGGCGTGCTGGGGCCCAACGGCGCGGGGAAGACGACCGCGGTGCGCATCCTGGCGACCTTGTCCGATCCCGATGCCGGGCACGCCCGCATCGCCGGATACGACGTCGTCCGCGAGGCCGGCCAAGTGCGCGCCAGGATCGGGCTCGCGGGCCAGTACGCCGCCGTGGACGAGAAGCTCACCGGTCGCGGCAACCTGCGCATGTTCGGGCGCCTCTACCACCTGTCCCGGCGACAGGCGCACCGGCGGGCCGACGAACTGCTCGACCGCTTCGGCCTGACGGACGCCGCCGATCGCCAGGTCGCCGGCTACTCCGGCGGCATGCGGCGCCGCCTCGACCTGATCACCTGCCTCATCCTGCGCCCCGAGGTGCTCTTCCTGGACGAGCCGACCACCGGCCTGGACCCGCGCAGCCGCGGCGAGATCTGGGACAGCGTCCGCGAGCTGGTGGCCGACGGCACCACGGTCCTGCTCACCACCCAGTATCTGGACGAGGCCGACCGGCTGGCCGACGCCATCGCCGTCATCGACCACGGGCAGGTGATCGCCACCGGCACTCCCGACGAGCTGAAGGCCACGATCGGGGACCGCCTCGACGTCGTCCTCGAAGACCCCGCCGCGCTGCGTCCGGCGGCGGCCGTACTGAACGCCCTGACCGGGAGCGATCCCACGCTGACGGGCGCCGACCGGCTCAGCGTCGCCCTGCCCGGCGGCGCCCTGCGGCTCGCCGACATCGTGCGCGAGCTCGACCGCGCCGAGGTCGCCGCGGCCGACGTGAGACTGCGCCGCCCCACCCTCGACGAGGTGTTCCTGCGCCTCACCGACCGCAAGGAGCCCGTACGATGACCGCCCTCACCCCACCGCTGGGCCATCGCCTGCGCTGGACGTTCGCCGACGGGCTGACCCTGGTCGGCCGCGAGCTGGGGCGGCTGCGCCAGGAGCCCGGAGAGCTCGTCGCCGCGCTGATCTTCCCGGCCGTCATGGTGGTGCTGTTCGGGTACGTCTTCGGCAGCGCGATCCAGGTGCCGGACGGCGGCGACTACCGCGAGTACCTCATGCCCGGCCTGTTCGCGATGGTGACCTTCTCCTCGCTCATGGGGGTCATGCAGCGGATGGCCTCCGACGCCTCCAAGGGGGTGATGGACCGGTTCCGCTCCATGCCGATGGCGCGCTTGGCGGTGCCGTTCGGGCAGACCGGCGCCGACCTGCTGACCGGCCTGCTGATGCTGGCCATCATGGTGGGCGCGGGCCTGCTGGTGGGCTGGCAGCCGCACCGCGGCCTGATCCCCACGGCCCAGGCGTTCCTGCTGATGATCGTGCTGCGGTACGCGCTGAGCTGGGTGGGCGTCTATGTGGGCCTGGCAGTGAAGAACGACCAGGTCGCCGACGCGATGGTGCCGCTGTTCCTGCCGTTCACGATGCTGTCGAACGCGTTCGTCCCGACCGACGGCATGCCGGGCTGGCTGCGCTTCCTGGCCGACTGGAACCCGGTGAGCGCGCTGACGGCCGCCTCACGGGAGCTGTTCGGCAATCCGGGCACCCCGTCCGGCGACGTGGCCTGGCCACTGGCGCATCCGGTGGCCGCCGTCCTGCTCTGGTCGGCCGCGCTGCTGGTGGTGTTCGTCCCGCTGTCGCTCCGCGCCTACATGCGCAGAGGACGCTGAACGCCCGAGCACCTGCACACCGCTTGTTCTCCTCCGAAAGGCATCAAATGGCACACGACATCCACGAAAAGGTGCAGCAGATCCTGGACTGGGCTGTGGCCGAGGACAGCATTCCCGGCATCGTCGCCGAAGTTCACAACGCCGACGGAACATGGTTCGGCACCGCAGGAGTGGCCGACCTCGCCACCGGGCATCGGCGTCAGCCCGGGGAGTACCTGCACATCGGCAGCTCCGGCAAGGCCTTCACCGCCGCCACCGTGCTGGCCCTGGCCGCCGAAGGCAGGCTGAGCCTCGAGGATCCGGTGAACACATGGCTGCCCGGCGTCATGGAGACGGGCGGCTACGACGGCGACAAGATCACCATTCGACATCTGCTCAACCACACCAGCGGCCTGTTCCTCACCGGCCTCGCACCCGAACTACAGCACAGCATCGCCGCGCAGCCAACCCGCATCTGGACCACCTCAGAGCTGGTGAAGCTCGCGGTGTCCCAGCCGCCGGCCGGCGAGCCGGGCGAGCAGTTCATCTACGCCAACGGCGGCTACTACCTGGCCGGCGCGATCATCGAGAAGGTCACAGGCAACACCTACGCCGCCGAAGTCGAACGCACAGTCATCCGGCCGCTCGGCCTGACCCACACCTACGTACGGCCCGCCGACGCCACAAGCTATCTCCGCCCGCATCCCACGCCCTACGTTGCCGGCGCCCTCAAGGACGGCGTCGACCCGGCGATGCTCACCGCGGAGAACTGGGCGTCAATGATCGACCATGACAAGCCGCCCATCGACGTCACCGCGCTCAACACCTCATGGGGCTGGGCGGCCGGCGGCATCGTCTCCACCACCGAAGACCTGACCCGCTTCCTCAAGGCGATCGCGACCGGCGACCTGCTACCACCGGTTCAGCACCAGGAGATGTGGACCACGGTCGCCAACGACAGCGTCGTCTGGCTGCCGCATGCCCGCTACGGCCTCGGCGTGATCGAGTTCGACAGCGCGGGGATGGACGGCCTGACCGTGCGTGGCGTCAGCGGCACCCTCCCGGGATCCTTCACCCTCGCGCTGAGCACCGACGACGGCCAGCAGAGCGTCGTCATCCACGCCAACATCGAGCCGAAGACCTTGGACATCCCCATCAAGATCATCAAGGCGATGTACGGCGTCACCCTCGGCTGACCGGATGGCCAGAGGAGCCCGCCGCATGCCGCGGTGCGCGGACCGGTTTGCCTCGCGACCTCCCGGGGCGTTGCCATCGTGACGCTCACTGCGGGCGGAGCTGGAGGCAAGGACGCCTCTATCATCGATGCGCTTGACGTGCGGCCTGCTCGGTGACGCGCTCGATGGCCTGGACGGCGACATCGGGCTGATCGACGTAGATGTAGTGCCCGCTGTTGGCGGCCGTGCTCAATGTGCTGCCGCTGGACAGCGCGAGCCACTTGCGCTGTCCAGCGGCCCACGCCTTCTCCAGGCGCGGCCCGTACTCGGGCAGGGCCTGGAGGTACGGCTTGCCGTGCGTGATGACCTCGACCGGGATGTCTCCGGCGGAGCGGACCTTGCCGTCGGTGATGACGATCTTCTCCGGGTTCTGTCCCTGAAAGATCGCGAGGTTCTGCGCGCGCAACTCGGCCGCCGGGCCCTTGGCGGACTCGGGGATCGCCTTCGTGATGTCGCCCAGCATCGTGGGCGGTGTGGCGTCCATCAGGACCAGCCCCTTGACCCGGTCCTGATGGTCGGGGGCGTACCTCGCGGCGATCAGCCCGCCCAGCGAGTGCCCGGCCAGGACGACCGGGCGGTCACCGGCGACGCGGTCGAGCACCCGGGTCAGGATCTTCCCAGTGCTGGAGAAGTCCTGGGGGCCGTCCGGCCGGTCGCTCGCGCCCGCGCCGAGCCGGTCGTAGGAGCAGACCCGGTTCTGTTTGCTCAGCGTCTTCTGGACGGCGGCCAGCTTGTCCAGCCCATCGCCCCCTCCGTGCATCAGCACGATGACCGGCTTGCCTTTCGCCGGGTCGCCGGAACAGGACACGTTCACCGAACGGCCCGCGACCTCGATCTTCTCGGACCCGGAGATCGGGGCGGCATCGGCTGACCGCGTGGCGGAGGCGAAGGGGTCCCAGTTCTCCACCGCGTCGCCATCGCAGCCGGCGACCCCCGCGCCGAGCACGGTGCAGCACAGCGCGGCCGCAACGGATGTCTTGATCTTGCGGAGCATGAGGTCCTCCAGTGAGGGAGTCGACGCGGGGTGAGGCACACGGCGGTGTAGCGGGCAAAGCGGACGGAGCGCCGTGGCTGCGTCGTAACGCTACGGATCGCGCGGTCCGAGATCGTCCCCGCACGGTGGACATGCGCCTGTCCCCCGTGCGAGCTACCGGCGAATGTCCACGGTGCGGGGACGATCCCGGAGCGCCGGATCCCTAGCGTTTGTCGGCGTACCCGCGGCGCACCGGCCGCGGGAGGAGGCAAGGGAGTCGTCATGCGTCTGTTGAAGCAGCTCGTGCCCGTTGCGGCGGTCGCCGCCATCGGCAGCGCGGGCGTGCAGGCAGTGGGGGGAAATCCGTACCTCACCCTGGTCCTCGGTGTCGCGACGGCCGTGCTCGCACTGTTCGTGTACGCCCGCGCGGTGCGGTGGTCCGAGCGCCGCGCACCGGTGGAGGTGGCGGCGCAAGGCGCCGCCCGCGCGATCGCACGAGGGGCGCTGATCGGTGTCGCGCTGTTCGCGGCCGTCATCGTGAACATCGCTCTCGTGGGCGGCTACCGCATCGACGGCCTGGGCTCGCCGGCGGGCGCGGTCGGGCTGCTCGGGTTCATGGCCGCCGCCGCGGTGACGGAGGAGCTGTTGTTTCGCGGCATCCTGTTCAGGATCGTCGAGGAACGCGCAGGAACGTGGACGGCGCTGGCGCTGACAGGCCTGCTGTTCGGCCTGTCGCACCTGTTCAACCCGCACGCCGACCTGTGGGGCGCGATCGCCATCGCGATCGAGGCGGGCGGCATGCTCGCCGCCGCCTACGCCGCCACGCGCACCCTGTGGGTGCCGATCGGTGTGCACTTCGGCTGGAACTTCGCGGCGGCCGGCATCTTCGGCACGGAGGTCTCGGGCAACGGCGCGACGCAGGGGCTGCTACATGGCGTGACGTCGGGCCCTGCCCTGCTCACGGGCGGCGCGTTCGGGCCGGAGGCGAGCCCGTACGCGGTGGTGTTCGGCCTGCTGCTGACGGTCGGGTTCATGTGGCTGGCCCGCCGGCGCGGCAACGTGGTCCCGCTCCGGCGCGGCGCGACCGCTACGCTCGCCCGATGATCGATCTACGGCGGGTCACGGACCTGTGGCGGCGGTGCGACGTCGTGGTCCGGGATCTGCCGTTCGGGCTGCTGCTGGCCGTCGCATCGCTCCTGCCGGCGCTCCACGGCAAGGGGACGCAGGTCGGCGACCTGCCGGCTCGTCCCTTCGACGCGCTGGCGCTCGTGGTGATCGCCCTGGAGTGCCTTCCGCTCGCCGTGCGCCGGCGGTGGCCGGCCGTCTGTCTCGTCCTGGTGTCGCTCGGCTTCGCCCTCGACCAGCTCCACGCCTACCACGTGTTCGCGAGCACCGCGATGCCCATCGCGCTCATCAGCGCGGGCGCCCATCTGGAGCGCCACCGGCGCGTCACCGTACTCCTCCTTTCCATGGCGTACGTGCCGCTGGCGGTCGCGCTCGGCCGGCTCGGCGCGACCGAGAGGCCGGAAGGGTACGTGGTGTTCTACCTGGCGCTGGCGCTCGCGTGGGGCATCGGCGCCTGGCTGCGCTCCACCCGGGCCGCCGAGGCCGAGCGCCGCCGCCACGTCGCCGAGGTCACCCGCGCCGCCGAGCGGACCCGCATCGCCCGCGAGCTTCACGACGTCGTGACCCACCACGTGACGGCCATGGTCGTGCAGGCCGAGGCCGCACGCTACCTGACCGCCGCGCCCGACCGCCTGGACGCGACCCTGAGCGCCGTCACCGACACCGGCCGGCGGGCCATCGCCGACCTGCGGCACATGCTCGACCTCCTCAGGGCCGATCACGACACCGACGTCAGCATGCCGACCGCCGGTGAGCTCCACACGCTCGTGGAGCAGACCCGCCGGGCCGGTCAGCCGGTGGAGTTCACCGAGGAGGGCAGCCCGGCGGAATCGGCGGGCAGCGCCGAGTTCGTGACCTATAGGGTCGTCCAGGAGGCCCTGACGAACGCCCTCAAATACGCTCACGGCAGCCCCACCGTGGTTCGCGTGCGCTACGGCGAGAAGGAGATCAGCGTGGCGGTCAGCACCGACGGCTCCGGCTCCCTGGCCGCCGCCTCTCCCGGCGGAAGCGGGCGCGGCCTGGCCGGGCTCCGCGAGCGGGTCGAAGCCCTCGGCGGCGAGTTCCGGGCCGACCGGCAGGCGGGCGGCGGCTTCCTCGTACGGGCCATCATCCCTGCGGGGAGCCCGTCGTGACCGCGCCGATCCGGGTCCTGGTCTGCGACGACCAGGCGCTGATCCGCACCGGCTTCGCGACGATCATCGACGCGCAGCCCGACATGGAGGTGGTGGGCGAGTGCGGCGACGGCCGCGCCGCTGTCGACCTCGCCCGGCGCCTGAGCCCCGACATCGTGGTGATGGACGTGCGGATGCCGGTGCTCGACGGCATCGAGGCGACCCGCCTGCTGGCCGGCGCCGGGGTGGAGCATCCGGTCAAGGTGCTCGTGGTAACCACCTTCAACCTGGACGAGTACGTCTACGAGGCGCTGCGCGCGGGGGCCGGCGGCTTCCTGCTCAAGGACGCTCCACCGGCGCAGCTCCTGCACGGCATCCGCACCGTCGCGACCGGCGCCGCGCTGCTGGCCCCCGAGGTGACCCGGCAGCTCGTCGGCAGGTACGCCTCCAGGATCCGCCCCACCGAGGGCACCCCGGACGACACCGCGCTGACACCGCGCGAGCTGGAGGTGCTGCGCCTGATCGCCGACGGCCAGTCCAACAGCGAGATCGCCGCCACCCTGGTGATCAGCCAGGAGACCGTCAAGACGTACGTGTCGCGTATCCTCACCAAGCTCGGCCTGCGCGACCGCGTGCAGGCGGTGGTCTACGCCTACCGCAGGGGCCTGGTGACCTGAGACACACCGCCCGGAAACCTTGATGGGGCGAGGCCGCCAGACATCAGGAACTGACCGTGGCCCTATTCGCCCATCAGCACGCCGCCGTCGGCCCGGCTGCGGCATGTGTGCGGGCCGAGACGACGTTGAGCAGGTTGACGAGTCGATCGAGCTGTTCCGGGTCCAGGCGGCCGGTCGTGGGCGCCAGGGCGCGCCGGATGTCGTCCTCCAGGCGTTTGGCGAGTTCGAGCCCGGCTGGGGTCATGTACACCTCGACCACCCGGCCGTCCTCGGGGTTCTTGCCGCGTGTCAGCAACCCCCGGCGCTGGGCGCGGTCGATGAGGCCGGACATCGTGGACTTGTCCAGGCCGAGGTAGGCGGCCAGTTCGGTGACGCGGGCGCGGCGGTCGCGGAGGATGCCGAGCACCCGTAGCTGGGTGAGCGACAAATCGTGCTCGCCGCCGATGCGGGTCAGCACGCCTGCCACCTCGAAGGTGGTCCGGACGAGGGCGTCCACGACATCGTCGGTGGCGGTCATGCTGTCATGCTAGTCCGGAATGGTTGGCAATACCAACCATGCATGAGCGAGGAAGGTCGGCACCGCCGCCGCCCGGGGACGCCTCGCGACCCGATGCCGCGCCAGGTGATCGACGGATCGACGTACGGGCCCACGCCGTACCCCTCGCCCAGGTCGCGCAGGCGTGGACCGCCGAGACCGACGACCGCATCGTTCTCGTCCCCTAGCCGTCACTTCCAAGGAGAAAGCCATGACTTCGCTGAGCAGCAGGAGACGGGCCCTGGTCGTTGGTCTCGGCGCCAGCGGCATCGCCACGGCGATCGGCCTTCGGCGCATCGGCTGGGATCCGGTGATCGTGGAGAGAGCGCCGGGCCGCCGATCGGGCGGCTACTTTGTCGTGTTGTTCGTCGCCGGCCAGGCCGCCGCGCGTCGTCACCCCCGGCAACCAGCGGCAGATCGCCCTCCGGCCGGTCATGGCGCGCAGCCTCCGGCTCCCAGTGATCGGCAATGCCTTGCGCTCCCTGCGAAGCAGCAGCAAGTCCATCCGAGCAAGGGAACTGGACATCGCCTACGCCGGATGACAAGAGCCCGGTCCGCATACACGCACTCAGACGGTGATGCCCCGCCCGGACAGCGATGTCGGCGCGGCTCATCGCCGAGCCGAGCCGGTCGTGGCCGAGGAACCCGGAGCGGACGCGGCCGGTGGCGGGTGTGCGCAGCGGGCGCAGGGCACCGTCGCGGATGATCTCCGGCAGGGCGAAGTTGTGGCGCCCCAGGGAAGAACGTGCACGGCGCCTACAACTTCCTGCTTCCCGATCTGGCCTCCGGCACCATCCGCGACCTGCGCGATCCGGACGGCGCCGAAGACGACGAGATCTGACCGTCACCCTGGCGGGCGGGCTTCGATCACGCGGTCTGGCTCCTCTGACCAGGCGATGTCTCCGGACAGGGTGTGCCCTTCACAGTGCTCGCGGCGACATCCGTCACGCGGGTTCGGTGTGGCCCCGCCGCCCCGGTGGGCGGAGGGACCAAGACCTGCCGGGAACCGATCTATCCGAGCACCGGGTAGTTCGCGCGGAACACGTTGTGCGGGTCACGGGCGCGCTTGATCTCCCGCAGCCGCGCGAGCGCGCTGCCGGAGAAGGACTTCGCCGCCGTGTCACCGGGGGACAGCACGGTGTACGGCTTGCGGCCGCTGATGTAGGCCTCCAGGTCGGCCACGACCTCGGCCTGCTTGGCGCGCGTCGCATCGGCCGCGTGCGGCAGGCCGAGGCCCACCAGGCCGAGCAGGTACGGCTCAGCCACAGCGCCGCTCGCACCGGCCCCGCCGCCCGGCTCGGCGAGCGCCCCGCCCAGGTGCCTGATCTGCACGTTGATGAGCGGTTCGACCGGCTTGGCCAGCAGGAGCTCCACCGCGTCCGCGTCCAGGCCGGTGAGCAACTCCGCACGAGCGATGGATGGGGCCGGATCGGTGGGCTCGGCGGCGATGCCCCCCAGGTCGGCAACCGGGACGACGCCGCGGCTGTCGGAGATCGCGCCCTCGATCTTGTCGATGCGCGCCAGCAGGTCCTGCCCCTGAGCCGCCTCACCCAGGTAGGCCAGATCCAGCGTCACCATCGGCGGCGCGCCGGGGGGCTGGAGCCGGTTGATCCAGACACTGAGTTCACGCGGCGCCTCGGCGGTGATCTCCAGGAACGCGTCGTACACCTCCCTGGTCCGGTGCTCCGGCCAGATCACACGCCCGCCGTACAGGACTGGCGCGGGATACAGCTCGAGTTCGAGGGCGGTCACCACCGCGAAGTCCCCGCCACCGCCGCGCAGCGCCCAGAACAGCTCGGGATCGGACTCGGCGGTCACCCGGCCGGGCTCGCCGTCGGCGTCCACGATGTCGATAGCCCGCACGCTGTCGGAGGCCAAGCCGTACTTGCGGCTGAACCAGCCGACCCCACCGCCCAGGGTGTAGCCGGTCACGCTGACCCCCGGCGCGCTGCCGGCCAGCCCAGTCAGACCCAGCGGACCGGCCGCCGCCAGCACCTGCCCCCACTTCACGCCCGCGCCCACCCGGACCACGCGCTCCTGCGCGCGTACCTCCACCTCGTTCAGCAGGCCGGTACGCAACAGGATCAGGCCTTCCACATCACCCGAGGCGCCATGTCCGCTCGGCTGCGCGGTCACCGTCATACCCGCCCGCCGCGCGTAACGCACGAGCGCCGCCACGTCATCGGCATCCGCGGCCTCCGCCACGGCCGCCACCGGCTGCCTGACGGTCAGATTCCACGCGGTGGCCGCCTGTTCAAAGCCGTCGTCATCGGCCAGGAGCACGCGCCCCTTCAGGACACCGCGCAAATCGTTGATCGTCATCGTCGTCTCCCTTTTTCGAGTTCTCAGAACATGCGAAGGAATACCGTGCTGCGCCCTGACCGCGCTGTTCTGGTCCAGCTCGACCGGCTGCTGGATGGCGGGACGCTTCGAAGAGCTCCGGTCGCCGGACCGCGTGGTTACGCGATGAGCAGGAGCGCGCTGATCGTCGGCATCACCACGGCGGTGGCGCCGTGGATGCCGTAGGCGACCGCCTTGGGCCCGTTGCTGCGCAGCACGATCACCGCGTCGCCGACGGGTATGGCGCTGGCGGCCAGCATGAACCAGCCCAACAGGTGGGTCGTCCCGCCGGCCAGCACGATGAAGATGGACAGCCCTGAGGCGGTGTCGCGCACGCGAACGCCGACACGCGCCAAGGTGGCGTCAGGCGGGCTGCGGGGCGGCTGTCGCCGGAGCGGCCGCGACCTTGCGGGTCTCGCGCATCATCAGCAGGCCGTTGACCACCATCAGCGTCGCGGTCAGGCCGTGGACGCCGAGCGCGGTGGCCACGGAGCCGTGGTGGGCCAGCACGGTGGTCATGTCGCCGTACGCGGCGAGGGCCTCCACCAGCAGCACCCAGCCCAGCGCCCGGCGGTGGCCCGTCACCAGCAGGATGCCCAGGACCAGGGCCAAGACGACGTCGCGGATTCCCTTGATGATCAGGAAGCCGCCGCCGTCGCCGGACGGCCAGCTCGGCAGGCCGAAGCCCGGCGCCACCGTCTCCGGCCTCAGGATGAACTCCACCCCGAACCAGAGGATGAAGAGGATGAAGGCGGCGGCCACGACGGTGTTGATCTTCTTCAGTGACATTGTTCTTCTCCTGCGCGTCCTTTGTGAGCTTGGTGAGCTTCGTGGAGCTTGGTGGGCTTGGGAGTCCTGTGGGTCTGGTCAGGCGGCGCGGACGCGGCTGATGTGGCGGGCGTAGCGGGGGCGCCCGATGATGTGCCAGATGCCGCGTACCGGAGCGGGAAGGGCGGACAGGAGCGTGGCGCGCTCGGCCGGGTTCGCATCCTCCAGGACGAGGCCGAAGAGGGTGAGCAGGGTGAACTTGGGCGTGTTGGCCACCAGGTGGTCGCCCAGGGAGGCCCATTCCTTTTCGGTGATGTGCTCGGCCGCGAGCGGAAGGAGAGTGGCCTCCTCGTCGTCGAGGTGCTCGAGAAGCACGGCCCGGTGGTCGGCTAGGGCGGCCACGAGCGTGTCGCGCTCGTCCGCCCCTGCGGCGGCCTCCCACGCAGGGACCGCCGCGTCCAGCCTGGTCAGCGTGGCCGCGACGCGCTCGTGCTGGGCCTCCATGCGCAGCACGATGTCGGCCTCCAGATCGACCCGGGACAGCAGCGGCGGCCACAGCAGCTCGTCCTCACCCTCGTGGTGGTTCTTCAGTCCCAGCCGGTAGTCGCGGAAGTGGTCGGCGATCACCTTGGCGCGAGCGGTGTCGCCCGGGGCGACCCCCGCGACGAGCTCCATCAGCATCCGCGACTCGCGACGGAAGGCGCGGTGGACGATCTCCATGTCCTGGGTGTTGACGCTCATTTCGTTCCTGCCCTTCATCGGTTCGACGTGTTAAGACTGCTCCCGGCGTTTGGAAGGCACTTGGAACCGATTTGGAAGACCCGCGCGCTTAGGATGTTCCACGTCATGGTCTTGATCCGGGTTTTGGGCTCTTTCGGCGCCGAGGTCAACGGCGAGTCCGTCCCCCTGGGCGGGCCGCGGCAGCGCGGCGTCCTGGCCCGCCTGGTCGCGGCGCGCGGAGAGGTCGTGTCGGTCGACCGGATGATCGAGGACCTCTGGCGCGGCGAGCCGCCATCCCGTGCGCTGGCCTCCCTGCAGGCGTACGTCTCCAACCTGCGCCGGCTGCTGGAGCCCGGCCGCCCGCCCCGAACCCCGGCCCGCCTCCTGGTGAGCGCCTCCCCCGGCTACGCGCTGCGGCTGCCGCCGGAGTCGGTGGACGCGTGGCGTTTCGAGGACCTGCTCGACGAGGCCCGCACGCTCACCGAGCCTCAGGCCGCCCGCGCCCGGCTGGCCGAGGCACTGGGCCTATGGCAGGGACCCGCGTTCGCCGAGGTCGCCGACGAGCCGTGGGCCGCCGCCGAGACCGCCCGCCTGAACGAGCTACGCCTGGTCGCCCGCGAGCTCCACGTCGCGGCGGGCCTGCGGACGGGCGACCCCGCCTCGGTGGTCCCCGAGGCCGATCGCCTCACCCGCGACGAACCTCTGCGCGAAGAGGGCTGGCGCCTGCACGCCCTAGCGCTGTGGAGCCGCGCCCGGCAGGCCGACGCCCTGGCGACGCTCCGCCGCGCCCGCGCCACCTTCGCCGACGAACTCGGTCTCGACCCCGGCCCCGACCTGGTCGCCCTGGAAGAGGCGATCCTCGCCCAGCGCATCGACATCCTCCGCACGGCCGTCCCCCCACCCCCGGTAACCAAACCCCCACACGCCACACCCCCACACGCCACGCCCTCGCACGATGCGCGCCTGCACGACGCGTCCCCGCACCGCGCTGCCTCTTTCGTGGGGCGGGAGGGAGAACTTGCCGCGCTGGTTTCGGCCGCCGGGGAGGCTGCCGCCGATGGGGGGCGCGTCGCTCTTGTCACTGGGGAAGCGGGGCTGGGCAAGTCGACGCTCTTGGAGCACCTCGGCGCGCAGTTGGAGCGCGACGGCTGGCTCGTCGCCGCCGGGCGTTGTCCGGAGGTCGACGGCGCGCCGCCCGCGTGGGCGTGGGTCGAGGCGCTGCGGGCCGTCGCCGCGACCGTTCCTCCGGGGGAGTTCGCGGAAGACCTGGCGCCGCTGCTTTCCGACTCCATGCCGGTGGACAGCGACGCCGCCGCCGGGCGGTTCCGGCTGCGCCGGGCCGTGTGGGGCTGGCTCGCGGCGGCCGCCACGGAACGACCGGTCGCCGTCGTGCTGGACGATCTGCACTGGGCGGACACGACCACGCTGGGGCTGCTCGGCGGCGGCGTCGGCGTGCGGGCCCCGATCCTGGTCGTCGCGGCGTACCGCCCGGACGAGAGCGAGCACCTCACCGAGACGCTGGGTGCGCTCGCCCGCACCGCGCCGCTCCGGATCGCGCTGCCCGGGCTCGACGGCGCGGCGGTGGCCGAGCTCGTACGGGCCGAAAGCGTGGCCGACGACGCGACGGTGGCGGGGATCGCCGAGCGCACCGGCGGCAACCCGTTCTACGTGCGGGAGAGCGCGCGGCTGCTGAACGGCGAGGGTGCGCTGGTCGCGCTCTCCGAGGTCCCCGAGGGCGTACGAGACGTGCTGCGGCGCCGACTGGCAAGGCTCCCCGAGAGCGGCGTGTCCGTCCTGCGGCTGGCGGCGGTGGCCGGCAGGGAAAGTTCGGTGGACGTGCTCGTGCAGGCCGCCGACTCCGACGGGGACGGCGTGCTGGACGCGCTGGACGCGGGCGTCATCGCCGGGTTGCTCGACGAGCCGGGGCCGGGGCGCGTCCGGTTCGTTCACGCGCTGGTCAGGGACACGCTGGTCGCCGACGTCAGCCGGTTGCGGGCCGCAAGGATGCACGCCCGGATCGCCGCCGCTCTGGAGGGCACTGGCGACGTCGCGGCGCTCGCCCATCACTATGCGCGAGCGGGATCGCCGAAGGCCGTCGGCTATTGCGTGCGGGCCGCCGAGCTGGCCGAGGCGCGCTACGCCCACGACGTGGCGGCTGCCCTCCTCACCGACGCGGTCGCCAACTCCAGCGAACCGGACGAGCGCGTCGGCCTGCTCGGCAGGCTGCTCCGGGCGCAGATCAGGGCCGGGGCCGTCGCTGCGGCCAGGGACACGCGCGAGCAGGCCGTGGAGTACGCCGAGTCGATCGGCCGCGACGACCTGATGATCGCCGCGTTCACCGCCTGGACCGAGCCCACCTCCTGGCGGGCCCGCACGTACGGCACGGTCGACCGTCCCATCGTCGGCCGCCTCAGCCGCCTGCTCAAGCGGACCGGTCTCGCCCCCGACGTGCGGTCCCGCCTCCTCATCGCGTACGCCAACGAGCTGGTGGGCGAGGACGATCCGACGGTCATGGCGGCGGCGCGGGAAGCCCTCGACCTCGCCACCGATCCCCGCCTCCGGGCCGCGGCGCTCCTGGTCCTCGCCAACGACTCCGGGCGGGAGGAGTACTCCCGCGAGCTGGTGGAGATCGGCGTCGAGCACGACCTGCCCGTCTACCGCGTGACCGGGCTGCTCACCCAGGCCGCGAACGCCGCTGCGGCCAACGACCCGGCGACGATGCGCCGCGTGGCTGGGGAGGCGCTCGACCTCGCCCGCGCCTACCGGATGCCGGAGGCGATCGGCGCCGTCGAGATCGCGCTGGCGACCCTGGTGCTCATCGAGGGCCGGTTCGCCGACGCCGCGCGCCTCTACGTCGAGGCCACCGAACGCATGGAACGCGCCGGATCGGTGCACGGCGGTTTCGTCCGCCTCGCGCTGGCGGCGATCTGGCTGAACGACGGCACGCTCGGCGACCACCTGGACGACGTGCGCGCTCTCCACGAGGCGCTCGGCCCGATGGTCGCCGACCTGCTCGCGCTCGCCCTCCACGCCGCCGGCCGCAGCGACGAGGCACGCCTGGCCCGCACGTCACCGAGCCCGATCCGGCCCGACTTCTTCTTCACCTTCCTGACCACCCTGCGCGCCATGGCCGTCATCGCACTGAACGACACCGGCGCCGCTGAGGAGTGCTACGCGGCCCTGTTCCCCCATCGCGACGGTCCTCCGGCCGGCGCCACCAGCCTGTCGCTGGCCGTGCGCCCGGCCGCCCACACGCTCGGCGAGCTGGCGCTGCTGCTCGGCCGCGACGAAGAGGCCGCCGCCCACTTCGCCCGGGCCGCCGCCATCGCCGACCGCTGGAATGCCCCCCACTGGTCCGCCCCAGCCCGCGCACACCTCTGACCAGCCCAGCCTGGACGGAAGATTCGCAAACCTTTGCGCTGCCCTCGGGGCCGGGGGCTGTTCCGTCATGGGATCCCTCAGCGGACACCGCGCAACCGGAACAGCCCCCCAGGTCATGGCCTGCCGGGCGGACAAGCCGATGCGGAGCTGCCGCCGCCACTCGGCGTACTCCTCGTTCAGGTGACGCCCTGCGCGAGCAGCAGCTCGGCCTGGTCCGCAGGGGCGGCTGTCGCGTCCGCCCAGGCGCGGACGTCCTCTTCGGTGGGTGTCTGCTTGCCGTGCTCGATCTTGGACACCTTGGTGGCGATCCAGCCGAGCCGCTCGGCGAACTCCTTGCCGTTGAGGCCTGCGCCCGTCCGTAGCTCGCGCAGTCGTCTGCCCAAAGCTTCACGGGCGGGCTGGACGTTGGGCACCTACATGTCCTTGAAGTATTCGGTAGGGCATCGCATAGTGCCAGGCGGCGTCGCGCCAGGCGCAATGCTCGACGACTCGGCCGGGGTCGTCGAGGAGCTCGGCGCCCTGCAGCCGGTCGGCGTCGTCGAAGACGAGCCTGGCCACCAGGCGGGAGTCGAACAGCCAGTAGTCCCATGACGGGAGACCGGCCACGGCCGGGTGGGTACGCGGCAGGTAGCGGATGTCCTCCCCGGCCTCGAGGTTGCCGGGCGTCATGTCCGCCTCGAACCGGATGTAGTCGGAGTGCGGCTCGGTGACGACTCGGTTTCTCGCGTTCCGCGGTTCTTGCTGATCATCTCCGCTATGGGCTTGAGTGGGAACTTCGGGGCGGCATGTCGTTCGAGTGGGGTCGTTTACTGGGTGGAGTTGAGGGCGCGTTCGACCAGTTGCGCTATCTCGGCAGCGCCGGCGCGGAAGTACCGCTGGGAGGTGTCGATGGAGTTCAGCTACTCGGTCTCACCTCACCACATGAGAACGCTTTAGCCCTGGCCCGCCTGCGCACCGAAGGCCGCGAACTCCTCCTCACGGCCCCCCGCCTGATCGACATGCTCCCCCGGAGGTGCCCCGCCCGAGCTGATGCGCATCACCGAGTTCCTCAGGATGGACCTCGCCACGGACTAACCACCCACCTATGGACATATGGGCAGTTATCCCTGGATGATTCCCCCATGAAGATCAAGAAACTGCTTTCCGCCCTCGCGGCGTCTGTCCTTGCCCTGTCTCTGACCAGCGCCCCGGCACAGGCGTCGGCCGCGATGGGTTACGTGGTCGCCGTCACCGTGGGCGGCGGAAGCGTGTACGGCGAGGCCCACCTCGGCCCGAGCGGCGGGCAGACGTACCTGAAGGTCCAGGACTTCACCGAGCTCGGCAACTGGCGCATCAGGGGCAGCATCGAGAAGTACTACCGCGGCGAGTGGGTCCAGGTCGTCGCGTGCACGGCGAAGGACACCTACTCGACGACCTGCTACGCGAGCATCCCCGTGGGCACGCTGGTCAGGTCCCATGTGTGGGCGTTCCTCAACAACACCGTCCGCTACCACGGCTACAGCCCCTCGACCCGCGTCTGACGAATGCGGTGCGGCCCCAGCCTCCCGGCGGGGCCGCACACACCCCCGCAGTTTCCTAACCGTTGAAGACCTGCGGTTCTTCAAACTCCGAGTAGCCCCGACGGGGCACACGGCAGATGGGTGCAGGATGCGCCCCTGGTCATCGAAGCCTTGTGTTCGCTGGACCGATCTGTCGTGTGAGAAGCGGTTCGCTTCGGGCGAGGGTGAGTTTCGTCGACGAGGTCAGCGAGACAGTCCAGCTGCCCCGGACGTCGCGTCGCTTCTTCGATCCGCCCGACAGGGATCAGGCCGTCGAGGACGTCGACGACGAACTGGGACGCGGGGCATGGCTTCGAACTCGTCTCGTGAGTCGTCGTTCAGCACCGTGTGCGTATCAGGTGACGGATGCTCAGCGATGGCTGGGCCCGCCGGTCAGTCGATGCCTTCGATGATGCGGAAGTCGCGCTCGAAGCCGTCGGGGAGGGCCACCAGCGCCTTCTGGTATGCCTCGCTCTCGTATGCCGCGACGGCCTGTTCAAAGCTGTCGAACTCGATCAGAACGACGCGTTGCGTGATTCCGGCCTCGTGGGCGACGACTCGACCGCCACGGGACGGGATCCGGGACAGGACGCGCCCGCCCCCAGCCTGGACAGCCGGACCGGCCAGCTTGTCGTAGGCAGTCAGCCTCTCAGGGTCGGAAATGGCGGGGTAGACACTGACCCAGTAGCCCTTAGCCATGGAAACCTCCTGTGTTGGGCCGGACACGTCCGACTTCGAATTGACACTCAGATCGATCGATCCCGGCGACGGGTACTGCGGTCAGTTGAATCGTCATATGCGCAGGTTAGGGCTTGATGTGCGGTCGAGGGAAAGACCGGTACGGGATAGACTCAGAACGGATCGTTATCAATCGGCAGGGAGGCACGTGGCGCCGGATACGGTGAGCCTGCGGTACTTCCTGGTGCTGGCGCAGGAGTTGAACTTCACCCGCGCGGCCGCACGGATCGGTATCGCACAGCCCGCACTCAGCGCCCGGATGCGCCGATTGGAGGCGGAACTCGGTACGGCCCTGCTGGTCCGCAACACGCGTAGCGTCGTATTGACCACGGCCGGTGCGGCTTTGGCGGAGTCCGCGCCGCCCGCGCTGGCGGCGCTGGACCGGGCATGGGACACCGCCCGGAGCGCGGCGGCCGGTGAACTGGGCACGCTGCGCATCGGATACAGCCTCAGCGCCGGGGCCGAGACGGCACCGGCCCTGGTGGACAGGCTGATTCGCGGCAACAGCGGACTCGAGGTCGGCGCGGTCCCGATGGCGACACCGGAGATCTCCCCCGCGGTCGCCGACGGCCGCATCGATGCCGGGATCACCCGCGGTGAACAGCCGGGCCGTGGCGTGCGCCGGTTCCTGCTGCGGCGTATGCGCGTCGGGGTCCAGCTGGCGCAGCATCATCCGCTGGCCGAACACCCGGAGATCGAGATCGCCGACGCGGCCGCGTATCCGCTGCGACTCCCGGACCGTGCGGCCAACCCCGTGATCCACGATCAGCTGTCCGCACTGTTCCGAGACACCCGACCACACCCCCGATTCCACACGCCCGCAGTCTCTTTCGACATGTCTCAGCGCGACCTGCGCGACGGGGTCACCCTCGCCCCGGCCGGAGAAGCCGCGGTCACGGCACAACCGGCCGGTCTCACCTGGCGACCGCTGCGGGGCGCGCCCAGCCTGACGATCCACCTGGTCCTCCCACGCGAGCAGTCGCCGCTTCACCGCCGCATCCGTGCCGTCGCCAAAACCCTGGCGCACGAGCTGCACTGGCTGTCGGACTGACGCGCAAGAGGTCAAGCGAGACGGACGCCTGCGGTGGCGAGGCCGAAGACCTTGCGCCCGGCGGACTTCGCGGTGATGACGACGGCGGTCTTGCTGAATGTCCGACACGACCTCGCTACGCCGGCGGATCAGCATCCGATGATGGCCCCGGGTCCGGTCCGAGTCGTACACCGCGGCGACGTCCTCGCCCAGCCCGAGATCTCGGCGGATACCGCGCCTTCGCCGACGCCGAACCGGACAAGCACGGGTATCCGGCGGGAACGCCCGCCGTCAACGGCGTCCATGACGTCGGTCAATGCTTAACGCCAACCACTGTTCCATTGCTCCCCGGGGCCGGCGTAGGGGTTGTGCTCCCTGATCATGCGAAGCATTCGCACCGCTGAAGACTCCATCACGATCTCCGCTCGGGGGTCGGGGTCGGCTTCGTGCACCACAGGGCCAGACGATGATTCGCAGTCCCTTCGATGACACCGACCGCATCGCGAACCGCACCTGCCGTATGACCGGCCGCGCCGCGTCAGTCCCCCTTCGCAGCCGCCCGCAGCTCCGCTTTCACCGCGCGCTCCCGCAACTGCGCCGCCTCCGCCCTGACCGCCTCCAGCTCCGCCCGAAGATCCTCCAGCCGCGCCCGGTCGAGCTGCGACTCCAGCCGCAACCGGTCGCGCTCCTCCACCAGCGCCGGCTCCCCCGCCGCCAGCCCCTCAAGCTCACGCACCCGCGCCGCCGCCCGATCCCGCTCCCGCTCGGCGGACGCCACCCGCGCCTCCGACTCGGCCGCCAACCTGGCGCCCGCCTCTCCGACCTGCGCCGCGCGCGCCTCGGCCGCCTCGGCCCGCTCGAGCGCCCGGTCCCGCTCCGCCTCCGCGGCCGTGGCCCGCGCCTGCGCCGCGGCCACCTCACGCTCGGCCCGCTCCCTGGCCTCCCCCGCCTGCGCCGCCGCCGTCCTTGCCGTGTCCCGCTCCTCCAACGCGGACGTGACCGCCCGATCGGCCTCCTCCCTCGCCTGCCGTACGGCCTGCTCGGCCTCCGCCGCCGCTCGCTCGACCTCCTCGCGCGCCTGCTCAGCCCGCGCATGACCCTTTTCCTCAGCCTGTACGGCCTGCGCCCTGGCCTCCTCCGCCCGCGCCTCAGCCGCCTCCACCCGTTCGGACAGCTCCCTGACCGCCTGGTCACGCGCCCGCTCGGCCACTCCTGCCCTGCGCTCGGCCTCGGCGGCTGCCTGCTTGGCCACCCGTTCGGTGGTGGCCGCCTCACGCAGCGCCGCCAACGCCTGTTCGCGCGCCGTCTCCGCGTCGCGTAGCGCGGTGTCCCTGTCGGCCTGCGCCTCCTCGGCCACCTGACGCATCTCGATGGTCTGCTTGCGGGCGTGCTCAGCCGCTTCGCGTGCCAGCCGTACCTGCTCGAAAGCCTGTTCGCGCTCGGTGCGAGCGATGGCGACCCGCGTGTGCGCCTCGGCCTGGACCGCGCTGAGCTTGGCCTCCACTCCCGCGGGGCTGAGTTCCTGCGTCAACGCCCTGGCCAGTGGTTCTATCGCGGCGGCGAGGCCGATCTCCATCCGCTCGTACAACTGCTCGGCCCTGGCCAACGATCCTTCGAGCCCGGGAGTCGCCCTGCGCAACTCCCGCTCCCGCTTGGCCGCCGCCTGGCAGTCGGTGTCGGTGCAGTACGCCCTGGGCCGCCCCCTGCCCTTGCGCTGCTCGATCGGCGCCCCACAGTGCGCACACGGCGTAACGGTCATCTCCGCTGTCACCCTGGAAGCCTATCATTTTTGATTTTCTAGAAAATCAAATTCAGAAAATGCGATCCGTTGTGTCATGACGCGATGCCGTAACTTGCGAGAAGTGCAGTTCCCGCAGCTAACAGGCAACCGCGTCTGCTGAGGATCCCGCTTCAGCCAGTGACTTCGAGCTCGCGTACGCGATGCCGGACGGCGCGGAAGCTCGCGTGGGGCTGGCCGACGTCTGGCCGATTGCACTGGAGGATGCGCCATCGGTGCGCCGGTTCTCCTCCTACAAAGGCCGAAAGCATCTGCCGGGCGATTGGTGGTCGGCAACCACGCGCAGCCTGGTCGGGTACGAGTCATGGCTGGAGCGCGACCATGTCATGCTGCTCGATTTCGACCGAGCGGTGACCGGCATCGCCTCCCAGCCGTTCTGGTTGTTCTGGACGACCCAGGAGGATAAGTCCCGCTCGCTACTTCGCACGGCGGCGAGACGGAGCGGGCCTTGTGGTCGATTGCCGACCCGTGAACAGGCGCCGCCCTCGCGATCTGGTCGCGTTCGAGGTGACTCGCCGTGCGTGCGAGATCGTCGGTTGGGAGTATCGCCTTGTCGGTGCCGCAGACATTGTTCTGGTGCGGAACGTGCGCTGGTTGTCGGGCTGTCGGCACCCTCGTTACC
Source organism: Nonomuraea roseola (assembly GCF_039535395.1). Lineage (NCBI taxonomy): Bacteria > Bacillati > Actinomycetota > Actinomycetes > Streptosporangiales > Streptosporangiaceae > Nonomuraea > Nonomuraea roseola. The sequence goes on from NZ_BAAAXC010000005.1 coordinate 638,961, forward strand.
GCCAAGAAGGGGCGACGGCAGCGCTGCTTGCTGCCTTCTCCGAGCCGATGCCGTGATGGACGGCGTCGCACATGTGGGTGATCCGATCGCTGTGTTGCCGACGCTGTTTCACCTCCCTCCTCTGGCAGCAGGAATTGGCCCTGGATCTGTTACTACCGCTCCACCATGCCGTCCTGGTGTCGCCGCCGGAGGTGCAGGGAGATGAGCGAGCAGACGACCAGGCGGGTCCTGCGGCTGGGAGATTGGGTGCACTTCGACGGCAGCGAGCACCAGGTGGTCGCTGGCTGGCGTCGCGGTTCGTCTTACGCCTGTTCGCCCACCACGAGTTCCTCTGCGCCGACCACGGCTACTGGTTCGAGCCGGCGGAGAAGGTAGGCAAGGGCACCGTCGAGCCCCTCGGCGCCGTGCCTCACGCGCGACGGCTGACCAACCACATCCCGGAACTACCTGACGCCCAACGCCGTCACCGGCGACTGGTGCACCGCCACGGCTGGCTCAGTTGCTTCAACGGCTTCGAAGCCTCGCTCAACCTATCTCGCCCTACATCACCCACACCATCCGCCGGTTCGGCAACTGGACGCTCAACCTCAACCCACCGATCGCCCCCACCACCCGTCTTGATCTCGAATCTCGCGTCCTGTTCGCCCCATAAGGGCCGCAGGCGGCTTCCTGCTCGCAGATCTTTGAACTATCGATATGGACCGGATAGCCCATTTGTCCGTGACGCCGCAGAGGATCCGTCACAGGGTGCCGGGGAAGCCTGGGAGCACGAGTTGGAAGAAGCCTTGGGCAGTGTAGGTGGCGAGCTTCCTGGCCTTGCCGGTCTCGACGTTCACCGCGTAGGCCGTGAAGGGAACGTATGGCGGGTCGAGGCTCGATCCAGGCGCGTTGTCGTCCCGCTCACGGCAGTCCAGGGGCTTGGCCAGGGCCGTGATCTCGTGAGGGCCGGTCCAGCTGCGCAGGTAGACGAAGTTGGCCGTCATGGACAGGCCCCGCACGGGGACCCTCCGGAGCACCTTGCCGGTCTTCCGATCCAGGTGCACGAGGTCGGCGCCGCTTCTCAGGCATCCGGTGATGCCCGCGTCCACGCTCTCCACCGCGACGACGCTGTGCCCGTCGGGCCCGAGCGCGCCGACCATGTAGTGCCCGGCGACGTCGACGGCTGTCGCGTTGCCCGCCGTGGACGTCTGCCAGAGCCGGGTGATGGTCTGCAGACGGGTCTTGGGCGCGTACTCCGCCAAGGTGATCGTGTCACCGTCCGGAGACAGACCGATGGGGTTCCAGCCGTTCGGCAGTGGCCGGACCATGCGTTCGCGCATGTCGAACAGCATGGCCGGGTCCTTGAGTGGCGGTCTTTTGGTGAAGGCGAGGAAGCGGCCGTCATCCGAAAGCAGGAGGTGCGCGATACTGCCGAGCCAGGCTGTGGGCACCTTCGTCGGCGCGGTGATCACTGTTCCGGAGGCGAGGTCACGCACCGCGAAGGTGTCAACCTCGGTGTCGTAGTACGCGATCTTACGGCCGTCCCGGCTGATCGCCAGCGGGCTCGGCCGGAGCCCCGACGGGGAACCGGACAGGGCCTGCGCCACCCGATACGTCGTGCCACCACGGGTGACCACCCGCCAGCCGCCGTTCACGCATCCCGCCGGTGCCTTGCCGCGCTCCGGCCGGCAGAACGTCATGAAGGCGTGGCTCAGCGGCCCCACCCCGCGCGCCGGCAGGTCGCTCACCGTCCCGGGCGCGACGGCCGGGCGCGGCTCCGTAGGCAGCAGCCGTACGGCGGCCGTCGCGCCGAGCGCGGTGGCGACGACCGCGGCGGCCGCGACGATCGAGGCCGTCCTGCGCTGCCGCCGCTTGCGGATCCCGATCGTCCGCTCGGTCAGGTCTACCTCGGGCGCGTTGTCGGCCACGTCGTCCAGCACATCTCGCAGCCAAGTCATCGGTGTGCTCCCTTCAGGTCTTCCATTTCGGCGAACTTCGGTGCCAACTCCGGCGCGAGTACTCGTAACCGGGCGAGCGCATGATGGGCTTGGCTCTTGACCGTGCCGATCGAGCAGCTCAGCAGCTTGGCGGTCTCGTGTTCGGTGAGGTCCTCGTAGTAGCGCAGAACGATCACCGCCCGCTGCTTGGGCGGCAGTTTCGCGAGCGCTCGCAGCATGACGATCCGGACGATCGTGGAATCCTCGGTGGAATACGGCCGATCGGGCGGCTCCGCGCTCGGCAGCTCGGCCACCCTGGCCAGACGCCGGCGCCAGGAGATGTACTGGTTGACCAGGGCCTTGCGGGCGTACGCCTGCGGACTGGTGACATCCGCCAGCTTGGGCCAGCGGCCGAGCACCTTCAGCAGCACGCTCTGCAACAGGTCCTCGGCCAGGTGGGCGTCGCCCGTGAGCAGGTACGCCGTCCGCATCAGCGACTGCTGATGGATGGCCATGAACTCGCGGAAGCTGTCATTGGGGTCCAAGGTGACTCCTCTCATCCGTTACCGACGCCCGTGATCGGCGAATGGTTGGGCCGCTCCATCTCGCAGCCGGAGTCGAAAGCAGGCGGCCTGGGCGAAGTCACCCCGCGGACACATCCGTGAGGAGCCACACCATCAGACGTGTCCCGCTTGAGAACGCGGTTTTCAAAGCCCTCGGCTACCAGCTCGGCCCTGCGCGCCACGGGCATGGTTTGGGGTGCCCGCTAACCACCCACCCGATCGTGGCCAGCAGAAGCCTGAACCATTGCGGTGAAGCTCAAGCTTCTGGCGTGGCCGGGTGCCCTTGGGCGGAGGGCATGCCACGAACGGCTCATGACGTAGATACGGGAGACTCCGCCACGCAGTCCTTCTGGACGGAGGTTTCTGGACGGTATCGCACCTGGTCGTGGCCACGGCTAAGGCTGGCGACATTGTCAAGTTCTGGAAGTCTGATCGGTGGGGACGCTCCGCCGCTCACGTGCTGACCACCGTCAACGACCTGCGTGACCGTGGGGTGAAGGTGGTCAGCCTGACGGAGAACTTTGACCTGGACACCAAGGAAGGCCGCTTCATGTTCGCGGTCCTGGCCGCCGCGGCCGAGTACGAGCTGGAGCTGCGCGCCGAACGCCAGGCCGAGGGCATCGCCGCCGCTAAACGTCGTCAGGCCGAGGGGCGAATGCTGCCCGGGAAGAAGCACATGGGTCGGCCCCGCGTCGTCGGCCCCGCCGAGTTGGAAACGTTGCGCCGCCTCGTTGACGATGGCAAATCGGTGACCGAGGCAGCCCGCACGCTGAAGATCTCAAGATCTACCGCTTACGCAGCATTAGCACAGCGCTGACCAGCGATTATCTAGCTACGCGGCCCGTTTCTGCCGTATTCCGGTGGCACCCGTGAAGGGGATCCGGGGCGCAGCTGTATTGGATGGTTGTGATCCTGATCGTCGGTTCACCGGCAACAAGACCTGAACGATTCCGCTCGAGCCTGCCCGCATCAACATGTCGAGCTGGAGGTCACTACGTGCCCGCCCCGCCAAGTTCAGCCGAAAGGGACACCGACGTGCTCCACGTCGAGGGAGACTTCATGGCCGACCAAGAGCGCGGTTCCAGGTCAGGGACACGTCCTCGCAGTCTGCCGGGGACCACACGAAGCCCGTGGGGGGTACGGCGGAGCGTCTCGTTTGATGAGGCGCCAAGGCCTGCGTTCGAAGAACGCCTTGCCAGTGCTGGACCCAGGACGGCCGCGATCGCAGCCACGTTCCCGACTACTGTGCACGGCTGACCGAAGGGACGGGCGTGGTGATCGGTTGCCGTCCAGCTGATCGCATCGCTGCACTGTCGCGTCCCTACCCGAGATCCTCAGCGCCGCCCGCGCCCACAGCCTCGCCGAAGCCAAAGGAAAGAAGATCAAGACCATAGGCGTTATCGAGCGTGGCATCCGCCTCGTTGATGAGGAGGTCGGGCTCTGAGTTCAGTCGGCGGTGCGGGCCGGGCGGGACGACCATACCTGTGCCACCAGGACGGCGCCCGCGCCGAACAGCACCACGCCAAGGGGCACGTGGATGGCGACGTCGCCGCTGGCGCCGACCACGAACTGGACGCCGGTCAACAGAACCATTGACGCGCTGACGACCAGGTATCGCGCTGATCCGTGGCCCGCCCGCCACACCAGGAGCGTGGCGATGATCTGGAGGACCAGCGCGGCAGAGACGGCGCCGCCCGTGGCATGGTGCAACTGGCGGCTGCCGCCGTTCGACAAGAGCTGTCCAGCGGTGATCGCCTGCGTCAGCAGGGCGGCGGCCAGGAACAGCGTTGTCGCCTTCATCAGGCCGAAGAACCGGGGAGGCAGGGCGTGCTCCGCGTGAGCCGGAAAGGGCAGCTTGGCCGACGATGACATGGTTCACTCCTTGGTGGTCGTTCTGCTGGGTGGGGCGAAGGGTTTTGCTGGCTGCGGGAGGAGAAGTGCCGGGCCGCGGTCACCGCCCGCCGAGCGGGCCCCGGCGGGTTGGCGTTGATGAAGGCGAGACCGCCCAAGCCGGTCCGGGAGGGGGTGCCGGCTGGGGCGATCTGCTCCTGGTTTCGGGCGGTGGCCGCTCTCAGCGGCACTCGCTCACCAGGTAACCCGCAGCGTGCGAAGGCTGTACACCAGGCTGAAGACCCGGAAGTCCACCTGCTCGTACGCATCGGCCAGGGCAAGGCCGGGGAAGCGCCGCAGCAGTGCGGGGAAGGCGATGCGCATCTCCATCCGCGCCAGCGGCGCCCCGAGACAGTGGTGCACCCCGTGGCCGAAGGCGACGTGGCCGGCAGCTCCCCGGGTGATGTCGAGGATGTCGGGATCGTCGATGAAGGCAGGGTCGCGGTTGGCGGCAGGAAGCGAGCAGATCACGAGCGAGCCGGCGGGGATGGCATGTCCGGCGATCTCCACCTCCGTCGTGGTCGTGCGCGGCGGCAGCGAGTGCACGACGGACAGCCAGCGCTGCATCTCCTCGACGGCGGGCTCGACCTGGGCCGGATCCTCGCGGATCATGGCGAGCTGGTCTGGGTGCCGCAGCAGGGCCAGGGTGCCCAGGGCGAGCATGTTCGAGGTGGTCTCGTGCCCGGCCAGCAGCAGCAGTCCCGCGATGCCGATGAGCTCGTCGGTGCTGAGATCGTCGCCGTGCTCACGTACCAGCATGCCCAGCATGTCCTCGCCCGGGTCGGCTTGGGCGCGGTCCACCAGGCCGGCCATGTAGGCGCGGTCCTCCCGCTGCGCCGCGACGCGCTGCTCCATCGGCAAGGAGGTGTCCAGCAGGCGCACGGCACGCTCGTGGAACTCGGCGCGGTCGGCCTGCGGCACGCCCAGCAGCTCGCAGATCACCAGCGACGGCACCGGCAGCGCGAAGTGCGCCACCAGATCAGCCGGCTTACCGGCCCGCTCCAGGTCGTCCAGGGCCGTCTGGACGATCTCGGTGATCCGCGGCTCGAGCCTGCGCATCCGCCGTACCGTGAACTCCGGGGTGAGCATCCGGCGCAACCGCGTGTGCTCGGGCGGGTCGAACCCGATCATTTGCCCGGCCTGCATCTTGGCCAGCTCGTCGGCGTTCATCTGCCCGGATCCAGGGAATGGCGTCAGGGCACTGCTGAACCGGGCCGGATCCGACAGTACCTGGCGAACGTCCTCGTGGCGGCAGACCAGGTACGCGGGCAGACCGAACGGCGTCTCCACCCGCACCACCCCCTCGCCGTCGCGAGCCCAGGCCAGCTCCTCGACCGGGCTGAGCCCGTTCCGCCGCATGTGCAGCGGCAATTCCGGCGTTTGCGTCATCATCTGTCCATTCAGCTGGTGATCGTGTGAGATCGGCAGGCGCGGGTCTTGGCCAGCAGGTCGATGACCTCGGCGGTGGTAGCGCTCTCGCCGAGGAGTGGGAAGATCCGTTCCATGCTGTTGCGATGCGCCTCCGCGTCCAGATCGGCCATGGCGTCCGTCACCAGCGTGACGTTGTAGCCGTGTTCGTAGGCGGCGCGGGCGGTGGACTCCACGCCGATGCTGGTGGCGATCCCGGCCAGCACGACCTGTGTGACGCCGCGGCGGCGCAGCTGCAGGTCGAGGTCGGTGCCGTAGAAGGCGCCCCAGGTGCGCTTGGTCACGGTGATGTCGCCGGGGTGGCCGGCCAGGTCATCGACGATGACGTCCCAGCCCGCGGGCAGGGGGCCAGGCGGACGCGGAATCTCGGTGCGTCCTGGAGCAGCATCCGATCTGTCCGCACGGGCCGTGACCCTTACCAGGACCACCGGAGCACTGTGGTCGCGAAAGGCGTCAGCCAGTTCGACCGCCCGGGCCACCACCTCAGCGCCGGTGTAGGGGGTTGCGGGGCGGCTGACGACGGCGTTCTGCAGGTCGATGAGGACGAGTGCGGTTGTTCTGTCGATAGTGGTGACGGGCATGAGTGAGCCCCTTTCCGGGATGCGGTGATGAGTCCAGGCGTCAGACGGAGGAAGCCTTGTTCTCGGAGCTCCGGGCCGTGGAGCTCCGAGAACAAGGTCAGGCCGTGGTCATACGGCCGGCTCAGGGTTGGGTGTCGAGCCACTCCTGGAAGGTGGGTCCTGCGAGCTTGGCGTGCGGGCTGGGCAGGAACCCACCCTTGGCGGCAATCTCGGCATCGGGCATGGCCGAGCCGTCAACGCCGACGACCTTGATGCCTCGGCGGGCGCCGAGGAGTGCGGCCGCCTCCGCCATGGTCTCCTTTCGGGGTCCGGCGATCTCGGGGATCGGCGTTCCTGGAGCGGGCTCGCCGGGGTCGACGGTCAGGTCGACCAGTTCCTCGGCCACAGTGCGGCAGGCCACCAGCTGGGTGGGAAGGGCCGGGATGTAGGCGACGTCGCCCTGCTGCCAGTCCAGAAGCTGACCGACGAACTCGTGGAACTGCGCGGCCCGCAGGATGCGGACGGCGAGCGGGCCGGACAGGAGGAGTTCCTCGTGCGCCTTCTTGGCGGCGACGAAACCGGCGGTGGCCTTGTCGACGCCGATGATGGAGGCCACGGTGATCTGGGCGACCCCCGCCTTCTGGCCGTACTCGTGCAGATTGCGGGCCGACGTGCGGAAGAACTCCGTCGCCGCCTCCTGTTCGGAGGCGTGCCACGAGGCGACGTCGATGATGACTTCCACCCCGGTGAGCGCCTCGGCCAGGCCGTCACCGGTGATGATGTCCACGCCGGTGGCTCGTGACATCGGCACGACCTGGTGGCCCCGTTCGGTGAGGACGTCGACGACGTGGCGTCCCAGCCGCCCGGTCGCTCCTGCCACCGCGAACTTGGCGATGCTCATGCTCTATCCCTTTCTTACTCGCTGTAGTTCTGGCCGGGGGGCATGCCGGGGATCGGCTTGGCGATGAGAGCGGCGGGGGTGAAGAAGCCGATGTGGGCGATCGCCATGATGAGCGTCCAGAGCGCCTTGTCGTCGTAGTGCGCGGACGCCTTGGCGTACAGCTCGTCGGGGACTCGCTCCCCGGACGGGTTCGGGGACAGGACGGCCTCCACCAGCTCCAGCGCGACCCGTTCGGCGTCGGTGAAGTAGGTGGCGTCCCGCCAGGTCGCCACGGCGGTGATGCGCTCCTCTGATTCCCCTGCCTGGCGGAGGTTGCCGGTTTCCCTGATGGTGAAGTACGTGCTGCCGAGCATCTGCCCGGCGCGCAGCTGCAGCAGGTGGACGGTGACCTGCGGAATCGAGCCGTTCTTGATGACCTTGTGCAGGCCTTCGCCGACTACCGCCATCTCGGGGACGAACGGGAGGGGGTTGGGCATGCGCGACCGGAGGTTGGTCGTCGTGGGTGTGGACATGCTGGGACTTCCTTACTCGTGGTGTTGCGTCATTACGAGCAAGAGATCCCGGCGACCCGATCCTTGTGACAGCGGTACCTGTGTGACATAGCCCACCGATCGTCGGTGTCACAAAGCGGCGGGGACCGGGATCGTATGCATGGCACGGTCGCGAACGAACAGGTAGGAACCAGCGATGAGCGAACGAACTGAGCAACCGACGGGCACAGCTCGTGGCAGTCGCATGGACGCGGCCACCGAGGCGTTCGTCGCCCACCGCAATTTGCTGTTCACCCTCGCCTACGAGATCCTCGGCTCCGCCACCGACGCCGAGGACGTCCTCCAGGAGACCTGGATGCTGTGGGTGGGCGTCGACCTCGGCACGGTGCTGGACCAGCGCGCGTACCTGATCCGGATCGCCACCAGGCAGGCGCTGAAACGACTGCGCACACTGGACCGGCGCAAGGAGACCTACGTCGGGCCGTGGCTACCCGAGCCGCTGCTGACCGCCCCGGATGTGGCCGAGGACGTCGAACTGGCCGACAGCGTCTCGATGGCGATGCTACTGGTGCTGGAGACGCTCACGCCGACCGAGCGGGCCGTGTTCGTGCTGCGCGAGGTGTTCGATCTGGACTACGACGAGATCGCCGAAGCCGTCGACAAGACCCCGGCCGCGGTCCGCCAGATCGCCCACCGGGCACGGGCACACGTCGCCGCGCGCCGACCCCGCGGCATCGGCTCCCCTGCCGAGCACCGCGCCGCGCTCCAGGCTTTCCAGCGAGCGGTCGAGACCGGCGAGTTGCAGAGCCTGCTCGACATCCTCGCGCCGGACGTCGTCGCCCTGAGCGACGGCGGCGGTGTCAAGCATGCCCTGCTGCGGCCCATTGCAGGGGCTGACAACGTTGCTCGCTTGCTGGCCGTCGGCTGGTGGAAGCGCGACGCAGAAAGGTCGGTCGAGCTGGTGCAGATCAATGGTGGCCCTGGGCTGCTCGTCCGAGTCAACGGCGAGATCGACGGCGTGGTGGCGGTGCGAGTGGAGAACGGCTACGTCACCGGCGCTTACCACGTGCGCAATCCCGAGAAGCTGTCGCGCATGGAACAGGAGACCGCCGTGAGCCGCTGAAAGGCTTGTCCGACACCGGAACGGTCACCGAACGAGGCAACGCTCACTGGTGCCGGCGACCGTGAGGACCTCAAGGCCGCGCGGCCTCCGTCGGTCTCGACGAGGCGCGCCACGCTAGGACCGGACGACCTGGCGAAACTGGCCGCTCTGGAACGCTTCATGGCCGGCAGAAGCGCCTACCTCACGCTCCAGTCCACCCAGCCGCAGACCCTTGCGCACGCGCTCGCCGACTCCCCGGCCGGTCAGCTGGCCTGGAACCTGCAGCTCTTCAGCGACTCGGTGAGCGACGACTACATCCTCACCAACGCCACGATCTACTGGCTGACCGACACCGCCGGCAGTTCCGCCCTGATCGGCTACCACGGAAACCGGCCGCCGGCCGAGCCGTCGACCTTCCCCTTGGGTCTGGCCTGCTTCGCCGACGACTTCTTCCCTTCCATCCGCCCGCTCGCCGAACGCGACCACAGCGCCATCGTGCACTGGAACGAGTACGGCAAAGGCGGACACCATGCCGCGCAGGAAGAACCGCAGCACCTCGCCGACGACATCCGCACCTTCTTCGCTACCCGCCTATGACGCCGCCGGGGAGCACTCGCGCCGGCAGCTGGCTGGCGGAGTTCCGCCAGCGGCTGTACGGAGCCCGGCGCCGTGCCCCCGACAAGCACCGCTGGCAAGGTGTCACAGAGCGGCGAGGGCCGTGCGGGCCTCCTCGGCGACGACGCGTCGGTAGCCCTGGTCGCCCAGCGTGAGGACATGCTGCAGGGCGAGCTTGTAGGCGTGGTCGAAGGCCTGGTCGGCGGGCAGGGCGATGTCGGGGGCGACGCCGACGCCCTCCCAGTTGGTGCCGGTCACCGGGTTGATCGCCATGCCCGAGGGCACCGAGGACTTCAGGTGGGGGCCGACGCGGTAGCGACTGCCTGGGTTGGCGCCGCCTCGGGTGCGTTCGCCCACGAGGACGGCGCGGCCGCGGGTCTGCAGGTCGTAGGAGAGCTCCTCGGCGCCGGAGAAGGTCTCGGAGCTGGTCAGCACGTAGATCGGCTTGTCGGGGCCGAAACGCGGGCCGGGTACGTACGGCAGCGTCCATGACTGCTGGGTGACGCCCGAGGCCCGGTTGTAGATCGAGTTCAGGTGGGTGGCGGGCCAGCCGTAGGGGAACAGGTAGCTGCAGAGCAGAGCCACCATGCCGGGCGAGCCGCCGCCGTTGCGGCGCACGTCGAACAGCAGCACGTCGGTGTCGGCCAGCAGGGTCATCACGGCCACGGCCCGCTCCCCCGCCACTTCGGGCGCGTGAAACATGGTCGTGTCCACGTAGCCGATGTTTCCAGGCAGGCGCTCCACGCGGGCGAAGCCGTAGCCGGACAGCTTCACCTCCTGCATGTAAAGGTCCATGTCGAAGGGGTCGTGTTCGGGCACCTCCTCGACGCTGTAGAGCAGGCGCAGGTGCTTGTCACCGTTGATCGACTGCAGGTCTGCCGTCACCACGGCGGCGAAGGCCTCCTCCTGGGAAATGTCGGTGTAGGCGCCCTTGGCCAGTCGCTTCTGGAGCTCGCTGGTGATCTCCGAAGCCACCTCGGGGAAGACATAGTGTTCGTCGAGCTGCCGGCAAAGGGTCTCAATCTGCTCTGACCAGTTCATTCGGGCACTCTAGCCTCACTTTTCACAATGCACCCGATCTTCAGGGCTGCTCAGGCACTTCGAGTGCTCATATAGGGCGCTGATCGCTCCATAAGCGACGGTCGCGGTTCGGAAAACAGGCACTGAGACGGACCGGACCCCTGTTCGGGGTCCGGTCGATCGGTCAGAAGTAGCGGCCGCAGGGTACCTGGCCCCAGTCGTGGCTCCAGCAGAGCTCCACCGTGTAGGGGCGGCCGTCCTCGTAATGGACCTGGTACAGGCCTGCATCCCCGAACTCGTCCTGGTAGGACCACCACGGGGGCGCCGCGTGGGCGGGAGCGGCGGCCGTGGTGCTGATCAGGGCGGCGGCCACCGCGCCGAACAGCACGGCTACGACCCGCTTACCCGTCCCGGACAGTCGTGACATTGATGACTCCCATCTCATTCCTTTGGAACCACGGCATAGTCCACCGCCGCGAGCTTGGAGATGAGTGGGATCTGACTGAAGATCGTCCTGGGGTGTCGGGTCCTGAGGAACATCGGGTGGTTACCGCTGACCATCTGTGATCGCTGCCGGAACCTTCGGGAGTCTTGTCATAGACCTGGTGGAGGATCGACTTGAGGTCAGCTTGGTCAGCACCTCGACCACCTCGCCGGGCGCGGCCGGCGTCAGTCAGCCCGCAGGAGGGTGTGCAACTCGGTGGTTTCGAGGATGTGGGCCCGTGAGGGAAAGACCTGATGGAGCAGGACGTCGTGCGCTTGGGTGTCAGGGTCGGCGACGCCGTCGGCCAGGACGTAGAGCTGGTAGTCGCGGTCGGCCGCGTCGAGGACGGTGGACAGGACGACGCCGCTGGTACTGATGCCCGCGATGACCAGAGTGGTGATGCCGTGTTTGCGCAGCCGCTGATCGAGGTCGGTGGTGGACAGGCCTCCGTAACGGATCTTACGCACGATGATGTCTCCGTCCTGGGGAGCGAGACGTTCGTGGATGGCGGTGTCAAGGTCTGCGTGGTGCATGAGACGGTGCTGGGCGATCGGTGCGAAAGACCTGTTGGTGGGCGGGATCGCGGCCCAATCGGTCTCGGTGAAGCCGACCCGGACATAGGCGACGGTGCCGCCCCTGGCGCGAACGTCGGCGATTACCTTTTCCATGCGTCCCAGCAGGGCTTCACTGTCGCTTTCGGGCAGCAGCGCGAGGATCGCGGGCTGATAGTCCATGACGAGCAGGGCGGTGCGTGCGGGGTCGAGCGCGGGGGCGGTGCTCATGCGAGTGTGTGCCTTTCCTGTGGCGCCTGGCCGGCGTTCTTGAGTGGGGGCGTGCGGTCGTGTCGAGGGAGGAGGAGCGAGGTCGCCAGGAGCAGGAGGCCGGCGATCGCGATCGCGGTGCGGGGACCGGTGAGGCCGGCCAGCAGACCCCACACGCCGGTCATGGCGGCGATGGTGGCTTTACTGGTGATCGACCAGGCAGCCAGCGTGCGGACGACCCGGTCCGACGGGAGCCGTTCGAGCCGGTAGGTAGCGAACACCGGGTTGAACACGCCCATGCAGGTGATCAGCCCGAGTTCGACGGCGATGACGAGGAAGAGCCCGGTGGGGCCGGGGTGGACGAAGGCCAGCCCGAGTGGCCAGCACGCGCGCAGCGTCCCGGCGGTGAGCATGACCTTGTGCTGTCCGAACCGGGCGAGGAGCGGGCGGGCCAGTCGCGAGCCGATGAGGCCGCCGATGCAGGGGACGCCGAAGGCGAGGCCGTACTGCCAGGGTGCGAACCCGAGGTCGCCGAGCATGAGGACGGCGAGCAACGGTAAGGCTGCCATGATCAGGCCGCTGACCAGGACAGTGTTGAAGAACAACGGACGCAGCGCCGGGCTGGCGAGGATGTACCGCCATCCCTCCAGCAGGTCGCCGGCTCCAGGCCGGGGCGGGGTGGCGGTTCGCGCGGGACGTGGCTCCCGCCCGCCGATGGCGCGGATCCCCGCGGCCGAGAGAAGGAAGCTGACCGCGTTGGCCGCCACGCTCGTCACCGGGCCCACCAGCCCGATCGCGGCGGTACCGAGCGGCGGCCCGAGCGCGGTGGCGGTCCAGGTCGTGGCCTCGAACCGCCCGTTCGCAACGAGCAGGTCCTCGGGCCGGACGAGCGACTTCAGACATGCTCCACTCGCAGCGGTGAAGGCGATGTCGGCTGCGCCGACAACGACCGCCACAACCAGGAGCTGAGCGAAGCTCAGCCAGCCGAGCGCGTAGGCGGCGGGAACGCTCATCAGCGCCGCGAACCGGATCAGGTCCATCGCGATCATCACCGGCCGTCTACGCCGGAACTCCACCCACGGCCCCAGCGGCACCGCGACCACCGCCCCGACCGCGAGGCCCGCGGCGGCCAGAACCGACACCTCGGTAGGCCCTGCGTCCAGAGCGAGAATCGCGATCAGGGCGAACGCGTCGAACGCGAGCCATGTGCCGAACGTGCTGACCGCATAAGCGGCCCAGAACCACCTGAACCGCCGCCCCAGCGACGTTCCCAAGGCGCACCCCGCCATCTCTAGAAAACAACCACCCGTTGACCTGGGAGATCAAAGCGCGCAGCTAGGAGGCAGGTCAAACAACCGGCTGGCCGAAGGCGCACAACCATGAGTTGTGCACTAAGGTCAGTTGGTGTGGATCTCGATGCTGTGCGCACGTTCGTCGCCGTCGTGGACACCGGCCAGTTCCAGGACGCCGCCGCAGATCTGTCGATCACCCAGCAGGCCGTCTCCAAGCGCATCGCCGGGCTGGAGAAGGACCTCGCCGTGCGGCTGTTCACCCGCACCGCGCGCGGGGCCCGGCTCACCATCGACGCGCAGGCGTTCCTGCCCCACGCGCGCGAGCTGCTGCGCGTCGCCGAGCGCGCGGTCGCGTCCGTGCTACCCGGCAGCCGGCCGCTGCGCGTCGACGTGATCGCCTCACGCAGCGCGGCCTCGGGCCTGATGCGCGCCTTCCACCGCGCGCACCCCGAGATCGAGCTCGACGTGGTGATGCTGTTCGACATCGAGACGGCCGTCGCCGCCATCCGGTCCGGTGCGATCGACGCGTCCTTCCGCGCCGTCGCCGTGCCCGGCCGGCCCCTTCCCGAGGACATCGAGTCCGTCCGGGTGCTCGACGAGGCGCTCCAGCTCCTCACCGGGCCCGCCCACGCGCTGGCGGGCGCCCGGTCGTTGACCATTGCTCAGCTCGCCGGGCACCGGATCTGGATGCCCGGCATCGTCCCCGGTACCGAGTGGGCCGCCTACTACGACGATCTCGTCGCCGAGTTCGGCCTCACCATCGAGGCGACGGGCCCCAACTTCGGCTCCGACGCGCTCCTCGACACCATCGCCGACACCCCGGCCTTGGCCACCTTCATGGGCGAGCAGACCCGCCTGGTGTGGCCCGCCGACCACGGCCTGCGCCGCATCCCGGTGACCGACCCGACGCCCGTCTACCCGCACTCGCTCCTGTGGCACCGCGACAACCCCCACCCAGGGCTGGCCACCCTCCGCGCCCGCCTCGCCGCCACAGCGGCCGGCCGCGACGCCGCCGGTACCTGGGCGCCGGGCTGGGTGGTTCCGCGCTGAAACGCCGCCGCGTCTGCGATCATCGTGGCCGGATCGACGGACGGTGGCTCGGCCGGGCGCTGTTCGTATCGACGATACGACATGATCACGCAGGGGGCTGGCCAGGGCGGCTCTGGTGGTGCCTGCAGTAGATACGTCTGACCTGCCAACACACCGAGGCGGAGACCAGTTCTGCGGTGGCGGAGGACGACGTCATGGACCGCCTCGATCGAGCGGCATGGCCGACCTCGAGAGGGTGACCCACAGGGTCGGCACCGCTGGTCGCGCCGCCGGGATTCCGGCGGCGCGACCGGCCTGGTGGGCGCGCTACCGCGCTACCTCCCCCACGCCTCGAACTCGTAGATCCGGGCGGCGGAGTCGGTGTTCTGGGTCGGTTTACTGATGGACAGCCTGACGTGGCGGGCGGTGAGGGTGACCGGGTGGGTGGTGGTGGCCGCCGTGTTGCCGGTGACGGTCACCGCCGTCTTCCACTCCTCCGAGGCGGCCGAGCGCACCTGGATCGTGAAGTCCCGGGTGTTGAACGCCGCGGACTCCCCGCCGGCCTGCGCGTGCCGGACTACGAACCGGGTCAGGGAGCGGGCCTCGCCGAGGTCCACCTCCAGCCACCTGTCCGCGGTGAGGGTGCACCACTTGTCGGAGTTCCCGCCGGTGACGGTGCCGTTCACGGCCTTGGCCGGTCCCTCGTCCGCGGCGCACTGCCCGGAGGCGGTCGCCGGACGGCCGAGCGCGCGGTTCTCCTCCCCTGGCTCACCCGACCAGGCGACCGTCACGGTCGCGGCGGCCGACCGGCCGTACTCGGTGGAGACGGCCTCGACCTCGATCCTCGTGCTGGTCTCCGCGCCGGCCCGGTCGAGCTGCGGCACGAAGTACGCGTCGTTCGGGGTAGCACCCAGGTACGTCCGGGAGCCGTCGGCGTTGCGGCGGTAGACGTCGTAGTGGTGGACCTGGCCGGATCCGGTGCCGGCGGCGGTCCAGGCCAGGCGGAGCGACTTGCGGGAGGAGGACACGTCGGTCGCGCCGAGCACCTGGAGGCCGGAGGGCGCGGCGGGCGCGTCCACGGCTCCGTCGTACACGGCGAGCTGCCCGACCCGGATGTCGTACGAGGCGGCGGAGCCCTCGGCGCGCAGGCCGAGCTGGGCGATGGTCTTGCCGGCGTGCGCCGACAGGTCCAGCGTCTTCCGCTCCCAGCCGGTGCCGCTCGTGGACCCCAGGTCGACCGTGGTGAAGGTGCCCGGCGCGTCGGTGAACGCGACGGCGGCCTTCAGGTGGGTCGGGCCCGCGGCGGGCCTCTTGACCACGACGGACAGCTTGGTGTCGGCCGTCACCGGCAGCTTCGCCTGGTAGAGCCGCACGGTGTTGGCCGCGTCGAGCTTCCCGGTGAGCCGCAGCGAGGAGCCGCCCTCGTAGGCGTCGCCGTAGTCGACGGACGGCGTGAGCCGGGTCCCGGTGGAGTTCACCACCCACTGATAGGTGGGGGGCACGTCCTGCACTGACAGATTGTTCCAGCCGCCGGTGCGCACGCGGGCCCCGCCGACGTTGTAGAAGTCGCCGTGCCCGGTGTTGAACCCGGTGACGAACGGCTTCGCGGTCACGGCCGTGGACTCGGCGATGTAATGCGCCAGGCCCTTCCAGGAGGAGGAGGTCGCGGTGTTGGACGGGTCAGCGTTCGCGCCCACCCAGTACCGGGAGTCGCGGGTGCGGAAGTCGGCCGGGCCTGAGGAGGACTTCCATGTCCACTCGGGGCGGTAGATGCCCAGCGAGGTGACGTGCGGCTGACCGGCGGGGAAGACCGCGTCCCAGCTCACCCCGGTGTTGTATCCGTTGGCCTCGGTGTCGATGCCCGCGTACAGCTCGTGCTCGTCCCGGCCGAGGGAGCGGGCCAGGTCGCGCGACGACCGCAGGTTGCCCGCGCCCCAGCCGAAGTCCAGGAACATCGAGTCCGACACCCTGGCGGGGTCGCTCAGGAAGGCGTCGTTGGCCGTGGTGAGCGCGTCCTGCCAGGTGACCGAGCCGTTCTCGGTCATGGCGTCGTACCACATGAACTCGACCTGGCCCTTGGCCCTGGCGTACTTCATCAGCGTGCGGATCTCGGTCGCCAGGGCGGCGTCGCCGCCCGCGGTCTCCTGGTTGATGAACCAGCCGTCGAACCCATAGTGCTGGGCCACCTGCACCAGCTTGTCGGCGACCGGGTAGTTCGAGCCGGACTTCTGCACGAAGTCGCGCACCCATTGGATCTGCCCGCCGTATGCCGTGGGCGGGAAGAACACCGTCCCGTAGACCTTGACCCCGTTGCGGTGCGCGGCGTCGATCACCGTCGCGTTGGGGGCGAGGATGAGGCCCTCGCTCGCCGAACCGCCCCAGAAGACCAGGGTGTCGATGTACTGCCAGTGGGTGAAGGCGTAGTAGTTGGGGTCGAGGGAGCCCTGCGACGGGTTGTTCGAGGTCGGCCCGAACGACACCAGCGAGGCGATCTCGCCCTCGCCGGCGCGGGCGTTCGGGTTGGCCTTGAGCGCGGGGTCTGAGACGCGGGGCCGCAGCGGCACCCGTGACCGGTTGAACCGCGCGTCAGGGTCCGTCGCCGGGTTCCAGTTCAGGATCGTGTTCGGGTGCCAGTAGGAGGCGTAGGGCTGGTCGCCCGCCGCCCGCGCCGCCGCGCGGCCCGACCGGCCTGGCGCCGCCGGGGTGGACGAAGCGGTCGGGGTATCCGAGGGGGACGGATCGACGGACGGGTCGGCGGGTGAGGAGGGCCTGGAGGTGGACCGGGCCGTGGGGTCGGCCAGGGCGGGCTGGGCGGCGAGGGCCGTCGCGATCAGGACTCCGCACAGGGCGGGTAACAAGCGGCGTCGCATCTGGGCTCCCTCTCATTCCTGAGTGAGGACGGTGTCGATTCCCCGAGTCGTGAGGTGGCCAGGGTCGGCGGCGCGGTCGCCGGCGACGATGGCCACGGGTCCGTTCTGGCGCAGCCGGACCCATTCGGTGTGGAAGGCGCTGCCGGGCGCGACCTCGGCCCGGCGGCCGGGCTCGGTCCGCAGGTCCACGTCGCACCGCAGGGCAGGGCGCCTTTCCTCGGTACGGCGGCGGCGCTCGCCGATGATCGTCGCGAGCTCTTTGGCCGCCGGCTTGGGATGGTGGTCCACGGTGAACAGGCCCAGGTCGTACTCCCGCTCAGGGAAGTCGGCGAGAGAACGTTCCAGGTCGTGGGAGCACCACCAGGTGACGCCCCACAGCGCGGGGTTGGCGGTCACCGTGTCGAGCGTGCGACGGACGAACTCGGCGGCGTGGGCCTCGGGCACGTCGGGCAGGGGCGCGCCGATCTCCTGCAGCCAGACGGGCCTGGTCGGGTCGAGCGAGGTGGCGGCTGCCAGTTCGACGAGGTATTCGGCGTGGCCGACGGTGGCGGGGCCGAGCGGGCCGTCGATCGCGGAGACACCGTTGAACACCCAGGAGTGGACCGTGGTCAGGTCGCCGAGGTCCACATTGTCGGCCGGATGGAACGGGTGCTCAGGGTCGTACCACGTGGCGTCGTACAGCGAGTGGAGGGCGAGCAGGCCGGGCGCGGCGGAGCGCACGACATCCACCAGCTCCGCGGCCCAGGCCGTGGACGCCTCGGGCGTGGTGGGGTTGCTCGGATAGAGGTTGTTGACCTCGTTGCCGAGCGTGACGGCGAACACGTTGTCGCGGGTGGCGACGGCGCGCGCGATCCGGTCGGCGTACGCGGCGATGCCGTCACGCACGTCACGGTCGGTGAAGAGGCTGCGCCGGTGCCAGGTGAGCACCCACGACGGAAGGAAGTCGAAGCTGGACAGGTGCCCCTGAAGCAGGTCCACGGCGACGGACAGGTCGAACTCGGCGGCGACGTCGATCAGCGCCAGCAGGTCATCCACGCCACGCTGCCGGATCAGCGCCCGGTTCGGCTGGATCCACGGCCAGATCGGAAACACTCGCACGTGGTCCAGGCCGATCGAAGCCAGGTCCTCGAAGTCGCGGCGGACGGCGTCGAGCGAGAGGTCGAGCCAACTGTGGAACCAGCCGGCCGAGGGCACGTAGTTGGCGCCGTAGCGGATGGGGTCGGACAGGGGCACGCGTCCTCCGGGGGTCGAACGATCTCCCGGCGGAGCCTAAAGCGTTTTAGTTCTCCTGCCAAGTCCCGGGCGGCGCCGTGCTCTCCCGGACCACCAGCCGGGGGGTCGCCGTCTTGACGTCCCTGCGCAGCCCCGGCTCGGCGATGATCTCCAGCATCACCTCGGCAAGCTGCTTGCCGAAGGCGAAGGTGTCGCGGGAGAGCGCGCTGATCGCGGGGTGCGCGATCCGGGTCAGCACCGAGTCGTCGAAGGCCACGATGGACAGCTCGTCCGGCACCTTCACCCCCATCTCGCCCGCCACCCCCAGCCCGGCCAGCGCCATCACGTCGCTGTCGTAGACGATGGCCGTCGGCCGGCGGGGGCGGGACAGCAGCGCCCGGGTCGCTGCCGCGCCCTCGGAGTCGCTGAAGTCGGTGGGCACCGACACCGCCTCCTCCAGGTCAAGCCGGCCGGCACGGTCGTGCAGCGCGCGCATGCGCCGCTGGGTGTGCCGGAACGCCGGGAGGCCCGCGACGTGGGCGATCCTGCGGTGGCCGAGCGCGGCCAGGTAGTCCACGACCGACAGCATCGCCCCGCGGTCGTCGGCCCACACGCTGGACAGGCTCCCGTGCTTGCCGGGACCGCCCAGGACCACCGCGGGCGTCCCCGCCTCCTCCAGCACCTCGATGCGCGGGTCCCGGACCTTGAGGTCCACCATGACGAACCCGTCCACCCGGTGCGCGGAGGCCCACTCGCGGTAGACCTCCATCTCGGCCTCGACGTCCTCGACGATCAGCAGGTGCAGCGCCACTGACTGCGCCGACAGCCCCGCCTGCAGCCCGGACAGCAACTGGGCGAAGAACGGCTCCACGCCGAGGGTGCTGGCGGGCCGGGCGATGACCAGGCCCACCGCCTCCGCCCGGGCCCCGCTCAGGGCCCGGGCGGCGCTGTGCGGGCGCCAGTTCATCTCCTTCGCGACCTGCAGGATTCGCGCGCGGGTGGCCTCGCCGACCCCTGGGCGGCCGTTGAGCGCGAAGGACACCGCGCCCTTCGAAACCCCGACCCGCTCCGCGATGTCGGTGATCGTCGGTCGGCGCACTGCTGCTCCTTCACGAGTTCGTCTCAGCTATTGACACGCGAGTCTAGCCGGGGGAATAGTCCGGCAACTAGAGCGATTTAGCACCCAAGGAGAGCGCCATGCGTAGGTACTGGACGGGACTGGCGGTGGCAGCCGTCATGGTCGTCTCGGGCTGCGGGCTCGGCGGGGCCGACCCGCAGGCTGCCCCCGCCCCGACCGCGGCGGCCACGGGCGAGGTGAAGGGCACGGTCACGCTACAGACCTGGGCCCTGAAGCCCAAGTTCACGACGTACATGGAGGGCGTCATCGGCGCCTTCGAGAAGAAGTACCCGGGTACGAAGGTCGAATGGATCGACCAGCCGCCGGACGCCTACTCGGAGAAGGTCCTCAACCAGGCCGCCTCCGGCACCCTGCCGGACGTGACCAACCTGCCGCCGGACTTCGCCCGGCCCCTGGTCATGCAGGACCTGCTGCTCGACGTCGCCCAGGTCGACCCCAAGCTCGCCGAAGAGTACGTCGCCGGCGGCCTCGACGCGTACAAGTTCCGCGGGTTCTCCGGGACGTACGGCTACCCGTGGTACCTCAACACGGACGTCAACTACTGGAACTCCGAGCTGATGAAGAAGAACGGGCTGGACCCGGCCACGCCGCCGGCGACCTTCGACGAGCTGGTCGAGCAGGCCCGAACCTTCAAGCAGAAGTCCGGCGGCAAGGCCTACCTGATGAGCCGCCGTCCCGAACTGGGTGACCTCACCCAGGCGGGTGTGAAGATCCTTTCCGATGACGGCAAGAGCTTCGTCTTCAACACCCCCGAGGCCGCCGCGGTGATCGACAAGTACCGCGCCGCGTACAAGGAGGGCCTGCTGCCGCGTGACGTGCTCACCGACACCTACGCAGGCAACGCCAAGCTGTTCAACGAGGGCACCGTGGCCTGGACGACGGCAGGCGCCAACCACATCATCGCCGTCAAGACCGACAACCCCTCGCTCGCACCCAAGGTCGTGCCGTCGGTCGCCATGGGCATCCCGCCGCTGTACGTCCAGGGCCTGTCGATCTCGAAGAAGTCGAAGAACCCGGCCGCGGCGGTCGCGCTGGCGCGCTGGGTGACCAGCCCGGAGAACCAGGCGGCGTTCGCCCACGAGGTCAGCGTCTTCCCGAGCACCAAGGCCTCGGCGAACGACCCGTTCTTCACCGAGAGCGACGGCACCAACGGCGGCGACGCCAAGGTCATCGCGTTCAAGTCCCTCGCTTCGGCGAAGGTGCTCCAGCCCTTCGAGGTCACCGAGGCGATGAGCAAGTTCATTCGGCAGCAGATCGCGCTCGCGCTCACCGGCGAGGTCTCCTCGAAGGAGGCGCTGGACGCCGCGGTCGCCAAATGCAACGAGCTGCTCAACCAGTGACCACTCCCGTACTCCCCGCGCAGAGCGCCCTCCGCCGCCGGATCATCCCCTGGCTGCTGGTGGCGCCCGCCGCGCTGTGGTTGTTCGTCTTCAACGTCTGGCCCTCGCTGAACACGCTGGTCCTGGCTTTCACGAACGCGAAGCCGCTGAGCGGCGGGCACTTCACCGGCCTGGACAACTTCGGGCGCATGCTCGACGACACCCAGCTCGTCGACGCGCTGCTCAACAGCATCGTGTTCATGGTGGTCTGCCTACCGGTGCTCACCTTCCTACCGCTGCTGCTGGCAGTGCTGGTCGAGAAGAAGATCCCGGGAATCACGTTCTTCCGCACCGCCTTCTACACCCCCGTCGTCGCCTCGGCGGTCGTGGTAGCCCTGATCTGGAGCTGGCTCCTGAGCGACCGGGGCGTGATCAACGGGCTCGCGCAGGAGATGGGGGTGCTCCAGGGGCCGCTGCCGTTCCTGACCGACCGCTGGCTGCTGGTGTTCAGCGCCATCACGCTGACGGTGTGGAAGGGCCTGGGCTACTACATGATCATCTACCTGTCCGCGCTCGGGAACGTACGACGTGAGCTGCACGAGGCCGCGGCCGTGGACGGGGCCGGGCCGGTGCGCCGCTTCTGGAGCGTGACAGTCCCGGGCGTACGCAACACGATGTTGCTGGTCTCGGTGCTGGTGGCGGTCTCGGCGCTGCGGGTGTTCTCCGAACTGTTCGTGTTGTCGAACGGCACGGGCGGGCCCGGCGGGCGCGCGATGTCGCTCGTGATGCTGATCCAGCTCTACAGCCGCGGTTTCTACGGCCACTTCGGCTACGCCTCCGCGCTGAGCATCCTCCTCTTCGTCATCACGATCGGTCCGATGCTCCTGCTGGCGCGGCTCACCAGGAAGGCGACCTGACATGGCGGACATGAAGACGCGCGAGGCGACCGGCGACGCCGTACCCGCCCTTCGATCGTCGTCGGGGCGGCACGCGGGCCGGGTACGGCGGGGCCGGGGCGGTTTCGGCGCTCCGGGGCCCGGGGAGCTGGTGCTGCGGTACACGCTGCTGCTGGTCGTGCTGGCGATCACGGTCCTGCCGTTCCTGTGGCAGGTGTCCACCTCGCTCAAAGGGCCGTACGAGGACGTCTTCGCGCAGACGCCGAGCTTCGTCCCGCTCCAGCCGACGCTGGAGAACTACGCGAAGGTCGCGGCGACGATCCCCGTCTGGACGTACGCGCTCAACTCGCTGATCGTGGCGGTCATCGTCGTGTGCGGCAACGCGATCGGCGCAACGCTGGCTGGGTTCGCGCTGGCCCGGCTGGAGTTCCGGGGCGCGAAGCTGCTCTTGGCGTTGTTCCTGTCCACGCTCGTGCTGCCGGGCGAGGTGACGATCATCTCCCAGTACCTCACCGTCCGGAGCATGGGCCTGGCCGACACCCTGGTGGGCGTGGCGCTGCCCGGCACGATCGGGATGCTGAACGTGCTGCTCATGCGCACGGCGTTCCAGGCCATCCCCAAGGAGATGGACGAAGCGGCGGTCATCGACGGGGCGACGCCCTGGCAACGGCTGGTGCACCTGGGCCTGCCGAACGTGCGCGGCATGCTCAGCGTCATCACGATCTTCGCCTTCATCGGGGCCTGGGACGACTTCCTGTGGCCGCTCATCGTGCTCAACGACCCGAAGAACTTCACGCTCACCGTTGGCCTGCAGTACCTCAACGGGACTTTCACCGCCAATCCCCGCCTCATCGCGGCTGGGACAATGATCTCCTTCCTGCCCATCGTGATCCTCTTCGCCTCGCTGCAGCGGTTCTTCTTCCGCGGCGTCGCGGAGGGCGCGATCAAGGGTTGAACCGGTTTCCAGAACAAGGAGTCTCTCTCCATGCATGACGACCGCGAGCTGGTCGAAGCGCGCCTCAAGCGCGTCCTCGACGAGCGGATCCGCCCCGCGGTGTACCCCGCGTCCGTGCCGCTGGACGTGGCCGTGTGGCACGCGCCCGGCGAACCCGTACCGGTGGCCGAGGGCCTGGCGGCCTCCCCCTCGCCGATCGCGGTCGGTGACCCGTGGGGCGCGCCGTGGGGCACGAGCTGGTTCACGGTCGCCGGCACGGTGCCCGCCGACTGGGCGGGCCGGACTGTGGAGGTCATCCTCGACCTGGGCTTCGACGAGAACATGCCGGGCTTCCAGTGCGAGGGCCTGGTCTACCGCCCCGACGGGACCCCTGTGAAGGGGCTCAACCCGCGCAACCAGTGGGTGCGCGTCGGCGCGCCGGTCCAGGGTGGCGAGGAGGTACGGCTGCACATCGAGGCGGCCTCCAACCCCGTCATCCTCGACTACCACCCCTTCGTTCCCACGAAGCTCGGGGACAAGGCGACGGCCGGGAGCGAGCCGCAGTACCGGCTGGCCCGCATGGACCTGGCGATCTTCGACGAGACCGTCTGGCAGCTGGTGATCGACCTGGAGGTTCTCGGCGAGCTGATGGTGGAGCTGCCCGTCGACGGCGCCCGCCGCTGGGAGCTGCTGCGCGCCGTCGAGCGGGCCCTCGACGCGATCGACCTGCAGGACGTCAACGGTACGGCCGCCGCCGGCCGCGCCGAGCTGGCCGGGGTGCTGGCCACGCCGGCGGCACCCTCGGCCCACCGGATCAGCGCGGTCGGCCACGCCCACATCGACTCGGCATGGCTCTGGCCGCTGCGCGAGACCGTGCGCAAGGTCGCCCGCACGACCTCCAACATGACCGCGCTGCTGGAGGACGAGCCCGACTTCGTCTTCGTCATGTCGCAGGCCCAGCAGTGGGCCTGGGTGAAGGAGCACCGGCCCGAGGTCTGGGCCAGGGTCGTCAAGGCGGTGGCCGCGGGACGGTTCGTCCCCACGGGCGGCATGTGGGTGGAGTCCGACACCAACATGCCTGGCTCGGAGGCCATGGCCAGGCAGTTCGTCCACGGCAAGCGGTTCTTCCTCGACGAGTTCGGCATCGAGAACGACGAGGTGTGGCTGCCCGACACGTTCGGCTTCGCCGCAGGGCTGCCCCAGATCATCAAGGCGGCCGGGTCGAAGCGGCTGCTCACCCAGAAGATCTCGTGGAGCCAGGTCAACAAGTTCCCCCACCACACGTTCCTGTGGGAGGGCATCGACGGGACCAGGATCTTCACCCACTTCCCGCCCGTCGACACCTACAACTGCTCGATGAAGGGCAGCGAGATCGCCCACGCGGCGCGCAACTTCAAGGACAAGGGCGTCGCGCGGCACTCCCTCGCTCCGACCGGCTGGGGCGACGGAGGCGGCGGCACCACCCGCGAGATGGTCGCCAAGGCGGCCAGGCTGCGGGACCTGGAGGGCTCGGCCACCGTCACGTGGGAGACGCCCGCCGACTTCTTCGCCAAGGCCGAGGCCGAGTACCCCAACCCGCCCGTCTGGGTCGGCGAGCTCTACCTCGAACTGCACCGCGCCACGCTCACCAGCCAGGCCAAGACCAAGCAGGGCAACAGGCGCAGCGAATCCCTGCTGCGCGAGGCCGAGCTGTGGACCGCGACCGCCGCCGTCCGCGCCGGGCACCCCTACCCCCACGAGCAGCTCGACCGGATCTGGAAGACCGTGCTGCTCCACCAGTTCCACGATATCCTGCCCGGCTCGTCCATCGCCTGGGTGCACCGCGAGGCCGAGAAGACGTACGCCGCCGTGGCCGAGGAGCTGAACGACATTATCGACGCCGCGCAGCGGGCCCTCGCGGGGAACCCCGGCTCCGGCGAGCTGGTCTTCAACGCGGCGCCGCACGCCCGCAACGGCGTCCCAGCCGGCGGAGCGTCCGCGGTGACAGCCCCCGCCCTCGCCGCCGAACTCCGGACCCGCGACGACGGCGGGTACGTCCTGGACGACGGCCTGCTCCGGGTGGAGATCGACGGCCGTGGCCTGGTCGTCTCGGCGTACGACCTGCGGGCGCAGCGGGAGACGGTCGCGCCAGGGCAGGCCGCCAACCTGCTGCAGATCCACCCTGACTTCCCCAACATGTGGGACGCCTGGGACGTGGACCAGTTCTACCGGAACACGGTGACCGACCTGGTGGACGCCGACGAGGTCGCGCCGGGCGAGGAGCCAGGCTCGGTTCGCGTGGTGCGCTCGTTCGGCGCGTCGCGGGTCACGCAGGTCCTCACCGTGAAGGCCGGACGGCTTGACATCCGCACCGAGGTCGACTGGCACGAGACCGAGAAGTTCCTCAAGCTGGCCTTCCCCCTGGACGTCCACGCCGACCGGTACGCCTCGGAGAGCCAGTACGGCCACGCCTACCGCGCCACCCACACCAACACCAGCTGGGAGGCGGCCAAGTTCGAGGCGTGCAACCACAAGTTCGTACACGTGGAGGAGCCGGGCTGGGGCGTGGCACTGGTCACCGACTCCACCTACGGCCACGACGTGACCCGCACCGTGCGGGCGTTGGACTCGGGCACGACCACCATGCTGCGGGTGTCGCTGCTGCGCGCCCCGCGCTTCCCCGACCCCGAGACCGACCAGGGCACGCACCGGTTCAGTCACGCGCTGGTGCCGGGCGCGGCGATCGGCGACGCGATCCGCGAGGGCTGGTTCGTCAACCTGCCCGAGCGGCGGGTCCCGGGCGACGCGGTGATCGCGCCCCTGGTCACCGTGGACGACGACGCGGTCGTGGTGACCGCCGTGAAGCTGGCCGACGACGGGAGCGGGGACGTCGTCGTCCGCTTCCACGAGTCCAGGGGAGGCCGGGCCCGCGCCCGCCTCTCGACCGGCTTCGCCGCCACCGGCGTCGCCGTGACCGACCTGCTGGAGCGCCCGCTCGCCGACGTGGCCGCACCGGAGCTGACGGACGGGTCGGTGGCGGTGTCGCTGCGCCCGTTCGAGCTGGTCACGCTGCGGTTCAGCCGCTGAGCGCCCGCCTTCGGCGTACCGCCCGCCTGGTACGCCGAAGGCGCTTTCGCCTTTGAGAGGCTCGCCCCGCCTCCGGCCGCGCCGGGCCCGGCCATGGCCGCGATCCAGACCGGCTCGACGGCAGGGTCAGTGCGAATGAGCCTCTTCGTGAGCCTCTTCGAGAGAAGATCCCTCCAGGAGCGCCGCGACCCCCCTGGCGAAGTTGGAGCACTCGAAGATGTCCTTGTGCCGGCAGGCCAAGCCATGGGCGATGACAGTACGTGCCACCTGAGCCTGGGCAATCCGTTGATCCAGCTCGGTCAGCTTGCGTTGGTACAGCTCCCGCCAGCCGTCGGCGGCCGGCGAACGAGACGCGACGAACGCTTTGACCTCCCGCAACGTGAAACCGACATCTCGCAGCAACACGACCAGCCCGACCAGCTCGACCGCCGATGGCGGATAACGTCGTTGGCCTGACACTCGGGCCGGTGCCGGGAGCAGGCCGAGCTCCTCCCAGTAGCGCA
This sequence comes from Nonomuraea roseola, assembly GCF_039535395.1. NCBI lineage: Bacteria > Bacillati > Actinomycetota > Actinomycetes > Streptosporangiales > Streptosporangiaceae > Nonomuraea > Nonomuraea roseola. Next base: position 664,951 of record NZ_BAAAXC010000005.1, read on the forward strand.
GAGCGGAGGTGGCGACACCGGTGCGGCGCGCCAGCTCACCGATCGTCAACTGCTCAGCCATTTGACTTCAAGCGTACTTGAAGTCGTTGACTGCGATCATGCAGACAGCAGGTACATCTCTCAAGCAGCGCGCGCTCAGAAGGCTGGTGCGCCAGGCGCACCGCCCCCGGGGCATCGTCGGGTGGGCGGTCGGCTGGATGTTCGCTCATCGCCTCTCCAACCGGCAGCGCAACGTCTGGGCGGTGTCGTTGCTGGACGTGCAGCCCACCGACCGGGTGCTCGAGATCGGCTTCGGTCCCGGCATCGCCATCGCCGAGTTCGCCGGCCGCGCCACCCGGGGCCACGTCTTCGGCATCGACCACTCGCAGGTCATGGTCCGGCAGGCCACCCGTCGCAACGCCGCCGCCGTCCGCGCCCACCGCGTGCACCTCACGCACGCCTCCGTGGAGCAGTTGCCGCGCTTCGGCGATCCGCTCGATGCCATCCTCGCCGTCAACTCCGTGGGGTTCTGGCCCGAGCCGGTGGAGCGGCTTCGCGAGCTGCGCCGCCTGCTCCGCCCCGCAGGACGCATCGCGCTCGTCAGCCAGCCCCGCTCCCCCGGTGCCACCCGGGACACCACGGCCCGAGCCGCCCAAGAGCTCCAGGACATGCTCACCCGGGCCGGCTTCACGCATCTCCGGGTCGAGACCCTCGAGCTCGACCCGCCCGTTGCCTGTGTGCTTGCCGACAATCCGAGCGGCATGCCGGTATGACCGCGGACAACACACCGACCAGCTTCCCCACCGACATCCGATCATCGGGCTCGGCCTGCCTGTGATGGTCGAGCTGTTCGACGACCCCCAGGCCGACCGCTGGACCCCCGCTGCGCTCCCTGGTGGAGACGGCGGCTCTTCAGCGGAAGGAGCGGCGGTAGGCGGCCGGGGTGGTGCGCAGGGCGGTGTGGAAGCGACGGCGGAGGTTGACCGCCGAGGAGAGGCCGACGCGGGTGGCGATGGTCTCGACGGGCAGGTCGGTCTCCTCCAGCAGGGCGCGGGTGGCGGCCAGGCGGCGTTCCAGCAGCCAGCGGGCGGGTGGGACCCCGAGCTGGTCGGCGAACTGGCGGGTGAGGGTGCGGGGGGAGACGCCCGAGTAGGCGGCCATGTCCTCGACGGTGATCTGGTCGGGCAGGCGCGAGAGGAGCCATTCGAGCAGCGGGGCCAGGGAGTCTGGCATGGGGCCGGTGGTGGGGAGGGAAGGGTACTGGCGCTGGCAGCCCTCGCGATGCGGACCGGCGGCGAGCTGGCGGCCGATGCGCATGGCGTGGGCCGCGCCGTACTCCTGGAGGACCTGGTGAAGGCAGAGGTCGAGGGTGGCGGCCGAGGCTCCGGCGGTGGCGACGTCGCCATGATCGACGTAGATGACGGTGTCGTCGGGGATGACGCGGGGGTGGCGGGCGGCGAGTTCGCCGGAGAGCTCCCAGTGGACGGAGGCGCGGCGGCCGTCCAGGAGGCCCAGGGCGGCGGGGATGAAGATTCCGGCGCAGACGGCGACGATGCGGGCGCCCCGGGCATGGGCTTGGGACACCGCGTGGAGTACGGCGGGCGAGGGGGTGAGGGTCCAGCCCGCGATCACCACGGTGTCGGCGTCGTCGAGGGCCTCGAGGCCGCTGTCCACCTGGATGGGGACGCCGAGGGTGGTGGGGAGGGAGCCGGGGTGTTCGGCGCACAGGCTGAAGCTGTAGTGCTGGGGGATGTCGGGGCCGTGGTAGCCGAAGACCGCTGAGGCGGAGGTGACAGGGTAGAGCTCTTGGTTCCGGGCGACCAAGGCGACCACGCGATGCGGGCTGAGGGGCGTCGGGGGCGTTTCCGGGCAATCCAGGGGCATGGCGCAAATGTACCTAATGATGTCATTTGGGACACCGGCGCCCTGATCTGGAAAAATCCAGAATTGGGGCTCATGTGGACGAGGAGCTTCACCCTCTACTTCGGGGCCCGCACGATCTCGCTGCTCGGTGACGCGATGATGCCCGTCGCCTCGGCGCTGGCGATCGGGAAAGTCTATGGGATCGCGGGCGTCGGCTACGTGCTCGCGCTCTGGACCGCGTCGGCCGTGCTGGTCATGCTGTTCGGCGGGGTCGTCGCCGACCGGATAGGTGCCCGGCGCCTGATGATCGTCGCGGACGTGATCAGGGTCGTCACCCAGGGGGTCGTGGCTGTCGCCTTCCTGGATGGCGCTCCGCCGTACGCCCTGTTGCTGGTGATGGCGTTCTTGTCGGGCACGGCCGCCGGGCTGTTCGAGCCGGGCGTCAACGGCATGGTCTCCCTGGTCGCCAAAGATCCGCAGCGGGCCAACGCGACGCTGAAGATCGCCGAGGCGGTCACCCATCTGGCGGGGCCCGCACTGGCCGGAGTCCTCATCGTCGTCGCCGGGCCGGTCTTCGTCTACACGGTGGACGCCGCGACGTTCCTGGTCAGCGGGGTGTGCCTGCTGCTGGTCCGGGTCACCGTACCCAGGCCGGAGCCCTCCAACGTGCTGAGCGACCTGCGCAGGGGCTGGGAGGAGTTCAAGGCCAGGAGCTGGATGTGGTCGGTCATCCTGGTCTGGGTGTTCTGGGGCGTTCTGGTGGTCGGGCCGTACGTGCCGCTGTCGTCGCAGGTCATCGGGGCCGACTACGGCTGGGTGATGGCGGCGCTCGGTCTCGGCACCGTGCTGGGCGGGCTGGTGGCGATCAGGCTCAGGCCGCGCAGGCCGCTGGCGGCCGGGGCGGTGGCGCTGAGCGGGTACGTGGCGGTGCCGCTGACGGTCGCGCTCGGGCTGCCGCTGCCGCTGCTGATGGCCGGGCACCTGCTCGGTGGGTGCGCGTTGGCGTTCTGGTCGGTGATGTGGTCGACCAGCGTGCAGACGCAGGTCGCGCCGGACGTGGTGAACCGGGTCAACGCCTACCAGGTGGCGGGGTCGGTCGCGGGCATGGCAGTCGGGCAGGCGCTGGCCGGTCCGGTCACGGCGCTGGTCGAACCGCGCGCCTTCATGCTGGGGTCGGCCCTGGTGACGGCCGGCGTGGTCGCGGCACTGCTGTTGATCAAGCCGGTCAGGCGGCTGGGCCGAGAACCCCTGGAGGCCGGACGCCAGTCAGCCCCGGTCTCGGCCAGCTTGTTGACGTAGTCGGTCATCATCTGGGAGGGCGACGAGCGCGGCGATCTCCAGCAGCTGCTGGTCGGTTCATCGGGGCCGTGGACGCCATGTTGATCTCAGGGCGTGTTTGAGAAGGTCAGCTTGAGGGGTGGAGTTGCCCCACTTCAAGGAGCCGCATCAGCCCGCGGAGCCGGTTGGCAGACTGCGGACATGTTCGAGGAGCGCGGCATGTCACGTATGCGGCCGCCGTGGCGGCAGCGTCGACGATCGGGAGGCTGAGGCCTCCCTGACCGCGGCGGACAGCCAGACGGTCAGCGCGGTGAGGGTCACGACGGCGATGACGATCAGTGCAGGAAAGTACCAATCTGGGAAAAGAACCCCGAGATCGAAATCGCCATTGGGATACAGCACGAACGCGTGAGTGCCCAATACGGCCAGGGCGAGAGTGAACAGGTAGACCGTGCTGGCGGCCGTGCACGGCACGAGGCCGCTGACGGCGGATCGACGATTCAGCGAGCCACCCAGCGCGGCGAGTACGGCCGCCTCGACCGCGAGGATGAGAGTGATGCTGAGCATCACCGTCCACGCCCACGCGATCGCGGGGCCCAGCCGGCTTGGCAGCAGGTCGCTCCAGGGCTCGTGCCAGGAGTTGAGCCCCTTCTGGATGGCCAACTGGAGCGCGATCAGGGTCACTCCGGCGTACAGCAACGGCGCTGCCAGAGCGCACAGCAGAGCGGGCGAGCGTTTCAGGTGTCGCAGCAGGTCCATGATCGATTAGACGGCAGACTCAAACTGAGCGTTCCGCGACGGATCACCTCCAGGTGCTTGAGATGGTGATCATCTCTGTCAGTTGCAGATGTAACGAGCCTGGCGTTGGGCGGGTCCGCCGCGAGAAGTACCAGTACACGGTCTGCCATGGCGGCAAGCCGGTGGGCAGGTACCGCCGTGGACGGCCGGAGCGCACCACGTACAGGATCGCGTTGACGATCTACCCGCGCGGATGCTTCTCCGGACGTCCGCCGGTGTTCGGCTCGGGCGGTGTGGGCTCGATCAGCTCCCACTGCGCGTCGGTCAGGTTCGAGGGGTAACGAGCAGGGGTTTCCCCTTCCCCGCATCCGCTCGCCTGGCGATGGGGAACGCGGGGGTTGACGTAGCGGGCGGGCGTGGACGGACATCCAGGTCGCGATCTTGCGGGTACCCAGGACCGCGTGGACGCCCGCCTACGACCTCGACGGCCAGGTCCGAGCCGGGGTTTGGGTGACCGAGCTCACCGGCATGCCTCGACCTGACCGGCCGGCCCAAAGGCGATGCGCGTGGGCCCCATGTCGCCGTAGGGGCCGGTTCAGCAGAGAACGCCCTTGTACCAGGCGTATCTGATCTCGGATGTAGAGCCGAGATAGGTGCGCCCCGGCCTGACGCATCGGTCGAATCCGGGCAGCCCCAAGTGCCGCTCGACGCGGATGACGACGTTGGAGTTGGAGTTGCAGTGGTTGTAGTAGGCGCCGAAGGCGTCAGGGTCCCAGCCGCAGGCGGCTGCCCCGACCCCGGCCGCGCTGTTCGCGCTCGCGATGGTGCCGGCGTACGTCGGCGCGGTGGTCAGTGCCAGGGCGGCCAACGTTCCGCCGATCGCCTTGAAAATCTGTGTACGCATGTTGCTCTGCTGCCCCTTTGCGTTGTGCAACCGGTCCCTGACGAGCCGGTCCCTTTGCTGAGATCACTTCACTGACGATCCCCGAAGCGCGCTCACGATTTTGGGTGAGCTCAGATGGTAAGCGCATAGGTGGAGGAATTCGCGCGATATTCGTGGCCTCTATCGCGGAATGAACACGCTGAGGCGCGCACCGACCTCCACCGGTGTCCTGTCAGGGTGCACGACAACGGATCCGACTCGGCAGTACGCATCTTGATATACGACGATGGCGACGTCTGTGGAGTTTCTCACTATGTCGAACTCGCCGGTCCGATGGCATCCCGGAGGGGGGTCAGCAACAAACGTGGTTAGGCCCGTGGCGCTGTTGGTAAAAAGCACGTTCCCCCTGGCGGCCTCCGCCGGGGCGGCGAGGAAAGCGAAACTTCCGGCTGCCGCCAGCATGATGGCGCCGAGGCTTTTCACGCTCTTCACATCAGCCCTTTCTTTCTGGAAGTAGATCTATCGCGCCGTTTCTCGATAAGTGTTTCCTCATCGACTGGTGGAGCGCCAGCGTGATGCCTGCCATTGATCGCAGGAAAGCCGCCATCCACGTATGAGGAACCAGCGGCGGCCGGCACCGCACACTGCGCATCGGTCAGACCGAACCGCCTTGTCGCCGCTGAGGTCGCTGTCTTGGCCGACCGACCAGCTACCGGAGACCTCGTTTGTCGTCGATCTACGACGCGCTACGTCCCGCCAGGTCGACTCCGATACAGCGGACCTTGATTCGCGCCCCCGGATGCGAACTGAGGGCTTTCAGGCTGAACCTAGGGATGTTGGGTGGTTCTGACTCTTGGGTCCGTGGGAATCGGCGGGATAGACCAACCCAAAGGAGACCGTAAAGATGCAGGCGACCGACAAACCACGCCATCACAGTCTCGACGTGGACGGACTCGAGATCTTCTACCGGGAGGCCGGCGCGGCGGACAAGCCCTGCGTCCTGCTGCTGCACGGCTTCCCGAGCTCCTCGCACACCTTCCGGCACATGCTCTCGCCGCTGGCCGAGGTGAGCCGGGTCATCGCCCCTGACCTGCCGGGCTTCGGGTTCTCCGCCTCGCCCGGCGTCGACGAGTACGAGTACACGTTCGCCAATCTGGCCGACACCGTCGAGGCGTTCCTCGAGCAGATCGGCGTCGACGAGTTCTTCGTCTACCTGCACGACTTCGGCGCCCCGGTCGGCTACCACCTCGCCACCCGGCGTCCCGAGCGCATCCTCGGGCTCATCGTGCAGAACGGCAACGCCCACGAGGACGGCCTGGGCAGCCAGTGGGACAGCACACGGGCCTTTTGGGCCGATCCTTCGGAAGCCAATCGTGCCCGGCTGCCCGAGTGGCTGAACTTCGAGGGCACTCGCGAGCAGTACCTGGGCGGGCTGCCGGAGCGGGTGCGCGTCCTCCATCCGCCCGAGCCGTGGCATCTGGACTGGGCGCGGATGTCGCGGCCGGGCAACGTCGAGGCCCAGTTCCTGTTGTTCTGCGACTACGCCAGCCACGTCGCCCGCTTCGGCGAACTGGCCGACTACCACCGGACCCGCCAGCCGCCGTGCCTGCTGCTCTGGGGCCGTCACGACCCGTTCTTCGACCTGTCCGAGATCATGGGCTACGCGCGAACGCTCGACCGGCTCGAGATGCACGTCTACGACGCCGGCCACCTCCTGCTGGAGACCCACGCGCCCGAGTGCGCCGCGGCGATGAGGTCCTTCATCACCGACGTCGGCGCCGAGCGCTCCGTGGCTGACGTCGTCACCAGTCGTCGGCGCTGACGCATGACCGCGTCCACACGGTCATGTGCAGCACAGCACGTGCTCGACTCGACGATCTTCTACCGCGAGCTCGGCACCGGCACTCCCATGGTCGCCGACCCGACCTCGTCGTATCTGTGGCGGCACGCCCTTCACGGGATGCCGCGCGGACTTCGCTGATCGCCGCGCTGCCGGTCACGCGCGCTAGGGTGACGGCCCATGTTACGGCGATCATCACTCGTGCTGTGGGCGCTGGCCTTGGCGCTGACCGCGCTTCCCTACGCGATCTCGTTCACGATGGAGGAGTCCGGCTTCCTCGCCATCTCGAGGGCGGGGAAGTGCCCGGGCTTCGAGCTCCACAGTGATGTCAGCATGGCCCTCCTGCCGCTGTACGTGGTGCCCGAACCGCTGATCGCCCTCGTCGGATTCGGCCTCTGGCTGCTCCTGGTGCGGAAGGGCAGGCCTCGGTGGGGCCGCGCGGCCGGATGGCTGGCCGCGCTGGGCGTCACCTGGCCCACCCTTCTCGAGCTCGGGTTCGCGGCGGTGGACCTGGTGGTGAACGAGGGGTGCGGGCAGACGTGGGCCCCGTTCTTCCTGGGCGCCATGTCCATCGTGTGGACGGCGGGCGATGCGCTGACGCTCGCGCTGATACTCGTCGCGGTGAGGGTGCGCCGCACGACCCCGCGAGGCTGGATCGCCCGTACGGCGGTCGCCGTCCTTGCCGTGCTCCTCCTTCTGGGCCTGCAGACCGGGGACAGGGTCGTGGGGAAGGTCACGGAGGCGGCCGAGGAGAAGTGCCGCCCCTGGGACCTCCGCTACGGCACCAGACCTGCCGGCCGTACGGACAGGGAGACCGCCTTCGTCTGCGTGGCGCGGGGGAACGATGACGTCCTGCCGCGGAGGTTCCGCGATCTGCCCGACGCCGAGCTGGTCGCCTTCGGCAGGAGCCTGTGCGGAGCGAGCATGCGCGACCCGAAGGAGCTGGAACGCCTCCGTGGCGAGACCGGCGTGACCGTCGGCATCGAGACGACGCAGGCGCTGACGCTGCTCTGCCCCGAGGTGGACGCGCGCGAGCAGGCCGAGGAGAAGCGGCAGGACGCGGAGAACGACGCGTTCATCGCGACCGCGAAGAAGCGCTGCGCGAGCGTCCCGCCGCACCGGCCACGGATCAGGCCGGCGGTACAGGGCGCGGCGTCGATGTGGTCGGACTACGGCGCGGTGACCGCCTTCGAGGGCGAGGAACCACCAGAGGGAGTGGCGCTGGACAAGGCTTTCGGCAACGACCTCGTGGGCGCGGACAAGGGCGAGCTCGCCATCCTCACCGCCGACGAGGCGATGCACGTCTGCGTCGCGGTCGAGGGGTACGGCACGCGCCCGCCCGTCGAGCGCGAGGGCTGGGAGAAGGTCGTCGAGATCGGCTACACGAGCCCCGAGGGCGAGCTGACCTACTGGGCCGAGGCCGCGGCCGACCTCCCGAACCCGCTGGTGAAGGGCCCTGGACGCTACCGGGTCCGCGTGCACATGCGCGGCGCCGAAGCGGCGATGAAGGACGACGGCGACGCCCGCCAGCGGTTCCTCGTCATGATCTTCCCGGGTTCGTCCCGCAGGACCGAAATCCTCAGGTAGCCCCAGGCCCAGGGTGGCGTCCTCTCACCGGTCGCGCCCTTGTCCAAGCGGTTTCCGGTTCGCGTACGGCACGCCGGTCACTCGGGCGCGGACGGCCGTCACCAGCGCCTCCCCCGCCAGCCCGACGCCGATGGACAGCGACATCGGCCTCGCCTGCTCGTGAAGGCCGTATCGGGTGGCCAGCAGGCCGACACCCATGCTCGCCGCCGCTGAGACGACCCAGACGACCAGCGTCCGCCAGGTGTAGCGCTGCCAGAGCACCCCTTCGCGCTCGAACAGCCCCGTCGTCGAGGCACGCATCGCGCCGAACGCCAGCGCGACCAGGCCGCTGATCGCGAGCCAGAGCACGTCAGCGGGCGTGAGGGCCACGCCGGTCAGCGCGTGGACCCCGATACCGATCAGGACCAGGGGCGCAATGTAGACGTCGCGCGCGTTCAGCGGCTCGCCCATCATGCGCCTGACCACGACGTAACCGACGAGCCCGGCGATCAGCACAGCATTTAGCACGGTCATGCCAAATAAATTAGCAGGGACGTGCTATAAAAGAAAGGTGCCGAAAGTCGTCGATCCTGAGGCCCGCCGCGAGGAGGTCGCGGAGGCCGTCTTCCGTGTCGTGCGCCGCGACGGGCTCGAACAGGCCTCGCTGCGCAACGTCGCGGAGGAGGCGGGGCTGGCCATCGGCTCGGTCAGGCACTACTTCGCGGGGCACAGCGAGTTGATGGTCTTCGCGATGCAGGCGATGAACGAGCGCGTGGTGCGGCGGCTTCTCGAGCACGTCGAGAAGCTGGAGACCACCGACGACCGCCTTCCCCTCGCGGAGTCGATGCTGGCCGAGCTGCTCCCCCTCGACGAGCGGCGGCGCGAGGAGGCCACGATCTGGCTGGCGTTCGCGACGGCCGCCCGCACCCGTCCCGAGCTGCGCCCGCACGCCGAGGAGAGCTACGACGGCCTGCGCCGCCTGGTCTTCAAGGTGCTGGACGGCGCGCGCAGGAGCGGCCGCCTCCGGGAGGGCACCGACCTGGCGGTGGAGGTCGAGCGGCTCTGCGCGCTGATCGACGGACTGACCGTGCATGCGGTGCTGCACCCCGACCGCATGAACGCCGAGACCATGACCAGGGTCCTACGCCACCACCTCCAGAGCCTCACCTGATCAGGGCGCGGGATCACCTCGACCTCCCGCGCCCGCCCGGCCTGCCTGGCACCTCCCCTTACTCACAGGGCCCACGGGGGCGCCGGCCTGACCCAGACGATCAACCGGGCGTACGCCGTGGGCTGATCCGCAGCCTCTGGTACGGCTGAGCGCGCAGCCGTACCAGCAGGCTCGGGGATGCCCGGATCGACGTGGTCGTGCGCCGGGCCAGGCTGCCTGTTGTGCGGTCGCGATCTGGTCGTCGGTTCAGGGCGTGCCGAACCAGCGAGAGAGTGCTTCTCGCAGGGCGGGCGCGGCGGTGCCGGCGGGCTCGTCGATGGTCGCGGCCCAGGCGATGTGGGCGTCCGGGCGGATCAGCAGCGCGTCGGCCGGCCGCTGATCGGTTTTGGCGGTGCGGACGTCGACGCGATGCTGCCAGTCTTGGGCGGCCTGGCGGAGGTCTGGGCGGTCGGCGAGGTCGAGGAGGACGGGCCGTGCGGTGTGCATGAGTTCCGCGACGCTGGTGACGCCCTGGTCGGTGTGCAGGGTGAGGTCGGGGGCGAAGGTGCCGGCCAACGCCTGGTGGTCGGAGCCTGGCATCGGGTAGCGGATGTCAGTGCCGGCGAGCAGCGCTCCCATGCGGCGCAACGGCTGCTCGTCGGCGAGCAGTTCCTGGAAGAGCTCCCGCAGCGCCTCGGCGGCCGGGTCGTGCCCGCGCCGCAGTGCCACCTGGGCTCGGGTGTGCAGCATGGTGCGGGCGCCTGCGAGGTGGCGTTCGCCGTGGTAGGTCTCCAGCAGGCCGGCCGGGGCCCAGCCGTGGATGTCGGCGGCCAGCTTCCAGGCCAGGTTCACCGCGTCGAGCATGCCGGCGTTGATCGCCACACCCGTGGCGGGGAACAGGTGCGCCGCATCACCGGCCAGCAGGATCCGCCCGTCACGGTATCGCTCGGCCTGCCGAGCCTTGAAGGTGAACCGCGAGAGCCGAACCGCTTCTCCCAGGGGCAGATGCACGCCGATCACGCGGCGGAGGCTGTCCTGGAGTTCGGTCACGGTCATCGGGGTGTCGTCGTCGTATTCGGTGCTCTCGTCTTCGACGGTGTAGAGGGAGACAACAGCGGAGGCGGGCGATGCGGCGACTCCGAGGAGACCATGATCCGTCCGGGTGAAACCCGCGCGGATCATGCCGAAGCCGGGGACATCGAGATCGCCGTTGCCGAGTATGGTCACCGTTTCGGGCAGGGTGACCTGGGCCAGCCGGTTGACCTCCGGATAGGTGGCGCCGGGGAAGCCGATGCCGGCCCAGTCACGGACCCGGCTGCGTGCGCCGTCGCAACCCACGAGGTACCGGCCGCTCACCCGGTACGGCCCGTCCGGGCCCCGCACGTCCACGGTCACCGCGGCATCGTCCTGGCTCACCCCGACCACCTGGTGTCCGCGGCGGATGTCGAAACCGAGTTCGCCGGCGCGTTCGTCGAGCAGCCTCTCAAGCAGCTGTTGCGGGAGCGGCAGGGCGTGCATCGGAGGATCTGCCAGCTGGGTGAAGTCCAGATGCACACCGCCGAACGGGAATCGGGGAGCCGGGACAGGATCGGTGCAGGCCGCTTCGAACCGTTCCAGCAAGCCCCGGTAGCGCAGCAGCTCCAGGATCTGCCCGCCGAGGCCACCGGCCTTGGGGGTGTCTCGGCGCTGCGGCTGCCGCTCCAGCACCAGCGGTCGCACACCTGCCAGGCGCAGTTCGGCGGCCAGCATGAGACCGGTCGGGCCGGCCCCCACAATGATCACGTCGGCGCCCGTCATTGGCCACTCCCCTCCCAGGCTTTCGTCGCGTCCGCGCGCGACCCGATCGTCAACAACGTGACGCTTCATATCGATGGCCTTCCAATCGTGCCGTTCGGTCCCAGGAGTCTGCCCTACGTCATGGGCGAAGCCGCAGCCGAGCCTCGGTCTCGTGGGCCACCGCATCATCAGCCGCACCCCCGGGACCTGCTCGGGTCCCGCGTCAACCGGCGGTTTCGGGGGCGGGGACGGCGTGTTCGGCGGCCCGGCTGACCTTCTCCCAGGCAGCCCAGGTCTCCATCCGCCGCCGGGAGATGTCGAAGGCCAGGTCGTAGACCATGCTGCCGAGCAGCAGCCGCAGCGGCGGGTCTTCGCTGTCGACCAGCTTCAGCAGCGCCTCGGCGGCCAGGCGTGGCTCACTGTCGATCGAGCCCTCGGCCCACTGCTTCTCCAGCTCGGCGCGCAGCGGGCCGTACTCCTTCATAGGCGCCGCCGTCGTCATGCTGGTGTACAGGTCGGTCCAGTAGCCGCCGGGCTGGACGATGCTGACCTTGACGCCGAACGGCGCGGCCTCCATCGCCAGTGCCTCGCTCATGCCCTCCAGCGCGAACTTGCTCGCGCTGTACATCCCGGTGCTCGGGAAGCCGCCCAGGGCCGCGATGCTGGAGACCTGCACGATGTGACCGGACCCTTGGCCACGCAGATGCGGCAGGACGGCCTGGCAGACCCACATCGCCCCGAAGAGATTGACCTCCAGCTGGGCGCGTGCCTCGGCCTCGGTGAACTCCTCGACCATGCCCGAGGCCATGGTCCCGGCATTGTTCACCACGATGTCGAGCCGGCCGAAGTGCTCGACGGCGCTGTTCACGGCGGTGAACACCGCGTCGCGGTCGGTCACGTCCAGGGGAAGGACGAGGAGCCGGTCTCCGTACCGGTCGTCGAAGTCCTGTCGGGTGATGGTGCGGGCGGCGGCGGCCACCTGGTCGCCGCGCTCCAGCGCGGCGAGAGCGAACGCACGGCCCAGGCCGCGGCTGGCTCCCGTGATGAACCAGGTGCGGGAAGAGACGGTATCCGGGGTACGCATCTGCAGAACTCCGATCGGTAGCGTTTCACCTGATCGAGACGAGCCGTCTCGTCTCGAAGCATGACGATAGCGGTCCTCTGTTGCCGCGTCAAGACGGACCGTCTCGTCTAGTTATTTGTTAGGTTTGACGGCATGACGACACAGCGCAAGCCCCTTTCCAGCACGACCCGCCGGAACGAGGCCTCCCACCGGGCCATCCTCACCGCAGCGTTCGAGCTGGTGCAGGAGGTGGGATACGCCAAGCTGAGCATCGAGGGCATCGCGGCCCGTGCTGGTGTCGGCAAGCAGACGATCTACCGCTGGTGGCCCTCCAAGGGGGCGGTCCTCTTCGATGCCTTCCTCATGCTCAGCGAGCAACCAGACGGCGAAGGGGTTGGCCTGCCCGACACCGGTGACCTGGAGGCGGACCTGAAGGCGGTACTCCGGGCCACGATCGAAGAACTCAACGATCCGCGCTACGACGAGCCGATGCGCGCCCTGAACACGGAGATCACGCATGATCCGACGCTCGCCGCTCTCTACGCGGAACGGCTGGACGGCCCGATGAGAGAGCTGAAGAGGCAACGCCTGCGCAGCGCGCAGCGGGCCGGGCAGCTGGCCGAGGACCTCGACCTCGACGTGGCCGTCGACCTGCTTTGGGGACCACTGCTCAACCGATGGCTCCAGCGCAGCGGAGCGCTCACCCCCGACTATGCCGACAGCATCGTCGAGACCGCTCTCAACGGTCTGCGCCCGCGTCGCTGAGGCTCGCGCGACATCCCCTGAGTTCCTGCGCGTCTCTCCAACGGAGGACCCTTGCTCAGGTGCCGGCACTTCGGGGCCTGCCTGACCATCCCCACCGGCAAGGCGGCGCCGCCACAAACTTTTTCTGTCGGCATGTCACAGGTAGCCGGGCTGTCTCGTCTCGGGTCTCGAAGACAGGTCCTGAGAAGCACACATCATCCGACAGCAAGGAACTGGGCATGAGCGAGCAGACCACCCACCAGAAGATCGCGTTGATCACCGGGGCGAACAAGGGGATCGGCCGTGCGGCTGCCGAGCAGCTCGCTGCGCTGGGCATGACGGTCCTGATCGGCGCCAGAGACCCGCGGCGCGGCGAGGAGGCCGCTGCTGCGCTGCGCGCGACAGGCGGCGACGCGCACGCGCTCACCCTGGACGTCACCGACCAGGCCACCGCCCGGACGGCCGCGAAGCAGGTCGAGGAGCGCTTCGGCCACCTCGACGTGCTGATCAACAACGCAGGCATCACCGGCTCAGGGCAGGTCTCGCCCGCAGACGCCTACGATCAGATCCCCAGCTCCGTCGACCTGGACATGGTCCGGGCGGTGTTCGAGACCAACGTCTTCGGAGTGATAGCGGTGACCAACGCCATGCTGCCGCTGCTGCGGCGGTCGCCGGCGCCGCGCATCGTCAACGTCAGCAGTCACGCCGCGTCGCTGACTCTCACCAGCGACCCGGACGGCCCCTTCACAGCACTGCTGCCGTCGGCCGCGTACACGCCGTCCAAGACCGCGCTGTCCGCGCTGACCGTGCAGTACGCCAACGAACTGCGGAAGGACGGCATCCTGGTCAACGCCGTCGCCCCCGGCTTCGTCGACACGGACAGCAACAACCACAGCGGGCACCTCACTCCGGCGCAGGGCGCCGCGGTCGTGGTGCGCCTGGCAACGCTCGGCTCGGACGGGCCCACCGCCGGGTTCTTCAGCGAGGACGGCTCGGTGCCCTGGTGATGGCCGCCCCGGACCGCGGCAGGCGGACGGTGCAGACAGCCTCGGCGAGGCCCTCGGCGGGCTGTCTCGTCTCGGGCTTCGAAACAGATGGAGGGATGAGGGAAGGTGATGGTCATGCGGGACGGCATCCGTGAGGGCGGCTGGGTGAAGATCGAGCAAGACCCGGTGAACCCGATGACGGGGACGCCGGCGGAGCCTGTGATGACGGAGGAGTCGGCGTGAGCAGGGCCGAGGAGTTCCAGGAGCTGCGGCCGCTGCTGTTCTCGATCGCCTACCGGATCCTGGGCAGCGTGAGCGAGGCCGAGGACGCGGTCCAGGAGACCTGGCTGCGTTACGGAGCCTCGCTGACACAGCCCACCTCGACCAAGGCCTTCCTCTCTGCCGCGGTCACCCGGATCTCGATCGATGTGCTGCGGTCGGCCCGCGTCCGGCGGGAGGAGTATGTCGGTTCGTGGTTTCCCGAGCCGCTGCTGACCGACCCTTATGAGGACCCGGTGCGGTCGGCGGAGCTGGCCGACTCGGTGTCGATGGCGGCCCTGTTGCTGCTCGAGCGGCTCAGCCCGCTGGAGCGGGCGGTCTTCGTGCTACGGGAGGTGTTCGGGTTCGGCTTCCCCGAGATCGCGTCGGCGGTGGAGCGGTCGGAGGCGGCGTGCCGCCAGCTGGCGGTGCGGGCGCGCCGCCACATGGACGAGGGCCGGCCCCGGTTCGAGGCCGACCGGCGCGAGCGTGAGGAACTCGCCGAGCGCTTCTTCGACGCCTTCAGGGAAGGGGAGGTCGCCGGGCTGCGAGAGCTCCTCGCCGCAGACGTCCACATGGTCAGCGACAGCGGCGGCAAGGCCCCCCAGTGGGGCACGGGCATCTTCGGCGCCGAAAACGTGGCCAGGGTGCTGGCCGCGATCGTCGCGCCGTTCGTCCGGATCGGCGGCGTGGTGGAGCGGCACGAGGTGAACGGCCAGCCGGGCGCGATCTTCCGCGACCGGGACGGCAAGGTCCTCAACACCTGGGCGCTCGACATCCTCGACGGGCGGATCCAGACGATCCGCACGGTGATCAACCCCGACAAGCTCGGGCACGTTGGCCCCGTGGCGGACGCCTGGGCGGTCCTCCGGGAGGCGAACCAGGCCCGCCGGCCCACGGACTGACCGCAAGAGCCGACCGCGTTCCAGACCCGGGATGCCGGGCGGGGGGTGAACCCTGGGTGTCGATCAGGAGATGGCGGCTACCCGTAAGAAACTCAGGGGAGTTCCGCAATGGTCCCGGCCAGGCGGCGTCAATAGCGTCGAAAGGTGCTGAGAAACACCTTTACCGCCCTCTGCCTGGCACTTCTCCCCGCCTCCGGCCATCTCCCGCCACCCGGCATCACGCCCGCGGCAGTGGACGAGTTCGTCGCGCAATACCGTGAAGCGACAGGGTTGCCCGGGGCCGCGGTCGCGATCACCAAGGGGACGGAGGTGGTCCACGCCGCCGGGTACGGCCAGACCGCCGCCGGAGACCCCGTGACGGCCGACACCCCCATGGCCGTCGCGTCGGTCAGCAAGTCCATGACCTCCCTCGCCGTCATGCGGCTGGTGGAGCAGGGCAAGGTCGAACTCGACAGGCCGGTGCGCGGCTACCTGCCCGAGTTCACGATGGCGGACTCCAGGGCGGCCACGATCACCGTACGGCAGCTGCTCAACCAGACCTCGGGCATGGCCGACTCGACCTTCCGCGAGAAGAGCCTGCCGCAGCCCCGCACCCTCGAAGGCGCCGTGGCGCGGCTCAGGACGGCGAAGCTCGCCTCGGAGCCGGGCACCGCCTTCAGTTACCACAACACCAACTACCAGGTCGCCGCGCGGCTGGTCGAGGTGGTGAGCGGACGGCCGTTCGCCGCCCACCTGCAGTCACAGGTGTTCGCGCCGCTCGGCATGCGCCACAGCACCACCGTCGACACCGACATGGACCTGCCCGGCAGCGCCCGCGGCCACCTGTACATCCTCGGCCAGGCGGTGGCCCTGCCGGAGCCCACCGGGTTCGGCAACGGCTCGGGCGGAGTCCTCAGCACGGCCAACGACATGGCCCGCTGGCTGATCGCGCAGCAGGACGGCAGCCTCTCCGCTGAAAGCCTCAAGGAGATGCGCACGCCGTCCCAGCAGGACGACACGTACGCGCTCGGGTGGTCGATCGGCAGGACCGAGCGCGGCACGCCTGTCATCGAACACGGCGGCGACCTTTTCACCTCGACGGCGTATCAACTGCTCATGCCGGAGTCCGGGTACGGCGTCGCGGTCATGGCCAACACGGGCATGGCCTTCGCCGACGCCGACGCCCTCACGGACGGCATCGTCGACCTGATCGAGGGAGGCAGGCCCGAGATTCCCTCCCTGCCGCCCACGCTGGTGATCGACCTGGTGTTCGTGCTGCTGACCCTGGCGACCGTCGGCCTGGCCGTGCGTGGCGTGGCCCGCTCGCGGCGGTGGTCCGCCCGCCGTACGGGATGGCAGCGGTGGCGGCTGCTGCCGCACCTGGCGCCGGTGGCGCTGTGCGCCGCGGTCACCCCGATCTTCCGCGTGCTCGCCAGGGGCAGTGACATCATGTGGATTCAGGTGGCCTATCTCTACCCGACCTTCATGATCTGGCTGGTGGCCGCCGCGATCGCCTGCACGGCTGTGGTGGCCGCACGGCTCTTCAACGCCGCACGGCTACGCCGTCGCTGACTCGTTCAGGCGGCGGGCGAGGTCGTCGAGGATCGACGCGGTGGCCGTGGCGCCGAAGCGGGTGGCGCCCAGCTCGTGCGGCGCCAGGAGGGAGTCCAGGGTGCGTACGCCGCCGGCCGCCTTCACCTTCACCGCGGGCGACACGGTGCGCCGCACGAGAGCGGCGGCACCCCCGCCACCCCCCTGCTCGTCGAGACGCGATCCATCGTCGACCAGCACGGCGACCCGCTCGAGTACACGATCAGCTCCTACGTGGCCGACCGGTACGCACTCAAGGTCGACTTCACCGTCGCCGCACCCACCCGCCACCGAAGCCGGCCGCACGCGCGCAGGTCCTGACGCGGTTGCCGGGGAAGCCCGCGTCAAGAAGGAGCTGCGCGAGTTGGAGGCGTCCTTCAAGGGCCGCATCGGCGCGTACGCGATGGACACGGCCACCGGCAGGACGGTGGCGTACAGGGCGGGCGAACGCTTCCCGATGCTGTCCACCTTCAAGGCGCCCCTCTGCGCAGCCGTGCTGCACAAGGCACGCACATCCGAGCCCGGCCTGCTGGGCAGGCTCGTCAAGTGGACGGCCGCCGAGATGACTCCCGGCTCGCCGGTCACCGAGAAGCACCTCGAGGACGGCCTGACCGTCGCCCAGCTGTGCGAGGCGCCCGTCACCATGAGCGACGGCACCGCGTCCAACCTGCTGCTGAAGGAGATCCGGGGCTGAGGAACAGCGGTACAGCCATTATCGGTGAGATTGATCTTGGTAGTCGTGGCGGCAGTCAAGGGTGACGTCGACCAGGCCTGATGGGCTTATGCGCTGCGGCCAGGACGACTTACGGGGCCTGGGCATCGATCGCCTTCGTGCCGGCTGCGCGTAGTTCGTTCAGGTCGGGGATGTGGTTGTAGAGGGTCCCCACTGATACGCCCAGGAGCTTGGCGATCGAGGTGACGGAGCGTCCAGGATCCGGCAGCAGGTCACGGGCGGCTTTGAGGAGTTCGGCGGTGACGACGGTGGGACGTCCCCCGGTACGACCTCGCGCTTTCGCAGCGGCCAGGCCCTCATGGGTGCCGGCGACGATGAGTTCGCGGATGAACTCGGCCAGGGCGGCGAAGACGTGGAAGACGAGGCGGCCGCCGGGGGTGGTGGTGTCGAGGCTCTCATGCAGGCTGGTGAAGCCGATGTCGCGTTTGCGGAGATCGCCGACCATGGTGATGAGGTCATGCAGGCTGCGACCGTAGCGGGCGAGCTCGGGCACCACGAGGGTGTCGCCAGCCGTCAAGAACGCGTGGCAGGCCTGCAGCTCCGGCCGGAGCGCGTTCTTGCCCGACTTCTTGTCGGCGAAGATCTTGCGGCAGCCAGCCGCCTGCAGGGCGTCGATCTGACGATCGAGGCTCTGGCCCCGGGTGGAAACGCGGGCGTATCCGATGCGGACCTCGGACCGGGTTGCGGGGAAGGCGGCGAGGATGTCGTCGGGCAGACCCGGGGGCATGGTCGTCACCACCAAATTCTCTCAACAAACGGTCTCGGGAGTTATTGAAGGCGGGCGGTTTTTGAAGCGAGTTTTTGAAGATCCCGTCTCAGGTCGGCGCCGAGGCAATGATCGCCCTCATAAAACGAACGTTTTTTGAAGGCCCTGGAGCGTGATCGGCAACAGTCGCTACTCCCTGGCCGGATCGCGGACTCTGGCCAGTCAGGCTGATGGCCAGCACATCCATGCCCAGGTGCTGGTAAAGGCCGTCTAACCATCCGAAGGTAGCGCTGAGATACGCGGCGCTGGCGACAATTTCGCCAGCAGATTCAGTTGCCGGGAGCGCCCGCTGTCTGTGGGCATGTCGGGATCGGTCGACCAGGTCATCAACTGCTGCGCGCTACCCAGTCCCGTCTCTAGACACCTCCGATGCGGCTCTGCGCCGCTGGCACCACTCTGCCGATCGTAGTGGCGAGCGTGGCTCCGAGGACGCTGACGCCGACCAGGGTCAGCCAGATCGCGGCTGCCCCGGTGGACAACAACCCGGAGAGCGCGGCCGGAGCGACCGCTCCTGCGACAGTCACGGCGAGCTGATTGAGGGCCAAGTACCGACCGCGGAGAGCGTCTGGGGCGCTCTCCGCGGCGACAGTCGACGTGATGGGGCCGCCGAGGATTTCACCGAAGGTGTAGCTGCCTGCACCGAGCAACACGACGCCGACCGCGAGGGCGAGCGCAGCCACGTGGTCGGCGGCGAGGAACAGGAGGTAGCCGGCCGCAAAGCAGGCGTGTCCGGCGACGAGGACGCGGCTGCGGATCCGCCCGCTGAGCCACCCGAGGACGATGCCTTGGCCGAAGCCGACCATCAGGGTGTTGAGCGTGAAGACCATGCCGGCAGTCCAGCTAGGCAGTCCCAGTACGTCCACGGCGTAGACCGGTATCGCGATGTTGAGGGCGAACAAGGAGATCGCGAAGCACAGTTGATGCGCGACGAGTGACAGGTACCGCCGGTCCCGGAGCACGTGCACCCAGCCTCCAGCAGCGTCCTGGCCCGCCTCGGGACGGACATTCGGCACGGCGCGCATCAGAACGAAGGCGGTGACATAGGACAAGGCGTTGACGATCACGATCCCTGCGTAGACGCCGTGAGTACCGAAACTGACCGCGACAGCGGAGAGGAGGCCGCCGAGTGCGTAGCCGAGGTTGCGTACCGACCCCAGAAGACCGAACCAGCGCTCGCGTTGGCCGGGCGCGGCCAGCGCCGTGACGGTCGCGCCGTAGCAGCTGAAGGACACCGCCCGCCCTGCACTGTTCAACCAGGCGCAGATGGCGATCTGCCATGTCTGGTCCACAACGAGATACCCGGCGAAGCCGAGCGCCTGGGCCAGGTTTGCCGCCTGCAGTACCGGCTTGGCGCCGTACCGGTCGACCAGTCCTCCGACCAGAGGGCCCGCCGGGAGCGCCAGCAGCCCGGCCGTCGTCAGTGCCGCGCCCACCTGCACCAGCGTCAGCGGCGTCGTGGCCAGGAAATACAGCATCGAAACGGGGACGAAGACACCGGTGCCGATCGAGTCGATGACGATCGCTGCGACGAAACGGCCGTGCCGAGCAATCGATGGACGGACCGTGTAATCGGGAATAGACACAACCCGAGACGGTATAGATTGTATACCGGTATCTACAACGCTACCGGGAGTCGTTCATGGGCAAGGCCTACAACATCATGGCCGCGACCTGCCCCAGTCGCACCGTCCTGCACCGGATCGGGGCGCGCTGGACGGTGTTCATCGTCAACGCGCTGGACAACAGGCCGATGCGATTCACCGAGCTCAAGGCGCACATCCGGGGGATCACACCGAAAGCGCTCACCGAGACGCTTCGCGCGATGGAGTACGACGGTCTGATCTCTCGCACGGAGATTCCCGCAAATCCCCCGCATGTCGAGTACGCCCTCACCGACCTCGGTCGGTCACTGCTGGCACCCCTACGTGCCGTCCGGGAATGGGCCGAGAGTCACGTCCCCGACATCGAACGCGCCCGCGCACAAGCCGACGCGCAACGGTAACCCGTTCGCCGATTGGTGCACCGCCGACACCCCGGCCAGGGCCGCTTCTCCCGGTCCAAACGGCCAGTCCACCGGCCTCCAGGCGTTTCACGGCGTCGTCGATTCTCGCTGAGCCCCAGGACCCAGGCCCTCAAACGAGATCATCCTCGGCGTCGCGAGCCGCTGGATCACGCAGCGGCCGCAGCCCCTCGCGAGGCTGGGAGGCGGCGAAGCTGTAGCGGCCGAGGAGATTGATGTGCCGCTGGCTCAGCGGCGACAGCCGGGCCACGTCCTCATCGAGAACCTCACGATCCTTGGGCGGATGGGCACGCAGGTGCGTCACGGCCGCATCCAAATAGCGGCTGTTCCACAGGACGATCGCGTTGAGCACCAAGCCCAGGGAGCCGAGCTGGTCTTCCTGCCCCTCACGGTAGGCCTGGTGGATGCGGCCGCGCCGGCCGTGGCAGACGTCCCGCGCCAGGGTGTGGCGGGCTTCTTGGATCGTCAGCTGCCGGTTGACCCGGCGCCGGTAGGTGTCATCAACCGGGTCGATCACCGCCAGCAGGTGCAGGGTCTTGGCGATCCGGCCGTACTCGGCGAACGCCTGCCCGAGCGGGGTGGGACGACCGTCACGGCCGAACATGCGCAGCAGGTCATAGGCCCTCACCTGGTTGGTGATCAGTGATCCGGCCACGCGGAGCATGTCCGGCCACCACGTGGTGATCTTCTTGGTGTTGATCCTGTTGCGCGCCAGCGCCTCCAGCGGCCCGTAGGTTCCGCGCGGCCCCTCGGGCAGGTCGGCGCGCCATAGCCGCTGATCGGCCAGGTCGGCGAAGCGCGGTGAGAAGCGGTAGCCGAGGATATCGAAAACGCCGAAGACCATGTCGGAGTAGGAGGCGTTGTCGGTGGTGACCATCTCCGGCTTCACCCCGCCGTCCAGATTCAGCAGGATGTCCAGAATGTGCAGGCTGTCGCGCGGGGTGCCGGCCACAACCATCTGCCCGATACCCGACACCCGGTCGTTGATCGCGTTCAGCCAGGTGATGCCGCGCTTGAAGTGGAAGTACTTGGGCGACGGGCCGGAGTTGATGCTGTGCTTGGGCACGATGAAACGCAGTCCGTCCACCGAGGCGAGCAAGCCGCCGCCCCACAGTTGCACGATCGGCACCACCGACTGGGCGCCGATCAGTGCCGCGTTGGCCGCGGCGAGGGTGTCGCCGCGGAGGTAGTACTGGTCCACGTGAGCCAGCCGGTCACGAGTCAACGCCCGATAGTGCGGGTTGATCACGGGCGTGAGGCCGATGTTGCAAGCCTCGCTGACTAGCAGGGCGACCAGAGAGGTGGGCAGGTCGTCCATGCGGGTCCCGCCGTCGCCCAGGTGGACGAAGGCGTCCAGGAATCCAGTCCAGGCGTGCACTTCGAACAACAGGTCCGGCAGGTCGATACGCGGCAGCATCGCCGAAGTGGTCGCGCGCAGCCAGCGCAACGACTCGCTTTCGCCCAGCGCGCCAGCCGCTCAACGTTCAGCTTGGGCCCGCCCCTGTCGGAGGCGACGATGGAGACCTTGGCCTCCTCGCCGGCTTCTTCCAGCCGCTCGGCCATCTGCAGCCAGGCAGCGTCCAACACCGTCACCCGCTCGGCCAGAAGCTCCTCCACCGGCGCCTCCAAGTTCAGCCCGGCCAGCACATCCTCGCGGACCGCCTGCCAGGCCGGGCCATCCAGCAGCCGAGCGCGAGGATCGGACCAGCGGTGGGAGGGAGCCGCGTAGATGTCACGCTGGTGCAGGGCCCTGACCAGGTGCTCCAACACGCACATCACGTACGCGTCGCGATCGACCGAGCCGGTGGGCAGATCCGGATCGGCGTAGACAGCGCGCCGCCACATCGGCGGCACCAACTTCTCGTCGATCTCCTTGGGAAGCAGCGGCTTTTGTTTGACCTTCCGCCGCGCCAGGGCCGGCAACCGCTTCACCGCCGCCAGCACTCGACTGCCGCCCGAGGCGGCGCCCAGCGCAGCCGAGTCACCCAGCAGCGTCAGGAACGGCCGGACGGTGTTGTATCGCTCCGTCAAGGACTGACGCATCCGGCTGTCACCGTCGTCGACATCGGGACCGATGAGCGTTTCGACCTGCTCCAACGCCTGGCGCACCTCATCCCTGGAGGCGACGCTCTCCACCGCGATCCACAACGCGGCCACATCCAGATCCGTTTCGGTCTCCTCCACCAGGTGTAGCTGCTCGATCAGCGCCCGGGACGCGCGCGCCAGCGTCCGCGAGGCCCTCTCCAGACGCGGCAGCACCGCCAGGCGCTCCTTGTCGGTCGCCCGCCGCGCCGGATTGATCAACTTGGTGGCCATGAGCAGCACGAGCAGGTCCAACGCGTCGTCGATCGCTATGGCCTCCAGATGCCGCACGATCGCACACACCATCGCCGTCCGCTTGGGCTCACCTGCCCGGGCCAGATTGGGCGTCTTGCTGCCCGATCCATAGCGGGCCAGCGCCGACAGCCGATTCGGCGGCACATGCGCCAGCCTCAACCGGCCCAGCCCGAACGCGGAAATCTCCTCCACCCGCTCCAGCGCTTTGGCCATCCCCGTTCCCGTGGTCCGGGTCGGCGGCCGCCGCAGCCGCTCCAGATGCGACCACCGCTTGCCCTCGGGAACCTGCAACAAGGCCACCAACTCGGCCGATAGCGCCGGGTCGGCGCGCCGCACGGCGCTGGCCACCGTGGCATGCAGACGCCGTTCGGCTGCCGCACGCACCTCCGACACCTGCCGAGCCAGCACCTGCACCCCGGGCAACAACACCCGGTGGCGGCGCAGCCAGCCGACCGCGTGATCGAACAGCGCGACTGGGCCTTCGGCATGGATCCACGCCCGCCCGTGCAGGAAGGTCCGGAACTTCTGGCCCGCCTCGCGATCCTCATATACCCGGTAGCCGTAGGCCTTGCGGATCTCCCAGGCATGGTCGTACAGCGTCTGCCTGCGCGCCGTGTAGGCCTTGATACACGACGGATCGTCGATCCGTAGTTGCTCGGCCAGATACTTCACCACCGGCCACGGCACACCCAAGGGGTCTTCCAGGAACAGGCCGACATAGCGCACCGTGCAGAGCTGCAAAGCGAAGCCGAGTTGATGTGACCGGGTCCGGCGCAGCGTGATCAAGTCCCGATCGACGTCATCGAGGTAGAAGAACCGCTCTAGCTCCGACCGCATCGGCACCTCGGCGAACGTCCCATACGCAGCCGCCTGCTCATCTGTCAGAAATTCCACCGGCACGGCGCGGACGATATCCACCCAGATCCACGCCCGATGGCGCGGTGATACCGTTGTCGGGCCGGATCGGTCCAACCAAGGACAAGATCAATCTCACCGATAACGGCTGTACCGCTGTTCCTCAGCCCCGAGATCGGCGGGCCCGCGGGCCTGACGAGGTACTTCCGTACGCTGAAGGACCCGATCTCCCGGATGGACCGCCGGCACCCCCAGCTCAACGACTGGACCCCGAAGGAGAAGCGCGACACCACCACCCCCGTGGCCATCGGCGGCGACCTGCGCGTGCTCACGACGGGCCAGGCGCTGCACGCCAAGGACCGCGAGCAGCTCATCGTCTGGCTGCTCGCCAGCAAGACCGGTGCCGAACGCATCCGGGCCGGCCTGCCCAAGACCTGGACGATCGGTGACAAGACCGGCACCAACTCCGACGGGTTCGGCGGCGGCAACGACATCGCCGTCATCTGGCCCGAGAAGGGCGCCGCTCCTCTCATCATGGCGATCTACACCCACCGCACTCCCGGCCTCGCCACTGACAACAAGACCATCGCGAAGACCGCCACCATCCTGGCCCGAGGCCTCGGCAAGCTCTGAGAACCCGAACGGGCTCTGCGGAGAAGCCCCTGAACAGGGACGACCTGCTCGGGGGCTTCTCGATTGTCAGGATGTCCGCGGCCCCGGCCGACCAGCCGGCTGCGGATCTGACGGGCAGCCCTGTGCCCGGCTGCCAGGATCAGAGAGTGGAGGTGAGCCCCTCCGCGATCTTCTTCAGCTCGGCGGTGACGGCCTCGGGGCCGGAGAACTCCTTGGCGTACGTGGGGCTGAACATGATCTCGGCCCACTGCTTCTCGCCCATTCCGAGGAAGAGCGTCGGGGTTCCCTTCATGCCGTCCTCACCGACGTCCTGCACGACCAGATAGCCGGTTCGATCGCCGATGGTCACCTCCTCGCCGTCCCCCTCGTCGCGGTACCCCTGGATCCGTCCGGCGATCTCCTGGACGGCCGCCTCCTCGTACATGTAGATCTGGACGCAGTAGAAGCCCTCCTTGTCGCCCTTGTAGTCGTACGAGGTCGAGTACCTGTTGCCGTAGTCCACCGACCAGTGCGACCACCGCAGCCGTTCGGGCAGGTACCCCACCTTGACGTGCCCGAACTCTTTCCCGTCCCCCAGGTCCCCGAGCTCCGGCGGGTCGGACGGCAGGGCAGGGATGTCGTCGATGGGGGGTGGCTCCGGCGCCACGGAGGCCGTGACCTGCGTCCCGGTCGTGGCCACCGAGCCGACGCTCAGGTACGCGACGGGCGTGGCGGCCACGACGGCCACGGACGCGGCCACCGCGGCGGTCCAGGCCCTTCTCCTCTTGACCCGGGAGGAGCGCACCACCCGCTCCGCCAGGTCGGACGCGGCCTGCAGCCCCGCGGTCTCGGCCGCCATGAGCCGGCGGATCTCGTCCTCAAGCATGGGCATTCCTGATCACTCCTTCCACTGTTTCCGTGCCGAGCGCCGAACGGAGCTTGGCCATGGCCTTCGACGTCTGGCTCTTGACCGTGCCGACCGCGCATCCGAGCACCTCGGCGGTCTGCGTCTCGCTGAGGTCCTCCCAGTACCGCAGGACGATCACTGCTCGCTGCCGGGGCGGCAGAGCACGCAGCGCCTCCATGAGCACATGCCTCAGGTCGGTGTCGGTCGCGTGGGCCGACCTCTCCGGAGGGCTGTGCATCGGGATGATGCTGAGGATCGCCCGGCGGCGGGCGCGGCTGATGGCAGCGTTGACGATGACGCGACGCACGTAGGGCTCAAGGGTTTCGTGATGGACCCGGTCCCAGTTCCGGTAGGTACGCTCCAGCGCCGTCTGCAGCACGTCCTCGGCCTCCGCCTGGTCGCCACACGCGAGATAGGCGACCCGCAGCAGGCTGGTGGCACGTGCGGCCACGAAGGCGCTGAAGTCATGTTCCACGCCGCTCACGGCTGTCTGTCCGATTTCACGCCTCCTAATACGCCTCGGCCTTCGCCAGGGTTGCCCGTTCGCGAAGAACATTCCGCGGGCAACCGTTCGAGGGAACCCAGGCGTATAGACAGTCGTGACTTCGCATCCATGGAGGAAACATATGAAGTTCGCGACCGCACCGGCCCGGCAGCTGATCACTCTCGGCGTCAGCCTGGCCGTGGGTGCCACCGTCCTGGGCGCGCCGGCGACCGCCGCAGCCTCTCCCCCTGAGGGCGCCTACTGGCATACCAGGACGCTGACGACGACCACCCACCCCTGGCAGTTCGGCACCAGCTCGGACCCCTACTCGCTGGTCCAGCAGGAGATCGTGGAAAGGTGGAGCGCGCCCGACGGCAAGTCGTGGTTCGGATACCGGGAGCTGGGGACTCTGCCGAAGAGCGCGACGGACAAGAAGGCATGGCAGCGTGACGGCTCCCCTTCCCAGTGGAGCGAGTCGATCGACGGCAAGACCGTGAAGTTGTCCACCCAGCCCGCCAAGGGCAGCCTGAATCCTGTGGAGCAGCAGGGCCCGAACTCGTTCGAGCTCGCGGGGCAGCGGTTGACCTACGAGGAGGTCCAGCGACTGCCCGCCGACCCGAACCGCCTGAAGGACTGGCTCACCAAGGCGAGCCAGGTCGGCCGGATTCCGGACAACCTCATCGGCAGCTCGCTCACGACGACCCTGCCTCAGATCCTCCACGACCTTCCCGCTCCTAAGGAGGTCCGCGCCGCGGCCTACCAGGCGCTGCTGACGATGCCGGGCGTGCGCGCCGACGGCAACGCGAAGGACGGCCTGGGCAGATCCGGCACCGCCGTCCTGATCGACAGGACGAGCGAGGAGAAGAGCACGAGCTCGTCCAGGATGAGACTGGTCGTCGACACCAGCAGGATGGTGCTGCTCTCACAGAGCGGGACGGTCAAGGTCAACGGCAAGGCGCTCGTGCCCAAGAGCTACGACCACACGCTGGTCGAGGCCGGCTGGACCGACTCCCAGCCGGCCGTGCCGGCTCTGCCCTGACAGGCGGCACACGGGCGGCCGTGCCGGCCGCCTGTGTGCTGGCCGTCGCCACGGGCCTCCACGACCTCTCCCCCGGCGCGATCGCCGCCGTCATCAGTGCCATCCGCAGCCGCCGGTCTCGACGGCCGCCCCTGCCCGCCCCACGCTTACCGCGTGCTCGCGTGGGGCGGGCGTTGATCCCTGGGCGGGCGGTGATCTTCGGGTACGGCGTGTGCCCGGCCAAAGGCGCTGCTCGTCAGCTCGCCGCTTGGGCTGCGGCCTGGAACGGTGCCCGGTCGAAGAGGAATCGGCTGTAGGTGATCTTTCCGTTCTTGACGGTGACGCACTCGGCGCCAGGCGCGCTCGGCACGGGGATGCTCTCGGTGTCGTACATGACCAGTGCGGTCTCCTCATCACCGAAGGCCGCGATCATCTTCGTGCTGAGGAGAGTCTGCGCGAACGGCGCCAGGAAGGCGCGGTACGCCGAGGCGCCCTCGATGCGCCCGGCCGGGGCGTCGCAGACGATGTCGTCGGCGATGTAGGTCATCGCCTTCTCCAGGTCCTTGCTGGTCCACGCGTCGTGGTAGGCCAGCGCGGTGGTCAGGGCGGGGCTGGTGTGGTCGGTCATCGGTGTTCCTCTCTGGTCATCACGAAGTCGCGCGTCTTCTCGAGGAAGGCGACGCAGGTGTGTTCGTCAGTCGGGATGAGGCGGACCTTCCCACATGGGACGCCCGCCGCGTGCCGCGCGAGCATCCGTTCGAATCCCGGGTCGATTCCCGTGGTGTCCATGTAAGTTGAGACACCGCCGTCGCCATGAACGGAACGGGGAAGGGATCGACAGTGACCGAGGCCACACTGGCGCGCGCCCGTGCCGGCGACGGCGACGCGTTCCGTGAGCTCACCGAGCCCTACCGCGGCGAGCTGCACCTGCACTGCTACCGGATCCTCGGCTCGCTGACCGACGCCGACGACCTGCTGCAGGAGACCCTGCTGGCGGCCTGGCGCGGCCTGGACACCTTCGCCGGCCGGGCATCGCTACGGGCCTGGCTGTACCGCATCGCCACCAACCGATGCCTCAACGCCCTCCGCGACGGCCGGCGCCGCATCCCAGCGGAGCCGGTCCCGCCCTTCGACCCTCCCGAACCCACGCGCCGCGGCGAAGCGACCTGGCTCCAGCCCTACCCGGACGCGCTACTGGAACAGATACCCGACGCCGAGCCCGGGCCGGAGGTCCGCTACAACGGCAGGGAGGCGGTGGAACTGGCGTTCATCGCGGCACTGCAGCAACTGCCGCCACGCCAGACTGCGACGCTGGTGCTACGCGACGTGCTCGGCTACTCCGCTGCCGAGGTCGCCGACATGCTGGTCACCACCGAGACCGCCGTCAAAGGCACCCTGCAGCGCGCCCGCGCCACACTCGACAAACGCCGCGGCGACGTGACCTTGGCTCGACCCGGCTCCGCCGAGGAGCGCGACCTCACCAGGCGCTTCGCCGACGCGTTCACCGCCGACGACATCAACGGCATCGTCGCCCTGCTCACCGACGACGCGTGGCTCGCGATGCCACCGGCACCGCACGAGTACCACGGTCCGGACGCGATCGTGGCGTTCCTGCGCGCCAGTACGGCCTGGCGCCCCGGCCGCCCGTTCAAGCTCGTCGCCACCCGCGCCAACACCCAGGCCGCGTTCGGCTGGTACCTCGCCGACCGCACCCGCCCGATCGCCCACCCGGCAGGGCTGATCGTGCTCACGCCAGGCCCGCACCAGATCCACGTCATCACCCAGTTCCTCGACAGCGACCTTCCCCTCCGGTTCGGACTGCCCGCCACGGTCACGTGGTAGCCCCGCCATCAGGGTGCGGTCTCACGGGCGTCGCAGGGCAGCGAAGTCTTACGGGGGACTCCGCCTCTCGCCGTCGCTTCGGGAGGCACGCGAGCCCCTCGACCCCGGCGGGCTGGTCCCGGGCTCCTCCAGGAACGGCGTGCGGGACCTGCCCGCTCCCCTGCTGTCCGCCCTGGCCCTGGCGGCCGCGATCGGGCTGCACCTGAAGACCCGCGACGCTGTGATCAGCGTCCTGGGCGCCACCGCCTTGCACGTGGTGCTGTCGACCCTCTGGCATGCCTGAAGATCCGCCGCACGACTGCGGTCGTCTCGCGCGTACGCAGCCGAAGCCCCAGGACCACGGCCAGACCGAAGGTCACGAGGAGGGCCGCGACGGCGAAGGTCCAGTGAGTTCCTCGGGCCACCTCCGCTGACGCGGCTGTGGTCACATCACTCGTGCCGGCGGCGAAGGCGAAGACCGCACCCATGACCGACGCGCCGGTCATGAGCCCCAGGTTGCGGGAGAGGTTCAGCATGCCCGACACCAGGCCACGCTGCGTCGGGGAGACGTCCTTCATGACCGCCGTGTTGTTGGCCGCCTGGAACAGCGCGTAGCCGGCAGTGACGGCGACCAG
Source organism: Nonomuraea roseola (assembly GCF_039535395.1). NCBI lineage: Bacteria > Bacillati > Actinomycetota > Actinomycetes > Streptosporangiales > Streptosporangiaceae > Nonomuraea > Nonomuraea roseola. Next base: position 693,737 of record NZ_BAAAXC010000005.1, read on the forward strand.
CGGCAGGACGTACCCGATGACACCGGCCGCCGTGGGCATCAGGGAGAGCACCACGGTGCCGCCGATGATGCCGCACAGCCCGACGACCACCATCGTCTCTGCTCCGAAACGATCGGTGGCGCGGCCTGCCGGGACGCCGGTGAGAGCGGACACCGCCGGGCCTGCCGACATCGCCAGGCCGACGAAGGCCGGGTCGAGGCCGAGTGCCAGGGCAAGGTGGAAGGGGCCCACGACGAGAGTGGCCATCATGACGGCCGATACCAGGGCGCTTGTCGTCAGGCCACCGGCCAGGACGGGGTCGCGCAACATCGACAGGGTGAGCAGCGGGGATGAGACCCGGCTCTCGGTGATGACGAACAGGGCCAGGCCTGCCCCCGAGGCGACGAGCAGTCCGATGGCGAGGCGGCCGAACGAGTTCCCTTCGATCGTCATGGCCAGCGCGTAGGCGCCCAGGGTGATCGCCAGCAACGCCGTACCCACAGTGTCGAACCGCCGCCGGGCGGACCCGGCCGCCGGGGCCGAGCCGGGCAGCAACCGGAAGCTGAGCGCGAGCGCGAGAAGGCCGAGCGGCACGCCGGCCAGGAAGATCGAACGCCAGCCGAAGACCGCGATCAGGACCCCGCCGAGGGAGGGCCCCAGCGCGGTGCCGACCGCCGACATCGTCCCGAGCAGCCCCATGACGCTGCCGGTGCGGTCCTTGGGTACCGTGTCACCGACGAAGGCCATGGTCAGCGCCATCATGCACGCGGCGCCGACTCCCTGGAGCGCCCTGGCGGCGACCAGGAGGGGAAGGTTCGGGGCCAGAGCGCACAGCAGCGTCGCGAGGGTGAACACGGCGATGCCGGTCAGCAGGAGGCGACGTCGGCCGGCGAGGTCGCCGAGTCGGCCCACTCCGACGATCAGTGTCGTGACGGCCAGAAGGTAGGCGATCACAACCCACTGGACCTCGTTGAACGCGGCGCCGAAGGCCACCGCCATGTTCGGCAGGCCGACGTTGGCGATGCTCGTGCCAAGCGAGGGCAGCAGCATGGACAGCGACAGTGCGGTGAGAACCCAGGCCGGTGATGGACGGCGCGCGGGCGATGTCTGCTGAGCCTCGATGCCGGGAGGGGTCGCTGATCTCAAGATGATGGCCTCTTCCTGGAGTCGAGGGGGGTCGCAACGAACGTAGATCCCGTTTCGACCTGGCGGAAGACGCAAAGATGGAAAGCCATGTGTGCATGGAACGCCATGTCACGCCGAGGTGTGAGAAGGTGTGCCCATGGCCAGGCCCGATCTGAACTTGCTGGTCACGCTGGACGTCCTGCTCGAGGAGGGCAGCGTGACGAGGGCGGGAGAACGGCTTGCGCTCAGTCCGTCCGCGATGAGTCGCGCGCTCGCGCGGTTGCGGCGAGCCACGGGTGACCCGCTGCTGGTGCGGGCCGGCCGAGGGCTGGTGCCCACACCCCGCGCCCTGGAGCTGCGCGACCGCGTGCGCGGCCTGGTCCAGGAGGCCGAGGAGGTGTTGCGGCCGGCCGAGAAGCTGAATCTGGCGACGCTGGAGAGGACTTTCGCGTTGCGCACCAGCGACGGATTCGTGGAGAGCTTCGGACCCGCGTTGGTGGCCAAGGTGGGCAGAGAGGCCCCTGGCGCGCGACTGCGGTTCCTGCAGAAGACCAAGAAGGACGCGGGTTCCCTTCGAGACGGCGGTGTCGACCTGGAGACGGGCGTCGTCGAGCACGCACTGGCTCCGGACGTGCTGAGCAGGCCCCTGTTCACCGACCGGTTCGTCGGGGTGGTGCGGAGCGAGCACCCCCTGAGCACCGGCAAGGTCACGACCGCCCGGTACACCTCCTCGCGACACGTGCACGTCTCGCGGCGCGGTCTGACAGAGGGGCTGGTGGACGAGGCTCTTCGCCCGGCGGGCCGCGGGCGGGAGATCGTGACGGTGGTGGACGGCTTCAGCGCCGCGTTGGCGTTGGCGAAGGCCTCGGACCTGGTCGCCACGGTTCCTGAGCGTCACACCGAGAACCTGCGGCAGGGGATGTGCACCTTCGAGCTGCCCTTCCGCGCTCCGGAGGTGACGGTGTCGCTGCTGTGGCACGTCCGGCTCGACGCGGACCCGGCTCACGGGTGGCTGCGCGACTGCGTCCTCGACGTGTGCCGCTTCGACGGAGGTTGATGGCTTGGCTGCCAGGGGGGTCCCAGTAGCAAACGGCGAAAATCCAACGGATATAGCTCTGGCCTGCGGTTACTTAGGTTCTACCGGCGTTTGTTGATCAGCACAGCTACGGTTCGTCATGGTTTGTGTCCTGTGACGTGCGGGGTGGTTGATGGCGGCGCGGTTTCTGTCGGATGAGCAGTTGGAGCGTCTTCGGTCGTTCCCGGACATCGGGCGGGAGGAGTTGAACAAGTACTTCACGTTGACGCCGCGTGAGCATGGGTTCCTGGATGCGCCGGGCCGGGGCCCGGAGGCAAGGTTGGGGCTGGCTGTCCAACTCTGTTCGTTGCCGTGGCTCGGCTATATCCCCGACGACCTCCTGGGCATCCCGCAGGCAGCGCTGATGCGGCTGGCGGGCCAGATGGCGGTGTTCCCCGGGATGCTGGAGCAGTACGACAGGGCGGTGCGGAAGCGGCCGCAGACCCGCAGTGATCACCTGAAGCTGGTGATGAAGTACCTGACGTGGAAGAACTCGAAGCCGGGCAGCATCCAGTGGAAGGAACTCGAGCAGTTCCTGCTGGACCGGGCGATGGAGCACGACACCCCGTCGCTGTTGTTCCAGCAGGCGGTGGAGCATCTACAGGCCGCGCAGGTGGTGCGGCCCGGGGCGGTCACGTTGATGGAGCTGGTGACCACTGCCCGGACGGCTGCGGGGAAGCTGACCACCCAGAAGGTCGGGCATCTGCTCACCGGGCCGATGCGGGCCGACCTTGACCGGTTGCTGGTGGAGAATGCGGAGATCGGTACGTCCCGGCTGCGGTGGCTGACGACGCCCGCGGTGGAGGCGAGCGCTCCGGCGATCGGGGTGTCGGTCGACAAGCTGCTGTACCTGCGGGCGATGGACGCCCACCAGCTGGATTTGTCGATGCTGCCCAGGGAGCGGCGCCGGTTCCTGGCCACGGTGGCCCGTCGTTCCACGGTGCAGGGTTTGGAGCGGCGGGAGGAGCGCCGCTACCCGATCCTGCTGTCTCTGGTCGCGCAGTCCGCGGTCGATCAGCTGGACGAGGTCATCGCTTTGTTCGACCAGGCGGTGTCGGCGCGGGAGTCCCATGCCAAGGCCAAGACGGACGAGGCTCTCGCCGAGCGGGCCAAGAAGGGCGAGGCCCGGCAGCTGCTGATGGACGTGATCCTGCCGGTGCTGAACGATCCGGGGATCGCGGACGAGGAGGTCGGCGGGCTGCTGCGGACGCAGATCGGGTTGGAGAAGCTCCGCGAGGTCGCTTCGGTGTCGTGGAAGCCGCTGCCCCGCGACCACGGGCGGCTGGCGGCGTTGGAGGCGTCCTATACCTATCTGCGCCGCTTCACTCCCAAGGTGCTGTCCACCGTCGACTTCCACGGCGGGCCGGGCGCGCAGGATCTGATGACCGCGTTGGGGATGTTGAAGGAGCTGAACCGGACCGGTGGCCGCAAGGTCCCGACCGGGGCGCCGACGTCGTTCGTGCCGCCCCGGTATACCGACTATTTGGCCAAGGCGCGCAAGGCGGGTGATGAGACGGCGTTGCGGCACTACTGGGAGCTGTGCGTGGTGCTCGCGCTGCGGGACGGGCTACGCAGCGGGGATGTGTTCGTGCCGGGCTCGCGCCGGTACGCCGACCCGGGCACCTACCTGTTCACGCCGGAGCAGTGGGAGGGCAAGCGGGCGGAGTTCTGCCAGCTGGTCCGCAAGCCCGCCGCCGCCTCTGAGGCGATCGACCAGGTCAAGGAAGAGCTCCACCAGGCTCTGGAGGATCTGGAGGAGACCCTGGCGAACGCCTCGGCGAACGATGTCGGCGCGGTCCGTCTGGACGAGGAAGGGCGTCTGGTCATTCCGCCGCTGTCGGCCGAGGACATTCCCGCGGAGGCCAAGGCGCTGCGGGAGGAGCTGGCGGGGATGCTGCCGTTCGTGCCGATCGCCTCGCTGCTGATTGAGCTGGACGTCCGCACGAAGTTCTTGGACTGCTTTACTCACGCCGGCGGCCGGAAGATCAACCTGTCGGTGGAGACCCGCCGCAACATTCTCGCGGTCCTCATCGCGGGTGCCACCAACCTCGGGTTGACCCGGATGTCGGAGGCGTGCGGGGTCTCCTACGACACCCTCGCCTGGACCCAGGAGTGGTACGTGCGGGAGGAGACGCTGCGCGAGGCCAACACGGTGCTGGTCAACCACCATTACCAGCTGGAGCTGGCCAAGAAGTTCGGCGGCGGCACCATGTCGTCCTCCGACGGGCAGCGGTTCCCCATCCGTGGCAGGTCGTTGACCGGCCGGGACATGAACATCCACGGCGGGAAGGTTCTGTCGACCTACACGCACCAAGCAGATCGTGCCGACCACCCGCGAGGCCAACTACACCCTGGATGAGTTGCTCGGGAACGAGACCGATTTGCCGATCCACGAGCACGCGACCGACACCTATGGCGCCACGCTGGTCAATTTCGGGTTGTTCGACCTGGTCGGCAAGGCGCTGACGCCGCGGATCCGCGACCTGGGAAAGATCACGATGTTGCGGGTCGACAACCCGAACGCCACCAACGTGCTGTACCCACACGCCGGGCCTTTGCTGGCCGACCGGTGGAACGAGGACCTGATCCGCGGCACCTACGACGACATGCTGCGGATGGCCGGATCGCTGAAGTTCGGTGAGGCGACCGCGTCGCTGGTGGTCGGGAAGTGGTCGGCGGCCTCCCGGCAGAACACCCTCGCCGCGGCGATCAAGGAATGGGGGCGGATCCGCAGAACCATCCACGCCGCTCGGTATCTGTCGGATCCGGTGTACCGGCGGAAGATCTCCCGGCAGCTGAACAAGGGCGAGTCCCTGCACGCGCTGCGCCGGGACCTGCACTACGCCCAGCAGGGCACGATCGTCCGGCCGCATCTGCAGGACCAGACCGAGCAGTCCTGGTGCCTGACCATCTTGACCAACGCGGTGATCACCTGGACGACCGAGTACTACGGCATGGGGATCGCCGAGCTGCGCGAGCAGGGCCGTGAGGTTCCCGATGAGCTGCTGTCGTTCATCGCGCCCGGTCACCGGGAGAACATCAACTTCTTCGGGTTCATCGAGGTCGACATCGAAGGTGAGGTCGCCAAGCTCGACGAGGGGTGACGGCCGCTGCGCCCGACGCTGGTGAACGAGGCTGGCACCACCTTCCTGCTCAATCCCTGAGCGTGTATCAGGAGGGCAGCGGCCAGGACGGTCCTGAGGGCTGGTCGAGCCAGATCCGCTGGGATCCCGGCTGGACGGTCCATACCGAACGCCGACCAGTGCGGCCGCCCGGCCGTGCACCACCAGGTGTGCGCGGCCTCGATCTCGTTCCACACGGCGCGCGGTCCCGCTTCCAGGGTTTTCCAGGCTCCGGCGCCGTCCGGGAAGACTCGTGCCCATTAGCCGTCTGCGGTGGTGAACACGAGGGTCTGGCCGCCGTCGGGTTCGTTCTCGCCGTGCGCGGTGACGTCGGGCAGGTGGAGGTGGGCGAGTGGAGGTGGGCGATGAACCCGAGATGGTTTCAGGATTCGAGGAAGCGCAGTGCCGCGGCGACGAATTCGTGGTGGTGTTGCCGATGGTCCGGTAGATGTTGTTTCGTTAGGTCATCGTGACGACGACCTTGCCGGCCTTCGCGCGTCCTGCCTCGACGTAGGCCAGCGCTTGCCGGGTTTCCCTGAACGGGAAGACGGTGTCGACCACGGGCCGGATCTTGCCCGCGTCGATGAGCGGGGTGAGTTCGCGGAGCTGGTTGCCGCTGGCTTTCATGAACAGGAACGAGTAGCTGACGCCGTGACTGCGGGCGCGGCGGCGGGTCTGGAAGCTCAGCGCGGACACCACGAGCTGGATGATCAGATTGGATCCGAGTTCCTTGCCGACCGCGGCGTCGGGCGGGCCCGCGACACTGATGACCTTCCCGCCGGGCTTGAGCACCTGGAAGGACTTGGTGAGGGTCTCGCCGCCGAGGGAGTCGAGGACCACGTCGTAGTCGTGCAGGACCGTCTCGAACGCCTGCTTCTTGTAGTCGATGACGACGTCCGCACCCAGGGTCTTGACCAGGTCGATGTTGGCGGTGCTGGTGGTCGTGGCCACGGTCGCGCCCAGGTGTTTGGCGAGCTGGATGGCGATGGTGCCCAGGCCGCCGGAGCCGGCGTGGATGAGGATCTTCTGGCCCGGTTGGAGCTGTGCCCGCTCGACCAGGACCTGCCACGAGGTCAGGGCGACCAGGGGGAGGGATGCGGCTTCTTCCATGGTGAGTGTGGCCGGTTTGATCGCGACGTCGTCCTGGTGCACGGCGATGAGTTCGGCGAACGTGCCTATCCGGTCCTTGCCGGGCCGGGCGTACACCTCATCGCCCACCGCGAATCGGGTGACGGCCGCGCCCACCTCGACCACCACCCCGGCCAGGTCGTTGCCCAGGATGAACGGGACCCGGTAGGGCAGGATCGTCTTCAACTTCCCGTTCCGGATCATGAGGTCGAGCGGATTGACGCTCGCCGCGTGGATCCGGATCAGGACGTCGTCGACGCCGACCCGCGGGTCCGGCACCTCACCCGCCTGAACACTGGCTTCGCCGCCGTAGCTTTCGACCATGAAGGCCTTCATCGTCGTCTCCCTTTTCGTTCTCTGCTGCTTCAGGCCGGGTTAAGTACGGTGGACAGGTTCTGCTTGACGTTCCGGGTGGGCTCGTCGGCGAGGATCTCGGGGCGGCGCGCCGTCGCGTACACCTTCGCTCCCTGCTCGACGAGCTGGGCGGCCAGATGGCGGCCCAGCCCCCGGTTGGCTCCGGTGACCACGGCGACCGCGTTCTTCAGTTCCATGCCTGCTCCTCACGTTGCGGGGCCCGTGTGAACGGACCCATCAGATTTAGATTATGTTTCAAATCTAAATCAGAGTGTAGGTTAGAAGTCAACCAACATCCAAATGGGGGTGGCTGATGGGCCGCGTATCGCGGGCGCAAGCGCTGGAGAACCGCAAGCGAATCGTGGAGAGCGCCTCCCGGCTCTTTCGTGAGCAGGGCACCCAGGTCAGCGTCGCCGATCTGATGAAGGCTGTCGGGCTGACTCACGGCGGTTTCTATAAGCAGTTCGCCTCCAAGCAGGCGCTCATCGACGAGGCCACCACCCACGCCTTCGACGAGCGCACCCAGCGCCATAGGGCTGCGCTCGAACGGCACGCCGGGCAACTCGAGGCCCAGCGGGCGCTGATCGACGCCTACCTGTCCGTCGAACACCGCGACGACCCCGGAGGCGGCTGCCCCGTCGCTGGTCTCGCCAGTGACATGGCACGCGAACCCGGCAACGACGAGGCCCACCGCGTCTACACCGAAGGCGTCGGCGACTTGGCCGATTGGCTGGCCACCGACGACCAGGACGGCCTTACCCGGCTGTGCACCATGCTCGGCGCACTCCTGCTGGCCCGCGCCACTAAGGACTCCCCCCTGTCGGAGGAGATCCTCACCGCCGCAAGGGCGGCCCTGACGACTACCGCCCGATCTGGGACGTGAGGTTTTGTCCTGGCTCTCGGTGGACACGGGCGTGCCTTTCCGCGAGTTCGTTCCGTGGTCTCGCAGGAGTGGGTCCACTACTGCTGAGGGCCGATGCGGTCGCCCATGTTGAGTTCCAGATCGAGGATCATTTCCGGTGGCAGCTGTCCTGACATTTGGAGGCGCAGTTATACAGAATCCCGGGCGAGCAGCCAGTTGAAGCGCGCGTTCGTGACCTTGAGGCTCTCGGCGGCCGGAGGGGGATTCTCCTCGTTGAGGATCTCCTTGACCGCGACGAGGGCCTCGGTGTCGAACGAGGCGATCCGCTGGGCGAAGCGTTCGACGAAGTTGTCGAGTTCGGTGTCGGGGATTGCGCGGTCTGCCAGGGCGCTGTCGAAGACGACGACCTTGACCTCAGCGTCGGCTTCGAGCTGGTACCCGATCCTGGTCAGACACCCCTCGACCTCGGGGTCGTAGAGGTTCAGCGGCGGATTGTCGAAGGTCACCCGCCAGTAGGCGGGTCCGCGACGCTCGGCGCGGACAGGCTCACGGGCGGCATCCACTGCGGATTCACTCATGTGCCCTTGTCTCCTTCGAAGAAAGAGAATTTCCATGCACGGAGGCAGCCGTGGTCGCCGAACACACTCCAATTGGCCACACTGGGTTACGTTGATACTACATAAGGTGATACTGATCTCCTGTCCGGGCAGGCCATGAGAGGCCGAGCGACCGACTCTCGCGAGTACTACGACACCGATGGCGGTCCGGTGTTGTCAGGCAGGCCGTTACTGGGGACGAGTTGGTGGTGGTCTTCCCAGCGCTTCGACCTCGTTCTCGAGGGTCGGAACCGACTGGACGGCGAAGCGCCTCGTCCAGGGCCAGGTCAGGGGTGAGCTCAGACGGGTAACTGGCGTGGACGTCAAGTAGCGGCACCGGGGGACGTTGAGCGCGATGTAGGCGTCCCCCCGGACATGGGCCAAGTTGCGCCACGTGGTCCGAGTAGTGTGCTGATCGAGACAAGCTCGGAGAAGATCGTTTCGTGCCAGCTCGACGTTTCATAGGTGGTCGGATATGAAACGGCGCGGCGGTCTCAGACGGAGGACCTCGACCAGGTGCGTCCGGCACGGAAATCGTTTCACACCGTGTTTCAAATCTGCTAAACCTTTGAACCAACCCATGAAACGATTCCTGGGTGAGCGACACCGAGGACGCCTTCCTGCGCGTGGAGGCCTTCGCCTGCCCGATGTCAACGTGCGGCGCCCCGGCCGGATCGCCGTGCCGGACGACCAAGAACCGGGTGGCGATCCAGTACCACACCGCCCGCTTCCGGCTCGTGCCCGCGCTCGCGAAGGCGCTGAGCGTGCCGATCCCGGCGCTGCGCCGGCCGGGCACCGCCTGGACCGAACTGCCCGCGCCACCGGCGGCCACCGCCCCGACCGGTCACGCCCGGATCGGCTACGCCCGCGCCTCCACAGCCCGCCAGTCCCTGGACACCCAGCTTGACGCACTCAAAGCAGCCGGGGTGCCCCGCATCTTCTCCGAGAAGGTCTCCACCCGCATCACCACCCGGCCCGAACTCGAACGCGCCATCGCGCACGCCGCAGACCTGCGCGCCTCCGGCGTCAGCGTCACCCTCGTGGCCCACGAGCACAAACGCCTCGGCCGCGGCCTCGAACTCGCCGAGCTCGCCGAACGGCTGCGCGTCGGCGACATCGGCCTGGAGTTCCTCACTGGCGAACTCCAAGGCAGCCACGACCCCGGCGGCATCGTGTTCACCGTCCTGGCCGCCCTGTCAGGGATGGAACGCGAATACATCCGCGACAAGACCCTCGACGGCCACGAGTCCGCCCGCAACCGCGGCAAGAACATCGGCGGCGCCACCGTCACCGACCCCGCCATGCTGTCCATGGCCCTGCACCTACGCGACCAAGGACAAAGCCTGCGCGACATCGCCAGCCAACTCCTCATCACCCAAGGCGCCAAGAAGGGCAAACGACCCTCGCCCGCCACCGTCATGCGCATGCTCCGCGACCACGACGAACACGCCACCACGGCCTCACAGTAGGCCGATCATTGACCCCACTACCTCGTAACCGCAGGTCAGAGCTATATCCGTTGAATTTTCGCCGTTTGCTACGGGGACCCCCAGGGACATCGACACCAGGGTCCGGGTCGCGATCGCCGGGCTGCTGGGCTGGCGACGATCTATGCGGCGAGCGCTCCCGGGGGCAACTTCGCGCTGCTGGTGTTCTCAGGCTTCACCTGGCCGTGGTTCGGCGGAGTGCGGCTGATCGCGTCATCCTCGCCGACGGGCATCCGGGCTCCTACGCCCCAGGCTCGATCAATGCCGCCTCGTACGCGACGATCACGGCCTGCGCCCGGTCCCTGACGCCGATCTTGGAGAACAGGTTCGTCACGTGGTTCTTGACGGTCGAAGGGGAGACGGACAGGTCGGCGGCGATCTCCGGGTTCGAGCGGCCTCGGGCGATCAGCACGAGGATCTCCCGCTCCCTGTCGGTCAGCCCGGACAGCTCGGCGGGCAGCGCCTTCGGACGCGAGGCGCGGACGAACGTGCCGATGAGCCTGGTCAGCAGGCGCGGCGCGACGGCCGACTCGCCGCGGTGCACCACGCGTACGCCCTCGATGAGCTCCTCGGGCGAGACGTCCTTGGGCAGGAAGCCGTCGGCGCCGGCCCTCAGCGCCGCGACCACGTTCTCGTCCAGGTCGAACGTGCTCAGCGCGAGCACCCGGACTCCCGGCAGCTGCGCGGTGATCAGCTCGGTGGCGCGCACGCCGTCCAGGCCGGGCATGTGCAGGTCCATGAGCACCACGTCGGGCCGGAGTTTCCCGCTCAGCTCCACCGCCTCCGCGCCGTCGGCGGCCTCGCCGACCACGCTCAGGTCGGGCTGGGCGTCCAGCATCAGCGTGAAGCCCTTGCGTACCAGCTCGTGGTCGTCGGCCAGCAGAACTCTGATCATGGTCTCTCCAGGGGGATGCGGGCGTGCACCCGGAAGCCGCCTTCCGGACGCCGGCCCGTGGACAGCCGGCCGCCGCACAACGCCACCCGCTCGGCCATGCCGACGAGCCCGAACCCCGGCGCGCCGACCTCCTTCGGCAGGCCGTCGTCGAGCACCTCGACCTCCACCGCGGCCGGCTCGTACGCCAGCCGCACGCTGGTCCTGGCGCTGACGGCGTGCTTGCGGGTGTTGGTCAGCGCCTCCTGCACGATGCGGTAGACCGCGTGGTCCACGGCGGAGGGCAGCTCGACGGGCTCGCCGGTCACCGTCAGGCTGGCGGGCAGTCCCGACGAGCTGGCCTCCTTGATCAGTACGGGAAGCCGCTCCGCGCCCACCCCCGTCGCGGCGTCCGGCCCTTCGTTGCCGTCGATTCTGAGCACGTCGAGCAGGCGACGCATCTCCGACATCGCCTGGCGGGCCGTCTGCTCGGCGCTCTCCAGAGCGTTCTTGGTGACATCCTGCCCGGGTGGGAGCGTGGCCCGCGCGCCGCCGACCAGGGCGTTGATCACGGTGATGTGGTGGGCGACCACGTCGTGCAGTTCCCTGGCGATGCGCCGCCGCTCGGCGCGTACGGCGGCGTCGGCGGCCTCCTGCCTGCTGCGCTCGTCGAGCTCGGTCCTGAGCCTGACGAACTGGCCGATGCCCACGGGCACGAGGACGGCGAACAGGGACCCCAACCAGCTGCCCGTGCCTGCGAGGAACACCTCCGTGTCGACCGCGTAGACGACGAAGACCGCCGCCGAGGTGATCAGGGTGGGACGGCCGGTGGTGTAGCGGCCCAGGCTGTAGCACGCTATGAGCGAGGGCAGGCTGGTGAAGAACACCGACTGCGTCATGATGCCCACGACGTCCAGCGCGGCCACCAGCCCGACGGTCAGGATCGGGCGGCCACGCCTCATGAGCAGGCACAGGGAGCCCGCCACATGAAGCCCGGCGCTCAGCGTCGCCCACGTCTCGCCCCGGGCGATCATGGAGATCGTGCCCAGGAGCACCGGGACGAGGAGCACGATCGCCAGCGTCGTGTCGAAGACCCGGGGGCGTCTGAGGAAACGCACGAGCGTCATGAAGGTTCGTGCCACGCGCACGCTCAAACCCTAAGTCACGCTGCTTCGCCGTGGACCTCGGCCACAGGACGAGTGCCAGGGCTTTGACGATCATGCCTTCAGCGTGGCCCGTCGCGCCGCCGGTTCACTCGGCCCTGCGGAGGATTCCGTTCTGGGACCCTGCTCCCAGAGAGGCGACATCCCCGGTGCGCTGGCGGATCTGTTCGGCGGGGTCCTCCGGCAGGTGGTGGTGGGGCTCAGGCCGGGGTCGCGCTCCTGAAGTGTCGCGCCCTCCTGCGGAGGGCGGCGCATCCGGCGAGCACCGCCTCACGATTCTTGGCGCTCTTCACCCAGGCGGGAAGGCGGTCGCGCGTCAGCACGGCGCAGTGCTCGCATCGCGGGCAGCGCACCAGGACCCGGGGCGAGACCAGGTACTGGCGAGGATGCAGAGCCCGCTCAACGCGTCGGAGGTTCGTCAACGGGTGATTCGGGCCAGCCGGATTCGAGGAGGTCGAAGATCGCGTTCATCGCGGCCAGGGGGTCGGGTTCCGTACCCGCGAGCTCAGGGATCTCCAGGACGTAGCGGGCGAGGGCGCGGACGGTCATGTCGGAGGGGTCGCGGCCGCTCTCGGCCGCGATCGCCTCGGCCAGAGCGCCCTCGCTGGCCACCCAGAGCTTGCGTGAGTACTCCCGCAGGGCGGGGGTGCTCACGATCAGGTCGCGTTTGCGCAGCAGCTCCGGCGGGAGATCGTCGGTGAAGGGCCCCCTGCCTGCCATGCAGCGGCGCAGGGCCTCCAGCACCGACTGGCCGGAGGGCCGCTCGCGGACCGCCGCGACCAGCCAGACGCGTCGTTCTGCGCCGTCGTCGAAGATCAGCGCTTCCTTGCCGTCCGGCACGTGCGCGAACAGCGTGGCGATGGAGACGTCCGCCTCGTCGGCGATCTGGGCGACGGTGACGCCGTCGTACCCGTGCTCGGAGAACAGCCGCAACGCGGCGTCCGACAACGCCTGGCGGGTCTGTGCCTTCTTGCGCTCGCGGCGCCCCATCGTCGTCGCCATGCCCTCATGGTACCCGGAACCCTGAACGCATCTAAATGTATAGTGGCTATAGTTTCAGAGTCAGTTCAGATTTCCTAGTGAAGGGCATCCCATGGCAATCCCCCTCACGGCCGGCCCGCCGGCCACCGCGTCCACCAGACTCATGTGGGCGATCCTGGGCTTGGTGCTGCTCGCCGACGCCCTCGACATGATCGACGCCACGGTCACCAACATCGCCGCGCCGACGATCGCGGCCGAACTGCACGGCGGCGAGGACCTGATCAAGTGGCTCGGGTCGGCCTACATGCTCGCGATGGGCGTCCTGCTCGTGGTCGGCGGACGGCTGGGCGACAAGTACGGCCAGCGCAGGCTGTTCCTCATCGGCATGACCGGCTTCACGATCGCCTCGACGGTGGCGGGCCTCTCCCCTGACCCCGCTCTGCTGGTCATCGCCCGCGGCGCGCAGGGCGCGTTCGGCGCGCTTCTGATCCCGCAGGGCATGGCGATCATGACCAGGACGTTCTCGCGTGACATGCTCGCCAAGGCGTTCGGGATATTCGGCCCTCTGCTCGGCGTCGCCTCGGTCGGCGGCCCGATCCTGGCCGGGTTCGTCATCGACGCCGACATCGCAGGACTGTCATGGCGTCCGATCTTCCTGGTCAACCTGGTGCTCGGCGTCCTCGGCCTGGCCCTGGCCGTCCGGCTGCTGCCGCACGACGAAGGAGACGCGTCCATCCGCGTGGACGGGGTGGGCTCGGGACTTCTCGCCGCGGCCATGTTCGGCCTGCTCTTCGGGCTGGTCGAGGGGTCGGGCAGCGGTTGGCCCGCCGGCGCGGTCCTCTCGGTCGTCGTCGGCCTGGTGTTCCTCACGGCCTTCGCCCGCCGTCAGATCACGGCCGCGGACCCGCTGCTCAAGCCGTCGCTGTTGCGCAACCGCGGCTTCGGCTCCGGCCTGCTCGTCGGCCTGATCGTCTTCGCCGCCACCACCGGGCTGGTCTACGTCCTCTCCCTGTTCATGCAGCAGGGGCTGCACGCCTCGGCGCGGGACGCCTCCCTGGGCCTGCTGCCGATGACCGTGGGCATCATCGTGGCCGCTGGAGCGTGCATGGCGCTGATCAAGAGGATGGGCCGCACCCTCATCCTCATCGGCCTGGCCGTCATCCTGGCCGGCTGCGGCTGGCTGCTCGTCCTGGTCATGGCCTCCGGCACGGACCTGAGCCTGTGGGACCTCGCTCCAGCCGTCTTCCTCACCGGCCTGGGAATGGGGACCTGTTACGGCACGATCTTCGACGTCGCGATCGGCGACATCCATCCCGACGAGGCCGGTAGCGCCAGCGGCTCCCTGTCGGCGATCCAGCAGCTCGCGGCAGGCGCGGGATCGGCCGCCGTCACCTCGATCTTCTTCCGGTCCACCGGCTCCGGCCTCGGCCATGCCATGACGACCAGCCTCATCGTCGTCGTGGTCCTCACCGCCGTCACCGTCCCCGCCGTGATGCTGATGCCCAGGCGAGCCCCGCAGGGCCTCCAGCACTGACACATTGAAGGAGACCGACCATGTCCCCTCTCCGCGACCCAGACCCCTGGGACGTGAAACGCCTGCCGTCCGCCGAGGGCAGGAATGTCCTGGTCACCGGCGGCAACGCGGGCATCGGATACTTCGTCGCCGAACAGCTCGCCGGCGCGGGCGCCACCGTCGTCCTCGGCAGTCGTGACAGCGCCAAGGCCGAAGCCGCGCGGGCAGCGATCCGCGCCCGGGTCCCCTGCGCGCGCGTCCGTCACGTCCACCTGGACCTCGCCGATCTCTCCTCGCTCGAAGCCTCCGCGGAAGCCCTGGGCACGCAAAGACTGGACGCGCTGGTCTGCAATGCGGGAGTGTTGCTCGACCAGCCGCCACGGCGTGAGACCAAGGACGGCAACGAGCTGATGCTCGCCACCAACCACCTCGGACACTTCGCGCTGACCTGGTGGCTGGCACCCCTGCTGACGGCCACACCCGCGAGCCGCGTCGTCATCACCGGCAGCCTGACGGCGAAGTCCGAGAGCCTCGATCTCGATGATCTCCAGAGCACGCGCGACTACCGGCCGAAGCGCGCGTACGCGCGATCGAAACTCGCCCAGATGCTCTTCGGCCTCGAACTCGACCGCCGCCTGCGCGCCGCCGGCAGCGGCACGCTGAGCGTGATCACCCATCCCGGTGGCGCGCTCGACTCCCTCACCCCCTCACGCCCGCCGGTCCGCCTCCGGACCACCGGCGAACGGCTGCGCGGCCTGCCTGCCGGGCTGCTTTTGCAGAGCAAGCAGGCCGCCGCCTGGCCCGCCGTCCGGGCCGTCCTCGACCCGTCCGTTCGCGGCGGCCAGCTGTGGGGACCCCGAATGTTCGGGATTCGCGGCCTGCCCACCCTCGAACCCCTCCGGGGTCACCTGGCCGACGCTGAACTCGCGGCGCGGGTGTGGATCGCCAGCGCCGGCCTGACGGGCCTCGATCCGAGCTGGAACCTCGGGTGACCCGGCGGTCTTCGCATCACCGCTCCTCGAGCCGTTCGGGCGGGTTCCGGGGTTTGGGACGGGCGCGGAGGTGCGCGCGTTCGCCCTGCCTGCCGAACAGGCTGAGGAACTCGACCGGCTCGGCGCCCGCTGCGCCGAACCAGTGCGGTACGCGGGTGTCGAACTCGGCCGCTTCGCCGGGTGAGAGCACCAGATCCTGTTCACCGAGCACGAGCCGCAGCCGTCCATTGAGGACATAGAGCCACTCGTAGCCCTCGTGGGTCTGTGGGTCGGGTTCCTTGCGGGGGCCGCCGGCCGAGATCACGAGCTTGTACGCCTGGATGCCGCCGGCTCGGCGGGTCAGGGGCACCATGGTCATGCCGTGGTGGTTGACAGGGCGCAGGTGGATGCGCGGGTCTCCGGTGGGCGGGGCGTCGACGAGGTCGTCGAGCGTGACGCCGTGGGCCCTGGCCAGAGGGAGCAGTTGCTCGAGGGTCGGCCGGCGGGCCCCTGACTCCAGCCGGGACAGGGTGCTCACCGAGATGCCGGTGGCCGCCGACAGGTCGGCCAGCGTGGTTTCGCGCTGCCGGCGCAGCACGCGTAGCCGGGGCCCGACCGCGTCGAGCGCTTGGTGGAGGTCGCTGTCCATGAAAGTAGTTTGCCAGATCGGCAACAAGGTTTGCACATATGCCTGGTGTGCTCGCATGGTTGTCGTGGAGGTGGTCATGGTGACCGATCAGCTGAAGGACGGCTACGACGTGGTGGTGTTCGGCGGTGGCGCCGCCGGGTTGAGCGGGGCGCTGATGCTGGCCCGAGCGCGGCGGGCGGTGGTGGTGATCGACGCGGGCGCGCCGCGCAACGCCCCGGCCGAAGGTGTGCACGGGCTGCTTGCCCTCGACGGGACCCCGCCTGCCGAGCTGCTGGAGCGCGGCCGGGCCGAGGTCCGCCGGTACGGCGGGCACGTGGTGTCGGGGGAGGTCGTCACGGCGGTCCGCGACACCGAGGGGTTCACCGTGACGCTGGCCGACGGCAGGTCCGTCCGGGCACGCCGGCTCCTGGTGGCCACCGGGCTGGTCGACGGACTGCCGGACGTGCGGGGCCTGCGGGACCGGTGGGGCCGTGACGTGGTGCATTGTCCGTACTGCCACGGCTGGGAGGTCCGCGACCAGGCCATCGGTGTGCTGGCCACCGGGCCGCTGTCGGTGCACCAGGCGTTGCTGTTCCGGCAGTGGAGCGCCGATGTCACCTTCTTCTCCCACACCATGCCGCCGCCTACCGGCGAGCAGGCGCAGCAGCTGGCTGCCCGCGGCATCCGTGTGGTGGAGGGCGAGGTCGCCTCCCTGGAGATCGCCGAGGACCGCCTCGTGGGCGTACGGCTGAGCGACGGCAGGCTGGTCGGCCGCGAGACAGTGGCGGTCTCGCCGCGGATGACGGCGCGTGCCTGCTTCCTGGCGGCGCTCGGGCTGCGACCGGCCGAACACCCGTCAGGGGCCGGTGAGCACATCCCCTCCGACGCGGCCGGCCGTACCGAAGTGCCGGGGGTGTGGGTCGCGGGCAACGTCACCGACCTGGCGGCCCAGGTCGGGGCCTCGGCGGCGGCGGGCGCCGCAGCGGCGGCCCAGATCAACGCCGACCTGGTCGCGGAGGAGACCCGCCAGGCGGTCGCCGCCTACCTGGACCCGTTCTCGGCCGAGTCCGAGGCGCGTCTGTGTGAACTGGCGATGGGCGACCGTCGCCACGGCCTGTGAAGCAGAGAAAGGGAACCACTGTGTCCGAAGAATTCGGCAGGACGTACTGGGAAGAGCGCTACCACGGCCACGCAGCGGTCCGCGGCAGGCGGCCCAACCCGCAACTCGTGGCGGAGGCCGGGGATCTGCCGCCCGGCACGGCTCTGGACGCGGGCTGCGGCGAGGGAGCCGACGCCGTCTGGCTCGCCTCGCGCGGCTGGCGGGTGACGGCGGTGGACATCGCCGCCACCGCGCTGGCCCGGGCGCGAGAGCACGCCGAAAGCCTCGGCGCCGACCTCACGAGCCGGATCGACTGGGTACAGGCCGACCTGACCAGCTGGACGCCCGCCGAGGAACGCTTCGACCTGGTCTCCACCCACTACGTGCACCTGTCGGCATCGCGCGAGGCGCTGTTCGGCCGCCTGGCCGCATCGGTCGCGCCGGGCGGCACGCTGCTCATCGTCGGTCACCACCCGTCAGACCCCCATACCACCCTCTCTCACGGCCCCTCGCCCGCGGTGCACTTCACCGCCGAGGAGGTCGCCGCCGGCCTCGACCCCGGCCGATGGGACATCGCCGTCGCCGAGGCCAGGTCCCGATCGGCCACCGCCCCCGACGGTCACGAGATGATCATGCACGACGCCGTCGTTCGCGCCCGCAGGCGTCCATGACCCGCGGAGGTGGCGCCACTGCGTTGGCCCAACGGGCCCCTCCCCCGCAGGGTCCGTGACAGCGCCTCGGCGATGCGTCCTTCCCCGGATGCCGGGAGATCACGGGGTCAGTGGGGGGCCGCCTCCGCGTACTGCGGGTGCCACCGGAATACCGCAGAAACGGGTTGCGAGCTGAGGTAGCTGCTGGTCAGTGCTTGGCGAGGGCGGCGTAGGCGGTGGAGCGGCCGATCTTGAGGTACGTGCGGCTTCGGTCACCGAGACGCCGTCGTCGACCAGGCGGCGCAGAGTGGCGAGTTCGGCCGGGCCCAGGACATGGGGACGGCCCATGTCCTTCTTGCCGGGAAGCATGGTGCCCTCGCTCTGACGTCGCTTGGCGGCCGCGATCCCTTCGGCTTGTCGCTCGGCGCGCAGTTCCAGCTCGTACTCGGCGGCCGCGGCCAAGACCGCGAACATGAAGCGCCCCTCCTTGGTGTCCAGATCGAAGTTCTCGGTCAAGGACACGACCATGACGCCGCGCTCGCGTAGCTCGTTGACGGTGGTCAGCACGTGCCCGGCCGAGCGGCCCCACCGGTCGGACTTCCAGAACTTGAGGGTGTCACCGGCCTGTGGGCGGGACACGAGCGCCTGCCATTCGGGCCGGGCGACCCCGCGCTTGCCGGACTCCTTCTCCATCACCAGTTCGTCGTAGCCGCTGGCGTGCAGGGCGTCGAGCTGGAGCTGAGGTCGCACTTCGTCGCGCCGGGCATCGTCGAGCGCGGGTCGTCGACCGCGGTAGCGGCCTTCGGCTTCGGCGGCGGCGATCCCCTCGACGGTCAGTTCGTTCTGGATGTCGCGCTGGAACTGCCCCACCGCGGTGATGACGTTGATCAGCAGGTCGGTGGTGGCGTCGTTGGCGGCGAGGTCGTGGAAGTTCGACAGCGGTCCGGACAGCACGCGCAGGACGACGCCGCGGGCCTGGCACCCGGCGCGGACGTTGTGGATGTCGACCAGGTCGCGGCAGAGGCGGAACAGCTCTGACACCGTGAGCACGTCGCCGGGGTGCGCGGCGGCGGCGACTTTCGCGAACGCGGGCCGTTCCAGCGCGGGGATCTTCGAGGTGGTCGCGGGGTCCTCGAACAGCAGGACTCCGTCGGCCGGGCGGAACCCTTCAGCGACGCCCCCTGTCCGGACCAGGAGGCCGGCCTCGGTGAGGATGTGCCGCTGGCGGAGAAGGGACTGGGTCGCGGTGGAGACGCGGGAGTAAACGATCTTCACCGGAACTCCTCGGCAGGGGCGTGGAGCCTCGTTCTATCTGTCGGAAAATCCTGTCGTCAATTGTGGGCCGAATCGGCGGTCTAGCGTCATGGCTTGTTGCCCGATGTCCTATTTCTCGGGTGGCTACGAGGCCCGTTCGAAGCCTGTGGGGAAATCACCGTTTGCCGACGGGGAAGTGGCCCGTATTGCGGTGCGGTGCACCAGGCCGTCCAAGATGAGGGTCAGGCCGGCCTCGAACGCCGACTCGTGGTCGATCACAGGCATGTCCGCCGGTGGATCCGAGCCGTCGCCGGAGTCGGCGTCCGCCTGTTCCTCCAGGACGCTGCCGACCGTGAAACGGCCGGCGGCCAGCATCGCCATCTGGGCGTCCCGCTCAGGCACTCCGGAGGTGACCAGGAAGTCCATCTTGCGGCGGATCCGGTCGAGGTCGTTGGCGGGGGTGCTGCCTGCGTGGAGGCGTGCGCCGTCCCGGCGCATCAGCAGGGTGCGCCGGAAGCTTCGCATGTTGTCCAGGAACCAGTCGCGCCAGTCGTCGTCGGGCGTCGGCAGCGGGGCGGCCGCATGCGGTGCCATCGCCGCCTCCGCCATGGCGGCGAGGAGGTCCTTCTTGGTGCGGAAGTACCAGTAGAGCGAGGGCTGTTCGACGCCCAGCCGCTTCGCCAGCCGCCGCGTACTGACCGTGTCCAGCCCGACCTCGTCGAGCAGGTCGAGTGCTTCGGAGACGACGATCTCACGGTTCACCTTGGTCACGTTGACAAATCTATCACTGATAGATGACTCTGGAGAGGAATCATTCACTGATAGATTTTTGGGTGATGGGCATGGCAAACGGATCGGGAGCGCACCCCCTGCGGGTCCTTGTTGCCGGCGGCGGGATAGCGGGCCACGCGCTGGCTTTCTGGCTCACGCGGGGCGGCCACAGGGTGACCGTCGTCGAACGCTTTCCGGCGCTGCGGGCCACCGGGGCGCAGGTCGACCTCCGGGGGCAGGGCATCGAGGCCGTCGAGCGGATGGGGCTTCTGGACGCCGTCCGCGGCAAGCTGGTGGACGAGGCGGGTGTCGCCTTCGTCGACGCGCGCGGCAGGGCCAAGGCGACGATCATGGCCAACACCTCCGGCCGTGGCCGGCAGACTCTCACCTCCGAGTACGAGATCATGCGCGGTGACCTGGTACGCATCCTGCACGACGCGTCGAAGGACGACACCGAGTACGTCTTCGGCGTGAGCGTGGACGGCTTCGAACAGGACGAACAGAAGGTCATCGCGCACTTCTCCGACGGCTCCTCCGGCGAGTTCGACCTCCTGGTCGGCGCGGACGGGCAGGGATCGCGCATCCGGCAGGCGATCCTCCCCGCGGGCTGCGACCCGTACTGGCGGGTCGGCATCCACATGGCCTACTGGTTCATCCCGCGCATCGCGTCCGACAGCAACATCCGGGACACCTACATGGTCCCGGGTGGCCGTCAGATCATGCGCCGCAGCCACAACCCGACCGAGACCCAGGTGTACTTCGTGATGCGGGAGGAGTCCGAGGAGGCCTCGGCGAGCCACCGGAAACCCGTCGAGCGCCAGCAGAAGTTCTGGGTGAGCAGGTTCCGCGACGCGGGCTGGCAGACAGAGCGCTTCATCGACGGCATGCAGACGAGCCCCTTCTTCTACTCCCAGGAGATCGTCCAGGTTCGCACCGACAACTGGTCCAAGGGCCGCGTGGTCCTGGCCGGCGACGCCGCCCACTGTGCCTCCCCTTACAGCGGCATGGGCATCTCCGGCGGCCTGGTGGGCGCCTACGTCCTGGCCGGCGAGATCAACCGGCACCCTGGCGACCTGCCAACCGCACTGGCGAACTACGACAGCGTACTGCGGCCCTTCGTCGACGAGATCCAGGGCGAGGTGAATCCGCGCCTCCTGCGCCTGGGCATGCCGATGACCCAGCGTGCGATCGACGCCTTCCAGGCCGCCACCGCACTGGCCTGCTTCCTGCACGTCCCCGATCTCGCCGCGCGCTTTTCGAAGGAGGACCGCGGCGGCAGCTGGCAGCTCCCCGAGAACCCGGCTCCGATCATCGCCGTCTGAAAGCGACCGGACATCGGGGACCGATGGCCGTCGTGACCAAGGCTTGGCCTGTGGCGCTGCTGTGGGACAGGGTGGATCCGGCCAGGGCGGCGGCGTGGTCGCGGTGGATGCCCTGGATGAAGGATTGCAGGTGCGGCAGGTCGTCGTTGTCGGCGTCGGCGAGCCAGGCGTCGAGCCGGTCGCCGTAACGGCCGGTGAGCATGGGCGAAGGCGGTGACGTGGGTGCTGAGCCGTTCTAGCTCATCGCTACTTTGGGGCTGGGGCCACCTTCGGGAGCGGAGGGCCTTCAACGCCGGCCCGGTTGTCTGAGGGCAGTGCGCGGTCGTGAGTCATGGGCCGGTGAGACCCCTGAGGTTTAAGAGATCGCCGCGCTATACCCCTCAAAATGCCTGGTCACACCCGAAGCTCCGCTCGTTTTGCTGCACGTTCGCTGTGAGTCTCGATCACGTTTTGATCTCGATAGATTCGTCGCGACCTGGAACGTTTACAGACAGTCATGGTTGACCACATGTCGACCCGCATGTCCGGTAAGGGCGATTCCCCCTTGTGGGCACCGCTTTCCGAGAGTTGAACACACGTTCGCATGGAGCGGATGATCACGATGCGTAGATCTTGACCGAATGTGCGTATTTCTGGCTTGATCAGGACGCTTTTACATCCCCCTTATCCCTTCGTGAGCGGAGTTCCGTGCGCCTTTTACCCCCCACCCGTACCGACCATGACCGCCGAGCATCCCACCCCCGCCGGCCCTGGCTGACCGGCCAACGGCTGCGCCGAGCCACCGTCCTGACCCTGACTCCAGTCCTGCTGATCACGACGGCACCCGCCATCCCGGCCCAAGCACAGACTCCTGTCGCCCCCCACGAGGCAGGATTCGTGTCGCAGCTGGCCTCCTGGGTGAGCGGCGGCATCGCCGGCCTGTTCACCGAGGATCCGAAGGGCGAGATCCGCCCCAGCGGGCAGCAGACCACCCTTCCCGGCAGCCGGGCCGCCGCGCCTGCTTCGGCGGCCAAGCAGCCGCCGGGCAAGCGGGTGAAGGAGGAGGCCGGTAAGCGGTCACTGTTCGGCAAGGTCTACCAGCTGGAGGACGGCCGTTCTCAGCTGGAGCTGTCCACCCGGCCGGTGCACTACAAGGACGCCGACGGCAGCTGGCAGGACGTCGACACCCGCATCGAGGCCGTGGCGGAGGACGGGTTCGTCCAAGGCAACGACAAGGCCGGATACTCCACCCGGTTCGGCGACAAGACCGACAAGCTCGCCAAGATCAAGCTCGGTGAGCGGCAGCTGACCTTCGGCGTGGCCGGCGATGCCAAGCAGGTCGCCCCGGTGGTGAAGGGTTCGACCGTCACCTATCCGGGCGTGTGGGATGGCACCGACCTGGTCTACACGGTCACGCCGAGCGGGGTGAAGGAGTACCTCGTGCTATCCAAGCCGCCCGCCTCCGGGACGGCGTACTCGTTCACGGTCAAGACCGGCGGGGTGCAGGCGCAGCAGAACGCCGACGGCTCGATCGCGTTCAACGGCGACGACGGCACCCCGGCTTTCACCGTGCCGAAACCGTTCATGATCGATTCTGAGGTGGATGCAGCCTCGCCGTACGGCAAGCGCTACTCCGACGCGGTCACCCAGGCGGTGACGCTACAGGGCAGCGAGGCGACGATCACGCTCACCCCGGACGCGGCGTGGCTCGCCGCGCCGGAGCGCAAGTGGCCGGTGGTGATCGACCCGACGATCAACCTGCCGGACTGGGCGAATCCGACCCAGGACACCTACGTCGACGCGGGCGCCGCCACCGGCAACTTCGTCTCCTCGTGGATGCTGCCGGTCGGCAAGTCGGCCAGCGGCGTGAAGCGCTCGCTGCTGTACTTCAACCCGCCGGACGCCGACGTGCTGCCGATCGGCACACGCATCGACCAAGCGCAGTTGCAGATGTACTTCGACCAGTCACTGGGGGACGCGGCGCCGGTGACGATCGAGGCTCGAGAGATCACCTCCGACTGGGTGAGCGACATCGGGTCCACGACGTGGAACCGGCAGCCGACCTTCTCCTCCACCGTGGCCTCCTCGGTGACGCGCAACGCGGGCGAGGTGTCGCGCTGGCACTCCTTCGATGTCACCGGCATGGTCAACGCCTGGTACGCCACGGTCGAGGCGCCGATGCACGGCATCATGCTGAAGGCGGCCAACGAGGCGAAAACCGCCCCGGTCGCCGGCGTGGCCTATCACGCCAGTGAGGATGTCTTCGGTGGCGAAGGCATGATCGGTGACGGTTCGACCTTTCCCCGGCTGGTCGTCACCTTCGGCAAGCCGTCGGTGAGCTTGAAGCCGGTGACCACCACGACGTCGCTGGGCGCGTCACTGGAGTGGACGGCCTACGCCGATCCCACCCCCGCCGACGCATCCGATGATCTGGCCGAGTACCGGCTGCACCGCGTCTGCCCCTCGGGCTGCTACGACACCAGCACCACCAGGCGCAGCGTGGACACGCTGGTAGCGGCGTTGCAGCCCGGGACCACGGCGTATGTGGACACCAGCAGCGGCGCCGACCCCAGCGACGCGGCTTCCGACTGGTACATCCACGAGGCCACCTACTGGGTGGAGGCGGTGCTGAAGAACGGCCAGGCCGTGCCGTCGCAGCGGCTGCGGGTGCCGCTGCCCAAGCCCGGCATGATCTCCAAGGTGCTGACCGGCAGCGCCGACACCACCCTGGCCTCCGGCGAACCCACCACCGGCCACGACCAGCTGTCCGGGGCGAAGTGGGTACGGGCGGCCAACACCGCCACTACCCAGGGCAACACCCGCGCCGTGGTCAAATTCGACGACTATGCCACCCAGATTCCCGCCGACGCGCAGGTCAGCCAGGCGTCGCTGTCGCTGTGGCAGACCACCGGCAGTGGGTCGGGAGCCGGCTTCGACGCCCACAAGCTGACCAAGGCGTTCGACGAGAGCGCCACGTGGAACAGCCCGTGGACCAGCCCGGGAGGCGACTTCGACCCGGCCGTGCTCGGCAGCGCCTCCGGGCTGGCCGGCCAGCCCGGCTGGCGCCGATGGACGGTCACCGACGCCGCCAAGGCCTGGACCGCCACCCCGGCCTCCAACCACGGCCTGCTGGTCAAGGTCGCAGGTGAGGCGGGCACGGCCAAGCAGTCGGTCTCCTTCCTCGCCTCCGAGGGCGAGGAAAGCCTGCTGCGGCCCAAGCTGCGCGTCACCTACGTCGATCCGGCAGCGGTGCGCTCGTTCTATGTGCCGGGCACGCCGGAGCGGATGGAGACCGGCTCCACCAAGCAGGTCTCGGTGCTGGTCACCAACACCACTAACGAGACCTGGCCGGCGGCCTCGACGGCGGTGTCCTATCACTGGAAGCTGCCGGACGGCACCGAGGTGTCCACGCCCGACAGCCAGCTGAAGACGGCGCTGCCCTACGACCTGCCGCCCGGTGCCTCCGTCCAGGTGGACGCGGACGTGAAGGCGCCTGCGGTGAGCGGGGACGGCACGAACAAGGCCGAAGGCATGCAGCTGGTCTGGGACGTGCAGGACACCGTCACCAACAACTGGAAGTCGGCCAGCCATCACCTGCCGGAGCTGCCGCAGCAGATCCGCATCGACTCCCCCACCTCCAACCTGCTGGGGGCGGAGAAGTTCTACGCCTACACCGGCAAGAACACCGGCGCCGGATCGACCGCGCTGGTCAACCCGTACGCGGGCAACGTGGTGTGGAACTACAACGCCTTCACCAACCCCTCCCGCGGGGTGCAGACGTTCGTCCGGATGACCTACAACAGCCTGGACACCTCCACGGCTTCTCTGGGCTACGGCTGGTCGCTGCAGACCTCGACCTTGCAGAAGCTGGGCTCGCAGCTGCAGTTCCACCCGCCCGGCGCCCGGTTCTGGCCCGAGCAGGTCCGGCTGATCGACGGTGATGGCACCACCCACGTGTGGACGCTGGACACCCACGGGCTTGACGTCAGTGACTGTCTCCCGAACACCTGCGACTACAAGCACCCCCGAGGTGTGCACCTGTACCTGCAGCGGGTGGCCGACGCGGCCGACCCGGCCCGCTACTCCGAGGACCCGACGCGGCAGTGGGTGTTCACCAAGCCGGACCGGACCCAGTTCGTCTTCGATGAGGAGGGCTTCCAGTCCGCGATCGTGGACAAGAACGGCAACACCATGTCGTTCACCTACGAGCGGCGTAAGTCCAACAACAAGCCGACCAAGTTCTTGCAGTACATCACCGACGCGGCAGCCCGTGAGACGCTGCGGCTGACCTACTACAAGAAGGGTCAGGACTACACCTACATCAACGACGAGGGCGCCGAGGTCAGCGACACCAAGCTGACCAACCCGCACATCATCGACAACGTCGAATCCATCACCGACATCGCCGGCCGGAAGGTGAGGTTCACCTACACCGACAAGGGCCTGATGGCCAAGATGGTCGACGGCTTCGGCGACGAGGGTGCCAAGACGTTCCGCTTCACCTACGACGCGCTGCAGGGCAACAAGAACGTCAAGCTCGTCGCGGTCGAGGACCCGCGCGGCAACGCCACGAAGCTGAAGTACTACACGGCTCCGGTCGACCCGAAGGACCTGTGGAAGGTCGAAACCCTCACCGACCGGCTCAACGGCGTCACCAAGTTCGACTACGTCGACCCGGACGGCCCGCAGGGCGGCATGATCCACGCCACCATCACCGACCCGCTCCAGCACGCCACCAAGTACGTGCTGGACGCCTACGGCCGGCCGGAATCAATCCTCAACGCCAAGAACGAGACCACCGCCCTCACCTGGGACCCTGACCACAACGTGGTCAAGCTGACCGAGGCCAACGGCGCGTACGCCACCTGGCTCTTCGATCAGAAGACCGGCTACCCGCTGGAGCTGAAGGACGCCGAGGCCAACGCCAACAGCACCGCTCCCACCGTGCTGGGCTACGAGGCCCCTGCCATCTTCAATGGCTATGTCGCCGATCTGGTCGAGAAGACCTCGCCGGAGGGCCGCAAGTGGAAGTTCGGCTACGACGCCAAGGGCAATCTGAAGACGGTCACTGACCCGCTCGGCGTCGCCTCCCCTACCGAGGGCGACTACACCACCAGCTATGACTACGACCCGGTCGGCCAGCTGATCAAATCGACGGACGCCAACGGCAACCCGACCGTCTTCAGCGACTACCACCCAACCGGCTACCCGCAGAAGATCACCGACGCCCTCGGCGTGGAGACGCCGGCCGAAGGCGACCACACCACCAGCACCGAGTACGACAAGCGCGGCAACGTGCTGTCGGTGACCGACGCGCTGGGCAAGAAGACCACCCAGACCTACGACCTGTTCAAGCGTCCGCTGGAGTCGAAGGTCCCCAAGGACCAGGACAAGGGCGAGTACATCGTCACCCCGGCCCCGATCTACGACTTCAACGACAACGCCGTCAAGATGACCTCCCCCAACGGCGCCGTGGCCACCGCAGTCTACGACCAGGCCGACCAGTTGATCGAGTCGAACCTGCCTAAGGACTTCGACAGCGGCCCCGAGCGCAAGGCCACCTACACCTGGGACCTGGCTGGCAACCTTAAGACGCGGACGGAACCGAAGGGCAACCTCACTCCCGACGTGGCCGGTGACTTCACCACCTCGTATGTGTACGACAAGATCTACCAGCTGACCGACGTCCTCAACGCCGAGCCATACAAGCACAAGATCACCTACACCTACGACAACGTCGGCAACGTGGAGAAGGTCGTCGACCCGCGCAAGAACACCACCGCGGACGCGGCCGACTTCACGACCTTCTACGCTTACGACCGCAACCACCGGGTCACCCACGTCAAGGACGCCGCGGGCTTCCAGACCATCACCGACTACGACCTGGACGGCCTGGTCGAAGGTCGGACCGACCAGGACGGCAACAAGACGCTATTCGGCCTCGACAAGCGTGGCGCCGTCACCGAGACCCGCGTCCCGCACTCGGAGACCGACGGCGTGATCAAGTACACGATCACCCAGTTCGCCTACGACCAGGTCGGCAACCGTACCAAGGTCGTCACCCCGCGCGGGGTGGAGACCGCCGACGACCCGACCGACTTCATCGCCGAGACCAAGTACGACAAGCTCAACCGTCCGATGGAGGAGATCTATCCCTTCGATCGGGACGACCCCAAGTACAACACCCCCGACTCGGTGAAGTACGTCTACGACGAGGTCTCGCGGCTGAAGGAGATCTCCGCCCCGCCCTCCCACGGGCAGAGCATCCGCAACGTCAGCTCGATGAGCTACTGGGACAACGGCTGGTCCAAGACCACCATCGATCAGTGGGACATCAAGACCACCTACGAGTACAACCCGCTTGGCCTGCAGACCAACCGCACCGTCACCTCCGCAGGCGGCTCCAGCCAGCGCGCGCTGGACTGGTCCTACTACCCCGACGGCAAGCTCAAGACCCACTCCGACGACGGCGTCCCGCTCGGCCTGGACGTGGTGCTCGGCGACAACTCCGACATCGGCCAGGTCACCGCGGTCGGCTCGTGGACCCTCGCCGGAACCGGCACCGCCTCCTCGTCGAACATCGTCGGCCCCGCCGTCACCGCCACGGCGACGTCCGGGTTCGTCGGCTACGACTACGCCACCGCCCCCGCCGGCACCGGCCAGTCCTCCTTCACCTGGGGCCTGACCACCCCGACCCCCAGCAGCTACAAGGTGCAGGTCAAGTACCCGGCCGGCGCGACCGCGACCAACGCCAAGTACACGATCAAGCACGACAGCGGCGAACAGGTCGCCATCGTCGACCAGACCAAGAACACCGGCGACTGGGTCGACCTGGGCTCGTTCGCCTTCACCGCGGGCAACACCCACACCATCACGCTGACCGACGAGGCCAACGGCAGCGTGGTCGCCGACGCGGTCAAGCTGGTGCGCGACAACAGCGGTGAGACCGACGCGGAGAAGAAGGACTTCGCCTACACCTACGACGCCAACGCCAATCTCACCAAAATCGACGACCGCTCCCCGACCGCGAAGATCGACGTCTGGGACATCGCCTACACCGGCCTCAACCAGATCAGCAAGGTTGAGGAGAAGCTCGCCGGAGTGCTGAAGAACACCACCACCTACACCTACAACGAAAACAGCGCCGTCACCGAGCGCACCCACGACAAGACCCTCGCCACCTACCGGTATGACGTGCGGGACCTGGTCGACCAGGTCGTCAACAAGAAGTCGGCCACCGACACCGCGCCGAAGGTCACCAGCTACACCTACACCCCCAAGGCCGAACGCCTCACCGAGACCAAGGCCAACGGCAACACCGTCACCTACGACTACTTCCTCGACCGCCTGCTCCAGCACTCGATCGAGAAGAAGTCCAACCAGACGGTGGTCGCCGAGCACACCATCGGCTACCAGGGCAACCTGCACCGCTCCCGCGACCTGACCAAGATCCAGAACGCCGACAACCCCGGCGCGTACCTCGAACACGACTTCACCTACACCTACGACCCGCGCGACCGCATCGCCAAGACCGTCAAAACCCCGGTCTCCGGCGGGACGGCCAGCACCGAGACGTACTGGCACGACGCCAACAGCAACGTCTACGAAGAAGACGTCCTCGGCAAGAAGACCACCTTCACCTACGACCGCAACCGCCTGATGACCTCCGTCACCGACGGAGCCACCAGCACCTACAACTACGACCCGTACGGCCGGCTGCGCACCATCACCGGCGGCGGCAAGGTGCAGGAGAAGTACACCTACGACGGCTTCGACCACGTCACCCGGCACGAGAAGCTCGGCGGCGACGGCGCCTCCACGGTGACCACCTACACCTACGACCCGCTGGATCGCACCACCAGCAAGACAGAGAAGGACGGCTCGGCTTCAGCCAAGACCACCGCCTACTCCTACCTCGGCCTGTCCGGCGAGGTCCTGGACGAAGAGGTCGCCGGCAAGCTCACCAAGTCCTTCCAGTACAGCCCGTGGGGCGAACGCCTGTCCCAGGTCAAGGTGACCGGCACCGGCGGCGAGGAGTCGTCATACTACGGCTACAACGCCCACACCGACGTCGAGCAGATCACCACCGACGCCGGTGACACCCGCGCCACCTACGGCTACACCGCCTACGGCAGCAACGACGACAAACTCTTCACCGGCGTCGACAAACCCGACCCCGCCGACCCGACCGCCAAGGAGGAGTACAACCCCTACCGCTTCAATGCCAAGCGCTGGGACAACTCCACCGGCATGTATGACATGGGGTTCCGCGACTACAACCCCAACCTCAACCGCTTCCTCAACCTGGACAGCTACAACGGTGCCCTGGCCGATCTCGGCCTCGGACTCGACCCCTGGACCGCCAACCGCTACGCCTTCACCGGCGGCAACCCCATCACCAACATCGAGATCGACGGGCACGACTTCTGGGACGACCTGAGCGGAGCTACTGCCTTCGGTGCCGATCCCGGGAGTGCTGGCTCCATCCTCGCGCACGGAGCGGAGGCGGCAGCCGGATGGGCCACCATGATGGCGGGCGCGGCTAGCGCCTTCGGTGGGGGCGCTGCGTGCCTGACCGGCGTGGGCTGTGTGGCCGGAGCACCTGCCGTGGCACTGGGGGCCGGTGCCGTCACCGTCGGCGCCACCACCGCGGGTCTCGGCGCGTCTGGTCTCCTCAACGACATCCGCCATATCGTGCAGGCGGCAGCTGGAGAAGGCACGGAAAGCTCCCAAAACTCCAGCAACAGCAGTAGCAGCAGTGCGGGCAATGAAGAGGTGGCCAAGTCCAGAGGCCAGCTCGCACAAGAAGGCGGATCGGAGTACGAGCGATTCCTCTGGAAGAAATTCGGCCACGAGGGTGATTTCAAAGTAGGCAAGCGCCAATTCGACGGCAAGCGCTTCGAGGGGGAGGTCGAGACCTGGTACGAAGCCAAATCGGGAGCGTTCTGGGACAGGGTGCTGAAGGACTCCAAAACGATGGAATCCTTCAAGGGCAAGATGGGCGAGGCGGTGAAAATCGCCAGAGAGAACAACGCTAGATTCGAGATCATCTCCGAGAATCCCATTCCCGAGACGATTACGAAGTGGCTGACGAAGAAGGGGATCCCGTTCCGAGAGGTAACGCGTCCCAAGCCGTCATCAAGCGGGCCGGCGAGGTACAGCGCGGAGTAATACCTGATAACCTCTAAATGACCTCCTGGTGGGCAATCTGCGCCAAGAGCGCTCACCAGGAGTATTTCCCCATCAACCTGGTCGAGGAAAGATGAGTCGCGACGTCATTATCAGCCTGCAGTTCGAACACGAAATTGACTTCGAGGAAATTCTCGAACGGCTCGCACAGGCGAACTGGGCGTTCCTCCGCGGAGAAGACTCCATCTGGTATATGGCCGACTTTGACTGGAGGGAGGTGCCGCTGAACGGCCTGACCGAGGCAAAACGCGACATGCGCGCCTCTTACGAGGCCGGGGAAACGATAGCCATAACGACCAGGCTGCCTGACGGAGAATTCTTTGCAAACGTGATGTTCCACGAGGACAGGACGTCGATCTCGCTGATCCCCTTGCTGGATTACCGCACCATCGCACACTTGCCGGAGTTCGCCGATCTGGGGTGGTACATCGAGAGCTTCCTGGCACCATGTCGGGACCTCCCCATAGTGCGAACGGAAGCGAGCGACCAGCGGTGAGCACACCGGGCCTTGGCGATGTGACACCGCCGCCAAGGCCCGGGCAGAAGCGTTCCCATGTTGAGACCGAGTGGCCCGGAAACGGTTTAAGGGACGGTGCCAAGGTGGACGACCAGGAAGCGCGTTTCCCCAGGAACGACCGTTCCGAAAGTCGTCTGTCGATGTCCGAAGTGCCCTGCACAATCGACCTGGGCTGTTGGCCCCGTTTGCAGAGGACTTCGGATCGTCGCGCTGTCCGTACTTCTGTGCACGGTGGGTCGATCCTGTCCGTACTCGTGTGCGCGACCGTGACGCTGGCCTTCTTCGCGAGTGTCCGTTAGGGGAATCCCCTAACGGACACCGAGTGCATTACGCTCACGTCCATGACCGCGGCCATGATCGAGTTGGATGACGGTGCACACCTACGCACGTGGACTACGGGCTCGGTGGTCCCGCAAAGGTATCCCGTGGTTATGGTGCACGGCGGTCCAGGAGTTCCCGACTATCTCGCTCCGGTCGCCGGCATCATCGATGACCTGTGCCTGGTCCACCGCTACGACCAGCGCGGCACCGGCGGATCGTCCTGGGAGGGAGAGCACACGATCGTCCGCCACGTTCACGACTTGTCGTTGTCGCTCGATGCGTGGGGACACGACCGGGTTGTTCTGGTGGGGCATTCGTTCGGAACCAATATGGCCAGCTACTTCTTGCTGGCCCATCCCGAGCGCGTGGCGGGATTGATCCAGATCGCCGGGCCCTTTCTGGATCCATGGCGGGAAGCCGACCGAGCAGCACAGCGAGCACGACGCACTGGCGAGCAGCAGGCCAGGCTCGAGGAACTCGATGCGATCGAATCGCGTACCGACACCGAGGAGATCGAGTACCTCACGGTGTCGTGGCTTACTGACCACGCCGACCGAACTCGGGCGCGGGATTGGGCGCTGGCATCAGCCTGCACACTGCGGCCCATCAACTACGCGATGAACGCTCAGCTCAACGCAGCGAAGAAGGCCGACCCGCTCGAGTCACACGTGGACGAACTTCGCGAGCACCTGCCGCCCGGCGCGGTGATCATCGGCGGGGCCGGCGATAGCCGCCCCGCTGGCGCCCTGCGACGTCTCGGAACACGCCTCAATTGCGAGGTCATCATCGTCCCAAACGCGGGGCACAATCCATGGCTGGAAGCGCCCGACCAGTTCGGTGCGACGCTCCGCGCTGCAGTGGAGAGGCAGACCCGAAGGGCTGGCAACCGGCCTCGCCCCCGACCGCCGCTGGAGCGCCGGGGAAGCAGGTCCGAGACGACACCCTCGCCCTGACGCCACCAGTCCAGCAGCACGAACACCTGCCGCCGCGAGATCCCCAGCTCGACGGCCGCCGTGCGCGGGCAGCGCCGGCGCCACCCGGCCGTACCGCGCCACGTCGCCCAGTTCGGCCTGATACCCATCAGCGGGGCGGGGACGCTTTGACCTCGCCCCGGGTACTGTGCCCCTCCTGGGGCGCAGACCAAGAAACGGCGAAAGGGGCAGTCCCCTGGTCGCGGCAGGTGTGCGCGCGAGGGTTACGGCTCAAACATCGAGGGATAAGTCCGGCGCGATGACGATCACTGGGCCGTTTTTCGCAGGTCGGAACTGGCAGGGACGGGTGTTGAGGAGCCGGGAGTAGCAGCACGCAATGCGGCTGGAGGTCATTTCCGGCCGGGTCAGCGCCAGTTCAGGCACCGGCCTCGAGCACGGCGAGGTCGCGCACCGCATAACGGTGATGCTCGGCCTCTTCCTTCAGCACCACCTTGAGGCAGCGGCGCACGACGTACTCCTGGTCGGGATACGGGTCCGCCGGCTTGCGACCGCATACCCGATCGAGCGCGGCCTCGGTGAGCCCGTCGACGACACGCCGCATCGTGGCCATGCGGGCGAGCCGCGGCGCGAGCACCTCGTCGAGCGTCGGGGTGGCTTCGAGGGTGAGACCGAGCTTCGCCGTCGCGTCGGGCGGCATCCCGCCGACAGGGAAGCCCAACGGGTGGTACGGCGCTTCCTCCTCCAGCACGGCATTGCCGAGCCAGGCATCGCCGGCGAACAGCAGGTGCCGTTGGGTCTCGACCAACGACCACTCGCCGTTGACCTGCTCGTGCAGCTTGGCCTCGGGCAACAGCCTGGCGCGGTCGAGCGTCGCCGCCCACAGCGTCTCGATGGCATCCCAAGCAGCCCGGTAGTCGTCGGGGGACGCGGCGTCACGCGCCAGCACCCGCGTGGGGTGCTGGCGGTCGAGTTCGGCCTCGACGTAGGCGGTCACGTCGACGTCGTTGACGACGAGACGCTCGAAGTCGCCACCGAGGTAGACGTCGCTCCCATAGCAGTCGACGATCTTCAGACCGCTGACCTCGCAATCGCGGATCTCGAGACCGGCAAGGTCGCACAGGTGGATACGGGCACCACGGAACTGGTCACTCTGGGCGTACTCAGCAGCCATCGAGGCAGTCTGCCGCACCCGTCCCGCCCGCGCCACGTTTGGCAACTAAGTTTCGGGGCCAACTGTGTGGAACGTGCTCACGCCCGCGTCCCGCTCGGCGGCACCACAAGACGGGTGGCCTGCATGAGATGCAGCTCCCCGTCTCCCGCGGCACGGTGCTGGCGACACACTCACGAGCCGCTTTTCATCCCGGACGAAACGGAACAAGTTAGTAGATAAGACGGTCTTACCGGCACGGAGGGCCGCACGGTCACCGCTGCGCGGAGCAAGTTAGTACATATCTCGGAGAAGACTCCGGATCGGGGTCGCGGGCAGGGCCTGCCGTACGGCCACGAGCACCAGGGCGACGTCGACCGGAGCTGGGTCGACCACTCCTGAAGGCCTGACGATCGCCATGCGGTGGTTGCCGAAACAGCGGGGCGGGGGGCGATCGACGGTCCGGCACCTCCTTCGTCGGCACCGGCCCACCGAGACCACGGGCTGATGTAGTCGAGACGACCCAAGGGTCATGATCGAATGCATATTTTCTCTACGACTATCAAGGGCGCCCGATGCACGGCCGCCGGGCCGGTTCACCGGAGTGAATGTGTGGGAGTTCGAGCGCCGTTCGTCCGTCTCCGCGATCTAGCTGGCCGCTGCGATCTCCACCGCGGTGATGGGCCGGAAGGTCGGCAGCACAGAGAGAAGGAAGTCCTCAGTTATGGCGTCGTAGCCGCCCACCTGTACCAGGGCATCACCATGCCTGGCGTACACGGGGGTGTAGCCATTCTCCAGGCGTGTCGTCCAGACGCCGGGGGCGATCTGCCGGCACGGCGTGACCGTCTTCCAGCTCCAGTCCGGCATGGGGTCGGCGCACGCCGCCTCAGGGGAGGCCGCGCCGCCTGGCCTGACGTAAACCTCGACCCACCGGCCGCTCCCGTGGTCGTCCGTGGGGTGGTAGGTGAAGCCGATCATCTCCGGCAGCCAGGTCGGGTCCACAGAGTCGAGCCGATAGTTCGGAATGGCTGGCGCGACCAGCGGAATCCCCGAGCTCTTCATATCCCCGATGACTTCCGCCGCCTGGATGGCTTTGGATACCAGCGGAGCCGCGCATAAGGCGAGAAGGACCGTCCCCACCGCGGCAATGCGGGCCATCCTGTTGCCCGGAGCACACAGCCACGCCGTGAACGGGAATCCGATCACGGCGGGGATGGCGAGGCTGACAGGCGAGTCGGGCAGCCACTGCATGCCCGGGCCCATGACCATGGCGAACACGAGCATGACGAACGGCGTGGACAGTCCCACGATCGGCCAACGCGGCATCCTTGCGGCCCAGCTCAACAGGAACGCGAGTGGGAAGGGCGCGAACATCATCACCGCCACCCCGGTGAATTCGTCGTCCGGATCATGAGGCCAGAAGACCAGGATGAGGACCTGGGAGGCCCCGATCGCGGCGCCCGCTAGAACCGCCTTGAGCAGCATCGGCATTGTGTGATTCTTTCCCACAGACCGCGGCGAAGGCCGAGCAGGCCGTGAACGGCGTAGGAGCGAGAACCAGTTGGCGAAACACGCGACAAGTCGCGGCCAGGAAGCCCCTCAGAACGCCTCTACGGGCATCTCCGCTGCGGAAGACCCGAGGCAGCAACCCGCCCCGACCACAGAACGCGCAGAAGCCGTTTGAGCGGTCGCGGCTCGGGTCGCGCCACCGCGACCCGAGCACCCTGCGAAAGAGGCAGAAGCCTGGCACTCCGACGCACTGCCGAAAGAATCAGCTCGCTGCCGTCGACCACCGCCAGGCCCTCACCGGGTACATCCGGGATATGGCCAAGCACACGCTGATGAACAAGACCGCCTACGCGGGCGACCGCAACGAGCACCGCCGCCAGGAGGACGAAGACGAGTAGCCGCCGCGGTTGCCGAAAAGCTCGAGGACCCGCCAAGGCCCCGTTTCGTCGTGGCGGCCGCCAGCTGCCGGCGAGCGACGCAACAACGAGCTCGGCGCACTGCCGAATCGTTCTCATAGGGAATCAAGAAGCCCACCGCGCCGTAGCGGCGAGGTCGGCGGGCCGGGACGGATCGACGGCCGGGGCGTGCGGCTCTTCGGCCGGTCCCGGCCGAAGAGCCGCCCGCCCCGGCCCGCCGACCACAAGCCAATCGGGAGGACCCGCCTCTAGCCTCTAGAGCCCAGGTAGAGGCCCGGATCAGCCTCTAGAGCGCCCTCTAGATCTAGACCCCCTGGTCTCTAGACCTAGAGCCTCCAAGCGGTTGTTGAGCGCGGTGAGAATGGGCTCTGGCTCACTCTCGATGATCTCGGTGACAGATCGTGCAGGGTGTCAGGAGTAGCGGAGGACGCGGGCCCGTAGAAGGTCGAAGTTGGCGCGGCCGAACATCTGCCTCTTCAAGAATTTGATCTTGTTGACGGTTCCCTCGACGGCACCGCTGCTGTGGGCCAGCGTTAGCCCGGCTTGCACTGCGGCGTGGTCGCGTCGGAGTCCCGTGGCGAAGGCGGCCAGGTGAGGCGATGCTCCGGCTTCGGCGGTGGTGATCCAGTCGTCGAGCAGGTGACCATTTCGGTTGGTCATCATCGTGGCGAAGCTGCGGACGAGGCCGGCGGTGTCGACGAGCTCAGGGCAGCGGTCAAGGAGCTGCTCCAGTTTGGCCTTGTCCTCGGTGTCCAGGTGGTCGGGGTGGGCCATGATCCAGCCGGTGACGCGGCGGGGTCTGGGTGGTGGGCATGGTTCTTGCCGGACTTCCTGGTGTCCGCGAAGTGGTTTGAGCCAGCCCTGGACAGCGCGTCGGCTGCCGGTGAAGCCTTGGGCCTTGATCTCGTTGTGGAGCTGGATGGCGTTGGCGCAGCCCTCGTTCCACCGGCGGGTGAGGTAGGGCTTGAACTCATCCAGCTTGCTGGCGCGATCGAGGGTAGCGGCCAAGAGTTCGTCCGCGCTGGTGGCGCTGGTGTACTTGCGGACGGTGCGGAAGGCCAGGCCGAGTTCGCGGCTGATGGCGTTCAGTGACGCGCCGTTGGCCCTCAACGCCTGGACCTGGGCGTAGCGTTCTTGTGTCCGTGCCACCATCGGCCGTTCGTTGCCGTAGGAGTCCAGGGTCTTGGGTCGCTCGGCAGGCTCGGCATGGCGGCCGGTTTCGTCCGTGATTGTGGTGTCTTGTTCGGGGACTTCCTGCAGGCAGGATCGGTGTGCGCGGATCGTCTTCTCCAGCGCTGCGGCGAGGTTTTGCCACAAGTGGAAACGATCAGCGACTTGGATGGCCTCGGGGGCGCCCTCACGGGCGCCGTCGGCATAGGAGCCAGCCCTGTCCCGGCAGATCATCTGCACCCCGGGATGGTCCTTCAGCCAGGTGGCCAAGTCCTCGGCGGTCCGGCCGTCCAGCAGATCGACGGGACGATGGGTTTCCATGTCCACCAGGACAGTGCCATAAGAGTTTCCGCGCCTCTTGGCGAAGTCGTCGACGCCCAGTACTGTGACCTGCCCTATCTCCGGATCGGGCAACGCTCGCAGGATCCGCAAGAGTGTTGATCGGCCGACCGGCACGCCGACCAGGCAGGCCATGCGGGCGCCGGCTCGTCCGGCCAGCGCTATCGCGATCGAGGTGAGAAGAGCGCGTAACGCGTTGGTGCGACGGGCATGCCGCTGGGTCAGCCCGTCGATCTGCTCGGCGAAGATCTTTCGATCACAGGAGGGCTCGCTGCAGAAGAAGCGGCGTACCTCCAACTCGACCTTGACCGGCCGCCCGCACGTCGCCAGATCCCACACGGTCCGGCGATAGCGGCTGTGCGCCCGGGCCGAGAGCAGCCCACACTCGGGACACGAGGCTCCGGCCGCCACGGTGCGCGCCGCGATCAGCACGGTGTCACCTAAGTCCTCAACATCCAGGACTTCCATATCCCTGAGAGCAGGGCAGAACAAACGAAGGCAGCAGGCATCCTCGCCCGCTGGCACATGCGCCACAATTAACCTCACGGCCGCTTGTTGATGATCGGGTTCTCGACAAACCAGATCGTTGACGGGCGGCCGCCTGAGCGTGGGGTCCGTCACAAGATCGCGACAACGACGCCCAGCGCGCCAGGATCCTCGCGTTGAGCGTCAGCTTTCCGGCGTGCCGTCGGCGTCTGTTCCCGCGCTTTGGTACCAGCTTGTCGGCGGTATCCGGAGTTGGGGCTTCCGTTAACGCCAGACGACGCTGTCGAGAAAGGCCTCAATGGTCGTCGTCACCTGACCAAGCACCTCGGCGGATCTGCGCAGCGGTCCCGGCACCTTCATGCCATGATCAGCGCCGTCGACCTCGAGAACGTGCGGCGTCAACTCCCGTGCCAGCGCACCATCCCAGAAGTCGTCCGCGGTGCCGCCGACGAGCAGGAATGGCTGGGTGGCCCGACGCAACGGCTCCACGCATGCGGGCATGGTGAGCAACGGCGTCAGCCAGATCCCTGGCAGACCGCGATCTGCCGCCACGGCGGCGCCGTACGAGCCGAGCGACTTGCCGATCAGCAGGGGTGTCCCCAGCTTCTCCACGACGGGCATCACCTGCTCGTAGACCCAGGAATGCCTCTCCACCAGGGGCCGGCCCTTCGGCGGCGTCCACGAGATCAGTTCGAGGTTGGCACCACGGCGGGCGACTGCTTCACTGGCATAGGCGAGCAGTCCTGCCTGCGGTCCGTACATCCCGCCGGGAATGATGACGGCGTTCCGGTTCCATTCCCCTTCGCTCATCGCTGGAAGGTATCGCCCTTGACCGGAGGAAACGTTCCGATCAGGAGCAGAACTTGTCGGCATCTCGGACATCAAGCAGACGCTACTCCCGCTGATCTCACCCAGAGTCACTGATCATCGAGAGTGAGCCAGAGCCTGAGAATGTCAGTGGCTCGGCGGACTTAATGTCAGTGATTCGTCGGGGCCGCAACGCCCGTCCTGAGGACGTTGGCCTCTACCAGCCCACGCTGCGCAGCCAGGCCAACGGGCAACTGCTCGACCCGACTGGCTGCCCCGTGCGAGCTCAGATCCGCGCCTACCCCAGCTCAGAGGCGGGCACGTCCACCAGCCGAGCGACATAGGCAACGGCCTGATCAGGGAATTCCGCCCGGCCTGTCGGGAACCGGCCGTTCAGCGCGTAGAACCGCAGAAGCAGCGCGAAGCCGAGCTTCGTCGCGCCCCGCCGGCCCGATAGCTGATCCAGCTCGTCCCCGACCAGCGTCCATTTCCCAACGAGCTCGTTCTCGTCCAGCACACGCGCCACGCGGCATCCGGCTCTCTCGCGAAGCGGTCAGCCAGGCCGCCGCATACCTCACGAATCCGGATCAATACTGGCCACACACGATCGCCGACGTCGGACAATCCGAGAAAGATCCCTTAACGGTTCGTCAGCGGTGTCGCTGACCTGGGTGAACTCAATCGCGTGTACCTGGCTGCACGACTCTTACCGACACCTCGAACACCATAAGGGTGATCTGGTCCAGTTCCGGGCCACGGCCCCAGTGCGAACACCAGAGCTGCGAATCGTCCATGCAGCTTCGAGGTCAGCGCGAGCGGAGAAAGGTCAGCGCGGCGAGAACCCTGCGATGATCGTCGGCGTCCGGGCCGAGGCTCAGCTTGGTGTAGACGCCGGTGACGTGCTTGGCCACGGCGGCCTCCGACACGTACAGGCGCTGGGCGATCGCACTGTTCGACCGGCCCTGGGCGACCAGCGCGAGCACCTCGCGTTCGCGTGGCGAGAGCGCGTCCAGCGGATCGTGCGCGCGATGGTGGACCAGCAGCTGGTGGACCACGTCAGGATCGATGACCGTGCCCCCGGCGGCGACCTCACGTACCGCCTCCACGAACTGGCTGATCGCGCCGATCCGATCCTTGAGCAGGTAACCGATGCCGCGCGTGCCGGCCTCCAGCAGTTCCCCGGCCGCGGCCGCCTCGACGAACTGCGACAGGACGAGGATGCCGAGCCGGGGATACTCGCCACGCAGCTTCATGGCGGCCCGCAGCCCCTCGTCGTGGAAGGTCGGCGGCATGCGGACGTCCACCACGACGACGTCGGGCAGGTCTCGGGCGATGGCGTGCAGCAGCTCGTCGGCGCTGCCGACGGCGGCGACCACCTCGCAGCCGAACCGGGTGAAGATGCCGGTCAGCCCCTCCCGCAGGAGCATCGAATCCTCGGCGATCATCAACCGCATGGCAGCTCCACCCGGATCGCCGTGGGCCCTCCCTGCGGGCTGCTGAGCGACAGGGTTCCCTCGAGTACGCCGATCCGATCGGCCAGCCCGGTGAGCCCGCTACCCTTCGTGGCGTCGGCTCCGCCGATGCCGTCGTCGTGCATGTCGAGGGCGAGAAGATGGTCCGACAGCTTCGCTTTGATCGTGATGTTCTGTGCCTTGCTGTGTTTGATCGCGTTGGTGAGGGTTTCCGAGATGCAGAAGTAGGCCGCCGCCTCCACGCCCGCGGGCGGGCGGCGGGGTAGGTCGAGGTTCAGGGTCACCGGGATGGGGCAGTGGCGGGCCAGGTCGGTGACGGCGACCCCGAGCCCCCGGTCGGTGAGCGCGGAGGGGTGGATGCCTCTGATGACGCGGCGCAACTCCTCCAGCGCGGCCTGCGTGTGGTCATAGGCCAGGCTGACGGCTTTCGCCGTACGTTCCGGGTCTTCCCGTACGTCCAGCTGGGCGAGGCCGAGCTGCATGAGCACGGCGGTGAGCTGGTGCTGAGTGCCGTCGTGCAGATCCCGTTCGATGCGCCGCCGCTCGGCTTCGAAGGCGTCCACCAACCGGGCCCGCGACCGGGTCAACTCGATCATCCGCTCCTCAGGGGGCGCGGCGAGCAGACTGCGCGTCAGCGCCCCCTGCGCCGCGGCCACCACCGTGAACAGGTACGCGCAACCGGCCAGCCCGGCCAGCACCACGACGACGGCCAGCAACACCACCAGCGGTGAGCCGCCAGACCGGAGAGCCGAGGCGTAGGAAAAGACGGTCAACGCCGCCAAAGAGATGACGAGGCCGTTGACCGCAGGCAGGATCGTCGCCCACAGCAGCGCGTAGCCGATCTCGCGCCAGGCGGTCGGGTTCGCGAAGGAGATCGGCGTTCTCGGCTTCGGCGTGGGGACCGCCACCGGGTCGATCAGCCTCAGCCGCCAGCGCTCGAGGGAGGCGATCGAGCCGCTCAGCACGACGGTGACGATCAACAACGTGATCATCGCGATCAGCATCGCGGTCTGCCGTCCGAAGGCGGCCACCACGGCCACCGCAACGCCGCCGGGCAGACTGGTCAGCAGGTAGGCGAGCGCCCGCCAGGGCCATGGCGACCCGAGGAACCGCAGCGGGTTCCCCGTGATCGCCTGCCAGAGGGAGGTGACGTTCTTCATCAGCCCTTGATCGTCCGAGTGACCTTGCCCTTGGCGTTCAGGAACTGGATCTGGGGGTTGCCGTCCTGATCGACCCGCATCACGATGCGCGGCGTGCCCTTGCCGTCGGCGAGCGTCACGACCGACGACTTGTCGGGGTTCTTGCCGATGAAGACCCTCTGCGGGCTCGGGTACTTTTTCCTGTACTCGGCCATCGCCTGGTCCCGCGCCGGGCCGGGGGGCATCTGCTCGATCTTTTTGGCCTCCTCGTAGGACTCCGGAAGGGGCACCTCGGGCCGGTCATTGACCGCCAGGCCGACGCCTCGGACGCCCTCTTGTTCCATGTACCGGAGAACGAGGGTCTGGTCCTGCTTGTACTGGTCGAAGGAGAGCTGCCCGACCGCCCACGATTTTCCGTCGTTGACACCGTTGTCGGCGCCCAGGCCGCCGGACTCATCTCCCTCACTGTTGTACAGGGTCATACCCGGCCGCGTGCCGGCGTGGCCCAGATCGACGCCGTTCACGACGGCGCCCGGCGACCTTTCCTTGTTACTCAGGACCATGCGCGGCTTGCCGTCCGGCTCCACCACGTTGATCCGCTGGACCTCGATCTCGTCGAATTTGGCCTTACCGCCGCCCTGCGCGACGGCTTCCCCGCTGTTGGCCACGATCGCCGCCGTGGCGACCCCGGCGGCGACTGCGGTGATCAGGCAAACCTGCATCCGCCGCAGTTGCCGCTTGACCTTCACGATTTCCAGTGATGCATCCATGCCTTCGATGATCTTAGCTGCCTTGGTGGTTGACGATAGGGCTGCTTACCGATCAGGGGTAGAGGTCCTTCTACCTCGGCAACTTTCATGGGTGAGCGCTGATCGTTCGACGGGACAGACGGTGCCCGGCTCGGGGAGCGTCAGGTTGGTCAGAAGGGTCAGACACCACGCCTGTTCGGTCTGCTGGGACAGGTGCGGCTTGGTGACCATGCCCTGCTGAGCGAGGCGATCGGCGCGAACGGCAGCGTGCCAGCCAGCTCGTCTTTCAGCTCCTTGGCCTCGGCTGGGAAGTTCTCGGCCGACAGCGGCGGGATCACCAGGTGATCATCGTCATCCAGGCGGACCGCGCCGGTATCGTCGGGCAAGGCGCCCGCCAGCGTGGTCTCCAGCTCGGCCAAGGCGGTGTGCAGTTCCTGCTTACCCTGCTCCAGCGCCTCGGCCGCCGTCGCCGGTTTGCGGACCAGACGGCAGTACTCGGCCCGGCGCGGCGCCCACTGCTCGGGCGTGTACAGGTAGGTGGTCGGGTCGGCGTAGCGGCGCGAGCCCGGCACGAACACATCCCCGCTGCGCAACCCGTCGCGCAGGCCCAGCAGCACACACAGCTCCCAATAGTGGCGAAAGGCGGTGTCATCGCCGCTCTTGCGGGCCTTCTCCAGGTAGTCGGCGTACCGGGTGGGCACGAACGAGACCGGCGCTTCGATGGGGACCTTACGCCCGCCGACTCATTCAGCTTCTTCAAGATGGCCACCGCACTCATCAGGTCGGCCGTCCCCGGCCCGCCATGGAAGTCGATCGCCGACAGCACCAGC
Organism: Nonomuraea roseola; assembly: GCF_039535395.1. Taxonomy (NCBI): domain Bacteria; kingdom Bacillati; phylum Actinomycetota; class Actinomycetes; order Streptosporangiales; family Streptosporangiaceae; genus Nonomuraea; species Nonomuraea roseola. The sequence goes on from NZ_BAAAXC010000005.1 coordinate 735,690, forward strand.
GGGGTGAACTGCCGCAGGTAGGAGTAGGAGGATGCCATCTCCGACAGGCGGCCGTGGTCCTTGGGCTTGAACCTGACCCCGAAAGAGGGGTATCGGTTCTCCGCCGACCCCGCCGACTGGATCAGCTACGAGCGACGCCAATTCCACACCGAACTCACCCGGATCACCCGGCTGATCACCGCGACCGTTGGGCCACACGCCGGCGCACGCCCCAACGACAAGTTCGCCAGGATCATCCTGGCTCAGCTTGAAGGCGTCCGCGCCACGTTCGAGTCGCTGGTCACCGACCAGCCGTGAGGTTCTGAGATCGGCCTTTCCAGGGCTGTCCGCATCCAGCCCTCCTGCGCATCCCCGTAGTTCCTGCACCACCGTCTGGGGTTGAGCCATGCGTCGACGCCGCTACCCGTCCGACACCACCGCCGCCGAGTGGGTGCTGTTGGAGCCGCTGCTGCCCACGCCGGCCTGCCGCACCAAGCGCGGCTGCCGTCCCGAGGCCCATCCCCGCCGCGAGATTGTGGACGCGATCCGCTACATCGTGGACAACGGCTGCAAGTGGCGCGCCCTGCCTGCCGACTTTCCCCCGTGGCGCACGGTTTACGGGTTCTTCGCGCGCTGGGCGCGCGCCGGCATCGTCGCCGCTATCCGCGACCACCTGCGCGAACAGGTCCGGCTCCGGGCGGGACGGTGTCGCGCCCCGGTGACCGCGATCGTCGACTCCCAATCGGTCAAGGCCGCTGAGACCGTCTCCCGCTCCAGCCGCGGCTACGACGCCGCCAAGAAGATCAACGGGAGGAAGCGGCACCTCGTGGTCGACACCCGTGGCTTGCCCATGATGGTGATGGTGACCCGCGCGGACTATCCGGACCGAGCTGTCGCCCGCGACCTGCTGCTGCGGGTCAGGCTGTTGCATCCCCAGCTCACCCTCGCCTGGGCCGATTCGGCCTACTCCGGCGACCTGGTCGACTGGTCCAAGCGCCGGCTGCGCCTGACTCTGAAAATCGTCAACCGCCCACCCGGCCAGAGCGGGTTCGTCGTGCTGGCCCGACGCTGGATCGTGGAGCGCACGTTGTCGTGGGTGATGCGGGCCCGCCGCAACTGCCGGGACTACGAGCGGCTGCCCTCGCACAGCGAAGCGCACATCACCTGGGCCGCGATCACGGTGATGTCGCGGCGGCTCACCCGCAGATCACCCCGACGGCACGCCTGGTTGCCTAACGATCAGCTGTTACAACCACCAGAGCAAACCGGACATCGGTAACGGCTAGACGTTGTGATCGTCTTGCTGGCCGGACTCACTCTGCCGGGCCCGCCAGACGCGGACCCGGCACCGCGCCGAACAGAACACCGCATCGGCGCGGCGCCGCACCCCCGCCCACACCACCACGCCGCACCCCGGGCAGCGTGCCCACGCCGTCAACCGCGCCCGCCGCGCATCCGCCTGCTCAAACCACGCCGCGGCCTCCGCCGAGATCACCGCCGCCGCCAGCATCTCACGCTGAACGGCACGCCTGCGCGCTCGATAAGCCCGCATCCCGCACGCCGCAGAGCAATACCGCCGCCGCACCGTGGACTCGGCCGGCAACGGTCGCCCGCACACCGCGCATCTTCGGACCTTGCCCACCACACCGGCATCCTCCGCCCACACCCACGGCGACGGCCAGCGGGTTCGACCGCTTCATTTCTGAACGGGGCTGATTCTGACGATTCGGCAAGGGCGACGCCGTGGCCGCCGAAACCTGGCCGCGGGCCGCGCTCTTCGACAACGACGCCATTCGGGATTCCCGCCTTCGGCCGAAGGCTCCTGACCCCCTCAGGAGACTCCTCGACGCTTTTTAACAATTGCCTCCGCGCAGTGTGATCACTAGTCTCAATAGAGCGTGCGAGGGCGCTGCCAGTCCGCGGGCAGGGACTTTCCCACCTCGAGCAACACGTCAACGCACCGGACAAGGCCAACCTCTTTCCGGCCGAGCAAGCGGACCTCGGCGACGAAGGAGGTTGTGATGTCCGATCGTCATTTCGAACTGCCGGCCCATCCAAACCTGGAGTACTACCGCAAGCAGGCCAAGCACCTGCACCGCACATACGAGACAGGTGATCCGGCAGCCAAAGCCCGAGTTGCCGAGGTGCTGGGCGACCGGGCCGCCGAGCGGTTCCTGCTCAGCGATGCCCAATTCGTGCTCGCTCAGGAACACGGATTCCGGACCTGGGCCGAGTTCCGCGCCCACATCGACAGCCGCAGCACTACTGAGGACCGGCCGGTCTCCCGCCTCATGGGGATCAGGCCGGGCGCCTACGCCTCGATGGCCGACACCCTCCTCGCCGAGCTGCGCCGTAACGACCCGGCCGCGCTGCAACGGTTGCGGGCCTACGTGCCCCGGTACGCCACCGCAACCTCTGCCGCCACCGCGGAGCTTCGCGACGCGCGGCTGATCATCGCGCGGGAGCTCGGCTTCCCGACCTGGCGGGAGCTCGTATCGTTCACCGAGAAATCCCGGCGCGATCTCGACGAACGCCAGGAGAAGCGGCGGCGGCTGCACCGCGAGACCGAAGCCCTGCTGGCCGGCGACACCGATCGGCTGGCCGGTCTGACCGCCGAGCAGGCCGACACCCTGCTGCACATGCTCGCCGGCCCCGAGACGATCCCCGGTGTCCGGCTCGAGAAGGAGCTCGGCGTGCCACGCGCCGCAGTCGACGTCCTGCTCAGCAAGGCCACCGACCTGAACGTCCCGCTCATCTGGGCCGCCCGCGCCAACCGGGTCGAATATGTGCGCCTGCTGCTTGAAGCCGGCGCCGACCCTGGCACCCGGAAGTGGGGCAGCACCCCGCTGGAGAACGCCATCCTCCTCGACAACACGGAGGGCGTGGACCTGCTCGCCGAGCACGGGATCGTCCCGCAGGCGCTCTGGACGTATGCCGCCTGCGGCCGGCTGGATCTGGTGCGGGCCTGTTTCGAGCCGGACGGCAGGCTACGTCCGGACGCCGCGTCAGCGCGCCCCAACCTCGCGGACGCTACAGCCGGCTTTCCGTCCCGGCTGCCGGCGACCGATGATCCGGAGGAGATCGTGGGAGAGGCGTTCGTCCATGCCTGCCAGCACGGCCGGATCGAGGTCGTGCGCTGGTTCCTCGACCGCGGCGTCCATCCCGACATCGCGCCCTATCTCGGGCGGACCGGCCTGCACTGGGCGATCCCGGGCGGTCATCTCGAGGTGATCCGCTTGCTCCTGGAACGCGGTGCCGACCCGTCCATCCGCGACGCTCTCTTCCAGATCGACGCCGACGGCTGGCTGCACATGTTCCACGCCGCTCACCCGCACGATCCCGTGACCCGGCAGATCCGTGATCTGATCGAGTCTCGATCGCGCTGAGCTATTTCTGCGGGTCCAGGCTGCCCACCGCGCAGATGGCTCTCCCTCGTCTTCGAGACCACGAGGGGACTCCGCCTCCGACATTCGAGTCCGTCGGGGGCGCGGGTCTCATCCTTGGCCCCAGACAGACAACACGCAGCCGAAAAAGCCTTCGGCTAGCCGACCGAAATTGCATGATCACGACGCCTCATTGGGTTGTGACACAGGCACTTAACGGTCCGTCAGCGGTGTCGCTGACCTGGGTGAACTCAATCGCGTGTACCTGGCTGCACGACTCTTACCGACACCCCATACCCGGTCACCACCCATTGGGTCAGGGCGATCGAGGTGTCGAACTGGGTGTGCAGGTGATCCAGGGCGATGTTCACGATCGTGGTGTCCGGGGCGCGCGAATTGTTCGCGCGCCAGGGGGTGGACAGCGTCAGCATGGACGCCGTGGCGGCCCGCGCCGGGGTTTCCAAGCGCACCGTCTACGACTACTTCGGCGACAAGAACCGCCTGTTCCTGGCCATCCTGTCCGAAACCTCCGACACCCTCAACGCCTCGATCCAGCGCGCCCTGGACTGGCACCTCCCCGAGAACGGGACCATCACCACGGTCCCCGGCCTTCAGGAGGCGATCACTGCACTTGTCGTCGAACTCGGCCAGACACTCGTCGGCTCCGCCGACTACGCCGCCGCGTTCGCGCTGGTCACTCAGCGGCGCTGGCGGGAGCCGGGCAGCCAGGACGACGTCGTAACGGTGTCCGCCGCCGAAGACGCCCTCGCCCATCGCGTCGCCCACTTCGCGAACGTGGGACTTCTCGACACCGACGATCCGTGCACGGCCGCCGGCCACCTCGCCGCCCTGACCATCCTGCTCGCCTACAACGACCAGCCCGACCCCGCCACCGCCGATCCTGAGCGCATCCGCCACATCATGACCTCCGGCGCCCGCGCCTTCATCCGCGCCTACGCCACGCGCTAGTCAATGTCGAGGGCGCAACCCCCGCCTGCCGACCATCATCGTTTGTCAGGAGCGACATCGCGGCATACATGTCCCGGACCTGGAGCGCCCGAGACGGATGCCTCCAGAACGCACACCACATACCCGTCGCGGTCCAAGCGCTCTTGGGCGGATCAGGGTGCAACCACCGGCCGTCGCCGCAGTCACCAAGAGGGCGCGGTCTCCCTCCAGAGCCCTCGCCTCGCCGCTAACGGCATGGCGGCTGGGGACACGTTCGGGAGCAGAGGGCCACCAACAGCGAACGCCTCGATCGGCCGCGGGCCCGCATGTCGTAGGTGATGTGCCGGTATTCGCCGCCGAGTTCGGCGATGACGCGCCGCCAGTACGACTGGGTGGCGAACTGGCCATTGAGGTAGAGCACGGAGCGGCCGGGCCCACCGGCGTCGGTCACGGCCAGCGCGGTGTCGTCGACCGGCACCATGCCGGTCCAGGTGGAGTTCACGTTGGTCACCCGTTCAGCGTGCACCCTGACCTGAGGTCAAGGTCAACCCCAGGAGTGACACCCACGCTCGCCAGCGAAGTTCGCTCAGTCGGGTCGCCCGGGGCGTCGCAGCCTCCGGGCTCCCACAGAATCCCGACATGACGAAGCCCTTCCTCCTCAAATGAGACTTATCGATCCGATGCAACCTTTTATGCCCCGCTTGGCGCGTTCGACGTCACATCAAGATCATTGTGGGGTGCTGCTACTGCTCACCGACATTCCGAGCCCGATCAGCCCTCGAGTGCTGTCCAAGCTGACCGGCAAACGCTGCTGCTACCCACCCGCAAGATCAAACGACCTTGACCTGCGACGAGAACCAACCATCATCACGGCGCCGGGAAGAGCGAGCTGATGGCCTTCACTCACTGCTGGCCATAGATGGCCAGGTGGGGTGGGTCGGTGGCGATCAGCAGGAACTGGTCAGAGGGCTCGCCAGGTGGTTCGGCTGAGACCCGTCACGTCAGGAGGGTGCGCCAGCGGTCGGCCGACTCCATGATGTCCAGGCTGACGCGTTCCAGGTACGCCGCTGTCTTGGCCAGCCGTTGCCCCACGGGGCTGTCGAGCCCGTACATCTCGGCCGCCGCCATTGTGGCCCGGGCCGTCTCGAGTGTCTGCCGCTCGCTGATCATGATCGCGTGGTACCAGGCGTCGTCGTCGATCACGTAGATGTCGCGACGCCGCCGCGGATCGCGCTCGCGACGGACGAATCCCTGCTGGACCAGGTAGTCCACGGCCACGGAGACGGAGGCCGGGCTGACCTTCAGCCTGCGGGTCAGCTCGGCCGCGGTGCGCTGGCCGTCCTCGGACAGCGCCAGGTCGTGGTGCACGCGCGCGGCTGTCCTCGGCATCCCCGCTCTGACCGTCATCTCGATGATCTCCTGTTCCATCGTGGCGACCGGCGGTGTGGCCGCGTGTGGGGGTGCCGGTGTGCCGCGGCGGGCCCGCTGGATCGTCGCCTGGTGTGCCTGCTGGGGCCGGTAGCCGGCGGGGCCGCCGTTGCGTGCGATCTCCCGGGTGATCGTCGAGGTCGGCCGGTCGAGCCGCCTGGCGATCTCACCGTAGGAGAGCTTGTCGGCGAGTCCGGCCGCGATGCGCTCGCGGTCCTGCTGGGTCAATCGTCCTCCTGGCATGCCGCCAGTGTTGTCTTCGCCGCCAGCCATTGCAACATAGTCTTGCATTCGAGCTCAGCGTCATTGCTCCAATTTGCGGCCCTTTACCTGGGGAAAACGCGTTTTCGCGATTGACAGTATTTCGAATGCAACCTAGCTTTCGAGCTGAACAAAACACGTACTATCGCGAAACGAGGACAGGCCATGAGTGAATCCCTCCACACCGCCAAGAACAACAGGGTCCGGACGCCGAGGATGTCCCTGCCAGTGGCCGTCACGGCGCTGGCGGCCGCGCTGCTGGCCGGGGCCGCCGCACCCGCCTTGGCCACCTCGGACAGCAAGGCCGTGCCGAAGGCCGCTGCCGGACAGGACCGCCCGGAACTGCAGAAGGCCATGCAGGCGATCGTCGATGCCGGTTTCCTCGGAATGCAGATGCGCGTGAACGATGAGCGCGGCGAGTGGGCCGGCAGCACCGGGAAGCGCAAGCTCGGCGCGAACGCGAAGCCGCCGACGAACGGGCTGTTCCGGGCAGGCAGCAGCACCAAGCCCTTCATCGCGACCGTGGTCCTGCAACTGGTGGCCGACGGCAAGATCGGACTGGACGCCCCGGTGGCCGACTACCTGCCCACGTTCAAGCTGGACCGGCGGATCACGGTGCGGATGCTGCTGCAGCACACCAGCGGGCTGTACGCCTACACCGGCGAGTTCCGCCCTGACGGGTCGGTCGAGCCGGGGATCCCCGCGACGGGCAAGGAGTGGGTGGACAACCGCTTCAAGACCTACCAGCCGGAGGAACTGGTGCGGTTCGGGCTGTCCAGGCCGGCGCGGTTCGAGCCGGGGACGGGCTGGAGCTACTCCAACACCAACTACACACTGGCCCAGTTGCTGATCGAGAAGGTCACCGGCCACTCGATCGCCGAGGAGATGAAGCGGCGGATCCTGCGGCCGCTCAAGCTGCGAGGCACGGTGATGCCGGGCACCACGAACATCCCCGGGCCGCACGCCCACGGCTACTACCGCTACCAAGACGCCGCAGACCAGTGGAAGGTGATCGACGTCACCCGCCAAAACCCCTCCATGACGGCCGGCGCCGGTGACATCATCTCGACCACCAAGGATTTCCACACGTTCTTCTCCGCGCTGAACAGCGGCAAGCTCCTGCCGGCCCGGCTGCTGGCCGAGATGCGCAAGCCGCACCCCGACAGCGCCGGCATCTTCGGCAGCTACGGCCTCGGGCTGTACGTGCAGGACCTGGGCCCGGGCTGCGGCACCGTCCTCAACCACAACGGCAGCGCCACGGCGGGCTACGCGGCGGCGATGATCAGCACGCCCGACGGCAAGACGACCCTGACCGCCTCGATCACCTATGGGGACGCCGCACCCGACCTGGCGGCGTTCCCGAAGGCGCTGGACAACCTCCTCAAGGAGGTGTTCTGCGGCGGGCAGGCCGGCGCAACTGACGAGGCCAAGCCGGCTCAGTAGACGGGGCCGACCACCTTGGACCCGTACACCTAGTCCACAGCGGCCCTCGGAACCTCACCCGCATGCCGCGGGAACCGGCCCTCCTTCTCGAAGAACTTCAGCAGCAGACCGAACCCCAGACGCGTCGCACCGGTCTTGTTCCCCACCAGCTCCCAGTCGCCGTCAGCAGCGTCCACGCCGCGATCAGCTCCTCCGGCTCCCACTCCCGACGCACCGAACCGCCCTCCGCCACGACCGTCTCCGAGACGAACACGATCAAGCAGAAACCCCAACCAACCAGCCCGATTAACCCACCCGTGACGATCACGAACCGCAAACGTGATCACTCACAGAGCTACTTTGGAGCTGGGGCCACGTTCGGGAGCGGAGGGCCGACCAAGGCGGCAGCGACCAGGACGGCGAACGCGCCTGGTTCGGGGTTGAGGAACCTAGGAACAGCCGTTGGCGGTGAGAATGATCTTGCCCGAAAGGGTGATGTCCGGCTTTGGCGTGTGATCCCCCTACCTGGAGATTTCTGGCCCGTGGATGATGCGGTGGATGGTGGAGCGTCCGACGCTGTACTCGGTGGCCAGGTCGGCCAGGGATACCTCGCCCTCGGCGTATCGGCGGCGGATGGAGCGCCGGGCAGGTTCGGGCAGTTTGGGTTGCTTGCCCTTGAGTTTGCCGTTCTTCTTGGCCAGGGCCATGCCCTCGCGGGTGCGCATATGTCCGAGGTTGGCCTCGAATTCGGCGACCATGGCGAGGGTCTGCAGGAACAGCCGCCCGAACGGGTCGTTCCAGTCGTAGACCGAGCCGCCGAGTCCGAACGGGACGCCGCGTCCGGACAGGTCGGTGAGGATCTCGTTGGCCTCGGCCATGTTGCGGGCGAACCGGTCGAACTTGGTGACAGTGAACACTGACCCGTTCCAGGCAGCGGCGAGGGCCTGGTCAAGGCCAGCGCGGTTGCGGCGGATGGTGCCGGAGAACCCGCGGTCGATGTAGATGCGATCTTCGGGGACGCCAAAAGTCAGGAGTTGCTCGGTCTGGATCACGACGTCTTGTTCGTCGGTGGAGCAGCGGCCGTAGCCGACGCGGGTTCCGGTTACGGCTCCAAGTGTTCCGGATAGGGGGCCTTCACCGGAACAGTACGCGGAACACCTATACGGAACACCTCGACCTGGGGCTCTGTCTCGGCTGGCGGGTGCTCCGGTTGGGGCCCTTACGGAACGCCAATTCATCCCGGCCACGTTCTGGATCTCCCTCGTGCGCGGCTGTGGTCCGCGCCGATGGGCGCCACGCATGTTCGCTGTCTACCGTCACGTCCCGCACGAGCAACCGACTGGCACTCACCCCACATACCTCGGGCGCGGCCCCGACCCGTAGCGAAGCGGCGGGCGGCCATGTACGTGATAGCTGTCCTTCCACGTACATGGCCACCCATAAGTGTCCGTTCATGCGTCGCGGTGGTTGATCGCCAGGGTTGCCAGCAGGAAGGACACCACGACGTAACCCACCAGGATGACGGCGGCCGTTGAGGGACCGAAGGCTCCTGCGTCAGGTACGGCGGCCAGTTGCCTGGCCAGTGACGGAATCGTCAGGGAGCTGATCCAGTCGTTCCACGGAGCCGGGAGGAAGCGCTCGAGCACGGTCGGGGACAGCGGGAGGACGACCAGCGCGATGAGCGCTCCCGGTGTCGACCGCAGGACCGTGGCCAGGCCCAGCCCCAGCACCCCGGCGACGGCGGAGCCGGCGCCGGTAGTCAGCACCTCGGCCAGGGCCGCATGTTCGGCGAACGAGGCGCCGATCGGACGCCCGGCCACCACGGCCTGTGCGGTGAAGTAGGTGGCGAACGCCAGCACTTGGCCCGCGACAGCGGCCACGGCGGCCACCACGGCGGCCTTGGCCAGAAGGAGCATCCACCGGCTCCGGATCGTGGTCAGCGTGAGTCTGATCATGCCGGTGGCGTACTCGCCGGAGATGGCGAACACGCCCAGCATGCCGAACAGCACAGGCGGAATGTCGGCGCTGAGGCTGAGACCCGTGCCGACGGGATCGCCGCCGGGGCCGTTGGTGTCGAAGTAGTGCGAGATCGAGTAGGCGGCGAAGCCGGTGAGCGCAAGGGCCGAGAGCGTGGAGGCCAGGACGTAATAGGTGGCTCGGAGCGAGCGTAGCTTGAGCCATTCCGATGCGACGACGTTGCTCATTGGGTGATCTCCATAAAGGCTTCCTCCAGTGATGTCCGGCGCGACACCAGCTCGTGAACGGCACAGCCGTTCGCCAGGGCGATGTCGCCGATGGCGGCTGCGGTCAGGCCAGTCACCAGCAATTCCTCTCCCGCGCCGGCGTCCCGCACGGGGCGCGCATCGACTCCAGCGCCTGCGGGCCGACCGGGCACCGGCTCCTCACCGGCGTTGGCGTCCTGAGCGGGGCGGATGGTTGCGCCGGCCGCTTCGAGTGCCCTGGACAGGCGGGCCGCGTGGGGTGATCGGACCAGTACGCCGCTCTGGAAGCGGGCCAGCAGGTCCGCCGTAGTGGTGTCCTCGATCAGTCGGCCCTGGCCGATGATGATGAGCCGGTCAGCGGTGAGGGACATCTCGGTCATCAGGTGGCTCGACAGCAGGACGGTGCGCCCTTCGGCGGCCAGGGATCTGAGCAGTGTCCTGAGCCAGCGGATGCCGTCGGGGTCGAGGCCGTTGACCGGCTCGTCGAGGATGAGCACGCCCGGGTCACCGAGCAGTGCCGCCGCGATGCCGAGGCGCTGGCGCATCCCCTGGGAGAACCCGGCGATCCGCTTGCGTGCCGCGCCGGCCAGGCTGACCTCCTCCAGCACCTCCACGACCCTGCGGCGCCCGATCCCGCCCGCATACGCCAGCGCCTGGAGGTGATCGAACGCGCTGCGCCCGCCCTGCACCTCTGCGGCGTCGAGCATAGCGCCGACCTCGCGCATGGGGTCGCGCAGGTCGTGTTTGCGGACGCCGTTGATCAACGCCTTGCCCGACGTGGGCGTATGGAGGCCGAGGATCATGCGCATGGTGGTGGACTTGCCGGCGCCGTTGTGCCCGAGGAAGCCGGTGACCTGTCCGGGTTTGACATCGAACGTGAGCCCGGACACCGCGCGGGTGGAGCCGTACAGCTTCGTCAGTTCTGCGACCTCGATCATTTCCCCACCTTCTGGATAATCTCGGCGGGGCAGCGCGTGCCCGGCGCGGGCAACTCCCCTGTGGTCAGGTAGGCGTTGACGTGCCGCCGCAGGCAGATGTTTCGCGCCCACGGGGCGTGGCCGTCGCCGTGCCACAGGACGCGCGCGGACGGGATCTGCTCGGCCACGTGCGCCTGCCCGAGATAATTGGTGTTGTTGTCGAGCTCCCCGATCGCGAAGAGGATCGGCGGGGGGTCCTCCACGCGCAACGGGTGCGGCGCCCAGGACGCGCCCCCGCTGCGCCCCCAGCACCGCCCGAGCTCGAAGCGTCCCTCGAGCCAGCCGAACCTCGGCGCGATCTCACGGAGTCTGGCCTCGATGCCCTGGAATTCCTCGTATGTCGGCGGCTTCGGCATGAAGTCGTTGCACAAGGAGTCTTGGCTCACGGACGCGATGCCCTCGTCCGGGAGCAGTTCTTCCAGGAAGTCGCTGGCGTCGCCGTCGAGGGCCTTGCGGATGGCGGTGGCGAGCTGGGGCCAGAGTGCCGGATTCATGCCTTCGACCGCACCGGCGTACAGCTGCCCCTCGTGCACCGTACGGCCGGCCGACGCCGGCAGTGGCGCGCGGCGCACCCTGGCGACGAGCTCGTCCCATGCCTTGCCGGCGTCCGTGCCGCGCAGGGCGCAGTCGGTGCGGCGGGCGCACCAGTCGCGGAAGCGAGTGAGATGGCGCTCCTGCGTGAGCGCGTAGTTGCGTATCCAGGGCTCGAACTCCTGCTGAGTGTGATCGGCGGTGCCGTCGAAGTACATCCGGCCGACCCGCTGCGGAAACAGCTCCAGATATGCCTGGGCGTAGACGGTGCCGTAGGAGTTGCCCGCGTAAATGAGCTTGTCCTGGCCGAGTGCGGCGCGCAGGGCGTCGATGTCGTGCGCCACGTTCCACGCCGTCATCCCGCGCCAGGCCGATTTGGCCGCCTTGCGGCAGCTCGCCTGATGGGCCGCGTTCTTGGCGGCGTGGGTGTCCCAGTCCTGCTTCGTCGTGGCCAGGAGCAGTCCGTAGACGGAGGGCTCGGGCTCCGCGCAGCTCACCCTCTTGCTGCTCGCGGGCTCCGACAGGCCGCGCGGATCGATGGCGATGACGTCGAAGCTCCTCTGTAACTCATCGAGCAGGCTCGGCAGCTCCGGCTGAGCGTCGGGGTCGCTTTTCCGCCTGAGCATCGACGTGCTGGTGCCGGGCCCTCCGAAGTTGATGATCAGCGGCCCGATGCTCTTGCCCGTCGCGGGCAGTTTGGCCACGTGCACCGAGGTTCTGGGCCCGCCAGGATCGGCCCAGTCCACGGGAACGACCAGCTCGGCGCATCGCAGGCCGTCACCACAGTCCTTCCACACGAGGTCGTGGGCCTGCGTCGAGGCCAGCGCGATACCGCCGAGCGGCACGGCGAGACAGGCCGCCAGGCACAGGGCGATGAGTTTGCGTCGGTTCATGGCGGCAACGATGCTGTACGGCGGTGGGCCGCACATCGGAGCCGGATCCGATCTTTGGGGTCGGACCAGGGTCATACGGTACGGGCGTACGTGGGCGGAGTACGACCCTGGTCCGACGGCCCGTGCTCCGATTCGCCCCCGGCCGTTCCTCGATAACGTCGGGCTGTGAATCTGCTCGCCCGACGGCCTCCGTCCTGGCCGCTCATCCTGGCCGACACCGTGGTCGCGGTGCTGCTCGCGCTGGCGTCCACGGCGAGTCCGCCGGAGCTGACCACGAACGCCGTGACCACCGTGCTCTGCTGGCTGCTTGCGGTGCCTGTGGCGGTGCGGCGGGTATGGCCGGAGCCCGCCTACTACGGTGCGCTCCTGATCGGCCTTGCCGTGCTGGCGCTGCAGACCAACCGGCTGATGCCGACGGCCGTGGCGGCCCTGGCCATCTACCCGGTGGCGACCGGCCGGCCGGTGTGGCGATCGGCGATCGCCCTGGTGTCGGGCCTGCTCGTCAACGGAAGCTCGCTGCTGGTCTCGATGTCGGGCTCACCACGATATGCGAACGGCTGGCCCGACCTCGTCTTCATCGTCGGTACGGCCTGGCTGGTCGTCGGAGCGAGCTGGAGTCTCGGCGCGGCGGCGCGCACCCGCCGCGAGTTCGCCGCCCGCGAGGCCAGGAGGCAGGCCGAGCAGGCAGCAGCCGACGAGCGCTTGCGGATCGCGCGCGAGCTGCACGACGTCGTCGCCCATTCGATGAGCGTGATCACCGTCAAGGCGGGGGTGGCGGCCAAGGTCCTGGACAAGCATCCGGAGGAAGGGCGCAAGGCATTGCGGGCCATCGAGGAGATCGGGCGCGGCTCCCTCGCGGAGATGCGCCACCTTCTCGGCGTGCTGCGCGAACCCGGCAGCGCGCCCGACAGCGCGCCGCTCCCCCGGCTCGCCGACCTGCCGTCCCTGGCGCGCCAGGCGGCGGAGGCCGGCGTGCGGGTCGACCTGTCGGTGGACGGAACCGTGCCCGACAGCATGGCGCCGGCCGTTTACCGCATCGTCCAGGAGGCGATCACCAACGTCGTCAAGCACGCCGCTCCCGCCCACTGCCAGGCCAGCGTGTCGGTCGCCGATGGAAGGTTGCGGATCTCCGTGGTCGACGACGGGCCTGGGCAGCGGGTGCTGCCGGGGCGATCGGGCGGGCACGGGCTGGCGGGGATGCGCGAACGGACCCTGCTGTACGGCGGCACCTTCGAGGCCGGCCCGCTCCCGGGAACGGGGTTCGGCGTGCACGCGTCATGGGAGATCCCTTGACCCGCCTGGGACTTCGACGGAGGGACAGGGCGCAGCGCCGGGCGTTCCGGCGGAGCGCGGGCGTGCGCGAACGGCGGGCCATTCGACACAGCGCCGCAGTGGCGCATGGAGGTACGTACGGCCGGCGTTCCGAAAAGCATCGACGTGGTGGGAGCGATAGGCGCGGATCGGCCATGATGGACGTGATGACGAGGATCTTGAGCGTGAGCTGGAAAAAGCGGAGTCGGCGGGTTCGGAGAGGACGTCCGCGGACCGGGCCTGGTTGGGGTGGGTGCGGCAGGGGAGGCTCGTGATTCGGGTACTCATCGCCGACGATCAGGCGCTCCTGCGCGGCAGTTTCCGCTTGCTGATCGATTCGGAGGACGATCTCACCGTGGTCGGGGAGGCGGGCGACGGGCGGGAGGCGGTGGCGCTCGCACGTACGGAGTCACCCGACGTGGTGCTCATGGACGTCAGAATGCCCAAGATGGATGGCATCACCGCGACCAGGGAGATCGCCGGGGACACCCGGGTGCTCATCCTGACCACCTTCGACCTCGACGAGTACGTTTATTCGGCGCTGCGGGCGGGTGCCAGCGGGTTCCTGCTCAAGGACGCGCCTCCGGACGACCTGTTGAAGGGGATCCGAGTGGTGGCGTCGGGTGAGACGCTGCTCGCGCCGACCGTCACCACCAGGCTGATCGCGGAGTTCGTACGGCGGCCGGTCCAGCAGCCCCTTCACGGGCTCGACACGCTGACGGACCGGGAGCGTGAAGTGCTCACCCTCGTCGCCCACGGACTGTCCAACGCCGAGCTCAGTGCGCAGCTCCAGGTGAGTCCTGGGACCGTGAAGACGCATATCGGCCGCCTGCTGGCCAAGCTCAACGCCCGCGACCGCGCCCAGCTCGTCATCGCCGCCTACGAGGCCCGCCTGGTCACGCCGCGTTAGCCTCCCGCGCGCCGTGACCGCAGGCCGCGTCACCGCATCGCCAGGCCGGCCCGCGCACCGTGCATGCGAGGAAAGCATCGGGACCACGACGCTTGTCGTGGCCCGCGAGCCCGGAAGCCTACACCCCCTCCTCGTTCACGCCGCCACCGTCGGGGAGGTCAGGGATCTCGCCGAGCTGCCGCAGTCCCTCGGCCGGGGCGGAGGAGGAGATGGAGTAGCGGCCCAGAACGTTGAGGTGGGCGTGGCCGAGCGGGGACAGCCGGGCGGCGTCCTCGTCCTTGACCGAGACGCCTGCGGCGCGCAGCCGGTCGACCGCGGCCGACAGCTTGAACGTCGCCGTGCGGTGCGGTTTGAGGTCGAAGGCCCGCCAGATCCGGCCGATGGTCGACTCCGACAGCCCGCTGCGCCGCGCCATCGAGGAGCGAGTCCAGTGCGTGGCACCGGCTGGCGTCTCCTCCAGCGTGGCCACTATTACCTGCTCGACCTGATCCAGACTGATCGACGGCGGGCGGCCCGGGCGGGCCTCATCGATCAACCCGTCCAGTCGTAACTTCAAGAACCGGTGGCGCCATTTGGACACCGTGTCCGGATGCACCCGTAGCTGCTCGGCGATCTGCTTGTTGTCCGTGCCGTCCGCACAGGCCAGCACGATCTTTGCGCGCATCGCCAGGACCTGCGCGGACCTGGCCCGCCGCGCCCACCGCTGCAGCACCGACCGCTCGGCATCGGACACCGTCAGCTCCGCTTTAGGTCGGCCCGTGCGCGCTTCGTCGGCCAGCGCCTCGAGCCCGCCCCGGGCGAACGCCGCACGCCACTTGCGCACAGTGCTCTCGGCGAGACCCAGATCTCGCGCCACCTGCGCGGTGCTGACCCCCGGCCCCGCACACGCCAGCACGATCCTCGCCCGGACCGCCACCCTCGACGGCTCCGCCGACATGCCGATCAGCCGAGCCCGTTCCCTCTCCGATAACCGGATCTCCACCGCAGCCGGCCCTGGATGCGCCATAGCCAGCACCATACGGACTTGCCTGGCGAACTTCAGGCGGATGACACTAGGTGGTGCGGCCAAGCGCTGAGGAGGTGGAGCCCGGCACTTCACCAGGCTGACTCGGTTTCGCCCTGATCAAGCCGATTTCTGGGCGGCCGCGTCCTTGGTCGCGCCCTCACGCTCCAGCCACGTCGCGAAATCCATCAGCCGTGGATGGCGCTCACGCAGGGACGGGATGTCGGCGTGCCAGCCGCCCATGTGGTTGGCGAACTCGTAACCGGCCACGGCGTCGTGCCCCTTGTCGGCCAGGGCTTCGCGTGGGATGGCGCGGTAGGTGATCGGGCGGCCGAGTGTCTGGCTCATCAGGTGGGCGATTTCCGGCATGGTCCGCTCGTCGCCGGCCAGCTCCAGAGTCAGGTCCAGGTACTGCTCTCGGTGGGTGAAGGCCAAGGCCGCGAAGACGCCGATGTCGGTGCCGGCGATGAGCTGCACCGGTACGTCGGGGCGGATGACGTCGGCAACGACACCATCGCGGGCGCCGAAGCGGGGGTCGATCTGGTTCTCCATGAACCGGACCGGCCGCAAGATCGTAAGCGGCAAGCCGAGCTGCTTGGCGTACGTCTCCAGTTCCGCCTTGCTCTCCCACCGCCGAATTCCGTGGTCGGCGTCGGCCGAACCGACGGAGGCGTACACGAAGTGCCGCACGCGGGCCTCGGCGGCGGCGTCGGCGACGTTTCTGCCCAGACGCAGCTCGTCCTCGATGGTGAAATCGGCGGAGGTGCCCGGGTAGCCCATGGTGGGCTGCACGCTGAAGACGCCGTACGCGCCCTGGAATGCGGTCTCAAGCTGGGCGCGGTCCCCCATGTCGCCGCGGACGAGCTGCGCACCCGCGCGGGCCAATTCTTGGGCGGCGGCCGTCTGCGGGTCGCGTACCAGGGCACGCACCCGCCACCCGGCGGCCAGCAGAGCCCTCGCCGTCGCGCCGCCCTGGGTGCCGGTGGCACCCGTGACCACGATCGTGTTGTCCATCTTTATGCTCCTCTCGACAAAGCGGGGATAGTCCCCGGTTAACAACACGGTACGATACGGGGACTATCCCCGTTTTGGCAAAGCGAGCAAGGAGAACCGTGACGCGACCACCGGCCCGCCCTCGGCGCGCCGACGCCCTGCGCAACTATGAACGCCTCCTCGCCGCGGCCACCGACGCCTTCGCTGAGCACGGCCCCCAGGCGCCGCTCGACGACATCGCCCGTGCCGCCGGGGTCGGCAACGCGACGCTCTACCGCCACTTCCCCACCCGCCAGGCGCTGCTCGAAGCCGTCTTCCACGACCACATCCAGCGCCTGTGCCACCGGGCCGAGGAACTGGCGTCAGCGCCTCAGTCCGCCGCCGCGCTGATGTCCTGGCTCAAGGACGTCGCCGCCCAGGGCAGCGCCGCCCACGGACTGGCCGCCTCGCTCATGGCGGCGATGGAAGGTCCGGAGGATTCATGGTGCCGAAAGGCCGTCTCCGACGCAGCCGCCGCCCTACTGGCCCGGGCTCAGGAGGCGGGCGAGATCCGTATCGACGTCACCGTGCGGCAACTGCTCAAGCTCGTCAATGCCATCGCCCTGGCCACGGAGGCCGACCCGAAGCCGGAGGAGGCCGACCGGCTCCTCGACATCCTGCTCAACGGATTGCGCACCCCGAGCGGTCGGCGAGCGGGAGCCTGATTGCGAAGGAGGCGCCATCGCCAAAGCTCAGCCGCCCCGTTCTGGTTCCTCGGCCGACATGCCTGACATTGCGGGTGCCGATTAATCATCCGGCCAGGTCAAGCCGCATGCCGATATTCCCTTAGGATGCCCCCAAGTCGATCACGTCGATGGATGTCGAGCGCTGTGATCCGGGCTGGGTCAGCGTTGGGATCGGGAAGCGGTCGGAGCGGAGCTGCCTGGCGGAGAGCCCGATGCGGCCGGTGTTCGTTGTAGAAGGCTTCGAACTCGCGCAGCGCGTGCCGAAGGTGGTGCTGGTTCCAGATCAACGTCCGGTCCAGCAGTTCGCGCCGACAGGTCTGGATCCACCGCTCCATGACCGCATTCATTCGCAGTATCCGGACACCGCTCTTAACGATGCGGATTCCAGCATCGACCAGCACGGCGTCGAAGGCTGCGGCAAACTTGGCGTCCCGGTCCCGTATCAAGAACCTGGCCCTGCTGCTGGCGTCCTGCAGGTCCATGACGAGGTTGCGACCGACTTGGGTCGCTCACTGCCCGGTGGGATGCGCGGTGACGCCGAGGATCCGCACGGCGGGTGGCGTGCTCGATGACTGCCAGCGCATACAGGCGTGCTCCAGTCAGGGTGCGAACCTCGAAGAAGTCACAAGCAAGCAGGGCGACTGCCTGGCTGCGTAGAAAGTCGGACCAGGGGGTGTGCCCCCGTTGGGGCGACGGGTCGATGCCGTGGTCTTTGAGGATCTCCCAGACTGTGGAGGCGGCGATCTTGATGCCAAGCGCGGCCAGCTCGCCGTGGATGCGCCGATAGCCCCATGAGGAGTTCTCCCGTGCCAGTCGCAACACCAGGACGCGGATGGACCGAACGGTGCGCGGGCGTCCACGCTGCTGGGGTACGCAGGCTGCGGCGTCACGGCGCCGCACCAGCTCGCGGTGCCAGCGCAGGATGGTGTCCGGCCGAACCAGCAACGTCAAGTGGCGCAGCCTGGCGACCGGCAGGCGGCGAAGCAGCCCGAGCAACACGACCGACCATCATGCCGTCCTCTGGCGTAGCGCTCGCGATACCCGCCAGAGGCCGAGCCCGTCCATCACGTCTTTGACCTGCACGGATGAATATTCGGCACCCGCAGTGTTCACGAGTAGGTCTGGCCTGGGGCGCGGAGGGTATCTCGAAGATCGCTTCCCGAGGCGACGAAGATCGCTTCCCGAGGCATATCCAGCGAGACCCCTGGGCGGGCGGGTATGGCGCTCACGGGGGCCGGGGGCCGTCACCTGCCGCTGCCTCTTCCAGAGCACGGCAGGAGACCCGGGTCGCGGCCTGGTCGGGATCGCGGACGTATTTTCTTCGCCTCGGACTCGGGAACCAGCCGCCGGTGCTGTATCTCGAACTCCGGCTCCCATTCCTGAAGCCGGACCTCCGCGCGCCAGTAAGAGCGGATGAGGACCAGACCAGACTCGTGCCCGCGCACGCATTCGCTGCGGGAATATCCAAGCAGGCGGCTACCGATGACGGTGACGCACGCTTCTTCGAGCATTTCCCGGCGAAGGGTCTCCTCGATAGTCTCTGTTCCTTCAGGACGTCCGGCCGGGAAACCCCAGTGCTCGCCGTCATGGCTGATCAGGACCATCTCATTGGCAGCCGTCACGCAGATGCTGGCCCGCGCGATGTACGGCGGATGCGGACGGACAGGAGCGGGCGGCCCGCAGCGGCGTGATCACCGCCATCTCGTGACCGGTCCGCGCCCAGCTCCGTCAGGGAGCCGGAGGATCAGCGGCGGGGGAGGGCGAGGGCGCAGAGCGCGAAGGCGACGGCGAAGGTGGCCTGCACGATCATGCACACGACGAGTGCGGTGGTGTATGTGACGCCGGTAGGTGCTACTGATCCGACAGTAACTGCGGCGAGTAGTCCGCCGGCTACGGCGACGCCGAGGCCCATCGCGGCTTGTTGCGTCGTCTGGAGTGCTCCTGATGCGGCACCGGCGGAGGCTGGGGGGACGTCGGCGATCATCGCGCCGACGAGGGGCCCGAACATGAACGCTTGCCCGATGCCGACGCCAACCAGGGATGCGGCGAGAGTCCAGGAGTTCAGGTCGGCGCCTTGCAGGAACACCGATGTCGCGGTGAGCGCAAGCAGTGCTGCCTGGATGACGCCGCCGATGATCAGCAGTCGGCGGAATCCGAAGCGCGGTACGAGTTTTCCGGACCAGACGGAGACGACGAAGAAGCAGAGGGCGTACGGAAGCAGCACGAGAGCGGCGTGCATCGGGGTCCAGCCCAGCCCGGTCTGTGTGGTGAGGGCGTAGAGGAAGGTGAATGCGCCGAAAGCCGACTGGAGCATGAGTGCCATCACGAGTCCGACGCGGTAGGAACCCAGGCGGAACAGGGGCGGCGGAACCAGCGGGACGCGGTCGTCGCGGTGCAGCCGGAGCTGTCGTCTCCAGAACGCGGCGAACAGGACGGGGACGGCGACAAGCAGTGCCCAGCACCATGCGGGCCAGCCGAGCGCGGCGCCCTGAGACAGCGGGACGAGCAACGAGAGGAGGGCGGAGCCCAGAAGCACGGTGCCGATCAGGTCAAGTGAGCGGTGGCCGGGGGAACTGGTGGCCGGCACCCAGCGCAGGGCGGCGAGAAACGCGACGACACCCATGATGACACTCACCGCGAACACCATGCGCCAGCCGGCGCCGAGGAGCGGCACGGAGAGCAGCACTCCGCCGAGGATCTGCCCGATCGCTGTCGCGCCTCCCGCGGTGGCTCCGAACAACGCGATGGCTCTGGCGCGTTCGCGCCCCTGCGTCGATGCGGTGATCGTTGCGAGCACCTGGGGAACCATCGCCGCCGCGGAGACGCCGGTGAGGGCGCGCGCGGCGATCAGGACGATGACGGTGGGGGAGAGGGCCGCCACCAAGGAGAAGAGGGTGAAGCCGGCCATGCCGAGGAGGA
Organism: Nonomuraea roseola; assembly: GCF_039535395.1. Classification (NCBI taxonomy): domain Bacteria; kingdom Bacillati; phylum Actinomycetota; class Actinomycetes; order Streptosporangiales; family Streptosporangiaceae; genus Nonomuraea; species Nonomuraea roseola. The sequence goes on from NZ_BAAAXC010000005.1 coordinate 755,595, forward strand.
ACAGGCTGCGGCGTCCGTAGAGGTCACCGAGGCGGCCGCCGAGAACCATCGGCACCGCGAAGCCGAGTGAATACACCGAGACCACGAGCGACTGCTCGGCAGGGGAGGCGTGCAGTGACGCGCCGATATCGGGTATGGCGATGCCCGCGGCGGCGAAGCTGACCACCGAGAGGAGCAGAGCGGCGAGGGTGGCGAGGAGTCCGGGAAGACCGAGCGTTCGTGGCTGGGATCGGGTCGTTGGGGTGGAAGCTGTGGTCACGTGTCGATGCTGCGTGTTCGCGGATCCGGGTACCAGAAGCCTGTTTATGGGGGTATTAGCCGAACCTGGCTGGGCAACCGTGGGTGCAGCAGTATGGAGTCATGACCGACACGATCTCCCCGAGCGCCCGGCGTGAGCTCGGCGACTTCCTCCGCACCCGGCGCGAGCGGTTGAGTCCCGACAGGGTCGGGCTTCCGGCCACCGGACGACGTCGCACGCCGGGCCTACGGCGCGAGGAGGTCGCGGTGCTCGCAGGGGTGGGGGTTACGTGGTACACCTGGCTGGAGCAGGGGCGGCCGATCAATGTCAGCACGCACGTGCTCAGATCGGTCGGCCGGGCATTGCATCTGGACGAGGCGGAAACGCAGCACCTGCGGAGGCTTGCCGGTGTGCGGACACCGCCCACCGATCCGGTCGTATGCGACCCGGCTCTGCTGACGGCCTTTCAGCCGGTGCTGGACAAACTGGATCCCTATCCCGCGTGTCTGCAAACGCGCCTTTTCGACGTGGTGGCGTACAACCGCGCCTACCGGCACCTCTTCACCGACTTGGACCTGATCCCATCCGGTGAACGGAACTGCGCTGTGCAGTTCTTCACGGACCCGGACTGGCGCAGCCGGTACGTCGACGACGACATCGTCGCGACCAGGATGGTGGCGAGGATGCGTGCCACGGCGAGTGCCGGGCCGGCAGGAGCGGATGCCTCGAGCGTGGTCGGGCGGTTGCTGGAGCGATCGGACGAGTTCGCGCGATTGTGGAGCCGCCACGACGTGCTTCTCCAGCACTACGAGGTGAAACGCCTTGAGAGTCCGCTGGTGGGGCTTCTCCAGCTGAACTTCGTTTCCACCGACGTCACGGAGACGGGCCATCGGCTGATGGTGATGACCCCCGACGACGGGGAGACATCGCGGAGGCTGGAACAGTTGTCAGGCCTTGCCGCGACTGTTGCGTAGTGGTGACGTGCCCGCGGCGCACGGCCCGAATTCGCCGCCGCCTTGGCTGCGCTGCGCCCCGGCGACACGTTGAAGTTCTGGAAGTCCGACCGCTGGGGCCGCTCAGCCGCCCACGTCCTGACCGTCGTGACCGATCTACGCGACCGCGGCGTGCGGATCGGGTCACTGACCGAGAACTTCGACCTGGACACCAAAGAGGGCCGGTTCATGTTCGCAGTCCTTGCCGCGGCCGCCGAGTACGAACTGGAGCTGCGCGCCGAGCGCCAAGGCGAGGGCATCGCCGCGGCCAAACGCCGCGAAGCCACCGGCGCCATACTGCCCGGCAAGAAGAAGACTGGACGACCCCCGCCATCGGTCCCGCCGAACTCGCCGCCCAGCGCCGCCTGGTCGATGACGGCGCCTCCGTCACCCAGGCCGCCCGCATCCTCAAGATCGGCCGCTCCACCGCCTACGCGGCACTCACGTAACGCTGACCAGCAGTGATCTCACTCCGCGGCCCGTTGTCGCCGTATTCCGGAAGTGCCCCTACAGGTCCCACACCTCGCGCCCGCGGGGAACGAGAGCGACCAGGGCGACGAGCGCGTCCGCGCTGGGAGAGGGGTCGGCGAGTACGGCCAGCACCGCCTGCTCCGGCGGAAGTGTCACGCCTTCGCGTTCCCGCATCTCCCGATCGATGCCGCTCGAATACCGGGCGGTGAGGAGGCGCGCGGCCTCGTCAGGTCCGCGGTCGATACCCGCTGCTGCGGCGACATCACCTACCGTCGCCGAACGACCAGTCGATCGGCTCGTTCTCGGTGATCGTGACGAGGACGTTGCGCGGCTCGGTGCCCGCGTACTCCTGGGCGAGTTCGGCGATCCTGCGGTAGAGCGCCTGCGCGTGTAAGAGTGAGGTCGATCCCGCACAGGGCAGCCTGGCCCCCTCGCCCATCATGACTTGTGCGGTAGGAAGGCATACATGACTGATGATCAGGGACAAGGCCGTCGACGGCGGGACCGCTCACGTGTGACCCGACTTGCGGGAATCCTGGTGAGTGCCCTGGCGGTCGGAGCGGGATTCGGTGCGGCGACCTCCCTCGTCAACGCCATCTCCCACAGCTACGCCGATCTTGGAAGCCGTGCCCATACCACCAGTGGGTGGTCAGTCGTGGAAATCATGAGCGTGCTGCTGGACTCCGGCTGGGCGTGGGCGGGATTGGCGGTCGCCACGGGTTGGCTGGTCACTCACGCTGGGGAGGGCCGTCCCGCGGCACTGGCCCGGGGTGGTGCCGCGGGTGCGCTGGCCCTTCTCGCAGCCACGGCGGCCTACAGCATCGTGGACACCATTCGCAGCGACGGGCCCTTGTCTTCCTGGTACGAGTCCGAGCCGCTCATATGGTGGGTCACCAGCGTCATCTTCGGGGCGCCTCTGGGTGCCGTAGGCGCCTGCGTCAAGTATCCGGAAGTGATCGGATTCCTCGCGAGATTGACCGTGCCGGTCGGCGCCGCCGTCCAGATGATCGTGCTCCCACCCGGCAGGAACGAGGTGGTCGCGACCATCGTGAAGACGATCGTGTGGACGGCGGCTGCCGCGGCTATCGGCTTCGTCATCGTCTGCTTCCTCAGCGTGGAGCGCCGTCGACACTCTCTGACCGCCGCGGAGTCGCCGTAGGACGGCGAATCACACTGCTCTCCGCGGGAAGGTCCAGATGGCCTGTGTGCCACCGCGATCGAGGTGGCTTGTCACCTTCCCTCGGCTCCGGTGATGGAGCCGCCCTGAGCGCGCTCCAGCACCCGAGACACCGTAGCGCAGAGAACTACGGATAAGCCGGTGCTTCACAGTCCTCTGCATAGTCCCCCGAAAGCCCAGGACATCTGTACACACGACTTCGGAAAGTGACACCCGCTCCCATCAGCGTGGTAATCGCGATCGTCGCCGGGCACGGCGTTTCAGGCCGTATTGCGGGTGCCGGGCCGGCCAATATAACCTACGTACATGTCTGTAGGTAAAGCTTCCGAGGGTGGCCGTCAGAAGCAGGCGGATCGGCGCGCTCGGACCAAAAGCGCCCTGTTGGAGGCCGCGGCGCGGGGGCTCTCTACGTACGGGTACGCGAACCTGGTGCTGGAGCGGGTGGCCAGCGAGGCGGGATACACGCGCGGTGCGCTGTATCACCTGTTCGCCAACAAGGAGGAGCTGGCGCTGGCGGTGGTGCGCTGGGTCGAGGAGAGCTGGAACGCCGAGGTCGGCAGGCTCGCCGACGACGAGGCCGACCCTGTCGAAGCGCTCCTGTTGATCGCGCGGGGTCACGCCGTCTACTGCCGCCGCGACGTCGCCGGGGTGCTGATGACGCTGCGGATGGAGTTCGCCGGGCAGGATCATCCCGTCGGCCGGGCCATCACGGAGATCGTCGGCGGGTTGCTCGCCGAGTGCGCCGACCGGATCGCCGCAGGACGCGCCAGCGGTGCGATCCCGCCCGGGCCGCCACCCCAGGAGATGGCGGACGCCTACCTCGGCGCCCTCGAGGGCGTCACGATCCCGCTTGCCGGCCACGCGCCCTACGACGTCGAACTCACCGAGAGGGCGGTGCGCGGCATTCTCGGCCTCCCGCCCGTACCCATCACCTTGGAGAACCACGAATGAAGCTGCCGAAGTCCGCGCACACCTCGCGTCCCTGGCTGATCCACGAACTCACCACCGACTTCGCGGTCGAGGACGTGTGGGCGCTGCCGACGCCAGGCGGGCCCGACGACCTCCCCCTGCTGGTGTCGCAGGTCGTCAAGGGCGACTTCCCTGAGGGCGCCCCGCTCGTCGTCCGCCTGCTCTGGGAGGCCCGGTGGAAGATCGGCGCGGTGCTCGGCTGGGACCGGCCGAGCGCCGGTTTTGGCTCCAGGGTGGCCACGCTCAAGGATCGGCTGCCGAGGGCTCTGCGTGACGAACCATCGGGCCCCGACACCAACGACCTCCCCTTCACGTCCCTGTACCTGCTCCAGGACGAATGGGCGGCAGAGATGGCCAACGGGACGGTGCACACGGTCATGCACATCGGCTGGGTCCCGGACGGATCCGGCGGCTACCACGGCCAGATGGCGGTCCTGGTGAAGCCGAACGGACTGTTCGGCGCGGCCTACATGGCCGCGATCAAGCCGTTCCGGTATGCGCTGGTGTACCCGGCGCTGATGCGGACGATCGAGAACACGTGGCGAGCGGGCACCGCCGGCCCGCCACCGCTGCACGCGTAGCCACCGCCCGACCCAGGCCGGCCCGAATCCCCGGGTCGGGGAATCAGCCGCGAACACCCCGCAGGAGAACGGTCGCCCTTCGGCCTGGAAATCACCGAAGGTCTTGCTCCGGTGGCCGCGTGGGTGGTCGGGTCCCCGTTACTTGTCCAGGTGAGGCGGCTCGACCGCACTCGAACCAGGGCATTCCTGCCAACGACCGCCAGGGGCCCGCCCTAGACTCCCGGGCATGAAGACAGAGATCATCTCCGCCCGGGGCGTGCAGGTGGACCTGGGCGGGCGCCCCGTGCTGCGCGGGGTGGACCTCACCGCCGGACCCGGGCAGATCGTCGCCGTCGCCGGCGAGAACGGCGTCGGCAAGTCGACCCTGCTGCGCTGCCTTGCCGGGCTGCACAACCCATCCGCCGGCCACGTCGAGGTGCTGGACGCGCCCCCGGCCGACACGGCGGGCTTCTGGCGCGAGGTGGCGCTGACCGGTGACGAACCGGCCTGGTATCCGGGGATGAGCGTGCGCGAACATCTGGAACTGGCGGTGTCGGTGCATGACGGCGGACGCCTGGGCGTGGAAGAGGCACTGACGGCCTTCGACCTGCACGAGCGGGCCGACCTGCACCCGCTTGCCCTGTCCACCGGGCAGCGGCAGCGGTTGTCACTGGCCATGGCACTGATCAGGCCCAGCCGGCTGCTGCTGCTGGACGAGCCGGAGCGTGGGCTGGACGCCGCCTTCCGCGCCCGGCTGGCGGGCGTGCTGCGCCGGTACGCCGCCGAAGGCGGCACCGTGATCATGGCCACCCACGACCACGAACTCGCCGACAAGTGTGGCGCACGCCTGGTCACCCTGGAGGCCGTCGCATGAAGGGCTGGCAGGAGCGGTACACGGCGTTGTTCGGCGCCGCGATGCTCATCGCGATCGTCAGCCAGCCGATCGCGTCCGCGCTGGGCTCGCTGGCCCGGCAGGCCGACCCCGCCCGCGCCGGCTCCGGGCTGGCGCTGGTGGCCGTGGCCTACGCGGCCTACCTGACGCTGGCACGGGCGGCCGGCCCGGTGGTGGTGTCAGCCGCCGACGCCTCCTGGCGGCTGCTGTCGCCGCTGCCACGCCGTACCGTCCTCGGCAAAACGACGCTGGCGTTGCTGGCGGTCTCGGTGTTGAGCGGGTTGGTCCTGGGCGTGGCGTTGATCTCGGCGCTCGGCGCCCCCGACCACACCTCTCTACGCCTGGCGGCGGCGCTGGTGCTCGGCGTCGGGGCCGGACTGGGCGGCATGGCGCTGACCGTCCTGGGGCAGGCCTCCCCCGCCTGGGACGAATGGGTGCAGGCGCTGATCGCGTTCACCGTGGTGACGGCCGTCCTGCTGGCCGTGCTCAGTGCCGGCCCCGGACGGCACCTGACCACGGTCCTGGCCGGAGCGCCGGTGGGCCTGGCCGCGGCCGCCGCCGGATGCGCGGCCGCGGTGGCCACGTTCCTGGTACGGCAGGCCTGGACCGCGCTCGACCGCCTACCCGCCCGCGCGATCATCGCCGCCTCCGCCAGGAGCGGCCAGGTCGCGCAGGCGACCGTGATGGTGGATCCCGGCGCGCTGACCTGGGCGGCAGAAGACAATCACTGGCGGGCCCGCACGCTGCGCTCACGACCGTGGCCCGTGCGCGGCGCGTGGGCACTGGCCTGGCAAGAAGTCCGCCGCACCGCCCGCCGGCCGGTCCGGTTCGCGGTGCTGGTCACCTCCTGCGCCCTGCCCTCCCTGGCCGTGACCGCCGGGCTGACCGAAGTGGCCACCGTCCTGGTGGTGGCCGGCGCGCTGGCCGCGGCCGCGTCGGTGACGGCCGGCGCACGGCGCGACGGCGACAATCCCGCGCTGTCACGGCTGCTGGCCGTGGGGCGCCGGACCGCGATGAGCGCACGCGCCCTGCCTCCCGCCCTGCTGGGAGCGGCCTGGCTGAGCGCCGCCCTGGCCGGGATGAGCGCCGCCGGCGCCCTGTCCGCCGGGCCATGGTGGCTGCTCGGGCCCGCGTGCGCACCCGCGCTGGCGGCGGCGGCGCTGCGCGTAGCCGGCCGGCGGCCGGTCGACCACTCCCTGCCCATCATCGACACGCCCGGCGGCGCGATTCCAACCGGGCCGCTGCTGTGGGCGATGACCGGCGTCGACCTCGCCCTGCTCGGCTGCGCGCCCGCCCTCGTCGCCCTCGCCGTACAGCCGGCCGATCTGATCCCCTACCTGGTGGCGCAGGCGCTGACAGGCCTCGGGGTGATCGGCGGATACACCTTGACCGCCACCGGCCACAAGCGGTGACCGGACGCCGGGAGCTCAAGGATCACCCGCCCAGATGCAGACAGGGCACTGCTGTGCGTCACGGCGGCTACTGACGCAGTTCGAAGGACAGGTGCGCGGACAGCGCGCGGAGGAAGTCGGCCGCGTCGAAGATCTCCCCAGCGGAGGCGACCCCGGTCGTCCTGGTCTGACCGGTGAGGATGCGGCGGACCGCCTCCACCGCGAGCGGCGCGCTGACGGCGTAGATGTCCTGGCCGCTCGCCGTGGCGCGCCGTTCCACGCCGCCGGAGCGCACGACGACATCGACGAGGAACGTCTGGTCGGAGCGCCCGCGTTCGTCGGCCGGCGCCGGCGCCGGAGTGTCCGGGGCCGACAGGTCCTCGACCGCTTCGACCGTCATGTACGAGCGCACCTCGGGGATCGCCAGATGGCTGGGGATCGTGACGACGTCGGCCATGCTGAACTCCCCGAAGACGGGCCGCACGCCCATCGGCTCGGGAAACGTCCACTTCAGGGACGGCAGAGCGTCCTGGTGGTACTCCAGCTTCCCGTTGGTGAAGCGGACCCGCCGGCCGTCCCGCCGTTCCCGGGAGACTGTTCCCGCGTCGCGCGTCCCCGCGGTGGGGTGCCAGCTGCTCAGCGCGTACGCGACGTGCGCCTCGTCGGCGGCCGTCCAGTCGCCCATCGCGGCGGTGGCCAGCAGGTCGCCGAGACCGCCGAAGAAGGCCATCGCGGGGACGATCACGGTCCCGGCGGCGTGGGCGCGCTGCGCGAAGTGCGCGAACGTGTCGGCGTTGGCCTCGATCTCGGCCGCCACGTCCACGTACGGGATGCCGGCGCGCAGCGCCGCCTCGATCACCGGGGCGGCCGTCGCGGCGAAGGGCCCCGCGCTGTTGATCACAGCTGCCGTGCCGGCCAGCGCGCGGTCGAGCGACGCCGGATCGTCGACCGACGCGGGCCGGACGTCGAGCCCTGGGAACGACGCCGCCAGCGCTTCCAGCTTCACGGCGTCGCGGCCGGAGACGACCGGGACGAACCCGCGATCCCGCAGCTCCGCCACCACGAAGCGGCCGGTGTGCCCGTACGCGCCGAAGACCGCGACTGCCTGACCCGATTCCATCATTTCCCCCATCGTGCTCAGTTGTTCCACTGCAGAGAGCATGGCGGAGGGAGCCGTTCCGCACGAGTGTCTGGAACGCCATACCCCGTACAATTCCGGACATGAAGACTGTCGCGGTCGCCGTCACGGACGGGATGCTGCATTTCGAACTGTCGGTGGCCTACGAGGTGTTCGGCACCGCACCGGCCGGCATGGTCGGCCCCTGGTACCGCCTCATCGGATGCGGGCCAGGCGTCGTACAGGCCGGCAGGTTCCGGCTGGAGCCCGACTACGGGTTCGACCGGCTGCCGAGCGCCGACGTCGTGATCGTCCCGGCGTGGGCCGATGTCGACGCGGACCCGCCCGGCGACCTCATCGACGCGGTGCGCGCGGCCCACCAGGCGGGTGCGCGCGTGGCAGCCCTCTGCACGGGCGCGTTCGTGCTGGCCGCCGCCGGCCTGCTGGACGGGCGGCGCGCGACCACGCACTGGGCGCACACCGGCGCGCTGGCCACGCGCTATCCCCGGGTGGGGGTCGATCCTGACGTGCTCTACGTGGACAACGGCAGCGTGCTCACCTCGGCAGGCAAGGCCGCCGCAATGGACCTGTGCCTGCACCTCGTCCGCCTCGACCACGGTTCTGCGGTCGCGAACGCGGTCGCGCGCCGGCTGGTCGTGCCGCCGCACCGGGCCGGCGGCCAGGCCCAGTTCGTCACCTCGCCGGTGCCCGCGCAGGAGAACCACCCGCTGGCGGAGCTGTTCCCGTGGGCGATCGAACGGCTGGACCATCCGCTGACCGTGGAGGACCTGGCGCGCCAGGCCGCCATGAGCTCGCGCAACCTGGGCCGCCATTTCAGGTCGGTGGCCGGCACCACCCCGCTGCAATGGCTGCTGACCCAGCGGATCCGCCGCGCCCAGGAACTGCTGGAGACCACCGACGACAGTGTCGAGGCGATCGCGGCAGCCACCGGCATGGGCACCGGCACGACGTTGCGCCGGCACTTCAACCGCACGGTCGGCGTGCCGCCCGACACCTACCGCCGGACCTTCCGCACCTCGCACGCCGAGGGCGGCGGACGGCAGGCCAGTACGTTTCAGGCGTGAACGACAATCGTCGGGCTCGTTCCTGCGCGTCTCCCGCGAAGCCGTCACGGCTCCCCACTCGGGCAGCCGCCTCAACCCTGGTTCGTGGACGCCAGGCCGGGCCGGAGCATTGCTATGTGCCGGGCCGGGCCGGCGGGCGGAGGCGGTGAGCGGGTTCGAGGAGTACCGGTGTAGGACGCTCGACGGCGCACGTCATGCCGCGCCTTCGGAGCGGTGCGTCATACCGTACGGCTCGCTCGCGGCCCGCCCAGCCCCCATGAGATGACCTTGGTGGGCGTGATTCTGATGATCTCTCGAGACAGGCCGGGCAGGGGCGGCTCGTGGTCGGTCAGCGCCGCTGCCTTGCCCCGGATCTCGATGCCCCTGGGCGTCCACGGATCGACCGTCGCAAGGTCGTCCACGACGAACGCGACCGTGCTGCCCTGCAGGACGTTCCGGAACTTCTTCGTCCTGCCCAGCGCGCCCCCGCCGATGACGATCGTGCCGGTGTCGGCATCGAGGAAGAAGTTGGTCGGGTTGTTCTGCACCTGCCCGTCGGGCGAGACGGTGGCCAGCCGCCCGATGTGCTGCGAATCCAGGTAGTCGCGTTCGGCTTGGGTGAAGATCATACGTGTCAGTCCTTCCGTTGCGCCTGTGGTGGCGGCTGCGGCGAGCTTGCCCTTCCATGATCCCAGCGGCCCTGCGCGGCCATCACCCGACGTGAGCACCTACGACTTCCTCGCCTGACCAGCGGCGACGGAATGCGTGAACCTGGTGGGGTGCGTCGTGCCGGCACCGGCCCCTCAAACATCGAGTTCCGAGACAGCCGGCAGAGCGTCCGCTGGCGGACACGGAAGATCGCTCATTCGTGGACTGGGGCGGCGGCTTCCAGGCCGGTGATGCTGCCCGACATGATCGTCCGCACGTGCCCCGTGATGTGCTCCGCCGGCCAGTCCCACCAGGCCAGTGCCAGCAGCCGGGCGACGTCCTCGTCGCTGTAGCGGGTGCGGATGAGACGGGCCGGGTTGCCGCCGACGATGCCGTAGTCGGGGACGTCGTCGACGACGACGGAACCGGAGGCGATGACCGCTCCGTGGCCGATGCGGACGCCGGGCATCACCACGGACCGATAACCGAGCCAGACGTCGTTGCCCACCACGGTGTCACCCCGTCCTGGCAGGCCGGTGATGAGGTCGAAGTGCTCGGCCCAGGAACCGCCCATGATGGGGAAGGGGAACGTCGAGGGGCCATCCATGCGGTGGTTGGCGCCGTTCATGATGAACCGCACGCCCTCGCCCAACGCGCAGAACTTCCCGATGACCAGTCTCTCCGGCCCGTAGTGGTACAGCACGTTACGGGTCTCGAAGGCGGTCGGATCATCAGGATCGTCGTAGTAGGAGAACTCCCCGACCTCGATCAGCGGCGAGGTGATCAGGGGCTTCAGCAGCACCAGACGCGGCTGTTCGGGCATGGGATGCACGACGGTCGGGTCGGCGGGAACAGCTGACATCACGAATCGTTTCCTTCCTGAAGCTGTCTGCGGCCTGGAAGACGTCAGGCCTTGGCGCGGGACGCCGGAGTCGCGTGCACGGCCGGATGGCCGCCCTGCCGGCGCCGACACGGCAGGCGATCGTGGCTGACGACCGGCCGGTCCCGCGGCCCGAGCGGCTGCTTTCCTCGGCCTGTTCGACCGTGGCCGGCACACGATGCCGGCTGGCCGGCCGTCCACCGGACAGCAGCAGCGTCTCGCCCCCTGTCCACTAATGCGACAGCTGCTACATTAAGATCCTGCCACGACACCGTTCACTGAGCAAACCGGATGACCAGCGATGACCACCCCAGCACCACGACCGGAGGACACCCGGCCGACGCCACCGACCCGACGCCGCCCCGGCGGCCGTACTGCCCGTATTCGTGCGCAGGTGCTTGACGCGGTGCGCGAGGAGCTCGGTGAGCGCGGATACGACGAGCTCACCCTGGAGGCGGTCGCGGCCCGTGCGGGTGTGCATCGCGCAACGGTGTACCGGCGCTGGCGAGATGTCGGCGGCCTGCTCGCCGACCTGTTCGAGGCGACGAGTGACGATGACTGGCAGCCCCAGGACACCGGCTCCCTGCACGGCGACCTGGCGGCGCTGAACCACGAGAACCAGGCGGCCCTGACCGCGCGGCCGTCGATCGCCACGGCCCTGATCGCCGCCTCGTTCCGCTCCGAAGAAGCCGCCCTCGGCGTGCGGCGACTCTGGGAGGACCGCTACGCCCGCTGTGAGGTCATCGTCAGCCGAGCCGTTCGCCGCGGCGAACTCCCTCCGGACACCGACGCGCGGCGACTCCTCATCGCCGCCACCGCGCCGCTGTACCACCAGTTGGTACTTCTCCGTACGCCAGCCGACCCGGACCTTCCCGACGAGGCGGCCAGGACCGCCGTCCTCGCCGCCTCCGCCGGCGCCTTCGTCAAGTCACCGCCGGTCGGCGACGCCTGAGGTTGCGATGCAACCTCTGAACTTTGCCTTTGCCCTGTTTGGTGTCGATGGCGATCTATTACGCGTTCGCCTGCCCGACGGAGTCGCGGCGAGGAGTTGTTCGAGCTGACCGACGCGGTGCTGTGCGCGGATGGGCCGGTCCAGACGCTGGTCGGGCCGGCACCGGCCCCTGAGCACCGGCGCGGGGCTTTTCACCACGGGCTCGACCACGGTCGACTCAACATCGCACGGGTACGCATGGCCCTGTCCGCGCTGCCGCTGCCGCGGGCCGTCGACGGGCGGCTCGTGCTGGCCGTCGACGTCTCACCATGGCTGCGCCCGACGCGGCCACCGTGCCGAGACGCTCGTTCTGCCACACCTACGGCCGGGGCAAGAACAAGCATCGGATGATCCCGGGGTTGCCGTACTCGATCGTGGCCGCGCTGGAGCCGGGCCGCACTTCCTGGACCGCCCTGCTGGACGCAATCCGCTTGGAACCAGATGCAGATGTCCTGGCGGTCACCGCCGTCCAACTTCGCCAGGTCGTCGAGAGGCTGATCTGCCCGTGCGTGGAGACACCGCACGCCGAGTGCGGCGGACGGGCCGGGGAACCCACCATGAGCGATCACGACAGGGCGCCCCGGCCCGACCCAACACGGCTCCCGCAGTCCCGCGCCTACGGCGCCCCGACAGTGTTGGTGGTCGCGGTATCGCGGGTTCGGCCCTGTGCGCTCAGCACAGAGTCGAGCAGGCCGGGGAACAGTGCGTCGAGGTCCTGTCTGCGCAGCCGTACCAGCCGGGATCGGCCCTGCACAGTCGTCCACGTCACGCCGGCCTCGCGCAGCACCCGGTAGTGGTGCGACAGCGTCGTCTGATGCACGTCGATTTCGGCGCCGATCGCGTTGCAGGAGTCCTCGCCCAGCCGGTCGAGCCGCAGGACGAGGTCCAGCCTCACCGGATCGGCCAGAGCGCGCAGCACCTCGACCAGCCGGATGGCCTCGGTCGCCGGCTGTGACACCTCACGCATCGCCGCCCCCCGTGTTCCGCACAACCCGCACCCTACCAACCCATGGATACATGGACAAGCATCCATATATTGCTTAGGCTTCCGCCCGGTACTTCTGAGGTTCCTCTGGAAAGGCGGCACCACCCGGTGTTGAAACGACTGCTTCCTCTGGCCCTGGCGACCTTCGCCGTCGGCACCGACAGCTACGTCATCGCGGGTCTGCTCCCCGCCATCGCCACCGACCTGCAGGTCTCCACTCCGGCCGCCGGGCAGCTGGTGACGGTGTTCGCCCTGGTGATGGCCCTGTCGGCGCCCGTCATGGGCGCGCTCACCAGTGGACTGGACAGGCGGTCAGCGCTACTGATCGCGTTGAGTGTCTTCGTGGTCGGCAACGCTGTCACCGCCCTGGGCACCAGCTACGAGATAGTGATGATCGCTCGCATCGTCACCGCGGTCGGGGCCGGGATGATCAACTCCGCCGCCTCCAGCACTGCGGGGGCCATCGCACCCCCGGAACGCCGAGGCAGGGCACTGGCCTTCGTGTTGGGCGGCCTCACGTTGGCGACGGCGTTGGGCCTTCCTCTCGGCACGCTGATCGGCCGTACCGACTGGCACATCACCCTGTGGGCCGTCGCCGGGATCGGCCTTGTCGCGATCCTCGGAATCGCCGCCGGCCTGCCCAAGGTGACGCTCCCCGCCGCCTCACTGGGCGACCGGCTGCGCCCGCTCAAGCAGGGCCGGGTCCTCGCGCTGCTGGCCGTCACCACGCTGGTCTTCTTCGGCGCCTACACCCTCTACACCTACATCGGCCCGGCCCTACAGGATGCGACCGGCGGCTCCGAATCGCTGCTCACCGTCATCCTGCTGGCCTGGGGAATCGGCATCCTGACCGGAAACGTCATCGCCGGACGGCTGGTCGACCGGCACGACCCCGCGCACGTGTTGACCGGACCCCTCGCCATCGCCGCCGTCGCCCTTGCCCTCACTTCGGTGGCGACCGCCACGCTCGTGTCCACCCTGGCATGGGCCGCGATCTGGGGTGCGGCCCTGGGCGTCATCGTCGTGCCCCAGCAACACCGACTCATCGCCCTCAGTCCGGCCGCAGCACCGGTTCTGCTCGGCCTCAACTCCTCGGCCATCTACGTCGGGATAGCCCTCGGCGGCGGCCTGGGCGGACTGGCCCAGGAGTGGTTCGCCATCGTGCCCACCGCGCTGGGGCTGCCGGCCGCCGGTGTCACGACCCTGGCGCTGCTCTACCACCTGACGACCGCACGCCACCGTGCGCCCGCAGCACCTCTGCCGACCCCCTCCACCCCGGAGCAGGCCGAGGCGTAACGCCCCTGTTGGGGCCCGCTACGAGCCCCGGAGCCGTGGCCGGTTCGGGGCTCGAACGCTACCGGTCTTCACAACACATGTAGGCCGGCCAGGCGCCACCGTGCTCAGCACGAACAAACGGCCCGTTCTTGCCATGGAAGATCTTGCGGGCTCGGCCTGGCCAGGTGCGAGGGCGGCCGACTCCCTGTGGTTCGCGCACCGTTGGGCGCATCCGCCCTGGTCGGGTGGGGTTATCCCTACCGCGTGCAGGCCTGCTGGCATGATCGCCCCGAAAAAGCCAGACATATAGCTTCATAACGTCACAAACAACCGATGAAGGGGCTTCACCCGTGTCTGGCACCACCTCGTTCCGCCGTATCGTCTCCCGCTCCGCCGTCGTCGCGCTGGCCGGCGCGGCCTGCCTCGCGGTCACCGCCGGGAGCGCCGGAGCGATCATCAACGGCTCCAAGCCCACCGAGTCCTACCCCTTCATGGCGACCATCCCGACCACGGCCCCTCTCATGGGCCTCATGGACGGCAACTGCGGCGCGGCCCTGATCAACCCGCAGTGGGTCGTGACCGCGGCGCACTGCCTCGACATGGAGATCGGCTCGATCCCGGAGGGGACGGTGCGCGTCGGCAGCGACAAGCGGAAGTCCGGCGGAACCGTCCGCAAGATCGCGCAGGCGTTCCTGCACCCGGACTACGCCCAGCACTCGCCGAACAAGAACGACATCGCGCTGGTCCGCCTGGACCGCCCGGTCAGCATCACGCCCATCAAGATCGCCGACCAGGCGGGCAAGCCCGGCACGCCGACCCGGATCATCGGCTTCGGCATCACCAAGTTCAGCACCAATCCGGCTGACTGGAAGATGGCCAAGGAACTGCGCCAGCTCGACACCCGCCGCGGCGCGGTCTCCGAGTGCGGCCCCGGCTTCGCCGATGACACCCGCCTGTGCACGGTCAGCCAGAAGCCCAAGGCCATGGCCTGCAACGGCGACTCCGGCGGCCCCCAGATCCAGCGCGGCCGCGGCGGACGCTGGGAGCTGATCGGCGTCACCTCCGGCCCCGGCGCCAAGAGCCCCTCCTGCGAGCAGGGTCCCGGCCTCTACACCAACGTGCCCGCCTACAGCGAATGGATCAACAAGACCATCCGCGCGAACAGCTGAGTCGCGGCCCGGCAGGCCAGGAGACGGACCGGGCCTGCCCACGGGTGGCCCACGAGGTGCGGGTCCGGCTTGGAGGGCGAGGTCTGCCCTCCCGGCCGGGCGTTCCCGCGCGCACCATGGCGAGGCGACGAAATGCGCGTCTCCCCGCCTCATCAGCGGTATGACGCCATGGCATCCGCACCCTGCATCCATCGTTGTCTGGGGTTGTCAAGCGAACGTGCTGGTCAGCCGCATGGGCCGTGAAGCCATGTCAGGCAAGTAACCCCAGCATGCCGAGCATGACCATGCCCGGCTCGAAGGCACGGAGCGAGTGGGAAGCGGTTGATCAGCGGTGGGCCGTTGCGATGAGGCGTCGCAGTGCGGCGTGGGCGGGTGGGCCCCACGTGGCCTTGCCTCCTGGGCGGCCGCGGACGCCGGCTTCTCCGATATGGATGCCGCCGAGAGCGCGGCGTACCGCCCATCCGCGTGCGCGGCGCAGGGTCGCGGCGTCCGGGGCCGGCCGGTAGGCGTCATAAAAGCGGTCGGCGGCGCCGTCCGGCAGCAGGTTCCAGGCGGCGGCGAGGTCGCCGGCCGGATCGCCGGCGAAGAGGTCTCCGAAGTCGATCACGCCGCAGATGGTGCCGTCCTCGGTGAGGACGTTGGCCGGATGCAGGTCGCCGTGGAGCCAAAGCGCCGGGCCCGTCCAGTCAGGCGCGGCGGCGGCGTCGTCCCAGACCGCGCGGACGGCGTCTGGGTCGGGGATCAGCCCCATCTCGGTGGCCGAGGCGAGCCCCTTGACGAACCCCTCGGAGTAGTCGGCCAGCGACCCTCCGCGGTCCCGCCCTGCGGGAGCCTGTTCGGGGGCGGGTTGGTGCAAAGCCGTCAGGAAACCGGCCAGGGCGTCGGCAGCCTCCGCGGCGCGCGTGACGGGGGCGCGGTCGGCAGGCTCGCCCGGCACCCAGGTGGTGACGATCCAAGGTCGTGGAAACAGAGCGGAGGGCTCGCCGAGGCGCTGCGGGACGGGAACCGGCAGAGGAAGGCGCGGGGCGAGAGCGGGCAGCCAGGTGTGCTCCTTTCGCAGCAGCGCGTCTGCGTCCTGCGTCGCCCAGGGCAACCGGACGGCGAGGTCGTCGCCGAGCCGCCACAGCTGGTTGTCCCAGCCACGCGCGCCGAGCCGCACAGGGTAATCGGCCAGGTCGGGGTGCTGGTCACGCAGCAAATCCCGCACCAACTCCGCGCTGATCTCGATCTCAGTGTGAGTCATGCGGAGCAACAGTAGCCGGATGGCAGCAGGCCGGCCCCAGCACAGCGGCGCTGTCATTCTGACCGACATTCCCGGCGCAGACCTGCCTGCGGCACAACCCATCACATACGTAGGGCCAACGAACGACTGACATCGCGGTAGTCCGGCGACAGCTTGAACACCAAGCCGCCATACAGGGATCTTCTCGCTTCCACACGTCTCCATCCTGGATGTCCGCGCACCCGCTGACCGTCACCAGATCTCGCGGTCGATCCCCGTCGTGACGATTCGCAGCGCGCTGAACGCCACGGACGGCCGGTCGTGCGAGCTGATCCCGCCGTACGACGGCATCGGCACCTTCGGAAGCACCCGGTCCTGTGCGCCCAGAGCGTCCGAGACGGCACGATCCGTCGTGTCGGTGATCTTCATGGCCAGCGATGGTAGGGGACGCCGCCGACGGCCGCGCGGCACCGGCAGCCAGCCGGTAGGCGTCGCTCGGCCAGCCGGGACGACGTCGAGGCGTGAACCATGGCCCACAGGCCACGCCTCAGGCGCCCGCCACCGCACGTTCCGCCGCCGTGATGGCGTTGCGGAACAGCATCGCGACCGTGGTGGGCCCCACCCCGCCCACGCGCGGCGTGATCGCGCCCGCCACGCTCTCGACCGACTCGTCCACGTCCGGCAGCAGGCGGCGGCCCTCGTAGCGGACCCCGCCGCCGACCACGACCGCGCCCGGCTTGACGTGCTCGGGCTGGATGATGCCCGGCACGCCCGCCGCGGCGATGAGGATGTCGGCTCGCTGGGTGTAGCGCGCCCAGTCGGGCACACCGGTGTGGACCACGGTGACGGCGGCGTTGGCCGTCGGGCGCTTCTGGCTGAGCAGCATGGCCAGGGGCCGTCCGAGGGTGGCGCCGCGGCCGAGGATGACGACCTCGCGCCCGGACACCGGAATGTCGTAGTACGCGAGCAGGGCCTCGATGCCCGCCGGCGTGCACGGCAACGGGCCCGGCATGCCGAGGGCCAGGCGGCCCATGTTGAGCGGGTGCATCCCGTCGACGTCCTTGTCCGGGTCCATGGCCTGGAGCGCGGCGTCGTAGTCGAGGTGCCCTGGCACCGGGTACTGCACCAGCAGCCCATGCACCGCCGGGTCGTCGTTGTGGGCGGCGATGGCGGCGTGCAGGTCGGCCTGGGTGGCGTCGGCGGGCAGGTGCGTGTGCGGCGAGTCGAAGCCGAGCTCGGCGGCCTGACGCTGCTTGATGCGGATGTATCCGGCGCTGGCGTCGTCGTCGCCGACGAGGATGGTGGCCAGGGACGGGGTGACGCCCTTCTCTGTCAGTACGGCGGCGCGGGCGGCCACGTCGTTGAGTACGCTCTCGGCGACCGGACCGCCGGGCAGCAGGCGTGTGCTGGACATACGTCTCCTCGAGGAGTGGTCGCCCAGGCGGTCGGCTTCCACGACGAGCTCCCCGATGGTCGATTCCATCCTCTTGCCGCCAGTCGCGCTCCCTCTAGGATGCCCGGCATTCGAAGATGCCGCGACCCCCACCTCCGTGTGCGGAGCCCCCGCGCCGCCGGCCCTGGGCATCGGCCGACGCGGGTTGGCCCCGTAATCGAGCAGCGTTCATCTAGGCGGCGTCCCACACGCCGGTGGGGGCGAGCTCGGCCACCCAGTCCGCGAAGTCGCGGGGCTTGCGGTCCAGGGCACGCTCGACGCCGTCGGCCAGCGAGCTGTTCCGGCCGTCGAAGAACTCGGAGATGAGCGTGGCCAGCGGCTCGGCGAACTCGCGCGGGGCGCCGTCGTTGACGACTGTGTCGGCGAACTGGTCCCGGGTGATCGGCACGTAGCGGAGCTCGCGGCCCGTCGCCCGGGCGATCTCCCCGACGCCTTCGGCGAAGGTCCACAGGCGGGGGCCCGTCAGCTCGTAGCGCTCCCCCACGTGGCCGTCCTCGGTGAGGGCCGCCACCGCGACGTCGGCGATGTCGTTGGCGTCGATGAACGGGTCGGCGTTGTCGCCGGCGGGCAGAGCCAGCACGCCGTGGCGCAGCGGCTCGAGAAACACGCCCTCGTCGAAGTTCTGGTTGAACGAGGCCGGGGCGACGATGGTCCACTCCACCGGGAGGCTCGTCACGGCGTCCTCGCACCGGGCGGCCTCGTCCTGGTTGCGGGCGGACAGGAGGACCAGGCGCTCGACGCCGGCGTCGACCGCCAGCCGGGCCACGGCGGCGATGGCGTCGCCGGCGCCGGGCCACTCGACCTCGGGGTAGTACATCAGGTAGGCCGACTTGACGCCGGCGACGGCGCCGGCCCAGGTTGAGGGGTCCTCCCAGTCGAACGGGGGCTCCCCGGTGCGGGAGCCGACCCGCACGTTCACGCCTCGCTCGATCAGCCTCTGCGTCACCCTGCGGCCGACCCGGCCGGTACCACCGAGGACCAACGTCGTGTGCTCGTTTGTAGTCATGGCTACAGCCTGGATGGCACCATCTGGATGGTCCATGGCTGAGATGCCGGAATGCATATCCGATCGTCTACTCTTGAGCGGGTGGACGCACTCGCAGGGTTGCTCGAGGGGCCGCGGGCCAGCGGCGCCTTCCTCCTCCGCATCGTGCTGGACCCCCCATGGTCGATCCGGGTCCAGGACGGCTCGCCGCTGTGCCTCGCCGTTATGCTCAGCGGCGAAGCGTGCTTCGAGCCCGACCACGGCGAGCCGGTGCGGCTGCGCCCGGGTGACGTCGCCATCGTCCGTGGGCCGGACCCCTACGTGATGAGCGACGACAGGGCGACCCCGCCGCAGGTCATCGTGCACCCCGGCCAGCAGTGCGTCACGCCCGAGGGCGTCGAGCTGCGCGAGCGGATGGCGCTGGGGGTGCGCACGTGGGGCAGCAACCCCGACGGGTCGGTGCAGCTGCTGCTCGGCGTGTACGAGGAGGTCGGCGCCGTCGGCCAGCGCCTGCTCGACGTGCTGCCGCCGCTGCTGGTCGTGTCCGAAGACACGTGGGACTCGACGCTCATCCCGGTGCTGGCCGGCGAGGTCACCAAACAGGGGGCGGCCCAGGGCGTGATGCTCGACCGCCTGCTCGACCTGCTGCTCATCTCGGTGCTGCGGGTGTGGTTCGACCGGCCCGAGACCGAGGCCCCGGCCTGGTACCGGGCCTACACCCACCCGGTGGCCGGCGAGGCGCTGCGCCTGTTCCACGAGGACCCGGCGAACGACTGGACGCTGGCGCGGGTCGCCGCCGAGGTCGGCGTGTCACGGGCGACGCTGGCCGAGTGCTTCCGCAACACCGTCGGCACGCCGCCGATGACCTACCTGACCGAGTGGCGCCTGGCCCTGGCCGCCGACCTGCTGCGCCAATCTGACGCCACGCTGAACGCCGTCGCCCGGCAGGTCGGCTACGGCAGCGGGTTCGCCCTCAGCTCGGCGTTCAAGCGGGTGTACGGCATCAGTCCGCAGGAGCATCGCAGCGCCGCGCCGGCGCAGTGAGCACGGTGCGGGAGACGACACCCCGGCGTTCCCCGGAGGAAGCCGCGCTCGGCGTTGAGGAGCACTCCTTCCCACTGACGATCAGGGCCCGGCCGTGAGGTCGTCGGAGCGGCCGGCCTCGAGGCGCGACCAGTGGGCGATGGGGCGTCCGTTGATCCGCGTGACACTGCTGGAGCCGGCCCCCCCACGGTTGTGGCCAGCCGGGAGGCGAGTCCTCCTGCGGCTCCTGACGTCCGTACACGGTGAGGTCCATGAGCGCGTAGCTGTAGTCCATCACCTCTACGCCGCGGCGGGTCGTCCAGTAGGTTTCGAAGACGCGGTCACCGTCCCGTACGTAGCACACGAGGTGCATCATGCCGATGTGGCGTCCGACGAGGAGCGTGTCGAGGGAGTCCTGCGCCGAGTACCACGGCACGTCCCAGCCCATGAAGTCGTGGTAGCGGGCGCTTTCGTCGTACGGCCCCTGGCAGAAGACCGCGTAGGTGATGTCGCGAGAATGAAGGTAGGACAGCTCCGCGACCTGGGTGGCGCACCACGTACAGCCCTCGCACTGCTCGGCCGCGGGGTTCCCGGGGTACCACATGAAGTAGTAGGCGATGAGCTGCCGGCGCCCTTCGAACGCGTCGAGCAGAGTGGTCGGCCCGTTGGGCCCGATCAGCGCGATGCCGGCGTCTACCTCGACCATGGGCAGGCGGCGTCGGGACGCGGCGATCGCGTCGCCTTCCCTGGTGTGCGCCTTCTCCCGAGCCCGCAGCCTGTCCAGCTCGGCCTGGAAGGTGGCCCGGTCGACGGCCGCGGGCAGGCCCGGTGCGTCGGTGGCGCCGGCCGTGGCCGACGGCGGCGAGGCTGACCCTGCCGCGCAGCAGCCGGAGGGCCCGCCGTGGTTCGTTGTTTCCTTCTCCATGGCTGTCTCCTCTCACCGTGGTCATGTCGGTTCTCCCGTCCGCTGAGGCGACAGCCTGGTTCCTCATGCTGTTCCCGCCGGGTCTGCCCCCTCAGTTGCTTCGCTGGCAAAACACAACCGCTATTGTTTTGCAACCGCTTCTAGCCTAGAAAGTGCTGGTACAAGAACACAACCAGTTCGACAATGGAATCGGAGGTGAATCCATGCGGAGGGACGTCCGGTCGAGGTGTCCGGTCAACCTGTCGCTGGAGATCTTCGGCGACCGCTGGACGCTGCTCGTCCTGCGTGACGTGATCTTCGTCGGTTCCCGCCACTTCCGTGAGCTGCTCGCCGGCCCGGAGCGGATCTCCAGCAACATCCTCGCCGACCGGCTCGCCACGCTCGTCGAACACGGCCTGCTCACCAAGAGCGACGACCCCGCCCACAAGCAGAAGACCATCTACTCCCTGACCGAGCAGGCCATCCAGCTGGTCCCGGTCTTCGCCCAGCTCAGCGCATGGGGAATCGAACATCTTGAGGTGGCCGACGAGTTCGCCGCCCGCGCGCGGGTGCTCGTCAGCGGTGGACCCCCACTATGGGAGGCGTACATGGACGAACTACGCGAGACCCACCTCGGATCACAGGCCCGGCACCGGCCACCGCCGGACGGACCGACCGTACGCGCCCGCATGGACACCGCGTACGCCGCGGCGCTCAACAAGTCCACCTGATCGTGCGAGCACCTCGGTCCCTTTCGGCAGGCGCAGACGCCGCCCAGACCTCCGGCGATCGAGGTATGCCTGTCCCCCACTGACCGGCAAGCCAGATCCAGGGCGCGCGGCCCCGCCTCGCGCCCCATGAAACCCTTCCACCGCTGGACGGCGGCGCCGGCCGCCCCGTGTGGACCGTCGAGCGCTGGGAGGACGACGTCACCTCGGGTGACGATCTGCTGCCCAGCGAGACCTTCACCGTCGGCGACCAGCCCCGGCAGGACCTGGTCTTCCGCGGCACTCTCGGCGGCGCGGACCACACCCTCCACGCCCGCCTGTCCCAGGGGTTGTAGCAGTTGGCCAGCGTGGCGTCGCAGGCACACGTTTGCAGCCGGTTCCAACCGAGATCACAGTAATGATCGTTAGTACCGTGTCATGAGAAATCTCCGCCTGCTCCTGGGCACGTTACTCCTCGCCGCAACGCTGACCGCGCTCCCGGTCCCTGCCACCGCCGGCGGCGACCCGGCCACGGTCGACAGCGTGCGACTCGGCACACCGGAATCGATTCGCGCCTACTGGACCCAGGAACGCATGGCGCGGGCCACGCCGAAGGACATCGTCGACGGCGCGGTCCGCGGCGCCTCCGGCCAGACGGTCGAGGCAGTCGGCCGCGAGGTGACCGTGGCCGGCGCCGCACCCGCCCGGCCGACGGCGCCCTCCCCGGTCGGCTCGCTGGCGTTCTTCGCCACCCCGACGGTCGGCAAGATCTTCGGTGTCGACTCGGAAGGCCGCGATTTCAGCTGCTCGGCCGGCGCGGTGCCGGGTCCTGCGCGCAACGTCATCGCCACCGCCGGCCACTGCGTCCACGACGGCCCCGGCCGCGGCTGGGCCCGTCTGATGATCTACATGCCGTACTACAACCATCAGCCCGACCCGTCGTACGGCTCATGGACGGTCGCCTGGATGCACGTCTACAAGGGCTGGAGCCAGGAAGGCAAGTCCGGCTACGACTACGCCTTCGCCAGCGTCTGGCCGCGCGGCGACGGCGCCGTGCTCGGTGACGTCACAGGTTTCAACGGCATGTCGTTCAACCGCACCACCAGCTACACCGGTTCTCTGTGGGGCTATCCGGGCATCCCGCCGAGTGAGGGCGGCTGGCAGTACAACTGCAGCGACACCGTCATGGCCATCTTCGGCAACAACCGCGTGGACGACTGCCCGCAGATCGCGCAGCACGGCGCGAGCGGCGGACCATGGATGTACGACTACCGCAACGACCGCATGTGGGGGTATGTCACGACGGTGACCAGCGAAGGCTACATCGGAGAAACAGTCTTCGGTCCCTTCTTCGGTGACAACGCCAGACGGCTCTGGGAGATCGCCGGCGAGCGCGGAGCCAACCAGGGTTGAGGTCCTGTGTCCGGCGCGGTGAACCTTCCGCGGCGGCCGGCGAAGAACGCGATCGAGGAGCACCTCGACCTGCAGGTCGCCTCCGACAGGTCGCAGGTCGAGGAGCGCCTCAGGTCAGCGGCGGTGGCGGTGATGGGCGGCTCGCACCGGTAACGGAGGCTCCCACGCGGCGGACGTTCTCCACCTCGGCGATGCTCCTGGAATACGGGGCGTCAGGCGGGTTCCCGGTGCGGGCCAGCCACGCCGTGACACCGAGCAGCGCCGCCGTCGCGACGGTGACCGCCGTCAGGCCGGCCAGGCCGACGAACCACGCCTGACAGCGACGACGAGGAACGGCGTCAGGATGGCGGCCGTCCGGCGACCAGCGGAGGAGCGCAACGCCAGCACGGCCACCGTACCGAAGGCGGCCAGGAGCAGGACGCGCGCCGGATCGCCAGGCCGCCGCGCGCCAGGTCGAACGCGTCCCGCCAGGCCGGGCTGCTCTGGCCCGGAGTCGAGGCCGCCAGCAGCACGGCCGGCATCTCCTCCTCGTGCCGCAGGACATCGGTGATGATGCCGTGGCCGTGCTGCGGCCCGGCAGCAAGAGCCGTCAGGATCAGGAACGTCGGTTCCTGCATCGACCTGTTTCTTCATGCGGACGATATATGCCGATGATCTGACTATGGTGCAAGCCGAGCTGCGCTGCGCTAGGAGGCTGTGTCCTGGTGGGCGCGGGGTTTGGCCCGCACGTGCATGCGTTCGCCCTGGCGGCCGAACAGGTTGAGGACCTCCACGGGCGTGTCGCCCGCGGGGCCGAACCAGTGCGGCAGGCGGGTGTCGAACTCGGCGGCCTCGCCCGGTCCCATGATCACGTCGTGGTCGGCCACGATGAGCCGCACGCGTCCGGACAGGACGTACATCCATTCGTAGCCTTCGTGCGTGATCGGCCGCGGCTGGTTCTGCTCGGCAGGGATGATCGACTTCCACGCCTGCAGGGGGCCCGGCTGGGTGGTCAGGGGCAGTACGGTCCGCCCGTTGCGGACGAGGGGCTTGCAGCGGATGCGCGGGTCGCCGACCTCCGGCGCGCCGACCAGCTCGTCCAGTGGCACCTGGTGCGCCTGCGCGATCGGCAGCAGGAGTTCCAGGCTGGGGCGGCGCTGGTTCGACTCCAGCCGCGAGAGCGTGCTCTTGCTGATGCCGGTGGCCTCGGCCAGTGCAGACAGGGACACTCCACGCTGGGTGCGTATACGCCTGAGGCGGGCGCCGACCTGAGCCAGCGTGGCGCTTATCGAGGGCTGCTGTTCCATGGGTCCCATTCCACCTCCACTGTTCCAGAAATGGCAACAGAAGTTGTCACCGGCTCCGGGCGGGACGCACCATCGGGGCCGGAGGTGATCGTCATGAACAAGGCGATGAACAGTTATGACGCCGACGCGCGGCCTGCGGCCGACGAGAGACACGACGTGGTGGTGGTCGGCGCAGGAGCGGCCGGTCTGAACGCCGCCCTGCTCCTGGGTCGCGCGCGGCGCAAGGTGGTCGTGATCGACGCCGGGCAGCCGCGCAACGCCCCGGCCGCGCACATGCACGGCTTCCTGTCCCGCGACGGCCTGCCACCGGCCACGCTGCTGGAGCTCGGGCGAGCCGAGATCGCCCGGTACGGCGTGCGCCTCGTCAGGGGCCGCGTGGAGGACATCGACCACGGCTTCTCCGTCCGACTGGAGGGCGGCCCCGTGCTGGACGCCCGCCGTGTCCTGGTCGCCACCGGCCTGCGCGACGAGCTGCCTGACATCCCGGGGGTGCGCGAGCGGTGGGGCAAGGACGTGCTGCACTGCCCGTACTGCCACGGCTACGAGGTCGGCGACCAGCCGCTCGCCGTACTCGGCACGCATCCGGGGGCGGTGCACCAGGCCCTGCTCCTGCGCCAGTGGAGCGACGACGTGATCTTCCTCCCGCACACCCTCGACCTGACGGCGGAGGACCGGGAGCGCCTGGAGGGGCGCGGTCTGCGCATCGTCGAGGGAAAGATCGACCACCTCGTCGTCGAAGGAGGCCGGCTGCGCGGCATCGAGCTCGCCGACGGTCGCGTACTCCCCCGCACCGCCGCTTTCCTCTTCCCGCGGACGGTGGCGCACGACGGGCTGCTGACCCGCCTCGGCTGCGCCAAGGACGACACCGGCTGGATCACCACCGACCGCACGGGCCGTACCAGCGTCCCTGGGGTCTGGGCCGCAGGGAACGTCATCGACCCGCGCGCCCAGGTCGTCACCGCCGCAGGGATGGGATCGGCCGCCGCTTTCGCCATCAACGCCGACCTGGTGGACGAGGACGTCCGCCACGCCGTCGAGCAGCACCGCGCCTCGGCCGCCGCCAGCAGGTAGCCGGCCGGCGTAGCCCGGCGGCACTCCCCCGCCGCCACATTCACGCGGGCACCGGCGCGCGAGCGCAGCCCCGACCCGCCACCTCACCCTCACCCCGCAAAGGAGACTCACTCATGCCCGAGCAGACCTTCCCCGCCTTCGTCATGTACGCCGGAGGCCGCCCCCTCGGCTCGTGGACAGGCACGACTCCCCAGCACGTGCCGCACCACGGTCTCACCTCGATGCTGCGCGACGGGGGTATGGACCGATGAGCGCCGAGGCCACGATCCAGCAGGCACCGGCCGCCCGCGGCAGGCTGCCTCTGGGGGTCTACCTGCTGTCCTTCAGCCTGTTCTCGATGGGCAGCGCGGAGTTCCTGCTCGCAGGGGTTCTGCCGGCCGTCGCCGACGACCTGCAGATCACGCTGTCCTCCGCCGGAGCGCTGATCTCGGCGTTCGCCGCCGGCGTCGTCGTCGGCGGGCCGCCCCTGGCCATCATGACCCTCCGCTGGCCGCGGCGGACGACGCTGGTGGTCACGCAGGTGGTTTTCGCCGCCTGTGTGGCGATCGGCATCCTCACCGACAGCTACGCGGTGCTCCTGGCCACGCGCTTCCTGTGCGGTCTCGCCTACGCGGGATTCTGGGCGGTCGCGGCGGTCACCGCGATCAGCCTGGTCCCGTCCGACCGTACCGCCCGCGCCTCCGGCGTCGTCGTCAGCGGGCTCAGCCTCGCGATGATCGCCGGTGGCCCGGCCGGCGCGTTGCTCAGCTACTACACCGGGTGGCGCGGTGGCTTCTGGGCCGTGGCCGCCGTCACCGTCGCCAGCGCGGTCTTGACGCTCGTGGCGCTGCCCGCCACGAGCGTGCGCGCCGAGGCCAGCGTGAGAAGCGAGTTTCGCACGATGAGGCGGCCCCAGCTGTGGGTGGTCTACGCCGTCACCCTGTTGAGCACCGCCGCCTACATGATCTCGTTCAACTACCTGGCGGCGTTCCTGACCGACGTCACCCGCATACCCGGGGTATGGGTTCCTGCGATCCTGACCCTGTTCGGCGTCGGCGCCCTGATCGGCCTGTCCATCGGGGGCAGGATCGCCGACAGGTTGCCCACCCGCGCGCTCCTGGCGGGGGCGCTCGGGATCGCGGCCTGCTCCGTTCTGCTCGCCGTACTCGCTCGGCACCCGCTGGCCGTCGTCCCTCTGGTCCTGCTTCTCGGCGTCGCCGGATTCGTGCTGAACCCGGCCATCTACGGGCGCGTGTTCGCCATCGCGTCCCAGGCGCCCACGCTCGCGGGGGCGACCACCGTCTCCGCCTTCCAGCTCGGCATCAGCCTCGTTCCTGTACTGGCAGCCGCCGCGCTCAATGCCGGAGCAGGGATCACCGTCATCCCGTGGCTCGGTGCGGGCCTGGCCGCGATAACGATCGTGCCCGTCCTGCTCGACAGGATGATGTCGTCCCGGCGGGCTTGAGAGCGTCGAAGCGGGAACATCGCTAGCTCAGCACCTTGCGGAGCAGCGCACCGAACGCGGCGGGGTGCGTGCTGAGACCCGTGTGGCCGCCGGGGAAGTGGATGAGTTCCGTGCCGAACCGCTCGGCCAGGAAGGCGGCGGGACGGTAGGGCAGTTCACCGCGCGAGTCCGCTCCGCCCGCGAGCACGAGCCGGTCCGACAGAGCTTCCAGGCGATCCACGTCCGGGACATAGGCCATGAAGCTCGGCACGACACGCCCGAGGAAGTAGGGCATGTCCGCCATCGTTCGCTCAGCTCGGGCCGTCGCCTGCGGCGGCAGCTCCGTGGCCGCCTGGGCGTCGACGGGATCGGCGCCGGGCCGCCTGAGTCCGGCCGCGAACTCGGCCGCCGCGGGCATCAGCCCGTCCCTGCGGAACGTGTCCTGGACGCGGGCGAGCAGCGCGCGATGCTCGGCAGCGTCTGGCAGGACCTCCACCACCGGCGGCTCGTGCGCCACGACGCGTTCGATCCGCTCGGGATGGGTGGTGAGCAGGTGCAGCGCGACGATCGCGCCCGAACTGCAGCCGACCACGCGGGCGGGTGCGTCTGGAGACAGCAGCTCCAGCAGCTGCAACGCGTCGTCGGCATGCTGCGCCACCCGCTGTCGGACCTCCGGGTCGTCCAGCGGGCTGCGGGACAGGCCGCGCGGGTCGTAGGAGACGACCGTGTGATCGTCGGCCAGATCGTCGGCGACACCGTCGAAGGAGGCCGCGCCACCCGTGCCGCCGGGGATCAGCAGCAGGAGTGGTCCCCTTCCGCGCACCTCGTAGTGCAGGGTGGCGCCGTCCACGCGCAGGCGGCCAACGGTCGGGTCGGTCATGTCGGGTCTCCTTCATGGTGTGCGGGCCAGCGCTCCAGGAGGGTGTGCAGGGCGTCGAGGCAGCGGACCCAGGAGTCCTCTGCTGGGCGCGCGTGCGCGAATCCGCCCGCGGCCTCGAGGCTGATGAAGCCGTGGAGCGTGCTGCGCACCAGCCGTACCGCGTCGGTCAGGTCGGGCTCGTCCAGCGCATAGGCGCGCAGCATGCCGTAGGTCAGCTCGACCGCACGCCGCGGCCCGGGTGCCCGGGCGGCGAGCTCCGGATCGATCTGTATCGGGATCTGCGTCGCCGTGTACCGGCCAGGGTGGTCGTGGGCATACGCCCGATAGGCGTTCGCGAACGCCACCAGCGCGTCCTTCCCTGCCCGCCCGGCGGTGTCCTCGGCGATGCGAATGGTCTTCTCGTCCGCCGCCAGCAGCGCGATCCGCCCGCGCAGGTCCTCCAGGTTGCGCACGTGCGCATACAGGCTCGCGTCCTTCACCCCGAGCCGCCGCGCCACCGCCGACATGGTCACGTGGTCGAGCCCGACCTCGTCCGCCAACTCGGCACCGGCGAGCGTCACCCGGTCCGCCGTCAACCCGGCCCGCGCCATGCGCGTACCACCCTTCTCCTAGAACCACTTAATTTCAACCTAATGCTATTAGGCTAAACCTTGAGGTCGAAGGATTGCAAAACGAGCCCCATGCCGCTGTTCGCTGGTGTTGCCGCGTGGGCGGCGGAGAGGTGTCCCCCATGAGCGAGCCTGCAGAGGTCTCGCCAAGCGCGAGGCAGTTCCCGCAGGTAAGTGCCCCGCGCCGGCTGGAGGCGCAGAATACAGGTCCGCACAGGCTGCCCGCGGGCCGCCCGATCCTCAGCGCAAGGCGCCGAAGATGAACCTGATCATCGAGCGGGCAAGGGCCTCAGGATCGCCGTCGGCGCTCTCAGGCAGAGCTCCGCTCAGCCACAGACTGGCGAAGCCGTGAGCCAGCGACCAGGCGGCGATCGTGGTCATCCGGTCGTGCGCCGGGCTCGGCGACAGCGTGCCGGCGCTGGCGACGAGCACATTGGCGGCGCGCTCACGCGCGGATGTGATGCTGGGATCGTCGGCGCGGTACAGCTCGGGCCGGAACATCACCTCGGAATAGGGCCGATGGTCGATGGCGAAGCGGACGTAGGCAACGCCGACCTCCCACACGTCAGCGGCAGATCGCTCGAGGGTGTCGGCGAACATCGCGAAACCCTCGGCGGCCACGGCTGTCAGCAGGCCCTGCTTGTCACCGAAGTGATGGGCGGGGGCGGCGTGTGAGACGCCCGCCCGCCGGGCCAGCTCACGCAGACTCCACCCCGCGGGGCCGGATTCGCTGATGGCCTGAAGGGCGGCGTCGATGATGACGCGCCTCAGGTTGCCGTGGTGGTAGGCCGGTTGGTTGATCTACCTCACCTCCGAGCTCCAGTGCTTCCGCGTGACGACCTCACCCTATCTTGACATTGACAAGATAGCCAGTCTCCTCCAATC
Organism: Nonomuraea roseola; assembly: GCF_039535395.1. Lineage (NCBI taxonomy): Bacteria > Bacillati > Actinomycetota > Actinomycetes > Streptosporangiales > Streptosporangiaceae > Nonomuraea > Nonomuraea roseola. The sequence continues at coordinate 784,274 of NZ_BAAAXC010000005.1, forward strand.
TTGCCGATGACAAGATTGGAGGACGGGATGGTTCCGTTCATCGCCCTCACCGGCGGCTTCGTCGTCCTGCGGCTGATCGGCCTGGCCGGTATCGACGCACTGGACGCCTGGCAACCCGCACTACGCGGCGCTCTCGCCCTGATGTTCGTCTTCACCGGCGTGCCGCACTTCCTGCCCTCATGGCGCCGCGACTTCGTCGCGATGATCCCGCCGGCATTCCCGCACCCGGCCATGCTGGTCACCCTCACCGGCGTCCTGGAGCTGGCCGGCGCCGCCGGGCTGCTGCTCTCGCCGGTCGCGCCGTACGCCGCGATCGGGCTGGCACTCCTCATGATCGCCATGTTCCCGGCCAACGTCTCGGCGGCCCGCCGCGGTCTCACCCTGGCCGGCAAACCGGTGACTACCCTGCCCACCCGTACGGCCCTGCAGGTGCTCTTCATCGCCGCCGCCGTCGCAGCGGCCGTGTGAGCTACGCCCCGATCATCACCAGCTTCGCCCACACGGCCCAAGACGATCAAAGGAGTGGCGTCCAGAAGGAGCTCGGCGAGAACACCCTGGCCGGCAGCGAACGTGAGCGCCTGGCCGCCGCGCTGGCCATCGCCGAGCGGGCGATGAACGTGGCCGCCACGGCCGCAAGCGGGGGGTTGCCGGGCACGACGCTGGACCGCACTCTGAGCTGAAGACGGCCACGACAGGCGCGGCCAGGGGCCGACTGTCGCTGCCGCCCACGCCCCAAAAGCCCAACCGGCCTGGTCCGCCTCATACCCGCCGAGATCCGCCGTCTCCTGGCACACCTGAGCGCCGCCACCCGTCTCCTCGACCCGACCCTCCAACGAGCTCTCGGCCTGGTCACAGCGTCGGCGACAACACCAAACACGCGCCCGCAGCAGCCATTACTGGAAACGCTGGCTCCGCCCCCACCAGATCCAGGTGTAGATCACAAAGCCTGGTCGGCTGTTGCTTTGCGCGCTCGGCCCGGGCGGTGATGGCCTCGACCTGCGCGGCGTGCGCGGTGGCGAGCTCCTCTTCGAGGAAGACCAGCAGTTCCTTCATGCTGCGGGCAACCCGGTCAGGCTTGGTGATGACCAGCGCGTCGCCCGGCTCCAAGCTCGCCACGGTCGTGGCCAGTTGGGCCGCTCGGCGCGGCTGGTGGAGATGACATCCGGCGGCTGGTCCGCCGGGGCGGCCGGGCTCGCGGCGATCGGTCAGGTTCTGCAAGAGACGCTGACCGGCGACACACGCCCCGTCGTGCGCGGACTCCGCCTTGAGGGCTGCACCGGCACACTGGCCCACGCGGTACTCACTCACCTGCCGGACCACTTCGAGATCATGGCCTTCCACGAAGACCCCCGCCTATCGACCCATCAGCTGATCGAGTACCCCGCCCACGTTCCGGGCTCATCGACCAGATGCGCGTCGACCTGGCCGCGCGATTGATCGCGCTGGAGCAGAAGACCAGCCCGTTCGTGGGGCCGATCCCGGCAGAGCATGCGCAGGCCGCCCGGAGGGTGCGGCCGGTCCTGGTGGGCGAGGTCCGCTGCGTTGAGCGCCCGCTCGACGGCCGCCTGCGACATCCTTCCTGGCGAGGGCTGCGCACAGACTGGTCTACGGCCAAGGTGGCGCCGATCGGTCGGCGCCACGCAGGCTGATGCGTGAGCAACAAAGGACGAAGTCGCAGGTCAGCGGTCCATACGAATATCAGATCATCGAACCTTGCCCAAATGAGGAGAGGGACGGTGGGGCCCGGCGGGTAGTTCATCGCGAGGGAGTGCTGTGCTTTCCCAGACGACTTGCAAACGGACACGAAGTGGAGGGGAGAGCGGTGCGTTATGGAATCGAAGGCGTCCGACGGTTCGGCGCTGCGCGAGCGGCTGGTTATCGAGCTGGTGACCTCACCTATGTATTCAACATTTGCAACGGCTTCGACCGGCAGCTGCGTGATGCCGGACACACCCGGGCGTTCTACTGGGCTAACGACGCATGCTGGGAGACCGATCTCCGTAGCTCGGACCTGGGGGGCGCGGACGGCAACTGGTCCGATGACGTCGACGTCTTCTTCATCCTGACGCATGGACGAATGAACAACGGGGTGGCCTCTCTTCTCTACAACACGAAAGCCGACAGCTGGGAGGCAAGGTCGGACATGTGGCGCCTGGGGGACCGATTCATCGAATGGCTCTTCATCTATGGCTGTCACACCATCGACATTGAAGACCCGACAAGCCACTGGGACGTCTTTCAGCGTCTCCATCATTTCTGCGGATCCTGGGGCGACATGTGGGATGGGATCACCACGGACGAGGTCGGCGAGGACGTCGCCGACAATCTCACAGACGGATACTCCGTCGTCGGCTCCTGGATCGACGGGGTATCCGACTGGTGGGTGAACAACCATGCCGCCGTGGTCGCGTCCGAGAGGCAAAGCACATGGAACGGCGGCAACATCGATTGGTCGAACACCACGATGAATCGTGATCACGTATGGGGACATGGCGTCGTGGTGGGAGACGTCCGCCCTCGGGACAAATACTGGCTCAGCTGGGTTTTCGTGCTTCCTCTCGACATTCGCGTATCCGGCGGCGGGTGGAGGGTGCTGAATCATGTCTGAGATGAACGAGTCGCTTGCCGATGCGCTGCTCGAAAAGCTCACACATCATGCCGAGCACGCACCGGTTTACGAGCTGAGGCAGCCGAGCGTCACCGAACTCGTCGAGCGGGCACACCAATGGGGTGGACGCGTCCTCGGTACACCGATCGATCGCGATGCGCCACGCATCGACCTCTGCCACCGCACGGACAGCACGGTGATTCGACTGCCTGAGGGCGGGACGGTGAAGATCTACCACGCGTCCGGCGCGATGATGATCGCGCGGCGGCTGGAACCGGTATCTCACACCTTCGGATCGCAGGTCGACCATGAGCGGGTCATCGAGCGTGCCACCGAGGTCATAGAAGGGCTTGACATACCGACGCGTCCTGTGAGCGGTGAACGGATCGAGGTGGAGCGACTGTGGCAGATCAACGCCCAAGGGATGACACAGCGGGGAGACGTCGGAAAGCCGGTTGTATGTCGAGTGGTGTCGGCATTCCGTCGCTACGTAGACGACTTTCCCGTATGGGGACGTGCATCGGTGTTCGTGAAGCTGGCGGCCAACGATCTGGTCGAGTCCGTCGGAGTCGATTGGCGGGAGCGGATCACGGAGGCAGTCGATCACGTGAGGTTGATCGAGCCGAACGACGCGGTTCGCTGTGTGCTCGCCGAGCTCGCCGTGAACACGCCAGGCCACCTGCCGGAGATCGATGAATATGAGCCCGAACTGTTCGCCGTCGGGTACTTCTCACTTCCCAAACGGCGCCCGCAGGGCTTTCTCCAGCCTGTGTACGTGGCGGCGCTACGAGCCCGTGGGGACACGACGATGAGTCGCCTTGTAGTGGTTCCCGGAGCGGTGGCGGCATACGAGTCGCTCAGTCGCATCGCGGCCGCCCCGCCACATGAGGCGGCGCGGACCTGACCTGGCGCTCCAAGGGCCGTCCCAGTCGAGAACACCGGCGGCGGCTACGTCAAACCCGGCAGCGAGGCCATCGCCACGGTCACCGAACATCTCGCCCATCGTGCAGGAGCCCTCGGGGCGGTCGGCCAGGCGGGCCAGGTCGGAGGCGGTCCCCTGCAGCGCCTGGGCGCTCCGGCCGCGCGCACGCACGCCTGGTCGCGTTAAGAACACGAAGTGGGTCCGTGACGCTGAGGCGCGGGCGAGTGCCCTGAAGAGGGCCGACGCCCCGGCGGAACAGGTAGAGGGCGAAGTGTCGGCGGCGCGTGAGACCGATGAGGAGATGTGGGACCTCCTCAGCGAGCTGCGGGTGCTGTCCCCGCTGCACGTGGTGGAGGCGGCCGATCAACCGCGCGCACAGACCAGAGCGCATATGGAAACGGTCCGCGACCAGCAGGCCATGACGGAGGACGACGACTCGCAGTGGAGGCGCGCGCTCCAGGCTGCGAAGGTGTTGCTGCAGATCACTTAGTGCAGGCCGGCGTGGCGGCTTCGAGATTTCACGCGACGAAACCACCCCGTCGACCCCGGTCTGCCCCGTGCGCGGTGCACCGATCGGAGCAAGCCCGCACCGGCTGCTACACGGCGCGGGTCAGGGTCTCGGAGGCGGACCGTTGACGTGAGTATGCGTTGTCTCCCGCGTTGCTTGCTCATCCGCCTGACACCGCCGGGTTACTCTGCCATCGATTACCAGTCATGAACACCAGGCACGTTCGAAACGCCAGGCCCCCTCCGCAGACCCCGAGGAGACCCATGTTTCGACGACTCGGCCTCGTCATCTCGACCTTCCTCGCCACCCTCACCGCCCCCGCCGCCGTCGCCGCCCCTTCGGTCACGGTCGTCAACGTCGCCCACCGCGGCGCCTCCGCCTACGCGCCGGAGAACACCCTCGCGGCCTTCGAACTGGCCGACGAGCAGGATGCCGACATGGTCGAGCTCGACGTCCAGGAGACGAGAGACCACCACCTGGTCCTGATGCACGACACCACCCTGGCCCGCACCACCGACGTCGAAAAGCTCTTCCCGCACCGCGCGCCCTGGCGGGTCGGTGACTTCACCCTCGCCGAGATCCGCAGGCTCGACGCGGGATCGTGGTCCTCCCCCGAGCACCGGGGCGAGGCGGTGCCCACCCTGGGCGAGGCGCTGCAGGCGATGAGCGGGAGCGGGCTCGGCCTCCTGCTGGAGATCAAAGCGCCGCACCTCTACCCGGGTATCGAGTCCCGCGTGGCCGAGGAGCTGCGCCGTAACGTCTCCTGGCCGAGCAGGCTGGTGGTGCAGTCGTTCGACTGGGGCTCGATGCGCAGGTTCCACCGGGTCATGCCGCAGGTCCAGACCGGACTGCTCGGCACGCCGTCGACAGGGCAACTCGCCAGGCTGGCGGGGTTCGCCGCTCAGATCAACCCGCCCCACCACGAGCTCACCGCCGACTACGTCCGGCGTGTCCATCGTCACGGCATGGAGGTCTTCGCCTGGACCGTCGACGACGCCGACATCATGCGCCGCGTGATCTCCTACCAGGTGGACGGCATCATCACCAACAGGCCGGACGTGTTGGACGAGGTCACCGACGCTTGACCGCAGCCCGCCGTACGGCTCGCATGGATCCGCTGGCGGGCCGGCGCGGTCAGCATGAGCCCCTGGGGCGCGAGCGTAAGACGCCGAGGGTCCCCACCGGCGATGAAGCGCTCCCGCGTCTCTGCTCCCGGACTGTTCGCATCGCCGTAGAGGGGCGTCGGAGACTCACGGGCGTGACCGGCGACGCGAGCCGCGGACAGCCCGGGAGATCAGCGAGACAGCTACCGTTTCTGGGCCGAGATGATCATGTGAGTGCCGAAGAACTTCTTCTTCCACGCTATGGAGGCGAAGCCGACTCGACGAAGGATCGCGACGACCTCTTCTGGAGTCATGAATCCGAGTGTGGATTCTTGCAGGTATGTGTATGACTCACGATCGCGGGCGACTATCTGGCCGAGAAGGGGAATCAGAACGCGAACCCCCAGAGTCACCGGGTAACGGAGCAGTCCTTGGGGCGGGCAAGTCTCCAGAATGACGACCCGGCCCCCGCGTTTGAGCACCCGGTACTGCTCTGCGAGCACGCGCTCGACATCATCGACATTGCGGAGGAGATAACCATGCGTGACGGCGTCGAAGGACTCGTCGCCGAAGGGCAGATCGTTCGCATCCGCATGCTGCCATTTGATGGCGGAGGCCCCCGGTTTGCTGGCTGCTTCCGTCAGCATCCGCTCCGAGAAGTCGACGCCATGGATGGTCGCGTTCGGATACTTCTCCAGCGCGGCAAGAGCGATGACGCCTGTTCCGGTGGCGACATCGAGCATGCTTCCACCTGAAGGCACTCGCGTCCTCGCTGCGACGTCACGACACCAGGCGGCATGTCGCCCCAGTGTCATGAGTCGATTCATCCGGTCGTAGTAGTCAGTGATCTTGTTGAACGTTCGCTGGACCTCCTGACCCTGGGACGACGGCGGATCAGGCGATGGCATCTGTGCGCGCTCCTCAGTCACCCTGCCACCCTGCCGTGGTCATCGCCGGGCCTCCTCCCCCGCCCGGGGGAGGAGCGCCCCTCGCACGGGGGATCACCGGGCTCGCCCGGTCGCGTCACCTACAGGGTCGATGATCGCTCGCAGGCGCGTGAGCACGCGAGATGCGGCGCGACGCTCGACGATGCAGCTGACCGTCTGGTGATCTCCGTCAGCGGCCGGGCGGGCCTGTGGTCGTCGATGCGCTCACGGCAGGGGCGAGGTGCTAACTTGGCCACATGACCAACTTAGGCGATCGACCAAGTTCGGTGCGTGGGGGTCGGCGTCGAGAGCAACTGGTGGACGCCGCTGTCGCGCTGCTGTGCGAGGGGGGATGGCCGGCCGTCACCACGCGTGGTGTGGCCGAGCGCGCGGACACCAATCCTGGACTGATCCACTACCACTTCGGCGGACTGCCCGGTCTGCGTGCGGCGATCGCCGGACGCGCAGGGGATCTGGTCATCAACCCCCTTGTCACCGAGCTCCTCGCCGCGGTGGACGAGCGGGCGGCGCTGGTGACGGTACGGCGTCTGCTGCCTGCGGCCACGGGTGACGAGCAGACGACCCGTCTGGCCGTGGAGCTGATCGCCGGGGCGACGCGCGACCCGGCCCTCGGCGAGGTTCTACGGGATCAGCTGCGCGAGGCCCGCGGACAGATCGCCGACCGTATCGGACAGCTGCATCCAGGCTGGCCGCCCGCGCGGCTGACCGGAGTGGCCACCCTGATCGCCGCGCTGATCGACGGGTTGATGCTGCACTGCATGCTCGACCGCGATCTGCCTTCCGGGGAGGCGCTGGCCGCGGTCGAGGACCTGCTGGATGAGGAGCAGGCATGAGGGTTCTCGGCCCCGGGCTGGTCAGAGCGCGCAACACGTTCGCGGCCGGTTCGGCGGCGGCACCATCCTGACGTCGCAGGACGCCACGACATCCCTCGACGTCGGAAAGGACCGAACGATGCAGATCGTCAACAAGCCAGGCCCGCCGACCGGACTGCGCCGCGTACTGTGGCGACTGCCCATCCGGCTGTACCGGATAGGGCTGGGCCCGTTGCTGGGGCGCCGGATCATGCTGCTCACCCACATCGGCCGAGCCTCCGGCCGGCCCCGTCAGGCCGTCATCGAGGTCATCGAACACGGCCGGCACGGCTATGTGGCGGCCTCCGGCTTCGGGCCGCGCGCCGACTGGTACCAGAACGTCATGAAGACCCCGAACGTCAGCATCCAGCTCGGCGGCCGGGTCCTCCAGGTGACCGCCATCCCCCTTCCTGCCGACGAAGGCGCGGCCATCATGGCCCGGTACGCGCCGCGCCATCCGGCCGCCGCCCGCCGGCTGTGCAAGATCATGGGGTTCGCGGTCGACGGCGGCGCGGAGGACTACCGTGAGGTCGGGCGGCGCATTCCGTTCGTACGGTTCACCCCACGCGCCGACCGTACGACCGAGACCTGACGATCGATCATCACAATGGATCGGGCGACATGCCGGCTCATTCGCTCGCCGCCGGGGCCAGGGACATGTTCCAGAACTCGGCGTAGCGGCCACTGCGGGGCAGCAGTTCGTCGTGGCTGCCTTGCTCCGCGATCCGGCCGCCGTCCAGGAAGACGATGTGGTCGGCGCGCTGGACGGTGCGCAGCCGATGCGCGACCATCACGACCGTCCGGCCCGCCATCAGGCGCTCGATGCCCTCGTGGACGGCCGCCTCGTTGACCGGGTCGAGTGCGGAGGTGACCTCGTCCAGCAGCACGATGGGCGCGTTCTTCAGCAGCGCCCGCGCGATGGAGACGCGCTGGCGCTCGCCGCCGGACAGCAGGGCGCCGCCCTCGCCGACGTTCGTCGCCCATCCGCCGGGTAGCCGCTCGATCACCTCGTCCAGGCGCGCCGCGGTCGCCGCCGCCCGCACGTCGGCCTCGGAGGCGTCGGCACGGCCGAGGCGCACGTTCTCCTCGATCGTGCCGTCGAAGAGATAGACCTCCTGGAAGACGATGGCGATCTGCGCCATCAACACCTCGGTGTTGATGGAGCGCACGTCCACGCCTCCCACGCGCACCGCGCCGGAGTCCACGTCGTAGAACCGCGCGAGCAGTTGCAGCAGGGTGCTCTTGCCCGCGCCCGACGGCCCGACGACGGCGAGCCGCTGTCCCTCGGGCACGGACAGCGACACGTCGTCGAACACCGTACGGTCGCCGTGCTTGAAGGTGACGGACTCGAACGCCAGGCCATGGCCCACCGGCTGGATCGGCTCGGCGGCTTCCGGCAGCGGCTCGGTACGCAACACCGTGTCGAGTCTCGCCAGCTCGGCACGCGCGTTGCGCACCTTGCCACCGATATCCGACAGCGACAGCAACGGATCTGCGCAGCGGGCGGCGAGCACCAGGATCGCCAGCACCTCTGCCGCGCCGATGCTCCCGCCGAGCGCCAGGTAGGCGCCCAGGACCAGCAGCACGGTGAACATCATCTGCACCACGAGCGTCAGACCCACCGCACCGGACAGCGCCGACAGCGTGGAACGGCGGGACGCGCGCTGAACCTCCCTCAGCGAGTCGTCGAGCAGCCGGAAGCGTTCGCCGGTCCGGCCGCCGGCCCGCAGCACCGGCTGGGCCTGGAGATATTCGATGACCCGCCCGGTGGCCTCCTGGCCGCGTTCCGCGCGCTCCTCGTCGCCTGCGGCCATCGAGCGTCCCGTCCAGATCTGGATCGCCGCCACGACCGGGGCGGCGACCAACGCGGCCAACCCCATCTGCCAGTTGAAGGCGAGCATCACGGCGACGATCGTCAGAGGGGTCACGCAGGCGGAGATGAACGGTGCCAGCAGATGCGCGATCACGCTCATCGCCTGCAGGACGCCCTCACTGGCCAGGACCGACACCTCCCCGACGCGGCGGGCGCTGTACCAGCCGATGGGCAGTCGGGCCAGGTGGCCGCCGAGCCGCTGGTACATCCCACGCAACAGCGCGATCCCGACGCGAAAACCGGACAGGTCGCTGTAGTAGCGCAGCGCCGCGTAGATCGCGACCACGGCCCCGAACGCGATCAGCGAGGGCCAGGCGTCCCCGGGCGTGCTCCCGAACAGTGCCCGCAGCACGGGAACCAGCAGTGCGTAGGACAGACCTTCGGCTATCGCGGTCGTCGTCATCAGGGCCACGGTGCGACGCATCGGCTGGGCGTACTCGTGTCCGAGCACGCGCAGCAGCATTCGAATCATCGGGGCTCGTCTCCTTGCAGGACGCCAGGGTGGGTTTCGGTCTCGTCAGCGATCGCGGATCGGTGGGATTGCCAGAGCGCGGCGAACTTTCCGTTCTGTGCCAGCAGCTCGGTGGGCCTGCCGCGCTCGACGATCGACCCGTTCTCCAGCACCACGACGGTGTCGGCGTCGGCGACCGTCTCCAGGCGATGGGCGATGACCAGGATCGTCCGATCGCCACCCAGCGTCGCCAGGGCCCGGCGGACCGCCTGTTCGGTCTGCGGGTCGGCGAAGGAGGTCGCCTCGTCGAGCACCAGAACGGGCGTGTCGGCGAGCAGCGCGCGAGCGAGCGAGATCCGCTGCGCCTCGCCACCCGACAGCCCGGCCTCCTCACCGATCACCGTGTCGTATCCGCGCGGCAGCTCGAGGATGCGGTCATGGATGTTCGCCAGCCGGGCGGCGCGAATCACGTCGTCACGGTCGGCATGCGGTACCGCCAGCGCGATGTTGTCGGCGACCGACGCGCGCAGCAGGCGAACGTCCTGGAAGACGAAGGAGACCATCCGGTAGAGCTCCCGGCTGCCGATCTCGCGTAGATCGGCACCGCCCAGGACGACCGAGCCGTGGGTCGGGTCGAAGAAGCGCGGCAACAGCTGGACCAGCGTGGACTTCCCGCTTCCCGACGGGCCGACGATCGCGGTGACCGTCCCCGGCTCGAGCACCAGGTCGATCCCGCGCAGCACCTCGTGATCGGCCTCGTAGCCGAATCGGACGCCGCGCAGTTCCACCCGGTGCCCCTGTGGCGCGACCGGGTGCGCGGGCTCCGCCAGCGGCGGCACCTCGAGCACGTCGCGGATCCGGCCGACCGCGCGCCCTGCGGCCTGCAGCTCGTCGAAGCCATGGCCGAGGGCCGCCACCGGAGCGGTCAGGCCCAGTCCGAGCAGCAGGAAGGGCAGCAGATCCGAGGGGGCCAGGGAGCCGCCCGTGATCAGAGCCGTTCCGCCGATCAGCACGACCAGCAGCACGAACGGCGGCGACAACGCCACCTGCATCCCGGCACCGATCCCGGAGATACCACGCACCAAGCGGGAGAAGATGCCGACGAAGTCGTCCACGGCCGTAAGGAATCTGCGGTGGGCGCGACCGGATCCGCCGAACGCCTTGACCACCGCGATACCCTGCACGAACTCGACGACGGAACTCGCGATCCGTCCCATGGCCCCGTCGAACTCCTTCTGCTCGCGCAGCCGGGTCGGGGTCATCATCAGCGGGATCAACGCCACGGCCAGCACCACCGGTATCAGCGTGATCAGCGTGAGCCGCCAGTCGATGGTGAACAGGTAGATCAGCGACACCAGCGGCACCACGAAGGCGGAGACGAGCTCGCCGGGGGTGTGGGCGATGAACGGGTGCACGGCGCCCACGTCCTCCCCCACCACCTTGGCCAGCTCGCCGGTCCCGCGCCTGGAGAACCAGCCGATCGGCACCCGACCCAGCCGCGCGGCCAGTTGCCGGCGGAACGTCAGTTGCACCTGGCCGTCGACAAGATGCCCGATTCCGGACGATGCTGCGGTGAACAGCAGCCGAACGAACAAGCCGACCGCACCTGCGATCACGACGATCCAGACATGATCGTGATCAATGGGGCCGGGCGACAACAGAGTACGACCCAGTTCGACGACCGCCAGCAGCGGCGCCAGACCCGCGACGGCGCCGATCACCTGCAGGATCACAACGGCGGCGAAACTCCAGATATAGGGGCGCAGCAGCCTTGCCATGCTCTGCCCCGGCGCGGAACCGGTGTCCGGTGGTGGTGTGGACTGCTCCCTCGCCTGGGCAAGGTCGATGGCGTTCATCGCTCTCCCGTCTTCGTCGGTCTCGTCGCGACCAGGCCCGTGGCGATCCGATGGTGGATCGGCCACGGGGTGGACCACTGGGGGGTTGCGGCATGGGGTGGATTGCTGGTCAGTCCCGGGCGGGGAGCGGATCGCGGTCATCGCTCTGCTCAGCCCCTGAGGGTGGGCTGGTCCGGCGCAGGACGGTGAGGGCGACGAGGACCGCGGCGACCAGGAGCGCGGCGCTGAGGGTCAGGCCGAGCGCGTACCCGTCGTTGAGGGTCTCGGGTGTGGCGGTCTGGCCGGTGCGGTGGTGCGCCACGGTGCCGAGCACGGCAAGCCCGAGCGAGGCGCCGATCTGGCGTGAGCTGTTGAGCAGGCCCGATGCGGTGCCGGTCTCGTGGCGCGCGACGCCGGCGGTGGCGATGGAGACGAGCGGTCCTAGGCAGAGCCGAAGCCGACGCTGGCGACGATCGAGGGTCCCAGGACGTCGGTGGCGAAAGCGCCGTCCGGGCTGATCAGGCCGAACCAGGCGAACCCGGTCGCGGTCAACAGTCCACCGACGACCAGAAGCGTCCGCGGCGCGAGACGGTAGCCGAGTTTGACGGCGAGCACGGAGCCGGCGACCACGCCGAGGGCCAACGGCAGGAACATGAGCCCGGTCAGCGCCGGCCCCGTTCCGAGCACTCGTTGGAGGTAGAGGGAGACGAAGTAGAAGGCCGAGGCGAGGGCCGCACCGACCAGGAGGTTGTAGGCGTTCGCACCGACGACCGAACGGTTGGCGAACAGGCCGAGCCGGATCAGCGGTTCGCGGGTGGTGGTCCGCTCGACGTGGAAGAAGGCGACCAGCAGCGCGGCGGCGACCGCCAGGGTCGTCACGGTGACCGGCGAGGTCCACGGATACTGGTCGGTGCGGACGACGCCGAACACCAGCAGCGTCATGCCCGCCGTGGCCAGGACGGCACCGAGGGACATCCGGACGGCTGCTGCGAGCCGGGGGCGGGCCCGCGGCGACACCCCTCCAGACCAGGGCCAGCGCGCAGGCGGCCATGGGCACGTTCACGAACATCACCCA
>NZ_BAAAXC010000006.1:0-564139 GCF_039535395.1 Nonomuraea roseola
GAGCGACGTGAGCCGCGGTTTCTGGCGTTCTTCTGCGCCGCTGGGCGCCGTACCCCTGGACTCCGACGGCCATGCACCGTACGGCTGCCGCGCCTCAGTGCGGCCTGTCCCACGCATGGACCTGTGATCCGTCACACGCAGGCCGGTCCCCGCCGGCGAGGCGCTGACGCATGGGACTGGCCAACAGGCTGGGCCGAACATTCACGCGCTCGTACCCGACGTCCCCAACAAAAAAGCAGGCCACGCCAGGGCGGCCGAGAGCCGCGTCTCGTCAAGCAGTCCTGGCCAGGTTCACCCGCAGGCGTGCATGAGGCGAGGGCGACAGGCTGCTCCGCGCTAGACCGAGTTCAGTCTCGGCCTGCCGGAGCGCGGAAGGCGATGTGACAACGAGCTGCGCGCACGGCGTGGCCGCCCTCGCGCGCGCGGCGGCGCACGGTGCGCCGCCACGGCTGTTGGTCGTCAGAGGGCGCCGTGGCCGCCACGGCGGACACTTCTACCTCGAGGCGCCAGGGATCTTGTCGGTGGCTGCCAGCGTAATGGTGAGGACATCAGCCGGACATCTGACGGTGCCCAAGTTGTGACGGATCCAATCCAGCCACAGGCACATAGGTGAGTCTTTACTAGAGGGCGCGTGCGGAGCACCTAATGGTCTCGCGACCTGATAACCGCTACTACCGGCAGGCTGTCGACACGACGGTGCCGGCTGCGTGGACGCTCTCGTACGACTACCCATGATTCCTACAAGCGGTTCGCGTTCACAGGCGCCTCGAGTACAGGATGGCGTACCCTCTCTTCCAGAAGCGTCGCTCCCGTGGCCAAGCGCGTCCCGCGCCTGGGTCGAGGGCTCGCGCGACGCTGCGCTACCGGGGTCGGGACGCAGACGCGGATGTAGGTCGTCGTCACCGACGTCGTCAGCATGCTGTGGAGTGGTCAACCATACGGCATGCGTCGCCCGTCAACCCGCAATCCGGTCGCGCGCCGCCGAAGTCTGTCGCCCACCCTCGACAGAGTCTGCGCATACGAGCTCGACATCGCCCGGTGCGCAGGTGCCCAGGTCGGGGCCCAGGTCGGTGGCGACCGTCGCCGGGATGGCTCAGTAGAGGTGTGCTCGTCCGATCCACGGCCTGACACGACCTGGCCAAGCACGTCTGCTCACGTGCTTCCACGTCTATAGCCGGCATCACCCCCGACTGGCCCTTCAGCCCAGTACGCAGGGCCGCCGCCGCAGGCCGTACGCCCGCGAGGTCGAGCGCCGGCTGCGCTGACCTGGCACCAAGCAGATGGTGGAAGGAGAGAGTGCGAGCCAGGGCGTCGTCGTCGGCGACTCCAACAGCGATACGACACTACGAACCTGCCACCGTCGCTCGGCCTACTCGGTCAGTCGCTAGCCAGAGTCCGTGACGCCGCCACCAACCACCCGCAACCCACATGACCGCACACGCGGCCGTGGCCACTGGGCCGCTGACGTGGACGAGCGGTGCCATCGGGTGCCGCCCGTAGGAGTCACGATCGACACCGTGCCAGAAGGTTCGCCGCGCGCGCGACCCGTGGGAGGACATGGATCTGCACACAGCACGGCTCGCTGGCCCTCCCTCGCTCGATCGGCGAACGCGCAGTCGCCAGGCCGCGCCGAGCAGCACTCGAGCTAGCCAGCTGATACGTGTAATCGCCGAGTGGGCGCAGCCAGTAGGACGTAGACTGCTGCACGGGCTCGCGAGCGCTGGTAAGGCCGCGCGCCACCAGTAGCCGGTCCCAGTGGTGAGTTCCTACCGAACCTACCGCCGACCATGTGCTAGACGGCAGTGCGCGACAGCGCACGCAGCGTATGGACCAGCATCAGGGTCCTCAACCTGCAGCACGTGCCCGCCGACCTGCGTCCCGAGCAGGAGCGCTGGAGATCGACTACACCCTGGCCTGAGGACTGCGCGCACGCGGCTAGACCCGCTTGCGGGGCGTCAGCCCGGTGTCCTGGACGGCTCCTGTATCGACGGTCTGCGGGTCCGAACTCGGCGAACTGGACCACGCCGTCAGCGGGCGTGCCAGCGCCGGCAGCTACTGTGACGAGTGTCTGAAGTAGCCGTGGCTTAGTGCCGCCCTCCAGCCAGCGCCATCGCCGTCTGCAGCTGCAGTGAAGCCGCGCCGTGCCGCGAGGGTGGCGAACAGAACCTGCCTGCACCCGCTGTCGTGGATCTGCGGGCGACCAGGCGTCCTGATGCAGGCACCGGGTGAGAGCGGACGTCGCGCGCAGGTAGTGCGGCTGAACACGCGATCGCGGTTAGCGCAGGCCCTGAGTCGACCTAGCGGACGGGGTCGGCGAAGGCCTCCTCCAGCCTGCTAGGCCGAGTCGTGTAGATGAAGCGAGGCCACCGTCTGCGCTCAGTCGAAGATCCGTCGGACCGTCTCCTATCCTGCGTCCAGATGCGTCGCGAGAAGCTCATCGAGGTGACCGCGCGCCATCGCGGCGGCGCCTCTCGGCCCCGCTGCAGCACGACCAGGTCGGAGCCGATAGTGCTCGCTGAACTGCCGCCGCTGCGCGCGGATTCGCCAGGCCTCGGCCAGCACCATCTGACAGCATCACTTTGGCACCATCGCGCAGACCGGACGAGCGCGGGGTTGCGCGGAACTCCCTGTCACAGGGTGTCTCTGCAGCTGCGGCCTCTGCGCGCGCGCCTGCACCATGCTGCCTAAATGCTGCGCGTCGTCTACCTCCACCAGCGAGGGCTGTAGACGGCGGAGCAGTGGCGCGATGCATCCAGTCGTCGAAGGTGAGACTCGGGTGATGGAGCCTGCCGACCTATGAACAATGCACGGGGTCGTAGGCGCCTCGAAGCCCGCGTCCATCTGCCCAGGTCGCGATAGTGGCGGTGTCAGGTCGGAGCTCGTCGATCAGGTTGATGCTAGGATGAGCGCGTGAGCCCGCGACGGTGACGGACCTCGAAGATGCCTCGAGCGAGGGGTGCTGTCCGACGTCCTTGCCGCCGATTGTCACCATCGCACGCGTCGAGAGCCACGTCGTGCAGTTCGGAGCCGTCAATCGGTCCACGGAACCTGTCGATCAGCAGGTCGCCACGCCGGCAGCACGGTACTCCAGCGCGTCGAAGGGGTCGAGCGACTGACGCGCGGCTGACGGCTCGCCTGACGTCCGTGACCACCCCTCGTCGGGGAAGAATTCGGGCTGTACACGCAGGCGCCGCAGCTCCTGCGCTGTAAGCCTCTGCCTGGACAGACGCGAACACTCCAGCAGCTCGGGTTTCTAGCTCCGCGGCACGCGTCCCAGTAGATGCCATGGGGCGACTCTTAGGCCGCGCGCGCCGTACGGCTATGAGGGTGATTTTCAGTGTACCGGACGTGTCACGCTCGGCCAACGGCGAGGACGGCTGGCCGATGCTCCTCGTTTTTCCTACACCTCCGGCAGCGTTCGTATGAAGGCCGCACATGAGGCGAGCGGCACTCTCGCGCCGAGTGCGCCACCACGACCTCCATCCCTGTGCGACGCTAGCACGATGCGTCTCGCGCACCATGAAGGTGCTGGGCTTACTCGCGATCACCACCCGGGGTGATCTCGTCAGAGCAGGATGCGCCCACCGTGCACATCGCAGCTGAGGGCGACATGCGTGGTGTACATGTCTGCGCAGCCGGTAGACCTGGGCGTCGGGGAGCCTGACGCCCTGCGCACTCCAGCGCGCTCGGTTCTCGCACGTGAGCGGATGACGCTGCCCTCACTGCAGACCCTAGCGGTTGCGGTCCCGCGCCAGCACTCCTCGCCGTCTCGCCATCAGCGAGCGCCGCGCACCACCGCGCACCCGCCTCTGGGGACAGGCTCGAGCCTGCCTGCTCGACGGCGATTCTCCAGTGAGAGTCCATCAGGCCACCCTCAGGCACTGCACCGGCGTGCAAGCCCGTTCTTGTACGCTAGTCCTTTGGCGCGCGGGTCCAGCGACTCTGGTTGACGGTGTGGCCGCCGCAGGCGGCCGGGCCGCGACCTTGACGCTCCCCGCCGCCGGCGCCACGCCGCGGCACCGTGAGTCCGCCGACCACCGCCAAGGAAGCCTGTGTTCGACGCGTGCTAGCGCGCGGACAGGAGGCAGCCAGCGGAGCGAAGCTCGCCACGCCCGTGCCGCGGTGAACGCAGCTGTGTCTCGCCTACCCGTTCAGTCGGCGCCCGACATGGTTCGCAGGAGCTCGTGGTGACGGCGATCCCAGGCGCCTGCCGGTTCACGCGCACCAGCGTAGCGCAGTGACCCGGGCTGAGCTCACGGAGCCTGCTATGATCGTCTCGGGCAGCACAAGGTGACGGAAGGTCTATACTCCGCGCTCACCTGTCTGAGTGCCGTCGCGTCGCCAAGCATCTACATGCTCGACGCCTGCCACAAGGCTGTGACCGCGACCCAGTGGCAGGATGCCAGGTCGCGCAGCGCGGCGGCCGCCGCGATCAAGACGATCTTCATGTGGGTGAAGCTGGGACCCAGCAAGCGGCGTGCCGGTACACCCGGTCCAGGGCTGCCAGGCGAGCGTCTGTCGCCTCCGTCCGTACGAGGGCGGCGCTGATGACTGATGTGCACGTCAAGGGCTCGAAGGCGCGTACGTCTACGAGGTGACACGCTCAGAGCCCGCTCTGTCGGATCCGCTCACGCTCAACTGCGAGAGCGTCGGCGCGCGCCTGGTCGTGCCAGGCGATGCGCCTCAGCGTGATGCATAGCCTGGGCCGACCGGTGGCGTCGCCCGCGCTGCGGATCAGGTGTCGCGCTGTGCGACGGTAGCGGTCGAGCGTCACATCGTAGCCGTCCGCGCCTTCGCGCTTGACAGTGCGTGCATCAGCATCGCGCCGCCCTCGATCGTGACCAGGCACAGACGCTCGCTCTGGCCGGCCTGGATGCTGTACTAGGCTACGCCTTGGGGTCCCACTTCCCGCTGTGAACGATCGTCTTGACCGCCTGCTCGCGCATCAGCTCGACCGGCGCATGCCCTGCGTACCGCGGTCACTCATTGTGCCAGGCGTCGAGCAGATGCATTGGCGCAGGCGGCCATTCGACATGGTGGCGACGAGTAGT
This sequence comes from Nonomuraea roseola, assembly GCF_039535395.1. Lineage (NCBI taxonomy): Bacteria > Bacillati > Actinomycetota > Actinomycetes > Streptosporangiales > Streptosporangiaceae > Nonomuraea > Nonomuraea roseola. The sequence continues at coordinate 5,052 of NZ_BAAAXC010000006.1, forward strand.
CAGACCTTCGATCCCCTTGCGCCCTGAGCACGATCCTCAGCAGGCCGCGTTGATGCGCTCGCCCGGCTACAGCGCACGCTGTGTGGGCGTGTACCGGCAGGCGCAGCGGTCCCTTAACGCTTCCTCGCGACCACTGTCGGGCGCCCTGAACGTCGTAGGCGAACACGCGAGCGTATGCACCGCGCGCGGGGCGTGGGCGAGCTCGCCGTCGCGGCGACCTCTCTGTCCGCGCGCAGCCACGCGTCGACACGCTTCTTGGCCGGGCTGCGAGTGCGGCTTCGGTGCCGCGGCGGGGGCCGCGCGGCGGGGAGCTGTCAAGAAGTGCGCGGCCGCCGCCGTGCACGGCGGCCACTCTCGCGTCAAACCAGCGTCGGACCACGCGCACAAACGTAGGCTCACGGAAGCTTAGGCACGCCCGGTTGCAGCTAGGGGTGCCTGAGTGTGACTATTCTCCTGGAGATCGCGCGCTGCGAGGCACGGCCGAGGCTCGGCTGTCCGTAGGGCGGACCACGATGCCGGTGCGCGGCGACTGGTGGCTCGACGACGCGGTGGAGGGTGCTGGCGCGGGCGCAACCGTGCAGGGTTGTCAGGATGGGCACGCGTCATGCCGCCGCGGCCACGAGACCGACGCGCTGAGCGGGCAGGGAGCAGGGGCCCTCCCGCAGACACGCCCAGGTCTACGGCGCTGCGTCGACATGTACAGCCCACGCTGTCGCCTGCGCGATGTGCACGGGCCGGCGCTCCCTGCTCTCGATATCCGCGACCCCGGTGCGTAGATCGGCGAGAACCGCACTTCATGCGGCGTCTGAGGACCTCTGCTCGCGCACGGTACGTGGAAGGTCGTGGTGGCCGACTCGGCGAGTGCGCCTGCTCGCTCATGGCGGCCCGTATCATCGAACGCTGGCCGAGAGTGTGGAACGTGGACATCGGCCATGCCGCCTGCTGGCCGACGACGTGACCGTCCGGGGTACGAAAATCACTCGTGTCAAGCCCGTGGTACAGAGCCGCGACGGGACTTAAGGTCGCCCATGGAGTGCGTACTCGCGCGTGCGCGGCGCTGAACACCAGCGTAGCTGCGAGTTGCGCGTGTCATGCAGGTCTCGACGCAGGAGCTCGGCGACTGGTGTACAGCCGATTTACTTCCCCGACGGGCTGTGGTCTCCGGCACGAGGCGACTCCGCGCTCGCGTCTCAGACCACTTCAGCGCTGGAGTTACCGTCTGCAGTGGCGCGGCCGGAGCCTGCGGATCGACAGGCTTCCTCGCGAGCGGCCCGAACTGCACGAGGCCGAGCTGGCAGATGGTGCTCGGCTGACGAACAGGACGCCGTCGAGGGCATGCTTCGAGTGCATCCGCCATACCGTCGCGGGCGCGCTCATCCTGCACAACCTGATCGACTCGAGCCTATCTCACCTACACCGCCCCACTCCGACCTGGGCGAGGACGCCTTCAGCAGGCGCTCGACCCCGCATGTCCATAGGTCGGCAGCTCGATGCCCCGTCCTAACTCTTCGACGACTGGCATGATCAGCGCCGACTCCCGCCGTCTACTACCCCGACGCGCGCAGGCAGCACTGGTGCGGGCCGCGGCGAGGCGCGCGCGCGGACACCGTCCAGGGTGGTTCCGCAACCCAGCCTGCTGGCCGTCCGCCTGGCAGATCCAGGCAGACCGCAGCGGCGCATTTGTCAGCGATGCACTTCGGCTCGACCTGCGATCGTCGATGCAGCGGGGCCGAGGTCGCCGCACGGCATGGGCGCGTTCACCTACGATGAGGCTTCTCCCGACCACTCTGAGCGCAGGAGGAGGCACGGTCGCGCTGATCTCGACGCGACTGCGCGACAGAGGCTCGGCTATTACACGACTTTACGAGCCGCGCTTTTTCGGGGTGGAGGAGGCACTTCTGCCGACACCTGCATCTGTGACCAGGGCCCAGCTACCGCGACGCGTCAGCGCTACCTGCGCGGCGACTCCGCTCATCACACGGTGGCCGATCAGCGCGCGCTGGCGCCGCGATCCCGAACGAGCGATGGCTAGGCTGTCGCCATCCCTGCTCCGGCAGGCGCGGCTTCAACTAGGGCAGTACCTCGACGGCGAGTCGCATGCTGCTGATGGCGGTGCACAATGCCCCGGCTACTTCAGCGTCTCGCCCAGCTGCCGTGCGTGCACGCCGTGACGGCGAGTCATCGCCGATATTTGCGACCGCGCGGGACTCCGAACATGTGAGCGACGTCACATGGACCACGGGCACGGAACGCCGTGCGCAGCGTGGTCTAGCCGTGCGCGCGAGCGCGCAGTCTCAGGCACGGGTTGTATGCGACTCTCCAGCGCCTCCTGCTCGGGACGCAGGTCGGCGGGCACGTGCTGTCAGGTGAGCGCCTGTATGCATGGTACCATACGCTGTCTGCGGACGCGCATGGCCGTCCACCAGCAGCGTCTGGTCGGCGTTCGAGAATCTCCACGCCGGCTGGTGCGGGCGCGCTTCGCAGCGACCTCGAGCCGCCAGCGACACTCGCTCCTTGCTGCTGCTGACCCCTCAGCGATCTCCGAGCTCAGCGGCGCAGCTACGGGCGCTCGGGCGCGGCCCACTGCGACTCAGCTCAGCTGCGAGGAGTGCCAGCACGAGCCGGCGTGCAGATCCATGTCCTCCCACTGACTCGACACGCGGGTCGCCGAGGAGCGGCGAACCTCGTTGCGCCACTGTGTCGATGCGTGTAACTCCTCGGACGGCCAACCTGGCACCTCGCTACCCCACGTCAGCGGCAGTGGACACGCGGCGCGTACCGCGGACGGCCTGACCGAGTCCAGGCCGAGGCGACGAGTGGCGGTCGCGTAGGCGTTCTCGTGTCACGTAGTCGCACGATAGACGCCCATGCCTCTATCCTCCTTCCACCATCTGCTGTGTGGCCTAGTCGGGACGCAGCGGCGCTCGACCTCGCGCGGGCGACGGCCTCGGCGGCCTGCTCCGTCACTCTGGTGCGAGGGCCGTGTTCAGTGATGCGGGCATCAGACAGTGGAACGCCACGTGAGCCCGTCGTCCTTGGGCCAGCTGTCGAGGCGTGGTCAGGCACGCAGAGACCACCTCATCGATGCCACCTGACGCGGTAGTCTCAGCGCATGTCGCGCACATGGCACCCTAGGCACCGGGTACGTGACGGTACGATGTCGCAGCTCTGTCCGGCGGTGGGCTACAGTATCGGCGGCGCGCACCGGATGCGGGTTGAGGTCGACGCACGCCGAGGTTGATACCACCACAGCAGCTGACGGCCGTCGGTGACGACGACCTCCTGCCGCGCTGGCGTCCGGCGACCGGTAGCTGCCAGCTCGGCGACCTCGGCAGGCGGGTACGCGTCGGCGGCGCGCGCTCCTTGGAAGTAAGGCCGCGCTCGATGCCGTGCACGAACCGCTTGAGATCATGGTCGTCCGAGAGGTACGCGCACGCAGGGCACCGTCGGCGACAGCCTGGTAGTAGCGGATCAGGTCGGAGCTTGACGTCCGCCCGCACCTCTGGAAAGATATCCACCTCGATCCTGGACTGGTGATCGTCACCACCGTTCGACATGTCCCGCAAGGCATCAGGTCCTCACCTTACGCGCGCGCGTCGACCCCGACTAAGATCCCTGAGGCACCCTCACAGAGAAAACCGCGCCGCTAAGGCACGGCCGGCGCACTCGCGCACGACTAGACGGCGGCGCCGTAGGGCGCCGCCTCGCACGAGGGCAGCCACAGGCGTGCCGTCAGCGTCGTTGATGCCGCATCGCCTCCGCTAATCCGCAGCGAACTGCATCGCTGCGCGTGTTACGAGCCTAGTCGCCTCGCAGGCACGTCCTGCGAGCGCAACCTTGGCTACAGTCGCTGCGCGGACGGCAGCCGACGGCCGCGTCGTGCGGGGCTCGCCCCTCGGGGTACGAGCCTGTATGCCGAGTCCATGCGCAGCGCCTCGCCGCGGGGACCGGCTAGCACGGTGAGGCATCAGCGGTCATGTCGTGGGACAGCCGATGATGCGCGGCGCAGCCCTGTACGGTGCCGCTCGTCGCCAATCGAGGGCGGGACGGACCCAGCGGCGTGTCAGAAGCAGGCACGTGAGACCGCGCTGCTCCGCAGTTTGACCACCCGCAGTGTCGCACCCAGAGAGCGCGAGCTCCAGGCCTCCGCCACCCGCGTGGGCCCGCGACGGCCGCGATGACCGGTCTTGGACAGCCGCATCCTGGTCGGCCCCATCGGGCCGCCGCCCTCCTCGCCGACGTGGTTGTCGACGCGCTTGAGATCGGCGCCGGCACAGAAGGTCCCGCCCTCGCCCCACAGGACGGCGACCGAGGCGTCAGACTCCTCGAACGCGGCGAACGCCTCGCTCAGCGCGTCGCGGTCGTCGCGGTCGACGGCGTTACGGGCCTCAGGGCGGGATGAGCACCACCGTGGTGACGGCGGCCCTCCCTCTCGACGCGCACGGTAAATCTGCATCTCCGTTCGTCCGGCCCGCGCCTTCCCCCGGGCCAGCCGATCGTAGCCAGCGCCAGTGGCGGGGCGGCGCGGCTGCGCCCGAGAGGGTGGGGTCATCTAGGCTCGCCGTGATCCAGGTCATCGGCTCGCGACCAGGGAGGGGCGAGATGGCGACTCACGATATGCCGCGCAGCCGACGGAGTTCCCGTGCCGCGGGATGGGCACAGGTTGGCCCCTCGCGAGCTGGCCCTCAACGGCTACACCCGCTACGACCAGCTGACGAGCGTGACGCCCGCGCAGCTGCTTCGCATCCACGGGCGTGGGGCCCAAGGCCATCAGGATCCTCGAGGAGGAGCTGGCGGCCAGGGGGTCTCGCCTTCGCCGACTCCTGAGCCTCCGCCTGTGCGGCGCGTGCGGATGCAGGTGGCTCAGGACTCGCCCACGCAGAACTCGTTGCCCTCAGGGTCGGCCATGACGATCCAGCGGTGACCGTGCTCCTCCACCTGGCCGCTCGTGAGCCGCCGGGCGCCGAGGGACTCCAGACCGGCCCGCCTCGGCCTCGATGTCGGGCGGCCTCGATGTCCAGGTGCATTGCGGTTCTTGCCGGTCCTGCCCTCCTTCACCTTCTGCAGGAGCAGACGCGGGCCGCCGCGGCCCGCAGGGAGCAGCATGACGTAGTCGCCCACGCCGCCGACCACGGAGTAACGGAGCGCCTCGGCCCAGAAGGGCGCGAGCGTGTCCGGGTCGGCGACATCGAGCACCAGACCGAAGCCGATTTCACTCATGACTGGCAACCTAGCTCAGAACGGCCCCCGCCCAGATCAGAGCGTGACGGCTCCCGCGACAAGGTCGTCGAAGCGGTCCCAGGTCCTCCGCCGGGCGGTCGAGGGCCGCGCAGCGGGCCGTGGTCGGCCAGGTGGGCGTCGGCGTAGAGGCGCGGGCGAACAGGGCCTTGCGGTCGCCGTGCCCCGAGCGCTGCTCCCAGCCCGCCTGCTCGAGCAGGCAGAGCCGCCGCGTAGACGTCCGCCATGAACTGGGCCAGCGGATACAGCCGCGCCTCCGCCGTGGACAGGGTCGAGCGAGACAGACGGTGATCGCCTTGCGGAGGTCGTCGATCCTCCCGCGGACCAGGTCTCCCGAGCCGGGGCGGGCCTGCTCGACGGCCGCGGCCAGGCGCTCGAGGAACGGCTCGTGGGCCGCCTCCTTCAGCATCGCCCGCCGTACGTCCAGGCAGAGGATGTTGTCGCCGCCCTCCCAGATGGGGTTGACCTGGGCGTCGCGCAGCAGGCGGGCGACCGGCCACTGCTCGATGTAGCCGTTGCCGCCGTGGACCTCGATGGCGTCGCTGGCGGCGTGCACCCCCAGCCTGGCGGCGCGCAGCTTGACCAGCGCGGGGGCCAGGCGCAGCCGCGGGCCGAGATGTCCGTCGAAGACCAGCGCCTGGACGGCCTCGACCTCCAACGATGAGCTCGCCAGCTTGCGCCGCATGAGCGGCTGGTCGATCAGGCGCCGGCCGAAAGCCTCGCGCGCCGAGGCGTAGCAGAGGGACTCCACCAGCGCCCTGCGCGCGACACCGAGGCCCATCATGGCCACGCCGAGCCTGGAGGCGTTGGTGAGCTTCATCATCGTGCCGAGCCCCGAGCCCGACCCCGAGCCCGCGAGGAGGAAGGCCTCCGCCCCGGTGAACTCGACCTCGGCGGAGGCGACCGACCTGGTGCCGAGCTTGTCCTTCAGTCTCCTGATCCGTACGGCGTTGCGCGCGCCGTCCCTGCGCTCCCACAGCACGAGGAAGGGCGCCACGTCGCCCGAGGGGAGCCTGGCCAGCACCACGAACGCCGACCCGTTGGCGTTGGAGGCGAACCACTTGAGGCCCGTGAGGCTCCACGCCTGCCCGTCGGGCGTGGCCGAGGCCTCCAGCGCGGCCAGGTCGGAGCCGCCGGTCCGCTCGGTGAACATCTGGGCGGCCTCGCCGGAGTAGAAGCCGTTGGGCGAAGATCGCGCGGACTCGTTCGAGGACGTCGGCGGGCGCGTGCTTCTCGGCGAGGGAGACCACCATGTCGCCGCCCGTGCCCAGCGCGCAGCCCATCCCGATGTCGGCCTGGTCGAGCAGGTAGGTCCAGGCGGCGCCCAGCGCGGCGGGGTCGGCGCCGTTGTCCTTCGCGGGTGGCGGCGAAGTCAGGTGAGGTGAAGTTGTCGGCCATGAGCTTCTCGCGAGCCGACGTGAACGACGGCGGCATGACGACCTGGCTGACGTCGCGGCCCCATCTGTCGTACTTCTCCAGGCGGGGCGGGTTGCGGTCGGTCTCCTCCGCGTAGGCGGCGATCGGCCCGCCCATCAGCGCGCCGAGGCGGGACAGGTGGGGCTCGGCCCAGCTGTAGCCCTCTCCGAGGTGACGGCGCATCAGCAACTGCAGCGAGGGGTCGCTCGTCCACCAGTTGCGGCCCGCGGCTCCCTGGTAGCGCGCGGTGTCGTAGCGGCCGCTCGGGCCGTCCACGGGTTCGATCAGATAGCTCGCCATTCTCGGAGTGTTACATATAATCAACACACGATGGAAGACCGTAATACTCTCACCGCCCGCTCCGCCGTCCTGAGCGCGCTGCTCGGCAGCCACCCTCCGCGCCTGCCGAGCAGGGCTCTCGTGCGCGTGGGGGAGGTGTTCGGCATCGCGGAGGGCACCGTGCGGGTGGCGCTGTCCCGCATGGTCGCCGCCGGCGACCTGGTGCAGGACGACGGGCGCTACGAGCTGTCCGAGCGACTGCGCGAGCGGCAGGCCAGGCAGGACGAGAGCCGCTCCCCGCACACCAGGCCGTGGGACGGCACGTGGGAGATCGCGATCGTGACGGCCGAGCGGCGCGCGCCGTCCGACAGGGCGGCCCTGCGGCACACCATGACGGCGCTGCGCCTGGCCGAGCTGCGGGAGGGCACCTGGCTGCGTCCCGCCAACCTGATCAGACGGTGGCCGGAGATCGTCACCGCCCAGTGCACGCTCGTCGACGGGCGGCCGAGGGAGGATCCGACGGCGCTGCTGTGGGACCTCGACGGGTGGGCGGCCGAGGCGGGCAGGCTGGAGCGGGCTCTCGGCCAGGCAGAAGGGCTGGCCGAGGGGTTCCTGGTGTCGGCGGCGGTGCTGCGGCACCTGCTGGCCGACCCGCTGCTGCCTGCCGAACTGCTGCCGGAGGACTGGCCGGGGGCGCGGCTACGGGCCCGCTACGACGACTTCGACCGCGACTACCGCAGGGCGCTGCAGGTCCACCTCAACGGCTGACCCCTGCCCTCCCCGCGCTGACCCGCTTCTCGCGGGAGCGATCGGAAGAATAGCCCGGAGGTCAGAGGTCGACGCCGAAGATGACTCTGCGGTTCCTGAACTCGGTGACGCTCCACAGCCGCTTCCCCGAGACCGTCAGGTCCTCGGGCCCGACGGGGAACGCCCTGACCGACACCTTGCCGCCCGACTCCACGACGAGCCTGCCGTTCGAGCGGGCGTCGACGGTCTGGCTGAGGTACCACTTCCCGCCGTGCGACACCGCCCCCTGGATCTTGGCCTGCCCCATCGTGTACGCGTCGACCGGCACCCCGTCGGTCAGGTCGAGGGCCCACCTGGCCACCCTGCCGGTCGGCGCCTCGCCCACGTACTCGCCGGAGATCAGCGTGTGCGGGCTGGTGCTGCGGTCGACCGCGACGAAGGAGAAGTGCGCCCCCGGCGTGACGACCCGCCAGAAGTCGGTCTGCGGGATCACGTACCGGTAGCCGAAGGCGTGGAACCTGCCCTCCGACCGGCCGACCCGCGCCCCGTCGCCCAGGTCGCTCTGGACCGTCCGCAGGTCGAGGATCTTGCCGACGTCGAAGACGCGCAGGCCGCGCTTGGTGTCGGCGACGTACAGGTGCTCGCCGTACCACGCGATCCCGCCCGCGTGGATGTTGATCGGGGTGTAGGAGCCGTCCGGCCTGGCCTCCACGAGCAGCGCGTGCTGGTAGCGCAGGGTCTGCGGGCTCAGGAACGTCACCCTGATGCCCCGCTCGGCCACGGGGGGCAGGGGCTTGAAGTACCAGCTGGCGACGAAGGCCGGCACCCCCGCGGAGCCCGCGTCCTCGGAGCAGGTCAGGCCCTGCGGGTACCAGTCGGGGGTGTCGTTGTCCTTCTCGTCGAAGGCGTACCACTCGTGCGGCCTCGGCCGCATGGTGCCGAACGCGGTGGGCGCCCCCTTGCGCACCGCCTTCCTGTTGGCCTGGGCCAGCACCGCTTCCACGGACGCGGCGCCGAGGTCGGCGGCGAGCTTGTCGGCGCCCTCGGCCAGCGTCCCCGTCGCCCGTCTCAGCGTGAAAGCGGCCTTGTCCGCAGGAAGCATCATCTTTGCCCTCGCTTTACCCCGTCTTTGGGATAGTTTGACGGGCGAAAGGGGCTTCTGGTTCGGTTATCGCCACATGTGCACGGGCAATCCCGTCAGCGCGTTCTCGTGATACCTGCGCACCAGCGCCTCACTGTCTCCTCCCAGCTCGGCCAGCGTCTCCCGCTGCCAGACCGCTCCCGTACGGCCCAGCCGTACGCGCTGGGCGATGACGTCGAGGTCGGCGTCGGCGGGGTCGACGCCCGCCCTCAGCAACGCCGCCTTCGCCTCGGGCAGCAGCGACAGCACCAGGTCGGAGGCGAGCACCTCCTGCCCCTCCCAGGTGAGCTTGGTCTGCAGTCCACGCATGGCGGCGCGGTAGAAGTTCTGGTAGGCGTCGCCGAAGGGCAGCTCCGTCAGGTCCCTCTCGGCCAGCGCCAGCGTGAGGCCGAGCAGGAAGGCGGTGTTGGCGGCCATGTCGGCGCAGGTGGGCCCGGCGGGAAGGGCGCGGAACTCGATGCGGAGGTGGCCGCCGTCGGCCGGGTCGAAGACAGGCCTGTTCCACTGCCAGATCGTGCCCAGGTGCAGCCGCAGCTCGGGCAGCTCGCCCTCGTCCGACAGCGCGGGGATGACCGGCTCGTAGTCGCGCACGTACCGCTCGAACAGCTCGAAGGCGCCCGAGCGCACCCAGTCGGAGCCGAAGGTGACGCGGCCGTCCCTGCGGAAGCGGCGTTCGACGTCACGGTCGTCCGAAGCCTCCTCGAACAGCGCGATCCTCGTCTCCTCCCACAGCTGCCTGCCCAGGAACAGGGGCGAGTTGCCGCTCGCGGCCAGCACGGGACCGATCGCCAGCTGGGCGGCGTTGTAGAGCCTGGCGAATTCGGAGGCGGGCGTGCGCAGGTGGACCTGCCACGAGGTGTTGGCCGCCTCCAGGATGATGTCCTCCACCTCCAGCTCGAGCTCGTCGATCTGGACGATGAACGGCTCGAGCCGCAGCCTGCGCATGCCTCTGGCCATCGCGCGGTAGCGCGCCTCGTCGCTGATCGCGGCATGGGTGAAGTCGCCCGTGCCGAGCGTGGGCAGGATGCCGATGGGCAGCGCTCCCCCACCGTCGATCGCGCCGTCGACGGCCTTGAACAGCTCCTGCATCTCGGTCGCGAGCGCCGTGAACGGCCTGCCCGCCAGCGGCAGCGGGGTGAGGTTGGCCTCCACGTTGTAGCGGCCGAGCTCCACGACCAGCCGGTCGTCACCGAGCTTGTCGAGCACCTCGGCGTTGCGCGGCAGCGGCCTGCCGCGCTCGTCGATCAGGAAGAGTTCGAGCTCGGCGCCCACGGTGGTGACGCCGTCGCCGAAGCCCGGTCTATCGAGCAGCCCGCGAAGCTCGGCCAGCTGCTCGGTGAGGCGCTCCCCGAAGCGAAGGTAATCCGCCTCGGAGAAGCGCTCCTTGTCCACATCTTGTCCCATGCCCCGGTTACTGTCCGGTCAGAAGGTGTCCACACCTCACCATGGAAGTGTCCCTTCGTCCTGCAGATAGGCGCCGCTCGGGCCCTCGCCGTCCAGGGTGGCCAGGCGGACGGCGATCTGCGCGCCCTGCTCGGCCGTACGGTGGCCGGTGTGGCCGTTGAGATCGGTCGCGCAGTAGCCGGGGTTGGCGGCGTTGACCTTGATCGGGGTGTCCCACAGCTCCTTGGCGTAGGAGACGGTGACCATGTTGAGCGCGGCCTTGGAGGAGTTGTAGGCCATCAGGTTGAAGGGCCAGAAGGGGCTCTCAGGGTCGATCGCCATGGCGATGGAGCCGAGCTCGCTCGACATGTTCACGATCCGGCCCGCCGGTGAGCGCCGCAGCAGCGGCAGCATCGCGTTGGTGACGGTCACGACGCCGAACACGTTGACCTCGTAGACCTGCCTGAGCACGTCGGCGGAGGTGGCGCTGGGCCTGTCGTCGTCCTGCCAGACGGTGACGCCCGCGTTGTTGACCAGGATGTCGAGGCCGCCGTGCTCCTGCTCGATCCACTTGGCCGCGTCCTGCGCGCTGCCGGGGTCGGTGACGTCGAGCCGCACGTACGGCTGCCCGAGCCGCTCCGCGGCGGCCCTGCCGCGCTCCTCGTCCCGCGCTCCCACGATCGCGGTGATGCCGCGTTCGCCGAGCCGCCTGGCGATCTCGAAGCCGATTCCCTTGTTCGCGCCTGTGATGAGAGCTGTCGTCATGGCCTCCACGCTGGTCGCCTCGGTGGCCGGGCGGGAGAGACCCCGCGAGGCTGGGATCGGCGGTACCACCCACGCTTCGGCCGGGTGGACGAGACTGGCGGCATGAACCGTGAGGAGCTGGCCGAATTCCTGCGCAGCCGCCGCGCGCGGGTGACACCCCGCGAGGTGGGGCTGCCCGAGAGCGGGCGCCGCCGCACTCCAGGGCTGCGCAGGCAGGAGGTCGCCCAGCTGGCGGGCATGTCGATCGACTACTACATCCGCCTCGAGCAGGGCAGGGGCCCGCACCCCTCGCGGCAGGTGCTCAACGCGCTGTCCAGGGCGCTGATGCTGTCCGCCGACGAGCGCGCGTACCTGTTCCATCTGGCGGGGCAGGCGCTGGAGCCCGAGCGGCTGCGCGGCGACGTGCCGCAGTCGATCCTGCACCTGATCGCCTTCCTGGAGGAGGTGCCCGCCTACGTGCTCGACGCGAAGTACGACATCCTGGCGTGGAACCCGATGGCCGCCGCGCTCATGGGCGATCTCGACAGCCGGCCGCGCGACGACCTGAACGTCATCCGCTGGGTGTTCCGCTCCCCCGACCTGGCCGAGCACCTGAGCGACGAGGAGAAGGGCCGCTTCGCCCGCGCCTCTGTCGCCGACCTGCGCTGGGCGGCGGGCCGTTACCCCGGCGACTCAGGCATCCAGGCGCTGGTCGCGGAGATGCTCGCGCTCAGCCCCGAGTTCGCCGCCCTGTGGGCCGAGCACGAGGTGAAGGTGCGCAGGGAGCAGCGCAAGCAGATCACCCACCCGGCCGTCGGCGTGATCGAGGCGATCTGCCAGGTCCTGCCGGTGCCCGACAGGGAGGACCTGCGGCTCGTCCTCTACACCACCGAACCCGGCTCCCCCTCTCACCAGGCCTTGCGCAGGTTGCGGGAGGTGACTCTAAGCTCATGAGATGCGCGCGGTGACGTTTGACCTGTTCGGCGGGGAGCTCGACCTGCGGGAGCTGCCCGATCCCACTCCCGCATCCCACGGCGTCGTGATCAGGGTGGCCGCCACGGGCCTGTGCAGGAGCGACTGGCACGGATGGCAGGGGCACGACCCCGACATCAAGGTGCTGCCGCACGTGCCAGGTCACGAGCTGGCGGGCGTGGTGGCGGCCGTCGGGGCCGATGTGCGCGGCTGGCGCGAGGGCGACAGGGTGACCGTCCCCTTCATCTGCGCCTGCGGTTCGTGCGCCGCCTGCGCGGCCGGTGAGCAGCAGGTGTGCGAACGGCAGACGCAGCCCGGCTTCACCCACTGGGGCTCCTTCGCCGACTACGTCGCGATCGACCACGCCGACGTCAACCTCATCACGGTGCCCGAGGACATGGAGTTCAGCACCGCCGCGGGCCTCGGCTGCCGTTTCGCCACCGCCTTCAGGGCCGTCGCGCACGTCGGGGAGGCCAGGCCGGGCGAGTGGGTGGCGGTGCACGGGTGCGGCGGCGTCGGGCTGTCCGCCATCATGATCGCCACCGCCGCCGGGGCGCGCGTCGTGGCCGTCGACGTCAGCACCGACGCGCTGCACCTGGCCGAGCGGGCGGGCGCCACCCACTTCGTCAACGCCTCATCGGGTGACGCGGCCGACCAGGTCAGGGAGCTGACCAGGGGCGGGGCGCACGTCTCGATCGACGCGCTGGGCAGCCCACAGACCGCGGCCGCCTCGATCGAGAGCCTGCGCCGCAGGGGCCGCCACGTGCAGGTGGGCCTGCTGCCCGGCGGGCACACGCCGCTGCCCATGGGCAGGGTGATCGCCCACGAGTTGCGCCTGCTCGGCAGCCACGGCATGGCCGCCCACGCCTACGCCCCGATGATGGAGCTGATCAGGGCCGGCACGCTCCACCCCGACCAGCTCGTCACCCGCACGATCGGACTGGCCGACGCCGGCAAGGCGCTCGCCTCGATCGGCTCGGTGCCGGGCGTGACCATGATCGTGCCCTGAGCGGGGCACGACGTCACAGCCTGCGTACCCGCAGCCGCTGTCCCCACCTGCTGATCGCCTCGTCGTCGGCGAAGGCCAGCGCGCGCATCATGTTGCCGCCGTCGCTGTTCTCCACCGCGCGCCGCAGCCTGGCGCGCAGCGGTCCGGGCAGCTGCGAGGTGCCCGCCTCGATCGTGTCGCCGTAGTGCGGCGCGTAGGCCACCCCGCTGAAGCCGGTACGGCCGAGCAGTGTGGGCAGCGTGGCGGAGGAGTAGAACATCAGGTGGTTCTTGGTGAACCCGCTCCACCCCGACTCGTAGGCCTTGAGCAGCAGCGACCCGGCGTTCACCGTGAGGATGAGCAGCACCCCTCCGGGCGCCAGCAGGCGCCTGAACCGCTCGAAGTCCTCCAGCGGCCTCGGCAGGTGGGCCAGCACCGACCACAGCGTGACCACGTCGAACCCGCCGGCGGCGATCTCGGGCACGTCCTCGGGGGCGCCGAAGTAGGCCCTGGCCTTGGTGAGCCTGGCGTTGGCCTGCTCGACGGAGTCGGGTGAGAGGTCGACTCCCACGGCGTCGAAGCCGCGCTGCTCCGCCAGCTCAAGGAACAGGCCTGCTCCGCAGCCGAAGTCGAGCAGCCGCCGTCCCTCGCCGTGCTCGAAGACCGGCGCGAAGGCGTCCATGGTGAGCTGGTAGCGGCGCTGCCTGTTGGCGGCGTACTTGCCGGTCAGGAAGCTGCTGTAGGAGTTGGCGTACAGGTCGCCGAGCCGTTCGGGCCTGATGTTGGGGTTGCGGTAGAGGAAGCCGCACGAGGGACAGCGCACGACGTGGTAGCGCCAGTTCCTGCCCCCTGTCGGCTTGAACAGGGGTTGCTGGCGGGAGTCCCCGCACATCATGCAGGAGAGGAACTCCTCGATCTCGCCGAGCGGGACGGTGGCCTTGTACTCCTCCAGGGACATCACGCGCGCGCTTCTGAGCCTGAGGCGCCACTGCGCCTCGCGCATCAGGCGCTCGCCGGGTCTGACATAGACCCGCTGCCCCCATGGCACGTTGTTGTAGCGGGATCCGAACAGCATCCTGGCGGCTGTGCGCTTGACAGAGACCATCGACACCTCACTTGGGCTTGGTTCTGATCCTCTTTGAACGCCTACCAGGCCCCCATAAAGTGACATTCATGGACTACACACGGCTTGGCAACACCGGATTGAAAGTTTCCCGGATCTGTCTGGGCATGATGAGCTACGGCGACCCGGGCGAGTGGGACTGGGTGCTGTCCGAGGACGCGGCCGAGCCCATCGTGCGCAGGGCGGCCGAGGCCGGCGTCACCTTCTTCGACACGGCCGACGTCTACACCTCCGGGGCCAGCGAGGTCGTGACGGGAAGGCTGCTGCGCAAGATCTTCGCCAGGCGTGAGGACTATGTCCTGGCCACGAAGGTGTACTTCCCCGTCGGTGAGGCCGTGAACGACAGGGGCCTGTCGCGCAAGCACATCCACGCCGCGATCGACGCCTCGCTCGAGCGGCTCGGAACCGACTACGTGGACCTGTACCAGATCCACCGGTGGGACGACGAGACGCCCATCGAGGAGACCATGGAGGCGCTGCACGAGGTAGTGAAGGCGGGCAAGGCGCGCTACCTCGGCGCCTCCTCGATGTGGGCGTGGCAGTTCGCCAAGGCCCAGCACGTGGCCGCCGCCAACGGCTGGACGCGGTTCGTCTCCATGCAACCGCACTACAACCTTCTCTACAGGGAGGAGGAGAGGGAGATGCTGCCGCTCTGCGCCGACCAGGGCGTCGGGGTGATCCCGTGGAGCCCGCTGGCGCGCGGCACGCTGGCCCGCGCGGGGCAGTCGGGTGAGGGCACCGCCCGCAGCGGCTCCGACGGCAGGATCGACTACCTGTACGACCCCGACAACGACGCGCTCATCCTGGACAGGGTGGCCGAGGTGGCACGTGAGCGCCGGCTGCCCGCCGCGCAGGTGGCGCTGGCGTGGCTGCTGGGACAGCCGGGCGTGACGGCTCCGATCGTGGGCGCGACCAAGGACAGGCACATCGACGACGCGGTGGCCGCGGTGTCCTTGGCCCTCACCGACAAGGAGCGCGACTACCTCGCCGAGCCGTACCGCGCCCGTGAGGTGCGGTTCTAGCCGGTGAAATGCGGGAGCCGGGCCGCTCGAGGGGAGCGGCCCGGCTCGCGCGGAGCTGGCGGCGTGGGCGAGGGGGGACGCCCACGCAGCCCGTCTACGGGGTGAGGACGTCCGCGGTGGAGGAGGTCCAGAACAGCGCCCTGGCGACCTGCGGGAACAGGCCCTTCGGGTGGTTGCGGAACATCGGCTCGGTGCCGAAGAGCACCACGGCCGCGCCCCGCTCGTCCCTGCCGCTGACCACCGCGGCCTGGCCTCTGGCGGCCTCGGGGCCGCCGCTGCCGTCGCTGGGGTTGGGCCGCCAGTGGCCCGCCACCAGCGGTCCCTCGGTGGCGTAGGCCTGCTCGACCCTCACCTCGGGGCCCAGCGCCGTGAACCAGCGCGGTGAGAAGACGAAGGAGTGCGCGGGCGAGCCCGAGCCGACGGGGCCCGTGGCCGAGGAGACCTTGACCACGCCGTTGGCGTCGGAGCGGCCCGCCACCGCGGTGGCGGTCAGCAGACCCGCCGCGGCGTTGAAGGCGGCGCCCGTGCCGCCGCGGGTGACCACACCGCCCCTGGTCATGAAGGCGTCGAGCGCCGTCCTGGCCGCGGGGTTGAGCGCGCCGTAGGACAGCCCGCTGGAGACGTACAGCACGTCGACGCCGCTCCAGTCGAAGCCGTTGTTGAGCACGGTGGTCGAGACCGGCGTGACGGCGAAGCCCAGCTCGCGGAGCGTGAACAGTTCGTCGGCGGAGAGCGCGGCGGCGATCCTGACACGGGACAGCGGGGTTCCCGCGGTCGAGGCGGCCCTGGTGAACGGCACGCCGTACCTGTCGGCCACCGTCTTCGCCGCCTGCCGGGCCGAGGCGGGCACGACGGCGCTGCCGTCGGCCGCCATGGTGACGGCCGTGCCCTGGCCGAGCAGGTCGTTGACGGCCCGCACCGCCTTGGCGTCGTCGACCCTCAGCGAGAGGGGGCCTTCGCCGCGCGGCACGTGGCCGGTGGGCGAGGCGAGCTTGACCGGCTGGGCCACCACGTGGAGGCGCCGCTCGGTGATCGGCTCGACCGCCGCGCCCCACAGCAGCGCGTGGCTCCATCCGGAGATGTCGTACATGGCGTCGACCCTCGGGCTGATGTCGGCGCCGGGCTCCAGCATGACGTTGGCCAGGCCGCGCTTGGGCTGGCGCATGTCCACGACGTAGGTGCCCTGCGGGTAGGTCCTGCCGCCGGCGCGGAAGGGCAGCAGCGCCCGCTCGACCTTCACGTCGTTGGCGACGAGGAAGTCCACCAGGGTGGCTGCCGAGGGGGTGCCCGAGGGGATGGCGTAGGCGCGGGGGAAGGTGGTGGTGTAGACGTCCTCGGGTCCGAAGCCGGGGACGATGCCGAGGGGCACCTCCTTGGAGGGCTCACCCGCCGCTCCCCGCCTGAACACCTCGATCTGGTCGCCGACCAGCCTCTCCCTGTTGTTCTGGACGAAGGTGTAGGTGGCCCTGATGGAGGCGGAGGCGATGTCGACGTTGATGCGGCTGCGCCGCTGCAGCTCGGCCTGGGGCAGGGAGGTGTAGTCCGTGCCGTTGACGCGCATCGGGAACTCGATGGTGTGCGAGGCGACCGCGCCGTGGAAGGGGGCGTACTGCGGGGTGAAGATCGGCGGCCAGTCGTCCCAGCCTTCGTCGGAGTCGCGGAAGGGGATCTGCGGCGGGTGGGTGCCGTCCTTCTCGAAGGTGTAGCCGAGCGCGAGGATGGCCTGCTCGATGCCGAGCGCGTTGGCGTAGGCGTTCTGGATGAACAGGTCGTACTCGTAGTTGGCGCCGTGCGGCGGGGTGGTCGGCTCGACCAGGGTGCCGTTGACGTAGCCGTGCAGGTCGATCATGACGACCGGCTGGTTGTCGATCATGATCTGGCGCATCGCCCGCGTCTCGGGCTGCGAGGCGGTGACGAAGTCGCGGTTGAGGTCGAAGCCGTTGCCGTTGGGCCGCTGGCCCAGCACCCTGCCGTCGGGGTTGGCGGTGATGTTGAAGTACAGCCGCGTGGTGGCGAGCAGGTCCTTGATCTGGGGAGAGGTGCTGGTGGCCAGCTCCTCGATGACGCGCAGGCTGGCGTCGGTCCCCTCCCACTCGTTGCCGTGGATGTTGCCGTTGACGAAGACGGGCGCCTTGTAGGTCCTGGCCTGGATGCGGTGGCCGTTCTCGATCTGCTGGCGCAGCCGCTCCTGCCTGCGGGTCTCCGAGGCGCTCTCGGGGGCGGTGACGGTGACCAGGTACATGTCGCGGCCGCCGGCCGAGCGGCCGACCACCTCGGCGCTGACCCTGTCGCCCACGGCCTGCAGCTGGTTGAGCTTGGCCGCGATGGCGTGGTGCGGGACGAGGCCGAGCTTGATGGAGGCGTCGGCGGGGTTCTCCTGCGGGACCGGGAGCGTGGTCCTTCGCGGGTAGCCGCGGGTGTGGTCGGGGCGCCACGACAGTTCGGGCGCGCTCTCGCGCAGCGTCTTGGCGGCGGACTCGCCGACGCCTGCGGCCTCCTCGTTGCGGTCGGCGCCGTTGCCGAAGTCGCGCACGGGGGGCGTGGGGTCGGCGGCGGCCGTGCCGCCGGGCAGCAGAAGGACGGACAGCAGCGGTATCACGACACGTAAGCGCACGCTCTGTTCGTACTGATCGCACCCGACGCGGCACAAGGGGTGACATCCAATCCACGCCGATCCGTGATCTGGAAGTGTCAGAGCGTTCCCCTACGCTGGCCCCATGGCACGGGCAAACGACGAGGCGGCTGCCGCCCTTCAGGAATATTCGGAGTTGTTCGCTCTCACGGGCGGCGACGCCTTCAGGGTGCGCAGCTATCAGAAGGCGGCCAAGGCGATCGCCGGCTTCCCCGAGGACATCTCGCAGGTCGACGTGCGCAGCGTGCCAGGGGTGGGCGAGGCGATCGCGCTGAAGATGGAGGAGTTCCTCCAGCGAGGCAGCTTCCGCCAGCTCGACGCGTTGCGCGGCAAGGTGCCCGACGGTGTGCGGAGGCTGACCCGCGTGCCGTCGCTGGGCCCGAAGACGGCCATCATGCTGTTCGAGGAGTTCGGCATCGACTCCCCCGCCGGGCTGGCCGAGGCGATCGCCGCGGGCAGGCTCGACGGCGTCAAGGGCCTCGGCCCCAAGACCCTCGCCAACCTGGTGAAGGGCGTCGAGCAGCTGGAGCAGTCGGGCCGCAGGGTGCACATCGGGGTGGCGATGTCGCTGGCCGAGACCGTCATGGCCTCGCTGAGCGCCGAGCGGCTGGCCTACGCGGGATCACTCAGGCGGATGAAGGACACGATCGGCGACATCGACATCCTCGCCGTGGCCCCCGAGTCGATCATGGAGGAGTTCAGGGCGCAGCCGTACGTCGCCGAGGTGATCGCGGCGGGCGAGAAGAAGACCTCGATCCGCACGACCAGCGGCATGCAGGTCGACCTGCGCAGGGTTCCCGCCGAGTCGTGGGGCGCGGCGCAGATCTACTTCACCGGCTCCAAGGAGCACAACGTCACCATCCGCGAGATGGCGGTGAAGAAGGGCTGGAAGCTGTCGGAGTACGGCCTGTTCGAGGGCGAGCGGGTGATCGCCTCGCAGACCGAGGAGGAGATCTACGCCGCGCTCGGCATGCAGTGGGTGCCGCCCGCCATGCGCGAGGACGGCGGCGAGGTGCGGGCCGCGCTGCGCGGCGAGCTGCCCACGCTGGTCACGCTCGGCGACCTGCGCGGCGACCTCCACACCCACACCAATCTGACCGACGGCATCGCCTCGCTGGAGGACATGGTGGCGGCGGCGCACGCGCGCGGCTACTCCTACTACGCGGTCACCGACCACGCGCCCGATCTGGCGATGCAGCGCATGACCCTCGACAAGGCCCTCGACCAGCGCGGCGCCCTGCTGGAGCTGCAGCGGAAATACCCTGACATGCGGCTGCTGCACGGCACCGAGCTCAACATCGCCCCCGACGGATCGGTCGACTGGCCTGGCGAGGTGCTGAAGGGGTTCGACGTGTGCGTGGCCTCGGTCCACTCGCACTTCACCCAGTCGCGCGAGGAGATGACCAGACGCTTCATCGCCGCCTGTGAGAACCCTCACGTCGACATCATCGGCCACCCCACCACCCGCAAGATCGGCAAGCGCCCCTCTGTCGACGCCGACTGGGAGGCCGTCTTCCGCGCCGCGGCCCGCACCGGCACCGCGATGGAGATCGACTCCTACCCCGACCGCTCCGATCTGCCCTCCGACCTGGTCAGGCTGGCCAGGCACCACGGGGTGAAGTTCTCCATCGACAGCGACTCCCACGCCATCCCCCACCTGGACAACCAGCGCTTCGGCATCGGCATCGCCCAGCGCGCCTGGCTCACCGGCGACGACGTGATCAACACCTGGCCGCTCGAGCGCCTGCTGGCCTTCTTCGGCCGTTAGACTGCTCCCCGAAAGTGAAAATCATTTCCACTTGAGGGGATCGTCATGACACCCGAGCTCGCCCAGGTGTGGCTGGAGCGCTGGGACTCCCAGCAGGAGCGCTATGTCGCCGATCGGGAGGCGCGCTTCGCCGCGATCGGGGAGGTGGTGGCCCAGGCCGTGCCCGACTCCCCCCTGGTGCTCGACCTCGGCTGCGGCCCCGGCTCCCTGTCGGTACGGCTGGCGCGGCGCCTGCCGTCGGCCGAGGTCGTGGGCGTGGACGTCGACCCGCTGCTGCTGGCCCTCTGCAGGGCGGGCTACCCGGAGATCTCCCGCCTGGTCGACGCCGACCTGCGCGCCCCCGGCTGGACGGCCGCGCTCGGCCTCGACCGCAAGGTCGACGCGGTGGTGTCCACGACCGCCCTGCACTACCTGCCGAAGGAGCAGCTGGGCGCGCTCTACGCCGAGCTGGGAGGGCTGCTGCGACCAGGAGGGGTGCTGGTCAACGCCGACAACGTCCTGGAGGAGCAGCCCGCCGTCGCGACGCTGGCCACGGCGCTGCGCCGCACCATGACGGCGGGGGGCGAGGACTGGTCGGCGTGGTGGCGCGCGGTCGAGGCCGAACCCGCGCTGGCCGACCTGGTCGCCGAGCGCGGGCGCAGGCTCGGCGCGCACGGCGGCGACCACCACCTGCCGTTGCGGACCCATCGCGAGCTGCTGCGGGAGGCGGGGTTCAGCGAGGCTGGGCCGGTCTGGCAGATGGGCGACGACGTGATCCTGGTGGCGGTACGTTGAACGACGATTAGATAGTTAATTGGTAGGGAATAGGGAATACATGAGGCTGGCCACCGAGTCCATCGTCAAACCCCTGCCCTCCCACCTGTTCACCCTCCACGACGGCAACGCCGAAACGCGCTGGGAGGCGATGGCGGGTCAGGGATACCACACGCCCAACGACCGCTTCTTCGTCCGCAACCACACCGCGACCCCCCCGCGTCGACGCGGCCACCTGGCGTCTGCTCCTGCACGGCCCAGGGCTGCGCCGCGCCGTCGAGGTGGGCTACCGGCAGCTGCGCGCGATGCCCGCCCGCAGCGTGGACGTGACGCTGGAGTGCGCGGGCAACGCCCGCCGCTTCTACGACAGCCAGCAGCACGAGCCCGCCCCCGGCATCCAGTGGGGGCTCGGCGCGGTCGGGGTGGCGCGCTGGCGAGGCGTGCCGCTCAGGGACCTGCTGACCATGGCGGGGCTCAGGGACGGCGCCGTGGACGTGCTGGCCACCGGGCTCGACGCGCCCTACGTCCACGAGGGCGCGAACCTCGGCCATGTGCGCCGTCCGATCCCGGTGCGCAAGGCCCTGGACGACGTCCTGGTCGCCTACGAGATGAACGGCGAGCCTCTTCCCGTGGACCACGGCTTTCCCGCCCGTCTCATCGTTCCCGGCTGGGCGGGAATCGCCTCGGTGAAATGGCTGGGCGGCCTCGAGGTCTCCACCACGGAGTTGTTCACGCCGTGGAACACCCTCTTTTACCCCGGCGTGACGACCATGACGGTGAAAAGCGCCTTCGAACTGCCGTGGCCGGCCGTGCTCGAAGCGGGGCGGCGGCACGTGCTGCGCGGCAGGTCGTGGTCGGGCAACGGGCGCGTCGGGCACGTCGAGGTGAGCGCCGACAACGGCGCGACCTGGCACCCGGCCGAGCGCCGGGGTCCCAGGCGCGACGCCTGGCTGACCTGGAGCGTCGCCTGGACACCGCGCCAGGTGGGGCCGCACGTCCTGCTCGCCAGAGCCCTCGACGAGACCGGCGCGGGACAGCCCTCGCGTACCGCGAGCCACCCCTTCGGATACCACTTCGACGCCGTGGTCAGACACCCGATCATGGTTACTCGGGGATAGGGAATTATCACTTCGGATGGCTGAGCTGCACCGTCATAAAAGTCAGCCGAAATCTTGGGAAGCGCTCTGTAATTCATCTGAAAGACTCTCGCAGAAACGTACTCGCAATCCTGGCGGGTCACCATGACACCACCGCGGAAAGGGAGGTTCCATGACGCAGCTGACCGCGCTCGACGCGCAGTTCCTGAGCGCCGAGTCCGCCACGACCGCCGCGCACGTCGCGGGTGTGGCCGTCCTCGACCCGAGCTGCGCACCGTCGGGCACGATCACGCGCGAGCGTCTGGCGGCCCTGCTGCTGGAGCGGATGCACCTGTCGCCGGCGCTGAGCCTGCGGGTGACGGAGGTTCCGTTCGGGCTCGACCATCCCTACTGGGCGCCCGATCCCGGCTTCTCCATCGACAACCACCTGTTCGAGACCGGGCTCGAGGCGCCGGGCGAGGACACCCAGCTGGCCGAGACCGTCGCCCGGCTGCACGCGCGGCACCTGAACCGCGATCATCCGCTGTGGGAGATGCACCTGATCACCGGGCTGTCCGGCGGCAGGGTCGCGGTCTACACCAAGGTCCACCACGCGGCCATCGACGGGGTCTCGGGCGCCGAGACGCTGGCCGCGCTGCTCGACCTCTCGCCCGAGCCGCGCTCGGTGGAGCCGCCCTCGTGCCCGCCGCCCGAGGCTCCGCACCTGCTCGACATGCTGGCGGGCGCCGCCGTGCGCACGGTGACGCACCCGGCGCGGGCGGTGCGCTCGCTGGTCAGGGCGGCAGGTGACCTCGACGCGATCCCCGTGGTGGCCACACTGCCGGGCTCCAGGCTGATCGCCAGGGCGGCCCGCTTCGTCACGGGCGACGAGCGTTCCAGGCCCGGCCTGCCCTCGCTGGCCGTCCCGCACACCCCGTTCAACGGGCCGATCAGCGCCGAGCGCAGGTTCGCCTACGGCTCGGTGCCGCTGAAGGAGGTCAAGCACGTCGCCAAGAGCTACGGGATGAGCGTCAACGACATCGTCATGGCGCTGTGCGCGTCGGCGCTGCGCTCCTGGCTCGACGAGCGCGGCGCGCTGCCCGACCAGCCGCTGATCGCCGCGGTGCCGGTGGCGGTGCGCACGGCCAGCGCGCGAGACTGCGCGGGCAACCAGATCTCGGCGATGATCATACCGATGGCCACGCACGTCGCCGACATCGGCGAGCGGCTGAGGGCGACGGCCGAGGCGATGAGCACCGCCAAGCGCAGGTTCGCGATGTCTCCCGCGACCTGGCTCCACGAGCTGTGCGCGATGCTGCCCTCGCCGGTCTCCGCGCTGACCCCCGCGGTGTTCAGGCTGGCCTCGGTGGCGTTCCCGCCGATCAATCTGATCATCAGCAACGTGCCAGGGCCGCAGTTCCCCCTGTACCTGTGCGGAGGGCGGGTGCTGTCGTACTACCCGCTGTCTGTGCTGACGGATCTGAGCGGCGGGGTCAACATCACCTGCTTCTCCTACGACGGCGTGCTCGACTTCGGCGTCGTGGCCTGCCCCGATCGCGTGGACGACGTGTGGCGGCTGATGCACCACCTGCGCACGGCGATGGACGAGCTCACCTTCCTCACGAGGGATCTCGCGCCGGTCTAGGGGCCTGAGGGAGGGCAGGCGCTCTCGGCCTGCCGGCCGTCCTCGATCGCCAGGATGGGCGCGCCGACGAGATGGCGCAGCGCCTTCCTCAGCACGGCCCGCTCCTGGGTGTCGAGGCCGCCCAGGAGCCGGCCCTCGATCGCCTCGATGTCGCCTCTGGCGGCCTTGAGCGCCCGGCCGCCTTCGGGTGTGACCTCGATGATGCGCGCCCTGCGGTCCGCCGGATCAGGCCTGCGCACGACCAGCCCCGCGCCCTCGAGCTCGTCGAGGATGACCACCAGCTTGCTCTTGTCGACCGAGACCGCCTGGGCGAGGGCGAGCTGGGTGCGGGCGGGGGCTTCGACGATCGCCATCAGCACCGTGTAGCCCCACAGGCTCATCCCGTGCTCCCTGACCACGGCGCTCTCAGCGGTGGACAGGCCCTGCTTCAGCCTGGCGAACGACCAGTGCAGGTCCTCGTGCAGCCAGCTGCCTGGCGAGTCTTCGGCGGTGGGAGCGGCGGTCATGACGCCATGATAGCAAGAGCAAATCATCTTGACTTGAAACCATCTTGCTCTATATTGATTTCAATCTCAGATCATCTGAAGTTGAGAGGAATCAGCATGGACACCGAACTCAGGGATCGCGTGGTCCTGGTCACAGGCGCGTCGACCGGCATCGGGGCGGCGACCGCCCGTGCTTTCGGACGTGAGGGTGCCCGGGTGGCGATCACCTACAGGAGCAGCAGGGACAAGGCCGAGAAGGTGGCGGCGGAGGTGGAGGCCGCGGGCGGGCACGCGTACGTCGCGCGACTCGACCTCGAGGACCTGCCGAGTGTCGCCAGGGCCGTCGAGGCCGTCGCCGAGCACTGGGGCGACGTCGACGTCCTGGTGGCCAACGCCGTCCGCTGGGGCGGTGACGCACCGCCGGAGCCGGGCGTCCGGTTCGAGGACGTGCCGCTGAAGGAGTGGGAGGCGATGATCAACGCCAACCTGGTCGGGGCCGCCGCCTCCGTCAGCGCGGTCCTTCCCGGCATGCGCGCCAAGGGCTGGGGCCGCATCGTGCTGATCTCCTCGGGCGTCGCGGAAGAGGGCCTGCCGGGACCTGGCCCGTACGGCACCGCGAAGTCGGGCCTGCACGGGCTCGCCCGCAGCCTCGCGTGGAACGGCGGCAGGGACGGGATCCTGGTCAACGTCGTGGCCCCCGGCTTCACCCTGACCGAGAGCCGCCCGCCCATCCCCGAGTTCGTCATCGAGGCGCTGGCCGCCGCCACGCCCACCCGCAGGCTCTCCGACGCCGACGACGTGGCGAGGATCGCGGTGTTCCTGGGCTCGGGCGCCAACGGCAACCTGACGGGCGAGCTGATCAGGGACGGCTCCTCCGCCGCGCGCGCCCCGCACATCGGCGGCTAGCGAGGGGCGAGGCGGTCAGCCGAGCGAGTGGGCGATGAGGTCGGCCACGGCGTCGGGGTCGATCTGGTGCCCGGTGAGCTGGCAGAGGTTCTCCTGGTAGAGCAGCACCGCGGCGAAGGTCGCCGCGGCCACCTCGAGCCGCGCCCTGTCGCCCCTGGCGCCGGGCAGCGCCAGCTCCAGCGCGAACCTGGAGCGTCCGATCAGCTCGCCGTTCAGCCGCCCCAGCCGCTCGCGCACCGAGCCGTGCGTGTCGGCCTCCCTGAACAGGATGCGCCGCATCGCGGGCGAGGCCCTCAGCGGCAGCCGCCTGGCGAGCCTGGACAGCGTGCGGGCCGCGTCTCCCGGCACCGCCTCGACCTCGCGCCCCTCCTCCACCAGCGTCCGCTCGTCGACCAGGGCGACCAGGACGTCGATCTTGCGGGGGAAGTAGTGGAACAGCAGCCCCTTGGGGACCTTCGCCAGCTTGGCGATCAGCGAGGTGGGCGTCGCGGCGTAGCCGCCACCCGCGAACAGCTCCTCCGCCGCGTCGAGGATCCGCGTGCGAGAGTCGCCTCCTGCGAACTCCTTGGCGGGTGGGCCTGGGCTCGCCTCGTCGGGGTGCGGTGAGGTCTGGTCCACAGCCGAACGATATCCGGGGCCTCGCCGCGCAGGACCTGCCGTCAAGGGGAGATCACCGTACATGAGAAACCCGTGTATAGTTTGAGACATAAATGTCGCAAAGGATACGGGGAAGTCTCATGGCAGTGACCGCCGAGCAGATCGTCACGGCGGCGATCCACCATCTCAACTCCCACCCCACCGCCTCCATGGCCGAACTGGCCGAGGCGGCGGGGGTCAGCAGGGCCACCCTTCACCGCCACTTCTCCAGCCGCGACGACCTGCTCGTCGCCCTCGGCAGGCGGGCGCTGGAGCGCTGGGAGCAGGTGCAGGACGCGCTCGACCTCACCTCCGCCGCCCGGGAGAGCGACCCCGCACGGCTGGCCGCCACGCTGCGCGACCTGCTCGTCAACCTGGTGGACATGGCCGACGAGCACGGTTTCGCGCTCACCGACCCCGCCATGGAGGTCGACCCCGATCTGCTGCGCAAGCTCGAAGAACTGGAGGGGCGCGAGATGGCGCTGTTCGCCGCCGCCCAGCGGGCCGGCGTGCTGCGCGCCGAGCTGCCGGTGCGGTGGGTGAGCAACGCGGTGTACGGCCTGCTGGTCGCGGTGAGGGAGAGCCTGCGCAGGGGCGACGTGGCCAGAAGGGACGCGGCGGGCCTGCTCGTCGACACCTTTCTCAAGGGCATGGGCCGATGACCCAGCTGCAGGACAGCGGCCTGTTGAGCCGCAGGCGGCGGTGGGCGGCGCTGGCCGTCCTGTCGGCGAGCCTGCTGCTCGTCGTCATGGACATGACGATCCTCAACGTGGCGCTGCCCGCCATCTCCGAGGATCTGCGGCCTGACGCGATCGAGCTGCTGTGGATGGTAGACGCCTACTCGCTGGCGGTCTCAGGCCTGCTCGTCACGGTGAGCGCGCTGGGCGACCGGTGGGGTCGCAGGAAGATGCTGATCAGCGGCTTCGCGCTGTTCGGCGCGGCGTCGGTGGCGGTGGTGTGGGCGAGGGATCCGGCCGCCCTCATCGCGCTCAGGGCGCTGCTCGGCGTGGGCGGCGCGATGATCATGCCGTCCACGCTCTCCATGATCCGCACCCTGTTCACCGACCCCAGGGAGCGGGCCACCGCGCTCGGCATCTGGTCGGCGATGGCCGCCCTCGGCGCCGCGCTCGGCCCCATCCTGGGCGGGCTGCTGCTGGAGGCGTTCAGCTGGCACGCCGCGTTCCTGGTGAACGTGCCCGTGATGGCCCTCGCGATCGTGGCGGGGCTGATGCTGCTGCCCGAGTCGCGCAACCCGAACCCCGGCCGGTGGGACGCGCTCGGCACCCTGCTGTCGATCGCCGGCATGGTCACCCTCGTCTACGGCATCAAGCACGTCGGCGACGCGGGCGGCTGGGTCGCGCTGGCCTCGGCGGCCGTCCTGCTGGGCTGGTTCGTCAGGCGCTGCCTGACCAGGAAGGATCCGCTGCTGGAGATCCGCCTGTTCGGCAGCCCGTCCTTCAGCGCGGGCGCGGTCGCCGCGCTGACCACCTCGATCGCCATGGCCGCGATGATGCTGCTGCTGGCGCAGTGGATGCAGCTGGTGCAGGGCTACTCGCCGCTGGAGACCGGCGTGCGGATGCTGCCGACGGCGCTCGGCGCCTTCGTGCTGTCGCCGCTGGCGCCCGCGCTGGCGGCCAGGATCGGCGCGCGCACCGTGCTGGCGGGCGGCCTGCTGGTGGCGGGGGCGGGCTTCCTGGTGCTGTTCGTGGCGCCGAGCCCGCTCGGCTACGGCGCGGTCGCGCTGGCGCTGCTGCTGGTCGGAGCGGGCATGGGCTCGCTGGCCATCGCGTCGGCGGTGATCATGGCGGGGTCACCGCCCGAGAAGGCGGGCAGCGCGGCCGCCATCGAGGAGACGAGCTACGAGCTGGGCGGCACGCTCGGCGTCGCGGTGCTCGGCAGCGTCGCCACCGCCTTCTACCGGTCGCGGCTGACGGTTCCCGAGGGCATGCCCGCGCAGGCCGTCGAGGAGTCCCTGGGCTCGGCGCTGGAGGCCGCGCGGGAGGCGGGAGCCGCGGGGGCCGAGCTGGCCCGGCAGGCGCAGACCGCCTTCACCGAGTCGCTGGCGGTCACGGGGGCAGCGGGAGCGGCGCTGATGCTGGTCGCCGGCGTCGCCGTGTGGTGGCTCACGCCGCGCGCGCTGAACCTTACCGAGCACCGATAGCGCGCATCAGCGTGGGGTAGGCGCGGCGCAGCTCCCTCTGCCAGTGGGCATGGTCGTGCCTGCCCGTGTAGAAGTGCGTCTCCACCTCGATGCCCAGCTCGCCGAGCCTGGCGGCGAAGGCCCTGCCCGCCTTTCCCGCCAGGTGCTCGGCGGGGTCCTCCCACAGCTCGGCCGTCCCCGAGGCGACGACCAGGCGGACGCCCTTGAGCCGTTCGGCCTGGTCGTAGGGGTTGTGCGCGCGCCAGACCGCGCGCTGCTCGTCGGGGTCGCCCCAGACGCGCTTCCAGTCGGTGCCGGGGCAGCCGAACGTGGTGCCCGCCATGACCGCCTGCGGCACCCCTGGCGCCAGGATGTGGACGGCCCCGCTGAAGGAGGCCGCCGCCTGGAAGTGGCCCTCGGCGGCGTAGAGCATCGCGCCCTGCCCGCCCATCGAGTAGCCGGCCACGGCGCGCCGCTCGCCCGCCCTGTAGCGCGCCTCCAGCAGCGGCAGCAGCTCCTTGAGGTGGTAGGTCGCCCAGCGGGGCGGGCCGCCGCTGCCACCGTTCCACCAGTCGGAGTAGCTGCCGCACCTGCCGCCGTCGGGCATGACCACGATGACGCCGGTGTCCTCGGTGAGATCGTCGACGTCGGTCCTCGAGGTCCACGAGGTGTAGCTGTCGAACCCTCCGTGCAGCAGCCACAGCACGGGCCAGGTGCGGTCGGCCTCGCGCGACCACCCCTTGGGCAGCAGCAGCCTGACCCTGGTGGTGGCGCCCAGCGCCGCCGACTCGATCGTCAGCTCCATCCGCCGGTCGTCGAGCCGCCGCTCGGTGACCACGGGCTCCGCGTCGCGTTCGACGGGGACGTCGCGGTTCAGCGGGCCGCGCTCCTGCCGGCCTCCGTTCAGGAGCAGGACGGCCGCGACCGCCACGACCAGCGCGAGCAGGCCGCCCGCCGCCAAGACCCTGGCCGCCATCCGGCCTCCTTATGAGACCCGCGCATAATAGCCGGATGAGATCGATCAGCACCACGGCGCTGTCCGTGTTCCCTTTGTGCCTGGGCACCAACACCTTCGGCTGGACCGCCGACCGTGAGGCCTCCTTCGCCGTGCTCGACGCCTACGTCGAGGCCGGCGGCAACTTCATCGACACCGCCGACGTGTACCCGAGCTGGGCGACGGGCGAGTCCACCTCGGAGATCGTCATCGGCGCGTGGATGGCCGAGCGCGGCAACCGCGACTCGATCGTCCTGGCCACCAAGGTCGGCATGCTGGCCGGCCTCGAGGGCCTGTCGCCCTCCACGATCCGCACCGCGGTGGAGAACTCCCTGCGCCGCCTGCGCACCGACCGCATCGACCTGTACTGGGCGCACGTCGACGACCAGGACACGCCGCTGGCCGACTCGCTGGCCGCCTTCGACGCGCTGGTGCGCGAGGGCAAGGTGCGCTACCTCGGCGCCTCCAACTACGGCGCGGCGCGGCTGGCCGAGGCGCTGCGCATCTCCGACGACGAGGGCATGGCCCGCTACATGGCGCTCCAGCAGCCCTACAACCTCGTCGAGCGCGGCTACGAGGGCGAGCTTCGCGAGGTGGTGGCCCGTGAGGGGCTGTCGAGCACGCCGTACTTCGGCCTGGCCCGCGGCTTTTTGACCGGCAAGTACGCCGGCGGCGCCACCGTCGACAGTCCTCGCGCGGGCAAGGCGGCGGAGTACCTCGAGACCGAGCGCGGGCCCCGTGTCCTGGAGGCGCTGGCCACGATCGCCGCGGGCAGGGGCGTCGAGCAGGCCACGGTCGCGCTGTCCTGGCTGCTGGCCCAGCCGACCGTCGCCGCGCCGATCTCCAGCGCGAGAAACGCCGAGCAGCTCAAGCCGCTGCTCGACGCCGTCCACCTGAAGCTCGGCGCCGACGAGCTGGCGCTGCTCGACAGGGCCTCACGCTGACACACGCGAAAGGGCCGGGCTCGCGGTGAGCCCGGCCCTTCGAGACGGCGACGGTCAGTGCTTGACGGCCTGCTCGGCGCCGACGCCGGTCAGCGAGCGGACCTCGATCTCGGCGTACTTCGCGGCGTTGTACTCCTTGCTCAGCACGGTGCCGAGCCAGCCGCAGAAGAAGCCGAAGGGAATGGAGATCAGGCCGGGGTTCGACAGCGGGAACCAGGCGAAGTTGGCGTCCTTGAACAGCGCGGTCGCCGAGCCCGACACCACCGGCGAGAAGATCACCAGGATGAGGGCCGCGACCAGTCCTCCGTAGATGGCCGACACCGCGCCCGCGGTGTTGAACCTCTTCCAGAACAGGCTGTAGAGGATCGCGGGCAGGTTGCCGGAGGCGGCCACCGCGAAGGCGAGCGCCACCAGGAAGGCGACGTTCTGTCCCTGGGCCAGGATGCCGAGGCCGATGGCGACCGCGCCGATGACGAACGCCGACACCCTGGCGACCACGACCTCCTCGCGCTCGGTGACGTTGCCGCGCTTGAAGACATGGGCGTACAGGTCGTGGGCGAAGCTGGAGGAGGAGGCGAGGGTGAGTCCCGCGACCACCGCGAGGATGGTGGCGAAGGCGACGGCGCCGATGAGGGCGAGCAGGATGGTGCCGCCGACGGGGCCGAAGATGTCCTCGCCGATCTGCTGGGCGAGCATCGGGGCGGCCGTGTTGCCCGCCTTGTCGCCCGCCATGATGGCCTTCGTCCCGACCAGGGCGGCGGCGCCGAACCCGAGGACGAGAGTCAGCAGGTAGAAGGTGCCGATGATGCCGATGCCCCACAGCACCGACTTGCGGGCGTCCTTGGCGGTGGGCACGGTGTAGAAGCGGATGAGGATGTGCGGCAGGCCCGCGGTGCCGAGGACCAGCGCGAGACCGAGGCTGATCAGGTCGAGCTTGCCGGCCAGGCCCTGCGCCTCGGTGCCGTACTTCTGACCCGGCTGGATGAAGGCGTCGCCCTTGCCGCTCTGCGCGGCGGCGTCGCCGAGCAGGGCCGACAGGTTGAAGCCGAACTTGCCCAGCACCAGCAGCGTGACCAGGGCCGCGCCGCCCATCAGCAGGACCGCCTTGACGATCTGCACCCAGGTGGTGCCCTTCATGCCGCCCACGACCACATAGATGATCATGAGGATGCCGACGCCGATGATGACCAGGTTCTTCTGGGCCGGGTCGGTGACGCCGAGCAGCAGGCCGACCAGCGCGCCCGCGCCGACCATCTGGGCCAGCAGGTAGAAGATGCTCACCACGATCGTGGAGACGCCCGCCGCGGTGCGGACCGGACGCGGGCTCATCCTGAAGGCCAGCACGTCGGCCATCGTGAACTTGCCCGAGTTACGCATCAGCTCGGCCACCAGCAGCAGCGCGACCAGCCAGGCCACCAGGAAGCCGATGGAGTACAGGAAGCCGTCGTAGCCCGACAGCGCGATGATGCCCGCGATGCCGAGGAACGAGGCGGCCGACATGTAGTCGCCGCCGATGGCCAGGCCGTTCTGGAAGCCGGTGAAGGAGCGGCCGCCCGCGTAGTAGTCGGCGGCGGTCTTGGTCTGACGGCTGGCCCAGAAGGTGATACCGAGCGTCGCGAGGACGAAGACGAGGAAGAGGACGGCGGAGAGAGTCACTTGGCCTTCTCCTCGACCTCGTGGCGGAGCTTGTCGGAGATGGGGTCGAGCTTCTTCTCCATGTGCCTGGCGTAGGCCCACGCGATCCAGAAGGTCGAGACGAACTGGAGCAGCCCGAAGATGAGCGCGATGTTGATGTTGCCAAGGACCTTGATGGCCATGAAGTCACGCGCCCAGCCCGACAGGACCACGTACAGCAGGTACCAGGCCAGGAACGCCGCGGTCATCGGGAAGGTCCACGCCCTGAAGCGCCGCCTCAGCTCCTGGAACTCGCTGCTGGCCTGCACCTGTTCATAGACAGAAGAGTCATGTTCTCTGGTAGTCACAGCTCAAGCCCTCCGGGGAGTGTGATGCGGATCACGCACAAGGTAAGAGGGCAAGCTACCCTCCGTGGAGGGGGTGAGTCCGCCTGTTCGGTGAGCCGCCATGGCGTGGCGGCCAGCTGAAGTCAGGATGCGATGAATGGTCCGATTTGCGCGGTGAGCGGTCTCAGCCCTTCACCGCCCCGGCCGTCAGCCCCTCGACGATGTAGCGCCGGATCGCGGCGAACAGCACCAGCGTCGGCACCACCGACACCACGGTGGCCGCCGCCATGGACCCCCAGTCGATGTCGTACTGGGTGATGAAGGAGTTCATCGCCACCGGCACGGTCTTGGCGTCCTCGCTGTCAATGAAGGTGATTGCCAGGAACAGCTCGTTCCACACCTGGACGAAGGCGAAGATGAAGGTGGCCGCGACCCCCGGCAGCATGACCGGGAGGATCACCCTGACCATCGCCTGGAGCCTGGAGGCCCCGTCCACCTGCGCGGCCTCCTCCAGCGCGACGGGGACCCGCTCGTGGAAGCCGCGCATGATGATCGTGCAGAACGGCACCAGCATGGCGATGTAGACGACCATCAGCCCCGCCAGCCTGTTGAGCAGGCCGAGGTCGGACATCAGCAGGTAGAGCGGGCCCAGCGCGATGAACAGCGGGATCATCTGCGTGACGAGGAAGGCCAGCATCAGCGCGCCCCTGCCGGGGAAGTCGAAGCGGGCCAGCACGTAGCCGCCGAGCACCCCGATCACGGTGACCACCGCGGCGGAGACCAGCGCCACCAGGAGGCTGTTGAGCAGGTAGAGGTCGAAGTCGGCGAAGGAGAACAGCTCGGCGTAGTGCTCGAAGGTCACCTCGCCCGGCCAGTAGCGCAGCGGCATGGAGAAGATCTCGCTCTTGGGCTTGAGCGAGGTGATGACGATCCAGTACAGCGGGAAGACCGTGATCAGGAGCCAGACGCCGAGCACGATCGCCTTGGCCGCTCTCCTCAGGATCATCGCGACCTCTCGAAGCGTGTGGCGTTGAGGTAGAAGAGGCTGAAGGCCAGCAGCAGGCCGAGCACCAGGAAGCCGACCGCGCCCGCCCTGCCGTAGTCGCCGCCCATCACCTGCTGGATGAGGAAGGTCGTGACGATGTCCGTGGAGCCCGCGGGCCCTCCGCCGGTCATCGAGTAGATGAGGTCGGGGAAGTTCAGGATCCAGATCACCCGCAGCAGCACGATCAGCGCCAGCGTCGGGCGGATGTGGGGCAGGGTCACGTGCCAGAACTGGCGCAGGCGTGAGGCGCCGTCCACCGCGGCCGCCTCGTACAGCTCTCGCGGCACCGACTGCAGCGCCGCCATGATCATGATCGCGAAGAAGGTCACGCCGTACCAGATGTTGGCCACGATCACCGACGTCATGGCCCAGCCGGGCGACGACAGGAAGCCGATGCGGGTGTCGATGATCCCGGTGCGCAGCAGCAGGTCGTTGATCACGCCGAACTGGCCGTTGAACATCCACCGCCACAGCAGCCCGATCAGGAAGCCCGACATCGCCCAGGGGAAGAACACCCACGCCTGGTAGAGCCCCCTGCCGCGAAAGTGCCTGCGCAGCAGCAGGGCCAGACCGAAACCGAGGAGGAACTGGAAGAACAGCGACAGGCCCACCCAGGTGCCCGTGTTGCGCAGCGCCGTCCAGAACCGCTCCTCGGCCAGCACCGCCCTGAAGTTCTCCAGGCCCACGAACGGGGTCGAGGTCAGGTCGAAGAGGTTGTAGCGCTGGAAGGCGATGACGCTGCCGCGCACCATCGGGTAGTAGGTGAAGACCGCGACGAAGGCCACGCCGGGCAGCAGGCACAGCGCGATGAGCCCTGCCTTCCTCGCGGTGAAGGCGGGACGGCTCACGAAGCCTGACCCGTCCAGAACTCGTCCCACGCCTTCAGCACCTGGGCCGTGCTCTTCTTGCCGGTCAGCAGTGCCTGGACGTCACGGTCGGAGTCGACGAGGAACTGGCTCCATCCCGGCGAGTCGACCGGCCTGATCGTGATGACCTGCTTGGGGTCCTTCTGCGCCTCCAGGTAGGCCTTCCACGCGCCCTGCGAGAACTGCGGGTCGTTCTGCGCCGAGGACGAGATCGGGATCAGCGAGTTGCCCTTGGCGAAGCGCAGGCTCTGCTGCGCCTCCGACAGGAACTGCACCAGCTTGACGGCCTGGGCCTTGTGGGCGCTGAAGGAGGTGACGCCCCATCCGGCGTAGCCGACGGGCTGGAAGGCGTAGCCGGTGGGGCCCTTGGGGATGGGCGCCGTCGACCAGGAGGTGACGCCGCTCTCCTCGACCGTCTTGATCACCTCGGGGTCCTGGATCAGCATGCCGGTGACCCCCGAGGTGAAGCCCTGGACCATCTCCGGGTAGCCCCACGAGACCGAGTCCGGCGGCGACGCCTCCTTGAAGATCTTCACGAACAGGTCGAGCGCCTGGGCCGCCTCGGGCGTGGAGAAGATCGTCTTCTTGTCCTTCAGGTAGAAGGACTTCTCGGGGTCCAGCGCCTCGCCGTTGTAGGCGCTGATCATCTGGACCGCGTAGTCGGCGCCGCCCTTGCCGCCCCTGAAGGAGTAGCCGAACCGCTCCCCCGTGGTCATCTTCCTGCCCTCCTGGTAGAGCTCCTCCCAGGTGGCGGGCGGCTTGGTCATCCCCCAGTCGGTCCTGTAGAACAGCGCCCGCTGGTAGAAGCCGTAGGGGATCAGGTACGGCTTGC
This sequence comes from Nonomuraea roseola, assembly GCF_039535395.1. Classification (NCBI taxonomy): domain Bacteria; kingdom Bacillati; phylum Actinomycetota; class Actinomycetes; order Streptosporangiales; family Streptosporangiaceae; genus Nonomuraea; species Nonomuraea roseola. The sequence goes on from NZ_BAAAXC010000006.1 coordinate 38,788, forward strand.
CGCCCACCTCCACGGCCTTCTTCCTCGCCAGCTCGGTGAGGTCCTGCCAGCCGGCCCACTGCGTGGTGGGCAGCTCGGCCAGCCAGCCGTTGTTGGAGAAGGACTTGACCGTGTGGTCGCGCACCTCCAGCACGTCCAGGTCCTTCTTCGTCTGCAGGATCTGGGTGATCTTCTGATCGGCGCTGTCGAGGGGCGGCGAGATGAGCTCCACCTCCACGCCGGGGTTGGCCTTCTCGAAGTCGGCGAGCAGGCTCTTCATCAGTTTGGTCCTGTCGGGGCTGGTCAGGCTCTCGATCATGCGGAGCCTGACCGTGCCGCCGCCGTCGGACGAGGAGCCCGAGCCGCACGCGGCGATCGTCAGAGTGGCGGCGGCCAGGGCCGCGAGGAGGGGAGTTCTCATGGGTACCTCCTGGGTGACAGCGCTGTCACTCAAGCTAGGCGCACAACCCCCTTCAGCGCTAGAGCCAGATCCTCGACGAGCGTTTCCGCAGGCTCGAGACCCACCGACAGGCGCACCAGCCCGACGGGGATGCCCATGGTGACGCGCACCGACTCCTCGATGGTCAGCGCGGGCGCGGCGACCAGGCTCTCGAACCCGCCCCACGACACCCCGATCCTGAAGACCTTCAGCCTGTCGAGGAAGGCGGCCACGACCTGCCGCTCGTCGGTGTCGAGCTCGAGGCCGAAGACGCTGGAGAAGCCCGCCATCTGCCGCCTCGCCAGCTCGTGGTCGGGGTGGGAGGCCAGCCCCGGATGGTGGACGGCGCGCACCGCCTCGTGCCGGTCGAGGAAGGCCGCGACGGCCAGGCCGCGCTCCTGGTGGGCGGCCATCCTGACGGGCAGCGTGCGCAACCCCTTGATCACCTTGGCCGCGTCGTGCGGGGACATCGCCGCGCCGTACAGCTGGTACTCCGTCAGCGCGATCGGCCTGATCAGCTCGGCAGAGCCGGCCACCACCCCGCCGACGAGGTCGCTGTGGCCCCCCACGTACTTCGACAGCGAATGGATCACCAGGTCGACGCCCATGGTCAGCGGCTTCTGGAACAGCGGCGTGGACCAGGTGTTGTCCATCACGGACACCAGCCCGTGGCCCGAGGCCCACGCGGTCACGGCGGGGATGTCCACCACGCGGTAGCTCATGTAGGACGGCGACTCGAAGTAGAGTACTCGCGTGTTCGCTCTGATAGCGCTGTCAAGACCGGCGGGGTCGCCGACATGTGTGTGCGTGACGCCGAACTTCTCCAGGTAGCGAAGGAACTGCGTGGTGGGCCCGTAGATGGCGCCCAGCACCAGCACGTGGTCGCCCCCCGACACCAGCGACGAGACGGTCGCCGAGATCGCGCCCATGCCCGAGCCGAAGCACTTGGCCCGCTCGGCGCGCTCCAGCGCCGCCAGCTTGCGCTGGGCCAGGTCGACGGTCGGGTTGGTGCCGCGCCAGTAGACGTAGCGCTCGTCCTCATCCTTGATCGCCTCGGCGAGGTCGCCTGCCGTCTCGAAGGTGAACAGGGAGTTCTCGAACACCGGCGGATTGACCGCGCCCAGCGCCCACGGTTCGTCCTCGCCCAGCCTGCCGCAGATCCAGTCATCGTTCATGGGGGGACCCTATGACAGCGCGACAGAGACCCACCATGGCGGACGTGGCCAGGCACGCGGGGGTGAGCCTCAAGACGGTCTCGCGGGTGGTCAACCAGGAGCCGCACGTCAGCGGGCCGCTGCAGCGCAGGGTGCAGGAGGCGATCAACGCGCTCGGCTTCCGCCGCAACGAGGCGGCCAGCCGCCTGGCCAGGGGCGCGGCGATGCTCACGATCGGGCTGGTGATGGAGAACATCTCCAACCAGTTCTACGCCCACCTGGCCGCCGCCGTGGAGAGCGCGGCGGCCGAGCACGAGGCGCTGGTCGTCTTCGGCTCCTACGAGGAGCGGCCCGAGCGGGAGCGGATGCTCGTGGAGTCGATGTTCGCGCGCGGCGTCGACTCCCTCATCCTGGTGCCGTCGGCGGGCGGCCACCGCTGGCTGGCCGAGCTGCTGGGCGGCGGCCTTCACGCGGTGTTCGTGGACAGGGTGCCCGCGGGGCTGCCCGAGTCCAGCGCGGTGCTGCTCGACGACTTCAAGGGCGGGCGCCTGGCCACCGAGCACCTGATGGCGCGGGGGCACCGGCGCATCGCGCTCATCTCCGACGACGAGAACCTCAGCTCGGTGCACGACAGGGCGCGCGGCTACCGCGAGGCCCTCGGCACGGTGGACGAGTCTCTCGTGACCCGCGGGGTGTTCGACCCCTGGCGGGCCGCGCGCGAGGTCGACAGGCTGCTGGAGCTGCCCGACCCGCCCACGGCCTTCTTCGCCACCAACAACAGGGCGGCGATCGGGATCCTCCAGGCGTTGAGGACGCGCCGTGAGAGGCCCGCGTTCGTGGGGTTCGACGACTTCGCGCTGGCCGACGTCTTCGACCCGGGGGTGAGCGTGGTGCGCTACGACACCGCGCTGCTCGGCCGTACCGCCGTCGACCTGCTCTTGGACGGCGGGCCCGCGCGCATGGTCAGGGTGCCGGTCGAGCTGGTGGTGCGCGGCTCGGGCGAGCTGCCCGTCACGACGAGCGAGAGCGCCAGTCGCCGCGGTCGAGGTTGAGCGTCTCGGGGGTGTGCAGGCGGACCATCGTCCTGGCCACCCCAAGCGGCACGCGGTGCGGGGTCAGGAACGAGACCACGACCATGACGAAGAAGGCGATCGGCACCGTCCAGGCCGCGGGCTGGGCCATCAGCGCGCCCACGAGCCCGCCATACGGCCCGCCGGTGATCTGCGCCATCACCGCCGCGCACGCCAGCCCCCCGCCCACGAACAATCCCGCCAGCGCCCCCGTCGACGACAGCCTGCGCCACCAGATGCCCAGCACCAGCAGCGGGCAGAAGGACGAGGCCGCCACGGCGAAGGCGAGCCCGACCACGTCGGCGACCGGCAGCGCCCTGGCCCACACGGCCAGCACCAGGGGCACGGCCACGGCCATCAACGTCGCCAGCCGGAAGGCGCGCACCGCGCCGCCGCCCAGCAGGTCCTGCGCGATCACGCCCGCCACCGACACCGTCAGCCCCGAGGAGGTCGACAGGAACGCGGCGAAGGCGCCCGCGGTGACCAGCGCCGTCAGCACGTCGCCGAGCGTGCCGCCGATCACCCTGCCTGGCAGCGTCAGCACGACCGCGTCGGTGCCCGCCACGTCGGGAGCGTAGATCCTGCCCAGCCAGCCGTAGAGCGCGGGAAGCAGGTAGAAGGCGCCCAGCAGCGACAGCACCACCAACGTCGTACGGCGGGCCGCCCGCCCGTCGGGGTTGGTGTAGAAGCGCACCAGCACGTGCGGCAGCCCCATCGTGCCGAGGAAGGTCGCCAGGATCAGCGAGTAGGTCGAGTAGAGCCCGTACTCCTTCGCGCTGGACAGCGGCAGCTGCCAGTGCGCCATGTCGTGCTCCGACAGCCCGGGCGCGCCGCCCGAGCGCCAGGCCATCAGCAGGAAGACCAGGGGGACCGCGAGCGCGGTGAGCTTGAGCCAGTACTGGAAGGCCTGCACGAACGTGATCGAGCGCATCCCTCCCGACAGCACGTTGACCGCCACCACCACGGCGACCACCAGACCGCCCACCCAGCCGGGCGCCCCCGTGATCGCGCGCAGCACGATGCCCGCGCTCTGGAACTGCGGCATGAGGTAGAGCCAGCCGATCAGCACCACCAGCACGCTGGCCGTCCTGCGCACGGCCATCGACTCCAGGCGCGACTCGGCGAAGTCGGGCAGCGTGTAGGCGCCCGAGCGGCGCAGCGGCGCCGAGACCAGCACCAGCAGCACCAGGTAGCCGCCGGTCCAGCCGACGGGCAGCCACAGCATGTCCGCGCCATGGGTGAGGATGAGGCCCGCGATGCCGAGGAAGGAGGCGGCCGACAGGTACTCCCCTCCGATGGCCGAGGCGTTCCACAGCGGGGTGACCGTGCGGGAGGCCACGTAGAAGTCGGAGGTCGTGCGCGAGAGACGCAGGCCGAACGCGCCGATCAGGATCGCCGCGACCACCACGATGACGACGGCGGCCAGGCTCATTGCCGCTCGACCAGGTCCTCGAAGTGGCGCTCGTTGCGCTCGGCCTGCCGGACGTACAGCCAGGCCCCGGCGACGAACATCGGGTAGATCAGCCCCGCCAGCACCGCCCACGGCAGCGGCACCCCCGCCAGGTGCACCGCCCGCAGCTCGGGCACGAGCAGGAACAGCATCGGCAGCCCCAGCACCACGCAGGCCAGCACGGTGCAGACGAACAGCGCGAGCCTGAACTGCGTGCGCAGCAGCGAGCGCATGTAGACCTCACCGAGGTGGGTCTGCTCGTCGATCTCCCTGCTGACCGGGTAGCGGGGCCTGCGCGCGGCGGCCGTGCGCGGGCTCATGACCGTGACTCTGCGCCTGGTCATCAGGCCTTCACCGCCTCTCCCTGCGCAGCAGCAGGTCGCGCAGCTCGCGGGTGTGGCGGCGGCTGACCGGGATCTCGGTGTCGCCGACCCTGACCGAGCAGCGCCCGGAGTCGATGTGCAGCTCCTCGATGTGCCGGAGCGCGACCAGATGGCTGCGGTGCACGCGCACGAAGCCGGAGGAGGCCCAGCGCTCCTCCAGCGTGGCCAGCGGGATGCGGACCAGGTGGCTGCCCGCGGCGGTGTGCAGGCGGGCGTAGTCGCCCTGCGCCTCCACGTAGATCACGTCCGCCGTGGAGACGAACCTCGTCACGCCGCCCAGCTCGACGGGGATCGTGTCGGACTCCGCTCCCTCGACGGGAACGTCGGCCGAGACGCACACCCGCCTGATCGCCTCGGCAAGCCTCTCCGGCCGCACGGGCTTGAGCAGGTAGTCCTCGGCCTTGATCTCGAAGGCGTCGACCGCGTGCTCCTCGTAGGCGGTCACGAAGACGACGCGGGGCGGGTTGGCGAACTGCGACAGCAGCCTGCCGAGCACCACGCCGTCGAGCCCGCGCATCCTGATGTCGAGGAAGACCGCGTCGATCGGCCGCCCCTCGGCGATGGCCCTGTCGAGCAGCCGCAGCGCGGCGGCCCCGTCACGAGCGGTGGCCACCTCGCCGATCCTGGGATCGGCCCGCAGCAGGTACGACAGGTCTTCGAGCGCCGGAAGCTCGTCGTCCACCGCCAGCACCCGCAGCCTGTTCACGGCTCTCCCCTTCCATCGTTGAGAGTGATGAAACAGACATGAGGCGTCAAGCCTGTCACGCCCCGATCACAGCCGAGTATGGTTTCCCCGTGCGTGTGCAGAACCGAGTGGATCGTTCTCTCACCGCCGCCGACCTGCTGCGCGAGGAAACCTCCGCCTGGCTGGCCGCCCGCGCGGCCGACGGGCGTTTCCGCAGGTTCGGCCACCACTTCGAGGTCCTCGGGGCGATCCTGGACGGCATGCTCACCGGCATCAGGGAGCAACTGCTCGCGGTGACGGGCGCGACCTCGGAGGCGGCCTACGCGCGCTGCTTCCATCTGGACGCGAGCCTGTCGACGATCAAACGGCTCTTCGAGTGGTACGCCCCGAAGTACGACCAGCGACTCGACCCGCTGCGCGGCCCCGTGCTCGCCGCGGCCGACGAGGTGGTGCGCAGTTGCTGGTGGCAGCCTTTCGACGTGCTGGGCAGGAGACCGCCCGCCGGGCCGCTGCCCTACCTCGACCCGATGTTCGACGCCTTCGCCACCCCGCGCAAGGACGTGCCGAGGGACCTCGTCGACGAGCTGGTGCGCGAGCTGCCGATCCCGGTGATCTCGCTGCCCGCGTGGGCGGCCAGGCAGGCGTGGTGGCTGGTGGTCGCGGCGCACGAGACGGGCCATCTCGTCATGCACGACCTCGACCTGGCCCACGACGCCAGGCTGGTGGCCGGCGACTGGGCCGACGAGATGTTCGCCGACGCCTACTCGGTGCTCATGGTCGGCGACGCGGCCGCCTGGATGGTGGAGGAGCTCCAGCACGGGCTGAGCGTCGACACGCTCTACTACCCGCCGCCCGCCGAACGTTTGGCCCTGCTCGCCGACCCCGCCTCCTCCGGCCTGCTCGGCCTCCAGGTCGACGGCCGTCCGCTGCGCGAGCTCGGGCAGGGCTTCGACGAGGATCTCGCGCGGCGGTGGACCTCCGCCCTGGCCACGGACGACAGCGCCATCACCAAAATGCGCTCCCGCGCAGCCGCCAGGACACTGGTCGCCGCCGGGGTCGCCGCCTTCCCCTCCGACCCCGCAGGGGTGCACGCCAGGCTGCTGGAGAAGCTGCCCCTGTGCGGCCCCGACGGCACCATGGGCGCCGCCCCTGCCGCCCCCTCCCTGCGCGAGCTGACCGGCGAGCTCACCAGGAGGCTGCTTTGACGCTCCCGCACGTCGTCGTCAGGGTGGCGAGCACCCTCCGTGGGCTCGCGTCCGCCGGGCCCGCTCTCCCCTGCCGGCCCCGAGGTGCTGTGCGACCTGATCTTGTTCCTTCCCACCGACGACCCGGAGGATGAATGAGCCGTCTGTCCCAGTGGTTCAGTGCCAAGGCCGACCACGTCCACCTGGAGTTCATCCCCGACCCCGGGTCCAGGCCGCTGGTCCCCCGCGAGGGCTACGTGCGGCTCTGGCTGACCGAGGGTTTCCTCGGCCAGCGCAGGTCGTGGGGCAACGACCACTTCCCCGCCCTGCACGGCGGGCTCACCCTCAACTTCCTGGGCACCCAGCCCGTCGGGTTCAAGGCGGTCAGCACCCCCGCGTGGTCCACACCGGGCGTCCACCTCGACCTGCAGGTCTCGCCGCTGGTGCCGTACAACGGCGGGGTGGTCACCGTCGAGGCCGGCCTCTACCAGGTCACGCAGCAGGGACCGCTGGGCGCCGCCGTCCAGGTGCTGGGCAAGCTGGCGGGCCTCGTCGGCCCGCCGCTGGCGACCGCGGCGACCATCGCGGAGAAGATGTCAGAGGGCCTGGAGGTGGTTCTGGAGGCGACGGGAGACCAGCCGAGGCTGGGCGTGCACTGGAGCATGGTGGCGCCCGGCGGCGGCGGCAGGCCGGTGCAGGCGGGGCATCTGGTGGTGCTCGACGCGCCCGCGCCGCCGGGGAGGCTGGAGATCGTCGAGGGACGGCTCAGGGCCGACGGCCGGCCGGTGCTCCTCGACTACCTGGTGCTGCGCGTGGAGTGCCGCGAGGAGCGCGACGACCCGATCACGCCCGAGCTCGAGCAGCTCATCAGGCGGGCGGTCGAGGACGGCCTGCACGGCAACACCGCGTCGATGAACGCGATCAGGACCGAGGCGATCGTGCGGGCGTGGACCTCCTCCGACCTGGTGCCGAAGGACCAGCGGCGGGTGGCGCTGCTCATCCGCGACGAGATCGACGCGGCCAGGCCGCTCGGCGTCGTTCCGGTGGAGAGGCTGGCGGCCAGGATGGTCTCGCGCGAGTCGCCCGAGCTGAAGGGGCTGAGGCTGGAGGAGCTGATCAGCGGGCCGACACGCCGGGGTGGTACTTGGGCACCCTGATGTTGACCTTGGTGCCCGCGCCCTCCGCCGTCTCGACGACCAGGCCGTACTCGTCACCGTAGACCTGGCGCAGCCGCTCGTCGACGTTGGCCAGGCCGACGCCGCTCTCGGCCGAGACGTCTCCGGCCAGGATGCGTCGCAGGCGCTCGGGGTCCATGCCCAGGCCGTCGTCCTCGACGCTGATGTGGCACTCCGCGCCCGCGTCCTCGGCGACGATCGCGATGCGGCCGACGCCGTTCTTGGATTCGAGGCCGTGCCGCACCGCGTTCTCGACCAGGGGTTGCAGGCACAGGAACGGCACCGCGACGGGCAGCACCTCGGGCGCGATGCGCAGCGTGACCCGCAGGTGGTCGCCGAAGCGGGCGCGCTCGAGGATCAGGTAGCGGTCGATGGAGCGCAGCTCCTCGGCCAGGGTGGTGAAGTCGCCGTGCCTGCGGAAGCTGTAGCGGGTGAAGTCGGCGAACTCCAGCAGCAGCTCACGTGCGCGCTCGGGGTCGGTGCGGACGAAGCTGGCGATGGTGGTCAGCGAGTTGTAGATGAAGTGCGGGGAGATCTGCGCGCGCAGCGCCCGCACCTCGGCCTCCATCAGCAGGGTGCGGCTGCGGTCGAGCTCGGCCAGCTCCAGCTGGGAGTCGACCCACCTGGCCACCTCCTGGGCGGCCCTGACGAGCCCCGCTGAGGTCTCCTGGCCGTAGGCGGCCAGCGAGCCGACCACCCTGTCGTCGGTGCTGAGCGGCACCACCACGGCGTGCCTGATCGGGCATTCGAGCAGGTCGCAGTCGAGGTTCAGCACCTGGGTGCGGCCGTCCTTGAGGGTGCCCGCCGCGTGCGCGAACGCCTCGGCCGCGTGGTGCTCGCCCGCGCCGTCGTAGACCAGCAGCCGCTCGCCGTCGGTGATCGCGATGGCGGGCGAGCCGAGCAGCTCGCGCAGGTGCCGCGAGGCCCGCTGCGCGCCCTCCTCGCTCAGCCCCGCCCGCAGCGGGGGCGCGGCCAGGGAGGCGGTGTGCAGGGTCTCGAACGTCGCCCGCTCGGCGGGGCCCGCGCCCAGCTCGCGCCTGCCCCGCAGGACGCGCCACAGCACGAGCGAGGGGCCCCCGACGAGGAGGACCAGCAGCAGAACGACGACCAAGGGTTCCACGGGCGGAGCCTACCTCTATGCTGCGGGCGTGAACGATCTCGCACGGCGCTACGAGCTGTTCGGCAGGGTGGAGGCGCCGGGTTATCGGGAGCTGACCGAGGGGATCGCGGCCGATCCGGCGACCCTGGGCCTGATCGCCGCGCTGCCCGCCCCGAAGCAGCAGCCCAACCTGCTGTTCGCCGCCGTCCGCTTTCTCGGCGGCCCTGTCACCGCCTATCCCGCTTTCTCCTCGTTCGTACGGCAGAGCTGGGACGCCGTCCGCGCCACCATGCTGGCCCGCTCCACCCAGACCAACGAGGCGGCCCGCTGCGCCGCCCTGCTGCCCGCGCTCTGCCTGCTGGACGGACCGCTGGCGCTGATCGAGGTGGGCGCCTCAGCGGGGCTGTGCCTCTATCCCGACAGGTACGGCTACCGCTATCCGGGACGCGAGCTTGGCCCCCAGGAGGGCGCGTTCACGTGCGAGGTCACCGGGCCTGCCCCGCTGCCCGACAGGCTGCCCGAGGTGGTGTGGCGGGTGGGCGTGGACCTCAACCCGCTCGACGTGCGCGACCCCGACGCCGTGGCCTGGCTGAGGGCGCTGGTGTGGCCGTGGCAGCCCGAACGGCTGGCCAACCTGGAGCGGGCCGTGTCGGTCGTCGCGCAGGACCCGCCCCGCCTGGTGCGCGGCGACCTCAACGAGTGCGTGGCAGGGCTGGTCGCGCAGGCGCCCGAGGAGGCGACGGTCGTGGTCTTCCACACCGCGGTGCTGCCGTACCTGAGCGAGGCCGAGAGGGAGCGGTTCGCCGCGACCATGCGGGCGCTGCCGTGCCACTGGCTGGCCAACGAGGGACCGGCCAGGCAGCCGTGGGTGCGCCTGCCGTCCCCGCCGCCGGCCGACAGGGCGGTGATGGCGCTGGTCCTGGACGGCAGGCCGCTGGCATTCGCGGGGCCGCACGGCCAGTCGCTCAGCTGGTTCGCCTGATCGCCGCGGCGTACGACTCGGCCTCCTCGTCGGAGGCGTACCTGGTGCGTGGCCAGAAGAAGCCGCGCAGGCCGTCCTTCCTGTTGCGCGGCACGATGTGGACGTGCAGGTGCGGAACGCTCTGGCTGACCCGGTTGTTCATCGCCACGAACGTGCCCGCCGCCTCGAGCCCCTTCTCGACCGCTCCCGCCAGGTGCTGGACGCGCTCGAAGAACGGCCCGACCTCGGCCAGGTCCGTCAGCGTCTCCACGTGCGCGCGCGGCACGACGAGCAGGTGTCCCTTGAACACCGGCCTGGTGTCGAGGAAGGAGAGCGCCACCTCGTCGGAGGTGACCACGAAGGCGGGTCGCTCCCCTGCCACGATCTCGCAGAACAGACAGCTCACCAGCCGACCTTAACCGCTCCGCTCAGCAGGTCCCTGGCTATCACCATGCGTTGCACGTCGTTGGTGCCCTCGCCGATCGCCATGAGCGGCGCGTCGCGGTAGAGCCGTTCCAGCACGAACTCCTGCGAGTAGCCGTAGCCGCCGTGCACCCGCATGGCCTCCATCGTCACCCTCAGGGCGACCTCGGAGGCGAAGTACTTGGCCATGGCGGCCTCCGCCCTCGCCGACCTGGAGGCCGCCCAGTACGTCATCAGCCTGGCCGCCTGGATCTCGGTGGCCATGTCGGCGAGCTTGAGCTGGATGGCCTGGAAGTCGCCGATGGGCCTGCCGAACGCCTCGCGCTGGCCCGCGTAGGCGAGCGCGGCGTCGAAGGCGCACTGCGAGACGCCCACGGCCCTGGCGGCGATGTTGACCCTGCCCAGCTCGAGGGCCGACAGCGCCTGCTGCATGCCGCGCCCCTCGACGCCGCCGAGCAGCTGGTCGCTGTGCACCCGGACGTCCTGCAGGGTGATCTCGCAGGTCTCCGTGCCCTTGTAGCCCAGCTTGGGCAGGTCGCGGCTGACGGTGTAGCCGGGCGTGCCCGCCTCGACGAGCAGCATCGACAGCCCCCTGTGGGCGGGCGTCTCGTCGGAGGTCTTCACCAGCACCGGCATGGGGTCGGCGTGGCGGGCGTTGGTGATCCACGTCTTGGCGCCGTTGACCACGTAGTGCTCGCCGTCGCGCTCGGCGCGGGTCTGGATGCCCTGCAGGTCGGTGCCCGCTCCCGGCTCGGTCAGCGCGATGCCGGTACGGCGGGCGCCGCTGGCCAGGTCCGGCAGGTAGCGCTCCTTCTGGTCCTGCGTGCCGTACTGGTTGATCATCCACGCGGACAGCGAGTGGGAGCCGAGCACCCCCGCCACGCCCATCCAGCCGCGCGCGATCTCCTCGAAGACCAGCGCGTAGGAGACGCGGTCGAGGTCGAGCCCGCCGTACTCGGAGGGGATCGTCATGCCGAAGAGCCCGAGCTCCTTGAACCGCTCGACGATCTCAGCGGGATAGCGTCCCGAGCGCTCCCACTCGGAGGCGACGGGCACGATCTCCTTGTCGACGAACTCCCTCAGCGTGGCGCGGAACAGCTGCTGGTCCTCGTCGAGCTCGAAGTTCATCACATGGGTCCGTTCTTCGCGGTGGGAAAGTAGCCCTTGTCGTGCGGGGCGTCGCGCTTGTAGACCATGACGGTCCTGCGCCACGACATCACCTCGTCGCCCTCCTGGTTGAGGCCGCGCGTGGCGCAGGTGACGATCCCCGCGTACGGCCTCGACCCGGACTCGCGCTTGGCGAGCACCTTCGACTCGGCGTAGAGGGTGTCGCCGATGAAGACGGGGTGGGTGAGCCTGATCTCCTCCCAGCCGAGGTTCATCATCGCCGTCTGGCTGACGTCGATGACCGAGAGGCCCAGCACGATCGCCACCGACAGACCGGAGTTCACGATGATCTTCCCGGCCGGGGCCTTGGCCGCGAAGTGCGCGTTGAAGTGGTTCTGGTTGGTGTTCATCGTCAGCAACGTGAACCAGGTGTTGTCGGCCTCGATGATCGTCCTGCCCAGAGGATGCTGGTAGACGTCGCCGACGGTGAAGTCCTCGTAGTACCTGCCAAGCGTCACCTTGACAAGGCTAACGATCAGAACTTTCTTCGGTCAACGAACGTCGTCCAGCTCGTCTGGTTGGGCGCGCTCCACTCGGTGGGCGCGTTGAGCGGCCCGAACAGGGTCTCCAGGTTGCCTGGCACCTCGCCGACCTTGGCTCCCCTGCAGTGGTAGACCAGCGCGCCCGGCCGCTGGCCCATCGTCATCCACGGCAGCCAGGGCGAGACCCTGCACCACGAAAGCGTGTTCGGCACCGACGGCGCGTCGCCCTCGAGCGCGGCGGCGGGAGCGAAGAACTGGAACAGCTCCATCGCCCTGTAGGTGTCGCTGAAGGAGTTGTCGGGGTAGTCGGCGACCTTCAGCGGCGACGGGTAGGCGAGCAGGATGTCGGTGTTGAGCACCACCGTGTCGCCCATGCGGGTGGCAGGCACCTGGAAGCCGCGCAGCCGCTGGTTGACGGGGTCGTTGTAGACGTGCTGGACGTCCACGAGCCTGCCGGTGAAGGGGTTGTCCCAGGTGTCGAGGGGGTCGCGCGAGGCGGGGTCGAGATAGGCCGCCGCCTCCCTGGTCAGCAGTTCCCAGCCGCCGTCTTTCTCCACCGCCCTGGCCACGTTGACGCCCTCGAACCCGAACAGGTGGTGCGGGCCCTCGTCGAGGCCGTAGGCGTAGACGTCGCCCGTCCACCAGGTCACCGTCTCGGCGCCGTCGGCGCTGGCCCGCACTCGCATGAAGTCTCGGAGATCGCTCATGGGCGCACCCTACTCATGACGACCGCGCGAGCGCCTACGAGTTCCTGACGGTGATCGAGAAACTCGCCTCCGCCTGGCCGGTGATCTCGACGCGGGTGGAGCCGGGATGCTTGGCGTTGAAGACGAAGTAGGTGCGGCCGTCGAGGTGCTCCTCGCTGATGAAGGAGGCCACCTTGGCGTCGGGCACCGCCTTGAGGTCCCACTGTCCCTCGGTGAGCGACAGCGAGAAGCGCTGCCCCTTGCGCACCTCGACGGGGGTGGTGGCGCCCGGAGCCCCCTCGACGACCTTGCCGAGATCGCTGACGGCCGTGCCCGCACCGCATCCGGCCAGGCCCAGCGTGAGGACCAGCGCCACCATCGCGCGACGAATCATTCAGGAAGCGTATCCGGCTTGGGTGGATCTCTCGGCACCGCGTACGGCTCCACCTCGGGGGGATGCCCCTCCGCGATGCGTTTGCCCCTGATCAGCTCGGCGTCGAACTCGGCGCCGAACAGCAGGGCCATGTTGGACAGCCACAGCCAGATGAGGAAGACCACGACGGCGGCGAGCGTGCCGTAGGTCTTGTTGTAGGAGCCGAAGTTGGCCACGTACAGCGCGAAGCCGCCGGAGACCAGCACCCACAGGACCACCGCGAGCAGCCCGCCCGGAGTGATCCAGCGCAGGCCCGGCTGCCGCACGTTCGGCGCCGCCCAGTAGAGCACCATGATCAGCCCTGCGGCGATGAGCGCGAGGACGGGCCACTTGACGATGTCCCAGAGCGTGACGAGCGTGTCGCTGATGCTGAGCCTGCTGCCTGCCACCTGCGCCACCCTGCCCGTCAGCGTGACCGCGATGGCCCCCGCGGCCAGCAGCACCATGACCAGCAGGGTCAGGCCGAGCCTGAGCGGGGTCAGCTTCCAGAACGGGCGCCCCTCCTCGATGTCGTAGATCGCGTTGGCGGCGCGGACGAAGGCGGCGATGTAGCCGGAGGCCGACCAGAGCGCGACCAGCAGACCGACGATCGCCAGCACGCCCGCGCCGGTGCTCCGGACCCCCGCCAGCCCCTGGACCAGCAGGTCGCGCACCTCCGCAGGAGCGAGGACGGCGATGCTGCCGATGACGGCCGCCGCGTCGTCACGCCCGACCAGCCCCAATAAGGACACCAGCACGATCAGCGCGGGGAAGACCGACAGGACGCCGTAGTAGGTGAGGGCGGCCGCCCAGTCCTGCACCCCGTCGTGCCTGAACTCGGCGAACGCCCGCTTGAGCGCACCCCACCACATGCGCCTACTTCCGGTTCCGCTTCATCACCTTGCGGATCACGAGCAGGGCGACCGCCCCTGCCGCCGCGATCATCAGCGCCGGCCTGCGCCTCGCCTCGGTGCCGACCTTGTCGGCGGCCTCCTTCACCTGGTCGGGCATCCTGTCGGCGACGGCGACGACCTTGTCCTTCGCCGCTCCCGCGGCCTCGGTCGCCCTGCCCTTCACATCCGCCTTGTTCACGATGGCCTCGACCGTGTCGCCGAGCTCCTTGCGGGTCTCGGTGATGTCCTTGCGCACGTGCTCCTCCTTGAATACCTCTGTGTCACCGGCGGTCGTCGATCCTGTGGTGCCGCGCGGCCGCCTGGCCGCCGGGCGGGCGACGCCGCGGCCGCCGTTCTCCACGAAGCGGCTCGTCTCCTCGGCCGTCTCGAACTCGGCCGAGGCGGCCGTCTCGGCCCGGAGCTCGGCCTCCTTGGAGGCGGCCGTCCTTCCCTGGCCCCCCGCATGCATCCAGTCGGCCGTCTTGCCCGAGCCGGGGATCTCCGGCGGCTGGACGACCTCTCCCGAGCCGACGCGCTCGTCCGGCACCGTTCCCTCGGCCACGAACTCCTCGTGCGGCCTGCGGGCCTCCTCGGCCTGGTGGGCGTTCTCCGCCGCACCCGCGCGGGTCGGCGGAACGTTGATGGACTCATGATCTGTCGGCGTGCCCACGGTGGCCCTGCGCGCTCCGACGTCGCCCGCGTGTGACTCACTGAAGCCTGGATCGGTCTCGCTCATCGTCGTGCCCTCTCTTTCACCACGTCGATGTCGGTCCTGACGCTCGCGATCGCCGCTTCAGGTGTGGGTGGCGTCGCCTGCTTGACCTGGTTCTTACCGATCAGGCCGAGAACGGCGGCAAGCACGAACAGGGCCGCGGCCACGATCGCGGCGGCGGCCCAGGCCGGCAGCACGGAAGTCAGCAGCAAGATGACGGCGGCCACCAGGGCGGCTCCGCCGTAGAAGGCCATGAGGCCCGCGCCGCCGAACAGGCCCGCGCCGAACCCTGCCCGCTTGCCCTTCTCGGCCAGTTCCAGGCGCGCCAGGCGCATCTCGCTGCGCACGAGCTGCGACAGCTGTGCGGAGAGGTCGCTGACCAGCTCAGCCGTGGACAGGCCCTGCTTGGTGTTCATGGGTATGGCGCCTACCCACCCCACGGAACGGAAACCTCAGCGCTTGACGGCCTTCAGCAGCTTGTCCAGGACGCTGAGCACGGAGGACTCGGGGCTCTCGCACCAGGGGGCGGGAGGGGCGGGGCGCTCGCACCACGGCTGGGGAGGACGCGGCGTTTCGCACCAGGAGCCGGGACGTTTCATATCTCCTGTCTACCACCGATCAGGTGAGTCAGCGCGGCCACCGACCGATAGGGATCGGTACGGCCTGCGAGCTCCTCGCACGCGATCAGCGCGTCGAGGTCGGCGGGAGCCTCCTCGGTGCCCGGATCGAGGTCGGTGAAGACGCGCACGCCGTACCAGGCGACGACCTCGAGGCCGCGGGCCGACAGGGCCGCGGCCAGGTCGAGGCGGCGGTCGGCCCTGGCGCGCAGGCCCAGGCGGTTGGTGTAGCGGCCGCCCTCGAAGGCCTGCAGAGCGGCCTGCCAGTCGCCCATCAGGCCGGGCCGCATGGCGAGCGCGTCGCCGTTGCGCACCAGCAGCGACAGGAACCCGCCGGGCCTGACCAGCGCCGCGAGGTCGGTGAGGAGCGAGCCGGGCTCGTCGAGGTACATCAGAACGCCGTGGCACAGCACCACGTCGAACGACTCGGGCTCGAACAGCGACGACAACCCTGACAGGTCGGAATGGATCGTGCGGACCAGGGCGGGGTCGATGAGGTCGAGCAGCTCGCGAGAGGCGTCGACGCCCGTGACGTCGTGGCCGCGCTCGGCCATCCGCAGGGCCTGGGTGCCCTGGCCGCATCCCGCGTCGAGCACGCGGGCAGGGGCCGCGGGCAGATGGCGGTCGAGCTGCCTGGTCACCAGCTCCTGCCTGACCACGTTGCGCAGCGTCCCGAGGCCGGCGCGCCAGCGTCCCTCCGCACCCTCGAATCCCATGATCGAGAGCCTATCCCGGGGGAAATCGAGGAGGAACCGAAGTGAAACTCCCGGCCCCGACACTCGTGGGACTCGGCACTACCGCTGGAAGGGAAGCCTATGCATGTCGTCATACTCGCGGGCGGCAAGGGGGTGCGGCTGCGGCCGTACACCTCGGCGCTGCCCAAGCCGCTGGTGCCGATCGGCGAGGAGTACGCGATCCTCGACATCATCCTGCGCCAGCTGGCCGCGCAGGGGTTCACCAGCGTGACGCTGGCCGTCGGCCACCTGTCACCGCTGATCAGGGCGTTCGTCGGCGACGGCACCCGCTGGGATCTCACCGTCGACTACACCGAGGAGGTGACGCCGCTGTCGACGATCGGGCCGCTGTTCTCGATCAGGGACCGGCTGCCCGACAACTTCCTCGTCATGAACGGCGACGTCCTGACCACCCTGAACTACGCCGATCTGCTGCACCACCACACCGCCTCCAGCGCCTCGCTGACCGTCGCCACGGCGCCGCGCGTGGTCAAGATCGACTTCGGCGTGCTGGAGGCCGCGGGCGGGCACATCACGGGGTTCAGGGAGAAGCCGTTGCTGAGCTACCTGGTCAGCATGGGTGTCTACGCGCTGTCGCGCGGCTGCATCGAGGGCTATCCCGAGGGGATGGCCTTCGGCTTCGACGAGCTGGTGCTCGACCTGCTGGCCAGGCGGCGGCCGCCCGCCGTGTTCGAGTTCGAGGGCTACTGGCTCGACATCGGCCGCCCCGACGACTACGACGAGGCCAACGCCCGCTTCGAGGAGATCAGGCCACTGCTGCTGCCCGAGAGGGAGCGGGCGCTGTGAGGGTGCTGCTCCTCGGCGCCTCCGGCTTCCTCGGCAGGCAGGTGCGGCTCCTGCTCGAAGGCGACCCCAGGGTGGGCGAGCTGGTCTGCGCGGGACGGGCGAGGCTCGACCTCCTCTGCGCCGACGTGGCCTCCGTCACCGGGCTGCTGTCGTCCGTACGGCCCGGCGTCGTGATCAACTGCACGGGGCGGATGAGCGGCGGGCCCGACGAGCTGCTGCGCGGCAACGCGGGCGTGGTGGCGATGCTCGTGGAGGCGATGGCCGACGTGACGCCCTCGGCGAGACTGGTGAGGCTCGGCTCGGCCGCCGAGTACGGGCCGGTGCCGTACGGGAGCTCCACCCGCGAGGACGACCCCGCCAGGCCGGTGACCGCCTACGGGGTCAGCCACCTGGCAGGCACCGGGCTGATCACCTCGGCCCCTGTGGACGGGGTCTCGTTGCGGGTCTTCAACCCCGTCGGCCCCGGGCTGACGAGGGTGAACGTGATGGGGAAGGCTCACGCCCTGCTCGGCGAGGCGGAGGGGAGCGTCACGCTGGGCCCGCTCGGCGCGGTGCGCGACTTCGTGGACGTCAGGGACGTGGCGCGGGCGGTGGTGGCCGCCGCCTTCGCCGGCGCCCTCCCCGAGCGGGTGTTCAACGTGGGCTCGGGGCGCGCGGTGACGGTCAGGCAGGCGGTGGAGCAGCTGGCGCGGACGGTCGGCTTCACCGGCGAGATCCGCGAGAGGGAGGACCCCTGCGCGGTGACGGGTGGGGACAGGTCGGGGGCGGCGACGTGGAGCCAGGCCGACATCTCGAGGGCGGAGAAGGTGCTCGGCTGGCGACCCGTCCACAGCCTGGCCGACTCGCTCAAGGCGATGGCGGAGGAGGGATGAGGCGGCCCGCGGCGGCGCTGGCGGCCCTGACCGCCCTGTCCATGCCCGCCTGCGCCGCGCCGTCGAAAGGGTCGGCCTCGCGGGAGGCGGGGCCGCTGACCGGGGTGCGGTCGTTCACCTACGTGCTGACCGGCTATCCGGGCGGACGGCTCGACGCGGTCGCCGCCGCCCCGCACGAGCTGGCCATCGTCGACCTGTCCCGCGACGCCACGGCTCCCGGCTACTTCAGCGCCGCCGAGATCGCCGAGGTCAGGAAGTCGGGCAAGAGGGTGCTGGCCTACTTCGAGATCGGTTCGGTGGAGGAGTTCCGCTCGGAGTTCGCGACGCTGCCCGCCGATCTCAGGCTGAACGTCTGGCCCGACTGGCCCGACGAGCACTTCGTGCGCTACTGGGACCCACGCTGGTGGGAGCTGGTCGTCAGGCCCAGGCTCGAGCAGGCGATGCGCGCCGGGTTCGACGGCGTCTACCTCGACACCCCGCTGGCCTACGAGGAGATCGACCTGGCGCGCGTGCCAGGAGAGAGCCGGCGCAGCCTCGGCAGGAAGATGGCCGCCCTGATCGTCAGGATCAGCGCCCACGCCAAGGCGAGCAGGCCCGGCTTCCTCGTGGTCCCGCAGAACTCCCCCGAGCTGCGCCACCACGCCGGCTACACCGAGGCGATCGACGGCATCGGCATGGAGGAGCTGTTCTTCAGGGCCACGGACCTGCCCTGCGACCGGCAATGGTGCGGGGAGAACCTCTCGGAGGCCGCCGCCCTGCGCGCCGCGGGCAAGGCGGTTCTGGCCACCGACTACGCCACCACGGCCGCGCACCGCCGTACCGCCTGTGAGGCGTACGGCAGGGCGGGGTTCGCGGGCAACGTCACCACGGTCGAACTCGACGTGGTGAGTCCCCCCTGTGACGGAAAGGAGTGACGATGCCGAAGACTGTCGGCGTTGTCGGCATGGGATACGTGGGCCTCACGCTCACCGCGGCGATGGCCGCCAAGGGCTACAGGGTCCACGGGGTCGACGCGAACCCCGCGGTCGTCCAGGCCCTGTCGAGGGGCCGCGTCCACGTGTACGAGCCGGGGGTGGCGGAGGCCTTCGCCGACCACCTCGGCACCGGTGTGACGGTCGGGCACAGCCTGCCCGACGGCGAGCCGCTGGACGCGGTGATCCTCTGCGTCTCCACGCCCGTGGACCTCGCCACCGGCGCACCGAGGCTCGGCAACCTGGCCGAGGCCGCCGCCGCCTGCGGGGGGCAGCGCCTCGTGGCGGTCCGCTCGACGGTGCCGATCGGCACCAGCCGCGCCGTCGTGCTGCCCAGGCTGGACGAGGGCGCCCGGCTGGTCATGGCGCCCGAACGCACGATCCAGGGCCAGGCGCTGCGCGAGCTGGTCGAGCTGCCGCAGGTGATCGGCGGCCTGGACGAGCCCAGCCTGCGCGAGGGCGTCGAGCTGTTCGAGGGCCTGGCCGACCGGATCGTCCCCGTCTCCAGCCTCGAGGCCGCCGAGATGGTCAAGCTGGCCAACAACTGCCACACCGACCTGATCTACGCCTACGGCAACGAGCTGGCCCTGGTCGCCGAGCAGCACCGCCTGGACCCCCTGGAGGTCATCCGCGCGGCCAACCTCGACTACCCCCGCCCCGACCTGGCCAGACCCGGCTACGTGGGAGGGGGCTGCCTCACCAAGGACCCCTATCTCATGCGGGCCAGCGCCACCACCTCCCTGGTCGGCCACGCCAGGGCGCTCAACGAACGCCTCCCCTCCCACGTCGCCGGCAGGCTCGTGGGCCTGATCCGCGAGACCTTCGGCGAGACGCGCGGCAGGCGGCTGTCTGTGCTGGGCTGGGCCTACAAGGGCTGGCCCGCCACCGACGACATGCGCGGCACCCCCATCGCCGAGATGATGCCGGTCTTCACCGCCGCCGGGCTGACCGTCCTCGGTCACGACCCGCTGGTCACCGACGAGGTCATCCGCGAGTACGGAGGGCAGCCCGTCAGCCTCGACAAGGCCTTCACCGAGGCCGACGCCATGCTGATCGTCAACGACCACCCCGACTACAGGGGGATGGAGATCGGCGAGACCTCGATCAGGGTCCTGTTCGACTCCTGGCGCATCCTCGACACCGACCGGCACACCGGCGTGCTCGCCGGCAGGGGCATCCGCTACGCGGGGATCGGATACACGCGATGAGAGTCCTCCTGCTGGGCGGCGCCGGCTTCATCGGCCTGCACCTGGCCGCGCGCCTGCTCGCCGACGGCGACGCCGTCACGGTCGTGGACGACTTCTCCAGGGGCAGGCGCGACCCCGCGCTGGAGGAGCTGCCGCTGGACGTCCGCGACGCCGACCTCACCGACCCGGCCTCCTACCGGGCGCTGGAGCACGGCTGGGACCAGATCTACATGCTGGCCGCCGTCGTCGGTGTGCGGAACGTGGAGCGCGACCCCGCCAGGGTGCTGCGGGTCAACACGCTGGCGCTAATGCACCTGCTGGACTGGATCGAGCCCGGCGAGCCGCTGTTCTTCGCCTCCACCAGTGAGGCGTACGCGGGCGGTGTCACCGCGGGGCTGGTCCCCGTTCCCACGCCGGAGACCGTCCCCCTGGTGATCGAGGACGTCGCCGCGCCGCGCTTCTCCTACGCGATCAGCAAGCTGCACGGCGAGGCGGCGGTCCTGCACGGCGCGCACGCGGTGGTGGGGCGCTTCCACAACGTCTACGGGCCCAGGATGGGCCAGGACCACGTCATCCCCGAGCTGTCGCTGCGGGCGGCGCGCGGCGAGAACCCCTTCACCCTCTACGGCGGCGAGCAGAGCAGGGCGTTCTGCTACGTCGACGACGCGGTCGAGGCGATGGTCAGGCTGATGGCCACGCCCGAGGCGTTCGGGCGGATCGTGCACATCGGCGACGACACCGAGGAGACCAGGATCGCCGACCTGGCGGAACTCGTCCTGAGGGTGGCCGGCGCCGCCCCCGTCGTCTCCCCCGCCCCCGCGCCGGCGGGCTCGGTCGCCCGCCGCTGTCCCGACATCTCGCTGCTGCGCGGGCTCACGGGCTTCGAGCCGAAGGTCTCACTGGAGGAGGGCGTCCGCAGGACCTTCGCCTGGTACCGCGAGCACGCCTGAGCGCTCCCGCGCGCCGGTCGTCAGCCCTGCTCGGTCAGGCGGGCCTGGGCCGCCTTCAGCTCCTGGCGCAGGCGGCGGACCTCGCGTTCGAGGCCGAGGATGCGGCGGATGGCGATGAGCGTCATGCCCTCGTCGGCCATCTGGGTGACGTGCTGCACGGTCATGATGTCGTGGCGGGAGTAGCGCCGCTGCCCGCCGGTGGAGCGGGCGGGGCTGACGACCTCGTGCTGGTCGAGGCGGCGCAGGTAGGCCTGCTGCACCTGCAGCATGTCGGCCACCTGGCCCAGTGAGTAGAGCGGCGCGTGGTCGTCGTCGAAGGGCAGCGCGGGCATCACGACCTCCTGGGGACATGGGGCGGGCGACGGGGATCTGGGTTCCCTCGCCCGCCCCCGCCTCGAGGTCAGGCCTTGATGGCCTTGCTCTCGCCGCGCTGGATCTCGACCTTGCGCGGCTTGGCGCGCTCCAGCACGGGGATGCGGACGACGAGCACGCCGTTGGCGTAGCCCGCGTCGATCCTGTCGCTGTCGAGATACTCGGAAAGGTAGACCCGGCGGGTGAAGGCGCCCATCGGGCGCTCCCTCACGAACATCCGCTCGTTCTCGGCGATCTCCTCCTCGCGGCGGGCGGTGACGCTGAGCACGCCGCGGTCGACGGTCACCTCGATGGAGTCGGGGTCGATGCCGGGAAGGTCGAACTTGAGCACCACGTCGTCGTCACGCCGCAGCCCGTCCATGGGCATGGCCGAGCCGGCGTCGACGCTCTGGCGAGCCAGCCGGTTGAACTGGCGCTCGAACTCCTGGATGAACGGGTCGATCGAGGTCAACAGCATCTCCGAACCTCCTCGCTGACTGGAACCTGCAAATGTGGTTATAGGTTAATTCGCTGTCAGCTTGGATGCAAGTGGCCGGGATCAGCTGTCCTCGAACTCCGACGGCACCATGACCCGCAGCCCGTTGGGCACCACGCGCAGCCTGATCGGGGTGCGCAGCCGTACCTCGCCGTCGACGTCGGCCGCCATCGGCGGCTCGGTCTCCAGCAGCATCTCGCGGCCCATCACGAACGGGCCGCCCGCCAGGCTGCGCCACCTTCCTGTGGTCGCGCGCACGAGCGTCTCGCCCAGCAGCCGCAGCTTCTTGCCCGAGCCGAGCTGGTAGGCCACGAGCATGCCGTTGTCGATGCTGATGTCCCTGGCCACCTGCCAGCCGCCGTGGAAGCGGCCGTTGGCGATGTTGAGCTGGTCGGTCAGGAGCTCGTGGCGCTTGCCGTCGACGGTGAGGATCGCCCTGAACGGCTTGTGCCCTGGCAGGATCGTCAGGGCCGTCAGCGGATAGGCGGGACGGCCGAGTATGCGCTTGAGCCACGGCTTGACGGTGCCGGCCACCTCGACGGAGACGCCGAAGCTGGCGAGGTTGGCGAAGGGCCTGTCCTCCGCCATGCCGAGGTCGATGTCGGCGACCTTGCCCGTGTCGAAGACGCGGATCGCGCCGGCGAGGTCGAGCGGCAGGCCGAGGCTGCGGGCGAAGTTGTTGGTGGTGCCGAGCGGCAGCACGCCCAGCGCGACGTCGCGGTGGGCGACGTGGCGGACCGCCGAGGACAGGGTGCCGTCGCCACCGCCCACGACGAGCAGGTCGGGTTTGGTCTCCAGGGCCTTGTCCAGATGGGCGCGCAGCCTCTTGGGGTTGACGACGGAGAACTCCGCCAAGGGCTCGAAGCCCAGCGCGTGGATCTGGTCCAGCACCTCGAAGTAGTGGCGGCGGCCACGGCGGGAACGCGTGTTGATCACGACGGCGATCCGCCGGTCCCTGCGAATGGCCTCGGTGTGCTCGGCCTTGCTGCGGAGCTCGGTCATGGATGACATCGTAGGGCCGCCGGGACGCTCACCCCGGCGGCGCATGATCACTTCTTGGGCGGGGTGACCCGCACGACGGCTCCCAGGTTGCCCGGCAGCGGGGTGAGCAGGCTGAACCGCACGCCGAGCGCCTGCCCGCCGGGCTCGCCCGAGCCGAGTATGTGGCCGCCCGCGAGCTCGGTGCCGTACAGCTCGGTGGCGGGCCTGCCGTCCGCGTCGACGACCCTGGTGGTGTAAGGCCCCTTGGCGGGGATCACCACCGAGGCGTCGAAGTCGCGGTAGTCGAGGGAGCCCTCGACGAGGTCCAGCCCCGGGTACCAGGCCTTCGCGTCGGTGAAGGCGGGCACGCCCTTCAGCGCCGGGTAGGAGGCGCAGTGCTCGGCGAAGGGCTCGCCTTCCAGGCACTCCCTGAACGGCCGGGTCGCGCCGAAGGAGAAGGCCGCGTTCGAGCTCTGCACCCGTCCGTCGAGGTTCTTGCGCTCCCTCGGGTCCACGGCGGCCGACTCCCCCGTACGGCGCAGCGGCTCGTAGTGCGAGTCGACGAGCAGCAGCCCGCCCTTCACCCCGAGGCTCGGCCCTTCGAGCAGCGTGGGGGCCAGCACGTTGTTGGTGTAGGTCGAGTCGCGCAGCCACACCAGCAGCCCAGGCGCGTTGTACCGCACCCGCTCGACCTTCCACGAGCCCTCGCGCAGGTAGCTGGTGTCGTAGGCGTGGGCCAGGCCCCTGTCGAAGCCGTCGAGGTTGCGCCATTCGGCCAGGTAGAAGCGGGAGATCTCGCGGGAGCCCGTGCTGACGGTCCAGCCCTGCCCGCTGGTGTTGGTGAAGGTGGCGCCCGAGGGCGTCCATCCGCCCGCGCCCTGCTCCACGCCGTCGCTCCACACCGTGGCGCCGCCGCTGGTGAGGGCGAAGTCGTCGGCGAACCAGCCGCGCGGGGTGGTGCCGCCGTCGGTGTTGTAGACCAGGCGCAGCTTGATCGCGGTCCCCGCGAACGGGGTGAGGTCGACGTAGTCGTGCCGCCAGCCGCCGGTGGCGCCGGTCAGGCCGTACTTCCTGCCGCCGTAGCCGCGCAGGGCCTTGTTGGGGTCGGGGTAGCCGTCGGGCGTGCTGACCTCGGCCCCCGACTCGGCGAACACCTCGCGCTGGGTCCAGGTGGCCCCGCCGTCGGTGGAGACCTCGACGAAGCCGAAGTCGTAGTCGGGCTCGATGTCGTAGCTGTTCCACATCCAGAACCGCAGATCGGAGCCCGCCGGCACGGCCAGGTCGCGGGTGATCCTGACGTCGGCCCACTCCTGGTCCATGCCCGACCACCACATCTTCGCGCCGCCGTGGGGGTCGAGCATCTTCAGCGGCGCGCTGTCCAGGTTGACCCGCACGCCGTCCTCGGTCAGGCGGGGCGTGCGCGAGGACTGCCCGACGACCACCGTCCTGGGCCTGTCACCCGGGTCGAGGATCTCGGGGTCGGCCCAGCCGAGCACCCACTTGGCCCACAGGCCCAGGTGCGCGGGCATCGACTGGTAGAGGGGGCCGCTGTGCGAGCCGCTCGCCATCAGGTCCCAGAAGTCGACGGCCGAACTGGCCGCGCCGCTGGTGTCGTAGAGGTCGGGCAGGCCGAGGTCGTGGCCGTACTCGTGGGCGAAGACGCCGACGCCGGCGTCCTCCGGCTGCACGATGTAGTTGGAGATCTTCAGTCTCGTGCCGGGGACGGTGTGACCTCCCGCGACCGCGCTGGAGTGCGCCCACAGCGCGTAGGCGCCCTGGGCGCCGCCGTCGGAGGACTTGTCCTTGCCCGCGTGCACCAGCACGAGGTGGTCGACGACGCCGTCGGGCTCGTCGACATTCCCGTCGCGGTCGGCGTCGCCGAGGTCCTCGCGGTCGTAGTCGGACCAGTTGAAGCGGGGCTGGGCGGCGGCCAGCGCGTTCACGGCGTCGACGGGCAGCTGGGCGTTGCCGCGCGGGTTGTCGGGGTGCCCCGACATGTCCTGGTACGGCTGGCCGCACGCCGCCGCGCCGTACCATGCCTCGGAGTGGGGGAGCCTGATCCAGCCCACCGCCGAGCCCGAGACGGAGTAGGCGCCCTTGGACATCTCCTCGTACATGTTCCGCATGGTGAGGCCGGACAGGTCGACGCCCCTGACCTTGGCGGTGAGGCCCTGCTTGGAGTAGAGCAGCCTGTCGTAGTGGCCTGGGCTGAAGTCGGGCACCCAGAAGGAGAAGTTGTCCTTGCGCGGCAGGGTGGCGGGGTCGGGGATGCGGTTGTGCAGGGGGCCGTTCAGCCTGGTGCCAGGCGGTTCGGTGACGCAGTCGTCGGGAGCGCTGCGCGGCCCCCTGAGCCGCTCGAATCCTGAAAAATCATCGTTCGCCCGGTCGTTGAACTCGACCAGGATCGTCAGCAGCTTGGCCGTCTTCGTCCTGCGGGACTTCTTGAAGATGAAGTCGGCCGGGTTGAGCCCGGTCCTGACGGCCTGGCGCTCCCGCGCGGCCAGCACCCTGGCGGTCACCGGGTTGCCGCTGCTGAACCGGCTGTCGAGCTTCTGCGCGGGGATGCGGGCTCTGGCGTCCTTGCCCGGCCTGGGCGGGTCGGCGGGGGTGAAGCCCTCGGCGGGCGGCACGTAGTTGATGTAGTGGTCGGTGAGCGCCGGTTCGTAGCGGGCGGCGGTGTCGGCGCGGACGCCCGATAACCCGCCCGCGACCAGCGCCACCAGGGGGAGCGCCACGAGCAGGCGCTTCGTGCTTGGCACCACATTCCCTCTCTCCCCGGGATCTACCGGGCGAATGGCCTCAGAGGTCGTGCAGTGCGGACGTTAGGCGCGAAAGCGGAGATCGTTCCGGCCTTTACGGAAAGCGGTATGTCAGAACAGCAGTAGGGCGGCCACCACCCCGCCCGCGACGGCCGCGCCGTAGCAGAGGACGGCGACAGCCAGGTCGAACCTGGCGACGCCCAGGACCTCCTCGCTGGTGAAACGGATCCTGTGCGCGGCGTGGAAGAGGCAGAGCACGACCACCACGAGCAGCGCCAGCCGTACGAGGAGGGGGTCGAGGAGGGCGGCCAGCTCGGCCTGCGTGGGCCAGTCGATCAGGCCCAGCGGCATGAGCACCCCGAACAGCAGCACCAGGACGGGCAGCAGCAGCGCGGCCACCACGCCGCCACCGCTGAACAGCAGCCACAGGTACGGCTCCAGCGTGCGCCTCATCGCGTCACCACCCAGAACAGCACGGCCGAGACCAGCAGCCAGGCGGTGTGGTTGCCGCCCTGGATCATGAAGGCGGGCACCCGCCAGCCGTCCAGCCTGACGACCGTGGCCTTGGGGGCGAGGTTGAGGAAGGTGACGGAGTGGAAGGCGGTGGCGGCCAGCGCGACCAGGTTGAGCGCGATCACCCACGGCTGGGCGGCGAAGGCGGCGAACGCGGGCAGGGCGCCGTCGAGCACGGCGGCGACGAGCAGCAGCAGGTAGGCGATCGTCCACGCCACGAAGACGCTCGTCAGCTCCCTGACCACGAAGATCGTGTAGGCCCTGGAGCGCAGGAACCACACCCGGTCTCGTCGAGGCCTGTAGGTCCTGGTCGTCTCGCTCATCGCCGCCCCCAGGGCAGGACCGAGCGCATCGCCGCGGTGACCTTGTAGCGCTGGATGGCCTCGGCCGGGTCGACGTGCTTGGGGCAGGCGCTCGTGCACTCCCCCACGAACGTGCATCCCCAGACGCCCTCGTCGGTGTTGAGCAGGTCGAGCCTGTCGCCCTGGTCGCGGGAGTCGAGGTTGTAGCGCTGGGCGAGCGCGATCGCCGCGGGGCCGAGGAAGTCGGGATTGAGCACGTACACGGGGCAGGCCGAGTAGCAGAGCATGCAGTTGATGCACATCGAGTACTGCTTGTAGGCCTCGAGCTGCTCGGGCGTCTGGGCGTACTCCGTGGTCAGCGGCAGCTCCTCGCCCTCCCTGATCAGCCAGGGCTTGACGTGGGAGAGCTTGGCCAGGAAGTCGTCGATCTCCACGACGAGGTCGCGGATCACGGGGAAGCCCTTGAGCGGCTCGATCCTGACCGGGCCGGCGCCGAACTCGGTGAGGAAGGTGCCGCATGTCAGCCTGGGTCTGCCGTTGACGGTCATGCCGCAGGAGCCGCAGATGCCCATCCGGCACGACCAGCGGAACGACAGCGTGCCGTCCAGCTGGTCCTTGACGTGGTTGAGGCCGTCGAGGACGGCCCAGTCGTCGCGCAGCGGCACCTCGAAGGTCTCGAGGACGGGCTCGGCGTCCTGCTCGGGACGGAAGCGGCTGATCTCCAGTGTGATCGTGCGCTCGCCGCCGGCTGATCGTGCCGCGTTCGTCGCCTTGGCGCTCATCGCCCTCCCATCCGTTCGAGATCAGTCACGGCCGTAGATCCGCTCGCCCGGCGGCCAGCGGGTGAGGGCGACGGGCAGCAGCCCGACCGAGGGCAGGCCCGAGGGGGCGCGGTGGACCAGCGAGTGCGCCAGGAACCCCGTGTCGTCGCGGGAGGGGAAGTCGAGGCGCTGGTGGGCGCCGCGCGACTCGGTCCTGTTCAGCGCGCAGGCGATGATGGTCTTGGCGACGTCCAGCATGGCGTGCAGCTCCACCAGCGAGATCAGCTCGGTGTTGAAGGTCGTGCTGTGGTCGTCGACCCGCGCGTCGGCCGCCCGCTCCCGCAGCGACTCCAGCGTCTCCACGGCCTTGGCCAGCGTGTCGTGGGTGCGGTAGATGCCGGCCGCGCCCTCCAGCGTGTGCTGCATCTCCTCCCTCAGGTCGGCGATCCTCGGCCCGGTGCCGTCGCTCTCCAGCGCGCGCCGCAGCCTGCGCCGCTCGTCGGCGCCCTGGCTGCGGACGGCGGCCGCCTCGCCCTCGCGGTGCTCCCTCGCGAACGCGGCCGCCGCCGCCCCCGCGCGGGCGCCGAAGACCAGGATCTCCGGCAGCGAGTTGGAGCCCAGGCGGTTGGCCCCGTTGATGCTGACGCACGCCGTCTCCCCCGCCGCGAACAGCCCCGCGACCGGGGTCGCGCCGTGGAGGTCGGTGTGGACGCCGCCCATCATGTAGTGCACGACGGGCCTGACCGGGATCAGGTCGGTGGCGGGGTCGAGGTTCTGGTAGCTGCGGCACAGCTCCCGCACGAACGGGATGCGGGCCTCGATCTTCGCCTCGCCGAGATGGCGCAGGTCGAGGTAGACGACGGGACCGTAGGGGGTCTCGACGGTCCTGCCCCTGTTCTGCTCGGCGACGAAGGCCTGGGAGAGCCGGTCGCGGGGGCCGAGCTCCATGCTGCGCAGTTTCGGCGTCGGCGTGGGCTGTCCGAGGTCGTAGTCCTGCAGGTAGCGGTAGCCGTCCTTGTTGATCAGCCAGCCGCCCTCGGCGCGGGCGGCCTCGGTGATGAGGATGCCGGTGAACGGCAGGCCCGTCGGGTGATACTGGACGAACTCCATGTCCTTGAGCGGCGCGCCCGCCCTGTAGGCCAGGGACATGCCGTCGCCGGTCTTGATGGCGGCGTTGGTGGTGAAGGGGAAGACGCGCCCGCAGCCGCCGGTGGCCAGGATGACGGTCCTGGCCGCGATCGCCTCGACCCTGCCCGTCCTGATCTCGACCGCCACGACGCCGTGGACGCGTCCGTCGTCGACGATGAGCGAGGTGACGTACCACTCGTCGTACCTGATGATCTCCTGGTGCTTCAGCGTGGTCTGGAAGAGGGTGTGCAGCAGGTGGAAGCCGGTCTTGTCGGCGGCGTACCAGGTGCGCAGGCGTTTCATCCCGCCGAAGGGCCGCACCGCCACGCGGCCGTCGCGCTCTCTGCTCCAGGGGCAGCCCCAGTGCTCCAGGCGGATCAGCTCGCGCGGCGCCTCGGCGACGAAGGCCTCCACCGCGTCCTGGTCGCACAGCCAGTCGCCGCCGGAGATCGTGTCGTAGGCGTGCTCGTCGAGCGTGTCGCCGTCGGCGATGACGGCCGCGGCGCCCCCCTCGGCCGAGACCGTGTGGCTGCGCATCGGGTAGACCTTCGACACCACCGCGACCGTTGACGAGGGGTCGGTCTCGGCGACCGCGATGGCCGCGCGCAGACCTGCCCCTCCTCCTCCGACGATGAGCACGTCGATCATGTCTCAGCTCCCGTGGTCGGGCTGGTCCTGGTCTCTGATGCGCTTGCCGTCGTGACGCACCGCGCTCAGATGGATGCTGCCGTCGTGGTACTCGTGGCGGATCCTGCGGCAGCCGCAGTCGAAGTACTGGTCCCTGATCAGCAGGCCGTAACCGTCGTCCTCGACGAAGCGTTCACCGCCGCACTTCCTGCCGCAGGGCGCCGTCTCGGGGGTGAAGGGGGTACGCGTGCCTGTCATCGCCGATCTCCCTAGATTGGCGAAACGTCTCCTCCACGTAAGCACCGGGCGCGGGATTCGGAAACCCCTGTTCCTCCACGGCATGGCGACGCACACCGCTCCTTCCTGGCTCAGCCCTTGGGAGGAGCGTCGTCCGTGGCCGTGACCTCCCCCGACCCGGTGACGGCGTCGAGCTCCGTCGGAGCGCCTGTCACGGTGTCGTCGGGCTCCACCGCCCGCGGGTAGTGCAGGTCGAAGGCGGGCCTTTCCGACCTGATCTGCGGCATGAACCGGAAGTTGTGCCGGGGCGGCGGGCAGGAGGTGGCCCATTCGAGGCTGTTGGCGTAGCCCCACGGGTCGTCGACGGTGATCTTGGGCGCCCTGCGCGCGGTCTTCCACACGTTGTAGAGGAACGGCAGCGTGGACAGTCCGAGCAGGAACGCGCCGACCGAGGAGAGCAGGTTCAGGGTGGTGAAGCCGTCGGTGACGCTGTAGTCGGCGTACCTGCGGGGGAAGCCGATCATCCCGAGCCAGTGCTGCACCAGGAAGGTGGTGTGGAAGCCGACGAACAGTGACCAGAAGTGCACCTTGCCGAGGCGGTCGTCGAGCATCCGCCCCGTCATCTTCGGCCACCAGAAGTAGAACCCGGAGAACATCGCGAACACCACGGTGCCGAAGACCACGTAGTGGAAGTGCGCGACGACGAAGTAGGTGTCGCTGATGTGGAAGTCGAGCGGTGGCGAGGCGAGGATGACGCCCGTCAGCCCGCCGAGCAGGAAGGTGATCAGGAAGCCGATCGCGAACAGCATCGGCGTCTCGAAACTGAGATGGCCCCGCCACATCGTGCCGATCCAGTTGAAGAACTTCACCCCCGTCGGCACGGCGATCAGGAACGTCATGAACGAGAAGAAGGGCAGCAGCACCTGGCCAGTGGCGAACATGTGGTGCGCCCACACCGTCATCGACAGCCCCGCGATGGCGATCGTCGCGGCCACCAGGCCGATGTAGCCGAAGAGGGGCTTGCGGCTGAAGACGGGGATCACCTCGGTGATGATCCCGAAGAACGGCAGCGCGATGATGTAGACCTCGGGATGGCCGAAGAACCAGAACAGGTGCTGCCACAGCAGCGGGCCGCCCGTCGCGGGGTCGTAGATGTGGGTGCCGAGTTTGCGGTCGGCCTCGAGCGCCAGCAGCGCGGCGGCGAGCACGGGGAAGGCCATGAGCACGAGCATGCTGGTCAGCAGCGTGTTCCAGGTGAACAGCGGCATCCTGAACATCGTCATGCCGGGGGCGCGCATGCAGATGATCGTGGTGATGAAGTTGACGCTGCCCAGGATCGTGCCCAGCCCCGACAGCGCCAGCCCCATGATCCACAGGTCGCCGCCCACGCCGGGCGAGAAGGTCGCCGTGGACAGTGTCGTGTAGGCGAACCAGCCGAAGTCGGCGGCGCCGCCAGGAGTGGCGAACCCGGCCAGCACGATGAGGCCGCCGAACAGGAACAGCCAGTACGCGACGGCGTTGAGCCTGGGGAAGGCGACGTCGGGCGCGCCGATCTGCAGCGGCATGATGACGTTGGCGAACCCGGCGAACAGCGGGGTGGCGAACAGCAGCAGCATGATCGTGCCGTGCATGGTGAACAACGCGTTGTACTGCTGCTGGCTCACGAACTCGAGGCCCGGCTGGGCGAGCTCGGCGCGGATGATCATCGCCATGACGCCCGCGATGAGGAAGAACGCGAACGACGTGATCAGGTAGAGATACCCGATGACCTTGTGATCGGTGGTCGACATCCACGCGGCGATGACGGTGCCGGTGCGTCGGCGCCTGACCTGCTGGACTGAGGCCTCGCGAACGGTCGTCACGGCTGCTCCCTCCACGCTGGGTGTGAGCCCGGTCACTCCCATTTCACGCCCATGCCCACCGGATAGAAAGCCGTAACCACGGATTTCTCAATAGGTGGCTCTGCCGCCGCTGATAAGGTCGCGGCTCACTCCTCGCCGGACACCTCCCACAGCGGCTTGTTCGGCCCGATGATCCCCGCGCTGTTGACCAGGATGTCGACGGGCCCGATGCGGCCCGCCGCCGCCGTGACGGCCTCGGGGTCGGTGACGTCGAGGCGCACGTCCCAGCCCGGCGCGAGATCCGCGGTGACGACCCGCACACCCTCGGCGGACAGCCGTTCGGCGCAGGCGCGGCCGACGCCGCTCGCGCCGCCGCTGACGAGCGCCGTTCTCAATGCGACTCCCTGCTGACCTCGTGGCCGCTGGAGCCGACCAGGAAGTCGAGGTCGGCGCCCTGGTCGGCCTGCAGGACGTGGTCGATGTAGAGACGCTGCCAGCCCCTGACGGGCTCGGCGAAGCCGGTGGTCACCGGGGTCCTGAGCGACAGCTCCCGCTGCGGGAGGTCGATGTCGAGCCTGCGCGCGGGCACGTCGAGCACGATCGGGTCCCCTGTGCGCACCAGCGCGAGCGGCCCGCCGACGGCCGCCTCGGGCGCGGTGTGCAGCACGACGGTGCCGTAGGCGGTGCCGCTCATCCTGGCGTCGCTGACGCGCACCATGTCGCGCACGCCCTTCTCCAGCAGCCTGCGGGGCAGGGGCAGGTTGCCGACCTCGGGCATGCCGGGGTAGCCGCGAGGGCCGCAGCCGCGCAGGATGAGCACGCTGGTCTCGTCCACGTCGAGGTCGGGCGAGTCGAGCCTGGCGTTGAGGTCCTCGACGCTGTCGAAGACCACCGCCCTGCCACGGTGGCGCAGCAGCTCGGGCGAGGCGGCGGCGGGCTTGATGACCGCGCCGCGCGGGGCGAGGTTGCCGCGCAGGACGGCGATGCCCGCGTCCTCCAGCAGCGGCGACGACCTGCGTCTGATGACCGTCTCGTCCCAGATCTCCGCCGCGTCCAGGTAGGCCGTCAGCGGCTCCCCCGTGACGGTCGGCGCGGAGGGGTCGAGCAGGTCGCCGACCTCCTTCAGCACGGCCAGCAGCCCTCCGGCCCTGAACAGGTCGTCCATGAGGTGACGGCCGGCGGGCTGCAGGTCGACCAGCAGCGGGACGCCCGACCCCACCCTGTCGAAGTCGTCGAGGGTCAGCTCGACGCCGAGCCGTCCGGCGATGGCCAGCAGGTGGACGACCGCGTTCGTGGAGCCGCCGATCGCGGCCAGGGTGACGATCGCGTTGAGGAAGGAGGCGCGGGTGAGCACCCTGCTCGGTGTCCTGTCCTCGGCGACGAGCGAGACCGCGAGGCGCCCCGTCTCCTGGGCGCGCTCCAGCAGCCTGGCGTCGGGGGCGGGAGTGCCCGCCGTGCCCGGGATGGTCATGCCGAGGGCCTCGGCCAGGCACGCCATCGTGGAGGCGGTGCCCATCGTGTTGCAGTGGCCCTTGCTGCGGATCATCGCCGACTCCGAGCGCAGGAAGGCCTCCCTCGACAGGGTTCCCGCCCGCACCTCCTCGCTGAGGCGCCACACGTCGGTGCCGCAGCCGAGCGGCGCGCCGCGGAAGTGCCCCGTCAGCATCGGCCCTCCCGGCACGACGACGGCGGGCAGGTCCACCGAGGCCGCGGCCATCAGCAACGAAGGGATCGTCTTGTCGCAGCCGCCGAGCAGGACCACACCGTCGATGGGGTTGGCGCGCAGCATCTCCTCGATCGCCATCGCGGCCAGGTTGCGCCACAGCATGGCGGTCGGCCTGACGTTGGTCTCGCCGAGGGACATGACCGGCAGGTTCAGCGGGACGCCGCCCGCCTCCCAGATGCCCTGCTTGACGCTCGTGGCGACCTCGTCGAGGTGGGCGTTGCACGGGGTGAGGTCGGAGGCGGTGTTGGCGATCGCGATGTGCGGTCTGCCGCCCTCGAAGGCGTCCTGCGGAAGACCGCGACGCATCCACGCGCGGTGAATGTAGGCGTTTCGATCGGTTCCTGCATACCAGTGCGAACTACGCATGCGCTTCTTCCATTAATCGGAACACTGATCTACCATTCGGAACGTGATCGACTCTAGCCCCGAAACGGCCCGAGGAGAAGACCGGCTCGTCGGCTCCGACCGGGTGCTCGTGGTGCTGCGGGTGCTGGCCGAGCACCCCGAGGGCATCGGTTTGGAGGAGATGGCGAAGGCGGTCGGCAGCCCCAAGCCCACCGCGCACAGGGCGCTGGCCGCGCTGCGCCGCGCCGGGTTCGCCAGCCAGGACGGCAGAGGCCGCTACGTGCTGGGCGACGACTTCCTCAGGCTCGCCTTCGCCCATCACGAGGCGCGCCCCGACCACGTCAGGATCAGGCCCGCGCTGGAGCGGCTGGCCGCCAGGTTCGGCGAGACCGCCCACTACGCCGTGCTCGACGGCCGCGAGGTCGTCTACCGGGCGAAGGTCGACCCGCCCTCGGGCGCGGTGCGGCTGACCTCGACGGTCGGCGGGCGCAACCCCGCCCACAACACCGGCGTCGGCAAGCTGCTGCTGGCCTGGGCGCTGCCCGACGACGCCGCGGTGACCGCGTGGGTGGACCAGGCCCCGCTGGAGCGGCGCACCCCGCGCACCAAGGTGAGCGCGGGGGAACTGGCCGAGGAGCTGGCCGCCGTGCGCGAGCGCGGCTACGCGGTCGACGACCAGGAGAACGAGGAGGGCGTCACCTGCCTGGCCGTGCCCGCCTTCCTGACCTCCTCGACCAGGCCGAGCGGAGCGGTCAGTGTGAGCGCCCTCGCCTACAGGACACCGCTGCCCTCGCTGGTCGAGGCGGTGCCCGAGATCCACGCCATCCTCAGGGAGCCATGATGACCGTCCACCCGCTGTCGACCGAGACCTACGCGCTGGCGGAGGGGCCCGTCTGGGATCCGGTGGCAGAGCGATTGCTCTGGGTGGACATCCCCACGGGGCGCGTCATGGAGGGCGCCTTCGACGGGGACCTCACCGTCACCGCGACCCACACGCTGCCCTGCATGGTCGGCGCGGTCGTGCCCGCCGCCGACGGCTCTCTCCTGACGGCCGCGGAGTACGGCTTCGCGACGCTCGGCCCCGACCTCGCGATGGGCCCGCGGGTGCTGGCCGAGGGGGCGCCGAGCCGGTTGAACGACGGCGCGTGCGATCCCGCGGGGCGCTTCCTGGCGGGCGGCATGGCGCGCGACGACCGCAGGGGGCAGGAGCGGCTCTACCGGCTGGAGCTCGACGGGTCGGTGAGCGTGGTCGCCGAGGGGCTGACGATCTCCAACGGCCTGGGCTGGTCCCCCGACGGACGGACGTTCTACAACGTCGACAGCGTCCCTGGGGTGGTGTGGGCGCGCCCCTACGACGTGGAGAGCGGCGAGACCGGCGCGCCCAGCGAGATCCTGCGGGTGGACGACGGGCTGCCCGACGGGATGGCGGTGGACGTGGAGGGCAACCTCTGGATCGCGATCTGGGGCCGGGGCGAGGTGCGCCGCCACTCACCCGGCGGGCGGCTGCTGTCCACGGTGAAGGTGCCCGCCCCGAAGGCCTCCAGCGTCACGTTCGCCGGCTCCACCCTGGTCATCACCACGGCGGGCGGCGGCCTGTTCGCCACCGAGACCGACGTCACCGGCCTGCCCCCCAGCCCCTGGCGGGGCCCCGTCCCTCTCTCCCCACCCCGGGAGAGTTCACTGTCCTAGCGTCGGCGCCTCGAGATTTCCCGTCCACGAACCGCACTACCCGAGACAACGTGATCCGTCCCGGATCCGAGCACTGGAGTTCAGCGATGTACCTCATGCGCGTCGGCCCCGCAGGAGCCGAGAAGCCCGCCGTCCGATCGGGCGACGGCTACGTCGACGTGTCGGACCTGACCCCCGACTTCGACGCCGCCTTCTTCGAGAGGGGCGGCCTCGAGGCCCTGCGCGAGGCGGCGGCCACCGGGACCGTCATCCCGCTCGCCGACCAGCGCGTGGGGGCGCCGATCGCCCGCCCCCACCAGATCATCTGCATCGGCCTCAACTACAGCGACCACGCCGCCGAGACGGGGCAGGCCATCCCCTCGGAGCCGATCGTCTTCAACAAGGCGCCGAACACGCTGGTCGGCCCGTACGACGACGTCCACATCCCGCGCCGCTCGGCCAAGACCGACTGGGAGGTCGAGCTCGGCGTCGTCGTCGGCCGCAGGTGCAGGTACCTGGAGGACGAGCGGGCCGCCCAGGACGCCATCGCCGGGTACGTGGTCGTCAACGACGTCAGCGAGCGCGAGTTCCAGATCGAGCGCGGCGGCCAGTGGGTGAAGGGCAAGTCGGCCGAGACGTTCAACCCGTGCGGGCCCTACCTGGTCACTCCCGACGAGATCCCCGACGTGGCCGCGCTGGACATGTGGCTCGACGTGAACGGCACCCGCAGGCAGAAGGGCTCGACGGCGACGATGCTGTTCGGCCCCGCCTTCCTGGTGCACTACCTGAGCCAGTTCATGGTCCTGGAGCCCGGCGACCTCATCAACACCGGCACCCCTCCCGGCGTCGGCATGGGCCACAACCCGCCGCTCTACCTGCGTCCTGGCGACGTGATGGAGCTGGGCATCGAGCGCCTCGGCGGCCAGCGGCAACGGGTCGTCGCCGCGCCATGAGGGGCCCGCTCGCGGCGAGCGTCACCTTCTGGCATCAGGGCGGGGCCGCACGGCGCTCCCTGGCCAGGTTGTTCTCCGAGGCCACCTGCGAGCGTTCCTTCACAGGGACGCACACGTGGTCACTGGGGCGCGCCTCCCGCCAGACGTAGGGGACCTTGCAGGTGTCGGGCCCGGTGAAGGTGCAGTTGGGAGGGGTGCAGGTGTACGCGCGCCGCGCCTGGGCCTGGGCGTTGTCGGCGGCGACCTGCTTACGTCGGGACACCTCGACACAGACGGTGTCTCCGTCGAACGCCTCCCGCCAGACGAACGGTGGCGCACAGGTGTGCGGCCCGGAGTGCAGCGGATATGCCTGGGTGGGGAGACTGAGCTTCGCGCTCCAGTCGAAGCACTGGTCCTCGCCGAGACCCAGATAGGTCGGTCTGCATCCCTGCACCGTGAAGTCGTAGACGCGGCCGGGAAGCAGGCCGTCCACCCGCTGGTAGCCCCAGGTCCCGTCGTCGTCGTGCTTGATGGTCCGCAGCCCGTGCGGTCCCCTGGCCGTACCGAAGGGGCCTCTGACGTTGACGAAGTACGAATCGTAGTCGTGACCGGCCTCCCACTTGATCCCGATCCAGGTCTGGCCTGCGTGGTGTTCGACGATCCGGGGCTGGGGCGGCCGATTCGGCTGCCTGGGCTGCTCGGGCGGGCTGGTCCTGCCGGCCTTCCACTCCGAGCACTCCACATCGCCGTCCTCGGTGATGAAGAAGGCACAGACTCGGTAGCGGTGCTCGGTGTCGGGCTTGAGGCCGCTGTCGAAGAAGAGCCGCTGGTCCCCTTTCACGTTGTCCACGCGCTTCTCCGGGGTTCCCGGCCTTTCCGGATTCTCCCGCTCGACGCTGTAGTCCCAGACGCAGCCGATCCCGGGACAGGGAGGGACGCCATGTTCCCATCGGACGAAGATGCTTCCTGGCAGACTGCCCGTTTCCGGGACGCTGGGGACGACGTTCGGTGCTTCGAAGTCCTGGGCGGCGGCGGGGTCGGCAACCAGCACCGGCAGCGCCAGCAGAAGCGCCCCGAACGCTCGCGTCCCCCACGGCGCCCCTGCCGCTCGCTTCGTCCTCGCAGGGCCGGCGGCTCTGCTCTCCTGCCTGCTCTTGGTCGCCATGAGTGCAACCCCCCTTGTTCTGTCCCGCAAGCGGCCTGGCGTCCAGGGCGGACGAAACGTCGGTCCGCCGGCCCGGGCGCCCTGCGACGTCGACCGACCTCGGCCTGTCGTCCCCCCACGGGCGTCTACCGTGACCTCACTCACTCCAGCGTGAGGTGAGGGCTGTCACCTGGCTGCGACGGTGACGTGACGGTGGCGTGATGGCGCGTCAGCGGCACCGCCGACGCGTCCGGGCGTTCGAGCTGCCCGGCGGCGATGTCCACGCCGACCGCCCGCTCGGTCGAGGAGAGGGACGCGCGGGACCTAGAGTGCGGCCATGGGGAAGACCACGCAGCCGCGCAGGGCGGACGCCGAGCGCAACATCGCCACGATCCTGGCCACGGCCACGCGCCTGCTGTGCGCCGACCCAGGCGCCAGCGTCGCGGAGATCGCCAAGGCGGCGGGCCTCGGCAGGGTCACCCTCTACGGCCACTTCCCCTCCAGGGAGTCGCTGGTCGACGCCGTGCTCGAGCGCGCGGTCGACCACGCCGAGCTCGCGCTGTCGGGCCTCGACCTCGAAGGACTGCCCGCGCCGGAGGCGCTGGAGCGGCTGGTCGCCTCCTCGTGGGAGATCCTCGACAGGCACAGCCGCCTGTTCGTGGCCGCCGACATGGCGCTGCCCGCCGAGCGCATCCGCGAACGGCACAGCGGACCGCTCGCCAGGGTCGAACGGCTCATCGTGCGAGGCCGCGACGAGGGCTCCCTCAGGACCGATCTGCCGCTGTCGTGGCTGGTCAGCACGTTCCTCGTGGTGCTGCACAACGCGGCGGGCGAGATCGAGGCGGGCCGCCTGCCGCGTGAGGAGGCGGCCGAGGTGCTGACCAGGACCCTGCGCTCGGTGCTCGTTTCCGGATAACCGTAGACATACCCCGCCTGCGTATGCTTGCCTCATAACTCGAACACTACTGTACGAGTTAATGGGAGGGAAACATGGTGCTGGTCCTGCTCTGCCTGGCCCAGTTCATGCTGATCATCGACATCACCGTCGTGCAGGTGGCGCTGCCGTCCATCGGCGCAGGCCTCGGCCTCGATCGCGAGGCGCTGACCTGGGTCGTCACCGCCTACACGCTGTGCTTCGGCGGGTTGATGGTGCTCGGAGGGCGGCTCACCGACGCCTTCGGCGCCCGCCGCGTGCTGCTCGGCGGGCTCGCCCTGTTCACGCTGGCCTCGCTGCTGTGCGGCCTCGCTCCCGACGGCGCGACGCTCATCGCGGGGCGCGCGCTGCAGGGCGTCGGCGCGGCGCTGCTGTCTCCCGCCGCGCTCGCCACCATCACCACGGCCTTCCACGGCGAGCGCCGTACCAGGGCGCTGGCGGTCTGGGCGGCGATCGGCGGGACCGGGGCGGCCGTCGGCGTGCTGGTCGGCGGCCTGCTCACCGCGGGTCCCGGCTGGGAGTGGGCGTTCTTCGTCAACGTGCCCGTCGGGCTGGTCGTCATGGTGGCGCTGCCCTCGCTCGTGCCCGCCTCCGTGACCACGGGACGGCGGCCGCTCGACGTGCCGGGCGCGCTGCTGGTCACGGCGGCGACCGGGCTGCTCATCTACGGCCTGGTCTCCGCGGGCGAGGCGGGCTGGGGCTCCGCGAGCGCCTGGCTGGCCGGCTCCGCGGTGCTGTACGCGGCCTTCGTGTGGGCCGAGCGGGTGGCGAAGGCGCCGCTCATGCGCGCCGAGACGATGGCCAGGCGGCCCGTGCTGTCCGGCATGTTCGTCATGCTCATGGCGACGGGGCTCATGCTCGGGCTGTTCTTCGTCAGCTCGCTCTACCTGCAGCAGGTGCTGCGCTTCAGCGCCCTGGAGACGGGGCTGCTGTTCCTGCCCGTCGCGATCTCCATCACACTCGGCGCGCACCTCGGCGGACGCCTGATCGGCAGGGTGGGCGGGCGACCCGTGGCGGTCGCCGCCTTCCTGCTGACCGCGGCGGGCGCCCTGCTCATGACGCGGGTCTCGCCCGAGGCGGGCGTCCACACCACCCTGCTGCCCGGCTTCGTGCTGGCCGCCTTCGGCATCGGGCCCGCCTTCGTCGCCGCGACGGCGACGACGATGGCCAACGTGCCGCAGGGCGAGGCGGGGGTGGCCTCGGGGGTCGTCAACATCTTCCACGAGCTGGGCGGCTCGATCGGGGTGGCGCTGGTCTCCAGCCTGGCGGTCGGCGGTTTCACCACGACGCTGGCCTGGTGCGCGGGGGCGGCGGCGGTGGCGGGGGTGATCGCGCTCGGACTGGTGCCGTCAGGCAGGCCCGCCGCGCTCGTCGGGCACGGTCATGGGCACGGGCATGGGCACGGTCACTGACCAGCCGGACGTCGCCTGGTGGTCGCCCTCGCACTCCAGCAGGCGCCACCGCCTCGGGTCCCACGCGAAGACGGCGTCCTGCTCGTAGCGGGCGCCGATGCGGCGGGCGGTGTCGTCGTCGAGGCCGACGACGGCCACGGACTCCTCGACGTGGGTCCAGGTGACGTCGCCGCCCGCCGCCGGCCACCAGGTCAGCGCGAGGGCGTCGAGCTCGGCGGTCAGGCGGCGGTGGGCGCGCGCGTTGTCGGCGGCGGGAACCGTACGGCCTCGGGGGTTGTGGGCGGTGATCACGTGGATGGTCCGGCCCTCGGGGTCGGGGAAGCCGCCGGCGTGGACACCGGGCTCGGCGGGAGCGACCTGGAGCCACGCGCCGTCGACCGCAAGGCGGACCACCGCCGCTTCGTAGAGCTGCCAGTTCGCGACAGGCACCTGACCCCTTTGCCGAGCACGAAGGAAAGGAGGCGATTGTATCGGGGGCTAGCATGGGGTGACTCCAAGGAGGTTGATCATGTCGTTCGCCGTTCTGGGCAGCGTTCTCGGCGACGCCGCGGCTCGCGCTTCCTCGTGGAGGTCCGAGATCCGCTAGCCCACCCCTCCACGTCGAAGTGCTCTTCATCGACAGTCCCGTTCGATCAAGAGGAGCACGCGGTGCCCGACGTCCATTGGAACGAAGAAGGTCGCGCCCTGTCGGCGGGGTGGCGCTCGGCCGAGCCGCCGCCGGCCAGGCTGGTGCGCACCGACGACACGACGAGAGCCGACACCGCGCACCGCCTGGCCCGTGAGGGCGCGGGACTGGTGTGGCGGGGCGACTTCCACAACGCCAGGCAGCTCCTGCGCGCGCTGGCTCGCCGCGCCGACAGGCAGCCGCCTCCCGCAGACTTCCACGCCTACCGGCAGGCGCGCGCCACGAGGGCCGTCCTGCTGGGCAGGCTGCTG
The DNA here is from genome assembly GCF_039535395.1 of Nonomuraea roseola. Classification (NCBI taxonomy): domain Bacteria; kingdom Bacillati; phylum Actinomycetota; class Actinomycetes; order Streptosporangiales; family Streptosporangiaceae; genus Nonomuraea; species Nonomuraea roseola. Next base: position 78,373 of record NZ_BAAAXC010000006.1, read on the forward strand.
GTGCCGCTGTCGCAGGAGCTCACCGTGCCGCTGCGCAGGGCCCCCGACGTACGGCAGGCGTGCATGGAGGCCTACGGCCCCGCGGAAGGCCCCACGCTCGTCCCTCTCACCGAGCTGCTCGGGGTGATCGGCGCGCACGAGTGGCGCAGGAAGGGCGTGGAGGTGCCCGCGCTCGGCGAGCGCATCCACCCGCACTACGGCGTGTTCTCTCCCGTCCGCGGCGAGTACGTCGACCTGGTCGCCCGCGCGCCGCTGCCCTCCCGCACGGCCGCCTTCGACATCGGCACGGGCACGGGCGTGCTGGCCGCCCTGCTGGCCAGGAGGGGCGTCGAGCAGGTCGTGGCCACCGACCTCGACGAGCGCGCCGTCGCCTGCGCCCGCGACAACCTCTCGCGGCTCGGGCTGTCGGGCCGCGTCGAGGTGGCGCGGCGTGACCTGTTCCCCGACGGCCGCGCCCCTCTGGTGGTGTGCAACCCGCCGTGGCTGCCCGTTCGGCCGGGCACCAGGCGCGACCACGCCGTCCACGATGCCGGGGGCCGGATGCTCCGCGGCTTCCTCGGCGAGCTGCCCCGCCACCTCGAACCGGGCGGGGAGGGCTGGCTCATCCTGTCGGACCTCGCCGAGCACCTCGGCCTGCGCAGCAGGCAGGAGCTGCTCGCCTCGTTCGCCGACTCGGGGCTGCGGGTCGCGGGCCGCCTGGACGTCGCGCCCAGGCACCCGCGCGCCCGCGACGGCGCCGACCCCCTGCACAGGGCGCGAGCCGCCGAGGTGACCAGCCTGTGGAGGCTGACGTGCTGACTCGCCAACGCCGAAAGCTCTGTCCGCCGACGGTTTCCCCTGCCGGGGCCACTATCCTCGACATGTCCCAGTCTCAGGAAGGAACATCCCCGTGACCGAGCTGACAGCCCAGCGCGAACAGGCCGCCCGCGACTACGACGCTCTCGTCAGGCGAGGCCTGAAGCTCGATCTGACGCGAGGCAAGCCGTCCCCGCGCCAGCTCGACCTGTCCGACGGGATGAACTCCCTGCCCTCCACGCACCTGGCCGCCGACGGCACCGACTGCCGCAACTACGGCAATCTGCAGGGTCTGACCGAGATCCGCGAGCTGTTCGCGGGCCTGCTGCAGGTCCCCGCGGCGCAGCTGCTGGCCGGAGGCAACTCCAGCCTCGCGATGATGCACGACACGATCGTCTTCTCGCTGCTCAGCGTGGTGCCCGGGGCGGCGCGCCGCTGGGCGGACGAGGAGGAGATCGTCTTCCTGTGCCCCGTCCCCGGCTACGACAGGCACTTCGCGCTGTGCGAGCGGTTCGGCATCACGATGGTGCAGGTGCCGATGACCGCCGAGGGCCCCGACATGGACGTCGTCGAGCGGCTGGTCGCCGAGGACCCGCGGGTCAAGGGCATCTGGTGCGTGCCGAAGTACAGCAACCCCTCGGGCGTCAGCTACGGCGACGAGACCGTGCGCCGCCTGGCCGCCATGACCACCGCCGCGCCCGACTTCCGGATCTTCTGGGACAACGCCTACGCCATCCACCACCTCACCGACGAGCACGCCGAGCTGGCCGACCTGCTCGCCCTGTGCGAGGAGCACGGCAACGCCGACCGCGCCTTCGTCTTCGGCTCCACCTCCAAGGTGACCCTCGCGGGAAGCGGCGTGGCCTTCTTCGGCTCCTCCCCCGCCAACGTCGCCTGGTACCTGGCCAACCTGTCCAAGCAGAGCATCGGCCCCGACAAGATCAACCAGCTGCGTCACGTGGAGTTCCTGCGCGACGCCGAGGGCGTGGCCGCGCACATGCGCAGGCACGCCGAGCTGATCTGGCCGAAGTTCGAGGCCGTCGACAGGATCCTCACCAAGGAGCTCGGCGGCACCGGCCTGGCCTCCTGGACGGCCCCCGCGGGCGGCTACTTCGTCAGCCTCGACGTGCCCGAGGGCTGCGCCAAGGAGGTCGTGGCCAAGGCGAAGGCCGCGGGCATCGCCCTCACGCCCGCCGGCGCGACCCACCCCTACGGCGACGACCCCGCCGACCGCACGATCCGCATCGCCCCCACCTACCCCGACCTGGAGGAGCTGGAGGAGGCGATCACGGGCCTGACCGTCTGCGTGCGCCTCGTGGCGACGGAGAAGCTGCTCTCGCAGGCCTGAGCACCCCACCGCCGCCGCCCCCGCCACAGTGGGGCGGGCGGCGGTGGCCGGGTCGACCGCGAGAAGAAGCAGTAACCCGTCCGAAGCCCGTGCGGCAGGAATCCACGTCCTAATGGGGGCGGCGTCTGCCGTACCTGAAGCCGAAGATGTACTCCCGAGTCTCGCTGGGATGGAAGGCGAGGCCCACCCCCGGCTCGAAGGCGACGTTGTCGCGCGGGCAGTAGTAGAGCTCCTGCCACACCAGCAGCGCCTGCTCCCTGGCGGACGCCTCGGCCTGGTCGCGGCGGCGGGCGCCCTGCGCGCCCATGACGAACAGCAGCCCGAACCACCAGAAGGCCCCCGTCACGCAGAACGGCCCCAGCAGGTCCACCAGCAGGTTGGTGTGCTCACTCATCGCCAGGGTCAGCGCCAGCACGACGTGCGCGAGCGCGGCGAAGCCGAGCATGACGTAGCCCTGGTGTCGCGCGCGCGGCACCTCGTGCCTGGCGGGGAAGGAGAGCCACACCGCGAGCTGGGTTCTGGTCATCGCGTGCTTCCTGGTGCCGACCAGCGAGGCCGCGGGCAGGTCGACGATGGCACGCTCCTTCGGCATGCTCGCTCGCCCGAGGCGGAAGCTCGTTCCGTCGGCCACGACCCCCGGCACCGACGCCACCCTGTCAGCAAGGCCGCACTCCGGACAGGACAGATCCATCCGGGCAGTCTGGCCCTGGCGTGCGGATCCCGCAAATCGGGTCGTAGAGTCCACAGCGTGATTGAGGCACTTGTGAAGGCTCTTCCCGAGGGAAGGGTGCTGACCGATCCCGACGTGGTCGACTCCTACGCGCGCGACCGCACGTTCCTCGAGCCGGGCAAGGCTCTGGGCGTGGTCCTGGCCACCACCCGCGACGAGGTGGTGACGACGCTGCGCTGGGCCACCGAGCACAGGGTGCCGGTCGTGCCGCGCGGCGCGGGCACCGGCCTCGCGGGCGCGGCGACCGCCAGCGAGGGGTCGATCGTTCTGTCGCTGGCGAAGATGACCGCGATCCGCGAGCTGAACCCCGCCGACGAGATCGCGGTGGTCGAGCCCGGGGTGATCACCGCCGACCTCGACAGGGCGGCAAGGGAGCACGGGCTGATGTACGCGCCCGACCCGTCCTCCTACGAGATCTCCACCATCGGCGGCAACCTCGCCACCAACGCCGGCGGGCTGCGCTGCGTGAAGTACGGCGTGACCCGCGACTCCGCGCTCGGCCTCGAGGTGGTGCTGGCCGACGGACGGATCCTCAACACCGGCCGCCGCACCGTCAAGGGCGTGACGGGCTACGACCTGACCGGCCTGTTCGTAGGCTCGGAGGGCACGCTCGGCGTCATCACCTCGGCCACGGTACGGCTGCGCCGCGCGCCGCTGGCGCCCCCTGCGACGATCGCCGCGGAGTTCGGCTCGCTGCGCGACGCCGCCGCGGCCGTCTCGGCGATCATCGCGGCGGGCTGCCAGCCGTCCCTCATGGAGCTGCTGGACAGGGCGACGCTGAAGGCGATCGACGACTGGCGCAACATCGGCCTGGAGGACTCCACCCAGGCCATGCTGATCGGCCAGTCCGACGCCTCGGACGGCCAGGCTATGGCGGCCATGATGCAGGAGCTGTGCGAGGCCAACGGCGCCTCCTTCGTGGCGCTGTCATCGACGCCCGAGGAGACCGAGGACCTCATCGGCATCAGGCGGATGGCCTACCAGGCCAAGGAGCGGCTGGGCGCCTGCCTGGTCGAGGACGTGTGCGTGCCGCGCTCCGCGCTGCCCGACATGATCTCCGCGATCGAGGCGGCGGCCACCAGGCACGACGTGATGATCTGCACGGTCGCCCACGCGGGCGACGGCAACCTGCACCCGGTGTTCATCTTCGACCACGGCACCGTGGAGCCGCCCGCCAACGTGTGGGCGGCGGCGGACGAGGTGTTCAAGGCCGCGCTCGAGATGGGCGGCACGCTGACCGGCGAGCACGGGGTGGGGCTGCTCAAGCGGCGCTGGCTCGCGCTGGAGTCAGGACCGGTCGCGACCGAGGTGCAGCAGGGCATCAAGAGGGTCTTCGACCCGCTCGGCATTCTCAACCCGGGAAAGGCGATATGAGAGGCGATCCGGCAGTCGTCGTGCTGAACGGCGGGTCCAGCTCGGGCAAGTCCTCGCTGGCCCGCTCGCTCCAGGAGCTGCTGCCCGATCCGTGGCTGGCCTTCAGCGTGGACACGCTCGTCGACGCGATGCCGTCCTCGTGCATCGCCTTCACCCCCGACGGCGAGGTCCACCTCGGTCCCCGCTTCGGGGAGCTGGAGGAGGCCTGGATGGCGGGCGTCGCCACGATGGTCAGGTCGGGCGCGCGGGTGATCATCGACGACGTCTTCCTCAGCGGCCCGGCCTCGCAGGAGCGCTGGCGCGTCCCGCTCACCGGGCTCGACGTGCTCTGGGTGGGCGTGCGCTGCGACCCTGAGGTGGCCGCGCGCAGGGAGGGCGAGCGCGGCGACCGGCCGATCGGCATGGCGCGGTCCCAGGCCACCATGGTGCACGAGGGAGTCGTCTACGACATGGAGGTAGACACGTCGTTCATGTCGGCGGATGACTGCGCGCAGTTGATAGCAAAGTGGATGAATCGTCAAACCGGTGAGACGACACACGAACCACACTGATAACGTTTTGCCCCACCTATGAGGAATTCCGGGGGTTCTACGTGAATCAGTTCCAGCCGTTGGCGGCGGACGACCCGCGACGGCTGGGTGCGTTCGAGATCGTCGCCAGGCTCGGCGAGGGCGGGCAGGGCGTGGTCTACCTGGCCAAGGGGCAGTCGGGCGAGCAGGTGGCTGTCAAGCTCCTGCACAACGCGCTGGTGGCCGACGCCGACGCCAGAACCCGGTTCCTGCGCGAGGTGGCGGTGGCGCAACGCGTGGCCAGGTTCTGCACCGCGCCCGTGTTGCACGCCGATCTCGAGGGCAGCCGGCCGTACATCGTCACGGACTACGTGCCGGGGCCCTCGCTCCGGCAGCTGGTCGACAGGGAAGGTCCGCGCAGGGGAGCGGCCCTCGAACGCCTGGCGATCAGCACGGCCACCGCGCTGGCGGCCATCCACCGCGCGGGCATCCTGCACCGCGACTTCAAGCCGGCGAACGTGCTGATGGGGCCCGAGGGCCCCGTCGTGATCGACTTCGGCATCGCGCGGGCGCTCGACTCGCCGGGCGCGACGGCCACCGGCATGGCGATGGGGACGCCTGCCTACCTCGCTCCCGAGCAGCTGAGCGGCGCCCCCGTCTCGGAGGCGGCCGACGTGTTCGCCTGGGGCGTCACGATGGTGTTCGCCGCCACGGGCAAGCCCGCGTTCGGCTCCGACTCCATCCCTGTGGTGATGAACAGGATCCTCCACGAGGAGCCGGAGATCGGCGGGCTCGAAGGGGTGCTGGGCGGGCTGGTCGAGGCCTGCTTGTCCAAGGATCCCGCGCACCGCCCGACCGCCGAGCAGCTCATCGCCCGCCTGACGGGCCAGCAGACCGGGGAGAGCCCTGTCGCCGTCCACCAGACGGGCAGCCAGCTCCCTCCGCCGTTCCCGCACCCCGGTGCGGCGTCCGGTCCGCAGGGCGCTCCCGGCGTTCCCGGTGGTCCCGGGCCGCAGGGCGGTCCCGTTCCCGGTGCTCCCGGAGGTCCCGGGGGTCCTGGGCCGCACGTTCCCGGCCAGCCCGGCCAGCCCGGCGGGCCCGTGCCGGGACCGCACGGCTTTCCCGGGGCTCAGGTCCCCGGCCAGCGTCCCCCCTCGGGTGGTACGGCGCCAGGCTCGGCCACGCGCCGCCGTACGCTGACCATCGCGGTCTCGGCCGCGGCGGCGGGCGCGCTCGTGCTGGCGGGCACCGTGGTCTGGGCCCAGGCGGGCAAGAGCGCCACTGCCTCGCTGGTCGCGGCCAACGGCCCTGCCACCTCGGCGGCGGCCGATCCGGCCACTGATCCGGCCGCCGGCTCCACCGAGGCGCCCGTCGACCCGCCGAGCGACCTCGAGCTGACGCCCGAGCTCATCGACGAGTCGCCGACGCCCAAGGCGAGCAGGTCCAAGAAGACCGAGGACGAGCCCGCGGTCTCCGTGCCGCACACCACGATCGCTCCCCCCGAGGTGCGGCCGACGGCCAAGCCGTCCACGCCCAAGGTCAAGCCGACCAAGAACACCGACATGGTGGACCCGGAGCCCGAGCCCACCGGGCTGACCGAGCCGACGACGGGCGACTACTACGGCCACTCGTCCAAGCCGAGCCCGAAGCCGACCGTGAAGCCCACGGTCGCGCCGAAGCCGACACCCAAGCCCATCCCCCCGCCCAAGCCGAACCCGTACCAGGCGACGACGGTCTGCGGCTCGGGGTACAAGGTGATCAACTCCCACGCGCTCGGCGCCAAGGCCACGATCTACCTGCTGTACAACACCGCCGCGGGGAAGAACTGCGTGATCACCATGTCGAAGTACGTGGTGCCGGCCAAGATCTCGATGAACGCCATCCTCCAGGTGAAGGGCGGCGCCAGCGGCTCCAACCCCGGCAAGTTCTCCACCTACTCGGGGCCTGTCAGGCTGGCGGCGGTCAAGAAGTGCGTCATCTGGGGTGGCAGCTGGGGCACGCTCACGTGGAAGAGCGGCTGGAGCCACTGCGGCTGACCCTCCGTCCTCACCCCCTGCTGTGACTCCCGACGGCCCGCGTCCTGAGACGCGGGCCGTCGGCATGTCATGCCCACCCCGTATGGCCGGCGCCGGTCATCCTCGTGATACGGCGTCGCCACCGGGCGGGCGTCGAGGGGAGCTGCGCGAAGATCGTCGGCGACCGCGTCGTACTCCTCTCGCCACCGGCCCTCCAGCCGCTCCTCAAGCGCTCCAGCGGTGGCGGCCGCCCAGTCCAGATGCCGTCGCCGGAGTCCAGCAGGTCATCGCGTCGGCGGCGGGTCTTGCGAAGACGTGCTGACCCGCCTACGTTGTTGACGTGATCGTCAAGTCTGAGACGCTGACCGCGAGAGGCCGGCGCACCAGGGCCGCGCTGCTCGAGGCGGGGCGGGAGGCCTTCGAGGAGCAGGGGTACGACGCCGTGCGCGTCGACGACGTCTGCGCCAGGGCAGGGGTCTCGCACGGCACCTTCTACACCTACTTCGACTCGAAGGAGTCGCTCTTCGGCGAGGTGGCGGGGTCCGTGGTGGGCGAGATGTTCGCCGCCAGCATGGTGGGCCCCACCGTCCCCGACGACCCCTACGCCCGGGTCGAGGCCGCCAACCGGCTCTACCTGCGCGCATGGGCGGCGAACTCCAGGCTGGTGCGGATGCTGGAGCACGCGGCGACCACCGACGACCGCTTCGGACGGCTGCTGCTCGAACTGCGCGAGGTGTTCGTCAGGAGGGGCGCCGAGGGGCTGCGCAGGCTGCAGGAGCAGGGCCTGGCCGACAGGGACCTCGACCCGCGGCTGACCGCGATCATGCTCGGCGGCATGGTGGAGCACTTCGCCCATGTCTGGCTGGATCTCGGCGAGCGGGCCGACGAGGCCACCGCCGTCGACCATCTCACGCGCCTGTGGGCCCGCGCCATCGGCCTGACGCATGCGTCAACTGCGCGCCCCGGCGGGCAGAACCGAGAGGAAAGGGGTGAGGCGTGATCAGCAGCCGACTCGATCCGGCGAGCGCCGACCACCGTGACCGCAGGGACGCCATGCTCGCCAAGCTGGCCGACCTCGACGCCGAGCACGCCAAGGCGGTCGCCGGCGGTGGGGAGAAGTACGTGCGGCGCCACCGCGAGCGCGGCAAGCTCCTGGCAAGGGAGCGCGTCGAGCTGCTCGTCGACCCGGGCTCCGCCTTCCTCGAACTCTCGCCGCTGGCCGCATGGGGCAGCGACTTCCCCGTCGGGGCGAGCGTCGTGACCGGCATCGGGGTGGTCGAGGGCGTCGAATGCGTGATCACCGCCAGCGATCCGACCGTGCGCGGTGGCGCGTCCAACCCGTGGACGCTCAGGAAGACGCTGCGCTCGGCCGACATCGCGCTGCGCAACCGCCTGCCGTACATCAACCTGGTGGAGTCGGGTGGCGCGGACCTGCCGACGCAGAAGGAGATCTTCATCCCCGGAGGCCGGATCTTCAGGGACCTGACGCGGCTGTCGGCCGCGGGGATCCCGACGATCGCGCTGGTCTTCGGCAACTCCACGGCCGGCGGGGCGTACGTGCCCGGCATGAGCGACCACGTCGTCATGGTCAAGGAGCGCGCCAAGGTGTTCCTCGGCGGCCCTCCGCTGGTCAAGATGGCCACCGGCGAGGAGTCCGACGACGAGTCGCTCGGCGGGGCGGAGATGCACGCGCGTACCAGCGGGCTGGCCGACCACCTGGCCGCCGACGAGCACGACGCCCTCCGCATCGGCCGCGCCATCGTGAAGTCGCTGGGGTGGCGGAAGCTCGGCGTGACGCCTGGCCCTGTCGTCGAGCCGCGCTACCCGCAGGAGGAGCTGCTCGGGATCGTCCCCGAGGATCTCAAGATCCCCTTCGATCCGCGCGAGGTGATCGCCAGGATCGTCGACGGCAGCGAGTTCCAGGAGTTCAAGCCCCTCTACGGCGCGTCGCTGGTGACAGGGTGGGCGCACCTGCACGGCTATCGGATCGGGATCCTGGCCAACGCGCGCGGCGTGCTGTTCAGCCAGGAATCGCAGAAGGCCACACAGTTCATCCAGCTGGCCGACCGGTCGCGCACGCCGCTGCTGTTCCTGCAGAACACGACCGGCTACATGGTCGGCAGGGAGTACGAGCAGGGCGGCATCATCAAGCACGGCGCGATGATGATCAACGCGGTGTCGAACTCGACGGTGCCGCACCTGACCGTGGTCATGGGCGCCTCCTACGGCGCCGGCAACTACGGGATGTGCGGGCGCGCCTACGACCCGCGCTTCCTGTTCGCCTGGCCGAGCGCGAAGTCGGCGGTGATGGGCCCCGCGCAGCTGGCGGGGGTGCTGTCGATCGTCGGACGGCAGGCCGCCCAGGCGCGCGGCCAGGTCTACGACGAGGAGGCCGACGCGGCGATGCGGGCGATGGTGGAGGCGCAGATCGAACAGGAGTCGCTGCCGTTCTTCCTGTCGGGACGGCTCTACGACGACGGGGTGATCGACCCGCGCGATACCCGCACGGTGCTCGGGCTCTGCCTGTCGGCGATCAACAGCGCGCCCGTCCCCGAGACGGCCGGATACGGGGTGTTCAGGCCATGATCACGAGACTGCTGGTTGCCAACCGGGGCGAGATCGCGCGCAGGATCTTCCGCACCTGCCGTGAGCTGGGCGTCGAGACGGTCGCCGTCTACTCCGACGCCGACGCTGACGCCCCGCACGTGTCGGAGGCCGACCTCGCCGTACGGCTGGGCGAGCCCATGGCGTACCTGGACATCGAGGGGATCGTCAGGGCGGCCGAGCGGTCGGGCGCCGACGCGGTCCATCCCGGCTACGGCTTCCTGTCGGAGAACGCGGCCTTCGCCGTCGCGGTGGTCGAGGCGGGGCTGACCTGGGTGGGCCCGCCGCCCGGCGCCATCGCGGCGATGGGCTCCAAGATCGAGGCGAAGCGGCTGATGGCCGAGGCGGGCGTCCCCGTGCTGCCCTCGCTGGCCGTCCCCGCCTGCCTGAGCGAGAGCGTCACCCGTGACGGCCTCCTCCAGGAAGGCGAGGATCCAGGAGACGGGCCGCCGGTGGGCCCGGAGACGGAAGGCGCCCCCGGAGCCGGGTGGAACTATCCGCTGCTCGTCAAGGCGTCGGCGGGCGGCGGCGGGCGCGGCATGCGCGTCGTCGACGGCCCGGCCGACCTCGACGGGGCGCTCGCCTCGGCGAGACGTGAGGCCGAGTCGGCCTTCGGCGACGGGACCGTGTTCGTCGAACCGCTCCTCGAGCGGGCGCGCCACATCGAGGTACAGATCCTCGCCGACGCCCACGGCACGGTGTGGGCGCTGGGCGAGCGGGAGTGCTCCATCCAGCGCCGCCACCAGAAGGTGGTGGAGGAGTGCCCCTCCCCCGCCGTCACCCCCGCGCTGCGCGACAGGCTGGAGGCGGCGGCCGTCAGGGCCGCGCAGGCGATCGGGTACGTCGGCGCGGGCACGGTGGAGTTCCTGGTCAAGGACGACACGGTCGCCTTCCTCGAGATGAACACCCGCCTTCAGGTCGAGCACCCCGTCACCGAGCTGGTCTACGGTGTGGACCTGGTCGAGCTGCAGCTGCGCGTCGCCGACGGCGAGCCGCTGCCCGGCGCCCGGCCCTCACCCTCGGGGCACGCGATCGAGGTCAGGCTCTACGCCGAGGACGGCGGCTACCTGCCCCAGTCCGGCACGGTCGACCTGTTCGAGGTGAAGGGCCCGGTGCGGGTGGACTCAGGAGTGGAGTCGGGTTCGACCGTCTCCACCCACTACGACCCGATGCTGGCGAAGATCATCTCGTTCGGCCGCAGCAGGGGCGAGGCCATCAGGAAGCTGACCACCGCCCTCGACGGCGCCCGCGTCCACGGGCTGACCACCAACCGCGTCCTGCTGCGCAACATCCTGCGAAGCCGGGCCTTTCGCGAAGGCGACACCCACACCGGATTCCTCGACGAGCACCGGCCCGCGGCGCACGAGCCGCCCACCGAGGCGCAGACGCTGGCGGCGGCCCTCGCCATCGCCGCCCGCCACAGGAGCGAGGCCACCGTGCAGGCGAGCCTGCCCAGCGGCTGGCGCAACGTGAGATCGCAACCGCAGGTCGCCAGGTTCGAGGAGGCGGAGGCGGTCTACGACCCTGCGCCGCGGGGGGTGGTGAGCGCCGGGCCGTACCAGGTGGTCATGGAGACGGACGGCCTGCGCCAGACCTTCGAGATCGCGCACTACGACGGCTGCGTCTACGTCGGGGACACCCGGCTGACCCCGCTGCCGCCTGCCCGAACCCGCCGAGGAGCACGCGCCTGGCTCCCTGCTGGCGCCGATGCCGGGTAGCGTGCTGCGCGTCGAGGTCGAGCAGGGAGCAGCCGTCAGCAAGGGACAGGTGGTCCTGGTGCTCGAGGCGATGAAGATGGAGCATCAGATCGCCGCGCCCGCCGCGGGAGTCGTCTCGGCCGTCATGGTCGAGAAGGGCTACCAGGTCGAGGCGGGAGCCGTGCTGGCGATCATCGAGGAAGGGGAAGTATGACGCGCCTGGTCCACAAGGAGCTGGAGGGTGGCATCGCCACCATCACCCTCGACTCGCCGCCCAACCGCAACGCGCTGTCGGTGCGGCTGCTGGGCGACCTGGAGGACCGGCTGAACTGGGCGCTGGCCGAGCCCGAGGTGCGGGTGATCGTGCTGACCGCCACGGGAACGGTCTTCTGCTCGGGCGCCGACCTGAAGGAGCAGCGCATCGAGCCCGCCCGCGGGGTCAGCGACGCCCCTGTGACCGCCTCGTTCCCCGAGATCATGACGCTGATCTGGGAGAGCCCGAAGCCGGTCATCTGCCGCATGAACGGCACCGCCCGCGCTGGCGGCCTCGGTCTGGTCGCCTCCTGCGACTTCGCGGTCGCGCCGCTGACGGCCTCGTTCGCCTTCTCCGAGGTACGGCTCGGCGTGGTGCCCGCGATGATCTCCGTGCCGGTCCTGCGGCGGCTGCAGGCCAGGGCCGCCTCGGAGTACCTCATGACCGGCGAGGTGTTCGACGCGGCCAGGGCCGAGGAGATCGGCCTGATCAACAGGGCGGTGCCGATGGAGGAGCTCGACGCCACGGTCGCCCGCTACGCCGACATGCTGGTCAAGGGCGGCCCCGAGGCGCTGGCCATCACCAAGCGCCTGGTCCGCGACCTGCCGTCGGTCTCCTTCGAGGAGGGTCTCAGGCAGATGGCCGCGCTGTCGGCGCAGCGCTTCACCTCCGAGGAGGGCCAGGAGGGCATCGCCGCCTTCATGGAGAAGAGGCCGCCGAAGTGGTGCTGAGGATCGCCAACTGCAGCGGCTTCTACGGCGACAGGCTCTCGGCCGCGCGCGAGATGGTCGAGGGCGGCCCGATCGACGTGCTGACCGGCGACTGGCTGGCCGAGCTGACCATGCTGATCCTGGCGGGCCACAGGCTGAAGGGCCGTCCCGGCTACGCCGTCACCTTCGTCAGGCAGATGGAGGAGGTTCTCGGCACCTGCCTGGAGCGGGGCATCAAGATCGTCTCGAACGCCGGAGGGCTCGACCCTGAGGGGTGCGCGGCGGCGATCGAGAAGCTGGGCCTGTCGGCCACGGTCGCCCACGTCACCGGGGACGACGTCACAGGGCACGACCTCGACCTGGTCAACCTCGACACAGGCGAGCGGCTCGCCGAGCCCGTCCTGACGGCCAACGCCTACCTCGGCGCCCGTCCCATCGCCGCCGCCCTGGCCGCGGGCGCCGACGTCGTGGTCACCGGCAGGGTCACCGACGCCGCCCTCGTCACGGGCCCCGGCATCTGGCGCTACGGCTGGGGCCCAGGCGACCTCGACGCGCTCGCGGGCTCGGTCGTCGCCGGGCACGTCATCGAGTGCGGCTGCCAGGCCACCGGGGGCAACTACTCCTTCTTCCGCGAGGTGCCCGACCTGGCGCACTGCGGATTCCCCCTCGTCGAGCTGCACGAGGACGGCTCGTCGGTGGTCACCAAGCACCCCGGCACCGGCGGCCTGGTCTCGGTCGGCACGGTCACCGCGCAGCTGCTGTACGAGATCGGCTCCCCTCGCTATCTCGGGCCCGACGTGGTGGCCCGCTTCGACACCATCGAGTTGTCGCAGGAGGGCCCCGACAGGGTGAGGATCTCGGGGGTGAAGGGCGAACCCCCGCCCGGCACGCTGAAGGTCGCCGTCAACTACCTCGCCGGGTACCGCAACACCATGACGCTCATGCTGGCCGGCCTCGACCTGGAGGAGAAGGCCGGGATCGCGCAGGAGGCGATCTGGGCGCGCGTGCCCCGCGAGTCGTTCGAGTCGGTGGACGTCTCCTTCGACCCGCCGCTGCTGCGGATCACCGTCATGGACCGCGACGCCCGCAGGGCGGGACGCGCCTTCTCCTCGGCGGTGGTGGAGACGGGCCTGGCCAGCTATCCGGGCTTCTACGGTCTGACGCCGCCGGGGGACGCCTCGCCGTACGGGGTCTACTGGCCGACGCTGATCCCCGCCGCCGACGTCCGCCCTCGGGTCTTCGTGGGGGGCGAGGAGGTCGCGCTCCCCTCTTCCGAACAGCCGGACCCTGCGGTGGAGGTGCTCGTCGATCCCGTGGCGCCGCGATGGGACGGAACCGGCGCGCCGACGGTGCCCGCGCCGCTGGGGCGGGTCGCCGGGGCCAGGTCGGGCGACAAGGGAGGGAACGCGAACCTGGGCGTGTGGGTGCGGACCCCCGAGGAGTACGGCTGGCTGGCGCGGACGCTGACTGTCGAGCGGCTGGTGAAGCTGCTGCCCTCCCTGGAGGGGCTGATGGTGGAGCGGTTTGAGCTGCCCAACCTCAACGCGCTGAACTTCGTCGTCCACGGGCTGCTCGGCAGGGGGGTCGCGGCCAGCCCCCGGCTGGACCCGCAGGCGAAAGCCCTGGGCGAGGAGCTTCGGGCCCGGTTGCTGGAGGTGCCTGAGACCTTCCTGCGATGAGATCGGCACGCCCTTCCGCTCAAAGGCGCGGCGTCCGGCTTCAGGCAGTGGTGGCGAGCAGGGCGGCGCCGAGGAGGCCCGCCTGGGGACCGAGCGCCGACACCTCCACCCTGGGCGGTCGGCGGAACGCCAGGCGGGCGGCCAGGCGCGTCCTCAGCGGGCCCACCAGGGCCTCGCCCGCCTGCGCGAGCCCGCCGCCGATCACCACGAGCGCGGGGTCCAGCAGCAGCGTGGCGGTGGCCAGGGCGAGGGCGAGCGCCTCCACCGCCTCGTCCCACACCCGGCGGGCCACCTCGTCGGTCCGCGAGAGGACCGCCTCGGCCGAGCTCTCCCCGCAACGCGCCGCTATCGACGACGCCGAGGCGTAGGCGGCCAGGCAGCCGCGCTGGCCGCAGGCGCACGGCAGGCCGTCAGGGTGGACCGGCACGTGGCCGATCTGGCCCGCCCATCCGGCGGCTCCGCCGTACAGGGCGCCGTCGAGCGCCAGCGCGCCCGCGATGCCGGTCCCGATGGGCAGATACAGGACGTCCGGCTCGGCGCGGGCGGCGCCGTAGGCGAGCTCGGCCGCGCCCGCCGAGCGCACGTCGTGACCGAGCACGACGGGCAGCGAAACGTCGGTGAAGGCGGCCGCGGGCACGTCCCGCCAGCCGAACGCGGCAGAGAAGACCGCGTGCGTGGGGGTGACCAGGCCGGGGACGGCCAGCCCCACCGATGTGGGCCGCAGTCCCTCCCGCGGTGCCGCGAGCTCGGTGACGAAGGCGGAGATCGCGGCGATCACCGCGGCCGGGCCCTCGGTTCGCGGGGTGGGGCGGCGTTCGGCGTAGAGGATCGCGCCGTCGCGGACGAGCCCGCCCTTCATGAAGGTCCCGCCGACATCGACCGCGACAACGCACTCCATCCCCCCATCCTCCCAGCCCTGTGTTGGAGCCCGCCAGGGAGACGTCAGGAGGGGGACGGACCCCAGGGCCTCCGCAAGGAAACGCACCGGGAGAGGACGAGGCCCGGAGAGACGAGATCCGGAGGAAACGGTTTGAAGCTGGTCAGGGGGGTGGGACAGGATGGCCCGCATGCAGATCCGCCGCCTCACCGAAGACGACCTGCCCGCCTGCGGCCGCCTGGCCCTCAGCCGCGACTGGGGCGCCGAGAGTCGCAAGTGGCGTTTCCTGCTGGAGGTCGGCGAGGCGTACGGCATCGACGCGCCCGACGGCGACGGCCTGGCCGCCACCAACATCGTCACCCTCTACGGCGACGACCACGCGGTGATCAGCATGGTCCTGACCGCCGAGAGGTACGGCAGGCAGGGCATGGGCCGCGCGCTCATGGAGCACGTGCTGGCACGGGCCGGCGAAAGGACGGTGTCGCTGCACGCCACCGCGCACGGCCGCCCCCTCTACGAGCGCACGGGCTTCCGCGCCGTCGCCACCGTCGTGACACACAAGGGCATGTTCACCGGCCAGGCCTCGGGCCGCACCCACAAGGCCGACGACATCGAGGCCGTCGTGGCCTTCGACGCCGCGCGGTTCGGCGCCGACAGGTCGGCCGTGCTGCGCCGGATGCCAGGCTTCCACGAGCAGGTGCGGGTGGCCGAGCGCGACGGGCGGATGACGGGCTTCGGCGGCGCGTGGCGCAACGACGGCACGCTGATGATCGGGCCGGTCGTCGCCGACGACCAGACCACCGCGCGCGATCTCATCGCCGACCTGGCGGCGGGCTCCACGCTGCCGGTTCGTCTCGACCTCGACGACAGCCGTCCCGACCTCGTGGACTGGGCGGTCGAGCGCGGGGTGCCCCACTTCTTCACCACCAGCGCCATGGTGCGAGGCGCCGCGCTGCCCGGCGACCAGTCGAAGCTGTTCGCCCCCACCATGCAGGCGCTGGGCTGACGACGACGGGCCGGGCGGGCGCCCCGGTGATCACGACCATGGGTTGACCCGGCAACCAGAACATGGTTCGGTTCTGTCGTGACCACGACCCCCGCGCACATCGACGTCAGCGTGATCGACTTCGACGTGCTCGGCGCCTGGATGGACGCCGAGGGCCTGCCCGAGGGGCCGTTCGAGAACGCGCGGCCGGTCCTCGGCGGCACGCAGAACGTGATGGTCGCCTTCGAGCGGGGCGGCGTGCCGTACGTGCTGAGAAGGCCGCCCCTGCACGTGCGCGCGAAGAGCAACGAGGTGCTGCGCCGCGAGGCGCGCGTGCTGGCGGCGCTGCGCGGCACCGGCGTGCCCGCGCCCAGGCTGGTGGCCGCGCAGACCGCCGACGAGCCGGTCTTCTACCTGATGGAGCCGGTCGACGGCTTCAACGCGACGACGGGGCTGCCTGAGCCGCACGCCTCCGACCCCGCCATGAGGCAGCGCATGGGCCTCGAGGCCGCCGTCGCGCTGGCCGCGCTCGGCAGGGTCTCGCCCGACGTGCTGCCCGGCTTCGGCAGGCCTGAGGGCTTCCTCGAGCGGCAGGTGCCGCGCTGGACGAGCGAGCTCGAGTCGTACGGCAGGCTCGAAGGCTATCCGGGCCCCGAGATCCCCATGCTGCGCGAGACGGCCGAGTGGCTGGAGCGCAACAGGCCGAGGACGTTCACGCCCGGCATCATGCACGGCGACTACCACATGGCCAACCTGATGTTCTCCCACGCGGGCCCGTGGGTGGCGGCGATCGTCGACTGGGAGATGTGCACGATCGGCGACCCGCTGCTCGACCTGGGCTGGCTGGTGGCCACCTGGCCGTCGTCGCAGCTGCAGGTGCCCGGCCTGCCCGCCGCCGAGGAGCTCGTCGACTGCTACGCCGAGCTGTCCGAGCGCGACCTGTCCTCGGTCGACTGGTACGTCGTGATGGCCTGTTTCAAGCTCGGCATCGTGCTGGAGGGCACCCACGCGCGCGCGTGCGCGGGCAAGGCGCCCAAGGACATCGGTGACCTTCTTCACCAGACAACACTCGACCTGTTCGCGAGGGCGCAGACATGGATTTCTCGGTAGAACCGGAGTTCCAGGCCAAGCTGGACTGGATGGATGCCTTCATCACGGAGGAGGTCGAACCGCTCGACCTGGTCTTCCCCGGCCAGGCGTACCAGAAGCTGGACGAGCGCCTGCGCAAGATCGTCGATCCGCTGAAGGAGCAGGTGCGCGAGCGCGGTCTGTGGGCCTGCCACCTCGGGCCCGACCTCGGCGGCCAGGGCTACGGCCAGCTGAAGCTCGCTCTCATGAACGAGCTCATCGGCCGCTCCACCTGGGCTCCGGTGATCTTCGGCTGCCAGGCGCCCGACACGGGCAACGCCGAGATCATCGCGATGTACGGCACGGCCGAGCAGAAGGAGCGCTACCTGCGTCCCCTGCTCGACGGCGAGGTCTTCTCCGCCTACTCCATGACCGAGCCGCAGGGCGGGTCCGACCCCCGGCTGTTCACGATGCGGGCCGTCCGCTCCGAGGACGGCTGGGTCCTGGACGGGGAGAAGTACTTCACCTCCAACGCGGCCAACGCCGACTTCCTCATCGTCATGGCCGTCACCGATCCCGACGCGCACCCGTACAAGCGGATGTCGATGTTCCTGGTCCCCTCCGGCACCGAGGGGGTGGAGATCTTGCGCAACATCGGCACGATGGGCGAGCGAGGGGGTCACCACGCGCACATCCGCTACGACCAGGTCAGGGTGGGGGCCGACGCGCTGCTGGGCGAGGAGGGCGGAGCGTTCGCCGTGGCCCAGGCCAGGCTGGGCGGCGGAAGGGTCCACCACGCGATGCGCACGGTCGCCGCGGTCAAGCGGGCCTTCGACATGATGTGCGAGCGGGCGCTGTCCAGGCAGACCGTGGACGGAGTGCTGGCCGACAAGCAGCTCGTGCAGGCCGCCATCGCCGACTCCTACCTGCAGATCCAGCAGTTCAGGCTGCTCGTGCTGCACACCGCGTGGCTCATCGACCAGTCCTCGACCAAGGAGGCGCGCACCCAGATCGCCGCGTGCAAGGTGGCGGCGGCGCGGGTCTTCCACGACGTCGTCTACCGGGCGATGCACCTGCACGGGGCGCTCGGCGTCTCCACCGACACCCCGCTGGCCAGGCTGTGGCAGTCGGCGCCGCTCATGGGGATCATGGACGGGCCGACCGAGGTGCACCAGGCCTCCATCGCGCGGCGCGTGCTGCGCGGCTACTCCCCGTCCCCCGGATTGTGGCCGAGCGAGTTCCTGCCCGACAAGCGCGCCGCCGCCCATACCAAATATGACGCTTTCTCGTCTTAAGCGTGATCTTCCCCGTACAATTGCGCGCAATTGCCATCGCGGTTTCGGGGAAGGATGCATCATGCGCATGAGGTTTCTCGGCTCCACGTCCGAGGCGGGCGCCTGCCCGACGCTCTACGAGACCGACCGCGGAACCATCGTCGTCCAGGGTCTGACCGTGACCGACAGGGAGGCCCTGGCCGATCTGCGTGACGTGCTCGACGGAGAGAGCGCCGTGGAGGTGCCTCGGGAACTGCTCGTGGAGATCGCACGCAGGGTGCTCTGACGTCACAATTGCGGCACTACCCCTGGCATGATCGTCCCCGCTGGGTCTAGCCTCTGGCGGCGTGACGTCATTCCAGCAGGCCCGTGTCGAGATGGGCATCAGGTTGCGGCAGTTGCGCGAGACGGCCGGGCTGTCCGGCAAGGAGCTCGCCGAGTTGCTGGACTGGCAGCCCTCCAAGGTCTCCCGCCTCGAGAACGCCAGGCAGAGCGCGACCGACGACGACGTGAGCGCCTGGGCCGCCGCCGTGCGGGCCGAGCCCGAGGAGCTGGCCGAGCTGAAGGAGCGGGCCGCCGCCATCGAGCTGCGGCGCTCCGACTGGCGGCACTGGGCGCACAGCGGCCTGGCCGCCTCGCAGGAGGACGTACGAGGTCAGGAGGCCAGGGCGACCCTGTTCAGGGTGTTCGAGCCCGGCGTGATCATCGGGTTGCTGCAGACCGCGGAGTACGCGCGGCACGTCTTCCTCACCCTCAAGCGGGAGTACGGCGCGACAGGCGAGCTCGACGCGGCGGTGCGGGTGCGGATGCAGCGACAGGAGATCCTCTACGACGCCTCTCGCACGTTCAGGTTCATCATGCCCGAGGCCGCGCTGCGGACGAAGCTCGCGCCGAGCCAGGTGATGCAGGGCCAGATGGACAGGCTGCTGGCGGTCACCACGCTTCCCACCATCGAGCTGGGGATCATCCCGTTCGAGCAGCAGCACCCTTCGGTGCCGCTGACCGGCTTCTGGCTCTTCGACAACGACCAGGTCCTGGTGCCGACGAGGTCGAAGGAGGTGCGCACCAGCGAGCGCCAGGACGTGGAGTTCTACGCCCGCGTGTTCGATGAGTACCACAAGGTGGCGGTCTGCGGTGAAGAGGCTAGATCTGTCATCATGCGCGTGAATCACGACTACGCGAAACAATCGCAACTTTAATACCGACAATTGCTTGCCTATCCCAGCAAGATCGTGCAACCCTAGCGATCAGTTGATGCGGAGGTGATGCACGATGCTCGACACCATGCTGTGCCTCGAGGAATTCGCCAGGGCTGCAGGAACTCACGCGGACCTGCGTGTGCAGAATCTCGCCCTTGCCAGCGAGCCCGCGTTCGTCTCGGTGGTCAATCGCTTCTCCCTGACCTTGACCGAGACCGTGACCTGCTCCCCCGAGGGCGCCTACGTCACCTCCTGGGGCTACCGGCTCGGCACCGTGGACGACGTGAACGGCGCGGCCGCCCGCTTGGCCTACCTGCTGGCAGCCCTTCCCGCCTGACCTCGCCTCGACGATCGCGCCCGCCGATCCGGCCGGAGGCGCATTGACAATGGTTTTCATTGGCTGCATTGTCATGGTCCATGTCGATTGATGTGAAGCGGCCGCTCCTTGCCGTCGCCCTGCTGGCCTCGCTGGCCGCGTGCGGCGGTCAGGAGCCCGTGGCGCAGGCGCGGCTGCGGGTGGTCACGCCGTACAGCGTGAAGAGCCTCGACCCGATCAAGCAGGGGTTCTGGGCCTCGGAGTGGGGCTACGGCGAGCTGCTCATGCGCCCGACGGAGCGCGGCACGGTGGAGCCGTGGCTGCTGGCCTCGCTGACCAGGCAGGGCGAGTCGGCGTGGACGCTCACGTTGCGGCAGGGGGTGCGCTTCCAGAGCGGCAGGGCGCTGGACGCGGTCGCGCTGAAGGAGCTGATGGAGGCGCATCTGGCGCAGAACCCGGCTGCCAGGTCGGCGCTGGAGGGCGCGAAGGTCGCCGTGACGGGGCCGCTGGCCGTACGGCTGGAGACCGGGGAGCCCGTGGCCAACCTGCCGAGCCTGCTGGCCGACGAGAGCATGTTCTCCGTCTTCGACGTGGCCAGCAGAACCTTCACCGGGCCCTTCGAGGTGAAGAGCCTCGACTCGCAGAAGCTGGTGCTGGCGAAGAACCTTGACTACTGGGGAGGGAAGGCGCGCCTCGACGGGGTGGAGGTGCGCTTCGTGCCCGACGGGCAGGCGCGCACGCTCGCCGTCCGCAGCGGTGAGGCCGACCTGGCCTTCTACCCCCCGACCGACGCGCTGCGGACGCTGAAGGGCGACGCGCGGGTCTCGATCAGGGAGGCGGCGCTGGCGACGGGGCAGTTACGCGGCTTCCTCAACGTGCGCAAGGCTCCCCTCGACGACTCCAGGGTCCGGCGGGCGCTGTCGCTCGCCGTGGACAGGAAGGAGCTGGCCGAGACGGTGATGGACGGCTTCTACCGCACACCCTCCGGCGTCTACCCCGAGGCGCTGCCGTACTCCGTCAAGAACCTGCGCACCGGCCTGCCCGCGGCCGAGCGCCTGCTGGAGGAGGCGGGATGGCGCAGGGCCGCCGACGGCACCAGGGCCAAGGACGGCAGGCCCCTGGCGATCACGATCAACGCCTACTCGCCGCAGCCCGACACCAAGCCGGTGGCCGTGGCCATGCAGGCGCAGCTGGCGAAGGCGGGCTTCCAGGTGAAGGTCGCCGAGGTGCCCGAGAACTACGCCGCGATGCGCTCGGCCGACGGCTGGGACGTCGGGCTGAGCTTCGACGGCTCGCTGTCCTACGGCTTCGACCCCGTCGCGCCGCTGGCGCAGATGATGCGCACGAAGGGCCCTCGCAACCTCGGCGGGATCGCCGACCCCGGTCTCGACCAGGTCATCGACGAGCTCGCGGGCGCCTTCGAGCCCGCCGAGCGCGACAGGCTGCTGCGCGAGGCGCAGCGCATCGCGGTGGAGGAGCAGGCATACCACCTGATCGTCGTGGACAGGGTGCCCAGGGTCGTGGCGGGTCCTCGCTACCGCGACTACCGGCCCTCCTCGGTCCTGCTGCACCTCGACGCCTCCACGGCTCCGTGCGGCGACTCCTGCGGCTC
This sequence comes from Nonomuraea roseola, assembly GCF_039535395.1. Lineage (NCBI taxonomy): Bacteria > Bacillati > Actinomycetota > Actinomycetes > Streptosporangiales > Streptosporangiaceae > Nonomuraea > Nonomuraea roseola. The sequence goes on from NZ_BAAAXC010000006.1 coordinate 99,418, forward strand.
CTAGCGTCGGCGGCGGGCACGCTGCTGGCCGCCAGCCTGCTGGTCTGGGGACTGGCCGAGCTGTCGCCCGGCGATCCCGCGCGACAGGTGCTGCTGTCCAGGGGCGTGGCCGTCCCCGTCGAGGCGCAGGTCGAGGCGGTGCGCGCCGAGCTGGGCCTCGGCGACGCCGCGCCCGTCAGGTACGCCCGCTGGCTCGGCGGCGCGCTCACCGGCGACCTGGGCTCCTCCTGGCGCACGGGCAGGCCCGTCACCGCCGAGCTCGGCGAGCGGCTGCCCGCCACGCTGCGCCTGTGCCTGACGGCGGTCGCGCTGGCGATCCTGCCCGCCTTCGCCCTGGCCTTCGCCGGCGCCCTCGGCCGCCACCGCTGGCCCGACGCGCTGTCGAGGGGCGTGATGTTCGCCGGCGCCGCCGTGCCGTCCTTCCTGCTGGGGGTGGCGCTGCTGGAGATCGTGGTGGTGCGCTGGGGCGTCGGAAGGGTCGTGGCCGACGGCGGGTGGGCCGACACCCCGCTGCCTGCCGCCACCCTCGCCGCAGGGATCGTCGCGCAGTGGGCGCGGGTGGCCAGAGGGGCGTTGATCGACGCGGCGGGCGCGCCCTTCGCCGACGTCTCTCGCGCCCGGGGCTCGGGCGAGCTGCGCGTGCTGCTGGTCCACGGCCTCCCGCACGCCGCTCCCCCACTGCTGGCCGTCGTGGGAATGACCGTCGGCGGGCTGCTGGCCGGGGCGGCCGTGGTCGAGAGCGTCTTCACCTGGCCGGGCGTGGGGCGCCTGCTGGTGGAGGCCATCACCGCCAGGGATCTGCCGGTGGTCCAGGGCTGCGTGCTCGCGGGCGTGCTGGCCTTCCTGGCGGGCGCGGTCGCCGCCGACCTGGCCACCCGTGCAGGAGACCCTCGCCTGTGAGAGCCTCCCTGCTCGCCGGTACGGCCGCCGCCGCGCTGCTCGCCGTCCTGGCGCTGGCAGGCCCCCTGGCGCTGCCCGACCCTGACCTGCCCGACTACGCGGCCAAGCTGCTGCCGCCCAGCGCCGCCCATCCCCTCGGCACCGACCAGCTCGGCAGGGACGTGCTCGCGCGCCTGGCGAGCGGGGCCAGGGTGACGCTGGGCGCGGCGCTGGCCGTCACCGCGCTCGGCGCGGCGATCGGCGTCGTCGCGGGAGGCGTGGCCGGATACGCGCGCGGGTCCGTCGACGCGGCGATCTCCAGGGTGGTGGACGTCCTGATGGCCGTGCCGAGCACGCTGGTCGCGCTCGCCGTGGTGGGCTCGCTCGGCCCCGGGCTGACCCATCTGGTGCTGGCCATGTCGGTGGCCGCGTGGGCCCCCGTGGCCAGGCTCACCCGCTCGCACGTGCTCACCGCCGCCACCAGACCGGACGTCGTCGCCGCCAGGATGGCGGGCGTCGGGCGCGGTCGCGTCGTGCTCGGCCACGTGCTCCCCGGCGCCTTCCTGCGGGTGCTCGCCGTGGCCGCGCTGGGGCTCGGCGAGACGATCATCGGCCTGTCCGGCCTGTCCTTCCTGGGTCTCGGCGCGCAGCCGCCCACCGCCGAGTGGGGGCAGATGCTCGCCGAGAGCCGCTACGACCTGGCCTCCTCACCGTGGCTCCTGGCGGGGCCCGGCGTGGCGATCCTGGTCGCGGTCAGCGCCGCGGGACTGCTCAGCGACTGGCTGGGTGAGCGGCTGTGAGCCCGGCGCTGGAGGTGTCAGGGCTCTCCGTGACCTATCGGGACGGCACGCGGGCGCTGCGCGGCGTCTCTCTCACCGTGGAGGCCGGCGAGCGGCTGGCCGTCGTCGGAGCGTCGGGGAGCGGGAAGTCCACGCTGGTGCGCGCCGTCCTCGGGTTGCTGCCGCGCGGCGCCCGCGCCGAGGGGTCGATCCGCACCGACGGCAGGCCTGGATACGTGGCGCAGGACCCCTTCACCACGTGCGACCCGCTGCGGACGGTCGGGCACCACGTGCGGGAGGCGTGGCGGGCGGCGGGGCTGCGGCCGCCGCCGGGAGCCGCCGAGTCCGCGGTGGCGGCGCTCTCGCTGGATGCGGCCGCGCTGGCCGAGCATCCGCACCAGTGGTCGGGCGGCATGCTGCAGCGCGCCTCGATCGCGGCGGCGGGCGCGCTGTCGCCCGCTCTCACCGTCGCCGACGAGCCGACCAGCGCGCTCGACGCCGACCTGGCCGACGAGGTGATGGCGGCGCTGCGAAGGTCGGCGGGAGCGCTGCTGGTGATCACTCACGACCTGCGGCTGGCCGCGCGCTGGGCCTCACGGGTGGCGGTGCTGTACGAGGGCGGCGTCGTGGAGACGGGGCCCGCCGATCGGCTGCTGGCCGATCCACGGCATCCGCACACGCGGGCCCTGGTGGCGGCGCTTCCCCCCACCTCGGGCGGACGCGCCGCCCCGCAGGGGCCCGCGCTGGTGGAGGCGCGTAACCTCGCCCGGAGCTACGGCGCCCGCGCCGCCGTCAGGGACGCCTCCCTGGCGATCGGCCCCGGTCAGGTGGTGGGTGTGCACGGCAGGTCGGGGTCGGGCAAGTCCACGCTGCTGCGGCTGCTGGCCGGGCTGGAGCCGCCCGACGCGGGGACGCTCCGCCTGCCGGAGCGGCGGCCCGGCTGGGTGATGCCCGTCTTCCAGGACGCCAGAGCCAGCCTGGATCCGCTGTGGCCGATCTGGCGCACGATCACCGAGCCGCTCACCGGCCTGCGAGCGGCGCAGCGGCGCGCCAGGGCCGTCGAGGCGCTCGCCACGGTCGGGCTCGGCGACCTCGATCCGCGCACCAGACCTGGACGGCTGTCGGCGGGACAGTGCCAGCGGGTGGCGATCCTGCGAGCGGTGACGGCCAGTCCCGCGCTGGTGGTGGCCGACGAGCCGACCTCGGGTCTGGACACGGTGGCGGCGGGCAGGGTCGCGGGCCTGCTGCGCGAGGTGGCGGAGGGGGGAACGGCCGTGGTGGTCGTCAGCCACGACCTCGACCTGCTGGGCGGGCTCTGCGACGCCGTCCACGAGATGCGCGACGGCGTCATGACGCTCTGACCCGCAGGGCCGAGGGGCGGGGCGGCTAACCGGAGAAGGCGTCCGGTGAGATGCCGACCTCGCGGGCGGCGGCCATGTGGGCGTGCTCGAGCAGCCGGCCCCTCGACAGCACCGAGGGGTGCAGGGTGTACCTGATGATCAGCCCGTCGAGCATCGCGTCGATGCGCTCGGCGGCGCCCGCCGGGTCCTCGCAGGTGAAGTCGCCTTCCGCGACCCCCGCCGAGATCACCTGCTCGAGCGCGCGCAGCCAGGTCGTCTCCAGCTCCAGGACGATCTGGCGGACCGCGCTCTCGCGCAGCGCGGCGTTCCATGCGTCGATCCAGAGCAGCCAACTCTGGTCGGAGCGCGACTGCGGGATGTAGAAGCGCAGCACCCTGTCGAGCCGTTCGGCGGCGCTGCCCTCGCCGGTGACGAGCTGGTCGAGCCTGGCGCTCTCGATGTCGAGCGTGGCCCGCAGCATGGCCGTGATCAGCTCGTCCTTGGTGGCGAAGTGGTAGTGGATGAGCCCGCCGCTGACGTTGACCGCCTTGGCGATGTCGGCGACCCGGGTGTTGGCCAGGCCGCGTTCGAGCACGACCCTGCGCGTGGCCTCCAGCAGCTCGGCCCTGCGCTGGTCAGCCTGGTCCGCCCTGCTGCCTCGGGCACTGTCCACACGTCGCACCGGCCAAGAGTAGCCGATACGGACATACGTCCAGCGCCCGAGGCGGCGGAGGTCAGGGGGCGCACAGGTACAGGCCGTCCTGGCCGTCCACCGCCGCGCAGCTGGCCCGAACCCACTCGGTGACCTCGCTGTCGCCCCTGCCGGGACCGCCGCGCGCGTCGTCCGCCATGACGTACTTGAGGCGGCCGGAGGCGACGAGCTCCTTGAGCCCCTGGACGGTCATCGCGGGGTCGCTGCCGGTGAAGCCGCCCATCGCGATGACCGGCTCGCCGGTCCGCAGGATGATCGGGGCGGCCTGCCTGGCGCTGCCGACGGCGACCAGCCAGGTGGCCGTCCCCCGGTTCTGCTCCAGGTAGGCGATCAGCGCGCTGCTGACGCCGCCACCTGGACCGCTCCTCGCCTGTCCCGTCCGACCGGGTGGCGCCTCCATCTCGCGCGTCCCGCCGGCGGCGCCGGGGCCGCCACGCATCGCGCCGAAGCCGGCGCCGAAGCCCGTGCCCGCCGAGGGGCCCGCCGTCGGGTTGGTGCCGTTGATCGGCGATCGCAAAGGGGTCACCGCGTACGCGGCGGGCCCCGCCAGCCCCGCGAGCAGCGCCGCCACCACCGCGACCGCGGCCACCCTCGCGCCGGCCGCTCCCCCTGCCCCGGCCGCCGCCCTCGCGGCCCTCCCGCGGCCGAGACGCGCCACCACCAGCCCGGCCACCGCGGCCACGCCCGCGGCCGCCACCGCCCATGCCAGCCACGGGACGAACTCGGGCGTACGGCGCAGCACCACGAACGACCACGCCCCCGTCGCCGCGGCCGCGAGGGGCAGGACCCACCACCACGGGGAGCGCCGGTAGGCCCGCCACATCAGCACCGCGCCCATCCCCGTCACGGCCGCCACGGCGGGAGCCATGGCGGTGGAGTAGTACGGGTGGAAGGTGCCGCTGGAGAAGCTGAACACCACGTGGTGCACGGCCAGCCATCCGCCCCACACCAGCCAGGCGGCCCTGCTCACCCGCGGCCCTCCGCGCTCTCCGATGGCGCTGAGGGAGGAGCGCTCTTCCCCAGGAACCGCCCGCGTGCCGAGGGTCCGCCAGGTCGCCGCCGCCAGCAGCAGCGCCAGGGCGCAGAACGGCAGCAGCCACGAGATCTGTCCTGCCATCGTGTCGTTGAACAGCCTGCCCGCGCCCGACTCCCCGCCGAAGGAGGCGCCGCCGCCCCTGCCGCTGCCCCCGAAGCCCCGGCCGAAGATCCGGCCCAGCCCGTTGTAGCCGATGACCAGGTCCCACACCGAGTTGTCGGTGGAGCCGCCGACGTAGGGGCGCGACGAGGCGGGCCACAGGTCGACGATCACCATCCACCAGGCGCTGGAGGCCACCAGCACGGCCCCCGCAGCCAGGAGGTGCCCCAGCCTGCGCAGGAACGGCGCCGCCGCGCACGTGAGGTACGCCAGGGCGAGGGCGGGCACCACGAGGTAGGCCTGCAGCATCTTGGTGTTGAAGCCCAGCCCGACCAGCAGCGCGCACACCAGCAGCGCCCGCGGCCCGCCCCGCCTGATCGCCTCCAGGGCGAACCAGGCCGCCGCCACCAGGAGCAGGACGAGGATCGTGTCGGGGTTGTTGTCGCGGTTGATCGCCACCGTGATCGGCGTCAGCGTCATCACCACCGCCGCGAGCAAGGCCGCCGCGTGCGCGGCGCCCGGCCTTTCGAGAGGAAGGCTCCGCCGTACGGCCGAGTGGACCAGGGCGACCGTGACCACGCCCGCCACCGCCTGTGGCAGCAGCATGCTCCACGTGCCGAAGCCGAAGATCCGCGCGGACAGTCCCATGACCCACAGTGCGAAAGGCGGCTTGTCCACGGTGATGAACGAGCCGGAGTCCAGGGCGCCGAAGAAGAAGGCCTTCCAGCTCTTCGTCCCCGACAGGATCGCCGCCGAGTAGTACTCGTTGGCCATGCCGCTCAGCGCCCACGCGTAGAGCACGAAGGCGAGGCCGAGCACGCCCCACAGCGCGGGTCTCGCCAAGCGGGGCTCCTGCTCGGGCCCGAGGACGGCGCGGGCCAGGCGGCCCCTTCCCGGTGTGGCCCCGTGCGAGGGAGGCAGTGTGGTGACGCTCATCGGGAACTCCTCCGGTCGGGGTTGAAGACCCACACCCGCAGCAGCAGGAAGCGGACCAGGGTGGCCAGCCCGTTGGCGACGATCACCGCCACCAGCTCGACCCAGTGCGGCGCGCCCGAGGGGAGCAGGGCCAGGCCGCCGGTGGTCAGCGCGAGGCCCACGAGGAAGGCGATCAGGCCCTCGACCTGGTGGCGGATCGCGCCCGCGCTCCCCTTCACGCCGAAGGTGAAGCGCCTGTTGGCGGCGGTGTTGGCCACGGCCGTCACGAACAGCGCCACCGCGTTGGCGGCGTAGGCGGGGGCCACGAGCCTGAGCAGCGAGTAGAGCAGCAGGTAGGACAGCGTGCTGACGATGCCGATGACCACGAAGCTGGGCAGCTGCCGCGCCATGCCCTTGGGCAGCCGCGCCTGCTGGACGCGCGCGGGCACGGGCAGGTTGGCCGCGCCCGACAGCGCCTTGCGGGCCACCCTGGCCATGCCCCTCAGGTCGTCGGCGGCCGTCCTGACGACGTCGACCCTGCTGTCGGGGTCGTCCACCCAGTCGACGGGCACCTCGTGGATGCGCAGGCCGTGCCGCTCGGCCAGGAGCAGCAGCTCGGTGTCGAAGAACCACTCCTGGTCCTCGACAGCGGGCAGCAGCGCCTGGGCGATCTCGGTGCGGGCGGCCTTGAATCCGCACTGCGCGTCGGAGAACCCCGCCCCCATCACGCCGCGCAGCAGCAGGTTGTAGGTGCGCGAGAGGAACTCCCTCTTCGGCCCCCGCACCACGTTGGCCGTCCTGACCAGGCGGGTGCCGATGGCCAGGTCGCTGTGGCCCGACAGCAGCGGCGCCACCAGCGGGAGGAAGGCGTCGAGGTCGGTGGACAGGTCGACGTCCATGTAGCTGACCACGTCGGCCTCACTGGCCGCCCACACCTGCCGCAGCGCCCGTCCCCGTCCCTTCTCCTCCAGGTGGACGGCGTTCACCTCCGGGTAGCACGCGGCCAGCTCCTGGGCGATCTGCCAGGTGTTGTCGGAGCTGGCGTTGTCGGCGATCGTGATGCGGAAGCCGTAGGGAAAGGACCCAGCGAGGTAGCCGTGCAGCCGCCCGATGCTCGCCCGCAGCGCCCGCTGTTCGTTGTGGACGGGAACGACCACCTCGACCAGGCGCGTCTTGACTGCTGTCTTCATGGTTCCAAGGTCTCGGGTGCGACTTGGACCTGACTGAGCCGGCGATTAAGACTGGCTGAGAACCGGCGAACCGGGCAGCCGTATCCAGGCCACAACGCCGCCACCTGCGGCGTTGTCCAGCCGCACCTGTCCCCCCGCCTCCTTGACGGCCTGCGCCACGATCGCCAGCCCGAGCCCCGAACCCGGCAGGCTGCGGGCGGACGGCGAGCGCCAGAACCGCTCGAAGACGTGCGGCAGCTCCTCGGCGGGGATGCCTGGACCGTGGTCGCGGACCGTCAGCTCGCCCTCGCGCAGCGCCACCTCGACCTTGCCGCCCGGGCTGAACTTGGCGGCGTTGTCGAGCAGGTTGACGACGGCGCGTTCGAGCGAGGAGGGGTTGCCCTCGACGTACCAGGGTGCGAGGTCGGTGGTGACGTCCGCGCCGCGCAGCCTGGCGCGCGCGACGGCGGCGCTGACGACGTCGTGGAGGGCCAGCTCGACGTGCGGCTCGTGGTCGCCCTCGCCGCGCGAGAGCTGGAGCAGGTCGCCGACGAGCGTGGACAGCTCCTCGAACTGGGCCTTGACGTTGACGAGCAGGCGCTCCTTGGCCTTGGGCTCGATGGCCCTGCCGGTGTGCTCGCTGCGCAGCAGCAGGTCGATGTTGGTGCGCAGGCTGGTCAGAGGGGTGCGCAGCTCGTGTCCCGCGTCGGCGACCAGCTGCTGCTGGCGGTCGCGGGAGCCGGCCAGGGCGGCGGTCATGGCGTTGAAGGAGCGGCTGAGGCGGGCGATCTCGTCTGTGCCCTCGACGGGGATCGTCGTGTTGAGATCCTCGGTCTGGGCGATGTGCTCGACGGCCTTGGTGAGCCTGCCGACGGGCCGCAGAGCGGTCCGCGAGACGAGCAGCCCTGCCGAGGCCGCCCCGAGCACCCCGATCGCCGCCACCACGGCCAGGATCAGGGCGAGGTTCCGCAGCGTGCTCTGCATCTGGTAGGTGTAGCGGCCCTCCAGGATCACTATGCCGCTCGGCGCGCCCGGCGCGCGGTCAGGGGGCCGCTCGAAGGTCGCCATCACGCGCACCGGCTTGCCGTCGGTCGTGGTGCCGAAGCGGAACTCCGGCCTGCCGTGGTTGCCGAACACTCGTCTGTCCTGGGGGTCGACCTTGATCGGCGGGCCGAGCGAGCAGGTCGTGCCGTCCTCGAACAGGACCGTGGCAATGCCCGAGAAGGGGTCGGAGGTCCCCTTCTCCTCGCAGTTGTCGACGAGCCAGCGCTTGTTCGAAGGACTCTCGGGCTCGGCCAGCGAGTGGTCCAGCTGGGCGTAGAGCTCCCATTTGACGATGAACCAGCACAATCCCGCCGAGGCCGCGATCGCCACCGCCACCGCCACCGTGACCAGCAGCGTCAGCCGCGACCTCAGGGTGCGTCGTCTCACGCGGCGGCTCTCAGCACGTACCCCACCCCGCGCACCGTGTGGATCAGCCGGGGCTCACCCTCGGCCTCCAGCTTGCGCCGCAGATACATCACGTAGACGTCCAGCGAGTTGGAGGAGGGCTCGAAGTCGAACCCCCACACCTCCTCGAGGATCTGCTCCCTCGTCAGCACCTGGCGCGGATGGGTGAGCAGCAGTTCCAGCAGCAGGTACTCGGTCCTGGTCAGATCGAGCCGCCGCGCGCCCCTGGTCACCTCGCGGGTGGCGGGCTCCATCCGCAGGTCGCCGAAGGCCAGCGCGCCGCTGTCGGGGCCGCCGCCGCCGAGCGAGCTGCGCCGCAGCAGGGCCCGGACCCTGGCCAGCAGCTCGTCCAGCTCGAAGGGCTTGACGAGGTAGTCGTCGGCGCCCGCGTCGAGCCCCGAGACCCGGTCGCCGACGGCGTCGCGGGCGGTGAGCATGAGGACGGGCACGTGGTTGCCGCCCGCGCGCAGCCTGCGGCAGGCGGTCAGGCCGTCCAGCCGGGGCATCATGACGTCGAGGAGCACGGCGTCGTAGCCCTGGCGCGCCAGCTCCTCCAGCGCGGCCTGGCCGTCGGAGACGGTGGCGACCCGGTAGCCCTCGAACTCGAGGCTCGACTGCAGCGCCTCCCTCAGCGCGGGCTCGTCGTCGACCACCAGCAACCGTGCGCCATCACTCATGGTCACCAACGGTAGACCGGCTTCATGAGAACGTCATGAAGGTCCGGTCAGAAGTGCCATCGCGGCGTTGTGTCCTGGGATACCGCTGACGCCTCCTCCGCGCCGCGCTCCCGCGCCGCACAGCAGGATCCGCGGGTGCTCGGTCTCGACGCCCCACCGTCCCGCCTCGCCGTACGGCCAGCTGAGGTCCTGGTGGAAGATGTGCCCGCCGGGCAGGCCCGCCTCCCGTTCCAGGTCGAAGGGGGTCTTGGCCTCGATGCACGGGGTGCCGTCGGGCGCGAGGAGCAGGCAGTCCTCCAGGGGCTCGGCCAGGACGGAGTTGATCGACCGCAGCGTCGCCGCCACCGCTTCGTCACGATATTTGGGGAAAAGTCGGGCGGGCATGTGGAGGCCGAAGAGGGTCATCGTCTCGGCCTTCAGCCCAGGGCCCAGGATCGACGGATCGGTCAGCGAGTGGCAGTAGACCTCGGCGGGCGGCACGTCGGGCACCTCGCCGCCGGCCGCCTGCTCGTAGGCGCGGGCCAGCTGGTCGCGTCCCTCGTTGATGTGGAAGGTGCCGCTGAAGGCCTCGCGCGGGTCCACGCTCGTGTCCTTCAGCCTGGGCAGCCTGCTCAGCACCATGTTGACCTTGAGCTGCGCCCCCTCGGGGGTCGCCGGCTCCCGTCCCATCAGCCGGTCCAGTACGGCGGGCGGCAGGTTGACCAGGACGTGCAAGCCGTTCACCGCGTGCTCACCCCCGGCGTCGCGGAAGGTCACCTCGCCCGACGGGTCGATGCCCACGATCTCGGCGCCGGTCCTGATCTCGGCCCCCGCCTCCCTGGCCGCCGACTCCAGCGCCTGCGTGACCGCGCCCATCCCGCCGACGGGCACGTTCCAGTCGCCGGTGCCGTCGCCGATCACGTGGTAGAGGAAGCACCTGTTGGCCAGCAGATCCTCTGAGGGGTCGGCGAAGGTGCCGATCAGCGCGTCGGTCAGCACCACCCCGCGCACGGTGTCGTCGGCGAACCTCTCGTCGACCGTCTGCCCGATCGGCCTCTCGAACAGGTCGCGCCACGCCACCTCGTCCTCGACCAGCTCGCGCAGCTCCCATGCGGGGCGCAGCGGTTCGAGCAGCGTCGGCGCGACGCGCTCGGCCAGGCGCGCGGTCATGCCGTAGAACTCCCGCCAGGCCAGGTAGTCGGACTCGCCGCCGGTGACCTTGGCGAACGACGCCTTGGTGCGCTCCTCGTCGGCGTTGTCGACCAGCAGGCCGCCGTTCCCCACGGGGGTGTAGGAGGCGTAGCGGCGGCCGCGCAGCTGGAGGCGCAGCCTCAGATCCTTGACGACCTTCGTGGGCAGCAGGCTGACGAGGTAGGAGTAGCGCGAAAGGCGGGCGTCCACGCCGGGGAAGGCCCTGGTGGAGATGGCCAGTCCACCGACGTGGTCCTGCCGTTCGAGCACGAGCACCCTGCGGCCCGCCCTCGCCAGGTAGGCGGCTGCGACCAGGCCGTTGTGTCCCGCGCCTGCGATCACGACATCGTACGACATACGTCCTATTTGTCCTGGATGACCGGCGAATCGTCAAGGCCGGGAGGCGATCGCCAGCAGCGTCGCTGCCGGCCCCGTCAGCGTCCTGCCGCGCCGCCAGACCGCGCGCAGGCTGCGCACCAGATTGAGGCCGGCCAGCGGCACCTCGACCAGCCGTCCCGTGGCCAGCTCCGCCTCCACCGCGTGCCCGCTCAGCACCGCGGGCGCCGAGCCCGCCTGCGCCGCGCCCTTCACCGCGGAGTTCGACCCCAGCTCCAGCCGGGGACTGGCCACGTGCTGCCCCGCGAATGCCAGGTCGAGCGTCTCCCTGGTGCCCGACCCCGGCTCGCGCACCACCAGCGGGGTGGCCGCCAGCTCCGCCACTCTCAGCACCGTACGGCGGCGCGCCCACGGATGCGCGGGAGCGACCACGACCACCAGCCTGTCGGTGGCCACCACCCTGCTGGCCAGGCCGTCGGGCACCGTCGGCCCCTCCACGAACCCCAGCTCGACCTTCTCGCCCAGCACCCTGGCCGCCACGTCGGTGGAGTTCATGACGTCGAGACCGACCTGGATGTCGGGCTCGCGTGCCTGCAGCTCGCCCAGCCAGCGCGGCACCAGGTACTCCGCCACCGTCATGCTGGCCGCGACGTGCAGCTGCGCGGCCTCGCCCTGCCGTACGGCCTCGACGCCGCGCATCAGCTCGCGGGCGGCGGCCAGCACGTGGGCCGCCCAGCCCGCGACCATCCTGCCCTCGGCGGTGAGCGCCGAGCCGCGCGGCGTGCGCTCGAGCAGCGGCACGCCGAGGCGGCGTTCGAGGCGGGCGATGCGCTTGCTGGCCGAGGGCTGCGCGATGCCCGCGGCCCTGGCCGCCTGGCCGAGGCTGCCCAGCTCGCCCACGTCGACCAGGAGCTGCAGGGACTCCAGGTCGGGCAGTTCACTCATAGCCTCAGGCTATGACCTCCCAGGCAAGATCGGTCTACTGGCCGTCTCCACCGGGACGAACACTGGAACCATGACCCTCACCGCCAGCGCTCCCCCCGCCGCAGGACGGCTCCTGCCGGGCCTCGCCCTCACCGCCGCCGCGGTGGCCGTCGCGCTGGTGGTCAACAGGCTGGTGCCCGTGCTCAGCCCCGCGGTCGTCGCCGTGGCGCTGGGCGCCGCCCTCGCCAACACCCTGGGGATCGGCGCGTCGGTCGCGCCCGGCGTCAGGTTCGTCTCCCGCACGGTGCTGCGGACCGCGATCGTCCTGCTGGGCCTGCAGATCGCGCTGCCCGACGTGCTGGCGCTCGGCTGGCAGCCCATCGCCGTCATCGCGCTGGCCACGGGGCTGACCTTCACGATCACCCCGCTGATCGGCCGGCGTCTCGGCCTGTCCCCCGGCACCTCGCTGCTGGTCGCCACGGGCGTGTCCATCTGCGGCGCGGCGGCCGTGGCGGGGATGCACGAGGCCACGGGCGGCGAGGGCGGCGTCAGCGACGACGACGACGCGGCCGGCGCGCTGAGCGTGGTGGTGCTGTACGGCACGGCGCTGATCGTGCTGCTTCCCCTCACCGCGTCATGGCTGGGCCTGTCGGCGCGGCAGCTCGGCGTGTGGACGGGCGCCTCGGTGCACGAGGTCGCCCAGGTGGCGGCGATCGGGGCGGCCACGGGCGGCGCCGTCCTCGCGGTCGCGGTCACGGTGAAGCTGGCCAGGGTGGTGCTGCTGGCCCCGATCGTCGCGCTGACCACGCTGCGCACGGGCCTGTCCCGCCGGCGCTCGACCCCGCTGGTCCCGCTCTTCGTGCTCGGGTTCCTGCTCATGGTGGCCGTACGGAGCACGGGCCTGGTGCCGCAGGTGGTCACCGACGTGGCGCCCAGGATCAGCGGCCTGCTGCTCGCGGCCGCCCTGTTCGGCCTGGGCACCGGCATCGACGCCCGCAAACTCCTCAAGGGCGGCAGGGCGCTGCTGCTCGGCGCGATCTCCACGGCGCTGATCGGCGCGACCTCCCTCGCCCTCGTGACACTGTTCGTCTGACCTTGGGTAACCTGCTCCTTTTGGAACAATCCCCGGCCATTGCCCCGTTCCAGAAGAGACCAGCGCCGGCACGTCCAAGGAGCTCGAACCACCCCATGCCCAGCACCACTGACCCCGCCCTCCGCCCGTCCGCCGAGGTCGCCGAGGCGCTCGCCTCGGGCGCTCCCGTCGTGGCCCTCGAGTCCACGATCATCTCTCACGGGCTGCCGCAGCCGCGGAACCTGGAGGTCGCCAGGGAGCTGGAGGAGATCGTCCGCAAGGCGGGCGCGGTTCCCGCCACCATCGCCGTGCTGGACGGCGTGGCCAGGATCGGCCTGGACGAGGTCGAGCTGGTGCGCATCGCCACCGAGCCTGGCCTGCGCAAGCTGGGCCAGCGCGACCTGCCCGTCGCCGCCGCCCTCGAGGCCAGCGGCGCCACCACCGTCTCGGCGACCTCGTTCCTCGCCGCTCGCGCGGGCATCCGCGTCTTCGCCACCGGCGGCCTCGGCGGCGTGCACCGTGGCTGGACCGAGGAGCAGGACGAGTCCGCCGACCTCGACACGCTGGCCCGCACCCGCATCACCGTCGTCTGCGCGGGTGTGAAGTCGATCCTCGACGTGCCCGCCACGCTGCAGCGCCTGGAGACCCGCGGTGTCACCATCGCGGGCCTGCGCACCGACACCTTCCCCGGCTTCTACCTGCACAGCTCCGGCGAGCCGATCGACTGGCGGATCGAGTCGCCCGAGCAGGCCGCCGCCATCATGCGCGGCCAGGACGCCTTGGGCGGCCCGGAGACCGCGTTGATCATCGCCAATCCCGTGCCCGTCGCCGAGCAGCTCGACCCCGTCCTGCACGACCGCGTGCTGGCCGAGGCGCTGGCCGCCGCAGAGCGCGAGGGCGTCACGGGGCAGGCCATCACCCCGTTCCTGCTGTCGTACCTCGTGCGCGGCACCGACGGCGCCTCCCTCGAGGCCAACCTGGCCGCCGTCCGCGGCAACGTCCGCGTAGCCGGCGACATCGCGGTCGCGTGGTCCGGGAGATGAGCGCAGGGCTCCTGGTGATCGGCGACGTCGTCACGGACGTCGTCGCCCTCCACGGCGCGCCCGTGAGCACCGGCACCGACACCGTGGCCGACATCGTGCTGCGTCCGGGCGGCTCGGGGGCGAACACCGCCTCGTGGGCCGCCCACCTGGGCGCCGACGTCCGGCTGCTCACCAGGGTCGGCTTCGACACCGGCGAGTGGCACACCGCCGAGCTGACCAAGGCGGGCGTGCGCCCGCACGCCCGCGTCGACCCCGACCACCCGACCGCCGTGGTCATCGCGATGGTCGACGTCACCGGCGAGCGCTCCATGCTCACCAACAGGGGCGCGGGCGGCCGCATCTCCGCCGACGACTGGTCGCCCGACCTGCTGGACGGCGTGCGCCACCTCCACCTGTCCGGCTACACGCTGTTCGCCGAGCCCGGCCTCCAACTGGCCAGGCTGGCGATGGCCGCCGCCTCGGCGCTCGGCCTGACGATCAGCGTGGACCCGGCCTCGACCGGCTTCCTGCGCGACTTCGGCGTCGAACGCTTCCTGACCGAGACCGCGCCCGCCGGCCTGATCATCCCCAACAGGGACGAGGCGCTCCTGCTGACCGGCGCCGCCACCCCGCAGGCCGCCGCCTCGGCCCTCAGCCTCAGGTACGGCACGGCGGTGGTGAAGCTCGGCGCGGAGGGCGCGATCCTCGCCAGGGACGGACGCGTAACCGCCGCCACCGCGGGCAGAGAGCGCGACGTGATCGACTCCACCGGCGCCGGCGACGCCTTCGCGGCGGGTTTTCTCACCGCGAGGCTCCAGGGCGGCTCTGACCTGGCCTCTCTCGAGGCGGGGTGCTCGGCGGGAGCCGACGCGGTGGCCATCGTGGGGGGACGCCCACGGTACGGTTTGGGTTCCAACCGTCTTTACCCTATTCACACCGATTGATAGCTTGCGGCGTAGGCTGCACCATTAGCCACACGCGTCACAACTTTTGGGGAGGATGCGGTCCGCCGATGGACGTCGAGTCATCGATCTGCCTGAGCGACCTGGTCCCTGCGCTGCGCTGGAGCCGTCCTCAGCAGGTCGCCGAAGCCCTGGCCGACCCTCGACTCCCCGCCGGCTGGTGGGGTTCGCTCTCGCTGTCGCGAGCCCTCGGCACCACCGGTGTCGAGTGGATGTGCGAACGGCTCGCGCGGCTCGCGGCCTCCCGCTGGGACCATCTGCCGCTGGCCGACGTGCTGCCCGCGTTGCACGTGCACCAGGTGGACCCGTCCCTGCCCGGCTGGCCCGAACCCGCCCGCACGGTGATCACCGGGCTGGGCGGATGGCGGGTGCTTCGCAGGCTCAGCACGGGCGATCTCGGCGCGCCGTCCTCCTCCGCCTCGACCGAGGTCGTGGTGGGCTCGGTGTTCAGGGAGGTCCTCGGGCGCATCCCCGCGACGTCGGGGGCCCCAGCCGTACGCCCGGCGGGAGCGCTCCCCCAGCGTCCCGCGAACGTCCCCGCCCAGGGGACGCCTTCGGGCGGGTTCTTCTCGCCCCAGCAGGCCGGCGGTCAGGGGGCTCCGTCCCATCCCGGCGCATCCCATCCCGGCGCGCCCGTTCTCGGCTCCCCCGTGCAGGGGCCCGCCGCGGCGGGCCCGGCCGGCCCGTCGGCTCCCGGCTCGTCCACGCCGGACGCTCCCGGCGTCTCCCGTCCCGGCTCGCAGGCCCCCGGGGCCGGCGCTCCTGGCCGACCGGCGTCTCAGGGCCAGGACCAGGGCTCGCCCCTGCCGCAGCGGCCCGGCGGCCCCGCCTCCACCGGCTCCTTCCCGAGCCAGCCCGGCGGTCCTTCGACAGGACCCTTCCCGAACCAGCCGGGCGCTCCCGGCGCGGGCCCCTCGACCGGCTCGTTCCCGAGCCAGCCCGGTGGCGGGCCCTCCACCGGCTCCTTCCCGAGTCAGCCCGCCGCGGGTCCTTCGACCGGCTCCTTCCCGGGCCAGCCCGGTGGCGGGCCCTCCACCGGCTCCTTCCCGAGCCGGCCCGCCGCGGGTCCTTCGACCGGCTCCTTCCCGAGCCAGCCCGGTGGCGGGCCCTCCACCGGGTCCTTCCCCGCCGTGGGACCCTCCAGCGGAGCCTTCCCCGGTCAGGCCGGGCAGCCCGGGCCCGGGTCCAACGGCTCGCACCCGGGCCAGCCGGGCTCGCAGGGCCAGGCCGGATCGCAGGCCGGTCCCGGCGCGAAGCAGGCGCAGGGCCAGCCCGGCCAGAGCGGTCAGCCCGCACAACCCGGCCAGCCTGGCCAGACGGGTCAGCCGGGCCAGGTCTCGCCTTTCGCCCCGCCGTCCCCGAACTCCTACGCGGCGCCCACCTTCGCCGCGCCACCGATCGCGGAGACGCCTGACGACGACTACCCCATGGTGCGCGTCGTCGACGGGCTGTTCCGCTCCTTCGACCGGCTCGAGCTGGCCGTCGCGGTCAACCGCCTGTTCGCCGCCGAGCCCGACACCCTGCGCACCCTCGCCCACAAACTCCTGGTCGACAGGGACGTGCTGTCCCAGGCCCAGCGCACCGCCGAGGAGCGCGTGCTGCACTGGCTGCGCTCCTCCGAGTCCGCTCCCGTGACCGGCCACATGTTCCGTCTCACCGAGTGGCTCGGCACCGCCGCCACCGAGGACCAGCTCATCGGCGCCGACCCCGCCCACCCTGTCATCGTGCCCACCCTGCGCAGCCCGCTGTGGCGGGTGCTCGTCACGCTCATGCCCGACCGTCGTCTCCAGGACGGCTGGCTCGTCGTGGGCGACCTGACAGGACTGCAGGCGCGCACCAGGCAACTGCTCGCGGCCCATCCCGCCGACGCCGACGTCGAGGAGCTGCTGGCCGAGCTCGGCATCAGGCGGCACTCCGCCAAGGCCTGGCTCGACGCGCTGCCCGCAGAGGCGCCCTCCGACGGGCCCAGCGCGCAGCCGGCCGTCCAGCAGCCGCTGCCACGCCGTACGCCCGGGGCCAACGGCCACCACCACAGAGGCGGGCAGCCCGTGCCGCCCGCGCCACCGCAGCAGATCGACCCGAGCGCGGCGCTGGCCACGCTGTCGGCGCTGTCCGGCGGACGCTCTCCCCTGCTCGGCGGCTCCTCCGCGCCGCCGCCTCTGCTGGCGGGCGCGCCCTCCACCCCGCCGCCCCCGCCGCCCAGCCCGACCTCCGATCCGCGCCGGTGGCAGCGCATCGACGTCACGCCCGAGCACCTGCGCGGTGCGCCCGTGGCGGTTCCCGAGGGGTATGCCGCCCAGCTCGGGATGCGCCCTGGCACCCTGCTGTCGGTGACGGGGCCGGGTGACAACGCGGTGGTGCTCGTCTGGCGCGACCAGCAGCCTGTCTTCGACTCGTTGCAGCCCGTGCTGATGCGCCTGAACGCCAGGCCCGGCGACCAGGTGTACGTCACGGTCGACGGCTACCGCCTCGACGCCCAGCTCACCAGCTGACCCTCCCTCCCTCCGGCGTCACAGGAGGGTGTAGTCGAGCAGGGTCGGCGGCCAGAGCGGCTCGTCGCCCGCCATGGCCTGCGGCTCGTAGGTGTGCAGCTCCAGTACGAGGTCCTCGGCGCACCAGTAGGCCGCGTCGGGGTGCGCGTCCTTGCCGCACCACAGCGCGCGCTCCCGGTGGATCACGTACGCGAAATAGACGTACGACTCGACGTCCCGGTGGGCGACGCGGGCGGTCTCCAGCCCTTCGGGCACCTCGTGGACCAGGCCGGTCCTGCCGTCCAGGAAGAGGTACCAGGAGGGCAGCGAGTCGAGCATGAACACCGCGCCGAGGTCGTCTGGAAGGCCGGCGCAGGCGCGCAACTCCTGCGCGTCCTCCTCGGGCCACGACTCCGTCATGGGCTTGACGCAGCGCAGGCTGTCGCCCGTCCAGTCGTCCTCGTGCACGCCGTTCGCGGGCAGGCCGACCTCGGCCAGGAACCGGCGGGTGGGCCCGTGGGTGATGGCGGGATGGATCTCCTCCGGGGTCAACCGGATGAGGCCGCCCGCGCCGTACAGGCTCTCCAGCAGCTCGCGCGTGACCTTGACAGGGGGCCGGCAGAGCGGGAGCGGCGCGAGGCCCTCAGGGCCGCCGGCCAGGCGTTCGTGCCCGGCCAGGTGCAGGCGCGCGTACTCGGGAGGGGACAGCTCCGCCGAGACCGGCCAGCCGCGCATGACGGCCGCCAGCTCACGGTGCGCCTCGGGAGGCGGGGCCGCGGCCTCGGCCAGGGCGGGCAGGTCCACGGCGTACGCGGGCAGGCCGGGCTCGGCGAGGGGCAGATGGCCGGCGGCCTCCGCCACGCCGCGGGCGGCCGTCTCCGGGTCGTCGCGGTGGCGGCCGCAGTGCAGCAGCCGCCAGGTGTACGGGCCGATCGGGGCGAAGGCGAGGGCGAGCGTGCCGACGGCGGCGCGGGCCGCCGATGACAGACCGTCCAGCCAGGCGCCCGCCACGCGCTCCGCGATGGGCAGGCCCGGCCCCGGGTCGGCGCCCCTGGCGCGGGCGGCGATGGCGGCGAGCGCCGGGGAGGGGTACACCTCGTCGGCGGTGAAAGGGGAGTGCCCGGCGCGCTCGGCCGCGTACCACGCGGTGAAGGCGTCCCGATCGGTGCAGCGCGGGTCGTCCAGGTCCAGCGCGAAGACCGGCACGTCGGACAGCTCGGCCGAGCCGGTCAGGTAGGGCAGCAGGGCGGTGGGGTCGGGGAACTCCACGAGCAGGCGGACGCGCGGGTCGGCGGCCAGGGGGCGGATCAGCTCGGCGAGGGTGCGTTCGGGATCGGCGCTCCGGTGCGGGTCGGCGAGCGTGACGAGCACGGGCCGGTCGAGGGCGGCCAGCGGGCCGGCCGGGCCGGTGAGGGCGCGCTCGGGGCCGGCGCTCCCGTGCGGCGGTGGTCCGGCCGGTTCCTCGCCGTCGAGCCGGAGCTGGCGGGCCAGCTCGCGTACGGCCTCCTCGACGTCCATGCCGCGCAACCAGACGGCGGCCTCGGCCGAGCTCGCGTAGCCCGACCAGTGCCAGACGGTGGAGTGGCTGAACCAGGCCAGCAGCCGGGTCTTGCCCGAGGCGGGCGAGCCGGTGACGACGCAGATCCGCGGGCCGTACGGGTCCTCGCGCCAGCGCAGCAGCGCCTCGGCGGCGGGCGCGCGGCCGGCGGTGGGCTCGTCGCGGATGCCGCGCTCGGGCCGTCGCTCCAGCCAGGCGGGCCGGGAGCCGGCGAGGTAGTCGGGGACCGCGGACAGCTCGCTGGAGGCGTGCAGCCCTCCGACGGCCTGCCGGGTGCGGGCGCTGACGGCCTCGTGGTAGTCCGCCATCTGCGCCGCGGTCCTGGCCCACTTCTCCCGCACCTCGCTCACGCACGGCCGGTCCTTGTGCCGGATCAGTCGCATGCCGTCGCCGTCGTGCTCGTCGGCGAGGTCTCGCAGGTGCTCGAAGAACACCCGTTGGGCCTTCCGCAGCACGCGGACGTGGTCGCGCAGCCACCGCGCCTCGGGGCGGTCGCCGAGCTCGGCCAGCACCCCGTCGAAGTGGTCCAGCCGGGCGTCCGGCCAGGGCAGGCCGACGACGCGAAAAGCGCCGGAGAGGTCTCGGGGGAGGTCGCGCGGTAGATCCATGGCTTCGACGAGCGTAACGCACCGTACCTCTCGCCTCTTGCGTCACGGGAGGCAGGCGCGGGGGGCAGGCAGTGCCGGTTATGGGGTGGCGAAGAGGTGGAGGCGGTGGGCGGTGGCGGCGGCCTCGCCTCGTGAGGCGGCGCCGAGCTTGCCGAGGATGTTCGACACGTGGACGCTGACCGTCTTGACCGAGATGAACAGCTCCCCCGCGATCTCCCTGTTGCTCAACCCCCTAGTGACCAGCTTCAGCACCTCGAACTCGCGGGCGGTCAGCCCGAGCCTGGTCTCCTCGGCCGGGGCCTCCCCCGTGAGGGAGATGCGGGCGCGGCGGGCCAGCGAGTCGATCTCGGCCAGGAGGGGCACGGCCCCGAGCCGTTCGGCCAGCGCACGGGCCGTGGACAACCGCTCGGCCACCGACTCGCGCACGCCGCTCGCCTGGCCCGCCGGCTCTCTTCCGCCGCCGGACTCCCTGCCGCCCGGCGGCGCGATCGCCGCCTCGGCCGCGGCCAGCAGCGTCTGGGCCCGCGCGTACGGCTGGCCCAGCGCCTCCCACGCCTGCGTCGCGGTGTCCCATGCGGCCAGGTCGCGGGAGACCATCGCGGCGAAGGTGAGACTCTGCGCCCGCTGGAGTTCGCCCCTGATCTCGAGCTTCTCAGCGACCTCGCGCAGCCCACGCGCCACCTGCTCGGCGGTGGCCTCCTCACCGTCGGGAAGCGCCGTTCCCGGCAGCCCCATCACACCGCGCGCCACGACGGACGAGCCGGGCAGACCCGTCGCGCCGGACGGGCCAGGCCCGCCCGCCGTACCGGACGGGCCGGGTCGGCCCGCCGTACCGGGAGAGCCCGGCGCGCCCGCACGGCCGGGGATGATCACGGTGGCGGCGTGGAGGGCGGAGACGAGGAAGGGCCAGCCGTAGCGGGGGCTGGCATGGCGGGGGTTGGCGTGCGCGTCCTCCGCGCGCAGGACCGCGGCGACCAGCTCGAGCGCCTGCGCGTCGTGCCCCTGGGCCAACCGCAGCTTGAGCTCCCTGCGCAGGTTCGGCAGCAGGGTCTGGTCGCGGTAGGTGCCCTTGGCGAGAATGCTGTGACTCTCGTGGAAGAGCGCCTCGGCCCCCTCGATGTCGCCGCGGGCCAGCAGGATGTCGAGTGAGAACCCCATCAGGCTGGCCCGGTAGGGAGGGGGCGGCGCCAGGTCGAGCGCGTGCTCGATGACCTCGAGCGCTTCGTCCCACCGGCCGAGCGACACCAGCGGCTCGGCCAGGTTGATGGCGAGGAACGCGCCCGAGGTGCGGGCGACGCCGTACTCCTCGGCCTGGGCGATGCCCCTGCGGGCGACCTCGGTGGCGGCCTCGTGGCGCCCCCAGCCCTCCAGCGTGTCGGACTCGGAGATGGCCGCGCGCATCAGCGCGGTGTAGGCGCGCGCCTCGCCCGCGATCGTTCTGGCCTCGGCGTAGCCGCTGAGGTCCTGGTCGGTGTCCGCGCGATGGCTGCGCGACCAGGTGAGGGTGATGAGCGCCTGGGCCTCGGTCGTCGCGTCGCCGATCTGGCGGGCGATGCGCAGCGCCTCCGCGGCGTGCGCCTCCTTCTCCGCCCAGACGTCGGGCGTGTTGAGCATGCGCGCCAGGCCCTCCAGGATCCTGGCGCGCAGCGTGCTGGGCGGCGAGGCGGGCACCAGCCGGGCCGCCGTGCGCAGGTCGTCGACGTAGCCCGCGCGCCCGAGGTCGTAGGCGGCCAGGCCGCGCCTGCGCAGCAGCCCCGCCGTGATCGTGGGGTCGCGCTCGGGGTCGACCAGCCGCAGCGCGGCCCGCGACAGGGAGATGGCCCGCTCGAACTCGCCCGCGAGGTGCGCCACGAGGATGACGGTGCTCAGCACCTCGAGATGGTCGGTCTCGAGCAGCTCGGCGGCGTCGGGCACCTGATCCCACAGCTCCAGCACCCTGGTGAGCATTCTGAGCTGCTCGTCGTAGGCGGTGGCTTTCCTGGCGGCCGCCGCCGCCCGCCACGCGCTGACCAGCGCGGGCCGTACGTCGTGGGCGGCGTGCCAGTGGTGGGCCAGCTCGATCGCCGCCCTGGTGGCGGGCAGCAGCAGCGGGTTGTCCTCGAGCGTCTTGGCGAAGCGGGTGTGCAGGCGGGTGCGCTCGCCCGGCAGCAGGTCGTCGTGGACGGCCTCGCGGATCAGCGCGTGGCGGAAGGAGTAGCCCTCTCCGTCGACGACCAGCACGTTTCCGGCCACCGCGGGCCGCAGCGCCCTGGACAGCGACCCCTCGTCGAGCCCGGCGACGGCCGTCAGCAGCGCGTGCTCGATCCTGGCGCCGCCCGCGCTGGCCACCCGCAGCAGCTCCTGGGTCTCCTCCGGCAGCCGCTCGACGCTGGCCAGCAGCAGGTCGCGCAGCGACTCGGGGACCGTGTCGTGCCCGTCGCCCGCCAGCAGCGCCTCGACGAAGAGCGGGTTGCCCTCGCTGCGCGAGTAGACGTCGTCGACGTCGAGCCTGCCCGGCAGGCCGCCGAGGATGCTCGACGCCTGCTCGACCACCTCGCGGCGGCTCAGCCTGCGCAGCTCGAACCTGGTGACCCAGTCGATCCTGCCCAGCTCGGCCAGGAGGGGTCGCAGCGGGTGGGTGCGGTGCAGCTCGTCGGCCCTGTAGGTGACGACGATGAGCAGCGGCAGGTCGGAGCGCTGGTAGCGCACCAGGAAGGAGAGCAGGTCGCGGGTGGAGCGGTCGGCCCAGTGGGCGTCCTCGATGATGAGGACGGTCTCCCGCTGCTCGGCCAGGCGCTCCATCAGCCCGAGCACCTGCTCGAACAGGCGGGCGCGGGCCTCGGGCCCGTCGCCCTCGGGCTCGCCGAACTCGGGCAGCAGGCGGCCGAGCCCTCGGGTCGAGCCGCCGGGCAGCAGCTCGGCGATGGCGTCGCGGCCGAGGTCGCGCACGAGCCTGCGCAGCACCGCGGTGAAGGGCGCGAACGGCAGGCCGTCGGTGCCGAGTTCGAGGCAGCCGCCCACGAGCACCCTGGCCCCTTCGGCGCGCTCGGCGAACTCGCGGATCAGCCTGGTCTTGCCGACGCCCGCCTCACCGCCGACCAGCACGGTGGAGGAGGCGCCGTCACGCGTGCGGCCGAGCGCCCCCTCGAGGGTGGCGAGCTCGTCGGCCCTGCCGACGAACAGGGGGCTCACGGTATTGGTACTCACGCCCAACAGGATGCCATCAGGCTCCGACGAAACTCAGCGCAGCACCTTGCGATAGAAGTTCGCCGACTCCTCGTAGCCCAGAGCCTGGTAGAACTCGGGGGCGCGCCGCGTGGCCAGGGCGACGTAGCCCGCCTGCCGTTCGCGCGCCCAGACCTCGAACTCCTCCAGCAGCCGCCTGCCGATGCCCTGCCTGCGGAAGCCGGGCTGCACCATGGCCTCTTCCACCCATGCCACGGGCCCGTTGGCGAACAGGGTGAGATGGACGAAACCCAGCAGGTAACCGTGGACGCGGCCCTCGGCCACCGCGGTGAGGATCAGCGCGTCCTTGTTGTCCAGCAACTGCGGGAAGGCCTGGTCGAAGGCCGCGCGCTCGGGTCTGAAGGTCAGCCCGAACTCCCGCGCCAGCGCGAAGATCTCATCTACGTCGCTCGGCTCCGCCCTCCGGATGTGCGGATCGTCTGAGGTCATGACGTGGACCATAGATCGTTCCCGCACCGTCCGTCCAATCCGGAACTCCAGCATTTCTACAGATCACCCATGCCCAGCTGCCTGGCGATCAGCATGCGCTGGACCTCGCTGGTGCCCTCGCCGATCTCGAGGATCTTGGCGTCCCTGTAGAAGCGTCCGACCGGGAACTCGTTCATGAATCCGTAGCCGCCGAAGATCTGGGTGGCGTCGCGGGCGTTGTCCATCGCGGCGTTGGAGGAGACCAGCTTGGCGATGGCCGCCTCCTTCTTGAACGGCCTGCCCGCCAGCATCAGCGACGCCGCGTGGTAGTAGGCCAGGCGGGCGGTGTGCGCGCGAACCTCCATGTCGGCGACCTTGAACTGGATGGCCTGGTAGTGGCCGATGGGGTGGCCGAAGGCGCGCCTGTCGCGGACGTAGCGCAGCGACTCGTCCACGCAGCCCTGCGCGAGCCCGACGCTGAGCGCGGCGATCGCGATGCGGCCCTCGTCGAGGGTCTGCAGGAACTGCGCGTAGCCGCGGCCCCTCTCCCCCAGCAGGTTCGCGGCGGGCACCCTGCAGTCGGTGAAGGACAGCTCGCGGGTGTCGGAGGCGTTCCATCCGACCTTGGAGTACTTCTTCGACACGGCGAAGCCCGGCGTGCCGCTGGGCACGAGGATCGTGGAGATCTCCCGCTCGCCCGTCAGCGCCGCCACGGCGACCACGCCGGTCAGCGAGGTGCCCGAGTTGGTGATGAAGGCCTTGGTGCCGTTCAGCACCCATTCGTCGCCTTCGAGGACGGCCGTGGTGCGCATCCCGCCGGGCACGTCGCTGCCGCCGCCAGGCTCGGTGAGGCCGAAGGCGCCGAGCATCCGTCCCGAGGTCAGCTCGGGCAGCCAGTGCGCCTTCTGCTCGGCCGTGCCGAAGCGGTAGATCGGCATCGCGCCCAGGGACACCGCCGCCTCCAGCGTGATGGACACGCTGGAGTCGACCCGCGCCAGCTCCTCGAGGGCGAGGCACAGGGCGAAGTAGTCGCCGCCCATGCCGCCGTACTCCTCGGGGATCGGCAGCCCGAACAGCCCCATGTCGCCCATCTGGCGGACGATGTCGTAGGGGAACTCCTCACGCTCGTAGTAGTCGCCGATGACCGGCGCCACCACCTCGCGGGCGAAGGACTCGACGGTCTTGCGCAGCTCTTGGTACTCGTCGTTGAGCATGGTTGTCACCCTTTCGAGAGGGCCTGGACGACCCGGGAGGGGCTGGGACGGCCGAGCCGTTCGGCGAGCCAGACGCTGGTGGCGACGAGCTTGCCGAGGTCGAGTCCTGTGTCGATGCCGAGCCCTCGCAGCATCCAGACCAGATCCTCGGTGGCGAGGTTGCCGGTGGCCGACTCGGCGTAGGGGCAGCCGCCGATGCCTCCCGTGGAGGCGTCGACGACGGTGACGCCCGCCCTGAGCGCGGCGAGCGTGTTGGCCAGTGCCTGGCCGTAGGTGTCGTGGAAGTGGACGGCGAGTCTGGAGGGGTCGCCGAAGGCCTCGACGAGGGCGGTGGCGTGACCCGGCGTGCCCACACCGATGGTGTCGCCGAGGGACAGCTCGTGGCAGCCGAGGTCGAGCAGCCTGGTGCCGACGCGCACGACCTGCTCGATCGGGGTCGGGCCCTCCCACGGGTCGCCGAACACCATCGAGACGTAGGCGCGCACCTTCACCCCCGCCTCCAGGGCGCGGGCGATGACCGGCTCGAACATGTCGAACTGGGTCTCGAGGCTCCTGTTGAGGTTCTTGGCGGCGAAGGTCTCGGTGGCGCTGGCGAAGACCGCCACCTCGTCGACGCCGCTCTCCAGGGCCCTGTCCAGGCCCCGCTCGTTGGGCACCAGCACCGGGTAGCGGATGCCTGGCCGCCGCTCGAGCATCGCGAGCAGCTCGCCGGAGTCGGCCAGCTGCGGCACCCACTTCGGGTGCACGAAGCTGGTCGCCTCGATCACCCGGTGCCCCGCGTCGGCGAGCCTGTCGATGAACTCGGCCTTCACCTCGACCGGGATGACCGCCTTCTCGTTCTGCAGGCCGTCGCGCGGCCCCACCTCGTAGACCGTCACCCGCTCGGGAAGACCGTCGATTCTGAACGGCACGCCTCTCACTCCTCCGTGTCGACGACGGCCAGGACCGCGTCCATGTCGACGGACTGTCCCGCCTTGACAGGCAGCTCGGAGATCACGCCCGCCATGGGCGCGGTGACGGTGTGCTCCATCTTCATCGCCTCCACGATGACCAGCGGCTGACCTTCGCTCACCTGGTCGCCCTGCGAGACCTTGACCAGCAGGACGGTGCCGGGCATGGGGCTGCGCACCACGCCGTCCCCCGCACCCGCCGCGCCCGCCCTGTCGCCGGGGTCGCCGATCCTGTGCCTAGTCAGCGCCCATGCCTGTCCTTCACGCCCGAGCCACAGCGTCTCCCCTTCGCGGGCCGCCGTGAACCGGAAGGCGCGCCCGCCGAGGGTGACGGCCAGCTCGCCCCCTTCGGCCACCGCTCTGGCGCCGACGATCTGAGCATCCGTGGCCTGGGCGCCCACGGCGCCGGAGCCGCCGGCGGGGGAGGCGGCGGGCAGCCGGACCTCCGCGCCGGAGGCGGGCAGCCCGCGCACTCCGACCTCGTGGATCCCGTCGCGTGACTCCAGCCGCCAGGTGGTCCAGGCGGGCTCGCCCACCCGCCAGCCGTCGGCGATCTCCCATGGGTCCTTCGCCTGGGGCGTGGTGTGGAAGGCCAGCGCGGCGGCGGCCAGCACCTCGTCCGGGACGGGCGCGGCCAGCGGGAGCGACGGCAGCACCCTCTCGACCAGGCCGGTGTCAAGCGCGCCCGCGACGACGCCAGGCTCGGCGAGCAGCGCCCGCAGGAACGGGATGTTCGTCGTCACACCCAGCACGGCGGCCGATCCCAGCGCCCTGTCCAGCGACCGCAGCGCGGAGGAGCGGTCCTCGGCCCACGCGATCACCTTCGACAGCATCGGGTCGAAGTCGCTGCCGACGACCAGCCCCTCGGCCAGCGAGGAGTCGACCCTGACGTCCGAGGGCTCGCGCAGGGCCAGCACCCGACCGCCCGTGGGCAGGAAGCCGCGCGCGGGGTCCTCGGCGTAGACGCGCGCCTCGACCGCGTGGCCGCGCAGCCGTACCGACTCCTGGCCGAAGGGCAGCGGCTCGCCCGCGGCCACCCGCACCTGCAGCTCCACCAGGTCGAGGCCGGTGACCAGCTCGGTCACCGGGTGCTCGACCTGCAGCCTGGTGTTCATCTCCATGAAGTGGTAGTCGCCCGAGCGCCCGTCGACGATGAACTCGACGGTGCCCGCGCCGGTGTAGCCGACCGAGCGGGCCGCCTCGACGGCCGCCGCCCCCATCGCCTGGCGCCTCTCGGCGGTGACGAAGGGCGAGGGCGCCTCCTCGATGATCTTCTGGTGGCGGCGCTGCAGGCTGCACTCGCGCTCGCCCAGGTGCACGACGTTGCCGTGCGCGTCGGCGAGCACCTGGATCTCGATGTGCCTGGGGTTCTCGATGTAGCGCTCGATCAGCAGGGTGCCGTCGCCGAAGGCCGCCTCCGCCGTACGACGGGCGGAGGCGAGCGCCTCGGGCAGCTCGGCCGCCGACCGCACCAGCACCATGCCCTTGCCGCCGCCGCCGGCCGACGGCTTGATCAGCGCGGGGAAGTCGTTCCACGAGGCGAGGTCGGAGATGCCGCCGGGCACGACGGGCACGCCCGCCGCCGCGACGGTCCGCTTGGCGCGGATCTTGTCGCCCATCGCCTCGATCGCCTCGGCGGGCGGGCCGATGAAGGCCAGGCCCTCGGCCGCGCACCTGCGGGCGAACTCGGCGTTCTCGGCCAGGAACCCGTAGCCGGGGTGGACGGCCTGCGCCCCCGACGACTGCGCCGCCGCGATCACCGCCTCCATGTCCAGATATCTCGGGACCCGGAGCGCGTGGTCGGCCAGGCGCACGTGGACCGCGCCAGCGTCCGCCTCGACGTAGACGGCGACCGAGGCGATGCCCATGGAGCGGAGCGTGCGGATGATCCGCACGGCGATCTCGCCCCTGTTCGCGATCAGTACGGTGCTGAACATCATCACATCCGGAAGACGCCGTAGCCGATGGGGTCGAGCGGCGCGTTGGCCGCCGCCGACAGCCCGAGTCCGAGGACGGTGCGGGTGTCGATGGGGTCGATCACGCCGTCGTCCCAGAGCCTGGCCGTCGAGTAGTAGGGGTTGCCCTGGTGCTCGTACTGGGCCCTGATGGCGTCGGCGTCCGCGTTGCCGACCGTGGTGAGCACGGTGGCCGCCTGCTCGCCGCCCATCACCGAGATGCGGGCGTTCGGCCACATCCACAGGAACCTGGGCGAGTAGGCCCTGCCCGCCATCGCGTAGTTGCCCGCGCCGAACGATCCGCCGATCACGACCGTGAACTTCGGCACCCGCGCGCACGACACCGCGGTCACCATCTTCGCGCCGTGCTTGGCGATGCCGCCTGCCTCGTAGGCCTTGCCGACCATGAAGCCGCTGATGTTCTGCAGGAAGACCAGGGGGATCTTCCGCCGGTCGCACAGCTCGATGAAGTGCGCGCCCTTCAGCGCCGACTCGCTGAACAGGATGCCGTTGTTGGCCACGATCCCGACGGGGTGGCCGTGGATGTGGGCGAAGCCCGTGACCAGCGTGGTGCCGTACTCGGCCTTGAACTCCAGGAAGCGGGAGCCGTCGACGATCCGCCGCACCACCTCGCGCACGTCGTACGGCGTGCGGGGGTCGGGCGGCACGATGCCGTACAGCTCCTGCGGGTCGAGGTGCGGCTCCTCCGGGTCGGCGCGCTCCCACGGCGAGTCGGACCTGGGAGCGAGCGTGGCGACGATGTCGCGGACGATGGCCAGCGCGTGCGCGTCGTCCTCGGCGAGGTGGTCGGTGACGCCGCTGACGCGGGCGTGCAGGTCGCCCCCTCCGAGCTCCTCCGCGGTGACCTCCTCGCCGGTGGCCGCCTTCACCAGCGGGGGCCCGCCGAGGAAGATCGTGCCCTGCTCGCGCACGATGACGGCCTCGTCGCTCATCGCGGGGACGTAGGCGCCGCCTGCCGTGCAGGAGCCGAGGACGGCGGCGATCTGCGGGATGCCGCGCGCCGACATCGTCGCCTGGTTGTAGAAGATGCGGCCGAAGTGCTCGCGGTCGGGGAAGACCTCGTCCTGCTTGGGAAGGAACGCGCCGCCCGAGTCGACCAGGTAGAGGCACGGCAGGTGGTTCTGCAGCGCCACCTCCTGGGCCCTGAGGTGCTTCTTGACGGTCATCGGGTAGTAGGTGCCGCCCTTGACCGTGGCGTCGTTGGCCACGACCACGCACTCGCGGCCCGAGACCCTGCCCACTCCCGTGATGATGCCCGCGGCGGGGGCCTGGTCGTCGTAGAGGCCGTTGGCGGCCAGCGGCGACAGCTCCAGGAAGCGGGAGCCGGGATCGAGCAGCCCGTCGACCCTGTCGCGCGGCAGCAGCTTGCCTCGCTCGACGTGACGCTGCCTGGAGCGCTCGGGTCCACCCTTGGCGGCCTCGGCCAGGCGCTCGCGCAGCTCGGCCGCCAGCCGCTCGTTGACCTCGGCGTTGCGCTTGAACATGCCCTGAAGGTTAATCATCATTAACGTCTGTGTCTAGAATGTGAGATGTGAGAACCCCTACCCGGAATCGCCGCGTCGAGATCCTGGAGGCCGCGGCGACCCTGTTCGCCGCCCGCGGCTACCACGGCGTGTCCATCGAGGACATCGGCGGCGCGGTAGGCGTCTCAGGCCCCGCGCTCTACCGGCACTTCAGCGGCAAGGAGGCGCTGCTGGCCGAGATGCTCACCGACGTGAGCACCCGCCTGCGCGAGGCGGCGGTCGCGGTCGTCACCTCCGCGCAGGATCCCGCCCAGGCGCTGGAAGCGCTGCTCGACACCCAGATCACGTTCGCGCTCGAGCAGCCGGCGCTGATCACGGTGCACGACAGGGAGCTGGGCAACGTCCCCGAGCCGCACCGGCGGCAGATCAGGCGCCTGCAGCGGCTCTACGTCGAGGAGTGGGTGACCGTCCTGGCCGAGCTGCACCCCGGCTGCCCGCCTCCGCGCCTGCGGGCCGCGACCCACGCCGCCTTCGGACTGCTCAACTCGACGCCGCACAGCGCGGGCGAGCTGCCGCCGGAGGCGATGAGAGAGGTGCTGCGCGCGATGGCGCGCGCGGGCCTCTCCACCCTTAGTTAACAGCCCTTAACATGCTTGTCGTCCCAAAGATCTAGATATATCTTTACGCTATCTTGGCAGTAGGGGCCGACAGGCATGCGAGACTTCGCGCCCGGCTCGGTCCACCCCGCGCGCCAGCAGCACGAGGACGAAGGGCTGCCGGCCCGCGAGGAGTCCGGCGGCAGCCGCGCCTACGCCTGAGCGGCGGCCGAACAGCTGATCAGGCAGACCCGCAGATCCATCTTCACGATTCTGGCGGAGGGCGAATGAGCGCGGTCACGGTGAAGGGTCTGAAGAAGACCTACGGCAAGGTCGAGGCCGTCAAGGGCGTCGACTTCGAGGTGCGGCCAGGCGAGGTCTTCGGCTTCCTCGGACCGAACGGCGCCGGCAAGACCACGACGATCAGCATGCTGTGCACGCTGGTCAACCCCACGGGTGGCAGCGCCAGCGTCGCGGGTCACGACGTGGTCAGGGAGCGCGACGAGGTGCGGCGCAACATCGGCCTGGTATTCCAGGACCCCACGCTCGACGGCTACCTGACCGCCGAGCAGAACCTCCGCTTCCACGCCGAGTTGTACGGCGTGCCCAAGCAACTGGTGGCCGACCGCATCAGGCAGGTCATGGAGATGGTCGCGCTGTGGGACCGCAAGGACGCCAAGGTGATGACGTTCTCCGGCGGCATGAAACGGCGCCTGGAGATCGCGCGGGGTCTGCTGCACTCCCCTCGCGTGCTCTTCCTCGACGAGCCGACCGTCGGCCTCGACCCGCAGACCAGGTCCGCCATCTGGGGCTACATCAACAAGCTGCGTCACAAGGAGGACATCACCATCTTCATGACGACGCACTACATGGACGAGGCCGAGTACTGCGACAGGATCGCCATCATCGACCACGGTGAGATCGTCGTCATCGACTCCCCCGAGGCGCTGAAGGCCAGCGTCGGCAAGGACAGGGTGCAGATCCACACCGGCGACGACCCCCTGGCGATCGTGGCGCTGCGCGACAGGTTCGGCATCGAGGCCGCCGTCCACGAGGGCGCCGTGACGTTCGCGGTCGCCTCGGGCGAGGAGTTCGTGCCGCGACTGTTCGCCGAGCTCGGGCTGTCCATCAAGTCGGTGAGCGTGTCGAGGCCCTCCCTCGACGACGTGTTCATGTCCTACACGGGCTCGACGATCAGGGACGCCGAGTCGGGCTCGGGCAACGAGTGGATGAAGGCGATGGCGAGGCGATGATGGCGGCAGACGTGGTGGACGTCCGGATCCCCGCACGCGGCAAGGGGCACGACCTGCGGGCGATCAAGGTGGTGCTGCACAGGGAGATGCTGCGCTTTGTCAGCGACCGCACGCGCATGCTGTCGATGCTGATCCAGCCGGTGCTCTGGCTGTTCGTGATGGGCACAGGCCTCGGCACGCTGGTGAGCGGCTCGATCCCCGGCGTCGACTTCCGCACCTTCATGTACCCGGGCATGATCTCGATGACGGTCATCATGACCGCGATGTTCTCCGCGGGCTCGATCGTGTGGGACAGGGAGTTCGGCTTCCTGCGGGAGATGCTCGTGGCGCCTGTCTCGCGCGGCGCGATCGTGGTCGGCAAGTGCCTCGGCGGGGCGGTGGTCGCCTGCGGGCAGGGCCTCATCATTTTGGCGATGGCGGGCCTCGTGGGCGTTCCGTACTCACCGGGGCTGATGCTGACGCTGCTCGGGGAGATGTTCCTCGCGGCGTTCACGATCACCGCCTTCGGCGTCACGCTGGCCGCCCGCATGCGCAACATGCAGACCTTCTTCGGCCTGATGCAGATGGCGATCATGCCGATGATGTTCCTGTCGGGCGCGATGTTCCCGCTGGCCAACCTGCCCTCGTGGCTCCACGTGCTGACCACGGTCAATCCGCTCACCTACGCCGTCGACCCCATGCGGCAGGCGGTCTTCGCCCATCTCGACATCCCGCCGCAGGTGAACGCGGTGCTCAACCCCGGCGTGCAGTGGTTCGGCTGGCAGGTGCCCGTGGCCGTCGAACTCGGCCTGGTGGCGCTGGTCGGCGCGGCCCTGCTGGGCGTCGCGGTCGTGCAATTCAGAAGGGCCGAGTAGCTCCATCGTCCGAAAGGACGAGGCGGGGGCGCCGTCCAGGTCGATGCCGCGGCTCCCGCGCCGCGGCGAGGCTTGCGGCATGACAGCCATACGAGTCAGCGCACTGCGCAAGACGTACGGAGCGAACGTCGCCGTCGACGACGTGTCGTTCACCGTGGGCGCCGGGGAGACCTTCGGCGTCGTCGGACACAACGGGGCGGGCAAGACGAGCACGGTCGAGTGCCTGTCGGGCCTGCGCCGCCCCGACGCGGGATCGATCGAGGTGCTCGGGCTCGACCCCGCGCGCCGCCGCCGCGCGCTCGCCGAGCGCATCGGCGTCCAGCTCCAGGAGGCGGGCCTGCCCGACAGGCTCAAGGTCGCCGAGGCGCTCAGGCTCTTCGCCGCCTTCTACCGCCGCCCCGACGACTGGCGGCAGGTGATGGAGCGCTGGGGGCTCGCCCCGCTGGCCCGCAAGGCCTACGGCGACCTGTCGGGCGGTCAGCGCCAGCGCCTGCAGATCGCGCTGGCGCTGGTGGGCAGCCCTGAACTGGTGATACTCGACGAGCTCACCACCGGGCTCGACCCCGTCGCCAGGCGGGAGACCTGGGCGCTGGTGGGCGAGCTCAAGGCCGCGGGCGTCACGGTGGTGCTGGTCAGCCACTTCATGGACGAGGCCGAGGCGCTGTGTGACAGGATCGCCGTCTTCGCCAGGGGAAGGATCATCTCGCTCGGAACCGCCGCCGAGCTCATGACCGCCACGGGGACGAGCTCCCTGGATGAGGCCTACCTGGAGCTGGTCCGATGAGAGCCTTCACCCGGATGTCGGCGACCGAGCTGACCCTGCTGTCCCGCGACCCCGGCACGCTGTTCTTCATGGTGGCCTTCCCCCTGATGCTGCTGGTGCTCCACACGGGCAGCGACAGGATCGCGGTCCTCGTGCCGAGCTACCTGGCCATGATCCTGGCCATCGGCGGCATCTCCGCGCTTCCCGGGTTCGTCGTGACCTACCGCGAGCGCAAGGTGCTGCGCCGCCTGGCCACCACGCCGATCGCGCCGCTGGCCGTCCTGGCCGCGCAGGTGGTGGCGCAGCTGGTCATGGGGCTGGCGGGCGCGGCCATCATCGTGGTCGCGGCGCTGGCCGCCTTCGGGGTGGACGCTCCCGCCCATCCGGCCCCGCTGGCCCTGGCCTTCGTGCTGACCGTGCTGATGACCTGCTCGCTCGGGTTCCTGATCGCCGCCGTCGCGCGCACGGTCAGGGTGGCCGACCTGCTCGGCCTGATGATCATGTTTCCGATGATCTTCCTCAGCGGGGCGGCGATCCCCAGGGAGGGACTGCCCCCGTCGCTGCGCGCGATCGGCGAGTACCTGCCGCTCGGCCCCGCGGTCACCGCGCTGCGCGAAGGCTGGGCGGGAACGCCGACGGCGCTTCCCCTGCTCGCGCTCACGGGGATAATCGTGGTGTCCACCGTCATTTCGGCCGCGCTGTTCCGCTGGGAGTGAGATGGACGAGGAGGCCAGGTGGTTTCGAGCCTTCCATCTGCTGTTCTACGCGTGCCTGGCGATCCCGGCGCTGACCGGCCGTGAGGGCGGGGCCCCCGCGTGGGCGGTGGCCGCGGTGATGGCGCTCTACTACTGGCTCTTCGTCGTCCGCGGCAGGGACAGGTTCGAGCGGCTGCACCCGATGGGCTGGCACCTGACGGTGCTCATCGCGCTCATGGCCGTGCTGATCGTCCTCGATCCCGCCTTCGACACGCTGATCTTCGGCATGCTCGCGCTGCCGTACGTCATGCTGCCGGGCAGATGGGCGTACGGCGGCGCGGCGGCGCTCGTGACGACGGCCTTCAGCGCCGCGGGCGGCCTCGCCGAGATCAGCCGGGCTCCCTCCAGGGCCGTCTCGCTCCTGGCCGGCATCGCGCTGGCCGTCCTGATGGGGCTGTTCGTCAACTTCCTGGTCAAGGCCGGTGAGCGCAACAGGGAGCTGGGCGTGCTCGAGGAGCGGACCAGGCTGGCAGGGGAGATCCACGACACTCTCGCGCAGGGGTTCAGCGGGGTGATCACCCAGCTGGAGGCGGCCGAGCAGGCGGGCGACGACCTGGCGGCCGTACGGGAGCGGATCGCCAGCGCGAAGCGGCTGGCCAGGGAGAGCCTGGCCGAGGCGCGCAGGTCGGTGCACCAGCTGCGGCCCGAGCCGCTGCAGAGGGAGCGGCTCGACCTCGCCCTGGCGGGCGTGGCCAGGCGCTGGTCGGCGCGGACCGGGGTTCGCACGCGGATGGCGGTCAGCGGGCCGCCCCGCCCGCTCGACCCCGACGTGGAGGTCGTGCTGCTGCGCGCGGCGCAGGAGGGCCTGGCCAACGTGGCCAGGCACGCGCGGGCCACCTCGGTGGCGCTCACGCTGACGTACATGGACGGGGAGGTGACGCTCGACGTGCTCGACGACGGCGCGGGATTCGACGGCCTGAGTATCGACGGCGCGGGACCGGACGGCGCGGGCGGGGATGGCGGCTACGGGCTGACCGCGATGCGGGAGCGGGCGGCCCGCGTGGGCGGCGCGGTCACGGTGGAGTCGGCGCGAGGAGAGGGGACGGCGCTGTGCGTGAGCATCCCCTGCGCCTGATGATCGTCGACGACCATCCCGTGGTGCGCGACGGGCTGCGCGGCATGTTCGAGGGGCTGTCCGACATCGAGGTGGTGGCCGAGGCGGGTGACGGGCACGAGGCCTTGGCGATGGCGGACAGCGCGCGGCCCGACGTCGTGCTCATGGACCTGCGGATGCCCGGACTCGACGGCGTGGGCGCCATCAGGAGGCTGCGCGCCGACCGTCCGGAGATCAGGGTGATCGTGCTGACCACCTACGACTCCGACGAGGACGTCTCCAGGGCGCTGGCCCACGGCGTGGTCGGCTATCTGCTGAAGGACGCGCCGCGCGAGGATCTGCACAGGGCGGTCCGCACGGCGGCGCAGGGCCGGCCGATGATCGCCCCCTCGATCACCTCCAAGCTGCTCGGCCTGCGCGAGCAGGTCGAGCCGAGCCCGCGCGAGCTGGAGGTGTTGCGCCTGGTCGCGGCGGGCGCGGGCAACAAGGAGATCGCCAGGCGGCTGCTGATCAGCGAGACCACGGTCAAGACCCACCTGCGGCACGTCTTCGGCAAGCTCGGCGTGGACAACAGGGCGGCCGCCGTGGTCACGGCGATGAAAAGGGGCCTGATCTGACGACCAGGCCCCCATGTTCACCGATCATCTACCTCTTGACGCGGACGTAGTCCCTGCCGCTCTGCGAGCCGTAGGCGTCGTCGTCACCCTTGAAGACGAACTTCCAGTAGCCCGACTTGTAGGCCTTGACCTTGGTGTAGAGCTTGCCGCTGCCGGTGGAGTTCGTCGTCTTGACGAACTGCCACTTGCTGGAGCCCTTGGGCTTGAAGTACAGCCCGACCTTGGCCTCGTAGCCACCGCCGTCGACCAGGAGCACGCCCCTGAATCGCAGGTAGTTGCCGTACTTGACCGGCTCGGGGTAGGCGTTGAACTTGACCAGCTTGCTCTTGTCCCTGCTCGGCGGGGGCGTCGGCTTGACGACCCTCACCCAGTCACTCGAGCTGCTGGAGCCTTCGACGCCCCTGCTCCCCGAGAACACCGCGCGCCACCAGCCGGAGGTCTGCGCGGTGGCCGAGGCCCAGAAGCGGCCGTCGCGGCCGGTCCTGTCACCGGTCACGGCCTCCCACCTGCTGGAGCCGTGCGCCTTGAACAGGATGGTGACCCGCTGGCCGGCCAGGCCGTCCCAGCCGTGCGAGCCGTCGACCTGCAGGGCGCCCCTGAAGGTGAGCCTGTCGCCCTTGTCGACGGGCTCGGGGTCGGCGCTGAAGCCGACGATCCTGCTGTCGGCCGACCGGTGCCTGACATCGACCCTGTCGGTGTCGCTGACGGAGCCCTTGGCGCCGGCGTGGCCGTTGAACTCGGCCCGCCACCAGCCGGTGGCCTCGACGCTCACCCTGGCGGAGAACCAGCCGCTACGGCTGGTGCCGACCGTGGTGATGTGCCGGTAGGCGTCGGTGCCCTTCTCGCGGAAGGTGATGGTGACGCGCTGGTCGCCGTATCCCTTCCAGCCGTCGCGCTCGGCGAGCAGGCGGCCTGAGACGGAGATGCGGTCGCCCTTGGCGACCACGTCCGGGTGCGCGCCGAAGTCCACGATCTTCGTGTCGACGGCGGTCTTCTTGGCCTCGACGGTGAAGGAGCCGTCGGTCGACTTCTCCGAGCCGTCACCCGAGTGGGCGATGGCCAGGAGGTTCCACTTGCCGGCGTTCTTGGCGTCGAAGGTCTTCTTGCCCGTCCACCTGGTCTCCTGCCCGTGAGGCGCGGGAGTGAGGTCGACGGGGGTGCCCACGCCCACGTCGCCGGGGGCCCTGAGCTTCAACTCGGCCTTGCCGGCGTCTTTGGTCGTGAACGTGAACGTCGCGGTGACCTGCTGGTCGCCGGTGACGACGATCGGCGAGGGAGAGACATCCACCTGAGAGATGCTCGGCGCGGTCGCCGCGGTGGCGGTGGGCGCGAGGGCGAGTGCCCCTGCTCCTACCGCGAGCGCCACGGCTGCCGCTCGGAAGCGTTGCAACATTCGGGTACTCCGTTCCTTTCCCCGTTGGTTGAAACGCGGCATGAGGGTGCCACGTCGTACTTAAAGTAGACGTTTAGGACAGGCAAAGAGTTTGAAAACCTGACAAACTGTCATTCAGATCTGTCAGACAAGAACTTCGTCCTCCCGGACCGGCAGACGCACGCGGTATCTGGGGGACATAATCGGGCTTGTGGCGCGCGACACTGTTGAGACTCACTTCACCGATGCGGTTGCGACGCTCAAGGCGGGCGCTCCCCGAGATCCGGCCCTGCCCGTCAGGGAGGGCAGCACGCTGACCGGCGAGCGATGCCGTGAGCTGTACGACCGCCAGCAGGGCAGCCGGCTGCTCGACATCGCCGCCAGATGGCTGCGCGAGCAGAACGAGGGCTTCTACACGATCGGCTCGGCCGGCCACGAGGGCAACGCCGCGGTGGCCGCCGCCGTCCGGACCACCGACCCCGCCCTCCTTCACTACCGCTCGGGGGCGTTCTACCTGACTCGCTCCGTCATGGCGGGCCGCCTGCCCGAGCAAGGGCTGCGCGACGTGCTGCTGGGGCTGACCGCCTCGTCCGACGAGCCGATCGCGGGCGGCAGGCACAAGGTGTTCGGCCATCCAGACCTGGCGATCATCCCGCAGACCTCCACGATCGCCAGCCACCTGCCGCGCTCGGTGGGCGTCGCGCTGGCCATCGAGCGGGCCAGGGCGCTCGGCGTCGCCTCCGCCTGGCCGGGCGACGCGATCGCGGTGTGCAGCTTCGGCGACGCCTCGATCAACCACGCCAGCGCCCTGTCGGCCTTCAACACCGCCTCCTACGCCACCTACCAGGGCCAGCCGCTGCCGATCCTGTTCGTGTGCGAGGACAACGGCCTCGGCATCTCGGTCCGCACGCCCAAGGGCTGGGTGGAGGCGGCCGCGCGCCGTCCGGGCATCGAGTACATCCAGGCCGACGGCTGCGACCTGGCCGAGGCCCACGACGCGGCCGTCCGCGCCGCCGAGCACGTGCGCACCACGCGCTCGCCTGCCTTCCTGCACCTGAGCACCGTGCGGCTGATGGGCCACGCGGGCTCCGACGTCGAGTCCTCCTACCGCACCCAGCGCGAGATCCGCGCCGACTACGAGCGCGACCCGCTGCTGCGCACAGCCGCCCTGCTGGTCGAGGCGGGGCTGGCCACGCCCGAGGAGCTGCTCAGGCGCTACGAGGCCGAGCGCGAACATCTACTGCGGATGGCGCTGGAGGCCACCCGCGCGCCCAAGCTCACCTCCGCCCGCGAGATCACCGAGCCGCTCGCCCCGCGCAGGGCCGACATGATCGCCAAGATCAGCCCGGTCGCCGCCGAGCCCTCGGTGAGGGAGAAGGCCTTCGCGGGGCAGCTGCCCGAGAAGGAGGACAGGCCGCTCACGCTCTCCCAGGCGATCAACCGCACGCTGGCCGACGCGCTGGCCGTCTATCCGGAGATGATGGTCTTCGGCGAGGACGTCGCCAAGAAGGGCGGCGTCTACGGCGTGACGCGAGGGCTGCAGAAGCGCTTCGGCGCAGGGCGCGTCTTCGACACCCTCCTCGACGAGCAGGCCGTGCTCGGCCTGGCGCTCGGCTCGGGCGTGTCCAGAATGCTGCCGGTGCCGGAGATCCAGTACCTCGCCTACCTGCACAACGCGCTCGACCAGATCCGCGGCGAGGCGGCGACGATGTCGTTCTTCTCCCGCGGCGCCTACCGCAACCCGATGGTGGTGCGCGTGGCGGGCTACGCCTACCAGAAGGGGTTCGGCGGCCACTTCCACAACGACAACTCCATCGCCGCGCTGCGCGACATCCCTGGCATCGTCATCGCCTCGCCGTCCAGGCCCGACGACGCCTCGGCGATGCTGCGCACGTGCCTGGCCGCCGCGCGCACCGAGGGCTCGGTGTGCGTGTTCATCGAGCCGATCGCGCTCTACAACACCCGCGACCTGTTCGACGAGGGCGACAGCGGGTGGCTCGCGCCGTACGCGCCGCCGACCAGGTGGGCCGAGACGCACGTGCCGATCGGCAGGGCGCGCGGTTACGGCGACGGCCGTGACCTGACGATCGTGACGTACGGCAACGGCCTGCGGATGAGCCTGCGGGCGGCGGTCAAGCTCACCCAGGACGGGGTGAGCTGCAGGGTCCTCGACCTGCGGTGGCTGGCGCCGCTGCCGATGGAGGACCTCATGCGGGCGGCCGAGCTGACCGGCAAGGTCCTGATCGCCGACGAGAGCAGGCGCACGGGCGGCGTCTCGGAGGGCATCGTGGCCGAGATGCTCGACGCGGGCTTCACCGGGCAGTTGGCCAGGGTCGCCTCGGCCGACAGCTTCATCCCGCTGGGCGAGGCCGCCAACCACGTGCTGCTGTCGGAGGTCGAGATCGAGCAGGCGGCGCGCAAGCTGCTCAC
This sequence comes from Nonomuraea roseola, assembly GCF_039535395.1. Classification (NCBI taxonomy): domain Bacteria; kingdom Bacillati; phylum Actinomycetota; class Actinomycetes; order Streptosporangiales; family Streptosporangiaceae; genus Nonomuraea; species Nonomuraea roseola. Next base: position 137,526 of record NZ_BAAAXC010000006.1, read on the forward strand.
CTGACCTGCGGGTCTCTCCCGGAGTACGGCGCGCGAGCCCTGCCCGCCGTACTTCGGGGAGAGACCCGCCCGCACCCCTCCATGTCGGCTTTGTTCTCCCGAACGACCTCAAAAACACATCGAACGGTGATATCTTCCTGCGCAAGTGATCTTTGCGCACGAGGTGAACGGTGGAACGGGAGCTTCTGTTCGACGACGCGTCCATGAGCGGTGGCGCCCAGCATTTGCGTGAGGCCGGTCTGCTGCTGCGTCAGCACACCGACGCCCTCCTCGCGACGGTGCGCGGCAGCGGTACGACAGCATGGGGCGGCAGCGGCATCGGTATGGCCATGGAGGCGCTCCACGACCTGCTGGACGAGGTGTGCGGACACCTGCACCGCAACATCGACCTTGCCGGCGCCGGCATGGACGACATGGCCAAGGAGCTCCGTCTGGCCGAGGCGGACGCCGTCGCCGGCGCCCAGGCCATCGACCGGGCACGGAACAGCCGTGAGATCTGACGGCAAGAGGCCCGTACCCACGCGAAGGAGGCCGGCCTGATGGCGGTGACCATGCCCGCCGAGCTCCGGCCCGGCTTCAACCTGCTGGGTGTCCCGTGGCCGGACGAGGACGAGGACGCGCTGCGGCGGTGCGCCACCGCCTACCGCGGCTGCGGCGACGCGCTGTCCGGCGAGGTGAACCCGGGGGCCAAGGGCGCCGTCGCCTACGCCTCCGCCGGCAACTCGGGCGAGCACGTCGACGCGCTCAACGGCTACATGGCCGAGTACGACGACGGCGGCACCGCGCCGAAGGGGCATCTACAGGGCCTCGCCGCCTCCATGCACGCCCTCGCCGACGGCCTCGACCTGGTCGCCCGCCTCATCGAGATCGTCAAGGCGGCGCTGATCCTCCTGGCTATCTACGTGATGGTCGCCCTGGCATGGGCCCTCGCCATGGCCGTCCTCTCCGGAGGGCTGGCCATGCTCAAGGCGCGCACCTTCGTGGGGATCCTGCGGGTGTTCGCCCGGCGTTTCGTGACGGTGCTGCGCCAGAAGCTCGAAAGGTACTTCCGCGGAAGGCTCGTCCGAGCCGTGGAAGCCCGCGTGCGCCGGATGCTCGGCGCGAAGCCGCCGGCGCTGCCCAAGGTCCCCATGCGCCGGCTCCGGTTCCCGACGGCGCCCACGATGCTGGCGGCGGCCGGCGGCGTGCTGTACAAAGAGGGACCGAAGCGGCATGACCCCGCCCCTGAGTCGCCCCGCGGCGTCTCGTGGTCGGGGAAGTACCGCATCGGACCGGTTCAGCCGCCCGAGATGGCCTACGACCACGACTTCCCCTACGATCCCGATCTCAAGCCGACGCTCGAGGACTACAGGAACTGGTACGAGTGGCGGGCCAAGATGCACGGGGCCCGGATCAAGCGCCCCGAGCTCGAAGACGGGCTGGACGCCTACGAGCGCTACATGAGCGGTTCGGGCCGCGACCATCAGGTGGACTACGAGAAGGCCTACGACGAGGACGACGGGGTGCGCGGGTCCGTCGACGACGCCATCGCCAACGCCCAGGCGGAGGCCGAGCGCCTGTACAGGGAGAGCGGCAGGAACCGCTTCGAGATGACGGGCCTGCCGACCCGGGGGGACACCACCACGGAGAACTGGGACAAGGCGATCGGCGCGCACGCGATCTGGGGAAGCGGCAACGTCACCGTCCAGGGCAACCAGGCCACCATGCAGATCACCCTGCACGCCGAGGACCGCTACAACTTCAACGCGGGCGCCGCGGACAAGGCCACCGGGATCCCTGACGACGAGAACGGACGGTTCGAGGTCCTCGGCTGGGCCAAGTCCTTCAACACCCACGGATCGCTCACCCGCACCGTGACCTGGACGCTGCCTTCCAAGTGAGACCGCCCTCCAGGGATCGGGCTCACAGCCAGTCGCGCCGTTTGAAGACCACGTAGAGGATGAGGCACACCGCCGCCATCAGCACGATCGCGAACGGGTAGCCGAAGGCCCAGTGGGTCTCGGGCATGTGGTCGAAGTTCATCCCGTAGATGGTGCCGACCAGCGTGGGCGCGAACAGGATGGCCGCCCACGCGGAGATCTTCTTGACCTCCTCGCTCTGCGCGTAGCTGGCCCTGGTCTGCTCCTGCGCCACGAGCGTCGAGTTGATCATGAGGATGTTCTGCAGCAGCTGGCGGAAGCCCGCCACCCGCTCGGAGACGGTGATCGCGTGGTCGGCCACGTCGCGCAGGTAGCTCTGCAGCTCCTCGTTGACGCCGTACTTGTGGGCGCCCGCGATGAAGCCGTCGATCATCGGCAGCAGCGGGCTGGTCGCCCTCTGGAACTCGATGACCTCGCCGAACAGCTCGTAGACGCGGCGGGAGACCGTGGGGTCACCGCCGAAGACCTGCACCTCGATCTCCTCGATGTCCTTCTGCAGCCCCGCCACGACGGGGGCGTAGCCGTCGACCACGGCGTCGAGGATGGCGTAGAGGACGGCCTGCGGCCCCTGACGCAGCAGGTCGGGGTCCGACTCCATGCGCCTGCGCACCGCGGCCAGGTCGGGCGACTCGGCATGCCGTACGGTCACCACGAAGTTGTTGCCGACGAAGGCGTGCACCTCGCCGAAGGCGACCTCCTCGACGTCGTCGAGGTAGGTGGCGGCGCGCAGCACCACGAAGAGCATCTCGCCGTAGCGGTCGGCCTTGGGGCGCTGGTGACCGACGATGGCGTCCTCGAGCGCCAGCTCGTGCAGGCCGAACTCGCCCGCCAGCTTGGCCAGCTCCCAGTCCTTCGGTCGGTAGAGGCCGATCCAGGCCATGCTGCCTGGAGTGTTCTTGAGGCTGTCGAAGGCGTCGGCGAGGGAGGCGGGCGTGCCGATGCGGTGGCCGTCGAGGTAGAGGGCGTTGTCGATGACGGTGGGGCGGTAGGGAGGAGCCTCCTCACTCTTGGGGTCCATCGAGTGCTCGGGTGCCGGTTCGCGCCCGCCGCTGCGCAGGAAGCCCTTCATCCGTGCCATGTGGGCCCTCCTACGACAGCTGGAACTCGGTGAGCGCCTGCTGGGCCCGGTCTCTGATGGTCTTGCGGAACATCGGGGTCCACCCGAGCAGCAACCCCGCAGGTCTGCCCAGCGCCATCCTGGACCACTGGCGGAAGTCGAAGTCGTCATGGTGGCGCACGATCAGCCCGTCGTCGAAGCGGAAGAACGCCTCCACCTCGTTGACCACCTCGCGGCCCGTGCTGGTGAAGGTGTAGCGGGCCGTCCACCCGGCGCTGCCGGTGAAGTCGTCGGCGGTGATCGCCCGGTAGGCCACGTCGGTGCCGTCGCCTCTTGACAGCATCAGCCGCCACATGGCCATCACCTTGTCGCGGCCCTCCAGCTCCTGGAAGACCGGGTCCCCGAAGCTGACATCAGGGTGGTAGCAACGCTCCATGGAGTCGGTGTCGCTCTTGCTGAACGCCTCGAAGAAGGTGGTGAGCAAGGCCACATGCCGGTCGTTCATGACATCCCCCTCTGATCAGATCATGCGTATCGCATTCTCCCAGCACACGGCGCGCAACCAGTCACCACCCAGGCCGAGTCCTTCCAGGCCGTCGAGCTGGTGGGCGTAGGCGTGCGGGATGGTGGGGAAGTCGCTGCCGAGCACCACCTTCCCAGCAAGACCGAGCTCACGCAGCCTCGGGCTGAGCCGTTGGGGAAAGGGCATGCCGAGCTCGGCGAAGGAGGTGAAGGCCATCGTGGTGTCCAGAGCAACGCGCTCGTGCCGTTCGGCCAGGTCGAAGAAGTCCTCGTACTCGGGCATCCCCAGGTGCGCGATCACCATGCGCAGGCGGGGGTGGCGGCGCATGACCTCGCTGACCGGCTGGACGCCCACGCAGCCGCCCGGCACGGGCACCGAGCTGGCGTGCACCACGACGGGGGTGCCCGCCTCGGCGAGCAGGCCCCAGACCGGGTCGAGCTCGGGGAGCCTGGGGTCGAAGGCGCCGACCTGGAGGTGGATCTTGAAGATCCTGACGCCGTCGTCGAGCGCCTGCCGTACGTAGGCGAGCACGCCGGGCTCGGGGAAGAAGGTCGCCGACGGCAGGCACTCGGGCACCTTGCGGGCGAAGTCGAGGGTCCAGGCGTTGAGGTCGGCGGCCATCCCCGGCCTGTGCGCGTAGGCCAGGGCGGGGAAGGCGCGCAGGCCCATCCCGGTCAGCAGCGCGACGCGCTCCTCCACCGGCTGCCGGTAGCGGATCTGCCAGCCCTGGCCCATGAGCGGGCCGCCGTTGTCGAAGTGGTGCCACACCCTGCGCTCCATCCGCTCGGGCAGGAAGTGGACGTGCAGGTCGACAAGTCCCGGCAGCCCCAGCGCCTGCCACCAGCCGGGCACGGCAGAATCTTGTTCTATGGCCACAGTCGCGACCTTACCTGGATAGGGTCATGCGTGATGGACAAGCTATGGGCCCACCTGGTCGAGGCTCAGCCGCCCCCCGAGCTGTGGCTCGTGGCGCTCTCGGCCCTGGCCGCCTTCGTGATCGTCGCCTACCGCACGTCGTGGCAGCTGACCAGGGGCCTGGTCACCATCGCCCACGAGGGTGGTCACGCGCTGGTGGCGCTGCTCAGCCGCCGCCAACTGCAGGGCATCCGCCTGCACTCCGACACCTCGGGCGTGACTCTCACCAGAGGCAGGCCCACGGGCCCCGGCATGGTCTTCACCGCGCTCGCCGGCTACGTGGCCCCTTCTCTGCTGGGCCTGGCCGGCGCGTGGCTGACCGCCCAGGGGCGGGTCACTCTGCTGGTGTGGAGCGTGCTGCTGTTCCTGGTCTGCATGCTGCTGCTGATCCGCAACCTGTACGGCGCGCTGATCCTGCTGGCGACGGGCGGCGCGGTGTTCGCCCTGTCGATGTACACCCCCGACGACGTCCAGATGGTCGTGGCGCAGGTCGCGGTGTGGTTCCTGCTGTTCGGCGGGGTCAGACCCATTCTCGAGCTGAGGCGCAAGCGGCGCAGGGGCCAGGCGCCCGACTCCGACGCCGACCAGCTCGCCAGGCTGACCTTCCTGCCCGGCGGCTTCTACGTCCTGTTCTTCCTGCTGGTCGCGGCGGCCTCGGTGGTCGGCGGCGCGTGGCTCATGCTGCCCGCGACCGTCCTGCCCTCGCTCTGATGTCACTACGCCCCATCAAGCACCGCAAACCCCACTAAACTCGCCCGGGGAACAGGGGGAGGCGGCGTGCGTTCAGGGGAGGACGCCCCGGGCTACCGGGTGCTCGACACGGCGGGCCAGGGCGGGTTCGGCGTGGTCTACAAGGCCTACCAGGAGCGCCTCGACCGGGTCGTGGCGCTCAAGGTCCTGACCGTCGACAGGGTCGACCAGCGGACCATGCGCAGGTTCCAGCGCGAGTTGCAGCTCACGGGGCGGCTGACCGGACATCCGAACGTGGTCACCGTCTTCGACACGGGCACGACGCGGGCGGGCAAGCCGTACATCGCCATGGAGTTCTTCGAGAACGGCTCGCTGCGCGACAGGGTGCGCGCGCAGGGGCCGCTGCCCCTGGCCGACGTGCTGCGCACCGGCGTGAAGCTGGCCGCCGCCCTGGCGGCGGTGCACGAGGCGGGGGTGCTGCACGGCGACATCAAGCCGCAGAACATCCTCGTCTCCCGGTACGGCGAGCCGGCGATCGCCGACTTCGGCGTCGCGAGGGTGGTCGACTCGTCCGAGATGTCGGCGACGTCCCAGGCTTTCACCCCCTTGCACGCGGCGCCCGAGGTGGTCAGCGGACAGCCGCACAGCGTCGCGTCGGACGTCTACTCGCTCGGGTCCACGCTCTACCACCTGCTGGCCGGGCAGCCGGCCTTCCACTCGCCGACCGACTCTTCGATCGCGCCGCTGATGTTCAGGGTGCTCAGCAGTGAGCCACCGCCCATCAACAGGCCGGACGTGCCGCCGATCGCGGCGGAGGCGATCCTGCGGGCGATGGCCAAGGCGCCGGGCGAGCGGTACGAGTCGGCGTGGGCGTTCGCGAGGCGGTTGAGGGAGGTGCAGGAGGCGCTCGGGCTGCCGGTCACGGACCTGGTGTCCGCCGAGCCCGCCCCCATGGCGGAGGCGCCCCCTCCTGTCCACACCTCCCCTTACGCGCCCCCTTCGGATGCCTCCCCCTACGTGCCGCCTTCGGACGCCTCCCCTTACGCGCCGCCTCCGCATGGCGGTCCGTCCTACGTGCCTCCCTCCCAGGACGGCTCCCCGTATGCTCCTCCCGCGCATGCGGGCTCGGCCTACGGGTCTCTTGCGGCTTCGCCCTTCGCTCCCTCTGACGGATCGCCGTTCGCGCCCGGTTCGGGTCCCGTCACCGCGTCACCCGGTCCCGCCTTCGGCTCGGGACAGCCGACGACCCCCTCCCCCTTCGACCCGCTGGCCACGGGACGATCGCCAGGCCCCCGCCACCAGTCAGGCTCCCCGGACACCGCCGCCGGTTCCCCCGGCTTCCCAGGCTTCCCCGCCTCCGCGAACTCCGCCGCTGCCCCAGGCTCCTCCTCCCCGGCTTTCCCGGCATCTCCGAACTCCGTCGCCTCCCCGGCTTTCCCGGCGTCCCCGAACTCCCCGGCTTTCCCGGCGTCCCCGAACTCCCCGGCTTTCCCGGCGTCCCCGAACTCCCCGGCTTTCCCGGTGTCCCCGAACTCCGCCGGCTTCCCTGCGGATCTCGGTGCCATGGGCCCCGCAGGCTCGATGGGCTCCGTGAGCGGCGCGGGCTCCGCAACCTCTGCGGGCTCCCTGGGCGTCGGCGGCTCGCTGGGTGGCGTGGGTGCGGCTGAGGGGAGGCATGCCTCGACGACGCCCGTCGAATCGCGTGGGTCGCGGTTGCGGGGCAAACTGGTGATCGGGGCGTCCGTCGTGGCCGTCGCCGTCGCGGGAACGGTCCTCGCCGTCGTCCTCCCCGAGAAGGACCAGCAGCCTCAGCCCACAGCCCAGGCCTCCAAGCAGCCGCAGTCGGCCTCGACCAAGCCCGCCGAGATCAGCAAGTCGGCTCTGGCCGCGCTGGCGCCCCGAAGGCTACGGGTGGTCTCCGACAAGGGGGCCGCGGTCACGGTCCAGTGGACGCTGCCCGCGAAGACCCGCCGCTACCCGCTCGTCCTGCAGCGCGAGCCCGCCGACGGGCAGCAGCTCATGACGATGGAGGCGGGCGCCACCTCGGCCAGGGTGCTGGGCCTCGACCCGGACACCGGCTACTGCTTCCTGGTGGGCGCGGCGCTGGAGATCAGCCAGAAGAGCACGGTCGCCTGGTCGAAGCCGCACTGCATCAGAGGCGCGGTGAGCCGCTGAGGAAGGCCCGAACATCCGCCACTTCCTCCGCCCACCCCCGAGAGCCGCCGCCCGGAGAGCCCGTCTCCCCGACCCCCCGCGAACCGCCGTCAGACTCCTCCCTCCCCTGCGGGCCGATCTCCCCGAGCTTCCCCCGCCGACTCGAGCCGTCCTCCCCCCGCTCTTCCTGCCCACGCGAGTCGCCCTTCCCGAGCTCTGCCTTCCTACGCAGGTCGTCCGCGCGTTCCGTTTCCCCACGCGGGTCGATCTTCTCGAGCCCTTCCGCCACACGCAGGTCGTTCTCCGCGCGTTTTACCAGCCCATGCGGGTCGATCTCCCCGTGCCCCTCACGCCCATGCAACTCGCCGTTCTCCGGGCTCTCCCGCTCAGGCGCATCGCTCTCCTCGAAGGGGCTGAGGGTCACCGTCTCGCCCTTGCGGGACCAGGTGCCCCTGATCACGCCGTCGACCAGCATGACGGGGCGGAGGATGCCGCCTCCGGGAAACACCTCCCGCCTGTGCCGCTCGTCGAGGATCGGCGTACGGTCCGCCCACCCCATCAGGTACTCGTCGAAGGCGGGCGCCAGCCGTACCCCGCCTGGCTCGGACGCGTCGTCCACGGCAGAGGGGGCGGCCAGCCGGAAGGCGGTGCGGGCGGTGCCCACGGGCAGCCCCGACCAGGCGGACAGGTCCTCGGGGGTGGCGGGAGCGTGGGCGCGCAGGTAGCGGACGGCCAACTCCGCCAGCGCCCTGTCCCTGTCGGGCTCGAAGGAGATCGGCGCGCCCAGCCAGTCGGCCGCGTGGACGTAGGTCGGCTTCCCGCCCTTGAGCGGCCCCAGGACGGCGAGGCCGTGGAAGGCGGCGAGTGCCACGAGGTGGACGACGCCCTGGCCCTGGGCTCGACCCGCGAGCCGTTCCTCGAGCTGGGCTTTGGTGAGCGGGCCCTGTCCCGCGAGGGCGCGGTCGATCAGGTGCGGCAGGTCGTCGCCCGTGACACCTTCCTGGGCGAGCCTGCGCAGGGTGCCGGTGTCGTTGCGAGTGAGGGCGAGCAGCCACGGCAGGTCGTCGCGGTGCACGAAGTGGAGGGTTCCGCGCGGGCCCCACGCCCTGACGATCTCGCGGGACCGCCAGGCGTCCTCGATCTGCGCGACGGTGAGGGTGGCGGATCTGGCACGGAAGGCGAGCAGCGCGGAGGGCACGTCCTGCGCCTGGACGGCCAGCAGGTGGCGCACCATCTCCCCAGGGCCGAGCCCCGGTGGCCGGTGGAGGAGCTGGGCGGTCATGCGGGCGCTGCGCGTCTGGTTCGGCACAGCCGGGAGCCTACTGCCCGTCCCTCCCCCACCCTCGCCCCGGTCACCAGCCGCTCCGATCCGGCCCTCTCAAAGGACCCGACACCCGGGCGCGAATCTCAAAGGACCCGAACACCGGGACGGGAAAAGCTGGAACAACCGGACGGGACGCGGGTCGAGGTGTGCGGAAGGCCAGAGGTGCGAGGGTCGAGGGCTGCGAGGGTCGAGGGGTGCGTGGGGTGCGGGGTCGCGGGGACGAAGGGACGAGGGGGGCGCGAGGTCGCGCTCGAGGGGGCGCGGGGTGCGCGGGGTGGCGGGGTGCGCGGGGGGCGCGCGGGTGCGCGGGGTGCGCGGGGCCGAGAGGTCAAGAGGTGCGCGGGGTCGAGAGGTTCAGGGAGTGCAGGGTTCAGGGAGTGCGAGGTTCAGGGGCGGATGAGGGTTCTTGGGTTGAGGCGGTGGGTCAGGCGGGTGCGGAGGGGGGTGGTTCGGCGGGTGTGAGCGCGGATGGCGTCGCTGTAGCGCCAGGCCTCGGAGGCGGCGTGCGGTGGGACGGTGTCCGGGGCGTAGCGGACGTGGTTGGCGAGGGCGGCGAGCGGCTGCAGTTCTTCGGCGTCTGGGTGCCTTGCCACGATCTCGGAGGCGGTGAGTGAGTGATTACCGACCACGCCGAGGTCCTGGCAGGCCTGGTGCCACGCGCCCATGACCCGTCGCGCGTCGGGAGTGGCCCCGCGCCGCGAACGGCGACGCCACCACGGCAGCACCATCGCGAGCAGGAGGTAGGCGGCCACGACGACGGGGGCGATCACCCACCAGTACGACGTGCTCTCGGCCACCGGCACGGGCTTGCCCTTGGGCGCGGACTCCTTGGCCTTGGAGGCGCCGCTCTGGCCGAACTCCCCCTCCAGCTGCTCGCTCTCCTCGATCGCCGAAGAGACGACGTCGTGGTCGTCCTTCGCGCCACTCTTGCCCGGTGTGGGGTAGAACGGCCGCCATCCCAGCTTGTCGAACTTGATCTCCGCCCAGGCCATGACGTCGCCCGAGCGCACGTGGTAGACACCGTCCTTCGCCTGCCCTGGCCGGAAGCCCACGACGACCCTGGCGGGCAGTCCGAGGGTGCGGGCCATGAGCGCGAAGGAGGAGGCGAACTGCTCGGAGGTGCCCCGGTAGGTGGTGTCGAGGAAGAACTCCAGCGCCTTGAGCGAGTGCCCAGGGGGCGCGGTGATGTCGTACTTGGCGGTGGTGCGCAGGAAGTTCTGCAGCCGGTAGGCCTGCCTGATCGGCACGTCGGCTCCGCGCGTGGCGTCCTGGGCCAGCTTTCTGAACAGCTTCTCCTGCGGGCCCACGGGGAACGCCTTCAGGCCGGGGTCGGCCACCGGCACGGCGTGCAGCAGCTCGTCCTTCGTGGGGGCGGCCACCTCGGAGGTCACCTGATAGGTGAAGCCCTTCCCCGTCGCGGCCGAGGTCAGCAGCGCCCCGCTCTCGGGATCGGCGGCCAGCCCCCGCGCGCCCTTCACCGCCACGGGCCGGTCGGCGGCGGGCAGCCAGGTGCCGGGCAGCCCCTGGAAGGTGACCGTCTGACGCACGGTCGTGGTGGCACCGGTCCAGGCGTCCGACGGCACCCTGCCGCCGGTCGGCTGGAAGCGGCCGCTGGAGGTCCAGCGCACGCCGTCGTAACGGTCGAGGACGGCCAGCCGCCAGTTGAGCGGTTTGTCGGCTTTCACGGTGAACAGCGGCCGGTCGGGGATCTGCAGCCAGGCCGAGACCCTGTCGAGCGGGCTGACGCTGTCGACTCTGACCGGCGGCGGCAGCTCGGCGTCCTGTCTCGGGTCGTACGGCTCCCGCGCCATCGGCAGCACCGGCCCTAGCAGCGCGGCGGCCAGCGTCACGACGCCGATCGCGGGAAGCACGGCCGGCAGCCACAGGGCGGGCCTGTCCTCGCGCAGCACCAGCAGCAGGCCGGCCATGACGAGGAGTGCCGCGGACGTGGCCAGGTTGGAGCCCTCGCCGTCGACACCGAGCACGAGCGCCACGCCGTACACGAGGAGGGCGGGCAGCGCGGGCGCGATCCTCAGCCGGGTGCGGGTGAGGGTCTCGGCGCCGGTGACGGCGGCGAGCCAGACCAGCGTGTGCGTCAGGATCAGCAGCCGGGGCTCGGCGGGCGCGGGCAGCAGGGTGGTGAGCAGGGCCTGCCAGGAGTTGGTGAGATCACGTGCGAAGGCGAGGGTGAAGGTGCCGTAGAGCGGGACGGTCGCCGCGAGCCAGAGGACGACGTCCAGGACGAGCGCGAGCCACAGCGGCCTGTTCCTGGTCAGCCCGGCGACGACGGCGGGGACGAGGGCGGCGGGGACCACGACGGCCAGCAGTTCGGCGGCGGGGAAGACGCGGTGGAAACCCCATCCGGCGGTCGCGGCGAGCGCCGCCACGACGGCCGGCCCAGCGATCCGTCGCCACAGCGCGACCTCGGCGACGCTCGCGCCGTCCCGCCTCGAGACGGTTCCCCGAGCGCGCCTGGAGGAGGACCCAGGGGACGTGGGGGGCGGCACCGCGGCGGGCACGACGGAAGGCCCAGAGGGCGGCGCCGCGGCAGGCGCACCCACAGGCCCCCAGTCCGCCCCCGAGGCAGAGGCGAGCGAGGGACCCGAGGGCGACGCGGGTGAAGGGCCCGGGGCAGACGCGAGCAAGAAACCCGAGGAAGACGCGGGTGAAGGACCCGAGGAAGACGCGGGTGAAGGGCCCTGAGACAGTGGGGGCGGTGGGGTGGTCATCGGGTGGTCCAGACGTACGGCAGGGCGTCGAGGTCGCCCACGCGGACCGTGACGACCCCCGGCACGCTGACCTCGGCCGAGCCGGTGAACACGCAGATCACCCTGTCGAACCTCTTCCTGACGGCCGCGGCCCTCGCGGCCTCGGCAGGGTCGGCGGTGACCAGGACGAGGGAGCCGCCGCCGCGCGCCAGCCGTACCGCCTCGCGCGCGTCGCCGGCCCGCACCAGCGCGAGGCGGTCGAGAACCAGCTCGGCGTCGGACTTGGTCTCGGCCAGCACGCCCTCGCCGGTGATGAGCCGCACGGGGAAGCCCGCGCGGGCGGCGGCCAGCGCGACGGAGGCGGCGGCGTCCACGGACAGCTCGGCCAGGTCGCGGGTGTCGAGGACGACGGTCGTGGTGGGCAGGCTGGCGTCGATGAGCTGGCGGACCATGAGGGTGCCCGTGCGGGCGCTGGAGCGCCAGTGGACGTGGCGCAGGTCGTCGCCGACGACGTACTCGCGCAGGGTGTGGAAGGTGACCGTGCCGCTGGGCGCGTTGTCGCTGGTCGGGCCCTCCAGGTGGTGGGCGCGTCCGGAAGGGGGGACGGGCAGCGCGACCGTGCGGGGCCGTACCAGGAGGGTGACGGCCTCGCCGTACTCGCGGACCCTGCGGGTGAGGCCGAGCGGGTCGGCGCGGATCAGCAGCAGAGGGCCGACGGGGATCTCGCCGCGCTCGTGCGTGGGCAGCGGATAGGAGACGGTCCTGAGCGCGCGCCTGGGCAGGCGCGGCAGGTCCACGGTCTGCTCGCCCGAGCCGAACCTGTCGCGCGCCCGCAGCCCCGAAAGCGCCCAGCCGCCCAGGTTGCGCACCTGCAGGACGGCCACCGCGGCGTCGCCGCGCGGCACCTTCAGCGGCGTGACCTCCCGCCGCACCTCCAGCTTCGGCCTGGGCGCGGTCCACGCCAGGGCGCAGGCCAGCGCCAGCAGCCCGCCGCTGGCCAGGACGGCGGGCTCGGGATAGCCGAGGACGTACGCCACGGCGTAGAGGACGAGCGACCCTGCGAGGGTGCCCCAGCCCAGCGGGGTCAGCATGTCAGGCCGCCTGGGGTACCGGCATTCCGGCCATGACCTCGCCCAGCACGTCGGCGGCGGTGCGCCGGCGCAGCTCGGCCTCGGGGGTGAGGATGAGCCGGTGCGCGATCACCGGGACCGCCAGGGCCTTGACGTCCTCGGGCACCACGTAGTGGCGGCCGGTGGAGGCGGCCCTGACCCTGCTGGCGCGCAGCAGCGCGAGGCTGGCGCGCGGGCTGGCGCCCAGGCGCAGGTTGGGGTTGGCCCTGGTGGAGGCGACCAGCGCGACGATGTAGTCGTAGACGGGGTCGGCGACGTGGATCTGTCCGGCGAAGTCGATCATCGCGGCGACGTCGGAGGCACGGGCCACCTGCGGCAGCCTGTCGACCTGCGGCCCGGCCTTGAGGATCTCGACCTCCGAGTAGTGGTCGGGGTAGCCGACGGAGATCTTCATGAGGAAGCGGTCGAGCTGCGCCTCGGGCAGCGGATAGGTGCCGTCCATGTCGACGGGGTTCTGGGTGGCGACCACCATGAACGGCCTGGGCACGGGGTGCGGCTCGGCGTCGACCGTGACGCGGCGCTCCTCCATGACCTCCAGCAGCGCCGACTGGGTCTTGGGCGAGGCGCGGTTGATCTCGTCGGCCAGGACGATGTTGGCGAAGACCGGTCCCTGGTGGAACTCGAACTTCTGGTGCGCCTGGTTGAAGATCGACACGCCGGTGATGTCGCTGGGCAGCAGGTCGGGGGTGAACTGGATGCGCCGCCACTCGGCGTCGACGCTGGCGGCGACGGAGCGGGCGAGCGTGGTCTTGCCGGTGCCTGGCACGTCCTCCATGAGCAGGTGCCCCTCGGAGAACAGGCAGACCAGGGCCAGCTCGACGGCTTCGCGCTTGCCTCGGATGGCGCGCTCGATGTTGCCCGCCATCAGCTGGAAGCGCTGCGCGAACTGCCCTGCCATGGCCGCGGTGTCGGGGTAGCTCAACTCAGTTCTCGCATTCGTAGAGACCGTCGGCGGCCAGCCCGCTTCCAGGGATGGCCATCAGCGTGTCGCTGATGTAGGCGGTGCCGCCGTTCCACTCGATCCGGTTCCAGACGTCGGTGGTCTCCCCCGTCTCCGACTCCGTCACGGGCTTGCCCCTGGTCTGGCAGATCACCGTGATCGAGATGTACTGGCCCTGCGGGATCGAGCCCACCTCACAGCCGCCCTGGGGGCCGCACTGGATCTTCGAGTTGGTCTGGTTGTTGTTGGCGTTCTGGTAGGGCTTCTTGGGGTAGGCGAGGTCGACGCTGGTGGTGGCGGTCGTCTGGCTCTCCCCTGCCGCGTTCTTCGCCTTCAGCGTGAACTCGTGTTTGGCCGCGTTCTTCAGACCCTCGGCGCTGAACGAGGTGCCCTGGATGGAGTCGTTGGTGGCCGCTCCCGACAGCGCGTAGGTGACGCCCTGCCCCGCGGCGTTCTCCGGCGCGCCCCACGACAGGTCGGCGCCCTTGTTCTTGGCCTTGGCCTGGAAGTTGGTCGGCGCCCCCGGCGCGACGCACGGCATGCCCGACGCGCTCGACTGCGACTCCACCTCGCCGCCCTCCCAGTGCGCGACGACGGTGAAGGAGACGTCGGCGCACTGGTCGGAGGTGTACTCGAACTGGAAGGGCCCCTCGGGACCCACCGACTCGGGGGTGACCTTGCCGGCGCCCGCCTTGAGCGTGTACTTCTCGACCTTGCCGCCCGTCGAAGGGCTGAACATCACGTCGACCTTGCCGGGGCCCGACTTCGCCGACACCGAACCGGGCGCGCCGGGAGCGGTGGGAGACGGGGTCGGCGTCGGGGTCGGGGTTCGCGACGGCGTCGGAGTGGGGGTGGGCGTCTCCGAGGGCGTGGGCTTGTTCTGCGGGGACTTGCTGGGCTCCGCCTCCGCCGTCCTTGTGGGCTCCTCCGCGTTCTCCGTGGGGTCGGGGTCGCGGTCGGGCGCGGTGCTGCTGGGCACCGTCTTCGGGGTGGGGCGCGGCTTGGGCGTGCGGGTGGGGCCCGGCACGTCGGTGTCGTCCTTGTCGACGGCGTGCCTGCGGCCCTCGGGGTCGATCACGACGGCCTTGTCGCCGTTCTCGTCGTTGGCCCACAGCAGGCCGTCCTTGACGAACACCTCGATCGGGCCCGGCCGCTCGGCCACCTGCACGCGCACGGGGTCGCCGCCCGCCGCGGTGTCCCAGACGATCATGGCGCCGGTGCGCTGGTCGGGGACGTAGACCTTGGTGCCGAGCACCTGCGGCACGCCCGCGTCCGTCACGGCGAGCTTGGTGGTGAGGACGGCGTTGGACATGGTGTCGATCACCACGAGCAGGCCGTGCCGTCCCGGCGTCAGGATCGGGACCAGCGAGCCCTCCGTCGAGGCCGGCGTCAGCACGCCGCCCTCCGCGGCCTGGGCGACCTCCTTGGGGAGCGTGATCTCGCCCGCTCCGCCGTCCGCTCCGATGACGACGGTGGAGGCGGCGCGGGTGTTGGTGATCACCGGCAGGCCGCCCGCGATGGTGACGGAGAGCTCCTCGCCCGCCTCGCCGGCCTTGACCGCCCGCTCCTTCACTCCCGCCCTGATGGGCACGGCCTCGCCCGTCGCGGTCACCGGCACCCACAGCCTGCCGCCGCCGTCGATGCGCGCCGAGCCGAGCGGGCCCGGCAGGTCGAGCGGCGCGCCGACGGAGTTGAGCGTGACGGGGTCGATCCGCTGGACCGAACCCTCGGGGTCGACGGCGTAGGCGGTGGAACCGCTGACGACCAGTTGGAGGCCGGCGGCGCCGAAGTTCCTGGTCTGGGAGACGGTGAGCTGGCTCGGCTCGATCCTGCTGACGAAGCCGGTGCTGTCGTCGACGAGCAGCACGTTGGAGCCGTCCTGGACGACCTTCATCGGCCGGCCTCGCTTGTCGTTCAGGTAGCCGTCGACCTCGCCGGACAACCCGTTGACGTGGACGACCTTGCCTCTGGCCTTGGTCCACAGCCATGCGCCCACGTCGGCCAGCTTCGGATTGGCGCTCGAGACGCCCACGCCGAACACGGCTGCGGCGACCGCCAGGACCGCGACCACCCCGCCCGCGACCAGCGCGGTGATCTTATCCCCACGCACAGCAACTCCACCCGTATGCGCTTATGTCCCCCTTTTAACGGGGCTCACCCTAGCGTGCTCGCGTAGCCGGTGGCAGGACTCCCGCGATGTAGGTCCAAGACTGTCGGGGCCAGGCCCTACCTTAGAGCGCGTGTCCGAACAGCCTCTGACCCTCGACGCCGCCCTCTCGGAGGAGGCGGTGCTGTCGACCTACCGCAGGATGTTCGCGGCTCTGGCCCGCGACAGCGGCGCGGTCGTCGACGATCCCGCCATGGTCGACATCGCCGAGACCCTCTTCGCCGCGTTCGCGGAGGCGGGTGAGGAGTGGCTGACGCACGAGCAGATGCGTTTCGCCTGCCGCGCCTACCCCTCCGACCAGTTCGACAACAGGCTGCGCGTGCTCAAGGGGCTCGGGGCCGTCCGTGAGGTGTTCCCCAAGCCCAACCAGCTGCGCTACCGCGCCTCCTTCACCAGCGTCGTCGGGCTGATGTTCATCAGGCGGATGATGGACGACGGCGGGCAGTCGGAGATGCACAGGCTGCTCGCGCTCGAAGACCTCAACGTCGCCGATCCGCGCACCACGATGGAGCAGGCCAGGCAGAGCGCGGTCAACCTGGCCAGGGCGTTCAGGCTGTGGGCGCTCGAGCTGATCACACTCACCACCGGCACCATCGAGGAGCTGCGCGAGCAGGCGCCCAAGCTGTGGGGCACCGAGGAGATCGCCCGTCGCGCGCAGAACCTCCACGGCACGATCCTGACCCGCTGGCCCGAGCTCGACAGGGTCTGCACCGACCTGCGCGCGGCCATCTACGCCTACAGCGACGCCTCGCGCCGCGCCGCGGGGCGGCTGGCCGACTCCGCGGGCACGACGCGCAACCTGACGCTCCTGCCCTCCGAGACCTGGCGCACCTTCGCGCAGACGGCCTCGAAGGAGCGGCTGGCCGCCGTCCTCGACGGGTTCGTCTTCGACGCTCCCGCGCCGTGGCACGACCCTGCCGCGATCGTGCGCGCCGTCGACGAGAGCCCGAGGCCCGCGCCCGCCCAGCCCACCCCGCCGCGCTCCGACCTGCCCGATCCAGGCCCCGCCGACTCCCTCGACCGCTCGCCTGGCGCGGCCGTCGAGCGGCTGGCCGAGCTGGCCGAGTCCGCGCTGGGCGGGGCCGACAGGGTGGCGCTGTCCGACCTGCTCGCCTCCGACTGGCCCGCCGCCCGCCGCCTGCTGGCCGACCTGACGAGCGTCGACCTGCGTCCCGAGCTGCCCTACCGGCTGACCTGGTCCGACGAACTCTCCGTCGACCCCTCGCACGAGCCCGCCTGGCTGTCGCACGGTTTCCTGGAGCGCACCTCATGACCGCCGCCCACGCCCACGCCGCGGCCAGGGCCGCGGGTCCGCTGCCGCTCGCCGCGGGGGCCGCGACCCCCGCGGGCATGGTACGGCTGGCGGGGCTGGGCGTCCCCGTGTGGCCCGACGGGGTGACGCCGTCTCTGCTCGAGGAGTACCAGGTCAGCCCGCCGCCGGTGGAACGGTCCGGCGAGACCAGGCGCGTGCTGGCCGCCTGCCTGAAGTGCTGCTGGAGCGACCTGTCCGCCGACCCATGGCCGGGGGCGACCGCGCCGGTGGAGCGCGTGCTCGACACCTACAGGGCGCTGATCGGGCGCACCGACGACGTGATGCGCAACTGGGCGGTGGGGGCGCTGCGCCGCCTGCACGACTCGGCGTGGGTGGTGATGGCCGACGGGTTCGTCAGGCTGGGGCCCAGGTGCGCCACCTGGCCCGTGGAGTCCTACGGGCAGCTGAAGGAGCTGATGCGCCGCCTGCCCGAGCCCGAGCGAGGAGAGCTGACCGTCCTGCGCGACGCCGACCTGGTCGAGGCGGCGGGCCCCGACGACGAGAGCCTGGCGCAGCCGCACGCCGGGCGGATCGACGGCGCGCGGGCCGAGTTCGACGACCTGCTCGACGCCTTCGACGAACGGCGCAGGGCCGAGGTGGTGGCGGCCTTCATGGCGCTGGAGTTCGCCGCCGAGCCCGTCCAGGAGTCACGCTTCGCCGCGCTCAGGGATCCCGCGCCGCGCCGCGTGCTGGCCGAGATGCTGGCCAGGCGCGGGCGCACGCTGATCCAGCAGCGCGAGCGGTGGACCTCGGGCTACGACGACGCCGTGGCCGCGAAGACGGGCACGGCGCTCGGCGAGAGCGAGCGGGCGGTGCTGACGCTGGTGCTGATCCACTCGGTGGCGATCCCGCGCGCGGAGGGGCTGCTGCCCGAGGACAGCTGGCTCTCGCCGCACGCCACCCCGGTCGACGAGCTGCGCCGCCACACCCAGCTGCCGATCGGCGAGTTGGAGGCGGCGCTGAGGGTGCTGCGCCACGCGGGGCTGCTCGCGCAGGTGAAGGCGGGCGAGGAGGCGGGCGGCTACGTGCCAGGTCCTCAGTTCCACCGCCTGACGCAGGCGGCGCGGCGGCGCCTGCAGGAAGAGCTGATCCTCGCCGCGGGGCCGCACACGCCTCTCGCGGCGGCCGTACGAGCACAGCGGAAGACGGGGGACGAGTAAGTGGCTCTGACGGAGAACGTCGTCGGTGATCGGGTGCTGATCGCCGTGCAGGCGGTCAACATCTCACGGTTGTCCACCCATCCGGTGCCGACCGTGCCCGGCACGCTGATCGTCGTGGCCGGGGCGGGGCCGAAAGACTCCAACGGCGCGGGCAAGTCGTCGTTCATCGCCTCGATCACCGCGTTGCTCGGCGACGAGCAGTGGCGCTTCGCCTCGGGCGCCAAGGCGGTCTCCGAGCTGCTGTTCAACGCCGAGCTGGCCAGCGGCGCCGGCGGCCGCCAGTGGGCCAGCGCCGACCACGGCTACATCGTGGGCGTCTTCGGGCCCTCGGGGCGCGACGGCTACGACACCCCCGAACCGAGCGGCCCTCAGGGCACCGAACCGCCGGCCGACGGCGAGGCGCTCTTCCCCGAGCCCGACGCCTCCGACGGGCCGGTCACCGTGTGGCTGCGCGTCAACCAGGAGGCGCCGCACCTGGAGATCCGCTGGCGCGAGGGCGTCCATCTGGCCGCCGCGAGCTCCGAGGCCGAGCGGGTCGCCAAGGCCGACGAGGTGTGGGCCTCGCTGCCGAGGTCGGCTGGCCGCCGCGACGTGGTCGCCCGTGACCTCACCAAGGTCCTGTACGGCGACCGCGTCCGCTGCGTGTCGTTCCTGTCCACCTCGGTGCGCAGCAAGGTGGCCACCAACCTGCTGTCGCAGCCGCTCAACGAGATCTCCCCCGAGCGGGTCTTCGAGGCGATCGCCGCGCTGACGGGCCTCGACGCCGAGCTGGAGCAGGAGCGTGAGGCCAGGCGCGACGAGCACGCCAGGCGCGTCAGAGCCGCCCACGCGGGCGAGCGGCTGAAGGAGTTCGAGGCCGAGTCGAGCGCCCTGCTGGCCACCTTCGACCGCCGCGACCAGGCCAGGGTCAGGCTGGCTGAGGCGCTGAGGTGCTGGAGGGGCCGCCAGGCGCGCAGGCTGGCCGAGGCGGCCGAGCGCGACGAGGCGTTCGCCGCCCAGCTCGAGACCCTGGAGTCGGCGCAGGAGAGCGCGGCCGAGGCGATCGCGATGGTCAAGGCCGAGATCGCCACGCTCAAGGACGACACCCTCGACCGCATGGTGGTCGAGGCTCGCAAGGAGCTGGCCGTCCTGCAGTCGAGGGCGGCCAAGCTCGACGCCGACCGCGCGGTCGCCGAGAACTCCGCCGACGAGCTGCGCGGCCTGATCCCGTCGCTGGAGGAGACACGGCGCCTTGCCGACGGGCGCGACGTGCCCACCGCCGAGCGCGAGCTGGCCGCGGCGCGGGTGGAGCTGAACGAGGCGCTCAAGGCGCTGGGCGTGGCCGACCGCGAGGTGGCCTCGGCGCAGGCGGCGCTCGACGACGCCGAGGGCGGCCCCGCCGCCGCCCAGCTCACCGCCCTCGCCGCCGCGGGGGTGAGCGCGACGGGCCTGCTCGACTCCCTCGACGTGGCCGAGCAGGCGCGCGATCACACACGCGCCTCGGCCCTCGACGAGCTGCGCGGATGGCCGACCGAGCACGCCGTGATCGTCGACGCCGCCCACCTCGCCGCCGCCGCCGAGGCCCTGCGGGGGCTGCCGGGCTCGGTCCTGGTCAGCTCGGCGGGCGTCAGCGTGGTCGGCGCGTTCGACGGCGTCGCCACCGGCAGGGAGGCCCGTATCAAGGCCGCCGAGCAGCGCCTCAACAGGGCACGAGACGTCCAGGAGGAGGCCGCCCAGGTCGTGGGGGCCTGCGAGGAGCGGGTCGCGACCGCCCAGCGGAGGCTGGAGGGCGCCAAGGCGGGCGTCCAGCTCGACGGGATCGAGCGGCGCCTGGCCGAGCGGCGGGCCAGGCTCGCCGAGCTGACCGGCGCGCTGGAGGAGCTGACCCCCGCGGTCGCCGCGGCCGAGCAGCAGGCGGGCACGCTCGACTTCAGGGCCCGCACCCGCGACCTCGAGATCGAACGGATGGAGGGCCGCAGGGGCAGGCACGAGTCCGAGCGCGCCCAGGCGCGCGACCAGGCGGCCAGGGTCAAGGCCGAGCGCGACGGGCTGCGGCTGGAGGAGCTGGGCCGAGACTGGGGCGGCACCGTCGAGGGGGCGAGGGAGTGGATCGCGGCGCTGCCCGAGGAGGAGCGACCGCGCTCGGCCGAGGAGTGGTGGCGGGTCGCCGAACGCCATCTCGACAGCGCCTTCCGCGACACCTTCCCCGGTGACGACGAGGAGGAGGTGCCCGAGGAGCTGCGCTTCCTGATGAGCGAGCGCACCGGGCGCTCCAGCAGGGAGCAGGCGACGTTCGCGGCGGTGTGCGGGTCGCTGGCCTCCTACCTGCGCGGGCAGGAGGAGTACGAGAAGCACCAGCGCCGCCAGATCGAGTCGCAGATCGTGACGCGGCAGCGCGACCTGTCGGCCGCGGAGAAGGGCGCCGAGGAGGCCGCCCAGTCGACCGCGGTGCACAGGGCGGCGCTGACGGCGGCGATCAAGTCGCGCCTGACGCGGGTGGCGGAGGAGTTCGAGAAGCTCGACACCTCCTACGGCGGCTACGGCGCGACGCTGGAGTTCCCCGTGCCCCCCGCGCCCGCCGACCCCGAGCAGCGCTGGCAGTGGCGGGTCACGCCGAAGTGGCGGCGCGGCGAGGGACAGGGCTTCGTGCCGTACAACCGCAGGGCCAACACCGCGCTCATGGACGAGAAGGCGGTCAAGCTGGTCTGCGCGGCGGCGATCGCGTCGTCGGGCGGCGGCCACCTGTGCCTGGTCCTCGACGAGCTCGGGCGCAACCTGGGCAAGGAGCACCGCAGGGAGGCGGTGGCGCTGTTCCGCAGGATCGGCGAGACGTACGGCATCACGGTGATCGGCGCGCTGCAGGACGACATGGAGCCCTACGCGATCGACGCCTGCGGGCAGTACATCAAGCTGCGGCGCAGCTCCGACGCCATGGCCTACAACGAGCCTCCGGTGATCGTGGGTCACGACCAGCACGCCGACAGGGTCCGCGCCCTGGCCGCGTACGTGGGCAGGGGCGAGTCGCCCCTCACTGATCAAAGCTCTGATCAGGGGGTATGACGCCGTGCGATGACATTCACCGCTTCGGATGCCGAGGGGCATCGAGCCATGGCGCTGGCGTTGCGGGTCGGAGAGCTCCTGCTCGGCAGCGGCGAGGCGACCGAGAACGTCGGCGGCGCCATGCGCAGGATCCTCGAGGCGTACGGCATGCGCCACGTCGAGGCGGACGTCAACCTGTCGGCCATCACGCTGTCGCACGTGCCCGACGACGGCAGGCCCGCCACGACGGCCGAGCGGCGGGTGCGCAGGCGGCACCCCGACTACGACCGGCTGATCGCGGTCCACCACCTGGTCGGCGAGGTCGGCGCGCGTGAGCTGCCGCTCGGCGAGACCGAGGAGCGGCTGCGGAGGATCACCAGGCAGGTGCGGGTCTACCCGGACTGGGCGGTGGTGACCGCGCTCGCGCTGATCTCGGCGTCGGCGGCGGTGCTGATCGGCGGCGGCCCGACGGTGGCGGCGGCGGCGTTCGTCGCGACCGTGCTGGGTGACAGGGCCGGAGCGTGGCTGGGGCGCAGGGGCGTGGCGGAGTTCTTCCAGCTCGCCGTGGCCGCCATGTTCGGCTCGCTGGTGGCGGTCCTGCTCATCGCGATGCGCGTGCCCGTGGAGGCGTCCGCGGTGGTGGTCGGCGCGGTGGTCGCGCTGCTGCCGGGCCGTCCGCTGGTGGCGTGCGTCCAGGACGGCATCGCGGGCGAATACGTCACGGCGACCGCGAGGCTGACCGAGGTGGTGTTCATCGTGGCCGCGGTGATCGCGGGGATCGGCGCCACGCTGGCCGTGGCGGTCCGGCTGGGCGTGCCGATCACGGTGGAGAGCGTGCCGTCCGCGCCGCTGACTCTCGCGCCGCCGCAGCTGGCGGGGGCGCTGGGGCTGAGCCTGACGTTCGCCGTGGCGCTGCTCGTGCCGCCGCGCCACCTGCTGCCCGGCGCGCTGGGCGGCGGGCTGATCTGGCTGACGTTCGTGTGGCTGGCCCGGCACGGCGTGCCGTTGATCGGCGCGACGGCGATCGCCGCCGCGGTGGTCGGCCTGCTCGGCACAGCCTACGCGCGCAGGGTGCGGGTCCCGTCGGCCGTCTTCGTGATCCCGGCCATCGGCCCGCTGCTGCCCGGCAGCGCGCTGTACCGCGGCATGCTGGAGCTGAGCCTGGACAACGTCTCCGCGGGCGCGCTGCACCTGATCGAGGCGCTGTCGATCGCCGTCGGCATCGGCGCCGGGGTGATCATGGGAGCGGAGATCCTGCGCGCCTTCCGCGGGCGGGGCCTGGCCCGCAGGATCAGGCCCGCCGCCCGCCGCACTCGCGGCTACTAGGGCGATCCCGTGGATCATGTCGGCTGAATGACCACTCTGCCGGCAGGTGCGAAGATCCTGAAGCCGCGGTCCTCACCCGATGGGCGAGGCGCCTGGCGGCCTCCCACCATGACGCGCGCGGATCGGTAGCCGTGGAGCGCGTCGATGTGCTGACCGGCGTTGTCCGTGGCGGCGAAGGTCACTGCGCCGTCGACCACCGGCAGGACCTGCGTCCGCAGCGCCGCCGTCGGCGTGGTGCCGCAGCGCGACGGCCGACTCCTCCATGCCCCGCGCCGCCGCCGCCTCGAGCGAGGCCTGCCCGACCAGGAACTCCGCTGTCACCCCGACCCCCAAGTCGATCTTGCGGGACGACCCTGGCGGGGGTTCACACGCTGCAGGGCGATCGGCGGGTGAACATCCGGTGGCGGCCGTCAGCGCGGGGGCGGGCCGATGTAGGAGGCGCGTGGACGCAGCAGCGTCCCCTTGGCGTACTCCTCCATCGCGTGGGCCAGCCAGCCCGCCGTCCTGGCCACGGCGAAGATCGCCTCCCCCGCGCCTGGGACCATTCCGGACAGGGAGGTGAGGGTGGCCAGCGCGAAGTCGATGTTCGGGTCGGGCAGCCTGCGGCGGCGCAGCTCCTTCCTGACGGCCTGCGCCACGTCCAGCGCGGGGTGGCCGGGGGCGGCGTGGGTGAGGATCTCGAACAGGACGGTGGCCCTGGAGTCGCCGTTCTTGTAGACGCTGTGGCCGAAGCCGGGGATGCGTTCGCCTCGCCGTACCCGCTCGGTGATCACGCGGGAGGCGCGTGAGGGCTCGGCGACCTCGGCCAGCAGCCGTTCGGCGCCGTAGGAGGCGCCCCCGTGCAGGGGGCCGCCGAGGACGCCGAGGGCGGTGAGGACGACGGCGTAGGGATCGGCCTTGGCGGAGGCGGCGACGCGCGCGGCCAGGGTGGAGGCGGCCAGCTCGTGATCGGCGAGCAGGACCAGCGCGGCCTGGAGGGCGGACAGGAGAGCGGGGTCGGGCGCGTGAGGCGTCAACCGTCCCCACAACCGCGCCGCGATCAACCCACCCGAGGGCAGACCACCGCCTGACCCCCCACCACCCTCTGAACCTCCGTTGCCCGGTGAGCCGCCGTCCGCCACGGACGGGGGGTGATCCTCCGAGTCCCCCGCACGCCGGGAGACTCCGGGGAGGGTTGCGTCGGACGTCGCGGCGCTCTCCATGGCCGAGGTCTCCTGGGCGCCTCGGCCGAGCCGCGTGGCCGGGGCGTCCACGCCGGGCTGGGCGGGGAGGGCGTCGACCAGGCCCGCGATCAGGCGGCGGCCCGTCGCCGCGACGGAGGCGGGGTCGAGCTGGTAGCGCAGCGAGTCCGTGGCGCCGAGCACCGTGGTGATCACCTGGAGCCGGTCGAGCGGCAGCAACCCCTCGGGCAGGCTCCCCTGCGCCTCGGCCGCCGCGCGGATCCCCTCCGGGTCCCCCTGCCACGGCGGCAGCGCGTCCTCCTCGTCGACGCCCCACAGCCACGCGGCCACGGCCTCGAAGGGGCTCCTCCTGGCGAGGTCGAGCGCGTCGATCCCCCTGTAGTACGGCCTGTCGACGCCCAGCGCGGTGATCGCCGACTCGATGACCAGCTCGGGGGGCGGGTTGCGCGGCCGTCCCCGCCTGGCCAGCTGCTCGATCTCCGCCGCGTCGAAGAAGCTGCGCCGCCCGTCCTCGCCGTGCCTGCGGCGCAGCACTCCCCTGCTCACGTAGGCGTAGAGCGTGGCGGGCTTCACGCCGAGCCGTTCGGCCGCCGTGGCCGCGTCGATCCACTCCACCGCATCCTCCAATATTGACGAAAATCAATATTGATACATGTCGAGTGATGATGTCAACGTGGGTTCATGCCACAGATTCACTTCCTCGACGTGACCAACAGGGACGGCGTGCAGACCGCCCGCACCGGCCTGTCCAAGTTCGGCAAGACCATGGTCAACTTCTACCTGGGCAGGCTCGGCGTGGCTCAGTCGGAGATCGGCTTCCCCTTCCTCTTCCACGAGGTTCCCTACGTCAGGGCCCAGGTCGCGTTGGCCCAGGCGGGGGCGATGGGAGAGCTGCGGCTGAGCGGGTGGTGCAGAGGCGTGCCAGGCGATGTGGAGAAGGCGGTGCCGCTCGGGCTGAGGCACTACAACCTGTCCATCTCCACCTCCGACTACATGATCCAGAACAAGTTCAGGGGCAGGCTGGACCGCGCCTCGATCATCAGGGAGATGACCGCCGCGGTGGCGGTGGCCAAGGACGCGGGCGCGGAGACGATCGGGGTCAACGCCGAGGACGGCTCGCGCACCGACGACGGCTTCCTGCTGGAGTTCGCGCTGGCGGCCAAGGAGGCGGGGGCCGACAGGGTGCGCTACTGCGACACGATCGGCGGCGACACCCCCGACAGGATCCGCGAGCGCTTCGCCAAGCTGGCCGCCGCCACGGCCATGCCGATCGAGACCCACTGCCACAACGACCTGGGCATGGCGGTGGCCAACTCGGTGTCGGGCGCGCTCGGCGATCTGGAGGCGGGGCAGGACGCCTGGATCAACACGTGCGTCAACGGCATCGGCGAGCGTTCGGGCAACGCGGACCTGCTCTCGACGATCCTGGCCTTCCGCCACGGCTTCGGGTTGAGCGCCGAGATCGGTGACGCCCTCGACCTGTCGTGGGCGCGCAGGTTCGCGTTGTGGGCGAGCTACGCCTTCGGGCAGGCGCTGCCGTACAACCAGGTGGGGGTGGGGGTGAACGCGTTCGCGCACGAGTCCGGCATCCACGCCGACGGAGCGCTGAAGGACCACGGCAACTACGAGCTCTACGACGAGAGCACGCTCGGCCCCTTCCCCTCCGACTGGCACGCGCGCAGGGGGCGCGTCGTGCTGACCGGGGAGTACGGCGGAAAGGCCGGGTTCAGGCACGTCATGGACGGGCTCGAGGTCGAGCCCGTCGACGAGGAGCTGGCCTTCCAGCTCGTCCAGCTGTGCAACGCGATGAGCGGCAGGCCCCTCACCGACGACGAGCTGCGGCTGGTCGCCGCCTACCCGCGCGAGCTGGCCCTGATGTTCCCCGGCCAACTCGGCGAGGGCTGACGCTACATGCTCTCCTCGCCGGTCTCGGGCAGGGCGAGCAGGCAGAGCAGGCTGAGGACCGCCATGGCGGAGACGTACACGCCGACGGAGAACACGCCGAGGCCGCTGGCCTGCATCTGGGTGGCGATCAGCGGCGGGACCGCGCCGCCGAGGACGCCGCCCAGGCTGTAGGCGACGGAGGCGCCGCTGTAGCGGTACTCGGTGCGGAACAGCTCGGGCAGGAACGCGCCCATCGGGCCGAAGATCAGACCCATCAACGCCAGCGCCCCGGACAGCGCGAGCCCGACCAGCGGAACGGAGGCGGTCTGCATCAGCGGGAACATCACCAGCCCCCAGGCGATCGCGACACCGGTGCCCGCGATGAGCGTACGGCGGCGGCCCAGCCGGTCCGAGACCAGCGAGGAGACGACCGTGCCCGCGGCCATGAACAGCACGCCGATCATGGTCAGCGCCAGCATCGTGGTGCGCGGGATCCCCAGCGTCGCGGTGCCGTACGACAGGCAGTAGGTGGTGGCGGTGTAGAAGAGGGTGTAGGTGATGACCATCGCGCCGGCGCCGAGCAGCACGCGCCGCCACTGGTGGCGCATGAGGCCCACGAACGGCACCTTGGCGATCTTCCGCTCGTCCATCGCCGCCTGGAAGACCGGTGTCTCGGAGATCTTCAGCCGGACGTAGAGACCGATCACCACGAGCAGCAGGCTGGCGACGAAGGGCAGCCGCCAGCCCCAGCTCACGAACTGCTCGTCGGTGAGGACGGCGCCGAGGATGAGGAACAGGCCGTTGGCGGCGATGAACCCGACCGAAGGGCCGAGCTGCGGGAACATCGCGTAGAAGCCGCGCTTGCCCGGCGGGGCGTGCTCGGTGGCCAGCAGCGCCGCGCCGCCCCACTCGCCGCCCAGGCCGATGCCCTGGGTGAACCGCAGCAGCACCAGCAGCACGGGCGCGGCCACGCCCATGGCGGTGTAGCCGGGCAGCAGCCCGATCGCGACCGTGGACAGGCCCATCAGCAGCAGCGAGACGACCAGCATGGACTTACGGCCGATGCGGTCACCCCAGTGCCCGAAGATCGCCGAGCCGAGCGGGCGGGAGACGAACGCCACGGCGAACGTCGAGAAGGCCGCGAGCCTGCCCGCCAGATTGTCCATCTCGGGGAAGAAGGCGGTGTTGAGCACCAGGGCGGCGGCGGTTCCGTAGATGTAGAAGTCGTAGAACTCGATCGCGGTGCCGATGAGGCTGGCGGCGGCGATGCGCGTTCTCGAGGGCTGCGCGGCGGCGGGGGCCTGGACCATACTGTGTCTCACTATGCGGGATTGCGTCTTACGTGGTGGTCCGCCGACCGTATCAGCTACACCACGGCCTCTGACACCGTGCGGACATTTCTGTCGAATCGCCGGTCGGGCCGTCAGCCGTGGCTGAGGTCGATCACGCAGAACCGGTTGCCCTCGGGGTCGGCGAGCACCGTGAAGTCGGGATCGGCGGGATAGAGGTCCCAGTCGACCTTCTGCGCGCCCAGGGCGATCAGCCGCTCGACCTCGGCGGCGTGCTCGAGCGCGTTCTCGGTGAACAGGTCGAGGTGCATCCTCGGATGTTCCTGCACGGGGGAGACGCTGACGTCGAGCGCGAGCGGGGTGCCGAGACCGTTGACGGGATCGAGGATGGTCCAGTCGTCCGTCACCGCCCCTGAGCGGGGAATGTAATGCAGCGCCTGGCTCCAGAATCGGACGGCCCTTCGCATGTCGTCGACGCCGATGACCACCTGACCAATACTCACCATGACCCAATCGTGTCAGGACATGGTCCCGCGTGGAACCTCCACCCCTCCAACCTCTCCAGTCACACGATCCCACTGACGGTCAGTGTGTCGCCCGCAGAAGGTGGGTTCGTCTCTCGGGCGTGCCCGAATCGCGCACCGCGGCGAGGGGTGGGTCCCCAGCTCGGCCATGATCGGAAGACGGCTCCACGTACGTGATGGCAGCCCGTTGTCACGTACATGGCTTGCCGTCGACGGTGTCGCCAGGAGCCCGGTGGTGACGGCCGCGTCGGGCGGCGCGCCAGGCCGTCGGAGGTCCCGCGGCGATCAGGTCTGATGCGGTGTCGCGTCAGCGGTCGTGTCAGGACGGCGACGGCCCGGTATCAGAGCGGTCGGCGAAAGTTGACGCCATGAACGGTTCAGCGATGGAGCCCTCAAGGCCGGGTGAGATCCGCTCGGGCGACCCGACCTGAGCAACCCTGGCCCCCGGGCACCAACAGGACCGCATTCCATTGGATGTCAGACTCGAAGGAGCACACCATCATGTCCATCACCCTCACCGACCAGGACAAGACCACCCTCCGCCTCGCCGCGTGGGGCGCCATCTCGCTGATGGCTGCCGCCGGCGCCGCCGGCTCACCCCACAGGGCCGCCACCCACGGCTCCATCGCCCTGACCTCCGCGACCGGCCTGGCCGGGCACGTGCTCACCAAGGCGCCCAAGGGCGTGAAGTACGGCAAGTCCGTGGCCGAACTCGCCGACCAGGTGCTGCCGGCCCTGACGGCAGCCATGAGCCTGCTCAAGAAGCAGACTCCGGCAGAGGCCGACAACTTCCGCCGCACCGTCATCGTCGCCATCGAAGCAGCCGCCCAGACCCACAAGGGCCAGCCCAGCCCCACCATGGCCGACATGATCCGCAAGATCACCGAAGCCCTCGACGCCGCCTGACGGGATGTCGACCCGCGCAGCCACAGGTGGTCACCGGGGTCCTCTCCAGATCCCGGCATCACCGCCGGCAAGGATGTCGAGCAGGACCGCCTCGCTTCTGGCCCGGTCGGCTGCCTCCACACGCCCGGCCAGCTCTCCAGCAGCCTCATCTCGCGCCTGGTCACCACATCCCGTCGAGATGGGCGGTGAGCAGCGCCGCCGCCTCCTCGCCCGTGCACTGGCCGGCCCGCACGCTCAACCGCAGGCCGGTCACCAGCGCGAGCGTCACGGCGGCCCTGGCCTCGGGGTCACCACCGACCTTCGCCAGCTCGACGGCCGCGGCGACGACATCGTGCTCACCGAGTCCGGCTGGCAGGTCTACGCCGAGGCCGCCCCGGCCCATCTCGCCTCGATCCACCGCCACTTCACCGAGTCGCTGTCCGCACAGCAACTCGAAGCCCTGCTCAGCATCGAGCAGACCATCGCGCAACGCTGGAGTGGCAACCGGCGCTCCAGCGGAACGACGTCATCACTGGCAGAACCGCCCACACCAGCACGCCGAAGCTCCGGACCCCGATAACGAGCGTCTGTTGACACTCGTGCTCGAACAGGTGCCTCCAATGCCGACGAACCCATGTCCGAACGATCTCGACACGCGGCTCCAGCCCCGTTCTCAGCGAGATCGTTCCTGCGGGTCGCGTCATGAATGATGAGCCGACCCGACCTCACGGCCCGCGGGCATCCCCGGCCCGCACACGCGGCCGACCAGTTCCTCCTGCTGATCGACGGCACGCTGGCGGCCGGAGCCACCCGTCCCGGCATCAACCCCGTGGTCTGCGCCCGCGAACTCGCCGAGCAGTTCGTCGTGACCTTCCAGGGCTTGGTCCTCAAGGGAGGGTGAGGACGGCCTTGCCCTGGACCCGGCGCGTCAGGAGGGCGTCCGCCGCGGCCATGGCCTGGTCCCACGGGCCGCGCCAGCCCACCTGAGCGTCCAGCTCGCCCCTGGACAGGAGGCGGACGAGTTCGGCGAGGTCGTCGGCGAAGGGAGTGCTCACGTTGAAGTTCTCGATCCGTCCGCGCAGGGACCGGCTCCCCGCCTCCTCGAAGTCGATCACTGTTGGCTCCTTGGCGGCCCTCCCGATGGCCTGGATCACGCCGTCGTCCTCCAACCGGTAGAACGCCTCGGCCAGCTGCTGCCCGCCCACGGTGTCCAGCACGCCGTACACCCGGCCGCGAAGGTTGGCGGGCCCGAGCACCACCTCCGCCGCGCCCAGCTCGGGCAGTCCCTCGGCCCGCGACGCACTGCCGACGGAGGCGATCACGTGCGCCCCCGCACGGGCGGCCAGCTGGACGGCGTATCTGCCGACGCCGCCCGACGCCCCGGTGACCAGCACTCTGCGCCCTTGCACCGAGCCGAGCCGCCGCACCGCCTGGAGCGCGGTGACACCCGCGACCGGCAGGGCAGCGGCCAAGGCCAGATCGACGTCGTCCGGTACGACGGCCAGCTCAGCGGTGTCCACGGCCCGCAACTCGGCCCACGCCCCCGACCAGCCGAACGTCACCACACGGGCGCCCACAGCGGGCCCCGAACCGTCGGCGGCCGCCCGCACGACCACTCCGGCCGCATCCCAACCCGAGACGTGATCGGGCCGAATCTGCGGGGATCTGAAGGCGATCTCCCCGAAGTTGAGAGAAACGGCCGACACCTGGACGAGCGCCTGTGCGGGCGACGGGACCGGGTCGGGAACGACGCCGAAGGACAGGTCAGGGTTGAAGATCAGTGCTTTCATGGGCCCCACTCTGCCGACCGCCACGCACGGTTCGCTGATGGTCGGCTCTCGACCCGGCCGCGATCAGGTCGCGGACGCGATCCACATCACCACGTTCGCCAGATGGCAGCGGTGCGCCAACAGGGCTGGCCACCGCTCGTCCTTGGCAGAGGTCCGTATGGCGCACGCCAGCCGTAGTGCCGGATTGCGCCTGCCTGAGAGCCCTCAGTCAACCCCCAGCCGATCGTCAGCGGTGCCCGGCACAGTGAGGGCAACGAACGGACGTGAGGAGAAAATCATGGATCTGCAGCTCGCTGGGAAGACCGCCGTTGTCACGGCCGCCAGTGGAGGTATCGGAGGCGCGGTCGTCCGCACTCTGATCGCCGAAGGGGTGACGGTGCTCGGCGCCGACCGCACGGTCACGGATCAACTGAAGCAGACCGGCGCCATCACCGTCGAGGCCGATCTGCTCACCCCGGAAGGTGTCGAGCAGCTGCGGCGGATCGCCGAAAGCGAGTTCGGCGGCGTCGACCTGCTCGTCAACGGCGTCGGCGGGCTGGCAGGTCTGGACCTCGGTGGACTGCCCGACCTTTCCGACTCGACCTGGCAGCGGGCCTTCGAGCTCAACTTCTTCAGCACCGTGCGCATCACCCGGGCGCTGCTGCCCAGCCTGCGCGAGGCGGTGGTCAATGTCTCCACCAGTGTGGCCCACTGGCCGGCCTCTGGGCCGCACTGGTACGGCGCCTCCAAAGGCGCACTCACGGCCTTCAGCAAGGGCCTCGCCGACGAGCTGGGCCCGCGCGGCATCCGGGTGAACACCGTCTCGCCCGCGCTCATCCGCACACCCCTCTGGGATGAGTACGGCCCGCGCGTCAGCCAAGCCCGCGGCGCGGACTACCAGCAGCTCATGACCGACCTACCCGAACAGATCAACGTCACTCTGGGCCGCTGGGGCACCCCGCAGGAAGTCGCCAACGTGATCGTTTTCCTCGCCTCCCCAGCCGCCGGCTACGTCACCGGCAGTGACTACATCATCGACGGCGGACTGCTGAAGGTCCTCTAGGCAACATCCTTTGTCCGAGCCGGGGGACGGGACTCATCACCCGCCCCCTGGGGCAGGGCAACACATGCAGGACACCGCACCGGCTCCGCCACCGCACGCGATGCGGGCCCGGCCGCGTTCGTCGGTTCGACACATCAGCTCGGCCCCGTGGACAACTCCTCGAGCCCTCCCCCGACGAGTCCACCCCCAAGAGGACCGCCCAACCCACCGACGCTCTCCCAGGCGATGACCCCCGCGCCTGGCCTCAGCTCGGCCACCACCGACGGGTCCTCTTCCGCAAGCGCATCCCCGAGGGCCCTGTCACACCCGCCGAAGTCGCCCTTTCACGTGATGACCCAGAGAGACGTCAGCTTGGCGACCACCGACATCGTCGGGCGCTCCACATGAGGATCAGCCCGGACAGACGTCAGCCCGCGATCACCGAAAGCGTGGAGCCCTTCCTCGACTTGGCCACTCTGAGCTGGGCCGGGATCCTCGTCCGCAGCTCGGCGACGTGGCTGACGATGCCGACCGCGCGCCCGCCGTCACGCAGCCCGTCGAGGATGTCCAGCACACCGTCGAGCGTGTCCTCGTCGAGGGTCCCGAAGCCCTCGTCCACGAACAGCGTGCCGATCTCCGCGCCCCCCGCCTCGGCCGTCACCACGTCGGCCAGTCCGAGCGCCAGCGCCAGCGAGGTGATGAACGACTCCCCTCCCGACAGCGTCGCAGGATCGCGGTCCACCCCCGTCCAGCCGTCGAGCACCCGCAGTCCGAGCCCGCCGCCCGCCCTGCCACGCGCCCCCGCCGTCTTCCGCAGGTCGTGCTGAAGCCGGTAGCGCCCGCCTGACATGTGGTCCAGCCGTTCGTTGGCCGCGTCGACGACCTGCCTGAGCCGCTCCCCCAGCACGTACGACGACAGGCTCATGCTCCACTGGTTGTCACCTGAGGTGCCGCTGGCCAGCGCCGCCAGCCGTTCGGCCAGGCGGTGCCTGTCGGCGGCGGGCTGCCAGCGGCCGAGGCACGCCGTCAGCTCCTCGTGCAGCTCGGCGAGCCTGCTCACCCGCCGCTCCGCCCGGTCACGGGCCGAGGCCAGCGCGGTGTGCTCCCGTTCGGCCTGCTCTCGTTCGGCCTCCAGCGCCGCCAGGTCCTGCGGCGGCTGCGCGGCGGCCGCCACCAGCTCGGGATCGGCCAGCGTGCGCGTCACCGCCGCGTGCCGCGCGTCGAGCTCGCGCAGCCGCTCGGCCTTCTCCTCTTTCTCTTCCTGCGTGCGTACGGCGGGCAGGACGTCGTCGGCGTCGAGGAATCCCGCCTGCCTGGCCGCCTCCTCCGCCGCCTGGACGGCGTCGCGATGCTCAGCGGCGGCGCTCATGGCCGCCTGGGTGGCCTCGTGCGCCTCCCTGAGCAACTGCGCCTCCTCCTTGAGCCGTTCGAGCCTGGCGACGAGCGTCGCGTCCTGGCCTCTGGCGACGTGGATCCGCTCAGCCAGCCTCTCCGCCTCGGCTGCGAGCTCTTCGACTCTGGTACGGCAGGCGGCCAGGGCGACTCCGAGCTCCCTGAACGCGGCGCCCAGCCGTGTCTGCTCATCGGCGAGCTCCCCTGCGGTGCCCGCCAGGCCGGGATAGGTGTCGGCGGCTCTCCTCAGCCTGGCCAGCTCGCGCTCGGCGACGACACGAACACCGTCAGCCCACTTCCTGCTCACCCGCACAGCAACGGCCGCATCGGCCCACGCGCCGCCCGCCGAGACGGCCCACCCTCTACCGGCCTCACCCCCGGCCGAGTCCGCGTGGGACTGGCTCGCCCCGGCGTCCGAGGCCGAGTTCGTCCGCGTGCCCGTCGGCGTTGCGGGGTCCGGAGGTCTGGAGGTGTGCGGACCGGGAGCCGAGGTCAGGAGGCTCGCGAGAGCGGTGAGAGCGTCGTCGAGCCGGGCGGCGATCTCGCCCACCCGCTCGGCGGACCCCGCGAGCTCGGCCAGGCTGCTGATCTCGCCGCCCAACCGCTCCCTCCGCGCGCCCAGGCTCGCGTCCTCGCCTCGTGCCTCGTCCAGCCTCGCCAGGACGCGGGCCCGTTCGCCCTCCAGCCCTGCGCTTGCCGTACGGGCCTCCGTCAGGCGTCTTTCCGTCTCGTGGAGCTGGTCAAGGGCCTGTTCGAGCTCGGACTCCAGTCGTTGCGCCGCCCGCTCGAGACCCTCCTCCTGCGAGGCGAGCGCGGTCAGGGCGTCGAGTTCGGCAGAGAGCGCGGCCAGTTCGGCCTCCGCCTCTGCCACGGTCGGCGCGCCCGCGAGCTCGTCGAGTCGCGAGCTGAGCGAGGACAGGACGCTGTCGGCCGACTGACGCTCGGCCAGCGCCGCGTCGTAGGCCGCCTGCGCCTCGCTCTCGTCGTCGGCGACGTACGCGATCGGGGCGGGGGCGGCGGGTTCGGGGTGGTCGGGCGAGCCGCACACCGCGCACGGGGCACCGTCGGACAGCTGGGCGGCCAGCTCCGCGGCCATGCCCTCGATGCGGGCCTGGCGGATCTCCTGCAGGTGGTCGCGAAGCGCCTGCGCCGTCTCGACGGCCGCGCCGTACGCGTCGCGGGCCGCCTCCGCCTCCTCTTCCAGCTCCTGCCTGCGGCCTGCCGTCGCCAGCCCGGAGGCGGCCGCGTCGCACGCCGCGGTCGCGGACGGCAGCCGCCCCGCCGCTGCCCGCGCCGCGGCCAGCTGTCCCGCGACCTCGTGGAGCGCCGCGGGCAGATCGTCCGCTGCGGCGCGGGCGGCCAGCTCGCGTTCGGCGAGCACGGACAGTTCGGCATCGAGTACGGCCAGCCGCTCGTCGAGCTCGGCCAGTCGCGATTCGTCAGCGCGTAGACCTTCGAGGGTGGCGAGCTGGTCGCCGAGAGTGCGCTCGGCTCTCCGTGCCTCCTCTTTGACGGCCCGCCAGAGCCGGCCCGCCCGGATATCACCGACTGGATCGGCCCCATGCGCCCCGCCCAGATAGCCATCGCCCAGGTGCCGCTCGAGGAGCCCTCCCGCCACGGATCCCCCTTCGAGCAACCCAGACACAGCTGAACCCGACGTGGAAAGGAGCGACCCGGGAGGGAGCGCGCCGGGAGAGAGCGAGCCGGGATCCAATCCCGGCACGGAAGAGGACGCCGCCGAAGCCTCAGACGTAGGACGCGCCGACTCCGTGAAGGGCGAGGCGGCGGAGGACGGAGGGATGGATGTGGCGGGTGCCGGTGGGGACGGGGGCGGGGTGAGAGGTGGTACCAGAGCGGCCAGGGCCGGTGAGAGGGGGGCGGACGCGCGGAGGCGGCGCACCATCTCGGTGTGAGCCGTGGCGAGCTCGGCCGTCAGCCGGTCGCGGCGTTCGATCGCTTCGAGGCGGGCCGTGGCGGACGCGAGAGCGGCCTCGGCGGCGGGGATGCGCGCGGCGTCGAGCCTCGCCTGTGCCGCGGCCTCGTCGGCCGACCTCGCCAGGCCGGGCAGCACCTCCAGCCTGGAGGCGATCGCTCGTTCTCTGGTGGACAGGGTGGCGATCTCGTGCTCGACGGTCCGGC
Source organism: Nonomuraea roseola (assembly GCF_039535395.1). Taxonomy (NCBI): domain Bacteria; kingdom Bacillati; phylum Actinomycetota; class Actinomycetes; order Streptosporangiales; family Streptosporangiaceae; genus Nonomuraea; species Nonomuraea roseola. Next base: position 171,974 of record NZ_BAAAXC010000006.1, read on the forward strand.
GGTCGCGGTGGAGCTGGGCGAGTCTGGTCTCGTCGACGAGGAGTTCGGCGATCTTGGAGATCTCGCTGAGCCTCTCACGCTCCATCTCCGCGAGCATCCCGAGGTCGGCCCCCTCAGGACCCCAAGAACCCAAGGAGCCGGATGAGCCGAAGGGGCCCGACTGCCGGCCGGGCAGAGGCCGGGAGAAACCTTCGAACCCGGCAGGCCGGCCGAGGAGGGGACGGGCGCGGGCCAGGGCGTCGGCGGCCAGACCGCGGGCCTTGCCCGCCGCCTCGGCGCGCTGCCTGGCGGCGGTGATGAGCGGGAGCACCCTGTCGGCCCTGGTGGCCTCGTCGAGGATCGTGAGGAGGTCGGAGCGCTCCTCCGCGCGCTCGTCGAGCGCCCGCCGCAGCCTGCTCGCCTCCGCGTGACGGCGTTGCCTGTCGGCGAGCGCGGTCGCCTGCTCGACCCTGTCGCGATGCTCCCTGAGCGTGGCCGCCGCCGCGGACCAGGCCGTGGTGGTCTGGCCCGCGAGTGTCCTGGCCGCCTCGAGCAGCAGGCCCGACCAGCGGAGCGGGTCGCTCTCCTGCGTGGGCGCCGCCTCGCCGTCCGCCTCGGGCCTGGGCGCGGGGACCACCCCGGCCACGGGCACGGACGCGGACACGGCGAAGGACGAAGCCGCGGGAGAGACCGCGTGCAGCAGGGTCTCTCCCGCGGCCTCCTCCAGTCGTTTGACCGTGAACTCGACCTCCTGCCGGCCCTCCTGCGACTCCCTCCACGTCCGCTTGCGGTGCTCGGCCAGCCACGCCTCGGCCGCCGTGAACACCTTCACCGTGAAGAGCCGCTCCAGCAGCCGCCGCCGCTCGTCGCCGTCGGCTCGCAGGAAGCGCGCGAAGTCGCCCTGAGGCAACATCGCGACCTGGCAGAACTGGTCGGCGTTCATGCCGAGCAGCTGGCCGATCAGGTCGCCCGCCTCGTCGTGCCGGGTGGTCAGCCCCTGCCACTCCTGGCCGCGCACCTGTTCGGAGACGATGACCTTGGCCTTCTCCTCGGTGAACCCGGTGCCGCGCAGCTTCGGACGGGTCCACGAGGGCGAGCGCTGGATCCGCAGCGTGCGGCCTCTCAGCGTCACCTCCAGCTCGACCGACGGCCCCACGGACGGCGCGGCGTGGTCGCAGCGCAGGCTGCGCGCGCTGTTGCGCTGGCCGGGCACCACGCCGTAGAGGGCGAAGCAGAGCGCGTCGAGCAGGGTCGTCTTGCCCGCGCCCGTGGGCCCGTGGACGAGGAAGAGCCCCGCCTCGGCGAGAGCGTCGAAGTCGACAGTCTCGGTGCCGGGGAAGGACCCGAACGCCGTCAGCGTCAGCCGGTGCGGCCGCATCTAGACCAGGACCTCCTTGATCCTCGACGCCTCGACGGCCTCGCGCAGCAGCCGCTCCTCCATCGGGTCGGCGGGCTCGCCGCGCACCTCGCGGACGAAGTCGAGCGCCACCTCCGCCTCGGGCCGCCCGCTCAGCGGGGCGGCGGGAGCGCCGGGCACGGCGCCCTGCGGGTCGAAGGCGAGCGCCAGCGTGTGCGGGAAACGGGCCCTCAGCCGGTCCATCGCGGCCTTGGGGCGTACGGGGTCGGTGAGCGTGACCTGCAGCCAGTGGTCCTCGCGGTCGGCCAGCGACGGGTCGGTCAGCAGCGACTCCAGCCGGCCGCGCAGCCGCCCGACAGGACGGGGCACGGGGGCGGGGACGAAGTCGGCCTCGGGAGAGCCGACCGTCACCAGCCACGAGCCCTTCACGTGGTCGGCCTCTGAGAAGGAGTAGGCGAGCGGTGAGCCCGAATAGCGCGCCGAAGGCGACATGCGCTGGCGGCCGTGCAGGTGGCCGAGGGCGACGTAGTCGATGCCGTCGAAGAGGGAGAGGGGCACCTGGGCCACGCCGCCGACGCTGATGTCGCGTTCGCTGTCGCTGGCGGCGCCGCCTGCGACGAAGGCGTGGGCGAGCACGACCGAGCGGCGCTGCCGTACGAGAGAGGACCTGACGCGCGCCATCGCATGGGACAGGGCCGCGGTGTGGCTGCGCTCGGCCAGCTCCCAGGGGCCGCGCACCAGCTCGGGCTCCAGGTAGGGGATGCCGTAGAAGGCGACGTCGCCGATGAGCACGGGCTCCCACGCGCGCGAGGGGTCGGTGCGCAGGTGGACGCCCGCCGAGTCGATCAGGTCGGCGCCGAAGCCGAGGCGGCGCGCGGAGTCGTGGTTGCCGCTGATCAGGACGACGCGCGCCCCGGCGCCCGCCAGCCGCCGCAGCGCCTCGTTGCACAGCGCGACCGCGTCGACGGAGGGCAGCGCTCTGTCGTAGACGTCGCCGGAGACCGCCACCACCTCCACCTTCTCGGCCCTGACCGTCTCGACCAGGTGGTCGACGAAGGCCGCCTGGCCCTCGATGAGGCTCTCGCGGTGGAAGGACCGGCCGAGGTGCCAGTCGGAGGTGTGCAAGAGGCGCATGAGGCAGGAAGCTAACAGCTTCCACCGACATTTATCATGGGCGCCGGTGAGGCCGCCGGGAGTAGGCTAGAAGATCAGCGGGCAAACCAACTCACATGGGGAGGCCGATGCCCACCGGCCGAGGCACATTGAGCGTGGCCGTCGGCTTGGTGCTGATGGCTCTCGCGACGGTGGGCTACGCCCTGCCTCCGGCCTTCGACCCCCCTCCGCTCACGGCCGATCCGGTCTTCCAGTCGCTGCCCCCTCAGCCCGCGGGTGAGCGGCGTCCCGTGGCGGCGACCGGCTCCTTCCGCACCGAGCGCTTCTCCATCCGCGCCGAGCGCCAGTGGCTGCACGGCACGATCAGGGTGCCGCTGAGGCCCGGCAGGCACCCTGCGATGGTGTTCGTGTCGGGCTCGGGCAACGGCTCGCGCGAGGAGTTCGCGCCGCAGGCGGAGTTCCTGGCCAGGGCGGGCGTGGTCACGCTCGCCTACGACAAGAGGGAGATCGGCTACGACTTCCGCAGCAGGGACTTCGGCCTGCTCGCCGACGACGTGCTGCGGATGGTCGGCCACCTGCGCGCCAGGCCCGACGTCGACCCTGCCCGCACCGGCGTGTGGGGGGTCAGCGAGGGCGGCTGGGTGGTGCCGATCGCCGCGGCCAAGAGCTCGGCCGTCGGCTTCGTCGTGCTGGTCTCCTCCCCGAACGTCTCGCCGCTGCGCCAGGTCGCGTGGGCGCTGAACGAGCAGTTGCTGCGCCTGCGCGCGCCGATCGGCGCGCGCGACCTGCTGACCAGGGCCATGGGCGGCGTGGGCTTCAACTTCCTGCGCTACGACGCGCTGCCCGCGCTGCAGGGCGTCAGGCAGCCCGTCCTCGCACTGTACGGCACCGCCGACCCCTCGATCCCCTTCGTCGAGAGCACCGAGGCCCTGATCAAGGGCCTGACGGCGGCGGGCAACGACGACTACACCATCCGCTATCTCGACAGCGCCGACCACGCGATGCGCATCAGCGGCGGCCCCTTCACCCCCGGCTACCTCGACACGCTCGGCAACTGGATCCTCGGCCTGCCCGACACCGCCAAGCCCGCGCTGCACCTGGCGGGGGCCACCCCCGTGCAGCGCTTCGCGGCCAGCGACGTGCCGGCCGCCCCCTGGTACGCGGGGGGCGCCATGCTGGGCCTGACGATCTGCCTGGCCGCGGTCGGCTACGTCGCGGGGCCCGTGGCCGTGATGTTCGTCAGGCTGCGCGGCCGCCACACGACGCTGGAGGAGACCAACGCCAGGCTGTGGCCGCCGATCAGGCGCAGGCTGCACAGGATGGTGTGGACGGGCCTCGGCCTGCTGGCCGCGGTGCTCGCCTTCATCATGCTGCTGGTGATGTTCTCGATCAACCAGGCGGGCGCGTGGCCCGCCGTGCTGGCCGGGTGGCTGGTGGTCAGGGCGCTGGCCGTCCTCATGCTGCTGCAGGAGGTGACGGCCGTGGCGGCGGTGGTGTCGGGGCTGCGCGAGGGCATGCGGCCGAGCAGGTGGCAGCACGTGGCGATGGCAGGCGTGCTCGGCGGCACCGGGCTGCTGCTGGTGGCCGCCGCCTACTACGGCCTGTTCGCCATCCCCTGGTGATCACCCCTGGACGTAGGCGCGTGTCCAGCGGTCGATCTCGTCGAAGACCTGCTTGCGCACGGGTTCGGCCGACAGCACGAGGTCGTGGATGCCGTCGCGCACCCGCACGCAGGTGACGTGCGGCCCGATCGAGGTGGACCATCTGGCGATCTGACGCGGGTCGAGCACGATGTCGGCCGAGCGCGCCTCCGGGCTGAAGTCGCGCACCCTCAGCCCCGCCGCGGCCGCCAGCACCAGCACGGGCACGTCGACGGCGAGTCCCCTGTGCAGGCGGCGCTGCGCCCTGCGGATGGCGGCCAGCCAGGTGGCGTGCACGTCGAAGCCGCCCAGAGGCTTGAGCTCCAGGTCGAAGTCCCACTCGCCGCCGTGGTCGCGGTGGATGCTCCGGCCGTACGCGGTGCTGACGCCCAGCGGGAGCGGCCTGGTCGTGTAGGACAGCGGCGTCTTGAGCAGGTCGGCGGCCAGCCGCAGCGGGTAGGGCACGTTGAGGTCGAGGAACGGGCTGTTGAGCACGAGCCCCTGGACCAGGCCCTTGCCGCGCGCCCTGTCGGCCCAGAGGGCGGCGACCAGGCCGCCGGTGGAGTGGGCGTTCAGCGTGAGCTCGTCGTGGTCCTGCCTGATGAGGCGGACGGCCTCGTCGATCTCGGGGAAGTAGTCGGTGACGCTCCTGATCAGGCCCCTGGTCTGGTGGGGCAGCAGTGACCTGCCGTACTTGCGCAGGTCGAGGGCGTAGAAGTCGACGCCCCGCTCCAGGTAGAAGTCGGCCAGGTGATCCTGGAAGAAGTAGTCGGTGAAGCCGTGCAGGTAGAGGACCGCGCGGCGGGAGCCGGCCGTCCTGGCGAGCAGGGTGGCGACCACCTCGCCCTCGAAGTCGGACGGCAGGCGCAGGACCGTTGTCTCGTACACGTCAATCACCATAGGGATCGGCCGGCCAGAACGGCACATCGGCTTCGCTGACCTTCATCGTGAAGCGGGCGGGCCGCTTCTCCAGGAAGGAGGTCACGCCCTCGACCGCGTCGGCGGCCCCGCCCAGCTCGGCCATGAGCCTGGAGTCCGCGGCGTGCGCCTCCCAGGGGGAGGCGGCCGACAGCCCTGACCACATCAGCCGCCTGATCGCCGCGACGGAGACACCCGAGGTGTTGTCGGCGATCTCGCGGGCCAGCGCGTAGGCGGTGGGCAGCAGCTCGTCCGCAGGACAGACCCTGGAGACCAGCCGCCCCTGCAGCGCCTCGGCGGCGGGGAAGAGGCGTCCTGTCGCCGCCCACTCCATGGCCTGCGAGATGCCCACGATCCTCGGCAGGAACCAGCTGGAGGCGGCCTCGGTGACGATGCCGCGGCGGGCGAAGACGAAGCCGAACCTGGCTCCGTCGGCGGCGATCCTGATGTCCATGGGCAGCGTCATCGTGACGCCGACGCCGACGGCGGCGCCGTTGATCGCGCCGATGACCGGCTTGAGCGAGGCGGCGATGCGCAGCGCGACCGTGCCCCCGCCGTCGCGGGGTGCGCCGTCGACGCTCTCGCGCCGCCCGTCGTCGGCGCGGCTGAAGGTCTCCCCTCCCCCGCCGAGGTCCGCGCCGGCGCAGAAGGCCCTGCCCGCCCCCGTGACCACCACGGCCCTTACGGAGTCGTCGGCGTCGGCCAGATCGAAGGCGTCGATGAGCTCGCTGCGCATGGTGAACGTGAACGCATTCAGCCGTTCGGGGCGATTCAATGTGAGGGTGGCGATGCCGTCGGTCACGCCGTACTCGATCTGAGTGAAGGACATGAACCGAATGTTATTCGGTCGGTCGGCAGGATTTGCTGGATGTTCATCCGGCTATAGGCGGATATTTCGTGATGGGTCCGTAAGCTCCCGTCGGCCTAGGACGGACCGGATGGGGAAGCAGGTTACGCGTGACGGACAGGACGAGACCCGCCGGATCGGGCGCGGTGCTGGGCTGGACGCTGCTGTCCGCCGTGGCTCCCGGCGCGGCGCATCTGCGCGCGGGATGGCGCAGGACGGGTCTCGCGCTGCTGGGCGGCTACGCCCTCCTCCTGCTGGGCGTGTTGTGGCTGGTGCTGGCGGCCGACGGGGACCTGGCAGGCTGGCTGATCCACTCCAGCGCCTGGCTGAGCGCGGTCATGGTCGCCGCCGCGGTGCTCGGCCTCGGATGGTTCGCCCTGGTCGTCCACTCCTTCCTGGTGCTCCTGCCAGGCCGGCTGCCCCAGCGGGGACAGCTCCTCACCGGAGTCGCCGCCGGACTCCTGTCGGTCGCCGTCGTCGTGCCGTTCGCCGCGACCGCGCAGCTCCTGTGGGTCTCGGACAGGACCATCGACAGCGTCTTCAACCAGCCCACCGAGCCGCAGGCCGGCGAGCGCGAGCGGGCCGACCCGTGGGCCACGCGCACGAGGGTGAACCTCCTGCTGCTCGGCGGCGACGCCGACGACAACAGGAGCGGCGTGCGGACCGACAGCATGAACGTCGCGAGCATCGATGTGAAGACCGGCAACACCGTGCTCTTCAGCCTGCCGCGCAACCTCGAGAACGTGCGCTTCCCTCCTGGCAGCCCGATGGCCAAGCGCTTCCCCGACGGCTTCAGGCTCCCCACCGACGCCGCAGGCGGCCGCAGTGACCTGCTCAACAGCGTGTGGGAGTACGCCGACGCCCACCCCGAGATCTTCGGCGGCAGGAAGGGACAGGGCCCGCAGGCGCTGATGGACGCCATCGGTTACACGCTCGGTCTCGAGATCGACTGGTACGCGCTGGTCAACATGTGGGGCTTCGCCAGGCTCATCGACGCGATCGGGGGCGTCACGATCCACGTCGAGCAGGACGTCGTGTTCGGCAAGTACAACGAGGGCCTGGTCAAGGCGGGCACGCGCAAGCTGAAGGGGGCCGACGCGATGTGGTACGCCCGCTCGCGCACCTTCAGCGACGACTTCACCCGCATGCGCAGGCAGCGCTGCGTCATGGGCGCGCTGCTCAGGGAGGCCGACCCCACCACGGTGCTGACCAGGTTCAACGGGATCGCGCTGGCCACCAAGGAGCTGGTGCGGACCGACATCCCCCGCCCGATGCTGGAGCACCTGGTTCCGCTGGCGCTGAAGGTGAAGAACGCGAAGGTCACCAGCGTGCAGTTCGTGCCCCCGCTGATCAACACCGGCTACCCGGACTGGGCGAAGATCCGCACCGTCACCGCCAAGGCGCTCAAGGACTCGGTCACGCCGAAGCCCAGCGTCGCCTCCGCCGCGCCCTCACCGTCGGCCTCCCCGTCGGCCTCCGCCAAGGCGACGCCCAAGCCGAAGCCCAGCGACGTGGCGGCTCCGAAGGGCCTCACCGACGGCTGTGGCACGTTGTAGCGCTCGGCTCGGTGATCAGCGGGTCCAGCTCCGACCGCCAGGGTGGGTCGGCTCCCACGCGGGTGCAGGTGATGGCCGCGACGCGCTGGGCGTAGGTGAGCGCGACGGTCAGCGTGTCGGCGGAGATCGTGGCCAGTCGCTGCCTGGACAGGCTCTCTGTCGTGTCGAGGGCGGCCAGCAGGCCTGACATGAAGGCGTCCCCCGCGCCGACCGTGTCGGTGACCCGCACCCGTTCGGCGGGCAGGTCGACGGTTCCGGCCGGTCCTGCCGCGTGGACGCCGTCCGCCCCGCGCGTCACCACGACGATGCTCGGCCCGCGGCTCCTCCAGCGGGCCGCGACGGCCTCGACAGGCTCGTCGGGAGCGAGCCATGCGACGTCGTCGGAGCTGACCTTGATCAGGTCCGCCAGGGCGATCCAGCGCTCCAGCCTCTCGCGCAGGCGCGCGGGGTCGCGGGCCAGCCGTGGTCTCAGATTCGGGTCGAAGGTGACGGGGCGCACGGGCCGCTCCCGCTGGAGCAGCAGCTCCAGCGTGTCGCCCATGCCGGGTACGGCGAGCGCGAACGACCCGCTGACGTGCAGGCAGCGGGCGCGTTCGGGCAGCGCGGGCGGCAGCCGGTCGGGGCGCCAGGCGCCGTCTGCGCTGCCTTCGACGTAGAAGGCGTACTCGGCCCCGCCCCTGGCGTCGAGGGTGACGACGGCCAGCGTGGTGGGCTCCTCAGCGGGTACGGCGAGGCCGAGGTCGACGTGCGACCGGGTCAGGTGCGCGCGCAGCAGGCCGCCGAACCCGTCGTCGGCCAGCCGGGCCAGCAGGGCCGCCTCGGCGCCGAGGCGGCCGAGACCGACGGCGACGTTGGCCGGGCTGCCTCCTGGGCGGGGCAGGTAGGCGCCGTCCTGCCTGGGCACCAGGTCGATCAGTGCCTCGCCGCAGGACACGATCATCCGCTGGACTCCGCGGCGGGCAGCCGCAGGCCGGTGACCGCGGAGAAGAGCCGTTCCTTGCCCGGCAGGATCCGCAGCCGCACCGTGGCGCCCTTGGGGGGCGGCGCGTTGGGGTCGACCCGCGCGATGACGGTCTGGTCGACGAGCGCGGGGTCCTTCGTGTCGGCGTGCTGGCCGTACAGGAAGGCGTCCGAGCCGAGCTCCTCGACGACGGTCACGGTGACGGGGAAGGCGGGCTGGTCGTCGTCGTCGCCGACCACGCCGACGGCCTCGGGCCTGAAGCCCAGGACGACGCGGTCGCCGCCCTCGTCCTCGATCGCCTTGAGCGTCTCGCGGCTCAGCCGTACCCGCATCTGGCCGAGGACGGCCTCCTCGCCCTCGACCCGGTACTCGGCGAGGTTCATCGCGGGCGAGCCGATGAAGCCGGCCACGAAGACGTTGGCGGGATGCTGGTAGAGCCGCAGCGGCGTGTCGACCTGCTGGAGCACCCCGTCCTTCAGCACGGCCACCCTGTCGCCCATCGTCATGGCCTCGACCTGGTCGTGGGTCACGTAGACCGTCGTCACCCCGAGCCTGCGCTGCAGCGCGGCGACCTGGGTGCGGGTCTGCACGCGCAGCTTGGCGTCCAGGTTCGACAGCGGCTCGTCCATGAGGAACACCTTCGGCTCGCGCACGATCGCCCTGCCCATGGCCACGCGCTGCCGCTGCCCGCCGGACAGCTCCTTGGGCTTGCGGTCGAGGTACTCCTCAAGGTCCAGCAGGCGGGCGGCCTCGCGAACCCTGCGGTCGCGCTCCTCCTTGGGCGCCTTCATCACCCGTAGCGCGAAGCCCATGTTGTCGGCCACCGACATGTGCGGGTACAGCGCGTAGTTCTGGAACACCATCGCGATGTCCCTGTCGCGCGGCGCCAGGTGGGTGACGTCGCGGTCGCCGATGCTGATACGGCCGCCGTCGACCCGTTCGAGCCCGGCCAGCATGCGAAGGGAGGTGGACTTCCCGCAGCCCGACGGCCCCACGAGGACCAGGAATTCGCCGTCCTTGATGTCGAGGTCGAGCGCGTCCACCGCGGGCCTGTCGGATCCGGGATAGACGCGGGTCGCCTCGTCGTAAATGACTGTAGCCATCGATCTCTCCATCACTCCTGTGGCCGGACAACCGCCTTGACCACCTCGGGATCGCGGCCGCCTGCCTTGAGCGCCTGCTCCACCTCGGCCAGGCCGTAGTGGCCGGTGACCAGCGCGTCCAGCTGGACGCGTCCCGAGGCGGCGAGCGCTATGGCGCGCGGCCAGGTGTTGGCGTAGCGGAAGGTGCCCGTCACCTCGAGCTCGCGGGTCTGCACGTGGGCCAGCGGCAGCGGGATCTCGTCGCCGCCCATGCCGACGAGGACCACGCGCCCCGCCCTGGCGACCGCCCTGACGGCCTCCCCGATGGCGGCCGGATGACCCGAGCATTCCAGCAGCACGTCGGGGTCGAACCCGGCCTCGGACAGGCGGCCGCCCCGCACGTCGAGGGTCGCGCTCGCCCCCAGCTCGCGGGCCAGCCGAAGCCGGGCGGGGTTGACGTCGGTGATCATCACCTCGACGGCGCCGAAGGCGAGCGCGGCCTGCATGCACAGCAGCCCGACCGGGCCCGCGCCGGTGACGAGCACGCGGGTGCCCGGCCCGACCCGCGCCTTCGCGCAGGCCCACACGCCCACGGACAGCGGCTCGATCAGGGCGGCCGCGTCGTCCGACAGATCGTCGGGAACGGCGTAGGCGAATTCCTCCCTGACGACGACGTACTCGCTGAAGGCGCCGTCGATCGGAGGGGTGCCGAAGAAGCGCATCCGCGGGCAGAGGTTGTAGCGGCCCGCCAGGCACTGCGGGCAGGTGAAGTCGGGCACGCCCGGTTCCAGCGAGACCCTCTGCCCCTGGCGGTGACGGGTGGCCCCGGCTCCGGTGGCGACCACCGTCCCCGACGGCTCGTGGCCGAGCACGAGCGGGGCCTCCACCACGAAGTCACCGATCCTGCCGTGCTCGTAGTAGTGCACGTCCGAGCCGCACGTGCCGACAGAGTCGACCCGTACGAGCACCTCGCGGTGGCCTGGCTCGGGTCGCGGCCGCTCCTCCAGCTGGATCTCGCCGACGCCATGAAGTACGGCTGCGCGCATGGCTTCCTACTCTCCGGTGACAGCGCCGAGGGTGAGCCCGGTGACCAGCCACCGGCGTACGGCCAGGCCGGCGAGCATCATCGGCACGACCACGATCGTGCCGATGGCCGTGAGCTGGCCCCAGTCCACGCCCGTCTGGGTCACCAGCTGGGAGGCGGCGATCGGCAGCGTCTGGGAGTTGGGCCCGGAGAAGACCACGGCGAACGCGTAGTCGTTCCAGGCGAAGACGAGGCACAGGATGAAGGTGGTGACCAGCCCCGACTTGGTCAGAGGCAGGACGACCGTCCAGAAGGCCTGCCAGCGGGTGCAGCCGGCGACCAGCGCCGACTCCTCCAGCGAGGCCGGCACCTCGGCGAAGAACGCGCTCATCAGCCAGATGGCGAACGGCAGGTTGAAGGTGAGGTAGGCGAGTACCAGCCCTGGAATGGAGTCGATCAGGCCGAGCCCGCGGAAGATGAGGAACAGCGGGACGACGACCGCCGCGATCGGCGCCATGCGGGTCGAGATGATCCAGAAGGCCAGGTGCCGCTTGCCTCGCATCTGGGTCCGCGCCAGGCCGTAGCCTGCCAGCGCGCCCAGGCAGACCGCGAGCAGTGCGGAGATCCCGGCGGCGAGCACGCTGTGCCAGATGTAGGGGCCGAGGTTGTTCGGTCCCGAGAACAGGTTGCGGTAGTTGTCCAGGGTCGGCGCGAACAGGATCTGGGGCGTGGCGGCGGTCACGTCCGTGCGGTTCTTGAACGACGACAGCAGCATCCAGAGCAGCGGGACCAGCGTCCAGAGCATCGCCAGGGCGAGCAGGAGCACCACCAGCCAGCGCGAGCGGCGGCTGGTGGCCTCGAGCGGGGACTGTGGCGCCTTCCGCGCGGCGGTGACGGTGCTCATCGGGTCAGCCCCCTCACGTCCAGCAGCCGGACGAAGGTGCGGGCGATGATGATCGAGAAGGCCAGCATCGCCAGGCCGATCGCCGCGGCGTAGCCGAGGTCGAAGAAGCGGAACGCCGTCTCGTACAGCCGGACAGGGACGATCTTGGTCGCGTCGGCGGGCCCGCCGCCGGTGGTGACCCAGATGATGTCGAAGTAGCGGATGGCGTCCATCGACCGGATGAGCAGCGCGACGAGCAGCACGTTCGAGATCGCGGGGAAGATGATGTAGCGCAGCGCCATCCACCCGCCGGCCCCGTCGACGGCGGCCGCCTCCCGCACCGACTGCGGCACGCTCGACAGGCCCGCGAGCGTGATCAGCGCGATCAGCGGCGTCCACTCCCACACGTCCATCAGCACGACCGCCGCGAAGGCGCTGGCCGGGCTGCCGAGGATGTCGCCGCCGTAGCCGAGCGAGCGCAGCACCCAGGCGTACAGGCCGAAGGTCGAGTCGGTGAGGTAGCGGCCCAGCAGACCCACGATCGAGGGTGCGGCGAACATCGGCAGCAACAGCAGGCCGAGCAGGATGTTGCGGCCGCGCAGCACCCGGTACAGGCACAGCGCGATCCCGATGCCCAGGACCATCTCGAGCCCCACGGTGAGCACGAAGTAGACGATCGTGCGAAGCCACGACATCCACATGTCGGCGTCGGTGAAGAAGCGCACCCAGTTGGTGAGGCCCACCACGTCGAGCGCCACACCGCCCAGCAGCCTGACGCGGGAGAAGCTCATCGCGATCAGCGCGAGGAAGGGCACGATGGACAGCGCGGCCAGCAGGATCAGGCCAGGCGTCATCATCCTGCCCTCGAAGCCGATCCGCGGCTGCCTGGGGGCGCGCGTCGCGGGCCTGGCGGCCTGGCCGAGCACCGGTGAGGAGGCCGCTCGGTGCGCCATCTAGGCCACCCACCCTCGCGCCACGATCTGGTCCACCCGCGACTTGATCGACCGCATCGCCTCCTCCGGCGACGCACCGCCGGTGAGCATGCGGGACAGCTGGGTGAAGATGGCGGTGTTGCACTCGTTCCACATCGGGATCTTGGGTCGCAGGCCGATGCGGTCGGCCTGCCAGGCCTGCCGTACGGCTGCGGCCGTGAGCATGTTGGGCATCTGCGAGGGCCGCTGCTCGGCCGCGCGCACCTCGGGCAGTTCGTAGACGGAGGTGCGCGTCGGGGTGCCCCCGCCGGCCTTGCTCTTGAGATTGGCGAGCTGGGTCTGCGGCGAGGTGGCCCACGCCAGGAACAGCCAGGCCGCGCCGCGTTCGTTGGGCAGCGTGTTCGCGCTGATCGCCACGCCCGTGCCGCCGTACATGTTCGCCGTGCCCGCGGGGCCCTTCGGCAGCGCCGCGTAGCCGACCTTTCCCGGCAGCACCTGCTCGTTGCTGGCCGCGAACTCGTGCCAGTTGGGGCACATCGCGAGCCGTCCCGCGCGGAAGGCGGCGCCGACGCCGTCCCAGTCCCACGTCTTCGAGGCGGGGTCGGCGATGCCGAGCAGACGTTGGTAGAACGCCGCGCCCGCGATCGCGGCGTCGGCGTCGAGGCGGCACGGGCCGGGGTCGCGCGCCCCCAGCCGCCCGACCTCCTTGCCGTTGTCGAAGTAGGTCCCGCCGTAGGACCACAGCACGTTGCTGAAGTCGTTCATCAGGGAGTCGTGCTGACGGGCCTGGTGGCCGGTGCCGTACCTGACGTCCGAGGTGGCGTTCTTGTTGAACCACTCGGCCATGCGGAAGTACTCCTCCCAGGTCCTGTCACCGCCGGGGGTCGGTTCGAAGCCGAGGTCTGCGGCCATGCGGCCGCGGTACTTGTCGAACAGGTCGCGCCGGTACTGCCAGATCATCGTCGGCGCGTCGTATGGCAGGGCGTAGACCGGTCCCGCGTCGACGAACCGGCCCGCGGCGTCCAGCTGGGCGGGGATGAAGTCCTCGACGCCGCCCGGCAGGTCGGGCAGGTTCGGGTCGGCCTGCAGCGTCCGCAGGTCCACCAGCCCGCGCTGGTACGGCGCGAGCACCTGGTAGGGGTCGGCGTAGATCACCTGGTACTGGGCCCGGCCCGAGGCCAGATCGAGTGCGACCCGCTGGACCAGCGCGGTCAGCTCGAGCGTCACGATCCTGACGTCGATCCCGGTCAGATCGGTGAACGGGCGGATGTCGGCGGCGATGGCCGCGGTGGGCGCGGTGTTCTCCGAGATGAAGTTCAAGGTGGTGCCCTGGTACTGGCGCCACTGGTCGCCGCCGGCGGTTCGCGGCGCGTCGCCGCGGGCCCCGCAGGCGGTCACGCCGCCGCCCAGCGTCAGCGCGGCCCCCGTGGCCAGGGCGCCTCTGAGGACGTCGCGTCTACTGGGCTGGTCCACTGTCCACTGCACCCCCCGGCTACTGCAGCGGGTAATAGCAATGAAAACAGGCTTTCTCTTTTAAATATCAATGTAAACGCATATGTGATATTTTCTCGAATTCAATATGATAATTTTGTCCTTGCTGGTCAGCGGCGCTCTCATGACCGCCGCCGTACACTCGAGCGCGTGATGACACTGGTCGCCGGCGTCGATTCATCGACCCAGAACTGCAAGGTCGTGATTCGGGAAGTCGCCACCGGCAAACTCGTCCGATCGGGCAGGGCGGGCCATCCTCAGGGCACCGAGGTGGACCCCGCGCTCTGGTGGGAAGCCATGCGGGCGGCGATCGCCGACGCGGGAGGCATCGGCGACGTCGCGGCGCTCGCGGTCGCGGGGCAGCAGCACGGCCTCATCGCCCTCGACCGCGACGGCCACGTCATCAGGCCCGCCCTGCTCTGGAACGACACGCGGTCGGCCGCCGCCGCCCGCGACCTGGCCGCCGAAGTGGGCGCCGGCGCCTACGCCCGGAGGACCGGCACCGTTCCCGTGGCCTCCTTCACCGCCGGCAAGCTGCGCTGGCTGCGCGATCACGAGCCGGGCAACGCCGCGAGGGTCGCCGCCGTCGCGCTGCCGCACGACTGGCTGACCTGGCGGCTGCGCGGGTACGGCCCTGCCGGCTCGGCCCCGCTCGGGCCCGATCTCGACGCGCTCGTGACCGACAGGTCCGAGGCGAGCGGCACGGCCTACTGGAACCCGTTCACCGGCGACTACGATCTCGAGCTGCTCGAGCTGGCCCTGGGACACCTGGCGATCGTGCCCAGGGTGCTCGGGCCCGCCGAGCGCGCGGGCGCCGTCGCCGGCGCCTCGACCGTCCTCGGCCCCGGGGCGGGCGACAACGCGGCGGGAGCGCTCGGCCTCGGCGCCTCCGGCGGCGACGTCGTCGTCTCCATCGGCACCAGCGGCACCGTCTTCGCCGTGGCCGACCGTCCGACGTGCGACGAGAGCGGCACCGTCGCCGGATTCGCCGACGCGAGCGGATCGTTCCTGCCGCTCATCGCGACCTTGAACGCGGCCCGCGTGCTCGACGCGGTGGCGGGCCTGCTCGACGTCGATCACGACGGGCTCGGCGGGCTCGCGCTCGAAGCCCCTCCAGGCGCGCACGGCCTGGTGCTGCAGCCGTACTTCGAAGGGGAGCGCACGCCCAACCTGCCCGACGCCACGGCCACGCTCTTCGGGATGACGCTCGCCGCCACCACCCGGCCGGCGCTGGCGCGCGCCGCGATCGAGGGAATGCTGTGCGGCCTGGCCGACGGCCTCGAAGCCGTCCGCGGCCAGGGGGTCGCGAGCGAGCGCGTGCTGCTGATCGGCGGGGCCGCCCAGAACACCGCCGTGCAGCGGATCGCGGCGCAGACGTTCGAGCCGCCCGTCGTCGTTCCCGAACCCGGCGAGTACGTCGCCGACGGGGCCGCGGTCCAGGCGGCATGGGCGCTCACCGGCGATCGGCCGCTCTGGCCGGTGTCCATCGCCGCCGAACCCGCGCCCGACCACCAGCCGGTCATCAGGCGGCAGTACGCCCGCTACGCGACCGCCGACCGGCTCAGCCCGCCAGCCACCGCACCGTAGCGCGGGCGCCCTCGGCGTGCAGCGATTCGAGCGCGCGCAGGTACGGCGCGACGAACCGCTCGTCGTCGGCGAGGTCGCCGAACAGCTCCCTGTCCTCGATGAAGGCCGTGGGCCGTTGGCGCTGCGCCTTCGCCGCCGCCATGAGCCGGTCCCCCAGCCTGTCGACGACCACGATCGGCTCGCCCGACTCGTCGGCCCCTTCGGCGTACCTGGCCCAGCTGGCCACCACGGCGGCCGCGCGGGTCACCGGGCCGCCGAGCG
The DNA here is from genome assembly GCF_039535395.1 of Nonomuraea roseola. Lineage (NCBI taxonomy): Bacteria > Bacillati > Actinomycetota > Actinomycetes > Streptosporangiales > Streptosporangiaceae > Nonomuraea > Nonomuraea roseola. Next base: position 187,605 of record NZ_BAAAXC010000006.1, read on the forward strand.
CCAGTTGCTCGCGCACCACGGGAAGCAGCCACTTCGGGATCCGGTCCGACGACTCGGCGCACAGCCGCGCCAGCGTGTCGCGCACCTCCGCGTTCGAGAACCTCTCGACGAGGGTCCGCTTGTAGCCGTCCAGGTCCACCCCCGGCACAGGGCGGAGCGTCGGGGTGGCCTCGAGGTCCATGTAGTCGAGCAGGAACTTCGCGATCGCGGGGTCGGTGGCCGCCTCATGGACGTACCGGTGGCCGCCGAGGTACCCGAAGTAGCACAGCGCCTGGTGTCCGGCGTTGAGCAGGCGCAGCTTCATCAGCTCGTACGGCTCCACGTCCCCGACGACCTGGACCCCGGCCTCCTCGAACGGGGGGCGCCCGCGGGAGAAGTCGTTTTCCAGCACCCACTGGGTGAAGGGCTCACAGGTGACGGGCCACGCGTCCAGGACGCCGAACAGCTCGGCCACCGCTTCGCGGTCCTCGTCGGTGGTGACGGGGGTGATGCGGTCGACCATGCAGTTGGGGAAGGCGACGGCGGCCTCGATCCAGTCGGCGAGCCCGGCGTCTGCCAGCCGGGCGAACGCCGTGAAGGAGTGGCGCGCGACCTCCCCGTTCCCCTGGATGTTGTCGCAGGACATCACGGTGAACGGGACGAGTCCGCGGGCTCTGCGGCGCCGCAGGGCCTCGGTCACCAGCCCGAACACCGTGGCAGGGATCGCGTCGGGCTCCAGGTCGGCGCGGATCGCCGGGGACCCTGCGTCGAAGGCCCCCGTGACCGGGTGGATGTTGTAGCCGCCCTCGGTGACGGTCAGAGAGACGATGCGCACCGAGGGATCGGCCATCTTCTCGATGACCGCTTCGGGGTCGTCGGGGGCGAAGAGGTAGTCGATGATCGACCCGATGACGCGGGCCTCACGGGTTCCGTCGGGGTGCTTCAGCACGAGGGTGTAGAGGCCGTCCTGAGCGATCAGCGCGTCTCGCATCCGCGCGTCTCCGGGCAGGAGGCCGACACCGCAGACCGCCCAGTCGTGCGCCTTGCCCTCGTTCATCAGCCGGTCGAGGTACATCGCCTGGTGGGCGCGGTGGAACCCGCCCACGCCGATGTGCACGATGCCGGCCGTGAGCCGGGAGCGGTCATAGGACGGCACCGCCACGGTCTCGGACAGCGCGGCGACCGTCTCCTGCGTCAGTGCTGTCACCCCTGGACATCTCCCCCATGGTCAGCATCGCCCACCCCGGAGGATTCAAACGCGCGCCCGGCGACAGGCCCGACAAGTGAGCACAGATGTTCATATGTCCGATTGACTGAGCAGAAATGAGCACTATATGGTCGCGGCGGCCCTCACTGGCGAGGCCGCACCACCCCCTGAAGGAGAAAGCCATGTCCCCCTTCTCACGTCGCGACCTGTTCCGCACCAGTGCGGCCGCCGCCACGGTGGCCGCCGGCGCCGGCCTGCTGCCCGCCACCTCCGCCGCCGCCGCGGCCGCCCGCCCGGCCGCATCGGTGCGGGTGGTGACGTGGAACATCTACAAGGGCGGCCACGGCATCGGCGCGGGCAACCTGCCGCACGTGCTCGACCAGCTCGTGGAGCTGCGGCCGGACATCTACCTCGCGGTCGAGACCTACGGCTCGGGCGAGGCGATCCGCGAGGCGCTGTCGCGCGGCGCCGGCCACGGCAGGTACACCGGCGTGCAGATCACCGACAGGCCCGCGGGCAAGGACAACCTGTGGGTCTTCACCCATCTGCCCATCGCCCACGTCTATCCCAAGCCCGCGGGTGGCACGCACATCACCGACTTCAACCTCGGCGGCATCCGCGTACGGCTGGCCGACGGGCAGCAGCTGAACGCCTTCGTCACCTGGATCAACTACACCGACCCGTGGGTCGGCTACCTCATCGACGAGAACGCCGCGGGCGTCAGGGCGGGGCTCACCCCCCGGCACACCGCCGAGCAGGTCGTGGCCGCCGACCAGCGCCAGACCGCTCAGCTCAGGGAGGTCGTCGACCGGCACCTGCCCGCCATGCTCGCGGGCAACACCGACCCCCTCGTGATCGGCGGCGACCTCAACACCGTGCCCGCCGAGGACTGGAGCGCCACCTGGGCCGCGGCCCCCAACCATCTCGGCATGAGCTACCCGCTCACCGCGACGAAGGTCGTCACCGACGCCGGATTCGTCGACACCTTCCGCGCGGCGCACCCCGACGCGGGCGCGGTGGAGGGCAGGACCTGGTCGCCGCTGCCGACCGAGCGACTCATCACCCCGCAGCGCATCGACATGATCTTCGCCAGGGGCCCGGTCACCGTCGAGGGCGCCCAGGTCGTCGACCAGCGGATGCGCCGCCATGGCCCCGGCACGTTCTACTCCGACCACGCCGCCGTGGTCGCCGACCTTCGCCTCTCCCGCTAGCCCCTCCTATCGGTCCGGGACCTCACCCGGCACCCGGCCGGGTGACGTCCCGGCCCGCGAACCCGCGCGGGCCGGCGCTAGCGGCCGAGCATCCGCAGCAGCAGGTCCCTGAGCTGCTCCCGCTCGGCCTCGCTCAGCGCGGCCAGCGGCTCGCCCGCGAACCCGAGCACGCCCCTCAGCTCCTCCGCCACGCCCCGACCCGCCGGGGTCAGCGTGACGTTCTTCACCCGCCGGTCGGCCGCGCCGGGTTCGCGACTGACCAGGCCGCGCCGCTCCAGCCTGTCGACGATGCCGGTGACGTTGGAGGGATCGCAGCAGAACACCTCGGCCATGCGCCGCATCGGCAGCGGCTCGCGCGCCAGGAGCACGAGAGCCTTGGCCTGCAGGGCGGTCAGCCGCCTGGCGGCCGCCGCCGCCTCGTAGCCCTCGTTGTACCTGGCCGCCACCTCGGCGAACAGGGCCACGACCTCCCGTGTCTCGCTCATGCCTTCGAGTATAGTTGATGTGCATCAACCTTTTAGGGGAGTCAACTATGCCGCGTCAGATCAACCTCGCCTCCAGGCCCTCGGGGTGGCCGACCGCCGACAACTTCGACCTGGTCGAGGTCGGCTCGCAGCCGCTGGAGGAGGGCCAGGTCAGGGTCCGCAACCAGTTCATGTCCGTCGACCCCTACATGCGGGGGCGGATGAACGACGTGCCGTCCTACATCCCGCCCTTCCAGCTGGGCCGCCCCCTCGACGGCGGCGCGGTCGGCGTGGTCGTGGAGTCGCGCTCAGGAGACCTGGCCGAGGGAGACCTGGTCCTGCACGGCCTCGGCTGGCGTGACGAGGCCGTGCTCGACGCCGCGCGGACGCGCAGGCTCACCCCCGTCGAGGGCCTGTCCAACTCGGCCTTCCTGGCCGTGCTCGGCATGACCTCGCTCACCGCGTACGCGGGCCTGCTGGACGTGGCCTCCTTCAAGGAGGGCGACGCCGTCTTCGTCTCCGGAGCCGCGGGGGCGGTCGGGAGCATCGCGGGCCAGATCGCCAAGCTGAAGGGCGCCTCGCTGGTCGTCGGCAGCGCGGGCTCGGCGGAGAAGGTGGAGTACCTGCGCGGGATCGGCTACGACGCGGCGTTCAACTACAAGGACGCGCCCGTGGCCGAGCAGCTGAAGAAGGCCGCTCCCGACGGGATCGACGTGTACTTCGACAACGTCGGCGCCGACCACCTCGAGGCGGCCATCGGATCGCTGCGCAATTTCGGCAGGGTGGCGATGTGCGGGGCGATCGCCGTCTACAACAGCACCGAGCCGACGCCCGCGCCGCGCAACCTCGCGCTCGCGATCGGCAAGCGGCTGACGATGCGCGGGTTCATCGCCAGCGACCACGCCGACCGGATGCCCGCCATGGTGGACGAGGTCGGCGGATGGCTGCGTGAGGGCAGGCTGTCGTACGAGGAGACGATCGTGGACGGCCTGGAGAACGCGCCCGAGGCCTTCCTCGGACTGCTGCGCGGCGAGAACACGGGGAAGATGATCGTCCGGCTGTAGCCGGCGGGTCAGGCGCGGAAGGTGTCCTTCGCCATCCTGCGCACGCGCTCCTCGTCGATCGTGTGACCGAGGCCTGGCTGGGTGAGCGGAACGGCCACCACCCCGCCCGAGGCGCCCACGGCTGGGGTCACGATCTGCGCGTTGCGGGGCGGCTGCGTCACGTCGCACGGCAGCGTGCAGCCCGGCAGGCTGGCCACCGCGACCGCCGCCGCCCTGGACAGCCCCGCGCCCTGCCCGCCCGCGCACTGGATGTCCCAGCCTGCTGCCACCGCTCTGTCGTGCGCGCGCCTGGCGTCGCTCAGGGACGGCAGCGCGGCGGGCCGCAGGAGCAGCACCTTCGCCGCGCGCAGGGTGAGGTAGTCGTCGAGCTCGGCGGTCGAGCGGGGCTCCACGGCGATCGAGGCGCGCACCCTGTCCTGGAGGTCGGCGTGGGCGTAGGCGTCGTCGATGCCGAACGGGCGCTCGATCACCTCGAGGCCGTACTCGTCGAGCGCCACCAGCTGCTCGGGCGAGGTGTAGGCGCCGCCGCAGTCGACCGCGAGGCTCAGCGCCGGGTAGGCCTGCCGTACGGCGCGCACGGGCTCGACGTCCCAGCCGGGCCGCACGTCCAGCGTGACGTGCGCGTAGCCCCCGCAGACCTGCTGGTTGACCCTGGCGACCATGCTCTCGGTCGAGGGGTCGAGCCCCAGCCTGACGGTGGCCATCAGCGAGGTGCCTGCGCCGCCCAGCGCGTGGGCGAGGGGGACGCCGCGCATCCTGGTCCACAGGTCCCAGAGGGCCATGTCGACCGCGCTGCCCCCACCAGGCACCTGGTCGGGGTGCTCCCAGTCGACGCCGATCAGCTGGGCAGCCAGCCCTTCCTCCAGCGCGCTCCACAGCTTCGGTTCGGGCGAGACGAGCTCGCCCCATCCGCTCATTCCGCCGTGGTCGGTGAGCCGGACGAGCAGGGTCTCCGGCCGCCTGCCGTACGGCAGGACCAGCCGGAAGACCTCGAGCTCCCGCACTCGCGGCATGTTCCCCCCTAAGAACGGACTCCCTCCATGGTGCCCGTAGGAGCGGAGTGCGCAAAACGGGGCGCGATCAGCGCGGCCAGGACGGCCAGGACAAAAGTGAATCCGAACCCAACGAGATACATTTCGCCCGAGGCGGTGAAAAGCGCTCCGGTGCCGGCGACGGCGCCGACGGTGAAGACGGACTCGCCCACGCCGACGGCGGCGCTGTTCTGCCCCTCCTCGCCCTGCTTGGACATCTCCAGCACCAGCACGGAGACCGTGGGGTGCAGGGCGCCGATGCCGAAGCCGGAGATCGCCATGGCGATGTAGGCCAGAGCGATGGGAACCGCGTCGATCAGCACGAGCGCGATGAGCGCGGTACCCAGGGCGATGAGGAAGGCGCCGCCGCGCATGGCGGTCAGGTTGCCGATCGTGCCCCTGCCCTTGAACCACGAGCCTGTGGACCAGCCGAGCGCTCCGACGGTCAGCACGATGCCCGCCCCTGTCGGCGACAGGCCGCGCTCGCTGATCAGCATGAGCGGGATCAGCACCTGGGAGGCGGTCAGCGAGCCGAAGGCCAGGCCACGCAGCACAGGAGCGGACGGCAGGCCGCGGGCGGCCCTCAAGGAGCCTGGCATCAGCAGCTTGGGCAGCGCCACGGCCAGCAGCACGAGGCCGGCGACCAGCAGCGGGATCCCGGCCAGGGCCAGCGCGCTGCCGTACTGGATCAGGGCGGCGGCCACGGCGGTGAGGGTGGCCCACACCAGCTTGCCGCCCAGGCCGGGAGCGGGCTGGGCGCTGCCGGTGTCGAGCCGCTGGCCGGCCGTACCGCGCCAGAGCAGCAGGGCGGAGGGGACGACGATCAGGGCCACGCCGAGGAAGACCCAGCGCCAGTCGATGTTCTCCACGACCAGGCCGGCGATCGCGGGGCCCACCATGGAAGGGACCACCCAGGCCGCCGAGAACAGCGCGAAGACCTTCGGGTGCATCGCCTGCGGGTAGGCCCTGGCGACCAGGACGTACAGGGAGACCTGGATCAGGCCCGCGCCGAGCCCCTGGACGAAGCGGCCGCCGACGAAGACCTCCATCGTGGGGGCGAAGCCGGCGAGCAGCAGTCCCGCGACGAAGGTGACCACTCCGACGGCGATGGGCGGCAGGGGCCCCTTGACGTCGCTCCACCTGCCACCGAGCACGGTGGCGATCACGCTGGCGGCCAGGGTGGCGCTGAAGGCCAGGTTGTACAGGTGCATGCCGTCGAGCTCTCTGGCGACGACCGGCATGGCCGTGGCCACCGCCATCGCCTCGAAAGCCACCAGCATGACGAGGGCGACCAGGCCCGAGCTGAGCGAGCGGTACTTGGCGGATATCACACTGACAGGGGGTGCGGTCTCAACAGTCGCGGTCATGCAGGGAAACGTACGGCCGAACCCCAGGTCAGCACATCGGGCGACGGTCCTAGGTCATTCGGCGGACGGCACCTGCGCCGCCAGCCCCGCGATCATCAGGTCGAGACCGAACGCGAACCTCTCATCCCCGCTCGGCTTCACCATCTCGTCGGCGTAGCGCGCCAGGTAGGGAAAGCGGTCGGCGGGCAGGCTGCGCATGTACTCCTCGATCTGCCTGAAGTGCTCGGCGACGAACTCCTCTGACTCCATGCCGCTGGCGCGCTGCATGCCGCGGTAGAGCGATCCCTCGTGCGCGTCGGCCGCGACCAGCTGGCCGATGCGGTCGATGGCGATGGCGGCGGCCCTCGGCGGCACCCCTCCCTCGACCATGATGGCCATCATCCCTTCGGCCAGGCGCAGGGCGTTCGGGCCCGTCGGGATGTTGGCCAGCGCGACCCTGGCGACGTCGGCGTGGCGGCTGAACACCGCGTGCTGCGCGAACACCGCCTCGCGCAGCTGCTCGGCCCAGCGTTCCGGCTCAGGCGCGGGCAGCTCGATCTCCTCGAGAACCCGCTCGTAGATCAGCTCCAGCAGCTCGTCCTTGTTGGCGACGTGCGCGTAGAGGGAGGCGGGGCCCGTGTCGAGCTCCTGGGCGACCCTGCGCATGCTCAGCGCGTCGAGGCCCTCCTGATCCACGATCCGCAGACCGGTCTCCACGATGAGCTCCTGGGTGAGCTGCGGCTTCACCGGCCTGGCACGACGGGTCTTTCGCCACGGAGGCGCGGGCACTGGATCCATACGAACAATGTACTTGACACGAACGCTGTTCGTGCATAGAACAGTGTCTGCTGACGAACAGCGTTCGTCGCAAGAACAACGTTCCCCCGAGGAGTTCCCCATGACCACCACGCTGGAGCGTCCCACCGCCTACCGGTGGCGCTGGCCCGCCCTCTTCGTCATCCTCGCGGCCGAGGTGATGGACCTGATCGACGCGATGATCACCCAGATCGCCGCACCCACCATCCAGAGGGAGATCGGAGGCTCGGCCGGCCTGATCCAGTGGCTCGTCTCCGGCTACACGCTCGCGATGGCGGTCGGCCTGATCACCGGAGGCCGCCTCGGCGACCTCTACGGCCGCAAGCGCATGTTCGTGATCGGCGCGCTCGGCTTCACCGTCGCCTCGCTGCTGTGCGGCCTGTCCGTGAGCCCCGAGATGCTGATCGGCTCACGGGTGCTTCAGGGCCTGTTCGGCGCCGTCATGATCCCCCAGGGCCTCGGCCTGATCAAGGAGATGTTCCCTCCTGAGGAGATCGGCAAGGCGTTCGGCCTGTTCGGGCCTGTCATGACCATCTCCTCCGTCGGCGGCCCCGTGCTGGCGGGCTGGCTGGTCGACGCCGACCTGTTCGGCACCGGCTGGCGCATGATCTTCCTGATCAATTTGCCGATCGGCGTCGCCGCCGTGCTCGCCGCGCTGAGGTTCCTGCCGGAGTTCCGCCTCTCGAACGCCACCAGGCTCGACCTCGGCGGCATGTTCCTGGTCTCCGCCGCCGCGTTCCTGCTGATCTTCCCGCTCATCCAGGGCCAGGAGGCAGGCTGGCCGGCCTGGACCTTCGCCTGCATGGCGGGCTCTGTCGTGATGTTCGCGCTGTTCGGCGCCTACGAGGCGCACCGCCAGCGTTCCGGCAAGGACCCGCTCGTCACTCCCGGCCTGTTCCGCAAGCGGGCCTTCACCGGCGGTCTCGTCGCGGGGCTGTCCTTCTTCACCGGCATGATCGGGCTGTCGCTGGTCTTCACGCTCTACGTCCAGGAGGGCCTGCACTTCAGCCCTCTCAAGGCAGGACTGGCCAGCCTCCCCCAGGCGGTCGGCGGCGTGGTCGGGTTCGGCATCGCCATGGCGCTGGTCGCCAAGCTCGGCCGTACCCTTCTGCAGCTCGGCACCGTCGTCATGGCGGCGGGCGCGGGCGTGCTCGGCCTGACCATCCACCTGGCCGGGCTCGACGTCGACGCCTGGCAGCTGGCTCCGGGGCTCGCCCTGGTCGGCATCGGGATGGGCCTGACCATGGCGCCGTTCTTCGACATCGTCCTGGCGGGCGTCGAGCCGCACGAGTCGGGCTCGGCCTCCGGCACGCTCACCGCCATCCAGCAGCTGGGCGGCGCGCTCGGCGCGGCCCTGCTCGGCACCCTCTTCTTCCACCTGCTCACCAGCCGGTGGAGCTTCGGCGAGGCCATGCAGGCGATGGTGGCGGTGGAGATCGGGCTGCTGCTCGTCACCTGCGCCCTGTCCTTCCTCCTGCCCCGCCACGCGAGGGAGGAGCCCTCCCACTGACCCCCGTACGGCAGGCGCCCCCGGCCCGCGGGCCGGGGTCTCGGCCATCGGCGGTCAGGACGGGGCGCGCTCCGCCCACCCCGCCAGGTCGCGCCTTTCGATGGCGGCGGCCATCAGGGCGGGGAAGGCGTCGGGCGTGCACGCGAACGCCGGCACCCCCATGGCCGCCAGCGCGGCCGCGTTGTCGTGGTCGTAGAAGGGCGCGCCGTCGTCGGAGAGCGCGAGCAGCACGATCACCTGCACGCCGGCCCTGGTCATCGCCGCGATCCTGCGCAACATCTCCTGCCGCACACCACCCTCGAACAGATCGCTGACCAGCACGAAGATCGAATCGGCCGGTCGGGAGATCAGCCCCTCGGCGTAGGCGACCGCCCTGTTGATGTCGGTGCCGCCGCCGAGCTGGGTGCCGAACAGCACCTCCACCGGATCGTGCAGATACTCGGTGAGGTCGGCCACGGCGGTGTCGAACACCACCAGCGACGTCTTCAACGACCCCATCGAGGCCAGCACCGCCCCGAACACCCCGGCATGGACGACCGAGGAGGCCATCGAGCCGCTCTGGTCGACGCACAGCACGACCTCGCGCTGCACGCCGCGCCGCCTGCGCGCGTAACCGACCAGCCTCGACGGCACGACCGTGCGCCTGTCGGGCAGGTAGTGCCTGAGGTTGACCCTGATCGTGCGGTCCCAGTCGATGTCGGCCGCGCGCCTCGGCCTGTTGGTCCTGGCCGCCCTGTTCAGCGCGCCGTCGACGGCCGACCTGACCCGCTGCGCCATCTCGCGTTCGAGCTCGGAGACGACCTTGCGCACCACCGCCCTCGCCGACTCGCGCGCCCTGTCAGGCATGACGTTGTTGAGCGCGAGCAGCGTGCCGACCAGGTGCACGTCCGGCTCGACCGCCTCCAGCATCTCCGGTTCGAGCAGCAGGCTCGTGAGGTCGAGCCGCTCGATCGCGTCCTGCTGCATGACCTGGACCACCGTCGAGGGGAAGTACGACCTGATGTCGCCGAGCCAGCGCGCCACCCTCGGCGCCGACGCCCCGAGCCCGCCCGCCCTCTCGGGCCGCAGGTCGTAGACGGCGTCGAGCACCTCGTCCATGCGCACGTCGCTCCCCTGCGGGACGTACCCGGTGCCGTCGGCCTCGCCGCCGCCCAGCACCATCCGCCACCTGCGCAGCCGTTCATCCACGAGCGACCCCCAGTATCATCTCGACCGTTCGGACGGCGGGCGCGGCCCTGCCCTCGTCCACCTGCCGCCGCCTGCCCTCCTCCTCGCCGCCGGAGGCCCGCACCCGCTGGCCGATCGCGCGCCTCTCCGGGGCCTCGAACCTGCTGAAGGTACGGCGCAGCAGCGGGAGCACGCCGGTGAACTCCTCGGACGTCAGGCCGGTCAGCCAGTCGTCGACCAGGGTGAGCAGGCGGGAGTCGTGCACGAGCAGCAGGCCCTTGCCCGCCATGAACCCCTCCACCCATGCGGCGGCCCTGGCGGGGGGACTGCCCCTGGACATCGACCTCGCCATGCGCTCGCCCGCGCCCGAGGGGGTGAGCTCGCCGGCGTCGAGCAGGAGGCGGACCAGGCGGCCTTCGATGAGGGCGTGCAGGCGTGGGCGGTCGCACACGGTCCGCAGCGTGGCGAGCCACCGCTCGCGCGCCGCCACCCGCCCGCGCCCCGCGGGGGCCTCCGCGCCCGGCGCGTCCTGGCGAGGGGGCGATCCCTGCGGCCTGTCCCCGCCATCAGCCGGCGACTCCCCCGCAGGGTCTGAGGACGCCGGGTTCTCGGGGGGTGGGGTCAGGAGGGCGACGGCCGCGTGGACGGCCTCGAGCTGTTCGACCAGGCCCGCCGCGGCCTCGTCGGAGATCCCCGTGACCGCCGCCGGCAGCCCGGCGCGGATGCGGTCGAGCATCGACTCCGCGATCGCCTCGAGCCCGTCCGCCGGGGTTCCTCGCACGTCCCCGTAGCGCTGGGCGCGCACCATCGAGGGAAGGGCCGCCATGAGGTGGGTGACGTCGGTGTCGAGGGCGGCTCTGTCCGACAGCGCCGCCAGCACCTGCGGCAGCGCCCCGCCCAGATCGGCCAGCAGGCACCGCTCCACCAGCCCGGCCAGCTCCGCCAGCGACACCGCCGGCTCCGGCGCCGTACCACCGGGGGTTGCACCGGGAACCCCGTGCGCACTCGGGCGAGCCGCACGCCCCGGCCGGGGAAACCCTCGGGCGGCCGATCCTGGAGACCCGTGGGCAGCCGCGCTGCCGGGGCCGGAAGGGGTGGAGGTGCCGCAGGCCAGGGCGCGGGCGCGCTGGGTGGCGGCGGACTCCACGGTGGTGCCGAGGGCGGCCGACTCGATCAGCACGAGGTCGTACTCGGGACGCCACGCCAGATGCCACACCTCCCTGAACGTCCCCCTCCCCCGCGCCTCGCCCGGCCTGCCCCACTCGACCCCGAGCAGCCGCAGCCGGTGCAGCAGCCGGCTGCGCGCCAGGTCGAGCGGCTTGCGCAGGTCGAGGTCGAGCTCCCGCTCCAGCGCCTCCACCCCGAGCTTCGCCCTCCGCTGCTGCTCGCGCAGGTCGCGTTGCAGCGGCACCATCGGGGTGCGCGCGCTGACCGAGCCGAGCCTGTCGCCCACCACCAGCCGCCGCTGGACCAGCCGCACGAGGAGCTCGTCGCCGTCGCACAGCACGGCGCGCACCGCCTCGGTGACCTCGCCCAGCCCCGCGAGGGGCCGCCCGCGCAGCGCCGCGAGGGTCTCGGCCAGCCGTACGGCCTCGATGACGTGGGCGGGAGAGACGGCCGTGCCCTCCTCCCTGAGGGCCGCAGCCGCGGAGGTGAGCCAGCGTTCGACGGGCCGGTCGGGCGCGGTGAACAGGTGGTGGTACCAGCCGGGCGAGGTGACGCCCGCGCCGTAGCCGCTGTGGGAGGCGAGCCTGCCGTACGTCCACGGCACCCAGGTCAGCTCGGCCTTGACCTTGGGCAGCCCCCGCAGCAGCGCGTTGTCGGCGGTCGCGGACGGCAGCGCCCCGGTGAGCGCGGGGACGTGCCAGGCCCCGCACACCACCGCGACGCGCTCGAAGCCCTCCTTCACCGCCGCCCGCAGACAGCGGCGCATGTGGGCCTCGCGGCGCGCCTCGTGCGGGCCAGGCTCGTGGCCCTCCCGCACGGCCGCCATGGCCTCGGCGATCGTCTGGAAGGGGGTGTCGCCCCTGTGCTCGACGACGTCCTCCCACCAGCGCTCTGGGTCGTCGTATCCGGCGGCGGCCGCCAGCTCCCCGAGGGGGTCGGCGTGCGCGGTGCCGCCGCCGTCCGTGGCCAGTGTGTGCACGGCGGGCAGGTCGACGAAGCGCACGGGGACGCCTTCGGCCGTGCCGTACAGGATGGCCTGCCATTCGGGCGAGAAGAGCGCGAACGGCCAGAACGCCGAGCGCGTCGAGCCCGGCACGTGGGCGAGCAGCGCGACCGGCGGCTCCATCTCGGGCGCGAGCGCGATCAGCGCGTCGGCCTCAGGCGGGCCCTCGATGAGGATCGCGTCGGGGCGCAGGCGCGCGAGCTCGGCACGGACGGCCCGCGCCGAGCCCGGCCCGTGGTGCCTGACCCCGAGGACAGTGACGCTCACGACACCTCCGAGGAGCCGCCTCGCGGCATCAGGAGACCTCCCTGCAGGCGCGGTAGAAGTCGCGCCAGTCTTCGCGCTCGCGCACGACGGTCTCGAGGTACTCGCGCCACACCACCTGGTCGGAGACCGGCTCCTGCACGACCGCGCCGACGATGCCCGCCGCCACGTCGGCCGCCCTGAGCACCCCGTCGCCGAAGTGGGCGGCCAGGGCCAGGCCGTTGGTCAGCACGGAGATGGCCTCGGCGGTGGACAGGGGGCCGCTCGGCGACTTGACCTTGGTGCGCCCGTCCTCGGTGACGCCGCCGCGCAGCTCGCGGAAGACGGTGACGACCCTGCGGATCTCGGCCATCCCTGTCGTCGTCTCCGGCAGCTCGAGCGACCTGCCGAGCTGGGCGACGCGCCGCGTGACGATGTCGACCTCCTCCTCTGCGGTGGCCGGCACGGGGAGCACGACGGTGTTGAAGCGCCGCCGCAGCGCGCTGGACAGCTCGTTGACGCCCCTGTCGCGGTCGTTGGCGGTGGCGATGATGTTGAAACCGCGCCGCGCCTGCACCTCCTCGTTGAGCTCGGGGATCGGCAGCGTCTTCTCCGACAGCGCGGTGATCAGCGCGTCCTGCACGTCGGACGGCATACGGGTCAGCTCCTCCACCCGCGCGATCCGGCCCTCGGCCATGGCCCTCATGACGGGCGAGGGCGTCAGCGCCGCCCGCGAGGGCCCTTCGGCCAGGAGCCTGGCGTAGTTCCAGCCGTAGCGGATCGCCTCCTCTGCGGTGCCCGCCGTGCCCTGCACCAGGAGGGTGGAGTCGCCGCTGATGGCGGCGGCAAGGTGCTCCGACAGCCAGGTCTTGGCGGTGCCAGGCACGCCGAGCAGCAGCAGCGCGCGGTCGGTGGCCAGAGTGGCGACGGCGACCTCGACGATGCGCCTGGCGCCGACGTACTTCGGGCTGATCCGGTCGCCGTCGCCCAGCAGGTAGGTCGTGACCGCCCACGGCGACAGCTTCCAGCCCGGTGGCCTGACCCTGTCGTCCTCCTTGGCGAGCAGGGCCAGCTCCTCGGCGTGGTCGTCTTCGGCGTGCGGCCGCAGCACGGTGGTCAACGCAGCTCCTTCATCATGTCGGCGCGAAAGCGCAGCAGGCCGGGGACCGCCCCGACGCCCTCGGCGAGGAAGTGCAGGGCGGGGTCGATCCGCTCGCCCGCCATCGCCGACAGCTCACTCAGGTTCCACGGCTGGGTCACCGCCACCTGCCTGATCTTGCTCAGCACGGCCTGGGCGAGTCCCTGCCGCCACGGGGTCGCCGCCCCGCCCAAAACCATGATCATCTGACCGTCGACGCCGTGCCTGCGCACGAAGTCGGCGGCCACCTCGTCCTGGTCGACCAGCGGGAGGACGGCCAGCAGGTCGGCCAGCGGGTCCCAGGCGAACAGCGCCCTGGCCCACTCGGGATCGCGCTGCAGCACCGCGGCCCGCACCCACCCCGAACGCACCTCACGAGCCCACTCGGGGATCTTCGAGCTGAGCAGCGCGGTGCTCCACCCACGTAGCGGCGCCCGCGAGACCACCTGCTGCAGCCACCAGGCGCGCTCCCCAGTGCCCCTCGGCGGCCTGGCCCTGATGCCGTCGCGCTCCATGGCCCTGTCGCAGGCGGCGGGCGGCTCGACCACGAGCGTCGCGCCCTCGACCCTGAGGCAGCGCGCGGCCCTGTCCGCCATCCTGGCGGCCAGGCGGGAGTCGGGCAGCCTGGTCAGCAGGTCGGCCGCCACCTGGCGCACCTCCCTGCGGCGGTCGTCGAGCGCGCTCTCGAGGAACGGCTCGTCGGCCATCGACAGCCCTTCATCCAGCAGCGGGAGGAAGCGCGCCCTGTCGTCGGGCGTCTCCTTCTCCCACGCCTCCTCCAGCAGCACCCTGGCCGCCTCGGGATCCTTGCTTCTCAGCTCGCCGAGGTAGGCCCTGCGATCTCCCTGGCTGCCCAGCTCCCAGATCTCGCCGGTCGGCTCCTCCAGCAGGTAGGCCCACGAGGGGTTGAGCCCGGCCAGCCACCTGCCCCGCCGCCCCGCCAGCACGCCGAGGTGCGCCCTGATCGAACGGTCTCTCGCCCCCTTGTCGAGCAGCTCGGGCAGCGCCTGCGGCGGCACCCTCCGCCCGGCCGCGGCCGCCGCGGCCAGCCATTCGGGCAGCACGCGAGGGTGCTCGCCGCCGAGGATGCGCGCCAGCCTCGCGGCCGCCGCGGCCCCGACCACCTCGCGCTCCTCCTCGGGGGCGGGCGCGAGGGCCCGCCGCTCCTGCTCGGGCGCGCTCTGCCCCGCCCGCAGGCGCACCACCTCGACCGCCGCGTCACCCAGCAGGTCTCCGCCGTACGGCCTGCGGTCCGTGCCGACCAGCGCCGCCGACACCAGCTCCTCCCACCTGCCGCTCACAGGATCACCGCCAGGCCGTGCTCGTCCCACGCGGTGAGCGGCACCAGGCCGCGCGGTGTCCATTCGGCCGCCACCGTCAGCGGACGCCCTCCGGACAGCGCGATCAGCCGCCAGGGGGTGGCGACCCCGGGGTGGAGAGGGAGGCCCGCGAGCGAGCCCGCGGTGGGGAGCGCCCCCGCCAGGACCAGGGGCCACGAGTCGGTCCACGGGTCTCCCGCGAGGGCCTTCGCCACCGTGTCGAGGGCCACGCTCGCCGACCCGCCTGGCGGCACCGGCGCGTCGGCGCGCCGGCCTTGCTCGGGCCCCTGGAGCTGTTCGATCCCCGTCACGGCGGAGGGCTCGTCGTGGCGGGCGGCGACGAGGGCTCGCAGGGGAGAGGCTCCTGGGTAGAAGGCGAGCGAGGCGTCGAGGAGCTCCCCCGTGACCAGCGAGTCGTCGAGCGGCTGGCCGACTGGCGCGAAGGACAGCACGAGGGCGGCCCGCCCCGTGCGTCGCCCCAGCAGCCACACCCTGCGCGCGACCAGCCGGTCGTGGGTCTCTTCCCGCCGCCCCAGGACGTGCCAGAGATCGCGGACCGCGGGCCCTGCCAGCACCTTCTCTCGCGTGATGAGGTAACCCACCCTGGTGCGCACCGTCTGGGCGAGTTCGTCGGGCAGCTCGTCGAGCCCGCGGTGGCCCGCCGCAAGCAGGTGGAGCATCGCGATCTGGGCGAGCAGGCGCTCGGGCCAGTCGGCGGCCGAGCGCGCCTCGGCCAGCCCGCCCACCATGGCCGCCACGCCGGGCGCCTGGGCGTCGACGAGCCGCCTGGCCAGGTGCTGCCACTCGCTCTCGCTCGCCGCGGCGAGACCCTTTCGCACCTGGTCGGCCAGCCACCTCTCCAGCTCTGCCAGCCCCGCCTCCACCCGCGCCCGCCTGCCCGCACCGCCCCGCGCGCCACCGCGGACGTCCTTCGAGCCGGTCACCCCCAAGGCCGCGACCCCGGCGGAGGAGACGGTCGCGCCAGAAGGACCGGCCGCACGGGAGACGGCGTCCGGCGCCGAGGCAGACCACCGTTCGATCACTCGCGGCACACTAACGGCCCGCACCGACAATTCAAGGCCAGGCGACAAATCCCCAGGAAAGCCTGAGCGCGCCCGCGACACCGCGCACATGCGCCATGAACCGCTGGAATGCCGCCAGGCGAGAACTTCTCCGGGCGATCAGCCATCCAACCCACCATGATCACATCAGCTCTCAGGCCCCTGACGCTCACCGCGACCGCCCTGCTCGCCATGACGATCATCGCGGCGCCCGCGTCCGCGCTCACCGCGACCGCTGACACCGCGACCGCTGACACCGCCGCCGTCACGGCCGGCGCTGGGAAGAACGTCCACTTCCGCTCCATGACCCTGACGTTCCCCTCAGGCTGGAAGGTCGTGAAGGCCGCCGGTCACGGCGGGGACTGGATCACCGTGAAGCCCGCGGGCTGCGGCAGTACCTGCGCGCACGTCCAACTGGTCGGCCCCAAGGTGCTCAAGCCCGGCCCCGAGGACTTCCTGGAGACGTACAAGACCAGCCACCCCTTCGCCCCGGGAACCGGCGTGTCGACCTGCCGTCTCACCACCGGCACGAAGGACGGCGAGCGCTTCCCCGACCGCAAGCCCGTCGTCGCGGGGACCCGCGAGGTCGGGGCCGGCCACACGGCGCAGTACCGGGCCTGGCGGGGCGAGTGCTACAGCATGAAGACCGACGAGAAGACCAGGACCTTCGTCCAGCGGGAGTGGTACCTGCCCAAGGAGCGGATCCTCATCGTGGACACCTCGGGCGTCGAACGGCTGGACAGGATCGTGAAGGAGGCCACCCGGAAATGACGCGATGAGCCGACCGGCGCTGACGGAGCCCGCCCGCGCCTAGAATCGGCGGGATGAAGCTGAAGGTCCACCCCGACGGTCCCAGCGTCGACGTCGCCGACGAGGCGGAGGCGCTGGCCAGCGACCTGCCGGGTCAGCTCGTCCTCGACGGCACCCGCTTCCTGCGCCGCGACGTCACCGGCAGGGCGGTCGCCTTCGTCGAGCGTCCGCCCATCGCCGAGGCCCTCGACCTGCTCCCCCACCCCGAGGGCGGCTGGTTCAGGCAGACGTGGAAGAGCGCGCTCACCTTCGAGCCCGACGGCTACGACGGCCCCAGAGCCACCGCCACCGGCATCTACTTCCTCCTCCAGCCCGGCGAGGAGTCCGTCCCCCACATGGTCAAGTCCGACGAGGTCTGGCTCTGGCACAGGGGCGGCCCTCTCACCCTCACCATCGGCGACGAGCGCCTCACGCTCGGCCCCCTCGTCGAGGAGGGTCAGGTGCCGCAGGCCAGGGTGCCCGCAGGGGTCTGGCAGGCCGCCCGCCCTGCGGGTGAGGAGGCCGTGCTGGTCAGCTGCGTGGTCTCACCCGGCTTCGAGTTCGCCGACTTCACGGCCTGAGACCATGACCGTCGACGACTACCTCGCAGCGGTGCCGCCCGAGCGCGCCGAGGCCATGGCGCTGATCAGGCGGATGTGTCTGGAGGAGCTGACCGGCTTCACCGAGACCATCATGTACGGCATGCCCACCTACACCCGCGACGGCGTCGGCGAGGTGGCCTTCGCCAGCCAGAAGCAGTACATCTCCATCTATCTCGTGCGCACCGACGTCCGCGACGCGCACGCCGACCGCCTGGTGGGGCATGACATGGGCAAGAGCTGCCTGCGCTTCCGCCGTCCCGACCGGCTGGACGCCGACCTCGTCCGATCCATGCTGAGGGCGACGGCCGCCACGCGAGGTCCGGTCTGCTGACGGAGCTTCCCCGCAAGACGTGCGGAATGATTGGCTGGCCCCAGGAAAATCCACGAGGAGGTCACCGGTGACCCGTCAGATCGTCTCCGTCGTCGGCGGCAAGGATGCCGCCTCCTTCACGACCTACGACTCCACCAACCCCGCGAAAACCTCCGAAATCGTGGCGCGCGTGGGGCTGGCCGACGCGGGCACCTTCGCCGCCGCGTGCCGTACCGCCAAGGAGGCGCAGCGGGAGTGGGCGCGCACGCCCGCGCCGGTGCGCGGCAGGGTGATCGCCTCGATCGGCCGCCTGGTCGAGGCGAACGCCGAGTCGCTGGCCGCGCTGGTCACCGAGGAGATCGGCAAGCCGTACGCCGAGGCGCTGGGAGAGGTCCGCGAGATCGTCGACACCTGCGACTTCTTCCTCGGCGAGGGCCGCAGGCTCTACGGCCAGACGGTGCCGTCGGAGATGCCCGACAAGAACCTGTTCACCTTCCGCAACCCTGTGGGGGTCGCCGCGGTGATCACGGCGGGCAACTTCCCCGTGGCGGTGCCGAGCTGGTACCTCGTGCCCGCGCTGCTGTGCGGCAACGCGGTGGTGTGGAAGCCCGCCGAGTACGCCGCGGCCTCGGCGCACGCGATGTACCGCCTGTTCGCCGCCTCGGGGCTGCCCGAGGGCGTGCTCAACGTGGTCTTCGCCGACGGCGTGCAGACCTTCGAGGGGCTCGACACGGCCCTGGAGGAGGGCACCGTGCAGAAGGTCGGCTTCACCGGCTCCTCCGAGGTGGGCAGGAAGATCGGCGAGCTGTGCGGACGGCACCTGCAGTCGCCGTGCCTGGAGCTCGGCGGCAAGAACCCGATGGTCGTCATGCCCGACGCCGACCTCGACCTGGCCGTGGAGGGCGCGCTGTTCGCCGGGTTCGGCACGGCGGGCCAGCGGTGCACCAGCCTCGGCACGGTGATCGTGCACGAGTCGATCCACGACGCCTTCGTCGAGCGCCTCGCCTCGGCCGTCGAGGAGGCCGTCGTGGGCGACCCGGCCGGGCAGGTGCTGATGGGGCCGCTGCTGGACCAGAAGTTCGCCGACCGGTTCGAGGAGTTCATCGGCTGGATCGCCGACCACCACACCGTCCTTGGAAAGGTCGGAAAAATCACGACAAGTGAGCCGCACGGCGGCTTCACCGGCGAGGGCGGCATCTACTACCACCCGACGGTCGTCGACGGCGTCACCCCCGAGGACCGGCTGTTCCTTGAGGAGACCTTCGGCCCGATCGTCGGCGTGACCACCTTCAGGACCCTCGACGAGGCGATCGAGCTGGCGAACCTGCCCGGCTACGGCCTGTCGTCGTCGATCTACACCACCGACCCGCGCCACGCCTTCCGCTTCCGCGAGGGCGTCTCGGCGGGCATGGTCAGCGTCAATAACTCCACCAGCGGCGCCGAGGCGCACCTGCCCTTCGGCGGCAACGGCAAGTCCGGCAACGGCAGCCGCCAGTCGGGCATGTGGGTGCTCGACCAGTTCACCCGCTGGCAGGCGATGAACTGGGACCACTCGGGCAGGCTGCAGAAGGCCCAGATGGACGTGGCCGACATCGTCCCGGACCTGGAGTTCCGCCTCTGACGTTGATCCGGGTCGTAGCTGGCTCACCCCGGGTGGGGGAAAACCATATCCGCCCCTCCGCAGGCAAACGCCGGTATGTGTCACGATGACGGCGCCTGCGATTACGGGGAGAGACCGATGCGTGACGATCCGATGCTTCCAGAGCCCGTCGCCCGGATGCTGGAGGAGTACCGACAGCTTCTCGCCGATCACGGGATGACCTGGGGCGAACCCCCCATCGCCTACGTCAGGGTCATGAGCCAGTCACGGTTCGTGGAGGTCGGCCCGTTCTGGCGGGAGGCCAGGCGCCTGGCCAGAGAGCAGTCCCCCGGCGCGGCGCCGGCCGAGCTGCAGCGGCTGGAGTGCGAGCTCGACTACGACGAGGTGCTGCGCGGCGCGCTCGGCCCCATCCCGCCCGAGGGGCTGGCGGTGCTGCGCCTCACCCCCGACGGCCACGATCTGCGCGGCCGGGCCAGAGCGGTGCTGAGCGGCGCGCCGCTGCCGCTCACACTGTTGATCGACAGTGTCTGCGACCACGCCGCCTACGTGACGGTGGGCGGGCAGGAGCACGAGGTCGGCGTGAAGGGCGCCCGCCTGGTGGAGCTCGACACCTCCGCCGAGGTGCGCGTCGACGGGCGCGTCATCGACCTGTCCGGCCTGACCCGCACCGCCCCGAGGGCCGCCCTCCGGCTGCGCGCGGGCTTCCCGTGCCGGTGGAGCGTGTGGAGCGCCGACGGCCAGGGCTGGTATCCGCCGGGCGTGCCGCCCAAGCGCGACTACAACGGCGTGCCGTACTTCCACGGCGACGACCTGATCCTGCCCGTGCCCGCCGAACCGCTGACCGTGCGCGTCACCAGGGGCATGGAGTACGGCTGCGCCGAAACCTCCCTCACCCCGCCCGAGCACATCGAGACGCTGGTGGAGCTGGCGCCCAAGCGCATCTACGACGCGGCGGCCAGGGGCTGGTACGGCGGCGACCTGCACGTCCATCTCAACTACGTCGGCGATCTGGTCGCGCCGCCGAAGTGGGCGGCCGACTCCCAGCACGGCGAGGACCTCCACGTGCTGAGCCTGCTGGCGGCCAACGTCTCGGGCGAGCGGGTGCTCGACAAGGAGGCGCTGGAGCACTGGGCGGGCCAGGACCTGCCGTGGTCCGACGCGACCCACGTGGCCAGGATGGGCGTCGAGCACCGCAACGACCTGTTCGGCCACCTGCACGCCTTCGCGCCCGACGGCCCTCCCTCGCTCTACTCCACGGGGTTCGCGGGCTCGCCCGACTGGCCACCGACGACGCAGGCGTTGAAGGAGCTGAGAGAGCTGGGCGCGCTGGTAGGCTACGCCCACGCCTTCCGCGGCCCGACCGAGACACCCGAGCAGCTGGTCGGCACGCCGGGGTGCACGGCCAGGATGGTCGTCGTCGACGCGGCGCTCGGCCTCGTCGACGGCTTCGAGCTGCTGCACTTCTCCAGCGCGACGGGCTCGGCGCGGGCCTACCGGCGGCTGATCGGCGCGGGCAACAGGCTGGCGGCGGTGGCGGGCACCGACTCGATGCTCACCTTCACCAGGCAGCGGATGGAGATGGTGGCCAGCCCCATCGGCTGGGAGCGCACCTACGCCCGTGTGGAGGGGCCGCTGACCGCGGCCGCCTATGCCGACGCCGTACGGCGGGGCCGCACGTTCGCCACCACGGGGCCGTTCCTGGAGCTGTCGGTGGAGGGCAGAGGCCCAGGAGAGACGCTCGACCTGACGCAGGGCGAGCGCGTGCGGGTGACGGCCAAGGTGGTGGGGCCCGAGGTCGAACGCCTGACGCTGCTGACGGCCGACGGCGAGCTGGCCTCCTCCTCAGGCTCGGAGGTGAGCGCCGAGCTGACCGTGCAGTGGCCGACGTACGTGGTGGCGGTGGCCGACGGAGGGGCCCATCCGCGCTCGCTGTTCACCCACGTCTACGCCCACACCAGCCCGGTGTACCTGGACGTCGACCACCGCAGGGTGGCGAGGGAGGACGACGTGACGTTCTGCCTGCGGTGGATCGACCTGCTGGAGGAGCTGGTGCGTACGACGGCCAGGCTGGAGCACCGGCGTCAGCTCGACGACTACCTGTCGGTCTTCGACGAGGCCCGCAGGGTCTACCGCGCCCGCCTGACCTGAACGGGAGACCGTGGTTCGCGGATGCCCTTGCGAAGGGCCGCACGGAGCGACAGGTGATGGCAGCCGGACAGGAGAGAGCCCGCCGCTGCGACGCAGCGACGGGCTCTCTCGATGTCTCTCTCAACCCGCCGGACGCGGGTAAGCCTGCGGTCAGACCTGGCCGGCCTTCTCCAGGGCGGCGCAGCAGGTGTCGACCAGGAGGCGGGTCACCACGTAGGGGTCGACGTTGGCGTTCGGGCGGCGGTCCTCGATGTAGCCCTTCTTGTCCACCTCGACCTGCCACGGGATACGCACCGAAGCGCCGCGGTGGGAGACGCCGTAGCTGTACTTGTTCCACGGGGCGGTCTCGTGGGCGCCGGTCAGGCGCGACTCGATGCCCGAGCCGTACTGGGTGACGTGCTCCATCGGCTTGTCGCCCTCGCCCAGCGCCTCGCAGGCGGTGATGATGGCGTCGTAGCCCTCGCGCATGGCCTTGGTGGAGAAGTTGGTGTGCGCGCCTGCGCCGTTCCAGTCGCCGCGGGCGGGCTTGGCGTCGAGGGTGGCCTCCACGCCGAACTCCTCGGCGGTGCGGTAGAGCAGCCAGCGCGCGATCCACAGGTGGTCGGAGACCTCGAGGGGGCCGGCGGGGCCTACCTGGAACTCCCACTGGCCCGGCATGACCTCGGCGTTGATGCCGGAGATGGCCAGACCGGCGGCGAGGCAGCGGTCGAGGTGCAGCTCGACGATCTCGCGGCCGAAGATGGCGTCGGCGCCGACACCGCAGTAGTACGGGCCCTGCGGGGCGGGGAAGCCGCCCTCGGGGAAGCCGAGCGGGCGCGAGCCCTTGAAGAAGGTGTACTCCTGCTCGATGCCGAACCACGACTCCTGGTCGGCGTAGCGCTCGGCGATGGGACGCAGCAGCGCACGCGTGTTGCTGCTGTGCGACTGGCCGTCGATCTCCTCCACCTCGCACAGGACGAGAATGTGCTCGCCACCGCGAATGGGGTCGGGGCAGGTGAAGACAGGGCGGAGCACGCGGTCGGAGGAGTGACCCTCGGCCTGGTTCGTGCTCGAGCCGTCGAAGCCCCACACCGGCGGCGTGGCGCCGTCGGCCAGGATCTTGGTCTTCGAGCGGAGCAGAGCCGTGGGCTCGGTGCCGTCGATCCAGATGTACTCAGCCTTGATGCTCACGGCGGTCCTTTCGGGGTGTTTCTCAGCCACGCCGAGATTCGCATTGCGCCGTTTCGAGGTCTTTGCCCATATGTGAACGCCGTGTTAATCGGTGCGGTTGTGAGCAAGGTCACTCGTCGGGTCGGTCATCAGCGACATGGGGATGAGCACCACCGCGGTCGTGCCCCCGTAGGGCGAGCGTTGCAGGGTGACCTTGATGCCGTGCCGGACGGCCAGCCGCCCGACGACGAACAGGCCGAGCCTGTCGCTGTCGGCCAGGTCGAACTCGGGCGGCTCGGCCAGGCGGCGGTTGTGCTCGTCGCGCTCGGCGTCGGCCAGGCCCAGGCCGCGGTCCTCGATCTCGACCGCGAAGCCGCGGGCGACCAGCTCGCCGCTCACGTTGACGTGGGTGTTGGGCGGGGAGAAGACGGTCGCGTTCTCGACCAGCTCGGCCAGCAGGTGGATGACGTCGGCCGCGGCGCCGCCGGTGAGCGTGGAGTGCGGCATGGGCTGCACGTTGACGCGCAGGTAGTCCTCGACCTCGGCGACCGCGCCGCGCACGACGTCGATCATGGCGACGGGGCGGCGCCAGTGCCGGCCGGCGGGCGCGCCGGACAGGATGACCAGGCCCTCGGCCTGCCGCCGCATGCGGGTGGTGAGGTGGTCGAGCCTGAACAGGTCGCTGAGCTGGTCGGGCTCGGCGGTCTTGCGCTGCATCGCGTCGAGCTGGCCGAGCTGGCGGTGGACGAGCGACTGGTTGCGCCTGGCGAGGTTGCGGAAGACCCTGTTGAGTCCCTGGCGCAGCTCAGCCTGGCCGACGGCGGCCTGGACGGCGGTGCGCTGCACGCTGTCGAAGGCGTTGGCCAGGTCGCGTACCTCCTGGGTGGCGGCGGTGGCGGCGATGCGCGGGGTTCCCGCCTCGACGGGCTGGCCGAGGCTGAGCCGCCTGACGAGCTCGGGCAGGCGCACCTCGGCCAGGTCGGTGGCGGCGCCGCGCAGGCCGTCCAGCTCCTCGACCAGGCCGCGGCCCAGCCGTACCGACCAGATGACGGCGGCCAGGATGGCCGCGAGCCCGAGACCGCCGACGATGACGATCGTGGCGATGATGCCGCCCGCCGAGTCGTCGGCCCTCCCGGTGAGCAGGCCGATGCGTGAGGCCAGCAGCTGGTCGAGGGCGGGGTCGAGCCTGGCGGTGACGGACTGCCACGCGGCGCGGTCGGCGGGCAGTTCGGCCTCCTCGATGATCTCGTGCTCGAGGCTGATGAGCTGCTTGTGGTCGGGTGAGTCGACCATCCGCTCGAAGGGGGCGCGCAGTTCGGCGTCGAGCGTGGCGACGCCCTCGGCCAGCAGGAGCTGCCGGTTGGGCGAGAGCACCTCCATGGCCTCGTACTCGTCGTGCGTGAGCTTGCCGGACATCACCGCGCCCGAGACCAGGGCGTCCTCGCGGGAGAGCAGATCCTGGGCGTGGGCGATGCGCCGCAGGCCGACCGCCTGCTGGAACAGCCGCACCTGCGGCACGGTGATGAGCTGGTCGAAGAGCCGGTAGACCGTGTCGGTGACGCCGCCGTAGGCCTGGACGGCCTCCAGCCTGTTCGTCAGCCGCTCGTCCACCTTCTCCCTGAGCCTGGTCAGGCCCTGCGCGCCGTCGAGCACCGCCTCGACGGCCACGCGGACCTCCTCGGTGGTCACGGTCGAGGCCCGCTCGCCGGTCGCCATGGTCCTGAACAGCGCGACCGCCTGGTCCGTACGGCGGCGCGCGTCGGCCAGCCGCAGCGCGTCGGGCCGATCGGAGCTGAGGAACAGGGCGGAGTCCCTGCGTTCCTGCTGGAGCGCGCCGACCAAACCCGTGGCGGGCGAGCCGATCTCCTCGAAGACCGCCGTGGCGGTGGACAGCTCGAAGAAGTCGCCGAGCGTGTGCCCCGCCACGAACGTCCACAGCCCGATGAGCGCCACGATCGGCAGGCTGAGCAGCGAGTACAGCTTGAAACGGAGACTCTGGGAGGCCATGTGTCCTAGGTCATTTCGGTCAGGGGTGAACCGCCCACCACGGTCGCCGCGCAGCGGCCCGCGCCGTGCTCGGCCAGCGACCTGTAGGGGTTCTCGGAGAAGGGGTCGAGGTCGAACACCGCGAAGTCGGCGCGGTGTCCTGGAGTGAGGCTGCCGATCTCGTGCTCCAGGCCCATGGCGCGCGCTCCCCCGAGCGTCGCCGCCTCGATGAGGCGCTGGTCGAGGTCGGGCTCGTGGTAGCCCTGCCGTACGGCCAGCTCTCTGAGCGCGGCGACGTCGGCGAGCAGGTCGAGTGAGGGCGAGGACGACAGCGAGTCGGTGCCGACGGCGATGGGGTTGCCCTCGCGCAGCAGCGCCGCGACGTCGGGCCCCGGCAGCCCGAGCACGTGGTTGGAGCGGGGGCAGAGCGCGACGGCGGTGCGCCGCTCGCGCAGCAGCGCGCGGTCCTCGGCGGTGAGGTCGACGCCGTGCGCGATGTGGCAGCCGGGCCCGAGCAGGCCCGTCGAGTCGATGTAGGCGGTGGGCGGCAGGCCAGAGCCGTGCTCGCGCAGGATGGCGAAGTCGAGGCCGAGCTTGGTGACGTACTGTTCCAGCGGACCCGAGCCGCGCATCGTGAACTCGCGCTCGTGGACCGACTCCGAGAGGTGGATGTGGGTGCGCATGCCCCGCTCGGCCGCCAGGCGGGCCAGGTCGGCCAGCACGCCGGTGTCGAGGGAGTAGGGGGCGTGCGGGGAGATGCCGTCGGCCTTGGCCAGCAGGTCGAGGAAGCGGCCGCGCCCGCCGTCACGCCAGCTTGCGTCGCTGTCGCCGATCGCCTCCAGGTAGCGCAGGCCGCCGAGCGGGGTGTCGACGAGCGCCTCGGGGTCGGTGACGATGTCGGCGGCGGCGGTGGTGCCGGTGCGCAGGCACTGCCAGGCGCCGTCCATGGCGCCCGCGGCCCAGTCCCACACGCCCTCGCGGTGGGCGGAGTTCCAGCTGCCGTCCTGACCGCCGAAGTAGGCCAGGTCGAAGGCGCGCGCCCAGTCCTCGAAGGAGGCGTAGACCCGGCTGCCGATTTCGGCCATGGCCGTGTACTGCAGGTGGGTGTGCGCGTTGACCAGCCCCGCGACGAGGATGCCCTCGTAGTGGACCTGACCTCGTCCCGTGCCGATCTCCTCGATCCTGCCCTCGCGCACGACGATCCTGCCGTCGCGCACGGGCGGCCCCGCGATGGGCAGGACCAGCGGGGCGCTGAAGCTCACGGGACCCATACGACGTCGCTCCCGAAGATCTTGAAGGCGAGCAGGGCCGCCGCGAGAGCGGCGAAGCCGGACAGCACAAGGTAGTCGGTGCGGTCGAAGGCCAGCTCGCGCATCCAGGTGCGGTGCTTGGCGCCGAACCCGCGCAGGTCCATGGCGTTGGAGGTGTCCTCGGCGTCGATCAGGGAGTTGACGGTGAGCGGGATGACGATGGGCTTGAGCGACGTCAGCCGCCTGACAGGGTTGCTGGTGCGGGGGTGGTTGTAGCCGCGTACGCGCTGGGCGTCGACGATCTCCTGCATGCGCGCGGCGGTCGACGGCAGGAAGCGGAAGGTGAGATCCACCCCGAACGCCAGCCGCTGCGACACCTTGAGCCTGGCGAAGGTGACACCCAGGTCGCCCGGCGCGATGCAGAAGGCGACGGGAAAGCCCATCATCGCCAGCGACACGAACCGCACGAGCAGCGTCGCCGAGTACGACAGCGTCGCGGTGCTGACCGCGTTGCCGGTGATGGGCATGGAGAACAGCGTCGGCGCCTCGGCGGCCGCCTCAATCTGCAGGGCGTCGGTGAAGACGCTGTTGACCACCACGGTGATCGTCATCAGCGTGAGCACGAACGCCCAGTTGGCCCTGACCGCCCGCCACGGAATTCCCGCCGACAGGTAGTAGGCCAGGGCCACCAGGCCGCACAGCAGGATCACCCGCAGGTCGCTGAGCCGCGCCACGGCCACGAGGTAGAACACCGGGACCAGCAGGAGCACGCGCGGATCACGGCGACCGAGGAAGGAGTCCCCTCCCAGGTAACGTGGCGTGACGTCCATCGGCTACCTGCCGATGCGCTTGGAGATCGGCTCCCAGACCGCGTCCAGCGCGGGCGTGAGGATGAGCGCGACGAGGGTGTTGCTGAGCAGCAGCGGGCCGAAGGCGACACCTGCCCATGCCCCCAGGGTCAGGTCCTGCAGCCACATGTCGGTGATCGTGGTGGCGAAGGCGATCAGCATCGCCACCCAGGTCAGCACGCCCACCGCGACCAGGCGCACGGCCTCCTTGTTGATGCGGGAGACGACCAGGGCGAACAGGAGGCCGGCGATCAGTCCCGTGAGGGCGTTGGCCAGGCTCCAGTTCCAGTAGGTGAGCGCGCCGTAGCCCTTGATCTGGTCGATGACGATGTTGCCGACCAGGCCGGTGAAGAACCCTGCGATGGGCCCGAACCTCATGCCGAAGAACGGTACGAGGGCGAAGGCGGGGCGGATGTCGACGTTCTGGGTGCCGGGGATGGTGAAGCTGATGAGGCCGAGCACCGCGTAGAGGGCGGCGCCGACGGCGGCGAACACCACCACTCTGGAGTTGATCTCCCAGAGTGGGGGCCGGACTGTCTCGGACTTCATGGGGGGTGAGTCCTTCCTCATGGGTGGGTTAATCGCGCCAACTCGAAGGGGTGCGGGACGGTCCCCGCTCCCTGAAGACGGTCGCGGACGGCCCGCACCAGGCTGGTGGCGCGCAGGCCGGAGTCGGTCCACAGCTGCTCGCGGTGGGCCAGCTCGGAGGGGGAGGCGTCCGCGACGATCCGTCCCCCGTCGACGATCACGATGCGGTCGGCGGAGGTGATCGCCAGGTCGACGTCGTGGGTGATGAAGTAGACGCTGCGCAACCCGCCGAGCACGCGCTCCATGAACGTCGTGGTCGTGTGGAGGTCCTGTCCCGCGGTCGGCTCGTCGAGGATGAGCGTCTCGGGGCGCATGGCCAGGGCGAGCGCCACGGTGAGACGGCGCTGCTGGCCGTGCGAGAGCGTGTGCGGCGAGCGGTTCATGATGTCGGGCTCGTGGTGCAGCAGCATCGTGGCCAGGGCCTCGCTCGACACCTCGGCGATCTGCTCGGCCGTCCAGCCGAGGTTGCGGGGGCCGAAGGCCAGCTCCTCCTTCACCGTCGCGGAGAACAGCGCCTGGCTGGGGTTCTGGAAGACGTAGCCGAAGGTCGTGGCCAGGCTCAGCACCGAGCGGTCGCCGATGGGGGCGCCGTCCACGAGCACCTCGCCCTTCGACGGCTCGATCAGCCGCACCGCCGCCCGCAGCAGCGTGGACTTGCCCGCGCCGTTGCGGCCCAGCACGGCGACCCGTTCGGTCGCTCCGAGCGCGAGATCGACCTCGCGCAGGACGGGCCGCTCGCCGTACCCCAGGCTGACCCCTCTGTACTCCAGGCGGGTCGCCTCGGTGACGGCCTGCGCCCTCGGTACGGCCGGCGTCTCGGGCAGCTCGCCCGCCCTGGCCACCAGCGTCTCGAAGGGCAGCTTGACGTGCGCGACGGGCGCCTCGCGCAGGAAGCCGGGCACGTCACCGGTGTAGCGGGCTCGCCCCTCCTCCAGGTAGAGCACCTGGGTGGGGCCGAACTCCAGCAGTTCCTCGACCCTGTGCTCGACGACGACCGCCGCGCCGCCGTCGTCCACGAAGCGGCGCAGCTCGCCCATCAGGCGTCGGCTGGCGGCGGGGTCGAGGTTGGCCAGCGGCTCGTCGACCACCACCACCCGGGGGCGCATGACCAGGACACCCGCGAAGGCGACCATCTGCAGCTCGCCGCCGCTCAGCTCGTGCGTGGCGCGCTGGAGCAGGTGG
The DNA here is from genome assembly GCF_039535395.1 of Nonomuraea roseola. Lineage (NCBI taxonomy): Bacteria > Bacillati > Actinomycetota > Actinomycetes > Streptosporangiales > Streptosporangiaceae > Nonomuraea > Nonomuraea roseola. Next base: position 215,783 of record NZ_BAAAXC010000006.1, read on the forward strand.
GTGATGCCGACCCTGGCGGCGACCTCCTCGATGCGGGCGAGGATGTCGGCCCTGGGGAGGGCGAGGTTCTCGGGGCCGAAGGCGAGCTCGCTGAAGACGGTGGCGCCGACGATCTGCTTGTGCGGGTCCTGGAGCAGGGTGCCGACGACGGTGGAGAGCTGCCTGATCGTCTGCTCGGCGACGGGCCTGCCGCCGACGTTCACCGTGCCCTGGACCTCGGACCTGTAGGAGTGGGGCACCAGGCCGTTGATCATCCTGAGCAGCGTGCTCTTGCCGCACCCCGAGGGGCCGCTGACGAGCGCGAAGTCTCCTGCCGCGACGGCGAGGGAGACCCCGCTCAGCACCTGCTGCCCGGTGCTGCGGTAGCGGACGGACGCGTCACGGATGTCGATGATCACTGGTCGAGCTCCAGTCCGAGCGCGTCGAGCTTGAGCCTGGCCACCCGTTCGTCGAGGTGGTCGGGCAGCAGGTGCAGCCCCGGCGGGAGGTCGTGGGTGAGCAGGTGCCCGACCGCGAGCGCCTGCAGCGACAGGGACAGGTCCATGATCTCGATCGGGTTTCCCTCGGCGGCGGCGCAGTTGACGCACTCGCCGTCGGCCAGCAGCCGGTACGCGCCCTCCACGCCCGGCTCGACCTCGTCCAGCACCCCTCCTGCGACGGCCACGAAGGCGCCGGGCCTGAGCGCCCGCAGGTGCTCGCGGGTGATCGTATGCCGTACACCGGTCGCGGAGAAGACCAGGTCGGCCTCGGGGCAGGCGTCGGCCAGCCGCCTGACCTCGTGTCCGTCGTGGTGGGCGCGCAGGGCGGCCAGCGGGTCGACCTCGCTGACGATCACCCTGGCGCCGAGCGCGGCGGCGTAGCGGGAGACGCCCTGGCCGACATGGCCGTAACCGGCCACGGCGACGGTGGCACCCTCCAGGTCCAGGCCCGACAGGTCGAGGGCGGCCATGACGCACGACTGCCCCGTGCCGTGGACGTTGTCGAAGAGGTACTTCGAGCGGGCGTCGTTGACCGCCATGACGGGCACCCGCAGCGTCATCTCGCGCAGCGGGCGCAGCCCGCTCGTGGTCTCCTCGGCCGCGCCGCGCAAATCGCCGAGGCGGTCCTCGGCGTGGGCCAGCCTGATGACGCGCGAGCCGTCGTCGACCAGGACGTCGAGACCGGCGTCGAGCATGCGCCTGGCCAGTTCGTCGTCCTGGTCCCTGCCCGAGTCGGAGCGGGCCAGGACCGCGACGCCCTCGTGGACGAGCGCGGCGGCCACGTCGTCCATGGTCTCCCTGCCGGGACAGGTGACGGTCACCTCGGCCCCCGCGTCCCTGAGCGCGAGCGCGAGGTTGGCCGTCTTCGGCTCGAGGACCAGCACCAGCCCCACCCTGGCGCCCTCCAGCGAGAGCTCCGAGCGCAGGGCGCCCAGGACCGGCATGAACCGGCGCGCCCAGGCGATCTTCTCCAGCCCCTCCCGCCAGCGGTCGGGGTGGCGGATGTCGGTCAGCACGTCAGGTCCACCACGAACACGTGACCGCTCGCCACCACTCCCTCTCGCATCCGCTCCCCCTCGACCGGCCGCGTGGTGGCCAGGATCGCGCCGGGTCTGAGCGTGCCGAGGTCCACGCCGTCCCCGATCACGAGGTCGGCGTCGGCCGGCGCGGCGCCGGGGTGGGCACCCATCGCGCGCAGGCGCGAGGCGAGCCCTGGCACATCGCCCACGATCGCCACGCGTCTGCCCGCCATGAGGAGGTTGGTGCGGCGCAGGAAGGTCTGGATGACGACCTGAGCGCCAGGAAGCCGGGTCAATGCTCTCCGTCCGAATGCGCAGAGTCCGATTAAAGGGGAGATCAGGGGCTCACTGCAAGGAACAGGAAAGCACCGAAAAGCACCAGATGGACGGTTCCCTGCATGAGTGTCGCCCTTCCCGGAGCGACTGTCAGCGTTGTCACCACCACGGTCAGCGCCAGCAGCACTATCTGGAGCGGTCCAAGGCCGAGCGCGAGGCTGCTGCCGGTGATGATCGAGACGACCGCGATCGTCGGGATGGTGAGGCCGATGCTCGCCAGAGCCGAGCCGAGCGCGAGGTTGAAGCTGTTCTGCACCCTGTCGCGGGCCGCGGCGCGCACGGCGGCGGCCGTCTCGGGCAGCAGCACCAGCATCGCGATGGCGACGCCGACCGTGGTGCGCGGCGCGCCCACCGCCGCGATGCTCGCCTCGATGGCGGGCGAGGCCGTCTTGGCCAGCCCGACCACGGCGACCAGGCAGAACACGAGCAGGCCGAGGCTGATCAGGGCGGTCCGCGCCGGCGGCGGGTCGGCATGGTCGTCCTCGCCTCTCGCCTGGACGGGCAGGAAGTAGTCGCGGTGACGCACGGTCTGCATGAAGACGAACACGCCGTAGAGGATCAGCGAGGCGACACCGGCGAAGGCCAGCTGCGCGGTGGAGTACGTCGGACCCGACGTGGTCACCGTGAAGGAGGGCAGCACCAGCGCGAGCGTGGCGACCGCGCTCAGCGTGGCGAGCGCCGCGGTCACGCCCTCCACCCTGAACTCCAGCACCCGGTGCTTGAGCGCGCCGACGAGCAGGCACAGTCCCATCACGCCGTTGCACACGATCATGAATGCGGAGAACACCGTGTCGCGCGCCAGCGACTCCGACCCTTCGCCGCCCGCGCTCATCAGCATGACGATCAGGCCGACCTCGATGACGGTCACGGCGATGGCCAGGATCAGGGTGCCGAACGGCTCGCCCACCCGATGGGCGACGATCTCGGCGTGGTGCACGGCGGCTATCACCGCCCCGATCAGAGCCAGGGCGACCACCGCCACGAGCAGGCCGCCGGGCGAGCGGCCCCACGTGAGCACGAGCACCAGGAAAGCGACGATGGGCACGATAAGGGTCCAACGCATCATGTGATCACCCTATCGAATCCGCTTGACGGAGTGAGTACTCACTCCTTAGCGTGTTCGGCATGACGACCCCCTCTCCCCGGCGCCGGGCGCCGGGCATGAGCCCTGACCAGCGCCGCGCCATGATCGTCGCCGCGGCGCTGCCGCTGGTCGCGGAGTCCGGCACCGCCGTGACGACCAGCCAGATCGCCCGCGCCGCCGGCATCGGCGAGGCGACCGTCTTCCGCGTGTTCGCCGACAAGGACGAGGTGCTCAACGCCTGCATGGCCGAGGCGCTGCGCCCCGACCACGCCGTCGCCGAGATCGCCGCCATCTCCATGGACCAGCCGCTGGCCGACCGCCTGACGGAGGCCGCCGACGCCCTCCAGGCCCACCTGGCCCGCATCGGCACGGTCGCGGGCGCGCTGATGGCCTCGGGACACGTCAGGCGCGAGAGCGCCGCCCGCCCCGGCGACCGCGAAGGGTCCATGGAGGCGATCAAGGCCGCGGTCGCCGAGCTGTTCGAGCCCGGCACGCTGCGGGTGCCCGCCGACCAGGCCGCCGCCGTCTTCCTCGGCCTGCTGTTCACCCGCGGCAGGACCGGCGATCCCGGCACGGCCGCCCTGGTCGAGATCTTCCTGTACGGCGCGCTGAACGGCGGGCGCGCATGAGCCCCACGCGCCCGGCGCTCAGGTCGCCTCGCTGAGCCCGCCGTCGCCCGAGACCGTGATCGCGGCCTGAGGGCCGCCCTCACCGCAGTCGGGACCGTTGGGGAAGCTGCCCCGCGGCGTGACCGTCAGCGTCCTGTCCAGCACCGTGCCGCCGTCCGCCCCCTTCAGCTTCACCCGCACCTCCACGGAGGCCTTCGGCAGGCCCGCGACGTCGCCGAAGCCGCGCTTGCCGCCCGTCCGGGTGAGCGCCGCCCCGCAACTGTCCGCGTCGCAGGTCTGCGTCGCCACCCGATCGGCAGGGCCCAGCAGCGGCCGCGCCGTCGTGCAGGAGCCACCCCAGCAGGCCGTCAGCTCCGCCTCCGACACCCTGGCCGCCAGCGGCGGGGCGATCGCCAGCGAGACCCCCGCGGGGGCGCCGATGAGCGTGCAGGCCCTCTCGGGGGCGCAGCCGGGCAGCGCGAGCATCACGCTCAGCGCGGAGAGCATCATCAGCCGACCTGTCACACCTCCACAGACGTGAGACGTTCCCGGCAGGTTCACTCTTGATAGCCTCGGGCTGTGCGCGCCCGTGATCTGCTCGCCGACTTCCCCGTCGTCGCGCTCGACTCCTCAGCGATCGAGGCGGCGCGGCTGCTGGCCGAGCAGGACCTGCCCGGGCTGATCGTCGTCGACGACGCGGGGTCGCCCTTCACGATCCTGCCGGGCACCCAGGTGCTGAGGCTGGCCGTCCCCGCCTACTGCCAGGACGATCCCGCGCTGGCGCGCGTGGTGGACGAGGCGCACGCCGACCGGTTCCTGCGCGGGCTCGACGGCCTGTCGGTGCGCCAGTGCCTGCCGAAGGAGCATCGCGAGCTGCCGGTCGCCAGGCCTGAGGCGACGGTGCTCGAACTGGCGGCGCTGATGGCCCGGACCCGAAGCCCGCTGGTGGCGGTCGTGGAGGGAGGGAGGCTGCTCGGTGCGGTCACGCTCCAGGCGCTGCTGGACAGGGTCCTGTGACCGTTCTGGCCTGGATCTCCCTCACGGTCTTCCTGTGCTCCTACGCCCTGATCGCCACCGAGCGGATCCACCGCGTGGCGGCGGCGCTGGGCGGCGCGGGGATCATGCTGCTCATCCACGCCACCGACGCCAGGGCCGCCTTCTTCACCGAGCACACCGGCATCGACTGGAACGTCATCCTCCTGCTGCTCGGCATGATGATCATCGTGGGCGTGCTCAAGGAGACCGGCGTCTTCGAGTACCTGGCCATCTGGGCGGCCAAACGGGCCAGGGGCAGGCCCTTCCGGTTGATGGTGCTGCTGATCCTCATCACCGCCTGCGCCTCGGCGCTGCTCGACAACGTCACCACCGTGCTGCTGATCGTGCCCGTGACGTTCCTGGTCTGCGAACGGCTGGCGCTGCCCGTCGCGCCGTACCTGATCGCCGAGGCGATGGCCGCCAACATCGGCGGCACCGCGACGCTGGTCGGCGACCCGCCCAACATCATCATCGCCAGCAGGGGCGGGCTGTCGTTCAACGACTTCCTCATCCACCTCGCGCCGCTGGTCGTGGTGCTGCTCGTGATCTTCATCGGGCTGTGCAGGTTCCTCTTCCGCGGGTCCTTCGTCTACCACCCCGAGCGCGCGGCCGAGATCATGGCGCTCAACGAGCGCGAGGCCATCCGCGACCGGAGGCTGCTGTGGCAGTCGCTCGGCGTGCTGACCCTCGTCATGGTCGCCTTCGTGCTCCACCCCCTGCTGCACTACGAGCCCTCGGTGGTGGCGCTGCTGGGCGCGGGCGTGCTGGTGGCGGCCACCAAGGTCACCACCGAGCAGGCCATCGCCGAGGTCGAGTGGCCGACCCTGGTCTTCTTCGCAGGGCTGTTCGTCATGGTCGGCGCGCTGGTGGAGACGGGCGTCATCGGCACGGTCTCCGACAGGGTCGTCAACCTGACCGACGGCGACCTCAGGCTCACCACGATGCTGCTGCTGTGGGGGTCGGCGGTCATCTCGGCGATCGTCGACAACATCCCCTACGTGGCCACGATGAGCCCGATCGTCTCCGACCTGGTCAACGCCACCGGCGGCGACGGCACCTCTCAGGTGCTGTGGTGGGCCCTGGCCGTGGGCGCGGACCTCGGCGGCAACGCCACGGCCGTGGGTGCGGCGGCGAACGTGGTGGTCCTCGGCATCGCCGCGCGGAACAGGACCCCCATCAGCTTCTGGGAGTTCACCCGGTACGGTCTGGTCGTGACGTTCGTGACGGTTCTCGCGAGCGTGCCCTACTTCTGGGTGAGATACCTGATTTGAACCACGCACTACCTGAGGGACGGGTCATAGTTGGTTGACATGAGGAACGACCCGGTCGTCGTGATCGGTCTCGGCCGGTTCGGCACCGCGCTCGCACTTGAGCTGACCAGACGCGGCACCGAGGTCCTGGCCATCGACAACCGCCCCAAGGTCGTCCAGGCGCTCTCCGGTCAGATCACCCAGATCGCCGCCGCCGACTCCACCGACCTCGAGTCGCTCAACCAGCTCGGCGTGCCCGACTTCTACCGGGCCGTCGTCGCGATCGGCAGCGACCTCGAGGCCAGCATCCTGACCACCTCCCTCCTGGTGGACATGGAGATCGACGACATCTGGGCCAAGGCGGTCAGCAGGCAGCACGGGCAGATCCTCAGCAGGATCGGCGCCCACCACGTCGTCCTGCCCGAGCACGACATGGGCGAGCGTGTGGCCCACCTGGTGAGCGGCAGGATGCTCGACTACATGCAGGTCGACGCCGGCTTCGCGCTGGCCAAGACCAGGCCGCCCAAGGACTACGTCGGGGTGCGGCTGGGCACGTCGGGGATGCGCAAGAAGTTCGGGGTGACCGTGGTCGCGGTCAAGAGCCCTGGCGAGGAGTTCACCTACGCCACGGCCGAGACCGAGCTCACCTACGGCGACGTCATCCTGGTCTCGGGCAGGACCGAGGACGTCGAACGCTTCGCCGAACTCCCCTAGCTCCACGCTTTCACGGTCGTGGCCACGGGCCCGCCGCCCTTCCGCCGCCGCGCCCAGGCCGCTTCCCGCACCCGCGCCGAACCGCTTCCCACCGCCACACGAATGCCCGAAATATCATGATCAATCAGTAAATGATCTGCTAGTTTTCAGGCATGCGGGGGGCTTTATCCAGGCGGGGCAAGGCATGGCGGCTGGCAGCGGCGGGGGCCGTGATCGTCGCACTCGGGTACGGCACGGTGCTGGGGGACGACGATTTGTTCCCCTTCGGACCCATGGTGCAGTACGCCTTCAGCATCCCGCCTGACGGCGAGATCAAGTCGCTGCACCTGCACGCCGAGACCGCCGCGGGCACCAGGGTCGAGATCCCGATCGAGCCCTACTACGTCGGCATCCGCAGGGCGGAGCTCGAAGGACAGCTCAGCCGCTACCTCGCCCGTCCCGAGCTGCTCCAGGGCCTGGCCGACGCCCACGCCAGGATCAGGCCCGGCGACCCGAGGCTCACCAAGCTCATCGTGGTCACCAAGGTGATCACGCTCAGGGACCGCCGTCCCGCCTGGACGACGAACGTGGAGAGGCTCTCATGGGTGGTGCGCTAGATCGCTGGTGGTTCGCGCCCGTCCCGCCGCGACGCGTGCGGATCCTGTCGGTGGTCGTCTACCTCTTCCTCCCGCTGGACATGATCCTGTTCACCGGCGGCGTCTGGGGCAACGCGGGCAACCCCTCCGGCTACCGGCCCGTGCTGGTGGCCCGCCTGCTGCACCTGCCCGGCGCCAACCCTGCGCTGGTCTACGCGCTGTTCGCGGTGGTGGTCGGCGCAGCCCTGATCGCCGCGTGGGGCAGGCTGCCGCGCGCGGCCGGCTACACCGTCGCGGCCGGCTACCTCTACTGGGCGCTGCTGGCGATGTCGTACGGCAAGGTCGACCACGACCACCTTGCGCTGGTCGTGGCCCTGTTCGTGCTGCCCACCGCCGTCCGCGCCGGAGAGCAGGCGGCGGGGTGGGCGATCAGGTGCGTCCAGATCGCGGTCGTCGCCGCCTACTTCCTGTCGGCCTACGCCAAGATCAGGCACGGCGGCTGGGAGTGGCCGAACGGCGCCACCTTCCAGTGGGCGGTCAGCAGGCGCGGCACGTTCTTCGGCGAGTTCGTCGCCTCGGTGCCCGGCGCGCTGCTGATCGGGCAGTGGATCGTGCTGCTGGCCGAGACGGCCGCGCCCGTGCTGCTGTTCACGCGCGGGCGCGTGCTGTACGCGGGGGTCGGCTTCTTCGCGCTGTTCCACCTGATGACGTGGGCGGCGATCACGATCCACTTCCTGCCGCACGTGATCTGCCTGCTGGCCTTCCTACCGCTGGAGCGGGCGGCGATCGGCAGGAAGCGCGCACGCAGGAGTACCGCCGGGCAGCCTGCCGCGGTTGTCGGCGACGGCGCGGTAGAGCCAGTGAGCTAGCCAGCGCACCGGCGGCACCCGCAACAGCAGGCCCGGCGCGCTCCACGGCAGCCCTGCGCGGATCAGCAGCTTGGCCACGGCCTGCGCGCCGCCGAAGGCCCTGCCGCGCTCGTCGACCCACAGCAGCTCGTACTCGGCCCGCTCCCTGGTCACCCCCAGCTCGCCCAGGTCGGCGAACTGCCAGGCGATGATCGTCGCGTCGGGGCGCAGGTAACGTTCGACGAAACGCACGCACGTGGTGCAGAAGCCGCAGTCGCCGTCGAAGACGAGCACAGGTCTCATGATCCGACTCTACGCCCCGAGGAGCTTGCGGACGCGGTCGGCCCCGACGGCCAGCAGCAGCGTGGGCAGCCTCGGGCCGGTGTCGCGGCCGACGAGCAGCGTGTAGAGCAGGACGAAGAACTCGCGCTGCGCCGCCTTCAGCTCCGGTGTCGCCTTCGCCTCGGCGGGCAGGCCCGCCTGGAGCTTCGGCACGCCGTACACCAGGGCGGTCAGCCCCTCCAGCGACCAGTGCTCGTCGAGCCCCTCGAGCAGCAGCCGCAGTGACTCGCGCTGCTCGTCGCCGAGCCCGGCCAGCAGGTCGGCGTCGGGCTCGGCCAGGACACTGGTGCGCTGCTCGGCGGGCACCTGCGTGCTCACCCACCGCTGCGCCCTGTCGAGGCGCGGACGCACCGACTCCAGGTCGGTGACCGGGTCGGCGGGGTCGAGCTCACGCAGGATCCGCAGCGTCTGCTCCTCGTCGCCGGTGGTGACGTCCGCGATCGAGGCGAGCATCCGGTACGGCACCCGCCGCCGCGTCGACTCGAGCGGCCCCTCCGCCGTGCGCACCGACCTGGCGTGGACGGTCAGGTCCGCGGGCAGCGCCGTGCCGTCGGCGACCTTGCGCTCCAGCGCGTCCCACTCGTCGTAGAGGCGCTGGATCTCCTGGTCGAAGGCGACCTTGAACGACTGCGCCGGCTTGCGGCGCGCGTACATCCAGCGCAGCAGCGGCGCCTCCATGATCTCCAGGGCGTCCGCCGCGGTCGGGACGCCGCCCTTGGAGCTGCTCATCTTCGCCATGCCGCTGATGCCGACGAAGGCGTAGCGGGGTCCGATCGGCTGCTGCCCGCCGAACACCTCGCCGACCAGATGGCCGCCGACCTCGAAGGAGGAGCCCGGCGAGGTGTGGTCGACGCCCGAGGGCTCGAAGACGACGCCCTCGTAGGCCCAGCGCATCGGCCAGTCGACCTTCCAGACGAGCTTGCCACGGTCGTGGGTGGCCAGCCGTACGGTCTCGCCGTACCCGCACGCGCAGGTGTAGGCCAGCTCGGTCGTCTCGTCGTCGTAGCCGGTGACGGTGGTGAGGTCGCGCCCGCACAGCGCGCAGTAGGGCTTGTACGGGTAGTAGCCCGCCTCCTCCTCGGCCGCGCCTGAGCCTTCGAGCGCGGCGGCCTCGTCGGCGTCCTTCGCCTTCGGCTTGGCCTTGGTGCGGAAGCGGGACAGCACCTCGTCGATGCGGTCGCGCTCGCGCATCGCGTGCAGGATCTGCTCGCGGTAGACGCCCGAGGTGTACTGCTTGGTCTGGCTGATGCCGCGGTAGGTCACGCCCAGCCGCGCCAGCGCGGAGATCATCGGGGTCTTGAAGTGCTCGGCCCAGTTCGGGTAGGCGCTGCCGGGCGGGGCGGGGACCGAGGTGAGTGGCTTGCCGATGTGCTCGGCCCACTCCTCGGGGATGCCCACGGGCACCTTCCTGAAGCGGTCGTAGTCGTCCCACGAGAGCAGGTGCACGCAGTCGAGGCCGCGCCGCCTGATCTCGTCGGCCACCAGGTGCGGGGTCATCACCTCGCGCAGGTTGCCCAGGTGGATCGGGCCGGAAGGGCTGAGCCCCGAGGCGCAGACGATCGTTTTGCCGGGGGCGCGGCGCTCGGCCTCGGCGATGACGTCGTCCGCGAGTTGGGAGACCCAGTCGGTCATGGAACAACCCTTCGATCGAGGTGTGGCGACCCATTCTTCCCGAAGAATGGGGACTCATGGACTGGACTGCCCTTCGCGACCGTTTCCGCCGCGCTCCCCTACGCCCTCCACCGGCCCCCTGGCGGTACGTGCAGGTGCAGAAGACGGGCGGCCTCACGGACGTCGGCTTCGGGAGGCCCTCACGGGCGGAAGGGCTCACCGCGCCCGATCTCCTGCTCGTCGCCTCGAGCACCGGCAGAGGCGTCTTCGACTGCGCGAGCGGTCAGCGGGTGTCCCGCGACCACGAGGAAACCTACCCCGACGACCCGCTGGTGCGCGAGGGCATCGGCCCGCTGGAGGGCGTCCAGGTCACGATGGCGGGGCTGTGGGGCGGCGGTCTGCGCACCACGACGGACGACGGCTGGGCGGTCCACCTCGTCGCCCCCGACTGGCCTGCCGAGAGCGTGCTCCTGTCGAAGGACGACGAGCCCGACCGCGGCTCGAACTGGTGGCACATCCATCGGGAGGAGGGCTGCGAGCTGCGTGCCTTCGGCTTCTCCCCCAGCGGCAGGACCCTGGTCATCGCCACCACCTGCGACCTTGTTCTCTACCACAGAGGGTAGAAAGGAGATCATGACCGATCCCGTCACATGGATGGACGCCTACGTCAGGGCGTGGCATACCAACGAGCCCGCCGACATCGGCGCTCTGTTCACCGACGACGCCGCCTACTTCACCGAGCCCTACGCCCGGCCGTGGCGAGGGCGCGACGCGATCGTGCGCGGATGGCTGGAGCGCGAGGACGAGGGCGGCCCCTCGGCGTTCGAGTACGAGCCCGTCGCCGTCGAGGGCGAGACGGCCGTCGTCAAGGGCGTGACGACCTATCCCGACCGGGTCTTCAGCAACCTGTGGGTGCTCAGGCTGGACGGCGAGGGCCGCTGCGCCGAGTTCACCGAGTACTGGATGGAGCAGCCAGCATGAGATCACCGGTCGTCTTCGACCTCGACGGCGTGCTCGTCGACTCCGAGCCGGTCTGGGAGGAGGTCCGCAGGGCCTTCGTCGCCGAGCACGGCGGCACGTGGCGTGAGGAGACGCAGTCGAGGCTGATGGGCATGAGCACCGGCGAGTGGTCGGCCTACCTGGCCGAGCTCGGCGTACGGCTGCCGCCCGAGGAGATCGCGCGCGGGGTGGTCGGGCAGATGGCCGAGCGCTATCGGCACGGCGTGCCGCTCCTGCCCGGCGCGAAGGAGGCGGTCGAGCGGCTGGCGGCCGGCCGTCCGCTCGGCCTGGCCAGCTCCTCCCCCCGCGCGCTGATCGACGTGGTGCTGGAGGCCACAGGGCTGGGCGCGTTCTTCGGCGCGACGGTCTCGACAGAGGAGGTGGCGTACGGCAAGCCCGCCCCCGACGGCTACCTGGAGGCGGCCTCACGGCTCGGCGTGGACCCCTCGGACTGCGTGGCGGTCGAGGACTCCAGCAACGGGCTGCGGTCGGCGCACGCGGCGGGGATGCGGGTGGTCGCGGTGCCGCACCCGCTCTACCCGCCCGCCCCCGACGCCCTGGCCCTGGCCGCCTGCACGGCCAAGACCCTGGACGAGCTGACCCCCGATCTGGTCGACTCCCTGCCCCGCTAGGCGCGGGGAGGAGTCCGTGCCGTGCCCCGGGGGTCTTCGGGGCACGGCGTGAGCGGGTTCATGGACGGTCGTCGGGGCGCTGGCCGTCGTAGCCGAGCAGGCGCATCGCCGTTTCCGGGTCCATCGCCGCGGCCAGCAGCTGGGCCCTGGCGTTGGCCCTGTCGCGTTCCTGTTCGGCCCTTCTCTGGGCGGTGCGCACCGCCTTCACCGCGATGAGCGCCACCGCGACGCCCACGACGATCGCGACGACGATGATGAACAGCACCAGCAGCAACCCGGGCGACAGCGCCCCTGCCACGCTGCCTATCGCGCCGGTCGCGGCCAGCGCGCCGAACAGCGCCAGACCCACCAGCACGATGACGCTGCCCGCCACGACCCACACCGTCGCGGGCGACCTGCGGGAAGCCGGCGGCTCAGCCGTACCGAAGGCTTGGGGGGCGCCGCCCGCGAGACCCGACGAGGCCGGCGCGCTCGCGGTCATGGTCTCCGGCGACCAGGGGACGAACTCGGGGCGCCGTTCCTCCCCGTGGGCCGTCGGCTGCACCTGGGCGGAGCCCTGCGTCGCCGGCTGAACCACCGCCGGCCGGATCGGGACGGGCGCGGCCCCTGCGGGGGCGTAGACCACGTCGGCCTCGACGACCTCGGCCTCCACGGTCACAGGTCCCGGCAGGTTGCGCTCGACCCTGTTGTGCTCGCGGTGCGCCCTGGCCGCGTCGCGGTGGTACTCCTCGAGCTCCTCGAGAAGCTCCTGCGAGCGGTAGATCGCGCCGTCCACCAGCGGGCCCTGCCTGCCCTCGAGGACGGCGACCACGTCCTCGCCGTTGAGCGTCTTGTGGGTCTCCAGCGCGTGCGCGAGGCACAGCACCTCGCGCCGGTGCTCACGCAGCAGCTCCTCGGTCTGCTCCAGCAGCCTGACCAGGTTGAACTCGACCCGCTCGCTGAGGTGCTCGGGGACGGAGGCCTCGCGCGGCGCGGGATCCTGGGCGGCGCCCTGCTGCCCGCGCATCGCCTTGCCCGCGTGGATGCCCAGCTCCTGCAGCGCGGGCAGCGAGGCGATGCCCGTGCCCATGCCCCAGTGCGACTCCATGAGCCCGACGAGGTAGGTCGCCGACATCAGGTCGCCCGAGACGCCGGAGGAGTTGTCGTCGCCGAAGAACATCCGCTCCCCCGCCAGCGAGGCGAGCGAGACCATGATGTCGGCCTCGTGCTCGGACTTCCACCGGGTGAACTGGTCCTCGGGCTTGATGGAGGCGACCATGCCGAGGTAGTCGGCACCCTTCTCGATCGTGGCGATGTCGATCTCGAGGTGGTAGCGGGTGCGGTAGGCGACGACCGCGTGGCAGGCCTCGTGGACGGCGACCGCGTGCCGTTCGCGCTCGATGTACTCGACGTCCTCGGGCGGGCCGAGCTGCTTGAGCCGCTTGGCGCGCAGCACGTCGGACCAGGTGATGACCTCGCGCCCGTCGCGGATGGTGGTGATCAGCGCCTCGTTCACCAGGTCCTTGATCGTGGCGCCGGTGGCGTAGGGGGTGATGGTGGCGAGCTTGTCCATCTGCTCGTCGGTCAGCTCGTGCTGGACCTTGGCGAAGTAGCCCTGGTAGGTGCGCACCCTTCCGGCCTTGGACGGGTAGCCGACCTTGTAGATGCGGTCGATGCGCCCTGGCCGCAGCAGCGCCTCGTCGAGGGCGTCGGGCATGTTGGTCGCCATCATGACGAGGATGCGGTACTTCGGCGGCGGCTTGGGCCGCATGCCGAGCGCGCGTCGTACGAGCCTGTTGAACAGGCCGCGCGGCTTCTTCAGCCCCGACAGCTCGGTGAGCAGCGCCTGCAGTGTGCCCATGTCGCCGCTGCCGCCGTTCATGCCGCCGCCCATGAAGAAGCGGTTGTCCTCGGCGCCGGCCGCGGGTCTGGTGAGCAGGACCGAGCGGGAGTGCTCGGACAGGTAGTTCAGGCCGTGGCAGCCGTCGGCGGTGAAGCCCTGCCCAGGGGGCGCCTGTCCGGCGAGCCTGCCCCTGCGGCCGAGGGAGTCGGCCTCGTCGAAGAAGACGATGACGCCGCCGTAGCGGAGCGCCAGCTTGCGCAACTTCCTGAAAAGGGCCTTCACCTTCAGGATGCCGATGCCCATGAACATGTTGACGAAGGCGCCGGGGTCGACGAAGACGTACGGCTTGCCCGTCTCCCCCGCCACGGCCTCGGCCATCAGCGTCTTGCCCGTTCCCGGCGGGCCCCACAGCAGCAGGCCGCTGGGCACGTACCCGCCCCTGGCCTCGATGGCGTCGGGCTGCTCGAGGAAGACGATGTTCTCCTTGACGCGCTCGACGACGTGGTCCTGGCCCCACACGTCACGGAAGCGGGTCTTGATGTCGTCGGGATAGTAGGTCTCCACGCCGCCGCGCGACAGGAACCAGAACAGTCCGACGAACTGGAAGATGATGAAGAAGAACGCGAAGGCCAGCTGGGCGACGTACGGCAGCGCCTGGAAGGCCAGCGCGGGCGCCTGGAAGAGGGCCAGGAAGGGGCTGGTGTCGAGGACGGCGCCGAGCACGAGGGCGAGCAGCGTGACCCAGAACACGATCTTGATGAGCCTGGCGAGGCGGAACCTCGTCCAGTCGCTGAACGTGCGGTGCGTCCAGCGCTCGAACCCGCCGAAGACGCCCCTGCTCCAGAAGCGGTGGTAGCCGGAGGAGCGCTCGCTGACGAAGAAGTGGACCTGCCTGACGAACTCGGCCCCGAGCAGGTAGAAGATCCAGGGATGGTTCTCCCCGATCCTGCGCAGGGCGTCGTCGAAGGGCATGATGCCCGCGTAGTCGGCCATCTCCTTCCACGCCAGCACGAGGAAGACGATCGACAGCACCAGCAGGATCTTGATGCGGTCCCAGAAGACCATCCTCTTGCGGGTCACGGTGTCGGGATCGACGGGGCCGCTGCCGGGAGCGCGCAGGCCGCCCTCTTGGTAGGTCGTGGTCACTGTGGCACCCTCATCCCGGCAACTTGAGCAGCTTGAAGGATTCGGCGATCTTGTCGAACTCCGCGGCCCTCTTGCCGAAGCACTCGGCCGTGCAGCGGATCAGCAGCACCGACACGGTTCCGCCCGACTTGTCCAGATAAGCCGTCTGGTCGAAGGTCTGGACCGTGTCGCCGATCTGGTAGTTGAAGCGCACCCGCACGCCGCGCGCGCCGTCGCCGAGCGCGAGCTGCTGGTCGTTGAGCAGTTCGAAGCCGGTGAGCGTGGGCTGCTGGCCCGCCTCCATCAGGCGCTGGGCGTAGGCCTGCCGCATCTCCTCTGTCACGGGCAGCACGAAGTCGCGCATCGTGTTGAGGGAGATCATGTTGCGCTGGGGCTCGGTGAGCAGGTGAACGGTCGAGTAGACGAACGGGTCCTGGGAGCCCAGCAGGTGGTCGACCGCCGGTTCGGCGGACTGGTCGAAGGCCGTCGACCAGACCAGCTGCTTGCGCAGCTTCGCCGTCTCGGAGTTGGGATGGTCACCGCTGAGCAGGAGATCGATCTGCGTGGAGTCGATCTTCGAGAAGGAGGAGGGCACCCTGAAGTAGGTGGTCCCTTCCCTGTCGCGCACGTAGGTGTATTCCGCCTGACCGCAGGCGGCGGTTCCGGCCATCAAGAAGGCCGCGACCGTGATCGCGGCCCATCTCGTCCAAGCCCGTGTCTCTTTCACCAGGGCTTACCTCCGCGTTACCCGCCAACGCCTTGGTTGTGCCCGTTTTTGCCGTCTAATCTCCTCTTTGCCGCTAGAAGTCTTCACCAAATCTTGGCCGACCCTTGGCTCCATTTGTTACAGATCGCCGAAGTGAGGGCCATTCATCCGCATGATGGCTTCCTCTCCCCGTCTCTACCCGGCCGCAACGTTTGCGCAACCGAGACCTGGTGATGATGTCTTTTCGAAGGGCCTATCTCTTGCCGCCGAACTGGCTAAGGATAGGGAGCTTCGGAATCCCCTCCCGCCTCGCTCGGAGCGCGCCATGAAGGAACCTCTCAACTTCGCCATGACCGTGGAGCACCTGTTCGCCGAGGTGTGGTCACGTGAGGCGATCAGCGACCGTGACCGGCGCCTGCTGCTCGTCGGCCTGCTGGTCGGCCAAGGACTCGACGAGGCGGTCGAGGTGCAACTGGAGACCGCGCTGCGCACCGGCGACCTGACCGCGGAGGAGCTGAGGGAGACCGTCGTCTTCCTCACCCATTACGCCGGCTGGGCACGCGGAGCCAGGCTCAACGCCCTTGCGGAGGACCTGATCGACCGGGTGATCATGAACTGATCGTCGCCGCCACCGTCGCTCCCAGCTCCCAGCACGCCTCGAGGTCCGTCTTGGTGACGGCGCCGATCACCACGACCGGCGCCGCCACCGGGCTCCAGCCGAGCCCGCCCGCGATCGACTCGACCGCGCGCACCGCGCCCGTGGCGTCGTTGTTGCCGTGCACGTACAGCCCGTACGGCAGGCGCCGCGTCTCCTCCAGGCACGGGTAGTAGATCGTGTCGAAGAAGTGCTTGAGCGCCCCGCTCATGTAGCCGATGTTGGCCGGGGTGCCGAGGATGATCGCGTCGGCGGCGAACACATCGGAGGCGGTGGCCTGGAGCGCGGCCCTGGTCACCACCTCGACGCCGTCGAGCTCGTCGGTGCCCGCGCCCTCGCGGGTCTTCTCCAGCAGCTCGTGGGTGGCCGGTGAGGCGGTGTGGTGCACGATCAGCACCCTGCTCACGGCCCGTCCACCCGGTAGACAGGCCCCTGGAGGCTGAGCGCGTAGAGCTCGCCGTCGTGGTCCTGGCCGAAGGACGACAGCTGCTCGACCTTGCCCACCTCGACGCCCTTGGCGGGGTCGTCGGCGGGGGCCGCCCTGATCCAGCCCGCGCAGAAGTCGCCGTAGAGGAAGTGCCCGCGCAGGCCGGGGATCTTCGTGCCCCTGTAGACGTATCCGGCGATCACCGAGCAGTTGCCGCCCTCACCCAGGGGATAGGTGATGACGGGCGCGACGGCCTTGCCGATGTCGACGCTCTCATGGAAGGGCCTGTCGCCCTCGAAGGCGTTCCACCCGTAGTTGTTGCCGCCCCGCCCCTTGGGCTCGTGGTCGACCTCCTCCCGGGCGTTCTGCCCGACGTCGCCGATCCAGAGGTCGCCTGTCCGCCTGTCGAAGCTGAAGCGCCAGGGGTTGCGCAGGCCGTACGCCCAGATCTCGGGTTCGGCGCCGCGCCTGCCGACGAACGGGTTGTCCTCGGGCACCTTGTAGGGCTCGCCGCGAGGGTCGATGCGCAGGATCTTGCCCAGCCACGTGCCGAGGTCCTGGCCGTTGCCCTCGGGGTCGCCGCCGCTGCCCCCGTCGCCCAGCGCGATGTAGAGGTGGCCGTCGGGGCCGAAGGCGAGCTGCCCTCCGTTGTGGTTGGCGTACGGCTGGTCCTGGGTGAGCACGTCGCGGCGAGCTGTGGCCTTCGTGCCGTCGAAGGCCCATTCGGTGACGTGGGTGTCGCCCTCGGCGTCGGTCCAGTCGAGGTAGAGCCACCTGCCCGACGGGTGGAAGGCGACGCCGAGCAGACCTTGCTCGTTGCCCTTGCTGACCTCCGCCGACAGGTCGATGATCTGGGTCGTGGCGCCGCCCTTCACCGCGTGCAGCCTGCCGCCCTGCTCGGCGATGTAGAGCGCGTCGTCGCCGTCGCGCACGGCGATGGCGACGGGCTTGTCGAGCCGGGCGATCTGGGTGAACCTCAGCTTGTCCTGCAGCCCCTGGCCCGCGCTCACGCTCGGGCCGGAGGTCGGGCTCACCGGGAGCGAGGGGGCCGCGGGCGTCGTGTCCGCGGTCGGGGTGGCCGAACAGGCGGTCAGCGCCGCGACCAGTACGGCGAAGGGAAGCGCGAGGCGCACGCTGTCGATCCTCTCATGTGGGCTCTTTCCAGGGTCCTACCCCTTGCGACCGGCGGAGGTTCCCCGCGGCCTGCTGGCATTACGCTGGCGGCATGCCTACCGCAATGATCACGGGCGCGACCGCCGGCATCGGCGCGGCGTTCGCCCGCCGCCTGGCCGCCGACGGCTTCTCGCTGGTCCTCGTCTCACGCGACGAATCCAGGCTCGCCGAGACGGCGGGCCGACTCAAGCTGAGGTACGGCGTCGCCGTCGAGACCCTCCCCGCCGACCTGGCCACCGACGACGGCCTCGAGGTCGTGGAGTCTCGCCTGCGCGACGGCGTCGACCTGCTGGTCAACAACGCCGGCTTCGGCCATCAGGGCCACTTCCTCGACGTTCCCGTCGAGGACGAGCTG
Organism: Nonomuraea roseola; assembly: GCF_039535395.1. NCBI lineage: Bacteria > Bacillati > Actinomycetota > Actinomycetes > Streptosporangiales > Streptosporangiaceae > Nonomuraea > Nonomuraea roseola. Next base: position 233,578 of record NZ_BAAAXC010000006.1, read on the forward strand.
CGCATGCTCAAGCTGCACTGCGAGGCCGTGCTGAGGCTGACGCTGGCCGTCCTGCCCGGGATGCGCGCCCGCGGCAGGGGCGCGGTGGTGAACGTGGCGTCGGTGGCGGCGTTCTTCACCCGCGGAACCTACAGCGCCTCCAAGGCCTGGGTGGTCAACTTCAGCGAGTCCACGGCCGCCGAGGTCGGCAGCCCTCGCATCCGCGTCATGGCGCTGTGCCCTGGGTTCGTGCGCACCGAGTTCCACCAGCGGGCTGCCATGGACGTCTCCGGCATCCCCGGCTTCCTCTGGCTCAAGGCCGACGACGTGGTGAACGAGGCGATGCGCGACCTCGCCCTCGGCAGGCGGGTCTCCATCCCCGACCTGCGCTACAAGGCGATCGTCGGGGTCGGCAGGCTCATTCCGCGCGCCCTGACGGAGCGGGTCTCCGCGCGCATCGGCCGCAAGTGAACGTCTAGACGGCGCGATCGGGGGCACCTTGAGGGTTCAGGCGACCCTCGGGGAGGTGCGTGCGGTGCGGCTCGAGGACTGGTTCCTCACGGAGGAGGAGCGCGGCAACCCCTCGACCAAGCTCGAGGACTGGACGACGGGAAACCTGGTGCGCCCGCTCATCCACGGCGCGACCTACTTCGCCGAACTGGCCGAGCGCATCGACGGGCTGGGCAAGGACGACCTGCTGCTGTTCGCCGACTGGCGCGGCGACCCCGACGAGCTGCTCACCGGCGGCGGGCAGCCGGTGGCCGAGGTCATGGCGGAGGCCGCCCGCAGGGGCGCGCTGGTCAGGGGGCTCATCTGGCGCTCCCACCTCGACTTCCTGCGCTTCAGCTCCGCCGAGAACAGGCACCTGGGCGAGGACATCGAGGCGGCGGGCGGCCAGGCCCTGCTCGACACCCGGGTACGGCACGGCGGCTCCCACCACCAGAAGTTCGTCATTCTGCGCCACGACCGCGACGCCGAAAGGGACGTGGCCTTCGTCGGCGGCATCGACCTGTGCCACAGCCGCCGTGACGACGCCGCCCATTTCGGCGATCCGCAGGCCGCCCCCATGCCGAAGTCCTACGGCGAGCGTCCGCCCTGGCACGACGTGCAGGTGGCCATCCACGGCCCGGCCGTGGGCGAGGTGGAGAAGGTCTTCTGCGAGCGATGGGAGGACCCCGCACCCGAGACCCGCCAGCCGATCAGGCGGCTGCGCGACCACCTGCAGCGGATGGACGACGTGCCGCCGCTGCCGAAGCCGGGGCCGCCGCCCGACCCCGTGGGGACGCACGCCGTCCAGCTGCTCAGGACCTATCCGCACCTGCGGCGCGCCTACCCCTTCGCGCCCGAGGGCGAGCGGAGCGTGGCCAGGGCCTACCACAAGGTGCTGGGCAGGGCGCGCTCCCTGGTCTACCTGGAGGACCAGTACCTGTGGTCCACCGAGGTGATCGAGCCGTTCGCCGAGGCGCTGGAGCGGGAGCGGGACCTGCGCATGATCATCGTGGTGCCCCGGTACCCGGACCAGGACGGCTGGCTGGCCGGGCCTGCCAGCCTGATCGGCAGGTCCGAGGCGCTGGCCAGGCTGACGCGCGCGGGCGAGGGCCGGGTCGCGATCTACGACCTGGAGAACCACCTCGGCACGCCGGTGTACGTGCACGCCAAGGTCTGCGTGGTGGACGACGTCTGGGCGAGCGTCGGCTCCGACAACGTCAACCTGCGGTCGTGGACGTTCGACTCCGAGCTCAGCTGCGCGGTGCTCGACGAGGAGCCCGATCCGCGCCCTCCCTCGGGCGCGAGCAGGTACGCCAGGCGCCTGAGGCTCACTCTGGCGGCCGAGCACCTCGATCGCGACCCCGGCGACGTGGACGAGCTGTGCGACCCCGTGACCGCCTTCGAGGCCTTCGCCGAGTCGGCCGCGCGGCTGGAGTCCTGGCACAGGAGCGGCCGCAGGGGGCCGCGCCCGCCCGGCCGCCTGCGTCCCCATCCGCAGCCCGAGCTCGGCCGCCTGCGCAGGACGCTGGCCATGCCGCTCTACCGGATGGTCGTCGACCCCGACGGAAGGCCGCCGAGGCTGCGCCGTTCGAAGGACTTCTGATGCGGGGCGCACGAGGGAATTGATCGACGCTTCTAACGCTTACACCTGGGTGTAACCGTTAGTTTGGAGGCGTCATGAGCAGTCGGTTCGCGCAGATCGCGTTCACCCCCGGCGTCCAGCGGCACCAGCTGGAGCACGGCAGCCATCGCGCCTATCGAAGGCTGATGGAGGGCGCGGGCGGCGCCGACCGGCTCGGCGACGCCGAGCGGCTGTTCATCGGCGAGCGCGACAGCTTCTACCTGGCCAGCGTCGGCGAGAGCGGCTGGCCCTACATCCAGCACCGAGGCGGGCCGCGCGGCTTCCTGCGGGTGCTCGACGAGCACACCCTCGGCTTCGCCGACTTCCGCGGCAACCGGCAGTACATCACCCGCGGCAACCTGGACCACGACGACAGGGTCTCGCTGTTCCTGATGGACTACGCGAACAGGGGCAGGCTGAAGGTGCTCGGCAGGGCCCGCGCGGTGGAGGACGACCCCGAGCTGATCGGACGGCTGGCCGTCGAGGGCTACCAGGGGAAGGTGGAGCGGGCCGTGCTGATCGACGTCGAGGGCTTCGACTGGAACTGCTCGCAGCACATCCCGGAGCTCTACCCTCGCGACCTCGTGGAGCGGGCGCTGGGGTCGGCCCGCGACCGCATCACGGCACTGGAGCGCGAGAACGCGCGGCTGCGCGCCGACCTGGCCGCGACCTGAGCGCGACGAACGGGTCCCCGGCCGGTCGGCGGCGGGGACAAAAAAGGATCCCCCCGCCGCGGGAGGGGGTCGCGGCGGGGGGACGTCTCCTTCGCTGGGTCAGCGGTTGGCCTCGTGGCCGATGGCCAGGCCGCTCTCGGAGTCGAAGAAGTGCAGGTTGTGCGTGTCGACGACCAGGTCGATCGTCTGACCGGGACGCACGTGGCTGCGGGCGTTGACGCGGGCGGTCCACAGCGACTTGTCGCCGATCAGCGGGAGCGCCGCCTCCTCGTCGTCACCCGTGTCCTGGGCGGCGACGGTGTCCTTGTGCTCGACCGGCGGGGCGTCGATCAGGAACAGGACGTTGATCTCGGAGCCGAGCTCCTCGGTGACCTCGGCCTTGGCGGGCAGGGTGGCCCAGCCGTTGGCGTGGCTGCCGGCGGCGCTGGCGTCCTCGAAGTCGGAGGGGCGGATGCCGAGGATGAGCGACTTGCCGATGTACTGGTCGAGGCCGGGCTTCTCGGTGAAGGTCGAGGCCGGGATCTGCAGCTTGACGTCGGCGAAGGTCACGGCCGCGCCGTCGCCGTCGCGGACCACCTGGGCGGTGACGAAGTTCATGGACGGCGAGCCCATGAAGCCGGCGACGAACAGGTTGACCGGCTTGTCGAACAGGTTCTGCGGCGTGTCGACCTGCTGGAGCAGACCGTCGCGAAGGACGCACACCCTGTCGCCGAGGGTCATGGCCTCGACCTGGTCGTGGGTGACGTAGACGGTGGTGACGCCGAGGCGCTCGTGCATCTGGTTCAGCGAGGCGCGCATGGAGACGCGGAGCTTGGCGTCCAGGTTGGACAGCGGCTCGTCCATGAGGAAGGCCTGCGGCTCGCGGACGATGGCGCGGCCCATGGCGACACGCTGGCGCTGACCACCGGAGAGGGCGGCCGGCTTGCGCTTGAGGTAGGTCTCGAGGCCGAGCATCTTGGCGGCCTCGTTGACGCGCTTCTGGATCTCCGGCTTGGGCATCTTGCGGAGCTTCAGACCGAAGGCGAGGTTCTCCTCGACGGTCATGTGGGGGTACAGCGCGTAGTTCTGGAAGACCATCGCGATGTCGCGGTCCTTCGGAGGCAGGTGGTTGACCACCTTTTCGCCGATGGAGATCTCGCCGCCGCTGATGTCCTCCAGGCCGGCGATCATCCGCAGGGCGGTCGACTTGCCGCAACCGGAGGGGCCGACCAGGACCATGAACTCGCCGTCCTTGATCTCAAGGTTCAGCCCGTTCACTGCCTTCACGCCACCGGCGTAGATCTTGTCGACATTTGACAGGACGATGGATGCCATGACATTCCTTCGCGCAACGGGCGGGGGCCCGGATGGTCGTGGGGGTCACCACGCACTGTGGATACGTTTTCATGCATCTCACCCGAAAGGGACATCGCTGTCAAGAGACCAGCCCCTGTTATTGATTAGAGCTGGAAACCTCGTGGAACCCATGATGGAATCGTTTCCATGAAGCGCACCACCATCAAGGACGTGGCCGAGGCGGCCGGGGTGGGCGTGGCCACCGTCTCCAGGGTGCTGTCGGGCGGATCGGCCAGCCCCGAGACCCGCGAGCGCGTGCTCGCGGTGGCCGCTCATCTCGACTACCGCCCCAGCGCGCTGGGGCGCAACCTCCGTCAGCAACGTACCGGCGGCATCGGCCTGCTGCTGCCCGATCTGACGGACCCGCTGTACGGCAGGCTGGCCGAGGGCGTGCTGGCGTGCGCCCGCTCGGCGGGCGAGCCCGTGCTGGTGGGCTCGACTGGGGGCGATCCCGAGCAGGAGTCCGAGCTGATCGGCATGCTGCTCGAGCAGAGCGTCGACAAGGTGGTCGCCGTCCCCTCAGGCGACGCCGACACCTGGGGCCCGGCTCTCAGGACCGGCATGACGGTGGTCTTCGCGGGTGAGCGGCCCGACGAGCCCACCGAGGAGCCGGTCGACGACCTGCTGCTGCTCGACGGATTGAGGGGCAGGCCCAGGGTGGAGGGCGGCATCCCGACCGTGCTCGCCGACGACCGCTCGGGCGTCCGCACGGCGGTGCAGTACCTCAAGGGCCTCGGTCACCGCCGCATCGCCTATCTGGGCGGTCCCGGCCACGCCCGGCGCGTCTCGGCCTTCAGGGAGGCGCTGGGGCCGCTCGTGGACGACGAACTGGTGGTCTTCGCGGGCGGCTCCCGCGACGCGGCCTACGCGGCGGCCTCGGGGCTGCTCCAGAGCCGTCCCGACCTGACGGCCGTCCTCGCGGGCGGCAACCAGCTGGGCGAGGCGGCCGTGCTGGCCGCCAGGGAGCTCGACCTGCGCATCCCCCGGGACCTGTCGCTCGTGATGTACGACGACGTGCCGTGGGCCGAGCTGTGCTCGCCGCCGCTGACCGTCATCGCCCAGCCCGCGCAGGACCTCGGCTACCGCGCGGCCGAACTGGTGCTGCGGGCGGGCACCCGCCGCCCGCGCAGCGTGCTGCTGCCCACCGAGCTCATCGTCAGGGGGAGCTGCGGACCTCGCCGTTGACGTAGACCCATGCGCCCTCGTGCCTGGCGAACCTGCTGACCTCGCGCAGTTCCCCCGCCCTGCCGCGCCGGCTGAAGCGGGCGCGGAACTCCACCGTCCCCTCCTCGTCGGCGGGTCCGCCCGCGCCGGTGGCGACGACGGACAGGCGCTTCCACCGCAGGTGCGACTCGAAGGCGAGATCGGCGGGCCTGGTGGAGGGGTGCCAGCTCCTGAGCAGGTAGTCCGCGTCGCCCACCGCGAAGGCGCTGAAGCGCGAGCGCATGAGCTGCTCGGCGGTCTCGGCCGCCGCCTCGCCCCTGTGCAGGCGCCCGCAGCACTCGTCGTAGGGCGCGGGCAGCCCGCACGGGCACGAACTCACAGGAGCTTCTCGATCGCGGAGACGACGGCGGGGTCGGTGGGCTCGGTGCCGGGCCTGAACCTGGCCACGACCGAGCCTTCACGGTCGACCAGGAACTTCTCGAAGTTCCACTGGACGTCGCCGGCCTGGCCCTCGGCGTCGGGCGTGCCGGTCAGCTCGGCGTAGAGCGGGTGCCTGCCCTCGCCGTTGACCTCGGCCTTCTCCAGCAGCGGGAAGTCGACGCCGTAGGTGGTGGAGCAGAACTCCTGGATCTCCTCGGCCGAGCCAGGCTCCTGGCCCATGAACTGGTTGCACGGCACGCCGACCACGCTGAAGCCGCGCTGCCCGTACTCCTTCTGAAGCTCGACCAGACCGGAGTACTGCGGGGTCAGTCCGCACCTGGAGGCGACGTTCACGATGAGCAGCGCGCTGTCGCCGGCGAGCTCGGTCAGGGTGGTCGGGGCGTCCGCGATCGTGCGGACGGGGATGTCTCGGAGACTCATGATCCGACCCTACCCTTCGCCAAAATGTGACAGGGTCCACATTTGGCGGCTATAAGCCCTGAATAACCACAAGATCGGATCTTTACTAACGATCTACCTTTTCATGGTCAATTAGCGACAAATGCTCCCTTTGCGGCAGGGTGACGCAGTCCCCCGATCCCCTTCGAAAGGGAATACCGCATGTCACGCCGTACCAGAGCCCTGCTCCTCGCCGCCACGTTCGTGGCGTCGGGAGCGGGCACAGCGACGGCCGCCTACGCGGAGAGCGGCAGCAGCAGGAACAAGTCCATCGCCAGGCCGATGGTGGCGGACAAGGGCTGGGGCAGGGCCCAGTTCGGCTGCCTCGAGCGGCTCTGGACCAGGGAGAGCGGCTGGAACCACCGCGCGGGCAACGGCTCGGGCGCCTACGGCATCCCCCAGGCGCTGCCCGGCCACAAGATGGCCAGCGCGGGCAGAGACTGGCGCACCAACCCCAGGACACAGATCGAATGGGGCCTTTCCTACATCAAGAAGCGGTACGGCTCGCCGTGCGCAGCCTGGTCGCACTTCCTGTCGCGCGGCTGGTACTGATCACTTTCCCACTCTCGCGTCCGCTGTTCGAATAGTCATGGTCACCAGGGCTCCGGGGCGCGCCAACGCGGGTTCGCCACCTCGCAAAGTCCTTTCCTTTCCCTGCTTCGGCTGCCTGACCAGTGGCGACATGGCGTACTAGAAACCGCCTAGAGACACGTCGCGGCGTCTTCGGGGCCGTCCAGCACGATCGGGCGGAAAAAGATCCCCGCAAGGCCACGCGGGCCCTCCTCGCCCGAGCCACGGGCGCGGTCCGGCAGGGTGCTCCATCACGTGGAGGCCCGCCCGCACGCGACCGGACAGCAAGGATCGAGTTGGACAGCAATCGCGTGCTCGCCGTGATGATCGCCTCTGTCGCGTTCACCGGCGGGACAGCCTCGACCGCCCTGGCCGATATGGAATCGGCCAGGAAGGTCCACCAGCGGACCTGGTCGCTGGACGCGGAGCCTCGGGTGTTCCATCACCAGACCTACAGGGTGACGGCGCGGCCCACGGTGAGCCATCAGGCCACCTGGGACACCGAGGCGCTGCCGAAGGCGAGACCCATCACACCGGGCAAGGGCACCAACAAGCAGATCGCCCTCGACCTCGTGAGTCAGAGGTCATGGTCGCTACGCGAGTTCCAGTGCCTGGACAGCCTCTGGACCAGGGAGAGCAACTGGAACCACCGAGCCGAGAACCCCTCGTCCGGGGCGTACGGCATCCCGCAGGCGCTGCCGGCGGTCAAGATGTCGGGCGTCGGACAGGACTGGCGGCACAACCCGACCACCCAGATCCGCTGGGGGTTGAAGTACATCCAGGGCAGGTACGGCAGGCCGTGCGGCGCCTGGGGCCACTTCAGATCGCACAACTGGTACTAGGAAGCCGCCAAGGGGAAGTGGCGGCTGCCGTGGAAGGGCGCCCTGGGCTCAGCCCCGGGTGCCCTTCCTGTCCAGGTGGACCGCGATCGCCTGGATGAGCAGTTCGAGGCCGAAGTCGAACTCCTCCTCGTGGTCGCACGCGCCGAGGAGCGGGGCCAGCGCGCTCACCTCGGGAAACAGCTCGGGGTCGACCTTCCCGACCCTGGTGACCCCCTGAACGGGCGCGAACGTCGGCGTGACGCCCACCTCGCGCAGCAGCGAGCCGATGATGTAGGCGATGAACAGGCGCAGCATCCGCACCGCGTCGGCTCCGTCGAAGCCCGCCTCGCGCAGCGTGGACAGCGCCCGCTCGACGGGCAGCAGGCCCGCGTTCGAGTGCAACTGGCGGCTGACGACCAGCATGGTGGAGCGCGGGTGGTGGTGGGCGATCTGACGGAAGGCCCTGGCCTGCAGGCGCACCCTGTCGGTCCAGTGCGCCTCGGGATCGTCGGTGAACTGGATCTTCGACAGCACGGCCTCGGCGACGCCGTCGAGCAGCGAGGCCTTGTTCGGCACGTGGTTGTAGAGCGACATCACCCCCACGCCGAGGTCGGCGGCGATCCTGCGCATGGACACCGCGTCGGCGCCCTCCCGCTCGATGAGGTCGATCGCGGCGGCGACGATGCGCGCGCGGGACAGCGGCTCAGAGGGCATAGCTCATTCTATTGACGCACGTACACCGTACGTGCAAGTCTCGAAGGCATACGTACGGTGTACGTCCCCTGGAGGCCGCATGTCGACGCACGATCTCTACACGATCCCCGCCGAGCTCTCCACGTGGAATGTGGACATGGCCGGGTCCAGCCGTTTCACCTGGGAGTACGACGACGGCCGTGACCGCATGCTGGCCCTTTACCAAAAGGGCAAGGACAAGCAGTGGGACTCCGTGAAACGGATCGACTGGGAGCTCGAGGTCGATCCCTACAACGTCCTCGGCATGCCCGACAACACCATCGCCATCTACGGCACGCCGCTGTGGGAGCGCATGGACGACAGGACGCGGGCCGAGGTCCGCAGGCATGGCGCCGCCTGGCAGTTCTCCCAGTTCCTGCACGGGGAGCAGGGCGCGATGATCTGCTCGGCGAGGATCGTCGAGTCGGTGCCCGACCTCGACTCCAAGTTCTACGCCGCCACCCAGACCATGGACGAGGCAAGGCACGCCGAGACCTACGCGCGCTTCCTGCAGGAGAAGGTGGGCCTGGCCTACCCGATCAACGAGCACCTCAAGGCGCTGCTCGACTCGACGCTGTCCGACTCCAGGTGGGACATGCCGTACCTGGGCATGCAGGTGCTGATCGAGGGCCTGGCGCTGGCGGCCTTCGGCGTCATGCGCGACATCACCACCAAGCCGCTGCCCAAGCAGATCCTCGCCTACGTCATGCAGGACGAGGCTCGGCACGTCGCGTTCGGCCGGATGGCGCTGCGCGACTACTACAAGAACCTGTCGGAGGCGGAGCTGCGCGAGCGCGAGGACTTCGTCATCGAGGGCTGCTACCTGATGCGCGACCGCCTGCGCGGCAGGGAGACCTGGGAGACGCTCGGCCTCTCGCGCGCCGAGGTGGACGAGGCGATGACCTCGGTCGACCAGTCGGAGTACCTGCGCATCTTCAGGTCGCTGCTGTTCAGCAGGATCGTGCCGTGCGTGAAGGACATCGGCCTGTGGTCGCCGCGCCTGCAGCAGGCCTACGCGGACATGGGCGTGCTCGAGATGGCGGGCCAGTCGCTCGAGGCGCTGATGAAGCAGGACGAGGACATCGCCGACAAGCTCGACGCGGAGCGGTTCACCGCCGAGGAGGCCGAACGCCACGCGGAGGTGTCGGAGACCATCGCGATGGGCGCGACCTCCTGACGGTCCCGGGCGAGTGGGTGGGGGATCTCGCCGAAGGCGCGATCCCCCGGCACAGGGCCGCCGGTCAGAGCCGGTCGGCCAGTTCTCTGAGCACCTCCCAGAAGTAGTCGATGTCCGCCTCGGTGGTGCGCCAGTTGACGATGGCCGGGCGCAGCGCGGTCATGCCCCGGTAGGTGGTCGTCCCCGCGTAGACGCGGCCGTCGGCCAGCAACGCCGCGCCGAGCCGGCGGTTGAGGTCGTCGAGCTCCTCCTCCGGCGTCCCCTCCGGGCGGTACCTGAAGCACACCACGCACAACGGCACAGGGGCGAGCAGCTCCATGTCGGGCGCCTTCTCCACGGCCTCGGCCAGGCGCAGGGCGAGGTCGTGGTGGCGCTCGACCAGCCGCGCGTAGCCCTGCCTGCCGTACGCCCTGAGCGTCGCCCAGATCGGCAGCGCCCGCGCCCTGCGCGACGACTCGGGGCCGAGGTTGTTGTAGTTGACGTCGGAGGGCAGGTAGTGGGCGCCCCACGCGCCGAACGACCTGAACATCAGGTCCTGGTCGCGGACGAAGGCGAAGCCGCTCTCGTAGGGGACGTTGAGCCACTTGTGCCCGTCGGCGGTGATCGAGTCGGCCCGCTCCACGCCCTCCACCAGGTGCCGCAGGCGCGGCGAGGCGGCGGCGAACAGGCCGAAGGCGCCGTCCACGTGCAGCCAGGCGCCGTACCGCCCGGCCAGGTCGGCCAGGTCGGCGATCGGGTCGAAGTCTCCCGTGTTGACCTCGCCGGCGTTGCCGACGATCACCGCGGGTCCCTCCAGCGCCGCCAGCTCCCTCTCCATCGCCTCCAGGTCGACCCTGCCGGCTTCGTCGCGCGCGCACACGGTCACGCCGTCGCGGCCGACGCCGAGCATCTGGAGCGCCTTGCGGCTGCTGGGGTGGATGTAGCCGCTTGCCAGCACCGGCATCCTGGGCAGGCCCGCCAGGCCCTGCGAGGTGACGTCGGCGCCGTGCCGCTCGCCCCACCACTGCCTCGCGCACGCCAGGCCCGTCAGGTTCGCGAACGTGGCGCTCGGCGTCAGCACCCCGCCGTACGCCGGGGGCAGGCCGAACAGGTCCTTGAGCCAGTCGAGCGCGATCCGCTCGGCCCTGGCGGCCAGCGGCGAGGTCAGGTGCAGGCCGCTCGACTGGTCGAGCAGCGAGGTCACCCAGTCGGCGGCCTGCGCGGCGGGCGTGGCGCCGCCGACGACGAAGTGGAAGAAGCGCGGGCCCGAGGTCTGGGTGGAGGCCTCGGTCCCGACCGCGAGCAGCTGCTCGACGGCGGCCATCGTGCCCTCCCCCTCCTCGGAGAGGGGGCCTTCCAGCAGGTCGAGCAGGTGGTCGGCGGAGTGGTCGTGGACAGGGCGCTCGCCCAGCGAGCCGAGGTACGGCTCGGCGGCCGCGGCGACGAGGTTCAGCGCGGCGGGGGCCTGCTCCCGCTCGGACAGTGGATCACTCATTTCCGGATTGTGCCTCCTCAGCGGGGGAAGCGAGCGGGAGACGCAGCACCAGGCGGGTGCCCTTCGCCGAGTCCCCGACGCGGAGGGTGCCACCGTGGGCGGTGGCGATGTCGCGGGCGATGGCCAGGCCGAGGCCCGTGCCGCCGTGGTCGCGAGAGCGGGCCGTGTCGAGCCTGGTGAACCGCTGGAAGACCGCCTCCCGCTGGTCTTCGGGGATGCCGGGCCCGTCGTCGTGCACCTCCACCACCCCCTCGTCACCGCAGCGCGAGACCGTGACGTGGAAGGCTTCGCCGCCGTGTCTGTCGGCGTTGGACAGCAGGTTCGTCACCAGCCTGTCGAGTCGCAGGCGGTTGCCGCGCACCATCAGGCGTGGCTCGACGCAGGTGGAGAAGGGAAGGCGGAAGGAACGGCGGTCCATCTCGTCGGCCACCAGCTTGCCGAGATCGAGCAGTTCCTCCTTGGGACGTGTCCCCGCGTCGAGCCTCGCCATGAGCAGCAGGTCCTGGACGATGGCCGACAGCCGCCTGGCGTCGCCGAGCGCCTCCTCCAGCGTCTGGGTGCACTCCTCGGGATCGGGCCTGGCGGCGCACGCCTCCAGCCGCACCAGCATCGCCGTCAGCGGGGTGCGCAGCTCGTGCGAAGCGTCGGAGACGAAGCGGCGCTGCCGCTCGACGGCCTCCTCCAGCCTGCCCAGTGTGTCGTTGACGGTGACGGCCAGCCGGGCCACCTCGTCGCCGGTGTCGGGCACCGGCATCCTGTCGCCGAGGTCGGTGGCGCTGATCTGCTCCAGGCCCGACCTGATGCGTTCCACGGGGGCGAGGACGCGGCCGACACCGATCCACGCCGCCCACCCCATCAGCGCGAGCAGGGCCAGCGCGGCGACCCCCAGGACCGTGGCCAGGAGCGGGACGTTCAGCACCGCCGACTCCATGACCGCCGCGTAGGCCACGGCGGGGCCGTACGCGGTGGACCTGTTGCTGGTGCCCACGACGACCAGGCAGGTCTCGCCGGGGCGGCAGACCCTGTCCAGCACCCTGGAGTCGCCGCCGCCAGGCACGGCGCTGGTGAGGGGTGGCTGCCCCTCCAGGGCGGCGCTGGCGGCGACCACCTCTCCCCTCGCGTTCACCACCTGGAGCAGGAGGACCTCGTGCTGGGGCGGGATCGGGCCCTGGATCGGCCGGGTGTCGATGAGGGTCGTGACCATGCGGCTGGCCTCGTCCGCGCGGTCGACGAGCTGGGCGCGCGCCCACGAGGGCAAGGTCAGGCAGAGTGTCACGACGCCGACCAGGAGGACGACGCCGAACAGCGCCACCGTGGCGACCGTCATGCGGGCCCTGATGGAGCGTGGGCGAAATCTGCTGAACTGCACCTTTCCACGGTCACTGACGACCCATCACGGCCGGTGCAAACAGGGCTCACGAGCGGCTATAGAACCTCTCACGAACCGGTGCGCGTGGCGATTCGGCCCGTTCGCGGCATGGAGCGGGTCTGCGGACGGTCAAGCGAGGGAATGGCGGTGCGGCCTGGTACGGTCGCGAGCGGCCCGGCCCCGGACGGGCGAGTTCGACCTCGCCTGACCGCCACGCGACAGGGGCTTCAGGGGGAGCACTCTGAGGGCTTTCGTCACCAAAAATGGGTTGATCCCACTATTAATCTAGAAGGGATGCCTCCCGATACGAACTCCCCCAGACGTCCCCTGCTCGCTTCCAACTCCCTGTGGCGCATGCGCTCCTATCTGCGCCCCCACCTCGGCAAGCTGGTCTTCATCTGGCTCGTCGCCATCCTCGGCATAGCCGCCAGCATCGCCTTCCCCCTCGTGGGCAAGGAGGTGATCGACGCCGAGCAGACCGCCGACCTGCTCCCCCTCGGGCTCCTGGCGGTGGGCGTCGGCGTCGCGGAAGCCTTGATGATCTTCCTCAGGCGGTGGGTGCAGACCAAGCCGGTCCTCGGCCTCGAGACCGAGATCCGCGACGACCTCTACGAGCACCTGCAGCGCCTGCCGATGGCCTTCCACAGCGACTGGCAGTCGGGCCAGCTGCTCTCTCGCGCGACGACCGACCTGTCGACCATCCGCCGCTTCCTCGGCTTCGGCATGCTGTTCCTGGTCATGAACGTCATCCAGCTCACCACGGTGACGATCGTGCTGCTCAACATGTACTGGCCGCTGGGCCTGCTGGTGGCGGCCTCCGCCGTGCCCATCATCTGGGTGTCGCTGCGCTTCGAGAAGAAGTACATCAAGATCTCGCGCCAGGTCCAGGACGAGCAGGGCGACCTCGCCACACTCGTCGAGGAGTCCGCGATCGGGATCCGCACGATCAAGGCCTTCGGCCGCCGCCACCACGTCTACGACAGCTTCGACGAGTCCGCGCGCAAGGTCTACGCCACCTCGATCGACAAGGTCGGGCTCTCGGCCAGATTCTTCACCTTCCTCGAGGTGATCCCGAACTTCACCCTCGCCCTCGTGCTCCTGCTGGGCGCGCTGGCCGTGGGCACAGGGGGGCTGACGCTGGGCACCCTGGTCGCCTTCACCACGCTGATGCTGCAACTGGTGTGGCCGATCGCGAGCCTCGGCTACATCCTGGCGATGGCACAGGAGTCGATGACCTCGGCCGACCGCGTCATGGAGGTCATGGACACCGCGCCCTCGATCGAGGACGGCTCGGAGACGATCGAGGACCCCAGGGGCCACCTGCGCCTCGAGGGCGTGGGCTTCCGCTTCCCCGGAGCCGAGCGCCCTGTTCTGCACGACGTCTGGCTCGACGTGCGGCCGGGCGAGACGGTCGCGGTCGTCGGCGCCACGGGCTCGGGCAAGACGACGCTCACCGCGCTGGTGCCCCGCCTGGTCGACGTGACCTCGGGCCGGGTCACCATCGACGGCCACGACGTGCGCGACCTCAAGCTGAGCGTGCTGCGCGACGTCGTCGCCACCGCCTTCGAGGAGCCCACGCTGTTCTCGATGAGCGTGCGCGAGAACCTCACGCTGGGCCATCGCGAGGCCACCGACGAGGAGGTGCGCGAGGCCCTGGAGGTGGCGCAGGCGACCTTCGTCTACGACCTGCCGTGGGGCCTCGACACCCGCATCGGCGAGCAGGGCATGTCGCTGTCGGGCGGTCAGCGTCAGCGCCTGGCGCTGGCGCGCGCGGTGCTGTCCAAGCCGAAGATCCTCGTCCTCGACGACACGCTGTCGGCGCTGGACGTGGAGACGGAGGCGCTGGTGGAGGAGGCGCTGCGGCACGTGCTGCGCGAGGCGACGGGCATCGTGGTCGCCCACCGTGCCTCGACCGTGCTGCTCGCCGACAAGGTGGCGCTGCTGCGCGGCGGCACGATCACCCATGTCGGCACCCACCAGGAGCTGCTCGCCGACGTGCCCGAGTACCGCGAGCTGCTGGCCCAGGACGCCGACCTGTCCGAGGAAGGGGCCCTGCGATGACGGCCACCACCGACTGGCGCGGCGTCGCCTCGGAGAACAAGGACGACCTTCCAGAGAAGGTCTCCCTGCTGCTGCGTACCCGCTCGCGCAAGCTGCTGACCGACCTGCTCAGCCCGCACCGCAAGGCGATCGCGCTGCTCAGCGCGGTTATCGTCTGCTCGAGCGGCGCCGGGCTCGCCATCCCCTACCTGGTGAAGGTCGGCATCGACTCGGGCATCCCGCCGATGGCCAGGGGCGAGGGCTCAGGCACGCTGCTGACCGTGATCGCGGTCATCCTGGCCGCCGCCGTCACCCAGGCGCTGACCAGGCAGGCCTTCCTGAAGATGTCGGGCCGTATCGGCCAGGACATCCTGCTCGAACTGCGCCGCAGGGTCTTCGACCACTTCCAGCGGCTCTCGCTGTCCTTCCACGAGAAGTACACCTCGGGCAGGGTCATCTCGCGGCTGACCTCCGACATCGAGGCGATCGCCGAGCTCCTGCAGTCGGGGTTCGACGGGCTGGTCACCGCGGTGCTGACGATGTTCGGCACCGCGGCGCTGCTGCTGATCCTCGACGTGCACCTGGGCCTGGTGGCGCTGGTGCCGCTGCCGATCCTGCTGCTGTTCACCCGGTGGTTCCGCCGCCAGTCGGCTCTCACCTACCGGCGGACCAGGGAGACGGTCGCGCTGGTCATCGTCCACTTCGTGGAGTCGATGACCGGCATCAGGGCCGTGCAGGCCTTCCGCCGCGAGCCGCGCAACCAGGAGATCTTCGGCCAGCTCAACACCGACTACCGCGACGCCAACGCCCGCGCCATGCAGCTGATCGCGGTGTTCATGCCCGGTATCAAGCTCATCGGCAACCTCACGATCGCCGGGGTGCTGATCTACGGCGGCTGGCTGGCCTTCCACGACGAGGTCACGGTCGGCGTGCTGGCGGCCTTCCTGCTCTACCTGCGCCAGTTCTACGAGCCGATGCAGGAGATCAGCCAGTTCTACAACACCCTGCAGTCGGCGGGCGCGGCGCTGGAGAAGCTGTCGGGCGTGCTGGAGGAGGAGCCCTCGGTCCCCGAGCCGCCGCGCGGCGCGGAGCTCGCCAGGGCGCGCGGCGAGGTCCGCTTCGAGGGCACCGCGTTCTCCTACGTGCCGGAGATGCCGATCCTGCCCCGCCTCGACCTGACCGTCCCCGCGGGTCAGAGCGTGGCGCTGGTCGGGGCGACGGGCGCGGGCAAGACCACGCTGGCCAAGCTCATCGCCCGCTTCTACGACCCCACCGAGGGCAGGGTGCTGCTGGACGGCGTGGACCTGCGCGACCTCGACGAGACGACGCTGCGCGGAGCCGTGGTGATGGTGACGCAGGAGAACTTCCTGTTCTCGGGCACGGTCGCGGAGAACATCGGCTTCGGCCGTCCGGGCGCCGCCCGCAAGGAGATCGTCGAGGCGGCCAAGGCGATCGGCGCGCACGAGTTCATCTCGGCGCTGCCCGACGGCTACGACACCGAGGTCGGCAAGCGAGGCGGCCGCATGTCGGCCGGTCAGCGCCAGTTGGTCGCCTTCGCGCGCGCCTTCCTCGCCGACCCCTCGGTGCTCATCCTGGACGAGGCCACCTCCTCGCTCGACGTGCCGAGCGAGCGGCTGGTCCAGCGGGCGCTGCGCACGATCCTGGCCGACCGGACCGCGCTGATCATCGCGCACCGCCTGTCGACGGTGGAGATCGCCGACAGGGTGCTGGTGATGGACAAGGGCGTGATCGTCGAGGACGGCTCGCCCGAGCAGCTCGTCGCCTCCTCAGGCCGCTTCGCCGGCCTGCACCAGGCCTGGCTCGACAGCCTCGCCTGAGCGACACGACAGGGCGCGGCCCCGCCACGGCGGGGCCGCGCCGTTGCGCTCGCCACTACATGATCGGCGCCCGCCAGGTGAACTTCAGCGCCGTCTCCTGCGCGACCTCCCTGGGCGCCGGCACCACGGGCTCGGCCCTCTTGGCCAGGTAGCCCGAGGGGAACGTGGTGATCTGGACCGCCCCGCACTTCGGGCAGCTCCTGTCGGAGTTGGGCGGCTGGACCGACACGCCGGACCTCAGCCAGACCTCCACCTCGTTGCCGTGGTCGTCGGTGAGACGTCTGACGAGGTACTCCTCTTCCCAGACATGCCAGCAGCACTGGCACTCGAACGGCCACGTCTCCCTCGCGTCATAGCCTTCTCGCACGAGGATCACCTCCGCCTCTCTTCCGAGTGTCCGCCTCCATGCCCGGCGCTCGCAAGCCATTGACGAGGGATAAAACGGCCCGTAGGTTCCCATACCGACCGGTTGGTTCAAGAGCGAGGAGAGCGTCGATGATCGATCCCCACGTCGCGAGGCGGGCATGGCGACGCCTCGAGCCGGTGCACGGCATGATCTACTTCGTCCCCGAGGCGAGCGAGCGCTACGCCGCGCTCGGCCTCACCGGCCAGATGACGGGCTACTTCGCCTCCAGGGGCGCCGCCTTCGGCGAGGCGAGCGCCGAGGTGGTCATCGCGGCCTTCTTCAACTTCAACCCCGCCCTCGTACGGCGGGCGCTGCCCTCCGCATGGGAGGTGACCACGCCCGCCAAGGTGCTCGACGCCAGGATGGAGGCGGCCGAGGCGGCGCTGCGCAGGGGCGGCATCGACACGGCGGGCGCGCTCGGGGAGACGCTCGCGCTGGCCAGAAGGGCGGCGGAGGCGGCGGCCGAGCACCTGCACGGCAGGCCGCTGTTCGCGGCGCACGCCACGCTGCCGTGGCCCGGCGAGCCGCTGCGCGACCTGTTCCACGCCCAGACCCTGCTGAGGGAGTTCAGGGGCGACGGCCATGTGGCGGTGCTGACGTCGGAGGGCCTGTCGCCCGTGGAGGCGCTCGCGATGCACGCGGCGGGCGGCGACGTGCCCGAGATCTTCCTGCGGGCGTCGCGCGGCTGGCCCGAGGAGGCCTGGGCGGCGGCGGTCGCCTCGCTGCGCGCGAAGGGCCTGCTGGCCGGAGCCGCCGACGGGCAGGCCGCCGACGACCCGCCCTCCGGAGGCGACTGGACCACGGCGGGCCTGACCGAGGAGGGCAGGCGGCTGCGCGCCCACATCGAGGCGAGGACCGACGAGCTGGCCC
Source organism: Nonomuraea roseola (assembly GCF_039535395.1). Classification (NCBI taxonomy): domain Bacteria; kingdom Bacillati; phylum Actinomycetota; class Actinomycetes; order Streptosporangiales; family Streptosporangiaceae; genus Nonomuraea; species Nonomuraea roseola. Next base: position 251,016 of record NZ_BAAAXC010000006.1, read on the forward strand.
TTCCCGCCTACGCCGCGCTCGGCGAGCAGGGATGCGCGCGCCTGGCCGAGCTCGCCCAGCCGTTCGGGCGGGCTGTGGTGAGCGCGGGGCTGCTCGCGGTGTAGGGGCTGCTCGGTGGAGCCACCTGAACTGCAGACGGTGGAGCCGCCCGAGCCGAAGACGGTGCGGCCGTCCGCGCTGGAGGCGGTGCGGCCGTCCGGGCGGGCGGGCGGCGGCCGCTAGAAGGTGGAGACGACCACGAAGCAGGCCGCGCCCACGACCACGCAGAGCGTGCCGATCCAGGCCAGCAGGGCGTCCAGGCGGCCGTCGAGCGGGTCACCGCGATGCAGGGCGAGCTGAACGGCGCGGAAGCGGGCCGAGGTGCGCACGAGCAGGATCCCTCCGCACAGGGCGGCCAGCGCGAACCCGGCCACGAACACCGGGCCGAGACCGGTGCGCGCCGACAGGCCGGCCGCGGCGAGGCCGCCCGTGGACAGCGCGACCGCGGTGCGCACCCAGGCCAGGCGGGTGCGCTCACTCTGCAGTCCGGGGTCCCAGATCTCGCTCGACATGGTCAGACGGTCATCAGGATGAGCACGAGGGCGACGACCGCCACCGCGGCCACGCCGTAGCCGAAGACGGCGGCCAGCGCGGGGGGCGGCAGCGGGGCCTGGTTGCGCAGCGCGCGCTGGATGTTTCGCCAGCGCGGGTAGGCCATGCCCGCGGCCAGCGCGGCGAGCGCGACGAGCATCACCGACAGGACTGTGCGCGCCCACGGGACGAAGACGTCGTCGGCCACGGCCGCCATGGCGACGCCGCCCGCGCACAGCGCCAGCGAGGTGCTCAACCAGGTCAGGAACGTCCTCTCGTTGGCGAGGGTGAACCGGGGGTCGGGCTCGGTGCCGTTCATGCCTCCACGCTAGTTCGACCCCATTTCCCCTAGAGAAGCTGGGATAGGAGATCCTGGGACCATGCGCATGGCGGAGATCGCGGCACAGTTCCTCGGCGGCCTCACCGACACCCAGCGGCAGGCCGCCGCCTATCCCTTCCACGACCCGCGGCGGCTGCGCTGGACGTACGTGCCCACACCCAGGCCGGGGGTGTCGCTGCTCGGGCTGGACAGGCAGTCCCGCAAGGGGGCCCACAGGCTGCTGGCCACCGCGCTGTCGCGGCACGCGTTCGCCCAGGTGGTCACGATCATGGCGCTGGAGGAGGTGCTCGACCTCGACGAGGGAGGCGCCAGGGGCCGCCACAGCGACGACTACCACCTGGCCGTTTTCGGCACGCCTGGCGACGACGAGTGGGGCTGGCGCTTCGAGGGTCACCACGTGTCGGTCACGGCGACGGTCAGCGGCGGGCGGGTGGAGGTGGCGCCGCTGTTCCTCGGCGCCCATCCGGCGGGCGTCTGGTACGGCTCAGCCGCGGTCGTGCGCCCGCTGCCGCTGGAGGAGGAGCTGGCCAGGGCGCTGCTGGCCGAGCTGTCACCCGCCCTGCGCGGCCGGGCGATCGTCGCAGACGAGGCGCCGCCCGACATCCTGACCGGCACCTCGGAGGTGACCTCGGCGCTGGAGCCGCTGGGCGTGCGCGGCGCCTCCATGGGCTCGGCCGAGCGCGACCTGCTGGCCGGGCTGACGGCCGTCTACCTGGACCGGCTGGCTCCCGAACTGCGCGGCAGCCACGACGCGGCGCGGCTGTCGTTCGCGTGGGCGGGCCCCGCCACGCCCGGGGCCGGGCACTACTACCGCATCCAGGGGCAGGGCCTGCTGATCGAGTACGACAACACGGCCGACGCCGCCGACCACGCGCACACGGTCATCAGGCGTCCCGGCGCCGACTTCGGCGCGGCGATCCTGCCCGCGCACCTGACCGGCGAGCTGGGCCTGTCCTAGCTGCAGGCTTCCTTGAGCTTGGTCAGGTAGGCGGTGGTGTCGGTGCCGACCTTCTGGACCGCGTCGACCGCCTCGTTGGCGCTGGTGACGTCGAGCTTGCCGAGGCTGGTGGCCAGGTCGTCCGTCGCCTCCTTGAGCGTGGTGTTGGAGGCCTTGTCGGCCACCTCGCCGAGCTTCTGCGAGGCGGAGTCGAGCTCCTTCTCCATCGCCGCGGGGTCGTTGACCAGAGTGCCGATCTTGGTGACGGTCTCGGTGATGATCCTGGGGGCCTCCAGGCAGGCCTGCGCCTTGTCGACCGTCGCGTTGATCTCGCTGCACCCGGTGGCGAAGACGGCCACGGCGAATGCGGCGAGGGGCACGAACCTGCTGGAAACGAGTCGCATACCGACGACCCTATCCAACGGCCGCGCCCCCCGCGATGATCAGGACAGCTTGCTGAAACAGGGTCCGTCCATCGTGTGAGCCTGCGCGGTGGGCCCTGTGAAGAAGTCCTTCACCTCCGTGACCCCGGTCGGCGCCGACTCGTCCACCTTGTTGATCAGCGTCTGCCGGAACGTGGCCGCGTTCGCGTCGCCGGCGAAGTTGCCCGCCTCCGGGGGCAGCATGCCCTCATAGTCGACGGTCGCCAGTGTCTTGACCGCCGCCAGCAGGCCCTTGCGGCTGACGTCGCCCCCGGCGACCATCTTCTCCAGCGCCGCCTTCAGCGGGTAGGACCACGCCCAGCCCGAGGTGTAGCCGTCGTTGGGCGTCACGCCTGGCAGCGCGTCACGCATGGCCTGGTGGCCCGGCGTGTCGGCTCCGTACGGCTTGCCGGGCGACGACTGCTCGTACAGCGCCTTCAGCGCGGGCGCGGCAGGCGACTTGAGCAGGGCGGGGTTCCACGTCGGGCCCGTGCCGATGAAGCGCCCCTTGTACCCCGCGGCGGCGGACTGCCCGATGATGGCGGCCGCGTCGGCGGGGCCCGTGGTGAGGATGACCAGGTCGGGCTTGTTCTTGGTGATCTCGGTGATCGCCCTGCCCTGCTCGGTGGCGCCCGAGGGGGTCTCCACCGCGGTGAACTCCAGCCCGTTCTTCTCCGCGGCGATCTTCGCGCCCGCCGCCGCGTCGGCGCCGTAGTCACCGGCCAGGTGGACGGCCATCACGGTCTTGGGCTTGTAGGCCTCCATCGCGTAGTCCACCGAGTTCATGGCCTCGATGCAGTAGTTGGAGCCGGTCTCGATGATGACGTCCTCGAACTCCCACGCCGAGGTCCAGGAGGCGGGCGCGGCGACCACGCTGTTGGCCTTGAGGTCGTCGATGATCGCCGCGGTCGTCGGCGAGCCGAGCGTCTGGGCCAGGCCGAGCACCTTGTCCTTGATCTCGTTGTAGACCTGCCGGTGGGTCTCGGGGTTGTACTTGTTGTCCCTGACGTAGCTCTCGACGTCCACCTCGTACTTGCCGCCGATGCCGCCGGCGGTGTTGACCCGCTTCCAGAAGGCCTTCTGCGCGTCGGTGATGGGGACGGCCAGCGCCGCGAAGGGCCCCTGGGTGAGGTCGGAGACGGTGCCGAGGTAGATGCACCCCTTGTTCTTGTCGATGGCCTTGGGACATGGTTCGTCGGTGACGCCCGTTGCCACGGCGCCGCCCTTGCTGCCCTCGTCGTCCCCCCGGATGACGCCACATGCGGACAGAAGGGCCACTACCGCGACTCCGGTCACGACATAGCGACTCTTCACGAAATTTCCTCTCTTAGTAGGAGAAGGGCCAGCTCTTCCAGTAGTTGCGGACGCGGATCCAGACGCCGAACAGACCACGCGGCTCGAAGACCAGGAAGAGGATGATCAGCAGGCCGTACAGCACGGTCTCGACCTGGAAGACGTTGGGCGTGACCGTCGTGTCGGCGCTGACGAACGGCACCAGCGCGGGCAGCGACCTGGTCAGCGGCTGCAGCAGCGAGATGAACAGCGCGCCCGCGATCGCGCCCGACACGGTGGCCACCCCGCCGATCAGCACCATCGCGATGAACTGCACCGACAGCAGCAGGCTGAAGGAGCCGGGCTCCACGTAGCCGCTGATGCTGTAGAGCAGCGCGCCCGCGCAGCCGGCGTAGAAGGAGGAGATGCCGAAGGCCAGCACCTTGTACCTGGTCAGCGGCACCCCCATGACCTCGGCGGCGATGTCGCGGTCACGGACGGCCATGAACGCCCTGCCGATGCGCGAGCGCGCCAGGTTGCGCGCGGCGACGGCGAAGACGACGAGCAGGACCAGCATCAGCAGGTAGAGCAGCTGCTCGCGGGTGCCCAGCGGCCCGTCCTGGTCGAGACGCACGCCGAACAACTGCGGCACCGCGGCCGAGCGGCCGACGCCTGGCCCGCCCGTCAGGGCGTCCCACTCCTTGAAGACGTGCTCGCCGAGGAAGACCAGGCCGAGCGTGACGACGGCGAGGTAGAGCCCGCGCAACCTGGAGGCCAGCGGCGCCACCAGCACGCCTGCCACGGCGGCCATCAGCCCCGCGGCCGGCAGCCAGATCCAGATCTCCGCGACGCCGAACCCGAGCGTCCTGCCGCCGGGCGGCCCCGACAGCGCCGCGCCCGTGTAGGCGCCGATCGCGACGAAGAAGGCGTGGCCGAGCGAGACCTGACCCGCGTAGCCGGTGACGATGTTGAGCCCGATCGCCCCGATCGCCAGCACGTACGCGCCGGCCAGCACCTCCAGCGAGCGGTCGGCCAGCACGACCGACAGCCCGAACGCCACCAGCACCAGCAGCCCGGTCCAGACCTTCTTGGCCCCGGTGTCGAGCAGCGCCAAGTCCTGGCTGTAGGAGGTGTAGAGCAGCGGGCGCCCACGGGGTCTGCGAGACCGTCCGGTCGGTATGTCGGCGGCCCAGGCCATGGGCGGGCGCCCCTGCTTCCACGGGCGCCGTTCCTTCGTCGGCGATTCCCTCTCGCTCATACCCGCTCCACCTCTTTGGTGCCCCACAGGCCGTAGGGTCTGATGAGCAGCACCACCAGCATCACCACGTACGGCGTGACCACCGCGAAGTTCTGTCCCAGCCACGGCGCGAGCTGACCCTGGTAGCTCTGGAACAGCGACTCGACCACGCCGATCGCGAGGCCGCCGACCACCGCTCCGCCGAGCGAGTCGAGCCCGCCGACGATGATCGCCGGCAGCGCCTTGAGCGCGATGATCCAGGTCAGCTGCTCCACGCCCTGGCCCGTGCCGACGAACATGCCTGCGATCGCCGCGAGGAAGCCGGCCAGCCCCCACGACAGCGCGAACACCATGCCGACCGAGACCCCCTGGGCGAGCGCGGTCTCCTGGTCGAAGGCGGCCGCCCGCATGGCCAGGCCGTACCTGGTGTAGCGGAAGAAGGCGAACAGCAGGCCGACGAGCACGGCCGTGACCACGAGCATGGCCAGCCACCTGGTCTGCACCACGAACGGGCCGAAGGAGACCTGCGTGAAGCCCCACGGGTCGCCCATCTGCCGCACGTCGCGCCCGATGAAGGCGTTCACGACCACCCGCACCACCACGTCGACGCCGAGCGTGATGATCGCGACCACGAAGAAGGGACGGCCCACCATGGGCCTGATCGCGACGCGCTCGATCACCAGCGCGACGCCCGCGATCAGCAGCCCCGCCAGGAGCACCGCCAGGTAGAACCCGGTGACCTCGGCCAGGTAGCTGACCGCGACGGCCCCCGCCAGCATCAGCGACGGCTGGGCGAAGCTGATCACCCTGGTCGCCTTGTAGATGATCACGAAACCGAGGGCGAGCAACGCGTAGACCGAGCCGTTGCCCAGGCCCCTGATGACCGACTCCACCACGTCCGTCACCGGCGGTACATCCCTTCGACGAGCTCCTCGAACAGCTTGGCGATGGCCGAGCGCTTGACCTTCTGGGTGGCGGTGAGCTCGCCGTCCTCGTGGTCGAGCTCCTTGGGCAGAAAGGCGAAGCGCCTGACCTGCTCGACCCTGGCGAACCTCTGGTTGACCTCGTCGACGATGCCCTGCACCAGCTCACGCACCTCGCTCTTCTCCGACAGGTCCCTGTAGGTGGTGTAGGACAGGCCGCGCCTGCGCGCCCACTCCCCCACGGTGTCGAGCTCGATGCCGATCAGCGCCACCAGGTAGGGCCGCTGGTCGCCGATCACCACCGCCTCCTTGATGTACGGCGAGGCCTTCAGCGCGTTCTCCATCTCGCTGGGCGCGACGTTCTTGCCGCCTGCGGTGATGAGGATGTCCTTCATCCTGTCGGTGATGCGCACGTGCGTGCCCTCGACCCATTCGCCGACGTCGCCGGTGTGCAGCCAGCCGTCCTCGTCCAGCACGTCGGCGGTGGCGCGGGGATTGCGCCAGTATCCGGCGAAGGTGCCGGGGTGCCTGGTGAGGATCTCCCCCGTCAGCTCGTCGATCCTGAGCTCGACGCCCTCCTGGGGCTCGCCGACCGTGCCGAGCCTGATCCTGCCCGGACGGTTGCCGGTGGCGATCGCGGTGTTCTCGCTCATGCCGTACACCTCGTGCATGGCCACGCCGATGCCCATGTAGAACTTGAGCACGTCGGGCGCGATGGGCGCGGCGCCCGAGGCCGCGTAGCGGACGCGGCGCATGCCGAGGCGCTCGCGCAGCGAGCGGTAGCACATCAGCCAGCCCAGGCCGTAGAGCGCCCTGGTGCCCATGGTGTGCCTGCCACCCGTGCGCACGAGGGTGTCGCCGATGCGGTCGGCCACGCGCAGCCAGAGGCGGGTGGTGAGCCGCTTCAGCGGGGAGGCCGAGTCGATCTTGATGTTGACCTGCGCGAGGATCTTCTCCCAGATGCGCGGCACGCCGAACAGGATGGTCGGCTGCACCTCTCGCAGGTTGGCCTGCACGGTGTCGATGGACTCGGCGAAGTTCACCTGCACGCCGGCGGCCGAGTTGAACCAGACCGTGAAGGCGCGCTCGGCGACGTGGCACAGCGGCAGGTAGGAGACGATCAGGTCGCGCTCCGAGGGCGGAGGCGAGGTGAAACCGCCGTTCTCGACCAGGGTCCGCACCGCGAACTCCACGTTCGCCACGGTCAGCATGACCCCCTTGGGCGGGCCCGTGGTCCCCGAGGTGTAGATGAGCGTCATGACGTCGCCCGGTTCGGCGCCCGCCATCCGCTCCTCCAGGGGACCCGCCCGCTCGGCGCCCATGGCCAGCAGCTCCTCCCACGACATCAGCCGCGGGTCGTCGTAGCGCCCTCTGATGCCGCGAGGCTCCAGGTAGACGATGCGTTCGAGGTCGGGGCAGTCGTCGATGACCGCCAAGGCCTTGTCGACCTGCTCCTGGTCCTCGGCGATGAGGATCTTCGCGCCCGAGTTCGACAGCAGGTAGGCCACCTCGGCGGGCGGGTTGGTCGGGTAGAGGCCGACCGTGATGCCCCTGATCGCGACGGTGGCCAGGTCGGCATAGAGCCACTCGGGCCTGTTCTCCGAGTGGACGGCCACCCTGTCGCCGGGCTCCACCCCCAGCGCCATCAGGGCGTGCGCGACCAGCTCGACGTGCGTCCAGTAGGTGCGCCAGCCGACCTCCTTCCAGATGCCGAAGTCCTTGTAGCGCATCGCGACCGCGCCGGGGCTCTCCTCTGCCCTGCGGCGCACTCTGGTGGCGATGGTCTGTGTTCTCGTTGCCGTCATTGTCATGCGGCGCCTCCCAGGTACGCCTCGATGACCTTGGGGTCCTGCTGCACCCGCGCGGGCGTGCCGAGCGCGACCTGACGGCCGAAGTCGAGCACGAGCACCCGGTCGGCCAGGTCCATGACCAGGCCCATGTCGTGGTCGACGAGCACGATGGGGATGCCGAGCTCGTCGCGGATGTCCAGGACGAACCTGGCCATGTCCTCGGTCTCCTCCAGGTTCATCCCGGCGACGGGCTCGTCGAGCAGCAGCAGCTTGGGCTCCATCGCCAGCGCGCGGCCGAGCTCCACCCTCTTCTGCACCCCGTACGGCAGCAGCCGCACCGGGTGCCTGCGCCAGGCCTCCAGTTCGAGGAAGTCGACGATGTCCTCGACCCTGGCCCTCGCCTCGAGCTCCTCCCTGCGCGCCCTGCCGTACCAGAGGACGGCGGGCAGCGCGCCGTAGCGGAAGTGGCAGTGACGGCCGAGCATCAGGTTGTCCAGGACGGTCAGGTTGTGGAACAGCTCGACGTTCTGGAAGGTGCGGGCCAGGCCCATGGCGGCGATCTCGTGCGGGCGCCTGCCGAGCAGGTCGGCGCCGAGGAAGGTGACACTGCCCTGCTGCGGGCGGTAGACGCCGGACAGCACGTTGAAGATGGAGGTCTTGCCCGCGCCGTTGGGGCCGATCACGGCGAACAGCTCGGTGGGGCCGACGGTGAAGGAGACGCCGTCGATCGCCTTCACGCCGGCGAACGAGAGCCGCACGTCCCGCACGTCCAGGACGTCGGGCGCGCCGGGGGGTTCGGGGGCGGTCATGAGAGCCACCGCTTCCTTCTCTTGTAGTGCTTGACGTCCCTGAAGGACTTGGCGGCTCCCTCGGCGCCCAGGCCCAGGTAGAACTCCTTGATGTCCTCGTCGGCCAGCAACTCGGCCGCGGGCTTGTCCATGACGATCTTGCCGGTCTCCATCACGTAGCCGTGGGCGGCGATCGACAGCGCCATGGTGGCGTTCTGCTCGACCAGCAGGACGGTCGTGCCCTGCTTGTTGATCTCGATGATGAGGTCGCGGATCTGCGCGACCAGCGCGGGTGCGAGGCCGAGGCTCGGCTCGTCCATCAGCAGGTAGCGGGGGCCCGCCATGAGCGCCCTGCCGACCGCGAGCATCTGCTGCTCGCCGCCCGACAGGTAGCCCGACACGCTCCTGCGCCGCTGCTTGAGCACGGGGAACAGGCCGTAGACGCGGTCCAGGTGCGACTCGGCGGCGGTGTGTCCGCCGACCTTGAGGTTCTCCTCGACGGTGAGCTCGGCCAGGATGCGGCGGCCCTCCATGACCTGGCTGACACCCCGCCTGACGATCTGGGCGGGTCTCAGGGTGTGGAGCGGCCGGCCGTCCAGGGTGACCGAGCCTTTGGTGATCTCTCCGTCGTGCACGTCGAGCAGGCCCGACAGGGCGCGCAGGAGAGTGGTCTTGCCCGCGCCGTTGGCGCCGAGCAGCGCGACGATCGAGCCGGGCGGCACGGTGAGACTGACTCCGCGCAGCACGAGCATCACATCGTCGTACACGACCTCGAGATTGCGAACCTCAAGCAAGCGGGCCTCCTAGGTGGCGACCCCCCGATGAGAGAAAGAGTCGCCTTCACCAAGCGCTCGATCAAGGGGTGCGACCAAATTGGAACCCTGTTCTGGTTCTAAGCTTCCTGTCATGGCAATTTGCGAGCATCTTTCCAAGGCAGGAGACCCTCCCCCGCGTACACCGGAGGGCTGCGAGGAGTGTCTGGCCACGGGGGGCCGCTGGGTGCATCTGCGGCGCTGCCTCGACTGCGGGCACATCGGCTGCTGCGACTCCTCGCCCGGCAAGCACGCCTCCAGCCACTTCCGCATGGTGGGTCATCCGGTCATGCAGTCGTTCGAGCCCGGCGAGGACTGGCGGTGGTGCTTCACCGACAACACCATGGGCTAGCGCTCGAGGATCGCCTCTTCGAAGTCGAGCTCCGCCGTCACCCGGCGGAGCACCTCGTCGTCCAGCCTTCGCTCGTCGCGCAGCCTGACGAGCACCTCGCGCTCGGCGGCGAGCATCTCCCTGCGCAGGCGCCGGTAGAGGCGGCTGGGCGTCTCCGCGCCGCCCTGACCGGTGCCGCCGCCCAGGCGCTCCCAGGCGGTGAGGGCGCGCCGCTCCGACTTCTGCCGCAGCATGTCGAGGACCTCGCCGTGGATCTGGTCGGCGGGCTCCTCGCGCAGCACCTCCTCCAGCCTGGCCAGGCCCGCCTCGACGGCGGCCTGCTGGGCGGCGGCCTCCGACAGGTTGTCCTCGTACTCCTCGCGCTCGCTCGAGACGCGCAGCTTCCTGATCAGCGTGGGGAAGGTCAGGCCCTGCACCAGCAGGGTGAGGATGACGGTGCTGAAGGTCAGGAAGAGCAGCAGGTCGCGCTCGGGGAAGCCCTCTGGGATGGCGAAGGCGGCCGCCAGGGAGACCACGCCGCGCATGCCCGCCCAGCCGACGATGACCACGTGCTGCCACGGCGGCCTCGGCGCGCTCTTCAGCCACAGCAGCGGCAGGTAGGCCGAGGGGAAGACCCACACGAACCTGGCCAGCACGGTGACGGCGAAGATGGCCAGCACGTAGCCCGCCACCTCCCATGGGCTGCGGCCCGCCAGGCCGCTGAGCACCGGCACCAGCTGCAGGCCGATCAGCGCGAAGACGATCGACTCCAGTATGAAGTCGACGACCTTCCACACCGACGACAGCAGCACCCGGGTGCCCGCGCCGGTGCGGTGCATCCGGTAGCCGAGGTAGAGCCCGACGATCACCACCGCGATCACGCCTGAGGCGTGCACCGACTCGGCGCCCAGATAGGTGGCGAACGGGATCAGCAGCATCACGGTGTTCTCGACCAGCGCGTCGCGCGTCCGCCCCAGCAGCCAGCCGGACGCCAGCGCGACGGCGAGGCCGATCAGCACGCCGCCGACGGCGGTGTAGAGGAACTCGCCTGCCCCCTCGATCAGGCTGATGCCGTGGCCCACGACCGCGCCGATGGCGACGCGGTAGACGGTCAGCGCCGTGGCGTCGTTGAACAGGCTCTCGCCGATGAGGATGGTCAGCGGCCTGCGCGGCAGGCCGAGCCTGCGCCCGACCGCGACGGCGGCGACGGCGTCGGGAGGGGCGATGATCGCGCCCAGCGCGAACGCGGCGGCCAGGGGCAGGTCGGGCAGCAGCAGATGCACCACGCCGCCGACGACCAGCGTGGTGAACAGCACCAGGCCGATCGAGAGCATGCCGATCGCCCGCTTGTTCTCGCGCAGGCTGAGGTAGGAGCTCTCCAACGCCGCCGAGTAGAGCAGCGGCGGCAGGAACACGTAGAGGATGAGCTCGGGCTCCAGCTTGATGGAGGGCACGAGCGGCGAGACCACCAGCCCTGCCAGCACCAGCAGCAGCGGAGCGGGCCAGCCCCTCCGCCTGGCCACCCAGGCGACGGCGATCGCCCCGCCCGCCACGAGCAGCCAGTAGAGGCCGGTCGACGCTTCCACGCGCTCCCCCTGCTAGGCAGCGGACCAGGTCAGGCCCGCGGCACGATACTCACTCGGCACGGGGACATCTTAGACAGGGGCGTGCCGATCACCACTCGCGGCGGTCGGTCCTGTCTTCCTGGTGCTGCTGCTCGGGGCGCAGGCGCTCGCCGGTGACGAACATCTGGTCGTTGACGTAGGGGCGGTGCATGCTCGGGTCGGGCTGCTGGTGCGGCGGCTGCGTCTGGTAGGCGCCAGGACCGAGGCCGAGCGGGTCGGCGGGGTTCAGCGGCGACTGCTGGTAGCCGGGCTGCTGGCCGTACTGGTCGGGTTGTGGGTACTGGCCAGGCTGGCCGTACTGGTCGGGCTGGCCGTACTGGTCGGGCTGGCCGTACTGGTCGGGCTGGCCGTACTGGTCGGGTTGACCGTACTGATCAGCTGCCTGACCGTACTGGTCGGACTGGGCGTACCGCTCGGGCTGGGCGTACTGGTCCTGCTGGATGTACTGGTCCTGCTGGCCGTACGGCTCGGGCTGCGGGTAGGCCTCGGCGACGGGCCTGCGGCCCGCTCCGGGGATGCCGTGCATGGGCGTGCCGAGACCCGCCGCGCCCGGGGCCGCCGGGGCGCTCTGCGCGCGCTGGGGCGGCGGCGAGAAGGGGTCGGTGTACGGCGCGGGGGCGGCCTGCTGCGGCGCCTGAGTGTAGGGGTCCTGGTGGACAGGAAGCTGCTGCGTGGCCGCCTGGTGAAGGGGCTGCTGCGCGGCGAACGGGTCGGAGGGGATCTGCTGGTGGGCGCCGCCCTGCCCGGGGAAGCCGAACGGGTCGGTCGACTGGGGCGAGCGCTCGGCGGGCAGCTGGTAGTCGGGCATCTGGTAGCCGGGCCCGCCCAGCGGGTCGGCGGCCCTGGCCGCCTGCGGCTCGGCGGCGCGCGGCCTGCCGTCGGCGCCGATCAGGGGCTCGCGCTGGTCCTGGTAGGCCGTGGCGACGAGCTTGTCCGGCTGCGGCGGCGCCCCCCTGGCGACGAGGACGTCGCTGGGCGCGAGCGTGGCCGTGGGCCTGTCGTCGTGCTGGGGGCGCTGCGGGTCGTGCTCGAAGGGCGGCGGCCGGTGGTACTGGCCCGTGCCCGGATACTCACCCACCTCCACGGGGGGCTCGACCACGACGGGCGGCTGCTCGCCGGTGGCCTCCGCGTAGCCGTCATCGAGGGTGTCGAGCAGCCGCCCGACGTCTTCCATCGGCATCCGGAAACTGCCGGTGCACATCTCCCCTCGCCACAGGCTGAGCACCAGGGTGCCCTCGTGCCACGTGACCCGGAGACACCGCTCCTGACCTCGTGCATCGAAGAACACTTCGCCGAACGACGGCAACGGGACAACTTCCGACATGGCAGACATACTGCTTTAACCAGCCTTTATTCGTCCACTCAACCTTCAGAAACCCTAGCGAAACGGGCCTTACGCCCCCACCTCGGGCCCCACACGCCACAGCAGGAAGATCTTCTTTGACCTGGCGGGTTATCTCCGCAAGTGTGCCACGGGTAACGGCCGACGGGGCCTGGAACGCCAGGATGCGTCCGCCCGATGACTGCGCGTTCTGTCACCGCGAGCGGGTACGGTTTCTGCCGTGCCGGACTCCACTCTCCCTCCAGTCGAAGAGCTGCTATCCATCGCCGTGGGCGCCCTGGGAGGGAGCGACCGGCCTGGGCAGATCACCATGGTCAAGGCCGTCCAGAAGGCCATCGACGACGAGGAACACCTCGCCGTCCAGGCCGGCACGGGCACCGGCAAGTCGCTGGCCTACCTGGTGCCGTCGATCAGGCACGCGATGGAGTCCGACTCCCCCGTGGTGGTCTCCACCGCCACGATCGCGCTGCAGCGCCAGCTCGTCGACCGCGACCTGCCGCGCCTGGCCGAGACCCTGGGCAAGGAGCTGCCGCACGAGCCGACCTTCGCCATCCTCAAGGGGCGGCGCAACTACCTGTGCCGCTACAAGGCGACGGCGGGGTGGCCCGAGGAGGAGCAGGACCAGCTCTTCGATCCGCGCGAGGTGAGCGCGACGGGCCGGATGGTCCAGCGCATCCAGGAGTGGGCCGAGGAGACGACCACGGGCGACCGCGACGAGCTGGTCCCCGGCGTCAACGAGCAGGCCTGGCGGCAGTTCTCGGTGAGCGCCAAGGAGTGCCTGGGCGCCCAGCGCTGCCCGAGCGGCGCCGAGTGCTTCGCCGAGCTCGCCAAGGCGCGCGCGGGCGAGGTCGACGTGGTGGTCACCAACCACGCGCTGCTGGCGATCGACGCCATGGAGGGCATGGCGATCCTGCCCGAGCACGAGGTGGTGGTCGTCGACGAGGCGCACGAGCTGGCCGACAGGGTCACCTCGGTGGTGACCGACGAGCTGTCGGAGGCGGCGATCACGCTGGCCGTACGGCGGGTCGGCAGGCTCATCGAGCAGCCGATCGCCGACCAGCTCCTCGAGGCCGGCGAAGACCTCAAGGCGCTGCTGGAGGCGGCGCCGCCGGGCCGCATCGACGAGCTTCCCGAGGTGCTCGGGCTCACCCTGGCCCTCGTGCGCGACAGCGCCGCCAGATGTCTCACGGCGATGGGCTCGCGCGGCGCCGACAAGGACGATCCTGACAAGGCCGGCCAGCGCAAGGCGGCCTTCACCGCGCTCGACGAGGTGCACGACACGGCCGTGCGCATGCTCGAGGCCTACGGCCACGCCACCGAGGTCGACAGGGCGGAGGTGGTGTGGCTCGACGGCAGCACCGACCGGCGTCCTGCGACGCTGCGCGTGGCGCCGCTGAGCGTGGGCGGCATGCTGCGCGACAAGCTGTTCGGCGAGCGCACCGTGGTGCTCACCTCCGCCACGCTCGCGCTGGGCGGCACCTTCGACGGCCTGGCCAAGCAGTGGGGGCTCGGCGACCCGGAGGGAAGGGGCTCGGGCTCGGGAGGAGAGAGCGACAGCCGTAAGCGCGGGTGGACGGGCATCGACGTCGGCTCGCCCTTCGACCACCCTCGCGCGGGCATCCTCTACGTCGCCAAGCACCTGCCCCAGCCAGGGCGCGACGGGCTGCCGCAGGCCTACCTCGACGAGATCGCCGAGCTGATCGAGGCGGCGGGCGGGCGCACGCTGGGGCTGTTCTCCTCCATGCGGGCGGCGAAGGCCGCCACCGAGGCGCTGCGCGACAGGCTCGACGTCCCGCTGCTGTGCCAGGGCGACGACTCGACGATGCTGCTGGTCAAGCAGTTCGCCGAGGACGAGCCGACGTGCCTGTTCGGCACGCTGTCGCTGTGGCAGGGCGTGGACGTGCCCGGGCCGTCGCTGCGGCTGGTGATCATCGACAGGGTGCCGTTCCCCAGGCCCGACGATCCGCTCACCTCCGCCAGGCAGCGGCACGTGGTGGCCAAGGGCGGCAACGGGTTCATGGCGGTGGCGGCCAACCACGCGGCGCTGCTGCTGGCGCAGGGGGCGGGGCGGCTGCTGCGGGCGCAGGACGACAAGGGGGTCGTGGCGGTGCTCGACCCCCGGCTGGCCACGGCGCGTTACAGCGGGTTCCTGTTGAACTCGCTGCCGCCGTTCTGGAGGACGAGCGACCCGGCGGTGGTCCGCACCGCTCTGAAGCGCCTGACGAGCTGAGAGCTCCCGCCCCTCGCTCCGGACTTCCTTCTATCCCGCGATCACGGGATCTCCCACCCGGATCTCGCCCACGTCCCGCGGAACGAGGCGGATGCCGAACCAGGTCTTGCCGTCCCACCTGCGGTGCGCGGCGAGCGTACGGAGAGGCTCCTTGCCCTTGCGGTAGGTGAAGGGGTCGATGGTGGTCACCGCGCACCGGTCGCACAGCTCGGAGACGCGGAAGGAGACCGTGCCGATGCGGACCTCGCGCCAGGTGTCCTCCTCGAACGGCTCGGCGCCCTCGACCATCACGCTGGGCCTGAAGCGCAGCGGCGAGAGCGGGCCGTCCGAGACCTCACCGCGTTCGGCGGCGTCCTGCTCGATCCATTCGTCGAGCGTGCGCGAGGAGGCCGTGGTGGTGAGCAGCAGGGGGGCGTCCCACGCGAAGCTCACCACCTCGCCGGGCAGTCCGCCGTGAGCGGGGTCGATGGAGCGGCGGGCGGGGTCGTCGAGCCACACCAGCCTGGCGGGGACGCCGAGCAGCTCGGTTAACCACGCATGCGCCTCGGGCGCGGCCAGCATGGCGTGGTCGAGGCCGGTGAAACCCACGGGCACGCTCGGGCCGTCCGCGGGCGGCACCTTGAGATCGGGCAGGCCCCGCGCGGACAGCAGCAGGCCGCCCGCAGGGAGCTCGGTGGCCGTGACGGCGAGCAGGCGGGGGTGCTCGCCGAGCCAGAGGTTGTCGCCGTCGGGGCCGACCACGGCCCAGCGGCGATCGCCTTCGAGGCCCCACGGGTGGACGTGGGCACGGTCGACCGCCCATCCGGTCACCGATTTGATCGGGTAGATACGGATCTCCGAGAGAATCACGCCCTTTACTGTAGCTTCCGAGAGAGCGCTCTCTCAAGGAGCGCGGCACCGTACTCTGGGCCGCGGCACGGGTTTTTGTCGGCACCAGCCGCTACCTTCTGAGCAGGATGCGAACTCACGACGCGGGGCCGGAACTCATCGGCAGGGAGCACCCTGCCGAGCTGCTGCGTGCCGAGATCAGCAGGGTGACCGGCAGCCACGGCGGCCTGGTGCTCGTCACAGGTGAGGCGGGCATCGGCAAGACCACGCTCGTGACCAGCGCCGCCGAGCAGGCCAGACGGCAGGGCGCGCTCGTGCTGAGCGGCTCGTGCTGGCACTCCGACGCCGCCCCTGGCTACTGGCCGTGGGTGCAGGTCATCAGGGCGCTGCGGCGCAGCGGCGAGTGGCCCGCGATGGAGGAGGCGGCGGGCGGGAGCCTGTCGGCGCTGCTGGGCGACGGCGCGCGAGCGGAGGCGGCCGACGCCTTCGAGGTCTACGACGCGGTGACGACCGCGCTGGTGACGCTGTCGCAGTCGCGTCCTGTGGTCGTGGTCCTCGACGACCTCCACTGGGCCGACGGCGCGTCGCTGAAGCTGCTCGAGTTCGCCGCGCAGCACACCTGGTTCGAGCGGCTGCTGCTGATCGGCACCTATCGCGACGTGGAGGTCGAGCAGGGCGAGCATCCGCTGGGTCCGCTGCTGTCCCCCCTGGCCGCGCGGGCCACGGTGATCACGCTCACCGGCCTCGACCGCGCGCAGGTGGCCGCGCTGGTCACCCGCACGATCGGCCACCAGCCCGACGACGACGTGGTCCAGGAGATCCATCGCCGCACAGGGGGCAACCCGTTCTTCGTCGAGCAGACCGCCAGGCTGTGGCGCAGCGGCGGTTCGGTGGCGGCCATCCCTCCGGGTGTGCGCGACACACTGTGGCGGCGGCTGTCGCTGCTGCCCGCTCCCGTGGTCAGACTGCTCACCGACGCGGCCGTGCTCGGGCGTGAGTTCCACCGCCAGGTGCTGGCCTCCGTCGCCGCCGAGCCCGCCGCCCATGTCGACAGGCTCCTCGCCCAGGCGGCGGCGGCCAGGCTCGTCGGGTCGCAGGGCGGCGGGGTGTTCGCCTTCGCCCACGATCTGGTCCGCGAGACGCTCTACGACTCCCTCGACCAGGCCGAGCTGCGCGCACGGCACGCGGCCGCCGTCCATGCCCTGCGCGACCTGCCCGCAGCGATGCCGGGAGAGCTGGCCCGCCACGCCTATCTGGCGGGCGACGACGTCGATCCCGACCTCGCGACCGAGCTGCTGGTGACCGCGGCCAGACAGGCCAACCAGCGGCTGGCCGGGGAGGAGTCGTGGCTCCACTGGCGCAGGGCGATGGAGCTGGCGGGCGCGGGCGACCCCAGGCGGCTGGTCAAGATCGCCCTGGAGTTCGGCCGGCTCCTCCACCACGCGGGCGAGTCCGACGAGTCGGCGCGGGTCTTCGACAGGGCGATCGCCGTCGTGCGCGAGCTCGACGATCCCGAACTGCTGGCCAGAGTCGCACTCACCCTCTTCCAGACCTGCGGGGCCGAGGAGAGCGGCCGCGGCAGCGTCGCGCTCCTGCGCGAGGCCCACCGCAACCTCGTCGGCGAGCTGCCCACCGTCACCCCTTCGCCCGACCGGCTCGCGCAGGACCTCGCCCTGCGGGTGAGCGTTCTGGCCAGGAACAGCTCAGACGACGAGGCGCTGACCTTCGCCCTGTGGGCGGTGCACGACACCATCTGGGGCCCGGGCACGGCCAGGCAGCGGGTCGAGCTGACCGAGGAGCTGCGCGGGCTCGCCCGGCGCAGGGGCGACGTCGAGATGGAGCACTTCACCTCCGCGCTGCACTGGGTGGCGCTGCTCGAGCTCGGCGACCCTCGCTTCCACGACCAGTTCCGCCTCTACGTCGCGATGGGCAAGGCCAGCGACCAGCTCAACATCGGCCTGTCCACCTCGATCGACCAGAGCATCATCGACACCCTCACGGGCAACTTCGCCAGGGCCGAGTCGCTCACGCGCGAGGTGTCGGAGCTGGGCTCCGGCCACGGCCACGCCCACTTCGGCCACATGCTCGAGCACCACCGGTGGGCCACGCTGCTGGCGCAGGGGCGCTTCTCCGAGCTGGAGGAGGTCCACGAGCGCCTGCGCGCGAGCCGCCATCCGTGTCCTGGGCTGCTCGAGGCGCTGTCGGAGTTCAGGCAGGGCAGGGGCGATCCCGCGCTGCTGCGCGCTGTGCCCGAGCCCGCCGACGACGGCGTGCGCCCCCTGTGGCTGCGGTTCCTGGCCGAGGCGGCGGCGTTCACCCGTGACCCCGACCTGTGCGCTCGGGCGCGCGAGGCCCTGGAGCCCCATCTCGACGAGTGGGCTGTCTCCCTCTACGGCTGGGACGTCAGCGGGCCCGTCATCCTCTGGATGGGCGCCGTGGAGGCGGCCGAGGAACGGTGGGACGAGGCGATCGCCTCGTTCACCGCCGCCGTGCGCTCGGCCGACCTCCTGCGGGCGCGCCCGTGGTCGGTGGAGGCGAGGCTGCGGCTGGGCGCGGCGCTGACGGCCCGTGGGAGGCCCGGCGACGCGGAGACCGGCGAGCGCCTCTGGGCGCAGGTGGCGGCCGAGGCCGCCGACCTCGGCGTACGCGACGTCCCCGACCGCCTTGATCGAGTACGGCAGGCGAACGCGACGCGTGCCTCGGAGCAGGCGATCGAGCGTGACAGGGTGGGGCACGACGATCGCGCAGATGACCTGAAGGAAAGCGGCACGGACGCAGGGCGCCCACGGGGCCCGTCCTGGGACCCACCCGGTGCCGCGCTTCCCCCGATCCCGGAGTCGTCGTCTCCAGGGGGCATGCCCGAGGGTTCGCCTCCCACGGGCACCTCCTTCCCGGCTGACCCGCCACCCGCTGACACGCCCTCGGGCTCCCCTTCCCCGACCGGCTCGTTCACGACGGGACCACCTGCCGTCGCCCCACCCGGAGGCTCAGGTAGCTCATGGGCTTCGGAGGGCTCGCCGACTTCGGGCACGGGCAGACCGGCAGCTTCAGACGGCCCGTCGGCTTTCCGTGCGGAGGGCGTATCGGCTTCAGGCACAGACAGACCGGCAGGCTCAGACGACTCGCCTGCACCGAGTACGGGCGGCCCGTCAGGTTCAGACAGACCCGCAGCTTCAGACCACTCGTCGGCCCTCGATCCGGAGGGCGTATCAGCTTCCGGCAGACCGACAGGCCCAGGCGACTCGCCTGCACCGAGCGCGGACGGCTCGTCAGGTTATTCGGGCAGACCGGCAAGCACGGGCGGCCCGTTCGCTCCAGGTGCGGAGGGCTTGTCGGGTTCAGGTGGGCATGGGTCCGGGGGGAACGCGTTCAGGAGGGAGGGGTCCGTGTGGTCGCTCTCCTTCGATGGGCGGACCGTGCACATGCCCGACGCCAAGGGCCTTCGCGACCTTCACACGCTGCTGAGCAGGCCGGGCGCGGAGCTGCCTGCCGTACAGCTGCTCGCTCCTGAAGGGGGCGAGGTGGTGGTGGCCGCCCGGCGGATGGGCGGCGACCCCGTGCTCGACGACGAGGCCAAGGCCCGCTACCGCAGCCACCTGGCCCGGCTGGACGAGGAGACCGAACGGGCGCTGGAGCTGGGCGACGACAGGCGGGCGGCGGAGCTCGACAGGGAGCGCGAGGCGCTGCTGTCGGAGCTGCGCCTGGCAGCGGGCCTCGGCGGGAGGGCACGCCGACTCGGCGACGAGGCGGAGCGCGCTCGCAAGACGGTCACCGCACGCATCCGCGATGTGTTGCGCAAACTCGACAGCCTCCACCCCGCACTCGCCGCCCACCTCCGCACCACCGTCTCCACAGGCTCCACCTGCCGCTACGACCCCAACCCGACCACCAACTGGCACCTCTGACGTAAACCACCGATTTCACCAGGAAACACCGAAACGCCCGGAGGCCCTGGGCGACCAGGTCCTCCGGGCGGTGGGTCTGACAGTCCACGTCCTCCGAACGGTGGGTCTGGCAGCCCACGTCCTCCAAGCGGTGGGTCTGTATTTCAGATCCCTCGGGCGGTGGGTCTGGCAGTCCAGACCCTCAGAACCGTCGGGCTGGCAGCCCACGTCCTCCAAGCGGTGGGTCTGTAGTTCAGATCCCTCGGGCGGTGGGTCTGGCGGTCCAGACCCTCAGAACCGTCGGTCCGGCAGCCCACGTCCTCCAGGCGGTGGGTCTGTAGTTCAGATCCCTCGGGCGGTGGGTCTGGCAGTCCAGACCCTCAGAACCGTCGGGCTGGCAGCCCAGGTCCCTCGGGTAGGGGGACTGGCACGTTGTTGCGAATGTGAGGTAACGATCGCTGGGTTCAGGAGGCCTGGACCGTGAGCTCGCAGCGCGGCCCGCACGGGGTCTTGACGCCTTCTTCCGGCGACTGCATGTCTGCGTGGCTGTGCGGACATCGGCTGACGATCACGCGGAACAAGGCGAACGGCCGCGTCTGGTGGCCGGGTCGCGCGGAGGCAAGCGGCTCAGAAGAGAACGTGGTCCGTCGTGACGTCTGGTCCCGGCCAACCAGGTGACTCACTCCTGGCTTTCGCAGAGTCAGGGTCAGCGCCGCCGGAGGGACCACGTTCGATTCGTCTGGCAACCGTCGTCATACCGGTGCCCCGCGCTACCTGCGGTAGCCACCTTTTTGTGGGTACTTGTCGACCGGGCCAGGACGGCCTGAAGCTTGGTCGTGCGGGCCGGAAACGGCCTTAGATCCAGATGAGACGGGGAGGTTGGCGGTGTCTCAGGAGACCGGTTGGGACTCGGCCAGCTTCTCCAGACGGCGATGGCCCCAATCGGAAAGCGGTGCCAGCGCTTCGGAGAGCTCGCGACCGAACGCGGTCAGGGAGTACACGGTCTTCAGCGGCCGTACATCGTGTACCTCCCTGTGGATCAGTCCGTCGGACTCCATCTCCCGCAGCGTCTGAGTCAGCACCTTCTCGGTGAGGCCCGGCAGCCGCCGGCGCAGCTCGCCGGGGCGGTGCGGACTGGACTCCAGAACCCACAGCAGAGTCGTCTTCCACTTGCCGTCGATCACGGCGATCGCGGCGGTCACTCCGCAGACGCTCGGGTCCTGGGCACGGCTGCGCGTCATCTTCATCCCCATTCGTAACCGTTTGCTCATTTTCGAGGAGTTAAGGCATGACCTCGCACATTGAACAGTCTGCCGTCACCGTGCTCGGCCTGGGGCCGATGGGCCGGGCACTGGCCAGCGCCTTTCTGGATGCCGGGCTGCGGACCACGGTCTGGAATCGGACGCCGGGCAAGGACCGGGAGTTGGTCGAGCGGGGCGCGTTCGGCGCCCGATCGCCCGAAGAGGCGGTCGCCGCAAGCAGGTTGACCGTGGTCTGCGTGGTGAACTACGACGCGGCGGACGCCGTCGTACGGCGCGGTGCGGTGACCGACGCGCTCAAGGGGCGCACGGTCGTGAACCTGACCGCCGACACCCCCGATCGGGCCCGGGACACCGCGGCCTGGGCGGCCGAGCACGGTATCGGGTACCTGGACGGTGCGATCATGACGCCGACCACGACCATCGGCACACCGGCCGGGGTTTTCCTCCACAGCGGCCCCGAGGCGCTTTACCGCGAGCACCGGCCAGTGCTGGACGCCCTGGGCGGCAACCACACCCACCTCGGTGAGGACATCGGCCGGGCTGCTGCGTACGACATCGCCTTGCTCGACATCTTCTGGACCGCGATGGCTGGTTATGCGCACGCGCTGGCGGTGGCCAGAGCCGAGGGGGTCAGCGCGCGGGAGCTGGCACCGTTCGCCAAGGGCATCGGCGCGATCCTTCCGCCGCTCTTCGAGATGGGCGGGAACGATGTGGACAGCGGGCGGTTTTCCGGTGAGGGCAACCCGATCACCTCGGCGGTGTCGTCCATGGCCCATATCGTCCACACCTCCGAGTCCCACGGCATCGACGCGGGCGTGATGCGTGCGGCTGAAGGCTTGGCTCGCCGCGCCATCGGGCGCGGCCACGGCACCGACGGGTTCCTCCGGATCACTGAGATCTTGAACCCCCGCTGAGAAGGCATTCCCGCAAAGTCCCTTTGGGGCGCGGCCCGTGCCGGCTTACTGCCGTGATGCCCTCTCAAGCGCTCGCTTCGCCCGCTTTGGCGGGTGAGCGCTTGTGGGCGCTGGACCCCCTACCGCAGCAGGCCGACGTCAGCCACGGGGAATGGCCTCGATGGTTCGCATGTGCTTCTCGCCCCAATCGCCCAGCGGTATGAGGGCGGTGTTGAGCGAGTGGCCGAACTCGGTCAAGGAGTACTCCACTTTCGGCGGGACCTGGTGGTAGACCTCGCGATGGACCAGACCGCAGATCTCCATTTCTCGCAACTGCTGGATCAGCATCTTCTCGCTGATTCCTGGCACCGACCGCTTCAGCTCCCCGAACCGCAGGGGTCCGTAGTGGAGCGCCCACAGGATCAGCGCTTTCCACTTGCCGCCCACGACGTCGACGGCGGCGTCGAGCCCGCACGTGTAACCCTGCTTCTTCAACACCGACTCCATACTTACGAAAAGACCAGTACCTGAGAAAATAGTAGGTACTTGAGCAAAGTCCAGCGGACAGCCAGCATCGAACGTGCCCCGAAGCACCCCGCATCCGGGACCGGGGCGTGCACGTATGGGCACCAGATGAACCGACCTTGGACTGGAGTAAGACATGGCAGACGACAACCGCACACCGGTGACGGTCATCGGACTCGGGGCGATGGGAAGAGCGCTGGCGGGTGCGCTCCTGGACAACGGTCACCCCACGACCGTCTGGAACCGCTCGATCGACAAGGCGAAAAGACTGGCCGTGCGGGGCGCGACCGTGGCCAACACCGTGGAGGAGGCGATCGCCGCCAGTCCGGTCGTGGTGGTCTGCGTGCTCGACTACGCCGTCGTGCGCGAGATCCTCGGGCCGCTGTCCGGTTCGCTTGCGGGCCGTACCTTGGTCAACCTCACCAATGGCACACCGAAGCAGGCGCGCGAGACGGCCGAATGGGCCACCGGGTACGGGGCGGACTACCTGGATGGCGGCATCATGGCCGTGCCCGTGATGATCGGGCGGCCCGAGGCGCTCATCCTCTACAGCGGATCGCCAGGTGCCTTCGGCCTCCACGAGCGCACCCTCGGTGCGCTGGGCACGGCCACGTACCTGAACGCGGACGCCGGTCACGCCTCACTGTACGACCTGGCGCTGCTGGCCGCCATGTACGGCATGTTCGGCGGCTTCTATCAGGCTGCCGCCATGGTCGGCTCGGAGAAGGTCCCGGCAGCGGAGTTCGCCCCGATGGTGGTCTCGTGGCTCAACGCCATGACCGTGGCCCTTCCCACCGTGGCCGAGGCCATGGACACAGGCGCCGGCGCTGACGACGACTCGAACCTGCAGATGCAAGCGGTGAGCTTCGCCAACATCCTCAGTGCGAGCAGGGAGCAAGGCATCAGCACCGAACTGCTGGAACCCATGCAGGCCCTGCTCAACCGGGCCATCGCCGCACAGCGTGGAGGAGCCGACACGCCCAGCCTGATCGGGATGCTGCGCACCGATCCTGTCTCGGCCGGATAGGCAGGGGGACTGGTAGTCGAGACCCTCAAAGCCGTGAGGCCGGTGGCCCGGATCCCTCGGGCGGTGGAACTGGTGGCCCGGATCCCTCGGGCGGTGGAACTGGTGGTCCAGATGCTCAGAACCGTCAGATCCTCCGGGCGGGAGCCCGAGGGTTCGGGTTTCCGGGTGGGGGCTACTTGCGGTTGTACAGGCGCATGGTCAGGGAGCCGAAGATCGCGATCAGTGCGACGCCGGCGACCAGGACCCAGCCGAGCTCGGCGACGTTCGGCTGGCCCGACATCAGCGAGCGGACCGAGGCCACCAGGTGGCTGATCGGGTTGATGTGCACCACGAAGACCTGCAGCCAGCCCGGCATCGTGCTCGGGTCGACGAAGACGTTGCTGAGGAAGGTCAGCGGGAACAGCACCATCATGCTCCACCCCATCACCGACTTCTCGCTGCGCAGGAGCAGGCCGAGCATGGTCCACAGCCAGGAGAAGGCGAAGGAGAAGCCGACCAGCACCGCGATGCCCGCCGCCGCCCCCGCGATGCCGCCCGCGGGGCGGAAGCCGAGGATCAGTCCGACGATGAGGATCACGACCGAGGCCATCACGTAGCGGAGCATGTCCCCCAGCAGGTAGCCGACCATGGGCGAGGGCCGCCAGATGGGCAGCGTGCGGAAGCGGTCGAAGACGCCCCGCTCGATGTCCTTGTTGACCTCGATGCCGGTGTACATGGTGATCATCACGACGCTCTGGACCATGATGCCGGGCAGGACGAACTGGAGGTACTGCCCAGGCGAGCCGGCCAGCGCCCCGCCGAACAGGAAGGTGAACATCAACGTCATCATGATCGGGAAAGCGGTGACGTCGAAGAGCTGCTCGGGCACGTGCTTGATCTTGAGCATCGCCCGCCAGCCGAAGGTGACCGACGCCGACAGCGCGCTCGGGCGCGGCGGGCGGGAGGACGGGGCGAGGACGGTGCCGAGGGTCTCTGCCACCGGCACGTAGGCGGTGGTGGATGCTGAGGTGTCCGTGCTCATGCCGCGATCTCCTTCTCGGTTGCGGGGTGGTCGGTGAGGGCGAGGAAGACCTCGTCGAGGCTGGGCTGGCCGAGGGAGAAGTCGTCGACGACGATCCCCGCCCCAGCCAGCTCCGACAGGGCGAGGGCGGCCTGCTCGGCGGCGGCGGCGCCGTCGGCGGAGACGCGGGCGGTCAGCGCCACGGGGTCGGCCTCCAGGTAGACGGGCGCGTCGAGCGCCTTGGCCAGCAGCCGCTCGGCCTCTGGCCGCTGGCCGGGGTCGCGCAGCCGTACGTGGACGGCGCCCGCGCCGACGGAGGACTTGAGCTCGCCCGGAGTTCCTTCGGCGATGACCTTGCCCCTGTCGATGACGGCGATGCGGCCCGCCAGGCGGTCGGCCTCCTCGAGGTACTGGGTGGTCAGCAGCACCGTGGTGCCGTGGGCGACGACGATGCGGATGATGTCCCAGACCTGGTTGCGGCTGCGGGGGTCGAGCCCGGTGGTGGGCTCGTCGAGGAAGAGCAGGTCGGGGGTGTTGAGGATGCTGGCGGCGATGTCGATCCTGCGCCGCATGCCGCCGGAGTAGGTCTTGACCAGCCGTCCGCCCGCGGCGGTGAGGCCGAACGCCTCCAGCAGCTGCGCGGCCCGCTCCTTCGCGGCCTGCTTGCGGTGACCGAGCAGCCGCGAGAGCAGGACGAGGTTCTCCATGCCGGTGAGGTCCTCGTCGACCGAGGCGTACTGACCGGTCAGGCTCACCCTGTTGCGCACGGCGTCGGCCTCGCGGGCGATGTCGTGGCCGAACACCCTGCCCTCGCCGCCGTCGGGACGCAGAAGGGTGGCCAGCATCCTGACCGCGGTGGTCTTGCCCGCCCCGTTGGGGCCGAGCACGCCGTAGACCATGCCGGCGGGGACTGCCAGGTCGAGGCCGTCGACGGCGCGGGTGTCGCCGAAGGTTTTGATCAGACCTCTTGTCTCGATTGCCAGTTCTGTCATGAGATTTCTTCCTCTTCCTTGGTGTCAGGAGGCGAAGGGCCGGGTGGAGCGGGCGGCGCGCAGCGCGAGGCCCCACCACAGGAGCTGGTCGAGCATGGTGGTCACGGCCAGCGAGCGTTCGTCGGTGTCGTACGGCGTGCCGCCGTCGTCCACTCCCCCGCCGAGCAGGTCGATGCCCACGCCGTCACGCACGGTGACGGTGTGCAGTCCGGCGAAGACCGTGCGCAGCTGCTCGATCGCGTAGAAGCCGTCGGAGCCCGAGCCGTAGGACACGAAGCCGACCGGTTTGGCCTGCCACTCGTCGTAGGCGAAGTCGATCGCCTGCTTGAGCGAGGCGGGAAAGCTGCGGTTGTACTCGGGAGTGACCACGGCGAAGGCCTCGGCCCCCGCGACCGCGCGGGAGAAGGCGCGCATCGCGGGTGTGGCCACGGCGGGGAAACAGCAGGGGAAGGCGTAGTCGGCCAGGTCGAGCACAGAGACCGCGAGATCGTCGCGCAGCTCGGCACGGGCGGCGAACCATCGGCCGATGCTCTCGCCGACCCTGCCCTCGCGTGTGCTGCCGATGATCACCGCCATCCGCAGCGGGCCCTTGGGCGTCATCTCGCACCTCCTCTCACCAAGGAGGCGCTAGATCGTCGCTAGATCGGATCTAGCGGAGTTCCCACGGCCTGAGGTCGGGCCGCTTGGGGTCGAGACCGTCGCCCGAGGAGGTGCCGCGCAGGCGCCGGTTGACCCACGGCACCAGGAACTCCTTGACCCATCGGGCGTCCTCGCGCCGCTTCACCCTGGGATCGACGGAGCGCGAGGGCCAGTCCTTGCGCCAGGTGTCGTCGCAGGGGACCTCCAGCACGTCGAGCACGCGGGCGGCGACCAGGCGGTGCCCCTCCTCGTTCATGTGCAGGCGGTCGTCGCTCCACGCCCTCCAGTCGCGGATGGCCTGCATCGACCACTGGTCGACGACGCGGCAGCCGTACAGGTCGGCGATGGAGCGCAGGTGCAGGTAGAAGATGGCGAACTTGCCGCGCATGCGCCGCATGAGCGGCGTGTCGCGCGGGTCGACGCCGGTGAACAGCAGCACCTCGGCGCCGGTGGCCCGCAGCTGCCGTACGGCTCCGGCCAGCTTCTTGGCCATCTGGTCGGGATCGCTGCCCGGCCTGAGCAGGTCGTTGCCGCCCGCGCAGAAGCTGACCAGGTCGGGCTTCATCGCGACCGCCATGGGGACCTGCTCGGCCACGATCTGGTCGATGAGCTTGCCCCGCACGGCCAGGTTCGCGTACTGGAAGGAGGGCTCCTTGGCGGCCAGCACCTCGGCGACCCTGTCGGCCCAGCCGCGGAAGTGGCCGTCGACACCGGGGTCGTTGAGTCCTTCGGTGAAGCTGTCGCCGAGGGCGACGAACGAACGGTAGTGCGTCATTTGATCAGGTCGGCCATCGCTCGCAGGGCAAGGACGTAGGACTGCAGGCCGAAGCCCGCGATCGTGCCCGTGGCCACGCCCGCCACGACGGAGGTGTGGCGGAACTCCTCGCGAGCGGCCGGGTTGGAGATGTGCACCTCGATCAGCGGCGCCGTCCGCATGGCGACGGCGTCGCGCACGGCGTAGGAGTAGTGGGTGAAGGCGGCGGGGTTGAGCACGACGGGGATGCGCCGGTCGGCGGCCTCGTGCAGCCAGGCGAGGAGTTCGCCCTCGAAGTCACTCTGCCTGACCTCGACCTCGAGGCCCAGCTCCTTGCCTGTGGACACGCACAGCTCGACGAGGTCGGCGTAGGTGTCGGCCCCATAGATCTCGGGCTCGCGAGTGCCCAGGCGCCCCAGGTTGGGCCCGTTCAGCACGTAGATCATCGCGCCACCTCGCGGTAGGCGGCCTCCAGCAGCTCCTCAGGGGGATCCTCGAGGCGGCCGGGTTTGGCCAGGCCGTCGAGGACGACGAAGCGCTGCTTGGCGCCGCGGTTCTTCTTGTCGAGCCGCATGTGGTCGCGCAGCTCGGGCCAGGCGTCCTTGCGGTAGGCGGTGGGCAGGCCCACCGACGTCAGGATGGTGCGGGTGCGCTCGACCAGGTCGGCCCTGCCCGCCAGCTTCGACAGCTCGGCGGCGTAGACCATGCCGATCGCGACGGCCTCGCCGTGCCTGATCTGGTAGTGCTCGGCGCGCTCGATGGCGTGGGCGAGCGTGTGACCGTAGTTGAGGATCTCGCGCAGGCCCGCCTCGCGCAGGTCGGCGCCGACCACGTCGGCCTTGACCTGGATCTTGCGCTCGATGAGCGCGCGGGTGTGCTCGCCCTCCGGCGTGGTGGCGGCGACGGGGTCGTCCTCGACCAGCATGAGGATGGTCGGGTCGGCGATGAAGCCGCCCTTGATGATCTCGGCGAGCCCCGCGACGTAGTCGTCGCGCGGCATCGAGGGCAGCGTGGCCAGGTCGCAGAGCACGCCCGCCGGAGGCAGGAAGGTGCCGACGAGGTTCTTGCCCTCGGGGGTGTCGATGCCGTTCTTGCCGCCCACCGCGGCGTCGACCATCGCCAGCAGCGTGGTCGGCACCAGAACGACCTTGACGCCGCGCAGCCAGGTGCCGGCGACGAAGCCCGCCAGGTCGGTCGTCGCGCCACCGCCCACGCCGACGACGGCGTCGGAGCGGCTGATGCCGTACCGGCCGAAGGCCGACCACAGCTGGGCGGCCACCTCGACGGACTTGGCCGCCTCGCCGTCGGGGACCGGCAGGGAGACGACGTCGTAGCCGGCCTCCTCCAGCGCCCCGCACACCGGGCGGGAGATCTCGGGCAGCGTGGCGGGATGGACGACGGCGACCGTGCGGACGCCCTCGCCCAGCAGGCCGGGCAGCTCGGCGAGCACGCCGGTGCCGATGACCACGTCGTAGGGGCTCTCGCCGCGTACCGTGATGCGGGTGGCGCTCATGCGGGCAGCCCCTTCACGATCTCCTCCACCAGTTCCTCGGGGTCGCGCTTGTCGGTGACCACTCTGAGGACGGCCAGGCGCTCGTAGATCGGGCGGCGCTCGTCCATGAGCTTCTTCAGCTGGCTGCGCGGGTTGAGCACCAGCAGCGGACGGGCCGAGCCGAGGCCGACCCGCTGGACGGCGTCGGCCAGGCCGACCTCGAGATAGACGACGGGGTGGCCGCCGAGCAGCTCCTGGGTCTTCTCGTGCAGGATCGCGCCGCCGCCGAGGGACAGGACGCCGTCGTGCTCGGCCAGCGCCGCGCGGACCGCCTCGTGCTCCAGCTCGCGGAAGCGCTCCTCGCCGTCCTCGATGAAGATCTCGCTCACGGCCTTGCCCGCGACCGCCTCGACGTCGGAGTCGGTGTCGCGGAAGGTGAGGTCGAGCCGCTGCGCCAGCAGGCGGCCCAGTGTCGTCTTGCCCGACCCTGGCGGGCCGATGAGCACGACCTTGGTCATTTGATCACCATCGAGGAGAGGTAGCCGGACAGGTTGCGGGCGACTTCCTCCACGGAGTCGCCGCCGAACTTCTCGAGGGCCGCGTCGGCCAGCACCAGGGCGACCATCGCCTCGGCGACGATGCCCGCCGCGGGGACCGCGCAGACGTCGGAGCGCTCGTGGTGGGCCTTGGCCGCCTCGCCGGTCTTGACATCGATCGTGGCCAGGGCCCTCGGGACGGTCGAGATCGGCTTCATCGCGGCGCTGACGCGCAGCACCTCGCCGTTGGTCATGCCGCCCTCGACGCCGCCCGCGCGGTTGGTGACGCGCCTGACGCCGTCCTCGGTGGTGTACTCGATCTCGTCGTGCGCCCGCGAGCCGGGCCTGCGCGCGGTCTCGAAGCCGTCGCCGACCGCGACGCCCTTGATGGCCTGGATGCCCATGAGGGCTCCGGCCAGGCGGGCGTCGAGGCGGCGGTCCCAGTGGGTGTAGCTGCCGAGCCCGGGCGGCAGGCCGTAGGCCAGGACCTCGACGACGCCGCCGAGGGTGTCGCCGTCCTTGTGCGCCCTGTCGATCTCGGCCACCATCGCGGCGCTGCCCTCGGGGTCGGCGCAGCGGACGGGGTCGGTGTCGATCGCCTCGAGGTCGGCGGGGACAGGGAAGACGTTGCCCGGCGACTGCGCGGCGCCGATCGACACCACGTGGCTGAACAGCTCGACGCCGAGGGCCTGCTTGAGGAAGCGCTTGGCGACCTCGCCGAGCGCGACGCGGGCGGCGGTCTCGCGGGCGGAGGCCCTGTCGAGGACGGGCCTGGCGTCGTCGAAGCCGTACTTCTGCATGCCCGCCAGGTCGGCGTGGCCGGGGCGGGGGCGCGAGCGGGGGGCGTTGCGCGCCATGCCCTCGAGCTCGGCGGGGTCGACGGGGTCGGCCGCCATGACCTTCTCCCACTTGGGCCACTCGGTGTTGCCGACGCGGATGGCGACGGGGCTGCCCAGCGTGCGGCCGTGGCGCAGGCCACCGACGATGGAGACCTTGTCCTCCTCGAACTTCATCCGGGCGCCGCGGCCGTAGCCGAGACGGCGACGGCGCAGCGCCTCGTCGATCGCGGCCGTGGTCACCTCCACCCCCGCGGGCAGGCCTTCCAGGATGGCGACGAGTTCGGGGCCGTGGGACTCTCCGGCGGTCAACCAACGCAACATGCTCACAAGTCTTCCATGTGCGGAGCGGTGAGATGGACACCGCTCACCAGGCGAGACAGAGGGCGCCGGCCAGCATGAAAGGCCCGAAGGGGAACTCCGCCGATCTGTCGGCCTTTCTCAGGACCAGGAGGGTGATGGCGTAGAGGGCGCCGAGCAGCTGTCCCGCCAGCGCCGCGGCGACCCAGGCGTTCCAGCCGACCGCGCCCGCGGCCATGCCGATCAGCCCGGCCAGCTTGACGTCGCCAAGGCCCATGGCCGTGGGCCTGACGAACCACAGCACGCCGTACAGCAGCAGCAGCGCGGCGCCGCCCAGCAGCGCGTCGGTGAGGCGGCCCGTGGGGAGCAGCAGGAGGGCGAGGATCGGACAGGAAGGCAGCGTGATGACGTCGGGCAGCCGCTGGGTGCGCCAGTCGATCACGGCGAGGGCGCTCCCGACGGCTGCGGCGTACAGGAGCGCGGGCAGGTAGACCGGCTCCATCCGCCAGGCCAGCAGCGCGAACACGGCCGCGGTCGCCGGCTCGATCACCGGCTTGGCCAGGCGCACCCTGCCCAGCAGGCCGGCGAACGCCCGCCTGGCCTCGGCCCGGGGGTCGACGGGGTCGGGCTCGAACCCGTCGGCCAGCGCGCGCACCAGGACACCCACGACGAACCCCGCCAGCGCCGCAGCCCAGACCATCCCGCCATCCTCCCCGTGCTCCGGGGGCTCTGTCAGGACTTTCCGTACGGCTCCCGCACGGAACGGCCACCGCGGTCACCGGCGGGCCTGCCTCCATCACGCCGCTCCGGCGGCGCGGGCGGCCCGCCGTTACGCCGGGTTCCTCGAGCGATCGGGTGGTCAGCGGCGGCGCGACCAGGGGAAGCGGCGCCGCCTCGGCTCGGTGCTCTCCGCGAATCGCGCCACGGTGACCGAGGGTCCGACCTGGTCGAGCGTGCCCGACTCCACCGCGGCCATCGCCTCGAGCACGCCGCCCTCGATGACGAAGGGCACAGGACCCGCCACGTCCACCACCACGGCCGCCGCGCCCTCGTGCACGGCCGCCTGGCACACCTGGAGCGTGGTCGCCTGGATGGGCCGGGCGTCCTGACGCCATCGGGTGAGCGCCTCGACGCCGGTGAAGGCGATCACCGCCTGCCTGCCGTCCTTGCCGACGAGCTTGGGGAGAGCCATCTCGCTCTCCTTCTCCTGCCTGAGCCCGTGCTCGCCCACCTCGGACTCGGTCAGCAGCGCCACGACGGGCACCAGCAGCCTGGACGTGCTCAGCGCCGACAGGACGGCGGTGGCGTCGGCCGTACCGGAGGAGAAGGCGGTCAGCGCGGCGGCGACGGCGTCGTCGGCGCTCCCGTCGTCACCTGGGACAAGGGGCTGCGGAATGCTCGGCACAACGTCCGAGACTACCGGTCCCGGCGGGCCGGTCCGCGACGTCCTGAACCGGCCTCAGCCGGCCTCACGTCCCCGTGGGTGCCACCCACTCCACGAGCTGGACCACGACGCCGTTGGGGTCGGTGAGCTGGAGCAGCTTCTCCCCCACGGCTCCTGGCGCAGCTCCATGGGGGCCCCTGACCCTCTGAGCGACGTCAGGTTCTCCCGTCTCAGTAGAGTGGTCGGTATGGGCATGATCGGTACCGTTGGGCTGGTGTTGCATCCTCGGCGTGACTCCGAGACGGCGATCGAGACGATCGTCTCGTGGGCCACCGCCAGAGGCGTCACGGTGCTGGGCCTGCCCGACGAGGTGGACCGCATCCACTGCAGCGCCGTCGCGGTGGAGCCCGAGATCCTGTGCGAGCGCGCCGACCTGCTCGTCAGCCTCGGCGGCGACGGCACGATGCTGCGCACCATGCGGCTCATCGCGGGGCTCAAGACGCCCATTCTCGGCGTGAACCTGGGCAAGCTCGGCTTCCTCGCCGAGATCGACGTCGACGAGTTGCCCGAGGCGCTGTCGGCGATCGACGAGCACCGCTACACCGTGGAGCCGCGCATGGCGGTGCGCGCGGCGCTGGGCGACGGCCAGGAGGTGACCGCGTTCAACGACATCGCGCTGGTGCGGGTGCCCGGCGACGGCATCGCGGCGGTGTCGGTGGCCGTGCAGGGCCATCCGTTCGTGCGTTACGCGGCCGACGCGGTCATCATGGCGACCTCGACGGGCTCGACGGCCTACAGCTTCTCCGCGGGAGGCCCGATCGTCTCGCCGCTGGTCGAGGGGTTCCTGGTGGTGCCCGCCGCGGCGCACTCGTCGTTCAACAGGGCGGTCATGCTGTCGGCCGACGAGGAGGTCACGCTGGAGCTGCTGCCGACCAGCGGCACGCTGGCCGTCGAGGTGGACGGCGCGGTGATGGGCACGCTGGCCCCCGGCGACCGTCTGAACGTGACCGCCGTGCTGGGCGCCTCCTGGGTCGTACGGCTGGGCACGACGACCTTCTACGAGCGCGCCCGCCGCAAGCTGAGGGTCAACGGGAGCGCGGAGGTCGACTGAGCCATGCGGATCGCGGTGGCGGCCGACAGCCTCGACGGCGTGGCCGCGCGGATCGTCGGCGAGCTGAGCGAGCGAGGGCACGAGGTGGTGACGCACGGCGCGCTGAACGAGGCCGAGCGCGATGACTGGGCCTGGGCCTGCGAGGCGGCGGCGCGCGACGTGGCCGAGGGCAGGGCCGAGCAGGCGGTCGTGTGCTGCTGGACGGGCACGGGCGCCTCCATCGCGGCCAACAAGGTGCGGGGCGTGCGCGCCGCGCTGTGCGCCGACGGCTACACCGCCGACGGCGCGCGCAGGTGGAACGACGCGAACGTGCTGGCGCTGAGCCTGCGGGTGGTCTCCGAGCCGCTGCTGAAGGAGATCCTCGACGCGTGGTTCGCGGGCACGGCCAGCACGGACCCCGCCGACGTGGCCAACGTGGAGCACCTCGAGACGTGACGGCGCCCGGCCGCGGTCCCGCCGGGGTGGCGTGCAGGACGGGCGGCCACCGGTGAGCGCGGTGGCCTGGCCCGTCCCTGCCGTGAGACCTGGCCTGAAGGGTCAGGACAGGTCGGCGATGGCGGCCACAGGACCACCGCCCGAGGGTCCCTGGTGGACGGCGGCCACGGAGACGAACACGGCAGGATCGCCCGTGACGGAAGCGGCGACGCCGCCGACGGTGGCCTTGATCTGACGGTGCCAGTGCACGTCGGAGTCGTCGAGCATGATGTTGCGCCGTCCCCGCACCCGCCCCGAGGGGTCGGCCTCGCACTTCATGAAGACGTTGACCAGGCGTCCGCCGAGGTCGGAGTGGTGCGGGCGCTCGGGAAGCTCCAGGCCCGAGTCGCGGATGGCCTCCCAGATGCCGTCGGCGTCGAGGGCGTCCTTCATGACGCTGTGCCCGATGCGGTAGCGCCCGCCGATTCCTCTGACGTTGCCGACGACGACGATCTGGGCGCGGTCCAGCTCGACGCCGCTGGAGCAGGAGGCGACGCTGCTGTAGAGCGACAGGTCGCGGTGGATCTGGTCGGCCGAGGGCGTCTCGATCTCGCCGAGGGCGACGGCGATGCCGAGGGCGGTGGTGGAGTTCGACAGGTCCATGGAGGGGCCGGTCTCCTCGATGGCGGTGTCCTTGCCCCTGCTCTTGGCGTCGGTGATGGTGGCCAGGGTGAGCAGCGGCGTCTTGGTCTGCACGTAGTGGACGTCGCGCGGGTCGTCGATGCCGGCGACCTTCATCGCCTCTCGCACGCCCGCGGCGACCTTCTCCACCATGGCGGGGCGGCCGATGTCCTCGGGCAGGATCACCTCGCTCATGGCCACGCCGACCGAGACCCTGGGCTCGTCCGAGGCCGGGGCGTCGGCGGTGGTGGCGAAGATCGTGGCGTGCGGGCTCAGCACGCCGTCGGTGCCGCCCGACCACACCAGCGGCACGCTCTCGGGCGCGGGGTGGCCCTTCCTGGCCAGCACCCCGCGGAAGGCGGTGTCGGCCAGGATGCGGGTGTAGTCGTTGACGCCGCCGTTGCCCTCGGTCTTGCCGACCACCGCGAGCACCCGGTGCGCCTCGATCACCCCGTCGTCGATGAGCTTCTCGAGCCCTGAGGCGTCGGTCACGCTCTCGATGGCGACCTTGCGCACTTCGATCGGTTCGGGCATCTATCTCTCCACTCTCGTGCCTGCGCCTGGATCGGCGATGTGCTCCAGCGAGGTGATCACGGCCCGCTCGCCGCCTGCCGCGACGAACCGCAGGACCGCCTCCACCTTCGGTCCCATGCTCCCCCCGGCGAAGTGCCCAGCGGCGTGCAGGACACGCAGCTCACCGGCGGAGATCTGACCGATCGGCCTCGGGTCCCGCCCGCCGTAGCCGACGACGGCCTGCGGCACGTCGGTCGCGATGACCAGGATCCGCGCCCCGACGGCCCGCGCCAGCAGCGCCGCCGCGAGGTCCTTGTCGACGACCGCCTCCACGCCCGTCAGAGAGCCGTCCCGCTGCCGCACCACGGGGACCCCGCCGCCGCCTGCGGCCACCACCGTGAAGCCCGCGGCCATCAGCGTGGTCGCGGCGGGCGCGTCGAGGATCTCCAGCGGCTCGGGTGAGGCGACCACGCGCCGCCAGCCGCGTTCGAAGCGCCGCCAGCTCTGGCCGAGCTTTTCGAACCTGCGCGCCTCCGCCTCGGTGAAGTAGCGTCCGATCGGCTTGACCGGATCCGCGAAGGCGGGGTCGCCCGCGTCGACCAGCGTGCGGGTGACGACCGTGGCGGCGGGGCGGCCGAGCGCGTTGAGGATCAGCGTGCCGATCGTGGCCTGTGTCTGCGCGCCGCACCAGTCGAGCGGCACGGGCGGCACCACGGCGGCCGCGAGCTGGTTCTTCAGCAGCAGGTTGCCCACCTGCGGCCCGTTGCCGTGGGTGAGCACCACCTGGTGCCCGGCGTCTATCAGCGCCCTGACCTGCCGCATCGCCGCCTCGACCGCGTTCTGCTGGGCCTGCGGCGAGGCGCTGCCGTCAGGACCTGTCATGGCGTTGCCGCCCAGCGCGACGAGTACCCGTTCACCCACCCTCGCGACGCTACCCAGGCTGGAGAAGGCGTTCATTGGCAACCTTTGCCCATGATGAGATGGGCGGCATGGCGGACACCCCCCGATCCCTCCAAGACCTCGTACGCCGCCGGCAACAGGCGGGTTTCGTCGGAAGGGAAGGCGAGCTGGCCTTCTTCCGCAACAACCTGGGGCTTGACGTCGATGACGAGCGGCGCAGGCTCCTGTTCTCCGTCCACGGCGCCGGCGGTATGGGCAAGACGTTCCTGCTCGGCCGTCTGCGAGAGGCGGCCGAGCAGCACGGCCTGCTCACCGCGGGCACCAACGAGTCCGTCTACGGGGTGGTGGAGGCCATGGCCACCCTCGCCGAGCAGCTCGAGGGTCAGGGGGTGAAGCTCAAGCGCTTCGCCCACCTGCACACCGCCTACCGCAAGCGCGAGGCGGGCGGGTCCGACGTGGCCGGCCTGGTCACCAGGGCCGCCACCAAGCTGACGACGGGCGCGGTCAACACACTGGTGCCCGGCGCGAGCATCGTCACCAAGTCGATCGACCCTGATCAGGTCAACCAGCTGCGCGAGGCGGCGATGGACGGCCTGCTCAGGCGCGACGACCAGCGTCTGGCCGCCGCGCCCGTCGACGAGCTGAGTCCTGCCTTCGTGGAGGGACTGCGCGAGGCGGACCGGCCGCTGGCGCTGTTCTTCGACACCTACGAGCGCACTGGCGCGTACCTGGACGACTGGCTCAGGGCGATCTTCGAGGGCCGCTACGGCGAGGCGCCCGCCGACCTGGTCGTCACCGTGGCCGGGCGCCAGCCACTCGATCCGCTGCGCTGGGCGCCCTACCTCGGCGTGCTGGCCGACCTGCCGCTGGCGGCCTTCACCGAGGTGGAGGTCAGGCAGCTGCTGCGGACGAAAGCGATCGACGACGAGGCGGTGATCGAGGTCATCACCGCGGTCGCGGGCGGGCTGCCGCTCGCGGTGGCCACGCTGGCCGAGCAGCGCCCGAGCCGACCCGGCGCGGTGAAGGACCTCTCGGGCGGCCTCGTCGACCGCTTCCTGCAATGGGAGAGCGACCCCGTCCGCCGCGATCTCGCCCAGGTGGCGGCGCTGCCGCGGAAGATCGACCAGGACCTGGTCGCGGTGCTGGCGGAAGGCGAAGTCGCGGAGCTGTACGGCTGGCTGCACGCGCAGAGCTTCGTCTCCAGGGAGGGCGGCGTCTGCCGCTACCACGACGTGGTGCGCGAACCCATGATCAGGCTGAACCGCACCAGGTCGCCGCGACGCTGGGAGGAGATCCACCTCAAGCTGGCAGAGGCCTATCGTGAGCGGCGCGAGCGCCCTGGCCTGTCGGAGGAGGGCGGCGACAGCTGCCTGCTGGAGGAGTGCTATCACCGCCTGTGCGCCGACCCGGTGGGGTCGCTGCCCGAAGTGCTGTCACACGTGGTGGAGGGCGGCCTCTTCTCGGCGCGCCGATGGGCTGAGGTGTTCACGAGCGCGGGCAACGACGCGGCGGCATCGAGCCTGCGGGCGCTCGGGGAGAGCCTGCAGGACGCGCTGCTGGGCGAGCGGCCCGCCGGCGCCTATCTCGACCTGCTCATCCAGCGTCGCGACCTGCCGGAGAACGCGCTGAAGGAGGCGTGCCGCCAGCGCGGCGTCCTCGACAGGGACGAGAAGCGCTACGACTCGGCTCTGGCGTGTTTCACCAGGGCGACAACCATGGATCCCGACTTCGAGAAGGCGGTGGCGGGAAGGGGCGAGACCTACCGGCTGGCGGGGCGGCACGAGGAGGCGCTGGCCGACTTCGACCGCGCCGTCGAGCTGGCCCCCGACGACGCGTGGAACCACCTGCACCGCGGGTGGACACTGAACGCCATGGGCCGCCGCGACGAGGCCCTGGCCGACCTGACCCGGGCGGTCGAGCTCCGGCCGCACGACCCTTGGTACCTCGCCCAGCGCGGCATGCTGTTCAAGTCGGTCGACGACCTGTCGCAGGCGATCGAGCTCGACCCCGGATACGAGTGGGCGCTGGCGATCCGAGGCGACCTTCACCGCCAGAAGGGACGATACGACGAGGCGCTGGCCGACTTCGACCGCGCCGTCGAGCTGGCCCCCGACGACGCGTGGAACCGCCTCTACCGGGGGCTGACCTACGAGGCAATGGGACGGCTCGAGGAGGCACTCGACGACCTCGGCCGTGTCATGGAGATCGACCCCGACTACTGGTGGGCTCAGCTCAACCAGGGCCGGATCCTCAGGAACCGCGGAAGGCTTGACGAGGCGATGGCGGTGCTCGACGAGGCCGTCCGGCTACGACCGCACCTCGGATCCGTCTACAACGAACGGGCGCGCGCCCACGCCGTCCTCGGTCGTCACGAGGAGGCGCTGGCCGACTTCGATCGCGCGCTCGCCCGCGACCCCGACGAAGCCGACACGATCGCCAACAGAGCGCTGTCCTTGCGGCTTCTGGGCAGGCTCGATGAGGCCGTGGACGATTTCACCCGCGCGCTGGACCTGGGGCCGGACGACGCGTGGTCCCTGGGTCACAGGGCCGTCGCCCTGCGCGAGCTCGGGCGGCGAGAGGAGGCGCTGTCGGACTTCACCAGGGCCATCGAACTTGAGCCCCACGACGACTCCTTCGCCCTCGAACGCTTCATGACCTGCGGGATCGCCTTCCTGGCGGGGCACGACTACCAGTGGGTGGCCGACCTGGACGCCACCGAGCGGGAGGGACGCACGCTGGCCCGCACGGCCAGGGAGTGGATGACGGCGTCGGGCCTGATCGCCGCGGAGGTCCGGCCGTTCCCGCTGGACGCCTACGGGCTGCACGCCAGGACCGGCGAGCAGGTCCGCAGACCTTCGGGCGTCTCCTTTCACTGGGGAAGAGTGATCTGCTACCCGATGAAGGCCGAATCGGCCGCCTGTCCCGGCTGCGGTCATGTGACGATCCTGCGGCGTGACGGCGTGGCCACCGCCGACTGGGATGGCTTCGTCACCCCCATCTACAACTGGTTCTCCGTCGACCGCCTGACCCGCTCCTGCGAGTCCTGCAACGCTGAGGCGTCGCTGCGCGACTGGGTGCTCGACCAGCCGTGGGCCTTCCCGCACCTGGCGCTGCGATTCTGGAACTGGCCTCCGTTGACCGGCGATTTCCTCGCGACGCTGGCCGACAAACTGGGCGGACACCGTCTGACGGTCATCTCTGGACGAAGGTAGCCTCACGGACGTGATTCGCACCGCACACGTCAACGGCATCGACCTCTCCTACAGGGAGGAGGGCGACCCCGCGGCCCCCACGCTGGTCCTGCTGCATGGGCGCACCGCCGACCACAACAACTGGAACCCGTTCATCCGCCGCTTCGCCGAGCGCTTCCACGTGGTCGCGCCCGACCTGCGGGGACACGGCGCCAGCGAGCGCCCCGACCGCTACGAACTACCCGACATGGCCGAGGACGTCGTGGCCCTGCTCGGCGCGCTCGGCGTGGACCAGGCCATCCTGGTCGGCCACTCCCTCGGCGGCGTGGTCGCCTACCACCTGGCCATGAACCACCCCGAGCGGGTCTCGCTGCTGGTGCTGGAGGACCCGCCCGCGCCGGTGCCGCACGAGCGGCCTGCGCTGGAGGACGACTCCCCCATGATGGTCGAGACCGAGCGCCAGATCGTCTCCCCCGACCCCGCGTGGGCCGAGGGGCTGAAGCGCGTCAAGGCTCCCACGCTGGTGCTGGCAGGCGGACCCGCCAGCCATGTCATCGCCGAGCCGCTGGCCGACCTCATCCCCGGCGCGAAGCTGGTCACCATCGGCGTGGGGCACCTGATCCACGCCGACGCGCCCGAGGAGTTCTGGGCGGCCGTCGGGCAGTTCCTGGATTGACATCCACTCCGCCCCTAAAGGATGGAGATTCCGGTCTGCCGCGCGTGCGGCTCCCGGCGGGTTACTGCTTCTTAGCGCGGCGCCGGAACAAGTCCCGGTCTTACCCGCGCTCCACAGTCGTTTAGTCTCTCCGCCTGCCCGGCGGCGAGGATGTTGATCGCAGCGTTGACGTCCCGGTCATGGGTCGCCCCACACGGGCAGATCCACGACCGGACGTCGAGCGGCATCGACTCGGCGATGGCGCCGCACACCGAGCAAAGTTTCGACGACGGGAACCAGCGGTCGATCTTGGCGAAGTACCTGCCATACCGGGCGGCCTTGTACTCCAGCATATTCACCAACTGCGACCAGCCCGCGTCGTGCACCGACTGGGCCAGCTTCGTGCGCGCCAGCCCGGACACGGCAAGGTCTTCCACGTATACCGCTTGGTTGTCGCGGATGATCGTGGTGGAGAGCTTGTGCGCCCAGTCCTTGCGCGTGTCGGTCACCTTGGCGTGAGCTTTGGCGACCTTCAGCTTGGCCTTGGCCCGGTTGGCTGAGCCCTTCTCCTTGCGACTCAGCGCCTTCTGCGCCCGACGTAGTTTCTTGGCCGCG
The DNA here is from genome assembly GCF_039535395.1 of Nonomuraea roseola. Taxonomy (NCBI): domain Bacteria; kingdom Bacillati; phylum Actinomycetota; class Actinomycetes; order Streptosporangiales; family Streptosporangiaceae; genus Nonomuraea; species Nonomuraea roseola. The sequence continues at coordinate 290,067 of NZ_BAAAXC010000006.1, forward strand.
CGCCGCAGGATGCGCGGGTTGTCCACCTTCTCGCCGTCCGACGTCACCGCGAAGTGGGTCAGCCCAAGGTCGATCCCGACCTCGCAATCCGTCTCGGGCAACGGCTCGTCCGAAGTCTCGACCGCGAACGACGCGAAGTATCGGCCTGCGCTGTCCTTGATCACCGTCACCGATGACGGCTCGGACGGCAGCGACCGCGACCAGCGGACCGACACGTCTCCGATCTTCGGCAACCGCAGGTGGCCCGACGCGGTGACCGTGAATCGGGCGTTCTTCGTGAACCGGACCGCCTGCCGCGTGTCCTTCCGTGACCGAAACCGGGGCGGGGCGACCTTGCGGCCTTTCCGCTTCCCGGACAGAGAGGAGAAGAAGTTGCGGTAGGCCGCGTTCAGGTCCGCGAGCGCCTGCTGGAGCAGCACCGCTGAGACCTCGCCCAGCCATGCCCGCTCCGGCGTCGCCTTGGCTTGTGTGATGACCCGCTTGAACAGGTCCCCATCACAGATGTACGGCAAGCCCTGCTCGCGAGCGTCCTGCCGCGCTCGCAGTCCGTCGTTGAACACCACGCGGGCGCACCCGAACGCATTGGCCAGCGCGGCACGCTGGTCGGCGTCGGGATACACCCGGTAGTTGTAACGAAGCCGCACCCACTGATCATGCCATTGGTCTATGGCCGAATATGAAGGCATCAGAACCGGCAGGCACGGTGTTTTTGCCCTGTACGCGCATGTGGTCTTCGTGACCAAGTTCCGGCACAAGGCGTTCACCGACACCCACCTGAACCGGATGGAGGAGATCATGCGGGACGTGTGCGCCGACTTCGAGACCGAGCTTCGCGACTTCAACGGCGAGAACAATCACGTCCACCTGCTGGTGAACTTCCCACCCAAGATCGCCCTGTCCAAACTCGTCAACTCCCTCAAGGGCATCTCCTCACGCAGGAGGCGCACCGAGCTCCCCGAACTGGCCCACCACTACTACCGGGCGAACAAGCTGTGGTCGGGCTCCTCCTTCGCCGGGTCGGTGGGTGGCGCACCGATCAGCGTCCTGCGCCAGTACATCGAGCAGCACAACCGTCCCGGTTAGGGCACGCTCAGACCCCAGCAAGCCTTGCCGCGCGGGCCTTCACCCCCGGCCTGGAGGCGGGAGCACTGGCCCGCATTCTGGTAGCTCAGCCGAGGCAGGCGCGGAAGACCCGCGTGAGACGGTCGACGACCGCCTCACGCCGCCACTCGTCGGCCGGGCCGAAGACCCTGCGCAACTGGGCGCTGCCCATGATGAGGGCGGTGGCGAGGGAGGCGCGCATCTCGGCGTCGTCGCCCGGCAGGCGGTCGCTCAGCGGCTCGAGTATCGCGGTGCGGATGCGCTCGCGGATGATCTCCTGGATCTCCGAGGTGGGCGTGGAACGCGCCAGCGTGGCCACCAGCACGCTGTCGCCCGGCGACGTCAGCCGGTCGGCGACGTACTCGGCCAGCGCCCTCGGCAGGTCGCCGCCCGCCTCGTCGAGCACGCCGGGGAAGCGGCCCTGCTCGGCGATCACTTCGGCGAACAGGTCACGCTTGCTGCCGAAGTAGCGGTTGATCAGCGAGAGGTTCGCCTCCGCCCTCGCCGCGATGAGGCGCATCGTCACCTGGTCGTAGCCGTGTTCGGCGAACAGCTCTCTGGCCGCCTCCATGATGCGCAGCCTGGTGGCGTGCCTGTCGCGCAGCCGTACCTCTTCCACACCTGGATCCTCCCACCTGGGAGCCCGTGCGGAGACGCGAAAGGGCGCTCCCTCCCGCAAGGGAGCGCCCGCCGTGCTTCTCGTGGAGGTCAGACCGTGACGAGGGCGGCCTCGGCCTCCAGGGTCGCGGCCGTCGCGTTGATCACCGCGGCGATCCTCAGCGCCTCCTGGATCTGCTCGCGCGGCATGCCCGCGCCGCGCAGCACCTGCTCGTGCGACTCCAGGCAGCGGCCGCAGCCGTTGACCGCCGAGACCGCGAGGCACCACAGCTCGAAGTCGACCTTGTCGACGCCGGGGTTGCCGATGACGGTCATGCGGAGCTTGGCCGGCATCGTGCTGTACTGCTCGTCGCCGATGAGGTGCGTGGCCCGGTAGTAGACGTTGTTCATCGCCATGATCGAGGCGGCGGCCTTGGCGGCCTTGAACGCCTCGGCCGACAGGTTGTCGGCGGCCTCGCCCGCGACCTCGGCGATGACCTGCGCCGACCTGGTGGCCATCGCGCACGCCAGCGCCGCGCCCCACAGCTGCTGGTCGGTCAGCGACGACGTCGTCGTGACCGAGCCCAGGTTGAGCTTGGTGTCCTTGGCGTAGTCGGGCAGAGCGGCCTTCAGGTTGTTGATACTCATGCGCCCAGCAGCGCCTTCGCGTCGAGGCCCTTCTCGCCCTTGTTCCAGTTGCACGGGCACAGCTCGTCGGACTGCAGCGCGTCGAGGACCCGCAGGACCTCCTTGACGTTGCGGCCGACCGAGCCGGCGGTGACCATGGCGAACTGGATCTCGTTGTTGGGGTCCACGATGAAGGTGGCGCGCTGGGCGACGCCGTCCTCGCCGAGGACGCCGAGCGCCGACGACAGCTCGCGCTTGATGTCGCTCAGCATCGGGAAGGGCAGGTCGCGCAGGTCCTCGTGGTCCTTGCGCCAGGCGTGGTGGACGTACTCCGAGTCGACGGAGACACCGAGCACCTGGGCGTCGCGGTCGGCGAAGTCCTCGTTGAGCCGGCCGAACTCGGCGATCTCGGTCGGACACACGAAGGTGAAGTCCTTCGGCCAGAAGAACACCACGCGCCACTTGCCCTCGTAGGACTTGTGGTTGATCTCCGCGAACGCCTTGTCGGGGTCGAGGTCGACACAGGCGGTGAGTTCGTACTCGGGGAACTTGTCACCAACGGTGAGCACGTGAATATCTCCTTGAGGAAGACGTCGTTGTCAGGGCTTCAGGGTGCCTCATCTAGCATTGATCCGAGAAATCGAGCAGTCGGACGAATCTGAGAGGTGATTCCTATCAGTGAACCCTCGCCCACCCTGGCTCAGCTGCGGGCATTCCTCGCTGTAGCCGACCATCTCCACTTCAGGGAGGCGGCCACGGCGCTGCGGATGAGCCAGCCGGCGCTGTCGGCGTCGGTCTCCGCGCTGGAGGAGATCCTCGACACCCAGCTGCTGGAGCGGACCACCCGCAGGGTGCTGCTCACCCCTGCGGGCGAGCGGGTGGCCGTGCACGCGACCAGGGTGCTCGCCGCGGTCGACGACCTCATCGGCGAGGTCGACAGGAACCGCGAGCCGTTCAGCGGGCCCGCGCACCTCGGGGTGATCCCGACCGTCGCGCCGTACGTGCTGCCCGCGCTGCTGCCGATGTTCGCCAGACGCTTCCCGCACCTGAAGCTGACGGTGCACGAGGCCAAGACCGAGACGATCGTGGAGGAGGTGCGCGAGGGCAGGCTCGACCTGGTGCTGCTGGCGCTGCCGACCGAGACGAGCGGGCTGGTGGAGGAGCCGCTCTACGACGAGGACTTCCTGCTGGCGCTGCCCGAGGGGCATCCCCTGGCCGCCGAGGACGCGCCGCTGAGCAGGTCGGCGCTGAAGGGCCTCGACATCGTGCTGCTCAACCAGGGCCACTGCCTGCGCGAGCAGGCGATAGACGTGTGCAGGGAGGTGGGGGCGCGGGCCACCGCGACCACCTACGCCACCAGCCTGCCGACGCTGGTGCAACTGGTCGCGGGCGGGCTCGGGGTGACCCTGCTGCCGGAGTCGGCGGTGCCGGTGGAGACGGGCAAGAGGGTACGGCTGGCGCTGCGCCGCTTCGCCCATCCCGCGCCGGGGCGGACGATCGGCCTGGCCTACCGGGCGAGCTCGGCGCGGGCGGCGGAGTACGCGCAGCTGGCCAAGGCGGTGCGCGGGGCGGTCAGGCAGCGGAAGCTGCCGGTGAAGGTGATCGCCTGAGGCGTCCCGCGCGCTCGCCTCCCTCCGGGTCAGTCGTCGAACGGCCAGCCGGTGACCGGCGGGCGAGGCGCCCTGGCGGGGGCCAGGCCCAGCGCGCCCAGCGACTCGGCCAGCTTGACCGCTGCGCCCACGCCGTCCACGACGACGCGCCCCGTGGCCGCCGCGACGTCGGCGGCCATGCCCGCCATGCCGCCGCAGCCCAGCACGACGACTTCGGTCGCGGCCAGCGCGGCGACGCCGGCCACCGCTTCCAGGGCCCGCTCCCGCCGCTCGACCAGGTCGGGCACGCTCTGCCCCGAGGCCAGTACGGCGGCGCAGGCCGCGTCGAGGCGCAGCGCCCTGAGGCGGTCCTCGACGATCGGCACCGCCGCGGCGGTGGAGGTGACGATCGTGTAGGAGGCCCCGAGCGCGCGGGCCAGCAGCGGGCCGCACTCGGTGATGTCGAGCACGGGCGCGGAGGTCAGCTCCTGCGCGGCCTCCTTGCCAGGCTCGCCGAAGCCCGCCATGACCACGGCGTCGGCGGGCGTTCGCGCGATGACCTCCAGCACGCCGACCGCGCTGAACAGCACCTCCGACTGCCCCGTCAGCTCGACGGGGCCGCGCCCCGGCGCGAGCGTGGTGACGGTCGTGCCCTGCGCGGCGGCGGCGCGGGCCGCCGCGTGGATCAGGCGGGTGCAGCCGTCGACGCGGTTGGGGTTGACCACCAGGATCTCCATGCCGCGTAACGGTATACCAGTATTAGCCGAGCCGCTTGAGCCTGGTCACGGCCTCGTCGATGACCTCGTCCTTCTTGCAGAAGGCGAACCTGACGAAGTGCCTTCCGCGCTCGGGGTGGTCGTAGAAGACCTGCGTCGGGATCGCCACCACGCCCGCCAGCTCGGGCAGGCGCCTGGTCAGCTCGAGCCCGTCGGTGAAGCCCAGCGGCCTGATGTCGGTCTGCACGAAGTAGGTGCCCGACGGCTTCAGCACCTCGAAGCCCGCGCCCGACAACCCGCTCATGAGCCTGTCGCGCTTGCTCTGCAGCGCCGCCCGCAGCTCGGCCACCCAGCCCAGCTCCTCGCGCAGGCCGTGCGCCACGGCCAGCTGCCAGGGCCCGCCCACGGTGAAGGTGAGGAACTGCTTGACCGTCTGCGCCGCCCGCGTCAGCTCGGGCGGCGCGCACACCCAGCCGGTCTTCCACCCCGTGACGGAGAACGTCTTGCCCGCCGAGGAGATCATCACGGTCCTCTCACGCATGCCGGGCAGCGTGGCGAGCGGGACGTGCGCGACGCCGTCGAAGGTGAGGTGCTCGTAGACCTCGTCGGTGATCGCGATCAGGTCGCGCTCCTGGCACACCTCGGCGATGACGGCCAGTTCCTCGGGTGTGAAGACGGTGCCCGTCGGGTTGTGCGGCGAGTTGACGAGGATCGCTCTGGTGCGCGGTGTGACGGCGGCGCGCAGCTCGTCGGGGTCGAAGGTGAAGCGGCCCTCCTTCGGGCGCAGCGTGACCGCGGCCAGCCTCGCGCCCGCCAGCGCGATGGAGGCGGCATAGGAGTCGTAGTAAGGCTCGAAGGCGATCACCTCGTCGCCCTGCTCGCACAGGGCCAGCACCGTCGCCGCGATCGCCTCGGTCGCCCCCACGGTGACCAGCACCTCGCCGTCGGGGTCGTAGTCGAGCCCGTAGTGCAGCCTCCTGTGCTCCGACACCGCCTGCCGCAGCTGCGGCAGACCCGGCCCCGGCGGGTACTGGTTGACGCCCGACCTGATGGCCTCCACCGCGCGGTCGAGCATCGAGGCGGGGCCGTCGGTGTCGGGGAAGCCCTGCCCCAGATTGATCGACCCGGTCCTTACGGCCAGCGCGCTCATCTCGGCGAAGATGGTGGTCCCGAACCGTCGCATGCGGGAAACAAGGGGATCGCTCACAGGGCCAGACTATTAGTCTCGAGGGGTGATCACCCGGGTCGCCCTCGCCCTCGTCCTCGTGTCCGGCCCTCTGACCGCCGCTCCTGCCCCCTTGGAGGCCAGGGCGTGTCCCGTCGCGATGCCCGAGGGAACCCGGTGCGGCTTCCTGGTGGTGCCCGAGCGCCGCGACGCCCCCGGCACGACGATCAGGGTGGGCTACGCCGTCCACCGGTCCGACGATCCGTCGGGCGATCCGGTGGTCTACATGAGCGGAGGCCCCGGCTCGGCCTCCATCCAGCTCACCGGCTACCTGGCGGCGCTCTTTCCCGACCGCGACGTCGTGACCGTCGAACAGCGCGGCAGCAGGTTCTCCAAGCCCACTCTCGGCTGCCCCGAGACCGTGGCGGCGATGCTCGACCGGCTGCGCGCCTCCGGCGCCGACGTGGCCAAGGGCGCGCGCGACTGCCGCAGGCGCCACGAGGAGGCGGGCGTCGACCTGCGCGGGTACAACACCAAGGAGATCGCCGCCGACGTCGTGGACCTGCGCAAGGCGCTCGGCTACGAGAAGTGGAACCTGTTCGGCGTCAGCTACTCCACCAGGGTGATGGTGGACGCGGCCGCCGCCGACCCCGGCGGGACCGCCGCCGTCGTGCTCGACTCCTTCCTGCCGCAGGAGGTCTCCTGGTACGGCGACGCCGACCGCAACCTGGACGACACGGTGGCCGCGCTCGGCATCGACGAGGATTTCGAGGTGATGACCGGGCGGCTCAACGACGCCCCCGCCCTGGTGCCGACCACCGACCCGCTGACCGGCAGGGCGTTCACCGCCAGGCTGACGGGCGACGACGTGGCGACCGTGCTGGCCGAGGGGCTGCACGACACGAGTGTGATCGCCGCGGCCCCCGCGCTGGTCGGCGCGCTCGCCGAGGGGCACGACGAACTGCTGCGCCCGCTGGCCGACCAGACGGGCCCCGGCCTGGCCTCCCACGAGTTCGGGCTCTACCACGCCGTCCAGTGCCAGGACGAAGCCACCTTCCCCGACAGATCGCGCCTGTTCACCGTGAACGTGGACAGGGTGGTGTGCGCGGAGTGGCGGCTGCCGGCCTCGAAGCCGACGAAGGCCACCACGAAGGCGCCCGTCCTGGTGCTCGGAGGACAGTACGACCCCACCACGCCCACCAGGACCGCCAGACCCGCCGCCGAGCGGCTGCCCCACGCCCGCTTCGTCGAGTTCGCGGGGGTGGGACACGCGGTGTTCCTCTCCGACCGGTGCGGCGCACGCACCATCGCCGCCTTCCTGGCCGATCCCGAGGGCTGGAAGCAGCCCTGCGACCCCTCCCTGCGCGGCCTTCCCGCCGTGCGGCCCGGCGACCTGCACGTCACAGGCGCCCCCTACCAGGCGATGACCGCTCCGTGGCTGGCCGCGCCGCCGGCGCTGTTCGTGCTGGCCAGCCTGGCCCAGCTGGTCATGGGCGCGATCAGGGGCAGGGCGCTGACCGCCTTCGCGGGCCTCACGGGCCTGGCGTTCACCGGCCTCGCCGCCGACGCGGTGTGGGGTCTGATGAAGTCGAACGAGACGGCGCTGGCCGTGGGCGTGCCGCGCATGCTGGAGTTGTACGGATGGATCGCGGCGGGTTCGGCGGTGCTTACCGTGGTGGCGCTGGCTCGCGCCCGTACAATCCCCAACAGCCTGGCCGCGACCGTCGCGGCGGGGTTCCTCGTATGGTGGTGGTCCTGGTTCCTTTGACACGCATCAGAGAGCTCGACGCGCTCCGCGGCTTCGCGGTGTGCGGGATCATGCTGGTCAACACCTGGCAGCACCACGAGGGGCCCAAGGGCGAGTGGTGGGTCGAGACCTTCTTCCAGGGCCGCTTCTACCCGATCTTCTCGCTGCTGTTCGGCATCAGCTTCGTGCTGGTGCTGCGCGGCGCCTCCCGGTGGGTCCTGCTGCGCAGGCTGCTGTGGCTGCTGCTGTTCGGTCTGGTCCAGCACACCTGGTACCCGGGCGAGGTGCTGACCGACTACGCGCTGTTCGGGCTCGGTGTGCTGCTGCCCGCCTCGTTCCTGTCGGCCGGATGGCCGATCCTGGTGCTCGGCGTCGCGGCGCTCGGGTGGGGCACGTGGATGGGCGGCGGCATCCTGATCATCCCGGGGCTCTTCCTGATCGGCATGACGCTGATGGAACTGCGGCCCGGCCGTCGCTGGCTGCTGCCGGGCTTCGTGGTGTCCGCGGCCGTCTCGGCGGTGTCCACGTGGCTCTATCCGATCACCGGGCAGTGGTGGATCTACGTGGTCGCCGGGGTGGCGGGGGCGGCGGCCTATTCCACCGCGATCTTCTACCTGCGGCCTCGATGGCTGGAGCCGCTGGGCAGGATGGCGTTGACCAACTACGTCACCGGCACCGTGGTCATCGTGCTGACCGGCCCTGCACGCTGGCCGGTGCTGGCGGTGACGGGGGTGACGCTGCTGGCACAACTGCTGTTCAGCTGGTGGTGGCTGTCCAGGTTCAGGTACGGCCCGCTCGAATGGGCGTGGCGGGCGCTCACCCGATGGAAGCCGGTGGGCAACAGGCTCGTCGCTTCTGACCGTTGACGGCGCCCCCGCCCCCGGATACACGAGAAGCGGAAGGACTGTCCAAGGTCGGGAGACACTGTGACGCTACGGCTGTCGTTCGCCGTGCTCGTGCTCGCCTCATTCGTTCTCGGGATCACCGGCTTCGCCGCCTTCCTGGGGCCAGACTCGTCCGTGTTCGACCTCGTCTACTACTCGCTGCAGCTGTTCGTCCTCGATCCCGCGCCTTTCGACGTCGGCCACGCGCCCCTGGGATGGGCGCTCGAGGTGGCCCGCTTCACCGCGCCGGCCGCGACCGTCTACGCCCTGGTGGCCGGCCTGCTGCTGCTGTTCTCCACCGAGATCAGGCGGCTGCGCGCCCGCCGTTCGCGCGGGCACGCGGTGATCTGCGGCACCGGCCCGATCGCGCAGGCGCTGACCCGGCGCCTGCGTACGGCGCGCCGCCCCGTCGTGCGGATCGCCGCCTCCCCCAGCGCCGACAGGGCCGTCATGCACGTCGCAGGCGACCCCAGGGATCCCGCCGTGCTGCGCGCCGCGGGCGTCGAGCGCGCCTCGGTCCTGTACGCCTGCGAGAGCGACAGCGCGACCAACACCGCGATCGCGCTGGCCGCGCACGCCCTGCGCAGGCCAGGCGGCCGCCCCCTCGCCGCCTACGGGCTCATCTCCGATCCCGACCTGTGCGCGGCGCTACGCGCCAGACGCCTCGGCCTGACCCGCCCCACCGGTCTGCACCTCGACTTCTTCAACCCCGACGCGCTGGCGGCCAGGGCGCTGCTGAAGAGCGACCCGATCGGCCAACCGGCGCCCGTCATGATCATCGGTCTCGGCACGTTCGGCAGGACACTGCTGCTGGAGCTGGCCAGGCAGTGGCGTCCACGCTCGCCGGCGGCGGGCCCGCTGCCCGTCACGGTCGTCGACGCGGAGGCGTCCGGCGTCGTGGCGGCCCTGTCCGTCAGGCACGACCTGCTGCTGAAGTCCTGCGAGCTGACCGCGCTCGACCTGGAGCCCGAACAGGTGAGCCGGCCCGACGCGCTGCCCGAGGGGCCGCCGCCGCGCAGGGTCTACGTCTGCTACCCCGACCAGGACCTCGCGCTGAAGACCGCGCTGACCTCGCTGCGGCTGTGGGGAGGCGGCCCAGGGTCACTGGTCGTCCGGGTCGAGCACGCCGCGGCCTTCGACGCGGGCCTGCTGGAGGGGCTCGACGGCGCGCTCAGGGTCTTCCCCTTCACCGACGCCGCCGCCGATCCAGGGCTGATCGCCGAGGATCTGGTGGAGACCCTGGCCACGACGGCGCACCACCACTACCTCGCCGACCAGGCGAGCAGGGGCGGCAGCCCGTCGCTCAACTCCTCGCTGGTGCCATGGGAGGAGCTGGAGGAGGACAAGAAGGAGTCCAACAGGCTGCTGGCCGAGGACATCGGCAGGAAGCTCAGGGAGGTCGGCTGCGCTCTCGGCCCCCGGGTCGATCCCGAGCTGGACTTCGCCTTCACCAAGGAGGAGATCGAGGTTCTCGCCGAGATGGAGCACGTGCGCTGGATGCGGATGATGCTGTCACGCGGCTGGAGGCACGGACCGCTGAGGGACGATGCGAAGCGGACGCATCCCGACATAGAAGATTGGGCCACCTTGTCGATCTCGGCGAAGGAGAAGGACCGCGAGACGATCAGGAACCTGCCCGACATCCTGGCCATCGCGGGCTTCCAGGTGGTGCGCACCCGATGACGAAGCTCGCCGTGACGGGCCACAGGGCGCTGACCCCGCACACCGTGGAGCTGGTCGGCAGGGCGCTGCGCGAGGAGCTGGCCGGCGCGGGGCCGGGGCTGGTGGGACTGTCCTGCCTGGCCGAGGGCGCCGACCAGATCTTCGCGGCCGAGACCATCGCGGCCGGGGGCGAGCTGCGCGCCGTCCTGCCCGCCCGCCGCTACAGGGACAGCCTGCCCGCGGCGGCCCGCCGCACCTACGACCTGCTGCTCGGCAAGGCAGGCCAGGTCGTCCTGCTGCCCTTCGACGACGCGGGTGTGCCCGCCTACCTCGCCGCCGCCAAGGCGATGCTGGAGGCCGCCGACGAGCTGGTGGCCGTCTGGGACGGCGGGCCGCCCGCGGGGCCCGGCGGCACGGCCGACGTGGTGGCCATGGCCAGGCGGGCGGGCAAGCCCGTACGGGTGATCTGGCCGCCCGGTTCCATGCGGGCATAGTCTCGGAGGCGTGACGAGAATCGCCCTGTGCCAGCTGCCGGTCTCCCCCGATCCCGCCGCCAACCTCAAGCGGGCCACGGAGGCCCTGGCCAGGGCGCAGGGCGCCGACCTGGCGATCTTCCCCGAGGCCACCCTGACCAGGTTCGGCAGGAGCGTCAGCGACCTGGCCGAGCCGCTCGAGGGGCCCTTCGTCACCGGTCTGGCCGCCGCGGCCCGCGAGCACGGCGTCGCGGTGATCGCAGGAGTGTTCGAGCCCGCCGAGGGCAGGGTCCACAACACCGCCGTCGCGATCGACGCCTCGGGCGCGGTCGTGGCCGCCTACAGGAAGATCCATCTGTTCGACTCCTTCGGCTTCCGCGAGTCGGAGCTGGTCGCCCCTGGCTCCGAGCCGACCGTGGTCGAGCTGGCCGGGCTCAGGATCGGCCTGCTCACCTGCTACGACATCCGCTTCCCCGAGCTGGCCAGGGCGCTGGTCGACAGGGGGGCCGACCTGTTCGCGGTGATCGCCGCCTGGGGTTCGGGCCCGCTCAAGGAGGACCACTGGATCACGCTGGTGCGCGCCAGGGCTCTGGAGAACACGATGTGGACCGCCGCCGTCGGCCAGGCGCCCAACCCCTCCGAGTCGGGCGACGGATTCGGCATCGGGCGCAGCATGCTGGTCGACCCGCTGGGCGTGGTCCGCGCCGACCTGGGTAGCGGACCCGCCGTGCAGGTGGTCGAGGTCGATCCCGAGGCGACCGCTTCGGCTCGCGCGGCCCTGCCCTGCCTCGAACACAGAGTGCTGTAGGCCAAGAGATCGTAAAGTGGTGTCGTGAACGAGCGTAGGACGCAGATGCAGAAGGTGGTGCCGCCTCGGCTGCTCGTGCCCTACCTGTCGGGCAAGCGCACGGTCATCTCCGGCTACGTCTACAGAGTGCAGGACTGCGCGCGGCTGACCACGCCGCGCACCCTGTTCCTGGGGCTCGACCTGTCGTTCGAAGGATCGGAGCTGAGCGCGGAGGTGCCCGAGCTGTACGTCATGCGGTGGTACGCGCGAGACGTCGACACCTACGCGGTGCCGTACGGGCCGCACATGGGCGGCGACTGGAGCGACGCGCCGCCGTTCGCGGGGAACGGGTTCACCACCTCGCGCGAGCACGTGGTCCCCCAGTTCCACACCGCGCCGATGCCGATCCCCGCGGGGGCCGAGATCGTGCACGTGAGCGACGGGGGCGAGCGGCCCTTCGCCCTCTACGACGGGCTCACCTGGCGGCCCTCCGCATGAGCGACGAGATCGTTCCCGTGGCCTCGGGTTTCGTCGCCCGCCACAGGGGACACACCCATCCGGCGGCGATCGGCCCCGACAGCGACGAGGTCGTGCTGTTCAGCGAGGAGGAGCTCGAGGGCTTCGAGGCCGCCTCCGGCTACTGGCGGCGTACCGTGGACCGCTCCGACCTGGAGTGGCTCGTGCTGGTGCGCACGGTCGGCGCCTTCGGCGGCGAGCCGTGCGTCATCCTCGACGAGGACGACGACGGCCTGCACATCGCCTACACCGGCCACAGCGGCATGAAGGCCGAGGCCCTCGGCTACTGGATGGTCGACCACGGCGCCTACGAGGTCGTCGTGCCACGCGAAGAGGTCTTCTCGATCAGGGTCGAGCGCCTGCCCGTCACGTAGAAGAAATCTCGGCGCCGCCGTCAACCGGCCGTCCCCTCAGGGGTCTCTCAGACGTGATGGAAACACCCACCATGGCGCCCGCGCCCCCGGGGCACGCGGAGCTGTTCGCCGCGCACTACCAGTCGCTCGTACGGCTGGCGGGTCTGCTGGGCGCGGACGACCCCGAGGACATCGCCCAGGAGGCGTTCGCCAGGCTGCACTCCCGCCGCCTGCGTGACGAGGGCGCCGCACTCGGCTACCTGCGTTCGACCGTCTGCAACCTGACCCGCAACCGGCTGCGGCACCTGCGCATCATGCGCCTGCGCCGTCCCGAGCCGCCCGAGCACGCCCGCAGCAGCGAGCATGCCGTCCTGGTGGCGGAGGAGCACCGCGAGCTGCTGACCGCCCTCGACGCGCTGCCGCGCCGTCAGCGCGAGGCGCTGATCCTGCGCTACTGGCTCGACCTGTCCGAACGAGAGATCGCCGAGGCCATGGGCGTGACGCCCGGCTCGGTGAAGACGCACGCCAGCCGCGGCCTCGCCGCCCTCAGGGGGAAGCTGTGAACGACCTCGAAGAGCGCCTGCGCGCCGCCCTCGACGCCAGGGCCCAGACCTACGAGACCAGCCCGACCGCCTGGCTGCGCGTGCAGGAGCGCAGGCGCGGGCCGCTGCGCCGGTGGGGGGTGGTGCTGGTCGCGCTGCCCGTCGCGCTGGTCGCCCTGCTCGTGCCCGTCCTGCTCGGCGGGTTCCAGGACCGTCAGGTGACGATGGGACCTCCGCCCAAGCCGACCCCCGTCGGCCAGGCGCTGGTCATCGACAACCCGGCCGAGAACCGGCCGATGCGCCTGTGGTTCGCCAGGAACCATGAGGGCGCGCTCGTCTTCTGCCGCGACATCCAGTACGCCGGCGGCGCGGGCACGAGCGGGTGCGGCGACGACCTGGCCCGCCATGAGGGTGACGCCGCCTGGCGGGAGGGCAGCACGGAGTCGGTGCCGCCGCGCGAGAACGTCCTCGTCTACGGCGCGGCCCGCGAGAACGTCGCGAAGGTGACGGCGGTGACCAAGGACGGCAAGCGGCTCGACGGCGCGCTGTACCGGCCCTCGGGAGCGCCGCTTCAGGCCTGGACCGTCACCCATCCCTCCACCCAGCGGATCGGCCACTACGAGTTCGCCGGCGCCGACGGCTCCGTCCTGGCGCGGGTGGAGTCGCAGGCCGCCATGCTGCCCGAGTCCGCCCAGGGCAAACCCGCCGGTCCCGCGGTGGAGATGAAGGGGATGAGCGTGCGGCCCTACCTCACGCCCGACAGGACACTCATCTGGACCAGGGGCGGCCGCGAGGTCGGACTCAATTTCGTCAGGGCCAAGGACCTGATGACCGACATGGGCGGCAAGCGCTACCCGGTGGAGCTGAGGGTCAACGGCGACCGCTGGTTCGGCATCGCCCGTAAGGGCACGGCGAAGGTCACGCTGGCCCGCAAGGGCGGCGCTTCCCTGGAGGCCACGGTCAGGACCGACCCGTGGAAGGTGGGCGTCAGCCTGTTCGCCGGCGAGCTGCCAGGCTCCGGCGACCCCTACCTCGAGGGCTTCGAGCTGGTTGGCAGCGACTCCTCCGGCAAGGTGCTCTGGCGGGAGGACCATCCCGCCGACCGGCCCAAGTGGGACCCGCACCCGCCGATCGGCGAGGTGGTCACGATCGGCGCCGCCAAGGTGTGGTTCAGCAAGGTGACGCTCGCCGACGGCAGGACCTGGGACGGCCTGTGCCGCTCGGTGCCCGGCAAGGCGACCACCTGCGACGCCTTCCAGCCGATCGCCACCCACTACGCCCACCGCCTGCCCGACCTCGGCACGATCGCGATCGGCGTGGCAGGAACCGGCATCACCCAGGTGACGGCGGAGAAGTCCGGCACCAAGGGGACCATCCACGCCCCCGCGGGCGCGCCGCTGAAGATCTGGGCGGTCCCCTACCAGGGCGGGATGGAGTCGTTCAACCTGCGCGACCCCGCCGGTGATCTCGGCATCTCGATCGGCGGCGTGGCGCCCTCCGGCTGCTCGGCCTCCCCTCCGGTCGGCAGGGCCGCCACGCTGGCAGGCGGGGTCACCGTCACCCACCAGGACGGCTGCCTGATCATGTGGCGGGAAGGACAGCAGACCACCGTCGAGATGCGGGACTTCGAGGACGCCACCTACACTCACGGCGACGAGATCTTCGCCGGCATCGCGATCAAGGGCACGGCCCGGGTCGAGATGGTCTACCAGGACGGATCCCGTCTGGTCGCGGCGGCGACCACGCCCGACCCGTGGGGCCTCGGCCTCGTGCTGTTCTCCACGCCGTCGAAGAAGGCCGAGGGGGGAGCTCTCGTCATCGGCTACGACGCCGCAGGCAAGGAGTTCTGGCGACTGGACTAGATCCCGAGAGAGCGGTAGCGCGCGAGGCGGGCAGGCAACCTGTCCGCCTTCGGCGTCTCCAGCAGTCGTGCGATCTCGAACTCCAGCGCCCTGGCCACCCGCTCGCAGAAGGCCCTCGGCTCGTAGGCGGCGTCGGGCTCCTCGGGGATGATCCTGTCCACGATGCCGTCACGCCGCAGGTCGGTGGCGCGCACCCCCTGCGCCTGAGCGATCTCGGGGGCGAAGTCCACGCTGCGGTAGAGGATCGCCGAGGCGCCCTCCGGCGGGAGCGGCGACAGCCAGGCGTGCTGGGCGGCCAGCACCCTGTCGGCCGGCAGCAGGGCCAGCGCCCCTCCGCCCGCGCCCTCGCCGAGCAGCAGGCAGACGGTCGGGGCGTCGAGCATGACGAGGTCGGCGAGGGAGCGGGCGATCTCGGCGGCCAGCCCGCCCTCCTCCGCGGCCTTCGACATCGCGGCCCCTGCCGTGTCGATCACGGTGACGAGCGGGAGGCCCAGCTCGGCGGCCAGCCGCATGCCGCGCCTGGCCACCCGGAGCCCGGCGGGGCCGAGCGGCGCTATCGCGCGCTGCCTGCGCCGGTCCTGGCCGAGCACGACGGCGGGCGCGGCGCCGAACCTGGCCAGGGCGAGCAGCAGCCCTGGATCGGCCTCGCCCTCGCCGGTGCCGTTCAGCGGGGTGACGTCCGTGGCGGCGAGCTTGAGCAGGGTCCTGATGCCCGGCCTGTCGTCGCGGCGCGAGCGGGTGATGGCGTCCCACGCCTCGACGGGGCGCAGTGCCTCCTCCGGCGCCTGCCCCGCGACCAGGCCCTCCTTCTCGGCCGCGAGGACGGTCAGCGCCCTGATCGCCACCTCGCGGGCGTCCTCGGCCGAGACGACGGCGTCGACCAGACCGTGCGCGAACAGGTTCTCCGCCACCTGGACGCCCTCGGGGAAGGCGTAGCCGTGCAGCGACTCGAACACCCTGGGCCCGAGGAAGCCGATCAGCGCGCCAGGCTCGGCCGCGGTCACATGACCCAGCGAGCCCCAGCTGGCGAAGACACCGCCGGTCGTGGGATGGCGCAGGTAGACGATGTACGGCAGGCCCGCGTCGCGGTGCCGCTGCACCGCCACCGTGATCTTGACCATCTGCGCGAAGGCGAGCGCGCCCTCCTGCATGCGCGTGCCTCCCGAGGCGGGCGAGGCCAGCAGCGGCAGCCTCTCGCGGGTGGCGCGCTCGACCGCCAGCACCAGCCGCTCGGCCGCGGCGACGCCGATGGAGCCGGCCATGAAGGCGAACTCGCAGGCCACGATGGCCACCCTGTGACCGCCGAGGAAGCCCTCACCGGTGATCACCGACTCGTCGAACCCGGTCTTGGCCCGCGCGGCGGCCAGCTCGTCGGCGTAGGAGGAGCCGGACACGGCGGGGTCGGCGGGCGGCGTGTCCCATGACTTCCACGACCCCTTGTCGAGGACCGTCTCGATGAGAGTGCGCGCATCCGGCCGGCTCACCACTGCTCCCCTGCTGTCGACGAGTGCTGCAATGTTGACGCGCGGATCACCGTTCCCGTTCCGCCAACCACGAAAGCACGGCCTCGCCGTCCTGCCCGAGGGCCGGAGGGGCGGTGTGCCGCGCCTGCGGGGCGCCGTCGAAGCGCAGGGGCGGTCCCGGCAGCTCGATCGTGCCGAGCACGGGGTGCTCCACCTCCACGACCAGCCCCTGGGAACGGGTCTGCTCCCATGTGTACACCTCATCCAGCGTGCGGATGGCGCCCGCGGGCACGCCCAGGTCGGCCAGCGCGGTCAGCCAGTCGTCCCTGTCGCGACGGGCGAGCGACTTCTCCATCTGTGCGATCAACTCGTCCCTGTGCGCGAGTCTCTGCCTGTTCGTCGCATACTTCGCGTCATCGGGGTCGATGTCCAGCAAGGTGGCCACCTTGCGCCACTGGCCGTCGTTGGCGGCGGCGATCTGCAGCATGCCGTCGGCGCAGCGGAATGCGCCGTAGGGGGCGATGGAGGCGTGGTGGTTGCCGCCCGCGACCGGGACCGTGCCGCCGACCGTCCAGGCCGTGCCGTGGTAGGAGTGCACGCCCGCCACGGCGGCCAGCAGGGAGGTGCGCACGACCTCTCCCCTGCCGGTGCGCTCGCGCGCGTAGAGGGCGGCGACCACGCCGTAGGCGCCGTGGATGCCGGCCAGCAGGTCGGCGATGGAGGCACCCACCCGGTACGGCTCGTCCTTGGACGGCCCCGTGAGCGACATGAGCCCGGCCTCGCCCTGGGCGATCTGGTCGTAGCCCGGCCTGCCGCCCTCGGGGCCGTCGTGGCCGAAGCCGGTGATCGACAGGATCACCAGGCGCGGGTTGAGCTCGTGCAGCCGCCCGACAGGGAAGCCCAGGCGGTCGAGCACGCCGGTGCGGAAGTTCTCGATCAGGACGTCGCTCTGCCGTACCAGCCGCTCGACGAGCCGTCTGCCCTCGTCCGACTTCAGGTCGACGGCGATGGACTGCTTGTTGCGGTTGGCCGCCAGGAAGTAGGTGGAGATGTCGTGGTCAGGGCCGACGAAGGGCGGGCCCCACCCGCGTGACTCGTCGCCGCCGCCCGGATGCTCGACCTTGATCACTCTGGCGCCCAGGTCGCCGAGCATCTGGGCGGCGTGCGGCCCGGCCAGGGCCCTGGACAGGTCGAGGACGACGATGTCGCCGAGGGGTCCGCGCAAGATCAACCTCCTGTGATGGTCGCCGAGCCTACGGCTTTCTAGCCTTTCAGGCGAGAGCCCGCACTCGACAGTCAGGTCCCCGTTCCGGCGTGGCAGGATCTGGTGCGTGGACCACCTGGTGAAACGCGTCATGGACCGGCCGCCCTCCTGCGGCGGGACCAGGGTGGTCGCCGTCGACGGGCCCGCGGGTTCGGGCAAGACCACGTTCGCGGCGCGGCTGGGGCGGGCGCTCGGCGCCCAGATCGTGCACAGTGACGACTTCCCCGTGCCGTGGGAGGAGGGCCCTGGGCCCTGGTTCGCCGCGCTGGAGGAGCAGGTGCTGCGTCCCCTCGCCTCGGGCAGGGCGGGCGCCTTCCGCCGCTACGACTGGGTGCGCGGGGCCTACGCCGAGCTCGTGAGCGTGCCCGTCGCGCCCGTGCTCGTCATCGAGGGCGTCGGGACCGCCCGCCGTACCCCGCTGGTGGCCTTCAGGGTGTGGGTCGAGGTGCCGAGGCCGGTGCGCCTGGCCAGGGTACTGGAGCGGGACGGGCCCGAGCTGGAGCGGCGGTGGCTGGCGTGGTTCGAGGCGGAGGAGCGGTGGTTCGCCGAGGACGGCACCAGGGAGGGGGCCGATGCCGTCCTCGACGGCACGCGTCACTGACCGGCCAGCCCCGTGTGCGCGACGCCGCGGATGATATGACGCTGGAACAGCACGAAGACCACGAACCGCACGGCGGGGAAGCGCGCCATGCTGAACGGCGTCTTGGCCAGCTTGAACGTCGTGGTCTCCCAGTCGCCGTTCCGCAGGAAGGCCGCCTGGCCGTTCTGGAAGGCGGCGACCGAGGCGCCGTAGTCGGTGTTCGGGTCGCACACGCCCTCCTCGCCCTCGGTGGGCGCGAGCCTGCCGTCGGCGCCCAGCAGCCCCGCCTTCTCGGCCAGGTCGGTGTTGGAGTACTGCACCATCGGGTGGGCGTCGAACGGCACCGCGTACAGCACGCCGTCGATGTGGGCGCGTTCCCAGATGGGCGGGCTGAAGTCCTCGGGCCTCAGCCCGTTCTCGGCCAGCAGGTCGACGTTGATCGGGTCGAGGATCTGGCCGGGGCCGATCCCCGGCAGGCGGGCGAGGTGGAAGGTGGCGACATCGGGAGAGCGACCGCCGGATCCGGCCAGGGGACTTCGGCCGCGCCCCCCGATGGCGCGGGATCACTGGCGGGCGAGGCGGATGACGTTCCAGGAGACGGCGGGCAGCGTGATCTCGAGCTTGCCGTCGGTCAGGCGGGCATCGGCGTTGGCGCGCGGCGCCACCGCGTCAGGGGTGTCGGCGCTGTTGCGGGCGTAGGGGTCGGGGCCCGACAGGGTGGTGACCTCCTCCAGCCGGAGCGCGCCGAGGGAGCGCAGGTCGGCGGTGAGGGTCAGTGGCTGGTCCACCGAGCGGTTGACCGCGAACACGGTGGTGAACTCCCCGTCGTGGGTGGCGACGGCGTCGAGCGCGGCGACCTCGCCGAACCTGCTGGTCTCGTGGACAGGGGAGGTGGTCTCGACCCGCAGGACGTCGCCCGTGGCGTAGGCGGCGGCCTGGGCGAAGGGGTGGAAGGTGGTCTGCTTCCACGCGCGCCCGCCCGGCTCGGTCATGATCGGGGCGATCACGTTGACGAGCTGGGCCAGGCAGGCGGAGGTGACGCGGTCGCTGTGGCGCAGCAGCGAGATCAGCAGGCCGCCGAGCGTCACGGCGTCGGCCAGGTGGTAGTGGTCCTCGAGCAGCGGAGGGGCGACCGGCCATCCGGTCATGGGCTCGGCGTTCTGGTAGCGCGACAGGTACCAGACGTTCCACTCGTCGAAGGAGATGTTGATCTTCTTCTTGCTCTTGAGCCTGGCGCCGACGCTGTCGGCGGTGGCCACCACGGAGTCGATGAAGTGGTCCATGTCCATGGCCGAGGCCAGGAAGCTGGCCAGGTCGCCGTCGTGCTCCTCGTAGTAGGCGTGACAGGAGATGAAGTCGACGACGTCGTAGGTCTCCTCCAGCACGGTGGCCTCCCACGCGCCGAAGGTCGGCATGCTGGAGCCCGAGCTGCCGCAGGCCACCAGTTCGAGGCCCG
This sequence comes from Nonomuraea roseola, assembly GCF_039535395.1. Taxonomy (NCBI): domain Bacteria; kingdom Bacillati; phylum Actinomycetota; class Actinomycetes; order Streptosporangiales; family Streptosporangiaceae; genus Nonomuraea; species Nonomuraea roseola. Next base: position 309,451 of record NZ_BAAAXC010000006.1, read on the forward strand.
GGTCGAGCATGCGCATCGCCCTGCCGGTCTCGGCGGCGAGCCTGCCGTACTCCCTGGCGCTCTTGTGGCCGATCTGCCAGGGGCCGTCCATCTCGTTGCCGAGACACCACATGCGGACGGCGTGCGGCTCCTTGGCGCCGTTGGCGACCCGCAGGTCCGACAGGTGGGTGCCCGCGTCGATGTTGCAGTACTCCAGGAGGTCGAGGGCGGATTCGATGCCCCTGGTGCCGAGGTTGACCGCCATCATCGGCTCGACGCCCGCCTTGCGGCACCAGGCCATGAACTCCTCCAGGCCGAACTCGTTGGTCTCGGTGGAGTGCCAGGCGAGGTCCAGCCTGGTGGGACGCTGCTCGCGCGGGCCCGTGCCGTCCTCCCACCGGTAGCCGGAGACGAAGTTGCCACCGGGGTAGCGGACACTGGTCGCCCCCAGCTGCCTGGTCAGGTAGAGCACGTCCTGGCGGAAGCCGTCCCGGTCCGCGGTAGGGTGCGTGGGCTCGTAGATCCCTGTGTAGACACAGCGGCCGAGGTGCTCGACGAAGGTGCCGAAGGTGCGGCGGTGCACGGGGGCCACCCGGAAGGCGGGATCCAGAGTGAGGTGCGCGGTCAGCACTGAGCTTCTCCTAGATGAACTGATGTTAGCGTTAACATTTGGTACTGTTAACGCTCACTTGGAGACGAGTGTTAACGCTGTGTCTCGTGGGGTCAACCCCTTGTTCAGTCGAGGTGGCCGACCTCGTTGAACGACACAAGCTCGAGGCGCCCGTCCGGCGCGGCCCACGTCGAGACGGAGGCGTTCCTGATCGGGGCGTGGACGTCGACGGCCGCCAGGTCGGCGTCGTGCGCCTGCTCGATGACGTGGCGCAGGACCAGCACCACCGAGTCGTGGGCGACGATCAGCACGCGCCGCCGCTCGCCGCTCGAGACCAGGTCGGCCAGGAAGTCCCTGAGCCTGACCGCCACGTCGCCGAACGACTCGCCGCCAGGCGGGCGGTAGCCGTACTCGCCCTGGGCCAGCATCCGCGCCACCTCGTCGGGGAAGCGCTGCTCCAGCGCGGCCAGGTTGTAGTAGCGCAGCTCGCCCCACTCCCTGTCGCGCAGCCGCGCGTCGACGCTCACGGGAAGCGGAGGGGCGCCCCATGCCCGCTGGGCGACCCTCCAGGTCTCCTTGGCCCGCAGGTACGGCGAGCACCACACGACCTCGGGCGCCTCCTCCGGAGGAAGCGCTGCCAGGTGCCTGCCCAGGGCCGCGGCCTGCGCGCGCCCCAGCGCGGTCAGCGCGATCTCGTCGTCGCCAGGCTCGTAGAAGAGCGGGACGCCGATCGCCTCCTGGAAGGCGAGGTTGGCCTCGCTCTGGCCGTGTCGTACCGCGATGATCCGCCGGGGCCCGGTCATATGATCATTCTGCCCCCGCCGGCACCTGCGCACCTGAAAAGCGGTGAAAGCAGTTCAATTCGCTGGGCGCGGCCCTGGACGGAAGCTGACCGGCGAGGCGTCGAGCGCGCAGGTGACCGTCGACGTCGCCGACGACCACCCGCAGGCCGAACCGACGAGCCGCACGGCGAAGCGGGGCCCGCGGTACGCCTCGGCGCTCGGGCCGTCCCGAGACGCGGGCGAAGAGCGCCTACTCCCAGGTGACGACAGACACCTCGACGGGGTCGGCCTCGATCCTGACGAACCTGACCCACGAATACCGACCCCCTTTGGTCCTGGCGCAGAACTCGTCTCCATCGCTCATGGTGGACCGAGCCGTTCGGTGGCTGTAGGCGGTGACCGCGGTGCATGCGTTGTAGTCGGGACCCCCACTTGTGGGGGCGGCATCTCCCTCCCATTCGACGCTGTTCCGATCGACGTTGAGATTGTCGCCGTATGCCGGGCCAACGCCCCAGTTCAACTCCAGAGAGTCAAGGTGGATGCCGTAGCCAGGCCCGAGAGTGACCGTTCGACCCTCTTGGGTGGCATTGCGAGTCTCAGGTTGAGGCGAGGCGCCGGTGGCCGGCGCGGGAGAAGCGGTCTCGACGCCGGTAGGGCGCGAGCCTGACGTCGTGGCTGAGTGAGGCCCGGCGGTCCGGGTGCTCGCGCCGCCCGCGGCCGATGGCGCTTCGGGCAGCGGGAACCCGAGGGCGCCCCACAGCCCGAGGGCCGCCGCCACCACCGCGGTGAAGGCGACCAGGAACTGCGCCGTGGAGCTCAGTCCGTTGATCCATCGACGGAACCGGCTCGGGCGCTCTGCTGGTTGCTGGGAAGAGGGCGGCTCGGACACCCGGTGCTCCTATGGACGAATCGGCGGCTGGGATCAGCCCCGACCGTAGGGCCGAGCCCTTGCATGCGGCTTACAAAAAGTATTCGGACAGTCACATATCGTAGTTTTTCGGCTTCTATGGCCACTTGCACCTTCGGAGCACCTCCCGCACGCGACAACGCCTCCATGGAGCACCGAAGGTGGGCGGCGACAGTCCGGTTCCCTCGGGGGGGCCGGGGCGCTTCCCCGGCGAGGAGGGAGCTGACAGAATTACGGCCATGACCGTATCTTGGCGGGCAGCGGCTCTGGCCCTCTTACTCGCCCTCACCCCCGCAGTCCCGGCCCAGGCCGAAACCGCCGCCGCACCGCCCACCGGGTGCGGTTTCAAGAACCTCGGCACGATGCCGCTCACCGGCGCCACCACGGCGGGCACCGCGCTCGACGCGACCCACCCCGACGGCCCCCGCGTCTACTCGGTGACCTCCAGCGCCTCGGGCCCCGCGATGCTCGGCATCAGGAAGGCGGGCGACGGCAGCCTCATCGCCGAACGCCCCCTTCCCCTCGCCCTCGGCTCATGGGCGGTGACCGTCGCCCCCGACCACGCCGTGTACGTCGGCAGCTACAACGCCACCGCGGGCGCGATGGGCCGGCTGTTCCGCTACGACCCCGCCGCCGACCAGGTCAGGGAGCTCGGCATGGCCGCGCCTGGCGAGTCGTTCGTGTGGACCGTCGCGGCCTCCCCCGACGGCAGGTCCGTCTACGCGGGAACCTCGCCCAACGGCAAGCTCGTCCGCTACGACACCGCGACGGGCCAGATCACCGACCTGGGCAGCCCGGTTCCCGGCGAGCAGTACCTCAGAGACCTGGCCGTCGCCGAGGACGGCACGGTCTACGCCGGCGTCGGCGCGCAGAACATGAAGGTCGCCGTCATCGGCCAGGACGGCACCACCCTGCGCGTCATCGACCCGCCCATCGAGGGCCACGGCTACGCCTACGACGTGGACGTCGTCGGCCGCCACCTGCTCGTGAGGTTCTCCACCTCCACCAACACCAACCCGATGGGCGTCTACGACCTGGAGACCGGCGCCTGGAAGGATGTCGTCGAGGACGTCGACAGCCTCACCGTCGGCGGCGGCAGACACGGCCACCAGGTCCACCTCTTCCAGAACGAGGAGCTCGTCGCCTACGACCTCAAGTCGGGCCAGGTCGTCACCAGGACCGGGTTCACCGACTACGGCGGCGGCGCGGCCAGACCCCTCGGCTGGATCGGCCACACGCTGGTGGGCACGGGCTCCACCGGGCGGATCTGGCACTACGACCGCAACAGCGGCAAGGGCGAGCTGCTGGAGGGCACCCTCACGGGGCAGCCGGTCAGCATCCGATCGATGGCCGTCGGCCCCGACGGCCGCGTCTACGGCGGCGGCTTCTTCACCGGCGGACTGGCCGCCTACGACCCCCGCACCGGCGAGTCGCAGTTCTGGCCCAACGTCGGCCAGAGCGAGGGCATGGTCACCCACCAGGGCAAGCTCTACCTCGGCGTCTACCCGTGGGCCAGGATCTACGAGTGGACGGGCAGCGAACCCAGGCTCCTGCTCAACCTCGCCGAGCACGAGCAGGACCGCCCCTTCGCGATGATCTCGGCAGGCGACTGGCTGGCGTTCGGCACCGTCCCGAAGGTGGGCACGGTCGGCGGCGCGCTCGGCCTGTACGACCCGGCCACCGGCAGGAGCGTCATCAGGCGCAACCTCATCCCCGGCCACAGCATCATCGGCCTGGCCTACCGCGACGGCGTCATCTACGGCACGACCTCCGCCTTCGGCGGCATCAGCACCCCGCAGGACGACGCGGCCGTCGCCTTCGCCTACGACATCGCCACCGACTCCCTGAAGTGGCGGACCAAGCCCGTGGCGGGCGACCTGGCGCTCGGATCGATCACCTTCGACGGCGAAGGCAAGCTGTGGGGCCTGTCCCCCGACGCCCTCTACGAGCTCGACCCCGCCACCGGCGCGACCCTGCGCTCGGTCAAGCACCAGACCTATCCGTGGGCCACCGCCACCCAGGTCTGGCTCGACACCAACATCGAGCTCGGCTCCGACGGCAGGCTGTACGGCAAGGTGCAGGGCAAGGCCTACCGCATCGACAGGGCGACGATGGCGCTGACCCTCATCGCCCGCCCGATCTCGATCCTGCTCAAGGGGCCCGACGGGCACATGTACCTGTCGCGCTTCGAGAACTTCTACACCTACAGGATCTGCTGAGTCACCCCGCCACCCGCTCCAGGTAGCGCCCCGAGTGGAACACCAGCGGCTCACCGCCCGTGCGGTCGAACTGCTCCACCGCGCCGACGAAGATCAGGTGGTCGCCGCCCTCGTGCACGGTCACCGTACGGCAGGCGAAGCTGGCCAGCGTGCCCTCCAGGACGGGCAGCCCGCCCGCCGCCGAGCTGGTCGCCACCCCCGCGAACTTGTCCTCCGCTGGGGTGGCGAACCGGCGCGACAGCTCGTCCTGGCCCGCGGCCAGCACGTTCACCACGAACCTGCCCGCCCGCAGGAACAGGCCCGCGCTGGGCGCCCGCCTCGACAGGCACCACAGCACCAGCGGCGGGTCGAGGGAGACGGAGGTGAAGGAGTTGACCGTCACCCCCGCCCTGCGCCCGTCCTCCAGCGCGGTGGTCACCACCGCCACCCCCGTGGCGTACATGCCGAGCGCCTCCCTCAGCGACCTCATGACAGCGCCGCCAGGTAGGCGTGGGCCTTGGCCGGGTCCATGAACCACTCGGCGAAGTCGGAGGGATCGTCGAAGCCGTTGACGAAACGGGAGGCCACCTGCGGCAGACCGCCCGCCGCGCCCAGCAGTTCGAGCACGTGCGGCGGCGGGGGCGCCAGCAGCGCGTTGGTCCAGGCGGTCGCATGACCGGCGACCTGCCAGTAACGCTCGAAGGCGGCCGTCATCCAGGCCGCGTCGAAGGGCCTGTCGCCGTGCTCCAGCACGCTGTCGAGGTAGGAGGCGGCGCACTTGGCCGCGTTGTTGGCGCCCTGCCCGGTGATCGGGTCGTTGAGCACCACCACGTCGGCCACGCCGAGCACCCGCGCGCCGGAGGGCAGGGTCGCCACGGGCCGCCGCACCACGGGGGCGAAGCGGCCCGACAACACGCCGAGGTCGTCGGTCAGCTCCACGTCCGCGCACCGCTCGGCCTCCCACGGCAGGAAGGTCTCCAGCACCCACCGGCTCCTGGCCAGGTGCTCGGCGGGGGTGCGCACGTCGGCCCAGCAGTCCATGGGCCCGCCTGGCACGCCCTCGAAGACCATGATCTCGCACGGCCCCGACAGGGTCAGCGCGGGGAAGACGAAGTACTCCCCCACCCCCGGGACGAGGTTGAAGCAGACCGCCGAATGATCGGGCCGCGGCGTGAGCCCGTGCACGTAGGTGAGCGCCAGCGCCCGCTGCGGCCTGTCGTACGGCGAGCGCGCCGCGTCACGCTCGAACAGCGAGGCGATCGCCCCCTTGCCCGCGGCCACCATGACCAGGTCGTACTGCGCGGCGTAGGTCTCCAGGTCGGCGACCGTCGCCTCGTGCACGACGAGCTTGCCGCCCAGCCGCTCGAACTCGGCCATCCACGCGGGCATCTTCACCCGCTGGTCGACCGAGTGCGCCGCCGCGTCCAGCCTGGCGGCCCAGTCGATCACGGGACCCTCCGGGCCCGGCACGGTGAAGGAGATGCCCTCGATCGGCGGGCAGGACCCGGCCCACAGGTCGAGGCCGAGGTCGCGCTCATGGCCGAGGGCGGTTCCGAACATGGCCTGGCTGGAGGTCACCCGCCCGTCGCGGATCTCCTCCGGCGAGCGATCGGTGACGACGGTGACGTCGTAGCCGTTCTTCAGCAGTCCGACGGCCAGGTGGAGGCCGGCCTGCCCGGCGCCGACGATCAGGATTCCGCGCATGGTGAGGCTTCCCTTCAGGGGATGGAGTGGATGAGGGTGGATCGGTCAGGCGCCTGGTGAAACCGTACGGGCGAGGGGGAGGCTCGGGCCATCCGCTCAGCGCGGATCCCGTCCGCCTGGCGCACGATCTCCGCGCAACGTGGCCGACGGCGGCTGTCCGAAGCGCTGCCTGTAGGCCGCGGCGAATCGCCCCTGATGGGTGAAGCCCCAGCCGGCGGCCACCGCCGTGACCGTACGGTGCGCGGGGTCACAGGCGAGGAGTTCCTCGTGCACTCTGACCAGCCGCACCTCCCGCAGGTACGACATGGGGGTGTGGCCGAGGTGGCGGCGGAAGCCTTCCTGCAGCGAGCGCCCGCTGACGGCCACGGCGCGCGCCACCTGCTCGGTCGTCAGCGGCTCGTGGGCGTGCTCCCTGATGAACTGCGCCGCCCTTCCCACCACCTTGGGCAGCGCGGGCGGGCAGGGAGCGAGCAGCCGTTCCCTGTAGGTGGAGGGCTGCATGGTCAGCAGCGAGGTGAGCATGGCGCTCTCGAGGTGCGCGACGGCCAGCGGCTGGGCGGCCAGGCCGTCGTCGTGCTCGGCCTCCGCGACGATCAGGTCCACCATGCCGCGCCAGGCCCGCGCCCAGCCGGCCGTCAGGTCGAGGCCGAGGTCGAAGACGAGCGGCCGGTCCATCGGCGCGCCGAGCAGCTGCTCCAGCGCCCTTTCCACCGCGGCCCGCTCGAACTTGACGATGAGCTGCGGGCAGCCCGCCGCCCACCGCATGTCCAGGTACTCGGTCGGCGAGGGCAGCGAGGCCAGCACGGGCGTGGAGACGATCTCCTGGCCGCCGCAGCGGATGAGGCTGCGGCCCGCGAGCGGGATCTGGACCAGGAAGAACGACTCCAGCTCGCCCGGCTCGATCCGCACATCCGCGGCGTAGTCGAGGTAGCTGATCCGCACCGCGCCCAGCTGCGCCGAGTTGAACCTGGCGTTCAGCAGGGCGAAGTCGCCCGTCAGGTCGAGGCGATGCGGGCAGAACACCCGCGCCACCTGCTCGCGCACCTCGTCCAGGTCGGCGCTGGCGAACAGCGGCCTGTTTCCCAGCAGGACCTTCTCCCGCATCTGCGACGCTCCCGCGCTCCGGTACCGGTGTCGCGGCGATCATGACGGCAGGCGCGGGAGGTCGTCCACGTACTTGTGCACACAGGCGGCGTGGACGCCTTTACAAAGTAAGTCTCACTCCTGCAGCACCTTGGCGAGGGCCTCGGCGATGTCGCTCGCGCGGGCGGGGTCGTCCATGAGCATCGACTGGCGGACCCAGACGACGTTCTCCGAGGCCGCCTGCGTGGCGGGGCACGGCTCGGCGCGGGCGCCCGCCTCGGTGAGGGCGCTCATCGTGCCGAGGGGCGGGTAGCCGGAGTCGAGCGGGACGCCCTCCGCGGCCATGGCCGACAGCAGGAAGGACCTGTCGATCGGGGTGTCGAAGCGGAGCATCAGCAGGTGGCGGGAGTCGCGGGTGGTGCCCTGCGGCTGCGGGACCAAACCGACCGGCAGCCCGCCCGCTGCCAGCTCGCGCTCCAGCGCGGCGCAGAAGGCCTCGCGCCGGTCGAGCTCGGCCTCCAGCCGGTCGAGCCAGGGCAGCAGCAGGGCGGCCTGGATCTCGGTGAGGCGCAGGTTCCAGCCGACGGTCGGGTGACCGTACCACTGGCCGCCGAGCTTGCGGCCGAGGTTGCAGACCGACCAGATCGCCTCGTAGGCCGACTCCTCGCGGCAGACGATGAGGCCGCCCTCCCCCGCGGTCATCGCCTTGCTGGCCTGGAAGCTGTAGACGCCCGCGTCGCCGAGGCCGCCGATGGGACGGCCGCGGTAGGTGGCGCCGTGGGCCTGCGCGGCGTCCTCGACGACGACCAGGCCGTAGTCGGCGGCCAGGTCGTTGATCGGGTCCATGTCGGCGGGGCTGCCCGCCAGGTGGACGGGCATGACGGCGGTGGTCCTCGAGGTGATCGCCGCTTCCACCGCGGCCGTGGACAGGTGCAGGTCCACGGGGTCGACGTCGACGATGACGGGGGTGGCGCCGGTGAGCAGGACCGAGGTGGCCGAGGCCACGAAGGTGTAGGCGGGGATGACGACCTCGTCGCCGGGGCCCACGCCGAGGCCGCGCAGGGCGGCGAAGAGGCCGAGCGTGGCGTTGCCCACCGCCACGCCGTACGGCACGCCGGACAGCGCCGCGAAGGCGGTGGTCAGGTCGGAGACGACGCTGCCGCCCTGGGTGGCGCCCCACAGGCCGCTCTCCAGCACGTCGGTGACGAGCTTGCGCTGGGCGTCGTCGATGGGCGGCGGCCAGGAGGGCCAGGGGGCGGTACGGACGGGGGCGCCGCCGTGGATGGCGAGGGTCACGCTTGACCTCCAAGGATTCGGGCCAGGTTGCCGCCCTGGATGAGCGCCCTGTCGGCCTCGTCGAGCGGCGCAAGGGCGATACGGCCGTAGCCGACGCGCAGGTCCAGGAAGCAGGAGTCGGAGCCGAACAGCACCCGGTCGGCGCCCGCCAGCTCGGCCAGGCGGGCGATCCAGCGGCCCGTCATCTTCGAGCCGCAGGTCTCCAGGTAGAGGTTCGGGTGGTCGGCCGCCAGGCGGGCGGCGCGGGTGAAGCCGTAGGGCCACAGGCCGGTGTGGCCCATGAGCAGCGGCACACCGGGGTGGCGGGCGGCGACGACGGCGAACTGGGCGGGGTCGCTCCACGGCGAGTCGGTCTGCCCGTGGGCCAGGACCGGCAGGCCGAGCTCCCACACCGGGTCGTAGCGGGGGTCGTCGAGCGGGCACTGGTGGACGTCGGGGTGGATCTTGACGCCCCAGACGCCCTCGGTGACGAGCCGGTTGCGGTGGTGGGGGTTGTAGACCTGCCAGACGCCGAACCTGCCCGGGTGCCGTTCGGCGGCCTCGAAGGCCAGGCGGTTGCCGCCCTGCGCGTCGGGGCCGACGCCGAGCAGGTGGCTGATGCCCATGGCGTCGATGCCGAGCCTGTCCATGAGGCTGACCAGGCCGTCGGCGGTCGGGTCGGGGATGAGGAAGTCGGGCCATGAGCCGACGTGGCCGTGCGCGTCGAGGATCACAGCAGGTCGCCTCCCGTGGCGATGAGCTCGACGTCCTTTTCGGGCAGTTCCAGGTGGTCGAGCAGGAAACGGGGCCCGCAGTCGTCGAGGACGGGCGCGCCGGTGCCCCAGACCAGCCGGCGGGCGCCGAACCTCTCGGCCAGCCACTCCACCGCGCGCTGGGTGTTGACGGTGCCGATCTCCAGCCAGATGTTCGGCGCCTCCGACATGAGCTCGGCGATCGCGCGCAGCCTGCGGTAGCCGGGGTTGAGCAGCAGGACCCTCAGCTCCGGCAGCCGCGTGGTGAGCGCGAGCAGCTGGGCGGGTGAGGTCTCCTCCAGGTCGACGGCGACGACGGCGTCGGTGGCGGCCAGCCAGCGCAGGGCGACCGGTCCCGTGAGGTCGAACCTGTGCCGTTCGGGGCACAGCCGCACCATCGCGACCTGCCACGAGGGGATCGGCGCGAACGCCTCGGGGACGACGACGGGGACGGGGACCAGCCTCGGGTCGTCGAGCGCGAAGAGCGCCTGGTTGCCCGCGTGGGCGTCGGAGTAGAGGCTCAGCGTGTGGGTCACGTAGGCTCGCTCGACGCCCAGGCGGTCCATCTCGGGCCGCGGGTCCTCCGGCAGGTCGTCGAAGGGCACGGGCCCGATCAGGCGGTGCGCGTCAATCAATTTCGGCACAGACCGAAACCTAACTCTGTGGGCACCTGGGGTCAAGCCCGATTCTGGCCAGTTCCCTGCCCGACAGCGCCCAGGCCTTCCACGAGCCCGGCTCGAAGTGCAGCTGGGGGTTGGTGTACCACTCGTCGCCCAGCCCCGTGGCCAGCAGCTTGGCCTCGGTGCCCAGCTCGTAGGCGTTGCCGCCGCCGAAGAAGACCGAGGCGAAGACCCTGCCCCTGTGCACGGTCAGCTCGCCGTAGCCCGACAGGGAGCCCTGGTGCCTGACGGTCCTGGTGGCCAGGTCCAGGGCGATCCAGGCACCGGAGTTGCGCTTGTAGACGCCGTAGAGCAGGCCGTCGTGGACCTTGATGTCCTGGAAGGTGCGGTTGCCCTGCACCGGGTCCACCTGCCAGAGCACGGTGCGCGTCTTCAGGTCGAAGGCGGCCACCGAGGCGGAGGTCCTGACCGGCGGGGTGCCGCCGCCGCCCAGCACGTCGCCGCCGAGGTAGACGACGCCCGCCCCCGAGTCGAGCGAGAGGCTCATCAGGCTCTGGTCGGGGATGACGCCCTCGTAAACGTCCGTCTTCCCGGTGTCGGGGTCGACGACCGACAGGGCTCCGTCGAGTTTGGCGCCCAGCGGGGCGCTGGCGACCAGGAGCTTGTCGGTGCGGGGGTCGTATTCCAGGTCCCATGGGCGCTGCTGGCCGTGGCCGAGGAAGCCGAGGCTGGTGACCTCGTCCGTCCTCATGTCGATGGCGATGATCTGGCCGCTGGGGTAGATGGCCGCGTAGATCTTGTTGCCGCGCCGCACCAGGTCCTTGGGCTCGCCGGGGACGCGGAAGCGGCGGTGCTCGCCGGTGCGCAGGTCGCGCACGTCCATGGAGAAGTGGCCGCCGATGTAGACGGCCCTGTTGGGCACCAGGAGCATGCTCTGCGGGCGTTCGGCCCCGCTGGGCAGTCCCGCCTCGATCAGGTCGACGAACTCGGCCTTCGCGCTCGGCAGGTCGAGCGTCCACATGCCGCCGCTGCCCGAGAATCCGACGAGGGCGCCCTCGCCGGTGAGCGCGAGGCGCCTGGTCTCGTCGCCGGGCGAGGGCGCGTCGGCGATCCTGGTGAGAGCCTCGTCGCCGGTGCGGTAGCGGTGGACGGCGCCGTCGGGGCGCGTCGTGCCGTACACGGTGCCGTCGGGGGTGGAGACGATCGCGTCGAGGCTGCCCGCGCCCGTCGGCACCCGCCTGAGGTCGGTGCCGTCCTTGCGGACGTCGATCAGGGTCGTGCCGCTGACGGCCAGCACCCTGTCGCCGTGCTCGGCCACCACGCCGATGCCGCCGGGGCCCTGGGCCAGCTCGCGCACGGCCCCGCTCGCGCGGTCGATCGCCACGAGCCTGCCCTTGTCGAGCAGGCCCGCGTAGACGTTGCCCGCGTCGGCCGCGACGGCCCTGACGTAGCGCTCCCCCGCGGCCAGCACGCCGAAGTTGCGCACCGCGCCGGTGTCGGGCCTGTACTCCCACACCCTGCCGTCGGGGTAGGTGCCGGCGTAGAGCGTGCCGTCGGGGGCGGCGGCCAGGCTCCAGACGAAGCCGCCGTTCCTGCCGAAGGAGTGCAGGTGCTTCACCTCGCCGGTGGCCAGGTCGAAGCTGTAGAGGTCGGGGACGGGGTAGGTGCCGGCGTAGACCTTGCCGCCGGAGACGGCGGTCGCCCACGCGCCCTCCGGCTCGCCCGTCGCCGGGGCGTCCGGCAGCGTGACGCTCCTGACGACCTTGCGCGTGGACAGGTCGAACTCGGCGAGCACGGGCGGCTTCTGGCCCCTGGTCACCACGTAGGCCTTGCCCTCGTGGACGGAGGCGCCGACGATGGCGCCGGTCACCGAGGCGGGGCCGAATTTCTCCACGCCGGGGGGCTCGCAGGTGGCCGCCTGTGCGGGGGCGGTGGTCAGGAGAACGGTGCCCAGCACGGCGGCCAGTGCTGCCAATGGTGTCTTCATGGTGTCACTTTCGGGCAGCGGGGGTCGAGTCTGATCTTGGCGAGGTCTCTGCCGACGAGGGCCCAGGCGTTCCACGAGCCCGGTTCGAAGTGGAGTTCGGGGACGTTGAACCACTCCTCGCCCAGCCCGGTGGCCAGGTGCCTGGTCTCGGGACCGAGCAGGTAGGCGTTGCCGCCCTCCCTGTAGGTCGAGGCGAAGACCCTGCCCCTGTGGACGGTCATCGTGCCGTGGAAGGAGAGCCGGCCCTGCTGCTCGATGCTCCTGCCGGCCACGTCGAGCGCGATCCACGCGCCCGCGGGCCGCTTGTAGAGCGTGTACAGCAGGCCGTCGTGCAGTTCGAGGTCCTGGACGGTACGGCTGCCCGCCACCGGCTCGGCCCGCCAGAGCACCGTGCGGGTCCTCAGGTCGAAGGCGGCGACCTGCGCCGTGGTCCTGGTGGGAGGCGCCCCTCCGGGGCCGACCACGTCGCCGCCGAGGTAGGCGATGCCCCTCTTCGGATCGATGGCCAGGCCGATGACGCTCTGGTCGGGCAGGACGCCGACGTGGACGTCCTTCTCCCCCGTGTCGGGGTCGACGACGGAGACGGCGCCGTTGAGCTTGGAGCCGAGCGGGGAGGTGACGACCACCAGCTTGTCGGTGAGGGGGTCGTAGCCGATGTCGGCGGGGCGCTGCTGGTCGTGGCCGAGGAAGCCGAGGCTCGTGACCTCGTCGGTCCTGATGTCGATGGCGATGATCTCGCCGCTGGGGTAGATGGCCGCGTAGATCCTGTCGCCGCGCCTTACCAGGCCCTTGGGCTCGCCCGGCACGCGGAAGCGGCGGTGCTCGCCGGTGCGCAGGTCGCGCACGGTCATCGAGAAGTGGCCCGCGATGTAGACCGCGCGACCCGGCACCAGCAGCATGGTCTGCGGCTTCTCCGGGCTCGCCTCCATGCCGGCCTCGAGCAGGTCGAGGAGCTCGGCCTTGCCGGTGCGCAGGTCGAGCCACCACATGCCGCCGCTGCCGGTGATGCCGAGCATGGTGCGCTCGTCGAGCAGCTGCATCTTCCTCGTGCCGTCGCCAGGCGAGGGCGCGTCGGCCACCTTGGTGAAGGCCGTGTCGCCCGTGCGGTAGCGGTAGAGCGTGCCGTCGGGGCCCGAGGTGGCGTAGACGGTGCCGTCGGGGGCGGGGTAGATCATGTCGAGCCAGGCGCCCGGGATGGTGGTGCGCCTGTCGTCGGTTCCGTCCTTGCGGATGTCGATGAGCTCGCGCCCGCTGGTGGCCAGGACGCGGTCACCGTGGTCGGCGAGCTCGACCAGGCCTGAGGGGCCCTGGGCCAGCTCCTTGATCGTGCCGTCGGCGCGGGTGATGCGCATGAGCTTGGCCTTGTCGAGCAGGCCCGCGTAGACGTACTCGGCGTCGGCCGAGATGCCCCTGACGTAGCGCTCCCCCTCGGCCAGCACGTCGAACCTCTTGATCGCGCCGGTGTCCTGGTCGTACTCCCACGCCCTTCCGTCGAGGGAGGTGCCGAGGTAGATCATGCCGTCGGGGGCGGTGGCCAGCGTCCAGACGAAGCCGCCGTAGGCGCCGAAGGTGTGCAGGCGCTTCACCTCGCCGGTGGCAGGGTCGAAGCTGTAGAGGTCGGGCGAGGGGTAGGTGCCGATGTAGATCTTGCCTCGGGAGACGGTGGTGGCCCAGCCGCCCTCCGACTCGCCTGGGAGCCTGACGTTCCTGATCACCTTGCGGGTGGCCAGGTCGATCTCCGACAGCAGGGTCGGCTTCTGTCCCCTGCCGACGATGTAGGCCCTGCCCTCGTGGACGGTCGCGCCGACGAGGGCGCTGGTGAGCGAGGCGGGGCCGTACCTGGTGATCGCGGGTGCGTCGCAGGTGGCGGCGTGCGCGGGTGTGGCGAGGAAGACTGTCGGGACCAGCAGAAGGGCTAAGAGCAGTCTCGGCACGGCCGGGCCTCCACCTGGTTGCTCGATTTTGGCCCAGACCGTAATCTGCTGAACGCGAATAGTCAATGGAGGCGGTTGTGACGGCGTTCGACGCGCGTGGCTTGATCGGCGAGCTCACGGTGACGCTTGACGTGGACGTGCTGGTGGGAGCCTACGCCGACAGGGACGGCCCGCCGGGCGACCCGTCGTCGGTGCTGGCCGCGCTGGGCGAGAACAGGATCGGCAGGGGCGCGGTGGCCTCGCTGCGGGCCGCCCTGTTCGACCTGCGCTCCGGCAACGACGAGGTGCTCGCCCTGCCAGGCGTCGTCCCCGTGGGCGCGCTCGACCTGCGCGACCCGATCGGCTCGGTGCGCGAGATGGAGCGGCTGGCCGCGCGCGGGGTGAAGGCGGTCAGGCTCTTCCCCGACGAGCAGGGCGTCGAGGCGGGCTTCCCCTCCGTGCGGCACGTGGCGAGGAGGGCGGCGGCGCTCGGGCTGGTGGTGCTCACCGGCGGGGACGTGCGCCGCTTCTGGCAGCCGTTCTCCGGCCTCGAGGCCAAGGTCGTCTTCCTGGACACCCACTTCTACCACCTGGGCGACTTCCTGGTCGTCGCCGCCGACGAGCCCGGCTTCCACACCTCGACGCGGCTGCTCAACTCGCCCGACGCGCTGGAGACCGTACCCGCCGACCGGCTGCTGTACGGCTCCCGCACCCCCCACTACGAACCGCTGGTCCCGCTGCTGCGGCTGGCGACCAGCGGGCTGAAGCCCGAAGAGATCACCGCCGTCGCGGGCGGCAACGCGAGGAGGCTGCTCGGATGATCGTCGACGTGCACGCGCACTGGGGGCCGTGGTTCTTCACCATGGACGTGGCCGAGGTCAACCTGGCCACCATGGACCGCTACGGCATCGGCGTGTCGATCGTGTCGGCCACCGAGGCGGTCATCTACGACGCCTCCGCGGGCAACAGGGCGCTCGACGGCTGGCTGGCCACCACCGAGCGCCACTACGGCTACGTCACGGTCAACCCGCGCAGGCTGGCCGAGGCCGAGCGGGACCTCGACGAGTACCTGCCGACGGGGCGCTTCGTCGGCGTCAAGATCCACACCGACTACACGGGCTCGCCCGTCACCTCGCCGCAACTGCGTGAGGCTCTCGCGCTGGTGGCCTCGCGCGGCGTGCCCGCCCTCGTCCACACCTGGGGCGCCACCGTGCTCGACCTGGCCCAGGCCGTCGCGGACACCCCCGGCCTGCGCGCGATCGCGGGCCACATGGGCGCGGACGGCCACCGCTACGCCGTCGAGGCCGCGCGCGCCTGCGACAGGCTCTGGCTGGAGCCCTGCTACTCCCACGCGCCGGCGGGCAGGATCGCGCAGGTGGTGGCCGGCGTCGATCCAGGAAGGCTGCTGTTCGGCACCGACTCGACGCTCATCGACCCCGCCTCGGCCTTCGGCGCCGTCGCGGCGGCCGACCTCTCCCCCGGCGTCGCCGAGCTGATCGCTTGGCGCAATGCCGTCCAGCTCTTTGGTCTGGACATTACGGCCTAGGCCGTTATAGCGTCCGGCAGATGATCCCGCGTCGCCGTTTCCTCCAGGTAGCAGCCGCCGCGTCCGCCGCCGCTGTCACCCTTCCGGCCACCCCCTCCCTCGCCGTCGCCCGCGAGCCCGAAGGCACGCTCACCGACCTCGGCCCCGCCAGCGTCGCCAGCCCGCTGGGCAACGGCGAGTTCGTCGGCAACGTGCTCTACATGGGCTCGCGCGGCCTGTCGCCCAACGTCGTGGGAGCGTGGGACCTCGGCACCGACAAGGTCACCACCCACTTCGAGATCCCCACGGGCGTGGGCATCTGGGCCATGTGCAAGGTGGGCACCGACCTGTACGTCGGCACCCACTCCAGGTCCGACCTGTACAAGATCGACACGGTGACGGGCACGACGACCAAGCTCGCCGAGTACCCCGACCACTTCATCTGGACCATGGCCTCCTCGCCCGACGGCAAGATCTACATGGGCATGTCCGAGCCAGGCAGGGTCGTGGAGTACGACCCCGCCACCGGCGTCAGCCGCGACCTCGGCCAGCCCGTGGCGGGCGAGTCGTACGTGCGCAGCATCCAGGCCGACGCCACCCACGTCTACGCCGGCATCGGCACCAACGCCCACCTCATCGCGATCGACAGGAAGACCGGCGAGAAGCGCGACCTGCTGCCCGCCGAGCTGGCCGACCGCGACTGGGTCTCGAGCATGTCGAGCTCCGACACGCACGTGGCGGGCGGTGTGCTGTCGCTGGCCGAGCTGGTCGTGGTCGAGAAGGCCGACCCGGCCAACTACAAGATCGTCAAGGCGACCGCGCCGGGCGAGAAGTACGTGGTCGCGGTGCTGATCCACGACGGCTGGGTCTACTTCGCCGGGCGACCCTCCGGCACCCTGTACCGCTACCACATCGCCACGGACAAGCTCGAGGTCCTCGGTGTGCCGTTCTTCGAGGCGGGGACCGGCAGGATCCTGGAGCACGAGGGCCGCATCTACGGCATCCAGGACCCCGGCGTCTTCGTCTACGACCCCGCCACCGGCAAGCTCGACTACCTCAGCCACGTGCAGCGCGGCTACCGCGCCGCCGCCGAGGCGCCCATGTCGGTGCACTCCGACGGCGAGTACGTCTACGTCGGCGGCAAGAGCGGCGCCGACCTGCACGAACTGGCCACAGGCAAGGTCACCAGGCTCTCCATCCCCGGCGAGCCGAAGACCATGATCACTGTCAGGGACACCACCTACCTCGGCATCTACACCCAGGCGGCGCTCTACTCCCACCGCATCGGCGACCCCGAGGCCAAGCTGCTGTTCCGCACGGGACACAACCAGGACCGCCCGCGCGACCTGGCCTACGACAGGCGCACCCGCCTGATCGTCATGCCGACCCAGTCCGAGCCTGGTCACCCCAACGGCGCGCTCGACGTCTACGACCCGCGCAGCGGCAAGGTCGACACCTACCGCCCGATCGTGGAACGCCAGACCGTCGCCTCGGTGACCGCGCTGCGGGGCATCGCCTACCTGGGCACCAGCACCCAGGAGGGGCTCGGCTCTCCCCCTGTGACGCCCACGGCCCGGCTGGCCGCCTTCGACCTGCGCTCGCGCAAGCTGCTGTGGGAGATCGAGCCGCTGCAGGGCGTCGCCTCCATCACCGGCGTGAAGCACACCGCCACGGCGGTGTACGGCCTGACGAACACCGGCGTGCTGTTCGAGTACGACCTGCGGCTGCGCAAGGTGACGCGGACGCTCAAGGTCAACAACAGGGGCGGCGACCTGGTGATCGCCGGGTTCACGGCCTACACCAGCGACGTGGACGGGGTCTACCGGATCGACCTGGTGCCGTTCACGGCCAAGAAGATCGTGACGGGGCTGGCCAGCGACTGGTTCGGCGGCGGCTCCAAGCTGAACATCGACCCGTCGGAGCGGGCGCTGTACGGCATCAAGGGCCGCAACCTCGTGCGCATCGCCATCTCTCCCCGCTGACCCTCACTCGCCGAGCCCGGCCCCTCGGGCTCTCCCGCAGGGCCGTCCCGCCGTAGCGGGGCGGCCCTGCCGCGTCGTGCGGGGCCGGCGCCAGAAGAAGGTTCAGCGCACGGAGGTTCAGCGCACAGGGGTCAGGCGGAGGACGGCCTTGCCGCTCGACAGCGAGAGCACGCGCACGCCGATGCCGTTGACCGACCCCGTCGTGCCCTCGCCCAGCAGCGCCTGCGAGGTCACGCCAGGCCCCGTGCCCTTCACCCTGACGGAGTGGCCGGTGAAGGAGATGGCCAGCCTGGTGATGCCGAACCTGGAGCTGACCCTGAAGGAGACCGACTTCCTGAGGGTGAGCCTGCACCTGCCGTCATGGCAGGCCCGCAGGTTGGGAGCCGTGGCCGCCGCGCGCACGGCCGAGGTGCCGGCGCCCGTCGCCGTGCCGGGCACGGGCGCGGAGGCGGGCAGGCCGGTCAAGGTCGTGGCGAGCAGCACGGAAGCGGCGATCATCAAGGGCATGTCCGTCCATTCGTCGCTCTCACAGGGATGTGCCGACGCGCTCAACCCTTCGTCAACGGCGCCGCGATGTCCACCCGGTTCGGCGAAATCCCCCCGCGGCCCTCAGGACGAGCGGTTCGGCGAATCCCCCCGCGGCCCTCAGGACGAGCGGTTCGGCGAATCCCCCTCCGCGGCCCTCAGGACGAGGCGGCGAGGACGTCGGCGCGCTCGGCCTCGGGAAGGCCCGGACCGAAGGGGTCGTGGGCATGGGATTCGGGGATGAGGCCCTCGGCGGCGGCCAGCCACAGCATGCGCTGGACATAGCCCTCCATCGGCGCGGTGAACGTGGCGGCGGCGAGCCTGTCCAGCCTGGCCGAGGCCTTCTCGAAGGCGCGCAGGTCGTCGCCCGCGAAGGCGCGCATCACCGCGCCCGTCGCCTCCACCGAGGCCGCGGCGATGCCGACCAGGGCCGCTTCGGCGCCCCACAACAGGGAGGGGCCGAACATGCGGTCCTCCCCCGTGATCGCCAGCCTGCCCGCCTCGCGGGTCAGGGCGATCGTCTCCTGGCAGCCCATGGCGTCCGACAGCAACGCGGTCTTGAGCCCGGCCACGCCGGGATGGCCGAGGATCTCGCGCATGACGGCCGGCGGGCACGGCGAGGTGTAGAGGTCGAAGGCGATCATCGGCAGCCCCGCGGCCCGCCACACCGCGTCGTGCAGCGCGACGCGGTCGCCCGCCGAGGGGAACAGCAGAAGGCCGTCGGCGCCGAGCTCGGCCGCCGTCGTGGCGTCGGCCACCGTCCGCTCGACCACCCCCGCTCCCTCGACCACCCCCGCTCCCTCGGCGGCCGCCGCCCCGGCGGGGGCCGCCCCGTCGGGGGCCGCCCGGCCGGAAGGCGCCGCGGCGCCCCGGGTGTGGACGGCGTGCGGAGCCGCACTGCCCGACCCGCCGACGCCCACGATGACGGGGACGCCCGTGCGCCTGGCGCGCAGGATCAGGCCGCGCCGCACGTCGGCGGGCAGGAAGGGGCCACGGCCCGTGTGGGCGAGCACGGCCAGGGCGTCGGCGCCCGAGGCGACGAGCCGGTGGAAGTAGCTCTCGGCGAGGTCGAGGTCCACCTCGCCGGTGCGGGTCATCGGGGTCGCCGCCGCGGCCACCAGCGCGCCGCGCAGGCGGTCGCGCAGGCGGGCGGCGCGCGTGTCGATTGCCGTGCTCATGATCGCTCCCTCACCGGACGTTTCGGGGCGTCCAGCGTAGGACGTCCCGTCACGAAGCGGTACGCCCGCCTTCCCGATGGGACGCGGGGCCGATCACCCCCCGGCCCGCGGGAGTCCCGTCACTTGAGGCCGGTCATCGCGATGCTGTTGACGAGGTAGCGCTGCAGCAGGAAGAAGACCAGCAGGCACGGCACCGCCGAGATCGCCGCCGACGACATCACCATGGACCACTGGAGCTCCTCGGTCCTCAGGATCGTGAGGCCGACCGTCAGCGTCCTGGTCGCGTCGCTCTGGGACAGCACCAGCGGCCACAGGAAGTCGTTCCAGTGCCACAGGAAGACGAACACGCCCAGCGTCGCCATGATCGGCTTGGTCAGCGGCACCACGATCGTCCAGTAGACCCGCAGCTCCGAGGCCCCGTCGACCTTCGCGGCGTCGAACAGCTCGTCGGGCAGGCCGAGGATGAACTGGCGCATCAGGAAGACGGCCTGCGAGTTGGCCAGCGTCGGGACGATCAGGCCCCAGAACGTGTCGACCCCGTTCAGGTTCGAGATGAGCACGAAGACGGGGATCAGCGTCGCCTGGAACGGCACCATCATCGTGGCGAGGAACGTCCAGAGCATGGCGTCGCGTCCGGGGAAGCGCTTCTTGGCGAAGGCGTATCCGGCCATGGAGGCCGTGATCAGGATGACGACGACGGACACCGCCGAGTAGATCAGCGAGTTGAGCGTCCACTGGGCGAAGCCCGACGCCGACAGCACCTGCGTGATGTTGTCGAGGGTCAGCGACTCCGGCCACTGGACGGGCACCGTGGGCTTGCCCCTGGGGCTGAGCGCCACGATGATCATCGCGGCGAACGGCGCGACCGTCAGCAGCGACATCAGCGCCAGCAGCGCGAACAGCCACCACTTGCCGCGCGGACGGCGGGGCCTGGTCGTGGCGCGGGCGCTGGTGGCCGCGGGGCGGGTGGCGGTGAGCGTCACGTGTTCCCCCTCCCGAGGAAGCGGCGCTGAATCAGCGAGATGGCCAGCACGATGGCGAACAGCACCATCCCCCACGTGGCCGCGTAGCCGAACTCGAAGAAGCGGAAGCCGCGCTCGTAGATGCCGTAGATGAGCGTGTAGCTGGCCTTGGCGGGGCCGCCGCCGGTCATCACGTAGATGGTGTCGAAGACCTGGAACGAGCTGATCGTCTCGATCACCAGCACGAAGAAGAGCGCGGGTTTGAGCAGCGGCAGCGTGATGCTGCGGAAGCGCTGCCAGGCGCTTGCGCCGTCGACGCGGGCGGCCTCCATGTACGAGCCGGGGATCGCCTTCAGGCCGGCCAGCAGGATCAGCATCGAGTAGCCGAACCCCTTCCAGCAGGAGACGACCGCAAGCGCGGGCAGCACCAGCGAGGAGCTCTCCAGCACCTGGACGGGGCCGAGGTCGACCTTGGTGAGCAGGCCGTTGAGCAGGCCGTCGAACTCGTAGATCCAGCGCCAGATGATGCCGGCGAAGACGAAGCTCGTGACGTAGGGCAGGAACAGCATGCTGCGGAACAGCCCCCGCATGAAGATCACCGCGTTGAGCAGCAGCGCGGTGCCCAGCGAGACGAGCACCGTCAGCGGCACGAAGATCGCCGCGTACACCAGGGTGACGCGCAGACTGGCCCAGAAGTTCGGGTCGTTCCACAGCCGGACGTAGTTGTCGGCCCCGACGACGTCCCACTCCCCGCCGATGTTCCAGTTGGTCAGGCTCATGCCCGCCGCACCCAGCGTGGGGAAGATCCGGAAGATCAGGAAAAGGACGAGCACGGGCAGGACGAACAGCAGTCCAGTGACCGGATCACGCAGGCGATGACGCACCGGCATTCACACCTTTCCAGAAAAACAGGGCCTTCCCTCAGGAAGGCCCCAATCGTGTCAGCTGCCGCTGGACAGCAGCTCGTTGGCCTCCTTCGCCGCGGCGTCGAGGGCGGTCTTGGCGTCCTCCTTGCCGAGCAGCGCCGCCTGGATGTGCGACGCGATCATCGCCATCACCTGACGGGCCTTCGGGTGGGTGTCGCCGGGGAAGGCGAACTCCAGGGACTTGGCGAACTCCTTGGAGGCGGCCGACTGCCCGGGGATGGTGACGTCGGTCCTCGCCGAGAAGAAGCCGGACTCCTTGGCCAGCTCGGCCGCCACGGTGGTGGAGGCGAGGTAGCCGGCGAACTTCTTGGCCGCGTCCTTGTCGGCGGCGTGCTTGGCCAGCACGAGCCCGCCAGGGATGCCGAACGCGACCCGCTTCGTGCCCTCGAGCGGCAGGCCGACGCCCACGTTCTCCTCGCCGATCGCGGCGGCGAGCTGCTCGACCATGCCCGCGGTGGCGGCGTGGTACATCGCGGACTTGCCGCCTGCCAGCGGGCCGCCCTCGATGTCGTTGCCCTTGCTCGCGGTGTTCTCCGGCAGGCCGCCCGCGGCCTTCAGATCGAGCAGGTACTGCAGGCTCTGCACGCCCTCGGGGCCGTTGAAGGCGACGCTCTTGCCGTCGGGGGCGAAGACGGTGCCGCCGTTGGCCCAGAGGATCGGGTAGAAGCTCTGGTTGAGCGAGACCTCGGGCTTGCCGGGGTAGTCGAGCACCGCCACCTTCTTCGCGGCCAGCTTCGGCGCCGCCGCCTTCAGCTCCTCCAGGGTGTCGGGCACCTCCGTGACGCCCGCCTCGGCGAACAGCTTCTTGTTGAAGATCGGGGCGGTGATCGTCTGGTAGATCGGAACACCGTAGAGCTTGCCGTCGACCGTCAGCGCGGTCAGCGCGTTGGGCAGGTAGGCGGCCTTGTCCTTGGCGATCACGTCGTCGAGCTGCTCGAGGGTGCCCTGCTGGGCGTACTGCGGGATCTGGTCGGGCCCGAGGACGACGAGGTCGAAGCCCTTCCTCGAGGCGAGGGCCGTCGTGATCTTCTCCTGCCGGCCGTCCCACGGCTGCTGGTCGATCTTGACGTCGATCGTGGGGTTGGCGGTCTCGAAGTCCTTCTCGACCTTGCCCCAGAAGGCCTGGTTCTTGGCCTGGTCGGCGATGACGGGGTACATCCAGAGGGTCACAGTGCTCTTGTCGGATCCTGAGCCACCGGACCCGCACCCGGCGATCACGACGCTCATGGCGGCCGCGATTCCGGCTGCCGCTACCTTCCTCATCGGCGGCTTCCTTTCATGAATACCGGTCCTGACCGAAACCTAGTAAGCGGGGAGATGGTCGGTCAATGCCCGATACACGAACGTAACTACGGCCTGTTCCTGATTCGCTCCGCGATGAGCTCGACGTGCTCGTCGGTGTAGTGCTCGTTCCAGTCGATGACCAGCAGCGTCTCGGCCACCAGCCGCTCCGCCTCCGGGCAGGCCGCGGGCGTGTAGCCCTCCAGCGGGTAGCGGGAGGCGCCGTAGACGGGCCCCTGCCACACGGGCGCCCTGTTCAGCGGCTCCCCGAGGTAACCGGCCCGCGCCGGAATCCCCGCGGCCCCCAGGTGGGCGGCCAGCTCGCCGGCGCCGCCGTCCGGAAGGACGACGGGGAACAGCCACCATGCGTGCCCCTCGGGGCGCGGCAGCCGCAGCCCCTGCAGCCCTTCCAAGGCCTTCAGCAGGTGGGCGGCGGTGCGCCGCCTGGCGGCCAGCACGCCGTCCAGCTTGGCCAGCTGGGCGCGGGCGACGGCGGCTTGGAGCTCGGTCATGCGGTAGTTGAGGCCCAGGCTGGCGTGCGACCGTCCGGCGGCGCGGTCCCATCCCTTGTCGGAGAACAGGCGCATCCTGCGGGCCAGCTCGTCGTCCTGGGTGATGACCACGCCGCCGTCGCCGCAGGTGATGTGCTTCCACTGCTGGAGGCTGAAGGTGCCGACGTCGCCCACGGTGCCCGCGAGCCTGCCTCCCCCCACGCCCCGCGCACCGCTCCCGAGCTCCTCCCCCGGCCCCTGGGCAGGGAGCCCCGACTCCTGGGCGGGGAGCCCCGGCCCCTGGGCGGGGAGCTCGGTGAGCCAGGCCTGGGCGCAGTCCTCGATCAACGCCAGCCCGTGTCTGTCGGCCAGCGCCCTGAGCTCGTCGATGCGCGCGGCCGCGCCGAACAGGTGGACCGCCATGATCGCCCGCGTCCTCGGCCCGATGAGGGCCTCGACCGCGGAAGGATCGAGATTGCCGTCGGAGGGGTCCACATCCGCGAAGACAGGAACGGCGTTCTGCGCCAAGATGGGGGCCACAGTCCCGAAGTCCGTGATCGGCGTCGTGATGATCTCGTCTCCGGGGTCCGGCGCAGCCGCCACGACCGACAGATGGAGAGCCGCGGTGCCGGAGCTGCACGCGATCGCGTGGCGGGAGCCGTACAGCTGCGCCATCTCGCCTTCGAGCGCCTTGGCCTCGGTTCCCCACACGGAGTTGAGCATGCCCGAGCGGATCACCCGCTCCAGGGCGGCCACCTCCTCGTCGCCGAGCGTGCGGCCCTCGGGATCGGCCATGGTTGGAAAGTTCGGAGTCACGAGTTACCCTTTCGGTCTTGACCGTAATATGGCAGAGGGAGGCGTGGGTGGGAATCGTCATCGGGGTCGTCGGCCCGCACGATCTGGTCGACGACGTCGCGGCCACCTGCGAGGAGCAGCCGGGCGTCACCGCGCTGCGGCTCGACTACGACCACGAGTCGCAGGCACCCGCGATCGTCGAAGCGCACTCCTCCACCGTGGAGGGCTGGCTGTTCACCGGCATCGTGCCGTACATGCTGGCCAGTGACGCCGAGGCGCTCACCCGCCCTGCGGCGTTCGTCGACTACTCCGGGGCGACGCTGCTGACCGCTCTGGTACGGCTGCAGCACGAGGGCCAGGACATCACGCGCCTGTCCATCGACACGATCTCGGCCGCCGACGTCCACGCCACCTTCGAGGAGGCGGGCCTGCCCACCGAGCAGGTGCGCACGCTGCCCTACCGGCCCGAGATGACCTCCAAGAAGGCGGTCTCCTTCCACCGGCGCGGCGGCGACCACGCGGTGATCACCTGCCTCAGCTCGGTGCACGAGGCGCTGCGCGACGACATGCACGTGCTGCGCCTCGCGCCTTCGGTGCACTCGGTGCGGGTGGCGCTGCGCCAGCTGCTGCTCACCGCCGAGGGCCAGGCGCAGGAGGACGCGCAGATCGCGCTCGGGCTGATCGAGGTCGACAGCGAGGAGGGCCTGCTGCGCGAGGCGGCGGCCCTCGGTGGCACGCTGGCCGCCTTCAGGGGCGGCACGCATCTGCTGGTCACCACCAGGGGCCCGCTGGCCGACGCCACGGGCGGCTTCTCCTGCCTGCCGATGCTGTCGCGGCTGACCGTGACGAGCCAGGTGGTCAGGGTGGGCTTCGGGCTCGGCCGCAGCGCGGCGGAGGCCGAGAGCCTGGCGCGCAGGGCGCTGGCCAGGGCCAGGCGCATCGGCGACGTCGCCGCGGTGCTGTCGCTGCGCGCCGACACCGACATCGTGCTGGACTCGGTCGGCGCGACACCCGCCGGCGAGCAGAACCTGTCGGTGATCGCCCGCAGGGTCGGCCTCTCGGTGCCCACGCTGGAGAAGCTGCTGGAGGCCCGCGAGGCGGCCGGCGGCGAGCCGCTGACCACCAGGGAGATCGCCGAGCGGCTCGCGGTGCAGCAGCGCACGGCCCGCCGTATGCTGCACCGACTGGAGCTGGCCGGGCTCGCCGAGCGCACCGGCAACCTGACCAGCGGGACCAGTGGCCGCCCGCTGACCCTCTACCGGCTGACCCTCTAGCCGGGCCATCCGCCGATCCTGCTGGCCCGCTAGGCCAGCCACCGGTCGAGGCCCTCGGCGACGAACTCGTCGTCGCGCAGCCACGGGTAGGCGGCCCACACGCGGTCGATCTCGGCGAGCTGTCCTGGAGACAGCTCCTCTGCGGGGTCCAGGCACCAGCGCCCGGCCAGCAGCCCCTGGCGGCGCAGGATCTCGTGGATGCCGGGGATGCAGCCGTGGAAGCCGTTGGCCGAGTCGAAGATGGCGGCGTTGGCGTCGGTGAGGTGACCGTCGAGCCCGAGCAGCCTGCGCACGGCCGCGTCGTCGCCCGCGCGGGCCAGCTTGGCCTCCTCCAGCAGCTCGACCGCCTTCTTGACCCAGACCGCCCACTGGCCGAGCAGGCCGCCGACGAACTCGACCTCGACCTCGCGGCCGTCCACGATCACCCGGTGGGTGGTGATCAGGTCGGCCAGGATGTGGTCGTCGTTGCCGGTGTAGAGCGCCACCTGGTCGGCGCGCCCCGCCCTGACCACCCCGTGCAGCACGTCGAGCGTGCGGTAGCGGTCGAACGGCGCCACCTTGATGCCGACGACCGACTCGATCGAGGCCAGCCTCGTCCAGAAGCTCCTGGACAGCGTGCGACCGCCGACGGCGGGCTGCAGGTAGAAGCCGATGACCGGCAGCACCTCGCCGACCGCGCGCGCCCGCTCGATCAGCTGGTCCTCGTTCAGCTCCCTGTGGGGGCTGAGCAGCACCATGTGGTAGCCGAGCGACCTGGCGAGCTCCGCCTCGGCCACGGCCTGCGCGGTCGGGCCCGTCGCGCCTGCCACCATGACGATCTCGCGGCCCGCCTCGCGGGCGGTCTCCGCCGCCAGCTCGAGCACCGGCGGCAGCAGCTCGGTGCCGTGGATGGCGAACTGCGTGGTGTGGACACCAACCGCCAGGCCGCCCGCGCCGGCCTCGACGTAGTAGCGGGTCAGCGCCCGCTGGCGGCGCTCGTCCAGCCTGCGTCCCGCGTCGAGCGCCAGCGGGTGCGCGGGGATGACCAGGCCGCGCCTGAACAGGTCGCGGACGGACGTCTGAGCCTCTGGAGCCGTGCTGAGCACGTCGCTTCCCCCTCGATCGATGAGCATGCTGATCAGAACCGGCCGTCGCGGCGCTCGAACTTGGTCGGCTTGCCGAGCAGCGGGCCGCCGTCGGCGACCCAGCGCGCGGTGAGCTCGATCAGCTCGGCGGGCGCCAGCTCCGGGTAGCCGAAGAGCCTGTGACACCTGGCGGCGTTCGACAACAGCGCCGTGTTCGCCTCCTCGCCCACGAAGGAGGGCTCCTTGCCCATGGCCCTGCCGAGGTCGGTCGCGGCCTGCCGTACCGAGATCAGCTCGGGTCCTGTCAGGTTGAGCGTGAACGGCGGAGCCTGCGCGTGCAGCAGCGCGCGGAGCGTGACCTCGTTGGCGTACCCCTGCCAGACCACGTTGGCCATGCCCGTCGACACGTCGATGGGCTCGCCGGCGTGGACCTTCTGCGCCAGGTCGACCAGCACGCCGTAGCGCATCTCGACGGCGTAGTTGAGCCTGATGAGGGCCAGGCGGGTGCCGTACTTCTCGCTGAAGTGCGACATCACCCGCTCCCTGCCCAGGCAGCTCATCGCGTACTCGCCCACGGGGTCGGCAGGGGTCTCCTCGGTCGCGCCGCCGCTCGTCACGGGGACGAGCGGGTAGACGTTGCCGGTCGACAGCGCCGCGATCCTGCTGTCCCTGAACCGGTCGGCGACCCGTCCCGGCAGGTAGGAGTTGGTGAACCAGGTGGCGTGCTCGGCGCCCTGGGTGCCGAACTTGGCGCCGACCAGGAAGACCACGTTCTCCACGTCGGGCAGGTGGCGCAGGGCCTGCTCGTCGGCCACGTCGGCGCTGACGACCGTGGCGCCCTCACGCGTGAGGTCCTCGGCCAGGCCAGGCTCGGAGAACCTGGAGACGGCCACGACCCGCCTGCTCCCCTTCGTCGCGTTGAGGGCGAGCCTGACCAGGCTCGGTCCGAGCTTCCCTCCCGCACCAAGGATCATGATGTCGCCGTCGAGCCTGGCCAGGTCGTCGACGAGACCGTCGCTGGGTCTCGCCAGCCGTTCCTCGAGCTCTGCTACCGTCCGCACCCCGAACTCCTCTCATTTACGGTCCAGACCGTAACTTCGCGAGTGTTTTCCTGTCAATGGGGCGCCGTTTTTATCGAGCCGGAACGGCCTCGCGGGCATCCACCAGAACGCCCAGAATCGCCCTGGTCTGGGCCCACGGCACGGGGCTCGGTGCCCCGCCGACCATGGCGAGGAAGGCCTCGACCGTCCCCTCGTAGCCCAGGCCCTTGAGGACGTCGTCGCCGCTGTCGATGACGATGTCGCGCGAGCCCTGCCGGGTGTGCACGGTGACGGTGTACGCCTCGGAGTCCGAGACGCCGATGATCTCGACCGTGCCCGTGACTCCGCTGTCCCACCGCAGCGCCATGACGCCGGTGTCCTCCGAGCGCAGGCCCTCGTAGTGGCGGACCGAGCCGGCCGCGCCCGCCAGCCGTACGGCGGGGCCGAGCAGCGCCACGAGCAGCTCCACCCCGTGGATGCCCATCGTGACCATGGTGCCGCCGCCCTCGCCAGGCGTGTCCTGCCACGGGTTGTAGCCGGTGGCCCAGAGCCCGACGTCGTGCCTGACGGTGGCGCGCACGGACAGCACCTCGGCGGGGTCGATCCGCGCGGCGGTGAAGGCGGGCGCGAACCTCAGCACGGAGCTGGACAGCACCCGATCGGTGATCTCCAGCCGGTCGAGGGCGTCGAGCTGGGCCCTGGTCGCGGCGGCGGGCTTGTTCATGAACACCGGGGCGCCCGTCTCCAGCACCGCGCGCAGGGCGTCGGGCGCCTGGGGGTTCGGCACGGTGAGCACGACGCCGTCGGGCTCGGTCGCGAGCAGCTCGGCCAGGCCGGCCGCGACCTTCGCCCCCGGATGCTCGTCGGTGAAGCGCCGCAGCCTCTCGGCGTCCTGCTCCCATACGAGGAGCTCGGCGTGGCGGGCCAGGGTTCGGGCGTCGGTGTAGGGGTGACTGGTGGCCAACCCGGCCAAGGCAATGCGCACAGCGTCCTCCAAATCCGGAATGTGCGCCATCATGACACCCTCGCCCCCGTCCGAGGCGAGCCAGTCTCCCCGGCTCCCCGCGGCTACCGCTCGTCCACCTCGGCGTGGGTCCTGCCGTCGGCGAGCCTCGGATAGCCGGGTCCCCTGTCGAAGAAGCTGACGGGCTCCTCGGCCAGCCTGGCGCGCAGCTCGGCCGTGGCGGGCACGTCCACCCTGAACCCCTCCGGCCCTGCGCCCTCCTCGAAGACCACCCCGTAGTCGGTCCTGGCGCCCTCGACCGAGACCTTCCCGTCGCGCACGTCGGCGGCCACCCTCTCCGGATCGCGCTCGTACGGCGAGCCCCAGCCGCCGCCTCCCGTGGTGCGGATGCGGATGACCTCGCCCGCCCGCACCGGATGGTCGTCGACCAGCCCCTCCATCTCCTGCCCCGCCACCGACACCGTGAAGGGACGCCCGGCCCTGCCCCCGTTGACCCCCCAGCACGACAGGATCGACCGGTCGGCGATCGACATGTACGAGGCGTCCCCGAGCATCCTGATGTGCTTGTCGTAGCCGAGCCCGCCCCTGAACAGCCCAGGACCCCCCGAGTCGACCGCGAGCCCGAGCCGCTCCACCCTGAAGGGCCAGCGCGCCTCGGCGAACTCCACGGGGATGTTGCGGGAGTCGGGCACCACGTGGATCGTGTCCTCCCCGTCGGCGTACCACCGGCCGCCCGAGCCGCCGCCCAGGACCTCTCTCATGAGGTACGGCACGCCGCCGCCGTCCTCGCCGTACACGCCGGTGTAGCGGATGGTCTCCTGGTCGGCGGGCATCCGCCCGTTCGTCGCCTTGGCCAGCACCCCCGCCAGCACCCCGAGCAGCCGCAGGATGACGAAGGTCCTGGCGTTGGTGGGCGCGGGGAAGATCGGCGTCAGCAGCGTCCCCTTCTCGGGGAAGCGCATCTCGATGAGCGGGACCACGCCCTCGTTGACGTCCAGCTCGGCCATCCGCTCGGGCGTGTCGGCCAGGTTGCGCAGGATCGGGGCCAGCCACTTCTTCAGGAACACCCCGTCGGCGTAGTCCCCCGCGTGGTTGATGGGGCCCTTGGCCTGCGGCGAGGTGCCGGTGAAGTCGATGACGAGCCTGTCCTCCACGCGGGTGAGCGTGATGCGCTGGGCGTGCAGGCGCGGCTCGTCCACACCGTCGTGCTCGGCGTAGTCCTCCCAGACGTAGGTGCCCTCGGGGATCTTCGACAGCAGCTCCCTGCGGAAGGTCTCGGTGGTCTTGTCGATGATGGCGTCGAAGCACCGCTCGACCTCGGCCCTGCCGTAGCGGTCGAAGAGCTCGGCCAGGCGGCGCGCCCCCATCAGGCAGGCCGAGCACTCGGCGTCGAGGTCACCGGCGAGCGAGTCGGGCATGCGGGAGTTGCGCGTCATGATGCGCAGGGCGGCCTCGTTGGGCACGCCGCGCTCCCACAGCCTGATCGGGGGGACCATCAGGCCCTCCTCGAAGACCGAGCGGGCGTGGGAGGGCATGCTGCCCGGCACCGACCCTCCGATGTCGTCGTGGTGGCCGAAGGCCTGCACGAAGGCCACCACCTCGCCCCGGTGGAAGACGGGCACGGTGACGCAGAGGTCGGGCAGGTGGCCGATGCCACCCTCGGAGAGATAGACGTCGTTGTGGAAGAAGACGTCGCCGGGGTTCATCGTCTCCGGCGGGAAGTCGCGCACGACCGGCTGGACCAGGGCGGAGTAGGAGCGGCCTGTCAGCTTGCGCAGCCTGATGTCGTGGATGCCCGCGCGGAAGTCGTGGGCGTCGCGGATCATCGGGGAGCGGGCGGTGCGGGCGATCGCGGTCTCGACCTCCTTCTCCACGGAGGCGAGCGTCCCTTCGACGATCTCGACGAGGATCGGGTCGACGGCGGTCACCGGCTCTGTCCCTTCTCGGTCGTGCTCGTGCCTGGTTCGCTCGCGCCGTGCCCGCGGATGACCAGGTTGCCGTGCGAGTCGCACTCGGCGGTGAAGCCGGGGTGCAGCGGCAGGGTGGAGCCGTACTCCTCGATCACGGCAGGGCCGCTGACCACGTCGCCCCAGCGCAGGTCGGCGCGCTGGTGGA
Organism: Nonomuraea roseola; assembly: GCF_039535395.1. Classification (NCBI taxonomy): domain Bacteria; kingdom Bacillati; phylum Actinomycetota; class Actinomycetes; order Streptosporangiales; family Streptosporangiaceae; genus Nonomuraea; species Nonomuraea roseola. The sequence continues at coordinate 339,383 of NZ_BAAAXC010000006.1, forward strand.
CGGGGCGCTCGGCCCAGCCCTCGCGCTCGTCGAAGCAGACGGGCCGCCCGCCCTGCGCGGTGAGGGCCGCTTCGGCGCGTCCCGGGCGCTCGGGGATGGCGGGCCGGGTGATGGGGCCGATGCCCGACACCCTCAGGTTGACCCACTCCACCGCGTGGCGGGGATCGTCGCGGTAGGCGTAGCCGTAGAGCCGCTCGTGCTCCTCGTGGAAGCGGGCGAGCACCTCGGCGCGCCACTCCTCGCCGAGCGGGCCTGGCGGCGCCGCGACGCGCACCTCGTAGGCCTGGCCGTAGTAGCGCAGGTCGGCGCTTCGCCGGCAGACGGGCGAGGTGAAGCCTTCGCGCTCGAGCGCGGCGACCGCCTGCCCCTCCAGCTCGGCGAAGATCCCCGCCAGCACCCCCAGGTCCGGATTTTTCGTGACATGGGTGCGGACGTAATCGTTCTTGACGTCCACGGTGAGCAGGCCGAACGCCGACACGTTGCCCGGGTCGGGCGGCACGATCACCGCGGGCAGCCCCAGGATGTCGATGAGGCGGCAGGCCAGCAGCGGCCCCGAGCCTCCGAAGGTCACCAGCGGGAAGTCGCGCACGTCCAGGCCGCGTTTGACGGTGATCTGCCTGATCGCGTTGCACTGGTTGAACGCGCTGATCTCCAGGATCCCCGTCGCGGTGCGCTCGGGGGTGAGGCCGAGCTTGGCCGCCAGCGCCTCGACGCCCTCCCTGGCCGCCTGCCTGTCCAGCGGGATCTCCCCGCCGAGCAGGTGCGGAGGGATCCTGCCGAGGAAGACGTGCGCGTCGGTGACAGTGACGTCCCCGCCGCCCTTGCCGTAACACAGTGGCCCGGGATCGGCGCCCGCCGACCTGGGACCGACCTTCAGCGTGCCCTCGGGCGAGATCCACGCGATCGAGCCGCCTCCCGCGCCCACGGTCACGATGTCGATCATCGGGATCTTGCAGGGGTAGCGGCCGATCGACCCCTCGGTGGTGAGCGAGGGCTCGCCGTCCACGACCACCGCCACGTCCGTGGAGGTGCCGCCGCCGTCCAGCGTGATGACCGAGGGGTGCCCCGCGGTGGAGGCGATCAGCGCCGCCCCCAGCGCCCCTGCCGCCGGTCCCGACAGCACCGTGGTGATCGGCTGGTGCACCACCTCGGCGGCGCTGAGGATGCCGCCGTTCGACTTCATCACCGAGTACGGCATGCGCAGCCGCTCGGACAGGTTGGCGATGTAGCGCCGCATCGTCGGCTTGACCGCCGCGTCGACCAGCGTCGTGACCGAGCGCTCGTACTCCCTGTACTCCCTCAGCACGTCGCTCGAGAGCGAGACCACGGCCTCAGGGTGCTCTCTCTCGAGCACCCGCCTCATGCGCTCCTCGTGCTCGGGATTGGCGTAGGAGTGCAGGAAGCACACCCCGATCGCGGTGATCCCCCGCTCCCTGAACCACCGCGCGACCCGCGCCGCCTCCTCCTCGTCGAAGGGCCTGACCTCGGCGCCGAGGTGGTCGAGGCGTCCGCCGACCGTCTTCACCCTGTGCACGGGCACGATCCTGGGCGGCTTCACCCAGAAGTAGGAGTTGCCGTAGCCGTCGGGCACGCTCTGCCTGGCGATCTCCAGGATGAACTCGAACCCCTCGGTGGTCACGAACCCGAGGTCCTCGATCCTGTCCTCGAGCAGCTGGTTGGTGGCCACCGTGGTGCCGTGCACCAGCCCGGTGACCTCCGCTCCCGCCTTCGCGGCGCCGACCTTCCCGAGGCCCGCCATGAACCCGTCGGCCGGGTTGGCGGGCGTCGAGGGGGTCTTGGTGGTGAAGATCTCGCCGGTCCGCTCGTCGACCGCCACCACGTCGGTGAACGTGCCGCCGGTGTCCACTCCGATACGCATGGGTTCAGTCTCTACCCGTGGACCTGCCTGCGGGGATCAGCGAAACCTGCCGAACAACCGGCGTTTCTTCATCGTCTCCTGCTGCCGAGCACGTCGTCGATCACCTTCGGGGCGTGCTCGGTGCCGACGTAGGCGGCCAGCCGTACGGCCAGCTCGTGGGCCCTGGTCAGCTCCATCTCCACGCGTGCCTTGCCCGACTGGCCGGCCTGGATGCCGAAGTAGGCGCCGATGATGGTGCCGATCACGCCGCACACCCCCGCGAACATGGTCGCGAACTCCTTGGTGGCGAACACCGCGGCCCCGAACGCGACGAGGATCACGATGATGCCGGTCAGGACCACGAAGAAGCCGTAGCGCCAGCGTGCGGCGTCGGCCTGGGCGGCGGTCAGGTCGTCGGGGGTCATCAACGCGTCGAGCGCCGCGGGGTTGTCCGTGGCCACAGTTGCCTCCTGATAGCGATGGGACCATAGGTGATGCCCAGTAAGCTAGCGGCCTGTGACCGAATTGTCCGCGCTCTCTGCCGTGCCAGCCGCCGCCCGCGACGCCGTGCTGAAGTTCTACTTCGGCCCCATGGACTGCGGTAAGTCCACGCTGGCGCTCCAGATGAACTACAACCACGGACGGCAGGGCAGGCGCGGGCTGGTGCTGACCAAGCACGACAGGTCGGGAGGACCGAAGGTCACCAGCAGGATAGGGCTCGGGCTCGACGCCATCGAGGTGGACGACTCCCTCGACCTGGTGGAGCTGGTGCGGGGCCACGACAGGATCGACTACCTCATCTGCGACGAGGCGTGCTTCTACACCATGGAGCAGATCGAGCAGCTGGCCGACCTGGTCGACGGGCACGGGGTGGACGTCTACGCCTTCGGCCTGGCCTCCGACTTCAGGTCGCGGATGTTCCCCGCCGCGCAGCGCCTGTTCGAGCTGGCGGACGAGGTGTGCAGGCTGCAGGTCGAGGTGCTGTGCTGGTGCGGGCGGCCCGGGCTGCTGAACGCCCGCGTCGTCGGGGGCGCGATGGCGCGCAGCGGCGAGCAGGTCGTGATCGGCGACACCGACGCCTCGCCCGTCCGCTACCAGGTGCTCTGCCGCCGCCACCACCGCAGCGGCCAGCTGGCGATGCCTGCCGCGGACCAAGCGGCGCCCGCCGAGGGCGCGGCGGCGCCGCCGACCGACGGAGCGGCGCCGCCGGCCGACGGGGCGATGCCTGGCGGGGGCGGGGCGGCCAGGACGCAGGAGAGCCTGACCGCCTCCGCCTGAGGATCAGCGCGCCCGCGGCGCGGCACGCCGGCCGGTGCGCTCGGCGACCTCCTCGAGCGCGGCAAGGAAGGTCTCCTCCGGCTGCGCGCCCGAGACGCCGAACTCCCCCTCGAACAGGAAGAACGGCACGCCGGTGATGCCGAGCTCGCGAGCCCTGCCGAGCTGCTCGCGGACCTCGTCGCCCGCCTCGCCCGTGTCGCTCACCCCGACCTCGGCGGCCAGCTTGGCCAGCACCTCGGCGTCGGCGATGTTGAGCCCGTCGGTGAAGTGGGCGGCGAACAGGCGCTCGGTCATCGGGGCGCCCAGCCCCTGGCGGGAGGCCAGCTCGATCAGCCGGTGGGCCTCGAAGGAGTTCGCGCTGACCGCCCTGTCGAAGTGGAGCTCCAGCCCCTCCTCGGCTCCCACGGCCGCGACCCTGGAGGTCATCTGCGCGACGTCGCCGCCGAACTTGCGCCGCAGCGCCTCCAGCAGCGGCTCGCCCTCGGCCGTGGCCGTGGGGTTGAGCTCGAACGGGCGGTAGGTGACCTCCACCTCGCCCGTGTGACGCGCGGCCGCCCTGGCGAAGCGCTTGTGCCCCATATAACACCAAGGACAGACCACGTCCGAGAAAATCTCTACCTTCATGACGTGCTGTAACACTCAACCAGCCGCGAGTTCTTCCAAGCGGTGGGGCAGGTAGCCCGAATCGTCAACGAGCGCCGAGGCGCCCCGCCACCAGCCGAACCACTCCCCGCTGCGCCACATCCAGTCGACCCGTTCGATGGCGGCCACCACGTCGCCGACATCCGACCACGACTCGCCCAGCTGTTCCGGCGTCGCGCCGTGTCGCAGCGCCCACTCCCTCAGGATGCGCACCGCGTCGCCAGGCACCGTCCTGGCATAGGGGTCGGGGTCCTCTCCCGGCAGCCGGTGGGGGCCTAGCCCCGCCGCCACTCCCCAGCTCCACTGCGCCTCGGCGGGCTTGGAGTAGCGCAGGGAGGAGAAGTCGAGGTTGGAGCCGAGATCGTCGTCGGGACGCCTGGTCACCAGCGCGTCGAGCCTTCCTCCCGCGTCGAAGTGGACGACCAGGCGCTGGCCGGGCTGTGCGGTGCCGGGCAGTTCGATGCGGTCCTCCGCCTGCCAGGAGTTGAGGTCGACCTCCGCGACGGCGGGCCCCCACAACGCGTCGGCCGCGTCGTCGGCGATCCACGCCGCCAGCATCTCCAGCAGGGTCAGATCGGTCCACGGGTCGACCGCCGTCGAGGTGCGCAGCACCTCCATGGGGGCGGGCAGCTTGCCTCCCCGTTCGCTCTCCCACCAGCCCTCGCCCAGCTCCCGCACCCCGACCACGAGCGCGGCGATGGACGACAGCTCCGCCGATCTCCTGGTCAGTGAGGCGCCCAGAGCCAGCTCCAGGCACTGGGAGGCGCGCTCGTCGCCCAGCGTGGCGCGCGCGTCGGCGATCAGCGTGGCGGCCGTCGGCCGCTGCTCGCCGAGCAGATTGTTGATAACTCGTCTGGCCTCGGTCCTCGCGTCTTCAGCATGTGCCTCGCGCATACAGCCACGCTACGCCCGTAGATCCTTTCTCGACAGCTTGTACGGAGAACCTGTATGACGATACGGTCACCCGCGTCAGCGGTTCCCACCTGCGGATGTTCCACTGGTGCCGTTGAGGAGGTCACCCATGCGCTTGACACCGACCGAGCAGGACAGACTCCTGCTCTTCACCGCCGCCGAGCTGGCCCGCGCCAGACGGGCGCGCGGGCTGCGCCTGAACGTGCCCGAGGCCACCGCGCTCATCGCCGACGCGGTGTGCGAGGCGGCCAGAGACGGGGCGAGGCTGGCCGAGGCCATCGCGGCGGGCCGCGAGGTGCTCGGGCCGCAGGACGTGCTGCCGGGGGTGGCCGACATCGTGACCCAGGTGACGGTCGAGGCGGTGTTCGACGACGGCAGCAGGCTCGCGGTGGTGACCGACCCGTTCGGCGGCGGCTCCATGGGCGAGGCCGCGCCTGGCGCCGTCGTGTCCGCGGGAGACTGGATGCAGCCGCCCGCCTCCGCGCGGGTGCAGGTGCTCAACACCGCGCAGGTCCCGGTCTCGGTCACCTCCCACTTCCACTTCTTCGAGGCCAACCCGCGCCTGCGCTTCGCCCGCGAGGAGGCCTACGGCATGCGGCTCAACATCCCCGCGGGGGCCACGGTGCGCTTCGACCCGGGGGCCACGGTGGAGGTCGAGCTGGCGCCGATCGGCGGCGGCCGTACGGTGATCGGCTTCGCCGGGCTGGTGGACGGGCCGCTGGACGCGCCGGGCGCGAAGGAAGAGGCGCTGCGCAGAGCGCGCGCCTGCGGATACGAGGGGGCTTAGGGTGCACGACTACATCGGGGTGCACGGACCTCGCCAGGGCGACCTGGTACGGCTCGGCGACACCGGCCTGGTCGTCCAGGTGGAGCACGACTCGCAGCAGCCGGGCGAGGAGTTCCTCGCCGGGTTCGCCAAGACCGCCCGTGACGGGCTGCACCTGAAGGCCGCCTCCATCCGCGAGACCTGCGACCTGGTGATCAGCAACGTGCTGGTGATCGACGCGATGCTCGGCGTCAGGAAGGTGTCGATCGGGGTGCGCGAGGGGCGCGTCCACGCGATCGGCCGCGCCGGCAACCCCGACACCCTCGACGGCGTGGACGTGGTGGTCGGCACCGGCACCACGATCGTCTCCGGCGAGGGGCTGATCGCCACGGCGGGCGCGATCGACACGCACGTCCACCTGATGTCGCCGCGCATCATGGAGGCGTCGCTCGCCTCGGGGGTCACCACGATCATCGGGCAGGAGTTCGGGCCCGTGTGGGGCGTGGGCGTGAACTCCCCCTGGGCGCTGCGCAACGCCTTCGCCGCCTTCGACGCCTGGCCCGTCAACATCGGCTTCCTGGCGCGCGGCTCGTCGTCGGTGGCCGATCCGCTGGTGGAGGCGCTGGTCGAGGGCGGCGCGTGCGGGTTCAAGGTGCACGAGGACATGGGTGCGCACACCACGGCGCTGGACACCGCGCTGCGGGTGGCCGAGGAGCACGACGTCCAGGTGGCCCTGCACACCGACGGGCTCAACGAGTGCCTGTCGGTGGAGGACACGCTCGCCGTCCTGGAGGGCAGGACCATCCACGCCTTCCACATCGAGGGGTGCGGCGGAGGCCACGTCCCGAACGTGCTGCGCATGGCGGGCGTCGCCAACGTCATCGGCTCCTCCACCAACCCGACGCTGCCCTTCGGCCGCGACGCGCTCGGCGAGCACTACGACATGATCGTCGCGGCGCACGGGCTCAAGCCCGACCTGCCCAGCGACCAGGTGATCGCCCGCGACCGGATCAGGGCGGGCACGATGGGCGCCGAGAACGTACTGCACGACCTGGGCGTCATCGGCATCACCTCCTCCGACGCGCAGGGCATGGGCAGGGCGGGCGAGACCTTCAGACGCACCTTCCAGCTCGCCTCGCGCTTCGCCACGGAGGGGCCCGACAACGAGCGCGTGCTGCGCTACATCGCCAAGCTGACCATCAACCCGGCGATCGCGCACGGCCTCTCGCACGAGGTCGGCTCGATCGAGGTCGGCAAGCTGGCCGACATCGTGCTGTGGGAGCCCTCCTCCTTCGGCGCCAAGCCGTGGCTGGTGCTCAAGGCGGGCTTTCCCGCCTGGGGCGTCACCGGCGACCCGAACGCCTCCACCGACGCCTGCCAGCCCCTGGTGTACGGCCCGCAGTTCGGCGGTCACGGCGCCACCCCCGCCGAGCTGTCGGTCGCCTTCGTGAGCCGGGTCTCGCAGGCCCTGCCGACCAGGCGCCGCCAGGTGCCCGTGCGCGGCACCCGCGGGATCGGCCCTGCCTCGCTCGTGCGCAACGACCGTCTCGGCCAGGTGCGGGTGGACCCGCGCACGGGCCAGGTGACGCTCGACGACCGGCCGATCGGCGCCGAGCCCGTCTCCTCGGTGCCCCTCAGCCGCCTGTACTTCCTCTGACCCGCCGACCTTCACGACACCCGCGCTTCGCGGTTCCCGCTAGGAGCCCTCTTGACACCCGCAGACCACGGTTTCCGCATGCCGGCCGAGTGGGAGCCGCACGCCCGCACCTGGATGGCCTTCCCCACCCCGAACCCGACCTTCACCGACCTCGAGGCCGCGCGCAGGACGTGGGGCCAGGTGGCCAACACGATCGCCACGTACGAGCCGGTCGTGATGATCGCCAACACCGGTGAGAGCGCCGACGCCCGCTGCTACCTCGACCCCGGCGTCACCGTGGTCGAGCGTCCGCTCGACGACGCGTGGCTGCGCGACAGCGGGCCCACCTTCCTGGTGGACGGCAGGGGCGGCCTCGCCACGGCGAACTGGGTCTTCAACGGCTGGGGCCAGCAGAGCTTCGCCCGCTGGGAGAACGACTCCAGGGTGGGCACGCTCGTCTCGGAGCTGGCCGGGGCGGCGCCGTACAGCTCGGCGATGGTCAACGAGGGCGGCGGCATCCACGTGGACGGCGAGGGGACGGTGCTGCTGACCGAGACCGTCCAGCTCGACCCGTTCCGCAACCCCGGATGGACGCGCGAGCGGGTGGAGGCCGAGCTGCGGGCCTTCATCGGCGCGGAGAAGTGCCTGTGGATGCCGCGCGGGCTCACCGCCGACTACGGCCTGTACGGCACGCGCGGCCACATCGACGTCTTCGCCTCCTTCGTCCGCCCCGGCCTGGTCGTCGCGCACAGCCAGCCCGACCCCTCCCACCCCGACCACGAGGTGTGCAGGGAGAACATCGCCCTGCTGCGCTCGTACACCGACGCGAGGGGACGGGCGCTGGAGGTCGTCGAGGTGCCCGCGCCCACGGTCACCGAGGTGGACGGCGAGCCCGTCGACTACTCCTACATCAACCACTACCTGGCCAACGACGCGGTCGTGCTGTGCGCCTTCGACGACCCGCGCGACGCCGAGGCGGCCGCGCTGTTCGCCAAGCTCTTCCCGTCGCGGACGGTCGAACTGGTGGACGCCAGGGAGATCTTCGCGGGCGGCGGCGGCATCCACTGCATCACCCAGCAGCAACCGGCCGTCTCCCGCCCCTGACGCATCCGGCCACCACCGGGGCCGCCGGAGGCCTGGCCTCGTGGATGCCATGGCGGAACCGTCGATCACCCAGCGGTTGCGATGACAGCCGGGTATTCAGGCTCGCATGCGCGGCAGGTAGGGTGAGCTTGTGACGACGTTTCGGATCAGCGAGGCCGCCGCGCTGCTCGGGGTCAGCTCCGACACCGTCCGCCGCTGGGTGGATGCGGGCCGGCTGGCGGCCGAGCGGGACGAGCACGGCCACCGGCAGGTCAACGGCGCCGACCTGGCCGCCTTCGCTCGCGCCCAGGTCGGGACGGCAGGCGACGGCGGGCGCTCCTCGGCGCGTAACCGCTTGCGCGGGATCGTGACCGAGGTGATCAAAGACGCGGTGATGGCGCAGGTGGAGATCGCTGCGGGGCCGTACCGGGTGGTGTCGCTGATGAGCCGGCAGGCCGCCGACGAACTCGGCCTGGAGATCGGCGTCGTGGCCGTCGCCGTCATCAAGTCCACCAACGTCGTCGTCGAGATCCCCGACCACGAACGCGTGACCGGCAGCTAGTTGGGAGCCCCCTTGGTGTCCAGGCGTCTGTCCCGTTGGGCCCTCGCCCTTCCCGCCGCGCTCGCGATCGCCGTCCTGTCCGGGTGCGGCTCCGGCCAGCCGTCCGCGTCCACCGCCTCGGGCTCGGCGTCGGCCGGTGGCGGCGCCAAGGAGGTGACGGTCTTCGCCGCGGCGTCGCTGACCGGCACCTTCACCGAGCTCGGCAAGGCCTTCGAGGCCGCCCATCCGGGCACGTCGGTGCGGTTCAACTTCGGCTCCAGCGCGACGCTGGCCCAGCAGATCGTCCAGGGCGCGCCCGCCGACGTGTTCGCCGCGGCCAGCCCGGCCACCATGAAGACCGTCACCGACGCCTCACTGGCCGGCGCGCCGGCCACCTTCGTGCGCAACAAGCTGCAGATCGCCGTCCCCGCGGACAACCCGGCCGAGGTGGACGAGCTCGAAGACCTCGCCGACGCCAACGTGAAGGTCGCGCTGTGCGCCCAGCAGGTGCCGTGCGGCGCGGCGGCGGTCAAGGCGCTGGACGCGGCCGGGCTGAAGGTCACCCCGGTCACCCTGGAGCAGGACGTCAAGGCCACCCTCACCAAGGTCGAGCTGGGTGAGGTGGACGCGGCGCTGGTCTACAGGACCGACGTGATCGCCGCGGCGGGCAAGGTGAAGGGGATCGCCTTCCCCGAGGCGGACAAGGCGATCAACGACTACCCGATCGCGACGCTGACCGAGGCGCCCGCCGGTGATCTGGCCCGGCAGTTCGTCGACCTGGTGCTGTCACGACAGGGCAAGGACGTGCTGACCAAGGCCGGCTTCGAGACCCCCTGACGCCCATGACCTCCTCGCCCTCGCCCAGCCCCGACCGCGCGGCCTCGCGCGGCGGGCCCGCAGGCCGCCGGGACTCGCCCCGCCGGGTCGCCGGCCGCCTGCCCTGGATGCTGCTGGTACCCGCCGTGCTCGGGCTGGCCTTCCTGGTGCTGCCGCTCGCCGGGCTGCTGGTGAGGGCCCCTTGGCCGACGCTGCTGGAGCGGCTGGCCGAGCCGCAGGTGCTGCAGGCGCTGCGGTTGTCGCTGGTGACCGCCAGCATCGCCACTGCGGTGTGCCTGCTGCTCGGGGTGCCGCTGGCCTGGCTGCTCGCCAGGGTGTCCTTCCCCGGGCGGCGGTTGGTGCGGGCGCTGGTCACCGTCCCGCTGGTGCTGCCGCCGGTGGTCGGCGGCGTGGCGCTGCTGCTGCTGCTGGGACGGCGGGGGCTGCTCGGGCAGTGGCTGGAGTCCACCTTCGGTCTCACGCTGCCGTTCACCACCGCGGGCGTGGTCGTCGCCGAGGCGTTCGTGGCGATGCCGTTCCTGGTGATCAGCGTCGAGGGCGCGCTGCGCGGCGCCGACCAGCGCTTCGAGGAGGCCGCCGCCACGCTCGGCGCTTCACGCTGGACCGTGTTCCGCCGGGTCACGCTGCCGCTGATCATGCCGGGCGTCGTGGCGGGGGCGGTGCTGTGCTGGGCGCGGGCGCTCGGCGAGTTCGGCGCCACCATCACCTTCGCCGGCAACTTCCCCGGCACCACCCAGACCATGCCGCTGGCCGTCTACCTGGCGCTGGAGACCGAGCCTGAGGCCGCCATCGTGCTCAGCCTCGTCCTGCTCGCCGTCTCGGTGATCATCCTGGCCAGCCTTCGCGACCGGTGGGTGAACACGCCATGACACACGACGGTCTGCGTGCCAGGCTGGTCGTCACCCGGCCCTCGTTCGTCCTCGACGTCACCCTGGAGGCCGCCCCTGGCGAGGTGGTCGCGCTGCTCGGTCCGAACGGCGCGGGCAAGACCACGGCGCTGCGCGCCCTGGCCGGGCTCACCGCCCTGTCCGGCGGCAGCCGGATCACCCTCGACGGCGAGCCGCTGCACACCACCGCCGCCGAGCGGCGTCCGATCGGCATGGTCTTCCAGGACTACCTGCTCTTCCCCCACCTGTCCGCGCTCGACAACGTGGCCTTCGGGCCACGCTGCCACGGCGCCTCCAAGGCCGAGGCCCGCCGCACCGCCGCCGCCCTGCTGGAGCGCGTCGGGCTGGCCGAGCACGCCGCCGCCAAGCCCCGCCGGCTGTCCGGCGGCCAGGCCCAGCGCGTCGCCCTGGCCCGCGCGCTGGCCGTACACCCCCGGCTGCTGCTGCTGGACGAGCCCCTGGCCGCGCTCGACGCCCACACCCGGCTGGAGATCCGCTCCCAGCTGCGCCGCCACCTCGCCGACTTCGACGGAGCCACCGTGCTGGTCACCCACGACCCGCTGGACGCCATGGTGCTCGCCGACCGGCTCGTGGTCGTCGAGCACGGCGCCGTCGTCCAGCAGGGCGCCCCAGCCGAGGTGGCCCGCCGCCCCCGCACCGACTACGTCGCCCGCCTGGTCGGGCTCAACCTCTACCGCGGCATGGCCGACGGAGCGCGGGTCACGGTGGGCGAGCTGCTGTTCAGCACGTCCGAGCATCTTGAAGGGCCGGCGTTCGTCGCCTTCCCGCCCGCCGCCGTCGCCCTCTACCGCTCCCGTCCTGACGGCAGCCCGCGCAACCTGTGGCAGGCCACGATCGAGGGCATCGAACGGCACGGCGACAACGTCCGCGTCCACCTCGACGGCCTGATCGCCGCCTTCGCCGACATCACCCCTGCCGCCGTCGCCGACCTCGACCTCGCCCCGGGTCAGCAGGTCTGGGCGTCGGTCAAGGCCACAGAGACACACGCCTACCCGGCATGAACGCGCACCCGCCCGCGGTTCAGGCGCTTTGGCCGGTATCCCCCTCCCGCCGGACGCGGGCCCGCACGACGCCGGGGTACCACGCCGTGAAACGCACGGCGGCGACGATCGCGGCGATCTGGATGATCCAGCCGGTCCAGAGGTTGTCAGGGTCGCGAAGGACGAGATCCCCGTAGGCGCCGGCGACCGCCGCGACCAGGAACGCCAGCCCCCAGACGCCGGTGATCACGTAGTTGGTGCGCAGGAAGGCCGGCGAGTGCCAGTACGCGCGGTCGACCTGCTCGCGGGCGTACTGGAGGGTGAAGGGCATCCGCACCGCCATGGAACCGAAGGCGATGAGGACCAGCGCGATGTTCGACACCTCACCCGCGTACGTCTCCAGCCAGCGGCGGGTGCCCGCGGTCGCGACCAGGCCCACAGCCGCCAGGGCGGCGAAGAAGACCACCTCCGCGACCTCGAGCAGCTTCGGGGCACCGCCCTGCCGGACGATCCGGTTGGCCACGATGAGAAGGACGGACACGGCCAGCGCGAGCACCACGGACAGCTCGAACCGGCCGGGCCCGACGAGCACGGAGAAGATGATCCACGGGGCCATTCCGGCGACGGGGTTGTCCAGGACACCGGCCGGCTTCCCGTTGGCTTGGCTGTCCATAGGTGAACCTTCCGCGACGGGATCCTCACTCCCAGTGTGCCCCCTGCCCCGCAGGGGGCACCACGCCGCGCCGCGCCGGTGGCGTCCACCTGGTCGGATGACGCCGAACCGGGATCGGCACGCGCCGGCGCGTGGCTCTCCGGCCAGGACCGCCACCGGGCACCCTTCTTGCGCTCGCCCGCGCGGCCGGCTCCGTCCCGGAGAGTAGGAGCAGGGTCCTGGATCGACTCTGCGGGGATGGTTCCGAGGCAGGAAGAGACCGGCCGCCCGCGACGGCACGCTGGGATCATGACCGCGATTCGCGCAGTGAACCTGCACAAACGCTACGCCGGCACCACCGCGGTGGCGGACCTGTCCTTCGCCGTCGAGCCTGGCCGGGTGACCGGCTTCCTCGGCCCCAACGGGTCCGGCAAGTCCACGACCATGCGCATGATCCTCGGGCTCGACCGGCCGTCCGGCGGCACCGCGCTCGTGGACGGGCGCCCGTACCACGAGCTGCGGCACCCGCTGCGCAAGGTCGGCGCGCTGCTGGACGCCAAGGCCGTGCACGGTGGGCGCAGCGCGCGCAACCACCTGCTGGCCGTCGCCCAGAGCAACGGCCTCCCCGCGAGCAGGGTGAACGAGGTGCTGGAGACCGTGGGCCTGCGGGAGGTGGCCAGGCGGCGGGTCGGCGGCTTCTCGCTGGGCATGTCGCAGCGGCTCGGCATCGCCGCGGCGCTGCTCGGCGACCCCGAGATTCTGATCTTCGACGAGCCGGTCAACGGCCTCGACCCCGACGGCATCCTGTGGATCCGCAGGCTCATGCGCAGGCTCGCGGCCGAGGGGCGGACGGTGTTCGTCTCCAGCCACCTCATGAGCGAGATGGCCCAGACCGCCGACCACCTGATCGTGATCGGCAGAGGCAGGCTCATCGCCGACACGAGCGTGGAGGAGTTCATCGGGCGCAGCTCGCAGGGGTACGTGCGGGTGCGCTCGCCCCGGCTGGCCGAGGTGGCCGAGCTGATCAGGGTGGGTGAGCCGAACGGCGACCACCTGCGGGTGACCGCGATGAGCACGCTCGAGATCGGCACGATCACCGCGCGCGCCGGCATCCCGCTGGAGGAGCTGACGTTCGTGCAGCCCTCGCTGGAGGCGGCCTACATGGAGCTCACCAAGAACAGTCTGGAGTTCACATCATGATCGACATTTTCCGGTCCGAATGGACCAAGATCCGCTCAGTCCGTTCGACGGTATGGACCCTGGCCGTCACCGCCGTGCTGATGCTGGGCTTCTCCGCCCTCGCCAACGCCTCCGCCAGGGGCGCGGCCGGCGGGCCTGTCCCGGGCGAGCATGCGATCATCATGGGCCTGACCGGTACGTTGCTCGCCTCGCTGTCCATGGCCACCCTGGGTGTTCTGGCGATCTCCAGCGAGTACCGCACAGGGGGCATCCGTACCTCGATCATGGCCGTGCCCAGGCGCATGAGCCTGCTGACCGGCAAGATCGTGCTGTTCGTCGCAGTCTCGCTGGTCGTCTGCACGGTCGCGTCGGCCGGGGCGATCGGCGTCGGCGTGGCGATCTCCCAGCCGCCGTCGATCGAGGTGGGCGAGGTGGCGCGCGCCTCGCTCGGGTCCGGTCTCTACCTGACCGCGTGCGGGCTGTTCGGACTGGGACTGGGCACGCTGATCAGGCACACGCCGGGCGCGATCGTGTCGGCCATCGCGCTGATCCTGGTGCTGCCCACGATGGCGAACCAGCTTCCTGGAGAGTGGGGCGCGACCGTGGCCGCGTACTTCACCACGAACGCCGGCCTGCTGGTCGTGTCCGGCCAGGGCAACGGCTCGTTGGGGCCGTGGAGCGGGTTCGCGGTCTACCTCGCCTGGGTGGCCGCCGCGGTGCTCGCGGGCGCCGTGCTGATGCAGCGCCGCGACGCGTAGCCCACCCGAGTGGAGATGCTCGTTCGACCCTGCCGGTTGATCTCGAAAGCGCCGCCATGGTTAATGGGTTCCGGCGCCCATCGTCACAGGATCTGAGGGAGTGGCGCATGCAAGGCTGGTGGGGGAACCTGTTACAGGGCGCGCTCTCGGCGGTCATCGGCGGCGTCGTGGCGGCGCTGACCGCATGGGCCGTCGTCACAGCGACAAGGCGGCACGAGAGACAAGCCGCGCTCGAGATCGAAGCCCGGACAAGCGCCATCGAGTTCTTTCTCCTCTTGGCCGACATAGACATTCAGCTGACCAAGGCTCTCGACAGCGGCGTCGCACTGCCGCGTATGACAGAGGGCAGGGATTGGACGGTCAACGCGCTGAAGACCGAGATCGCCATGTTCTCCTTCGGCCGGAAGACAGGCAACGCCTTCTCCCAGGAGATCGGCGATCTGAGACGGGCACTGGAGTTGGCTGAGGGCGATGATCCTCCCAGGGAGGAGCCGGTGAAGGCGGCGATGGCCGCGCTGCATGCACTGAGCGATCACCTCGCCGATTGGCTGATGCAAGGGCGTCACCAGCCGGATGCGTCCGGCTGAACGTCCGCCTGGCCAGGGTGGAGGATCGGGCAGCATGGCGTCCGAGAGGATCACGCCGGTCCGAAGCCGTTCTCAGTCCACCCAGTCGGGCAGGCCGTCGAGGGTGGCCCTGGGACGCCGGCCGCGCAGCGCTGGGCCAGAGGCCTGCGCAGGCGGCCCCCGGGGAGCGAGAGGGAGGTCCGCGCGACGGTCTTGCGGTCAGCCCGGAATCACGTCCGCCCCTGAGTGCTCGGGAGCGGGGGTGCGGGGGATGAGGGTCAGGGCGGCGGCCAGGCAGGCCGGCGGGATCGCGGGCAGGACGTAGCGGGGGTCGTAGTCGGCGGATGCGGCCGGGATCACCAGCAGGGCCCCTGCCATGAGCCAGGCCGTCAGGACCTCGCCGCCCCGCCCCCGCGCGCCCGCTTCCGTCCCGTGTCGCCGGCGCTGCCGCCGCCTCGCTGCGAAGCCGATCACGGGGATGAGCATCAGGACGGCCAGCGCCGGGCCTGGCAGCGACAGGCGGGCCTGGTAGGCGCGGACCCACCGGGCGTAGGGCTGAACCACGCGGGTGACGCCGGTGGCGCCGCCGTAGGCCGCGGCGAGCTCGGTCTGGCGCACCGCGGCAGCGGTGTTGAGCGCCGTGCGGGCGCTCTTCGGGAAGTGGTACTTGGCCTCCGTCCAGGTGGTGGGGTACGGAGGCTGGCCTGGCGCGAAGGCGCGCAGCGTGTCGCGGGCCACCACCCCCAGGTAGTCGACAGGCTGGGCCTTGATCGCCGCCCAGAGGAAGCGGCGGGCCAGGTCGTTGGAGCGCGGCCCGTAGATCCCGCCGATCCGGCGGAACGGTGACTCCTCGGAGAACATGGCCGCGTAGACCGGCGAGGCGATCCGGGGGTCGCTCGGCGGCCTCTTGGGGCACAGGACGGCCAGGTCGGGGCCGGGTTTGATGCGTGCGCAGTCGGCGAAGGCGGCGGTCCGCCCGTACAGCCAGACCGCGCTGTGCCGGTTGAAGCCCCACTCGCCGTAGTGGCTGTGGAACCACGCCATGTACGCGGTGACCGGTACCAGGAACGCCCCCACCGCCACGATGACGGTCAGGCCCGACGCCCGTCGTCGCGAAGCGCCGCCGCCGGCGCCTGCGCCGTTCAGACCCGTCACGACGAGGCCCGTCGCGATGACAAGGATCAGTGGGAGGCCGACGATCCTGGTCACCGCCGCGCATCCCGCCAGCAGTGCTGCCGCCCCCGCCGACCATGGGGGCACGGGGCTTCGCCACAGCAGGACGGTCACCGCCGACATCACCAGGAAGGCGAACAGCTCATCGGAGACCAGCAGGTGCTCCAACTGCAGGCGGTCGCCGTCGAGCAGCACCGGGATCGAGGTGGCGCAGCCCAGCGCCTGGGGCAGCCAGGGCCGGTGCGGCCATCTGGCGCGCGCCGCCCGCCATACCAGCGCGTACACCATCACCCCGGTGAACAGGCCCATGACGGCCTGGGCGGCCACCACGGCGGTGAACCCGTGCAGCGGGCGCAGCAGCCACAGCAGGATCGGATACCCGCCGGGGTGGTGCGCCGCAGGCGTCAGCGTCAGCGCCGCGCGCACGTACACGACCGAGTCGCCGGTCCACAGCATCGAGGGATACCCCGCGGCGGCGACGATCCGCAGGGTGGCCGCGGCCGCCAGCACCCCCGCGAAGAGCGCGTGCCGCCACGCCCATCGGCCGCAGGCGCTCAGCCGCCGGAACATCGCGCCGCTGCCGAGCCGATCGCGGCAGGCCGGTACGCGAGGAGGACCAGACGGCCGAACACGCGACGTTCCATGCCTGCTCGCCTACCCCGTCGCCCGCAGGAGGCCGGGCGGTCCCGTCGATCCATGGCGGTCCATGGCCGGAAGATTCCGCCGTCTTTCCTCGGGCGGCGGAAACGTGCCGGGGACCCCGCGCCGTCACCCGCCTGCCCGGTCCCCGATCTCCCGCCCGCGCAGCAGATGGAGGGCGAGCAGGCTCAGCCAGCACCAGCCCGCGGTGATCGAGATGCGCTGGAACAGCCCGGCCACGTTCACCAGCCCCTCGGTCTGCTCGAAACCCATGCCGGAGAGCACGAACGCCCCTGTGAACACGATGCCGGTCACCGCGGAGTAGGCGGCCCAGAGCGGACTCCCCCAGCCTGCGAACCGCCTGGCGAAGACGAAGCAGGCCGCCACCAGGGCTACGAAGGCGAGCATCGAGACGACGTCATGCAGGGCGGCGTGCGCGCTGCCGTACTTGGTGAGCCTGTCGGGTGTGCCCGGCGGATATCCGCTGATGGGGTCGGTGGCGAAGACGCCCGCGCCGATCAGCCCCGCCCCCCAGATCCCGACGAGCACGGGGCCCCAGGTCGACCCGCCGAAGGGCCGGAGCGCGCGCCGGAGCCCGACGGCGAAGGCCACCGTCAAAACTCCCGCGACGACGAAGGTGGCCACCTGCGTCCAGCCGAGGTCGCCCAGGGCGAGCGAGCTGACCGGGTGGCGCAACGGGTCGTAGCCGGCGCGGGTGGCGCCCGTGATGAGGAAGACGACGACGAACAGCGGGCCGGCGATGGCGCCGCAGACGAGGAGAGGGGCGGCCCGTGCCGCGTCGGCCCATGCTCGCGTCGATTTCTGCCGCATCAGTCCTCCGCCATTTTCACAGTAACCGAGCGGGAGCCGGAAAACATCGGCCCGCAGGCCGATGTCGCGCGGCCACTCCCTAATCTGTGGCCCTGACCCTGCGCGATGGGGAGGGAACATGCACGACCTGGAGAACAAGGTCGCCGTCATCACCGGCGCGGCGAGCGATGTCGGCCGCGGCATGGCCGAGACGTTCGCCGACGCGGGCATGCGCGCGTGGTGCTGAGCGACGTGGAGGAGGCCGCGCTCCATGCCACGACAGCCGAGCTGCGCGAGAGCGGCGCGGACGTCCACGCCGTCGTGACCGACGTGTCGAAAGCGGAGGACGTCACCTCGCTCGCCGAGTCCACGCTCAAGAAGTACGGCGCCGTAGACGTGCTGTGCAACAACGCGGGCGTCCGCACCGGCAGCAGGCCGAGCTGGGAGAGCACGCTCGACGCCTGGGAATGGATCCCCGGGGTGAACCTGATGGGCGTCGTCCACGGCCGGCTTCGAGGGACTGGTGCACAACAGGGAGCTGGCCGACCGACACATTGAAGCCCCCGAGCAAGTCGTCCAGGTCGGCGACGAGGTCCGCGTGAAGATCCTCGAAATCGATGTCCACCGCCGCCGCATCAGCCTCTCGCGTAAGCAGGCCCACGAGGAAGATCCAGGGATCAGCACACCTGCCGGATAACGTCGAAGAATCCCGGCCACCGACCGGTAAAGGTCACAGGAAGCGCGTTTCCCAGGAACTACCGTCCCGAAAGTCGTTGTCAGTTTCCGAAGTCCGACCTCGGCGCGGTCCATGTCCGCTGCACTCCGGCCGAACGCTGGGGATGGCCGCCGCGAGCAGCGCGCCGGCGCCCGCGATGACAAAGACAAGATCGATATTTCCCCCGCCCTACCGGCTGCCCCCGTCACTGCGGGCAAATCATCCGTTTCCCGCCGAATGTCCTAGGGATGATCAAGAATGGCGTGCCATGGGATGGATCGGGATCGCAACGGGCCACGAGCTCACCGTCGAGGGGACGCGGCGGCCGGTGCTCGCCTGCCGGACGGCCGCGGGCCGCGTGCTGGCCAAGGTGCCCGCCAACGTCAGGAAGGATCCGACCGCGGTACGGCTCGCCGCCCTCTGCGACCGGCTCGGCGAGCACGCGCGGGCGGTGCACGACCGGGTCGAGTCCTGGATGGTGCGGTCGCTGCCCGTCCCGGCCGCGGTGTTCGCGGCCGTGTGGGACGACCCGGTGTGGCGCGAGACGCTCACCGACCTGGTCATCGCCCCGATCGTCGACGGCACGCCCGACCTCGGCCGCTGCGCGCTCCTGCGCGAGGGCGCGTGGACGGGCGCGGACGCCTTCGCGATCCCGCACCCGCTGCTGCTCGGCGACGAGCTGCCCATCTGGCGGGGACGGAACCTCACGCAGGTCGTTGAGCAGATACGCCGCGAGGTGTGGACGCGTCCCGCGAGCATGGACCGTACGTTCGGCGTGGTCGACACCTGCGGATACATGGACGCCCGGTACGAGAGCGGCACCGCGTTCGAGCGCCGCGTGCACGAGCTGGGCGGGCGCATCAAGGGGGACGGGGCGCGGTTCACCGTGCACGCGCCCGAGCCGCTCGGCATCGAGATCGACCTGGCCTGGAGCGGGCCGATGAACCCGGCCTACATGGCGTGGCTGAGCTTCACCGCGGGCGGCAGGGAGATCGGCGACATCGCCTGGTCCGAGGGCGTCCGCATTCTCATGGCTCTGTACGCGGACCGCACCGTGGACGAGACGGAGCCGGTGGTGGAGGCAGCCGAGGCGTACTCCCACTACTGCGACGCCCACCAAGGCGAGCCCGGCACCGTGGTGTCCTCCGGCATCACAGGCCCGACGCGCGACGTGCTGCTGCGCGCCGGGGCGGTGCTGCCGGGCACGCCCGCCGGCTCCGACGAGGACACGTGCGTCGCCGTCCGCTACGAGCACTCCGGCCTGGACGAGCCGGTCGTCGAACTCGTCCGGCGCGCGGCCGTCGACGGCGACAAGGCCGAGAAGTCGCTGTACGACCTGGACCCGGTGGCTGAGACCGGCGTCGGCACCGTGCACGCGGGCCCGCCCGGCTTCCTCGCGTCCGCCCTGCACCGGTACCCGGCGCACCGCGCCCGCATCCTGGCCGCGCACACCGACCTGCGGGCCGCCCGCGGCCTGGCCGCCCGCAAGCCCGGCCTCGCGCGCACCACGCTCACCCGTACCGGCGACGACCTGGAGACGCACGCGCCCGAGCTGCTGCCGCCGTTCTACGAGGAGTGCGCGCGGATCCTGGCCGCCGCGGGCAGCGCCCGCTTCGCCGCCGCCTTCTTCGAGAAGGCCCGCGCCGCCGAGGACGCGCACGCGCTGCGGGTCGACGAGGCCGCGCTCGTCGCGGCGCACCTCGCCGCGGGACCGGACGCCGCCGGAACGGCCACGCTCAAGAAGCACGGCAAGCGGCTCGCCGCCCGCCATCCCGCCCCCGGCGCGCACCGCTGGCACCGCAGCCTGCTCACCGAGTGGTGCGAGGAAGTCCCGGACGGCGCGGACGGCGCGCTGGCCCTGGCCGACGGCTGGGCGGCGCTGGCGAAGGCCGCCGGGCACGCGCTCGGCGGGCCCGAGGACGAACGCGCCGTACGGGCCTTGCTGGAGAGCGGCTGCATGGAGTCGGCACCGCAGGCCCTGTGGAAGTTCGTCCTTCCGTTGCTCGGCCCGATGGCACGGGCGGACGCGGGCATCGGCCGCGCGCTCCTCGGCATCCTGCCGCTGCCCGCCAAGGACACCCCCAAGGCGAAGAGCGCGGCAGTGTCGCTCCTCCTCGGCAATCTCGCGGGCGCGGGCCTGACCGACCCGTTCACCACATTCCCCGGGCTGGCGGGGGCGGCGGCGAAGGGCTGGCTCGGCCGCTTCCTGAAGCTGTACGCGGGGCTCGCACTCCCCGTCGCCGGTCTCGGCGACCTCCTGCACGACGCCGGTACGCGGCTGCGCGCGGAGGGCCTCACCTGCGACGACCATGAGGCGGTACTGGGAGTGGACGAGGACGAGGTCAACCGCTGGGAGGAGACCGCCGCCGACCTCCCGCTCCTCGATCTCCTCCTGAACCGCGGCGTCCCGCTCGCGCGGCCCCGGCTGCTGCACACGTTCAAGCTGTACGACCGGCTCGCCTCCGGAGCGGGCACCGACCTGGCCGCCGTTGCCGCCGACCCGGACTGGGCTCCGCTGCTGCGCGACGCGATCGTGGGCAACGTGACCAACCAGCTCAACGTCACCGAGCCCGCCGTCCCGAAGCAGACCGCCCCCGAGACCGTACGGGCCCTGACCGCGACACCGGGAACGGCGCAGATTGTCGCCGCCATCCTGGCCGAGCATGCCGAGCGGGTCCCAAGTCAAGGGCTTCCTGACGCGCACGCCGCCCTGTGCGACGCCGAACGGTTCACCATCGCCGGAGTCCCCGGCCCCCTCCTGGACAGCGTCCGGACGATCGCGACCGGGACGGACCCGGCCCGCGCCCTCGCCACCACGCTGAGCGGCGGCGTCCTCGACGAACTGGAGTTGCCCGCCTTCGTCCCCGGCCACGTCAACACCATCACCGACTACCTGGAAGAGAGCGGCACCGACCTGCTCCTGATCGAGTCAGGCCGGCTCTGGGAGCACAAGTTCCGCGCCTCCGTCGTCACACCGGATGGAGTCGGCCCGTCCCACGGCTTCGGCACGTACGAGTACGTCTCCAGCCGGTCCCACGAACGGACCGAGGCGCGCGACCTCTACGACCGCTGCCTGATCGCCGTGAACGGCCGGGTGACCGTACTGGACCACGGCGGCCCGCACTGCCCGCACGGCAGCGCGCACCCCGCCGCCCGCCGCGTCGTACCGGCCGACGGCGAACGGGTCGCCTTCCCCGGTGGCGCCGAGGCCACCGTGTGGCGCGGCCAGGGCCGGATCATCGAGCTGCGGGACCCGGCCGGGCGTACCATCGGCCGCTACGTCCGCGGCTGGGGCAGGGTGCCCGAGCACGATGGTGCCGAGAACATCAGCACGGTCGAGCACCACCGCTACGCGTCCGGGACCCGCCTGGTCGCGCCTCCCGGCTGGTGGTCGGCGATGCGGCCGCGCGACCCCGAAGGATCCAGGGCGCTGCGCGCCGTCGACGAGAAGAAGGCGCAGGCCCTGATCGACGTCGCGGACGCCGCGCTCGCCGCCGACCTCATGCGGGTGCTGGACCCCGAGAGCGGGTACCCGGAGAAGGACGCCGCCCGCGACGAGCTGGCGGGACGGCTCCACCTGCTCCTGCCGGAGATCACCGACGAGTCACTCTGGAAGGGCGTCACGTTCCTGGTGTGGACGGCCGTCGAATGCCGCGAGCGCGCGTTCGCCCTGCTGGAACGCCTGGCGCTGACCCCGCCGCCCCACCTGCGCCCGGCGCCGGCCTCCGCGGCACCCGCCGTCCAGTCCGAGAAGTCCCCCGAGCCGGACGATCCGGGGCCTGAGTCCGCGTACGAGAGGATCGTCCACTTCACCCGTGCCGCCGTCGATGTGCCGTACGACAAGGAGATCGCGATATTCAACGCCCCCGCCGTCAAGGAGGTCGAGAACACGCTGGGCCGCCTCGGCGCCGCCGTCCTGGAGGCTGCGTGGGGCAACGGCGGCGGGCGCGCGCAACTTCTGGAACTGGCCGCCGTCCCCGAACTTCTCCGTACCGACGGTACCTGGCACGTCGCCCGGCTGCGCCCGGAGTACGACCTCGGGCAGATCCGCTCGGGCCGCGGCCCCGTCATGGCCGCCGCCGTCGCCGATTACGAGCAGGTGGGGCACGGGTACGCGGTCACGGCGCTCCTCTACACCCCGGACGGCCCCGACCCGCTCCTGTTCACCCGCAACCGCGCCGTCGAGCTGCGGACCTGCCGCGGCTGGGGCGACCCGAACCGGCTCCGGCGGGCGCTCGACCTGATCGCCGAGAACGGCCCGCCGCCCGTGGACCGGGAGGCGACCGTACGGGCGTTCGCCGAGGCCACCGGCCTGTCACCGGCCCAGTGCCTGATCCTGCTGTCCACCTCGGCCCGCACGCTCTCCTGGCCGGACGGCTGGGCGCGGGGCCGCGTCGCCGCCTTCCGCAAAGGCGACGCCGCCCGCGCCCGCGAACTCGACCTGACCGAGATCGAACTGCGCATCGCCGCGCTCTCCCTGGAGGCGCTCACCACCACCGACGAGGCCGTCGAAGTCGTCGAGCTGCTCATGCCCGACGACCCCGCCGACCTCTGGCGTACGGGCCCCGACCTGGACCGGGCGGTCGCGTACTGGACGGAACGCCACCCGCGGCTCACCCCGCTCACCACCGAGCAGTGGGTCACCCTCGCCTCCGGCGCCGAGGATGCCCTGGAGGCGCTGATCGCCCTGCTCGGCGAGCGTCCGTCCGTACCGCCTCTGGGTCACATCGCCCGCGCTGCGAGGCTCCTGGCCGACCGCCTGCCCAAGGACCACCCCGCCCGTACAACCGCCGCCGCCCGCTTGTGTGACCTGCACGAACACGTCACCAGCCCGGACACGACCCTGCCCATCGCCGCCGGGGTCACCTCGGTCACCGCCCTGGAACGAGCCGCCGGAGCGACCGCGGCCCACCTCCCGGAGAGCAGGCTCGCCATCGGCGAAGCCCTCACCCTGGAGCCCGCCGGAGACGGCTACCGCGTCCACCTCCGCCCGTCCCGCTGGTCCGACCTGGACGCGCTGGCCCCGGCCCTCCGCCGCGGCGGCGCCACCGATGTCGCCCTGGTCATGGAGGACCTGCGCTTCCTCCGTTCGTCCGGGCCACTGGAGGCCGCGGCCCGGCTGGAGTGACGTTCCCGGAGGTGTGCGGGTGGTGGCAGGCGATCCAGTGGTCCGGGGTCAGCAACCGCATCCGGGGTTCCTCGTCCGAGCAGCGGGCGTCGGCGTGGGGGCAGCGGGTGCGGAAGCGGCAGCCGCTGGGCGGGGCGAGCGGGGAGGGCGGCTCGCGGCTCGCGCGGTCCTCCTCCTCGGCGGTGAGCCGGAGCGGGCCACGGCACCGATGCCAGGCCGACGTCGCCGACGCCGAGATCGGCGACGCGCTCACCCTCTTGTGGGGCGGGTGCGCGCCAGCGACGTGGAACCGCAACCGGGCCGCGGTCTCGTCTTGGCCCACCTGGTGCCAGGCGAAGAAGAACTGGGTGGCCCCGTCCGTCCCGGCCGACGCGAACGCCGCCGGGAGAACGTCGACCGCACCAAGGCCGTCTCCAAGACCACGATCGATCGGCTGCTGTCGCGGCGCGACCTCCCGCTTCGGGAGAAGACGCTTTATCGGCTGCTGTACGAGACCGCCGCCAGCGCCGCCGAGATCCTCTCCCTCAACGTTGAGGACCTGGACCTGGAGAACCGGCGCGCACCGCTGCGCTCCAAGGGCGGCGACGTCGAATGGGTGTACTGGGACGCCGGTACCGCCCGCCTCCTGCCCCGCCTGCTCCGGCTCCCCGACGGTCACCCGCCTCTAACCGCTCAGGCCATGAGCAGGGCCGGGACTGCCGCTGCCAGCCTCGGCCCTGCATCCTTGCCTTTCACTGTGTGTGATCGTCTCGTCTTCGTGCCTCGCGCGCCTGCACACGTAGAGAGGCAAAGCTGATGAGGCGAGACATTGAGACGATCACGCTTCGTGATGGCGCGGAACGTTCCTACCCAACCGCCTATGTCGCGCCGAAGGTAGCCGCCCGTCGTGCTCGAGAGCGGCGCGGGGCGTGACCCAGGGCTGAGCGCATTCTCAGCCGGTGAGACGGCGAGGATGGGTCTCGGAGTGGTCACGAGGTGCGTGTCTGTGCTCTGACGTGCACCAAGGCCCCATAGAACGGTTGATTGTCTAGGATCATCGTTCGCTGGAGCCTCGTTGTCGGTGGATTCTGGCGTGCCCGCTGCTGTCTTGGCCATCGCCGCGCTCGGGAGGGAGGACTGCTCGGAGTTCACGAGGGAGGGGTCAGGAGGGTGCGGGACCATGCGTCGGTGAGCCATTGGGTGAATCTGGTGGGTTCCCAGCCCCGCTGGTGGACCAGGAGCACGTAATACTCGGCTGCGTTCATGCTCCAGATGATGTCGGCGACCTCGTCATCGGACAGGTCTGCTCGTAGTTGTCCGGTGGTCCGGAGGTCGGCGGCCAGGTCGCGCATGTTGCGGGCGCGGCGCTCGGAGATCTCCACCCACAGAGCGGCGCAGTCGTGATCGGTGGTCGCGGCGTCCCTGAGGGCCAGAAATACCGGTGCGAGGCGCTGCTGGATCTGTGTGACCGCCCTGGCGTAGGTCGTCAGCTTTTCGTAAGCCTCTGGCGCGGCCCGTATCTGTTGGACGTAGTCGCGCTGCTCGGCGGGGACGGCATGGTCGGAGCCTGACAGTGAGGTCTCGACCAGTTCGCGCAGGAGCACAGGTTTGCGGCCGACCGCAGCATAGACGGTGTCTGAGGCCACCCCGGCTCGAGTCGCTATGTCCGCGATGGTCGTTGCGGTGTACCCCTGCTGGACGAACAACTCGCGCGCTGCCTCGAGCACCGCTCTACGGGTGGCCTCTGCCTTCAAGCGGCGGCGGGTTCCGTCGTAGGGGCGCTTACCGGCGCCTGGGGCCTTGACTTCTTCGCTCATCGCACTGAAGCTTACCAATATTGATCCGATAGTCATACGGACGAATTTGGAGCGCACGTGGTCTACGCCTACATCCAGGAGGTGCCGATCGATGCTGATCTCTACAAGCGCATCATCGACGAGCTCGGCCCCGAACCACTGGCCGGCTCCCTGCTGCATCTGTGCGTCCGCCGCCCCGACGGCGGACTGCGCTATATCGATGTCTGGGAGTCCGAGGAGGCGTGTGCACGGGCCTTCGACGAACGCATCCACCCTGCGGTCGATGCCGCGTTCGGCGGCGACCGCCCCGAAGGCGAACCCACCGTGCAACATCTGGAGATCATCCACATCACCGGTGCGATGGCCGTTCATGGGCAGTAGTGCACCCCCTCGGCAGAATCAGGGCGATCACACCGTGGCGAGGGTCAGCGGCGTACGGCTCTCTACAGCAGCGGCCTTGTGCTGCGCGGCACTCCTGACTGCCTGCGCCGGAACCGGCACCCCTACGCCCACGAGAACGGCCGGAACTGCAGGAACCCCGGCTGATGCCTCGGCTGCGGTGGCGGCCAAGGATCTGTGCGACTACCTCCGCGGCCAGTTGCCGAACCTGAAGTCGATCGGATCCGAAGTGGGCGCCATGGCGAACCTGACCGTCAATCTCTATTCCTGGTACGAGAAGCGTGGTGCCGTGCCCAGCGGTATCCAGATCGACACCCAGCTCCAGCAGGAATGCCCCGACGTACAAACGGAGGTCCTCAAGACCGCCGGCATCGAGAGCTTCGCGACACTGAGCCCCAACTAACCCTCCCCACCAAGGCCAAGCGCATGATCAGTTGGTGAGACCGAGGGCGATCAGTGGGTGGTGGAAGTCGTCGCGGACCCAGCGTGTTCCATCAGCGATGTTGGCGAAGCCGAGCAGCCGTAGTGTGCCGATGGCATGGCTGCGCATGACGGCCAGGATCGAGGGGAGGGAGCCGGTCCGGACTCGGCATCGGTCTTCACCCAGGGTGACGTCTCTGACGTGGTGGTCACGGTTCTCGATCGACCACTCGCCGCGGATGAGTGAGGCGAGGCGCATCGGGTCGGCTTGGCGGGCGGACAGGCTGGTGACGCCGAGAACGGCCTGGGCTGACAGGGGTTTCCCTGCCAGATCGAGGACGTGGCGTTCGATCAGGTAGACCTCTTTGAACGTGGGGAAACCTGGTCCCGGTCGGGGCAGGGCGGACTTGGATGGTGAGGATCTCCTGCCGTCCGTGGCCTCGGTCGTAGGTGATCCAGCTGATCGGTGTCCGCCGCCAGTCGAGGGCGTCGAGCTGGTCGAACAGGCCGGGCTGGTTGCCGCCCACGGGCAGAACGAAGTAGGCGCCTCCCTGGTGCAGATACCGGGCATGTTCACGCTGGGTATGCATCATGTCGGCGCTGGGGGATTTGGTCCAGGAGCGGCATGAACGCCGTGATCTCGTTCGACTTGGACGAAACGTCCAGCTCAGCCTGGCCCGTGATGAGATCGAGTAGTTTCAGCCCTTGCACGATCGTCTCGCGAACGCCCTGATCAAGCTGGCGGATACACGATGCTGGCCCTTTTGGTAGAGCCATGGGTCACTGAGCTCGATGGCGGCACTGACCTCGGCTTGCGTGCGCCTGGCCGCGTCCGGGCTGGGCGTGACCGAACGCACCGTGTGGCGTTGACTGGACGCGAACGCCCACCAACAGCCCGGCGTGCCCGGCCGCCGCCCCTATGAGCTGTTGGCGGCCGACCGGGAGCTCTTCACCTACGTTCGCGGCAACATCACCGCCGTGCACCGAGCTCGCACTGCGGCCAGCACCACCGCAGCCACCGACGCCTCGCCGGAGGTGGCCACCGCGGTGGCGGTGCCCAACTTCCTGCGCGAGGCTGGAACGGTGCCCAGCCGCTGGCCCTGCGCACCCTGCAAGAGGCCTCCGCCCGCCAGCTCACCCCGGCCGAGCGCGCGGCCTGGACCAGCGGCGAGGAAGGGCGTCGCCGGGCATCGGTATATCTCACCCGGCCACCCTCCACGCGCAACCACACCTGGGAGAGCGACCACAAGCAACTGCCCGTCGTGGTGCTGGCGCCGCGCGGCCCAGCGGTACGGCCCTGGCTGACCACCGTCGTCGACGACAGCACCCGGGCCATTCTCGGCTGGGCGCTGTCTTTGACCCCGCACGCCGGCACCGTGCTGACCGCCCTGCACATGGGACTGGTCTACGACCTCGCACGCAGCCCGTTGGGCCCGTGCCCGCCCAGAAACGCATCGACCCGCGGCCTGGAGTTCGCCGCCGCCGTCTACGACGCGATGGCCGCCCTGTGCGTCCACCTGCACCGGCTGCCCGTCCGCCAGGCTCACCGCAAAGGCAAGATCGAACGCCCGCACCGCACCATGGACTAGACCTGCTGTGCGCCCTGCCCGGCTTAACCTAAGGACCACGCGATGCGGCGGGCAAGCGGATTCGGCGCCCCTGCGCGGGTCGCAGGCTCAGGCCGGACGGTGCCGCAACCGTCCATCACCGCAGGTCAGCTATATCCGTCTGATCGTCGCGGTTATTGCGGCAGTCCCACATAGGGACCGAAGCAAGTGCTGAAGTCGCGATAGCAGGAGAAGTGTTCGAGGCCTTCGTTGGGGTTTCCGGTGGTCATCCAGACATTGACCTTGGTGGCCCCGCCGGCGACGTCCGCGTTGACGGGAAGGGTCGCGGGCCCAGATTCGTCGCACCAGGTGCTGGAACTCTGCCAGTCCAGCCGCCGCCCGGAGTTGGCTATCCGGGTGTCCGCGTACACCCGCCGGCACCCGACTGCCTTGAATGCTCCGGTGACGCCGACCGATCGGTTGTACCAGGTGACCGTGCCTTTGTAGTAGCTCGCCCCGACCTGGATCGAAAAGGTGCTGGTGGGGTAGGCGACGGCGGTGGCGGGCGCCGCCGCGAAGACCATCCCGGTAACCGACGCCACCGCGGCCACGACTGCGCCGACCTTCCTCGTGCGGCTCTTCGCCTTCTTTAGCCTCACCATGACAACCACTCCCAGGTTCTTCGAGTAAACGGGTGCGCAAGCCACGTATCACCGTCGGTGCGGAGGCGACCGCCTCAGATCGGGCAGTGAACGTTGCCGCCGTTGTTCGGCGACACCACTCAACCCCGCGTGGACCTTGTGCCGCAAAGCATTCGAGCCAGTTCAAATCCACCGCGACGACTGCTAGCGTCGGGACGGTGCTCGCGCTGCGTGTAGACGCCGACACGGTGTCCAGGACACGGTTGTCGCCCTCTCCGGCGTCGGAGTCCATGGCGTGGCTGAAGCTCACCGCCGCGTCGAGACGGCACCCGGTGTTCGGAGATCCCGGACCACTCGCCCGCGCGTCTCTTGCCCACCCGGACGTCGCCCTGCTCGCCGACCTGTTGCCGCAGAACGGCGACACCTACACGCCCGACCTGCTCACCCCGCAGCCAGGGACGGACGCGCAGCGTCGTCACCTGCTCGACGAGCAGATCGCGCAGATCGAGGCCACAGCGCAGGACGACCTCGAAACCCAGGTCTTCACCCACACCCGGACCCACTGGAGCAGGCCACTACGGGCCACGACCCGCCGGATCGCGGAGTCGGGGCGGATGCAGCGACGTCTCGCCAACGGGCTCGCCCGGTTCTGGCGGGATACCCTCTCCGACGGCTGGCCCGAACTGCGCTCCATCCTGGATCAGGACATCGCCCATCGCGCGACGGCCATCGCCACCCATGGCGTCGGCCGAACGCTCGGAGCACTCCACCCCGACATCGATTGGGCCGGCAACGCGGTTACCCTCGCCAAGTGGTGGGATGGCGAAATCGATGTCACCGGCCGGGACCTGGTCCTCGCCCCCAGCGTGCTCAACTGGCCCCACGTCATCATCCAGGTCGATGTCCCCGGGCAGTTCGTCCTCTACTACCCCGCCCAGCGAGTCGGAGCCGGCCGGGACCGCGGCTCCAGAGGGATCGCGCAAGTGGTCGGCAACGCCCGAGCAGCCCTGCTGGCGGACCTCGAAACCGCCCGGTCGACCGCAGAACTCGCCACCCGGATCGGATACAGCCCGGGCACCGTCTCCTACCACCTCAACGCACTGCACCGCGCACGCCTCGTCACCAAGGTCAGAGAGGGGCGCTACGTGTTGTACCAGCGGACCGCACAGGCAGCACGTCTGCTGGAAGAACCCCGCGACTAGCCGGCCGACCACAAGAGGTGAGGGGCGTAAGCCTCCAGGAGAGCACGAGATCGGTCAACCCGCGTGCGCCTGACATTCAGCCGCGTCTCACTGACATTCGTTTTTCGCTCAACAACGCGCGGCCGGCCGGGGTGTCCACTCCTCCGCCTACCCCCTCTTCGGGGCCAGGCCACCCACGCCGAATCTCTCCGGCACGCGTGAAGTGCGGGGTGCCGTCGGCTCGGGTGCACAGCCGCTACCGGCGGACCTTGCGGGACCTGGCGGTGTGCGGGCGACCATTGACGATCGAGCTGGAGGTGCGCCGGTTCTTCTGCGGCGGGTCCGCCTGCGAGCGGGTGATCTTCGCCGAGCAGGTCGAGGGACTGACCGGGCGGCATGCGCCCAGCCCAGGCGGTGGAGAAGACAGTCCGCGCCCACCGCTCACGCCTGCACGAACCGGACACCGCGATCGAGAGCGAGTCCTGCAGCGATGAGGCCAAGCCCGTCGAGCGTCCCAAAACCTTGGGCTCCTACGGCAACGAGCGGCCGATGGTGGCACGGACCCGCGAACTCTACGCACAGGTGCAGGCGTTGAGGCCCGGCGGCGCGTCCCTGAACACCATCAGCCGCGAACTCGGCCTGGCCTTCCGCACCGCCCGCAAGTACGCCAACGCCACCAGCGTGGAAGAGCTACCGGCCCCGACCCTGCCCGTGCCAGCAAACTGGATGAGTTCAAGCCCTATCTGACGGATCGGTGGAACCAGGGCTGCACCAACGCCCTCCAACTCCACGCAGAGATCAAGGCCCAAGGCTTCACCGGCAGCCCCCGCGCCGTTCAGGGCTGGCTCAAGCCCCTGCGCGGACCGCAACGTCCGGCAAGAGACCTGTCCGCCGCCCAAGCCCCGCCACGTCACCGGCTGGATCATGACTCGCCCCGACCGCCTGGACCCCGACGACCAGGCCCGGCTGGAGCACATCCTGGACCGCTGTCCCGGGCTTGCCGACACCACCAGGCACGTCCGCAGCTTCGCCACCATGATGACCAACCGCAACGGCCACCTGATCGACGACTGGATCACCGCAGCCGAAGCCGGAGCATCACCCCACCTGGACGCCTTCGCCACCGGGCTCCGCCGCGACCACGACGCCGTACAAGCGGGGCTCACCCTGCCCCACAGCAGCGGCGCCGTCGAAGGCACCGTTAACAAGATCAAATCCCTGAAGAGGCAGATGTTCGGTCGCGCAAACTTCGACCTTCTACGGGCCCGCGTGCTCCTCTACTCCTGACAACGCCAGGCTCTGTCACCGTAACAGTCTCCTACGGAGCGGCCCCTGGTCCACCACAGAGAGTAGGACCAGGATCCCAGATCGCCTCGGTGGGAAACGGTCCCCGGGTAGGAGGAGAGAGATTGTCCGTGCCGTCATGCTGGGATCATGATCACGATTCGCGCAATAAGGCTGGGCAAGCGCCACGGCGGCCTGTACGCGAGGAGCGGGCGGCTGGTCATCGCCGTGGTGGCGGCGCTGCCGGCGATATCGCCGGCGGCGCCGGCCGCTGGCGACGACCGGGGGCTGACGTGGCAAGCGTGCGAGGGCGCGGGCACGCCCGCGGGCCTGCAGTGTGCCGCGATCGAGGTGCCCGTGGACTGGGCACAACCGGGCGGGCGGAAGATCACACTGGATCTGGCCCGGCTGCCGGCCACCGAGCCGGCAGGCCGGCTCGGCAGTGTCCTGGGCATTTCGGGCGGTTACGGGATCGAGGACCTGAGCCGGAGCGCGGCGAACCTCACCGAGCTACGACGCAGGTTCGATCTCGTCGGTTTCAACACCCGAACCACCGTGTGGATCACGCGGATGCCCGAGGCATGCAAGCAGCCGGGAGCGATTCTGCGCGACCCGCGCAGCAAGAAGCAGTACACCGCGCAGGCCGCGGCGATGGCCAAGGCGTTGACCACGTGTCAACGGGCCGACGCGACGGGGCTGTTTGCGCACCTGGACGCCCTGTCGATCGCCCGTGACGTGGAGGCGATCCGCCAGGCGCTGGGTGAGGAGCGGCTGAGCTTCACGGCCCACTCTCTCGGCGGGGTGGCGGCGGCCGCGTACGCCCGGCTGTTCCCGCAGCGCATCCGGGCCATGTACGTCGACAGTGTGGGCAATCAGACCAAGGGCTGGCCCGCTCACCATCTGCAACTCCTGCCCGTCTCGCAACGGATGATCACCAGGTTCGCCGAGTGGTGCGCGGGCACCCCCGACTGCGCGCTGCACGGCCAAGACGCCGAGGCGGTATGGCGCAGGCTTCTGCGGGCGGCCGATCGCCATCCGATTCCGGTCACCTCGCCGCAATACGGCGCAGGGAAGCTGACCGGCTGGCTGCTGGGAGCCCTGGTCCCCCGCGATCCGGGGCCGCAGAACGCCGACTGGTCGGCCTTCGCGACCTCCGTCGACAAGGCCCGGCGCGGAGACGGGTCGGGTTTCGCCGACGCGGCGCTGTTCACCGCACGGTACTCGGCGACGCCCGGCGCACTGGCGATGAGCTGCGGAGATGAGCGCGGGTACACCAGCTACGCCCAGCTTGAGGACTTCCGCCGGAAAGCACGCAAGATCGCACCCGAGTACGCAGGAGCGGAGATCAGCTTGCTGGGATGCACGGGCTGGCCGCTGCCGGTGGCCAACCCGGCCCGCCCACTGCCCACCCGCGACCTGCCGCCCCTGCTGGGGGTCGGCACCACATGGGGCGGCCACCCCCTGACCGAGAGCTTCACCAGCATGATCCCGGGATCGGTGACCGTCGCCTACGACGGGCCCGGACACGTCACTTACCTGTCGGGCAAGAAATGTCCGATCCGGCACGCCACTGCCTACCTGACCGACCTGACGCTGCCCAAGCCGGG
The DNA here is from genome assembly GCF_039535395.1 of Nonomuraea roseola. NCBI lineage: Bacteria > Bacillati > Actinomycetota > Actinomycetes > Streptosporangiales > Streptosporangiaceae > Nonomuraea > Nonomuraea roseola. The sequence continues at coordinate 371,298 of NZ_BAAAXC010000006.1, forward strand.
CACCACCTGCCCAACCGAAGAGCCACCCATCGAGCACGACGGCGTCAGCACAGACAAGCGCGATGAGGCGATCACCCCGGCCTGGTGAGCGGGCCGCTGCACATGCCAACTCCACGCTCTGTCACTGAGAACATCGAGAGTGAGCCAGAGCCGGTTGTTGTCAGTGGCCATGCGCCCGGTTGATGTCAGTGAAACCCGGTCTTCCCGGTCCTCGTCGAGAGCCTTCCTACCGATGAGTCCCGCCGAGCTCGACGCTGTCGGACCTGCTCCCACCATGAGCCGGTCGCCGTCTGCTACAGCGGTGTTCTTCCGAACGCGGACCCAGCCCCGAAGCGGTCACCGCCACGGGCGGTGGACGATCGTTTTCGTGGAACTGCCGGGGTAGATGACGATCAGGTGCTCCTCGATGGGTGCGTCGGGGTCGTTCTCGTCCCACTCGAACGTGCGGGCGTAGACGCGCATCCGGTAGCGGCCGGGGCCGTCGACGGCCAGGTTGGGCAGCGGCCGGATCGCTCCGCTGTCGCCCCCTTCGGGGTAGGGCGGGACGACCAGGCGGCCGCTGCGGCTGACGACGCCCACCTCGACCACCCGGTCCCAGCCCTTGAGCCGCAGCGGCGGGGCGGCGCCGAACGCCTTGACCGTGATGCACATCGGCTCGTTCTCGCCGTCGGTCGTGATGGCGGCGCTGCTGCCGGCGGCGTCGATGAACCCGTCGTCGATGGCCTTGAAGATGTCGCCGCCCGGGCCTTCGGTGCTGTCGCGGTCGTCGTAGACGGCGTAGCCACCCCCTTCGAAGAGCAGGTACGCGGCCGTGCCCTGTCGCCTGGCCCGCGGTTTCGGCCAGGGGTCGGTGCATCGGGCGTTCATCTCGGCCTCCCACGTGGCCAGCTCCCGCTTCCGCTCGCGCTCCTGACGGGCCTGTTCGCGTGCCTCCTCAGCCCGCTGCCGGGCGATGACGTCGGGACACAGGAACTCCAGGGCATCGCTGAGTTCGCCCGTGCTCGCCTGCCCGCCTGCCCGCCGCAGCAGCGCCTGGCGCTCCTCGGCGCCGGGCACCGCGCACAGTTTTCTGCCGTGGGCCAGGATGCGCTGGTCCGGCAGGTCCTCGGAGAACATCGCCGTCCCGGTGGGGGTGTCGTCCCGGGCCAGGCACAGGAACGCCTGCTGCCGGTCTCGCGGCCGGGTATCGGCGTAGGAGCCGATCTGCTCGAGGCAGTCCTCGTCGGCGCCGGTGAAGCTGAGCTGGGCGCCTTCCTCGGCGCCGACCACGACGAGCGGCAGCGCGAGCGCGACGGCGACGGATAGCAGCGGCCTGTGGCCGGCGGCGGGCCGGGTGGCGGTTTCCGCGGCCGGCCTGCTGGCGGGCCTGGCGAGCTCATGCGCGGTGCGCGCCAGCCACACCGTGGTCAACATGCCGAGCGCGTTCACCACGAGTTCCGGGCCTTCCGTCAGCAGCCACTCGCTCTGGACGGCGAGGCCGAGCGCGGGCAGGGCCAGTGGGACGACGAGGGCGATCCTGCCGATGGTGATCGTGGCGTTGCTCCATCGCCCGTCGCGGCGCTGCCCGATGAGGATCATCACCGTCCAGCCGAGGCTCGCCAGTCCCAGCAGGCTGATCGTCTGGTGGTCGGGATCGCTGAGGAACAGCAGCAGCGCCGGGGCCAGCGCGCCGGTCAGGCCGAGCGCGAGGGCGATCAACCGGAACCACGCCGAGACCCCGCAGACGACCCGCGTCAGCAGGATCACCGTGGTGGCCCACAGGAGCAGGCTCGCGACGTTCGCCGCAGTGCCGGACAGCTCTTCGACGAGTTCCCAGCCCACCAAATCGCCGGCGACGCCCGCATACAGCAGGCGCCGCAACCAGACCACACTGCGCGCCAACCCTTCGGTGCGCGGCAGCGCGGGACCGCGCAGTACCTGCCACAGCATCCACGCGTTGAGCCCGCAGATCCCGGTGAGCACAGGCCCCAGCCAGTCGCCCCGCGCGTAACGGAGGGCCCAGGTGGTGGCTGTCGCGGCCACCGACAGCGCCGACAGGTCGCCGGACACGGCGGCGAGCACCGCGGCGACGGCCGCGACGGCAAGGTAGAGCGCGACGACGACGATGGCTGTGCGCCCGAAGCTGTATTGGCCGACAGCGGCCCAGATTCGTGTAACGATGCGAATGATCTTAGAGATATGTCCAGGATGCATGCCCTGTCGTGCCATGTCGTACGTTGACGCCTCTGGCCATCGGCTGAGGCTGACCTAGTCGGTGACGCTGGCCTCGCTGACTGTTGCGCGCCCGGTTGTCGGGCTCTGGCCACGCCGGCGGTCAGGACGAGCTGATCTCGGGCGGCGGCCAGGGCGGTGAGGAAGCCTGCCCGGTCCGGGTCGGCGCCCGGGACGCTGTCGGTGACGTCGGTCATCGCGGTCCGCAGGACCGGGTAGGCGGTGAGCAGGGCCCAGACCTCCTGCTCGATGCCGTCCGGGGTGCGCGCCCGCAGGACGTGTCCGCCCAGGATCATGGACTTCCAGCACGCAGATGAGCGCCTTGTCGTGGGAAACGTCGTCAAGGCCACGTGGCGGACCGGGCAAGACCTCACTGCCCGGCAAAGCGCTGAGGTGCTCCAGCTTGCGAGTGTCGTTCGGCAGCTGCACATACAGAGTCATGGGCTCTGCAGCGCTCGTGCGCGTGGTACGCGGGTCTCCGGGTCTCCGGGGATAAGGATTGTTGAGCGCGACGAAGCTGTCGCGAGCCGCCGCCAAGAGCTGGCTCCGGCTCACTCTTGATGATCGTGGTGACAGAGCGTGGCTCCGTTAGATGTCGAGGAGGATGCGGACCGGTCCTGCGCGACTCCGACGACTGCACGCTCTGTCACCGAGATCGCGGGCGCGTTGAGAGTGTCACCGTCTGTGACAGCGAAGGAGTCGTCTCCCCATGACGGGGGAGGGTTATGGCTCCTCAGGGGGAGGTGGGGACTCGGTCCACGCCGGAACACTCGTGACCCTTATGAGAATCCAGATGCCTGTCCATCCACGGTGGAGCGCCGTCAGGAAAGTCGCGGGGTACGGCGCCGCCTCGACCTTGTCCCTGTACCTCATCGTCAAGGTCGCCTTGGTCGCTGCCGCCCTACTCGGTATCGTGCCCGCGCAGAGCGGCATGGATACCACGGAGTGGGTGACGCTCAACGCGATCACTGTGGTGATGTCGTTGGTCGGAGTGGCACTGGGACTGGCTCTAGCTCAGCGGTGGGGTCGGCTGATCCCTGGCCCGCCGCTGCTCTTCTTCGCATGGGTGGGCGCGGGATTCCTGGTTCCGATGATCCCGTACGGGATCGTGAGCGCCCTGCTCGGCGCGGACGGCGCCCAGGCCGGCGATGACGCGGCGATGCCGGGATGGGAGACGATCGGCATCGGCGTTGGATTCACGGGGATGGCGGTGGGCCTGGCCGTCGCTCTGCCGATCTATCTGCGAGAACGCTGGCCGCAAGCCTTCCTGGGGAGACTTGGCGAGCTCCCCGGCACCAGCCTGCGGGCACGGTTGTTCCTCCTGATCGGGCTGATGATGAGCGCCGGGCTGGGGCTGCTCTGGGGGTATTGGGCACTGGGCGGGAGGCTGGGACTGGACCCCGCGCACATCGGCCGCGAGGCTCTGGACAGCCTGCTGATGCGCGGCAACTGGGGGGCGTGGGCGCTCCTCGGCGCCGGGTGCGGCTGGTCTCTCATCGCAGCCCGGCCTTCCCGGTTGCCACTGCGGGTTCCGATGGCGCTGGTGTTCCTCGCGTCGGGTTCGCTGTTCGCCTGGGGGTGCTGGAAGCTTCTCTGGGCCGTCGTCCGGCCCGGCGACTTCGCGACGTCGGAGTATCCGGTGGTCGCCGTGATGGAGCATGCTCTGAGCGTCTGCGCCGGCCTCGTGCTCATGGCCGTCGTCCTGCGGACATATCGCGCCCAGGCGGCGGACTCGGCTGAGTATGACCTCGGGGTCGAGGCCGGTCATCTGCACCATGGCCGCGACGTGGATGGGGGTTACGCAGCGTGCGACGCGCGTCGATCGTGACGTCGGCCTGCGGCGACGGGCCGCGCAGGTAGCCGTGGCCGGCTGGTGCCCAGCTAGGGAGAGTCCCCATGTCCACCACCACCATCGTCACCGTCCTGGCCGCCCTCTGGGTGGGTTTCTCCGCCTTTTCCCTCCTTCGCCGCGCCGAGTGGGTCGTGAAACCGCTGAGGGACTACGGCGTCCTCCGCTCGTGGTGGACCTGGGCAGCCAAGGCCGCAGGGGCTGTGGGCCTGCTAGTCGGCCTGTTCGTGCCGGTCGTCGGCCTCTTGGCCGGGATCGGCCTGGTGCTGTACTTCGCCGGAGCCGTGGTCACCGTGCTCCGGGCGCGCTCGTACTCGACCGTCGTCTACCCCCTGCTGTACATGGGCCCGGTGATCGCCGCCTTGGTGCTGGGATACATCGCCTGGCAGCTCTCGAGAAGCCCTCGCCGGTGCCCTGCCGACGAGGGCGAAAGGGGGCCCGCCGGGCGTGTGATCAGGCCGGCGGTCTCGGATGGCCGCCGCCATGACCTTCTCGCACGGCCGCGGCCCGGGCCGCCGGCGGTCGCGGCCTGGAGAGGTCAGGCCCCCGTGACGCCGTCGAGGCGTTCACGGACGAGGTCGGCGTGGCCGCTGTGGCGTGCGTACTCGGCGATCAGATGGACGTAGATCAACCTCAGGGAGATCTCCTCGCCGTCATCGTGGACGAAGGTGTCGTCGAGTGACGCCCGCGCCACGGCGGCGTCGGCGAGCTTCCACTCCTCGGTCAGGCGGGCGTGGTCGCCCGCGGCGTTGGCCGGGTCGAGATCCTCGAAGTCGGCGTCCTTCCACTCGGGGGTGGAGTAGGCCATCTCCACGGCCTCGCCTGAGAAGCGGCGGCGGAACCAGGTGCGCTCGACCTTCGTCATGTGGCGCACCATCCCGAGCAGGGTCAGGTTGGACGGCGGCACGGTGGCCGTGGCGAGCTGCTCGCCCGTCAGCCCCGCGCACTTCTGCAGCAGCGTCACGCGATACCAGTCGAGCATGCCCTGCAGCAGGGCCCGCTCGTCGCCGGTCTTCGACCCGCCGACACGCTCGATCTCCGGGGCGATCCATGTCACAGGCCCATCCTCCACCATGATCACAGCAGGCCACGACGCGAGGGAGGACCCATGCCCTTCAGGGCAGGATGGCGTCCACGTAGCCGCCGTCGACGCGCAGGGCGCCGCCCGTGGTCGCCGACGCGTACGGCGAGCTGAGGTAGACCACCATGTTCGCGATCTCCTCCGGCTCGATCAGCCGCTGCAGCAGCGACTGGGGGCGGTGCCTGCGCATGAACTCGCGCTGCGCCTCCTCCCACGGCAGCTCCCTGTCGACCAGCTCGTAGACGAAGTCCTCCACCCCGCCCGTGTGGGTCGGTCCGGCGATCACGGAGTTGACGGTGACACCCGTGCCCGCCGCCTCCTTGGCGAACCCTCGGGACACCGCCAGCAGGGCGGTCTTCGACACGCCGTAATGGATCATCTCGGCGGGCGTGACCACGGCCGAGTCGCTGGCGATGTACTGCACGCGCCCCCACGACCTGGCCGTCATGCCCGGCAGGTAGGCACGGGTGAGCCTGACGGCGGCCAGGACGTTCACCTCGAAGTACCTGCGCCACTCCTCGTCGGTGATCTCCAGCGCGGGCCTGGCCCCGAAGATGCCGAGGTTGTTGACCAGGATGTCCACCTCGGGCAGCAGATCCACGACCCTGGCGGCGCCCTCCTCCGTCGACAGGTCCGCGGCGACGGAGGTCACGCGCGCGCCGTCCACCTCGCCGCGTAGCTTGTCGGCGGCCGCCTCGACGGAGGACCTGCTCCTGCCGTTGACCGCGACGTGCGCGCCCGACCTGGCCAGGCCCGTGGCGATCGCCGCCCCGATGCCCTGGGTCGAGCCGGTGACCAGGGCGGTCCTGCCCGAGAGATCGATGTGCATGGGACTCGTTCTTCCCTCGGGGGCGGCGGTTCATCCGCCTCTCATTTCCGTCCCCGAAGCTGTGGCGGGACAAGCCGTAGCGAGGGGGTCGTGTGAGCATCGCCGCCGAGAAGGTCACGCGGGCGACCGGGCCCGCGCCGCGCAGCAAGCGCAGGCGGTGGAGGTCGTGGCTGCCGGCGGCCGCGTTCGCCGCCTGGGCCTGCGTCAGGGTCTTCGGCCTCGAACATGGATCGTTCCCGACCCAGTTGATGACGCTCACGCCGTACGCGCTGGTGGCCGGGGTGGTCACGACCGTGGTCCTGGCCGTCCGCAGGAGGCCCGCCGCCGTGCTGGCGCTGGCCGCGTGCGTGGCGCTGGCCGCGACCGTGCTGCCACGCGCCTTCGCCGAGCCGCTGACCGTACGGGGGCCCGCGCTGAAGGTCCTGTCGATCAACCTGTTCTCCAGGGCGGACGCGCAGGCGGTGGTCTCCCTGGTGAAGGAGTTCGAGCCTGACGTGTTCAGCGCGCTCGAGCTGGGGCCCGAGACCGTCAGGCGCCTCGACGAGGCGGGACTGGACACCCTCATGCCGCACAGGGTCCTGCAGGCGGAGCGGGGCGCGGCGGGCAGCGGCCTGTTCGCCAAGCATCCGCTGACGGAGCTGAAGGGGCTGTTCACGCCGATCGGCCACAACATGCCCGCGGCCACGGTGACGCTGCCCTCGGGCGTCAAGGCGCAGGTGGTGGCCGTTCACCCGAATCCGCCGCTGGGGTCGATGGCGGCCGAATGGTACGTGTCGCTGGCGGCGCTGCCCGCGCCCTCGCCCGACGTGGTGCGCGTGCTGGCGGGGGACTTCAACGCCAGCCTCGACCACAGGGCGATGCGGGACCTGCTCGGCAGGGGGTACATCGACGCCGCCGAGGCGGTGGGCAAGGGGCTGACGCCGACGTGGCCGCACGGGCGGCTGCTGCCTCCGTTGATCACCATCGACCACGTGCTGGCCGACCGGCGGGTGGGGGTGGCCAGGGTGGAGGTGCGCGACGTCCCCCGCACCGACCACCGCGCCGTCTTCGCCGAACTCCGCCTTCCGTGAGGCCGCAGGACGAGGACCGGTCTTCTCAGCGGGGGCGGATGAAGGTGCCGAGGCTGTTCTCGTTGAGGTGCTCGACGGTCACCGCCGACGCCCGCTCCTCCTCCCGCACCGTGAACCGCACACCGGACAGCCCCACCGCGTTCTCCCCCCGCGTGACGTAGCTGAACGTGTCTCCGTCGTAGTGGCGCAGCGGGAAGGCCATGTCCTTGGGGCCCAGCCGCATCACCAGTCCCCCGCCCTGGGTCGAGGTGACCCGCATCGGCCCGTAGTAGGGGTTGTCGTAGGTTCCTGTGTAGGCGTCGGCGGGGTGCGCCCGCCTGCCGTCCGAGGGAGGCCTGGAGTAGTCGATCTTCGATCGCCCCTCCTGCTCCATGGCCGCGAACACCTTGCCGACGAGGGGGAGCCAGTCGACGGTCTGCCTGCCGTGCTGGGCGATGTCGAAGAAGGCCTCGGCCACGGTCTCGGGCACGCCCACGGGTTCGCCGTTGGTGAGGACCACGATGCCGAGCCCTTCGTTCGGCAGCAGCGTCACCGTGGTGGCCGCGCCCTCGTCGAACCCGCCCGAGTGGTTGAGCCGCAGCCGCCCGAGCGCGTCGTAGTTGACGTTCCAGCCGAGCCCGTAGAAACCGGCCTCGCCGAACGGGGCGCGGGGTGAGATGGAGACGATCCTCGGCAGGTGCGTCTGTGAGAGGGCGACCGGGTCGATGACGGTCCTGCCGCCGAAGCTCCCGTCGGCGAGTTGCAGCCGCATCCACGCGACCATGTCGCGGGCCGTGGAGCTCGCGCCGCCCGCGGGGGACTGCGCCTGGGGGTCGCGGGTGTACCTGGCCTCCCAGCGACCGTCCGCCTTGACGTGGAGGACCGCCCTGTCGGGCGCCTTGGCGTAGGCGGAGAAGAGCGAGCTGGTGGACTTCATGCCCAGGGGCCGGTACAGCATCTGGGCCGACAGCTCCTCCCACGTGACGCCGCGGGCCTTCGCCACCGCCTCGGCCGCCGCCGTGAGGCCGAAGTTGGTGTAGGCGTAGCTCGCGCGGAACGGCGTCAGCGGCTCGTGGCGCAGGTGCCGCAGGATGTACGGCCTGCCGTACCCGAGATCTTCGAGCAGGTCGCCGGCGTGGTCGGGCAGTCCGCTGCGGTGGGCGAACAGGTCGGCAAGGGTGACGTGCCCGCTCACCCACGGGTCCTTGAGCGCGAAGGCGGGGTCGTGCTCGGCCACGGGGTCGTCCCATGTGACGGTCTTGGCGCCCACGACCCCCGCGACCACGGTCGAGGCCAGGGGCTTGGAGACCGAGGCGAGCTGGAAGACCGTGTCGGGGCCGACGGGTCGCGGGTCGCCGACGCGCCGCACGCCGTACCCCTTCAGATACAGCGTGCGGTCGTTGTGCACGACGGCGACCGACAGGCCCGGCACGCCCGTCCTTGTCATCGCGTCGCGGATGACGCCGTCGAGCGCGGCGACGGCCCCGTCGATCCGGGCTCTGGTCAGCGAGGGCGGGGCCTGCGCCGGAGGGGCGGCGGACAGCGCCGGCGTGGGAGTCGTCTCCGCGTACCGCGCTCCGGGCCGGCCTGCCGTCATCAGCCCGTCGCCCACGCCGCACGCGGTGAGCAGCAGCGCCGCCGCGCCCGTGGCCGCCCAGCCCGCGCGCCTTCGCCTGTGTGTCATCTTTCCCAGCCTAGGACGCGTTTGCGCAGATCACACGGCTGGCGAGGCGCATGTCCCCGTGGCACCGCCGGTGTTGGTGAGATCAGAGAGAACCTTTGGGGTCATTGAGATACGACCTCGGGGAGATCTGCGTTCGTACGCGTGACCAGACACGAAGGGGCAGATCGTGGAGCCATCGGTGACGGGGAGCCGTCGCGTCGCGAGGAGGGCGGCCGTCCTCGCGACGGCCACGGTGATGGTGGCCATGGGCGCGAGCGCGGCGCCCGCGGGAGCCGTGGTGCGGGGCTACGACGTCGAGGCTCGGGCCCTGACGGCGCCGCTGACGTGCGACACCGCCACCCCCACCCTGTCGGGTACCGACTTCTCCGAGATCCTGGAGGGCACGCCAGGCAACGACGTGATCTTCGGCCTGGGCGGCGACGATGTCATCAACGGCCTGGGCGGCGACGACCTGCTGTGCGGCGGAAGCGGTGACGACGCCCTGTCAGGCGGCGACGGCGACGACACCCTCGACGGAGAATCGGGCAGCGACGGGCTGTCCGGCGGAGTCGGCGACGACACCCTGCGCGGGAGCGGCGGCTCCGACTTCCTGAACGGCGGCAGCGGCGTCAACACCAACAACGGCGGAACCGGCGTGGACTTCTGCGCCAACCCGTCGAACGGTCCCGGCTGCCCCTGACGGCGAGAGGCGGCGGAGCGCCCCTGCCGCCTCAGCGTGCGGACAGGAGCCTGCGCAGGGCGTCGGTGAGGACGTCGGGGTTCTTCAACGCGGGGTCGGCCAGTGCCAGCGGCATGCCGAGCCCGTCGAGGAGGGCGAGGGCCTGGCTGGCCAGGCGGTCGGGGTCGCCGTCCGCGTCGAAACTCCCGTCGGCGATCCCCTCGCCGATCACCTCGGCGAGCAGGGCGCGCCATGCGGCGTAGTCGCGCAGGAACTCCCCCCGCCACTCCGCGTCGCGCAGCGCCCACCGCCACGACTCGACCCACACCCGCCAGCCGCCGCCCTCCTCGCCCGCGACGTGGTGGGCGATGTGCAGCAGCCGCTCCCACGGCGTGCCCCGCAGTCCCTGCCTGACCACGGCAAGGTCGGTGGCGGCGGAGTGGCGGAAGGCGGCGACGAGGAGGTCCTCGCGGTTGCCGAAGTAGTACTGCAGCGTGCTGATCGGCACTCCCGACGCCTCGGCGACGTCGGCGAACCTGGTCGCCTCCGCGCCGCGCTCGGCGATGACCCGCGCGGCCCTCTCGAGGACGTCCTGCCTGCGCCGCCCGGCCCGTCTGCCCATGTCCCCCTATCTATCACGAGCCCGGAGGCATCTATCACGAGCCCGGAGGCGGACGCCCGGCGGACAAGGCGATCACGGCAGCATGATGGAGGCATGAGCGAAGACCGGATCTCCCTCACCCCGCTGACCGTGGCCGACGCCGACGAGATGGTGGACGTTCTGAGCGGCGAGCGGCTCTACACCTTCACCGGCGGCTCGGCCCCCACGCTGGAGGGCCTGCGCGCCCGCTACACCAGGCAGGTCGCGGGCCGCTCCCCCGACGGCCTGGAGGAGTGGCGCAACTGGATCGTCCGCCGCGGTCGCGACGGGCGGGCGGTCGGCTACGTGCAGGCGACGATCACCGAGCAGGGCCGCAGGGCCGAGATCGCCTGGGTGATCGGTCTCGCGTGGCAGCGCAGGGGCTATGCCTCCCAGGCCGCCACCGCCCTGGTGGCCTGGCTGTTCGACAGGGGGGTCGAGCAGGTCGTGGCCCACATCCATCCCGACCACGCCGCCTCCGCAACCGTCGCCGCCAAGGCCGGGCTCTCACCCACCGACCGGTTCGACGACGGCGAGCGGCTGTGGCGGGCGGAGCGCGCCTGACCTGACGACCTCCCGAAGGAGGCTCCCGCGGGAGCCGGCCGCAGGATGCGTGCGGTCGGGAGATACGCCCGGGTGGCCCTTGACGCGACAGCGAACCTCAGCGGGTTGACGTCTCAGGCGGATTGGAGGTCTGCGCGCGTCACTGGTCGGCGACGAGCTTGCCGCCCTCGAGGAAGGTCTTCAGCGCCGAGAGGATCATGATCCAGCCGCCGCTGGTGCCCTCCAGCATCTTGCTGTCGGGGCTGTCGAAGAGGTCATGGATGATCGTCAGCTTGACGCCCAGCACCGCGACCTCGGCGGGCTCGATCTCGAAGGTCACCCTCGAGCGCTCCTTGAGCGCCTCGGCGAACGCCTCGTCGGAGTCGAACAGCTCGCGGTGCATGGGCTGCAGCGTGTGCCAGGAGAAGGAGAGCCGCTTGCCGGGCTCGGCCTCCAGGACCCGCTGGCCCAGCTCCTCGAACTCCCCGTCGGGGAAGGACTTCCAGCGTACCGGCGAGCCGACCTCCCAGGTCGACTCGGGGCCCGTGCCGCCCATGTAGATCTTGATGAGCTCGGGGTCGGTGAGCGCCTGGTAGAGCTTGTCCGGGGTGGTCTGGATGTAGGTCACGTAGACGAACTCGGGCTTGCTCATGGGCGTTGCCTCCAGTGATTGCTTCAGGTGGGCGAGCACGGACAGCCGTCCCCGCTCGTAGCGGCCGATCCAGCGGTCGGCGATGTCGTGGATCGGCACCGGGTTGAGGTAGTGCAGCTTCTCCCTGCCGTGCCGTACGGCCGAGACGAGGTTGGCGGCCTCCAGCACCGCCAGGTGCTTGCTGACCGCCTGCCTGCTCATGCCGAGCCCTTCGGTCAGCTCCAGCAGGGTCTGGCCGTTGCGCGCGTTGAGCCGGTCGAGCAGCCGCCTACGGCTCGCGTCAGCCAGGGCCTTGAACACCGCGTCCACACCCTCAGAATAGGCAACCAATTGGTTGCCTGCCTAGGGGCGAGCACGCGGACAGGCGGGCAGGCGTCTGGGCGGACAAGCTCCGCCCGTGGACGGCAGGCCGACGCGCACCACCCGCCCGCGATGGCCGACGTCTCAAGCGCGGAGCCCGCCCCATGAGCTCATCAACCGCGCTTCTCCTGCGGTTGGCCGGTGGTCCAGTTCCACCCGGTGATCGTGGCGCGCATCAGCCGGGCGGCGGTCGACAGGTGGCTGTCGGCCCCCCAGTAGAGGGTGACCGTGCGACGGCAGTCGGGGCTGTCGACGGCGATCCAGGCGCCGGTGGGCCGCGTGGAGCTACGCCGGGCGAAGGCGGGGACCAGGCCGATGCCCAGCCCCGCGCTGATCAGGTCGGCGATGGCGCTGGGCTCGTCGACCTCGCAGACGATCTTCGGTGTGAGGTCTCGTGCGGCGAAGAGCCGATCGAGCAGCCTGCGCTGCCAATGCCCCTTGCGGGCGCTGACGAAGGGCTGGCCGGCGAGTTCGTCGATGCTCACGGAGGGACGGCCCGCCAGCGGATGGCCGAGCGGCGTGGCCACCCCGACCGCGTCATCGAGCAGCTGGACCGCCGCCAGGCCCTCCGCGGAGATGGGCTGGGAGGCGACACACAGGTCGACCTCCTGGGCGCGCAGGTGGCGGGCCATGTCCTCGGCCGGCATCCAGCGGAGTTCGATCTCGATGTCGGGATGAGCGCGTTTGTAGGCCGCCAGCGGCCCTGTGAGGGTGAGGAAGGTCTCCGATGCCAGCCGCACGGTGCCCACGCCTTCGCTGACGGCCTCGGCGACAGCCCGCCGTCCCGCGTCGAGCTCCCCGAGGGAGCGTTCGACGTAATCGAGAAAGAGCTTGCCCGCGTCGTTCAGCCGGAGCCGGCCGCTCCGATCGAACAGCGGCGTGCCCAGCTCGGCCTCCAGCCGGGCGATGGTACGGCTCAGCGACGGCTGGGCGACGCGAAGCTCCTCAGCGGCGCGGCTGAGGTGCTCCAGTCGCGCCACCACCACGAACTGCCGGAGCGTGTTCAGATCCATCATGCCTCCCGACACATGACAGCATAGCAATATTGATCTTCGACAAGATAACTGCTGAGTCATAGTGTCGCGGTGTGTTGGTGAATCGAGAAACACGGCAGGAGGACCCTTCATGGTCATCGATGCCGCACAGCTGACGACACCCACGGGGTGGGCTCTGCGCGCCGTCGTCAGCGCGCACATGGTGGCGATCGTCGGCCAGCCGGTGTTCGCCGGGGTGTATCTGACCGGCGACTACGACAGCCTGCTCTGGCACGCGATCGGCGCCGACGTGGTCACGTCCGTCGGCTATCTGCAGGTGATCGCGGCGATCATGGTGTGGGTACGGCTGCGCAGGGCCTGGCCGTTCCTGGTCACGATGGCGGTGGTGGCGGCCGAGACGGTGCAGTACTTCGCCGGGCTGGACGGCGCCCTGTGGCTGCACATCCCGCTGGGCGTGATGACCGTCGCCGCGCTCGTCGTGCAGTTCATCGCCGTCTGGCGCCAACCCCTCCTTCGGCGGGAGGCCCGCGATGCGCGAGCGCGATGAGGGCCGCGGCATGAGCCGGCGGCGGATGCTGGGTATCGGCGGGGCGCTCGGGCTGATGGCGGCCACCGGGATGTCGGCCTCGGCCGCGCTGGCCCGCCGGCCGCCGACCACGGGTGCCCAGCTGCGCAGCGCCGTACCGCTGCCGCCGCCCTTCCAGGTGCCGCTGCCGATCCCCGCCGTGCTGAAGCCGGTCAGCACCTCGGGCGGCACCGACCGTTACGAGATCACCCAGCGCGAAGCGAGCGCGGAGATCCTGCCCGGCGTCAGGACGCCGCTGTGGACGTATGAGGGCGCCTTCCCAGGGCCGACGATCGAGTCGCGCCGCGGCCGGCCGGTCACCGTGACGCATCGCAACGAGCTGCCCGTGCCGACCGTCGTGCACCTGCACGGCGGTAGGACCCCTGCGGCCTCCGACGGCTACCCGACCGACCTTGTCCTGCCCGACGGCTGGCAGGAGGCCGCCCCGCACACCGGGCACGGCTCCGCGCAAGGCGCGCATGGCATGCACGATCCGCGGGCCGTGGTGACCAAGCTGACGCGGGACTACACCTTCCCGCTGGACCAGCGGCCGGCGCTGCTGTGGTACCACGACCACCGGATGGACTTCACCGCCCCCGCGATCTGGCGGGGCCTTGCCGGGCTGCAGATCGTGCGCGACGACGCCGAGGACGATCTCGGCCTGCCCGCGGGGCCGCGCGAACTGCCGCTGATGATCGCCGATCGGGCGTTCGCCGCCGACGGCGGCCTCGACTACCCCTCCCTCGACCCCACCCTGCGAGAGCGGCCGGGCGTTCACGAGCCCTATCTCGCCGGAGTCCTCGGAGATGTGATCCTGGTCAACGGCGCGCCGTGGCCGGTGCACGAGGTGGACGCGGCCCGCTACCGGCTGCGCATCCTCAACGCCTCCAACGCCCGGCACTACGAACTCGAAGCGGTCAGCGACGAGGGACGCCGGCTCGATCTCGTCCAGATCGGCGCCGACCAGGGACTGCTCGCCGCGCCGGTCACCCACCGGCTCCTGCCGGTCGCGCCCGCCGAACGCTACGACGTGATCATCGACTTCTCGGGCGTCCCCGTCGGCGGCCTGGTCAGGATGGTCAACCGGCTGGGCTCCGGCCGTACCCGCGAGGTGATGGCCTTCCGCATCGCGCGCAGGGCCTCCGACGGCAGCCGCATCCCGCTGGCGCTCTCCACCGACCTGCCGGCCTGGCGCCGGTCGGACGCGGTCAGGGTGCGCGAGTTCGCCTTCCGCGTCGGGCAGATGCACGGCGGCCACGGCTGGCTGATCAGCGGGCTGCCGTTCGACCCCGCCCGCGCCGACGTCACCACCCACCTCGGCGACGTCGAGATATGGCGAATGGTCGCCGACGTCCACCATCCCGTCCACCTGCACCTGGTCGGCTTCCGGGTGCTCTCGCGCAGCGGCCGCCCGCCGCTGCCCCACGACGTGGGCCTGAAGGACACCGTCTCCCTGCGGCCGGGCGAGGGGGTGGAGATCATCACCCGCTTCGACGGCTACCGCGGCCGTTACCTGTTCCACTGCCACAACGCCGAACACGAGGACATGGCCATGATGGCCAACCTCGAGATCATCTAGGGGCACCGCCCGACGTCGCCGAGCTCACCTTCGCCTGGGTAGGTCGCCGCCGACTCCCGCCCGCGCCGCCTCCGACTGCCGGGCGCCGACCTCGACGGCGTCTGCTAGCCTGCGCAACCGCGACAGCGGCGAACATCTCGGAGCGGCCCTGCGAGCGGCCCCCGACGTCATCGCGGGTTCAGCTGAAGGAAGGCGGAATCCGTAGCATTGGACCTCTCGAACGGCTCCACTTTGGACCTGTTCATCAGGCCATTGTGGCGAGAGGGTGGACAGGAGAGCTTCGCCTTCCTCCGACGCCGAGGGTGACGGCCTGGCCCTCGGCGTCCGACTCGCCTTCACCGATCTTCAGGAGCCGCCTCATGGACTTCCACCATTCGCCGCAGATCAGGTCCGCCTTCCCCGAGTTGGCGGCCGGAGTGGTCTTCGCGCAGGGCATCACCCCCGACGCCGCTCCGGACCTGGAGCCTTTCACCGTCGTGGCGAAGGAGCGGCTGGCGGCGGGCACCGAGGCGGACCTGCCCGAGATCCAGGCCTGGCGGCGCGCCTTCTCGAAGATGGGGCTGAAGCCGACCCAGTACAGGTGCGCGTCGGAGTCGCTGCTGCGGCGCTTCAGGAAGGAGGGGTCGCTGCCGCGCATCCACCCGCTGATCGACCTGTGCAACGCGGTCTCGCTGGCCTACGCCGTCCCTGTGGCCGTCTTCGACCTCGCCCATGTCGCCCGCGGCCTGGAGGTGCGCCACGCCGGCGGCGAGGAGACCTACCTGACCTTCGGCGGCGAGGTGGAACGGCCCGACCCCGGCGAGGTGATCTTCGCCGACGCCGAGGGCCGGGCGCACGCGCGCCGCTGGACGAACAGGCAGAGCGGCTACTCGGCCGTCAGGGACACGACGGACTCGGTCCTGATCGTGGCCGAGGCGATGCACGCGACGGCCGCCGCCGACGTCGCCGAGCTCACCACCGCGCTGGCCAGGGAGCTCGAGCGCGCCTGGCCCACCGTGCGCGAGGTGACGATCGAGAGCCGCTAGCTCGCATGTCCCGCCAGGGTCCGCCAGGCGTCAGCGGCGGCCCGCCCTGCCGAGCACCCAGCCGATCGCGGCGCTGCCGAGGGCGATGCCCGCGCCCATGCCGAAGGCGGCGAGCATGACCCACGGGCGGGTCTGGGTGTGCTGCCTGTCCTGGGACGGCCGCTCGAAGACCTGCCCGCCCCCCGGGCCTGGCGCCGTCGCCTGCGCGGCGAGAGCGGGCACGGTCGTACCGGACGGCAGCGCGACGCCCGGCGGGGCGGCCGAGCCGCTCCTGGCCGCAGTCGCGTCCGCGGGCGGCGAGATCAGGTGGCTCTCCACGGCGGAGAAGAAGTCGCCCGCCGTGCGCTTGGCGACCGAGCCGAGCATCCGCTGCCCCACCCCGCCGATCATCCCGCCGACCACCGCCTCGGCGTCGTAGTCGATCCTGGTGCCGCCGTCCACGTCGGCCAGCCGTACCTCCACGGTCGCCTCGACCGTGCCTGGCGCGCCCTGACCTCGCGCCCTGAGCACGAAGCGCTCGGGCGGCAGCGGCTCGGAGAGGGCCACCTCCCCCTGGTAGACGCCCTTGATGGAGGCGACGCCCGCGCTGACCGTCATCCGGTAGGTGCCGGGCCCCGTCTCCTCCAGGCGCTCGCAGCCCGGGATGGTGCGCACCAGCACCGCCGGGTCCTGGAGCGCGTCCCACACACGATCTCTGTCGATGCCGAGCACCGCACTGCCTGCGACCTTCACATGGCCACTCTAGGCAGCGCCCGGCCCCCTCCTCATGTCAACTCACGCCGAGAATGCGACCTTGGTCATGGCAGGATGGGCTTTCATGGTCACGGGGCGATTCGGGGGAACGCGCCTGGCGCGCACGGGCGCGGGTATCACGGCGGCGGCGTTGCTGGCCGCCTGCGCGACGGAGCAGGCCAAGGCGCCGGGCTCGGCCTCGTCACCGGCCGCCTCGCAGCAGCCGCAGCCCCCCGCCCAGGAGCTTGGCCCGCCCGGCGCGATGCCGAGAGCCGGCGAGGTGGGCAGGATCCCGTCGAGCGGCTCACTGCCGCCGGTGATCAGCTCCATTCCCACCAGGCGCAAAGTGGTGTTCCTGACCATCGACGACGGCTGGGAGCAGGACCCCGGCTTCGTCCGCCAGGTGCGCGAGCAGCGCATCCCGATCACCGCCTTCGTCATGCGCGACGCCGTGGAGGCGCTCGGCGCGCCGGACCCCGCGGGCGGTCAGGGCCGCTTCGTCGGCAGGGGCAAGTGGGGCTACGTCCGCCTGCTGCGCGACGCGGGCGTGCCGATCGAGAACCACACGCTGACCCATCCCAACCTGCGCACGCTCGGCTACGAGGCGCAGAAGGCGGAGCTGTGCGGCACCTCCAGGCTGATCGCCAAGCAGGTCGGGGTGCGGCCCACGCTGTTCAGGCCGCCCTTCGGCAACTACAACGCCGACACCCGGCGCGCCGCCAAGGCCTGCGGTCTCCAGGCGCTGCTGCTGTGGACGGCGACCGTCCAGCCGGGCGGCAAGATCGCCTACCAGGTGCCCGACAAGAAGCTGCGCCCCGGCGACATCCTGCTGCTGCACTTCAGGCCCAACCTCGCCAGGGACTTCAGGATCCTGGTCGACAAGATCAAGCGCCGAGGCTACGAGCTCGGCAACCTCGACGCCTATCTGAAGGCGGCCCTCCACCGGGCGAAGTAGCGAGGAATCCGCCGCGCGGGTGACGCGCGCGAAGTCCCCTGCCCGCCATCGTTGTCTCCGGGGGGACGACAGGGCCGGAAGCCCGGGGGGTGACCGGGGGACCCTCAAGGGGTGCGAGGTGTGCGGCCTCGCACCCCTTGAGCTTGCCTGTGACGAAGATCGCAGCCCCTCCTCGTCGCATTGCTCTACAACTCGTAGTACTACTTTTAGTAGAACTACAAGCTGTAGAGCTCCAAGCCCGTGAGGGGATCATGGAAGCACTAGACCTTGCACGGTGGCAGTTCGGTGTGACCACCGTGTACCACTTCCTCTTCGTACCGCTGACGATCGGTCTCGGCGTCTTCGTGGCCGGGCTGCAGACCGCCTGGCACCGCACGGGCAAGGAGCACTACCTGCGGCTGACGAAGTTCTTCGGGAAACTCTTTCTGATCAACTTCGCGATGGGCGTGGTGACGGGCATCGTGCAGGAGTTCCAGTTCGGCATGAACTGGAGCGAGTACTCCGTGTTCGTGGGCGACGTCTTCGGCGCCCCGCTGGCGCTGGAGGCGCTGCTCGCCTTCTTCATGGAGTCGACGTTCCTGGGCCTGTGGATCTTCGGCTGGGACAAGCTGCCGAAGAGGGTCCACCTGGCCACCATCTGGGCGGCGGTGATCGGCTCGAACCTGTCGGCCTACTTCATCCTGGCCGCCAACGCCTGGATGAAGCACCCGGTGGGCTACGAGGTCGTGGACGGCAGGGCCAGGATGACCGACCTCTGGGCGGTGCTGACCAACTCCACCGCGCTGGCACAGGTGCCGCACGTGATCGCGGCCAGCTTCATCGTGGCGGGCGGGTTCGTGCTGGCGGTCAGCGGCCACCGGCTGCTCAAGGGCGACACCACCTTCAGGAGCCCGCTGCGCGGCGCCCTGGTCATGACGGCGATCGCGGGGGCCGTCGTCGCGGGCAGCGGAGACATGTCGGCCAAGCTGATGTACGAGCAGCAGCCGATGAAGCTGGCCGCCGCCGAGGGCCTCACGCACGACACCAAGGGCGCGCCGTTCCACGTGCTGCCCGGCATCGAGATCCCCAAGCTGCTGAGCTTCCTGTCCACCAACGACTTCGAGGCCACCGTCCAGGGCAGCGAGGACATCCAGCGCAGGCTGGAGGAGAAGTTCGGCCCCGGCGACTACCGGCCCAACCAGGAGGTCGTCTTCTGGTCCTACCGGGTGATGCTCGGCTTCGGCCTGTCGACGGTGGGCCTGTCGGTGCTGGGCCTCTGGCTGACCCGCAGGCGCAGGCAGGTGCCCCCCTGGTACGCCAAGGCCCTCGTGCTGGCCCTTCCGCTGCCGCTGCTCGCGGTGATCGGCGGCTGGCTGCTCAGCGAGATCGGACGCCAGCCGTGGACGGTGGCGGGCGAGCTGCTGACCGCCTCCAGCGTCTCGCCGGGGGTCTCGCTGGCCGAGGTGGCCACCTCGCTGACCCTGTTCACCCTCCTGTACGGCGTGCTCGCAGTGGCCGAGGTCGTCCTGCTGGTCAGGAGCGTCAGGAAGGGCCCCGAGCTGCCACCGACGCCGGCCGCCGAGCCGGTCCGCGAACCGTCGCTGATGTACTGAGGAGAACGCAGTGATCGATCTGTGGTTCGTCATCATCGCCTTTCTCTGGACCGGCTACTTCGTCCTAGAGGGCTTCGACTTCGGGGTCGGCATGCTGTCGCCCTTCCTCGGCAGGAACGAGGGCCAGCGCAAGCAGGTCCTGCAGACCATCGGCCCGGTGTGGGACGGCAACGAGGTCTGGCTGATCACCGCGGTGGGCGCGATGTTCGCCGCCTTCCCCGCCTGGTACGCCGGCTTCCTCAGCTCCTTCTACCTGCCGCTCACGCTGGTGCTGGCCGGGCTGATCGTGCGCGGCGTGGCCCTCGAGTGGCGCGGCAAGCTGGAGCACTCCTCCGACAGGGCATGGGCCGACGTCGGCATCGCGGCGGGCAGCGCGCTTCCCGCCTTCCTGTGGGGCGCCGTCTTCGCCGACGTGCTGCTCGACAGCGGGGTGGCGGCCCTGGTGGGCGGCGCGTTCTCGCTGGCGGTCTGCCTCCTGCACGGCGCGGTCTTCCTCGCGCTCAGGACCGAGGGCGTGGTACGGCGGCGCGCCCGCGCGGCCGCCATGGGCACGCTCGTCGCGGTCATCCCCCTGGGGATCGTGGCGCTGTCGTCCATTCCGCGCGAGGGCTCCGGCGCCGTGTGGATCGCCGCGGGCAGTGCGATGGCGCTGCTGGCGGCGGGCGGCTCGCTGATCTGGCGGCGCAGGGAGGGCTGGGCCTTCGCCGCCACCGCGGGGGCGATCGCGCTGGCCTCGGCCGCGCTGTTCGGGACGCTGGCGGGCGCGCCGATGCCCGGCCTGACCCTGGAGCAGGCCGCGTCGGGCCCCTACACGCTCAACGTCCTGACCTGGATCGGCCTGGCCATCCTGCCGTTCGTGCTGGGCTACCAGGGCTGGACGTACTGGGTGTTCAGGAAGCGGATCTCAGCCCCTGGCGGCGCCGCCCAGGTACAGGGCGCCCAGACGGGGATCGGTCAGTAGGTCGCGAGCGGGCCCTGAGATGTGGACGGTGCCGAGGTCGAGCACGCAGCCGACGTCGGCCGTCTCCAGGGCCCTGCGCGCGTTCTGCTCCACGAGCAGGACGGCGACGCCGGTGCGGCGCATGAGGTCGATCTGGTCGAAGACGGTCTGGGTGGTCCTGGGGTCGAGCCCCATGGACGGCTCGTCGAGCAGCACCACCCTCGGCTCCAGCATGAGCGCGCGGGCGAACTCGACCTGCTTCTGCTGGCCGCCCGACAGCAGCCCCGCGATGCTCCCCCACCGCTCGCCGACGACGGGGAACAGCTCCTTGACCCGCTCGGCGCGCCTGGCCAGCAGCGCGCCGTCGCGCACGGTGAAGCCGCCGAGCAGGACGTTCTCGGCG
Organism: Nonomuraea roseola; assembly: GCF_039535395.1. NCBI lineage: Bacteria > Bacillati > Actinomycetota > Actinomycetes > Streptosporangiales > Streptosporangiaceae > Nonomuraea > Nonomuraea roseola. Next base: position 391,640 of record NZ_BAAAXC010000006.1, read on the forward strand.
ACGGTCATCTCGCGGAAGACGCTGTGTCCCTGCAGCACGTGGGCCAGGCCCCTGGTCAGCAGGTCCTGGGGGGCCAGGCCCGTGACGTCCTCGCCCGACAGCACCACGGTGCCCGAGCGTGGGGCCAGCAGGCCGCTGGCGACCCTGAGCACGGTGGACTTGCCCGCGCCGTTGGGCCCGACCAGGCAGACGACCTGCCCCGCCTCGACGGTGACCGACAGTCCCCGCAGGACGAGGGCGGCCCTGCCGTATCCCGCCTCGAGGTCGTTCAGAGCCAGCACGATCTCAGACACCGAGGTAGGCCTCCAGCACGCGAGGGTCGGCGCGCACCGCCGAGGGCGGGCCCTCGGCGATCGGCGCTCCCCTGTCGAAGACGATCACGTGGTCGCACATGCCCATCACCATGTCCATGTTGTGCTCGACGACCAGGAAGGTGCGGCCCTCGGCGTTGAGGTCGCGCACCAGGGTGACGATCCGCTCGATCAGCGCGGGGTTCACGCCGCCCGCGGGCTCGTCCAGCAGGACCAGGTCGGGGTCGCCCATGAAGACGGCGGCCAGTTCGAGCAGCTTCTGCTGGCCGTAGGAGAGGTTGCGGGCCTCGGCGCGTTCGAGGTGCTCGATGCCCATGCGGGTCAGCCAGTGGCGGGCCCGCTCGACCTCGCCCGTGGCGTGGGTGCCCGCCAGCAGCTCGCGCAGGCGCGTACGGCGCACCGCCACCAGCATGTTCTCCATCACCGTCATGCGGGGGAAGACCCTGCACAGCTGGAAGGTACGGCCCAGCCCCACGTGCGCGATGCGGTGCGGCGCGTAGCGGGTGATGTCGCGGTCGCGGTAGAGCACCCTTCCCTCGTCGGGCCTGATCAGGCCGGTGACGAGGTTGAAGAAGGTGGTCTTGCCCGAGCCGTTGGGCCCGATCAGCCCGTTGATCCTGCCTTCGGCGATCTCCACGGTGACGTCGTCGACGGCCCTGACGCCGCCGAACGACTTGGTCAGCCCCGTGGTCCTGAGCGAGCTCATCCGGCCGCCTCCTCCCTGATCGAGGCCTGCTGGGGTCTGCTGACGAGCCTGGCTGCGGCGGGGATGATGCCCTCGGGCATGAAGAGCACGACCAGCACCAGCAGCAGCCCCGCCGCCGCCAGGTGGACCTGCGTCTCGCCGAGCGCGACCAGGAAGTACTCCCCCGCGGGCGCCACGATGAGCGCGCCGAGCAGCGGGCCGAACAGGTGGCGCACCCCGCCGAGCAGGCTCATCAGAACCATGTAGGAGCCGATGAGGATCGAGAAGACGAAGATCGGGTCGAGGCTGCGGAACCACAGCGCGTAGAGGCCTCCTGCCAGCGCCACGAACAGCGCCGACAGCGCGTAGGCCGTGACCTTGAAGGCGGCGGTGGGCACGCCGAGCGACTCGGCCTTGTCCTCGTCCTCCCTGATCGCGCGCAGTCCCGCGCCGTAGCGGGACCTGGAGATGAACCACCAGGTCAGCATCACCAGCGCGAGCAGGGCCAGGAACAGGTAGAAGAAGGCGAAGTGACTCTGACCCCTGTTGAGGTCGGGGAAGGGCGAGGGGACGCGCAGGCCCGTCGAGCCGCCGGTGAGCGAGCGCCAGCCCTGCACCAGCAGGTTCATCATCGACACCAGCGCGATCGACACGATCACGAACGAGGCGCCGCGCACCCTGACGGCCGCCACGCCGACCAGCGCGGCGAACAGCGCGACGACGAGCGCCGAGCCGATCAACGAGGGGATCCACGACCAGCCAGCGCGGGTCATGAGCAGGCCTGTGCCGTACGCGCCGAGGCCGAAGAAGGCCGAGTGGCCGAGCGAGACGTAGCCGGTGAAGCCGCCGAGGATGTTCCACGAGGTGGCGGTCGCTGCGTACATCAGCGTCAGCACGCCCGCGTACAGCAGGTAGAGGTTGGGCACGATCCACGGGTAGGCCAGCGCGAGGACCACCCCTGCCGCCAGAAGCGCGTACCTAGAAGCGTTGCGCAAGCCGTCCTCCGAAGAACCCCTGCGGGCGGGCGATGAGGGTCAGGAAGAGGAAGACGTAGAACATCATCGTCGCCCATGTCGCGTCGACGGTGACCAGCACCAGGCTCTCGATCACTCCCAGCATCACCGCGGCCAGTGCCGCGCCGAGCACGCTGCCCAGGCCGCCGACCACGATGATCGCCATGAGCTTGCCGATCCACGCCCAGTGGGCCGCGGGGAAGAAGGGCGTGATCAGCGCCAGCACCGAGCCGCCCACCGCCGCCGTGGCCAGGCCGACGCCGAAGCCGTACCCCGTGACCCGCTCGGTCCTGATGCCGACCAGCCGCGCGGCCTCCCTGTGCTGGATGGTGGCGCGCAGCGCGCGCCCGAACCTGCTCTTCAGCAGGATCGCGAACAGCGCCGCCAGCGTCAGCGCGGCCACCGCGAAGGCCACGATCCTGTCGTACGGCAGCCGCACCGCGCCCAGCGTCAGCGACCTGGTGGCGTAGTCCATGCTGACCGACTTGTAGGAGCCCGTGTAGACCGTGCCGAGCAACCCCTCGATGACCAGCGCGAGCCCGAAGGTGAGCAGCACCGACATCATCGCCAGGTTCTCCGGCGCCAGCCTGGCCACGAGCAGGCGCTGCACGGCCACCCCGAGCGCGAAGAACAGCGGCACCGTCACCGGCAGCGCCAGCAGCGGGTCGAGGCCGAAGGCGGTGTGCAGGGTGTAGGTCAGGTAGGCGGCCAGGAACAGGAACGCCGGGTGGGCCACCATGACCACCCGCATCACGCCGAAGTACAGCGACAGGCCCGAGGCGAGCAGCGCGTACAGGCCGCCGGTCAGCACGCCCAGGGCCAGCCCCTGCAGGAGGAGGGTCACCATTCCTTCTTCGGGTAGACGAGCTCGGCGGTCTGCGCCTTGGACCCCTCGGGCAGGACGATCTCGACCTTGCCGTCGACGTACTGCTGGATCATGTGCGCCTGCTCGGGCCTGCCCTGGTCGTCGAAGGAGAGCGGGCCGACGATGGTCTCGAAGCTGCCCTGGCGGATGTGGTCGGCCAGCTTGGTCTGGCACTCCTCCGTCTGCTCGACGCACTTGACCGCGTTGACCGCCGCCTCCACGATCTGGCCGACGGTGAAGCCGTTGGCCGCGTCCTCGTTGGCGTCGCTCTTGAACATCTCCTTGTAGCGCTTGACGAAGGCGTCGTTGCCGGGGAAGCCGGAGGAGACCGCCCAGCCCACGGGGGAGACGATGTGCTCGGCCGCGCCCTTCACCGCCGCGGGGAACTCCGCCAGCGTCGGCCCCGTGGAGAAGGCCGCCATCCTGGGCTGCGAGCCGAGCTCCTGCAGGGCGCGCACCAGGCCCACGGAGTCCTCGAACTGGGTGCCGCCGACGACGAGATCGGGTTTCGCCGCCGCGATCTTGGCGGCGATGGGGGCGAAGTCGGTCGTCTCCGGCGGGTAGACCTCGTCGACCACGGTCTTGATCCCGCCCGCGGCGAGCTTGTCGCGCAGGCCGTAGGCGGTGCCCATGGCGAACGGGTCGTCGAGGCTGGCGTAGGCGGCGGTCCTGGGCCTCTTGTCGGCGGGCAGCGCGAGCAGGTACTCGGCCAGGTAGTTGTAGTGATCGCTCGCGATGGCGGGGGCGGCGTAGAACAGTCGCTCGAAGCCCTGCTCGAAGACCTCCTTCGCGGCGCCCGCCGGTTCGACGAAGAGCATGTCGTACGACTCGGCCACCTGCGCGGCGGGGATGACCAGGCGCGAGGAGAACGGACCGAAGACCAGGTTCACCTTGTCCTGGGAGATGAGCGACTCGTAGTCGGAGCTGACCTTGTTCGGGTCGGAGGCGTCGTCGCGGAAGATCAGCTCGACCTTCCTGCCGAGCAGCCCGCCCTTGGCGTTGACCATGTCGGCCCAGACCTGGTAGCCCTCCTGGATGCCCTTGCCCGGCTCGGAGAAGTCGCCTGTCAGGGGCAGGGAGATGCCTATCTTCACGGGGCCTGCGGCGGTGGCGGAGGGCGCGGCCGCCTCCTGGGCGGCGCCGCCGCAGGCCGAGATCGCCAAGCTGGTGAGCGCCAGCGCTGCCACACTGTTCCGGAAACTGACCATTGTTCGCGACCTCCAGGGACCTCGAGGGACCTCCGGGGACTTCCTGTCACCTTGCTGGACGGAGCACGTCCCGGCCCTTCGCCGGCAGTGACGCTCTCCGAGACTTCGGCTTCGGACTTCTTGCGTTCGGCGGTCTTCGGGTGCTTGGTGGAGAGGGAGCGCTTTCGGAAGCGCTTTCGCGTCACGATTGCACCGTTTCAGCGGTGCGACAAGGGGGTTGCGCTCGCATGTCCGACCATCCTTCCCCACCGCGGCTCATCGACGTCGCCGAGGCCGCCGGTGTCTCCCTCGCCACCGCCTCCAGGGCGCTGAACGACAGCACGGGGGTCAGCGCCACCCTCGCCGCCCACGTCAAGGCGGTCGCCGCCCAGGTCGGCTACGTGCCCAACAGCCACGCCCGCGCTCTGGCGGGCGGGCAGGCGGCCATCGTCGGCCTGATCGTCCACGACGTCGGCGACCCGTACTTCGGCGAGATCGCCAGAGGCGTGCTGCGCGAGACGGAGAAGCGCGGCTACATGGCGCTGATCAGCCAGACCCAGCGCGACCCGCACGCCGAGCTGTCGCGCATCCGCAGCCTGCGCGCCCACCGCGTCAACGCCATCGTGCTGGCGGGCTCCGGCTACATCGGCACGGCGGCCGAGGCCGACATCGCCGCGGAGGTGCGCTCCTTCACCGCCGCAGGGGGGCGGGTGGCGGTCATCGGCCGCCACCACCTGCCCGTCGACGCCGTGCTCCCCGACAACGTCAACGGCGGTGTGACGATCATGAAGCACCTGCTCGGCCTGGGGCACCGGCGCATCGGCGTCGTCGCGGGCCCCGCCAACCTCACCACGGTCGAGGACCGCCTGTCGGGGCTGAGGGCCGCCGCCTCCTCCGTCCTTGACTGGTCGGCCGTTCCCGTCATCCACGGCGACTTCACCCGCGAGGGCGGCGCCTCCTCGGCCGCCCGCCTGCTGCGGCGCGACCCGGGGCTCACCGCCGTGGTGGCGCTGAACGACCCCATGGCCGTCGGGGCGCTGTCCTGGCTGCTGAACTCGGGCCGCAGGGTTCCCTCGGACGTCTCCGTCGCGGGCTTCGACGACATCCCCGTCGCCGCCGACGTCCACCCAGGGCTGACCACCGTGCGACTGCCGATGGTGGCGATGGGCGCCCAGGCCCTCGAGCTGGTGCTCAAACCGCCCGCCTCACGGCCTCGGCGCCGCCGTACCGGTCACGAGCTCGTGCCTCGCGCCTCGACCGCCCCTCCCCGCAGGCCGGCTGCCGTCGCCCGTACGCCCTGACGATCTCGGCCGCCGGATGAACAGCCTGATGTTCCTCGGCAGAGCCGTCTCGCCGCTGGAGATCCGAGGGCCGGGACAAGCCGGGCCACGCGCAGGATCCGGCGAGCGCGGGGGCTCGTCCAGGGAGGGCGCGCTCTCCCTGGACGAGGCGCGACTACTCGATGCCGACGGCCGAGTAGGCCGAGTCGATCGCCGCCAGCACCGGGTTGAGCTGATTCGGGCTGCCCGCGAGGTAGACCTTGGCCACGTCCCTCAACGCGACGGGCACGTCGGTGAAGAGCGCGAGCCTGCTCAGGCGCACCATCGCCAGGTAGAGCAGGACGACCCAGTCCCTGGCGTCCAGGACCGGTGTCCCCTGCGCGGTGGTGGCGGTGAACAGCAGGTGCGCCGCCTTGTTGGGGATGCCGCTGTTGATGTGGACGCCGCCGTTGTCGGCGGTGGTGTGCACGAAGTCGCGCATGTGCGCGGGCTGGCCGAAGGCCACGGGGTCGCTGAGCGAGCGCAGCCCCGCGCCGGTGGGCCGCCAGCCCCTGCCCAGCTCCCAGTTCCAGCCCGCGACGTTCTCCGGCGTCTCGGCCTCGTACCAGTTGCTGATCGTGATGCCGAGGATGTCGGCGAAGGACTCGTTCAGCGCCCCCGACTGGTTCCTGTAGACCAGGCCGCTGGAGGTGTCGATGACGCCGTGCGTGAGCTCGTGCCCGATGACGTCGAGGAAGCGGGCGGTGCTGACCAGCACGCCCGCGGGGTTGCGCATCTGGCCGTACCACATGCGGTTGTCGAACCACGCGGCGTTCTTCCACTCGGGCCCTGGCCCGTGCGGGCTGAAGATGCAGTTGATGACGGAGGTCAGCGCCATGCCCTGGTCGTCGACGCTGTCGCGGCTGAGCACGCCGCGGTAGAAGTCGAAGACCTTGGTGGCGTTGGCGTGGGCCGAGACGGCGGCCTTGAACTTCTCGCCGAGGTCGGGGTCGCTCACCTGTACCGGGTCGGTCAGCTGAGGGTTCTCCGCCAGGTCGCCGAGAGCCAGGTCGTAGGTGAGGATGTTCCTGAGCCTGTCGCGCAGCGCGAAGCCCGAGGCCAGCTTGTCACCCCAGATCCGGTCGACGTGCACGCCGTTCTCGTCGACGCCGCGCAGCTTCGTGGGCACGTCCACGGTCGGCGTGACCCCGAAGTAGAACAGGATCGCTCCGTCCTGCGCGTCCACCAGGTAGTCGACGCGGGGGTACAGCTCGCGGGGCGAGGGGTCCTCCATGCCGTGACCCGTGTGGCCTGGCCCCGGCCTGGCCTCGGGCAGGACGGCCGGCAGCCCGTGCAGGTGCCAGGCGAGGTGCCAGGTCCCTGCGTCGTCGAGGTAGTAGGTGAGAGCGGGCGGCATCGAGCCGGCGCCCTCGATCGCGGTGCCGGTGGCCGCGGCCACGGCGGCCACGGCGGCGGGCGCGTCGAGCGTGGGAACGTCGGGCGCGCCGCTGACCTCGGCCAGCCGTGCGTCCATGGCCACCAGCTCGCGCGACTGGTCGAGCTCGACGAGCACGTCGCTGCCGAAGATCGGGATCTGCGCGTGCGTCTGGTCGAAGCGGACCAGCGTGGTGCCGGAGGCGGGGGTCTGGCGGGAGGATCTGAGCGCGAGGTCGGGCACCCTGGTGGGTGACTCGGTGGCCAGCGCGGCCCTGAAGCCCGCGGTCTCGGGCTCCTCCGCGAGCTTGTGGTCGAGATAGAACCTCGCGGCGGCCTCGTTGGAGGTGAAGCGCGGCGCGACGGACTCCAGTCCAGGTGCGATGCCGGTGAACGCGCCAGGCGGCCGGGGCCTGCCTCCCGCGTCCGGGTCGTCGGCGATGTGGTAGCGCATGCGGTCGAAGTGTCGACTCATGGCGCGCCCCCCTACTGTTGGTCGGCTTGTGGCGTCATCGTGAACCCACGCCCCGGCTTTGTCATGAGTAGGGCATGACTATTCGAGTTGATTGCACTCCGGTCGTTGGGCACCATGCGCAGGTGGCTCTCTTCCGGCAGCGCGCCTTCATGCTCCTTTTCGGCGCCGACACGATCAGCCAGGTGGGCACGCAGGTGAGCATGGTGGCCCTGCCCCTGGTCGCGGTGGTGGCCCTGCGCGCGACGCCGTTCGAGATGGGCCTGCTGGTGGCCGCGGAGACGGCGGCGTTCCTGCTCATCGGGTTGCCGGCGGGCGTGTGGGTGGACCGGATGCCCCGCCGCCGGATCCTGATCACCGCCGACCTGGCGCGGGCCGTCCTGCTGTTCTCCGTGCCGGTGGCCTGGTGGCTCGGCGTGCTGTCGATGCCGCAGCTCTACGCGGTCGGCCTGGGCGCCGGCGTGGCCACCGTCTTCTTCGACGTGGCCTACCAGAGCTACCTGCCTTCGCTGGTCGAGCGGCACCAGATCCTCGAAGGCAACGCCAAGCTGGAGATCGTCCGCTCGGGCGCCCAGGTGGCGGGCCCCGGTGTCGCCGGATGGCTGGTCCAGCTCGTCACCGCGCCCGTGGCGATCCTGGTCGACGCGATCAGCTTCGCGCTGTCGGGGGCGCTGCTGGCCGGCATCAGATCCGATCGCGACGTGCCGAGCGTCCGGGAGCGGCGCGGGCTGGTCAAGGAGATCGGCGAGGGCCTGCGCTTCGTGCTGGGCCACCCGATCCTGCGCATGATCGCCGCCTGTACAGCCAGTGCCAACTTCGCCAACTCCATGAACAACGCGCTCGCCGTGCTCTTCCTCGTCAACGTCGTCGGGGTGACGCCAGGCGTGATGGGTCTGCTGTTCGCGGCGGCGGGCGTGGGAGGGCTGGTCGGCGCGGCGCTGGTCGGGCCGTTCTCCCGGTGGGTGGGCTCGGCCAGGGCGATCTGGCTGTCGAACCTGCTGACCACGCCGTTCGTGCTGCTGGTGCCGTTGACCGAGCGCGACTGGAGGCTGGGCCTCTACGCGTTCGCCTGGTTCGTGGTGAGCGTCGGCATCGTGGTCTACAATGTCGGGCAGCTCAGCTTCCGCCAGGCGCTCACCCCCGACCATCTGCTGGGCAGGATGAACGCGACGATGCGTTTCGTGGTGTGGGGCGTGCTGCCGCTGGGCGCGCTGGCCGGCGGCCTGCTCGGCCAGCACCTCGGGATCGTGCCGGCGATGTGGATCGCCTGCGCGCTGGTGCCTCTGTCGGTGATCCCGCTGCTGCTGTCGCCGCTGCGGACCATGCGCGACCTGCCCGAGCCTGTCAGCCCTTGACCCTGTGGTCCTTCAGGTGGAGGTCGCCGCCGAGCCTGCGCTGCACCCGCTCCAGCACCGGCCTGCTCGACAGGGCGGTCCACAGCGGTCCGACGAGGTGCGGGTTGTACTCGGGCGCGGTGTCCATCCAGGCGTCCTTGCCCTGCTGGGTGGTGAACGTCGTGAGGAAGAACTCCCCGTCGGCCGTCTCGCAGTGGCCCTGCCTGAGCTCGCTGGCGTCGATCTGGATGTGCGGGGTGCAGCCGGCCCTGGCGGCCAGCTGCTCGACCGTCATCGGCTGGACGGCCGCGCCGTAGGAGCCGCCGCCGCCGTCGCCTGGCGAGCAGGCCGCGACCATGAGGGCGAATGCCGCTATGCGGAGATATGTCATCACGCCCGGAGGTACGCGCGCCCACCCGGCGCAGTTCAATCAGCACGATTCGATCGGCGACGTTCGATCAGCAGGCTTTGACCGGCGGGGTTCGATCGGCGGGGTTCGATCGGCGGGGTTCAGCGCAGGACGACGCAGCCCCTGGCCTCGAGGGCGCGCAGCTCGGGCGGGTCGCCGTCGAGCTTGTTCCAGCGCAGGTCCAGCTTCTCCAGCGCGGTCATCCCCAGCAGTGCTGCCGGGAGCTCCCTGAGCCGGTTGTTGCGCAGGTCGAGGTGGACCAGCCTGGTCAGCCCTCCGATCGTCTCCGGCAGCCGCGACAGGTCGTTGTCGCGGAGGTCGAGCACGCGCAGCGAGGGGGGAAGCGCGGGCAGCGAGGTCAGGTGGTTGCCCTGCAGGTGCAGCTCGCGCAGCTCGGCCAGGCGCCCGACGGAGGGCGGCAGGCCGGTGAGCGCGTTGTTGTACAGGCGCAGCTCCTTCAGCGCGGCCATGTCGCCGATGGACGAGGGCAGCTCGGTGAGCCTGTTGTCGGTCAGGTTGAGGTAGGCGAGCCTGCGCAGGCCTCCGATGGAGGCGGGCACGCGGGTGAAGCCGTTGTCGCTGAGGTAGAGATAGCCGGTCAGGTCGAGCTCCCCGATCTCCGAGGGGATCTCCTTGATCGCGTTGTGCCCGAGGTCGAGCATCCGCAGCCCGCTCAGCCCGCCGATGGCTCCGGGCACGTGGGTGAGCCGGTTCTCCGCCAGGTTGAGCGACTGGAGGCCGGTCAGCCGCCACACCTGGTCGGGGACCTCCTCCAGGCCGTTGCCTCCGGCAGCCAGGTGCCGCAGCGGGCCCAGGCGCGCGGGCAGGCGCTCCAGCGCGTTGCCGTACACGAACAGGCTCTCCAGGGACGGCGGGAGCGGGGGCAGCGAGGTGAGCCTGTTGCCGTCGGCGTGCAGTTCCCGCAGCGAAGGGGGCAGCGGCGGCAGTGAGGTGAGCAGGTTGCCGTCGAGCCGCAGCTCCTCCAGCGCGGACAGCTCGCCCACCCGCGCGGGCAGCTCCGTGAGCCGGTTCCACGCCATGTCGATCAGGCGGACGTCATCGGGCACGGCGGGCATGGTGGTCAGGCCCGCTCCCTGGGCGCGCAGCTCGGTCATCCACCGGATCTTAGATGGAACAGCTCCGAGGGCGAGATCGGCATCCTGTCGATCGGCAGCCCTTCGGCGTCCTCGACGGCGCCGGCGATCACCGCGGCCACCGGGATCACCCCGGCCTCCCCCGCTCCCTTGATACCGAGCGGGTTCAGCGGGGAGGGCGTCTCCAGGTGGTCGGTCTCGATGCGCGGGATCTCCGTGGCGTAGGGCATGAGGAAGTCCATGAACGAGGCGTTCAGCAGCTGCCCGTGGGAGTCGTAGGCCATCCGCTCGTACAGCGCGCCGCCCACGCCCTGTGCCACGCCGCCGTGGATCTGCCCCTCGACGATCATGGGGTTGATCAGCCTGCCGCAGTCGTGGACGACCGCGTAACGCAGGATGCGGATCTCGGCGGTGTCGGGATCGGTCTCGACGATCGCCGCGTGCATGCCCGCCGCGAAGGTGGAGCGCAGGGGCGAGTAGTAGTCGCGCCCCTCGAGACCGGGCTCGTCCCCCTCCGCGACGGGCGGTCTGTCAAAGGAGGCGCCTCCGGCGAACTGCCCCGCGCGGGCGGTCTCGGCGTCGAAGGAGTAGCGCAGCGGGTTCGACAGCACCGCGACCGTGGACAGCGGGATCGAGGCGCCGGGCGCCCCGGCGACGTGCACGAGACCGTCGCTGATCTCCAGGTCGGCGGGGTCGGCCTCCAGCGCCTCCGCGGCGATCCTCAGCGCCTTTGCCCGCACCTTCCTGCAGGCCAGGGCGATGGCGTTGCCGCTGACGACGGCCGCCCTCGAGGCGAACGTGCCCACGGCGTAGCCGAACCTGCGGGTGTCGCCCGTGACGACGGAGATCCGCTCGATCGGCACGCCCAGCTCGGTGGCCGCGATCTGCGCGAACACCGTCTCGTGGCCCTGGCCCTGCGAGGTGAGGCCCGTGGACACGTGCACCCGCCCGTCTGAGGTGACCTGCACGTGTCCGCCCTCGTACGGCCCCACCCCTGTGCCCTCGACGTAGCAGCCGATGCCGATGCCGAGACCCTTTCTCGGCACGAAGGAGTCCCAGCCGATCAGCTCCTTCAGCTTGGCCAGCATCGCAGGGTAGTCGCCGCTGTCGTAGATGAGAGGACGGCCGTCCTGGAAGATCATGCCCTGGTCGTAGGGGAACTCCGACGGCTGGATGAAGTTGGCCGCTCTCACCTCGGTGCGGTCCTTGCCGAGATGGGCCGCGATCTTGTCCATCGTCCTTTCCATGCAGAAGACGGCCTGCGGGCGCCCCGCCCCCCTGTACGGCGTGACCTGCACGGTGTTGGTGTAGATCGAGGAGAACTCGACCCGGTAGGAGCCGATCTTGTAGGGGCCGAGCAGCTGCGTCGAGGTGATGATCGGCACGATGATCCCGTACGGCGTGTACGCGCCGTGGTCGTGCAGGATCGTCACCTCGAGGCCGAGCACGTGACCGTCGTCGTCGAAGCCGACCCGCACGAACTGCACCTGGCCCCGCTCGTGGGCCGAGGAGATGAAGTGCTCGCGCCGGTCCTCCGTCCACTTCAGCTCGCGGTTGAGCAGCATGGCCGCCCAGGGCACCAGGATCTCCTCCGGCCACGGGTGCACGATCTTGACCCCGAACCCGCCGCCGACGTCGGGCGCGATCACCTCGACGTGCGGCAGGGGCAGGCCGAGCTTGGCGGCGATCGCCATCCTGACACTGGTGGAGGTCTGGGTGGAGGAGTGGACGCGCAGGTCGGTGCCGTCCCAGCGGGCGTGCACGCCGCGCCCCTCCAGCGGCGAGCTCGCGCTGCGCTCGATGTCGAGCCTGAAGGCGAGCGTGTGCGGCGCGCTCTCGATGACCTCGCGGGCGCTCTGCCCCGACCTGGAGGGGACCTCCTGCACCAGGCGCGCGCCCACGTTGCCCGGCACGTCCTCGTGCACCAGCGCCGCGCTGTGCACCGCCTCCTCGACGCCGACGACCGGCTTGAGCAGCTCGTAGTCGACGCGGATCAGCGCGCAGGCGTCCTCGGCGAGGTAGCGGTCCTCGGCGACCACCATGACGACGGGCTCGCCGACGTGCCTGACGACCTCCCTGGCCAGCGGGTAGGCGGTGCGGCCGTGGGTGAGCGCGGGGTGCGGGATGAGCAGCGGCAGCGGCTCGGCCACGAGGCCAGGCAGGTCCTCCCAGGTGTAGACGGCGACCAGGCCCTCCACGTCGAGGGCGGCCGAGACGTCGATGTCGAGGATGCGGGCGTGCGCGTGAGGGGAGCGGACGAACGCGACGGCCAGCGCGTCGGGGCCCAGGTCGTCGAGGAAGCGGCCCTGCCCTGTGAGCAGGCGAGGGTCCTCCTTGCGCTGGACGCGCTCGCCGAACAGCCGCGTCGTCATCGCCCCTCCTCCTCGGCCATCAGCTCGGCGGCCCTGTGGACCGACTTGACGATGTTCTGGTAGCCGGTGCACCTGCACAGGTTGCCGGAGATCCCCTCGAGGACCTCCTCGTCGGTCGGCGTCGGGTTCTGTCTCAGCAGCGCCGTCGCTGTGCACAGGAAGCCCGGTGTGCAGAAGCCGCACTGCAGCCCGTGGCACTCGGCGAAGGCCCGCTGCACCGGCGACATGCCCTCAGGCCCGGCCAGGCCCTCCACCGTGGTGATCTGCCTGCCGTCCACGGTCACCGCGAACGTCAGGCAGGAGCGCACCGGCTCGCCGTCGAGCAGCACGGTGCAACACCCGCAGACGCCGTGCTCGCAGCCCACGTGCGTGCCGGTCAGGCCGAGGTCGTGGCGCAGGCAGTCCGACAGCAGCCGCCTGGCCGGCACGCCGACCCTGCGCACGATGCCGTTGACCACCAGCGTGATGTCATACCGCATGTCTCGCCGCCTCCGTCAGTGCCCGCACGGCCAGCACCCCTACCAGGTGCCTGCGGTACTCGGCCGTCGCGTGGATGTCGGCCTCCGGTTCCGTCCGATCCTGTACGGCCCGCGCCACCGCCGCCCAGTCGACGGTCGAGGCGGGGCGCCGCTCGCACCACTCGCTCACGTCGGCCGTCAGAGGGACGGGCCCGACCCCGACGCACACCACCCTCGCCTCGCTCACCCGCAGATCGTCGTCCACCGTGACCACGGCGGCCACTCCTGCCAGCGCGTAGTCGCCGTGCCTCCTGGCCACCTCGACGAACGAGCTGCCCGTCCGCTCGGGCAGCCGGGGGAAGTGGGCGGAGACGGCGAGCTCCCCCGGTTCGAGCGCCGACTCCAGCGGCCCGGTGAAGAACTCGCCCGCGGGCACGTCGCGGACGCCGCCCGCGCGGGCCAGCCGTACCGACCCTCGCAGCAGCGCCAGCACGGCCGGCAGCTCGGCGGCGGGGTCGGCGTGCACCAGGCTGCCGACGACGGTGCCGCGGTTGCGGATCACCGGGTGCGCCACCAGCTTGAGCGCCTGGCGCAGCAGCGGCTGGACCGCGGCGATCCCGTCCGAGCGCTCCACCTGCGAGTGCCTGGCCAGCGCGCCGATCCGCACGCCGTCGGGCGTGACCTCGAAGGGTTCGAGCGAGGCGATCCTGTTGATGTCGACCAGCCGCTCGGGGGCGGCCAGGCGCATGTTGAGCAGCGGGATCAGGCTCTGACCCCCGGCCAGCACCTTGCCGTGCTCCCCCGCCTCGGCGAGCACGTCGAGGGCCTCGCCGAGGTCGCGGGGGGCGTAGTAGTCGAACGGAGCGGGTTTCAACCGGTGCGCTCCCTCACATGCGTTCGTCCCGCGATCGCGCGCAGCAGGTGGTAGCCGGCCACCACCACGACGGTGCCGAGCGCGATGCCGTCCAGGATGAAGTCACTGCTGATCACGTGCTTGACCGGTCCGATCGCCAGGATGATGCCCGCGCCGATCGGGACCATGTTGACGGGGTCGGAGAAGTCCACCCTGTTCTCGATCCAGATCTTCGCGCCGAGTAGACCGATCATCCCGTAGAGGATGACCGTGACGCCGCCCAACACACCGCCGGGCGTGGCGGCCACGAGCGCGCCGAACTTCGGGCACAGGCCGAACAGGATGGCGATGATCCCCGCGATGTAGTACGCGGCCGTCGAGTAGACGCGGGTGGCGGCCATGACGCCGATGTTCTCGGCGTAGGTGGTGGTGGGCGAGCCGCCGACCGCACTGGTGATCATGGTGCCGATGCCGTCGGCGGCGACCGCGCGGCCCATGTACGGGTCGACGTCGGTGCGTGTCATCTCGCCGACCGCCTTGACGTGGCCGATGTTCTCGGCGATCAGCGCGATCACCGCGGGCAGCACCAGCAGCACGGCCGAGGTCCTGAAGTCGGGCAGGTGCATGGGGGGCAGCCCGATCCACGGCGCGTCGGCCACCGCGCCGAGGTTGACCCTCGGGTGGGTGTCGATCTTGCTGGTGGCGGCGTTGAAGGCGGTGATGTTCCCGAAGGCCCTGTCCGCCACCCAGGAGAGCACGAACCCCGACACCAGCCCGATGAGGATGCCGATCCGGCCGGTGAAGCCCTTGAACGCCACGACCACCACGAAGGTGATCACCATCGTGACCAGCGCCATCCACTGGTCCTGGGGCCAGTAGACGTCGGCGACCACGAAGGCGAGGCCGAACCCGATCAGCATGACCACCGCGCCGGTCACCACCGGTGGGAAGATCTTGTGGATGATCTGCACGCCCAGCACGTGGATCGCCAGGCCCGCCAGCGCGAGCACGAGTCCCGCGACCAGGATCGCCCCTGTGACGATCGCGTCCACGCCCGCCGTGTCACCCCCGAACACCGCCCTGACCGCCAGCACCCCGCCGACGAACGAGGCGCTGGTGCCGAGGTAGCTGGGCACCTTCCCCTTGACGATCAGCAGGAAGAGGATGGTCGCGATGCCGGACATCATGATCGCGGTGTTCGGGTCGAGACCCATGACCAGCGGGAACACGAACGTCGCGCCGAACATCGCGATCACGTGCTGCGCGCCGAACCCCACCATGCGGGGCCAGGTCAGCCGCTCGTCGGGCCTGACGACCTCTCCGGGGGCCAGATGCTTGCCGTCTCCGTGTTTCGTCCAACCCAAAACCATGAGACCGCCTCCGCTCTGTCGCTTCGGTGGCTTCCCCGCAGGCCATTGCGGGCACAGTATGCTGGCTCGCGCGGCCGTTCACCGGCATGATCTGCCAGATTTCGCCACCTGGTACGGCGCTTCTTTCTCCCATCCTGACCACCCGCCCCTCGCGGGGAGACACCCGCCCCCGTCCCATCACGCGCGGGCGCGTCATTCGCCGCCGTACGACGGCCTTCCTTCGCCGCTCCGAACGGGCAGCTCGTCGAGCACGCTGTCGGCCAGCTTCCTGGCGCGCGGCTCGTACAGGCGCGCCAGCGTGTGGAAGACGTGCTCGGCCCGGATGGCGGGCCAGTCGTCCGGCAGGTGCTCGGCGGGCAGGTGCGGATCCTGCCTGACGAGCTGCAGCCAGTCGTTGTGCAGGAGCAGCTGCCTGGCGAGGTCGTCGGGCGCGGCGGGCAGCGGGTCGCCGGCGTCCCAGCGGTCGAGGAAGGCGCGGTAGCGTCCGGCGACCTGCTCGGTGTCGAAGGCCTTCCTGACGAGGTCGGCCGCCTCCGTCGGCTTGAACGCCCTGGCCGTCAGCACGGTGACGTGGTCGCCGAGCTCGAGTGGCGCGAGGACGCCCGCGACGTCCTTGGTGCCCGGCGCGATCCACAGGCCGCTCTGCAGCAGGCCGAACCCTGCCCAGACGAGCTGGGAGCGAAGGTCGTGCCGCGTGCTGCGCCTGCTGTCGGGCAGCGAGAATCCCACCACGGTCCAGGTGCCGTCCCAGCCGTTGTTCACCGCGCCGGTCTCCCAGATCCGCCTGCGCCCGTCCTCGAGCACCTCGGCGGCGTGCTCGGTGAGCCCGAAGTACACCTTCCGGCCTTGGCGGTGCCGCTCCAGCAGACCCCGCTTGACCATACGGGTGAGCGTCGAGCGCACCGCCTCCTCCGACAGGCCGAGCCTGGCGAAGACGTCGATGACGCTGCCCGAGTACAGGGCGGTGTCGCGGCCCAGCACGTAGATGCCGAGGAGGGTGAACATCAGCGACTGCGGGCGTACGGGTCCTTCCATGGCAAGAGCGTAGACGGATCAGCTGATGTTGGGCAAACCATTGACGGGCGTCGAAAAATCGCCTTACTTTCGAGAGGTGAATCTCTCCGGGAAAGTAGCCGTCGTCACGGGCGCAGGTCGTGGTCTCGGCCGCGCCTACGCCGAAGCGCTCGCCGCCGCCGGCGCGGCCGTGGTCGTCAACGACGTGGACGCCGAGACCGCCGCCGAGGTCGCCCGAGCCATCACCGGCGACGGCGGCAGGGCCGCCGTCGCCGCCGGTCCCGTCGGCGGCTCCGAGATGGCCGAGCGGCTGGTCACCACCGCGGTCAAGGAGTTCGGCCGGCTCGACGTGATGGTCGCCAACGCGGGCATCCTGCGCGACAGGGTCCTGTGGAAGATGTCCGACGAGGACTTCGACGCGGTGATCGACGTCCACCTGCGCGGCACGTTCACCTGCGCCCGCGCGGCGGCCGTGCGCATGCGCGAGCAGGGCGACGGCGGCCGCCTGATCCTGGTCTCCTCGCCGGCCGGCCAGCGGGGCAACTTCGGCCAGACCAACTACGCCGCCGCGAAGGCGGGCATCGTCGCGATGGCGCGCACCTGGGCCATGGAGCTGGCCAGGGCGAAGGTCACCGTGAACGCCGTCGTGCCGGTGGCGGCCACCGAGATGACCAGGACGATCCCCGCCTTCGCCGAGCTGGCGGAGCCCTACCCCGACTCCCTCCGCAAGGACGAGGGCTTCGGCACCGTGCACGACGTCGCGCCGCTCGTCGTCTTCCTGGCCTCCGACGCCTCCGCGGGGGTGACGGGCCAGGCCATCGGCATCGGCGGCGACCGGCTCGCGCTGTGGTCGCACCCGAGGGAGAAGGCCGTGGCCCTCGCCGACGGCGGGTGGAGCGCCGACGCCATAGCCGCCTCCTGGGCCGATGGCGTCGGCGCCGACCCCGAGACCTACGGCGGCCCCCGATGAACGTCGCCGAGCTCGTCGCGATCGACGTCCACACGCACGCCGAGGTGTCCAGGGACGGCCACGGCTCGCTCAGCCCCGAGCTGTTCGGCGCGTCGAAGGAGTACTTCAAGGGGCACGCGCGGCCGACCGTCCCCGAGATGGCCGCCTACTACCGCGAGCGCAGGATGGCCGCGGTCGTCTTCACCGTGGACGCCGAGCACGCCACCGGCCACCCCCGCATCGCCAACGAGGAGGTGGCCGAGAGCTGCGCCGAGCACCCCGACGCGCTCATCCCCTTCGCCAGCGTGGACCCGTGGAAGGGCAGGGCGGGCGTCCGCGAGGCGCGCAGGCTCGTCGAGGAGTACGGCGTGCGCGGCTTCAAGTTCCACCCCGCGCTCCAGGACTTCGCGCCCAACGACCCGATGGCCTACCCCCTGTACGAGGTCATCGAGGAGCTGGGTGCGATCGCGCTGTTCCACACCGGACAGACCGGCATCGGCGCGGGAGTGCCTGGAGGCGGCGGGATCCGGCTGAAGCACGCCGACCCGATGCTGGTCGACGACGTCGCCGTCGACTTCCCCGAGCTGCGGATCATCCTGGCCCACCCGTCGTTCCCCTGGCAGGACGAGGCGCTCGCGGTGGCCACCCACAAGCCGTACGTCTACATCGACCTGTCCGGATGGTCGCCGAAGTACTTCCCTCCTCAGCTCGTGCGGTACGCGAACACGCTGCTGAAGGAGAAGGTGCTCTTCGGCTCCGACTACCCGGTGATCACCCCCGACCGCTGGCTCGCCGACTTCGACAAGCTCGAGATCAAACCGGAGGTACGACCCATGATTCTCAAGGACAACGCCGCACACCTGCTCGGACTCAAGCCGTGACCGTCACGGTGAGCGGGTTCGAGGAGATCAGGGCGCTCGAGGGAAGGGACCTCGGCCGCAGCGGCTGGCTCGAGATCGCCCAGGACAGGGTGAACACCTTCGCCGACGCCACCGGCGACCACCAGTGGATCCACGTCGACGAGGAGAGGGCGAAGGGCGGGCCGTTCGGGGGCACGATCGCCCATGGCTACCTGACGCTGTCCCTGATCATCCCGCTGTTCAACGAACTGCTCGACGTCCAGGGCGTGGCGATGGGCGTCAACTACGGGCTGGAGAAGGTCCGCTTCCCCAGTCCTGTGCGGGTGGGCTCCAAGATCCGCCTCGCGGGCACGGTCGCCTCCGTCAGCGAGGTGGCGGACGACTGCGTGCAGATGCTGCTCGACTTCGCCGTCGAGATCGACGGCTCCGCCAAGCCCGCCTGCGTGGCCAGGGCGATCTATCGCTACTACACGTGAGGACACCCCTCTCATGCCGAACCCGCCCGCCTTAACCTCGAGTCCCGTCCAGCTCCGCCGCGCGGTCGCGTCGAGCTTCCTCGGCAGCGTCATCGAGTACTACGACTTCCTGCTGTACGCCACGGCCTCCGCGGTGGTGTTCAGCAAGGTGTTCTTCTCCAACCTCAGCCCGCTCACCGCGACGCTGGCCAGCTTCGGGACCTTCGCCACCGGCTACCTCGCCAGGCCGCTCGGAGGCGTCGTCTTCGGCCACTTCGGCGACCGGCTCGGACGCAAGCAGATGCTGGTCCTGACCATGATCCTCATGGGCGCGGCCAGCTTCCTCATCGGACTGCTCCCGACGTACGCCCAGATCGGCGCCCTGGCGCCGGTCGCGCTCGTCGTGCTGCGGATCCTCCAGGGCATCGCGGTCGGCGGCGAGTGGGGCGGGGCGGTGCTCATGTCCGCCGAGCACGCCACCAGGCGCAGGGGCCTGTGGGCCAGCTTCACCAACGCGGGAGCACCGTTCGGCATGGTGCTCTCGACCGCGGCGCTGGGCGGCACCGCGGCCGTCGTGGGCGACGAGGCGTTCCTGGCATGGGGCTGGCGCGTCCCCTTCCTCATCAGCGTCGTGTTGCTCGCCGTCGGCCTGTTCGTCCGCCTGCGGGTGGAGGAGACCCCGGTGTTCAACGCCGCCAGGGAGCAGGCCGTGCGCACCCCGCTGGGCGACGTCCTGCGCAACCACCCCAGGACGCTCCTGCTCGCGGTGGGCGTCGGCCTGTCCGCCTTCGTCGCCCAGGGGACGCTGACCACCTTTCTCATCGCGTACGGCGTGCAGGCCGGTTACGCGCGCCAGGACATCCTGAACGGCCTGACCCTGTCGTCCGCGCTGGCCGTCCTCGGCATCGTCGGCTGGTCCGCGCTGTCGGACCGGGTCGGGCGGCGCCCCATCGTGCTCACCGGAGCGGTGATCATGGCCGGGTTCGCCTTCGCGCTGTTCCCCCTGACGAACACGGGCAGTGTGGGCCTGCTCGTCCTCGCGCTCGTGCTCGGCCAGTCGGTGATCCATCCGATGATGTACGGCCCGCTCGCCGCGCTGTACGCCGAACTCTTCAGCACCCGCAGCCGTTACACCGGCGCCTCGCTCGGCTACCAGATCGCCGGCCTCGGCGCCGGCCTCGCCCCCCTGCTCTTCGCCCAGATCCAGGCCGCCACGGGTGGCGGAGGGACGGTCGTGATCTCCTCGATCATCGCCGGATTCTGCCTGCTGACGGTGCTCTGCGCCCTGGCGCTCAAGGAGACCAGCCGCGAGGATCTGGCCTCGGGCCCGGCTCCCTCTTCCTGACCGGAGGTCGCTCAACCATGAGGAACGCAGGAGTGGGCGGGTGGCCGGCCCGGCGGGCCAGGATGACGCCGGGCCGTACCGCCTTCGTGTTCGGGGACCGGCGCGTCACCTACGCCGAGGTCCACGAACGGACCGCCAGGCTGGCCTCGCGGCTGCGCGAGGCAGGGGTGAGAGCAGGGGACCGGGTCGCCTACCTCGGCCCCAACCACCCCGCCTTCGCCGAGACGATGTTCGCCACGCACCTGCTGGGTGGCATCTTCGTCCCGCTGAACTTCAGGCTCGCGCCTCCCGAGATCGCCTACATGCTGGACCACTCGGGCGCGAGCGTCCTGGTCCACGCGCCGGAGTGCGCGCCGCCCGCCGCCTCGGCACCGCTCACGCTCTCGCTCGAGGAGCTGGAGCCCTGGCTGTCGGAGGGCGAGGCCACGCCGCTCGACGTGCCGGTGACGCTCGACGACGTCGCCCTCATCCTCTACACCTCGGGCACGACGGGCCGCCCCAAGGGGGCGATGCTCACCCACGCCAACCTCGTGTGGAACACCTTCAACGTCATGGTCGGCGTCGATGTGACAGGCGACGAGGTGACACTGATCAGCGCGCCGCTCTTCCACGTCGCGGCGCTGAACCAGACGCTGCTGCCGACCTTCGTCAAGGGCGGCTGCTCGGTGATCATGCCCTCGTGGGACGTGGAGGACTGCTACGACCTCATCGAGAAGCACGGCATCACCTGGATGTTCGGCGTCACCACGATGTTCGCCGCCTTCGCCCGCTCCCCCCGGTGGGCCGGCGCCGACCTGTCCTCGCTGCGCAACCTCATGGGCGGAGGGGCGGCGATCCCCGCCCCGCTGATCCACACCTACCAGGAGCGGGGCCTGGTGTTCTGCCAGGGGTACGGGCTCACCGAGACCGCGCCGGGGGCCACCTTCCTCGAGGCGAGCCAGAGCGCCAGGAAGGTCGGCTCGGCGGGCGTCCCCGTCTTCTTCGCCAACGTGCGGGTGGCCGGTCCCGACCTCGCCGACGCCGCGGTCGGCGAGGTGCTCGTCCAGGGGCCCAACGTCACGCCCGGCTACTGGCGCGACCCTGAGGCGACGGCGGCGGCCTTCTCCGAGGGCGGCTGGTTCCGTTCGGGCGACATCGCCAGAATCGACGAGGAGGGGCACCTCTACATCGTCGACAGGGTCAAGGACATGTACATCTCCGGCGGCGAGAACGTCTATCCGGCCGAGGTCGAGGCCGTGATGTTCGAGCATCCGGCGGTGGCCGAGGTCGCCGTGGTCGGGGTGCGGGACGCGACCTGGGGCGAGGTCGGCCGCGCGTTCGTCGTCCGCCGCCAGGGCGCGGACGTCACAGAGGACGAGCTGCGCGGCTTTCTCCTGCGGCGGCTGGCCAAGTACAAGATCCCGCGCTATTTCGAGATGGTGGACGACCTGCCGAGAACAGGCTCCGGCAAGATCCACAAACCCGCGCTCCGCGACCGCCCGACGCCCTGACGGTCTCCACCAGCCGAACGAACGCCCGCCGTTCCCCCACCCCACACCCCTCCTCCCAGCAGAACGCCCGCCGTCGCCCCGCCCGATCCCCTTCAGCAGAACGCCCGCCGTCCTCCCGGCCGTACGCGAAGGTGACGGAGCGGGGAGACGGCGGGCGTTCCGCGCCGCGGAAGGACCGTCAGGCCCGGTGAAGGGCGCGCAGCCCGTGGTAGCCGGCCAGCAGCACGATGGTCCCCAGCGCGATCCCGCTCAGCGCGAACGTCCCCGTCATGGGAAAGGCCACGGGCCCGATCGCGCAGATGATCCCCGCGCCCACCGGCACCAGGTTGACCGGGTCGTTCAGGTCGACCCTGTTCTCGATCCAGATCTTCGCCCCCAGCAGGCCGATCATGCCGTAGAGGATCGTGGTCACCCCGCCCAGCACCCCGCCCGGCGTCGCCGCCACCAGCGCGCCGAACTTCGGGCACAGCCCGAACAGGATCGCGATCACCGCCGCCACGTAGTACGCCGCCGTGGAGTAGACGCGCGTCGCCGCCATGACGCCGATGTTCTCCGCGTAGGTGGTCGTCGCGGGCCCGCCCACCGCCGTCGACACCACGGTGCCCACGCCGTCGGCCATGACCGCCCGCCCCATGTACGCGTCGACGTCCGCGCCCGTCATCTCGCCGACCGCCTTGACGTGCCCGACGTTCTCGGCGATCAGCGCGATCACCACGGGCAGCACCAGCACGATCGCCGACACCTCGAAGACGGGCCCGTGCAGGGTGGGCAGGCCGATCCAGTCGGCCTGGGCCACCGCGTCGAAGTTCACCCTGAAGTGCTCGGTGACCTTCCCGTCGCCGCCGGGCGCGGTGATCATCCCGCCCGTCCTGTCCCACAGCCACGACAGCGCGAACCCGAAGACCAGCCCGAGCAGCACACCGATCCTGCCGAGGAAGCCGCGGAAGACGCCGATGAAGACGAAGGTCGCCACCATCGTGATGAGCGCCACCCACGGGTCCTGCGGCCAGTAGACGTCGGCCGCCACGTAGGCCATGCCGAAGCCGATCAGCATGACGACCCCGCCGGTGACGATCGGCGGGAAGACCCTGTGGATGATCTGCACGCCCAGCAGGTGGATCGCCAGTCCCGCGAGGCCGAGCACCACCCCGACCGCCAGCAGGGCGCCCGTGACGGTGCCGTCACCGCCGCCCGCCGCCCTGATCGCGACCACGGCGCCCACGAACGAGGCGCTCGAGCCGACGTAACTGGGGATCCTCCCCTTGACGATCAGCAGGAAGATGATCGTCGCCACGCCCGACATCATCACCGCCAGGTTGGCGTCCAGCCCCATCACCAGAGGGAAGACGAACGTCGCGCCGAACATCGCGATCACGTGCTGGGCGCCGAAGCCCACCATGCGCGGCCACGACAGCCGCTCGTCGGGCTTGACCACCTCGCCCGGCGAGAGCTTCCTCCCGTCGCCGTGCACCTTCCAGCCCAGCGCCATCACACCACTTCCCAACCTGCGGTTACGTCTCCTGATTGATGTCGGAGAGAACCTTAGAGGTCAGGAGGACACGCTCGGTCGTCAGGTCACGTGAATGGTGAAGCCGTCGCCGCTGACCACGGCGCCCGACCTGATCTTGCAGGTCTTGCGGAGCTCGACCTCGCCGTCCACCAGCACCATGCCCTCGGCGATGAGGTGTTTGGCCATCCCGCCCGTCTCGGTGACGCCGCAGTACTTCAGCAGGTCGCACAGCGGGATGAAGTCAGAGTTGAGTTCGAAGTCCAGGTCCACGCACCACAGCCTAGATGCCGCGCATGCGCAGCACGTGCAGGGCCAGGGTCAGGTTGAGCCGCAGGTGGGGGTCCTCGGTGAAGTTGCCGAGCAGCCGCTCCAGCTTGCCGATCCTGTAGCGCAGGGTGTTGTAGTGGAAGTGCAGCCTGCGCGCGGTCTCGGCGACGTTCAGGTTGGTCTCCAGCAGCACCTGCAGCGTCCTGCGCAGGTCGGCGTTCTCGGTGTCGTCGTCCGCGGCGAGCGGTCCCAGCGTCTCGCGGACGAAGGCGTGTAACTCGGCGGTGTCGTTGACCAGCGACAGCAGCCGGTAGACGCCGAGCTGGTCGAAGTGGGCGACGGCGCCGGGCCCGTGCAGCTGGCGGCCCACGCGCGCCGCCTTCAGCGCCTGGCTGTAGGCCTCGGGCAGGGAATCGGCGCCGGGACAGGTACGGCTGGTCCCGGTGGAGAAGGTGCAGGAGGAGATGGCGTCGGCGAAGGCGGAGGCGGCGTCACGGGCCACCTTGGCGCTGTCGGCCGAGGCGTCGACGACGGCGACGACCTCGTGGGAGAAGCCGGCGACCGCGCCGCGCTGGTCGTGGCGGCGCACGGCCGCCGTCCACGAGGTGACGAGCCTGTCCTGGGCGGTCCGCTCGTCGCCCTCGGGGTCGAGCTCCGCCACCAGGACGGTGACCGGGCGCTCCAGGTCCCAGCCGAAGGCCCTCGACCTGTTGGCGACGCGCTCACCCGAGCCCGCCCTGCCGGTCAGGACGTCGCGCAGGAAGTCGGCGCGGTACTTGCTCTCGACCGCGTTGACCGCGTCCTGCCTGGTGATGACGAGGGCGGCGACGGTCGCCGCGCGTTCGAGGATGCCGACGTCGCTGTCGTGGATGACCCCTGAGGGGCTGTGCGCGACGATCCTGCCGTGGTGGTGTCCCCCCGCCACGATGGGCACCGAGGTGAAGTCGCCGGCGCGGCCTGCCGTACCGGCCAGCTGGCGCAGGGCGGCGACGTGCTCGGGCGGGCCCGCGGCGGCCAGCGTCCTGCCCGACCCGTCGAGGGCGGCCACGGCCACGTCGAGCAGGCCCGCGACCTCGGCGGTGACCTCGCCGAGCCCGCCGCCGGCCAGCACCACCTGCACCAGCGCGCGGTGCGCCTCCTCAGCGCGGACCAGCACGGCGGCCTGCCTGTTGAGGATGTCGGTCAGCACCTGGTTGAGGATGTCGTCGAAGCCGACGTTGTTGGGCAGCAGGATCAGCGGGAAGCCGAGCCTGTCGGCCTGGGCGACCATCTCGTCGGGCAACTCGTCGACGTAGCGGCCGAGCTTGATGGCGAGCGCGGCCAGGCCGCGTTCGTCGAGGTCGGCGACCAGGCGGTCGAGCGACTGGGGGGTGTTGCGCAGCGGGTAGCCGGTGGTCAGCAGCAGCTCGTGCGGCTTGACCCAGGCGAGGATGTCGGGAACCTCCATCACGTTGAGCCGCTGGACGATCCGGTCGAGACCGGACCGCCCCGCGATCAGCCGCGCCTCTGCGAGCGTGGAAACTCCGAGCACCTCGCCCACGGAGACGCCGTGGATGATCGTGCCGGTGCTTGCCAGGCGGACGGGGGGCTCCATGAGGCGATTGTGACGGATGAAGGCGTGTGTCAGGAAGAGCCAACCTTTTGACCGACTGTTGGCACATTTCTCCGTACGGAGGGGTGAGGGCCCGCTCTACCGTCGGGACCATGACGCTCGGCACGCAGAGAAGGGTTCACCCGCTGACCCACCTCACCGGGGCCGCGAGCTCGGCCGTGCGCCCGGTGCTCGAGTCGGCCAGGGCGCCCGCCAGGGTGCTGGCCGCCGTGTCCATGGGCGTGTACCTCGAGGTGCGGACCGAGCTGGAGCCCTCGGTGATCGCGTTGATCACCGGGGAGGCGACGAGGCTGCCCAACTCCGTGCTGCTGGCCGGCGAGCTGCCGCACGTCAGCGTGGGCGACGAGGCCGCCGTCGGCAACGGGGTGATCGAGCTCGGACGCTACAGGGTGAAGGCGCGCCGCTGGTGGGACCCCTCGCCCGCGCTGCCCCCCGTCGATCTCGTACGGCTGGCGCAGGCCACCTCGGCCCTGTCGCCCCAGACCACCAGGCGCCCGGGTCTCGAGGGCAACGCCGCGATCACCCTGCTGGCCTCGGGCTGCGCGGCGGGCTCGCTGCTGAGGGCCGTGACCGCCGCCGAGCAGCTGGTGGGGCTGGGCCCCGGCCTCACGCCCAGCGGCGACGACGTGCTCGCGGGCCTGCTGGTGGCGTTGCGTCACCTGGGCACGGCAGCGAAGGTCGAGCGCGCGGTGTGGCTGGCCGACTGGCTGGCCGCCGCCGTCACCTTCGACGCCGGCACCCGTACCACCCCGATCTCGGCGACGCTCCTGCACTGCGCGGCCAGGGGCGAGGCCAGTCCCGAGGTGAGCGCGGTTCTTCGCGGCATCACGGGGCAGCAGGCGCTCGAGCCCGCGCTGAGACGGCTGCTCCAGCTCGGCCACACCTCAGGCGCGGATCTCGCCCAAGGGGTCAGGATCGGCCTGGACTCCGTGCTCGCGCTGGGAGCCCGTCCATGAACTCGCTGGTGAAGGTGGTGCAGGGCGTCTACCACGACTCCGTGAGCCTGATGCGGGTCAGCCAGGCGTTGTCGGCGCTGCGGGACGTGGAGGTGGCGGTCGTCGCGATGGCCACGCCGCTCAACCTCGATCTGGCCAGGGACCTGGGCTTCGAGATCCCGCCCGCCGAGCCCTCCGAGCTGCTGGTGGCGCTGAGGGCCGAGGACGTGACGGCCGCGACGGGCGAGCTCGACCGCCTGCTGGGAGAGCTGTCGAGCCGTTCGGTCGCCACGGAGAGCGCGGGCTCTCCTCCTCGCACGACGCGCTCGGCCGCCAGGCTCGGTGAGGGGAACCTGGTGCTGGTGTCGGTGCCCGGCGAGCACGCCTTCGGGGAGGCGCTCGACGCCGTCGAGGCGGGCCTGCCCGTGATGATCTTCAGTGACAACGTTCCCGTGGAGCAGGAGGTGCTCCTCAAACGGCTGGCCGAGGAGCGCGGCGGACTGGTCATGGGCCCCGACTGCGGCACCGCGGTGATCGGCGGGGCGGGGCTCGGCTTCGCCAACGTGCTGCGCCCTGGCCCCGTCGGCGTGGTGGCGGCCTCGGGCACGGGGGCCCAGCAGGTGACCTCGCTGCTCGATCTGGCGGGGGTGGGTGTCAGCCAGGTGCTCGGAGTCGGGAGCAGGGACCTGTCGGAGCAGGTGGGCGGGGTGTCGGCGATGCGGGCGCTGCGCCTCCTCGACGAGGACCCCGCGACCGAGCTGATCGTGCTGATCTCCAAGCCACCCGCGCCCGAGGTGGCAGGCGCCGTGCGCGAGGTGGTGGACAAGCTGCGCACGCCGGTGGTCACGGCGCTGCTCGGCACCTCCGACGGCGACCTGACCTCGGCCACGGCGCAGGTCCTCGACCGGCTGGGCCGTCCCGTGCCCGACTGGCCCTCGTGGAGCAGGCCGGTCGCGAAGGGATCGGTCAGAGGCCTGTACTCGGGCGGCACGCTGTGCACCGAGGCCTCCCTCATCACGCCTGGCGGGTTCGTCGACTACGGCGACGACGTCTTCACCAGGGGCAGGGCGCATCCGATGATCGACGCGACGCTCCGGCTCGAGGCGCTGGCGAAGCTGGAGCCGGGAGAGGTGGCGCTGATGGACGTGGTGCTCGGGCACGGCGCCGACCCCGACCCCGCGCTGCGCCTGGCCCCTGCGATCGAGGCGGCCACGCGCGGGGACGTCCAGGTCGTCATCGCGCTGGTCGGCACCGAGGGCGACCCGCAGGGCCTGCGCCGGCAGGCCGAGGCCCTCCACGAGGCGGGCGCGTCGGTCTTCACCTCCAACGCCCAGGCAGCCCGTCACGCCGCAGGGAGCGCACGGTGACCCTTCTGCCCGCCGATCCGCACGTCATCACCGTCGGCGCCGACCTGCTCGGCGAGGCGCTGGACGCGCAGGCCGTACCGAGGACCCCTGTCGAGTGGCGGCCGCCGCTGCCGGGCACCGCCGCCGCGCTGGCGCGCGTGCTGGCCGACCCGCGCAGGAGCGCGGCCAACCAGCTGGCCGTGGGCCGCCTGCTGTCGGCCAGGCCCCAACTGGTCGGCGTACGGCCGGCCGCCGACGCGCTCGGTCTGGAAAGGGGCACCTTCCTGCACGCCGGGCCGCCGATCACCTGGGAGCGGGCCTCGGGTCCGATGCGCGGCGCGCTCATCGGCGCGGTGCTGCTGGAGGACATGGCCGCCACGGAGGAGGAGGCGCGGCGCCTGCTCGCAGGGGGCCGGGTGCGGCTCGACTCGTGCCATCACCACGGCGCGGTCGGCCCGATGGCCGGGGTGGTGAGCCCCTCCATGTGGATGTTCGAGGTGCGCGACGCCGAGCACGGCGGCACCGCCTACTGCTCGCTCAACGAGGGCCTGGGCAAGGTGCTGCGCTACGGCGCCTACGGCCCCGAGGTGCTCGAGCGGCTGCGCTGGATGGGCTCGGTGCTCGGCCCCTCGCTGCGCGACGCGCTGCGGGTCACCGGACCGATCGACCTGCGCGGGCTGATCGCCCAGGCGCTCCAGATGGGCGACGAGCTGCACAACCGCAACAGGGCGGCCACCTCGCTGTTCCTTCGCGAGCTCGCCCCTGCCCTGGTGGAGGCCGCTCCCGCGCACGCGGCGCAGGTGCTGCGCTTCGCGGGAGGCAACGACCACTTCTTCCTCAACCCGGCCATGGCGGCGGCCAAGGTCAGCACCGACGCCGCCCGCGGCGTCCCCGGATCCTCGCTGGTCGTGGCCATGGCCCGCAACGGCACCGACTTCGGCGTGCAGCTGTCCGGTCTGGGCGACCGCTGGTTCACCGGGCCCGCGGGCGTCCCCGACGGGCTCTACCTCGGCGCGTACGGCCCCGCCGACGCCAACCCCGACATCGGCGACTCCACCATCACCGAGACCTCCGGCCTGGGCGGCTTCGCCATGGCCGCCGCCCCCGCGATCGTGAGGTTCGTCGGCGGCGAGGTCGGCGACGCGATCACCGCCACCCGCTCGATGTACGAGATCACGCTCGCCGAGCACCCCGCCTACCAGATCCCCGGGCTCGGCTTCCGCGGCACACCCGTCGGAATCGACGTCGCGCTCGTCGCGCGGACCGGTCTGCTTCCCGTGGTCAACACCGGCATCGCGGGCAGGGTCGCGGGCACGGGACAGGTTGGCGCGGGACTGGTGAGCCCGCCCGCCGAGGCGTTCATTGCCGCGTTGAACGCGCTCGCATTCGATAAGTGATCTCTTTGGCAGTTTCCGCGTTGCCGCAGCTCACCCTGTAGATTACCTTCCGTTGACTTACGTTGATCATTCTTCGACTTCCGTTTACTAATCGCATGCCTATATCGTGTCGAACCTCGCAATTTGCGTTGGGAATGGGGGGCGGGAGATGTCGGACCGCTTGCTCGGAAAGGTTCCCGCCGAGGGAACCGGTGCGCCGGGGGGCGTGGAGAGTCAGGGTCGTCTGATCGGCCGGAGGTACAAGCTGCTGTCCCCTGTGGGCAGGGGCGGCATGGGCATGGTCTGGCACGCCCACGACGTGTTGCTCGACAGGCCCGTGGCGGTGAAGGAGCTGATCCTTCCCTACGGGCTCGACCATGCGGGCATGCAGGTGGCCCACCGGCGCATGATGCGCGAGGCCCGCTCGGCCGCGCGGCTCGGCCACCCTGGGATCGTCACCGTCCACGACGTGGTCGAGGAGGACGGGCGGCCGTGGATCGTGATGGAGCTGGTCAGGGCCTGGTCGCTGGAGCAGGCCATACGGCAGAGCGGCCCGCTGCCCGTCATCCAGGCCGCCGAGATCGGCGTCAGGGTGCTCGACGCGCTCAGGCACGCCCACGCGGCCGGAATCCTGCACCGTGACGTGAAGCCCGGCAACGTCCTGCTGACCGCCGACAGGGTGGTCCTCACCGACTTCGGCATCGCCGCGATCGAGGGCGATGTCACGATCACGCAGACCGGGCTGCTCATGGGTTCGCCCGCCTACGTCCCGCCCGAGCGGCTGTCGGGGCAGCCCATCACGCAGGCCGCCGACCTGTGGTCGTTCGGCGCGACGCTCTACGCCGCCGTCGAGGGCAGGCCGCCCTACGAGGGGCCCGACGCGATCGCGGTACTCGGCGCGGTGCTGACGCAGGAGCCGATCAAGCCGCAGCGGGCGGGGGCCCTGCTGCCGGTCATCGAGGGGCTGCTGCGCAAGAACCCCGCCGAGCGGATGAACGCCGCCCAGGTGGCCGAGCTGATGGAGCGGGTGCTGCGCAGCCACGGCTCCACCTCGGCGCGGTCGGCGGGGCCCATCCCCACGCCTGCGGACTCCACGCCGATGCATCTGCTGCCGCCCCTCGATCCGCCGTCGGGGCCGCTGCCCTCGCGGATCGTGGAGACGCCTTCGGGGCCGGTGCGGGTGCCGTATGACCCGCTGAACGGCCCTTCCGGTGGGCACGCGGAGCCGTACGCGGGGGTGGAGAGCCCTTCGGGCGCGCACCGCACCGACATGCTGTCCGCGCCCTCTGCCGGTTTCGACGCCTTCGGCAGCTCCTCGGGCGAATACCCCACGGCCAACCCCATGGGCGGCCCGACCGGCAACCCCACGGGCGCCCCGGCGGGCAGCCCAGTGGGAGGCCCGGCGGGCGGTCCGTTCGGCGGCTCAATGGGCGGTCCGGCGGGCGGCTCCTCTGGAGCGCATGGCTACGACGCCCTGCGCAGCGCCTCCGATCCTCACGGCCACCGGTTGCCCAGCGGGTACGACGCCCTCCGCTCGCCCTCGGGCCCGCACGGCGCTCCCCCGCAGGCGGGCGTTGGTGGCTCCCCTGAGGGCTCGCAGGGACGCGTGGCGGGAACCCCCGCCGCGCCCGTCCCGCAGCCGATCCTGCCGCTGACCGACAGCGTGCGCACGGGCCCCTCCGCGCAGCCTCCGTGGTCGCCGAACTCGGGACAGACGACCCGCGCGACGACCCGCGACAGGGAGGACCGCTCGGCCAGGGGCCGCAGGCGGAGCGCGGGCGGCGACGGCTGGCTGCACGAGGGCCGCCCGACCCCGCGCCTGGTCGTGACCGCCGTGGCGGCCGTGGGCGTGCTGACGGCCGCGATCCTGATCGTCTCCTCGGGCGGCCCCTCGTCCGAGCCCGGCGTGGCGGCCTCGCCCAGCGCCTCACCGGCCGCCTCCTCGGCCCCCGTCCCCGTGCCGCTGGCGGCCGTGACGGTGCCCGAGGGGTTCAAGGAGCACACCCCCGACGGCTTCACCGCCGCGGTTCCCTCGGCGTGGAAGCTGAGCACCTCCGCCGACAAGGTGGTCTTCGACGGGCCGAAGGACTCCGGTATGAAGATCACGGTGGAGCCCGCGACCCCGCAGAACGACGGCGGGCTCGCCGAGCTCACCGGACGGGAGGCCGACGGCGGCGTCGACGGCTACCTCAGGGTGCAGCTGCAGGAGGCGAAGTACCGCGGGTGGAAGGCCGCCGACTGGGAGTACCAGTACACCCAGTCGAACGGCGTGCCCATGCAGGCCCTGACCAGGCACGTCACGCTGACGGGACAGAGCGCCTTCACGATCACGTTCGTCGCGCCGCAGCTCAAGTGGGACGACCAGGCCAAGACCCGCGAGGTGTTCCTGAACACCTTCAGCCCCGCTTCCTAGCGTCAGGGGGATATGGGGTACCGTCGCCGCCATGAAACTGGCGAGCGTCCATTTCTATCCGGTCAAGTCCACGATGGGGCACGACGTCCCCGAGGCCGAGGTCGAGCCCTGGGGGCTGAAGGATGACCGCCGATACCTGGTGGCCACCCCCGAAGGCCAGATGCTGACCGCCAGGGAGGAGCCTCGGCTGCTGACCTGCAGGGCCGAGGTGTCCGACGGCACGCTCACCCTCACGGGGCCGCACCGCGAGCCTCTCAGGGTGACGCCGACGACCCTGTTGACCGAGGTGCGCGTGTGGCGCACGGAGGTGAAGCTCACCGACTGCGGCGACGAAGCGGCGGAGTGGCTTTCGGCCCTGCTCGGCCGCTCGGTGCGCCTGGTGTGGCTCGACGACCCGACCCGCCGTCCCGTCAACCCCAAGCACGGCACGCCGCAGGACCGGGTGTCGCTCGCCGACGGCTACCCCGTGC
The DNA here is from genome assembly GCF_039535395.1 of Nonomuraea roseola. Taxonomy (NCBI): domain Bacteria; kingdom Bacillati; phylum Actinomycetota; class Actinomycetes; order Streptosporangiales; family Streptosporangiaceae; genus Nonomuraea; species Nonomuraea roseola. Next base: position 422,798 of record NZ_BAAAXC010000006.1, read on the forward strand.
TGCTCGCCTCGACCACCTCCCTCGACCGGCTCAACGACTGGATCGCCGAGACGGCGGCCGAGCGGGGCGAGGAGGTGCCCGCGCCGCTGCCGATGCGCAGGTTCCGCCCGAACGTGGTGGTCTCGGGCGTGGAGGAGCCGTTCGCCGAGGACGGGTGGAGGCGCGTGCGCATCGGCGAGGTGGACTTCCGCGTGACCAAGCCGTGCGACAGGTGCGTGCTCACCACGATCGACCCCGACACCCTGGAGAAGGGCAAGGAGCCGCTGCGCACGCTCGCCAAGTACCGCAGGATCGACAAGCAGCTGCTGTTCGCCGTCAACCTCATCCCCGACGGGACCGGCGTGATCAGGATCGGCGACCCCGTCGTCCCCTCCTGACCACCCCAGGCCCGCGTCTCTGGGCGGTCGTCCCCTCCTGACCACCCCAGGCCCGCGTTCCCTCTGAGCGGTCGTCCCCTCCTGACCCACCCCCAGGCTCGCAGTCCCCTTTGGGCGGATGTCAGGGGCTATGCGACACTTCACCGGTGACCACCGCCCCTGCCAAACCAGGATCGCCGTCCGTCGAACGGGTGCAGCGCCGCACCCTCGCCGTCCTGTCCGCCGCGCAGATCACCGGCGGCGTCGGGGTGGCGGTGGGCCTGGCGCTCAGCTCGCTGGTCGTCTTCGACCTGTCCGGTTCTGAGGCCATCAGCGGCCTCGCGGGAACGGCCACCGTGCTCGGCGCGGCGCTGCTCGCCCTGCCCGCGGCCAAGGCGGCGGGCAAGGGCGGCAGGAGGGCCGGGCTCGGCCTGGCCTACGTCGCCGCGCTGACCGGATGCGTGATCTCCGTACTGGCCATCAGCATCGCCTCGTGGCCGCTGCTGCTTGCCGGTCTGGTGCTGGTGGGCGGCGGCAGCGCGGGCAACCTGGCCGCGCGCTACTCCGCCACCGACCTCTCGCCTCCCGGCCACGCCGGCAGGCACCTGTCGCTGGTGGTGTGGGCGGCGACGATCGGCTCGGTCGCGGGCCCCAACCTGGCCGACCCCGCCGACCGGCTCGGCATGAGCATGGGCCTGGTGCCGACCGCGGGCCCCTTCGCCTTCGCCGCGCTGGCCTTCGCGGTGGCGCTGCTCATCGTGGTGGCGGGGCTGCGCCCCGACCCGCTCAAACTCGCCAGGCAGCTCACCGGGACGGCCGGCGCCACCGGGGGCAGGTCGAAGACGATCAAGGACGCGTGGGGCACCCTGCGCGCCACCCCCGCCGCCCGCGCCGCGCTGCTGGCCATCGCGGTCAGTCACACCGCGATGGTGTCGGTGATGTCGATGACCCCTGTCCACCTGCGCCACGAGGGGGCGGAGCTCAAGGTCATCGGCCTGGTGCTGAGCCTGCACATCGCCGGCATGTACGTGCTGTCGCCGGTGGTCGGGTGGCTGGCCGACAAGGTCGGCAAGGTGCCCGTGCTGGTGCTCGGCATGGCGCTGCTGGTGGCGTCGGCGGCGCTGGCGGGTACGGCGGGCGACCGCGTCTGGCAGGTCACGGCGGGCCTGACGCTGCTGGGCATCGGCTGGTCGTGCGGTCTGGTGGCGGGCTCGGCGATGCTGTCGGAGTCGGTGGCGATCGAGCGCCGCCCCGCCGTGCAGGGCCTGTCGGACCTGCTCATGAACATCTGCGGCGCCACCGGCACCATCATCGCGGGAGCGATCGTGGGTGCGCTCTCGTACGGCGTGCTCGGCCTCGTGGTCGGCGTCATGGTCACGGCCACCGGCCTGTGGCTCGCCCTGGCCCGCCCCTCCACCGGCGCCCCCGCGTAGACCCCCACCCCGCCACCCCGGGTAAACCCGAACCACCACCGGCCACCGCCGCTCCCAGATGAACCAGAGCCACCACCCGGCCACCGACGCTCCCGCATAACCCAGAACCCTCACCCCCGTCGCCCTGCACTCCCGGGGCGAACCCGAACGACCACCCCATCGACCTACGCTCTCCCGGGGTGAACCCGAACCGCCGCCGCTCTGTCGCAGACCTCTCCCGGGTGAACCCCAGCCCACCCCATCGACCTACGGTTCCCCGGGTGAACCCGGACGACCCACCCCATCGACCCACGCTCCCCCGGCAGCCCGAACCGCCGCCGCCCTGTCGCGCCCCCTCCCGGGTGACCAGAGCTCTCACCCCGTCGCAAACCTCTCCCGGATGAGTCCTAGGCCAGCCCCACCCCATCGACCTACGCTCCCCCAGGTGAACCCGAACCGCCGCCGCTCGGTCGCAGACGTCTCGGGTGACCAGAGCGCTCGCCCGGCGCCCCATGCTCCCCCGTCAACCGGGGCCCGCCGTCCCGGAGTTCGCCCCTCTCCCTGGTCAGGGCGCCGGAAACGCGGTCTGGGACCGTCCGGGGAGAGCCGCGGGCGCGGCCGTCACTTGGCGTCGGCGTAGCACGAGACCGTGACGGCCTCCATCGGGAAACGCACGGGCGTCGCGCCGAACAGCAGTCTGCTCGCCTCGGCCGCGGCGGTGGCGATCGCCGCGGTCACCTGCTCGGCCTGCTCGAGCGGGCAGTGCACCATCACCTCGTCGTGCTGGAAGAACACCAGCCGCGCGGGCTCGGGCAGCAGCCCCCTCAGCACGGCCAGCAGCGCGAGCGCCCACTCGGCGGCCGTGGCCTGGACGACGAAGTTGCGGGTGAAGCGCCCCCTGTCGCGCGCCGCCCTGGCACCGTCGGGCCCCGCGACGAGGTCCTTCCACCGCTGGGAGGGCGGCGGGCTGGTGCGGCCCAGCCACGACCTGACGAGCTTGCCCTCCTCCCCTGCCTTGGCCGCGTCCTCGACGAAGCGGTAGGCCAGCGGGAAGCGCTCGCGCATCACGGCCAGCAGCTTGGGTGCGTCGCCGCTGGTGCCGCCGTACATCGCCGACAGCATCGCGATCTTGGCGTGGTCGCGCTCGCCCCCGAACGCCTTGGCAAGCGCGGAGTAGAGGTCGATCTCGCCCGCCGCCCTGGCCAGGCCGCGGTCCCCCGCCATGGCGGCGAGCACCCTGGGCTCCAGCTGCGCCGCGTCGGCGACGATCAGCGCCCATCCCTCGTCGGCCACCACCACCCTGCGCATCATCTTGTGGATCTGCAGCGCGCCTCCTCCGCTGGTGGCCCACCGCCCCGAGACGACGCCGCCCACGACGTACTCGGCCCTGAACCTGCCCTCGCGCACCCACTGGTCGGCCCACGCCCAGCCATGGAAGCTGTAGAGCCTGGCCAGCTCCTTGTAGGCCAGCAGCGGCCCGACGGCGGGGTGCTCGATCTGCTTGAGCTCGCCGGACCTGGTCGTCTTCAGCGCCACCCCCGCCCCCTTGAACGCCTTGACCAGCTGCTGCACGGAGTCGGGGTTGACGGGGTGGCCGAAGGCGGCCGTCACCTGGTCGGCGAGCGCCTGGAGCTTGGCCGGCCGCATGCCGTGCACGGGCCTCGGGCCGAGCAGCTCGGTGAGCAGCTCGTCGTGGATGTCTCTGCGCCACGGCATGCCGTCGTGGCCCATCTCGGCCGCCACCAGCGCCCCTGCCGACTCGGCGGCCACCAGCAGCCTGAACCTGCCGGGGTCGGGCAGCGCCTCGATCCTGGCGAGCTGGTCGTGCAGCACCTCTGCCAGCGCGTCGGCGCCGAGCTCGGCCCGCTCGGGCTCGAACAGCGTGTCCTGCCGCGCGGCGGGGCCCGCGCCCTCGTCGTCGGGCACCGGGAGCCCGTGCAGCCTGGCGTGGGCCGCCTCGGCCGAGCGCGCCTCGCCGTAGCGGCCCTCGTGCGCCAGCAGCAGCCCCTCGGTGAGGGCCAGGTCATGGCAGCGCGACACCCGCACGCCCGCGGCCAGCAGGCCGGGATAGAGGTGGCGGGCGTCGGCGAAGACCCAGCGCGGCCTGCGCTCCTCCATCTCACGGACGGCGCGCCCGAGGTCGTCGGCCCTGCGGAGCTCGCCCCCGACGGGGAGCAGGGACCCGCCCCCTGAGGGGTCGGAGGTCAGCGCGACGTACACGCCTTCCAGCCTGCCAGGCCGTACCGACATTTCCCCGGCGGGCCCGCGCCGGAGAACCGGCGGCCCCACGTTGGAGAACCGGCGGCCCCACGCTGGAGAACCGGCGGGCCCGCGCCGGAGAACCCGGCGGCGCACGCGCTAGAGAAGGGAGATCGACACCTCGTCCTCCAGCGGCGGGTCGAGCTCCTGCGGAAGGCAGCCGGTCGCCGCGAAGCAGCGGATGGTCAGCCGCGAGGGTGTCACCTCCAGGTGCAGGAAGCTCTTGAAGAACGGCGGGGTGTCCCAGTCCGACAGCTCCGACAGGTAGCGGTGGAAGACGCTGCCGACCGGCAGCCTGAACGGCATCGGCCACGCGCCGAGCACGCGCGCGGCCCACCTCATCCTTCGGGTGATCGTGACGGCCGGGTCGATCCGCCTGACCGGCGTGTTCTTGATCCGGTCGGCCATGATGCAGGCCGCCTCGGCGGGGGTGAGGAAGAGCCACCGCATGCGCAGGCGCTTGGCGTAGAGCTGGCTGTAGAACGACAGCGAGTCGCCGCGCAGCGGATAGCACTTGAAGTCGTCCTCGTGCACCCCGGCGACGCCGACCCTGCCGATCGTGTGCGTGGCGTGCATGAAGGCCCCCGCCCCGCCCGAGACGATGTACTGGATCACCCTGTCGCCCACCCTGACCGGGTAGCGCTGGTAGTTGTGCACGTCACCGCCGATCGCCGCGACGTAGCGGTGCGCGGGGTCGCGGACGATGTCGTCGATGGTGCCCCCGCCCTCCAGCGCCGAGGGCTTGTGGACGTCGCGCGTGTAGATCGGCTTGCCGGTGATGAGGATCTTCGGCCGGGGGTCGAGCGAGGTACGGCGCAGCCACGCGGTCTGCTCGGCGTCGATGGCCCCCTTGATGCCGGTGTCGACGCCCACGATCAGCAGGCTCTCGCTCTCGATGGCCCAGTAGGGGGCGGGCTGCACCGCCTGCTGGGAGGGGGCGCCGCGCAGCTTGCGCGCCTCGGCGAGCGCCTGCTCGTCGATCCGCTCCGACTTGCGCCACAGCAGCGCGCGCAGCCCCCTGTCGGGACGGGGCTTGAGCGGCGGCGCGTCGCAGAAGACGCGCATGAACCCGCCGAGCCCGTCGTACCAGTCGTGGTTGCCGGGGATGGCGTAGACGGGGGCCTGGTAGTCCTTGTAGGGCCTGAAGAACTTGTCGCAGTACTCGTTGCCCGCCCCCGTCGGGTAGACGACGTCGCTGGCGATCACCGCGAACGAGGTGCCCGCGCCCACGTGCAGCATGCCCGGCACGACCGCGTACTGGGAGTCGTCGCCCTCTCCTGGATCGCCTAAGAGCAAGAAGCTGAAGCTCTTGCCCACGCCTGGCCTGATCCTGAAGTCGCCGTCGACGCCGCGCGCCCGCTGCGCCTCGACCCAGCGCCGCCGTACCTCGCCCGAAGGATCGCCGAACAGGCCGGCGAGGATCTCGTTGCGTGAGCGCCAGAGCGTGCGCGGATGGAACCAGGAGAAGGTGTCGGTGTTGGGCCGAAGGCCCTTGTACGACCCGATCTGCTGGCAGCGCCAGCCCGCGCCCTCCTCGGAGGTGCGGGAGGAGGACCGCTTTCCACGCTCTGCGGCGACTTCGACCATGACCATATCTTTACCCGATCACTGGGCCTGTCATCGAGTGACCACGTGCGGTAGCCTTCATCCCCCAAGCAAGCGGTTGTCGATCGTGCGGGGGGCTGCGATGGCCCGCAACGGTTCAGGGGATGGGCTGAGTGCCGACGCCGTCGAGGGGCTGCTCGCCTACGCCGCGACGCAGCGGCGGTTCGGCGGGCGAGCGGTGAGGAACGTCGAAAGAGCGATAGCGGGCGCCAGGGGGCTGGCGGCCCGCGACCCGGTCGCGCACACGGGCCTGCTGGTCAGGGCGCTACGCGAGGGCGCGAAGCTGCGGCTGGCGCGCGGCGATCCCGCGCGGGCGCTGCCGATGGCCGAGGAGGCGCTCGGCCTGGCCAGGGGGCTCGGCGGGGCGCCGCTGGCCATGACGCTGCACTGCGTGGCCGACGTGCTGACCGCCCTCGACCGCAAGGACGAGGCCCTCAACCTGCTGAGGGAGGCGGACAAGCAATGAGGACGCCGGGGTTCATGATCCCCTGCGGGTCGAGCCGCTGCTTGACCGCGCGCAGGATCTCCACGCCGAGGGGCCCGATCTCCTCGGCGTAGGCCTGGCTGTGGTCCCTGCCGACACCGTGGTGGTGCGAGATCGTGCCGCCCGCTGTCACGATGGCCTCGTTGACGGCCCGCTTGGCCCGCTCCCACTCGGGCAGGCCCTGGTTGGTCACCACGGTGAAGTACAGCGAGGCCCCGGTCTCGTAGACGTGCGAGATGTGGCACATGACCAGGGGTGAGCCGAGTTCGGCGTGCAGGGTGAGGCGCACCGCGTCGTACAGCCTGGGCAGGTTCGACCAGAAACCCGCCGTCTCCAACGTCTCGACGGTGGCGCCCGCCGCGAGCAGGGAGTCGCGCAGGTACGGCGCGGCGAACCTGCCGTGCTCCCAGGCCTGGCCAGGCTCGGCGCCGAGGTGGGCGCCGCCCTGCTCGGCGAGGACGGCGGCGGCCGCCTCACGGTCCTTCTCGTGCCCGGCGATCAGCAGGCAGCCGGAGTCTCCCGAGCCGATGGCCTCGGGCCTGGCCAGTCCGATCATCGTCTCGGTCTCGTCCGACAGGCGCAGGACGGCAGGCAGCACCCCTTCCTGGGCGAGTCTGCGCATCGCCGCCGATCCCGCCTGGAACGACTCGAACCGCCAGCCCTCGTAGACCGTCGCGGACGGCCGTCTGCGCACCCGCAGGCGCAGGGAGGTGATGACGCCGAAGGCGCCCTCGGAGCCGAGGACCAGCTGGCGCAGGTCGGGCCCCGCCGCGGACTTCGGCGCCCTGCCGAGGTCGAGCGCGCCGCTCGGAGTGGCGACGGTCAGCCCGACCACCATGTCGTCGAAGCGTCCGTAGCCGGCCGAGGCCTGGCCGCTGGAGCGCGCGGCCGCGAACCCGCCGAGCGTGGCGTACTCGTAGGACTGGGGGAAGTGGCCCAGTGTCAGCCCGTGCTCGGCCAGCAGCCGCTCGGCGTCGGGGGCGCGCAGCCCAGGCTCGAGCTCGGCGACCATCGACTCGGTGTCGACGGAGACCAGGCGGTCGAGCCTGCCCAGGTCGAGCGCGACGACGCCCTGGCCGGCGACGAGCCCGCCGACGACCGAGGTGCCACCGCCGAACGGCACGACGGCCACCCGGCGCGCGGAACACACCTCGAGCACGCGCAGCACCTCCTCGTGGCCGGCTGGGAGCACGACCGCGTCGGGCGCGTCGGAGGCGTCGCCCTCGCGCATGCGCATGAGGTCGGGCGTGGACTTGCCCCTCGTGTGCCTGACCCTGCTCTCGTGGTCGGTGCGCACGTGCGCCGCGCCGACCACCGCGGCCAGCTCGGCCAGCGCCGCAGGGGAGAGCGTCGGCTGAGGGAGCCGCACCTCCTCGAGCGCCGCCGCCTCGGCCGGCTCGCGCACGCCCATGAGGTCGTGCAGGAGCGTGCGGATCTGGTCGGGCAGCTCGCGGGCCTTGGCGGGGTCGCCCCAGCCGCTCCACAGCATCGGTTCGTTCTCCACGCCTTACACTGTGACATATGACGGCAATTCGTCACAATGACGCCGTGCTGGACGCCGCGTACGACTGCGTGCTGGCCTACGGGGTGCGGCGTACGACGCTGACCGACGTCGCGAGGCGGGCGGGGGTGTCGCGCATGACGATCTACCGGGGCTGGCCCGACGTCGGCAGCCTGGTGGGCGACCTGATGACGCGCGAGTGGCTGCGGGTGGTGTCGGGTCTCGACCTGTCGGACCCCGTCGCCGCCGTGGTCGAGGGCGTGCGCGCGCTGCGCGAGCACCCGCTGTGGCGCAAGATCGTGGACGTCGACCCCGAGCTGCTGCTGCCGTACCTGACGCGGCGCAGGGGCGCCAGCCACGACGCCATCCTCGCCGTACTCGAAGGCGCGATGACCCCCGCGCGGGCGCGGGCCGTGCTGCTGACCGCCCAGTCGTTCCTCCTGTCGGCCCACACCATGGCCGACCCCGAGACACTCGACGCCGAACTGGCGACCCTCTTGGAGAGGTATCTCACATGAACACCTCACTGAACGCCGCGCGCAGGCTGGCCGAGCTGGAACGGGTTCGCGTCGAGACCGTGGACGTGCTGGTCGTGGGGCTCGGCGCGACGGGAGCGGGAGTGGCGCTCGACGCCGCCTCCCGTGGCCTCACAGTAGCCGCGATCGACGCGCACGACCTGGCTTTCGGAACCTCCAGATGGAGCTCCAAGATGATCCACGGCGGCCTGCGCTACCTGGCCAAGGGGCAGGTCGGCGTGGCGCGCGAGAGCGCGGTCGAGCGCGGCATCCTGCTCACCCGCACCGCGCCGCATCTGGTGACGGCGGCGCCGTACCTGCTGCCGCTCACCCCCGAGGTGTCGAGGGCGCAGGCGGCGCTGGTCATGACCGGCTACCGCATGGGCGACGGGCTGCGCGCCGCCGCCCGCACCCCGCGCCGCCTGCTGCCGGGGCCATCCAGGCTGTCCACGTCCAGGGCGAGGGGGCTGGCGCCCGTGCTGCGCGAGCGCGGCCTGCGCGGCGCCCTGCTGTCGTGGGACGGCAGGCTCCTGGACGACGCCCGCCTGGTGGTGGCGCTCGCGAGGACCGCGGCGGGTCACGGAGCGCGGATCCTGACCAGGTGCAGGGCGCTGGAGCTGCACCGCGAAGGGGCGCAGGTGCGCGACGAGCTGACCGGCGAGTCGTTCACGATCAGGGCGCGCGCGGTGATCAACGCGGCGGGCGTGTGGGCGGGCGGGCTCACTCCCGGCCTCAGGCTGCGGCCCTCGCGCGGCACCCACCTGGTGCTGCGCGGCGAGACCCTCGCCGGGCTGCGCGCGGGGCTGCACGTGCCGATTCCCGGCGAGAGCAACCGCTTCGCCCTGGTGCTCCCCCAGGCCGACGGGCGGGTCCACGTGGGGCTCACCGACGAGCCGCTGGAGGGGCCGGTGCCCGACGTGCCCGAGGTCCCCGAGACGGACGTGAGCGCCCTGCTGACCGTGCTCAACACCGTCCTCGAGGTCCCGGTGGCCAGGAGCCAGGTGGCGGGCGCCTACGCGGGCCTCAGGCCGCTTCTGGAGGCCGAGGGCCGCACGGCCGACCTGTCTCGCAGGCACGCCGTCCTGACGTCGGCGGACGAGGTGATCACCGTCACCGGCGGCAAGCTGACCACGTACCGGCGCATGGCCCAGGACGCGGTCGACCGTGCGGTCCAGCTCAGGCACCTGCCCGCGGGGCCCTGCGTGACGCATCGCCTCCCCCTGGTCGGCGCGCGGCCCTATGACGGCTCCTCACGGCTGGCCGCGCGGTACGGCGGCGAGGCCGAGGCCGTGCGGGCGCTGACGCGGGAGCACCCCGAGCCTGTCGGCGCCGGCGTCACGCTCGGCGAGCTGGTCTGGGCGGTGAGGCACGAGGGCGCGCTCGACGAGGCGGACCTGCTCGATCGCCGCACCAGGATCGGGCTCGTCGCCGAGGACAGGGAGGCCGCGACCGGCGCCGCCCGTCACGCGTTGACTCTCTGAACGCGTGTTGGCCCCTCCCGCACACCCCCTAAAGCGTTAGGTTAGTCTTACCTAAGACGGGGATCGGGGGAAGTGACACATGCGCAGGGGCTGTGACCATCCGGCCGGCGCTCACACCGGTGACGTGCCGACCCTTGCGAGCGCCACAGTGGGCGCCCGCATGTGGCTGCTGATCGAGCACGACGGTCCGTGGGCGTCACATCTGGAGAACTGCGACCTTCCCACCGACATCGCGGAACTCGTGCGCAGAGCGTCGGAACGCGGTATCAGGCCCCAGTTGATCCGCCGTCCGGGGCGCAGGACCCGCCAGCGGGGGCAGGGCCTGCGTGTGCTAGTCGGCTACGCGGCGGGAGAGAACCCCTGGCTCGCGGGGGGTGTCATCGCAGGTCCGGACGATCTTGACTTGGACGCCGTGATGGCCGGAGTGGTCCCAGAGTCCTGCATACTTGAAGACGAGCCGGTATTTCTGGTCTGCACGCACGCCAAGCGCAATGCGTGTTGCGCCCGCATTGGACTACCCCTCGCTCGTCGCCTGGCAGAAGTTTTGCCGGACAGAGTGTGGGAAACCTCACATGTTGGCGGCGATCGCTACGCCGCCAACCTCGTGTGCTTGCCACACGGAATTTTCTACGGCAGCATGTCTCAGGCTGCTGCGATCGCAGCGGCCAACGCGTACCGGTCCGGCGAGGTGATTCTCGACCGTTACCGGGGACGCGCAGGCATCCCTGAGCCATCGCAAGCCGCCGAGCATTTCGCCCGTGTCCACACGGGTGAGCTCTCGGTCGGCGGAGTGGCCGTGGAATCCTCAAGGTCGGAAGGCGACGTCACCGAAGCCATCGTGCGCTGCGGTGAGGTCCGGTTCCAGGTTGTGGTTGAGCCATCGGTGTTCCAAGCACCGTGTGGTACGGCTTGCGCCGAGACGATCACCACCTACCGGCTGGTCTCGCTGGACAGGCTCGCGCCTGTGCGGTACGCCACGCCCGCCCTCACCTGATCACGGGAACATCACGGTCCACCCCTGCGTTGGAACAGTGACGCCGAAAGCGTCCAATGCGGCTCAACTACGAAATACCTCTCACGAAGGTGGTTTTCTCATGTCTCAGGTACGTCGGCAGATCGCCCGCCCGCGCCCCAGCTGGGGTTGGCAGGATGATGCCGCGTGCCGAGGTGAGGACCTCGTGCTCTTCTTCGGTCCCGACGGCGAGCGGCAGCCCGAGCGTGACGTTCGCGAGCGGAAGGCCAAGGCGATCTGCGGCCAGTGCCCCGTGCGCGCCGAGTGCCTTGACTACGCGCTGTCCCGGCCCGAGAAGTACGGCACGTGGGGCGGTCTGAACGAGGACGAGCGCGCTTCCGAGCGTCGTCGTCGTATGCGCCGCGCGGCCAGCGCCGGCATCTCCGCCGCCTGAGTTCCACCCCGGCAGCGCCCAGAAAGCTGCGTGATCACGCAGTTGTCCCGATGACCAACTCGAACCCGGTCGGGACAACTGCCTGATCAGGCGAGCGCCCTTCACTTCTGCGAAGGGCCCAAGACGTTTCAAGCGAAGAAGGCTCCGGTTCAGCGAACCGGAGCCTTCTCGTCATGCCGGTGACCACGCGCATCGCCCTTTCGGAACCCGGCCTCCACGCCCTCCCGCGAGGATTCAGGCGATCAGGTCGTCGAACTCCCCGTCCTTCGCGCCCAGGACGAAGGCGGTGATCTCCGCCTTGGTGTAGATCAGTGCGGGGTCGTCGGGAAAGCGGGAGTTGCGGACCGCGTACTGACCCGTCGGCAGCGCGGCCACCTCCACGCAGTTGCCGTCGGGATTGCTGCGCCTGCCCTTGCGCCAGGCCACCGCGAGACTGCTCGCGGTGATGCCGTTGGGAATCTCCCCCATGGTTCCTCCTCGTGCGCGCGAATGCACGTGCATCAGTGCTTGCAGGGCATGAGGATACGGGCAACTAGACGATCTTGCGCAGCCGCTCAAGAAATCGTCGGCTTTCGGCGGGAGTGTCCGCTTGGACGCTCAGCCTGTCCATGACCTTCGTGTAGTGCTCGGACTCGGCGAGCTTGTCCAGGTAGAGCGCGCTCGACAGCTGCTCCATGTAGACGACGTCCGGCAGCTCGGGCTCGGGGAAGCGCAGGATGGAGAACGGCCCGCCGGCCGCCGCGTGCCCGCCCCTGTCGAACGGCATGACCTGGACGGTCACGTTCGGCAGCTCCGAGACCTCGATGAGGTGCTCGACCTGGGCGCGCATCACCTGCGCGCCGCCGATGGTGCGGCGCAGCACCGCCTCGTCCAGCACCGCCCACAGCGACACGGGCCGCTCCCCCGTCAGCCGCTGCTGCCTGGTGGTCCTGAGCGCCACCCTGCGCTCCATCTCGCCGGCCGGCGCCCTGTCGTGGGCCAGCGAGATCACCGCGCGGGCGTAGTCGGGCGACTGCAGCAGCCCTGGGACGAACTGGTTCTCGTAGGTGCGGATGATCGAGGCCGCACCCTCCAGCCCGATGTAGACCTCGAACCAGCCGGGCAGCAGGTCGCTGTACTTGTGCCACCAGCCAGGCTGGTTGGCCTGCCTGGCCAGCTCGATCAGGCGCGCCCTGTCGTCGGGGTCGATCACGCCGTACAGGGTGAGCAGGTCGGCGACGTCGCGCTCCTTGAAGCTGACCTGGCCCAGCTCGAGGCGGCTGATCTTCGCGTGCGAGGCGCGGATGGCGTAGCCCGCGTCCTCCCTGGAGATGCCCTTGGCCGTGCGGAGCCGACGCAGCTGGGCGCCGAGCAGGATGCGCAGCACCGTGGGGCCGCCGCCCTTGGCGGGGCTCAGGGGCCGCACATTCTCCGCCGCTTCCATTGCGCCGTCTCCTTCGTCGGGAAAGATCTCAGTCTTACACGGATCAGCAGTGGGACGTTCCAAGCGCACGTGCAAATGCGACTTGCATCTGTAAAACATGAAAAGTCTTGCATCGGTAAGCGCCCGCCGTAAATATGGACACTTGGACCGCGTGAAGTATCCGAGCCCCGGGGACCTCCATGACCACTTCCGCAGCACCATGGCACGCCACGAAGGGCACCGCACCGCCCGCGTGGCTCGAGGCCCTGCTGTCAGGCGAACCTGGCGAGCAGGTCGCCTTGCTGGAGTTCACGATGCCCGCCGATCCCGCGCTGGTGGGCAGCGCCAGGCGGTTCGTGCGCGCCACCTTCACCGGCTGGGACTCCGGCGAGACGGCCGTCTTCGACGCGCAGCTCGTCGTCTCCGAGCTGATCACCAACGCCATCAGGCACGGGGGCGGCGCCATGTCGCTCAGGCTGATGTGCTCGGAAAGGAGGCTCGGCTGCGCCGTACAGGACTTCAGCGGAGCCGTGCCCGTGGCCTCCACCTCGGGCTTTCTCGCCGAGTTCGGCAGGGGGCTGCCGCTCATCGAGGCGCTGGCGACGGCCTGGGGGTGGCTTCATCCCCCAGGCGGCGGCAAGCTCGTCTGGGCGGCGCTCGTCTGAGACTCAGCGCGCCCGCAGCAGCGCGAGCACCTCGGCGTCGCCGAGCTGGTCGAAGTACTCATACCACTGGCCGACCGCGCGGAAGTCCGGCGGCGTGGCCAGCACCACCACCTCGTCCGCCTCGCCGCGCAGCATCCTGACCGTCCGCGCCGCTCCGACCGGTGCGGCCAGCGTGAGCCTGTCGGGCTCGGCGGCGGCCAGCGCGCGCAGCGCGGCCCTGGCGGTGACGCCGGTGGCCAGCCCGTCGTCGACCACCACGACGTCGCGCCCCGCCACGTCCGGCAGCGCCCTGCTCCCCCTGTAGACCCGCACCCTGCGCGCCAGCTCCCTTCGCTCGCGCTCCACCACCTCCTCCAGGTCGGCGGTGGTGAGGTCGAGGCGGGCCATCAGCTCCTCGTCGAAGACCGGCTCGCCGCCCTCGGCGATCGCCCCCACACCCAGCTCCGGCGAGTCGGGGTAGCCGATCTTCCTGGTGACCAGGACGTCGAGGACCCCGCCGAGCCTGCGCGCCACGGGCAGCGCCACGGCCACCCCGCCGCGGGGCAGCGCCAGCACGACCGGGTCGTGCAGGCCGAGCAGGCGCTCGGCCAGCAGGGCGCCCGCCTGCGCCCTGTCGATGAAGAGATGCGCCATACCGCGGTGATACCCGCTGCCGGAGGGAAGCCCTCCCCGTGAACCGGGTCACCGGTGACCTCCACGCGAGGTCACCGGTGCCGGCGCGGGAACGGCCCCGCTACGGCCTGTTGCGGCCCGAGCGGCGCATCTCCTTGTGGATGATCTTCCACCTGTTCTGCTGCTCCTTGCGCAGCCTGGCGTCGGTTCTGCCGGCCATCCAGGCCGCCTCCCTCTGCAGCTTGAACCAGCTCTCCAGGCGCCGCTCCGCCAGCTCGCCGCTCTCCACCGCCGCCTGTACGGCACAGCCGGGCTCGCCGTCGTGCCCGCAGTCGCCGAACCTGCAGGAGCCCGCCAGCGCCTCGATGTCGGCGAAGACCAGGTCCACGCCGTCGGTCATCTCGTAGAGCCCGACCCGCCTGATGCCGGGCGTGTCGATGATCAGCCCACCGCCCGGCAGCGGGATGAGCTCCCTGTGCACGGTGGTGTGCCGCCCCCTGCCGTCGCCCGCGCGGACCAGCTGGGTCTCCATGACCCCGTCCCCGGCCAGCGCGTTGACCAGGGTGGACTTGCCCGCGCCCGAGGGCCCGAGCACGACGGCCGTGCGTGAGCCCGCCAGGTAGTCACGCACCAGCGCGACCCCCTCGCCCTGCACGGAGGAGACGGCGTGCACCGCCACGCCGGGCGCGGCGGCGGCGACGTCGGCCAGCAGGTCGTCGAGACCCCGCTCGAACAGGTCGGACTTGGTGATGAGGACGACGGGCGTGCCGCCGCTCTCCCACGCCAGCGCGACCAGCCGCTCGATGCGGCCGAGGTCGGCGAAGTCGGTGGCGTGCATGGACGGCTCGGCCACGAAGACGAGGTCGACGTTGGCCGCCAGCACCTGCCCCTGACCGTCGCCTGAGAGCCCGCCACGCGAGGTGCGGCTGACGCCGCCCCTGACGAAGGCGGTACGGCGGGGCAGCACCGCTTCGAGCTCGTGACGCCCCTCGGGCAGCTCCTTGAGCGCCACCCAGTCGCCGACGCAGGGCAGGGCCACGGGGTCGTCGGACGAGGCCCGCCGTACGCGGGAGCCGTACCTGACCTGGTGGTGCCCGTCGGCGGAGATGACCTCGGCGGCGCCGCGGTCCACCCTGGCCACTCGTGCGGGGACGGTGCCCGCGGGAAGCTCGGCGGCCAGCGAGTCGGTCCAGCCGAGCAGAGAAAGATCGTGCGTGTTCAACGCTTGGGTACCCTTCGGGAAACCGGGCCCCGCGCGGAATCGGTCAGGCGGGCACCCGGAGGAATTCGGACAGCGTGCAGCTCAGAAAGACCCGCATAGTCCTCACCTCCTGTGTCTCGTGGCCGTCTGCCTGCGGGCACCTTACCACGCGAGCCCTGTGGCCCGCCTGGCCCAGCCGCTCAGGCGGCCGGCGCCCCGACGCGGGCTCGTGCGTCGCTCCTCTCCCCGGCCATGGGCGGCTCATGACAGCGCCCGCCGTCCCCCGAGGAGGGGGCGGCGGGCGCGTCGGCGGTGCGGTGAGGGTCAGCCCAGCCCGGGAGCCGGGAACTGCGCGGTGAGCTCGCTGACCTCGTGGTGGACTCGGGTGATGACGTCCTCGGCGTCGCCCTTGGCCAGCGCGGTGACGACCTCGTCCATCCACGCGCCGATCTGCCGCATCTCGGCCTCCTTCATGCCGCGGGAGGTCACCGAGGGGGTGCCGATGCGGATGCCGGATGGGTCGAACGGCTTGCGGGTGTCGAACGGCACCGTGTTGTAGTTGGTCTCCAGGCCCGCCCTGTCGAGCGCCTGCGCGGCGGGCTTGCCTCCGATGCCCTTGGGCGTGAGGTCGAGCAGGATCAGGTGGTTGTCCGTGCCGCCCGAGACCAGGTCGAACCCGCGCGAGGACAGCTCCTCGGCCAGGGCCTTGGCGTTGGCGACGACCTGCGCGGCGTACTCGCGGAAGGACGGCTGGGCCGCCTCGTGCAGGGCGACGGCGATCGCCGCGGTGGTGTGGTTGTGCGGGCCGCCCTGCAGGCCGGGGAAGACCGCCTTGTTCAGCGCGGTGGCGTGCTCGTCGGAGGTGGCCATCAGCATGGCGCCGCGCGGGCCGCGCAGCGTCTTGTGCGTGGTGGTGGAGATGACGTCGGCGTGACCGACGGGCGAGGGGTGCGCGCCACCGGCCACCAGACCGGCGATGTGGGCGATGTCGGCGGCGAGGACGGCGCCGACCTCGCGGGCGATCTCGGCGAAGCCCTCGAAGTCGATGGTGCGCGGGATCGCGGTGCCGCCACAGAAGATCAGCTTGGGCCGCTCGCGCAGCGCGATCTCCCTGACCTCGTCCATGTCGATGCGGCCGGTGTCCTGGCGCACGCCGTAGCGGACGGGGTTGAACCACTTGCCGGTGGCGCTGACCGACCAGCCGTGGGTCAGGTGGCCGCCGAAGGGCAGGCCCATGCCCATGACGGTCTCGCCCGGCTGCAGGAAGGCCATGTAGATGGCCAGGTTGGCGGGCGAGCCCGAGTAGGGCTGCACGTTGGCGTGGTTGACGCCGAAGACGGCCTTGGCACGCTCGATCGCCACGGTCTCGATCTGGTCGATGACCTGCTGGCCCTCGTAGTAGCGCTTGCCCGCGTAGCCCTCGGAGTACTTGTTGGTCAGGACCGTGCCGGTGGCCTCGAGCACCGCCTTGGAGACGTAGTTCTCGGAGGCGATCAGCTTGACGGTGTCGGCCTGGCGGCGCTCCTCGGCCTTGATGAGGTCGGCGATCTGCGGGTCCACGTTGGCGAGAGAACTCATGACTCCCCTGTCGTCATTGACAATGTGCGAAGACCCAGGCGCTCGGCCTTCGCCCCTTCCGCTCCCCGGTGGTAGCCCCACCCAAATGCGCCAGTCGCGACGCCTAGACGATATCGGATGTCAGCCGGCCGTACGGCTGGCCCTCGTCGCTCCGTCGCCCGGCCACAGCCTGTCGACCTCGGCGTTCAGTATCGCCCCGATGAGGACGGCGAGAGCGGTGATGTACAGCCACAACAGCACGGCGATGGGCGTGGCCAGCGAGCCGTAGATGGAGACGGGCGAGATCCAGGCGGCCAGGACCGCGCGCAGCACGGCCGCGCAGATGATCCACAGGAACAGCGCCAGGATCGCCCCGGGCAGCTCCCTGTACCACTTCGTGCGCACCGGGACGCTCACGTGGTAGAGCACGGTCAGGAACATGACCGAGCCGAGGATCACGATCGGCCAGTAGAGGACGTCGACGAGCGCGCCGTAGTCGGGCGGCAGCCCGTCCTTCAGCAGGGTCGGCCCGATGACCAGCACCGGCATGACGATGATGCCGATCACCAGGCCGATCAGGTAGAGCCCGAAGGACATCAGCCTGGTGCGGATGATGCCGCGCTCCTCGCCCAGGCCGTAGGCGACGGAGATGAGGTCCACGTAGACGTAGAGCGCCCTCGAGCCCGACCACAGCGACAGCAGGAAGCCGAGCGAGATCAGTGAGACCTTGCCCGCGTCGTCGCGCAGCACGTCCTCGATCAGCGGGGTCACCACGCCCGCGACGGCCTCGGGGGTGAACAGCAGGGCGGCCTGCCGTTCGACCCAGGTCCGCACCTCCTCGACGATGGTCGGCCCGAGCCAGACGCCGAGCTTGGCCAGCACGCCGATGAGGGCGAGGACGAACGGCGGCAGTGACAGCAGCGCGAAGAAGGCGGCCTCACCGGCCAGGCCCGTGACCCGGTAGGTGACGCCGGCGTCCACGGACGCGCGAACGATGGCCCACGACCGGGTGTCGAGCACCCAGTTGAGCCGCTCCCTCGCGCGGCTCATGCTGAGCCGCGGGCCGCGCCGCTTGGAGCGCGGCGGTACGTCGGTGGACGTCATGGCACCCAAGGTATTCGTTGTCACCGGTCACTTCCCGCGACGACCTGTGACAATCCCATCTCGTGTCAGGTTTCGACGATACGCGCGCCGAGAGGCAGGAGGGAGACGGGGATCATCTTGATGTTGGCCACGCCGAGCGGAATGCCGATGATCGAGACGAACAGCGGAATCGCGGTGATGACGTGCCCGAGCGCCAGCCACCAGCCCGCGAAGACCAGCCAGACGACGTTGCCGATGGTCGACATCGCGCCCGCGTCGGAGTCGCGCACGACGGTCCTGCCGAACGGCCACAGCGCGTAGGCGGCGATCCTGAACGAGGCGATGCCGAAGGGGATCGTGACGATCAGGACGCAGCAGATGATTCCGGCGATCACATAGCCGATCGCCAGCCAGATCCCGGCCAGGACCAGCCAGATGACGTTCAGGATTGTCCGCATGGTTCCAGCATGTCAGGACCTATCCAAAAGGATCATCCGGTATCGCCCTGAATCGTCCCTGAGGGAGCCCTGCCCTTGCCGGGCGGGCCCGCGAACGCCTGCGCCACCGCCATCCACTCGCCCGCCGTCGCGCCCTCGGCGACCAGCCCGGTGTCGGCGAGGTGACGACGCTGGGTGACGAGCAGGCAGAAGCCGAGCATCGGGCCGCGCACCACGTCCGCCGCCCCTTCGGGGCCCGCCGTCCACGGCGTGCCGTCCGGCATGGTCAGCTCCACCCGCACGGGGTCGCGCGGCGCGGGCAGGCCCCGCACCGCGAACCCGTACGGCATCGCCCGCACTCCCAGCGTCGCCACGTGCCTGAGCCTGGCGGTGGGCGTCCTGGTCACGCCCAGCGCGTCGGCGATGTCCTGTCCGTGGGCCCAGGTCTCCATCAGGCGCGCGGTGGCGAAGGAGGCGGCCGACATCGGCGGGCCGTACCACGGCAGCCTGGTCCTGGGGTCGAGCGTGGCGAAGGTCTCCAGCATGCGGGCGCGGGCCGTACGGAACCAGGCGTGCACCGCCTCGGCCCGCAGCGCGCGGGCCTCGATCACGAGGTCGTCGACGGACACGTCCGTGCGGAGGGAGCCCGGCTCCGTGACCACCCTGGTGGCCGCCTCGTCGAACCAGGCCAGGTGGCCGACCTGGTCGCGGACGGTCCACCCCTCGGCCGGGGTGGGCAGCTCCCAGTCGGCGCCCTCCAGCAGGGCCTCCAGGTCGGCGGTCTCGGCGCGCAGGTCGGCGAGTAGTTCTGCGAAGAAGTCCACGGTGAATAATCAAGAGGTGATCTGCGAGAAGTGCAAGGAGCGGCTGCACGAGGAGTGCAGGGGCGGATCCTGGTGCGACTGCCAGCACCAGGGCGAGGAGACGCCTCAGGAGTCGGAGCTCGACTGGCCCAGACAGGGCTGAAGATCGTCCAGACTGTGGACCCGGCCTTGGACATACCCGACCACCGAGGTATGGTTCGAGGTATGCCAGCGGACCCGATGCTCGTCGTGCGACGTCACGTCGACCTTCAGCGTGTCCGCAGTGCCATCTGTAGCGACGCCCGCTAACTCCTTCCCGTTTTCTGTAACGGCGCGCGCGTCGCACCAGCCCAAAGCTCAGCCCCTGCACTCGACGATGAGGCAGGAGGAGGGTAACGCGCGCCCACGAACCCAAAGGACGCGCTATGACCACCCCTGCCAGCCGGCATCACAAGCGCCCGCGCGGCGAAGGTCAGTGGGCTCTCGGCTACCGCGAGCCGCTCAACAAGAACGAGGAGAACAAGAAGAACGACGATGGGCTGAACGTCCGCCAGCGCATCATCGACGTCTACTCCAAGCGCGGCTTCGACTCCATCGACCCTGCCGACCTGCGCGGACGCATGCGGTGGTACGGCCTCTACACCCAGCGCAAGCCCGGCATCGACGGCGGAAAGACGGCCGTCCTCGAGCCCGAGGAGCTCGACGACCGGTACTTCATGCTCCGCGTCCGCATCGACGGCGGCCAGCTGTCGCTGGAGCAGCTGCGGGTGCTCGCCGACATCTCCAACCTGTACGGCAGGGGCACCGCCGACCTCACCGACCGGCAGAACATCCAGTACCACTGGATCGAGATCGAGGCGGTGCCCGACATCTGGGCGCGCCTCGAGGCCGTGGGCCTGTCGACCACCGAGGCCTGCGGTGACACGCCGCGCGTGATCCTCGGCTGCCCGCTGGCGGGCATCGACACCGAGGAGGTGCTCGACGCCACCGAGCAGATCCGCGAGGTGCACGACCGCTTCATCGGCGACCCCGCCTACTCCAACCTGCCGCGCAAGTTCAAGACGGCGATCTCGGGCTGCCCCGCGCACTGCACCGTGCACGAGATCAACGACGTGGCCTTCGTCGCGGTCGTCAACGAGCACGGCGAGAAGGGCTACGACCTGTGGGTGGGCGGCGGCCTGTCCACCAACCCGATGTTCGGCAAGCGCATCGGCGTGTTCGTCCGCCCCGACCAGGTGAGCGACGTCTACGGCGGCGTGATCGGCATCTTCCGCGACTACGGCTACCGCCGCCTGCGCCACCGCGCCCGCATCAAGTTCCTCGTCAACGACTGGGGCGTGGAGAAGTTCCGCGACGTGCTCCAGACCGAGTACCTCAAGGAGGACCTGCCCGACGGCCCCGCGCCCGAGCAGCCCCGCGACAGCCGCCGCGACCACGTCGGCGTGCACCCGCAGAAGGACGGCAACTTCTACGTCGGCTTCGCGCCCAGGGTCGGCCGCGTCGACGGCGACAAGCTGCACCTGATCGCCGACCTGGCCGAGCGCCACGGCTCGGCGAGGGTGCGCACCACCGTCGAGCAGAAGATGGTCATCCTCGACGTCGCGCCCGACAGGGTCGACTCGCTGGTGGCCGAGCTGGAGGCCATCGACCTGCAGGTCAACCCCTCCACCTTCCGCCGCCAGACGATGGCCTGCACCGGCATCGAGTACTGCAAGCTCGCCATCGTCGAGACCAAGGCGACGGCCTCCCACCTGATCGACGAGCTGGAGAAGCGGCTGCCGACCTTCGCCGAGCCGCTCACCGTCAACGTCAACGGCTGCCCCAACTCCTGCGCCCGCATCCAGGTAGCCGACATCGGACTGAAGGGCCAGCTCGTCGTCAACGACCAGGGCGAGCAGGTCGAGGGCTTCCAGATCCACCTGGGCGGCTCCCTCGGCGTCAACCCGGGCTTCGGCCGCAAGGTCCGGGGGCTGAAGACGACCGCCGACGAGCTGCCCGACTACGTGGAGCGGGTCGTGACCCACTTCGAGGAGCAGAAGAAGGACGGCGAGTCGTTCTCCGACTGGGTCCAGCGAGCAGACGAGGGGGACCTGAAGTGAGCGAGCGAGCGGTCCCCTTCCACTGCCCCTACTGCGGCGACGAGGACCTGGAGCCCTACGAGGGCGACGGGGGCTGGTACTGCAGGTCCTGCGTGCGCGCCTTCAAGCTGAAGTTTCTCGGAATCGGAGTGAAGATATGACGCTCGTCGACCTCGAAGTCACGTTAAGAGAGCAACGCGGCACGCTCGACCTGCAGGCCATCGTCGAGTCCGCTGCCGTGTTCCTGGAGGACGCCCCCGCCCGCGAGATCATCCGGTGGGCGGCCGCGACGTTCGGCGACCGGTTGTGCCTGACCTCCTCGATGAGCGACGCCCTGCTGATCGACCTGGTGAGCAGGGTGAAGCCGGGGGTGGACGTCTTGTTCATCGACACGGGCTACCACTTCGCCGAGACGATCGGCACCCGTGACGCGGTCCAGCAGGTCTATGACGTCAACGTGATCAACGTGCAGCCCTCGCGGACGGTCGGTGAACAGGAGCGCGACCTCGGTCCCCGCCTGTTCGGCCGCAACCCCGACCTGTGCTGCTACCTGCGCAAGGTGGAGCCGCTGAACAGGGCGCTCGAGCCGTACCTCGCCTGGATCTCCGGCATCCGCCGGGACGAGTCGCCCACCCGCACGGGCACCAGGGTCGTGGAGTGGGACGCCAAGCGCCAGATGGTCAAGGTCAACCCGATCGCCAGGTGGACCCAGGACGACGTCGACAACTACATGTCCGACAACGGCGTGCTGATCAACCCGTTGCACTATGACAACTATCCCTCGATCGGCTGCGCGCCCTGCACCCGCCAGGTCGCCGACGGCGAGGACCCTCGCAGCGGCCGCTGGTCGGGCATGGGGAAGACCGAATGCGGCATTCACCTGTGATCTCCGCACCTCCGACCTCCGCCGGGCGGCATCCGGCGGGTGAGGGGGCGCGCCTTGGCAGGGGCGCGGTCCCGTTGGTCGCGGTGGCGCACGGGTCGCGTGACCCGCGCGCCGCCGCGACCGTGGAGGCGCTTCTCGAGCGGGTCAGGCAGGCGCGGCCTGGCCTGACCGTCCGCTCGGCCTATCTCGACCACGGCCCGCCCACGCTCGCCCAGGCGCTGCACGGCCTGCGCGAGGCGGTCGTGCTGCCGCTGCTGCTGACCGAGGCGTACCACAGCCGCGTCGACCTGCCCGCCGCCCTCGCCGAGGCGCGCGCCCGCGACCCGCTGCTGCGGGTGCGCTACGGCACGACGCTGGGCCCGCACCCGCTGCTGCTGCCGGCGCTGGAGCGCCGCCTGTCCGAGGCCGGGGTACGGCCTGGCGCGCCCGACACCGCGCTGGTGCTGGTCTCGGCGGGTTCGAGCGACGCCAGGGCCAACGCCGTCATCGCCGACCTGGCGAGCGCCTGGGCGGCCCGCCCCTCCTGGGCGGCTCCCGGGTTCCAGGAAGGCGGTGGAGGCCGATGGTGGGATGTGGTCCCGGCCTACGCCTCGGCCGCGGGGCCGACGCCCGCCGAGGCCGTGGCGGCGCTGCGGGCCGCGGGAGCGCCCAGGGTGGCCGTCGCGCCGTACCTGCTCGCACCAGGGTTCTTCGCCGACAAGGTGCGCAGGGACACGCTGGCGGCCGGCGCCGACGTGGTGGCCGACGTGCTCGGCCCTTCCCCTGAACTCGTGGAGGTCGTGCTGGAGCGTTACACGGGCGCGCTGAGGCACGAGCCTGTCAGGGTGCCCGCCTGAGGGCCTGAGGGGACCGTCACGGCCCCTGTCCGCGGTCTCGGCCGTCCTGCCTCACGCAAGGGCCCTGGGGGCGCTCGGAGGCGCTCAGCCGGGCGCGATCAGTCGCGGCCGAGCTGCCTGGGTTCGCCCCACAGGTGCTCGCCGCCCAGCCCGAGGTGCTCGCGCCACGCCGACCAGCCGCGCTTGATCGGCTTGGCCCTGGAGTCGCCGATCACCTTGACGTCGCCCATGACGGCGTAGGCGTGCACGCGCACCACCGGCACGTTCATGCCGGGCGCCGCCTCCATCACGTCGACCTTCTTGTCGCCCATGATCGCCATGCCGTCGAGGTCCACGTCCACGCCGTCAGGCACGATGATCTTCACATCGCCCATCACCGACACCGCGGTGACGTCGATGACGTTGGTGCGCACCTCGGCCTCGCGCAGGTCGAGCAGCACGTCGCCCATGACCGCCACCGCGCCGAGCTCCTGCTCGACCTTCCACTTGCCGCGCCGCTTGGTGTCACCCATGATCGCCACGAACCAGCGCCGTTTGCGGGAGGGCGCGGGAACGGGCGAGGGCGCGTACGTGCCCTCGGCGGGCAGGTCCTGGGTGAGCAGCGCCAGCTGGGCATGCGTGGTGGCCAGATAGGCCGCCTCGGTCCTGTCCGTCAGCTCGACCAGCGTGAGCCTGCCCTCGACGGAGGCGACCCGCAGCCGCTCGACGACGGCCTCCCTTTCCATGTCAGAGGCGCGCAGTTCCCCCGGTTCACTCATAGACGCAACATATCGCGTTTTGTCGTTCCTGCGGAGGGGCAACCCCCGAACCGCTCGCTCTCCACGGCGGCGGGCACGGCTCGGCCGGGTCGAGATCCAGGTCGAGATCCAGGTCCAGGGCCTGGGCTGCGCTAGGGTCCGTGACATGCATGAGGAACAGCTCTACCGGGCGGCGCTGGCCGGAAACCTGGAGACCGTGAGCGACCTGCTGGCCGGTGGCGCCGACCCCAACGTGGTCAGCCAGGGCGAGGACGAGGGGCTCCCGCTGTGCGGGGCCGCGGCGTGGAACCACGTGCCGGTCGTGGGCGCGCTGCTGGCCGCGGGAGCCGACGTCAACGGCAGGGAGCCCGGCGGCTGGCAGGCGCTGGCGTGGGCGGCGGCCAACGGGAACGCGGAGAGCGCCCAGGTGCTCATCGAGGCGGGCGCCGAGGTCGACACCGCCAACGACGCCGGTGACACGCCGCTGACGCTGGCGGCCAGGCGCGGCGCGCTCGGCGTGGTGCAGGTGCTGCTGGCGGCCGGCGCGGACGTCGGGAAGTACGACGGCGACGGCGACAGCGCGCTCGACATCGCGGCCGACTGGGTGGGCGTGCATCTCGAGAGCGCGCTGCTCGACCAGATCCAGCACGACGGTCCCGACGACAGGCAGTACGTGGTGACCAGGCAGTACGCCAAGGACGGCACCGAGCTGGTGACGGTGACGGCGCTGACCGCCGACGGCGAGCGCACCGTCGAGGCCCAGGCGCAGCGGGGCCACGCCGCGATCGCGACCGTGCTGGAGGAGGCCGAGGGCGTCGAGACCCCGGTGGAGCAGCTGGTCGCGCGGGCGCTGGCGCACCGCGACACCGACGAGGACGCCGAGACGTGGTGGATCGTCGCCGACAACCTCGCCAGGCGCGGCGACGAGGAGACCTACGAGGCGCTGTCCAGGCTGTGCGTCAGTGAGGATGCCCGCGAGCGCGAGTTCGGCGTCGACGCGATCGCCCAGTTCGGCGTCACCGAGGACGGCGAGAAGCCCTATCGCGAGCGCACCCTGCCGCTGCTGCAGAAGATGGCCACCACGGAGGGCAACCCGCAGGTGCTGCGCTCGGTGCTGTCCGCGCTCGGCCACCAGGGCGACCACAGGGCGCTGCCGCAGGTGCTCGACATCATCGGCAGGCCCGGCCACAAGCGGACGATGACCGACGCCATCGCCCTGGCCGACGTGCTGCCGAACGATCACGCCGAGGGGCTGGCGCTGCTGATCGACATGACGGGGGACTCCGAGGAGGAGGTCCGCGACTGGGCCACCACCGGTCTCGCCAACCTCGACGCCGACACTCCCGGCATCAGGGAGGCCCTGGCCGCGCGGCTGACGGACACCGACCTGCACACCGTGGCCGAGGCCGCCCGCGGGCTCGCGCTGCGCAAGGACGAGCGGGCCAGGCAGGGCATCGAGCGGGTGCTGGCCGAAAGCGACGACGACTACGCCCGCGACGTGGCCGAGGAGGCCAGGGCGACGCTGGGCTCCTGACGGCGCCGGGGGGAGGCGGCTGACGAGCCACGCCGTGAGGCCGTTCGGGCCACACGGAGCGTCAGGTCGCGCTAACGTTCCGTGGTCACTTCCGGCTTGGCCACCCGCAAGGAGCGTGTGTGAAGACCAGACTCGCTGTCGCGTCGGCGTTGCTCGTCGCCCTCCTGCCGGTCCCCGTCGCCCAGGCGGCCGCGCCGCGCCGCGACGCGTGCGCGGCCGACGCCTCCAGGGCGCTCGACGCCCAGCTGCGGCGGCATCCAGGGGGCAGGCGGGTCGACGCCAACACCGTCTCCTACGACGGCGGGGCGCTGTCCGTCCACGTCTTCCCCGAGACCTGCGCGCGCTTCGACGGCCTCGGCGACTGCGACTCGGGCGTGGCCTGCTTCTGGCAGAAGGCGGGCTACCTGGGCACGCAGTGGGTGCTGAGCGCCGCCGGCAGGTGGACCGACCTGCGGGTCGGCTCGTTCGGCTCGGCGCACAACAACCACGCGGGCCAGCTGCTGCTGCGACGCGAAAGGACCGGGGCGACGGTCAAGATCTTCCCCTCCGACACCGGCAGCCGCGACACGAGGCCTCCCGGCGAGGCCGCGCCGGTGGGCAGGGCGGGCTGGGCCTGCCTGCGGACCTCGTCGCACGGCTGCGCCTGACGGGCGGGCGAGCCCGCGCGATGACACGCCCCCTGGCGTGGCAGGTTACGCACGGTTACCGGGATATGTTGGGATTTTCCAGCGAAAGGACATCGCCATGGCGACCACTCGTACCGCGACGACCCAGTGGAAGGGCGCGCTGCTCGACGGTTCGGGCACCGTTTCGCTCGACACCTCGAAGGTCGGCACCTTCGACGTCTCCTGGCCCTCGCGCGCCGAGGCCGCGAACGGCAAGACCTCCCCGGAGGAGCTCATCGCGGCGGCGCACTCCTCCTGCTTCTCGATGGCGTTCTCGCACGCCCTCGCCCAGGCCGGCACCCCTCCGCAGACCGTGGAGACCAAGGCCGACGTGACGTTCCAGCCGGGCGAGGGCATCACGGGCATCGTGCTCAGCGTGCGCGCCCACGTGCCCGGAATCACGGCCGAGCAGTTCCAGGAGACGGCCGAGGCGGCGAAGGCGAACTGCCCGGTGAGCAAGGCGCTCACCGGCACGACCATCACGCTCAACGCCGAACTGCTCTCCTGACGCATCGCGGCCTCCCGCGCGCCCCGCGTGGGAGGCCGCTCAGATGACCCGAATTGGAACTCCAGGTGAGGTGCTAGAGCCGTCCTGGCGACGAAGGGGCGGACACATGCGACAATTGGGCCACATGCGAGAGGTCTGGCCGGGCGAGCCTTATCCACTCGGCGGCACCTGGGATGGAGTCGGCACCAGCTTCGCGGTGTTCTCCGAGGTCGCCGAGCGGATCGAGCTGTGCCTGTTTCACGATGACGGCTCCGAGGAACGCCTCGACCTGCCCGAGGTCGACGGCTTCGTATGGCATGGCTACCTACCGGGGATCGCCCCTGGCCAGCGGTACGGCTACCGCGTCCACGGCCCCTACGATCCCTCACGCGGCTACCGGAGCAACCCCGCCAAGCTGCTGCTCGATCCCTACGCCAAGGCGATAGAGGGCGAGCTGCGCTGGAACGAGGCGGTCTTCCCCTACCACTTCACCGACCCGGCGAAGCTCAACACCGTCGACAGCGCGCCGTACATGCCGAAGAACGTGGTGATCAACCCGTTCTTCGAGTGGGGCAACGACAGGTCGCCGCGCACGCCGTACCACCAGACGGTCATCTACGAGGCGCACGTGCGCGGGCTCACCATGCGCCACCCCTCGATCCCCGAGGAGCAGCGCGGCACCTACGCGGGCATCGGGCACCCCGCGGTCATCGACCACCTGCTCTCGCTCGGGGTCACCGCGGTCGAACTGATGCCGGTGCACCACTTCGTCCCCGAGCACTTCCTGGTCGCCCGAGGGCTGACCAACTACTGGGGCTACAACACGATGGCCTACCTGGCCCCGCACGGCGCCTACTCCAGCGCGGGGCAGCGCGGCGAGCAGGTGCTGGAGTTCAAGGCGATGGTGCGGGCGCTGCACGAGGCGGGCATCGAGGTGATCCTCGACGTGGTCTACAACCACACCGCCGAGGGCGACCACATGGGCCCGACCCTCGGCTTCCGCGGCATCGACAACAGCGCCTACTACCGCCTGCACGACGGCGACAGGCGCTACTACCTCGACTACACCGGCTGCGGCAACAGCCTCAACGTGCGCTCACCGCACGCGCTGCAGCTGATCATGGACTCGCTGCGCTACTGGGTGCTCGACATGCACGTCGACGGCTTCCGCTTCGACCTGGCCGCCGCGCTGGCCCGCGAACTGCACGACGTCGACAGGCTGAGCGCCTTCTTCGACCTCATCCAGCAGGACCCGGTGATCTCGCAGGTCAAGCTCATCGCCGAGCCGTGGGACGTCGGCCCTGGCGGCTACCAGGTCGGCAACTTCCCTCCCCTGTGGACGGAGTGGAACGGCAAGTACCGCGACTCGGTGCGCGACTTCTGGCGCGGCACCGGCTCGGCGCTGCCCGAGTTCGCCTCCAGGCTGGCCGGCTCCGCCGACCTCTACGCCTCCTCCGGACGCCGCCCGGTCGCCTCCATCAACTTCGTCACATGCCACGACGGCTTCACCCTCAACGACCTGGTCTCCTACAACCGCAAGCACAACGAGGAGAACGGCGAGGAGAACCGCGACGGCACCGACGACAACCGCTCGTGGAACTGCGGCGCCGAGGGCCCTGTCGAGGATCCCGAGATCGTCAGGCTGCGCCACCGCCAGCGCCGCAACTTCCTGACCACGCTGTTCCTGTCGCAGGGCGTGCCGATGATCTCGCACGGCGACGAGCTCGGCCGCACGCAGCGCGGCAACAACAACGCCTACTGTCAGGACAACGACATCTCCTGGGTCGACTGGTCGCTGGCCCGCACCGAGAACGGGCTGCTCGACTTCGTCCGCGCGCTGTCCAGGCTGCGCCGCGAGCACCCGGTCTTCCAGCGCCGCCGCTTCTTCGCGGGGCGCACCCATGAGGACAACAGGCGCGACCTGGTCTGGCTGACCCCCGCGGGCGCCGAGATGAGCGCGGGTGACTGGCACACCGGCTACGCCAAGTCCATGGGGGTCTACCTCAACGGCGAGGCGATCACCGAGCCGGGCCCTCGCGGCGAGCGGATCGTGGACGACTCCTTCCTGCTGCTGATCAACGCCCACCATGAGGACATGACGTTCACGCTGCCCGGCGCGGAGTTCTCCGCCTCGTGGGTGGTCGTGCTCGACACCAACGACGACACGCCCCGCGAGGACCCCTATCCCGACGAGCAGCTCGCGCCCGGCACGCAGGTGGAGGTCACCTCCAGGAGCATCCAGGTTCTGCGCCACCCGCGGCGGGTCGTCTAGCTCGCCGGGCGAGGGCCGTGGCTAGCCGATCGAGGAGGCGGCCACCAGCACCAGGACGAAGGTCGTCAGCCCGACCAGGCCGTGCGCCACCACGGCCAGCACGGGGAAGCGCTGCTCGGCGCCCCTGGCGTGCCGTCCGCCGCCCAGCCATCGGGTGAACATGGTGAAGCCCAGCAGCGCGGCCACCGACAGCACGCCGAAGGCCAGCCAGGCCAGCAGGCGCTGGCCGGTCAGAAGGTAGGCCACCCAGAAGGCCAGGGCCGTGACGGCCAGCGCGGGGTGGGAGAAGATCAAGGTGGTCGGGAAGCGCGTCACCTTGGTCGCCTGCTGGCGCAGCCCACCGCCCGACAGCCAGAGGTAGAGCAGATAGACGCCGATCAGAGCATTGATCACCCAGGCCGCAACCGTGACCAGACCCACAGGGCCTCCCAGATTCCCCGATCCCTGCCGCCACGTTATGCACAAACAGCTATGTACGTCCTCTGATACACCAAACTGCTAATAACGCCCTTCACCCCGGTTGTCGGGGCCGTGTGCCAAGGTAGAGGGGTGCGTCGCATCCATCCCGACATAACAGACGATCCAGACATCCCCCAGGCCTACGCCTACCCCGCCGACCGGCCCTGGCTGCGCGTCAACATGGTCGCGAGCGCCGACGGCGGCGCGTGGATCAAGGGCCTGTCCGGCGGCCTGTCCAGCAAGGGCGACAGACGGATCTTCGGGGTCCTTCGCGGGCTGTCCGACGTCGTCCTCGCCGGAGCGGCGACCGTCAGGACCGAGGGCTACGGCCCCGCCAAGCCTCGCGAGTCGTGGGCGCCGCTGCGGGAGGGCAGGCCCGCCGCGCCGCCCGTCGCGGTGGTGACCCGCAGGCTCGACCTCGACCTGGGCAGCCCGCTGTTCACCGAGGCCGCGCCCGACGCCAGGACCATTGTGATCACCTGCGAGGCCGCTCCCAAGGACCGCCGCACCGAGGCGGCCGATCGGGCCGAGGTGATCGTCGCGGGCGACGACAGGGTCGAGCTCGACCTGGCCACCGCCGCGCTGCACGAGCGCGGGCTCACGAGGATCCTCTGCGAGGGCGGGCCCAGGCTCAACGGGCAGCTCGCGGCCGCGGGTCTCATCGACGAGCTGTGCCTGTCGGTCAGCCCGATGCTGATCGGGGGCGGCGCCGCGCGCATCCTGAACGGCGAGGCGGGTCAGACCGACCTGCGTCTCGCGCAGGTGCTGGAGGAGGAGGGCGTCCTCTTCTGCCGATACATCAGGGAGTAGGCCATGGACGACGAACTCGAACTCCACCTCGATCTGCCCGTGCTGCCGCCGGTCGCGCCGATGCTGGCCAAGGCGGTCAAGGGCATGCCCAAGCAGGACGGCACGCTGTTCTACGAGCCCAAGTGGGACGGCTTTCGCTGCGTCATCTTCCGCGACGGCGACGAGGTCTTCCTGGGCAGCCGCAACGAGCGGCCCTTCACCCGCTACTTCCCCGAGCTGGTCGAGGCGGTCAGGGCCGAGCTGCCCGACAAGTGCGTGGTCGACGGCGAGATCGTGCTGCGCAAGGGGCAGGAGCTCGACTTCGAGGCGCTGCAGCAGCGCATCCACCCGGCCGCCTCGCGGGTGAAGATGCTCTCCGAGCAGACGCCCGCCTCGTTCGTCGCCTTCGACCTGCTCGCGCTGGGCACGCAGTCGTTGATGGAGGCCCCCTTCGCCGAGCGCCGCGCCCGGCTGGAGTCGATCTTCCCCGAGGCGGGCGGGTCGATCAGGCTCACCCCCGTGACCACCGACGACGAGCGGGCCTCGGAGTGGTTCGAGATGTTCGAGGGTGCGGGGCTCGACGGCATCATCGTCAAGCCGGGCGACCAGCCGTACATGCCCGACAAGAGGGCCATGTACAAGGTGAAGCACGAGCGCACGGCCGACGTGGTGATCGCGGGGTACCGCGAGCACAAGAGCGGACCGATCGTGGGGTCGCTGCTGCTGGGGCTCTACGGCCCCGACGGCAGGCTGCACCACGTGGGCGTGGCGGCCTCCTTCCCGATGACGCGAAGGGCCGAGCTGGTGGAGGAGCTCACGCCCTACCTCGCCAAGCTGGGCGAGCACCCGTGGGGCGAGTGGGCCGACCAGGCCCTGCTGCGGGTGGGCCAGCCGGCGGCCACCCCGTCCAGCGGCGGGCAGCGCATGCCGGGCGCCGTCTCACGATGGAACGCCAAGAAGGACCTGTCGTTCATCCCGCTCAGGCCCGAGCTGGTGATCGAGGTGGCCTACGACAGCATGGAGGGCGACAGGTTCCGGCACACCGCGCAGTTCCGCCGCTGGCGGCCGGACCGGACGCCCGAATCCTGCACGTATGAGCAACTTGAAAAGCCGATTTCGTACAACCTCGATGACATTCTTGCCCGCTGACCAGAAGATGCGTTATATCTCGATCTATGACGTCATCAACTGGCGATGAGCTGCGCGCGGCCGTCGCGGCGCGCCGCGATCTCGGCCCCGACTTCGAGGACTCCATCATCGAGTCCTTCCTCGACAAGATGGGCAAGGAGGTCGACAGGCGCGTCGACGAGCGCATGGTGGCCGACTCCGGACACGTGCGGCGCCAACTCCAGCAGCAGCAGAACGTCGCGGGGATGCGGCTGGCGCTGGCGATCGTCTCCCTCGTGATGGGCACGATCGCGACCGTCGCCCTCACCATCGGCGAGTCGGACCTGCTGGCCTATCTGGCGGTGTGGGGCGGCGTCGCACTGGTCAACATCGCCTTCACGCTGAGCTCGACGCGCCGCTAGCCGCCGCCAGTCAAGCAAGCATATGCTTGGTTGCGTGATGGAGTATCGCAACCTGATCGGCGGCAGGCTCGTTCCCTCGGCCGACGGCCGCACCCTCGACTCGGTCAACCCCGCCACCGGCGAGGTCTGGGCGCGCGTCCCCGCCAGTGGCAGGGCCGACGCCGAGGCCGCCGTGGCGGCCGCCCGCGCCGCGCTCCCCGCGTGGTCGGCGATGCCCGCCCTCGGCAGGGCGCACTTCCTGCGCCAGGTGGCGGCGGTCTTCGCCGAGCACGCCGAGGAGCTGGCCACGATCGAGACCCGCGACAACGGCCGTATCCTTCGCGACACACTCAAACGCGACCTGCCCGGCATGAGGTTCCTGTGGGAGCTGGCCGCCGGCCAGGTGCTCGACGCCGTCAGGGGCGACACCGTCATTCTCGGCCCCGACAGCCTGGGGCTGACCAGGCGGGAGCCGTACGGTGTGGCGCTGGCCGTCATCCCGTGGAACTCCCCGATCTCCACCTTCTCCGCCAAGGCCGCCTTCGCGCTGGCCGCCGGCAACACGGTGATCGTCAAACCGGCCGAGCAGGCCAGCGCCTCGGTGCTGCGCCTGGGCGAACTGCTGGCCGACGTGCTGCCGCCGGGCGTGCTCAACCTCGTCTCCGGCATGGGTGAGGACGTCGGAGAGGCGCTGGTACGGCACCGCGGCGTCAACAAGATCAGCCTGACCGGCTCGACCCAGACCGGCGTGGCCATCACCCAGGCCGCCGGGATCAAGCCGCTCACCTTCGAGCTGGGCGGCAAGTCGCCGAACATCGTCTTCCCCGACGCCGATCTCGACGCCGCCACCCAGGGGGTGACGGTCAACTCCATCTACACCGGCAACGCGGGCCAGGTGTGCGTGGCGGGGTCGCGCATCCTCATCCACCGCTCGATCTGGGAGGAGATGCTGGAGCGGATCTCCGCCGCGGCGGCGGGGCTGGTCCTCGGCGACCCTCTCGACCTGGCCACCACCATGGGCCCGATCGTGTCGGCAGGGCAGTACGAGCGCGTCGCCTCCTACCTGGAGATCGCCGAGAAGGAGGGCGCGCGGCTCGTCTTCGGCGGCAGGACCGGCGCCGAGGTGGTGCCCGGCCTGCCAGGTGGCTACTGGGTCGCGCCGACCCTCTACACCGTCACCGACAACACGCTGCGGATCTGCCAGGAGGAGATCTTCGGACCTGTGGCGGTGGCGCTGCCGTTCGAGAGCGACGAGGAGGCCCTCGCCCTGGCCAACGACTCGGACTACGGGCTGGCGGCCGGGGTGTGGACGCGCGACCTGGGGCGTGCCCACCGGTTCGTGCGCGACCTCGAGTGCGGCACGGTGTGGGTGAACACCTTCCGCCAGATGCCGCCGGGGCTGCCGTTCGGCGGCGTGAAGGACAGCGGCTACGGGCACGACGCGGTGCTGGAGTACACCAGGGAGAAGGCCGCGATCATCAACCTGTGATCGCCCCTGGCCACCGACCGAATAAGGTTCTAGATTCGGGCGCATGGGCATCGCACTGACAGAGGAACACCTGGCCCTGGCGGGCTCGGTCAGGGGGCTGGTCTCACGGTCTCCCGGGCACGAGGCGCTGGCCGCACAGGGCGTCCTGGGGCTGCATCTGCCCGAGGAGGCGGGCGGGCAGGGCTACGGGCTGGTCGAGCTCGCGGTGGCGCTGGAGGCGCTGGGCGAGGGGCTCGCCGGAGGGCCCTGCCTGCCCACGGTGCTGGTCTCGGCGGTGCTGGCGCGGTCGGGCCGATGCCTGTCCCTGCTGCCTGGCCTGGCCGACGGCACGACCACGGCGGCCGCCGTCCTGGAGGGGCACGGGCTGGGCTCGCCCGACGCCGGCCTCTTCCTGCTGCCCGTGCAGGACGGGTGGGCGGTGCTCGACAGGTCCGAGGTGGAGATCGAGCCGCTGGAGGGCCTGGACCTGTCACGCCCGCCGGTGCGCGTGACGGCGCGGAAGGTGCCCGAGGAGCGCCTCCTGGGCGCCGCGCCGGTGCGCGAGCTGGCGGCGGTCCTGCTCGGCGCCGAGGCGTGCGGAGTGGCCGCGTGGGCGGTGGCGACGGCCGCGGCCCACGCGAAGGTCCGGGAACAGTTCGGACGCCCGATCGGGCAGTTCCAGGGGGTCAAGCACCGGGTGGCGGCGGCGCTGGTCGCGCTCGAACAGGCGAGGGCCGCCGTGTGGGACGCCGCCCGCGCCCTCGACTCTCTGGGAGGACGGCCCGTCCCCGATGAGGCGCGGCTGGCGGCAGGGGTGGCCGCGGTGCTCGGGCCCGACGCGGCGGTGCGGTGCGCCGCCGACGCCATCCAGGTGCTGGGCGGCATCGGCTACACCTTCGAGCACGACGCCCACCGCTACTACCGGCGCGCCCTGTCCCTGCGGATGCTGGCAGGAGAGCCGGGCGGCTGGGCGGAGGAGGTCGCAGAGCTCGCCGTCGGCGGCGTGCGCAGGAGCATGGAGCCCGACCTCCCGCTGGAGGCCGCGCCCGTCAGGGAGCGGATCAGGGCAGAGGCGGCGGCGCTCGCCGAGGAGGAGCCGCCTGCCAGGCTGGGCAGGTTCGCCCGCGAGGGCTGGATCATGCCCTACCTGCCCGAGCCGTGGGGCCGCGGGGCCTCACCGCTGGAGCAGGTGATCATCCACCAGGAGCTGCGCGGGCTCAGGCGGCCCAACCTCGGCATAGCCGCGTGGGCGGTGCCCTCCATCGTCCGGTACGGCACGCGGGAGCAGCAGGACCGCTTCCTGCCGAAGACGTTCACCGGCGAGATCGTCTGGTGCCAGCTGTTCAGCGAGCCAGGAGCGGGCTCGGACCTGGCGGGGCTGTCCACGAAGGCCGTACGGGTCGAGGGCGGCTGGTCGATCAGCGGATCGAAGATCTGGACCTCGCTCGCGCAGTACGCGCACTGGGGCATCTGCCTGGCCAGGACGAGCCCCGACAGGCCCAAGCACGAGGGGATCACCTACTTCCTCGTCGACATGGCCGCGCCGGGCGTCACCGTGCGGCCGTTGAAGGAGATCAACGGGGACGAGCTCTTCAACGAGGTCTTCCTCGACGACGTCTTCGTCCCCGACGATCTGGTCGTGGGCGAGGTGGACGGCGGATGGCGGGTCGCGCGCGACACGCTGTCGCACGAAAGGGTGGCGCTCGGCGACAGCTGGGGCCCCGGCTCGCAGCACACCGACATGGTGAAGCTTCTCCAGCGCCTCCCCGATCTCCGGCAGGCCCAGCGTGAGCAGGCGGGACGGCTGTGGGCCGAGGGGCAGGCGATCTCGGCGCTCGGCCTGCGGGTCACGCTCTCGCAGCTGGCCGGGACCGACTCGGGGACCGCCTCCAGCGTGCGCAAGCTGCTGGGCATGCGGCACGCCCAGGCGATCTCGGAGTTCTGCTGGTCGCTGGCGCCCGCCGATCCGCACTGGGGCAGGATGATCCTCACCACCAGGGCGTTCACCATCGGCGGCGGCACAACGGAGGTGCAGCTCAACATCGTCGCCGAGCGCGCGCTCGGGCTGCCCCGCGACCCCTGACCCGGTCAGCTCCCCGGGTGGTAGGCGTGCGCCAGGTGGGCGTAGACGATGGTGTTGTCCTGGTAGCTGTGCGCCTTGCTGTCGAAGGCGCCGCCGCAGGTCACCAGGCGCAGGCCCGCGTACTTCACCTTGCCGAAGACCTTCTCGGTGGGGAAGACGCGCTTGGCGACCTGCTCGACCCTGTCCACCACGAAGATGGCCACCGACCTGTCGGCCCGCATCACCTGCACCTGGTCGCCCCGCCTGATCGACCTGAGCCTGGCGAACACCGCGGGTCCCGTGCGGGTGTCGAGGTGGCCGGTGATGACCGCGGCGCCGCGCGCGCCGGGGACCGGCGCATAGCGATACCACCCCGCCACGTTGGGATGGTCGAGCGGCGGGTTCTCTATCGCGCCCTTGGCGTCGACACCGAGCTCCATGAGCGGCGCGGAGATGCCGAGCTTGGGGATGTAGACCGCGGTCGGCCGGGCGGTCCTCATCGGCTTGGCCACCCGCCCGACCAGCACCTCGGGCGGCTCGGTCAGCGCGGGCGCGCCCACCCTCGGCAGCTTCGCCGCGGCCGTGGCGGAGACGGGCGCGGGCTCGGCGGCGCCGCTCACCATGCCGCTGACGCCGAACCAGATCAGGGCGATCCCCGCCAGCGAGACCACCACCGCGCCCACGAGGACGAGCCGCTGCCCAGGAGGCCCGCTCACTCCGCCGTCGCTGGGCGTCCCCGCCGTAGCGCGAAGCCGGCCAGGCCCGCGCCCGTCAGCAGCGCCGCGCCACCGGCCGCGAACGGCCACATCGGGTCGGCGCCCGCCAGCCCACCGGCCCCCGTCTGCGGCGGACCGTCCGGCATGCGGTGCCTGCCCTCGTCGACCGGCTTCCACGGCGCCTCCTCCTTCGGAGGCTGCGCGGGGCCCGACGACCAGGTGTCCTGAGGGGCCGGCGCGTTGGACCAGGTGTCCTGGGGGGCGGGCGCGGCGGACCAGGTGTCGTGCGGCGCGGGGGCGTTGGACCAGGTGTCGCGCGGAAGCGGGACGTCGGGCACCCTGACGTCGGGCTTCCACGGGTCGTCAGGGTCTCCGCCCTGCGCGGGCTCGTCGCAGACCAGGACGAGCAGCTTGCAGTCGCTCGCCATGGCGGTGCCCGCACCCGCCACCATGGTCACTCCGCCGACGATGAAGGCCGTCACCGCTCCCGCGGCGGCGAGCCGTCGTGCTGATGCCAAAGCCATAGCCCGAGAGCCTTCCGAACTATTGGACCGGGCGTCAAGTAATGTGATTCAAGTGATACACGTCACTCGTCGCGCGCCTTGCTCGGCTGCACCCGCTTCGGCTCGCCCGGCATCTTCGGATAGTTCGGCGGGTACGGCATGTCGCCGCGATCGTCCTTGGCGTACCACTCCAGGAGGGTCTCGATGGAGAAGGCCCGCTCGTCGATCGCCTCGTGCGCGTCGCCGACCCTCGCGAAGCGCTCGGGCATGGTCCTGATGTCGAAGTCGGCCGGCTCGGCGTCGGCCAGCTCCTCCCAGGTCAGCGGCGCCGAGACGGGTCCGCTCGGCTTGGCGCGCACCGAGTAGGCGCTCGCGATCGTCCTGTCCCTGGCGTTCTGGTTGAAGTCGATGAAGACCCTGTCGCCGCGCTCCTCCTTCCACCACGCCGTCGTCACCAGGTCGGGCGCGCGGTCCTCGATGGCCCTGGCCAGCGCGATGCCCGCGTGCCGTACCTCGACGAAGTCCCAGCGGGGCTCGATCCTGACCGCGACGTGCACGCCCCTGTTGCCCGAGGTCTTCACGAAACCGGTCATCCCCGCCTCCTCCAGCACCTCGCGGGCCAGGAAGGCGGTACGGCGGGCGGTGTCGAAGCCGAGCCCCGGCTGCGGGTCGATGTCGATGCGCAGCTCGTCGGGGTGCTCGACGTCGGCGGCGCGGACCTGCCACGGGTGGAAGTCGATGGTGCCGAGGTTGGCGCAGTAGGCGATCGAGGCGACCTCGGTCACCCGGAGCGCGTCGGCCGTCCTGCCGCTGGGGAAGGTCACGGTGACCGTCTCCAGCCACTCAGGGTGCTTGGCGGGCATCCGCTTCTGGTAGATGGCCTCGCTGCCGACCCCGTCAGGATGCCGCTTGAGGTGGGTCGGCCGGTCCCTGAGCGCGCGCAGCGCCCCCTCCCCGACGCTGACGTAGTACTCCACCAGCTCGCGCTTGGTGGCGCCGATCTCCGGAAAGTACACCTTGTCGGGGTTGGTGACCTTGACGGTACGCTCCCCGACCTGCAGCTCGATGAAAGGTGACGGCATGCGCTGAACCTACCCCGATTCGGCGCGAAGAGTTGGGCGGGTCCGTCCCGGAGACCGCCACGGTGGCGGGACCGGGCACTCGACGGGACGGACCTGAAGACCGTCCGCCTCGTGCCGCACCGGACGCTGGCGCGCCGTCCGGCCGGCCTCGATGGGGCCACCGGCGCACAACACGGGCGCGGCTGTGCAGCGGCGACGGCCCCGGGCGAGCGGTCTCACCCCTCAGTGAGGAGGCGATGCCACACCTCCTACATAGACAAAGACGCCGAAATGCCGCAGAAAGGATGCTTCGCCCATGGAGATCTTTCCGCGCTCGCATAAAGTGGGCTCATGGACAAGGTCGTCAAGAGCGACGCCGAGTGGCGCGCGCAGCTGTCACCCGAGGAGTACCACGTGCTCAGGGAGGCGGGCACCGAGCGCCCCTTCACCGGTGAGTACGTCGACACCAAGACCGAGGGCGTCTACTCCTGCCGCGCGTGCGGCGCCGAGCTGTTCCGGTCCGACACGAAGTTCGAGTCGCACTGCGGCTGGCCGAGCTTCTTCGAGCCGTCGAAGTCCGAAGCGGTCACGCTGATCGAGGACCACACCCACGGGATGGTCCGCACCGAGGTGCGCTGCGCCCGCTGCGACTCGCACCTGGGTCACGTCTTTCACGGCGAGGGCTACGCGACCCCGACCGACGATCGCTACTGCATCAACTCCGTCTCCGTACGACTGGAGCCAGCGCCGTAGCGGGCCTCAGTCCGTCGCGGGGTGGGTGACCCTGCAGTCGCCGTCGTCGGGGCCGAGGACGTTGGCGAGCACGGGGTTGCCGTTCTCGCCGAACTCGGCCTGCACGAAGACCACGGGCCGCTCCTCGCCCATCTCCTTCAGGTACTCCAGGCCCCGCTCGCACAGCGTGATGGCCTGCTTGGAGTTGTCGGCCGACTCCGGCAGGTCGGTGTAGATGCGCAGGTAGCCGCCGACGGTGCGGATGTCCTTGAGCCGCTTGGCCGCCTTGTCGCCCTTGCCCCAGCGCTTGTCGAAGTACTCGGCGGCCTTGGCGTCGGTGTGCCCGCTCTCCGCGGCGCCCGAATCGTCCTTCACGCTCGCGGGTGCGGGCGGCTCGGGCGGTGGCGCGGAGGGAGAGGCGGCCGGCGGCGACACGGCGGGCACGGGCGCGCTCGCCTGACCGGCCGCCTCCGCGTTCCCCGTCCTGCCCTGCTTGTCGGCCTGCCCGCCCGCCGCGACCGGAGCGCCGGGCGAGCCGGCCCGCTCGGTCGAGCCGCCGGCCGTGACCGCGGAGGGCAGGGACGACGCGGCCTGCTCGGAGCGTTCCCGCGCCAGCATCTCGGCTCCGACCGCGAGCCCCGCGACCATCAGCGCCGCCCCTGCGACCGAGCCTCCCAGCGCCCATGGCCCGCGCGACTTCTTGCGCCGCCGCCTACCCCGCGAACCGCGTCTGGAGCGTGCCAGACTCCCGCCTTCATGCACCCTTTGCCTCACTACGACAGGGGATTTCCCCTGATTATGGCAAAGAAATGTGGATCAGGAACCGGAGATGACGCGGGCGAGCGCCTTTACAAAGTCAGGCAAGCGCTGCGATCAGCTCGCCGACCGGCTTGCGGACCCCGGTGTAGAACGGGACCTCGATCCTGGTGTGCCGCCTGGCCTCGGCCCCGCGCAGGTGGCGCATGAGGTCGACGATCCTGTGCAGCTCGTCGGCCTCGAAGGCCAGCATCCACTCGAAGTCGTTGAGCGCGAAGCAGGCCACCGTGTTGGACCTGACGTCGGGGTACTCGCGCGCCATCATCCCGTGCTCGGCCAGCATCCTGCGCCGCTCGCCGTCGTCGAGCAGGTACCACTCCAGTGAGCGCACGAAGGGGTAGACGCACACGAACCCTCTGGGCTCCTCCTCCGCGAGGAACGCGGGGACGTGCGACTTGTTGAACTCCGCGGGTCTGTGCAGCGCCATCGCCGACCAGACGGGCGTGCTCAGCCTGCCCAGCGTGGTGCGCCTGAACCTGGAGTAGACGTCCTGGAGGTCCTCGGCGGTGGGAGCGTGCCACCAGAACATGTAGTCGGCGTCGGCACGGAAGCCTGCCACGTCGTAGCAGCCGCGGGTGACCACGTCCTTGCCCGCCGCCTGCTCCAGCAGCTCGTCGACCTCGTCGGCCATGCCCTCGCGGTTGCTCGGGCACTGCTCGGTGGTCTTGAAGACCGACCACATCGTGTAGCGGATCACCTGGTTCAGGTCGCGAGCCTTGGGCCGCTGGGTCGCCTCTGTCATGTTCTCATTCTCCCTGCGTGGCCAGGTGGTCCAGAATCCGGGCGGCCGCCGTGCGCGCGGTCGAGACGCAGGCGGGCACGCCGAGCCCGTCGTAGGCGGCACCGCACACCGCCAGCGCCGGCTCGACGGCCACCGCCGCGCGGACGCGGGCGACGCGGTCGAGGTGGCCGACGTTGTACTGCGGAAGCGAACCGCCCCAGCGGCTGACCCTCGAGTCGAGCGGCAGCCCGCGCACCCCCATGACCTCGCTCATCTCGGCCATCGCGACCGCGACCAGCTCGGCGTCGTCGCGCTGGAGCAGGTGCTCCTCTCCGACGCGGCCGATCGAGCAGCGCACCAGCAGCACCGAGGGGTCGGCCTCGGTCAGGTGCGGCCACTTGACCGAGCTGAACGTCGCCGCCTTCACCACCCTGCCCTCCACGGGAGGCACCAGGTAGCCGCTGCCGGTGGGCGGCGAGGGGAAGGCCGACAGAGGGTAGGCGAGCGTGACGATGGCCATGCTGGAGTACTCGATCCTGGCCAGCTCCGTCGCCGCCTTCGGTACCTCGTCCTTCAGCAGCCTGGCCGAGGACGTGGCGGGCGTGGCGACGATGACCGCGTCGGCCTCCATCGTCTCAGGTCGCGGCACGGGGCCCGTGACCAGCTGCCAGCCGTACGGCGTGCGGCGCAGCTCGCGGACGGTCACGCCGGTCCTGATGTCGGCCCCCGACGCCTTGGCCACCGCCTCGGGCAGGCCGCCGAGCCCGCCGCGCAGGCTGGTGAAGACCGGCCCCGCGTCCTTGGGCGTCTCGCGCACGATCTCCCGCACGGCGCCGAGCAGCGAGCGCTCCGAACGCGCCGCGGTGGCGATGCGCGGCATCGTCGCCTCCAGCGACAGCCTGTCGGAACGGCCCGCGTAGACGCCGCCCAGCAGCGGCTCGATCAGCCGTTCCACGACCTCTGACCCCATGCGGGCACGGATGTAGGAGGCGACGGAGACGTCGCTGCGCACCAGCGTGGCGGGCAGCACCTGGTCCAGCGGCACCCTGATCAGCCCGCCCGGCGAGACCAGGCCCGATCGGGCCAGCTCGGCCAGGTCGCCGGGCACGCCCATGACCTGGCCCTTGGGCATCGCCCTGAGCGCGCCCCTGGAGTAGATGGCCGCCTGGGTGGTGCCGGGCTCGACCAGATCGCCGCCGAGGCCCACCGCTCTGGCCAGGTCCTTGCCCTCGGGCCGCCTGGCCAGCATCGACTCGGCGCCCTCGTCCACGCTGACACCCGCGACCTCGCTGGTCTGCAGCTTGCCGCCGATCCTCGGGCTCGACTCGAGGACGGTCACCCGCACCCGCTCGCCGCCGCCCTGCCTGAGGAACCACGCCGCCGCGAGACCCGAGATCCCGCCGCCGACGATCACTACATGCCGTCGATTCCCTTCCACGTCTCAAGACGCTATCGCCTCACCGCTCCGGACCTGCTACCGGAGCCGGTAAGAGCTGACGGCGTAGGGCCTGCCGCCGTCGTGTTCGACCTGTTCGTCCCGCCTGACGAGCAGCGGGTCGCCGTCCACGAAGCGGTGCAGGCGGCGGGCCTCGGGCCACGGGTGCACCATGACGAGCGTGCCGCCGGGGGCGAGGAAGGAGCGCAGCCGCTCGGAGGCCAGGCGCAGCCTGTCGTCCCTGCCGACGTAGTAGAGCGTCTCCGCGCACACGACCAGGTCGAAGCGCCCGCCGGGGTCCTGGTTCAGGAAGTCCATCGCCGCGAACCTGGTCCTGCCGCTCGGGCGGGCCTTCGACCTGGACGCGGCCCTGTGGACGGCGCGCTCGGAGACGTCCACGCCGAGCACGTCGGCCTCCGGATAGGACTCGGCCGCCAGCAGCGTGAAGGTTCCCTCGCTGCAGCCCACGTCGAGGACCCTGTCGAAGGTGTCGCCCTCGACGTGCGCGAGCGTGGTGGCGTACTTCCTGGCCTCGTAGGGGTCGACGGCGTGCCGCCACGGGTCGGGCGTGCGGTGGAACCACTCGAAGTAGTGCCGCAGAAGGAGGCCCTGTCCTCTGGCAGGCAGCAGCGACATCGACTTGAAGAACGTCCTGTGGAGTTTGTCCGGAAGCGAGCGCATCTCTTCAGCCTGTGTCACGAGATCGTCTCCCTCCTCGTACCCCAGGATGACTTCCCTGCCCTCCAAGTGGTCGCCGTGATCGACCGGAGGGACGAACGTGACATCTTCGTGACAGCACCGGGCAGCTCGCGTCCGTCTCACGGGTATGACCAGATTCCGGTACGGCATGGCGTTGACCGCGGCGTGCGCCGCACTCCTCGTGTCCGGCTGCGGCGGCGGCGGAGGCGAGGCCGCCACATCGGGCTCCG
Organism: Nonomuraea roseola; assembly: GCF_039535395.1. Classification (NCBI taxonomy): domain Bacteria; kingdom Bacillati; phylum Actinomycetota; class Actinomycetes; order Streptosporangiales; family Streptosporangiaceae; genus Nonomuraea; species Nonomuraea roseola. The sequence goes on from NZ_BAAAXC010000006.1 coordinate 464,271, forward strand.
CCCCCCAGCAGATCAGCCCCGCCTACGACTCCGACGTGACGGAGCAGTCCGGCGAGGCCCCGAGAACACCGGCGACACGCGGGGGCGGGCGCGGGGCCGAGCAGGTCAAGGTCGCGCCCGAGCAGCGGTCGATCATCTACGTGTCGCAGCTGACGGTGCGCGCCAAGGACGTCACCAAGGCGGCCGACCAGGCCAAGCAGCTGGTCACCGGGGCGGGCGGCCATCTGGCCAGTGAGGACTCCGGCTCCTTCGACGGCGGAGGAGGCGAGGCCACCCTGATCTTCAAGGTGCCGCCCGCGGTCTACGCGCAGGTGCTCGACCGGCTCGGCAAGGAGATCGGCAAGCGCGAGTCGCTGCGGCAGAACACCAGCGACGTGACCGAGGAGGTCGCCGACGTCGCCAGCAGGCTGAAGTCGGCCGAGCAGGCGCTCGCCGCCATGCGCGCGCTGCTGGCCAAGGCCGACACCGTCGGCCAGGTGATCCAGGTCGAGCGGGAGATCGCCTCACGCGAGTCCGAGATGGAGTCGCTGCAGGCCAGGCAGAAGGCGCTGGCCTCGCAGGTCGCGATGGCGACCCTCACGCTGCGGCTGGTCGGGCCCTCCACGCCCGTGGCCGAGCCGTCCGACGAGCCCGCGGGCTTCCTCGGCGGGCTGGCGGCGGGCTGGTCGGCGCTGGTCGGCTTCGTGAAGGTGCTGCTGACCGTGATCGGCACGCTGCTGCCGTGGCTGATCGTCATCGTGCCGCTGGCCGTCGCCCTCCTGCTGCTCGTACGGCGGCTCCGCGCCCGCCGTCCCTCGCCGCCGAAGGCTTCGCCGCCTCCCGTGCCGGTGACCCACGGCGCGCCGTCCCGTCAGCCCGAGGACGACGACGCTCGTCCCTCCTCCGACTGATCCGCGCGCGCGGCGGTCAGCCGATCCAGCACGCCGCGGATCTCCTCGGCGCGGGCGCTCTCGCCCACGCCCGCCGACAGCCGCGCCGCCTCGGACAGGACGGCGGCCGCCTCCCTCGTCCTGCCCAAACCCGCCAGCGCCTTTCCCTTGCCCTCCAGGCCCATCGCGACGTGGGCCAGGTCGCCCCAGGAGCCCGCGATCTCGACCACGGTGCGGTACAGCTCGTACGCCCTGGCGTGCTCGCCCCTGCGCAACGCGATCCTGCCCAGGCGGGTCGAGACCTCCACCTCGATCCGCCCGATGCCGAAGGTGGGCACGCCGGTCAGCAGCGCCTCCGCCTCGGTGTAGCGCTCCAGGTCCTCGTAGACGCCCGACATGAAGCACAGCGTGAGCCCGAGGACGGGCGGGTCCTGGGTCTGCCGCACCAGGGCCAGCGCCTCCTCGTAGAGCGGGAGCGCCGCCTCGGGCCTGCCCGTCCTGCGCTCGACCGAGGCCAGGTTGGCCAGGGCCAGGATCCTGGTGTGGCCGCTCACCTCGGGCAGCGCCTCGGTCAGCAGCGGGCGCGCCTCCGCGTAACGGCGCTCGATCGTCGCCAGCGCCCCGAGCGAGACCAGCATCGCGTTCTCGCCCCTTCTGTCGCCATGGGCGCGGCAGGCCCCCAGCGCCAGCCGCGCGGTGGCCCTCCAGTCGTCGAGGTAGCCCCTGAGCTCGTACAGCCGCACCCCCGACAGCGCCAGGTCCCAGCAGTGCGTCGTCAGGCCGAGCTCGGCCGAGCGTTCGACCAGCCCTGTGAGCGTGCGGCGTTCGGCCTCGAGCCAGGCCAGCGGCTCGGCGAGCACGGTGGCTGACACCCCGGGCTCCGGCCTCCAGCGTGGCGCCTCGCCGTGGAAGGGGATGAAACCGTCGAGATAGTCGCGGGAGACCGCCTCCTCCGCCAGCGCGAGGAAGGCCTCGAACGCCCTGCTCAGCGCCTTCTGCCTGACGGCGGGCTCCATGGCGGCGTCGGCGCGCTCGCGGGCGAACAGCCGGATCAGGTCGTGCAAGCGGTAGCGCTGCTGGCCGGAGGGGTCGGTGCCGAGCGGCAGGACGAGCTGGGCGTCGGCCAGCCGTTCGAGCAGGTCCGCCGCCTCCTCCGTCGAGCCGTCGAGCAGGGCGGCGGCGATCCAGGGCGCGTAGCCGCCGGGCAGGTCGAGCAGGCCGAGCCGTTCGAAGAGGGTCCGCTCGGCCCCGGACAGGGCGCGGTGGCTCAGCTCGAAGCCCGCCCGCACGTCGAGCTCCCCCGCGCGCAGCTCGTCGAGGCGGCGGCGCTCCCGCTCCAGCCTGGCGGCCATGTCCTGGACGGTCCAGCCTGGCCGGGTGGCCAGGCGCGCTCCAGCGATGCGCAGCGCGAGCGGCAGCCCGTCGCACAGCGCCGCCACCCGCGACAGCGACTCCATCTCCTGCTCCCGCCCCGCCCCGCCCTCGGGCCGCTCACGCGAGGCGAGGCGGGCGACCAGGGCGGCGGCCTCCTCCGGCGGCAGGACGTCGAGCTGGAGGGGCAGGGCTCCCTCCCCCGCCACGAGCCCGTCGAAGCGCCTGCGCCCCGTCACCACGACGCGGCAGCCTCCCGCACCGGGCAGCAGCGGCCTGACCTGCGCGGCGCCCGCCGCGTTGTCGAGCAGGATCAGCATCCGCCTGTCGCGCAGCAGGCTCCGGTAGAGGGCCGTGCGCTCCTCGAGCCCTGCGGGCAGGCGGGTGACGCCGAGCGCGTGGCAGAAGCGTTCGAGCACGTCGGCGGGGTCCAGCGGGGCGGCCTGTCCTCGCAGGTCCACATAGAACTGGCCGTCGGGGTAGCGGTCGGCCACCCGGTGGGCCCAGTGCACCGCCAGGCCCGTCTTCCCCACCCCTCCGGTACCGCTGATCACGATGAGCGGCGGCGCGCCGTCCAGCGCGGACAGCTCGGCGGCGCGTCCTGTGAAGGGGAAGACGTCGGGCGGCAGCTGCGCGGGCCGTAAGGCGGCGACGGGGCTCTCCTCCCGCAGGATCTCCGCGTTCAGCTCCCTCAGCCCGCGGCCAGGCTCGATGCCGAGCTCCTCGGCCAGCAGCTCGCGCGCCTCCTGGTAGCTGCGCAGGGCGTCGGCGCGTCTGCCGGCCAGGCGAAGCGCCCTCATGAGCTGCTCGCGCAGCCGTTCACGTAAGGGGTGCGCGGCGACGGCGGCGGCCAGCCCTTCGACGGTCTCCTCGGCCCTGCCGAGCGCGAGCATCGACTCGGCGCGCTGTTCGACCGCGCGCAGGCGCAGCTCCTCGAGCCTGGCGGCCTCCTCCCCCACGGCCTCGCCCGGCAGGTCGGCGTAGGCGGGGCCGCGCCACAGCGCGAGCGCCCTTCCCAGGACCTCGGCGATCCGGGCGGGGTCGTCGAGGCCGGCGGCCGAGGCGCACAGGCGCTCGAAGCGCTCGGCGTCGAGCTCGCCGGGGTGGACGGTGAGGAGGTAGCCCTCCGGCTGGCGGGTGAGGCGGTCGCCGCCGAGCGCCTGCCGTACGTGGTGGACGTGCCAGCGCAGCGTCGCGGGCGCAGGAGGGGCCTCGCCCCAGGCGGCCTCGGCCAGCCTGCCGGGGGGCACGGGCCTGTTCGCCTCGGTCAGCAGCACGGCCAGCAGCGTGCGCTGTTTGGCGGAGGTCACCTCGACAGCTTCCCCGTCACGGCTGATTGACAGCCGCCCCAACACCCCGAAATGCACCCGCCCAACGGTGGCACAACGTCCGCCCAACGGCCACTTGGGACCTTCCCCTCAGGGGACCTGGGCACTTCGGGGGATATCGGGTGAAAGTCGAGCTGATCTTGTTGTTGCTCGCCGTCGCGCTGGCCGCGGGGTGGGTGGACGCCGTCGTGGGCGGAGGAGGGCTGGTGCAGCTGCTCGCCCTGCCCGCCGCACCGCCGCCCGCCGTGCTGGCGACCGACAAGCTGTCGTCGATCGCGGGGACGACGGTCTCGGCGGTGGGCTTCGCCAGGAGGGTCCGCGTGGAGGCGCGGGTGGCGGTGCCCGCGACGGTGCTGGCGGTCGCGCTCTCGGGGGCGGGCGCCGTCACCGCGGGCCAGGTGCCCGCCGAGGTCTTCAGGCCGTTCGTGCTGGTGACGCTGGCCCTGGTGGCGGTGCGGTGGTCGCCAGGCCCACCCTGGGCACACGCGTACGGCGGCGCCCCGCGCGCCGGCGCACCCTCGTGCCCGCCGTCGTGCTGGTCGGGGTCGTGCTGCCGTTCTACAACGGCCTGGTCGGGCCGGGAACGGGCGCGATGATCCTCATCGCCCTCACCACGCTGCTCGGGCTGGACTTCGTCATGGGCTCGGCGACCGCGAAGGTCGTCAACGTGGGGGCCAACCTGGGCGCGCTGGTGGTGTTCGCCGCGCAGGGCCAGGTGTTCTGGCTGCTCGGACTCGGCATGGCCGCCTGCAACGTCCTCGGCGCCCGCGTCGGCACCCGCACGGCGCTGCGCAGGGGCGCGGCCTTCATCAGGGCGACGCTGCTGTGCGTGGTGGCCGCCCTGATCGTCAAGCTCAGCCTGGACCAGCTGCGCCTGTGAGGCGTCAGCGGAAGGAGTGGACCAGGTCGGTGAGGCGGCGCAGCTGGTCGGGGTCGGTGCTCGGCAGCACCCCGTGACCGAGGTTGAACACGTGGCCCTCGGCCGAGCGCCCCTGCTCGAGGATGCTCAGCGCCTTGCGCTCGACGGCCTCCCACGGGGCCAGCAGGATCGCGGGGTCGAGGTTGCCCTGCAGCGCCCTGCCAGGCCCGACGCGCCGCGCGGCCTCGTCGAGCGGCACGCGCCAGTCGACGCCCACCACGTCGGCGCCCGCCTCGCCGAGCACGCCGAGCAGCTCGCCCGTGCCCACCCCGAAGTGGATGCGCGGCACGTCGGGCACCGCCTCGAAGATCCGTCTGGTGTACGGCAGGACGAACTCGCGGTAGTCGTCGGGCGCGACCGCCCCCACCCATGAGTCGAACAGCTGGATCGCCGAGGCGCCCGCGTCGATCTGGACGCGCAGGTGCCGGCTCACGATGTCGGTCAGGCGCTCCATGAGCGCGTGCCACAGCGCGGGCTCGCCGTACATCATGGCCTTGGTGTGGTCGTGGTTCTTGGAGGGGCCGCCCTCGATCAGGTAGGAGGCGAGCGTGAACGGCGCGCCCGCGAAGCCGATCAGCGGCGTGGAGCCCAGCTCGCCGACCAGGCTCTGGATCGCCTCGGTCACGTAGGGCACGTCGCCGGGCTCGAGCGGGCGCAGGACCTCGAGGCCGGCCCTGTCGCGGATCGGGTCGGCGATGACCGGGCCCACACCCGGCTTGATGTCGAGGTCGACGCCGATGGCCTTGAGCGGCACGACGATGTCGCTGAAGAAGATGGCCGCGTCGACGCCGTAGCGGCGCACCGGCTGCATGGTGATCTCGACGATCAGGTCGGGCGTCGCGCACGCGGTCAGCATGGGCACGCCCTCGCGCACCTTGAGGTATTCGGGCAGCGAACGCCCTGCCTGCCGCATGTACCAGACCGGGGTGTGGTCGACGGGCTGGCGACGGCAGGCGCGCAGGAAGGCGGAGTCGGCGAGATTCACCATTCAAGGGTGCCACGCCATGGTGGCGGTCGCTCCACCGGCGCTAATCGGAAACATACGCATGCGAGGGCTAAAGTCACGATCAGGAGTCGAAGTAGAGGTTTAGCGCAGTTCATCCCTTTAGCTCGGGCCTGCCATCCGGACCGGGCCCCGAGCTTCGCGTCGCCCAGGTACAGTTCATCTCACGGTCGCCCCCAAATCCCCTCCTGACTGGACCAAATGTTCGCCAATCCACCGCGCGTCATCGAATACCGCCTCACTTTCAGGACACGCCGAGCGCGTTGCGCGGAATTGTCAGCGCGGCATGCCAACGTCGGAGCCACGTCCGCGAAGAAAGGCTCCGTACCGATGACCGCGTTGTGGAGTTCCCCCGAGCGCCGCAGTGAGCACTGCCCCTCATGCGCAGGTGAGAGGCCGTTCGAGCAGCCGCCATGCATGGAGGGGCACGAGGTCTGCCCCGAGTGGGCGTGCCTCGAGTGCGGTCACGCGCTGCTCGCCGGTCCCTTCGAGCCGTCAGAGCCAGGCTCGCGCCCGCTGACGGTCGCGGCTTGATCGGCCCGGATGAGCACCCCCGTGGTCCCCATGCGACCGACCTCGACCTACGCTTCGGCTATGACCCTCGGTGACGCGCCGCAGGCCCCCGCCGCCTTCAGGCGGGCGGTCGAGAGCCTGCGCATGGCCGAGGTCAGGCCGGAGATCGAGCTGGAGGACCTCCCGGCTCCCCAGCGGCTCGCGCCCTTCAGCGCCGCCATCGGCGCCTCGGTCTACCGCGACGACGAGGAGCTGGCGGTCGGCAGGCTGATCCTGCTGTTCGACCCGGAGGGCCAGCGCGGCTGGCAGGGCCAGTTCCGCCTGGTCGCCTACGTCAGGGCCGACATGGAGCCCGAGATCACCTCCGACCCCATGCTGGGGCCCGTGGTGTGGAGCTGGCTGACCGAGGCCCTCGACTCTCGCGAGGCGGGCTACTCGGCGGCGGGCGGCACGGTGACCAGGGCGGTCTCCGAGGGCTTCGGCGACAAGGCCGACGACCCCGTCTCCACCGAGTTGGAGCTGCGCGCGTCGTGGTCTCCCTCGCAGGAGGACCTCTCCGGCCATGTCGCCGCCTGGTGCGACCTGATGTGCCTGGCGGCAGGCATCCCACCGCTCCCACCCGACGTGGCCACGATGCCGCGCCGTCGCGAAGATCCGGAGTCCACCAGGCCGTGACCGAAAGCAGTGAGAGCACCACCGAGGCCGTCGTCCCCCTCCTCGAGCCGCGCGAGGGCATCCCGCCGGTCGTCACCTCGAGGCAGGGGCTCGAGGCCACCGTCGAGGCGTTCGCCAAGGGCAGCGGCCCGGTGGCCGTCGACGCCGAGCGCGCCTCGGGTTACCGCTACGGCGGCCGCGCCTACCTGGTGCAACTGCGCCGTGCGGGAGCCGGCAGCGCGCTGATCGACCCGATCGTCTGCCCCGACCTGTCGGAGCTCGACGCGGCGGTCGCCGACGCCGAGATCGTGCTGCACGCCGCCTCGCAGGACCTGCCGTGCCTGGCCGAGGTGGGGTTCAGGCCGCGCAGGATGTTCGACACCGAGCTGGCGGGCCGGCTGCTCGGCTACGAGCGGGTCGGCCTGGGCACGATGGTCGAGACCGTCCTCGGGCTGCGCCTGGAGAAGGGGCATTCGGCGGCCGACTGGTCGACCAGGCCGCTGCCCGAAGACTGGCTCCGCTACGCCGCGCTCGACGTGGAGGTGCTGGTCGAGCTGCGCGACGTGCTCCACGACGAACTGGTCGCCAGCGGCAAGCTGGCGTGGGCGCAGGAGGAGTTCGCCGCGATCCTGGCCATGCCGCCCGCGCCGCCGAGATCCGACCCGTGGCGGCGCACCTCGGGCATCCACAAGGTCCGCAACGTGCGGGCGCTGGCGATCGTCCGCGAGCTGTGGACCATGCGCGACCAGATCGCCCGCGAGGGCGACATCGCGCCCGGCAGGGTCCTGCCCGACGCCGCGATCATCACCGCGGCGCTCGAGATGCCGCGCACCAAGAAGGCGCTGACCGACATCACCGCCTTCACCGGCAGGTCCGCCAGGCGCCACATGGGGGCCTGGCTCGACGCCGTCCACAGGGCGCGCACGCTCGCCGACTCCGAGCTGCCCGCGCCCAGCACGCCCGGCGAAGGGCCGCCGCCGGCCAACCGCTGGCCCGACCGCGATCCCGCCGCCGCCAAGCGGCTGGCCGCCGCCCGCGCGGTGGTCGCCGCGCTGGCCGACGAGCACCGCATGCCGACGGAGAACCTCCTGCAGCCCGAAGCGGTGCGCAGGCTCACATGGGAGCCGCCCGCCCAGATCAGCGACGAGTCGGTCGCCGAGCGGCTGCGCTCGCTCGGCGCGCGCGAGTGGCAGATCGGCCTGGCCGCCCACCCGCTGGCCAAGGCGCTCGACAGGCTCGAGACCAAGGGCATCCTCTAGACCGCTTGACGCCCCGGCGTCCACGGCCTTACGGTCTTCTGGAAAGCGCTTTCCCCTTAGGAGAGGTCACATGAGCGTGCGCACCATCAGCGTCGTGATGAACGGCGTCACCGGGCGGATGGGCTACCGCCAGCATCTGGTCCGGTCGGTCCTGGCCATCAACGAGCAGGGCGGCGTGACGCTCTCCGACGGCGACAGGGTCGTCCTGCGCCCCATCCTGGTCGGCCGCAGCGAGGCCAAGCTCGCCGACCTCGCCGCGAAGCACGGCATCGCCGACTACACCACCGACCTCGACTCCGCCCTCGAGCAGGCCGACGTCTACTTCGACGCCCAGGTCACCCAGGCGCGGGTCAAGTCGGTGCTGAAGGCGATCGAGGCGGGCAAGCACGTCTACGCGGAGAAGCCCACCGCCGAGACCGTGCAGGAGGCCGTGGCGCTCGCCGAGGCGGCCAAGGCCAAGGGGATCAAGAACGGCGTCGTCCAGGACAAGCTGTTCCTGCCCGGCCTGCTCAAGCTGAAGCGGCTCATCGACGGCGGCTTCTTCGGCCGCATCCTGTCGGTGCGCGGCGAGTTCGGCTACTGGGTCTTCGAGGGCGACTGGCAGAGCGCTCAGCGGCCCTCGTGGAACTACCGCTCGGCCGACGGCGGCGGCATCATCCTCGACATGTTCCCGCACTGGCACTACGTGCTGGAGAACCTCTTCGGCGAGGTCGAGTCGGTCTACGCCAAGGCCGTCACGCACATTCCCTCGCGCGTCGACGAGCAGGGCCGCACCTACGAGGCGACCGCCGACGACGCCGCCTACGGCGTCTTCGAGCTGAAGGGCGGCATCATCGCGCAGATCAACTCCTCGTGGGCGGTCAGGGTGAACCGTGACGAGCTGGTGGAGTTCCAGGTGGACGGCACGCACGGCAGCGCCGTCGCGGGCCTGCGCAACTGCCGCGTGCAGAGCCGCGCCACCACGCCCAAGCCGGTCTGGAACCCCGACCTGCCCGTCACCGCGCGCTTCCGCGACGACTGGCAGGAGGTGCCCGACAACGCCGACTTCGACAACGGCTTCAAGACGCAGTGGGAGCTGTTCGTCAGGCACGTCGTGGAGGACGCCCCCTTCCCCTACGACTTCGCCTCGGGCGCGCGTGGCGTGCGGCTGGCCGAGCTCGGGCTGCGCAGCTCGGCGGAGGGCCGCAGGATCGCGCTGGAGGAGCGGTGAGAATCGATCTGCCCTCGGGCCCCTACACGCTCGCCGAGCCCGTCGTCTGGCCGGCCGTCGAGCGGCCGGCCACCAGCCGCGTCGTCTACGCGGCGGCCCACGTGGTCGCCGACCCGCTGGGCGACAACACCCCGGGCTCCCCCGCGGCGGTCGACTGGGAGGCGACCCTGCGCTTCAGGCGCCATCTGTGGTCGCACGGCCTGCGCGTCGCCGACGCCATGGACACCGCGCAGCGCAACATGGGCCTCGACTGGGCGGCCACCCGCTCGCTGATCAGGCGCAGCGCCGAGGAGGCCCGCTCCTTCGGCGACGCCGCCGAGCTGGTGGCCTGCGGCGCGGGCACCGACCACGCGCCGCAGGCGGCCACCCTCGACGAGATCACCGCCGCCTACGCCGAGCAGATCGAGACCGTGCGCGACGCGGGCGCGGGCGTGATCGTGATGGCCTCCCGCCAGCTGGCCCGCGTCGCCACCGGCCCCGCCGACTACCACCAGGTGTACGGCAAGCTGTTCGGCGTGGCGGGCCGCCCGGTGATCCTGCACTGGCTGGGCGAGATGTTCGATCCCCAGCTGGCCGGATACTGGGGCTCGCGCGACGTCTCGCGGGCCACCGAGTCCTTCCTCGAGCTGATCCACGCGCACGCCTCCTCCGTCGAAGGCGTCAAGGTGTCGCTGCTGGACGAGGAGCACGAGGTGGCGCTGCGGGCCGCGCTGCCCGAGGGCGTCAAGCTCTACACCGGTGACGACTTCAACTACCCCTCGCTGATCAGGACCGGCTCGCACGCGCTGCTCGGCATCTTCGACGCGATCGCGCCCGCCGCGGCGGCCGCCCTGCAGGTGCTCGACGCGGCGGAGGCCGCCTGCACCGAGGACGCCCGCGAGCGGCTGCTGGCCCACTACGACGAGATCCTCGCCCCGACGGTGCCGCTGTCGCGCAAGATCTTCGAGACGCCCACCTACAACTACAAGACCGGCATCGTCTTCCTGGCCTGGCTCAACGGCCACCAGGACGCCTTCGCCATGGTCAACGGCGCCCAGGCGGCCAGGTCGCTCCCGCACCTGTGCGAGGTGTTCACGCTGGCCGACCGGGCCGGCCTGCTGGCCGACCAGGAGCTGGCCGTCCACCGGATGCGGTCGTTGCTGGCGGTGAACGGGCTGTGAAGCCGGCGCTGAACCAGTGGACCACCAAGCGGTGGACGGTGGCCGAGGCCGTCGACGGGTGCGTCAGGCACGGCCTCGAGGCGATCGGGCTGTGGCGGCAGGAGGTCGCCGCGCAGGGCCTGGCCGAGTCGGTCAGGCTGGTGCGCGACGCGGGCCTGCGGGTCTCGTCGCTGTGCAGGGGCGGCTTCCTGACCAGCGGCTCCAGGGAGGCGCTCGACGACAACCTGAGGGCGATCGACGAGGCCGCCGAGCTCGGCGCGGCCTGCCTGGTGATGGTCGTCGGCGGTCTGCCGGGCGTCCCCGCGGGCCAGGCTCCCTCCGAGGGCTTCTCCCGCGACCTGGCGGGCGCGCGCGCCCAGGTGGCCGAGGCGCTGTCGGTGCTGGCACCCTACGCGGGCGAGCGGGGGGTACGGCTGGCGCTGGAGCCGCTGCATCCGATGTACTGCGCAGACAGGGCCGTGCTCTCGACCCTCGGCCAGGCGCTCGATCTGGCCTCGCCGTACCCTTCGTCGCAGGTGGGTGTGGTCGTCGACACCTTCCACGTGTGGTGGGACCCCTCGGTGTACGAGCAGATCGCGCGGGCGGGCGAGCGGATCGCCTCCTACCAGGTGTGCGACTTCCTGCAACCGCTCCCCTCCGACGTGCTGCTCGGCAGGGGCATGATGGGCGACGGCGTGATCGACTTCGCCCCGCTCACGAAGGCGGTGCTGGAGGCGGGCTACACCGGCGACATCGAGGTGGAGATCTTCAACGCCGACGTGTGGGCGGCCGACCCCGACACGGTGATGGCGACGATGAAGGAGCGCTTCGCCGCCCTCGTCGCCTGACTCCGTCTCCTCCCGGGCGCCAGGAGCCGGCGCCCGGGGCGACCCCCTCCCGCCGGAGGTGACGGGGCTCAGCCGGCGATCGAGACGACCCCACTGGAGCCGTCCACGGTGATCGTCGCTCCTGTGACGATCGCGTGCGTGGCGTCGGCCACCCCGACGACCGCGGGGATGCCGTACTCCCTGGCCACCACCGCGCCGTGCGACATCGAGCCGCCCATCTCCATCACCAGCCCTCCCGCCGTCAGGAACAGCGGCGTCCAGCCCGGGTCGGTGGAGGGCGCGACGAGGATCTCGCCCGGCTCCAGGTGCGCGCCGATCGGGTCGAGCACCACCCTGGCGGTCCCTGTGACCGTCCCCGCCGAGGCGGGGGTGCCGGTGAGCGCGCCCTCCCCCGCCTCGGCCCTGACCGCCAGCGCCTCCGGCTCGGTGCCGTCCGACAGCAGCATCCTGGGCACGTGACGGCGGCGCACCTCCTGCTCGTAGGCGGCTCTCCGCCGGGCCACCAGCTCTCTCAGCGAGCCGCCGGTCAGCGCCTGGCGCGTCTCGCGCAGGTCGAGGAAGTAGACGTCGTCGGCGCTGTCGAGCACGTCCTTGGCCACCAGTTCCTCGCCCACCACGCGCATGCTGCGCCGTACCGCGGCCAGCACCTCGACCGCGTAGTACTTCGGCAGCTCGCGCAGTCCCGCGAACATCCTGGTCCTGCGCAGGGCGAAGGCCGCCAGCCGTCCTCGCAGCCTGCCCCTGGCCTCGGCCATGGCGACGATCGTCCGCACCGCCCGCTCGGCTTCCCTGGCGCCCCTGGCGAACATCGCGTCGGGCGCCAGGTCCTCGCTGTCGAGGCGCAGGTAGTTGGCCAGCACGCCGAGGATGTGCGCGGGCTCGTCGGACCAGCGCGGCATGCCCAGGTCGATCTCGGCGACGCCGCGGTGGCCGTACCTGGACAGGAAGCCGGCGACCGCCCGCTGCGCCCTGAGCTCGCCGCGCTCGTAGGCGTCGGCGAGCTCGCTCACCCGCGCGGACCTGAACTGGGCGGCCGCCTCGGGGTCGGCGGCGATGTCCCTGGCCAGGTGCCACAGCTCCAGGTCCATCTCGGTGGTGGGGTTGTTCGGCAGGCTGCGCAGGACGGCCTGCAGTTGCTCGCCCTTCGCGCCCGACAGCTTTCCCGCCAGGCCCAGGCCCGCGTAGCCGGCGATGGCGATCGGCATGATCGACAGGATCGTCGGGAACGTGCCGCGCAGCACCCGCTCGGCGTGGTCGAGCCGCTGCTCGGCGGTGGCGTCCGGGCTGATCTCCAGCCTGGCCTCCAGCTTCTCTCCGAGACGCCTGGTGAAGGCGAGCGCCGCCCGCGGCCTGGCCAGCGCGAGGGCCACGCGCTCGGGCGCGCCGATGCGGCCGGCCGCCCGCATCGCCGTACGGATGAAGGGGCGCATCGAGGTGCTGGTGACCGAGAGCCTGGGGTCCTGCGCGACCTGCTGGAAGATCACCCCCGCGCGGGCCTCGCCGACGGCGAGCATCCGCGGCAGGATCGTCCGGCCCGCCCTGCTCCGGACGGCGGGCGTGATGTCGAGGAACAGCCGCTGCCCCGCCTCGGCCATGATGGGCGCTCCGGCCAGCCGGTCGGCGGGCGGGAAGCCGCACAACGCCGCCGCGCCCGCGCTCACCAGTTTGAAGGCCGCCATCCCCATCGGGGTGAACGGGCGCATGACGCCCTGGGCGACGTTCACCGAGAAGTAGACGCGCAGGCCGTCCTTGTCGCTCTCGGGCACGGGGTAGAGGGTGGTGATCGGCCTGGCCTGGGTGAGCCAGAGCGTGCCGTCGGCGTCGATCGCCCACTCGGTGTCCTGCGGGGAGCCGTAATGGTCCTCCACCCTGGCACCCAGCGCGGCCAGCGCGCGCACCCGCTCGTCGGTGAGGCAAGGCTCGCCCGAGGGGGTCTCGATCCGCTCGGTGCCGCCTCCTGGCAGTGAGCGGATCGCCACCCGCTTGTCGCCGATCCTGCGCTCGACGATCCGCGTGCTCGCCAGGTCCACCACGAACCTGTCGGGGTTGACCGCCCCTGACACCACGGCCTCGCCGAGCCCGGGTGCCGCGTCGATGACGGCCTCGCGGCGGCGCCCCGTCACCGGGTTGGCGGTGAACATCACACCCGCCACCTCGGCCTCGACCATCCGCTGGAGCACGACCGCCAGCCGTACCGCGGCATGGTCGATCCCGTTGGAGGCGCGGTAGGCCACCGCTCTGTCGGTCCAGAGAGAGGCCCAGCAGCGGCGGACGGCGTCCTGCACGGCCTCGGCCCCGACGACGTTGAGGTAGGTGTCCTGCTGACCCGCGAAGCTCGCGTACGGCAGGTCCTCGGCCGTCGCCGACGACCGCACCGCCACCGGCGCCCCCTCGCCGAGCCGCGCGTAGCACTCGGCGATGGCGGCGCGCACCTCCTCGGGAACGGGGGCCTCCAGCAGCAGCGCTCTCGCCCTGCCCGCCAGCTCGGCCAACGCGGGGGTGTCCGCCGCCGCCGTGCTCGCCAGCTCGGCGATGACCTCCTTGAGGCCCGCGCCCTCGGCGACCCGGTGGTAGGCCTGCGTGGTCAGGCAGCAGCCGGGGGGCACCGGCAGGCCGGCCCTGGTCAGCTCACCCAGGTTCGCCGCCTTGCCGCCGACCTCGGCGAGCATCGCGGCGTCGATGTCGCCGAACCCGAGTGCGAGCGATGCGCTTGCGGTCTTCATCGGGCGTTCCCCTTGCCGTCAGTCGTGCTTCTCACCCTGTTCGTCAGAGTCTGCAGCGCACAGCGGCATGACGGAATGCCTTTCCGCAAAAAAATTCATCAAGTGATGAACTTCTGTCTTCCGCGCCTGCTCAGTCCAGGGGCCGGCCGTCCAGACCCCAGGCGGGGTCGATCGCGACACCCACCCGCGACAGGGCCGTCGGGGCCAGGTCCACCAGGCGCGGCGCGCGAAGCGGCGGAGTCGGGCGGTCGAGCTCGCTCATGATCACGAACGTGGCGCGCTCCTCGTCGGTGACGCCGCCGTGCCCGCCCTCGTCGAGATGGCCGTGGTCGGTGGTGACCAGCACGGTCCAGCGCTCGCGCGCGTAGGAGGGACGTCCCCTGACCGCCGCCAGCAGGCGGCCGAGGAAGGCGTCCTGGAGCAGCAGCGCGTCGGCGTACTCCTGGCACAGCGGCCCGAGCCTGTGGGCGACCTCGTCGGTGTCGCCGAAGTAGACGAAGGCCAGGTCGGGATCCTGTTCGGCCAGATGGCGCTCGGCCAGGTCGGCCACCAGGAGGTCGCAGGCGGCGAAGGTGTCGGCGTAGCCGTCGAGCACCACCCGCTCGTCGATGGCGGCGCCGAACGCGCCGTGCTCGGCGAGCGCCGCCCACGAGAAGATCGCATAGGTGGACAGGTCGGGGCGCGCCGCCTTCGCCCGCACCAGGAAGTCGGGATATTTCGAGAAATCGGCGGCGACGAAGCCGTTGTCGACGACGCCGTGCTTGTCCGGCCACACGCCTGTGGCGATCGACGACCATCCTGGCCCCGAGTCGGTCCTGGCCACGATGCCGGCCCGCTCTCCCGTCGCCGCCGCGCCCAGGATCGTGGCCGCGAGCGCGCCGCCGCCCGGCGGGGCGTCCTGCGAGGTACGGCTGGGCACCACCTCGCCCGGCGACTCCGTGCGCGGCGTGGCGGCCTCGCCGTACGGGAGCAGGCCGGTTCCGCAGGCGCCCGACGACATCAGCTCCAGCAGCACCGGCGCGCCCACGGCCGCGATGCGGTCGAAGCGCAGGCCGTCCATGCCCACGACCAGCACCTTGGGCCGCGCGGCCGGGGAGGCGCCGCTCACGAGGCTGCCGAGGGGGCGTGGCGGCGCACCCACGCCGCCGCGCCTGGCAGGATCTCCTCGACCGGGGCGACCTGCGGATACCAGGTGCGCTCCCACTCCAGGGAGACCCACCCGTCGTAGCCGTGCGCCCGCAGCAGCTCTCCCGCCTCCTCCAGCGGCACGGTGCCCGAGCCCATGGGGACGGGCGTGGTGTCGGTGGCGGACACGGCGTCCTTCACCTGGACGTAGGCCAGGTGGGGAGCCAGCGCCGCCAGGCTCTGCGCGGGCGACTCCCCGTGCCGCCACGGGTGCAGCAGGTCCCAGAGCGCGACGGCGGCGTCAGGCCTGCCGGTCAGGTCGAGCAGCCTGGCCACGGCCGCGCCGGTGGCCATCTTGTCGTGGGTCTCGACGAACACGCGCACGCCCAGGGCGGCGGCCTCGTCGGCGACGGCGCGCAGGCGGCGGGCGCCCACGGCGGGATCGTCCCCTCGCGGGAAGACCCGCACGCCCTGCGCCTCGAGATCGGCCGCCAGGCGTAGATCGGCCAGGAGGGCCTCGACGGCGTCGGTGTCCGCCACCCCGGAGTCGCATATACCGACATATCCCGCCAGGGCGGCGACGGTGAGGCCCGCGTCGGTGATCTGCCGCAGCACCGCCTTCCGCTCCTCGGCCGCCAGCCCCGCGTGCACACCCGTGTCGGGATGCAGCCGCAGTTCGAGCCCTTCACACTCCCCCGCCGCCGCGATCGAGATCGACGACGTCAGGTCCTGCCCCGGCATTCCCAGGGTGCTGACCGCGAGCCTCACTTATGCCTCCACTGCTCTGACGCTCTCACGCATGACCACCTCACCGCTCACCCGCTCCACCCGCGCCTCCTCACCGAGGTCGAGCGCCATGGCCAGCGCCCTGGCCCCCATGTCGGCCAGCGGCAGCCGTACCGTGGTGAGGGCGGGCACATGGTCGCGCAGGGTCGTGATGTCGTCGAAGCCGGCCACGGACACGTCCTGCGGCACCCTGACGCCCCTGTCGCGATAGGAGGCCAGCGCGCCGACCGCCATCACGTCGTTGACCGCGAACACGCAGGTCGCCTCGCCCGTCCTGGCCGCCGCCTCGTAGCCGCCGTCGCGGTCGAAGGGGCCGTGGAGCACCAGCGGCTCGGGCAGCCCCAGCTCGGCGAGCGCGCCGGTGAAGCCGGCGCACCGGTCGGCGGCGGTCAGCAGCCCAGGGGGGCCGGCGAGCACGGCGAAGCGGGTGTGACCGAGCGCGGCCAGCGACCTGGCCAGGTCGGCGGCGCCTTCACGGTTGGCGGGGGCGACGGTGTCGACGTCGAGCAGGTCCTGGCCGACGCAGGCCACCCTGCCGCCGCTGCCGAGGTAGCGGCCGAGCTCCTCGCGCAGCCTCCCTGTGACGTGCGGGTCGTCCACCCTCGATCCGGCCAGCAGGACGGCCCGCACCCGCTGCGCGTTGAGCGAGGCGACGTAGGCGATCTCCTGCTCGGGATCGCGGTGCGTGGTGCCCACCATGACCAGCAGGCCCTCCTCGGCGGCCACCCGCATGGCGCCGTCGGCCAGCGCGGCGAAGTAGGGGTCGGTGAGGTCGTGAACCACGATGCCGATGACCTTGCTGGCGCCGCGGGCCAGCGTCTGCGCCGCGAAGTTGGTGCGGTACCCGAGCTCGGCCGCGGCCTGCTCGACCCGCGCGCGCAGGGAGGCGCCCACCTGGCGGGTGCTGCCGTTCAGCACGCGCGAGGCGGTGGCGAGCGAGACGCCCGCCTGTTTGGCGACGTCCTCCAACGTGACCATGAGCCCTCCCGGAAAGCGATTTCCAGTCTGTCAG
Source organism: Nonomuraea roseola (assembly GCF_039535395.1). Lineage (NCBI taxonomy): Bacteria > Bacillati > Actinomycetota > Actinomycetes > Streptosporangiales > Streptosporangiaceae > Nonomuraea > Nonomuraea roseola. The sequence goes on from NZ_BAAAXC010000006.1 coordinate 481,030, forward strand.
ACCGGCAGCCTTCGCGCGATCGTACGGTAATGACGACGGCAGCCGCCCTCCCCCACGGGGAAGGCGGCTGCCGTGAAGGGCGTTCTAGCCGAACAGCCAGTCCAGGAGTCCGCCCCTGCGCGGCTCCTCGGCGGGCTGCTGCTGCGTGGGAGCGGGCGCGGGCTGCTCGGTGGCGGGAGGCGCCTCGGTGCTCTCCGAGGACGAGGGGGCCTCGGACCTGGACTCCGAGGGGGACTCCGACTTCGACGTCCCGTCCCTGGCGGTGTCGTCCTTGAGCGAGCGCACGGGGGTGGCGCTCGGCTTGCGGGTGGCGGGGGCGACGGCGCGGCTCACCGTCGGCCTCGGCGTGGCCGTCCTGGTCGGCCGGACGCGAGCCACCGGCTCGGGGCTCTCACTGACCGTCGCGGACGCCTCGGGCGTCTGGGACGGGTCGAGCGGCGGCTCCACCACGGCGTCGGTCTCGGTCTTCTCGATGGGAGCGTCGGTGGCCACGGGCTCCAGCGAACGGCTGGAGGCGCACGCTCCGCCCGCGCAGGACTCGCCGCCCGAGCCGGTCAGCATCCAGCCGCCCGCCGCTCCGATCACCACGACGGCCGCGGCGCCCGCCAGCAGGAGCCTGGTGCGCCTGCGCACCTCACGCTCGGGCGCCCCGCTGTCCTCGGTCCATCCCGAGCCGAGGAAGCCCCGGGGAGAGGAGTCGCCCGAGACGTCGTAACCCTGGTCGAGGGGCAGGTACTGCGCCTCGGTGTCGGGCACCTCCAGCGCGACCACGGGCGGCGCGTCCAGGACCGTCACCAGCGGGACGTCCTCGGGGGCGACGGTCTCGGGCGGACCGGCGGCGACGAGGACGTCGGCGGCCTCGGGGGGGACCTGCTGGGTGGGCGGGGCGGGCGGAGCGGCGGCCTGGGCGGGCGCGGGCGCCTGGTCGGGCGTCCGCGGCTCTCCCTCCGCGTCGACGGCGGGCTGCTCGTCGGTGTCGGCCGAGTCAGGGGTCCAGCGGTCCGACAGCACGTCCCCGGTCATCTCGGGCCTGTCGTTCTCGTCGCGCGCCACGGTGAACCTCTCTAGTGCTTACTTGATCGCGCACCTTCCTAACAGACCCCACCACTTTTTGTCCGGATATTTCACAAGTTCCAGCGATCTAGTGCTCCAGGTAGTGCCGTGTCCCCCGCTTCCGAGGTCCACGCCACGTATCCGTCCGGCCTGATCAGCAGGGCTTCGAAGGGGCTGTCGGCCTTCCCTCTGACGACCTCGGTCCGCGAGCCGACGGCCGAGACCAGGTCGTCCCTTCCCGCCAGGTCGAGGAAGAGCGTCTGCCCCCTCCTCAGCAGCTCGACCAGCGTGACCCTGCCCTCGTCGGTCTCGACGGCGAGATCGGGCGCCATCCAGCCGGCGCCGGGCACCCCGACGTCGTAGACGGTGTCCACGCCGCTGACCATGCCGCTGAGGTAGGCGTTGACCTGGTCGAGGCGCATCAGCTCGGCGAACAGCTCGCGCAGCGGGTCCATGCGGGGATCGGGGTCGGCCAGCGCGTTCTGCGCCGCCACGTTCCACCGCACCCTCGCACCGACGGGGTGCCGCTCGGCGTGGTAGGTGTCGAGCAGCCCCTCGGGCGCCCTGCCCTTCACCTGCGCGGCCAGCTTCCAGCCCAGGTTGAAGGCGTCCTCGAGGCCGGTGTTGAGCCCCTGGCCGCCCCACGGGAAGTGGACGTGCGCGGCGTCGCCGGCCAGTAGCACCCGGCCGCTGCGATAGGTCTCGGCCTGCAGGGAGGCGTCGCCGTACCTGGTGAGGCTGCGCGGCTCTGACATCGGGACGGGGAAGCCCGCGATGTGCTCGGCCGCCTCCATCAGCTCCTCGAGCGTGACGGGGGCGTCCCTGTCGGCGTGCGGCCCCCTGTAGTCGTAGGTGGTGATCCTGCCGCCCGGCCAGACGATGAGCCAGCCTCGCGGGGTTCTGTGGTAACCGCCGGGCAGGCCCGGCGGCAGCCGTACCTCTCCCATGAGGGCCGCCACGCGCGCGCCGCTGCCGGTGAACCGGATGCCCGCGGCCTTGCGGACGGCGCTGCGGGCGCCGTCGCAGCCCACCACGTAGCGGGCCTCGACACCGTTGGACAGGCGCACGTGGTCGTCGTGCTGGAGCAGGCCGGTGACCTCCTGCCCACGCAGGATCGTGGCGCCGAGCGAGACGGCCCGCTCGGCGAAGACGTGCTCGGCCCACGCCTGCGGGCTGCCCACGAGCGTCGGGCCGTCGTCGACGACCGCGCCCAGGTCGAGCCCGAACATGCCGGAGAAGTGGAACCGCACGCTCCCCCAGGTCGAGTGGCCCACCTCGGCCAGCAGCCCGCGCCTCTCCAGGCTCTGCGCGGTGCGCGCGTGCAGCGTGCCCGCCCTGGACTCCGCCGGCGGTACGGCCCGCCGCTCGACCACCACGACGTCGACCTCCTGGAGGGCGAGTTCGGCGGCGAGCAGCATGCCGACGGGACCGCCGCCGACGACGGCGACATCGAACATGTGAGATCTCCTCAGGTGAGTACGCGCGACGATGTCCAGAACACCGCCGGCGGTGTGATGGTTGCGTCAGACGACGGCGGGGCGCAGCTCGGGCCGCGTCTTCCTGGCGAAGGCGAGCGAGACGAGCGCGCCGAGCAGCATGCCGGCCGCCGCGACCAGCACGGCCGTGCGCACCCCTCCCGCGAGCGCCGCGCCGGTGGCCTCACCCACGCCGCCCGCCGCGACGAGCACCGCCAGTCCGATGGCCGAGCCGACCTGCAGCGCGGTGGAGGCCATGCCCGAGGCCACGCCCTGCTGGGCGGGGGCCACGCCGGTGGCGGCGGCGATCCACATGCCGGTCCAGGTGAAGCCCTGGCTGACCCCCATGACCACGATGCCGGGCAGCGCGCTCCAGTAGCTGCCGCCCTCGCTCACCCCGAGCGCCAGCAGCGCGGTGCCGGCCGCGCCGCCGAGCGTGCCGATGAGCAGGGTGGCGCGCATCCCGATGCGCCCCGCCAGCCTGCCGCCGAGCTGGGTGCCCAGCGCGATCAGCAGGGAGGGCAGCAGGAAGGCCAGGCCCGTGGTCACCACGCCGTAGCCGAGCACGGTCTGGAAGTAGACGGTCAGGAAGTACGGCAGGGCGTTGAAGGTGCCGCCGAAGACGAGGATGACCACGATCGCGGGGGTGAGGCTGCGGTTGCGGAACAGGCGCAGCGGCATGAGCGGGTCGCCGCTGCCGCGCTCGACGGCGACGAAGGCGGCCAGCAGGACGGCGGCCAGGACGAAGGCGCCCAGTACCGGCGCGGAGGCCCAGCCGCTCTCGGGGCCCTGGATGAGGGCGAAGGCCAGCAGGCTCACTCCCGCCGTGGCCAGCACCGCGCCCGGCAGGTCGAGGCGCCTGCCGCGCTCGCGGGGGCCGTCGGAGGGGATCAGCGCGTAGGCGGCCGCGATGGCCAGCACCGCCAGCGGCACGTTCACGTAGAAGACCGCCTCCCAGCCGAAGGCGCCGGTCAGCAGACCGCCGAGCAGGGAGCCGAGCGCCAGGCCGCTGGCTCCCGCGCCGCTCCAGACCGCCAGCGCCGCGTTGCGCGCCCTGCCCTCCTCGAACAGGGTGTTGACCAGGGAGAGCGTCGCGGGGAAGAGCAGCGCGCCGCCCAGGCCCTGCACGGCCCTGATCAGGACCAGGGCGGCGGGCCCCGTGGCCAGCCCCGCCGCCAGGGAGGAGAGGGCGAACAGCGCCAGTGCGGCGACGAACATCCTGCGTCGTCCGGCCAGGTCGGCCAGCCGCCCGCCGAGCAGCAGGAAGCCACCGTAGGCGACGGCGTAGGCGCTGGAGACCCATTGGAGGCTCTGCGCGGAGAAGCCGAGGTCGCCGCCGATGTCCGGCAGGGCGACGACCACGATGAAGAAGTCGAGTGAGGTGATGAGCTGCGAGAGCGCCAGCAGGGCCAGCGTCCAGCGGGTGTGCGGCATGGGATCCTTCAACCGTTCGGGAAATGCGAACAGTACGGGATTCTCGTACGATCGAACGACAGGCGTCAAGTTCGATAGTTCCGTACAATGGTTGGATGACGGCGCTTCATCCCACGAGAGAGCAGATCCAGCTGGTCGAGGTCATGGCCGCGCTCGGCCACCCGGTGCGGGCTCAGATCGTCCGCACGCTCTCGGCGCAGCCACCCGACACGGAGATGTTCTGCGGTTCGGTCCTGCCGGACGTCCCCAAGTCCACGCTGACCAACCACTGGCGCGTGCTGAGGGAGGCGGGGGTGATCGTCCAGCGCCCCGAGGGGCGCAAGCTCTTCATCACCCTGCGCCGCGCCGACCTGGACGCCCGCTTCCCCGGCCTGCTCGACCTGGTGGTCCAGGAATCCCACGCGATGTGAGCGAAGCGGGAGCCCGCGACGGCCATGATGACCGGCATGGTTACCACCCTTCCCGGCGCGGACGCCATCGCGGGCCTGCGCGCCCACGCCCGGTCGGCGCGGCGCCTGGCCGTGGCCGTGCTCGTCGCCTCGATCGCCTCGCTCGCCACGGCGCAGATGCTGGCCGAGCGGGCGCCGACCAGGGAGGGCACGCGGCCCTTCGCGTGGCTGGCGCTCGCCGTGCTCGCGCTGGCCGTCCCTGCCATGGCGCTGACACAGGCGGCCTGGGGCGCGCGCTCGCGCCGGGTGCGCGCACGCGAGCAGGCCCTCTACGCCAAGGACTCGTCAGGGCCTCGGCAGGCGGCCTCCAGGCTGGGGATCGCCGCGGGCTGGGCGGTGACACTGCTGCTCGGCTTCACCGTGCCGCGCCTGTTCAGGGAGTCGGCGCTGTACGGCCTGGCCACGGCGACGAGCCAGGCGATCGAGGTCGTCGCGCTGGCAGGGCCGGCCGCAGCGGTGTTCTTCGCGATCTGGTGGATGCGCGACACCCTGGCGCACGCGACCGCCTCCCCCGGTGACCCGTGGGATCCGGGACACCGGGGGCCCGGCCAGGAGCGCCGCCCGGCGTGGGCGGGGGCGGCGGCGGCCACCTGCGCGCTCGTGGCGGCCCGCGCCCACCTGTGGGAGCCGGCCACCTGGCTGCTGTGCGCCCTGCTCGCCCTGACCCTCGCCTGCCTGCTGGCGGCATGGTCGGGAACCCGGCGACAGGCAGTACTAGTTACTCATGAGTAGCATAGGGGGCGAACCAGTCCTGCAACGAGGAGCGAATCCGTGCCTTCCTCTCGTGACGTCGTTTTCGTCGACGGCGTTCGCACGCCGTTCGGCAAGTCGGGGCCCAAGGGCCTGTACGCGGAGACCCGCGCTGACGACCTGGTCGTCCGCGTCATCCGTGAGCTCATCAGGCGCAATCCGAACCTTCCTCCCGAGCGGGTGGACGAGGTCGCGATCGCGGCGACCACCCAGATCGGCGACCAGGGCCTGACGATCGGCCGCTCGGCGGCGGTGCTGGCGGGGCTGCCCAAGAGCGTGCCAGGCTACGCGATCGACCGCATGTGCGCGGGCGCGATGACCGCGGTGACCTCGGTCGCCGGCGGCATCGCCTTCGGCGCCTACGACGTGGCCATCGCCGGCGGCGTCGAGCACATGGGCCGCCACCCGATGGGCGAGGGCGTCGACCCCAACCCCCGCTTCCTGTCGGAGAAGCTCGTGGACGGCAGCGCGCTGGTCATGGGCATGACCGCGGAGAACCTGCACGACCGCTACCCGGACATCAGCAAGGAGCGCGCCGACGCCTACGCCGCGCTGTCGCAGGAGAAGGTCGCCAAGGCCTACGCCGACGGCAAGATCCAGCCCGACCTGGTGCCCACGGCCATCAGGACGGCCGAGAAGGGCTGGGGGCTCGCGGTCGCCGACGAGGCGCCGCGCCCCGGCACCACCGTCGAGGGCCTGGCCGGGCTGAAGACGCCCTTCCGCGCCCACGGCCGCGTCACGGCGGGCAACTCCTCCGGCATCAACGACGGCGCCACCGGCTGCGTCCTGGCCGCCGCCGACGTGGCCGCCGAGCTCGGGCTCACGCCCAAGATGCGCCTGGTCTCCTACGCCTTCGCCGGTGTCGACCCCGAGGTCATGGGCGTCGGCCCGATCCCCTCGACCGAGCGGGCGCTGCGCCTGGCGGGCCTGTCCATCGACGACATCGGCCTGTTCGAGATCAACGAGGCCTTCGCCGTCCAGGTGCTCGCCTTCCTCGACCACTTCGGCATCCCCGAGGACTCCGAGAAGGTCAACGCCTACGGCGGCGCGATCGCCTTCGGCCACCCGCTGGCCTCCTCGGGCGTGCGGCTGATGACGCAGCTGGCCCGCCAGTTCGGCGAGCGGCCCGACGTGCGCTACGGCATCACCACCATGTGCGTCGGCATGGGCATGGGCGGCACGGTCATTTGGGAGAACCTGGCATGAGCAACATCAACGACCTTTTCGCCGGCGAAGTCGTCACCAAGGCCCTGGTGCGCGACGTCGAGCTGCCCCACGGCGCGGGCACGATGGCCCTGATCACCCTCGACAACGGCTTCGACCACACCAAGCCGAACACCTTCGGCCCCGGCGGGCTGACGCTGCTGAACGAGGCGATCGACGCGATCGCGGCCAGGACCGACCTGGCGGCCGTCGGCGTCACCGGCAAGCCGTTCATCTTCGCGGTCGGCGCCGACCTCAAGGGCGCGGCGCTGGTGCGCACCCGCGAGGAGGCGCTGCAGATCGGCAGGCTGGGCCACGAGGTCTTCCGCCGCCTAGGCGAGCTGGACGTGCCGAGCTTCGCCTTCGTCAACGGCGCGGCCATGGGCGGCGGCCTGGAGATCGCGCTGCACTGCACCTACCGCACCATCTCCTCGGGCGTGCCCGCCGTGGCCCTGCCCGAGTGCTTCCTCGGCCTGGTGCCCGGTTGGGGCGGCACCCAGCTGCTCCCCCGCCTGATCGGCCCGGCCAAGGCGATCAAGCTCATCGTCGAGAACCCGCTGTCGCAGAACCGCATGATCAAGGGGCGTGACGCGTTCGCGCTCGGCGTCGCCGACGCGATGTTCGAGCCCGCCGACTTCCTCGAGGAGTCGCTGCGCTGGGCCGCCCAGGTGCTGGGCGGCTCGGTCACGGTCGAGCGGCCCGCGATCGAGGAGGACTGGGACAAGGCCGTCGCCGACGCCCGCTTCCTGGTCGACATGAAGCTGCGCGGCGCGGCCCCCGCCCCCTACCGTGCGCTCGACCTCATCGCCTCGGCGAAGGACGCCTCCCGCGACGCCGGGTTCGCCGCCGAGGACGAGGCGCTGGCCGACCTGCTCATGGGCGACGAGCTGCGGGCCGGGCTCTACGCCTTCGACCTGGTGCAGCGCCGGGCCAAGCGACCCGCGGGCGCGCCCGACAAGGCGCTGGCCCGCAAGGTCACCAAGGTCGGCGTGGTGGGCGCGGGCCTGATGGCCTCGCAGATGGCGCTGCTGTTCGCCCGCCGCCTCGAGGTGCCCGTCGTGCTGACCGACCTCGACCAGGCCCGCCTGGACAAGGGCGTCGGCTACGTGCACGCCGAGGTGGACAAGCTGCTGTCCAAGGGCAGGGTCAGCCAGGACCACGCCAACAGGCTCAAGGCGCTGGTGACCGGGTCGCTGACCAAGGACGCCTTCGCCGACGCCGACTTCGTCATCGAGGCCGTCTTCGAGGACATGGGCGTCAAGAAGAAGGTCTTCGCCGAGGTCGAGGAGCACGTCTCGGCCGAGTGCGTGCTGGCGACCAACACCTCCTCGCTCTCGCTCAGCGAGATGGGCTCCGAGCTCAGGCACCCCGAGCGCCTGGTCGGCTTCCACTTCTTCAACCCGGTCGCGGTGATGCCGCTGCTGGAGATCATCAAGGGCGACTCGACCGACGACGCCACGCTCGCCACCGCCTTCTCGGTGGGCAGGTCGCTGAAGAAGTCGGCCGTGCTGGTCAAGGACGCGCCCGCGTTCGTCGTCAACAGGCTGCTGACCCGCTTCATGGGCGAGGTCATCGCGGCCGTGGACGAGGGCACACCGCTGGAGCTGGCCGAGCACTCTCTCGACGACCTCGGCCTGCCGATGTCGCCTTTCGCCCTGCTGCAGCTGGTCGGCCCGGCGGTCGGCCACCACGTGTCGGAGACGCTGCACGCGGCCTTCCCCTCCCGCTTCGGGGTGTCGGAGAACATGGCCAAGCTGGTCGCCTCCGGCAAGCCTGGCGTCTACGCCCCCGACTTCTCCCTCGACCCCGAGGCGGTGGCGCTGTTCGCCGGCGGCGAGCGCCCCTCGACGGCCGAGCAGGTGCGCGAGCGGGTGCTGAGGGCGCTGGCCGAGGAGATCAGGATCATGCTGGACGAGGGCGTGGTCGCCGCGGCGCAGGACATCGACCTGTGCATGATCCTCGGCGCGGGGTGGCCTTTCCACCTCGGTGGCGTCACGCCGTACCTCGACCGCGCGGGCTTCGCCCAGCCGCGCTTCCTCGAGCCGGGAGTCGCCTCGGTTCCCGCCTGATGCCCGATAGGTCTGGCTCGACTCGCCCCACGCCGTGGTCTTCTAGCGTGGGGCGATGAGAGCGATCAAGATACTGGCCCTCACGGGGGCTTTCATGATGGCCGCGACCGCTCCGGCGCTGGCCGAACAGCGGCCGAGGGCCTCGCTGAAGGTGGCGGTGACCGTGGCCGACACCGCGAAGACCGTCAGGCTCACCTGCGACCGCGACGGCGGCAACCACCCCACGCCCCGGGCGGCCTGCCGCCTGCTGCGCGCGGTGAAGGGCAAGCCCGCCAGGCTCGAGGTGAGGAAGAACCCGATCTGCACCAAGGAGTTCAGGCCGCACACCGTTGAGGTCTGGGGCGCCTGGCGGGGCAAGCCCGTCCGCTTCACCAAGACCTACTCCAACGCGTGCCTGATGAAGGCCGCGGGCGGAGCGGTCTTCACGCTCTGACGCGCCGCCGGACGACCAGCCAGGCCGCCCCCGCGACCGCGAGCAGGCCGAGCGCCACGCCGTAGGGCAGGAGCGAGGCGGAGGCGGCCAGGGCCGGCGCGGTCGAGGGAGCGGGGGCGGCGGGGGCCGCCGCGCCGGCGGGCGGCGCCACCGCCGCCTTCGAGAACCCCGGCGGGCGCACCTGGCCCCACGGGTCCTTGCCGCCGTTCATCTCCAGGTAGCGCGGGAGCATGGCTTTGAGCTCGGGATCGAGCGGCTTGACCGCCAGCGCGCCCGGCACCTGGAGAGTGCCGATCTCGAACGGGGCGAACCACCCCTGGATCGCCTCGACCTTCCACCGGCCCGCGGGCAGGGCGAGCGCGGCGGCGTAGTGGGCCTTCTCCTTCAGCTCGACGCCGGTGAACTCCAGGCTCCTGGCGCCGTCGGTGAACTTCAGCCCGACCTTTCCCAGGTCCGGCCCCTCGTAGGGATGGGTGCCGTGCTGCAGCATCCAGAAGCCCACGGTGTAGGTGGCCTCCGCCTCGAAGGAGGCGGGCACCGGGTCGAGGTAGGTGGCGGCCCAGCCGCCCGCCCTGGCGGGCGCCGCGAGGGCCAGGCCGGGCAGCAGGAGCGCGAGCACGAGCAGAATGCGTCTCATGCTCCGAATACACCGGAGCAAGAGAGGAGGTTCCCTCGGTTGCGGCTGAGCGTGGCAGAGGCCCAGCCGTCGAACCTGTACGACCGGGGGCCTCATGCCCTCACCCCCGGCCCGCGCGTCACAAGCCCTGGCTCTTCGGCCCGCCCGCGCGGTATCCGCGGACGGTGCTGTGGTGGTAGCCGTACAGGAAGTAGATCACCACGCCGATCAGCAGCCAGGCGAAGAATCGCAGCCACGTCTCCACCGGCAGGTTCATCATCAGGTAGAGGCAGGCGAGGACCGAGGCGATCGGCAGCACGGGCACCAGGGGCACCCGGAAGGCGCGCGGCAGGTCAGGGCGGGTCCGGCGAAGGATGATCACGCCCGCCGACACCACGACGAACGCGAACAGGGTGCCGATGTTGACCAGTTCGGCCAGCGCGCCGAGCGAGATGAACCCCGACAGCACCATCGTGACGAACCCGACGATCAGCGTGATCCTGGCGGGCGTGCCGTAGACGGGATGGACCTTGGCCAGGGTGCGCGGCAGCAGGCCGTCACGGCACATGGCGAACAGCACCCTGGTCTGGCCGAGCATCAGGATCATGACCACGGTGGTCAGGCCCGCGATGGCGCCGATGCTGATCAGACCGGCGATCCACGGCTGGCCGACGGCGGTGAAGGCGTCGGCCAGCGGGGCGTCCTCGCTGAGCTGGCTGTAGGGCTGCATGCCGACCACGACGAGCGACACCGCGACGTAGAGCAGGGTGCAGATGACCAGCGAGCCGATGATGCCGCGGGGCAGGTCGCGCTGCGGCTCGATGGTCTCCTCCGCCGCGGTGGCCACGATGTCGAAGCCGATGAAGGCGAAGAAGACGATCGCCGCCGCGGAGAAGATGCCGATGACGCCGAAGGCGACAGGCGTGATGCCGAACAGCACCTGGATCAGCGGCGCGCCCAGGCCCTCCACGGCGGGGGTGGCCTTGGGGGCCGGGATGAAGGGCGTGTAGTTGGCCGTTCGGATGAAGAAGAGCCCCGCGATGATGACCAGCAGGATCACCGTGACCTTGATCACCACGATGGCGAGGTTGACCCTGGAGGACAGCTTGATGCCCGCCACGAGGATGCCGGTCAGGATCGCCACGATCAGCATCGCCGGGTAGTTGATGCCGGCCAGGTCGGGCAGGGGAATGCCGATCGTGGAGAGCAGCGAGGTGAAGTAGCCCGACCAGCCGACCGCTACCACCGCCCCCGCCAGCGCCATCTCCAGCATCAGGTCCCAGCCGATGATCCAGGCGGGGAACTCGCCGAGCGTGGCGAAGGCGAAGGTGTAGGCCGAGCCCGCGACCGGGATGGTCGAGGCGAACTCGGCGTAGCAGAGCGCGGCCAGCCCGCACACGACGGCGGCCACCACGAACGAGAGCGCGACGGCGGGCCCCGCGGTCTCCCTCGCCACCCTGCCGGTCAGCACGAAGATGCCGGTGCCGACGATGACTCCGATGCCGAACACGGTCAGGTCGACGGCCGACAGGCGCCGCTTGAGCCGGTGCTCTGGTGCCTCGGTGTCCTCGATCGACTGCTCGACGCTCTTGGTCCTCATTATCTCTGCCACGTCGTGATCGTTCCCTCACGATGGGCGATCATGCAGCCAGCAGGCTCCTCCTTGTGGCCGGAGCCTCTCCGGGTCGTCTCGGGGTTCGCCCCGATGACCTGGGCTTTTCGCTCCGCCATGGTGAGAGGCATGTTCGGCCATCTGCTCGACACCCTGGCCGCCCAGGACCTCGTCCTGATGTGGCCGCTCCTGCTGACCTTCCTCACCCTGGACGCCTCGGTCGGCGTCGGCCTGATCGTCCCAGGCGACGCGCTGCTCATCGTCGCGGGCACCACGGCGGGCAGCCCGCCCGAGGTCCTGGCGCTCATCGCGGCAGGGGTCGTGGCCTGCGTGGCGGGCGCCTCGGGAGGCCACTGGGCGGGCAGGACGCTCGGCCCACGGCTGCGCCACGGAAGGCTCGGCCGCAGGATCGGCGAGGAGCGCTGGGAGCGGGCCGAGGAGCTGTTCGAGCGCAGCCGGTGGGCGCTGGCCGTGGCCTACTACCTGCCCGTGGTGCACGCCCTCACCCCTGCGGTGGCGGGGGCCCTCGGCATGCCGTACAGGAGGTTCATGCCGTGGGCGGTGATCGGCGGCACCGCGTGGGTGAGCACCTACGTGACACTCGGCGCGGTCGCGGGCGGCGTCGTGCGCGAGCACGCCGAGCTGCTGCTGCCGGTGGCGGCGGTGGCGGCCCTGGTCATCGTGGCCGTCTCCGCCGCCGTGCGCAGGGCGATCAGCCCTGGGCGGGCTGATTCTCCAGAGCCGAGCTCCGCTTCGCGACCGCCTCGGTGATGTCGCGGGCGAGGTCCTGCCCCGTCAGCCCCGCGTAGCCCAGGATCTTCGGCCGCTTGGCGTGGTCGAGGAACTCCTGCGGGATTCCGAAGGTGCGCACCGGCACGTCGACGTCGTGGTCGCGCAGCAGGCGGGCGACCGCGTCGCCGACGCCGCCCACCCTGCCGTTGTCCTCCACGACGGCGACCAGCTTATGGGCGGCGGCGGCGTCGGCGAGCGCGTCGTCGAGCGGCTTGACCCAGCGGGGGTCGACCACGGTGGCGGAGATGCCCTGCGCGTCGAGCAGCACGGCGGCCTCCATCGCGGCCTGCGCCATCGGGCCGACGGCCAGCAGCAGCACGTCGGGCTCGCCGCTGCGCAGGACGTCCATCTCGCCGAGCCTGCCGACCGCCTCGAGAGTGGCGGCCACGGGGCCCTTGGGGAAGCGCAGCACGGTCGGCGCGTCGTCCACCGCGACGGCCTCGCGCAGCAGCTCGGTCAGCCGCTCGCCGTCGCGCGGCACCGCGATGCGCAGCCCGGGGACCACCTGCAGGATCGACAGGTCCCACATGCCGTTGTGGCTGGCTCCGTCGTCGCCGGTGACGCCCGCCCTGTCGAGGACCACGGTGACCGGCAGCCTGTGCAGGGCGACGTCCATCAGCAGCTGGTCGAAGGCCCTGTTGAGGAAGGTGGCGTAGACGGCGACGACCGGGTGCAGCCCGCCGAGCGCCAGGCCCGCGGCGCTGGTGAGGGCGTGCTGCTCGGCGATGCCGACGTCGTAGGTGCGGTCGGGGAAGGCCTCGGCGAAGGCGTTGAGACCTGTGGGGTGGAGCATGGCGGCGGTGATCGCCACCAGGTCGTCGCGCTCCTTGCCGAGCGCGACCAGCTCCTCGCTGAAGACGTTGGTCCAGATGCGGCCCTTGGGCTTCTCCACGCCCGTGGCCCTGTCGAAGGCTCCCGGCGAGTGGAACTGGTCCTCGTCGTGGTTCTCCGCCGGGGCGTAGCCGCGGCCCTTCTGGGTGAGGGCGTGCACGATGACGGGCCCGCCGAAGCCGCGCGCCTTGCGCAGCGCCTCCTCGACAGCCTGCTCGTCGTGGCCGTCGATCGGGCCGACGTACTTCAGGCCGAGGTCCTCGAACATCACCTGGGGCGCCAGGACGTCCTTGACGCCCTTCTTGAAGCCGTGCAGCGCGTCGTAGACGACGGGAACGTTTCCGATCTTGTTCTTGACGAACTCGAGCATGTCCTCGTAGCGGCGGTTGACCCGCAGCTTGGCCAGGTGTGTGGCCAGCCCGCCGATGGTGGGCGAGTAGGAGCGTCCGTTGTCGTTGACGACGATCACGCAGGGCAGGTCCTTGACCGCGGCGATGTTGTTGAGCGCCTCCCATGCCATGCCGCCGGTGAGAGCGCCGTCGCCGATCACCGCGACCGCCACCCTGTCGCGCTCGCCGCGCAGCTTGAACGCCTTGGCCAGGCCGTCGGCGTAGGACAGGGCGGTGGAGGCGTGGGAGTTCTCCACGAAGTCGTGCGGCGACTCGGCCTGGCTCGGGTAGCCGGACAGGCCGCCCTCCTGCTTGAGCGCGTCGAAGCCGTCCGAGCGCCCTGTGAGCATCTTGTGGACGTAGGACTGGTGGCCGGTGTCCCAGATGATCGGGTCGCGCGGCGAGTCGAAGACCCTGTGCAGCGCGATGGTGACTTCGACCACACCCAGGTTGGGGCCCAGGTGCCCGCCGTTCCTCGCACAGGAGTCGACCAGCAGATCACGAACCTCCTGGGCGAGCTGTGGCAGCTCCTCGGCCGCCAGCCGTTTGACGTCGTGCGGTCCCTTGATCGAGGCCAGCAGCCCGCTCACGGAATCATCCCCTCATCCACTCGCCAACGGATCGAGTCTAGTTCGTGGACCACGCGATGACTCACCGGAGTCAAATGCACCCTGATTTGTCCGATCTTGGCCTAGGGTTTACCCACTATGAACACTGTCCCCCTTAGGAAACTTCCGTCACTTGTGGCCGCCGGGCTGGTGCTGGCCATGGCCGGCGTCGGCACGGCAGGCGTCGCCCAGGCCTCCGCCGGCACCACCACGGAGGCCGCGCAGGTGGCGCCTCCCCGAGGGAAGGCCGCGGCCACGAGCAGCCCGTTGTACAAGACGGGGACGCTCGCGCGCTCCAACTGCGCTCCCGGCGAGATCCAGCGCGGCAGCACCGCCGCCTACAAGCACTTCCTCCAGGCTTTCACCAACTGCCTGAACCGCGCGTGGGCCGCCGAGTTCAAGCAGGCCAGGATGCCCTTCTCCAAGCCGCGCCTGCGGATCATCACGACCAAGCGCAACACCGCCTGCGGCAGGTGGCTGACCGGCGCCTCCGGCGTCTACTGCTCCTCCGACAGGACCATGTACATGTTGATCACCAAGACGGAGCTGCGCAATCCGTCGCCCGTCGGCATCGGCCGGCTGATGGCGCACGAGTACGCCCACCACGTGCAGCAGGTCGCCGGCATCATGCCGTGGTACGGCCAGGTGCACTGGCGCGCCAGCAAGGCGGGCAAGCTCGCCTACTCGCGCCGTCTCGAGCTGCAGGCCGAGTGCCTGTCGGCGGTCTTCATGAAGTCGGTCAAGGACACGCTGCCCGTGGACGAGGCCTACTACCAGCAGATCATCGACTGGTTCGGCGAGAAGGGCGCCTCCATCTGGCCGCAGAACGACCACGGCTCCAGCCGTAACCAGGCCAGGTGGATGCAGCGCGGCTGGGACTACGGCGCCGCCGCCGCGTGCAACACCTGGAACGTCTCCGCCAAGTACGTCTCCTAGCCCGCTCCCCGCCGGCGGTCGCGCCTTCCGGCGTGACCGCTTGGTGGTCTAAAGTCCTGTGACTATGCGTTCCCCCCTATTCGCCGTGCTTTCCGGCGCCCTAGCGAGCCTCCTGTTCGCCGGTACGGCTGCCGCGGGCACCCCCGCCTTCCCGCCGGTCCTGACCTCGAACAAGGTCTACAAGAGCGGCGCGATGGAGCTCAAGGAGTGCCAGGAGCAGCCGATCCAGCGCGACGACCTGGACGGCGCCAGGGTGTACCTGGAGTTCGTGCTCGACTGCCTCAACGACTCGTGGAGCCGTCAGCTCGCCAAGGCGAAGATCCCCTTCAGCAAGCCGAAGTTCGGCGTCGTCAGCAAGCCCGGCCAGTCGGTCGGCAAGTGCGGCAAGTTCCCCGAGGGCGCGCAGGCGCTCTACTGCCCGCCCGAGCGCAAGATGACGGTCCTGCTCAACCCCGCCATCCTGTCCGAGCCCACCGAGCTGTTCCTGATGGAGGTCGTGGCGCACGAGTACGGCCACCACGTCCAGGAGCTGACCGGCATGATCGACGTCGTCGACCGCAGGAAGGGCAAGAGCAAGGCCCGCATCTACGACGAGGCCCGCAGGATCGAGCTGCAGGCCGAGTGCTTCTCCGGCGCCTTCATCGGCAGCGTGTGGCAGTCGCTCGGCCGCCGCGACTTCGACTTCAAGTACATCCTCAAGGTCGCCCAGGCGGGCTTCGACGACGGGATCCACGGCAAGCCGGCCAACATCGCCTACTGGCTGAAGAGGGGCTTCGACGCCGAGTCGCCGAACGCCTGCAACACCTTCAGCGCTCCCAAGGCCCGCGTCTCCTAAGCATGTCGTGATTTTTCACTTGATGTCCGCGGTCTTAGCTGATCGCGGACATCAATCATTTTTCAAGCGCATGTCTGGACAATGCGCCCCATGAGATTCCCCTTTCTCGGCGCCGCCGCCACCGCTGTGCTGGCCGTCCTGCTTGTCGGCGGCACCGCCGTCCCCGCGTCAGCCGCCTCGGGCGCCTATCCGATCAAGGGTCCGCGACTGACCAAGAACAAGTTGTACGGCGGCGGCCCGCTCAAGGCCTCCTCCTGCCCCGAGAGAGCGATCACCGCCGACGACCGCGCCTCGGCCAGGCGGTACGTGCTGGGCGTCTACGAGTGCCTGAACAGCTCGTGGGGCGAGCGCTTCGCCGCGATGGGCGTGAAGTTCACCCGGCCGGGCATCAGCTTCACCACCAGGCCGACCGCGACGTTCTGCGACGAGAAGGTGGGCGACGCGGCGGGCGTCTACTGCACGCCTGAGCGGCGTTTCACCATCGTGCTGGACAAGAAGGCACTGGAGTATCCCTACGACCTGTTCCTGTTCGACACGGTGGCCCACGAGTACGCCCACCACGTCCAGAACCTGACGGGCATCACCCGTGCCTTCGAGTACGAGCCCTTCAGCGGCAGGAAGGAGGAGCTCGAACAGACCCGCCGCTTCGAGCTTCAGGCCGAGTGCCTGGCGGGCGTCTTCATCGGCAGCGTCTGGGACTCCCTCGACCGCACGGAGGCCGACTGGCAGGAGCTGCTGCTCATCGACAGGCAGAGCGGCGACGAGGTGAGCAAGGTGCGCGACCACGGCAAGGGCCGCAACATCGCCGACTGGCTCGACAGGGGTTTCCGCACCGCCGACCCCGCCTCGTGCAACACCTGGACGGCCCCCGCCTCCAAGGTCTCCTAGCCGCCCACCCTGGCCAGCGCCTCGAGCGGATCGGCCAGCACGTGCGCGAAGGCCAGCTCGGCCGCGCCGACCAGCGTGGCGTCGTCGGCCAGCTCGGAGGTGCGCAGCCGCAGCTTCTCCCTGTGGGCGGGCAGCGCGTCGATCGCGAGGCGGCTGCGCACCTGGGCGGCCGAGCCGAGATAGACCTCGCGCAGCATCCCTCCGAAGATCACCATCTCCGGGTTGAAGATGTTGACCAGGTTGGCCACGCCGAGGCCGAGCCAGTCGCCCACGCGGCTCAGCGCGGCCTGCGCCACGATGTCGCCCCTGTCGGCGGCGTCGACCACGGCCCTGACCGCGTCGCGTCCGAGGGGCCCCTCGGTGGTGCGGCCCGCCGCCTCCAGCAGCGCCCGCTCCCCCACCTCGGCCTCCAGGCAGCCGTGCGAGCCGCACCCGCACAGCCGTCCGCCGGGGTGGACCACCATGTGGCCCACCTCGCCGCCGAACCCCTCGTGCCCGCCGAGCAGGTGCCCGCCCGCGATCACCCCTCCGCCCACGCCGACGTCGCCGTGCAGGTAGATCAGGTCTCTCACGGACACGCCGACGCCCCTGGTGTGCTCGGCCAGCGCGCCGAGGTTGGCGTCGTTGCCGACGCTGACCTGCAGGCCGAGGCCCAGCTTCCTGGCCAGCGCCTCGCCGAAGGGGGCCTCCGCCTGCAGGAGGTTGGGCCCGTACCTGACGACCCCGTCGCTCCTGCCCACGCCGCCCGAGACCGCGGCCGCCGCTCCCACGCAGACGGTGTCCGCGCGGGTCTTGCGGTGCATCTGCCTGGCGAAGGCGGCCAGCGCGCCGACGACCTCCTCCAGGTCGAAGGCGCCGCGCCGCCGTACGGACTCGCGCCGGTCGAGGATCACCCCGCCCAGCCCGACGCGGGCCACCGCGAGCCGGTCGGGGCCGACGTCGAAGGCGAAGACGTAGACCCGCGAGGACTCGGGCCGCACCACGAGCGAGGGGCGACCTGCCCTGCCCGTCTCGCGCGGCAGTTCCTCGCGCACCAGGCCCGCGGCGGTCAGGTCGGAGGTGAGGGCCATGATCGTGCTGCGGTTCAGGCCCATCCTGGAGGTCAGTTCGGCCCTGGAGGTGGGCCCGCCCAGGTGGACATGGCGAAGCAGCGCGCCGAGGTTGTGACGCCTGATCTCCTCCTGGGACGGGCCCGCTCGCATCGTCAGTGGATCCTTTGCCGTGCCGAAGTCGCTGATCACCTTAGACCAGCGGCGGCCGCCCTACGACGGGCGAGCGCGTCCACCCCTGCCGCCAGCAGAAGCACCGATCCCGTGACGATGAACTTGACGCTGGAGCCGTAGCCCATGAGACCCATGCCGTTGTCGATGACCGCGATGACCGCGCCGCCGAGGACGGCGTCCATCACGCGGCCCTTGCCGCCGAACAGGCTGGTGCCGCCGATCACGGCGGCGCCGACGGCGTAGAGCAGCACCTGGCTGCCGCCGGTGTTCGGGTCGACGGAGGCGCCCCTGGAGGCGGCGATGATGCCCCCGACCGCCGCGATGCCCGAGCAGATCACGAACGCGCTGATCTTGATCCGGTCCACGTTGATGCCTGCCCTGCGGGAGGCCTCCGCGTTGCCGCCGACCGCGTAGATGTGCCTGCCGAAGGCGGTGCGGCGCAGCACGAACGTCCACACGACCAGCAGGGCGAGCACGATCGGCACCACGATGGGCACGCCGGTGAGCGACACCAGGGCGGGGTTGCGGCTGCGCTCCAGGTTGAGCACGTAGACCGCGAGGCCGGCGATCACCGCCATCGTGCCGACGCGCGCGGCGATCAGCGAGGCGGGGTCGGCGACCAGGCCGCGCCGCGACCGCTTCAGCGACCTGACGATCTGGACGGCCGCGTAGCCGCCGACCCCGACCAGGAACAGGCCCCAGCCGAGCATCGGGGTGAGGTTCCTGTTGGCGATGGCCAGGATCGTCTCGTCGCGGATGGAGATGTTGGTGCCCTCCTCCAGGAGCACGAGCAGCACGCCCTGGAAGGCGAGGAAGCCCGCCAGCGTGACGATGAAGGAGGGTATGCCGAGTTTGGCCACCAGCACGCCCAGCACCAGGCCGATGAGGACACCGGTGAGGATGGCCGCCAGCACGCTGACGTACCAGGGCATGCCCATGTCGGTCAGCGTCACGGCGAGCACGGCGGCGCACACGCCGCTGGCGAAGCCCGCCGACAGGTCGATCTCGCCCAGCAGCAGGACGAAGACCAGGCCCATGGCGATGACGGTGATCTGGCCACCCTGGGTGAAGAGGTTGGCGAAGTTGACGGGGGTGAGGAAGGTGGGCCGCAGCAGCGCGAAGACGGTGCAGAGCACGACCAGGCCGAGCACGGCGGGCAGCGCGCCCATGTCGCCGCCGCGCACCCTCTCCGTGTAGGCGCGGGCGCTGTTGCCGATGGAGGGCTGCCGCACTGCGGTGACGATGGCCTCGTCGTCGGCCAGGAGCTTGCTCATGTCGAGACCCCGTTCGTGAGGCCCAGGTCTCCGCTGCGCCCCGAGGTGATGAGTTCGACGACCTGCGCGTGGGTCACGTCGGCGGTCTTGACCTGGGCGGCCATCCGCCCGAGGTAGAGCGCGGCGATCCGGTCGGAGACGGCGAACACGTCGTTCATGTTGTGCGAGATCAGCACGACCGCCAGACCCTTGTCGGCGAGCCTGCGGACCAGTTCGAGCACCTGCGCGGTCTGCGCGACGCCGAGCGCGGCGGTGGGCTCGTCGAGGATGACGACCTTGCTGTTCCACAGCACGGCCTTGGCGATGGCGACGGTCTGCCGCTGCCCGCCCGAGAGGCTGGAGACCTGCTGCCTGATGGACTTCACGGTCCTGACCGACAGGCTGGTGAGGGTCTGCTGGGCCATCTCCTCCATCGTGGCCTCGTCGAGCACCAGCCCGCTCCTGCGCTCCCTGCCCAGGAACATGTTCTGGACGATGTCGAGGTTGTCGCAGAGCGCGAGGTCCTGGTAGACGATCTCGATGCCCAGCTCGCCCGCGTCGCGGGGGCCGCCGACGTGCACCTGCTCGCCGTCGAAGAAATAGTCGCCCGCGTCGATCGGGTAGATGCCGCCGATGCACTTGACCAGGGTGGACTTGCCCGCGCCGTTGTCGCCCACCAGTGCGGTGACCTCGCCCCTGTGCGCGGCGAAGGTGACGTCGTGCAGGACCTGGACGGGACCGAAGCTCTTGTCGATCCCTCTCACTTCAAGAACGGGGTTCATATGCTCCTCCGCAGGGGTACGGCTGCCGCCAGCCGTACCCCTGACCGCGTCTACTGGATTCCGGCCTCGGTGCACTTGGCGGCGAACTCGCCCGTGCACAGCTCGTCCTTGGTGACGAAACCGTCGGCCACGACGTCCTTCACGCTGTCGAAGAAGATCCCCTGGGGGTCGAGCAGCACGGCGGGCACGTCCTGACCGCTCTCGGTGTCCTTGACCGTGCCGGTGGCCGAGGGCTTCTCGCCCTTGGCCAGGGAGACCGCCAGCGCGGCCGCCGCGTCGGCCTCCTTCTTGATCGCCTTGTAGACCGTCATGCACTGGTCGCCGGCGAGGATGTTCTGCAGGCCCTGGACGGTGGCGTCCTGGCCGGTGACCGGCACCTTGCCGTTGAGGTTGTTCTTCTTCAGCACGGTGATGGCGGCGTTGCCGAGGCCGTCGTTGGCGGCGAGCACGCCCGCGATCTTCGGCTCGCCGGTGAGCATCTGCTCGAAGATCGTGCCTGCCTTGGCGTTGTCCCAGTCGGGCACCGACTCGTCCGGGCCCTTGACGTACTCGCCCGAGTCGAACTTCGGCTTGAGCACGCCGTCGTAGCCGGCCTTGAACAGCGTCGCGTTGTTGTCGGTGGGCGAGCCGTTGAGGTAGGCGACCATGGGCTTGTCGGCCTTCTTGTCGGCCAGGCACTTCGACAGGCCCTCACCCTGCAGGGTGCCGACCTTGGTGTTGTCGAAGCTGACGTAGTAGGCCGCGCCGCCGCCGAGCGTCAGCCTGTCGTAGTCGATGGTGGCCACGCCCTGCGCCTTGGCCTTGCTGAGCACGGCCTTGCCGGTGCCGGAGTCCAGGTTGACGATCATCAGCACGGTCGCGCCGTTGGTGATCATCTGGTCGGCGATCGTCTGGAAGGCGTTCTTGTCGCCCTGGGCGTTCTGGATGTCGTAGGCGACGCCCGCGGCCTTGAAGGCCTCTTCCAGGTACTTGCGGTCCGCGGTCTCCCACCTGGCCGAGGACTTGCTGTCGGGAAGGATGACGCCGATCTTGCCCGCGGCGGCCGCGCTGGAGGCGGGCGCCGCGCTGGACTGGGCAGGACTGGCCTGGGTGGTGCCACCGCTGTCGCCCCCGCACGCGGTGAGACCGAGGGTCGTCGCCGCTACCGCGGCGGTCAGGCTGAGGATCCCCTTGCGCATGGTGCACGGGTCCTTTCTCAGGGGGAACGGATGGGGGGTTGCTCCGCCCGCGTACGGCGGCGCCTGCCGTACGCGGTGAATGTTGTTTGCGGCAACGTATTCCGCCGCGGCCTGCTTTGGAAGACCCCCGGCAGGGCGAGTTTGTTGTGGCGGGTAACAATCCAGAAACGCCCGGGTAACCGGCGTTCGCCCAGCATCAGGAGGCGGGCGCGTGCGAGGGCGAGCACGACGACGAGTTCTCCTGCACCTGCGGGGCAGGCCGCAGCCCCTGCTGGACAAGGCGTCGGCGCGCCACCCCGAGGTCGCGCTCCGCTCGGCGAAGACGAAGACCTGCGGGTTGGGCGGGCCGCGCTCACAGCAGGCTCTGCGCGACCAGCGCCAGCGCGGAGAGCGCCGCCACCACGAGGACGGCGCGCCTGACCCCGCCGCCGTCGAGGTGGCGGCGCAGCGGCCCGGAGACGAGGAACCCCACGACCAGGAACGGGATCAGCAGCGCGCCCGACCACAGCGCCCTGGCCGGCAACCGGTCGACCCACCAGAGGATGAGCAGCGACTGGCTGGCGCTGAGGAAGAAGAAGGCGGCCAGCGTCGCGCGGATCTCCGGGCCCCTGGCGTTCTGGTAGACCAGCCCCATCGGCGGCCCCCCGATGCCGGTGGCGGTCCCCGTGACACCCGAGGCGAACCCCGCCGCGGTGGTCGTCCAGCCGTTGCGCGGCACCGCCACCGCCCGTGCGGTCAGCGCCACGGCGATCAGCACCATGACCCCGACGAAGACGCCGAGGGACGTGGCGGAGACGTGGACGACGATGACGGCGCCGATCGCGCTGCCCGGCAGCCGGCCGAGCAGCGCGAAGCCCAGTCCCCTCCAATCCGCCCTGCGCCACTCCACGGCCAGCGTGAACAGCGGCAACGTGGCGTTGACCACCTGGATCGAGCCCGGCATGAGGGTGGGGTCGAGCATCGTCAGGACGGGAGCGGCGACCAGACCCAGGCCGAACCCGATGCTTCCCTGAACAACCGCCCCCACAAACACCGCCAAACCCGCAAGAATCAGGATCAACACCGCGTCTGTCATGGGCTCTATGCTCCATGGTCGTGAGAATCCCCCTTCGCCGGGCCGCCACCTGCGCCCTCGCCCTGGTCACGACCGGTGCTCTCGCCGTCCCGCCCGCTCACGGCCAGGCACAGGCAGGCCCGCCGGGACGGCTCCACGGGACCGGCGTGCTGCGCGCCGCCTCCTGTCCCGAGCCGCCGCTGATCTCGGGCGGCATCCCCCGATCGAAGGAGTACCTCACCGCGATCGTCAGGTGCATGGACACCGGGTGGTCGGCGCACTTCCGCAGGGCGGGGCTGCGCTACCGCGCCCCCAGGGTCCTCTACTTCGAGCAGCCGCAGGACGAGGTGTGCGGCCTGCCGTGGCCGGGCGGCGCGGCGGCCTTCTACTGCACCCGGCGCGCCACGCTCGTCTTCCCCCTCGAGGGCCCGTGGATCGAGGGGCGCACCGACCTGTACCCGCTGAAGATCGCCGCCCACGAGTACGGTCACCACGTGCAGCAGCAGGCGGGCGTCAGGAGCGCCTACGAGAGGCTGGTGCGCGCCCGCAGGGGCGACCAGGCCGAGCTGGGCAGGCGCTACGAGCTGCAGGCCGACTGCCTGGCGGGGGTGTTCACCGCAAGCGTGTGGCGCTCGCTCGGCCGTTCCCCCGCCGACTGGACGGCGCTCGTCGAGGCGGTGAGGGCGAGCGGGGACGAGCCCGAGGGGCGTCGCAGCCACGGCAAGGGCGCCAGCCGCGCGTACTGGCTCGGACGCGGCTACGCGGCCGGGTCGCCCTCGGCGTGCGACACTTGGTCGGCGCCGCCGTCCAGGGTCTCGTGACGGCCGCGCCGACGGCGCGTGCCGTCGCAGAGGTGAGCCACGGCGGCGCGGAGAACGCCGACGCCCCGCGCGGGGTGGTGCGCGGGGCGTCGGTCAGATCGGGTGGTTCCCCCGAGTGGGGCGCGTTGAGGGTCACGCCCGCCCGGCCCATGGCCGGGCCCCCGCCGCCCGCCCCCGGCTGATGGCCGGGTGCGGGAGCGGGAAGTCCCCCTACTTGGCCAGCAGCGAGCGCAGCACGTACTGCATGATGCCGCCGTGACGGTAGTAGTCGGCCTCGCCGGGCGTGTCGATGCGCACGACCGCGTCGAACTCGACCTCGCCCGCCTTCACGTGCACGGTGCCGGGGATCGAGCCCTGGTTGAGCGCCTCGACTCCGGTGATGTCGAAGCTCTCCTCGCCGGTCAGGCCCAGCGACTCGGCCGTCTGTCCCTCGGGGAACTGCAGCGGGAGGACGCCCATGCCGATCAGGTTGGAGCGGTGGATGCGCTCGTAGGACTCGGCGATGACGGCCCTGACGCCGAGCAGCGCGGTGCCCTTGGCGGCCCAGTCGCGCGAGGAGCCAGAGCCGTACTCCTTGCCGGCCAGGACGACCAGCGGCGTGCCCTCGGAGGCGTAGTTGACCGAGGCGTCGTAGATGAACGACACCGGGCCGTCGGCCTGGGTGAAGTCGCGGGTGTAGCCGCCCTCGGTGCCCGGCGCGATCTGGTTGCGCAGGCGGATGTTGGCGAACGTGCCGCGGATCATGACCTCGTGGTTGCCGCGCCGCGAGCCGTAGGAGTTGAAGTCCTTGACCTCGACGCCGTTGGCCTGCAGGTACTGCGCGGCGGGGGTGCCGGCCTTGATCGAGCCCGCGGGCGAGATGTGGTCGGTGGTGACCGAGTCGCCGACCTTGACCAGGACGCGGGCCCCGGAGATGTCGGTGACGGGCTCGGGCTTCTCCGGCATGCCCTCGAAGTAGGGCGCCTTGCGCACGTAGGTGGAGGCGGGGTCCCACTCGAAGGTGTTGCCGGTCGGGATCGGCAGCGACTGCCAGGTCTCGTCGCCCTTGAAGACGTCGGCGTAGTCGCGCTCGAACATCTCGCGGCCGATCGAGGAGCTGACGACCTCGGCGACCTCCTCGGGCGAGGGCCAGATGTCCTTGAGGAAGACCGGCTGCCCGTCGGCGCCGGTGCCGAGCGGCTCGTTGTCGAGGTCGATGTCCATCGTGCCCGCGAGCGCGTAGGCGACCACCAGCGGCGGCGAGGCCAGGTAGTTCATCTTCACGTCGGGGTTGATGCGGCCCTCGAAGTTGCGGTTGCCCGACAGGACCGCGGTGACGGCCAGGTCGTGCTCCTGCACCGCGGCCGAGATCTCCTCGGGCAGCGGGCCGGAGTTGCCGATGCAGGTGGTGCAGCCGTAGCCGACCAGGTTGAAACCGATCTTGTCGAGGTACGGCTGGAGCCCCGAGCGCTCGAAGTAGCCGGTGACGACCTGCGAGCCGGGGGCCAGCGAGGTCTTGACCCACGGCTTGCGGGTCAGGCCCTTCTCCACCGCGTTGCGCGCCAGCAGGGCCGCGCCCAGCATGACGAACGGGTTGGAGGTGTTGGTGCACGAGGTGATCGCGGCGATCGAGACGATGCCGTGGTCGATCTCGAAGGAGGTGCCGTCGGCCAGCGTGACCGGCACCTTCTTGTGCGGGCGCGAGCCGTTCAGCGCGGGGGCGTGCGGCTGGTCGCCGTTGCCGTCGTGGCTGATCGCCGGGGAGTCGGAGGCGGGGAAGGACTCGGCCGAGGCCTCGTCGGCGGGGCCGAAGTCGGCCTCCGTCGCGTAGTCCTTGACGGCCGCGCGCCAGGCGCGCTTGGCGTCGCTCAGCGCGATGCGGTCCTGCGGGCGCTTCGGGCCGGCGATCGAGGGGACGACCGTGGCCAGGTCGAGCTCGATGTACTCGGAGAAGACCGGCTCCTCCGCCGAGGGGTCGAGCCAGAGGCCCTGCTGCTTGGCGTAGGCCTCGGTGAGGGCGATCTGCTCCTCGGAGCGGCCGGTCAGGCGCAGGTAGTCGATGGTCTGGCCGTCGATCGGGAAGATCGCGCAGGTCGAGCCGAACTCGGGGCTCATGTTGCCGATCGTGGCCCTGTTGGCCAGCGGCACCGAGGAGACGCCCTCGCCGTAGAACTCGACGAACTTGCCGACCACGCCGTGCTTGCGCAGCATCTCGGTGATGGTGAGCACCAGGTCGGTGGCGGTCGCGCCGGCCGGCAGCTTGCCGGTGAGCTTGAAGCCGACCACGCGCGGGATCAGCATCGAGATCGGCTGGCCGAGCATCGCGGCCTCGGCCTCGATGCCGCCGACGCCCCAGCCGAGCACGCCGATGCCGTTCTCCATCGTGGTGTGGGAGTCGGTGCCGACGCAGGTGTCGGGGTAGGCCTTGCCGTCGCGGGTCATGACCACGCGGGCCAGGTGCTCGATGTTGACCTGGTGGACGATGCCGGTGCCCGGCGGGACCACCTTGAACTCGTCGAAGGCCGTCTGGCCCCAGCGCAGGAACTGGTAGCGCTCGCGGTTGCGCTCGTACTCCCTCTGCACGTTGCGCTGGAAGGAGTCGGGGTGGCCGAAGAAGTCGACGATGACCGAGTGGTCGATGACCATCTCGGCGGGGGCCAGCGGGTTGATGCGGGCGGGGTCGCCGCCCAGGTCGCGTACGGCCTCGCGCATCGTGGCCAGGTCGACCACGCACGGCACTCCGGTGAAGTCCTGCATGATGACGCGCGCGGGCGTGAACTGGATCTCCACGCTCGGCGCCGCGCTCGGGTCCCACTGGCCCAGCGCACGGATGTGGTCGGCGGTGATGTTCGCGCCGTCCTCGGTGCGGAGGAGGTTCTCCAGCAGGATCTTCAGGCTGTAGGGGAGGCGGGCAGCGCCCTCGACGGCATCAAGCCGGAAAATCTCATACGACGCGTCGCCGACGCGTAGCGTGTCACGGCTGCCGAAGCTGTTCGCGGACACGGTGATTCGCCTCCTCGTTAGACAAGTTCTCAGTCACAAATCCTGCCGCACCATGCGACCTCCCATGACGTTAGGTCACCCTAACCAGGAGGCGGGGCCGGATCTCTCGACATCAAGATATCCGGCAAAGTATCTCGACATCAAGTTACCCGCTAGTAGGCGAGGCGCCAGAACAGGAGGCCGACAATCGCCACGGAAAGTACCGGCGCGAGAATCTTCTGCTCGAATTTCTTGCCGGTCTTGATGCCGATCTTCCACGGCAGCATGAACTTGTAGGCCATCGGCCACAGCACGGGACAGCCCCGCTCGGTCATGCAGTCGCCGACCACGTGGATGAGCGAGCCGATCCCGACCGCCAGCCCCAGCCACGCGTAGCCCACGCCCAGCGACATGAACACGACGTAGAGCCCCGCGGTGAGCCCGATGTTGACCATCGCCGAGCCCATCTTGTTGCCGGGGATGCCGATGCCGATCGCGCGCAGGGACAGGCCGATGAGCAGGACGACCATGATGTCCCTGCCGATCGGGTATGTGCTGGCCAGGTAGTGCGCGCCGAACCCCGCCGCCACAGCGAAGGCCAGCGAGTGCGTGGCCCCCCTGTGCCCGCCCGACAGCCACGAGACCGCCTTGCTGAGCAGCCAGGTCACGGGGCCGAAGGTCTGGGCGATGGTGGCGCTGGGGTGATCGAGGTCGGGCAGCATCGCCGCGCCCGCGCACACCAGCGCGCCCGCGATGAGTTCGGCGGGGGTCAGGGCGCCCGCCATGATGCCCGTCTCGATGAACCTGCTCGACTCGTTCACCAGCGGAAGCGCGGCGAAGACGGGCGCGAGGCCCAGCCAGGCGGCGGCTCCGGTCAGCGCGTGTGTGTGCCCCATCATGTCAAGATCACGCTACGTCATCGTAGAGCAAAGCGCGTGCGGGAGACGGGGACAAAAAAGACGAGGTCGCTACCGCGGCGACAGCACCCCCCAGCCCTGCCGACGCGGAACGACCTCGTCTGCTCTAGTTAACGGCCCCCATCCCATCCATGTTCCCGAATTCCGCGACTTTTTCGTGATCTAGGTCACTCCGCGGCACTTCCCCACAGCTGTCCCGAAACCGGCCTTGCCTTCAGAATGTTAGCGATATATCTTTGAAGCATCGAGAGCGGTCGAAAGTCGATCGCGTATGAACGGAGAACACACCATGAGTTCCGCACAGGCAATGGGCGGCGGCCAGTGGGCCGACCCCCGCGAGATGAAGAGGGCCGCCCGCGAGGCGTTCCGCATGATGGCCGGGGCGTGGCAGCACGGCGGTCATCACCACCAGAGGCAGGGCCCGCCGCACGAGGGAGGCCCGCACGAACACCGGCAGCGAGGAAGGGGCAGGCCCGGCCCGTTCCCCTTCGAGTTCGGCAGAGGCCCATGGGGCGGTCCAGGCGGGCCGTTCGGCCGTCACGGATTCGGCGGCAGCGGCCGCAAGGCCAAGCGCGGCGACGTCCGCGCCGCCATCCTCGCCCTGCTCGCCGAGGAGCCGCGCAACGGCTACCAGGTCATCCAGGAGATCGCCGAGCGCAGCGAAGGCGGCTGGAAGCCGAGCCCCGGCGCCGTCTACCCGGCCCTCCAGCAGCTCACCGACGAGGGTCTGGTGATCGCCGAGGAGAACGAGGGCCGCAAGACCTTCCGTCTCACCGACGCGGGGCAGGCCTACATCGCCGAGCACCCCGAAGAGGTCCGCGCGCCGTGGGACGCCATGCGCCCCGACATCGACGA
This sequence comes from Nonomuraea roseola, assembly GCF_039535395.1. Lineage (NCBI taxonomy): Bacteria > Bacillati > Actinomycetota > Actinomycetes > Streptosporangiales > Streptosporangiaceae > Nonomuraea > Nonomuraea roseola. The sequence goes on from NZ_BAAAXC010000006.1 coordinate 508,447, forward strand.
CAACTCTGCCGAGTTGATGGACATCGCCAAGCAGTCGGCTTTCGCGATGATGCAGATCCTGCACTCCGGCACGGAGGCACAGGTGCGCGAGGCCCGCAAGGCGCTGGTCGAGACGCGCCGCAAGCTCTACCAGATCCTGGCCGACGGCGACCCCGACGAGGAGTGACCTCCCGCCATGACCACAGGTGAAGAGCTGCGCATCGGCGACGCCGAGCGCGACGAGACGATGGCCGCCCTGCGCGAGCACTACGCGCAGGGCCGCCTGACCCGCGAGGAGCTCGACGAGCGTCTCGGCCTGGCCCTGACGGCGAAGACGGCGGGCGAGCTGACCCGCGTCTGCGCCGATCTGCCCGGTCCCGCTCGCCACTCCCCCGAGGAGTCCGCCTACGGCTGGCCCGAGGCCATGGCAGCCCACCGCCACCACCTCGCGCAGCTGCGGGGGCGGCCGCACCACCTCCCCCATGCCCGCTGGAGCCCGCACCACCACAGGCGCCACCGCAGGGGTCCCGGGCCGATCGCGCCCTTCCTGCTGCTCGCGCTGGTCATCGGCATCGCGGTCGGCGGATGGTCGGTGCTCAAGGTGCTGTTCTTCGTGTGGGTGGCCGCGATGGTGTTCGGCTTCGTCCACCGCCGCGCGCGTCCGCACCGGCTGCGCCCCTGATCACCGCCCCGCGCGGATCGCCGGCCCCGATCACCCGGGACCGGCGGCGACGGCCGGCGCGGCTCTCACCCGCGGGCGGGGAACGGGTCTAGCCGAGGATGACCGGCTCGGACGGGGCCGCCTGCTGGGCGGCGGGGTCGCGTTCGGCGGAGCGGAGCACGACCAGCGCGACCACGAGGGCCGCCAGCAGCAGGCCCGCCGCGATGCCGAACGCCAGCCGGTAGCCGCCGGTCAGGGCCGCGGCCTGGGTCGCTCCCCCGGCCAGCAGCTCTCCGGTTCGGGAGGCGGCCATGGTGGACAGGACGGCCACGCCCAGCGCCATGCCGATCTGCTGCGTGGTGTTGAACAGCCCCGAGGCGAGCCCCGCGTCGTCGGCCCTGGCCGCGGACATGCCGAGCGTGGCCAGGGCGGGCAGCACCAGACCGCCGCCGGCGATCAGCAGCATGACCGGCAGCAGGTCGTGGACGTACGACGCCTGCACCGGCACCCTGATGAGCCAGCCCATCGCGGCAAGCAGCAGGATCAGGCCCGCGATGAGGACGGCACGCGCTCCGAAGCGGTTGTTGAGCCTGGCGGAGACGAACAGCGAGATGCCGCCGATCGCGACCGCCGCGGGCAGCATCGCCAGGCCGGTCTCGAGCGCGGTGTAGCCCAGGACCTTCTGCATGTAGAGCGCGACGAGGATCTGGAAGGCGAACATCGCCGACAGGCTCAGCATCTGGGCCAGGTTCGCGCCGGAGACGTTGCGGGAGCGGAAGATGCGCAGCGGCATGAGCGGGGCGGCGGCCTTGGCCTGCCGGACGAAGAAGCCGGCCAGCAGGGCCAGCGACACCGCGCCGAGGCCCAGCGTGTGACCGGCGAGCCAGCCGTACTCCTCGATCTTGACGACGGTGTAGATGCCCAGCATCAGGCCGCCGGTGACCAGCGCGGCGCCGAGCGCGTCGGCGCCCGCCGCGAGCCCTGCGCCGCGGTCGGCCGGCAGGACGCGTACGGCCAGCGCGACGGTGGCCAGCCCGATGGGCAGGTTGATGAAGAAGATCCAGTGCCAGGACAGCGCGTCGGTCAGGACGCCGCCGAGCACCTGGCCGATGGAGGCTCCGGCGGCGCCGGTGAAGCTGAAGACACCGATGGCCTTGACCCGCTCCCTCGGCTCGGTGAACAGCGTCACCAGGATGCCGAGCACCACCGCCGAGGCCATCGCGCTGCCCACACCCTGGAGGAAGCGGGCGGCGATCAGCAGGCCCGGCGTGGTGGCCAGGCCGGCGAGCAGCGACGCGGCGGTGAAGACCACGTTGCCGGCCAGGAAGACGGACTTGCGGCCGATCAGGTCGCCCAGGCGTCCGGCAAGGAGCAGCAGGCCGCCGAACGGAATCAGGTAGGCGTTGACGGTCCAGCTCAGCTCGGCGGCCGTGAAGCCCAGGTCGTGCTGGATGGCCGGCATCGCGACGGTGACGATGCTGCCGTCGAGGATGGTCATCAGGCTCGCCGCCGACAGAACGATCAGCGCGAACCAGCGTGAGGGGGTGGGGGACATGGCCTCTCCTGTTCAGATGCGACAAGAGAGACCGTAGCAGATAGTTCCGTTACAGACGATCCTTGACGGGCTTATTTTTGGGACTGCCGGGCCCTGCGGGCGCTCTGGCCGAGCTCCACCGGGTTCGACAGATGGCCCTCGACCAGCCGCTTCATCGCCCTGAGCAGCACCTCTCGCTCATCCTCCGGCAGGGCCTCCAGCGCGTCTCGATGCACGCCGTCGACGATCTGCTGACTGCGCCTGGCGACCTCGGCGCCCTTCTCGGTGACCGAGATGATCCGCGCCCGCCGGTCGGTGCTGGAGGGGCGGCGCTCGGCCAGGCCCGCCTTCTCGAGGGCGTCGACCGTGACCACCATGGTCGTCTTGTCCATGTCGCCGATCTCGGCGAGCTGGATCTGCGTGCGCTCGCCCTCCAGCGCGTGGACGAGCACGCAGTGCATTCGCGGCGTCAGGCCGATCTCGGCCAGTTCGGCCGCCATTCTCGTGCGCAGCACGTGACTGGTGTGGTCGAGCAGGAACGACAGGTCGGGCGCGGTGCGGCCGGGTGCCATGGCGGTCATGTCCCCAGCCTACTCAATCGTCCCCATACGGATTATCCGCAACGGCCCAGCCCTGGGCCGCTACCCCATCTCCTCCAGCTTGCGGCCCCTGGTCTCCCTGACCCACCTGGTGACGAAGACGAACGACAGCGCGGCGAAGACGGCGTAGCCGAGATAGGTCAGCGACAGGTTCCACTCCGACAGCGAGGGGAAGGTCTCGGTGATCAGCCAGTTGGCCAGCCACTGGGCGGCGGCCGCGACCGACAGCGCGATGGCCCTGATCCGGTTGGGGAACATCTCGCCCAGCAGGACCCAGACCACCACGCCCCAGGACAGGGCGAAGAACAGGACGAAGACGTTGGCGGCGACCAGCGCGATCGCGCCCTCGGGGTTGGGCAGGGTGACCCTGCCGCCCGCCTCGACGGCGGCGCTGAAGGCCCACGACGCGACGGCGAGCGAGATCGTCATGCCGGCCGAGCCGATGAGCAGCAGCGGCCTGCGTCCGATCTTGTCGACCAGGGCGATGGCGATGAAGGTGCCGATGATGTTGATGATCGAGCTGGAGAAGCTGATCAGCAGGGAGCTGCTCTGGCCGATGCCCACCGACTGCCACAGCACCGACGAGTAGTAGAAGATGACGTTGATGCCCACCAGCTGCTGGAAGACCGACAGGATGATGCCGATCCACACGATGGGCAGCAGGCCGAGGGCGGGCCCGCGCAGGTCGCGCAGCGTCTGACGCCGCTCGGTCCGCAGCACGCTCCTGATCTCGGCGATCCTGGCGTCGAGGTCGATGTCGTCGCCCTCGACCTCCGACAGCACCGTGCGCGCCTTGTCGTCCCTGCCGACGCCGACCAGGAAGCGCGGCGACTCGGGGATGACCGAGGCGAAGACGAAGTAGAGCGCGGCGGGCACGAAACAGGCCCCGAGCATCCACTGCCAAGCCTCGAGGCCCCACAGCGTGTTGTTGACGTCACCGCCGGCGACCTGCGCGATCAGGTAGTTGACCAGCTGCGAGACGGCGATGCCGAGCACGATGGCCAACTGCTGGAAGGAGCCGAGCCGCCCCCTGTAGGCGGGCGGGGCGACCTCGGCGATGTAGGCGGGGCCGAGCACCGAGGCCATGCCGATCGCCATACCGGCCAGGACCCGCCACGCGGCCAGGTCCCAGGTGGCGAAGGGCAGCATCTGGCCGATGGAGCTGACCGCGAACAGCGCGGCGGCCACCTGCATGGTCCTGGTGCGGCCCCAGCGGTCGGCCAGCCCTCCGGCGAACCAGGCGCCGACCGCCGAGCCGAGCAGCGCGATGGCCACGACGAACCCCGTCTGGCCGGGGCCCATGCCGAAGTGCTTCTGGATCCCCGTGACCGCCCCGTTGATGACGGAGCTGTCGTAGCCGAACAGGAACCCGCCGATCGCCGCCGCCGCCGTGATGAACACGACGTGCCCGAGGTGCTCCTCGTGCCCCTTCGTAGTCGCCATCTACTGGGGCTACCCTGACAACCCCCCCGTACGGCGGCGCATACGCAATCTTGACCGTCACAGGCGCGGATCGACCGGCTCCGACTCCATCGCCAGCACGGCGAAGACCGGTTCGTGGACCCGCCAGAGCGGGTCGCCGTCGGCCAGCCTGGCCAGCGCCTCGAGGCCGAGCGCGTGCTCGCGCAGCGCCATGGAGCGCTTCTTGCCGAGGAAGCGACGGCGCAGCAGGTCGAGCGAGTCGGTGTAGTCCGGGCCGTAGATGATGCGCAGGTACTCGCGTCCGCGCACCTTCACACCCGGCTGCACCCTTCCCCGCTGATGGACGGCGGGCTTGACGACCATGCCCTCGCCGCCCTGCCCTGTCAGCTCCTCCCACCACGCGACCGCCTTCTCGCGCGACTCGGCCGAGGTGAGGTCGACGAACAGGTGCCTGGTCGGCGTGATGATCGGGTCGTCGAGCAGCGAGAGGGTGTCGAGGTGCCAGGCGTGCGGTTCGAGCGCGGTGTTGCGTCCCTCGCAGGCCAGGATCTGGAACGGCGCCAGCCGTACTCCTTCGAGGCCGTTCACCGGCCAGCAGTAGCGCGCATACGCCTCGCGGAATCGGGCAGCGTTGTGCTGACGGCGGCGGGCGCGGTCCAGCAACTCGCCCACATCCAGCCCGCGTCCTGCCGCCGCCTCCAGCGCCGACGTGGCCGCGGGCAGCGCGGCGCCGGCCGCCGCGCCCACCGCGGCGTACTGCACGCGGATCAGCTCCCCCGCCTTGGCCGACCAGGGCAGCAGCTCGCAGTCGAGCGCCACCCAGTCCGAGCCGAGCGCCTCCCAGAGCGGCTCGCAGGCCGCGCGCAGCCGAGCCACCAGCGGGCCGAGGTCGTCGAAGAACGGACGGCCCGTGCGCGTGTAGACCGCTCCTGCCGAGCCGTCGGTGACGCCGAACCGCTCGGCGGCCACCTCGGGCGTCCTGGCCAGGACGGCGACCGCCCGCGAGCCCATGTGCTTCTCCTCGCACACGACCTCGCCCACGCCATGGGCGGCGAACTCCTCGAACGCCTCGTGCGGGTGCTCCAGGTAGCCGTCGAGCTTCGAGGTCTCCGGCGGGGCCATGGTCGGCGGCAGGTAGACCAGCCAGCGGGGATCCACGGCGAACCTGCTCATCACCTCGAGCGCGGCCGCGGCGTTCTCCTCCATGACCTTGACCCTGGTGCCGAAGCGGGTCTCGATGTGCCTGGTGCCGCTCACGTCGCCGATGTCGAGCATGACGGGGTCGCGGTAGCCGGGCGCCGACAGCGGCTTGACCGGCTCGTACCAGACCTTCTCCGCCGGCACCGAGACGATCTCGCGCGAGGGGTAGCGCAGGGCGGTCAGGCTGCCGCCGAAGACGCATCCGGTGTCGAGGCAGATCGTGTTGTTGATCCACTCCGGCTTGGTCGTCGGGGTGTGCCCGTAGACGACCATGGCGCGGCCCCTGTACTCCTGGGCCCACGGGTAGCGGACGGGCAGGCCGTACTCGTCGGTCTCCCCCGTGGTGTCGCCGTAGAGGGCGAAGGCGCGCACCCTGCCGGAGGCGCGGCCGTGGTAGGCCTCCTTCAGTCCCGCGTGGGCGACGACCAGGCGCCCTGCGTCGAGCTGGTAGTGGCTGATGAGGCCGTCGAGGAAGGCGGTCGCCTCGCGGGTGAACTCCTCGGGCTCGGCGGCGAACTGCTCGAGCGACTGCTCCAGGCCGTGCGCGACCTTGACCTTGGCGCCCTTGAGCGCCCTGACCAGCTTCTCCTCGTGGTTGCCTCGCACGCAGACCGCGGTGCCCGCGGCGACCATGCCCATGACGAGCCTGACGACGCCCGGCGAGTCGGGCCCTCGGTCGACCAGGTCGCCGACGAAGACGGCCGTCCTGCCCTCGGGGTGGACGGCGCCGACCGCCCTGCCGTCCACGCGGGTCAGCTCCCAGCCCAGCTCGGTCAGCAGCGTCTCCAGCTCGGACCTGCAGCCGTGGACGTCGCCGATGAGGTCGAAGGGGCCGGTGAGGTCCTTCTTGTCGGTCCACGCCTTCTCGTAGGAGACGGTGGCGTTGTCGATCTCCTCGACGCCGCGCAGCACGTGGACCCTGCGGAAGCCGTCCCTGCTGATCTTGCCGAGGGAGCGGCGCAGGTCCTTGCGCTGGCGGATCACCACTCCCGCGCCGAAGTCGCGGTCGGGACGGCCCGCGTTGCGCTCGATCGCCACCTCCTCGGGCACGTCGAGCACGATCGCGTCGCACAGGACGTCGTGCCTCCTGGCCAGCGCGATGAGCTTCTGGCGCGCGGCGAACTGCACGCTGGTGGCGTCGACCACGGTCAGCAGGCCGCGCGAGAGCCTGGTCTCGACGATGTGGTCGAGCAGGTCGAAGGCGGCCTGGGTGGCCGACTGGTCGTTCTCGTCGTCGGAGACCAGGCCGCGGCAGAAGTCGGAGGAGATGACCTGGGTGGGCTTGAAGTGCCTGGCGGCGAAGGTCGACTTCCCGCTGCCGGAGACGCCGACGAGCACCACGAGCGACAGCTCCGGGATCCTAATGGTCACGGGTGAAGACTCCCATCTGGGTCGGAGCCCCGTGCTCGGGGTCCTCCTCGCCGATCGGCGTGAAGGTGACGCGGTAGCCGTACAGCTCGGCGGTCGCGGCGGCCCACGCGGTGAACTCCTCGCGGGTCCACTCGAAGCGGTGGTCGGGGTGGCGCATGCCGGTCAGGAACTCGTAGTTGACGTTGTACTCGGCGTTGGGGGTGGTCACGATCACGTGCACCGGCCTGGCCTGGCCGAACACCACCCGCTCGAGCGCCGCGAGCCTGGGCGGGTCGACGTGCTCGACGACCTCCATGAGGACCGCCGCGTCGTAGCCGGAAAAGCGCGGGTCGGTGTAGGTGAGCGCGCCCTGGAAGAGGGTGAGCCTGGCCCGCTTGGCGTCGGGCATCCGCTCCAGGCGCAGCTTGCGGGCGGCGATGGTCAGCGCCAGCGTGGAGACGTCCACGCCGGTGATCCTGGCGAACCTCGGCACGGCCAGCAGCGCGCCGATCAGCTGCCCCGACCCGCAGCCCAGGTCGATGACGGAGGCCGCGCCCAGCTCCTCCAGCGTGCGCACGACCGCCTCGCGGCGCAGCGTGTTGAGCGGGACGGACCTCTCCTTCTCCTCCTCGATCCGGGGCTCGAGCGCCTCCTCGGTCTCGTCGCCCACCTCGGCGAGCCTGGCGAAGGCCGTACGCTCGAGGGCCCTGCGCCGCCCGAGGTAGCGCCGGGTGATCAGGGTGCGCTCGGGGTGGGCGGCCAGCCAGCCCTCGCCCGCGCGGATCAGCTTGTCGACCTCGTCGGGCGCGATCCAGTAGTGCTTGCCGTCGTCGAGCACGGGCAGCAGCACGTACAGGTGGTTGAGCGCGTCGGCCAGCCTGAGGCTGCCGCGCAGCCTCAGGCTCACATACCGCGAGTCGCCCCACTCGGGAAAGTTCTCATCGAGCGGGACGGCCAGCGCCTCGCACTCCCAGCCGAGCGGCTCGAAGAGCCTGCGCGCCAGGTCGGGCCCTCCCCTGCAGGGCAGGGCGGGGATGGCGATCTCCAGCGGCAGCGCGCCCTCCGCCAGCTCGGGCCTGGCGTTGCAGCGGCCCGCCCTGGCGGTGCGGAAGACGTCGCCGAGCGCCACGGCCAGCAGCGAGGAGGCCGCGTAGGGCCTGTCGTTGACGTACTGGCCCAGGCTGAAGTCGGGCGAGTTCCTGCCCCGCGAGCGGACCAGCGCCACGGGGTCGACCTCGAGCATGAGCGCGGCGGTGCATCTGCTCTCGTCCGCCTCGGGGTAGAACACCCTGGCCGTGCCGAACGACTGGGAGAACTCCTGCACCCTGTCCGGATGCTTGTGCAGGAGGAACCCCAGGTCGGTGGCGGGCGTGGCGGTGGTCGAGATCGTCAGCAGCACCCGTCAAGTGTGCCGTAGGCCCGATTAGTACCGCCATGTCTTTACACGTGCGGCAGGATCTCGGCCGCGATCAGCTCCAGGTGGTCCAGGTCGGACAGGTCGAGCACCTGGAGGTAGATCCGCTCCGCGCCCAGCTCGGCGAACCTGCCGATCTTGTCGAGCACCTCGGACGGGGTGCCCGCCAGGCCCTCCTCGCGCAGCCGCTCCACGCTGTTGCCGATCACGGCCGCCCTGCGCTCCAGCTCGGCCTCGTCGGCGCCGACGCAGACGACCTGGGCCGCCGAGTAGACCAGCGGACGGCCCGCGGCCTGCCGTACGCGCTCGAACGCCTCGCCGGTCTGCTCGACGGAGTGGAAGGGGACGTTGTACTCGTCGGCGTACCTGGCGGCCATCCTCGGCGTCCGCTTGGCGCCCGTGCCGCCGATGATGATCGGGGGACGGGGCCGCTGGACGGGCTTGGGCAGCGCGGGCGAGTCGGCCAGCCGGTAGTAGGTGCCCTCGAAGGAGTAGTCCTTCTCGGCCTCCCACAACCCGGTGATGATCTCCAACTGCTCCTCCCAGCGGGCGAACCGCTCCCCCACCGGCGGGAACGGGATGCCGTAGGCGGTGTGCTCGCCGTCGAACCAACCGGTGCCGAAGCCGAGCTCGACCCTGCCGCCGCTCATCTGGTCCACCTGCGCGACGCCGATGGCCAGCGGCCCTGGCAGACGGAAGGTCGCGGGGGTGACCAGCGTGCCCAGCCTGATCCGCGAGGTCTCCCTGGCCAGGCCCGCCAGGGTGATCCACGCGTCGGTCGAGCCAGGCCCCTGGTCGCCGGATCCGATGCGCTGGTAGTGGTCGGAGCGGAAGAAGGCGTCGAAGCCGAGCCGTTCGGTGGCCTTCGCCACGGCGAGCAGGTCATCGTAGGTGGCGCCCTGCTGGGGCTCAGTGAAGATCCTTAGCTGCATCTGGCCATTATCCGGTCACATCCTCCCAACGACTGCTAGCGTTCACCATCGGTCATCGGGCTGACACGGTAGGTGATGATGGCGCGTCACAGAGAGCCAGGCACCCCGCCCCGTCCGCTGGTGGTGCTGGCAGGGCTGGGCCTCGCGGCAGCGACAGGGCTGGCGATCTGGTTCCTGCCCGCCCAGGCCACCCCCGACTGGTCGGCACCAGGCCCCTCGCACGCGGCCAGGGTCTCGGCCGCGCCCTCGCCGCCCCCCGCCCCCTCGGCCGCCGAACCCGTGCCTTCGGGATTCGTCGCCTTCGTCGACACCGCGCGCACGCCACGGCTCGACCTGGCCCAGGCCCTGCGCCGTACCGGCGTGCGCTGGTTCTCCCTCGGCAGGCTCATGGCGGGGCCACGCGGCTGCGAGCCCACGTGGGCCGGCGGCGTCGCCCCCGGCCGCACCCCCTTCGCGGGCCGCGTCTCCGGCCTGCGTGCCGCAGGCGGTCAGGCCGGGCTGCTGTTCGGCGGGCCCGACGGCCGGGAGGCGGCCGCCGCCTGCGCCGACCAGGCGGCGCTGACCTCCGCCTACCGCGAGGTGATCGGCGCCTACGGCGCCTCCTTCGTGGAGTTCGAGGTGCGCGACGGCGCCGACCTGCCCGCCGTACGGCGCAGGGCCACGGCCGTGGCGGCGTTGCAGCGCGAGGGCGACCTCCTGGTGACCTACACCGTGCCACTCGGCCCCGAAGGGCTGGCCCCCGCCGACCTCGAGATGCTCAGGCAGACCACGGCGAAGGGAGCGCGCGTCACGACGGTCAACCTGCTGGCGGCGATCGAGCCGCAGGCGGCGGGCGAGGGGCGGATGCGCAGGGTGGCCTCGTCGCTGAAGGCCGCGCATCGCCAGGTCGCGGAGGTCTTCCGGCTCGACTCGGCCGCGGCGTGGCGGCGCATGGCGCTGACCTCCGTGCTGGCGGGGCCCGACGACCTGAGCGCGCTCGACGCGCGCAAGCTCACGGTCTTCGCCGAGCGCGCGGGCATGGCGTGGAGGTCGGCGCGCGGCGTCCCACCGCCCGCGCAGGTCGCCAGGGTGCTGTGGGGCGGCGGAACCTGAGGGCTGCGGCCGTCGGCCGTGACGACGACGCAGGTCCGCGTGGGCACATTGCGGTCAAGTGTCGTTGCGGGGATGCAGGTTCGTGCACGATCTCTGCATCTTGTTCACCTTCTGTCGGGTCTGACCCTCGACCATCCTTCCTGACTGACGGCACGCGAAGGCGGCTCGCTCTCCGCGCCCTGCCTGCCGCGCTACACGCTCATGGAACGGACGTCATCATGCTCAGGAAGATCTCGCTGACAGCGGCCTCCGCCGTCGTCGTTCTCGCTACTTTCGGGGCGCCGGGGGCGTCCGCGGGCACGGTCAAGGACAGGCCGGCCGCCGTCGCGCAGGCGGCGGCACCCGCCGACAACCTGGCCCCCGGCCCGTACCACCGCACGCTGGACCCCCTGGTGGGCACGTGGAAGGCGGTCAAGTACAACTACATCCTCGGGACCGGCGGCAAGCCGATCGTCTCCCGGGACATGACCGTGCGGGTGCGCTGGATCAGCAAGACCGGCGGCCGGTTCCTTGAGGAGAAGACCGAGGGGACCCTCGGCGACAGGGCGTACTACCGGCTCGGCGTCCTCGGCTTCTCCACCATCGACCGGCGCTACGAGTGGACCACCTTCGACAGCGTCACCCCGACGGCGATGACCTACCGCGGCGCCCCGGTCAGCGACAAGACCTCGGTGCTCTCCATTCCCGGCGAGTTCACCGACCCCGGTGTCCTCGGCCCCGACCATCTCGGCCAGAGCATCCCCATGCGGACCGTGATCACCATCAGGTCGAAGAACCGGCACACGTTCGAGCTCTACTTCACCCCGCCGGGCCAGCCCGAGCGTCTCGTCGACCGGGTCGTCTACACCCGCAAGCTCTAGGGGGCCGTTCGGGTCCGAGCAGCTTCGAGCAGGTCAGGAGCCGGAGAGGAGGCGCGTGGTCACGGCCAGGACAGCACGCGGCCGAACCGCACCAGCTCCCCGTAGAAGGCCGGGTCCGCCTCAGGTGCGAGCGCCAGCTCGACCAGCGCCACCGCCGCCTCCTCTGGCGTCTGCGCCCCCGTCATGTCGAACCACGGCCGCGACGACGCCGTGTCGATCATCCCAGGGCAGACCGCCACGAGCAGGCGGTCGTGCGCGAGATCCTCGGTGCGGCGCTGTCTCGCGAGCGTCCGTACGGCGGCGACCTGGCCCACCTTCGAGGGGATGTTGATGAACGCGGGCCAGCCCTCGTCGCCCGCCCTCCCCGCGAGCACGGCATCGCGCCACGCCAGCAGCGTGGCGTCGAGCTCGTCCAGCGTCGCCGCCTCGTCGAACGGGCGACGCAGCGGCTCGGGCAGTTCGCGCAGCCGTCCGAGGCTGCTGGAGACGACGACGAAGCGCCCGCCCCGGCGAAGGACGGGCAGGAACGCCCGCAGCATCCGCGTGGTGCCGAGGTTGTTGGCGTCCACGTAGGGCTCGATCACCTCGGCGGGCACGTCCTCCGGCACCGTCCTGAGGTAGTGGTTGGAGAAGACGATGTCCACGCCGCCGTGCTCGTCACGCAGCCGTCCGGCCAGCGCGGCGACGGCCTGGCCGTCGCGTACGTCCAGCAGGCAGGTCCTGACCTCGGCCTTGGCCTCCGTCACCTGCTCCCGCGCCCGCGTCACGCGCCCGGCGTCGCGTCCGGTGAGGTAGACGACGTCGTCGGGGCCGAGCCGTCGCGCGAGCCCCTCCACCAACGCGAAACCGAGCCCCTGGTTGGCGCCCGTCACAACTGCGATCTTGGCCATGTCCGCACGGTATGCGGGGGGCGCCTCGTGTGACAAACGACGATCACGCACACCTGCGATGCCCGCCACGCATGGGAGCCCGGCCGATCCGCGGCGGACGGTCCTCGCTTCTACATGTTGACCCACTTGTGCGACTTGATGCAGAGGCTGCCGCGACCGGGATCCTGCGACGGGTTGGTCCACGCCTCCTGCTCCCCGTTGTACAACCCCCAGTGCCCTCCGCTGCAGGTGACGAGGTGCACGTCGTCCAGGCTGCCCGCGTACCCGTTGTTCCACAGGGACTTCACCTTGCCGCTGAAGGAGCACGGCCGCCCGCCGCCCGCCCAGTTGCCGTCGTCACCCGACCAGCTGCAGCGCCTGCCCCCGCCGCTCACCCCGCTGTAGGCGCACAGGCTGCCCTTGGGGCAGTCGCCGAACCAGTACCGGCCGCCGCTCCTGGCCGACGCGGCGCTCTCCTCCGCGCCCGCGGGCGACGGCGTCGCGGCAGGGGAAGGCGACGCCGACGCTGACGGCGATGCCGACGCCGACGCCGACGGGGCGGGTGCGGGACTCGAAGGGGCCGGGTCGGCGCTGGCGACTCCGCCCGCACAGGCCGCCGCGAGAAGGACGGCCGCCCCGATGGAGGCCAGTCGCTTGATCGTCATCGTCTGCTCCCACTGTCTGTCGAAAAGTCAGTGGGGTGGACGCTAGTGTCGCCTCGTTGGCTCGATGTTGGGCGCGGGTTGGGCGGCCTTGCCGGAACGGCGTTCAGCCCGTCAGCCGCGCCTCCGGCCGTGGCCAGCTGGCTCGCCGAGACGTCGACCCCGACGGGGCGCGCTCCCGCTCGCGCGAGCCACGACGAGACATAGCCGGTCCCGCATCCGAGCTCGATCGCGTCCATCCCCGCCACGTCGCCGGGGAACATGCCGACCTGTGACTCGGGCGTCCCCCACAGTCCCCAGCGCGGCTCGGGCCGCGACCAGTGCGCACGGGCGAGCGGCCCGTGAATCGCCGCCGCCTCCTCCTCCCAGTAGCGCCGATTCCTCGCCACGTGATCCTCGCTGAGTGCCATGCGGCCATTGGACCGAGGAGCAGGGCAGGCTGACAAGGCGATTTCGACCGGCGCCCGGTCGGCGGTCAGGCCGCCACCGCCTCGGCGAAGGCGACGGGGAGCTCCATCGGCATCAGGTGTCCCGCGCCCTCGTACACGCGCAGCCCCCAGTCAGGCCGGCGCTCGAGCAGAAGGGCGACCGTTGAACGCCCGATCAGTGGGTCCTGGTCTCCCCACAGCAGCCGCGTGGGCGCCCGCACCCGGTCGATCGCGTCGAGGGCGGGGCGCCTGTCGACGTACATCGCCGAGACGAGCGAGCCGAAGGCCACGATGGCGTCGGCCGTCCTGCCCGGCTGGTCACGCATCTCCTGACGTTCCTCTGTCTGGAGTGCGACCAGTTCGGACGAGACGCGCGTCAGGTCGCCCCGTGCCAGGTCGAGTCCGCCGCCGGATGCGGTCACGGGGTCGCCCCTGCGCAGCATGGCCTCCACGAGCCGCCTGCCGTACAGGCACAGCGTGCCGCGCAGGGCGAGGACTCCAGCGCAGTGGTCGTAGGGGTGAACTTCAGCTGGAGATGGACAGCGGTTTGCCCTTCAGCGGCGACCGGAAAGTAGCTGGATCACTACTCTCCGTCTATGCGTTTCATCGTCGCGGCTGCCGCCGCCATGACCATCCTCATCCCTGCGGCCCCTGCTGCCGCCGATCCACTGGCCGGCGAGCCGGACACGGTCTGCTCCATCGTCGCCGGCACCTCTAGCCTCGGAAACTTCTTGGGGAACCTCTTCAAGTGCCCTGAGACGAACGGCTCCGGCAAGAAGGGAGAGGCGAGTCTGAGTGAGTAGCGCTCGCCGCGCCTGATGAAACCAGCAGGCGACGCGTCCCCATCGTCTAAGGAGTAGCCGGCAGCCTGTCTCGGCCTCTCGGCCTCTCGGCCGTGCTGGCCGGTCATCCACCTGCTGAGGGCCGCCACGGCTCGCCGTGGCGGCCCCGACTCGTTCCTCAGGCGCTCGTGATCGGCCCTGCACCAGGCGGCCATGGCTGTCCGCTCTGGGGGTACGGCAGGGTTCGGCCGAATGGCACCGCGCGTCTGGCTCAACCGCAAGGGGCAATTGAGAAGTCCTGGCCGTCTGGCTCACCGTCTCGTTCGCGGGGCGCCAGTGGACCACCGCGAAAAGCTGGGGAATCTCCACGAGGCGCGCCACCCGGGACGGCGCCGCACACCGCTGGTCCTCCGAGAAGGCCGTGCATCGCCGGGACCGGACCAGCGATCCCCGATCCGACGTGACTCCCGGAATTCTCGCTCAGCACAGAGCCGACGAGCAGTAATCCCAGAAACTGAACTTGCAACCCGCTGCCGTACATTTCTCTTCCAGAGTTTCCGAGAAGTATTCGCGCGCCATCCCGAAGTGTTCGAACACCTCGAAGATCTCGGTCAGCGTCAGAGAGGGCATAAGAAACTTGTAGGTGCCACCGGCATTGGCGCCCTGCTTGAATATGAGACTGTTGGCGAAGGCCTTGAAGTCCGGCTCGGGCAGCTTGGCGAAGACGCCGTCCTTGTCGTTCTCCCGGAGATAATTCAGATCCTCCACTGATCGAATGATCCAGTCCGCGTCGCTCGCAGCCAGCTCCTTGTACTCTTGGTCGCTTTTGGCGAGCTTGGACTTGTCGATCGGGGCGATTCTCATGGTCTGAACCCTTCGCGTGAGGTGAGGGGATTCATAGGCTTCCAGGAGTGTTGGGCATTCACGCTCAGGCTGCCATGCTGAAAGTACAACAGATGCTAAGCACTGTTATGGATGCGAGCAAATGAGGGCAATATCTCGAGTTTTGTCAGACGCTTTGATGTGCGGGCGAACTGGAGGCGGTCCTCGCCCTCCTGACCCGGATCATGGCCGGCCACCCCGCCGGCGCCCGAGTCGAACGACTCCGCCGACCTGGAGGCGTACGACGCCGGCTCGACCAAGACCGTCGAGACTGTCGGCAGGTCGAGGGTGCGCTTCTTCGACCTCTAGATCGTCGCCATCGTGTGCGAGCGGATCCACTCAGGCGAAGCTGAAACCGATGACGACCATCCCCTCGGAGACGCATCTGGTCCAGATTCACGGTGTCGCGCGTGAGACGGTTCGGCAGGCGCTGGCCAGACTCCCTGACGAGGGTGGATCGCGGCGGGCAATTTCGTGAGCGCGAGGGATCGGTGGCCCCCGCCGAGTGAACGCGAAGACGACTACGCCCCGTGGCCGAATCGGTCACGGGGCGATTTCGTGATCGTGCGCACCTGGTGCGCAGAACACCGACCGGAAAAGCGGTCATCCTCGGGTATAGCCAGCGTTTCCGCTGCTCGAGGCATTGATCGCTTACCTGGCCAGCAGGGCCACGCACTCCACGTGATGCGTCATCGGGAAGGCGTCGAAGGCGCGCAGGTCGGTCAGGCCGTACCCGAGTTCGGCGAACCAGGCCAGGTCGCGGGCCAGCGTGGCAGGGTCGCAGGAGACGTACACCACGCGGGAGGCCTCCAGCGAGGCGATGCGCGTGACCACCTCGCGTCCCAGGCCCGACCTGGGCGGGTCGACGACGACGAGGTCGGCGCGTTCGATCTCGAAGCGGTCGAGGGCGTCCTCCACCCGTCCGCGTTCGACCTGGGCCCACGGCAGGTCGCGCAGGTTCGCGCGGGCGTCCCGTACGGCCGCGGCCTCGCTCTCCACCCCGAACACCGCGCCGGAGGGGCCGACCGCCTCGGCGAGCCCGGCGGCGAAGAGGCCGACCCCGCAGTAGAGGTCGAGCGCCCACTCGCCCGGCTCCGGGGCGGCGTAGCTGAGCACCGCGTCGAGGAGGGTTTCGGCGGCCCCCGGGTGGACCTGCCAGAAGCCGCTGCCCGTCACCTGGAAGACCCTGTCGCCGACCTGCTCGTGCAGCATGCCGGAGCCGTGCCTCGGCTCGGTGCGGCCCTTGCCCTGGTTGACCAGGATGGAGGCGGGCGCCTCGAGCGGGGGCACCGCGACGGAGCTGCGCGGCTTGGGCGCGATGACGACGGCGTGCTCGCCGCCGGAGGAGGCGATGACCTCCACGCCCATCGAGTTGCGCCAGGTGTGCGTCTCGACGCCGACCTCCTCCACGGAGGGGTGGGCGATCAGGCAGGCGTCGACGGGCTGGATGTCGTGGGAGCGGTGCTTGCGGAAGCCGAGCACGCCCTCGCGGGTGGCGGCGAACTGGACGCGGGTGCGCCAGCCGAGGCCGTCCTTCGCGCCGGGCACCTCTTCGACCAGCACGTCCCTGGTGATGCCCGCCAGCCTGCTGAGCTGCTCGGCCACCACGCTCGCCTTGAGCGCTCGCTGGGCCTCGAGGGTGGCGTGCTGCCAGTCGCAGCCGCCGCACATGCCGGGCCCCGCGTAGGGACAGGGCGGGGTCACCCTGTCGGGTGAGGCTTCGAGGATCTCCACGGCGTCGGCGCGGAGGAAGCGGGTGGTCTCCTCAGTGATCTCGGCGACGACCCGCTCTCCTGGGAGCGCGTGCCGTACGAAGACGACGCGTCCTTCGTGTCGCGCCACACACCAGCCACCGTGGGCCACGGGCCCTACCTCGAGTTCCACCACCTGCCCAGACTACTCGTCACGCCTGTCGGGCTCGACCTCGTGCCACGGACGGCGGACCGATCCCGCGGCGTACGGGTCGCGGCGGCCCCTCAGCCTGTCGGAGGAGTGCAGCTGCCACGGCACGCTGGTCACCATGACGCCCGGCTTGAACAAGAGCCTGGCCTTGAGCCGCAGCGCGCTCTGGTTGTGGAGCAGGTGCTCCCACCAGTGGCCGACGACGTACTCGGGGATGAAGACGGTGACCACGTCGCGCGGCGAGCGCCGGCGCAGTGCCTTGACGTAGTCGAGGATGGGCTGGGTGATCTCCCTGTACGGCGAGTCGAGCATCTTGAGCGGGACGGGGATCCCCCTGCGCTCCCACTCCTCCTGCAGCGTCCTGGCCTCCGACCCCTCGACGCCGACCGTGACGGCCTCGATCGTGGAGGGACGGGTGGCCCTGGCGTAGGCCAGCGCCCGCAGCGTCGGCTTGTGGATCTTGGAGACGAGCACGATCGCGTGGTTGCGGGCCGGCAGCATCGACTCGTCGATCCGCTCGTCGACCTCGAGCTCGGCGGCCACGTTGTCGTAGTGGCGGCGGATGCCCTTCATCATCAGGAACAGGATCGGCATCGCGATGCAGACGATCCACGCGCCGACCAGGAACTTGGTGAACAGCACGACCACCAGCACGACCGCGGTCATGACGGCGCCGAAGAAGTTGATGGCCCGCGAGCGGTGCATCTGGTGGCGCACCCTGAGGTCGGTCTCGGTCTTCAGGTGGCGGGTCCAGTGGATGACCATGCCGGTCTGGCTGAGGGTGAAGGAGACGAAGACGCCGACGATGTAGAGGTTCAGCAGGCGGCTGACGTCGGCCTGGAAGCCCCACAGCAGCAGGCAGGCGCCCAGCGCCAGGATGACGATGCCGTTGGAGAAGGCCAGGCGGTCGCCGCGGGTGTGCAGCTGGCGGGGCAGGTAGCGGTCCTGGGCGAGGATCGAGCCGAGGACGGGGAAGCCGTTGAAGGCGGTGTTGGCGGCCAGGAACAGGATGAGCGCGGTGACGGCCGAGATGATGACGAACATCAGCGAGCCGCTGCCGAAGACCGCGTCGGCCACCTGGGAGATGATCGGCTGCTGGTAGTAGTGCGGGCCGACCGGCGTGCCGTCGGGACGCAGCAGGTCGACGGCGACGTGCTGCGGCTCGGCCACCGTGACGCCCGAGGCGAGGCCGAGCGCGATGATGCCCGAGAACATCGTGACGGCGACCAGGCCCATCATGAGCAGGGTGGTGGCCGCGTTCTTGCTCTTGGGCTTGCGGAACGCGGGCACGCCGTTGCTGATCGCCTCGACGCCGGTCAGGGCCGCGCAGCCGGAGGAGAAGGCGCGCAGCACGAGGAAGGCGGCGGCGAAGGCGGTGAGGTTGGTCTGCTCGGCCACCACCTGGAAGCCGGCCGTCGGCGCCCTGAGCTCGTCGCCGAGCACCAGCAGCCTGAATCCGCCCCAGGCGATGAGTCCGAGCACCGAGATCATGAAGGCGTAGGTCGGGATCGCGAAGGCGGCGCCGGACTCGCGCAGGCCGCGCAGGTTCACGATCGTCAGCAGCACCACGATGGCGATGGCGACGGCGGGCTTGTGCTGGGCCACGAACGGGACCGTGGCGCCCACGTAGTCGACGCCGTTGGCGACGGAGACCGCCACGGTCAGCACGTAGTCGACCATCAGCGCGCTGGCCACGGTGAGCCCGGCGTTCTTGCCGAGGTTGACGGTGGCCACCTCGTAGTCGCCGCCGCCGCTGGGATAGGCGTGCACGTTCTGCCGGTAGGAGGCGACGACGGTCAGCATCACGACCACGACGGCGACGGCCACCCACGGGCTGTAGCTGTAGAACGACACCCCCGCCAGCGACAGGATGACGAGGATCTCCTGGGGTGCGTAGGCCACGGAGGAGAGCGCGTCGCTGGCGAACACCGGCAGAGCCACGCGCTTGGGCAGGAGCTGCTCATGGAGCTGCCCGCTGCGCAGCGCGCGTCCGACCAGGACACGCTTGACTAGATCCGTCACCTTCGCCACGTCTGACGATGCTAGTCCTCGTCACCCTCCCTGCCGACGCGGCACTCCACGTGCGCGCCATACTGAGGGGAAGGCACACCCGTGGGGAGCACATGCATATCGTGATCATGGGATGTGGACGGGTGGGGTCCACCCTCGCCCACATCCTGGAGGACAACGGCCACTCAGTCGCGATCATCGACCGCGATCCGCAGGCGTTCAGGCGGCTGCGGGCGGGTTTCAGGGGCCGCCGGGTCACCGGCGTCGGCTTCGACCGTGACGTGCTGCAGGAGGCCGGCATCGAGTCCGCGGCCGCCTACGTCGCCGTGAGCAGCGGCGACAACTCCAACATCATCTCCGCGCGCGTCGCGCGAGAGACCTTCGGCGTCGACAACGTCGTGGCCCGCATCTACGACTCCCGCCGCGCCGAGGTCTACCAGCGACTCGGCATCCCGACCGTGGCCACCGTGCGCTGGACGGCCGACCAGATCCTGCGCCGCATCCTGCCGGAGGGCGCCGAGCCGCTGTGGCGCGACCCCACGGGCACCGTGGTGCTGGCCGAGGTCGCCACCAACGCGGCATGGATCGGCACCAAGGCCACCAAGCTGGAGGAGGCCGTCGGAGCCAGGGTCGCCTTCGTCAACCGCATGGGCGAGGCGCTGGTCACCAAGTCCGACACGGTGGTGCAGGAGGGCGACATCCTCCACGTCATCGCCGCCGAGAACGACATGGACCGGATCAACAAGGTGCTGGCCGCCGCACCGGAGGAGGACCACTGATGCGCATCGCCATCGCAGGCGCGGGCGCGGTCGGCCGCTCCATCGCCTCCGAGCTCCTGGAGAACGGCCACGAGATCCTGCTGATCGACATCGACCCCAAGGCCATCAAGATCGACGCGGTGCCGCGGGCCGAGTGGCTGCTCGCCGACGCCTGCGAGATCTCCTCGCTCGACGAGGCCGGGCTCAACAACTGCCACGTCGTGGTCGCCTCCACCGGTGACGACAAGGTCAACCTGGTGGTCTCGCTGCTGGCCAAGACCGAGTACGGCGTGCCGCGCGTGGTCGCCCGCATCAACCACCCCAACAACGAGTGGCTGTTCAACGAGTCGTGGGGCGTCGACGTCGCGGTCTCCACCCCTCGCCTGCTGTCGGCGCTGGTGGAGGAGGCGGTCAGCGTCGGCGACCTGGTCCGGCTGATGACCTTCCGCCAGGGCCAGGCCAACCTGGTCGAGCTCACCCTGCCCGAGGATGCGCCCGTCGTCGGGCAGCGCGCGGGCTCGGTGCCGTGGCCCGTCGACTCGGCGCTGGTGGCGATCCTGCGCGAGGGCAGGGTGCTGGTGCCCACGGCCGACGACCCGCTGGAGGCGGGCGACGAGCTGATGTTCGTCGCCAGCCAGGAGGTCGAGGACGAGCTGGCCCAGCTGCTGTCCCCCCACTAGCCCGGACGGCGGGCCGCCCACCACGCCCATGCGGTGTGCAGCGCCCAGGCGGCTGCCGTGAGCTCGGGCAGCGCCTCCAGCAGCCTGGTCGTGAGGGCGCTGCGCCCTGCCAGGTCGATCCAGAGGTGCGCCACCGTCAGGGCGGCCATGCAGGCCGTCGCCGCCGCTGCGACGGCTGCCGCCGCGCGGGAGCGCCGCCACGTCCGTGCCGAGGTCGTGGCGGCCCATGCGGCCAGCAGCGCGTAGGCCAGGCTCGTCGTCACGTGGGCATCGGTGCCCGTCTGGTAGCCGCCCAGGTAGCCGGCGAAGGCCACGAACGGCAGCGCCCTGGTGAGGGTGGCGTTGACGCCGCCGTCCGGCAGCAGGTCGCGCGGGAGCACGACGGCCAGCAGCGCGACAGCGGCGAACAGCACCAGCAGGGCGGTGCCGGGGGCGAGGAGGGTGAGCTCGGTCCCCATCCGCCTGGCCACTCTGGGCACGGCGTAGGCGAGCACTCCCAGCGTCGCCGAGGTCACGGCGCCGAACCTGAGCCCCCTGACCACCACCGCCGCCGCGCCTCCCCCCTCACGCGCCGGCCCGCGCTCCCCCGCGGCCTGCGCCGACGCCTCGCGCAGGACCTCCGCCCCGGCCGTCCCCGCCGGAGAGAGCGGGGGCACAGGACCGGGGGGCGGGTCCGCCGCCTCGGATCCCCCCGAAGCCCGAGAGGCCGCCGAACCGGGCACGACCGGAGTGGACGTGGCCGGTGTCCCGGGCGCCCTCGGAGAGGACGCGGCGCCGGGCCCGCCTCGAGCGGCAGGGGCAGACGCCTCGGGACCACCCGGCGAGAGCGCGTCCCGCACGCCGGGAGAAGGAGCGGACAACCCTGGGGTGAGCGGTCCGGGGGTGTCCTGTCCACGCGGGACAGGCGACCCAGGGGCGCCTTGTGCAGGCGGGACAGGCGACCCGGGGGCGTCTTGAGGAGGCGGGGCGGACGACCCGGGGGTGCCGGGAGCAGGTGGGGTGGGTGACTCGAGGCCGTCAGGAGACGGCGGGGTGGACCAGCCGGAAGCGTTCTGAGCAGACGGGGCGGGTGACCCGGGGGTGTCCTGGGCGGGCGGGGTGGGCGGGTCGGGGGCTGCCGAAGCGGGGCCAGGCTCTCGGGGCTGGGCTCTGAGGGGGTCGGTGGGAGGGTCGGGGTCGATCTGGTCCTGGCGTACGAGCAGCGCCAGCGCCTTCGACCCCTCCCGTCTGCGCGCCTCCTCGCCGTGCCGCCGCCCCGCCACCACGGCCAGCGCCGCGCTCGCCGCCTCCAGCGTCAACCGCTCCTCGGGCGACCTGCGCATGAGCCCCTCCACCACGGGACGCAGCCGCCTGCCGCGCCGCATGGGGTGGGGCTCGCGCATCAGGATCGCCGCCATCACCGCGACAGGGCTGTCCATCGCGTACGGCGGCGCCCCCTCGACCGCCGTGTACAGCGTGGCGCCGAGCGCCCACAGGTCGGAGGCCTCGCCCGCCGGCTCCCCCTCGAGTCGCTCGGGCGCCATGTACGCGGGCGAGCCCATGAGCATCCCGGTCGCGGTGAGCGTCGGGGAGTTGGCCACGTGCGCGATGCCGAAGTCGGTCAGCACCACGCCCCCGTCGTCGAGGAGCAGCACGTTGGCGGGCTTCACGTCTCTGTGGGTGATGCCGGCGGCGTGAGCGGCCCTGAGCGCCCCGAGGAGCTTGACGCCGATGTCGGCGACCACGTGCTCGGGCAGCGGCCCCGACCGCTCCAGCACCTGGGCCAGCGACGAGGCGGGCAGCAGCTCCATCACGATCCACGGATGGCCCTCGTCCACCACCACGTCGTGGATGGTGATGACGTAGGGGTTGCGCAGCCTGGCGGTGGCCCTGGCCTCGCGCAGCACCCGTTCGAAGGCCCTTTCCCTGTCCTGCTCGCTCATCCAGCCGGGCACCAGCACCTGCTTGAGCGCCACGGGCCGGTCGAGCACCTGGTCGTGGGCGCGCCAGACCGCCCCCATCCCGCCCCTGCCCAGCTCCTCGGCCAGCAGATACCTGCCGCCGATCAGCCGGCTTCCGGAAGGATCACCCACAGCCAGCCCCTACCCCCACATCCACCCGGCTACATCCGCAATGTCCACCTTCGCACAGTCGTCGACGGGTGACGCGGAGCGCGCGATCGGTGTCGCCGGAGTCGGCTGACCGGTCGTTGAGGGGCCCGAGAGCAGGGGTCGCCGACGCCGCTGGAGCACCGTGAAAGACAGAAGGCCACCGGTGACCCCGGTGGCCTCTCCCGTGCTGTGCCGTGAAGGATGAAAAAGGGTCAGGTGGCGGCGGCGGCGATGGGGGTGCGGCCGCGGCTGAGGAGCCAGGCCATGGCGGCGAGGCTGGCCACCTGCAGCGGCCACCCCATGAGCACCTTCGCGATGCCCAGGGCCGCGATCGCCTCGTCGCCCCCGCCGAACAGGTAGATCGGCAGCTGCACCGCCACCCGCACCACGCACGGCAGCATGAGCAGCCACGTCAGCTTCGTGCACAGCCGCACGATGCCCGCGTCCTTGTGCCAGGCGGTCGGATCGCCGGTGACCGAGCCGATGAGGAAGCCCACGACCGGCCACCTGGACACGATGGAGACCAGCATCGCGGCGGCGTAGCCGGCGTTGTAGAGGATGCCCGGCAGGTAGACGTCGCGCGCGTCGCCGGTGCGCGAGGCGAAGAACCAGCCGATGCCGATGCCGATCAGGCTGTTGATCACGAACTGCGGCGTCGAGCGCTGCACCAGGCGCACCACCAGCAGCACCGCCGCCAGGGAGGCGCTGATGATGAGCGAGAGCTGCAACTGCTCGGTCACCAGCCACGACACGGTGAAGGCGATGGTGGGCACCGCCGCCTCGACGATGCCGCGGATGCCGCCGAGGGCCTTGGACAGCTGGGACCTGATGGCCGCCTCGACGGTCTCGTGCGCCGTAGCCTGCTCAGTCACGGATGGGTCGCTCCTTGTCAGGCGCTTGGGCGCAGTTCGTAACGCGGGTTGAACATCACCTTGCGCCCGTCTTGCATGCTGACCAGGCCCTCGGCTTTGACGATGCGGCCAGGCTCGATGCCCGCGATCTTGCGTCGGCCCAGCCAGACCAGGTCGATCACGTCGGAGCCGTCGTAGAGCTCGGCTTCGAGAGCGGGGGCGCCGCCGCGTGGCCGCAACGTCACTGTGCGTAGCGTACCGGCCACACAGAAGCGGCGCCTGCCACCACAGGAGACGATGGGCGTGGCGCCCGCCTGATCGGCGTCCTCCCGCAGCTCTTCCGCCTCGAGTTCGGCCTGCGTGGATGCCAGCCTGCTGAAGAAGCCGCGCAATCCCCCACGTTTGTGGGGCTCTGCCGTACTAGTCATGATGACCCAGCTTATGCGATGAAAAGCTCAGCGGAGCTCGCTGATCTCGGGGCCTCTCCTGAACGGGTTGAGAGAGACGTTCTGCTCGGCCGTGGCCGCTGGGCGCTCACCGGGAATGCGCAGCAGGATCGGCTCCTCGGGCGCCATCGGGTCGTCGCCGCGCACGACGACGACGTCGCGGATGACGTCCTCGAGGGGCTGGGCGACGTCGGCGTCGAGGGCGGCCTTGCCGCTGATGACCGCCCGCAGGAACCAGCGCGGGCCGTCGACGCCGAGGTAGCGGACCGGCTGCGTGCCGCCCTCGGCGGGGATCTGCCCCGCGAGCTCGGGGCCGAAGGGGCCGTCCTTGCGCTCGACCGTGCCTCCCGCCTCCTTCACGCTGGCGGCCAGCTTGGTCCTGACCTCGTCCCAGAGCCCGCCCCGCTTGGGTGCGGCGAAGGCGTGCAGTTGCAGGGCGCTGTCGTGGTGGATGACCACGACGCCGATCGGCTGGTCACCCGCGACGGCGACCTGGACGTCGTAGTCGGGGCTCACGCTGATGCGCAGACCGCCGAGGTCGACCCTGTCCCTGTCGGGATGGGGCTCGTCGGCGTCCCACGGGCCCGACTCGCGCGCCTCCTGCAGGGGAGCCGCTTCCGCGACAGCCTGCTCGGGCTGCTCACGCTTGCGACGTCGGAACACTGTCGATCACTCCCTCATCGTCCTGTGGATCCGAAACCGCCCGCGCCGCGTACGGAGCCCGGCAGCCGGTCCACCTCGTAGAAGGAGGCCCGTTCGACCCGCTGGATGACCAGCTGGGCTATCCGGTCGCCGCGGCGTAGCCGGAGGGCCTCCTTGGTGTCCGTGTTGAGCAGCGTCACCTTGATCTCGCCGCGGTAGCCGGCGTCGACCGTGCCCGGCGCGTTGACGATGGTGACGCCGTGCTTGACCGCCAGGCCCGACCTCGGGTGCACGAACGCGGCGTAGCCGTCGGGCAGCGCGATCGCGACGCCGGTGCCGACCATCGCCCGCTCGCCCGGCAGGAGCTCGACGTCCTCGGCGGCCACCAGATCGGCCCCCGCGTCACCCGGGTGCGCGTAGCTGGGCACCGGCAGATCGGGGTCGAGGCGGTGGATGAGCACCTCTACGGTCATGCGGTCTCCTCGCTCAACCCCAACGTACGCGTCATGGGGCACGAGACTACCCCTTGGGCTGCCCGGATTCGCTCTTGACGGGACCCTCCGGTGGTGTCGGCGGCGCCGGTGGCGGCAATGCTGGCGGTTCATGCCGAAGCTCGGGTAGCGCACGGTAGATCACCGCTGCGACCGGTACGGCCACGGCCGCCCCCGCGATGCCGCCCATGATGCCGCCCACGGCCAGGACGATGATGATCGCCAGCGGGTGGAAGTTGAGGGCCCTGCCGACGATCAGAGGCTGCAGCACGTGGTTCTCCAGCTGCTGCTCGACGATGAGCACGGCCAGGAAGATCAGCGCCTTGATCGGGCTGGTGGTGCCGAGCACGACCAGCGTGGCCACGGTGCCCGCGAAGAAGATGCCGACGATCGGGATGAAGCTGGCCAGGAAGATGAGGATGGCCAGCGGCGCCCACAGCGGCACGCCGAGCCCCGCCAGCACGATGCCCATGACCAGGCCGTGCACCGCCGCGACCGCCACGGTGCCCTGCACGTAGTGGGAGACCGTGAGCCAGGCGGCCCTGCCTGCCCTGTCGACCCTGCCCGACATGCCGCCGAAGCCCTTGAGGAACCAGGCCCAGATGCGGTCGCCGTCCTTGAGCATGAAGAACGTCACGAACAGCATGAGCACGATCGAGGCCAGCACCTCGATGGCGACCTGCCCCGCGGTCAGGACCGTGTTGGTGATCGCGGCCTGGGAGGTCTGCAGCTGGTTGGTTATGGTCTTGACCCAGTCGTCGAGCTGCTTGGTGTCGAGGTGGATGGGCCCCGTCACCAGCCAGTCGCGCAGCTCGTTGATCGACTTCTGGACCTGCTCGACCACGGTGGGGAACTCGTCGCTGGCTCTGGCCCCGATCAGCCAGCCCGCGCCCACGATGATGGCGAGGGCGACCAGCAGCGTGATCCAGGCGGCGTAGATGGGCCGCAGGCCGGCGCCTGTCAGCCTGCTGGACAGCGGATAGAGCAGCGCGGTCAGCAGCAGCGCGACGGCCACGGGCAGCGCCACGAAGCTGAGCCGGGCCACGATGAGCGCGAAGATGTAGACGACCACGCCGACGACGATCAGGCACACGCTCCAGGCGGCCATCTTGGCCAGCACGGGCGGCACGAGCTTGGTGGGGCGGTCGGAAATCACGTGTTCAAGACTGGCACGCCGCGCGGCAGAACGCGCGCGGTTATCGCCGTGAACGAAAGATCGAGTCGGGGGGTACGGCCAGGCCGTACCCCCCGCGATCAGGCGAGCTCGACGGAGACGGCCAGCTCCTCGCCCTGCTCCAGCACGAACTCGTCGACGTTGCCCGACCCGCACAGGTCGTCGGCGCCCTGGCGGATCAGCTCGGCATGCGGGCCGCGGACGGTCAGCCTGGCGATCTCGGCGCGCATCGACACCTTGGCCTCCGACTTGGCCTTGCGGACCTGCCTCAGCACCTCGGAGACGACCGCGAGCAGCGCGGGGTCGCCCTGCCCCGCCTCGGCCGACGGCCAGGCGGCGCGGTGCACCGAGCCCTCGCGCCACCACGACCACACCTCTTCGGTGACGAACGGCAGGAACGGCGCGAACAGCCGCAGCTGCACGTCGAGGGCGTGCCGCAGCGCCGCGTGGGCCGAGGAGGCGGCCGCGTCGCTGTCGTAGGCGCGGGCCTTGACCAGCTCGAGGTAGTCGTCGCAGAAGGACCAGAAGAAGCGCTCGGCCACCTCCAGCGCCCTGGCGTAGTCGTAGTTCTCGAACGCCTCGGTCGCCTCGCGCACCGTCTGCGCCAGCGCCGACAGCATCGACAGGTCGAGCGGCTGGGTGACCTCTCCCTCGCCCTCGGGGAAGCCCAGCACGAATTTCGACGCGTTGAGGATCTTGATCGCCAGGCGGCGGCCGATCTTCATCTGGCCGGTGTCGAAGGTGGTGTCGGTGCCAGGCCGGCCGCCCGCGGCCCAGTAGCGGACCGCGTCGGAGCCGTACTCCTCGAGCATCGCCATCGGTGTGGTGGCGTTGCCCTTGGACTTGGACATCTTCTTGCGGTCGGGGTCGAGGATCCAGCCGGAGATCGCCACGTTGCGGAAGGGCAGCGAGTCGAACTCCTGGTGGGCGCGGACCACGGTGGAGAACAGCCAGGTGCGGATGATCTCGTGGGCCTGAGGGCGCAGATCCATCGGGAAGACGCGGCCGAACAGGTCGGGATCGTCCCTCCAGCCGCCGACGATCTCGGGCGAGAGCGAGGAGGTGGCCCAGGTGTCCATGACGTCGGTGTCGCCGACGAAGCCGCCTGGCACCCCGCGCTGCTGCTCGGTGTAGCCGGGCGGCACGTCGGAGGAGGGGTCGACGGGCAGCATGTCGTCGGTGGGCAGGATGAGCGCCCCGGTGTCGACCTCGTACCAGACGGGGAACGGCACGCCGAAGAAGCGCTGGCGGGAGATCAGCCAGTCGCCCGCCAGGCCCTTGACCCAGTTCTCGTAGCGCACCCGCATGTGGGCGGGGTGCCATTCGAGCTCGGCGCCGCGCTGGAGCAGCCGCTCGCGCAGCTCGGCGTCGCGTCCGCCGTTGCGCAGGTACCACTGCCTGGTGGTGACGATCTCGAGGGGCTTGTCGCCCTTCTCGTAGAACTTCACCGGCCTGGTCACGGGGCGCGGCTCACCGTCGAGGTCGCCCGACTCGCGCAGCATCTCCACGATCCGCTCGCGGGCGCTGTGGACGGTCTTGCCCGCCAGCTCCTTGTACGGCTCGGGCTCCACCCCCTCGGGCGCGTCGGGCAGCAGCCTGCCGTCCCAGCCCATGACGGGCCTGGCGGGCAGGCCGAGCTCGCGCCACCACGTGACGTCGGTCAGGTCGCCGAAGGTGCAGATCATCGCGATGCCCGAGCCCTTGTCGGGCTCGGCCAGGTGGTGGGCCACGACCGGCACCTCGACGCCGAACAGCGGCGTCAGCACGGTGGTGCCGAACAGGCGCTGGTAGCGCTCGTCGTCGGGGTGGGCGACCAGCGCGACGCAGGCGGGGATGAGCTCGGGCCTGGTGGTCTCGATCCAGACGGGCCCGTGGTCGCCGTAGAAGGAGACGCGGTGGAAGGCGCCCGGCCACTCCCTGTCCTCCAGCTCGGCCTGGGCCACGGCGGTGCGGAAGGTGACGTCCCACAGCGTCGGCGCCTCGGCCTGGTAGGCCTCGCCCCTGGCCAGGTTGCGCAGGAAGGCGCGTTGCGAGGTGGCCCGCGAGGCGCCGTCGATGGTGGCGTAGGTCAGTGTCCAGTCGACCGACAGGCCGAGGCGCCGCCACAGCTGCTCGAAGGCCTTCTCGTCCTCGATCGTGAGCCGTTCGCACAGCTCGATGAAGTTGCGCCGCGAGATCGAGATCTGCTGCTTGCCCGGCTTGTCGGGCGGCTCGAAGGCGGGGTCGTACGGCACGGAGGCGTCGCCGCGCACGCCGAAGTGGTTCTGGACCCTGCGTTCTGTCGGCAGTCCGTTATCGTCCCACCCCATCGGGTAGAAGACCTCGCGCCCCCGCATGCGCTGGAAACGGGCGATGGTGTCGGTGTGGGTGTAGGAGAAGACGTGGCCGACGTGGAGCGAGCCGGAGACGGTCGGAGGTGGGGTGTCGATCGAGTAGATCTGCTCGCGCGTCCTCGACCGGTCGAACCGGTAGACGGCGTCGGCTTCCCAGCGCTCTACCCATACCTGCTCCAGGCCGTCGAGAGAGGGTTTCTCGGGCATGGGCGCACGGCGTGATCGCTGAGTCATGCCTCTAAATGGTACGCGTCGAAGACGAATAGGGTTGCACACATGAAGACAGAGGAGAAGCCGGACATCGCCTGGCGCGTGATCGGCGGCCTGGTCGGTCTCGGCACCGCATGGGCTGCCAAGAAGGTGCTCGGGATCGCGTGGGTGAAGGTCACGGGCAAGGAGCCGCCCATCGACACCGACTCCGACGAGGTCGGCATGGCCGAGGCGATCGGCTACGCGGTGCTGATGGGCGTGGGCATGCAGGTGGCCCAGATCGTGGTGAACAAGACCGCCAAGAAGCGCTACCTCGCCTGGAAGGCGCTCAAGACTCCAACGCGGTGAGGAACTCGCTGGCCCAGCGGTCCACGTCGTAGGTAGAGACCCGGCGGCGCATCGTGCGCATCCGCCTGGCCACCTCGTGCGGCGTGGCCCGCATGGCCGCGAGCATCGTCCGCTTGAGCCCCTCCACGTCGTAGGGGTTGACCAGGTACGACTGCCGCAGCTCGTCGGCGGCCCCGGCGAACTCGCTGAGCACCAGGGCGCCTCGCAGGTCGTTGTGGCAGGCGACGTACTCCTTGGCCACCAGGTTCATGCCGTCGCGCAGCGGTGTCACGACCATCACGTCGGCGGCCAGGTAGAGCGCGGCCAGCTCCTCGCGGTCGTACGACTGGTGGAAGTACTGGATCGGCTGGTGCCCGAGCATCGAGTGCTCGCCGTTGATCCTGCCGACCTGCAGCTCGATGTCGTCGCGCAGCCTGCGGTACTCCTCGACCCGCTCCCTGCTCGGGGTGGCGATCTGGATGAACACCGCCTCGCTCGCGTTCAGCCTTCCCTCGGCCAGCAGCTCGCCGAAGGCCTCCAGGCGCTGGCCGATCCCCTTGGTGTAGTCGAGCCTGTCGACGCCGAGCAGGACGTGCTCGGGGTCGCCGAGGTCGGAGCGGATCTCCTTGGCGCGCTGCACGATGTGCGGCTCGCGTACCAGGGTGTCGAGCTCGGAGAAGTCGACGGAGATGGGGAAGGCCTGCGCGGTGACCGAGCGGCCGTCGCCGGTGTAGACCTCGTTGCCCTTGTAGGACAGTCCGAGCAGGCGGCGGCAGAGCCTGATGAAGTTGGAGGCGCCTCCCGGCCGCTGGAAGCCGACCAGGTCGGCGCCGAGCAGGCCCTCGACGAGTTCCGTGCGCCACGGCAGGCGCCAGAACAGCTCGACGGGCGGGAAGGGGATGTGCAGGAAGAAGCCGATGCGCAGGTCGGGACGGCGTTTGCGGAGCATGGCCGGCACGAGCTGCAGCTGGTAGTCCTGCACCCAGACCACGGCGCCCTCGTCGGCGGCCTCGGCCGCGGCGTCGGCGAAGCGCTCGTTGACCTTGCGGTAGGCGTCCCACATGTGGCGTTCGAAGACCGGCGGGGCGACCACGTCGTGGTAGAGCGGCCAGAGGGTGGCGTTGGAGAAGCCCTCGTAGTAGAGCTGCACCTCCTGCTCCGACAGCGGGACGGGGATGAGATTCATGCCGTCCTGCTCGAAGGGGCCCAGCTCCTCCTCGGGGGCGCCGTGCCAGCCGAGCCACGCGCCGTGGCGGCGCTGCATCACCGGGGCTATGGCGGTGACGAGCCCGCCCGGACTCCTGCGCCAGGAGGCGGTGCCATCCGGTTGCACGCTCCTGTCCACCGGCAAGCGGTTCGCGACGATCAGGAACGAGCTGCGGGCGGCCACCTATGTCCTCCAGGGATGTCGAAAGTCCGTTGTCATTTACCCGCGGAGTGCGCAAACAAACACAAACCGGTCAGCTATCCCAGACGTAGAATCCCTTACCGCTCTTACGGCCCAGCTCCCCTCTCGCGACCATCTCGCGCAGCAGGCCTGGGGGCTCGAAGCGGGGGCCGAGCCTGGCGTGAAGGTACTCGGCGATGGCCAGCCGCACGTCGAGGCCGACCAGGTCGCCGAGCTTGAGCGGGCCCATGGGGTGGCCGTAGCCGAGGGTCATGGCGGTGTCGATGTCCTCGGCGCCGGCCACGCCCTCCTCCACCATGCGGATGGCCTCGAGACCGACCAGCACGCCCAGGCGGCTGGTGGCGAAGCCTGGCGAGTCGTTGACCACCACCCCCGTCTTGCCCAGCGCCTCGACGTACCTCCTCGCCCTGCCGAGCACCTCGGGCGGGGTGTGCGGGGTGACGACGATCTCGACCAGGCGCTGGACGGGGACGGGGTTGAAGAAGTGCAGCCCGATCAGCCGGTGCGGGCCGCGCAGGGCCGCCGACAGCTCGGTGATCGACAGGGAGCTGGTGTTGGTGGCCAGGACGGCCCGCGGCCCCATGCGCGCCTCGGCCTGAGCCAGCACCTCGGCCTTGAGCGCGGGGTCCTCGGGCACCGCCTCGATCACCAGCTCCGCCGTCTCCGGCACAGGCCCCAGGCTGAGCCGTCGCAGCGCCTCGTCGGCCCGCACGTCGGGCCGCCTTGCCTCGGCCGTCCTGAGCCCCTTGGCGATGCGCCCGGCCGCCGCCCTCGCCGCGTCCTCGTCGGCCTCCTGCACGCTCACCCAGGCGCCCTCGGCCAGGAAGACCTGGGCGATGCCCGCCCCCATCCGCCCGCCGCCGATCACCGCGACCCGCACGCTCACCGCCTCCTCAGGGCTCGGACGTCAGGCGTGACGGCGCGACTGGACGAGGTGGAAGCGCCCTGCCACGAAGCCAGGGTCGGTGAGCGAGGCGGTCGCGGCCGGATTGGCCCCTGTGCCGTGGTAGTCGCTGAAGGCGGCCGACTGGTTGACGAAGACGCCGCCGGTCAGGTTGCACGACAGGTTCACCCCGGCCTCGAGCGCCGCCCTCTCCGCCGACTCCAGCACCTGCTCGGAGGTGGAGTAGACCGAGGCGGTCAGCGCCCCGCGGCCGGCGATCGTCCGCCTGAGCACCTGGAGCGAGTCGTCGGTCGAGGCCGTGGCGACCACGAAGGCGATGGGGCCGAAGTGCTCGCGCCCGTAGACGTCCTCGCGCTCGGCGGGCAGCTCGACGATCACCGGGGTCCGCACCGTCGCGCCGGGGAAGGAGGGATGCGCCACCGCCCTGGACTCGAGCACGACCTCGCCGAGAGAGGGGGCGGCCTCGAGCCGCTCGAGCACGCCGGCGTTGACGATCGCCCCCGTCAGCTCGACCGCCCGCGCGTCGTCGCCCAGCAGCCTGCCGACGGCCGTGGCCAGGTCGGCCGCCACCTCGGAGAAGCTCTTGTGCCCCGCGTCGGTCGCGATGCCGTCGGAGGGGATGAGGATGTTCTGCGGCGCGGTGCACATCTGGCCGCTGTAGAGCGACAGCGAGAAGGCGATGTTGCCGAGCATGCCCTTGTAGGCGTCGGTGGAGTCGACGACGATCGTGTTGACCCCCGCCTTCTCGGTGTGCACGAGCGCCTGGGTGGCGTTGCGCTCCAGCCAGTCGCCGTACTCGGTGGAGCCGGTGAAGTCGACGATGCGCACGTCGGGGTGGGTGGCCAGCTGTGTGGCCAGGCCCTGCCCCTCCTCGGCGGCGAGCGTGACGAGATCGGGGTCGAAGCCCGCCTCCGCCAGCACCTCGCGGGCGATGGCGACGGTGATCGCGAGCGGCAGGACGGCGCCTGGGTGCGGCTTGACGACGACGGGGTTGCCCGTGACCAGCGAGGCGAACAGGCCGGGGTAGGCGTTCCAGGTGGGGAAGGTGTTGCAGCCGATCACCAGGCCGACGCCGCGCGGCACGACGGTGAACTTCTTCGACATCACCAGCGGCTCGCCCTTGGCGGGCTTCTCCCAGCGCGCCGAGGGCTGGGCGGCGCTCATCGCGGCCAGGCCGTAGGCGACGGCCTCGAGGCCGCGGTCCTGCGCGTGGGGGCCGCCGGCCTGGAAGGCCATGACGAACGCCTGTCCCGTGGTGTGCTGGACGGCGTTGGCGATCTCGAAGCTGCGCTGGTTGATCCGGTGCAGGATCTCCGCGCAGACCAGCGCCCGCGCCTTCGGGCCCGCGTCGCGCCATGCGGGCATGGCCGCCTTGGCCAGCTCCACGAGCTGCTCGGGCGAGGGCTCGGGGTAGGTGATCCCGAGCTCGATGCCGTACGGCGAGCGTTCGGCGCCGATCCAGTGACCGGTGCCCTGCTGGTCGAGGGGGAAGGGCTTGCCGAGGTAGGACTCGAAGGCCTCCTTGCCCCGTTCGGCCGCGCCCTCGCCGTACACGCGGGGGCTCGGGGACTCGGGGTAGGCGCTCCAGTAGCCGCGTTCGGCGATCGCCTCCATGGCCCTCGACAGCGTCTGTTCGTGCTGGTCGAACATGGTTGTCCCTCCCTTGACAGGACCCGCCGACGATGATGTGTTTACCGAACATTCGGTCAGCTGACAAGGGAGACATCCGTGGAAGGGGCGCGTCGGATGATGGCCGATGACGCGGCCTCGGCCGCGCTCGGCATCGAGCTGACCGAGCTGGCCGAAGGGGCCGCCGACTGCCGTATGACGGTGACCCCGACGATGGTCAACGGGCACGGCCTGTGTCACGGCGGGTACGTCTTCCTCCTGGCCGACACCGCCTTCGCGTGCGCGTGCAACAGCCACGGGCCCGTCACCGTGGCGGCGGGCGCGGAGATCACCTTCGTCTCCCCCGCGAGGGAGGGCGAGGCGCTGACGGCCTCGGCCAGGGAGCGCACCCGCTTCGGGCGCAGCGGCGTCTACGACGTCACCGTGCGGGGAGAGGACGGGCGGGTGGTCGCGGAGTTCCGCGGGCACAGCCGTACCTTGAGGGAGGGTCCATGACGTCACCGGTCGAGGCCGCCGCCCTCCGGCGGGAGCGGCTCCAGGTCGGCGGGCACGCTCCAGCGCATGGTGGACCTTCGGGATAATCGACCACATGACCACCACTCCGGCCCGTCAGCGCGGGCGAGGGCACGACCCCGAGTCCGTGCTGCACACGGCTGTGGCGGTCTTCAACGAGCGCGGGTACGACGGCACCAGCATGGAGGACCTCGCCCGCGCGCTCGGCATGACCAAGTCGGCGATCTACTACCACGTTCCTGGCAAGGAGCAGCTGCTGGCGCGGGCCCTGGACAGGGCGCTCGACGGATTGTTCAGCATGGTCGACGACAGCATGGCCACCTCGGGCCCCGCCATCGCCAGGCTGGAGTGGGTGATACGGCGCAGCGTGTCGATCCTCGTGGAGCGCCTGCCGTACGTGACGCTGCTGCTGCGGGTGCGCGGCAACAGCGCCACCGAGCAACGCGCGCTGGAGCGGCGCAGGGAGTTCGACAGGTTCGTCAGCGCTCTGGTGAAGGAGGCGGCGGCCGAGGGGCACGTCAGGCCCGACGTGGACCCCGCGCTCGTGACGCGGCTGCTGTTCGGCGCCGTCAATTCGATCACCGAGTGGTACCAGCCCTCGCGCGGCGGGTCGGCGGAGGATCTCGCCGACGCCATCGTCAAGATCGCCTTCGACGGCCTCCGCACGCGTTGAGTCCGGGGGCGGGCCGGGGGAGGGCCCGCCGCCCGGACACGTCAGCTCTCGAGCTCGGCCGATCCGGCGGGGCGAGGCACGGCGGGCCGCTTGATGCGCAGGTCCGCGCGGACCGCCTCGCCGAGCTTCCTGGTCGCGGCCCTGTTGAGCATGCCGCCGGCCACCGCGCCGGTCAGGAACGGGCCGAGGGTCGTCAGGTGCCGTCCGAGGGTTCTCATCAGCCTGTTGCGCAGCGCGGTCTTGGTCGCGGCGCCCAGAGCGAGCGTGACCGAGGCGGGCGCCAGCGGATCGATGCCCCGCTGCTTGGACCAGGCGGCGGCGAACGCCACGGCCCGCTGCGTTCCCGTGCCGGGCACGTCGATGCCGTAGACCGCGTGCAGCTCCGCCAGGAGCTTGACCTCGACGGCGGCCACGACGATGGTCTCGGCCACGAGCTGGGCCGGTGCCGACAGCAGCAGGGGCGGGGCGGCGAACTCGGCGGCGGCCAGAGCCCCGCCGATCGCGCCGACCGTCATCGTGGCCTTCTGCGCGGTGCGGACCAGGTCGTCGGCGAGCTGCTCGCCGGTGAGGCCGTGGTGGTGCTCGGAGAGGGTCGCCAGGTCCCTGATCGGAATTCTGGGCGCGATGCTGAGGAAGACGTCAGCCAGCCAGCGGCCCCTGCCCACTCCTGAGGCGCCCGCCTTCCTGCCTCCGTCGGCCAGGGCCTTGGTCAGGCGGCCGAGCAGCCTGCGCCGCTCGCCGCCCTCGAGCTCGTCCGGCTGGACCAGGCGTCCGACGAGCTCGCCGACCTCTTCGTTCGGGTCCTTCTCCTCGGCGGAGGCAGCGGGAGACTCTGCGGGTCCAGAGTCGTTCACAAAGTCGTCCCGCTCCTCTTTCTTCGGTGACACGATGCGTTGCCCTCTCCGTCAGGCGGCGCACTCCCTGCAGACCTGCTGACCGTTCCTCTCGGAGGCCAGCTGGCTGCGGTGGTGCACCAGGAAGCACCGTGAACAGGTGAACTCGTCGGCCTGACGAGGAATCACCCTCAGGGACAGCTCCTCGTTCGACAGGTCCGCGCCGGGCAGCTCGAGCGACTCGGCGAGGTCGGTCTCGTCGATGTCGATGCTGCCGGATGACTTGTCCGTGCGCCGCGCCTGGAGTTCCTGGAGGCTGTCCTCCCCCAGGTCGTCATCGGTCTTGCGCGGGCTGTCGTAGTCGGTAGCCATGGTGCTCGCTCCATCCCCCTCATCTATGGTTTCGCGCTCGTCGCGCGTGTCTAACGTCCGAGAGGCCCATCTTGTGCCCGATTCCTTCAGGGAGATTTGTGCATCGGTACCCCGCGGGAACGGCCACTGAACCTCCCTACACGAAGGGCGTGCTGCCAACGGCCCGTGGTTAGCCAAATATGGCGAAACACACAGCATTGGCGGCATGCACCACCGTGTTCGACGGCACATCCAACCACATGTACGGCGTGAACGAGACTCCCCCGTCAGATCAACACGCCGGACTACCGCCCAGGGAGTCGAATGGTCACGACAAGTCCACCGCCGTCGCGCGGCACCGCGGCCACGTTTCCGCCGTGCGCCTGCACGACCGCGCGAACGATGGACAGGCCGAGCCCAGATCCCTTCGCCGAGTCCACACGGTCCGCGTGGAGCCGCCTGAAGGGCTCGAACAGGCTGTTCACCTCGTACGCCGGGACATGCTGTCCCGTGTTGGCCACCTGAACAACCAGTGCCCCGTCCGCCATTCCCGTGCGGATCCACACTTTTCCGTTTTCTTGCACGTTGTACTTGACGGCGTTCTCCAGCAGGTTGCTGATGGAGCGCTCCAGCAGCACGGGGTCCCCCACCGTGGGCGCCGCCGACAGGTCGGTGGTGACGGTCACGCCGCTCTCGGCGGCGAAGGGCGCCAGCTGCTCCACGGCGGTCTGCGCGACCTCCCTGACGTCCACGGGCTTGCGCACGGCGAGCTCGCGCTCGCTGCGGGCCAGCAGCAGCAGGCCCTCGATCAGCTTCTCGTTGCGCGCGTTGACCTCGAGGAGGGTACGGCCGAGCGCCTTCAGATCCTCGGACGCCTCTGGGTCGGACAGGGCGATCTCCAGGACCGTCCTGTTGATGGTGAGCGGCGTGCGCAGCTCGTGCGAGGCGTTGGCGACGAACCTGCGCTGAGTGTCGAAGGCGACGTTGAGCCTGGTCAGCATGGCGTCGAAGGTGTCGGCCAGCTCCTTGAGCTCGTCCTGGGGCCCCTTGAGGTCGATGCGCTGGTGGGCCAGGTTGCTCTCGGAGAGCTTCTTCGCCGTCGCGGTCATCTGCGCGACGGGGCGCAGCGCCCTGTCGGCCACGAAGTAGCCGAGGATCAGCGCCAGGATCCCGACCCCGATCAACACCATCACCGACTGCCTGACGAGGTACTCGAGCACCGCGTTGGTGTTGTTGTTGGCCAGCAGCTCCGACTGCTCGTTGAGCCAGTCGGCCAGCGACGGCGGCGAGCCTGCGGGCAGCCTCAGCGTGAAGGAGAGGCTGTCGAGCACCGACCTGACGATCAGGTACATCGCCACCAGGAGCACGGCGCCCGCCATGAAGAACAGCGCCCCGTAGGTGAGGGTGAGCCGCCACCTGATGCTCACCCTGTCGCGCATCACCCTGATCCGCTCGCCGAGCGTGTCCTCGTCCGCGGCCTGGACGGGAGGCAGCCCGCCCCAGCCTCCCCCTGCGTCCAGTTGTTCCTTCCTCGCCCTCGTCATGCTGGTCCGCTCCGAGTGAGGGCTGATCATCGGATGGGTCGGCACGGCCGGGCGATCCGGCTTCTCGCTCACAACTTGTATCCCACTCCCGGAACGGTCTCGATCACCTGCGGCTCGCCCAGCTTCTTGCGCAGCGTCATCATGGTGACGCGCACGACGTTGGTGAACGGATCGATGTTCTCGTCCCACGCCTTGTCCAGCAGGTCCTCCTGGCTGACCACGGCGCCGTCGGCGCGCAGCAGCTCCTCGAGGACCGCGAACTCCTTCTTGGTCAGCACGATCTCCTTGCCGTCGCGCTCCACCAGCCGCTTGCCGGGGTCGAGCCGCACGCCCGCCCTCTCCAGCACGGGCGGCAGCGCGGGGGCCGACCTGCGGCCCAGCGCCCGCACCCTGGCGACCAGTTCGATGAAGACGAACGGCTTGGCCAGGTAGTCGTCGGCGCCGAGGCCGAGCCCCTCGACCTTGTCGTCGACGTCGCCCGCGGCCGTCAGCATGAGGATGCGCGAGGCGCTGCGCTCGGAGACCAGCCTGCGCGCCACCTCGTCGCCGTGCACCACGGGCAGGTCCCTGTCCAGCACGATCACGTCGTAGTCGATGTAGGAGGTCTTCTCCAGCGCCGTTCCGCCGTCGTAGGCGACGTCCACGGCCATGGCCTCGCGGCGCAGCCCTGTCGCGATGGCGTCCGCGAGCACCCGCTCGTCCTCAACCACAAGCACCCGCACGGCCTCTGGCACCTCTCCCCACCTCTGGATCCGGCCCTCATTTTGACCACATCCCCGATAAACGCACGGTAAGCCATCGACGGCACGGCCGTGACGCAGGGCACACGAAGCCGGAGGTTTCGGATCGGCACCGTTGTGGGTAGACCCGCGGGACACCCATCGCCGCGTGCCCTGGAACCCCTATGACCGCACGCTCGGCGCCCCCCGTGATGTTGCTGAGAGAGAAGGTGAGATGGGCGAGTTCACGACCACGATCGAACGCCGCCTCTGCCAGGCCAAGAGGGGTCTCGACGAGGCGAGGTCCGTCGGCGACGACTACCTCGCCGACACCCTCACCGCCGAGATCGAGGACCTGCGTCGCCTGGCAGACGAGCACGGCGTCCTCCTGCCGCGCTGAACCGCACGACTGAAAGAACGGCCGGGGCCCTCGGGGGCTCCGGCCGTTCTTCGCGTGGCTCAGGCGCGGGCGCTCAGGAGTCGCGCTCGGGGCCGAGGGGCACCAGCAGGTCGTGCAGCTCCTCGAACAGTCCCTGCGCCGCGCACAGCGTGAACTCGCTGCTGGGCCCCTTGCCGTTGAGCCCCCCGAGCCTGGCCCCCGCCTCGCGGGCGATCAGGCCCGCTGCGGCGTAGTCCCAGTAGTTGATCCCGCGCTCGTAGTAGGCGTCCACCCTGCCCGCCGCCACCGAGCACAGGTCGATGGCGCACGAGCCGCCCCTTCTGATGTCACGCACCGCCGGCAGGACGGCGGACACGACCGAGCCCTGCACCGCGCGCCGCGTCGCGTCGTAGCCGAAGCCGGTGGCCACGAGGGCCTGGCCCAGCGGCACGCCGCTGTTGCAGCGCAGGCGCGAGAGCGCGAGGCCGTCCTTGTGCAGGACGGCGCCGCCGCCCAGGGAGGCGCTGAACAACTCTCCACGCGGCGCCACGTTGACCACGCCCGCGACGATCTCGCCGTCGACCTCGACGGCGATGGAGACCGCCCACTCGGGCAGGCCGTACAGGAAGTTGACGGTGCCGTCGATGGGGTCGACCACCCAGCGCACCCCCGAGGTCCCGGGGGTGTCGCCGCCTTCCTCGCCGAGGATCATGTCATCCGGCCTGGCCTGCCTGACGCGGGCGCGGATGAGCTCCTCCGAGGCGCGGTCGAGCGCGGTGACCACGTCCGTGGGGCTGGACTTGGTCTGCACGACCTCGGGGTTGGAGGGCCGCTTGGCCAGGAGCATGTCCCCCGCCTCGCGGGCGATGTCCTCGGCGAGAGTGAGGAAGTCCGTCACGCCACCGACTCCGGCCGCTTCCACTCCTGGCCGAGCACGTGCTGGGCCAGGAAGGCCAGGACCGTCTCGTACCAGGCGACGGCGTTGCCGGGCTTGAGCACCCAGTGGTTCTCGTCGGGGAAGTAGAGGAACTTGGAGTCGACGTTGCTGCGCTGCAGGTCCCACCACAGGCGCAGGCCCTCGCCGATCGGCACCCGGTAGTCCTTGTCGCCGTGGATGACCAGCATCGGGGTGGTGATCTTGTCGAGGGCGACGTGCGGCGAGAGCTTGGTGTAGCGCTCCGAGCCCGGCACGCCGAACTCCCGCTGCCAGTACATCGACGCGTCGGTGGTGCCGGCGAACTGGTCGAGGTTCCACAGCGAGGCGTGGGTGACGATCGCCTGGTAGCGGTCGGAGTGGCCGGCCACCCAGTTGGCCATGTAGCCGCCGAAGGAGCCGCCCATCGCGGCCAGCCGCGTGTCGTCGACCTCGGGCAGCTTCAGCGTCTGGTCGACGATGGCGTCGAGGTCGGCCAGCGTGCGGGGGCCCCAGTCGCCCCAGCCGCGGTCGATCATGTGCTGGCCGTACCCGGTGGACATCGCGGGGTCGGGCAGCAGGACCGCGTAGCCGTTCTCCGCCATGATCCACGGGTTCCAGCGCCAGGACCAGTCGTTCCACGAGGAGACGGGGCCGCCGTGGATCCACAGCAGGAAGGGCGCGGGGTTCTCGGCCGAGGCGTCCTTCGGCAGCACCAGCCAGCCGCGGATCTCCTGCCCGTCGTCGGCCAGCGCGGTGATCTCCGTGAGCGTGCCCGGCAGCTCCAGCGCGGGAGCGGGAGAGGGCAGCTCGGCGACCTCGCCGGTGGCCACGTCGATCCTGGCCGGGGTGGCGGGGGCGTGGTAACCGCTGCGCAGCGCGTAGACGAAGCGGCCGTCGGGCGAGGCGTTGAGCGCGAGGTAGGCGGCGTCGTCGGTGGTGAGCCTTTCGAAGGCGCCGTCGGGGGACACCCGGAAGACGGGGCGGCGGCCCTGGTGGTCGGCCGCGAGGTAGACGGCGCTCGAGTCGGGCGCCCACGCGAGGTCCATGGGGAACAGGTCGTCGGCGTAGGCCCTGCCCTCGCCGGTGGCCAGGTCGCCGATCCACAGCTCCGAGCGGGCCGAGACGTCGAGCGTGGTGTGGCGGCTGCGTGAGCAGGCCACGCGGGCACCGTCGGGCGAGATCCGCAGCGGCCCCTCGAAGTCGTGGTCGTCGGCGGCGAAGAGCGTGCGCCGCTCGCCGGTGGCCACGTCGACGGCGACGACCTCGGTGCGCTGCCGGCCCGCGTCGAGCGGCACCGTCCACGTGGTGACCACGGTGGCGCCGTCGGGGGTGAGCGCGAAGTCCAGGTGGTCGTCGAGGTGACTGCCCGAGTCAGGGGTCAGGTCACGGACGTCCTCCAGCCGGTCGGCGCCCAGCCTGGCCGCGAACAGGCGGGTACGGCCCGGCCCGAGGTCGTGGTCCCAGTAGCGGACCGGGTAACCCTCGTGCAGGATCGCGCTGATGCCCGCGTCCTTGCGGGCCTTGCGCCGCTCCTCGTCGGTGGCCTCGTCGCCGGGCAGCACCTCGGAGGCGAACACGACGACGTCGCCTGCCGTCTTCGCCGCGCCGATGCCGCCGGGGCGGGTGGCGACCTGCCGCGCCTCGCCGCCGCCGCGCGGCAGCAACCAGAGCGCGGGCACCTCCTCGTCGGAGTCCTTGACCGTGGGGTCGGGACGGCGGGAGGTGAACAGCACGTCACCCGCCGCGGTGAACTCGGTGCCCGTCTCTCCCTTGGCGCTCCTCGTCAGCCTGTAAGGCTCGGCGTCCAGCGGCAGCGACCACAGCGCGGTGCCGTAGGACTTGCCGTCGGGATTGAGCGACTGAACGGCGCTGACGAGCCGGGATCCGTCCGGTGACAGCTTCAGCGAAAGGACTCGAGGGATGGCCACATAGTCACGAATATCCTTGAATGCGCTCACGTCCCGAACCTACATGCTGACCCCCATAGGCTTACCAGCGTGGGGAACTACGACGCACTGCTGCTGCTGTCCTTCGGCGGTCCCGAGGGGCCCGACGACGTGATGCCGTTCCTGGAGAACGTCGTGCGGGGCAGAGGGGTGCCACGCGAGCGGCTGCTCGAGGTGGCCGAGCACTACCAGTCCTTCGGCGGGGTCAGCCCGATCAACGGGCAGAACCGCGACCTGATCGAGGCGCTGCGGCCCGAGCTGGACGTGCCGATCTACTGGGGCAACCGCAACTGGCACCCGTTCGGCGAGGACACCGTGCGCCGGATGAAGGCCGACGGCGTCGGGAAGGCGGCGGTCTTCGCCACCTCCGCCTTCGCCGGGTACTCCAGCTGCCGCCAGTACTACGAGGACATCGCGCGCATCTCCGTCGAGGGCGGGCCCGAGCTGGTCAAGATGCGGCACTTCGGCGACCATCCGGGCTTCGTCGCCGCGATGGCCGACCACACCAGGCAGGCGCTCGACAGGCTGGGCCGCGACGACGCCAGGCTGGTGTTCACCGCGCACAGCATCCCGGTGTCGATGGCCGAGACGGCGGGCCCGTCCGGCGGGCTCTACGAGGCGCAGCTGCGCAGGTCGGCCGAGCTGGTCAGCAGGGCGCTCGGCCGCGACCAGCCGTGGGAGCTGGTCTGGCAGTCGCGCAGCGGCCCTCCCCAGGTGCCGTGGCTGGAGCCCGACGTGCTCGACCACCTCAGGAAGACCAGCGCTCCCGCGGTGGTGCTGGTGCCTATCGGGTTCGTCTCCGACCACATGGAGGTCGTCTTCGACCTCGACGTGGAGGCCAGGCAGCTGGCCGCCGAGCTGGGCCTGCCGCTGGAGCGGGCGGCCACGGCGGGCACGCACCCGGCCTTCGTGCGGATGGTGGGCGAGCTGATGGCCGAGCCCGAGCCGGTGCCGTGCGCCCTGACCTGCTGCCCCGCCCCCGTGCGGCGCCAGGCTTAGGGGCCGGGCTACGGGATCGGGCGCAGGGGTCAGGCGTAGGTGCGGGCGTAGGGGTCAGGCGTAGGTGCGGGCGTAGGCCTCCGAGAGCCCGAGGACCTTGTTCACGTACTCCCACGAGTGGTTGTAGAACCACACGGCCTTGCGCAGCTTCTGCCCGCCCTGGCCCGCGCCGTTGGCGCACAGATAGTTGGCGGCGCCCGGCACGGCGTCGTAGGGGCTCCAGATGTCCTTGATGCCGTCGCCGTCGCCGTCCACGCCGTAGGCCTTCCAGGTGGCGGGCATGAACTGCATGGGGCCGAGCGCGCCCGCGCTCGAAGGGCCGTTGTTGCGCCCGTGCGAGCTCTCCACCTGGCCGATCGCTGCCAGCACCGTCCATGACAGGCCGGGGCAGCGGGTGGCGGCGGCCTTGTACAGCTCCAGGTAGCTGCCCTGCCGTACGACCTGCTTCTCGGCCTGCGGGTTTCCCGCCTGCTGCTCTCCCGCCACGGGCTGCGGGTCGGCGGCGCGGGCGCCGACCGAAAGCACCTGGACCTGCTTGCCCAGCAGCTTGCGCACGGCCGCCTCGCGGATCTTGCCCTCCTTGCCGTGCAGGAGCACGGCGACGCCCTGCATCAGGCCGAGCGAGCGGCCGACCTCGGCG
This sequence comes from Nonomuraea roseola, assembly GCF_039535395.1. Taxonomy (NCBI): domain Bacteria; kingdom Bacillati; phylum Actinomycetota; class Actinomycetes; order Streptosporangiales; family Streptosporangiaceae; genus Nonomuraea; species Nonomuraea roseola. Next base: position 550,481 of record NZ_BAAAXC010000006.1, read on the forward strand.
CTGACGATGCCGTCCACGCCGGGCAGCCCGAGCGTGGCCGAGGCCGCCACCCGCAGCCTGGGCCCGCCGTCGACCTGGTAGGAGGCGCCGAGCACCATGCCGAACCTGCGCGCGGCGGTGGTGTCGGCGACCAGTTCGCCCCTGGCCAGCGCGCTCCACACCTCGGGCTGGTCGGCGACCGCCTGCGGTGTCCACGAGCGGTACTCCGACGGCTCGACCGCCAGCAGGTTCACCGCCGTGCCCGCCACCTTGACCGAGCCCGCGTCGACCACGATGACCTTCTGCACGTGCTTGAGCCGCGACAGCGCGTAGCGGGTCTTCTTCGGCACCGTGGCCGGGGCGATGGCCAACAGGCGCGGCGGGGTGACCGTGACCCCCGGGCCGCCCTGCCCGAACCGCCGCACCGGCTCGATCGTCTCCAGCCGGGGAGTCTCGTCCTTGAGCTCGACGGTGGGCGTGGAGGCGGAGGCGGAGGTCTTCTCCTCGTTCAGCACGAGAGCGAACGCGCCCGCCGCGCCCACCGACACCACGACGGCCGTGACGATCAGGAACCCGCGGACAGAGGGAAGAGCAGACACTCGGCACACGTTAGACGATCGCGCGGAAAAATCACTTGCTGTCCGGACAGACGGTGCGCAAAGGTTGTGCGCTTGAAGAGTGGGGAGACGCAGTGGTAGGGCCGTACCGAGGGCTGTTCGACACGCCTGGGGCTAAGGGATTCGTCGTCGCGGGATTCATCGGCAGGATGCCGATGTCCATGCTCGGTATCGGGATCATCCTCCTTATCTCGATGATCACCGGCTCGTACGCCACGGCAGGCGCGGTCGCCGCCACCACGAACGTCTCCTACGCCGTCGCCGCCCCGCTGTCGGGCCGCCTGGTCGACAGGTTCGGGCAGGCCAGGGTCGTCACGCCGCTCGCCCTCGTCAACGGCGCCGCGCTGGTCGCGCTCATGCTGTGCGCGCTGTGGGGCCTGCCGCACTGGACCCTCTACGCCACCGGGTTCGTCGTGGGCGCCACCTCCGTCTCGCTCGGCTCGATGGTGCGCGCCCGCTGGTCGAACCTGCTGGGGGGCTCGGCCAAGCTGCACACCGCCTTCGCCTTCGAGTCGGTGGCCGACGAGGTCATCTTCGTCACAGGCCCCGCGATGGTGACAGTGCTGGCGACGGCCATCAACCCGTACGCGGGTCTGATCGTGGCGCTGGTGTTCATGCTGGGCGGCTCGCTGGTCTTCGCGATGCAGCGCGGCACCGAACCCCCCATCACCGGCGTACGGCACGCCGGCGGCAGCCCGATCACCATCCCCGCCATCGCCCTGCTGTCGTGCGTCTACCTCGCGCTCGGCGCGGTCTTCGGCTCCGTCGACCTGATCACCGTCGCCTTCGCGGAGGAACAGGGCGTCAAGGGCGCCGCGGGCTTCCTGCTCGCGGCCTTCGCCGGCGGCTCGATGGTGTCGGGCCTGTGGTTCGGCTCGCGAGCGTGGCAGCTCTCCCTGCGCACCAGGTTCGTCAGGGCGATCATCGTGTTCGCGGTGGGACTGCTGCCGATCGCCTTCATCGGCAGCGCGCCCGTCATGGCGATCGGCCTGTTCGTCGCGGGGCTGGCGATCTCGCCGACCCTCATCACCGGCTTCTCGCTCACCGAGCGCCTGGTGCCCGCGTCCCTGCTCACCGAGGGCATGGCGTGGATCTCCACCTCCATCGGGTTCGGCGTGGCGGTCGGCGCGTGGGCGGGCGGGCGGCTCACCGAGGCTTTCGGCGCCTCCAACGCCTACGCCTTCTCGCTCGCGTGCGCGCTGCTGGCGGCGATCGTGGGCATCGGAGGTTCGGGTTTGCTGAGACTTCCCGAGGCTCCTTCACCCGCCAAAGGGTGATCCGCTACGGTCGGGAGATCCCCTCAGACACACCCTCCACACAGGAAAGTCTGTTATGTCCCGACATTTTGCTTCACTTCTGGCTATTGCGGTTGTTGCCGTCACTCTGACCCCAGGGGGCGCGTCCGCTGCTCCGAAGGAGAAGGAGGTCGACTGCACGCAGGTCAAGTGCGTCGCCCTGACCTTCGACGACGGGCCGGGCAAGTACGCGGGCGTGCTGCTCGACACACTGAAGAAGCACAACGCCAAGGCGACCTTCTTCCTCGAGGGTCAGTACGTGAAGTCGCGCCCCGCCTTCGCCAAGCGCATGGCGGTCGAGGGGCACGAGCTCGGCAACCACAGCTACAGCCACCCGAACTTCACCACGATCGGTCCGGCGGCCATCCGGAGCGAGATCCAGAAGACGCAGGACATCGTCAAGCAGGTCACGGGCGTCGAGCCCAAGCTGCTGCGCCCGCCGTACGGCATGGCCGACCTGCAGGTCTCCGACATCGCCGCGGAGTTCGGGATGCCGATGATCCTGTGGACGGGCGGCTCGCGCGACTGGGAGTCCAAGAACGAGGAGGCCATCAAGAAGCAGACGCTCGCGGTGGCCAAGCAGGGCAGCATCGTCCTCATGCACGACTGGGTGAAGCAGACGGTCGACTCGATGCCCTCGCTCATCAAGACGCTGCAGAACAAGGGCTACCATCTGGTGACCGTCTCCGAGCTGATCAAGGACCAGAAGCTCGAGCCCGGCGACATCTTCCCTGTTCCCGAAGGCTGGGAGAAGTGAGTATCGTTCGCGTTTAACCGAACGTCATTCGCAGGAGGGGTGCATGGCCTTCACGAACTGGGCCCGTAACCAGTCGGGCACCCCTGCCGAGGTACGCACCCCGACCTCGGTGGAGGACGTGGCGCTGGCCGTGCGGGAGGCCGCCGGGAGCGGGCGCCGCGTCCGCATGGTCGGCACGGGTCACTCCTTCACGGGGGTGGCCCTCACCGACGGGATCATGCTGCGCCCCCACGGCCTGACCGGCATCCGCTCCATCACCAAGGACAACGGCTCCAGTTCGGTCTGCGTGCTGGCAGGCACCCCGCTCAGCGTGCTCAACGAGGAGCTCGACAGGCGCGGCCTGGCCCTGGCCAACATGGGCGACATCACCGCGCAGACCGTCGCCGGCGCGATCCAGACCGGCACGCACGGCACGGGGCGCGACACAGGCGGCCTGGCCGACCAGGTGCTCAAGCTGGAGATGGTGCTCGCCGACGGCTCGGTCGTGACCGCCGCGCCCGGGGAGGACCTGTTCGACGCGGCCAGGGTCGGGCTCGGCGCGCTGGGCGTGCTGACGGCCGTCACGCTGCGGGTGGAGCCCTCCTTCCTGCTGCACAACAGGCGCCAGGCGATGCCGCTGAGCGAGATCCTCGACAGGCTCGACGCGATGACCTCGGCCAACGAGCACCTGGACTTCTTCTGGCTGCCGCACACCGACGCCTGCCTGGTCAAGACCAACAACCGGCATCCTGGCCCGGCCAGGCCGCCGGCCGCGCTGAAGCACTGGCTCGACAACGTCTTCCTGGAGAACACCCTGTTCGGGGCGCTGTGCGGGGTGGGCGGCCGCTTTCCCGCCGCCATTCCCAGGCTGAACGCCGTCTCCGCGGCCTTCCTCGGCGACTCGGAGTCGGTGAACACCTCCTACAAGATCTTCACCTCGGTCCGTGACGTGCGCTTCCTCGAGATGGAGTACGCCGTCCCCCGCGAGCGTCTCGGCCAGGCGCTGAGGGAGACCCGCGACCTCGTCGAGCGCATGGACTGGAAGATCACCTTCCCGATCGAGGTGCGGGTGACGCCGCCGAGCGAGGCGTGGCTGTCGACCGCGCACGGCAGGCCGTCGGCCTACATCGCCTGCCACGTCTACCGGCCGACCCCGAACCCCGCCTACTTCGAGGGCGTCGAGGAGATCATGACCCGCCTGGACGGGCGGCCTCACTGGGGCAAGCTCCACAGCCGCGACGCCGCCTACCTGGGCAAGGTCTATCCGCGCTTCGCCGACTTCGTGGCGCTTCGCGACAGGCTCGATCCCGCGAGGCTGTTCGCCAACCCCTACCTGGACACCGTGCTCGGTCCCTGAGAGCGCAGCCGCGCGCTCATGTGGACGAGCTTGTCGGGGTTGACCACCGTCCTGACCGCGCTGACCAGGCCGTCCGGTGATCTCCAGCACCATGACGCCGAGCAGACGGCCCTCGGCCACGCCGTACAGGGCGGGCTGGCCGTTGATCTCACCGATGGCGACGCCCACCTCGGCCGCGCCGTTTCTCCCCCAACGAGCCCAGGTAGCGGGCGACCTTGGCCGCGCCCACGATGACGCGGCGGGCGGCGGTGGACCTGCCGCCGCCGTCGGCCCATGCCGCCACGTCGGCGGCCAGCAGCGACTCCAGGCTCCGCAGGTCGCCGACCGCGGCGGCGCGCAGGAAGCGTTCGGCGATGGCGCGGCCCTCCGCGCGGGTGGCGCGGAAGCGGGGACGGTCCTCGGCGACCCGCTCCCTGGCGCGATGGCAGAGCTGCTGCGCGCCGGCCTCCGAGACCCCCAGGACGGCGGCGATCTCACGATGGCTGTGGCCGAAGGCCTCCCTCAGCACGAACGCCGCCCGCTCGGCGGGGGTGAGGCGTTCGAGGAGCAGCAGCATCGCCATGGAGACGGCCTCGCGCAGCTGCTCGGCGCTCTCCATGCCGGCCCGAGCCGCGCGCCCTCGGTCATGACGGGCTCGGGCAGCCACGGGCCCACGTTAGGCCTCGCGCCTGACTCTGGCCGAGGGCCGTGCGGTTGAGGCACAGGTTCGTGACGACCCTGGTCAGCCAGGCCGCGGGGATCTCGATCGCGGCCCTGTCGGCGGCGTGCCATCGCAGGTAGGCGTCCTGCACCGCGTCCTCGGCCGCGGCGGCCGACCGCGAGGAGCCGGTAGGCCAGCGAGAAACAGGCGCGGCCTGAAGCTCTCGAACTCCTCTGCCTCACGTGCGCTCACGTTCGGCATCCTACGAAGTCAGGGAGCTTCGGGGACGCTCTCGAGCCGGTCCTGCGCGGGAGCGCTCTGATCGGGGTCGGGGCCCCTGTCGCCCTGGTCCTGCGTGGGCTCCTCGCTCCCCGTGGGCTCCTCGCCCGGAGCGCTCTCGCCGGAGTGGGGGTCGCCGTGGGCTCCTCGGTGGTCGGTGCCGGGGTCGGCGTGCCGCTGGGCGTCGGGGTCGGCGTGAGTGGGCGTCTCGCTCGGCGACTCGGGACTCTTCGACGTGGACGGCGCGACGGCGCGTCGTCCTCCCGCTCGTCTGGGGCGCCCTGTGGTGCTCGACCGCCGGCACGTCCGCGCGCGCCCCTCGTCTGCTCGTCCACCCGTGAACCCGAGACGCCCTGGTAGGCGAGGATCACGCCGGTGCTGATCGTGAAAGACGAGGGCGGACTGCCCGCCAGCAGCCGCGCCCACGCGGAGCGCCTGCTCTCAGCTCGCTCGGGGCCATCACACGCGTGTCGAGTGGGGCTCGTCCGGGCGGGGCGACGTGTGGCCTGCACGGCCGTGGCCAGCTCTACCCTATCTACCGTCACAGTGACGGCGCCGTGTCCTCGCCTGTCCTTACCACGCGATCACGTGTGCTGCTTGATCTGCTCGTTGCCCGCTCAGTAGTGCGTGTAGCACCGCGCGCCGAATGGTGCTGGCGATGCTCGCCACCGCCGCTCCCACGAACGCCCGCACCCGAGGTATCGACGCCGCCAGCCGCCGCGGTCACCGACGGCCAGTGCTGCTGCGATCTGCGGCCGCTCAGCTCGCAACCTGGGCTGCTCCGCCGCTCATCCCCCGGATCATTCCCTCTTGTCACGCGTTCGGTACAAGAGCTTCTCGTACAATATACGCGCGCGGCGCGTGTCTTGATGTTCCTGTGACCTGCGTGACAGGCAGATTCGTGACAGCCGTGCGCCCCGCCGATTCGTCTCCCTTTCCTCCGTGTACGCCCCGCGGCCCTGGCGACGGCCGCGTGTGATCGAAACAGTCGCGCTCCGTGGTGGCCTCCGTATCATCGCGTCCGCCTGTTTTCCAGCGTCCCGTCTCCGACCTGCCCTCCGTCGGCCCTATCTCGTGACGCGCCGCGCGGCAGGGCCGAGGCCCGCGCCCTGCTGGGTACTGACCCGACGGTCACCTGCCGTGTCGCCGCTACTACAGTCACTCGCCCTGCCCGGTTTCGCGACCTCTGGCTTGAGACCGATCCACGAGGCGCGCGCCCTGCGTCACCGACCCCGAGGGTGCGATCGGTGAGCCCGACCGCGAGGGTCCGCGCGCTCGACTGAACCTTCACCCCGCTGGGCGAGCCGTCCAGTCCACCATGCGCTCGCACGGTCGCAAGGCGTCACGTCTATGTCCTTGACACCGCGTCGATCGTCTACCCGCAAGCAGTTCGGCGACAGGGCGTGGCGCGCCTTCGACGCCACCGGCGCCTACATGGGCGCCCTCCGACGCCGCCCGGCGATCACGATGCAGGCCCGGACGACCACCGGCGGTCGCGGTGCTAGGGCTGCCGCCAGCTGCCGGGGGTCACAGGGCAGGGGCCGGACGCCGGCCATCACGGACAGGGCTCCGCCACCCATGGCGCGTGTCTAGCCGGGCAGGAGCTCCGCCACCGGGAGTCGCGGGCAGGGCCCGACGCCACGCGGCGTCGTGAGCGCGCGCCCCGGCATCGCCGGCTCTACGCGGGCGGGCCTGTGGCGCAGTCACGGCACGAGAGAGCCGCCGCGCTCGCCGCGGGCAGGAGGTCCGCGCGGCGCGCCCGCGTCGCGCGGTCGCCTCGCTCAGGGGCTCGCTGCGACGCTCGGGGCCGCTGTCGCGACGTGTCGCGTGGGGCTCGACTGGGTGCGGGGCACGCGAGACGTCACCGCCGTGGCCGTCCGTCCGTCTCCGCCGCGGACATCCCCCGCCGTCGTACGCTGGGCGCCGCCGCGCGCCGCCTGCCAGTCGGTGTGCTCGTCGTGACCTCCCCCTCGCGGCCGGTATCGGTGGGGCCCGCCACCTGAGTCCTCCATCCGGCCTCCGCCCCATCGACTCTCGCGTCTTGGCTGAGTCTCACAACGACGCACGACGCGATTCGCCAGAATGTGCGCGTCGAGGAACGTAACCTCGCTGCTGCACGTGGCGGCTGTATTCGGATGAATCGCACATGTGACCGGCGTCACATCGACCTGGCCCATCGCATGAAGGCGAGGTTCGGACATGCCGGTACGGTGCTGGCAGGCTAGACGCGCGCACGCAAAAGCAGCGCGAGAGACTCAAGGGTCCGGGGAAGATTGAGCACGACGCATGACGAAGGGACGCGCATGCAGGAGCTCCGACTCGTCAGCGGTGTGAGCGAGGACGGCACCTATCTCGTGGCTGCTACGGCCGGGAGTAGGGACCCGCTTCACGCTTCCGTGGACGACCGGCTCCGCGCTGCCGTCCGCGAAACTTCTCCTCGTCTCGCCAGTACGAGATCGAGTGGCGAGTCCGTTGCGCCCCAAGGAGATCCAGGCCCGCATACGCGCCGGGGAGACCGCGGAGGAGATCGCCGCGACCGCGGGAATCCCCGTCGAGCGGTCCGGTGGTTCGAGGGCCCCGTGGCTCGCAGAGAGAGAGTACGTGGCCCAGCAGGCGCAGCGCGTCGCGTGCGCATGCCCGCGATCCGCATAGGTCCGACGCTCGGCGAGCTGGTCGCCGAGCGGCTCTCACCCGCCGCGGCGTGCTGCCGACGAGATCGACTGGACTCCGCCAAGCGCGACGACGGCCTGTGGCGGGTCAAGCTCGGCTACGTCTGGAACGGTCACACCCGGCACGCCGAGTGGCTGTTTCGAACCGCCGCGCCGCAGGCACGTGACCCCGCCACGACGACGAGTCGCTGCGGCTTTGTCGTCGGCCTGACTTCGACTCCGAACCCGCCGGTCGAGGGACACCATCGTCACGCCGTTGCGCCGCCTGGCGGGTGCCAAGCTCGCAGCCGGTGCCTCCGCTGGCTGCCCTGAGCCGTTGTTGCAGCCGCCACGTGCCCTCCCCTCGGTCGCCGACGCCAGGACCCGCCGTGTACGCGCAGCCGCCGGCCTCCTCGTCCGGAGCCGCGCCTGAGTCCAGGCTTCTCCCGTATCGGCCGAGCCGCCGTGCGCGGGCCGCCGCGGCGCGGGCCCGAGTCGATCTAGCGCACTCCCGCTGCCTCCTCGACCCGCGGTGGAGCCGTCGTTTTTGTTTTGCTGCCCCACGAGTCGCGCGAGCTGACGCCGCATCCTCCTGCAGCGCCGCTCCCTCCCTGCCCCCACTCCGTCCGCCAGCGCTGCCTCCGAGCGCGCGCGCCCGCGCCGTTCGCACTCTCGTCGCCGACGCCGCCTCGACTCACCACGGTGCCCGCGCCGGCCCGCGCCCTCAGTTCGCCGCGCCGTCGTCGCAGGAGCCTTCGCCGGTGAGCCCGGGCCATCCGCGCCCACGTCTGTCTGCCGCACCGGCGTCCTCTGAGCCTTTCGACGCCCGCGTCCTCGTCCGCCACGCCCGCGCGTCACGTTGCGCTCCTAGCTTTGTCGCGTCCGCCACCGCATGAGTCATCGTCACACCTTCGACCGCGAGGGCGTCTTGCCCCTGAGGTGACACCCTTCGTTGCCTGCACTACGCGTCCGCCGCTTCCGTCGAGCCGCGCGCCCACACCCTGAGGTCGCCGCGCCCGCATGCGGCGGCGTGGCGTCCGAAGCACCTCCGAAGCCGTCGTCTCGCCGAGCCATCGCGCAACCGATCCGCCTAAGGCACCCGCAGCCCCACCCGAAGACCTCTGAGAGCGCTTCGCAGCCGCCCGAGACTCACCGAGGCGCTCGCAGCCTCCGAGGCTGCCAGACGCCGCGAGCATCCGAGACGATCGCGCGCCCGACCTCCGGCGCTCGCACACACCTGAGCATCCAGGGCGCCCGAAGCATCCATGAGACGTCCGAGGCTGCCCAGGCATCCGAGGCGACGCGACGCCTCGAGCGGTCACCGTCTCGCGAGCCGTCGCCTCGACCACACGACGCCGCCACCGTCCCGGAGGCTCCAGCCACGCCCGAGCAGACCGCCGCACACCGAGGCACAGTGTCACGGCAGGCCGCCGCACCCGGAAGTCGGGCCGCATCAACGCGCAGTCGGGCCAGCGCACGAGGGCGCGCCCGGGACGTGCCGCATCCGCACCCGAAGCCGCACGCGCTGCCGTGACCGCGCCCGGAGGCGGCACCCGAGGTCGTGGCCCGCGCCGAAGTCCGAATCGGTGGCCACGCCGGACACCGTCGTCGCGCGGGAGCCGACAGCCCCCCCGGCCCCGGCACCACCGCCGAGGCCCAGACCAGCGCCGCACCGAAGGCCGTCGCCGCACCCGACGCCCGCCCCCGAAGCCGACGCCGCACCTAAGGCCGTCGACAGGGTCGCGGCCCAGCAGACCGGTGAGGGCGGCGAGGTCGGCAAGCCGGCTGACACCGCGAGCCCACGTCGGTCACATCACCCGTCGCACGGAAAAGACCGCCACGGAGCAGGCCGCGTCCGAGCAGGCAATGGTCGAGACGGCGTCCGCCAAGCAGGTATTCGTCGAGACGGGGTCCGCCAAGCAGCGTCCATCGAGACGGCCGAGGCTCCTGCGGCCGCCGCCACCACGCCGGAAGCCCCGCCGACCGTCGCCGACGCCCACCGGCGAAGGCCGACGAGCGGGCCACCGCGAGCGACGCGCCCAAGGAGGCCCCTCAGGAGAAGCCCGAGGAGCCGAAGGCCGAGGCCCTCAAGGCAGCGCTGCCCCGGTCGAGGCACACACGGTCGAGACGCCCTCGAAGCCCGAGACTCAGACCAAGACCGAGCGCCCACCCAGGCGGCCTCGCCGAGAGGGCCGCAAGAGCCCCAAGCCCGAAGACCCGGCGAGGAGCGGAGGCCGAGGAGCGGCAGCAGGGATCCGAGCCGGAGGTGTCCTCGCAGGGGCCAGGCCGAGGAGCCCGTGGCGCCAAGGCGTCCGCCGTAAAGGATGAGGCCCGCCGCGGTCCCCGCGGCGCGTCCGAGCGCCGAGGAGGACGCGGCGCGCAGGAGAAGCACCCAAGCCGCCCGTCCCCAAGAAGCCGCCCGCCGACCCGACCCCTGTGCCCGGCCGTCGCCGCGCCGCGCGCCGGCCGCGCGCCAGCCCAAGAAGAACGCCAGAGGCCGCAGGGCCTCGGTGCCGACCTGGGACGAGATCATGTTCGGCGCCCGCCGCCGGACTGAGCCCACCCGAAAGACCGCGTCAGAACGACCCGCCGTCAGGACTGACACCGCTCGGAAGACCGTCAGTTCTGACCACGCGGGCCGCCGTCAGGGCTGGCCACGTCTGGAAGGCCGTCTCAGGACCTACCTCACCGGAGCTGCCGCAAGAACTGGCCAGACCCCGGGACACCGGGCCGGGGCTGACGGACATGGGAGACCGAGGGCGCTGCCGGACAGGGAGCGTCCCTCAGTCGCGTGTCAGGAACGGGGCGTCAGCCACTCGGGGGTGACTTCGGCGGGGAAGGCGACGCCCTGTTCCTCGGAGACGTCCATCGCCTCGTAGCCGCCCTTGCCGCCGCCACCCCCGCGACGAGCGTGAGCACCCCGCCCCTGCGCTGAACCACGTCTGGCGCAGCGGCCAGCCGACGCTACCGCCCGCCGTTCGATGACCGCCTGGGAGCGCCGCAGCGACCCCGAGCGCACCGACAGCAGCCTGACGCCGTCGTAGCCGTGCCCGAGCGAGCGGTAACGTCGTTGCCGAGGAGGAACGCCCAGCCCGGCCAGCACGAGCGCCACGGCACCGGATCCACCAGGCCGGCGTGGCGGTCGCCACCGCGAGGACGGCGGGCACCGCCGCCAGCACGAGCCACGGACGATCGCCCTGAACAGGCGCGGGTGCGGGCGACCGGAGAGTGCGGGCGCAGCGGCGCGGTGACGGGCCGACGGACTGGGAGGGACCTCAGAGCGACGGGCCTCGGGACGTCGGGCAGCAGCTGCCCCCTGGTCTCCGATCGCCGAGGCCGGGTCACGATGGCCCACATCCTGACGACTCCGGCCCTCCGCTCGGCCAGCGCGTCGACGTCTCGTAGCCGCCGGGTACGGCGGGCCTCGAGCGAGACGCGCCGCCTGGTGACGAGGCCGCGTTCGGCGACGAGGTAGCCTTCGCGCTCCTTGAGCGTGAAGTCCCAGTTAACACCGCGTACATCACCGCCGCCACGAACGGCATGGCCACGATCAGCGCGAGGACCACCACCACGATGAGGATCGGGTGGTCCCCACCAGCGGCCCGCGTTCCACCACGCCGCGTCGCGGCCGAGCCCGAGCTGGTCGCCCACTGGAAGAGCAGGCCGATGGCGGCCGCCCGCGACGGCGAAGGGGGTGAAGAGGAAGGCGCCGGACAGCGCCGTACAGGGCCACCTGCGCGGCACCTTCACGATCACGTGCTCCTGCGGCTCCTCGAAGGGCCGCTCGAGCGAGGCGTCAGGGGAGGCTCCCCCTGGCCGGTGCACGGCCTGGCCCTCGGGGAGTGGGGTCGCTGCGACGCTCCCGTGCCCCTCGGGGCCGCCGTCGAGGCCGGTGGCGGCTCCGGCGGCCTGGCCGCCCTGACGCTGCGCAGCAGGACGTCCTTGAGCCGCTCGGCCTCCGCCACGCTCACCCCCGTCGACTCGCCCTCCTGCTCGCCTCCCCCGCTGGCACCTGTGTCGATCTTGAGTACGGCCATCCCGAGCAGCCGGTGCATGGGAGGCGTGAGATGTCCACGCCTCGCACCCGCTCCAGCGGGATGGTCCGTACCGACCTGCTGATGAGGCGAAAATAAAAGAAAAAAAACCGAAAAAACCGCTTGATCTCGAGCCGGTCCCCGACGAGGCGGTAGCTGAAGGTCGCCCAGCGCACCACGGCGAAGACGACGTGTGCCGAGGACGCCGAAGGCGGCCCAGCCGAAGGAGCGCGGCGAGAACCCGCCCACGAACAGCAGAGCCGCCCGACAGGGGGATCAGCAGGGACGGCAGCATGCGCACCGGATCGATGAGCACCCCTTGGGGCTCAGCTTCGTGGCGCCCTGCTCGCTCATGTGCGTCGTCCCTGAGCTCCTCGGCCCGCCTGGCCAGTGCTCGGCGAGCCCGGCGGCGACGGTTGTGGTCGAGGCCCTGGATCGTGGACGAGCCCGCGTGCGAGGCGGTGCGGATCTCCAGCGTGGCCAGGCGACATGCGCTCGAACCAGCCCTGGGCCTTGTCGACGGTTGGATGCGGCTCACGGGGACGAAGAACCCCTCCCTGGTCAGGAGCCCGACTGGCGTAGACGAACGTCTCCCGACAGCTCCCACCGATGGACGGCGAAGCGCACGAATGGCTCCACCACAGGAACGGCGTGGCGGTCACGAGCACCACGACCGCACCAGCCACGAGTTGCCCGACAGCCAAGCGGCAGCCACGACCAGCTCGGTATCCAGGCGGCGCAGCAGAACGACCCCGCGGCGACAGGCACGAGGGCGACCAACCGCCTCAGCAGCCACAGGCGGACGGCCTTGGCGAGACGCGATGATGGGGGTCACGCAGTGGACCCGCTGCCGGGTCGGGCGCCTCAGTCACAGTGCCCAGCTTAGAAGGGAGCGTCGGCTTTCTGACCGCCTCGGCCGCACCGGGAGAAAGATCGCCCCTGACGACTCCGAATAGGGCTGACGAAGGTCATGGTTGTGTCCAACGTCACCCTTTCATGCCCGATTATTCCAGTTTTCAACGGCTTTCCCCGCGACCGAACCTCCCGAACCGGTCGGCGCATCACCGACAGGCGCGTAGCATTCTCGGCATGGCACCGAACTCGTACACGCGCGTGCGGCGCGCCACCGTCCTGACGGCGGTGGCCGCGCTTGTCGCTCGGCGTGTCCGGCTGCGGCGTCCTGAGCGCCCCGCGAGGGAGATCAGGGGATCAACGTCAGCAGCTCGAGTCTGCGCGACAAGACCCCCCTTCCGTCGGAATACTCCTGTCACGGGCACGAAGATGAGCCCGCCGCTGCGCTGGTCGAGCGACGTGCTCTCACGTGCCAAGTCGATCGCGATCGTGGTCGACGACACCAGCTCCTCCAACCCCGCCGTGCAGTGGTGTCCTACAACATCGACCCGCGCACGACGAGATCGGCGAAGACGCCGCCTCCGACCCTCCCAAGGAGGCCGGGCAGGCGGCGGTGACCATCGGCGAGGTCGGCTACGAGCCACCCTGCGACAGAGAAGGCAGCTATCGTTTCAGCGTCTACGCGTTGAGCGGGCGCTCAAGGGCACGGGCGAGCGCCTCCTCCCCGACGTCCTGAAGATGATCGCCGACCAGACCCATCGCGCGTGGCCGCCTGACGGCGGTGCACATCGAGTGATGGCCGCAACGCTGCTGGTAGTAGTGGTTACCACATATTCTTCACTTAGGGTGTGACAACGCTCATAGTGGCCGACACATCAGATCCGTTTCGCTGTGCGTTGGTGATCAGGGGGCAGACGCGTCGATGGCCGCGCGATCTCCCGGCGCCCGCTGGCAGGCCATGGCCCTTGAGGGTGGTGCAATGACTGCGGTCGTACTGGTTCTCGTCGCGTCGTGCTCCTCGTGCTCGTAGTCGTGGCACTGGGCATGCGTTCGATGAACAAGCGAGAGAGCTCGCTCCCGCCGGAGCGGCTCAAAGCAATGGCCGAGGAAGGGGAGATGACCCAGGCTCGGTCGACCGACGAGTTCGCCGCGCACGAGCGCCAGGATGGTCAACTTCAGCCCCGACTTCAGCCCCATAGACGAGCACAGCAGCCGAGCCGGC
>NZ_BAAAXC010000007.1:0-6589 GCF_039535395.1 Nonomuraea roseola
CGTCTTCCGCATTCGTTCGTGGTGCCGAGCCTAGCAGCCTTCTCGACTGCTCGAGCCGCACCGCCCCGTCTCCGGGGCAACCCTCTCAACTTACCGTGCCACTCGCGCCTTGTCCAATCAACCGATTTTCCCGGATGATGATCGAGGTGCGCCGTACCGTCGGCTTGTTCAGAAGAGATCTCCCTCGGGGCCCGTCCGCCGTCTCGCGGCGTCCGGCTCGCTCCCGGGGCACAGACGAGACTAGGTCGGTATCGCCATCCCGTCAAATCCGCGTCCGGCATGTCGATCTCGCCCCGTATCCTCCTCTAGGTGACCGCCACGATCGCCAGGCCCGAAAGCCCCCCGCTGCCTCCTGTTTCGACACCGTGGTGGGCTCCTCCCACCGCCGCGATCGTGGCGTTCGCGGTGGCGCTCTCGGGTTCGGGCTCCTCCACGCTGAACGGCGACGAGCTGGCCACGCTCAGCGCCGCCCGCCGTTCCATCGCCGGGATGTGGGAGCTGGCCCAGCACATCGACGGGCACTTCCTGCCGTACTACCTGTTCATGCACTTCTGGATGAAGGCCGGCACGGCCGAGCTGTGGCTCAGGCTGCCCTCCGCGCTGGCGATCGGGGTGGCCGCAGCGTTCCTGGTGTGCCTGGGCCGCCGCGTGCACAGCCTTTCCGCGGGCCTGGCCGCCGCCGCGCTGTTGTGCGCGCTGCCCTCGGTCTCCTACTACGGCGCCTTCGCCAGGCCCTACGCCTTCGCCGCCGCGGCGGTGACCATCTCCTTCTGGGCGCTGCACCGTTCCCGATGGGTCTCCTACGCCGCTTCGGTCGCGCTCGTCGGCTGTACCCACCTGTTCGCGGTGCTCGTGCTCCCCGCGCAGCTCGCGCTCCTGCGCGGCCGTACCAAGACGATGGTCCTGGCGATGGCGGCCGGCTTCGTGCCGGCCGCGGTGCTGGGTCTCATCGGGTACGGCGAGCGGCACGCGATCAGCTGGATCCCGCAGCGCGGTCCCGACGTCCTGCTGAAGTTCCCGAAGATGGCGGCGGGCGCCGAGGGCGTCGGGATCGCGCTGTTCGCGGTGGCTCTCGCCGGAGCCTTCGTGCTGATCAGGCGCGACACCCGCTGGGGCCTGGCGGTGACGGGGTGGCTGCTGCTGCCGCCCGTCCTGCTGCTGGCGGTCTCCCATCTGGTGACACCCGTGTACGTCGACCGCTACCTTTTCGTGACCGCTCCCGCGCTCGTGCTGCTGGCGGCGATCGCCGTGGCCGAGCTGCCGCGCCTGGCCGTGCCCGCCGCCGTCGCGCTCGCCGTCGGAGCGGCCGCGCTGGCCTTCCCTCAGCACCTCGACGTCAGGGAGCGCAACGGCCGCTTCGAGGACGTCCCGTGGGCGATCGGCCGCATGAAGCTCGAACCAGGCGATGCGATCGTCTATGGCCAGAGCTCCCTGCGCACCGGCTTCGACTACTACGCGACGAACGCCATGCCCGACGACGTCCTGCGCATGGGGAACGCGCCCGCTACCGACAGCTTCGGCTATCCCGAGCGGGCGGACGTCTCCGTCGCGCTGCGCGGCCGCGACCGGGTCTGGCTGGTGTGGCGCGGCGCGAAGAGCGCCGACCTCCCTCAGCACGGCCGGGTACGGCAGGCGGGCTTCGCCCTGGTCAGGGCCTGGCACTCGGCCGACATACCCGGACTGACTGTCGCCCTCTACACCAGGAAGGGCTGACGCTGACGTAGACGGCGAAGCGGGCCCCCTCCACGAGGAAGCCCGCCATGAACGTGAGTGTCAGCCGACCACGACCCCGCCGATCGACTTCTTGCCACGACGCAGCACGAGGAAGCGTCCCTGCAGCAGATCGTCGGCGGACGGCGTGTAGGCCTCGTCGGTGATCTTCACGTTGTTGAGGTACGCGCCGCCCTCCTTGACCGCGCGCCTGGCCGCCGACTTCGACTCCACCAGGCCGCTCTCGGCCATGAGGTCGACCAGCGTCGCTCCGAGCGAGTCGACCTTGGCGAGAGGCACCTCCGCCAGCGCCGCCTCCAGCGTCGGGGCGGACAGCTCCTCGAGCGAGCCCTGCCCGAACAGCGCCTTGGAGGCGGCCACGACGGCTTCGAGCTCGGCCCTGCCGTGCAGCAGCTCGGTGAGCTCCTCGGCCAGCGCCCGCTGCGCCTCCCTGGCGAACGGCCGCTCGGCGACGGCCTTCTCCAGCTCCTCGATCTCCTCGCGGCTCCTGAACGTGAACACCTTCAGGTAGTGGATCACGTCCCGGTCGTCGGCGTTGAGGAAGTACTGGTAGAAGGCGTAGGGCGAGGTCATGGCGGGGTCGAGCCAGAGCGCGCCGCCCGCCGTCTTGCCGAACTTGGTGCCGTCGGCCTTGGTGATCAGCGGGAGCGTGAGCGCGTGGACGTGGCCGCCCTCGACGCGGCGGACCAGGTCGACGCCCGCGGTGATGTTGCCCCACTGGTCGCTGCCGCCGATCTGCAGCGAGCAGCCGTGCCTGCGGTACAGCTCGAGGTAGTCGTTGGCCTGCAGGATCTGGTAGCTGAACTCGGTGTAGCTGAGCCCCTCGCCCGCGAGCCTGGCCGCGACGGACTCGCGGGCCAGCATGCGGTTGACGGGGAAGTGCTTGCCGATGTCGCGCAGGAAGTCGATCGCGGACAGCTCGGCGGTCCAGTCGAGGTTGCTGACCATGAGCGCGGCGTTGGGCTGCGCCTCGAAGTCGAGGAATCGTCCGACCTGGCCGCGCAGCCGCTCCACCCATCCGGCGACGACGTCACCCGCGTTGAGTGAACGCTCGGTGTTGCGCCCGCTGGGGTCGCCGATCAGCCCGGTGGCGCCCCCGACCAGCCCGATCGGCCGGTGACCCGCCAGCTGGATGCGGCGTAGCGTCAGCAGCGGCACGAAGTGTCCGACGTGCAGCGAGGGAGCGGTGGGGTCGAAGCCGGCATAGACCGAGATCGGTCCCTTGGCCATGGACGCGCGAAGGGCGTCGAGGTCGGTGGACTGCGCGATCAGACCTCGCCATGCGAGGTCGTCGATGATGTCGGTCACGATTCCGGCTTTCCGAACGAGTGGACATGGACTGGCTACAGAGTGCCCGATCTCGGCACCTGTCGCCACTTGAAAACCCTCCTGCGTGATCATGGCAGACGTTAGGATCCCCTGCCGTGGCCGATTCCTCCGGATCCAACCGTGGCACGATCATCGCGGCCGTCATCGGCGCGGTCGCGACTCTCGCGGCTGCCGGGATCGGCATCCTGGCGACCCAGAGAGCCGCGGGAGACGCCGCGGCCAAGGCGGGCCCCACGGCGACCGTCACGATGACCGTCACCGCGACCGCCACCGTCACCGCCAACAGCGCCGTGACCGCGAACAGCACCGCCCCCGCCGACGACACCGCCACCCCGCCGGGCGAGACGGGCCGGACCACGGGCATGGGTGAACGCTGGCGAGGGGTCTACGCGCTCAAGGACGACGTCTCACTCGAGTTCGACCACGAGAGCGGTGCCAGGACCTCGACCGACGACACGGAGGGCGACGTCCACGGCTGGTTCGCGGCGGAGTCCGCCAAGATCTACGCGCACGACGGCGTCAAGGTGGCCGCCTGGGAGGAGGAGCGCGCACCCACGGCGGAGGAGTGCGCGGCGCGCACCGCGAGCGCCGGAGCCGCCGACCAGGACTAGCGGCGGGCCCCAAGAAGACGGCCGAGGGCGTCTGCGTCCTCAGCTCCGAGGGCAACCTGGCCTGGCTGGAGCTGAAGACGGTCAAGAGCGAGCTCGGCTGGCCGAAGTCGGTGTCGGGGAGCGCGGTCGTCTGGGGGCGGTAGCCTCGCAGCCATGTGGAGGGTTCGCCGCGAGCTGGTCGCAATCAAGATCCTGGCCGCCGTGGCCTGTGCCGCCCTCGGCGGCTACTGGTACCTCTCCGGCGACGTGCGCGGCGTGATCCTGGCCGTCCCCGCCACCCTGCTGGTCGGCGCCATGGCGCTCAGAGACCTCCTGGTCCCCGTGCGGCTGGCCACCGACGAGTCCGGCATCACCGTCGCGCACGGCTACGCGGGCTCCCGCCACGTCCCCTGGGGACCAGATCGAGGACATCAAGGTCGACGTGCGAACCCGCTACGGCAGGCGCAGCGAGATGCTGGAGATTGACACCGGCGACAACCTGCACCTGTTCAGCCGTTCCGACCTCGGGGTCTCGCCCACCGAGGTCGCCGCGGAGCTGCGACGGCTCAGGGCGGCGTAGCCGGGAGCCGTTCAGCCACGCCGCCTGGGCACGTGCGGCCGGTACGGCGAGACCGTCGGATCCCCCCTCGATCCAGAACCGCCAGGGGGTGTCGGCCCCTGTGGAGATCCCGGTCCTCGGTCCCGCGAGCACCGAGGCGGGCGGGGACCCGTCGAGCACCTTGCCGATCATGTCCAGGCCGTTGTCCTCGCGCCCCCAGCCGAGCGCCACGGCCAGCCTGGCGGGGCCTCTGGCCAGGTCGCGGTCGCGGGCCCCGTTGCGCCGTGCCCTGGCCACGTCGAGGCCCGACACGATCTCGCCCGCGCGCAGCAGGATGGCCGAGCCGTGCCCCTCGGGCAGGCAGACGAGGTTGGCGCAGTAGTGCATGCCGTAGGTGAAGTAGACGTACAGATGCCCCGGCGGGCCGAACATCACCGAGTTGCGCGGGGTCTGTCCTCGGTAGGTGTGAGAGGCGGGGTCCTCCCCCGGCAGGCCGTACGCCTCGACCTCGGTCAGCCTGACGCCGACCTCGCCGTGCACGAGGACGCGCCCGAGCAGTTCGGGCGCGACCTCGTGAGCTGGCCTGTCGAAGAAGTCCCTGCTCAGGAGCCCGAGGCCCATGCCGCCTGGGCGTCGACAGCCTCGCGAAGCGCCGCGATCTGGTCGCGGACCCTGTCGGGCGCGGTGCCGCCGTGCGCCTTGCGCGCGGCCAGCGCGCCCGGCACGTTGAGCACGTCGCGCACGTCGGGGGTCAGGTGCGGGGAGACCTTCGCCAGGTCCTCGTCGCTGACCTCGCCCAGGTCGACGTCGTTGACCTGGCAGTAGACGACCAGGTGGCCGACGGCCTCGTGCGCGTCGCGGAAGGCCACGCCCTTGCGCACGAGCAGCTCGGCCAGGTCGGTGGCCAGCGCGAAGCCGTCGGAGGCGGTCGCCGACATGCGCGCGGTGTTGACGCGCATCGTGGAGACCAGCCCCGCGACCGCGGGGAGCACCAGCAGCAGGGTGTCGACGGTGTCGAAGACCGGCTCCTTGTCCTCCTGCAGGTCGCGGTTGTAGGTCAGGGGCAGGCCCTTCAGCACGGTCAGCATCGACATGAGGTTGCCGATGAGCCGGCCCGACTTGCCGCGCGCCAGCTCGGCGACGTCGGGGTTCTTCTTCTGCGGCATGATCGACGAGCCCGTGGAGTAGGCGTCGTCCATCTCGATCCAGCGGAACTCCTGCGAGGCCCACAGGACGATCTCCTCGCCCAGCCTCGACAGGTGGACGCCGATCATCGCCGCGTCGAAGAGGAACTCGGCGGCGAAGTCGCGGTCGGCGACGGCGTCCATCGAGTTCGGCGCCGCCGCGGAGAAGCCGAGCTCCTCGGCGACCACGACGGGGTCGAGCGGCAGCGACGAGCCGGCCAGCGCGCCGGAGCCGAGCGGCGAGATCGCGGCCCGCTTGTCCCCAGTCGATCAGCCTGTCGATGTCGCGGGCGAAGGCGTGCACGTGCGCGAGCAGTTGGTGGCCGAACGAGACCGGCTGCGCGTGCTGCAGGTGCGTCATGCCGGGCGCGGCCGTGTCGGCGTGCGTGGCGGCCTGCGCCATGAGCGCCGTCTCCAGCTCCACCAGCCTGGAGATGATCGTGCGCACGTGGTCGCGCAGGTACAGGCGCAGGTCGGTGGCGATCTGGTCGTTGCGGCTGCGCCCCGCGCGCAGTTTGCCGCCAAGCGAGCCGAGCCGCTCGAGCAGCCCGCGCTCCAGCGCGGTGTGCACGTCCTCGTCGGCGACCGTCGGCCTGAACTCGCCCGTCTTGCAGGCGGTCTCCAGGTCGTCGAGCGCGCCGATCATGCGCTCGAGCTCCTCGTCCGTCAGCAGCCCCGCCCTGTTGAGCACGCGGGCGTGCGCCCGCGAAGCCATCAGGTCGTACGGCACCAGCCGCCAGTCGAAGTGCACGCTCACCGACAGCCGAGCCAGCGCGTCGGCGGGGCCCGACTCGAAACGCCCGCCCCACAGCCTCATCGGCTTGCCACCATCACTCACCGTAGTCTCCTCCTCGTCACCCGCGATCCTAGCCATGCCTGGCGTCACGGGCTGCCGCGATCTTGGAGGGGAGGCTCCACAGCTGGACGAAGCCCTTGGCCAGGGACTGGTCGAAGGTGTCGCCCGTGTCGTAGGTGGCCAGCGAGAAGTCGTACAGCGACTCCTCCGAGCGCCTGCCGGTGACGACGGCGCGGCCGCCGTGCAGGGTCATCCTGATGTCGCCGGAGACGTACTTCTGGGCGTCGGCGATGAAGGTGTCGAGGGCGTCCTTCAGCGGCGAGAACCACAGGCCGTCGTAGACCAGCTCGCTCCAGCGCTGGTCGACGCCGCGCTTGAACCTGGCCAGGTCTCGCTCCAC
>NZ_BAAAXC010000008.1:0-223403 GCF_039535395.1 Nonomuraea roseola
GGGGGCAGATGAACGGGTGCCCGCGAGACGATGGGGGAGGGAGGGAGGAAACCGGGGCGCGAGACGGACGGACGACGGAACGGGAGGAAAGTCTCTAGCGAGACGGGAGCTGTGGGTACGTGTGGGGAGGGGACGGGCCCGACGGCTCAGGAGGAGGTACGGGACGAGGAATGGGGCGTACGAGGACTGTTATCGTCGACGCTGGTCTGCACCGCAAGAAAGAAAGAAAAATCAGAAAAAAAAAAAAAAGAAAAACAAAAAAAACAGAAAAAAAAAGAAAAAAGGGGGACGGACCGTGCCGAGCCCGAAGAGTGACTAGCAGACCGCGAGCGCGAGCAGAGAAAGGGTAAGAGGACAAGGAAGACCGGCGAAAATACGAAACCGTATCTACAGACGCAAGGACCGACTTAGCGAAAAAAGGGGAAAGAGCGGAAACGAAAAACCCGGCGGGCCCCCCATCACGCCGGGGATCCCGTGCCAGGAGCCTGTTACAGGCGGGCGCCGGGCCCCGGCACCCCTCGGGCGAGGAAGACACATTACCGCCGTCCTTGACGTCACACGCGGCGCCGGGGCTCGAGATGGCCAGACGTTCGGTAAAAGAAGAACACGCCGTCCACCCACCGCGGTACTGTATACCTCTCTAGCCCCACCATCACGTCTGCCCTTCTAGATACGGAAATAAAAAAGAACGCGGCTATCCTCATCGCTCTGGTAATTGAGACGAACCACGCAATGTAAAAGAAAAAAGAATACGAACCCCCCAGCTCCCCCCCCGTGGCCTGCACGGCGTCCGCAAGCAACCAGCCCCCACATGGTGAGGCCGACACGTGTGGCGTTCTCGCCACGGGCGTAGGCCGAAGAACGGAATGGCTCGGCAAGCACGCACATCTGCGCGACCCCAACCGCAACCACAGCGCCTAGCCTGTTCGGACGACCACCACCCGAGCGGCAAGAAGACTCCTACAAGCGGGAAAAGCCCACAGGATATGAGGGGAGGGGGCGCGCGGAGCGGGCGTGGGGACCTGGTGGGTAGGTGTGACGGCCGGGGGCTGCTTGTAGCACTGCCCCGTTCACCGTCGGACAAATCAAAAGAGCCGTACCTCGTGCCGGGAGTCGGAGGGAGGGGAGGGTAACCGTTTTGCCGTAGCGGTCCAGCTGCCAGGTTCCTGGGCATGGGTGCGTGAGATGGAAGCGGGGGTGGCGTGGATTGCCGCGTCGGCCGGGGGGGGTATAAACGGCGATGGGCTTCACCGGGGGCAGGGGGCAACGAGGGGGACTGTGACAATCGTATCACGGGGTGCGGTCATGACAGTAGACGGACTGTCCAGTGCAGGTGAGGCGGGGGAAAGTTTGGGGGGGTGCGGAGGGGGGGGCAGTAGGGGGGGAGTCCTCTCTGACGAGAACGGGGCTGGTCGGATTGTGAGTGAGGGCGCAATGGTGGACTCTTAAAATCTCTCCAACCATCGGCGTGATGCCGAGCCGGAGGGTTGTGGGTGATGTCGGGTAACGACGCCCGGCTCGCCGCTTCATCCGGCCCCTGCGCAGCCTGATGGGGGGTTAGGGGCGAACGATCTCTGCCTTCTTGTTCTCTTGCCGACCCCGGTCCTGGTGCGGTGGGAGGGGGTGGGGCGCCGAGGAAAGGGGGGGGAATAGACTCTGACGGGGCGGGGAGTTGAGTGTGGGATGGAGATGGTCGGGTCGGATTCGGGATCTGGGCCCTTGTGACGGGGTTCGTTTGGCGGTACGATAGGGGGTGAGGGGGCGCTTTGCCGTGGCCTGCCTCGTTTGTGGGAGGTAAGGTTCGTCATGGGGCCGGCTGATATTGGACTTGGGAAATCTGAAACCTAAGAGAAGATGAGCGGCTGTATCACCTCCCTCTGTTCAGTATATCATCCTCCTCTTCGTGTTTGTGAGTTATGTTTAGACGATTGCCTTTTTCTGATATTGTTCAAGGATTGGCTTTACTACCGTGATGTCCATCGCTGGTCTTGTGTGTTGTGTCCATGGACTTTTGGGGCGTGCGGACTCATCGCGGGACCTGACCGCGCCAATTTTTATTTCTTGGCGAGAAAACGAAGCATAGATACTTCATGGCGAGTGCTCTATCTTGCACCTAGAATAAACCCCACTTGAACCACTCACAGCCACTTGCCCCGGCCGGTCGCACAGCGGTGCGGCTAATGAAAAAAGAACGTTACCGCGAACGAAAAGACCGCAAAACATACGGGCACTCACTTTTTTTCTATTTATAATACGCCGTAAGACATCTAATACAGCTTGAAAACATCGCGGATGGTCTATGCCCGCTGCAGGTGCGTTTGTCGCGGCTGCACTATGTCCTGCACCAAGGGAGCCGAGCAAATTGCCGTCTCCCGCGGCAGGTATGATGGGGTCCAGCACCCTTGGGCCTTTTGGACGGTCATCAGCTCCGCCTTTGTCGTAGCTGCAGCACGCTTGTCCCTGTCGCAGTGCATTTAAACAAATCAATGCCCCCCCGCTTGCATGGCGGTGGGTGCTCGGGATGACCGTGGTCGCTTGTTTGTGGCGGGCAGCTGGTTTGTTTCTGAGCGGGGCTGTCCTTCTGGCGTGTTCGGTTGTTGGTAGCCTGTGGCCTTAGATGTGGAGGATGTGTTTGTGGGGGGGATGGTCTGCCAACTTCTGGGTGGGGTGTACGCCCGGCAGCTCACAATAGGAAGTTCACCCAGAACCCCCCCGACACAGACCGCCCCGTCACCCCCGCTAAACAGGGCCCGTCGGGGCCTGTGCTCACCCCTCTCAGCCGCACCCTTCAGCGCCATACCTTTCGTCCGCCTCTCTAGTCGACCGGAACACGTGCTGCTTTTGGCCCCGCAGAAGAGAAGAGTTGTGGTACATTGAGAAACTAGTGGGGATGCAACTCAGCCGCCTCCCCACTGTGACATGTGCTAACTTCGGCGGCTCGTTTTTACACCGACCGTGCTATAGTCCCCTGTCGGCACGCCGTGCTGCACCGCCGCGGCGCGTGGACCTGCTTCATGTCTCATTACACCCAAGTTGGACCGCCTCGGGATGACTACGTCGCGCCGCTGTACGCTTGTCCTGGTCAGATGTTGATATGCTTTTGACAATCTCCGGAAACATATTAATGAACAAAAGTTTAAGAAACCGCGAATACCTGTCTGCAGGTACTGTACTTTAGCCAATGACCCCCTCGGTTTTTTCAGAATGCTTATCCTAGAACCGGCTTTCGTCTTTGCTTGGGTATTCTAGATTGTCTTTCACTAGCTATCTTTTAGTGTGAGTATTTCCACACAACCTTTCCACGTCCCACCTCCCATTATGCCCCCCAACGCTCCTGTAGGGCTTGCCCGTCCCCATATACCTTTGTTCCTCTCGACGCCCACCCAACAGTGTATTATTGTGTTCCCTCCTGTTTTGCTTGTTTTTGTTTCGCGTACGCCAGTTGTACACGCTCTTTTACACAATAAATAACAGAATTCGTACGATAATAAATTACTGATTCACACACTGCTAGTCCTATTACTTTGTGCGTCTTACCCGTTCCCTGTAATATGTTACATGTCTCAACGCTACTCACTGTATATTGAGCATTCCGTAGTATGGTGCTGTGTTTGAGGGTTGACAATCTCATGTGTCACCTTGTCCGGTGTATTCTTGGGGTTCTGGCATGCGCGGGGGTTCTCGGAGCATGATGGTCTTGTAGATATCGGTGGTCTTTTTCGATCCTGGCGAGGTAGACCGGATGCGTTGTGCGCGGGGCGAGGCTGCGGGGAAAGCGGTGGGCGGGGCTTGCGTCCTACGAGTGGGATGGGTAGAGGGGGGGAAAAATTGAGTGGCGGGTGGACAGTCCATCGCCCCCGGGCCTGACATCTCGCGGACGAACGCCTCGGCCAGGCCCTCGGCGACGACGTGCTCGCCGACGGTGACGGTCTCGGGGTTCCACTCGACGTTGCGGAAGCGGACGTTGTGGTGGAACTCGTGCACCGCGCAGTGCGCGATCCTGTCGATGACGTCCTCGCGGGGCCAGGCGATGACGTAGAGCCAGTCGCCGTAGGAGCCCATGCCGTAGTAGCCGCCCGCGACGTCCATGAGATAGTCGTCGTCGGGGTCGCCGAGAACGAACATCACGTTCAGGTGGTCGGGGCCGTCGAAGCTCCTCAGACGGTCGGCGGCGTCGGCCAGCGCCCGCTCGATCCGGCCCCTGACGTCCCTGTCGATGAGGTTTCGCACGGCGGGCAGGTAGCGCTCGTCCTCGCGGTCGACGCGGAAGCCCGAGCCCATGTGGTGGAGGTCGACGCTGTCGCCCGGCATGGGGATGGAGGCCCGCATGGGCGCCAGCATCGCCGTCAGCAGGGCGGGGCGCTCCTCGAGAGGGCGCTCCAGCAGGTCGGCCATCGCGGAGAAGGTGTCGTGAACGGTGAACTTCATGCCGAGGACGCTAAAGGCTCCCGTTACGTGAGGCTCAACCCCTTTTCTCCTGAGGACACAATGGGGACATGCGCGCCAGCCGTCTGCTCTCCCTCCTGTTGCTGCTCCAGACGCGCGGCCGCATGACCGCCACCGAGCTGGCCGAGGAGCTCGAGGTGTCGGTCAGGACCGTCTACCGCGACGTCGAGGCCCTGTCCTCCTCCGGTGTGCCGGTCTACGCCGACCGCGGTCCCGCGGGCGGCTACCAGTTGCTCGACGGCTACCGCACCAGGCTCAACGGGCTCACCGCGGCCGAGGCCTCCTCGCTGTTCCTGGCCGGGATGCCCGGCCCCGCGGCCGAGCTGGGCCTCGGGGAGGTGGCGGCCAACGCCGAGCTGAAGCTGCTGGCCGCCCTGCCGCCCGAGCCGCGCTCCCGGGCGACCATGATGCGCGAGCGCTTCCACCTCGACGTGCCGGGCTGGTACCGGGGCGCCGACGACGTGCCGCACCTGGCCGAGGTGGCCGAGGCGGTGTGGGACCACCGTCCGCTGCGCATGAGGTACCGGCGGTGGGGGCGCCAGGAGGTGGACAGGGTGATCCATCCGTACGGGCTGGTCCTCAAGGGCGGCTCGTGGTACATGGTCGCCGCCCCGCCCGGCGGCGACCCGCGCACCTACCGCGTCTCGCGCATCCTGGCGATGGAGACCCTGCAGGGCCGCTTCGAGCGGCCGCCCGGCTTCGAGCTGGCGGAGTTCTGGCAGGCCTACGCCAAGGACTTCAGGGAGAAGATGTACACCGCCGAGGCCGTCATCAGGTTCGAGCCCGGCGCGGAGAGCCTGCTGGAGTACACCCTCAGCATGCCCGTGCCGATGCCGGAGCCCGACCCCGACGGGTGGCGGACGGTGACCGTGCCCATCGAGTCGGTCAGGCACGCCCGCTGGCTGCTGCTGCGGATGGGCGCGAGCGTCGAGGTCCTGGCCCCCGCCGAACTGCGCGACCTGATGCGGCAGTCGGTCGCGGACCTCGGCAAGATATACCAATCATGAGCAAAGTACATGTGGGTCTCGTCGGCGTGGGCAACTGCGCCTCCTCGCTGGTGCAGGGTGTGGAGTTCTACAGGGGCAGCGACTACCCCGACAGCGCGGGCTTCGCCGTGGGCGACGTGGTCTTCACCGCCGCCTTCGACGTCACGCCCTCCAAGATCGGCAAGGACCTGTCCGAGGCGATCTGGGCCGCGCCCAACAACGCCGCCGTCTTCGCCGAGGTGCCGCACCTGGGAGTGCGCGTCGAGGAGGGCGTTCTCGGCGAGGACTTCGGCGACCTGGAGGACGCCAGAGGCTCGGCCACCCCCCAGGCGGTCGCCGAGCGGCTGCGCGCCACCGGCACGCACGTCCTGGTCAGCTTCCTGCCTGTCGGGCACCAGCGGACCACCGAGCTGTACGCCGAGGCCGCGCTGCTGGCCGGCTGCGCGTTCGTCAACTGCATGCCCGCGGTCCTGGCCCGCTCGGCCGAGTGGGCGGGCAGGTTCGAGGCGGCGGGACTGCCGCTGGTGGGCGACGACCTCAAGAGCCAGTTCGGCTCCACGCTCGTGCACCGCGCGCTCGTCGACACCCTGACCAGGGCAGGGGTACGGCTGCGCGACACCTACCAGCTCAACGCCGGTGGCAACATGGACTTCAGGGCCATGCGCGACCCCGCCAGGATGGCGGGCAAGAAGGCGACCAAGGCCAAGGGCATGTCGGCCGAGGGCAACGTCCACGTCGGCGCCGAGTACATCCCCTTCCTGGCCGACAGGAAGATCGCCTACATCAGGCTGGAGGGCGAGGCGTTCGGCGGCACCGCGATGGAGATCGAGCTGCGCATGAGCGTCGAGGACTCCCCGAGCGCCGCGGGCAACGTCCTCGAGGCGGTACGGCAGGCCCGGCGCGCCATGCTGGACGGCCGCTCAGGCGTGCTCGACGCAGGCGTCATGAAGGCGTGAATACCGCGTGGGGTGGATGCCCCCGACGGCGGAGGCGGCCTACGTTGGCGATGTGACCAGATACGTCCTCGTCCCCTGCGCGGCCGTCGTCGTCGTCATCTCCACGATCATGGCTCAGGGCAACCAGCACGGCGCCCGCCCTCTCGACGCGCTCGGCTACGCGCTGCTGGGCGCCACCGCGCTCGGCCTGGCCTGGCTACGTGGCAGGCCGGAGGTGAGCGTGGCGGTCTGCTGCCTGACCGCGGCCGTGGTGCTCGCCCTCGGCTACGCCTACGCGCTGTGGGCCGTCCCCGCTCTGATCGCGATGTTCACCGCCATCGCGGAGGGCCGCAGGCGCGAGGGCTGGGCGGGCGCCGCCTTCCTCGTCGCCTTCCCCGCGGCGGGGGCCCTGCTCGCCTACGACGCGGGCAACCTTGGCGCGCTGCTGGTCTGGGCGCTGGTCGTGGCGCTGACCGGGCAGCTGGCCGAGGTGTCGAGGGCCAGGCGCGGCTACATCGCCGAGCTGGAGCGCACCCGCGAGGAGGAGGCGCGCAGGCGCGCCCGCGACGAACGCCTCAAGATCGCGAGGGAGCTGCACGACGTCACCTCGCACACGATCTCGCTCATCGCGCTGCAGGCCGCCGTCGCGGCCGAGGCCGTCGAGCGCGCCGGCGGGCCGCCCGAGGCGCGCGCGGCCCTGGGCGTCATCCGCACGGCCAGCCGCGAGGCGGTGTCCGAGATGAAGGGGCTGCTCGGGGTGTTGCGTCACGCGGACGGCGACCAGGCGGGCAGGTCGCCGATGCCGGGGCTCGCCAGGCTCGGCGAGCTCGTCGCCTCCTCCGCGCTGCCGGTGCGGCTCGCCTTCGAGGGCGACAGACGGCCGCTGCCGCCGGTCGTCGAGCTGACCGCCTACCGGATCGTGCAGGAGGCGCTGACCAACACCGTGCGGCACGCCAGAGCAGCCGCGGCGCAGGTGACGCTGCGCTACGAGAGCGGAGGGGTGGTCGTGGAGGTCGTCGACGACGGCAGGGGAGCGCGCAGCGGCGGGAGCGCGGGACACGGCCTCGCGGGCATGGCCGAGCGGGTGGCCGCCGTCGGCGGCTCGCTCAGCACCGGCGACAGGCCGGAGGGCGGTTTCGGCGTGGCCGCGTGGCTGCCGGCATGATCACCGTCCTGCTCGCCGACGACCAGCCCATGGTCAGGGCGGGGCTGCGCGCGCTGCTCGACACCGAGCGGGACCTGTCGGTGCTGGGGGAGGCCTCCGACGGGCGCGAGGCCGTACGGCAGGCCGCCGCGCTCAGGCCCGACGTGGTGCTGATGGACATCAGGATGCCCGAGCTGGACGGCCTGGAGGCCACCCGCAGGATCGTCGCGGCCCGCACCTCGCGCGTGGTCGTGGTGACCACCTTCGACCTCGACGAGTACGTCTACGAGGCGCTGCGAGCGGGGGCCAGCGGCTTCCTGGTGAAGGACGCCGAGCCGGCCGAGCTGCGGCGGGCCGTCAGGGTGGCGGCCAGGGGCGACGCGCTGCTGTCGCCGGGGGTGACGCGCAGGCTCATCGAGGAGTTCGCGGCCAGGCCGGGCGCGCGCCGTGACGAGAGCAGGCTGACGGCGCTGACGGCGCGCGAACGGGAGGTGCTGGGCAGGATCGCGCAGGGACAGAGCAACGGGCAGATCGCCGAGACGCTGTTCATGAGCCCTGCGACGGTGAAGACGCACGTCAACCGGATCATGTCGAAGCTGGGGCTGCACGACAGGGCGCAGCTCGTGGTGCTGGCCTACGAGAGCGGGCTGGTGCGCCCCGGTGGCGGCGTATGATCCCCCGCATGACGGGGGATCAACCATTTACGATCATGGATTCTGGCGTGCCGGAGGAGGGCGCCGGGAGGTTACGCGCCCGCGCCGCGCCGCTGTCGAGCTTCCGCGAGGGGCGGATGCCCGACAGGCCCGCAGGCCGTGCCCGGGATCGAAGGTCCGGCAGCGGGCACCTGGCAGGTGGCGGAGGCCCCGCGGCGCGGCGTCGGCGAGGGCAGCGAAGCCTTCCGCCATCTGGACGGGCGACCGTATGATCCAAGCAATGTCTGGACAGGACGTGACAGTCGTCGTCGACCCGAGCGTGCCCGAAGAGGTGGCCTGGAGCCTGAGGTCGAACGCCCAGCTGCTGGCCAGGATCAGGCGAGGCCTCACGCCCGAGCACGAACTCGACGACGACTCCCTGCCGCGGGGGCTGGTCCTGGTGGGCGCCGTCGGCCTGGTGCTGCTCGACCTCGTCTTCTTCTTAGCCGGCCTGATCCCCCTGGTCATCCTCACCACCGGCACGATCCTGCTCCTCCTGCTCAGCAGGAGCCTGTCGGCCATGAAGCCCGTCGACGAGGAGCCCGAGGGGCAGGGCGACCTCATCCAGCGGGCCCGCTGGTACGACGGGCGCTACTACCTGCGCGAGGACTTCGACGCCGAGGCGCTCCCGCTGCTGGCGCGCACGCAGCGGGCGATCAACTCCGTCCTCGGTTCGCACGTCAACGCCGAGGGGCTCCTCGACGACGTGCGCAACTCCGTCATGCTGCCCCAGCAGGAGTGGGAGATCGCCCGCCTGCTGGCCAAGCTGTCGGCCCTGCGCGCCGAGCACAACGAGCTCATCGCCGACGGCATCGCCCCTGAGGTGGCCAAGGCCGTGCAGCCGCTCGAACGGGCGCTGCTCAACAGCGAGGCGGCCGTGGCGGCCAGAGTCGAGGCGCTGGAGCGCTACGCGGGGCACGTGGCCGAGGCCGAGCGGGCCTACCACGCGCACGGCCAGATCGAGGAGCTGCGCGCAAGGCTGCCGCGCTACGAGGAGCTGGTGGCCGAGTCGGGAGCCGACGGCTTCGCCGTACCGGAGATCTCCAGGCTGTCGGAGGACGCCGACCGGCTGGAGAGGGCGCTGAGGCGGAGCGTGAGCTCCGCCCACGAGGCCTTCCGCTACCTCGACGGCTGAGAGCGCCGCGTCACTGGGGCGGCCTGGCCGACTGCAGCAGCACGTCGGCCAGCATCTCGGCCGCGTCCACCCTGCCCAGCTTGTGCGCGGCCTCGGCCATCGACGCGCGCAGCGCGGGGTCGGCCAGCAGCGGCATCAGCTCGGCCAGCAGCAGCTCGGCCGAGGGGCCTGGCTCCAGCAGCGCCCTGGCGGCGCCGGCCGAGGCCAGGTAGCCGGCGTTCTTGCGCTGCTCGTCGCCGCCGCTCGGGATCAGCGGGATCAGCAGCGAGGGCTTGCCGATCGCGGTCAGCTCCGAGACGGTGCCCGCGCCGCTGCGCGAGATGACCACGTCGGCCGCGGCGAACAGGTCGGGCAGTTCAGGACCGACGTAGGGCACAGGGTGGTAGCGCTCGGCCAGGTGGGGCGGCAGCGCGATGGCGCGCATCTGGTCGATCCACGCGGGCCCGCACTGGTGGATGATCTGCGCGTACGGCAGCAGCCGCGGCAGGATCTCCGTGACGAGGGTGTTGATCTGCTTGCTGCCCTGGGCGCCACCGGTCACATAGATGAGCGGCACCTCGAAGGTCAGCCCGAACTGGTCGTAGGCGGCGGCCCTGTCGCCGTGCAGCAGTTCGGGCCGCACGGGATTGCCCGTCACGACCGCCCTGTCGCGCACCGAGGCGGGCAGGTACTCCAGCGACGACTCGTGCGAGAGCGCGATGCGGGTGGCCATCCTGGCCAGGATGCGGTTGGCCAGGCCCACGACCGTGGTCTGCTCGTGCATGACCAGCGGACGGCGCAGCAGCCTGGCCGCCACGCCGATCGGCACCGCCACGTAGCCGCCCGTCGACAGGACCACGTCGGGCTTGTAGCGGGCCGCGTGCGCGATCGCCTGCGCCACCCCGAGCGGGATGCGGAACAGGTCCGCCAGGTTGGTGCCGAGCTCCCGCAGGTTGGGACGGCGGCGCAGCTTGCCCGTGGTGATCGCCTCGAACGGGATGCCGTGCTCGGCGGTGATCCTGGCCTCGAGGCCGCTGGCCGTGCCGACCCACAGGACATCGTGGGGCACGCGACGCCGCTGCAGTGCGGCGAGGGTGGTGAGGGCGGGATAGGTATGGCCGCCGGTGCCGCCACCGGTCACCAGCAGACGAAGAGTTCGTGTCACTGGCTCAGAGTATTGCCGCGCGGCGGAGGCCGGTGTGGCCGGTATGGGGGGCGGGACGTGTCGGCGGTGCGCGGCGCGCCCGCGCGTGCCCCCTCCGAGTGTCATGACCACCAGGAAGGGTAAGCGCCCTTGCATGCCGACAATCACCCAGGGCGACCTGTACACCGCGACGCTGGAGGTCGTGGAGCACCCGCCGCTCGGCGTGCCCGCCCTCGACGGCGGTCCGCGCGAAGCCGTCGTACGGCTGGCGGGCGAACGGTCGCTGGTGCGGATCCTCGACGGGGGCGACGGCCGCGACCTCGACCTGGTGCTGCCGGGGGGCTACCGGCACCGCCACGGGAAGGTGCGGCTGACCGCCCACCGCCTGGCCGAGGGCGTGTTCGCGATCAAGGCGGGCGAGCACAGGATCGCGCTGCTGCGCCTGCGCGACCCCGCGCTGGGCATGCCGGCCTTCGACCCCTCGGGCAACCACCATCCCGCGCTGCGCCCGACCAGGCCGATGCGGTGGCGGCGTGCCAGGGTGCAGGGAAGGGTGTCGCCGTGGGAGACGCTGCGGCTCGGCGCGGAGGTCGCCCTGCCGCTCCTGGTCCAGGGGGCGATCCTGCGGTGGCGGCTGGGCGTGCGGCTGGCCGCGCTCATCAGGGCCGACAGCCGCGCCAACCGGCTGCTGGCGCGGCTGCGCGACAGGCACGACGGCGGACCGCTGATGATCAGGATCCCGCTGCGCGGCTGGGCGGTGATCCCGCTGAAGGAGGCCGACGTGCGGCGGGTGCTGCACGGCGCCGAGTTCACCCCCGCCAACAGGGAGAAGAGGGGCGCGCTCAGCCACTTCCAGCCCGACGCGGTGCTCATCACCAGGGACCCCGAACTGCGCGCCCAGCGCAGGGCCTTCAACGAGGAGGTGCTGCGCCCCGAGCCGATCGCGCAGGAGGTCAGGCAGAAGGTCGCGCAGGAGATGGCGACGCTCCCTACCGAGGGTGTGCTGACCTGGAGCCGCTTCCACGCCGCGCACCAGAGGCTGGCGCGCCGCATCGTGCTGGGCGACTCGGCCCGAGACGACGAGGCGGTCACCCGGCTGCTCGACCGGCTGCGCGCCGACGCCAACTGGTTCTACCTGCGCGCCCGCAAGACCGACGTGCGGGTGGCCTTCCAGCGGCGGATCGAGGGGCATCTGCGCAGGGCCGAGCGGGGCAGCCTGGCACGCGTGCTGGCCCAGACCCGTACCGACCCCGCGGTGCACCCCGAGGGGCAGGTGCCGCACTGGCTGTTCGCCTACGACGCGGCAGGCATCACGGCCTGGCGGGCGCTCACGCTGCCGGCCGTCCACGCGGGCCCGCACGATCCCGAGCACCTGCGCGCCGCGGTGCTCGAAGCGCTGCACCGGTGGCCCACCACGCCGGCCATCCTGCGCGACACCACCGCGCCGACCCGCTGGCGAGGGGTCACCCTGCCCGAGGGCAGCATCGCGGCGGTCATCACCTCCTTCACCGACGAGGTGCCCTTCAGCGACGGGCCCGCCGCCTGCCCCGGTAAGGACCTGGTGCTGCTCACGGCCACGGAGGTGCTCGCCGCGATCCTGCGCGACAGGGAGGTCGCCGCGCTGTCGCGGCGCTCGCCCCTCGACCACTTCGGGGTCCGCTTCGCCGTACGGCCTCGCGAGCGATAGCGTTCGCCCATGCGACTAGGCGTTCTGGACATAGGGTCCAATACCGTCCATCTCCTGGTGGTGGACGCGCATAGAGGGGCCAGGCCGATCCCCGCCTCCTCCCACAAGGAGGAGCTGCGCCTGTCGGAGCATCTGGAGGACGACAACCGCCTGTCGGCGCGGGGCATCGCACGGCTGGGGGAGTTCGTCACCGAGGCGCTGGAGATCGCCGAGGACAAGGGCGTGGAGGACTTCATGGCCTTCGCCACCTCCGCGGTGCGCGACGCGGCCAACGGCGTGCAGGTGCTCGCCGAGATCAACGCCCGCTGCGGGGTGGACATCCAGGTGCTGTCGGGCAGGGACGAGGCCAGGCTGACCTTCCTCGCCGCGCGCCGCTGGTTCGGCTGGTCGTCGGGGCGGATGCTGACCCTCGACATAGGAGGCGGCTCGCTGGAGATCGCCGCGGGCATGGACGAGGAGCCCGATGTGGCCGTCTCCCTCCCGCTGGGCGCGGGCAGGCTCACCCGTGACTGGCTGACCGCCGACCCGCCCACCGCCGACGAGGTGCGCAAGCTGCGCAAGCACGTGCGCGCCGAGATCGGCCGCATGGTCGGCGACGTGGTCAGGTACGGCGAGCCGCACTGCGCGGTCGCCACCTCCAAGACCTTCAAGCAGCTGGCCAGGATCACGGGGGCCAGGCCCTCCAACGAGGGCCTCTACGTCTCGCGCTCGCTCACCAGGGGCGCGATGGCCGAGTGGGCCGTCAAGCTGACCAGGATGACCGCCGAGGAGCGGGCCACGCTGCCGGGCGTGTCCGAGGGGCGCGCGGCCCAGCTGGCCGCGGGCGCGATCGTGGCCGACGCGGTCATGGACCTGTTCGAGATCCGCGAGCTCGACCTGTGCCCGTGGGCGCTGCGGGAGGGCGTCATCCTGCGCCGCCTCGACCTGATGCCTGGCCTTCAGGGCTGAGAGTGCTCGCTGGGAAGAGACATCTCACTTGAAAGGCGCATGAGGTACCAGGAACCGGGCAGCGCACGATCCATGATCTGGACGCTGCTCAGCCTGGCCATCTCGCTGACGATCGTCTTCGGGCTCGTCGCGCTCGCCCTGATCATCATCTCCCTGATCGTCCTGGCGGCGCTGGCCGTCATGGCCGCTCTGTCGGCGAGGGAGCCTCGACGAAGCGCAGCCTCTTCTCCAGGCTGACGATCGTGCCGCGCTCCCTGCGGTGGGTGAAGCGGACGTCGTCGGCCAGGGCCCGCATGATCTGCAGCCCACGCCCGTGCTCCGAGCCGGGCGTGGGCTCGCGCACCTGGTGCGGATCGAACCCCGCGCCGGTGTCGATCACCCTGATCACGCACCGGTCGTTGTAGACGCCGGCGCTCACGGTGTAGTCGTCACTAGGCGTCGCGTGTTTGATCACGTTGGCGCAGGCCTCGGAGAGCATGAGCTCGATGTCGTCCCTGATCGTCGGCATGACGCCGAGCGAGCGCAGGGTGCCGTCGAGCGTCTGCCTGATCACCGGGACGCTCGCCGCGTCCCTGGGCAGTCGCAGTGCGATGGTCGCCTCCACTGGGGGGGACCCCTCTCCTAGATCTCGGGGATCTGTCCGACCGCGCGCTCCTCGCCCCTGTCCAGGATCATCTGGTTCAGGGTCTCGACGAGCTCTTCCTGTTCGTAGTCGCCGTCCGGCAGACGGTCGAAGTACGCCATGAGGTCGGCGGGCAGGTCCGCTGCCGTCATGCGCTCGTTGATCTCCAGGCGGCTCAGCCGTTCCTGGCCCGTGTAGAGGGCGTCGATGAGCTCCTTGACGTGTTCTGTCTCCTTCTTCTCGGTCATGGCATGCCCGTGCCCAAGACAGAGCGCCTCAATCGTCGCAGGGGCCTTCGAGGATCTCCAGGGCCACCTTCTTTGCGGCCGCTCGGCGCTCGTCGTCGGTGACGTCGTAGTGGTGGGTCAGCCACATGGCCGCGTGGAGGGTGAACAGCGCCATGGAGCCGCGCAGCCTCACGTGGAGGGGGTCGTCGGGGGAGCTGAGCTCGGCGCTGAGCTCGATCATCCGCTCGCGCATCCGGTGAATGGTCGGATGGTCGCGCAGCGCGGTCTGGTTGCGCTCGAGAAAACGGGTGATCTCCTGGTGACGCGACTGCGCGAGCTGCGCGGCGTAGCGGACGACGAGCTCTCTGCGGGTCTCGGCGCTCCTGGGCTGTGAGCGCGCCCACCTCGCGAGCTCCTCGGTCTCGGCCACCCTCATCTCGGCCAGGCTGGCGACGATGTCGTCCTTGGTCTTGAAGTGATAGTAGAGGGCCGCCTTCGTGACGCCGAGCTCCTCGGCGATCTCGCGCAGGGACGTGGCCTCGTAGCCCTGCTCGATGAAGAGCCTGAGCGCGATCTCCTGGATCTTCGCCCGGGTGTCGTCTCGCATAACGGTCCTAATCGCTTGACGGCCGGCAAGTAAGACCTTAGCTTAGCCGTTGCTTGCCGGTCGGCAAGTAAGGGGATCTACAAGATCGGGGAGTGAATCGGTGGAGCGACGGCGCGAGGTCATGGCGGTCCTGCCGGGCCTGATGGCCGCCATGGTGCTGGCGATGCTCGACAACATGATCGTGGGCACCGCCATGCCGCGCATCGTCGAGGAGCTGGGCGGCCTGACCCATCTGTCCTGGGTCGTCACCGCGTACGTCCTGGGGACGACGGTCTCGACCCCCATCTGGGGCAAGATCGGTGACCTGTACGGACGCAAGAACATCTTCATGGGCTCGATCGTGCTCTTCATGCTCGGCTCCGTGCTGTGCGGCATGGCGGGCTCGTCCATGCTGGGCGGCCCCGAGGACGGCATGACCCAGCTCATCGCCTTCCGCGCGCTGCAGGGCCTGGGCGCGGGCGGTCTCATGGTCAACGCGATGGCCATCATCGGCGACCTGGTCCCGCCGCGTGAGCGCGGCCAGTACCAGGGCGTGATGGCGGGCGTCATGTCGCTGGCGATGATCGCCGGGCCGCTGGTCGGCGGATTCATCACCGACCACCTCGACTGGCGCTGGGCCTTCTACGTGAACCTGCCCGTCGGCGCCGTCGCCCTGGCGCTGCTGGCGGTGAAGCTCAAGCTGCCCAAGCTGCGCAGCCAGGCGCGCATCGACTGGCTCGGCGCGGCCCTGCTGTCGATCGGCATCACCGCGCTGGTCCTCATCACCACCTGGGGCGGCAACGACTACGACTGGACCTCGCCGCAGATCCTCGGCCTGGCCGCGCTGGCCGTGGTCAGCATCGCCGTCTTCATCCCCGTCGAGCGCCGGGCCGCCGAGCCGATCATGCCGCTGCAGCTGTTCCGCAACCGCAACTTCACGCTGATCTCGGCCGTCGGCTTCCTGCTCGGCTTCGCCATGTTCGGCGCCATCAACTTCCTGCCGCTCTACCAGCAGACCGTGCAGGGCGCCACGGCGACCAACTCGGGCCTGCTGCTGCTGCCGATGATGGGCGCGGCGATGGTCGTGTCGCTGTTCGTCGGCAGGGCGATCACCAAGACCGGCAGGTACAAGCTCTATCCCGTGCTCGGCGGCGTGATCATGGCGGTCGGGATGTTCCTGCTGTCGCTCATGGGCGTGGAGACCCCCTCGTGGCAGACCGGCGTGTTCATCGCCGTCCTCGGCCTCGGCATGGGCTTCCTGATGCAGACCACGATGCTGATCGCGCAGAACAGCGTCGAGCAGAAAGACCTCGGCGTCGCCAGCAGCTCCTCCACCTTCTTCCGCTCCATCGGCGGCTCGTTCGGCGTCTCGCTGTTCGGCGCGATCTTCAACAACCAGCTGCTGTCGGGCCTGACCGACAGGTTCGGCGCGCGGGCGGCCGACGAGGTCGTCGACTCGGGCGGCAGGATGGACGCCGCCTCGCTCGGCCAGCTGACGCCGCAGGTGCGCACCGGCTTCCTGACGGCGCTGGCCGACGCGATCTCGGGCATCTTCTGGTGGGCGATCCTCTTCGCGATCGTGGTGCCGCTGCTGGCAGCCTTCGTCAAGGAGATCCCGCTGCGCGGCGGCCCCGGCGAGGAGGCGGAGCTCAAGGCCGCGGTCACCGACTGAGGCGAGCCGTCACCCGGTGAGGTCGAGCTGCATCAGCTCGGTGTCGACCCAGCGGCCCAGCTTGAAGCCGACCCCCTTCAGGCGGCCCGCGGGCTCGAATCCGAACGAGCGGTGCAGCGCGGCCGAGCCCTGCTCGCCCGTGTCGGCGATCACCGCCACCACCTGGCGGACCCCGGCCTTGGCGCAGCGCGGCAGCAGCTCGCCCAGCAGCGCCCTGCCAAGCCCCCTCCCCGTACGGCCGGGCGCCAGGTAGATCGAGTCCTCCACCGAGTGGCGGTAGGCGGGCTTGGGCCGCCACTGGCTCGCGTAGGCGTAGCCGGCCACCTCGCCCTCGACGTCGGCCACCAGGAACGGCAGGCCGCGCTCGTCCAGCTCCCTCAGGCGCCCCTCCCAGAAGGTCGCCTCCGGCGCGACCTCGTCGAAGGTGATGACGCTGGTGGCGACGTAGTGCGCGTAGATGGCGGCGACCTCGGCCAGGTCTGCGGCGGTGGCGGGACGGATCGTCATCCGCCCAGCCTAGAACCAGCGCCGAAACCGTCACCAGGGCTCGGCCTGCCAGCTCGTGACAGGCCCCCTTCTGTCCGTAACGGGTCCCGGCGGACAATGAGGAGATGAGCAGGCGTGTCCGCGCCGTGGTCCTGGTCGAAGGCATCGTGCAGGGGGTCGGATTCCGGCCCTTCGTGTACGGCCTGGCCACCGGGCTCGGCCTCGACGGGCTGGTGGGCAACGACGAGCGCGGCGTCTTCATCGAGGTCGAAGGCGCCCCCGCCACCGTCGAGGAGTTCCTGTCGACACTCAGGAAGAGCCCGCCCCCGCTGGCGCTGGTCGAGCGGATCAGCTCGGGGCTGGTTCCCGCCACGGGCGAGGCCGGATTCGTCATCTCCGGCAGCGCCACGGGCGGGCCGCGGCGCGCGCTCGTCTCCCCTGACGTGGCCACCTGCGCCGACTGCCTGCGTGAGATGGGCGACCCTGCCGATCGCAGGTACGGCTACGCCTTCACCAACTGCACCAACTGCGGCCCCCGCTTCACGATCGTCCACGGCGTGCCGTACGACAGGCCGAACACCACGATGGCCGCCTTCGCGATGTGCGCCGACTGCGCGCGGGAGTACCACGATCCGGCCGACCGGCGCTTCCACGCCCAGCCGGTGTGCTGCCCCGCCTGCGGGCCCCGGCTGCGCCTGCTCGACAGCGGCGGCGAGGAGATCGCGGGCGATCCCGTGGAGGGAACGGCGCGCCTGCTGGGCCGTGGCGGCGTCCTGGCCGTCAAGGGGCTCGGCGGCTACCATCTGGCCGCGGTCGCCGCCTGCGCGGACGCTGTCACGGCGCTGCGCGAACGCAAGCACAGGGAGGACAAGCCGTTCGCCGTCATGGTGCCCGACCTGGAGGCGGCCCGCAGGCTGTGCGACGTGGACGCGGCCGAGGAGGCCCTGCTCACCTCGCGGGCCCGCCCGATCGTCCTGCTGCGCCGGCGCGCCGACGCGGAGGTGGCGCCGCTGGTGGCGCCCGGTAACCGGTGGCTCGGCCTGATGCTGCCCTACACCCCGCTGCACCACCTCCTGCTCGGCAGGCTCGGCACGCCGATCGTGCTGACCAGCGGCAACGTCTCCGACGAGCCGATCGTGTACGTCGACGAGGACGCCATACCCCGCCTCGGCGGCATCGCCGACGCCTTCCTCACCCACGACCGCCCCATCCACATGCGCACCGACGACTCCGTGGTCCGCGCCTTCCGCGGCGAGGACCTGCCGATCCGGCGCTCCAGGGGGTACGTCCCCCACCCGCTCACCCTGGCCTGGCCCGTCCCCCGGACCGTCCTCGGCTGCGGCGCCGAGCTGAAGCACACCTTCTGCCTGGCGAGGGGCGGCCACGCCTTCGTCTCCCATCACATCGGCGACCTGGAGAACTACGAGACGCTGCGCTCCTTCACCGAGGGGGTCGACCACTTCGCGCGGGTGTTCGACCTCGCTCCCGAGGTGGTCGCCCACGACCTGCACCCGGAGTACCTGTCCACCAAGTACGCGCTCGCCAGGGAGGGGGTCGACCTGGTCGGGGTGCAGCACCACCACGCCCACATCGCCTCGTGCCTGGCCGACAACGGCGTGGCGGGACCGGTGATCGGCGTGGCCTTCGACGGTCTCGGCTACGGCGAGGACGCGACGCTGTGGGGCGGCGAGTTCCTGGTGGCGGACCTGGCCGGCTTCACGAGGGCCGGCCGGCTGGCGACGGTGCCGATGCCGGGCGGCGCGGCGGCGATCAGGCAGCCGTGGCGCATGGCCGCCGCCCACCTCGACGCCGCCTACGAGGGCGACGTGCCCGCCGACCTCGCTGTCGTACGGCGCAACGCCGATCGGTGGGAGGCCGTCGTCGCCCTCGCCCGCCGGGGTGTCAGCGCGCCACTCACCTCCAGCATGGGCAGGCTGTTCGACGCGGTCGCGACGATCGTCGGAGGTCGCGACGCGATCACCTACGAGGGCCAGGCGGCCATCGAGCTGGAGCAGTGGGCCGACCAGGCGGAGGACGGCGCCTACGGCTGCCGCCTGGTGGGGCGGGAGCCGTTCGTCGTGCCCTGCGCCGAGCTGGTCCGCGCGGTCGTCGAGGACCTGAGGGCGGGCACGGCCCCGGCGGTGATCGCCGCCCGCTTCCACAACGCGATCGCGCACGTCGTCGCCGACGGGTGCGCCCGCCTCAGGGAGTCCGGCGGGCCGGACACGGTGGCGCTGTCCGGCGGGGTGTTCCAGAACCTCCTGCTGCTCGGCCGGGCCACGGCCCTGCTGGAGGCGCGCGGGTTCCGCGTCCTGACCCATCACAGGGTGCCGCCGAACGACGGCGGGATCAGCCTCGGCCAGGCGGCCGTCGCCGCCGCCCGCGACCGGCTCCGCTGAAGCGACGCCGGGTCGTGCCGGAGTCGTGCAGGCGCCCGTGGCGTCCCGCGGCGGCGCGTCGAAGCCAGGCCGACACGGCGGGACGCCCGTGGGGCCGTGACGGGCCGGTCAGCCGCCCTGATCGCCAGGAGGCAGGGTGGGGCTCTCCTCGTCCTCCGGTTCCTGCGCACCGACGCCCGTGGCGTCCTCGGCGGTGGACGTGCCGTAGGGGCGCTGCGACTCGCCCTTGACGCCGACGGTCTCCCTTCCGGCCTCCTGCTCCTCCTGGGCGATCTCCTCGCCCTGCCTGCTCGGACTCTCGCCGACGCCCTGCGGCGAGCGCGCCTCGGTATCGGTGGAGGAGACGCCTGCCTCCTCCTCCTCGGACGGTTCCCGTCCTGGGCCGGGCGCGCCGGCCGCCTCGGGTTGGAAGGCGCGGTCGCCGGCCTGGGCGGCCTCCTCGCTCCCATGCCCGACGTCGGGAGCGTAGCCGTGCTGGTCCTCCGGTTCGCGGGATTCGGTCATGGTCAGCACCTCCGTCATAGGGTTCAGCAGATGCGGGGGAGTGGGTCGCCGACCAGCAGGTCGACGATGCGGGTGCCGCCGAAGGCGGTCTTCAGCAGCACGAGCCCGGGTGGGTCGTCCTTGACGTGGCCGATGAGTGCGGCTCCCTCGCCCAGCGGGTGCGCGCGCAGGGCGGTGAGGGCGGTGTCGGCCGCCGCGCCGTCCACGACGACGACCATCCGGCCCTCGCAGGCGACGTAGAGCGGGTCGATGCCGAGCAGCTCGCAGGCGCCGCGCACGCCGGGCCGTACCGGAATGGCCTCCTCGTCGACGACCACGGCCACGCCGGAGGCGCGCGCGATCTCGTTGAGGATCGTCGCGACCCCGCCCCTGGTGGCGTCCCGCAGGCAGCGCACCCCGCCGGCGCCCGAGGAGCAGGCGTCGAGCAGCGCGGCGATCAGGCCGTTCAGCGCGGCGGTGTCGGACGTCAGGTCGGCCTCGATGTCCAGCTCGCCCCTGGCGAGCATGATGGTGACGCCGTGCTCGCCGATCGGCCCCGACACCAGGACCGCGTCACCGGGACGCGCGCTCGCCACCCCGAGCCTGATCGGCCGGTCCAGCAGGCCGACGCCCGCGGTGTTGACGTAGCAGCCGTCCGCCTTGCCCTTCTGCACCACCTTGGTGTCGCCCGTGACGATCAGCACGCCCGCCGCGGACGCCGCCGAGGCCATGGAGGCGGTGATGCGCCTGAGGTCCTCGACGGGGAAGCCCTCCTCCAGCACGAAGCCGGCCGACAGGTACAGCGGTCGGGCCCCGCAGACCGACAGGTCGTTGACCGTGCCGTTGACGGCCAGGTCGCCGATGTCGCCTCCGGGGAAGAACAGCGGGGACACCACGTAGGAGTCGGTGGTGAAAGCGAGCCGGGTGCCGCCGACCTCCAGCACCGCCCCGTCCTCGAGCGGTTCGAGCAGCGGGTTGCGGAAGGCTTCCAGGAAGACGGCCTCCACCAGGGTCTGCGTCGCCTTGCCTCCCGAGCCGTGGGCCATGGTGATGTGCTCCTCCTTCACCCTGGCCTTGCGGCGGCGAGCCCTGTCGATCCGTTCGAGCACCTGCTCCTCGCGGCTGGGCCCCTCGGCCTCGGCCGCGTGCTCGCGCACGGCCGCCTCGGCCCAGTCGGCGGTCCCTCCGATGCTGGTCCCTCCGAGGTCCGTCCCCCCGAGGCCGGTTCTGTCGGTGCCCGTTCCCTCGATGCCGGTCACCTGGTCGCCTCCCTGACCCGCTCACGGGAGAAGCGGCCGAAGTTGTAGTAGGCGGCGCAGGCGCCCTCGGAGGAGACCATGCAGGTGCCGATCGGCGTCTCCGGCGTGCAGGCGGTACCGAACACCTTGCACTCCCACGGCTTGAGCACGCCCTTGAGCACCTCGCCGCACTGGCAGGCCTTCGGGTCGGCCACCCGGCTGCCGGGGATCTCGAAGATCTGCTCGGCGTCGAAGGCGGCGTACTTCTCCCTGACCTTCAGCGCGGAGTGCGAGATGAAGCCGAGGCCGCGCCACTCGAAGTACGGCCGCAGCTCCATCACCTCGCTGATGACCCTGAGCGCCTTGAGGTTGCCCGCCCACGGCACGACGCGCGCGTACTGGTTCTCCACCTCCGAACGGCCCTCGGCGAGCTGCACCAGCAGCATGTAGATCGACTGGAGGATGTCCAGCGGCTCGAAGCCCGCCACGACCAGCGGCTTGCCGTAGTCGCGGGCGATGAACTCGTACGGCCGGCAGCCGATGATCGTCGACACGTGCCCGGGCCCGATGAACCCGTCCAGCCGCAGGTCGGGGGAGTCCAGGATCGCCTTGATGGCGGGGATGACGGTCACGTGGTTGCAGAAGATCGAGAAGTTGCCGATGCCCTCGGCCGCCGCTCTCAGCACGGTCATCGCGGTGGAGGGCGCCGTGGTCTCGAAGCCGATGGCCATGAAGACCACGTGCTTGTCCGGGTTCTGCCTGGCCACCTTGAGCGCGTCCAGCGGGGAGTAGACCATGCGGATGGCGGCGCCCTGGGCCATGGAGTCGAAGAACGAGCCGCGCCCTCCGGGGACCCGCATCATGTCGCCGAAGGAGGTCATGATGACCTCGGGTTGCTCGGCGATGTGGATGGCGTCGTCCACGCGCCCCATCGGGATGACGCAGACCGGGCAGCCGGGGCCGTGCACCAGTGTGATGGACTCGGGCAGGTAGTCCTCGAGACCGTGCTTGTAGATGGTGTGGGTGTGGCCGCCGCACACCTCCATGAACTTGTACGCCCTGCCGGGCTCGCACAGGCTCGCGATCTTCGCGGAGAGGGCACGGGCCTTCTCGGCGTCGCGGTACTCGTCGACGAAGCGCATCACGCCTCACCTCCGGTCGATCGATGATTCGCGGAGCGCCGCCAGCTCGTCGTCGTAGGCCTGGCCGATGCCCTCCAGGAAGTCCAGCGCGGCCCTGGCCTCCTCCTCGTCGATCTTCGACAACGCGAAGCCGACATGGATGAGGATCCAGTCGCCGGGCTGGAGCCGTTCGTTCTCCAGCAGGCCGATGTTGATCGCCCGCCGTACCCCGCTGACGTCGACCTTCGCCAGGTCAGCGTGGTCTGGCAGGATCTCCACGATCTCGCCGGGGATTCCCAGGCACATGATGTCCCTCCGCCATCTGGATGGATTCGAGGATCAGCTCGTCGCCTCCCCGCAGGTCGACGTCGGCGCCGCCGCAGGCGCCGCACACGGCGAGCGCGTCGGCCGTGTCCTCCTCGCGGCCGCAGGTCCTGCAGGTGAGCTGGACGGGCACCACGACCAGGTCGATCGTGGCCCCGTCGGCGACCGTTCCCTGCGCGACCAGAGAGAAGGCCTGGTCGAGGGCGGGCCCTGTGATGCGGAGCAGCGCCCCGGCGCGGACCCTGACGTGGGCCACCTGGCGTCCCGCGGCACGGCGTTCGACCGCGTCGAGCACCGAGGTGGCGATGCCGAACTCATGCACCGCTCACATCTCCCGGATCTTGAGGTAGCGCTTGATGTCGGGCAGGGACTGCCACACCAGGACGGCTATCCCGGCCACCACCAGTACGATCAGCACGCGTTTGAGCATCGTTGACCCCTCCTTGTTGGTCCGGCGCGAGCAGGTCGCGAACGAGGCCGGCGGCGTACGGCACGGCCCGCGCCACCGCCTCGCTGAGCTCCATGCCCGGCGAGTTGTCGGCCGGCTGGCATCCGACGAGCAGGATCCGGCCGGTCGTGACGCCGAACGCGCGGAGCAGGCCGAAGATCGCGTCAGGTGTCATGCCGTGGGCGTCGGTGAGCGCCCCCCGCGCGAACACGTCGTCCACGGGGCCGGCTTCGTCGAGCGACGGTTCGAGGACCGCCAGCGTTCCCGGTGGCTCGTCCATGGGGACCGCGTCGACCAGGATCACCTCGTCGTAGCCGGCCAGCAGTTCGTAGGCCAGGTGGATGCCGCGGATCCCGAAGTCGGCCACGACCACGCCGTCCGGCAGGCCGGCCTGCGACAGCAGCCGCCTGGCGACCTCGACGCCGAAGCCGTCGTCGCCGAGGAAGACGTTGCCGACCCCCGCCACCAGGATCTTGCGGCTCATCCGTCCTCCTTCCCGCCCGCGAGGGGCTCGACCTCGTCGGGGGAGAAGTAGAGGAAGCGGCCCTGCTCGCGTTGCAGATCGGCCCCGGGATCGTCGTTCAGCGTCACGGCCAGGTGGTGGACGCCGTCCACGTCGAGGAAGACCGCCTCGACCGTCGCGCTCCGCCCTGCGAGGAACATGTCGTGGGCGTCGGCCCGCCGCGTGCGCGAGGTGCCGCGACCGGGCAGCAGGCGCACCCCGCTGCCTCTGGACAGGGTCACTCCGTCGACCACCACGCTGTCGGTCCCGGGGGAAACCGCCGTGTCGGCGCCCGGATCCCACCAGGGGAGGCTCT
This sequence comes from Nonomuraea roseola, assembly GCF_039535395.1. Lineage (NCBI taxonomy): Bacteria > Bacillati > Actinomycetota > Actinomycetes > Streptosporangiales > Streptosporangiaceae > Nonomuraea > Nonomuraea roseola. The sequence goes on from NZ_BAAAXC010000008.1 coordinate 23,521, forward strand.
GCCGCTCGGCGGGGCGCAGGCGGTGGACGCCGCCGTGGAGCCGTTCGAGCACCTCGGGAGGCAGGTCGCCGACCCTGTCGATGATCTCGGCGGCTCGCGGGTCGGTCGCCCTGGCCTCGCGTTTCTCCTCCTCGGTGAGAGTGAGCGTGCGTAGGCTGAGCAGCTCGTCGATCTCGGTCGAGTCGAACAGCTCGCCCGGGCTCTCCTGCGCGATGGACGGGTAGTCGTACAGGATGATCGGCGCCGACAGCATGACGTCCCGCCGTCCCTCCTCGCCGGCGAGCACCGGCCAGGTGCGCACGTTCTCGCACGACCGCGCCGACGCCGCCGCCCAAGCGGGCGGGTCGAGCAGGGAAAGAAACGCTCCCCCCTCGACGGCGAGCAGCGTGTGCGCGGCGATCAGCGAGCAGCGCAGAGCCTCCTCGCGCGGCGCGTCGGGATCGGCCCACTCCGTGGTGTTCTCCACCCGCACGCGCAGCTTCACCAGCCCGTACGGCCCGTCGATCCGCTCGGCCCGTACGGCCAGCACCGCGTCGAGGCGCCGGTCCTCGCGCACGATCCGGCCTGCCGGCGCGCCGGCTGGGGCGGGCAGCCGCTCCACCGTGCGCGCCGCATCGTGTCTCACCCCGTGGATCCGCTCCGAGGCCAGCACCTCGGCCAGCGGCACCACCATGTCGTGCTCCCGCTCGACGCTCTCGTCGAAGGTCAGGTACGTCTCACCGGCGACCTCGAGCGCGGGGACGGGACGGTGGCCCGCGCCCTCGGCGCGTTCGACGGTCCTCGAGCGGACCTGCAGGAAGCGCAGCCCGATCCGCAGGACGGCGTCCTCGGCGGCCTCGAGCAGGCACTCGGTCCTGCAGGCCGCATGCTCGGCCGTCGCGGTGTAGGCGGGCGGCACCAGGACCCCGAACTGCCAGCGCGCCTGGTTCTTGGTGGCCGAGGCCCGGTAGGGATAGAGCAGGTAGCCCTCGTAGAGCACCGCGTCGGCGACCCTGCGGGCGATCTCCATCGACGCGCTCATGGCGCCGCCTCCGACGCCCTGGCCCTGGCCAGGAGCGTCTCCATGGTGTCGTCCCATGTGGCGAGCGCGTGGGCGGACTTGAACCGGTGCAGGTCGCGCAGCGTGTCCGTGCGCAGCCGCAGCCAACCCTCTCCAGGGAAGTAGCGGTCCATCAGCTCCCGCCAGACCGGCACGGGCAGCCGGTGGCGGGTCTCGCGGTCCCACGGCACCTGCTCGACGGAGAAGCCGGTGGGCGTCCTGACGAACACCGTGCCGCTGAAGAGCAGGAGGAGCGGGATCTCGCCCTCGTCGAGGGCGGCGAAGTACTTGCCCGCCGCCACTTCCAGGTCGTAGGTGACCGGCACCGGCAGGTCGATCTCCGTCACCCCGGTGAACCCGGGGACCATGGTGGAGACGAGCGCGAACTGCAGGGGCCTGAGCGTCTCGCCCCAGCGGGAGGGCTCGCCGAACAGGTCGGCGAGCAGCTCGGACTCCGCGCCGGAGTAGCGGCGGCGCTGCGGCTCGATGCGGATCTGGCAGCGCAGCGCGACAGCGTGCACGGCGCCTCCGCCCGCCTGAGTGATCCGCAGCGGGAAGCACAGCGTCGGCGCCGCCGCGAACCGGTCGGCGCGGGCGTCGAGGCAGGCGAAGCCGAGGTCACTCATGATCGGCTCGCACCTCGTCGCTGCGCGCCCGCAACCTCTCGAAGTAGGCGTCGATGGCCTGCCAGACCTCCTGGCCGCCGTCGAAGCCCTTCCACCGGGTCCTGACCAGCCCGACCAGCTCGTAACAGGCGTCGATCGGCACGAGATGGCACACGAAGCCGTCCGCCCGCCGGTCGACGAGCAGCGCCTCGACGTCGGCGGCGACGCCGGCGAGCCCGGGGTTGGCCGCCATGACCCTCTCCCACGTGGGCAGCGGCAGCTCCGACTCGGTGGCCCCGCCGGGGCTCGGGTAGAAGGCGACCGTACGGCCCAGGGCGGAGTTGCGGAAGAAGAACGCCATCCGCACCGGTATCTGCAGCTCGTCCCAGTCGGCCGCCGACAGGGCGAAGCGCGGCGCGTACAGGTAGCGATCGGGCACCGCCAGGTACCTGCCCTGCGCGGCGCCCTGCACGGTGAACAGCAGGTAGCAGCTCTTGCACGCGCAGAGCAGGGCGCGGCTCTCGACGTTCACCACGTGCCCGTGCCCGGCGTCGATCGGCTCGGCGCACATCTCGCAGCACTCGCGCGCGGCGGGAGCGTCGGCGGGGCGGGGCTCGCGGAAACGGCGCAGTCCGGTGCTCATGGCGCCGCGCTCTCCGGCACCGGACACGGGCCTGGCGGCCGGCGTGTCTCGATCTGGTACAGCTGCGTGTCGGGTTCGGCCACGCCGTCCACCTCGACCCCTGCCACCTCCGGCGCCGCCCGCGCGATCGCCTGCTCGATCGCCGTCGTCACCGTGACCTGGGAGGAGGGGCAGCCGTGACAGGTGCCGGCCAGGCGCAGCCGTACGACGCCTGTCTCTTCGACGCCCACCAGCTCCACGTCCCCCGCGTGGCTGCCGAGATAGGGTCTGACGCTGTCGAGCGCCGCGAGCACCCGCTCCTCCGTGCTCAGCGGGTGCAGGTCGTGCACCACGAGCAGGCCGCCGACGAGCTCGTCCTCGGCGAGCCTGCGGAGCGTCTCGGCCTGTTCGCCGTCCGTGACGATCTCCATGACGCGCTCGAGCGCCGCGCCGTACAGCTCGACCAGCACGCGCACGAGCTCCTCGGCCTTGTCACGCGTGACCTGGTCGCTGAGCGCGGTCAGCTCGGCGAGCAGGCTCTCCACGCGCTCGCCGGCCGTACGGGCGCCGAGGGTCTCAGGCATCGCCCCCTCCCCGTCAGGATCCGCCGAAGGCGTGCGGGGTGTGCAGCTTGCGCAGCTGCTTGCCGCCGCCGAGGTACATGTGGACCCCGCACGGCAGGCACGGGTCGAAGCTGCGGACCGTGCGCATGATGTCGATGCCCTTGAAGTCCTCCCTGGCGTTCTCCTCGAAGATCGGCGTGTTCTGCACGGCGTCCTCGTAGGGGCCTGGCGTGCCGTACGAGTCGCGGACGCTGGCGTTCCACGGCGTCGGCGGGTACGGGTGGTAGTTGGCGATCTTCCCGTTCCTGATCACCATGTGGTGGGACAGGACGCCGCGCACCGCCTCGGTGAAGCCGCAGCTGATGGCCTCCTCGGGCACCGTGAACGGCGCCCACGTCTGCGTGTTGCCCGCGCGCACCTCGGCCAGTGCCTGCTCGACGAAGTAGAGCGCGCAGGCGGCGGCGTACGCCTGGAAGTAGGTCCTGGCCCTGTTGCGTTCGAGGGTGTTGGAGTACAGCTCGCCGCCACGTTCGGGGATCTTCCACTCGAACGTACGCTCCGGCCTGGTGGCCGAGCGCGGCAGGTTGATGACCACGCTGTGTCCCGTGGCCTTGACGTAGCCGATGTCGACGAGGCCGGACAGCGCGGTCGACCACAGCCGGGCGATGGGCCCGCCGCCGGTGTCGAGCGCGAGCAGGTTCGTGCCGTCGAACCAGCGGGGCGACATGACCCAGCTGTACTGGTCGGTGAAGTCGCGTTTGCGCGGGTGCGGGATCGTGTGCTGGTTCCACGGGTGGCGGATGTCGACCGGGTTGCCGAGCGGGTCCTGCGTGACGAACGGCTCCTGGTCCTCCCAGTCGTCGTAGTAGGAGCTGCCCAGCAGGATCCTGATCCCGAGGTTGATGTCGACCAGGTCGTTGGTGACGACCTTCCCGTCCACGATCACGCCGGGGGTCACGTACATCCGCCGGCCCCAGCTGCTCATGTTCTGGTAAGTGAAGTCGCAGTACTCGGGGTCGTTGAGGCTGCCCCAGCAGGCGAGCAGCACCCGCCGCCTGCCGACCTGCTCGTAGCCGGGGATGGCGTCGTAGAAGAAGTCGAAGAGGTCGTCGTGCATGGGCACCACGCGCTTCAGGAACTCCACGTAGCGCATGAGCCTGGTCAGGTAGTCGGTGAACAGCTGCACGGTGGCGACGGTGCCGACCCCGCCGGGGTAGAGCGTGGAGGGGTGCACGTGCCTGCCCTCCATCAGGCAGAACATCTCCCGCGTGGTACGGCTGACCTGCAGCGCCTCGCGGTAGAACTCGCCCTCGAGCGGGTTCAGCGAGCGCATGATGTCGGCGATGGTCCTGTAGCCGTGCTCTCCCGCGTGCGGCGCCTCCGTGCGCTCGGCCTGCTGGAGCACCCCCGGGTTGGTCTCGCGGACCATCTTCTCGCAGTAGTCCACCCCGACCAGGTTCTCCTGGAAGATGTTGTGGTCGAACATGTACTCGGCGGACTCGCCGAGGTTGATGATCCACTCACCGAGGTGCGGCGGCCGGACGCCGTAGGCCATGTTCTGGTTGTAGACCGAGCACGTCGCGTGGTTGTCGCCGCAGATGCCGCAGATCCTGCTGGTGATGAAGTGCGCGTCCCTGGGGTCCTTGCCCTTCATGAAGATGCTGTAGCCGCGGAAGATCGACGAGGTGCTGTAGCACTCGGCGACCGTCCTGTTCTTGAAGTCCACCTTGGCGTAGATGCCCAGGCTTCCGACGATCCTGGTGATCGGATCCCATGCCATCTCGACGAGTTCGTCGCCGGTCTGCTGTGGTGTGGTCGTCATGTCAGCCTCGCTGGTTACCAAGGGGCCTTGTAGCCCGTGAGCAGCTCGCGGCCCTTCTTGCGCCACTTGGGTTCCTTGTCGAGCGTCCGCAGGGTGAACTCGCGCAGCGAGCGGACCAGCACGCCGTACGCGCTGCTGGCCGTCGCGGAGATCCTGGCGCCCGGTGGCTCGTCCATGAAGGGCATGAACTTGTCGGGGAAGCCGGGCATCGTGCAGGCGATGCAGATGCCGCCCACGTTGGGGCAACCGCCGATGCCGTTGATCCAGCCCCGCTTGGGGACGTTGCACTTCACGACCGGTCCCCAGCAGCCGATCTTGACCAGGCACTTCGGCGAGCCGTACTCGGTGGCGAACTGGCCCTGCTCGTAGTAACCGGCCCTGTCGCAGCCCTCGTGGACGGTCTGACCGAACAGCCACGTGGGGCGCAGCGCCTCGTCCAGCGGGATCATCGGCGCCTGCCCTGCGACCTGGTAGAGCAGGTAGAGGATGGTCTCGGACAGGTTGTCCGGCTGGATCGGGCAGCCGGGCACGTTGACGATCGGCAGGCCCGCCTTCGACTTCCAGTCCCAGCCCAGGTAGTCGGCGACGCCCATGGCGCCGGTCGGGTTGCCCGCCATCGCGTGGATGCCGCCGTAGGTGGCGCAGGTGCCCGCGGCCAGGATCGCCGTCGCCTTGGGCGCGAGGCGGTCAAGCCACTCGCTGGTGGTCATGGGCTGCCCGGTGTCGGGGTTGTTGCCGAAGCCGCACCAGTAGCCCTCCTGCTTGATCGACTCGTTGGGAATCGACCCCTCGACGACCAGCACGAACGGATCCAGCTCGCCGCGGTCGGCCTTGTAGAACCACTCGATGAAGACGTCGGCGCCCTGCATCGGACCGCACTCGAAGTCGATCAGCGGCCAGTGCACGGCGACCTTGGGCAGGCCGGGAAGCCCTCCGAGCACGATCTCCTCGATGCTCGGCTGGGTGGCGGCGGTGAGCGCGACGGAGTCACCGTCGCAGCTCAGCCCCGCGTTGATCCACAGAATATGGACAACCGGTTCGTCCTGCGTCTGTGATGTGGTCTGTTGCGACTCCGTCGGCGCGCTCATGCGCCTCACCACCCTCGCGGGTCTGGTCTCTTCAGCTGGAACGCGGCGGAGGCACTGCGCCCCGCCGCCTGAGCGCGCCCTGGGTGAGCTCCCAGAGCGCGTGGTAAACGGTGGTCTGGGCCTCCTGGATGCGGTGCACCGAGGACGACGGCACCACGAACAGGTGGTCGATCGTGCCCAGCTCGGCCATCTGGCCGCCGTCGTAGCCGGCCAGCCCGACGGTGATCATGCCGCGCCGGTCGGCCTCCTGGAAGCCGGCGATGAGGTTGCGGGAGTTGCCGCTCGTCGACAGCCCGAACGCGATGTCCCCCGAGCGGCCCGAGGCGGCGAGCTGCCGGGAGAACACCACCTCGAACCCGATGTCGTTCGAGAGCGCCGTCACCACCGCGACGTCCGCGGTCAGGGCGAAGGCGGGCAGCGGCCTGGCGGCCCCGCCGGGGTTCAGGAACAGGGCGGCCACGTCCTGGGCGTCGGTGGAGCTGCCCCCGTTGCCGAAGGTGAACAACCGCGCGCCCCCGTCGAAGGCTGCGGCCATGGCCTGCGCGCACGCGGCCATCCGATCGCCGTCCCGTTCCAGCACGCTCTGGCGCAGGGCGACGATCTCGTTGGCCTTGTCGACTGTGGACTGCCGTACCGCGGTCAGCACGGCGTCCAGGTCGGTGCCGCCCGAGTAGAGGAACGGATACAGCGACTCCATGGGCTCTTCGGGCGCGCTCATGTCGCCACCTCCTCGTCGACCGCGTCCTCGTCGACCGCGTCGGCCACCACCGCGATGGCCTCCCTGGCGTGGACCAGCACCGTGTCACCGACCTCGGCCTCCACCAGGGCGACGCTCACCTCCTCGCGGCCCTGGCCGGTGTCCACCTCGGCCATGCCGTCCTCCAGCAGCCGCAGCACCGTCACCGCCACCGCCTCGTCGGAGCAGGTGACGCACACCTCCTCGTGGCAGGCCGGCCCGGGGCCGCTCATGCGACCACCCTGGGATCCAGCACGCCCGGCTGCTCGAAGAAGACGTGCACCAGCTCCCACAGGATGTGGTAGGTCGTGACGTGCACTTCCTTGACGACACGGGGATCGGCCGACCTGGCGATCATGATGTGGTCGACCGAGGGACTGCGCGCGATCTGTCCGCCGTCGCCGCCGACCAGCGCCAGCGTCAGCAGGCCGAGCTCCTTCGCCGTCTCCAGCGCCCTGAGCACGTTCACGCACTCCCCGTACGGCGAGACGCCCAGCGCCATGTCGTCGGAGACCGCCAGATGCCGCAGCTGGTGCGCGAAGACGTCGTCGAATCCCGAGGCCGCGGCGATCCCGGTGATCGTGGCCACGTCACCGGTCAGCGAGAACGAGGGAAGCGCGCGTTTTCCCACGATCACCGGATGGACGAACTCGACAGCGATGTGCTGGGCGTCCGTGGCGGCCTCGCCGTTGCCGAAGACGATGAGCCTGCCGCCGCCGTGGAAGCGCGTCGCCATGGCGTGGCAGGCGCGCGCCACCGTTTCCGCCTCTTCCGCGAGGCCGCGAGCGGGTTCCACCCGGCGCGCGAAGACCTCAGGAACGGAGGCCGGGACCGTCTGGTGCATAGCGGACCACTTCCCCCACGTTGAGCGCTTGGTGGTTCTCGTGCTGAAAGGTCCCCTGCTTACCGACGGTACGCCGGGGTGGGACGCCCGGAAGAAAACAGGTGCTGGGAATTTCGTAAAGACAGGACCGGAGGCTGTGGCTCCGCGAGCGGGCCCCGAATATCCGGTTGTCCGGGCTGGGTGCCCATGGCCACAATCGTCCCCATGGATCGCCACACCGTCCGCCGTCCGGGCCAGGCGGACGCCGCCCACGTCTACGACCTCGTCGCCGCCTACGACACCTTCGCCATCGGCGCGCCCGACGTGACGCCCGACGACATCGCCGACGAACTCGCCGAGCTCGACACCGACAAGGACGCCTGGCTGGTCGAGGACGCCGAGGGAAGGCTCGACGGCTGGGCGTGCGCCATGGCCAAGGGCGACAGCGACCACGTCGACGTGGAGGTGGTCGTCAGGCCCGGCGTCGACGACGGCGTCAGCCAGTGGCTCTGGACGGCGGTGCTCGAACGCTCACGCGAGCTCGCCGCCGAGCGCGGCCACGACGGCGCCACGCTCGACATCGGCGTCTACCGCGCAGACGAGGCCGGGCAGGCCGTGGTCAAGGCGCTCGGATTCGAGCCCGCCACCAGCTTCCACCGGCTCGGCATCGACTTCGAAGGGCCCGTCGAGGCGCCGCGGCCGCCCGAGGGCGTCACCCTGCACACCGCCGACACCGACGAGGTCAGGCGCGAGGCGTACCGCGTCCAGCAGGAGGGGTTCGCCGACCACTTCGGGTTCGTGCCGCTGCCGTACGAGGAGTGGCTGGCCCGCAGGCAGGCCTCGGCGGCCACCGACTGGTCGCAGCTCACGCTCGCCAGGGTCGACGGCGAGCCCGCCGCGATGCTGTTGGGCACCAACCACTTCGTCTCCGACGAGAACCGCGGCTACGTGCTGAGTCTCGCCACCCTGCCCGCCTACCGAGGGCGCGGCCTCGGCCGCCTGCTGCTGCGCTCGGCCTTCGCCGCCGACGCCGCCAGGGGCAGGCGCGGCACCCTGCTGCAGGTCGATGCCAACAACACCACGCCCGCCCTCGGCCTTTACACCTCGGCGGGCATGCGCCCCGTCCTGGTGATCGACGTCTGGCGCAGGAGGGTCTAGACCCTCACCGGCCGGCGGTCCTCACTCCCCGCGCGCGTCGCGGGCCGAGATCCGGTGCCTGGCGAGATGTTCGAGCACCGACTGGTTGGCCTCCCAGCCGTCGGGGAACTTCACGGGCACCCCCAGCTGCACGGTCTCGGCCGAGGGATGGGCGTCGAGCAGCTCGGGAATGCCCGCTCTGGCCACCACCACGCAGGCGTGCCTGTGGCGTGAGGCCAGCACGCACAGCCGTCCTGACTCGAGGTGGAAAGCGGTGGCGTCCCTGCGTCCCGACAGCGGGTGCAGCACCACGGTCACGTCGTACTCGCGTCCCTGGAGCCTGTTGGCGGTGTCGACGGTGATCTCGGGCGGCACGCCCGCGTTCCTGATCGCCGCCACCTGGTCGCGATGGGCGGCGCCGACCGCGATGCGGTCGGCCGTCACGGGAGCCTCACCCCGCTCGGAGTAGGCGACGCCCCCGCGCTGCAGCAGCCGGGTGGCCAGCAGCGCCACCGCCTGGACGGCCTCGGCGTCGGTGCGGACCGTGTGGCGGGCCGGCAGCTCAAGCAGCGCCCAGCCCGCGCGGGCGGCCTCCTCCAGGGTGCGGTCGTAGACGGTGCCCATGCCCTCGGTGGTGAGCTCCATCCGGCGCTCGCCTGGCCCGGTGCCCGCCCTGAACCCGGTGAAGGGGTAGAAGGCCCGCGACACGACGGGCGCCGCCGAGGCGGGCAGCCGCCACGACACCGGAAGGCGGTGGACGGGCAGGTCGGGGTTGTGGCGCAGCAGCACCGACACCGCGCTCTGCACCGGGTCCCACGACAGCCCGGCCCACCGGTCGGCCTCCACGATCGAGAACGGGTCGAGCTGTCCTGGATCGCCCACGAACAGCGCCCGCTCGAACAGCCCCGCGATGCGCAGCAGCTTGTCCGAGCGCATCTGGTAGGCCTCGTCGACGATCGCCCACGGCCAGGTGCGGCCGCTGATCCAAGCCCACTTGTCGGCGGTGGCGATCACGATGGCCGGATCGTTGAGGTCCTGCACCTTGGTGCCGATCGTGACGCTCGGCAGCTCGAGCAGCCTGAGCGGCGCCACGTAGCCCGAGGCCGACAGGCGGCCCACGCTCAGGTCGGGATGCTTGTCGGCGATGCGCTCGATGAGGTCGTCGACCTGCTCGTTGGTCTGGGCCACGATCATCAGCGGCTCGCCCGTCGCCGCCAGGTGCGCCGCGGCCCGCACGACCAGCGTCGACTTGCCCGCGCCCGGCGGCGAGTCGACGACCACGCCCCTGTGCCTCGGCAGGTCGGCGAGGACGGCCTGGATGACCTCTTCGGGGCTGCTCATGCCCATTCCTCCTGAGCGTCCTCGTCGTTCGCGACGTACTCCTGCGGCGGGCCGCCGTGCGTCCATGGCGTGGCGTCCCTGTCGGGCAGGGCGGCAGAGCCCTGGAAGTCGTCGGTCAGCGAGGTGTAGCAGACGCGCTCGCCCGGCTCGGGCACCGACCCGGGAGCGGGTGTCCTGCCCCTGCCCATGCCCTTGGTGATCTTCAGGGTGACCAGGCCGTCGCTCACGTCGACCAACTGCGCCGCCTGGCCGCGGCGGTCGGGCGTGCCGAGCGTGGCGCCCGGTGGCAGGCGTACGGGGTCGTCGGTCTTGACCAGGACGACCGGGCGCAGCTTGCGTGAGCGGCCCTCGCCCTCGGTGTGCTCGGGGTCGGTCTCGATGACCTCGCCGGCGAAGGCCTCACCCGTCAGGCGGTACTCGGCCATGACCAGCGGATCGTCGTAGGCACGCTGCACCTCGAAGGCCGCCTGCGCGCGCTCCATCCTGGACAGCCTGGAGGCGGCCGCGACGGCGCCGTCACGGCGGGCCTGCGGCGGCGCGCCCTCGGCGACCTGCTCGGCCATCATGCTGAACGAGCCGCGGTCGCTCTCCCACCGCGTGGCGACGCTGGCCCCCTCGGGCAGGGCGCGCAGCAGGTCGACGGCCTGCCACATCAGCCGCCACGTCGGCGCCAGCTGCGTGCGCAGCGCCTCGGTGACGCGCTCCACCGTGCCGCTCTCGATCGCGGGCGCGAGCACCTCGGCGTCGAACCCCGGGTCGGTGGCGGGGCCCGCGGGCGGCCAGATCAGCGGGTCCTCGGCCTCCTGAGCGGCCTGCGGCCCCGTGCGCCCAGGGGGAGGAGAGATCCAGCCGAGCAGCGCGGCCAGGTTGGCGTCCTCCAGACCGCTCTGCCCGCTGGCCCAGTGGCGGCCGAGCTCCTCGGTCGCCGCCAGCGTCAGCGACGAGCCGGGGTGCGCGGCGCGCTCGGCGAAGTAGGTCAGCCACCTGCCCAGCAGCGGCACCTCGGCGGGCACGGGATAGGGCCCGTCGGGACGGCGGAACCTCGTCGACCTGCCGAGCAGCCTGGTGAAGGCCACGCCCGAGGGATTGGGCAGCAGCAGCTGCGGCGCGTCCAGCGCCCGCTGGTAGGGGTCGGCGTTCTTCTTCTCGACCGTCTCGCTCTGGCCGAGGAAGCTCTCCACGTACGGCAGCAGCACCCGCGCCAGCTCCGCCGTGAAGGCGAACCGCAGGTCCCTGTTGCGCGGCTGGGCCACCACGAGCAGCTCGGGCGCGTCGCGATCGGTGCCCAGCATGACCGCCAGCGGCGCCGCGGCCTCGCCGGAGAGCCTGAGCGGCACGAAGACCATGGGACGCCGGCCGAGATGGCAGTGGCGGACCGTGGCGATGGGCTGCGCCACGCCCTCCTTGATCGCCCTCAGCCTGGCCAGCGAGGTCAGGATGCTCACGCCAGGCACTCCCTGCGCAGCCGTTCGGCGTCACGGAGCAGGCGCGCGATCTCCTCCTGGCCGGGGGCGGGCTCCCTGAGCCCGTCGGCCAGCGCCAGCGCCTCCTCCACCGTCGCCACCCCGCCCAGCTCGTCGCGCACCTGCCTGCCGAGCAGGTCGGAGGCCCCGTCGCGTCTCGCCTCGTCGCGGCAGAAGAAGCACAGGTCGCAGGTGGACAGGCAGTCGGGCGCGTAGCGGGCGCTCACCTGCTGGATCGCCTCGGCGAGGGCCTCGGCCGACCTGGTGGGCGCGCCGTCCTCGCCGGGCAGCAGGTCGAAGCTCACCCCTTCGGGCAGCTCGGCCAGCAGCCTGTCGATCGAGGTCATCCTGGCCAGCTGCCGCTTCAGCACGGCCAGCTGCCTGCGCACGTCGACCAGGGTGGCCATCGGGCGGTTGGCGAAGTTCTCCGGGCAGACCAGCACCACGTCGTGCGCCACCAGCAGCGGGTCGTGGCCGAGCTCCTCGAGGAGCGAGCGCAGCGCCAGCACGTACACCGCCGCCTGCCTGGCGGCCGCCGACACGCTGGCGGGATCGGCCTGCCCGTCGATCACCGCGAACGACTTGATCTCCACGATGTGGAAGCGCCCGCCGTGCTGGAAGGCCACCACGTCGGGCTCGAGGAAGGCGGTGTGCCCGGCGATCTTCAGGCTGAGCAGCGGATGGTCGTAGAGCGTGCCCTGCTCGCCCCTCGCCGCCCTGTCGAACAGGGTGCGGGTGTGGGCATGCCGCAGGTGGGCGCCGACGTTCTGCACGTCCTGGTAGGCCACCTCGTCGATCGGCAGGCGCAGCACGTCGCGCAGCAGCCTCAGCAGCTCCGCGCAGCCGTCGGCCTTGACCAGCGCCTCGAAGGCGTTGCCCCTGGTGATCGCGAACGGCGACTGGCCGAACGGGGCGGGGAAGCCCAGGTGCCTGGCGGCGGCGTCCTTGTCGACGCCCGCGCCGTCCATCAACGCCCTACGCGCGCATCCCGGGTTGGCCGCCAGGGCGGCGATGGCCCTGGCGTCGTGGGGCTTGGCGGGCGTCGTGCCCCGCAGCGAGTCGAGCCCGCTCACCCTCTCACCGACGGTCGCCATCGGCCTCCGCTCTCCTCGCCTGACTTGTCGGGCTCACGCGCACGCACCCTTCCTCGCGACATCGCTCAGCGTAGCCGCGCCGAACAGCCGCGCCACCTCATCCAGCTGTGCGGCGGCGCGTTGTGCCAGCTCCGCGCGCTGCCGCGTGTCGGCGTCGAGGTGGACCGCCAGCTCGGCCCTGGCCGCGACGGCCACCCGCTCGGGGTCGGGCTCGCCGAAACCGCTCCCCGCGTCGGGCACGTTGCGCGCCATTCTGGCGAGCAGCCGCTGCGCCGCGGGGGAGGGGTCGTCGAGCCGTCCCGCGCACGCGGCCACCTGGACGGTCGCCACCAGGAAGTCGACGCGCGGGCTCAGCGGACCCACCACCCTGCGCTCCTGCGGCCAGGTGCTCACCGCCAGCAGCCCCCTGGCAGGGGTGAGCCTGTCGGTGAGCGCGGCGCACACGTAGTGGGGCCTGGCGTACGGCGAGCGCCTGAACGTGCGCTCCTCGTCGCGCCTCAGCGTGGTGAGCTGCGAGCTGCGCAGCGGTTCGGCGAAGAACGCGTCGTGGACGCTCACCACCAGCCGCCCGGCCGCGGGCACGCCGAGCAGCGTCAGCGCCCTGTGGACGCGCTCGCGCACCGGCACCGCGACCCGCCCCTCCGGCTCGCCGGGACGTGCGGAAACCTGGGGAGGGGCGCTGACCAGGGTGTCCCATGCCCGCTCGGCCTTGCGCAGCTGCCCGCGCAGCTCACGCGCGAGGGCGGGCTCCCTGGCCCTGGCGGCGGTGCGGACCTGGGCGCGCAGCAGGTCGATGCGTCGCTCGAGCTCGTCGAGGTCGTCGCTCAACAGGAGGTCACCTGCCCTCCATGAGCATCAGCACGACCCCGATCGCGATCATCACGGCGAACAGCGCGGAGACGGCGGCGTAGACCCCGCCACCCCTTCCGCGGCGCGACATCGCGGTGGGCGCCGCACGCAGGTCGCCGTCGTGACCGGCGGGCCATCCGGCGGCGTGTCCCCTCGCCGGCCCGTGTCCTGGCCCGTGTCCTGGCCCGTGTCCTGGTCTCTGCTCCGGTCGCGGCCCTGTCGGCGCGGCGGCCCATCCGCCGGCGTGAGCCGCCCCCGCGCCCGTGGGCGCGGTGCTCCAGCCCGCCCCCTGGGCGGCCGCCTGCCCCGTGGGCATCGGGCTCCAGCCGCCCGATTGCGCGGCCATGGGCGCGGGAGGCGGGCCCTGCCATCCCGCGTCGCCCGGCGGGGCGGGCGGGCCCGCCGTACCGGACAGGTCGGTGGCGGCCAGGGCGTCGCGGAACGCGGCGGCCGTCGGGGTCCGCAGGGCGGGATCGGTGGCCAGCGCGCGCCGCAGGACCTCTGTGAAGGCGGCGGGCACGCCGGGGATCTCGGGCACGGGCCTGCGGTGCAGCGCCATGATCACGGCGAGGTTGGCCACGCCGCTCTCGGGAAAGCGCGGAGGCCGCCCCGACAGCAGCGCGTAGAGAGTGGCCGACAGCGAGTAGACGTCGCCCGCCGCCGTCGGCTCGGTCAGCTCGAACGCCTCGGGCGGGGCGTAGGCGGGGGTGAGCGACTCGCGCGTCACCGACATCTCCGCGCCGGGCTCCGGCATCGTCGCCAGCCCGAAGTCGGACAGCACGACGTTGCCGTAGCGGTTGACCAGGATGTTGGCGGGCTTGACGTCACGGTGCAGCACCCCCGCCGCGTGCGCGGCGGCCAGCGCGTCGGCGATCCTGACGCCGATGTCGCGCACCTCGGCGACGGTCAGCGTGCCCGCGCGCAGGCGGTCGGCCAGCGACCCGCCGGGGCACAGCTCCAGCACCATGTACGGCCGGCCGTCGCGCAGCACCCCCGCGTCGTAGACGTGCGCGACGTGGGGATGGCCCGACAGCGCGCCGGCCGAGGTGACCTCGCGCACGAAACGCCGCTGGTCACGCTCGGAGACGAGCACCCTGCTGTCGACCTTGAGCGCCACCTCGCGGCCGACCGCCAGCTGCCGCGCCTGGTAGACGACGCCGAAGCCGCCCTGGCCCAGCAGCCCGAGCACCTCGTAGCCTGGCACCTCGGGCGCCACCGCCCACCTCCGATCACCGTTCTGGAGCGGCAGACTATCGCCAGGCTCCGACAGATCGGACACCCGCTGAGCCCGCTGAGGTCAGCGGTGGTCAGCCGGGTGTGGTCAGCCGGTTCGGCGTGAGGCTGGAGGTGGCCTGCGCGCACAGGCGGCCGTCGGCGGCGGTGACGGTCGCCAGCGTCAGGATGCGCGTCCTGCCCCTGTGCGTCACCGTGCCGGCCACGGTGTAGATCTCCCCGGCCCGCACCGGCCGCAGGTAGTCGACGTTGAGGTTCATCGTCAGGTGGAGCGTGGGCCGCTCGGCCGCGCTCCCGCTCGCCATGCCGCACGCGTCGTCGAGCGCCGTGGCGATGTAGCCGCCGTGCACCACGCCCGACCTGTTGGTGAGCTCGGGCCCTGGGCGCCAGACCAGCTCGACCCTGCCGGGCTCCACCAGCACCAGCCGCAGGCCCAGGTGCGTCAGATGGGGGGAGGACTCCACGCTGCCGTCGGCGATGGCGCGCAGGAAGTCGGCCCCCGTCATGCCGGTACGGCCCGCGCCCACGTGCGGTCCTCGGTGAGAAAGCCGTCGAGGGCGAGCCCTGCGCGCGCCAGGTCGGCGGCCAGGTCGTCCACGGTGAGGCGGCGCGACTGGAAGGACTGCGTCCAGACCCGCTCGCCCGCCGTGTAGCGCATGGTGGCCGCGAACGTGCCGGGAGAGATCTCCTCGAGCTCCGTCATCATGATGCCGACGCCGTCGCGCTCGCTGCCCCTGCCTGCCGCCCACTGGTCGTGCGCCTCGGGCGGCTGCCACTGGATCAGCACCGAGCCGCCCTCGGCCACGTGCCGCGCGCAGGAGGCCAGCAGCTCGTGGCGCAGCGCGGCGTCGGGGAGATTGACCAGATAGGAGGCGAGGACGACCGAGTCGAAGCGCTCGCCGAGGTCGAGCTCCTGCGCGCTGGCGCACACGGTGCGGGCGCCGCGCACGTGCGCGAGCATCTCGGCGGACTCGTCCACGGCGACCACCTCCAACCCCGCTTCGAGCAGGGGATGGGTGACTCTGCCCACCCCGGAGCCGAGCTCCAGGACGGTGCCGTTCGGGGGCGTCGCGGCGGCGATGACGCGCGCCTCCTCGCCGGGAGGCAGCAGCGTGTAGAACTCGACGGGCGATCCGTCGGGGGTGATGGTTCCAGGACCCGTTCCGCTGTTCATGATCCGACCCTAACCTCGGAGGGTGCGCCATGTGACTGGAGCGATGATCGGACTGGCCGCGCTGCCCGTCGTCTACTACCTCACGGAGGCGGGCGCGGCGGGCCTGCGCGCCGGATACGCGCTGCAGCAGCCCGATCCGCTCGGACCCGCATGGCTGGGGGCGGCCGTCGCGGTGAGCGGCGCGCTGGCCTGCGCCCCCCGGCTGTCACCGCTGGCCGCGCTGGTGTGCGGGCTGCCGCTGACCCTGCTCGGGCTGCTGTTCGCCGCCGCCCCCGAGAGCGCCGCGCGGGCGGTGAGCGCGCTGCCGCCGATGGGCCTCCTCGCGGGCGCGGCCCACGGATCCGGCACCGCCGAGCCTCCAGGGCTGTTGCCCGGCGTGACGGGGCTGTACCTGGTGATCGGCGGCCTGCTGGTGCTCACGGCGCTCCCTCCTTCGCGATGGCGCCCTCCGAAGCCCGCTCCTCCGCAGGTGACGACCCCTCGCGGGTGAGGAACGAAGCGGGACTATCCTGGCCCCGTGAACGGTAGGGACCCCGATCGGCGCAAGGCGCTGCTCGACGCCGCCGACCGGGCCATCCTGCGCGAAGGGCCCCACGTGTCGATGGCGGCCATCGCCGCCGAGGCCGGGATCACCAAGCCGATCCTCTACCGTCACTTCGGCGACAAGAGCGGCCTGTACCAGGCGCTGGCCGACCGGCACGTGCGCAGGGTCATCGCGCAGCTGCGCCCCGAGTTCGTCAGGACCAGGACCGACCCCCGAGGGCGGGCCCGCGCGGCGGTCGAGGTCTACCTCGACCTCATCTCGGCCAACCAGAACCTCTACAGGTTCCTGTTCCACCGGGCCAGCGCCGAGGACACCGGCGTGCGCAGCCACATGACGGCGCTGGTGCGCGGGCTGGGCGAGGAACTGGGCGCGGTACTGGCCGCCGAGCAGGTGGTGCCCGACCCCGTGCGGGCGCAGATCCTCGGCCACGCCTTCGTCGGCATGGTGCAGACGACCGGCGACTGGTGGCTCGAACACCCCGAGGTCGGGCGCGAGCAGGTGGTGGAGGGGCTGGTCGAGGTGATCGTGGCCGCCTTCATCTCAAACACGGTCGGCTGACAGCGCCTCCAGCAGGTCCCACTCGGTCTCGCAGACGCGCCTGCCGATCGCGGCCAGCTCCACCGACCTGGTCGCGCCCGTCAGGTGCCGCAGGGCCTGGGTGACGCAGATGACGCCCCACTTGAGCACCCCGAACGTCTCCCACCAGCGCAGCGCCCGCCTGTCCACCCGGTGGCCCGAGGCGCGCTCGTAGGCCGCCACCAGGTCGTCGTACTCGCCGAACCCGCCGACGGGAGCCTTCGCGCCGAACCTCCACGCCTTGACGCACAGCCAGCCGAGGTCCTCGACCGGGTCGCCCGCGTGGGCCAGCTCCCAGTCGAGGACGGCGCGCACCCCCTCGGGCCCGACGACCAGGTTGCCGTTGCGGAAGTCGCCGTGCACGACGGTGGTGCGGGCGCTGTCCGGCCTGGTCCGCTCCAGCCTGCGCAGGGCCAGCTCGAACACCGGGTGTGGCTGTCCCGTCAGGTCGAGCACCTCCCGCCACCTGGCGAGCGGATCCTCGGGCTCGGCCCGCTCGACGGCGTCGAGCGGCATCCTGTGCACCGCCGCCAGCGCCGTCCCGCACTGGGCCGCCAGCAGCGGCCTGGCACGTTCGTAGCGTTCGTCGCGCAGGATCCTCCTCGGGATCGTCTCGCCCTCCACCCTGCTCATCACCAGGTAAGGCTCGGCCGCCGCCACCACCTCGGGAACCGGCACCCCCGCCGCGGCCGCCGCCCTGAGCAGCCGCGCCTCCTCCAGCAGCCCGCGGCCCAGACCGGGCGCCGCCCCCTGGTCCTCGTGCGCGGCGGCCAGCCGGACGACGAGCCGGTGCGGGCGCTCGTCGCCGTCGACGACGTCCACCGCCCAGGTCTCCCTCGACGCGCCGCCCGACAGCCTGGTCCGTGAGACGACCTCGCACCCGTTCCCGAACGCCTCCTCGACGATGGTGGAGATCATCGCAGCCCGAACTCCCAGTTGCCGCCCGCCGCGTAGGCGCCGAGGATGCGCCGCCCGACCGAGTCGACGTGGACCTCGTCGGGGCCGTCGTAGATGCGGCCCGCCCTCGCGTGCCGGTACATCCGGTCCAGGGGCGTGTCGGGGGTCAGGCCTGCGGCGCCGTACACCTGGATGGCGCGGTCGATCACGTTGTGCAGCATCCGCGCGCCGACCACCTTGATCGCGCCGATCTCGACGCGGGCGTCCTGGCCGGCGTCCATGGCGTGCGCCGCGTGCAACGTCAGCAGCCTGGCCGACTGGATCTCGGCGTAGGAGTCGAACACGTGCTGGCGCATGAGCTGCTTGCGCGCCAGCGGCTCGCCGAAGGCCGAGCGGGCGTGCAGCCTGCCGCACATCAGGTCGAAGGCGCGCTGCGCCTGGCCGAGCCAGCGCATGCAGTGGAAGATGCGGCCGGGGCCCAGCCGCCTCTGGGCGATCACGAACCCCTGCCCCCTCGGGCCGAGCAGGTTGGCCGAGGGCACCCGCACGTCGTCGTAGCGCACCTCGCAGTGCGCCCCCGACAGCCCGAGCACGGGGGTCTCCCGCACGATGGTGTAGCCGGGCGTGCTCGTCGGCACCAGGATCATCGAGAACGCCAGGTGCGGGGGCGCCTCCTGCGGCTCGGTCCTGCACATGACGGTCGTGTACGCCGCCCTCGACGCGCCCGTGGTGAACCACTTGTGCCCGTTGATCACCCACTCGTCGCCGTCCAGCACGGCGGCGGTCCTCAGCTGGGTCGGGTCGCTGCTGGAGACCAGCGGCTCGGTCATCGCGAAGCTGGGCCAGATGTCGCCGCCGACCAGCGGCTTCAGGTAACGCTCACGCTGGGCGGGCGAGGCGTGCTCGTGCAGCATCAGCGAGTCCTGCAGGGTGAAGGTGCCCAGCACCAGCTGCCCGAACTCACTGCGGCCCTGCACCTCGTTGACGTAGGCGTAGTCGAGGAAGGGCAGCCCGCCGCCGCCGAGCTCGCGCGGGTGCCCGAGCGCCCACAGCCCCTCCTTCTTCGCCTCCCGCTGCAGCTCACGCAGCAGCGAGCCGTCGTCCTCCAGCAGGGCGGGCTCGGCGGGCTCGACCCGCTCGGTCATGAACGCGTGGACGGCGTCGCGCACCGGCCTGACACTGTCGGGGACGGCGAAGGTCATGAAAGGATCACAACCCGAAACCCGTTGCATAGTCAATAAGGGGTTCCTTATGGCGGCGCCACACGACGTGCCCACGGCGGCGGAGCTGGTCGCGGCCGTGCGCGAGTTCCTGGAGCGGGACGTGCTGCCCGAGGTGGAGGGGCGCGTGCGCTTCCACACCAGGGTGGCGGTCAACGTGCTCGGCATGGTCGAGCGCGAGCTCGAACTCGGGCCCTCCCACGCCCTCGCGCACGCCGAACGGCTCGACCGGCTCGGCGTGGCCGACGACGCCGAGCTCGCCGCGGCGGTCCGGGAGGGAAGGTTCGAGGAGGAGGAGCTGCTCGGCGTGCTGACGGCCGCCGTCAGGGACAAGCTGATGGTTGCCAACCCGCGTCATCTCGCCTGAGTAGCCGGATACTCAGGCGCGTCGGGCATCTCGGCGGCACTCTGGAGCCATGAACGCAGGCGGGTTCAGAGCGATGCGGGCGAGGATGGCGGCGGCGCTGGCCATGGGCCATTTGGTCAGGTACGCCCAGAGCGGTGATCCGCAGGAGCTGCATCGGGCTATCGCGGCCGGTCGCAGGGCGCTCGCGCTCACCTCCGAGGACGACCCCCCTCTACCCCGAACGCCTCTCAGCGCTCGGTGACGCGCTCTCGATGGCCTTCGACCACGGCGAGGACAAGGAGCTGCTGCGCGAGGCGCTGTCCCTGCAGGAGCGGGCGGTGCGGGCCGCGCCCCCCGGACATCCGGCCGCGGGCATGGTGCGCGTCAGCAGAGGGATCGCGCTGATCAACGACTACCGCTCGGGCGGCCCGCCCGGCCATCTCGACCAGGCGATCGAGGTGCTCGCCGAGGCGGAGTCGCTGCTGCCGCAGGGGAGCGAGGAGGCGACGCTGGCGCTCAGCAACCACGCCGAGGCCTACCACCGCCGTTACGAGCGCGACGGCAGGCGTGCCGACGCGCGGGAGTACGCCGCCAAGCTGCGCGCCGCGGTGGCGGCCACGCCGCAGGGCGACCCCGCCCTGATCTTCAGATCCGCCAAGCTGGCCGCCGCGCTGGTGCTGGTGCGCGACGAGCCTGGCGCCGAGGACGACCTCAAAAAGGCGCTCGACGTCGTCCGCGCGGGGCTGCCCGGCGTGCCCGAGCCGATGCGCAGGCAGATCCACCTCATCGCGGGCGCCCTGCTGTACGGCGAGCTGCCTCCGCTGGACCACGAGCAGCTGGACCAGCTGCGCGAGATCTCCAGGAACCTGCGGGAGAGGGGCACGATCGGGACGGACCTGCGCGCCGCCGTCCTGAGCGACCTGGGAGGCGCCGTCGTCGAGCAGGCCATGCGCTCGGGCCGGATCGAGGAGATCGACGGCGCGATCTCGATGCTGCGCGACGCGCTGAGGGAGGCCCCGCCCAGCGGAAAGGAGCGGGCGGCCGTGCTGACCAATCTCGGCAGGATGCTCGGCCACAAAATGGAGTGGATGAGCGACCTGAGCGGCGTGGACGAGATGATCGACGTGCTCAGGCAGGCTGTGGAGACGTTGCCCGCCGGCCATCCCGACCACGGCCTCTATCTGGTCAACCTCGCCAACGCTCTGGCGCTCAAGCACGGCGTCGAGGGCGGCGACGCGCTCCAGCGCGAGCTGATCGGCAGCTACCGGCAGGCGGTGCGGGAGACGGCGCCCGACCACGCCGAGCGCGGCATCGCGCTGACCGGGCTGGGCTCGGCGCTGTTCGGCCGCTACGAGCGCTGGGGCGGCCGCGCCGACCTGGACGACTCGATCGCCTCGCACAGGGCCGCCGTCGAGGCCACTCCAGCCGGCCATCACTACCGGCCGCTGTACCTGGCCAACCTCGGTAACGCGCTCGGCCGCAGGCACGAGGTGACCGGTTCGACCGCCGACCTGGACGCGGCGGTCGCAGCGCTGCGCGAGTGCGTCTCGATCACCCCGCCGCTGCACCCGCACAGGGGCGGCTGGATCGCGTCGCTGGCGACCGTGCTGGTCATGCGGTTCGACAGGGTCGGCGAGCGGGACGCCCTGACGGAGGCGGTGTCTCTCTACCGGCAGGCGCTCGACGAGGCTCCCAAGGAGCATCTGCAACGCCACATGATCCTGACCAACCTCGGCAGGGCGCTGCTGCGGCAGGAGCTGCTCGAGGAGGCGGTCGCGGTCATGCGCGAGGCCGTCGCCGCGGCGCCGCCCACCAACACCCAGGCGCCCACGGGCCTGGCCACCGCGCTGGTGCTGCGCTTCTTCCAGGCTCAGGACGGCGACCTCACGGGGGAGGAGTACGCCGCGCTGGCGCTGTCGCTGCTGAGGGGCGAGGAGCCGCCGGTCGCCGAGCTGGCCGAGCGGCGCAGGCTCGGGCAGGGCGAACTGCTGGACGAGGCGATCGCCATCCTGCGCGAGGTCCTGGACAGGACCGCGCGAGGCGAGCCCGACAGAGCCCGCGCGGCAGGTCAGCTGGGCACTGCGCTGCACGTGCGCGCCGCCATGACCGGCAGGGGACGCCACCTCGACGGCGCGATCCGCACGCTGCGTGGCGCCGCGGCGGGTGCGGCGGAGGACGAGCCGGTGCTGTCGATCACGCGCTACCACCTGGCGCAGGCGCTGGCCGACCGGTGGCGGCGCTCGGGTGACGAGCGCGACCGTGAGGAGGCGGCGCGGGAGTTCGCCGCGGCCGCCTCCGTCGAGACCGCTGCCCCCGCCTGGCGGGCGGGGGTGGCCAAGCACTGGGGCGAGTTCGTCGCCGAGCACGAGGGACCCGCCGCCGCCGTCCTGGCCTTCGCGACCGCGGTGGGCCTGCTCGACGCCGCCGCCTGGCGCGGCATGCGCCGCCAGGAACAGGAGCGGGCCCTGTCGGGGTTCCAGGGGCTGGCCAGTGACGCGGCCGCGTGCGCGATCGCCGCCGGCCGTCCGGAACTCGCGATCGAGCTGCTGGAGCAGGGCAGAGGCGTCCTGCTCGCCCAGATCATCGACGCGCGCCCGCGACACGACGCGCTGCGTGTGGCCGCTCCCGCCCTCGCCGACCGCCTCGCGGAGATCCAGGACGGCCTCGACACCGTCGAGGACCTCGACAGGCGGCACGTGCTGGCCCGCGAGAGAGAGGAGACGCTGGCCGCGATCCGCGCGCTGCCGGGGCTGGCGGACTTCCTGCGGCCGCCGCCGTTCGCCGACCTGCGCGCCGCGGCGGCCGAGGGTCCGGTGGTGGTGGTGAACGTCAGCAGGTACCGCTGCGACGCGCTCGTCGTCACCGCCGAAGGCGTCACGCTGGTTCCGCTGCCCGGGCTGCGCGCGCAGGAGGTCGCCGAGCGGGCGGCAGGCTTCGTCGAGGCGGTCGGGGCCTACGCCCACGACGACGACCCCGACCCCGAGCTGCTGGAGCGGGTACCCGCGGCCCTCGAATGGCTCACCGAGGTGATCGGCCGCCCGGTGCTCGCCTTACTCGGCGCGCCGCCCCTGCCAGGCGCGACGTGGCCGCGCCTGTGGTGGTGCCCCACGGGCGCGCTGTCGCTGCTGCCTCTGCACGCGATCACCGTCGACGTCGCCGCCTCGTCGGTCACCCCGACCCTGCGCGCGCTCATCCATGCCCGTGAGCAGGCGGCGCCGACCGCGCCAGGCCGTTCGCTGCTGGTCGCCCTGCCCAGCACGCCGGGCGCCGACGACCTGCCGGGCGTCGCCCGCGAGAGCGAGGTCGTCAGGCGGCTGCTGCCCGGCGCGATCTGCCTGGAAGGGCCCTCGGCGGTACGGCAGGCCGTCCTCGACGCCCTGGCCGCCAGCCCGTGGGCGCACTTCGCCTGCCACGCCGAACAGGATCCCGGCGACCCTTCGCAGGGACGGCTGCTGCTGCACGACGGGCCGCTCACGGTCAGGGAGCTGGCCACGGCCAGGCTGGAGCGGGCCGAGTTCGCCTTCCTCAGCGGGTGCGAGACCTCGCGCGGCGGCGACGTGCTGGCCGACGAGTGCGTCAGCCTGGCCGCCACGGTCCAGCTGGCCGGTTATCCCAGCGTGATCGGCTCGCTGTGGCCGATCGCCGACCGCCACGCGCCCGTGGTGGCGGAGGCGGTCTACGCGATGATGACCGGCGGCGGGACAAGGCCGCCCGACCCGCGCGCCGCCGCCCTCGGCCTGCACCTGGCCGTGCGCGCCCTGCGGGAGGAGCACCCCGGCCTGCCGATCCTGTGGGCGCCCTTCACCCACATCGGGCCCTGACGCTGACCACCAGCGGCGACCGGCTCAGCGGAGCCTGACCGCCCACGCCCCGAGGACGAACGCGGGCGCGGCCAGCCCCGCCGTCCAGCCGGGCGGCGCGGCCGTGCCCGTGGCGAGATGGAAGGCGAGCGCGCAGCCCACCCAGGCCAGGGCCGCGCACGCCAGCCCGGCCGACCCCCTGATGGCCAGGCGCGTCCAGCGCTGTCCGGGCGCGCCTGGTTCGCCCGCCGTCCAGAGTGTGACCGTGGCAAGCAGCAGCGCGAGCGAGCCCAGTGTGGCGATCACCGCCGGCGTGACGGAGCCCGGCAGCGGCACCCGGTAGCCGAAGGCCTGGATCGCGGCCAGCACCATGAGCGCCGCGCCCACCACTGCGGCCTGCAACAGGTTGAGCCGCTCGCGGTGGCGCTGGACCTCCTCCTGGCGGTGCTGCAGGCGTTCGCGCCGGTCCTGCACCGCCTCCTCGGCCGCCTGGACCGCCTCGGTGAGCCCGTCGCGCACGCGCTCCCTGGCCGCTTCGAGGTAGAGCA
Source organism: Nonomuraea roseola (assembly GCF_039535395.1). NCBI lineage: Bacteria > Bacillati > Actinomycetota > Actinomycetes > Streptosporangiales > Streptosporangiaceae > Nonomuraea > Nonomuraea roseola. The sequence continues at coordinate 47,041 of NZ_BAAAXC010000008.1, forward strand.
GGTCGTCATCGAGCCGCTGACCCAGCCAGGCGGCCAGCTCCAGGTCGTCGCGGACGGGGCCAGGTGTGGCCGCCAGCGTCGTCGAGGGGCGCAGGTTGGCCTCGGCGATGCGCACGGTGCGCTCCATCTCCCGCAGCAGCGTCGTCGCCCTGGTCAGCCCGTCAGGGCCGGACAGCAGGCCCGACAGCCGCCGCCTGACCTCCAGCAGCCGCTCGGCGGGGTCGTCGGAGGAGGCCCTGTGCCGCTCGCGAAGCGCCTCGTCGGCGCGCCGCAGCACCTCGTCGGCGTCGAAGCGGTCGCGCTGCCTCAGCTGGTGCCTGACCTTCGCGGCGTGCAGCAGGTGGAGGGTGAGGGCCGGGACGGAGTCCCCTCCCGGCGTCCACATCCACGCCTCCGAGTCGTCCTGCCGGTGTACCGCGCTGATCACCAGCAGCCTGCGCGTGAGACGGTCGTCGGCTCCCCGCTGCTCCCACACGGCCGTGTGCCCGTCGACCAGCAGCGCCGTGCCCAGCTGCGACAGAGGGAAGCCGTGAGGAGCCTCGGCGGGAGGGGCCGTGAGGTCGTGGGCGACACCGGTGAACAGGCGCGCCTCGCCCAGCGCCCACGCCGGCAGGTCACCGGCCGTCCGGGTCCAGCGCTCCTCCAGCTCGCGCCAGCTCACCTCGTCCCGTGCCGGCGGGGACATGCCGACCGTCAGCGCCAGCACGTCGTGCCTGCGCCGTACGACGGCCTCGACGATCTCCTCCCGGGAGCGCGACCGGCGCGCGGCCAGCACGGGCCTGCGCGCCGGTTCGTCCAGGCCCAGCCGGTAGGGGCCGAGCTCGGGGATGGACCACGTCATGCCCAGGTCCTCGCCCAGTCGCTCCCACAGCGCGGTCAGCTGCTCGCCGCAGCCGGAGGCGGGCGCGAAGACGTGGACGACCAGCGCCCGCTCATCCATCCTCGGCGGGCTCCCGCTCCTCGAACTCGACGACCAGCCGGTTCAGCCGCTCCCTGGTCTCCTCGGGGATCGGCCTCCTCGGTGGGTCGCCGTGCCGGTTCCTCAGCCGCACGGGGCCGATCAGATCCAGGTCCCTGACGGCCAGCGCCGCGGCCCGCTGGTCGCCCGAGCTCGCCGCCTCGTCCAGCGCGCGCAGCGCCCGGTCGACGCGTGCCCAACGGCCCTCGGACAGCCGGTAGCCGGAGATCGCCCGCAGGATGGTGACCGCTCTCTCCCGATCCATGGCGCCATCGTAGGAGCGAGACGACGAAAGGGGATGAGTACCGGGATACTCACCCCCTTTCAGGACACCGGCAGGGTCAGTGCGCCCCCGACAGATCGAGGTCCTTGACCTTGGGGTCGCCCTCGTCGGCGAAGTAGTCGCCGCGGGAGGTGGCGTCCTCGCCGTCGGCGACCTTGGCCGCGCGGAAGATCAGGGTGGCCACGGCGGCGACCACCAGGTTGACCGTCAGCGCGATGACGCCCGCGTACAGCGTGGCCTTGGTGTCGAAGCCGAAGTTGGCCAGCGGGAAGGCCGAGCCGCCGAAGTGCAGCTTGCCGTTGGCCGGGTTCGGGATCAGGTAGAGCATCCACATGCCCGCCGCCAGACCGGCCGCCCAGCCGGCGATGAGGCCGCCCTTGTGGAACCAGCGGGTGTAGAGGCCCAGCGCGACCGAGGGGAGGGTCTGCAGGATCACCACGCCGCCGATGAGCTGCAGGTCGATGGAGAACTGCGGGTCGAGCAGCAGGATGCACAGCACCGCGCCGACCTTGACCACGAGCGAGACCAGCTTGGAGACCTTGGCCTCCTGGGCGTCGGTGGCCTGCTTGTTGAGGTACTCGCGGTAGATGTTGCGGGTGAACAGGTTGGCCGCCGCGATGGACATGATGGCCGCGGGTACCAGGGCGCCGATGCCGATCGCCGCGTAGGCCACACCGGTGAACCAGTCGGGGAACATCTGGTCGAACAGCACGGGCACGACCGTGTTGTTGTCGCCCTTGCCGGTCTCGGGGTTGACGATGGGCTTGACGCCCGCCGCGATCGCCATGAAGCCCAGCAGCGCGATCAGGCCGAGCAGGAAGCTGTAGGCGGGGAGGGCGGACATGTTGCGCTTGATGACGTTGCGGTTCTTGGAGGCCAGCACGCCGGTGAGGCTGTGCGGGTACAAAAACAGCGCCAGCGCCGAGCCGAAGGCCAGCGTGATGTACTGCAGCTGGTTGTTGGCGTTGAGCAGGATGCCGTCGCCGGGCGCGGGGGTCTTGGCGAACTTTTCCGCCGCCGCGTCGAAGATGCTGCCCCACCCGCCCAGCTTGGCCGGGATGTAGATCACCGCGGCCAGGATCACGATGTAGATCAGTGTGTCCTTGACGAAGGCGATCAGCGCGGGGGCGCGCAGGCCCGACTGGTAGGTGTAGGCCGCCAGGATGGCGAACGCGATGATGATCGGCAGGTGCCCGGTGATGCCCATCGCCTTCAGCACCGCCTCGATGCCGATCAGCTGCAGCGCGATGTAGGGCATCGTCGCCACGATGCCGGTGATCGCGATCAGCAGCGCCAGCGTCGGCGAGCCGAACCTGGCCCTGACGAAGTCGGCGGGCGTGACGAACCCGTGCACGTGCGAGACCGACCACATGCGCGCCAGCACGAGGAAGACCAGCGGGTAGACCACCACCGTGTACGGCAGCGCGTAGAAGCCGAGCGCGCCGGCGCCGAAGACCAGGGCGGGGACGGCCACGAAGGTGTAGGCGGTGTAGAGGTCGCCGCCCACCAGGAACCAGGTGATCCAGGTGCCGAAGTTGCGGCCACCCAGACCCCACTCGTGCAGGCTCTCGATGTCCTTGGGCCTGCGCCACTTGGCGGCCACGAAGCCCATGCCGCTGACCACCAGGAAGAGGGCGACGAAGACGACCAGCTCGGTCGTGTGCTGGCCGCTCACTTGGTCATCCTGTAGACGATCGTCGTGCAGACGACGCCGACGACGATGAAGGCCAGCTGGAGCCAGTAGAACAGCGGGAAGCCCGCCACCCTGGGCTCGTCGGAGTTGAACAGGAAGGTCAGCAGCGGCAGCACGATCGGCACGAACAGCAGCCAGTTCCACGGACTGCGGTCGCCGCGCTCCTGCCCGGTTTCGGGGCTGGACAAGTGATCACCCTCCGGAACGAAAGAAGTTGCACGCACACTAACGTTCCGGAGGTTTTAACCACAGCACATAAGCTTGTTACGGTTTGGCCTAAATTCGCTACGTCGATGACTCGAGTTCCAGATCCTTGACTCGCGGATCGCCCTCGTCGGCGGTGAAGTGGTCGGGCCTGGTGCCGTCGGGGCCGTCGGGCACCTTGGCCGCCCTGGCGACGAGCGTGCCCACGACGGCCACGATCAGGTTGAGCAGCAGCGCGAGGAAGCCCGCGTAGATCGTCATCTTGGTGTCGAAGCCGAGCTTCTCCAGCGGGAACGCCGAGCCGCCGAAGTGCGCGTGCTTGATCGCCGGGTTGGAGATGTTGTAGAGCAGGACGAGCCCGCCGCCCATGCCCGCGACCCAGCCCGCGATCAGCCCCGCCTTGTGGAACCACCGCGTGAACAGCCCGATGGCCACCGACGGCAGCGTCTGCAGGATGATCACGCCGCCGATGAGCTGCAGGTCGATGGAGAACTGCGGGTCGATGAGCAGGATGAACAGCACCGCGCCCACCTTCACCACCAGCGAGGTGAGCTTGCTGACGCCCGCCTCCTGGGCGTCGGTGGCCTGCGGGTTGATGTACTCGCGGTAGATGTTGCGGGTGAAGAGGTTCGCCGCGGCGATCGACATGATGGCCGCGGGGACGAGCGCCCCGATGCCGACCGCCGCGAACGCGATCCCGGCGAACCAGTCCGGGAACATCTGGTCGAACAGCACGGGCACGACCGTGTTGTTGTCGGTGCCGATCGGTTTCACGCCCGCCGCGATGGCCATGTAGCCGAGCAGCGCGATCAGGCCGAGCAGCAGGCTGTAGGCGGGAAGCGCGGACATGTTGCGCTTGATCACGTTGCGGTTCCTGGAGGCCAGCACGCCGGTGATGCTGTGCGGGTAGAGGAACAGCGCCAGCGCCGAGCCCAGCGCCAGCGTGAAGTACTGCAGCTGGTTGTTGGCGTTGAGCAGGATGCCGTCGCCCGGCGCCGGCGTGGCGGCGAACTTCTCCTGGGCCCTGCCGAAGATCACCTCCCAGCCGCCCAGCCTGGCGGGGATGTAGATGATCGCGACGAGGATGACCAGGTAGATCAGGATGTCCTTGACGAAGGCGATCAGCGCCGGCGCCCGCAGCCCGGACTGGTAGGTGTAGGCGGCCAGGATGACGAACGCGATGATGAGCGGCAGGTCCGACAGCAGCCCGCTGCCGCCGATGCCCATCGTCTTCAGCACCGCCTCGATGCCGATCAGCTGCAGCGCGATGTAGGGCATCGTCGCCACGATGCCGGTGATCGCCACCAGCAGCGCCAGCGTCGGCGAGCCGAACCGCACCCGCACGAAGTCGGCGGGCGTGACCAGGCTGTGCACGTGCGAGACCGACCAGAGCCTGATCAGGACCAGGAAGACCAGCGGGTAGACGATCACCGTGTACGGCACGGCGAAGAACCCCATCGCGCCCGCGCCGAACAGCAGCGCGGGGACCGCCACGAAGGTGTAGGCGGTGTAGAGGTCGCCGCCCACCAGGAACCAGGTGATCCACGAGCCGAAGTTGCGCCCGCCGAGACCCCACTCGTTCAGCGACGCCAGGTCCTGGGGCCTGCGCCAGCGGGCGGCCACGAACCCCATGCCGCTGACCACCAGGAACAGAACGGTGAAGATGACGATCTCGGTGACGTGCTCGCCCGGGTTCATCGCGTCATCCTGTAGACGAGGGTCGTCGTGGCGACGCCGAGGATGATGAAGGCGAGCTGGAGCCAGTAGAAGAGCGGGAAGCCTAACAGCGTGGGTTCGGCGGCGTTGAACAGGAACGTCATCAACGGGACGGCGATGGGCACCAGCAGCAGCCAGTACCAGGGACTGCGGTCGCGATTGTTACCGGGCAAGGCGTCCTCCCTTTTCCGTTGCCCGGCACATTAGTTTTCTGGCTGTGCCCGTCAGCTCGTAGATCGCTGAACGGTAGGGTCCTCGCGCCGAACGGTCAGCTCGTCGGCGATGTCGCGCGTGCCGTACCCCTCGGGGGCGGGCACCTCGGTGATCGGATCGGGCCTGTCGTCGAACTCCAGGCGCAGCGCCCGCGCCATCGTCGCGTGCATCTCGTACAGGCACGTGACGTAGGTCAGCTCGAGGATCTGCTCGTCGGGCAGGTGCCGCTTCAGCACGGCGAAGACCTCGTCGTGCACCCTGCCGCCGTCGAGGACCAGGCCGTCGGTGTAGGCGAGCACCGCCCGCTCCAGCTCGCCGAACTCCTCGCTGACCTGCCAGTGCGCGACGGCGCGCACCTTCTCCTCCGGCACGCCGAGCGCCCTCAGCTGCTTGCAGTGCTGGGAGTAGACGAACTGCGACTGCCCGGCCCATCCTGCGCGGGTCTGGCCCAGCTCGCGCAGCACCGGGTCGAGCGCGGACTCACGGTAGAGCTGGAAGCCCTTCACGCAGTGCCTGAAGATCGCCGGGTCCTGGGCGAAGACCGTCCACCAGTCGCCGGGCGAGCCCGTCGCGGTGCCCTCGGGCGTCAGCAGCCGGTCGTAGAAGAACGCGACCACGGGGTCGCCGACCTCCTCACGGGGCACCTGGCGCAGGCGCGGCATCAGAGGGTCCTGTCGGCGGCGGTCTTCGGCTCGTGCCGGACGTCCTCGGGGCGGTCGAGCTCGCGCAGCCAGCAGGCGAACTCGATCAGCACGCCGTCGGGGTCCTTGAAGTAGATGGAGCGCACGAACACGCCGTCGTGCAGGGAGGGCGCGACGCCGAACTCGCTGTCGTCGTGGTTGAGCAGCACCCCGACGTCGATGCCCTTGGCGACCAGCCGCTCCCTGTACTCCTCGATCTTCTCAGGCGGCACGTCGAAGGCCAGGTGGTTCATCGAGCCCACCGCCGAGAGCAGCTCGCCCCTGTCGGGCAGGTTCCTGGGCTGGGAGACGCCGGGCACGCCGTCCGGCGCGTCGGGGAACCAGAAGAAGGCGAGGGCGTTGCCGCCGCCGCAGTCGAAGAAGAAGTGCTGGCCCCAGCCCATGGGCAGCTCGATCGTCTTGATCAGCGGCATGCCGAGGACGCCGGAGTAGAAGTCGACGGTCTGCTTCATGTCCGAGCAGACCAGCGCGATGTGGTTGACGCCGCGAAGCTCGAATTCGGTGTTCATAGTAACCAACTGCTTATCACAGCGCGGATCGCTAAAACATGACAGAGGATGTCGGGCTTCGGCGAGAGGATCACGGCATGACGGAAACAGTCGCGCTGGTCACAGGCGCCACAAGGGGCACGGGCAGGGGCATCGCCGTCCAGCTGGGGGCGGCGGGGGCCACGGTTTACTGCACGGGACGCACCACCCGGCAGCAACGCTCGGAGATCGACAGGGCCGAGACGATCGAGGAGAGCGCCGAACTGGTCACGGCGGCGGGCGGCACCGGCATCGCCGTCAGGACCGACCACCTGGTGCCCGAGCAGGTCAAGGCGCTGGTGGAGCGGATCGACAGCGAGCAGGGCAGGCTGGACGTCCTCGTCAACGACATCTGGGGCGCCGACCACCTGTGGTCGTGGGACACCCCCGTGTGGGAGCACGACCTCGACAAGGGGCTGCGCCTGCTGAGGCTGGCGCTCGACACCCATCTGATCACCAGCCACCACGCGCTGCCGCTGCTCATCCGCAGGCCGGGAGGGCTGGTCGTGGAGGTCACCGACGGCACGGCGGGCTTCAACGCCACCCGCTACCGCAACTCGATCTTCTACGACCTGGCCAAGACCGCCGTGAGCAGGCTGGCCTTCGCCCAGTCGCACGAACTGCGCCCGCACGGCGCGGCGGCGGTGTCGATCACGCCCGGCTTCCTGCGCTCGGAGATGATGCTGGACAACTTCGGCGTCACCGAGGAGAACTGGCGCGACGCCGTCGCGCACAGCCCCGCCTTCGCCATCTCGGAGACGCCCGCCTACGTCGGCAGGGCGGTGGCCGCGCTGGCCGCCGACCCCGACAGGATGCGTTGGTCGGGCTCGTCGGTCTCCAGCGGCGAACTGGCCAAGGAGTACGGGTTCACCGACGTGGACGGCTCCAGGCCCGACGTGTGGCGCTGGATCGAGGAGGTCGAGGAGGGCGGCAAGGACGCCGACCCCGCAGACTACCGCTAGCGGGGGCCGCCGCCCCGGGCGTCCTCGGCGTACAGACCGGACATCCGGGCGGCCGCCTCGGCCACCAGGGCGCGCAGCTCGGGCGGGTCCAGCACCTCCGCCTCGGGGCCGAAGGCGAGCACCTGGCTGTATGCCACCTGCAGAGACTCGACCGCCAGCACCACGGTGCCGTCGTCGCCCGCCGAGGCCAGCGCCCCCGCGAGCGCGGCAGGATCGGCCACGTGCCGCAGCATCCGCAGCCCCGCGGGGCTGAGCCGCAGCGTGACGTGCGTCCTGAGCAGCGAGCGGGTGAACTGCTCCGACCGCTCGGCCCAGAAGGCCGCCAGGTCGAAGGCGGGGTCGCGGTCGAAGCGCCTGGCGGTGTCGACGCTCACCTCGGTGAACCTGTCGACCCTGTAGACCAGCAGGCGCTCCTTCGCGCGGCCCGCCAGGTACCAGACGCCCGCCTTCAGCACCAGCCCGTACGGCTCGACGGCGCGCGGCGCCTCCCTGTACCTCCCGCTCACGGGATGGTTGCCCCACACCGCCCTGGCCAGCGGCGCGAGCGACTCGGGCGGCGGGGTGTCACTGGCGAACCAGCCAGGCGCGTCGAGGTGGAAGCGCTGGGCGGCGGTGGCGGGCGCGTCGCGCAGTCCGGGCGCCAGCGCGGCGGCCGCCTTGAGTCTGGCGGCCTCGGCGATCTCGCGCAGGCCCATGTCGCGAAGGGCGTCGGGCACCCCCGACAGGAACAGCGCCTCCGCCTCGGCCCTGTCGAGCCCGGTGAGCCTGGTGCGGTAGCCGTCGACCAGGCGGTATCCGCCCGTCCTGCCCCTGTCGGCGTAGACGGGGATGCCCGCCTCCGACAGCGCCAGCACGTCGCGGTGGATGGTGCGCTCGGAGACCTCGAGCTCCTGGGCCAGCTCGCCCGCCGTCATCCCGCCGCGCCCCTGCAGGAGGAGGACGAGCGACATGAGGCGGGCGGCGCGCACCATCCGATGCTACCCATCTCGGGTGATCCGGCCGTCAGAGGACGGCGCAGCCGATCCTGACGGGAACTCGCGCCGAGAAGCGGCCCGACATCGTGTCGTACGCGTAGGCGTAGGCGTTGGCCGGCTTGCCCTTGGCCGAGCAGTCGAACTTGCCGGTCAGGTAGCCGAACGCCCCGCCCGGGTAGCCCGAGGCCTGCTTGGCGGTCACGCTGGCGTGCCAGTAGAGGGCGTCGTTGTGGCTCCACCTGATCGCCAGCTTGACCGTGCCGAAGTTGTAGTGGCTGCCGTTCAGCTTCAGCCTGGCGATGCTGTCGGTCGAGGTGGTGGTCGCGGTGCCGTCCCCGTTGTCCTTCGGCCCGATCGTGTACCTGGTGATCCACAGCTTGGCCAGCACCTTGCGCGCCGAGCTCTGGCCGTTGTCGGCCGCGGCCAGGTCGCGCTGCCCGGTGGTGACGCAGACGTCGTCGCCGTTGTAGGCGTTGCGCCAGACGTAGGGGACGACGCAGGTGTGCGGGCCGTACGCGCCGGTGGTCCAGCGGCCGTGCCTGGCGGCGTTGTCGGCGGCCACCTGGGCGCGGGTCGCGGGGGTGACGCAGACCAGGTCGGACGGCTTGGCGACCCGCCACACGTATCCCTGGCGGCAGGTCTCGGGGCCGGGGTCGGCCGAGCCTGAGACGGCGGCGGAGGCCGCGGCGGGGGCGGTGACGGTCAGGCCCGCGATCGCGAGGACTGCCAGACCGAGCGAGGTGCGCTTCATGGTGCTCTCCTGAGGTCTCGGGGCCCCGGTCCGGCGGTTGCGCCCTGGGGCTCGCGACTCAGTTATGCACCGCTCTGCCTGCAACTTCCTTGCCGTCGATCACGGAAAGTGACCCGCAAGTAACTCAAGCCGCCGTCAAGGGCAGGACGAGCGAGGAAGGGCGCGAGGGGTCGTGGAAGACCTCGACGTCGGCGGGCACCCCCGGGGCGTCCCACCCGGGGGCGCCGGGGTTGCGGGCGATCGTCGGGTAGGCGCCGCTCGCCACGTGCACCCTGATCCTGTGCCCCTTGGCGAACCTGTGCGCGATCGGCCACAGGTCCACCGAGGCCCTGCGCACGCCGTCGGCGTCACCCCCGTCGGCCGCCGACAGCCGCCGCACCCCCTCGCAGACGTTCATGGAGCGCCCGTCGGGATGCACGTCGCACACCCGCACGACCACGTCCACGTGCGGCGTGCTCGACCTGACGAACAGCTCGGCCGAGACCGGGCCGATCGCCTCGGCGTCCTCCCGCAGCACGGGGGAGGTGTAGACGAGCACGTCCCTGCGCGCCTCGAGACGGCGCTGGTCGCGCGGCCTGGAGTCGGCCAGCAGCACCGGACCGCCGATCACCGGCGTCGGATGGCCGGGGTGGTACCTGTACCGATCGGGCTCGGCCTCCAGCGGCCCGTCGGGACCGAGGCCGAAGGCGCGCTGCAGGTGCCAGCGCACGGGCCGCATGCCGGGCACCGGCCAGTCGGGATAGTCGCGCCACTCCCTCGCGCCCGTCACGTACAGCCGCACCGGGGAGTCCCGCAGCCCCGACCGGTCGCCGAGCAGGTGCGCGCGGAACCAGGCCAGCGACTCGGCCCTGGTCACGGGGCCGTGCCTGACGTCGATGTGCCACCAGGGCCCGATCGTCAGGTACGGCTGCCGCCCCGCCGCCCGCATCGCCACATAGTCGCGCAGCTGCCACGGCAGGAACACGTCGTACCAGCCGCCCAGCATGGTGACGGCCGCCTCCACCCTCCCGACCTCGGCAGAGAAGTCCCGCCTGTGCCAGTACGGCACCGCCGGGTCGGCGTGGTGGGCGAGCAGGTCCCTGTAGAAGGGCAGCGCCTGCCCCGCCGACACCAGGTCCAGCTCGGCGACGGGCCGCCCCGACAGCACCGCCCTCCTGGTCAGCCTGGGCGCGGTCAGCACCGACGCGCCGCCGAACCTGCGCGAGATCCCGTTGGTCAGCGTGGTCCAGCTCAGCGCCGACTCCAGCGCGAACGCCCCTCCCACGTAGGCGGCGTCCCTGAACTGGGAGGCGGTGATCTGCGTGGCCATCGCCTTGAGCTCGGCTCCCACGTAGGGGGCGATCGCCCACTGGGTGTAGCCGAGGTAGGAGGGGCCGTGCATCGCGAACGCGCCCGGATACCACGGGCTGCCGCGCAGCCACTCGACCGTGGCCATGCCGTCGTCGTGCTCGTCGCCGAGCGGGTCGAGCATCCCGCCCGAGCCGAAACCGCCCCTGCAGCTCTGGATCACCACCTGCAGGCCGTGGCGGGCGAACCCCCGCCCGTAGGCGTAGCCGAACAGGCCGCGCCTGCCGTACGGCGAGCGGATCAGGACCACCGGCGCGCGCTCGGCCCCGACCGGCACGTAACGGTCGGCGAGCAACGTCACGCCGTCCCGCATCGGGACGGGAAGGTCCCTCTCGACTCGAACCCGCATTACTAACCAGTAACAGAAGGGGAGCGGCCTCGACAAGGTGAGTCCCGTCACCCCAGGCTACGGTCGCGTAGGGAGATCGCCTGTTGGCAAACTATCCGGTCATGGGACGAATTGCGTCGTTTGTCGCTCTGGGGGACAGCTTCACCGAGGGTCTCGAGGACCCCGCCGACGAGGGCTACCGAGGATGGGCCGACCGGCTGGCCGAGCACATCGAGGCCGAGCAGCCGGGGCTCGCGTACGCGAACCTCGCCGTGCGCGGCAGGCTGATCGACGAGGTCGTCGGGGAGCAGGTGCCGATGGCCGTCGAGCTCGGGCCCGACCTGGTGTCGCTGTGCGCGGGAGGAAACGACATCCTGCGGCCGAGCAGCGGCCCCGACGTGGTGGCGGCCAGGCTGGAGCAGGGCGTGGCGGCGCTCACGCAGGCCGGCTCGAGGGTGATGCTGTTCACCGGGTTCGACCTGCGCGACGTCCCGGTGATGCGGCTGGCGCACAGCAAGATCGAGATCTTCAACCTGCACATCCACGACATCGCGCGCCGCCACGACGCCTTCCTGGTGGACATGTGGCCCATGGCGGTGCTGCGCGACAGGCGGGCGTGGAACATGGACAGGCTCCACCTGTCGCCCGACGGGCACCGCAGGGTGGCCCTGCACGCGGCCGAGGTGCTCGGGGTGGCGGTGGAGGAGGACTGGCGCGAGCCGTACCCGCCGCTGCTGCCCGCCCAGTGGACCGACGCCCGCCGCGAGGACCTGCGATGGGCGCGGCAGTTCCTCGGGCCGTGGATCAACAGGCGCATCCAGGGACGCTCCTCAGGCGACGGCGTCCGCCCCAAGCGACCCGAGCTGGCACCCCTGGTCAACCGCTGAAGCGGCGCGGTGTGTCCGCGTTGCGTGATCTCCGATCGGGCGGCTACCCTTGGGCCATGCGAATCGGCTTGCAGCTTCAGTGGTGGCGCCGCTCCTAGGCGGCGCCAGATTCGCATTCCTCAACGGACGGCCGCCCCGGAAGGCGGCCTTTCCTGTCTCCGCCCCGGGGCTCATGAGCTAACAAGGGGCTTTGAGTGGAGACGAGCGGATATACCACCGCCGGGGGCGTCAGCGTCGAGCGCGAGGTCCGTGAGGTGCCAGAGGAGGCCCTCGAGCAGATCGTGACCGAGCTCGGCGAGCGACGCGGCGGCGCGTTCTCGTCGGGCATGGACTACCCCGGCCGCTACAGCCGATGGGCGTTCGGCTACGTCGACCCCTGCGTCGAGCTCGTCGCCCGAGGCCGCACCATCGCCGCGAGGGCGCTGAACGAGCGCGGCAAGGTGGTCCTGCCCGCCATCGCCTCCTGCCTGCTGGCCGCGGGCAAGCCGGTCTCCGAGCCGACCGGCGTCCACGTCGAGGTGCACATCCCCGAGTCGGAGGACCTGCTCCCCGAGGAGATGCGCAGCCGCCGTCCCACCGTCTTCACCGCCATCCGCGAGGTCATCGCCGCCTTCAAGGGCGAGGACCAGCACCTCGGCCTCTACGGCGCCTTCGGCTACGACCTGGCCTTCCAGTTCGAGCCCATCCGCCACGAGCTGGAAAGGCCCGCCGACCAGCGCGACCTGGTCCTGCACCTGCCCGACAGGCTCGTCGTCATCGACCGCCAGCGCGAGACCAGCGTGGAGTACCGCTACGAGTTCGTCGTCGACGGCGTCTCCACCAGAGGGCTCGAGCGCACCGGCGACACCTTCCCCCAGGTCGCCCCCACCGAGGTCCCGAAGGACCCGGAGAAGGGCGCCTACGCCACCGTCGTCGCGGCGGCCAAGGAGAAGTTCAAGCGCGGCGACCTGTTCGAGGTCGTGCCAGGCCAGGTCTTCCACGCCACCTGCACCGACCCCTCGGCCTTCTACCGCAGCCTGCGCCTGACCAACCCGGCGCCCTACGAGTTCATCATCAACCTCGGCGACGGCGAGCACCTGGTCGGCGCCTCGCCCGAGATGTACGTCCGGGTCACCGGCGACAGGGTCGAGACCTGCCCCATCTCCGGCACCATCGCCCGCGGCTCCAACCCCGTCGAGGACGCCGAGGCCATCCGCACCCTCCTGTCCAGCGTGAAGGAGGAGTCCGAGCTCACGATGTGCACCGACGTCGACCGCAACGACAAGTCGCGCATCTGCGTCCCCGGCACCGTCCAGGTCATCGGCCGCCGCCAGATCGAGCTCTACTCCCGCCTCATCCACACCGTCGACCACATCGAAGGCCGGCTGCGCCCCGAGTTCGACGCCCTCGACGCCTTCCTCACCCATATGTGGGCCGTCACCGTGACCGGCGCGCCCAAGACCTGGGCGATGCAGTTCATCGAGGACCACGAGGCCACCACCCGCAGGTGGTACGGCGGGGCCATCGGCTTCATCGGCTTCGACGGCTCCATGAACACCGGCCTGACCCTGCGCACCGCCCAGATCAAGAACGGCGTGGCCACCGTCAGGGCGGGCGCCACCCTGCTGTTCGACTCCGACCCCGAGGCCGAGGAGCGCGAGACCGAGCTCAAGGCCAGCGCCCTGCTCGGCGCGCTGGCCGCGGTCAACGAGCCCTCCGCCGTCCGGGAACGCCCCGTGCGCGACCAGCCGGGCCTGGGCATGAAGGTCCTGCTCGTCGACCACGAGGACTCCTTCGTCAACACCCTGGCCGACTACTTCCGCCAGGAGGGCGCCGACGTCGTCACCCTGCGCCACGGCTTCCCCGCGGAGATGATCGACCAGATCGCCCCCGACCTGGTCGTCCTGTCGCCGGGGCCTGGCTGGCCCTCCGACTTCGGCATGTCCGCCCTCATCGACCAGGTCTACGTCAGGGGCCTGCCGGTCTTCGGCGTCTGCCTCGGCCTGCAGGCCATGGTCGAGCACGCGGGCGGCGCCCTCGAACTGCTCGACTACCCCGAGCACGGCAAGCGCGGCCAGGTCTCCCGCCTCGGCGACAGCGCCCTGCTGGAGGGCCTGCCCGCCGAGTTCGTCGCCGCCCGCTACCACTCGCTGCACGCCAAGCGGCCGGGCGTCGTCGGCTTCGAGGCGACGGCGCTGACCCCCGACGGCAACGTGATGGCGATCGAGGACGTGGCCAACAGGCGCTTCGCCGTACAGTTCCACCCCGAGTCGATCCTGACCGCGGAGGGCGGTGCGGGCGCGAAGGTCATCGCCAACGTCCTGCGGCTGTCGCGCAGGGCCTGAAGGACACGCGACCCCGGCCGCGCGGCCGGGGTCGCCCCAACGTACGCAGTGGGCAAAAGCCCGGATCTCGCCGGCGATCACGCTCTAGAGTCAGGCGCATGCTCCCCGTAGACCTGCCGGATGCGGTGCGCGACGCCCTGCTCGCCCCGCTCGTCGACCACCACTGCCACGGGGTGCGCCGCGACGACCTCAGCAGGGCCCAGTTCGAGCTGCTGATCGGCGAGTCGCGCACACCCGCCCCGCCGGGAACCACACACTTCGACACCCCGCTCGGCGCGGCTATCCGCCGCTGGTGCGCCCCCGTGCTCGACCTCGAACCGCACGTCGCCCCCGCCGTCTACCTGGGCAGGCGCCAGGAGCTCGGCGCGGGAGAGGTCAACAGGAGGCTGCTGCAGGCCTCAGGGGTGGTCGCCTTCCTCGTCGACACCGGACTGGAGGCCCCCGACCTGCTCTCGGCCGCCGAGATGGGCCGCCACGGCGGCGCCGCGGCCGACGAGATCGTCAGGCTCGAGCAGGTCGAGCAGGACATCGCCGAGAGCGCGGCGGTCGCCGTCGACTACATGGACAGCCTCGGCGAGGAGCTCGTCGCCAGGGCGGCCCGCGCCGTCGGCCTCAAGTCGATCATCGCGTACCGCTGCGGCCTCGACTTCGACCCCTCCAGACCCAGCAGGGGCTCGGTCATCGCCGCCGCCAACCGCCGCCTGTCCGACCCGCGAGAGCGCCTGGTCGATCCGATCCTGCTGCGCCACCTGCTCTGGACCGCCGTCGACGTGGCCCGCGACCGCCCTCTGCCGATCCAGTTCCACACCGGCTACGGCGACGCCGACCTCGACCTGGCGCGCGCCGACCCCGCCCAGATGACCGGCTTCATCCGCGCCCTGCAGCCGCTCGGCATCCCCGTCGTGCTGCTGCACTGCTACCCCTTCCACCGCCAGGCCGCCTACCTCGCCTCGGTCTTCCCGCACCTCTACGTCGACGTCGGCCTCACGCTCACCCACACCGCCGCGGGGTCGGCCAGGATCCTCGACGAGCTGCTCGAACTGGTGCCCTTCCACAAGCAGCTGTTCAGCTCCGACTGCTACGGCCTGGCCGAGGGCTGCCACCTCGGGGCCGTCTACTTCAGGCTCGGCATGGCCGGCGCGCTGGGCAGGCGCGTCGAGTCGGGGGAGTGGAGCGCGGCCGACGCCGCCCGCGTCGCCCACATGGCGGGCTCGGGCAACGCCCGCCGCGTCTACCGGCTCTGACCGCTCACGCCGGCCTGTTTCGGCCGGTTCCAGGGCCGATGACCCGGCGCCAGCACGGGCGCAGGGGGCAGCCGCTCGATCACCAGAGACACCTGCAGGTCGCAGCGGGGATCGGCGCACTCGCACATGAACGGCCGGGCGGTCGTCCCGGAGACGCCGGGGCTCCATGGGCGGGCGAAGAAGGCGCGGTACTGCTCGGCCACCGCCTCGTTGGCCTCACGCAGCAACCGCGCCCGCTCCTCGGGCCCCCGCGCCAGCGGACCCGCCGCCAGCTCCGCGGCGAAGAAGCGCTCGACCTCGGGCAGCGCGTCCTCCTGCGTGATGACCGCGACACCGGCCCGCTCGACCTCCGCCTCGATCAGCTCGCCGAGGCGAAGGTAGAGCTCGGGCGCCCAACCGGGTCCGTGCCGCGCCCTCAGCCTGGCCAGCCGTACCTCGGCGGGCGGCACCAGCCACACCGCCCTGCTACCGGGGGGCAGCATCCCAGGCAGCACCTGCGTGCCCTCGGCCACGGTCAGCGGCGAGGACGGCAGCGCGCGCAGGTCGGCGACGGTCATGGGGCCGCGCTCGGCCTGCAGCCACATGGCCAGGCGCTCCTCCATCGGAGCGGCGGCGCGCTGCGCGGGCGTCAGCTCCTCGAACCGCAGCGCGGCCGGATGGCCCGCCTTGACGGCCAGGTCGCGATGCGCCCAGGTGCGGGCGTCGGAGTCGTAGCGCCGCAGGCCGTGAAGGCGCGCCAGCCTCCTGGCCACGGTCGTCTTCCCCGATCCCGGCGGCCCCCCGATCCACAGCACGTTCACGTCAGGAGAGACTAGCCGGGAGCCGCGGCCAAGGCGCGGTGCGAGGGCCCGTTCTCTGTGACGACGGGCGTACGATGGCGGGCGGCCAGAACGCCGAGCACAAGGGGGATCCACTAAGTGAGCGACGAGCCGCGTTTCCTGAACGACGTCACGGTCGAACTCGTCAAGCACAGCGCGTCCGACACGGATGTGCTCTGGGCCGCCAGGGTGTCGACCGCGGGGGAGCAGTCACTCGAAGAGGTCGGCAAGGATCCCGAGCGGTCCAAGGGACTGATCAACTATCTGATGCGCGACAGGCACGGCAGCCCGTTCGAGCACAACTCCATGACGTTCTTCGTCAGCGCCCCGATCCTGGTGTTCCGCGAGTTCATGCGGCACCGAGTCGGCTGGTCCTACAACGAGGAGAGCGGCCGCTACAGGGAGCTCCAGCCCGTCTTCTACGTTCCGGGCCATGAGCGCAAGCTCGTCCAGGAGGGCAAGCCGGGCCGCTACGTCTTCGTCGACGGCTCGCCCGAGCAGCACAAGCTCGTCACCGAGGCGATGGAGGGCGCCTACCGGCAGGCGTATGCCGCCTACCAGGAGATGCTGGAGGCGGGCGTGGCCCGCGAGGTGGCCCGCGCCGTCCTGCCCGTGGGCCTGTTCTCCACGATGTACGCCACCTGCAACGCCCGCTCCCTCATGCACTTCCTGTCGTTGCGCACCAAGAACGAGCAGGCCAAGGTGCCCTCCTTCCCGCAGCGTGAGATCGAGATGGTGGCGGAGAAGATGGAGGCCGCCTGGGCCGAGCTCATGCCCCTCACGCACGCCGCCTTCGTCGCCAACGGGCGGGTCGCCCCGTGAAGGTCCTCATCTCCGGCGGGGCCGGATACATCGGCAGCACCGTCGCCTCGGCCTGCCTCGACGCCGGCATCACGCCGGTCGTTCTCGACAGCCTGGTCACCGGGCGCAGGGAGTTCGCGCGGGGGCGCGCCTTCTACGAGGGTGACATCGCCGACGGCGGCCTGATCGACACGATCTTCGCCGAGCATCCCGACATCGAGGCCGTCGTCCACTGCGCGGCGCTCATCGTGGTGCCCGACTCGGTGGCCGACCCCGTCGGCTACTACCGCGCCAACGTGGCCAAGAGCCTCGACTTCGTCGAGCACCTGCTGCGCAACGGCTGCGAAAGGATGATCTTCAGCTCGTCGGCCTCGATCTACGAGGCGGGCGACGACTTCACCGTCGACGAGAGCTCGGGGCTCGCGCCGCAGAGCCCGTACGCGCGGACCAAGGCCGTGTGCGAGGGGATGTTCGCCGACATCAGCGCCACGCAGCCGATCAGGATCCTGTCGCTGCGCTACTTCAACCCGATCGGCGCCGACCCCAAGATGCGCACGGGACTGCAGCTGCGCAGGCCCAGCCACGCGCTCGGCAAGATGATCGAGGCGTGGGAGGAGGGCACGCCGTTCCAGGTCACCGGCACGTCGTGGCCGACCCGCGACGGCTCGGGCATCCGCGACTACATCCACGTGTGGGACCTCGCCACGGCGCACGTGGCCGCCCTCGAGCGGTTCGGCTCCTTCACCGAGGACGTCATCAACCTCGGCACCGGCAGGGGAACGACGGTGCGGGAGCTGGCGGACGCCTTCAACGAGGTGGTCGAGCGGCCCATCGAGGTCGTGGAGACGGGGCCGAGGCCCGGTGATGTGGCGGGCGCCTACACCCGCACGGAGCTGGCCAGGCGCCTGCTGGAGTGGGAGCCTCGCCACACGGTGGCCGAGGGCATCAGGCACTCGCTGGAATGGGCCAGGATCCGCCCGGAGATCCTGGGCTGACGGGAGTTCGGGCTCGTTCCCGCGCCGAGGCGGCGTCCTCGCGCGCGGGAGCGAGCCGGTGGCCCGCTGGAAGCGCCTCGGAGGCAGGCGGCAGGGCGCGGTGTGCGAGGATGGCGGCCGTCCGGTGATCCCGAGCGGATCATGGTCTCGAGGATCGGGGGCCCTGTCATGGTCAGCGTCAGTGTGGAGACCCGGGAACAGACCGAGGAGCGCCTGCGCCAGGTGATCTCCATGGCCGACCTCACCGTGCACGACGGCGTGTGGCACTTCGAGGAGTTCCCCGCCGATCGCCCGCCGGCGCTCACCGAGGACACCCTGGCGGTGGTCCGCGACAGCGAGAGCTGGAGCCGGCTGGTCCCCCTGCCGAGCGGCGGCGGAGACACCGAACGCTTCGGCGTCTTCTCCTTCCACTTCCCCGCCGACCTCGACAACAGCGGCTTCGTCGGCTGGCTGGCCGGCCACCTGAAGGCCGAGCTGGGAACCGGCGTCTTCGTCATCTGCGGCAGCAACCGTGCGCGCGGCGGCATCTACGACTACTGGGGCTGCCCCGTCGACCTGCTGAAGGAGGCCGTCGCCGTCGTCGAGGCGCTGCGCACCGGCTGACGGCCTCCTCGGGGACGTCGGGACGGCGTCGCGCCCGGCGGCTCGATGGATGACCATGAAAGCCGCATGCCGGGCGGTCAAGGTAGCGTGCGTCCCATGCCCGAGCTGCAGCGCCTCCGCTCCGACCACGCTTCCGCCCTGCTCGCGTTCGAACGGGAGAACAGGGCCTATTTCGCCGCCTCGATCCCCGACCGCGGTGACGCCTACTTCGCCGAGTTCGACGCACGCCACGCCGCCCTGCTGGACGAGCAGGCCGCAGGGGTGATCCACTTCCACGTGCTCGTCGACGGCGACGGCGTGATCCTGGGCCGTGTCAACCTGGTCGACGTGGCGGACGGCTCGGCCGAGCTCGGCTACAGGATCGCCAAGAGCGCCTCGGGCCAGGGCCTGGCCACCACCGCCGTCCGCCGGGTGTGCGCCCTGGCCGCCACCGAGTACGCCCTGACGACGCTGCGAGCGGCCACGACGCTGGACAACCTCGCCTCGCAGACCGTGCTGGCCCGCACCGGATTCGTCGCCACCGGCGAGACCGTGCTGGACGGCCGCCCTGCGCTCGAGTACACCCTCGAGCTGAGCCGGTTCGCCGGCTGATTCCGCTCGCCGCCCGCCTCACCCCGCGGTGGTCTCGTCACTCGCGGGCCGACCCTGCGGCTCCTCGGCCGGCCCGCCCCGCCTCGGCAAGCGGGGCGGCGGCCGGCAATCTGGCCTCCACCAGGGTGCCGCCACCCGGGCGGGAGGTGACGAAGCAGGAGCCGCCGAGCTCGGCCGCGCGTTCGCGCATCGACGAGGTGCCGACTCCCGCCCTGCAGTCCTGACGCAGGCCCACGCCGTCGTCCTCGACGCTGACCACGAACTGGCCGGCCTCGCGGACCAGGGCGATCCTGACCGATGACGCCCGCGCGTGCCGCCGCACGTTCGTCACCGCCTCCTGCGCGATCCGGTAGGCGGCCACCTCGACGGCCGCGGGCAGGTCGCCCAGCTCGCCGTCCACCACCACCTCGACGGCGGTGCCCTCCTCGTCGGCCCTGGTCAGCGTCGCCTCGGCGAGCTGCCGTACGGCCTGCGCCAGGCCGAGGTCGTCGAGCGCGGGAGGGCGCAGGCCGTACACCAGCTCCCGGATGTCGCCCGTGACCGCCTCCATGCCGCTGTGGAGGTCCTTGAGCAGGTCGTCCGCGGTGCCGGGAGCGCGCTTGATGCTGATGCGGGCGATGTTGATCGTCATGGCCATCGCGCCGAGCGTCTGCCCGAGGCCGTCGTGCAGGTCACGGCGGAGCCTGCGGCGTTCCTCCTCGCGGGCCGCCAGGATGCGCTCGCGTGAACGTTGCAGGTCGGCCGCCATACGCGCGGCGTGCGCCACGTCGGCGACATACGGCAGCAGCGTCGCGATGACCCGCTCGTCGTGCGCCGCGGCGAACCTGCGCGCCCCCGGCCGGCCGATCAGCAGGCGTCCGACGGGCTCACCGTGCCAGACCAGGGCGATCTCGCGGGGTGAGGCGCCCACGTCGCCGCTCTCGACGGACAGGCCCCCGCTCACGCGTACGGCGGCGCCGTCCACCGCGAGGCCGTCCCGCACGACCTCGACGACCACGCTCAGGGCCTCAGCAGGGTCCGCGCGCCTGACCTCCTGCGTGAGCCGCTCGGCCAGCAGGCGCGGATCGCCGACGGGGCCGTACATCAGCCTGTCCACCGCCCGCTGCAGGAGGCGGCGCATGGGCTGGAAGAACGCGCCGGCGAACAGCGCCGCGGCCAGCCCCGCCACCTGGTGGTATCCGGCGACCACCAGGCTCGAGACGGCGCCCACGCCGAAGTAGACGGCGCTGACCGCCGCGATCAGGCCGGCGGCCACGAAGGCGCGGCTGACGACCGTGTCGATGCCGAACAGCCGGTAGCGCAGTATCGACACCATGAGCGCGACGGGGATCAGGGTGGTCCAGAAGACGGCGGGCGCCCAGTAGCCGTCGCCGAGCAGCAGGAAGACGATGTAAACGGCGAACGTGGCGAGCGGCCACGCGATCTGTCGGCGCATCGCGGGGCCGGCCCTGCGAAAGCGCGTGGCGAGCGCGATCAGCGCCACGACGACGCACACCTCCATGGCCAGGTAGGCGGCCTCGTAGAGCTGGAGGTGGACAGGCGCGAGCGCCTCGATCTTCAGCGGGTTCGGGATGACCGCGGGGCGGCGCAGCGCGCCGGGCGCGGGCTTCGGACGGACGGCGAGCAGGAAGGCGAGCGTGGCGAACACCGTCATGCTCACCGCCACGTGCGCCCTCCACCTGGGCGAGGGCAGCCTGCCGTCCGGCGCGAGCAGCGGCACGAGGACCGCGAGGATACCGCCGCCGAACGCCCACGTGATCCCCGACGCGATGCGGAGCACGCCCGCCGTCTCCATCGACCCCACGCCCGCCGCCTGGAACATCAGCATCCCGGCGAGCACGCTGAGCCCTGCGAACAGCCCGCCCGCGCACATCAGCCAGCCCACGACGAGCCTGGGACGCCGCGCCACGACGAAGGCGCCGACGAGCGGGAAGGCGAGCCCGGCCGCGTGGTCGGGCGTGGCGGGGATGGACGGCCGCCACGCCTCGGGCAGCCGCGCCTGGATCAGGAACGCCACCACGACCGCGACCAGGGACACGACGGCGACACCCCAGGCGATGACGCGCGCCAACGCAGCTCCCCGACCGTCCATCCGGGGATTATGTCCGCAATGAGGCGGCGCCCGCCAGCCGGGAGCACAAGGCGGGACGCTGCCGATCACGTGAGGCCGCTCGGAGTTCAGACGCCGATGGCGTCGGCCACCCGGCCGCGATGCAGGCGGGCGGCCTTGGCCATGTTCCAGCCGAGTACTCCGGTGACCTTCCCTTCCAGGTGATAGAGCGCGACGAAGCGGTTCTGCTCGAGGTCGCCCTCCACCACGTCCGCCCTGGCGCCTGGAGGGAAGAAGCCGTGAGCCTGAATCTTGGTGTCGTACTGGTCGGTCCAGAAGTAGGGGAGGGGAACGTAGGGCCGGTCCTCGCCGAGGAGGTTGGCCGCCACGATCTGGGCCTGTTCGACGGCGTTGGTCCTGTTCTCCAGCCGCAGCCTGCGATCCAGCTTCTCGTGGTGCCAGGAGGCCAGGTCGCCCACGGCGTAGACGCCAGGGGCGGCGCGGCAGCGTGAGTCGCACCGCACGCCGTCACGCACGGACAGCCCGCTGCCGTGGAGCCAGCCGGTCGCCGGGCGCGAGCCGATCGCCACCACGACCGTCTCGGCGGGCAGGAGTTCGCCAGAGGCCAGCCGTACCCCCGAGACCCTGCCGCCGGAACCCGACAGGCCCTCGACCGCGACGCCGAGCCGCAGCCGGACGGCGCGCTCGGCGTGCAGCCGGGTGAGCATCCCGCCGACCAGGTCGCCGAGCTGGTCGGCCAGGACCGCGGCACCGAGGCCGACGAGGGTGACGTCGACCCCCATGCCGCGCCCGGTCGCGGCCACAGCACCTGCTTGGACAGCGGCGGCCGGTCGTAGGGCGGATGCGACTCGGCGCCCAGCAGCGACAGGCCGCCCTGATAGCCCTTGCGGCGAAGCGCCTCCGCCACGGCCAGGCCACCGGCGGAGGCGCCCACGATCACCACGTCGTCGGGCACCGTCAAGGCCGGACGTCCACGCTGATCGCGGAGGCCGGGCACACGTCGGCGGCCTCCCTGACGGCGGCGTGGAACCGCTCGGCGGGCGACGGGTCCAGCAGGATCACGATGCCGTCGTCCTCGCCCTGGTCGAACACCTCGGGCGCGAGCAGCGCGCACTGTCCGGCGCCGCAGCACTTGTCCTGGTCAACAGCGATGTTCATCTTCGGTTCCTCTCTCTCAGCGACGCCGCGTCACCAGCGCACGGGGACCTGCTGCAGGCCGCCGACGATGAGCCCTTCGCGGCGGGCCAGGTCGGCGGCGGGCACGGCGAGCTCCAGCGTGGGCAGGCGGTCGAGCAGCACCTTCAGCACGGTCTGCAGCTCGGTGCGGGCCAGCGCCTGCCCGAGGCAGGCGTACGGCCCCGCGCCGAAGGCCAGATGGGGGTTGGGGGAGCGGGTCAGGTCCATGTCGGCGGCGTGGTCGAACTGGCGCTCGTCGCGGTTGGCCGCGGCCAGGTTGCACACCACTGTGGTCCCCGCGGGGACCGTGATGTCGTCGACCTGGATCTCCTCGCTGATGTAGCGGGGAATCCCGAAGCCGGGGTTGGCGTCGTAGCGCAGGCTCTCCTCCACCGCGAGGCGGATCAGCGAGCGGTCGGCGAGCAGCCGCTCCCATCGGCCGCGGTCGGCCAGCAGCATCGCGACCATCTTGCCGATCATGTTGGAGGTCGTCTCGTGACCGGCGATCAGCAGCCCCTTGGCCGTGAGCATCATGATCTCTTCGGTCATGCGCCCTTCGAGCGCGCCGACGAGTGAGATGAGCTCGCTGATCAGGTCGTCGCCCGGCGTGGCCCGCTTGGCCGCGACATGGGCGCGCAGGTAGTCGTCGAACTCGGCCTGGGCCGCGTCGATCTCCTCCTGGGTGAACCTGGTGAGGCTGAGCATGGTGTCGGACCAGTAGGAGAACCTGTCCCTGTCGGAGTCCGGCACGCCGAGCAGGTCGCAGATCACCCACACCGGCAGCGGGAAGCCGAGGGCGCCGGCCAGGTCGGCGGGGGAGCCCTGCTTGATCATCTCATCGACCAGGTGCTCGGCCATGGCCTCGATCCCGGGCTGCATGGCGGAGACGCGCTTGGCGGTGAACGCCTTGCCGATCAGCTGGCGCCACTGCCGGTGGGCGTCGGCTCCCATGTTCGTGCCGCCGGAGCCGAACACCCCGCCGGATTCGTTCGCGGTGATGTTGGCGGCGTCGGCGCTGTCGAGGTGGTGGGTGAAGCGGGGGTCCGACAGCAGTTGCCTGACGTCGGCGTAGCGGGTCAGCAGCACGCTCTCATCGCCGCTGGCCAGGCGGATCGGGGCCACGGGGCAGCCCTCGCGCAGCGAGGCCCATTCCTGAGGGGGCTCCAAGGCGCCGGGCGGGGAGAAGGGGTAGTGCGGTGTCTGCCGGCTGGTGTCGCTCATCGTGTCTCCTGTGATCGGAATCGGAAGGACTCGTCGCCTCGTCAGGCCGCCGACCAGCCGCCGTCCACCGGCATGATCGCTCCGTTGACGAACGAGGCGGCGTCCGAGGCCAGGAAGAGGGCGGCGTCGGCCATCTGCTCCGGCTGCGCCATCCGCTCGCCGCGTGCGAGCACGGGCGCGAGGCGGGCGGCGCCCGTCGGGTCGAAGCTCCCGACGCTCTCCGCTGAGGCGATGCCGGTCAGGGTGGGGCCCGGCAGGATGGCGTTGCAGCGGATGCCGTCCTTGGCGTACGCCCACGCCACGCTGCGCGTCAGGCCGACGACGCCGTGCTTGGAGGCGGTGTAGGCGGCACCGGCCGTCCCGCCCCTGATGCCGGCCTCGGAGGCGGTGTTGACGATCGCGCCTCTTCCCTCGCGCAGCATGTGCGGCAGCACCGCGTGGGTGACCAGGAACGTGCCGGTCAGGTTGACCCGGAGCACCCGCTCCCAGAGCCCCACCGGGATGTCGGCGGGCAGGGCCATGGTGTCCATGATCCCGGCGTTGTTGCACAGCACGTCGATCCGGCCGTACGCGCTGATCGCGGTCTCGACCAGCGCGCCTACCGACGCCTCGTCGGAGATGTCGGCGGCGGCCACGATGGCCGCGTCCCCGATGCCCGAGGCGGTCGGCTCCGCGCGTTCGCGGTCGACGTCGCAGACCACGACGCGGGCCCCGGCCTTGGCGAAGGCGAAGGCCATCGCCCTGCCGATTCCGGAGCCCGCGCCCGTGACCAGGCTGACGCGGTCGTCGAAGGCGAAGGTCGTCACGTGTTCGTCCTTTCGGTCGCGGCACGAAGGCGGCCTGGCCGCAGGCGACGCCCCCGTCCGTTCGGTGCGCCGCGGCTCGGCCGCGGCCCGGGGCGACGTCAGCAACCGGACAACCTTGTCCGGTTGCTACTGTAGGCGATGTGCACACTGTGCGTCGACCGAACAGAGGACCAAGCGCCGCGGCGGAGAACCGGGCGGCGCTGATAGCCGCGGCCCGCGAGGTCTTCGCCGGCGCCGGGTACAACGCGCCGCTCAGCATGGTCGCCCGGGCGGCAGGGGTCGGGCAGGGGAGCCTCTACCGGCACTTCCCCGATCGCGTCAGCCTCGCCCTCGCGGTGTTCGAGGACGCCGTGGCCGACCTGGAGGCCCTGGCCGCCGAGCCCGGCGCCACCCTGGCCGACGTTCTCGACCTGATCACCGAGCAGACCATCGCCTCGACCGCGTTCATCGACATGGTCAGCGTGCCCCCGATGGACCCCGACCCTCGCCTCATCCAGGTGCGCGACAGGGTGGCGAAGCTCTTGGCCGGTGCGCTGCCCGAGGCCCGGCGCGCGGGTCGTGTCCGCGAGGACCTCGCCCCCGACGACCTGGTCCTGGCCGTGGGAATGCTCGCCGGCGTGCTCGCCAAGACCCCCGCCCCCGACCGGCGTGAGACCGCCGAACGGGTGTGGACGCTGCTCCGCAGGGGGCTGGAGGCCTGACCCGCCGTCCTCGCGCCGGCCTCGGCCGCCCGCCGGTCCCCCCGTCCCGTTCGGCGGGACCGACGACCGGGGTCTCCTCTGACGGCCACGGCGCTGCTCGGACCTCGTGCCCTCCCCCGACTCGAGCACCACCACCGACCCCACGATCGTGCCCAGCGGATCGAGGGATGGTGGCGCGCCGATCCGCACCCGGCCATCCGCCGGGGACACGGCCGGGCAGCTGGGGTCCCGTCTGGCAGCGCGGGGCTGACGGGACGCCTCAAAGCGCGGACAATGGGAACAATCGCCCATAAGTGACTTATATGACCATATGGACGATGGGGGGACACGCCAATGGTCGACATCGATGTTCCGATCTGGGCCGCCCGTCTGGGGGTCCTGCGCCGCGGGCGCCTGTGGAGTCAGAGGGAGCTCGCGGAACGGCTGGCAGCCGCGGCGGACGAGAGCACGCGGGACCGGTTGCCCACGCTGGAGACGCTCACCTCGATGATTCGGCTCTGGGAGGCGGGGGAGCGGCGGCCCGACGAGTGGTATGCGGAGCTGCTCTGCCGGGCTTTCGGCGTGGACGAGGCCGAGCTGTTCGTCGGCGACGCGGCCGGCACCACCCTGTGGCACTACCTGACCGGCATCCCGCTGGTGCCGGGGATGTTCACCGCGGAGGAGGAGGAATCCACCGGCCGGGCGATCGAGGCGCCTCAGCGGGCCGATGACCGGACGGTCGGCTACTTCAGAGCGATCCTGGACGCCTACACCCGAACCGACCTCCGCCCCGCCGACGCGATCAGCGTCCTGCGGCCTGTCTTCGTGGGCATCGAAGAGTTCCGTCGGGATGCCAGTTCGCCCGTCAGACGCGCGTTCCTGCTGCTCGCCACCGAGAACGCGGAGCTGATCAGCCGCCTGCACCACGAGGCGGGAAACCCGGGCAGGGCACTGGCCTGGTCGGATGAGGCCGTACGCGATGCTCGCGAGGCGGCCGACGCGCTGCTCGAGGCCTACACCCTTGCCCAGCGGGGAGGTCTCTCCGATGCCGCCGGTGATCCGGGCGGGCTCGTCGCCCTCGCCGTCGCCGCCCGTGAACGCGCCAACCTCCCCGCGCGGGTGGATGCCCTGTCCCGGCATCATGAGGCGCAGGGCCACGCCCTCGCCGGCAACCTGGACATGTGCCGTCGCCGCCTGGAAGAGTCCGCTCAGTCACTCGCGGAACCGGGGGACGACACGCCCTACCGATTCGACTGCTCCACCCAGGCCCACAACACCCTGTGCGCCGGGTGTCTCGTCGATCTCGGCCACGCCAGGGACGCGATCGAGATCCTGGAACAGGAACCGCCGAAGACGCCGCCGACCTATGCCACCGCCTACGCCTTGGCACGCATGGCCCACGCGTACGCCGACGCCCACGAATGCGAGCGCTCGGTCGAAACAGCCAGACAGGCCCTCACCCTGGCCAGGCAGACCGGCGCCCTACGAGCCCTGCGAGAACTGGCCAAGGTTCAGATCCCACCCCAGGAGGCCAGACACACCCGCATCCGCCTGTAGCCACCAGCCACCTGACCTGCCACAGTGGCGCCGCGGGACTCGTGACGGAGGCCGGCCCGGGGCCGACGAACCACACACCGCCTTCAGCCAGATGATGAAGGAGGACCACCTTCGCTCGGCTTGCCACCGTGACCAGCCCGCAGGGCACTCCTGGTCACGGGCACGGCCGAGCTGTCTCGTCCCAGTGACCGAATCAGGCGCCTAAACCACCCAGATCTACGAGAACCTGTCCATCAGAATCCAGCGCATGATGGGCGCCACACGAGTAACCCACTTGAACCCCGATCCTGATCACCGAGGTAAGAACCGCTCGGTTCCGCATGTCCTGGCGAGGGAACTGGCGATCCTCGAAAGGATCCTCAAGCCTTGACCAAACCCCGCCACCGCAACGCCCGGGGGTGCAGGGGGCCGGGAGGCCCCTTGCCGAGGGGACGTGGGGAACTGGGCTCCCCCGAAAACCCGCCCGAAGCCACCATCGCGCGAAGCGCCCGAAGGCGAAGGCCCTTGCAGTCAGCCCCCCAGGCGAAGCCCCCCGCGGTCAAAGGGCAGGCAGGACGTACACCTCGGCTCCCGGTGGGATCGCGCAGTCGAGGCCGCCCAGCCCCTGGGCGTTCTCTCCGCACACGAACATGTTGATGTGGCTCTTGATCTGCCCGTAGTCGTCTCGTAACCGCCCCTCCAGCGACGGATGAGTCCGCCGCAGCGTGTCGAGGGCGGAGCCCAGGGTGGGCGGTGTGTCGCGGTCGGCCCCCACGGCGAAGACCTTGACCTCGCTCTCACCGCTCACCCAGTGCCGCAGCGCGCTGGGAAGCACGAAGACGACCATCATGGCGGGCTTGGCCATGGGCTACAGCACCGCCGCCCTGACGGTCAGGACGTCGGGCAGGTGGGAGGCCACCTCGCTCCAGGTGTCGCCGCCGTCGCGCGAGCCGTAGACCGAGCCGTCGCGGGTGCCGAAGAAGATGCCCGCGTGCGAGGCGGTCATCGCGTCGCGCAGCACGGAGGCGTAGACCGGCCCCTGGGGCAGGCCCTCGCCGTGCGCCTGCCAGCTCTCGCCCGCGTCGTCGCTGCGGAAGACCTGGTAGCGGTGGCCGACGGGGGTGCGGTCCATGTCGGCGTGCAGCGGCAGGACGTAGAGGGTGTCGGGCCTGTCGGGGTGGACGACGACGGGGAAGCCGAAGTCGGACGGCAGGGAGGAGCCGATGTCGGTCCACGACCCGCCGAAGTCGTCGCTGCGGTAGACGCCGAAGTGGTGCTGGAGGAACAGCCGCTCGGGCCTGGCCGGGTGCAGGCTGACCTTGTGCACGCACTGCCCGAACTCGGGGTACTGCTGGCCCTCGGGCAGGAACGGGGCGCGGATGCCCTGGTTGGCCGCCTCCCAGGAGATGCCGCCGTCGGTGGTGCGGTAGAAGCCGCCCGTGGAGATGGCCACCCCCATGATCTTGGGGTCGGTCGGGTGGTTGAGGATCGTGTGCAGGCACAGGCCGCCGCCGCCCGGCTGCCACTGCGGCCGGTGCGGATGCTCCCACAGCCCCTCGACCAGGGTGTAGGTGATGCCGCCGTCGTCGGAGCGGAACAGCGCGCCCGGCTCGGTGCCGGCCCAGACGACGCCCGGCTCGGACGGCGAGGGCAGGAGCTGCCAGACCTTCTCGAGGGTGGCTCCGGTCTTCTCGGGGAAGGCGATGGGTGGTCTCTGCGCTTCCTGCCAGCTCTTGCCGAGGTCGTCGGAGTACATCACCGAGGGGCCGAAGTGGCCGTACTCGATGCCCACGAGCAGCCTGGGCCTCTCGCCCCTGGTGTCGATCGCGACGGAGTGCACCCCGACGGTGGAGAACTGGATCGGCTCGACTTCGAACGGGCCGCCGCCGGTGGAGCGGGCGAGGAAGAGCCCCTTGCGGGTGCCGACGGCGAGTAGGGCGTCGCTCATGTTGGTCTCCCTGTCTTGGCTTGCTGGCCATCGTGTCACGCGCTACCGACAACTTCTGGGGAGTGCGGGATTTGCGGGCGTGCGCCGTCCGCTTACGTCCCAGGTAATCGTGATGATTCCCTTTTCCCGCTAGCGTTCGGGCTATGGGAGCGCTTGCCGTACAAACTGAGTCATTTGGTGATCTGTTGCGCTCGTGGCGCCAGCGGCGCCGCGTCAGCCAGCTCGACCTGGGAATCGAGGCGGAGGTGTCGGCCCGACACATCAGCTTTCTCGAGACGGGCCGGGCCAGGCCCAGCAGGGACATGGTGATGAGGTTGTCCGAGGAGCTGGAGATACCGCTGCGGCACCGCAACCGCCTGCTCGTGGCCGCGGGCTACGCGCCGGTCTTTCCCGAGCGCGAGGTGCGCGCGCCGGAGATGGAGGTGGTACGGCAGGCGCTGGACAAGATCCTCGCAGGGCACGAGCCGTACCCCGCGCTGGTGGTGGACGCCGCGTGGGACCTGGTGGCCGCGAACGGCGCGGCCGCGATGTTCATGGAGGGCGCGCCCGCCGAGCTGCTGAAGGAGCCCGTCAACGTGATGCGGCTCTCGCTGCACCCCGAGGCGATGGGCGGGCGGTTGGTCAACCTGCCGGAGGTGCGGGCGCACCTGCTTCACCGTCTGCGCAGACAGGCGGAGGCCTCGGGCAGCGGGCGCCTGGCCGAGCTGCACGACGAACTGGCCGGTTACACCTACGAGGGGGTGGACCTGAACGTGGCGCACGTCCCAGGGCCCGCCGACATCCTGCTGCCGCTGCGGATCAGGCACGGGGACAGGGTGCTGTCGATGTTCACCACGATCGCTACGTTCGGCACCCCGGTGGACGTGACGGTGTCGGAGCTGGCGATCGAGACCTTCTGGCCGAACGACGAGGAGACCGCCGCCGCCTTCCACTGAGCCCTCCTCCCGCGGCCGCGCCGGGGGAGGAGGCCGGGGAGGAGGAAGGGGTCAGCGTTCGCCCTGGACGACGTCGCGGTGGATGCGGGCGAGCGGCACCCCGCTCGCCTGCAGCCGTCCGACCGTCTCGTGCACCATCGCGGGCGGCCCGCAGACGTACACCTCGTGCTCGGCCCACGAGTGGAAGCGCTGCATCACCTCGGGCAGGTGGCCGCGCATGCCGTCGTAGGATGCCTGGTGGGAGACCACGGGCAGGACCCGCAGCCAGGGGAAGCGCGACTCCATGCGGATCAGGTCCGGCAGGTCGTAGAGGTCCTCGGCGGTGCGCGCGCCGTACAGCAGGTGGATGTTGGGCCGCCGTCCCGAGGTGATGACGTGGTCGATGATGGCCTTGATCGGCGCGAGGCCCGTGCCGCCCGCCACGCAGAGGATGTCCCTGCCGCCGGACTCGTGCGGGATCATCGTCCCGATGGGCGGGCCGAGCATGAGCGTGTCGCCGATGCGCGTGTGCCGCACCAGGGCGGTCGAGACCCAGCCGCCTGGCACGCTTCGCACGTGCAGCCTGACCGTGTTGTCCTCGCGCGGCGCGTTGGCGATGGAGAAGGTCCTCCACACCCTCGGCCAGCGCGCGGTCTGCACGCTGACGTACTGGCCCGCGGTGTACGGCAGGCGCTGGGTCGGCCTGAGCGTGAGCACCGCGATGTCGGCGGTGCGCCGCTCGTGGTCGACGACCTCGGCCAGCCACCACGCGGGTGAGACCCCCGCGTCGCTCTCGGCCGAGTCGATCATGAGGTTGGCGGCGGCGGTGTAGGCCGCCACCCATGCCGCCTCGATCTCGGTGCTCCAGATGTCGGCGGCGAAGCGCTTGATGGTGGCCAGCAGGGCGTTGCCGACCGCGGTGTAGTGCTCGGCGATCACACCGTACTTGCGGTGGTCGCGGCCGAGCTGGCCGAGATAGGAGGCGAGGCTGTCGGGACTGTCCAGGCTCCACACCACCCTGGTCAGCGCGCTGAACAGCCGGTCGCGCTGCACGTCCATGGCAGGGGGGAACATCCCCCGCAGATGCGGGTTCTCGGCGAACAGCCGGCCGTAGAAATAGGCCGCCGCCCTGTCGGCGACGGGTTCGATGACGGAGAAACTCTCTTTGACGAGGCGCGGATTCAACGACATGCCTTTTGACCCCACCCTTTGACCGGAATGCGATTCCGGTCGTGTCGTTCCACCTCCCTGACGGCTCCGGGTTATGAGCGTACGGCGCGCCCCGGCACGTCCGCGCACTCATCTGGAGTGTTACACCGCCTCCCTGGGGCCACAACCGTTTCACCTCAATACGGTGTTAACCAGAACTATCCGTAATGGGAACGTTATTTTCCGCAATCGAAATTCTGGAGTTTAGGTCAGCGAAAGTGAATACGTATCGCATTCGTATTCGCCGGGGTGCCGCCACCCGTCACGGTCGCCCGGGAAGCTTCCTGCCGCCCTGCTACGGAAGGGCGGCGACATGATCCCTGAGGAGGAAGTGACAGCACTGATACCCGGGAAGGTGACATAACCGAAATCCGGTAGGCCATGATGGAGCGGGAACCTGGTCACCATCTCTGACGCGGGTTGCCCGACCTCCTGCATGCCTCCTGGAGCGCGCATGTCTCGTCCGTTGATCGGTATCACCGCCTACTTCGAGGCCGCCCGATGGGGTGACTGGGTGAGAGAGGCGGTCATCGGGCCGCCTTCCTACGCCAAGGCGGTCGAACGGGCGGGCGGCGCCCCCGTCCTGCTCCCGCCGCTCAACCTGCACGCCGTCGACGACTACGTCCGCGGCCTCAAGGGCGTCGTCCTGGCGGGCGGCGTGGAGGTCGGGGCCACGCTCTACGGGGCCGACCAGGACGACAGGGTCGCCGAGCCCCAGCCGCACCGCGACAGGTTCGAGCTCTCGCTGGCCCGCGCCGCCGTCCAGGCCGATGTGCCGATCCTCGCGGTGGCGCGCGGCATGCACGTCCTGAACGTCGCCCAGGGCGGCACGCTCATCCCCTGGCTGCCCGACGTGCTCGACCACGAGCGGCACGGCGCGCAGGGGCAGCCGCACGTCATCCAGGTGAGCGTCTCCAGCAAGCTCGGCAAGGCCATCGGCGACACGATCGAGGTCAACGCCCCGCACCACCAGTCGGTCAAGCGCCTCGGCACCGGGCTGCTGGCCGTGGCATGGGCCGACGACCAGATCGTGGAGGGCGTCGAACTGCAGGGGCACAGGTTCGGCGTGGGCGTCCAGTGGCATCCCGAGCGCGGCGATGATATGCGGTTGTTCGAGGCACTCGTCGAGGCCGCCCGATACTGATGAGAAATGGTGTGGCTCATGAGTAAGCTCGGATCATGAGCTTGCACCCCCAGGCCAGGGCTTATCTGGAGCTCTACCCCTCCGACCTCGGCGCCGACCTGGCGAGCCTGGGGCCTGCGGAGATAGAGCGGATGCGCGCCACCGACGGCCTGGCGGAGCGGCGCGGCCCGCTGACGCGGCTGCCGTTCGTCCGCGACGCCCTGGCCGACGAGGTGCCGATCAGGGTCTACCGGGCCGACCCCGGCGACCACACCCTGCCGGTGATCGTCTACTTCCACGGCGGCGGCTGGGTGTTCGGCAGCGTCAGGCGCAACGACGCCGTCGGCAGGGACCTGGCGATCAGGACGGGGGCGGTGGTGGTCTCCGTCGACTACCGCCTGGCCCCCGAGCACGCCTTCCCCGCGGCCGCCGACGACGCCTGGACCGTGCTGCGCGACATCTTCGCCCGCCCGGCCTTCTACCAGAGCAACGGCCACGTGGCGGTCATCGGCGACAGCGCGGGAGGCAACCTCGCCGCGGTGGCCGCCTGGCAGGCCCGCGACGCCGGGCTCACCCTCGCCCACCAGGCGCTGCTCTACCCGATCGTCGACGTGGCCATGGACACACCCAGCTACCGCGAGCACGCCAAGGGCTTCGGCCTCGACGCGGAGGAGATGGCCTGGTTCGTCCAGCAGTACGCCGCCGGCGCCGATCCGCTCGACCCTCGCCTGTCGCCGCTGCGCCTGGGCTCGTGCGCGGGCCTGGCGCCCGCGACGGTGGTGAGCGCCGAGTACGACGTGCTGCGCGACGAGGCCGAGGCCTACGGCGCGCGCATGGCCGACGAGGGCGTGGCCGTCGAGGTGCGCCGCTGTCCCGGCATGGTCCACGGCTTCTTCGGCCTGCCCGGCTTCTTCGACCAGGCCGACGAGATCCGCGCCTACGTGGCCGACAGGCTCAGGACGGCGCTGGAGCCGTGACCTACGACAAGCTGAGGCTCGACTGGGCCGCCGAGGGCGTGCGGCGGGTGACGATCAGCGAGCCGCGCAGGCTCAACGCCGTCGACATGGCGGGCCATCGCGAGCTCGCCGAGATCTGGCGCGACCTCGACCGCGACGACGACGTGCGCGCCATCCTCGTCAGGGGAGAGGGCGAGGCCTTCTCCGCGGGCGGCGACCTGTCCATGATCGAGGAGATGACCCGCGACCACGCCACGAGGCTGCGGGTGTTCACCGAGGCCCGCGACATCGTCTACAACGTGCTCAACTGCTCCAAGCCGGTGGTGAGCGCCATCCAGGGCCCCGCCGTCGGCGCCGGCCTGGCGGTGGCGCTGCTGGCCGACATCTCCGTGGCCGGGCGCACCGCCCGCATCATCGACGGCCACACCCGCCTGGGCGTGGCCGCGGGCGACCACGCGGCGATCATCTGGCCGCTGCTGTGCGGCATGGCCAAGGCCAAGTACCACCTGCTGCTGTGCGAGCCCGTCACCGGCGAGCAGGCCGAGCGGATGGGCCTGGTCAGCCTCTGCGTCGACGACTCCGAGGTGCACGACAGGGCGCTCGACATCGCGGTGAGGCTCGCGGCGGGCTCCCAGGAGGCCATCAGGCTGACCAAGTACTCGCTCAACAACTGGCTCAGGATGGCGGGCCCGACCTTCGACGCCTCCCTGGCCATGGAGTTCCTCGGCTTTTCAGGCCCCGACGTCCAGGAGGGGGTGCGGGCGCTGCGAGAGAAGCGCCCGCCGTCCTTCTAGAAGCTGCGCGGCAGGCCGAGCACCTGGGTGGCCAGGTGGTTCAGCAGCAGTTCCTCGGTCACCGGAGCGATCTTGCCGAT
Organism: Nonomuraea roseola; assembly: GCF_039535395.1. Lineage (NCBI taxonomy): Bacteria > Bacillati > Actinomycetota > Actinomycetes > Streptosporangiales > Streptosporangiaceae > Nonomuraea > Nonomuraea roseola. The sequence continues at coordinate 80,475 of NZ_BAAAXC010000008.1, forward strand.
CCGCGCGTCGGTGAGCAGCCGCGCGACCGGGTACTCCAGCGAGTAGGCCATCCCGCCGTGCGTCTGGAAGGCCGCGTCCGCCGCCTCCCACGCCGCCTGCGAGGCGGTCAGCTTGGCGATGTTGGCCTCGGTGCCGCACGGCAGCTGCCGGTCGAAGGACCACGCGGCCTTGTACAGCATGAGCCTGGCCAGTTCGATCTTCGCCTTGACCTGGGCGAGAGGGAAGGCGATGGCCTGGTTGGCACCGATCGGCCGCCCGAACACCTCACGCTCCTTGGCGTAGCTCACCCCCACCCGCAGCGCCACCTCCGCCCCGCCCAGCGCCGAGGCGGCCAGCAGGATCCGCTCGGGGTTGAGGATGTCCCACAGGACGAGGGCGCCCTGGTCGATCTGGCCGACCACGCTGGAGGCGGGCACGCGCAGGTCGTCGAGGAAGACCATGTTCGAGGGCGTGGTGTTGGCGCCCATCTTGGGGATCGGCCGGAAGGACAGCCGGCCCGCCGCCACCGCCTCGGGCACGTTGACCAGGAAGACGGTCATCCCGTTCGTGCGCGGCTTCGCCTCGGCCGCCGGGATCGTCCTGGTGACGAGCATCATCCAGGTGGCCCGCTGCACCCCCGTGATCCAGATCTTCTGCCCGTTGATCACGTAGTCGGCGCCGTCGCGGCGCGCCGAGGTGGTGATCGCCAGCGAGTTGGAGCCCGCGTCCGGCTCGGTCAGCGCGAAGCACGTCTCGATCTCGCCGGTGGCCAGCCTGGGCAGCAACGCGGCCCGCTGCTCGGCGCTGCCGTGCCTGGCCAGCGTCAGCGCGCCGAAGCCCGGGGTGAGCACGTAGGTGAACGCCGAACCGCCCGCCGCCCCTGAGGCGGCCAGGGTCTCGGTCGCCACCGCCAGCTCCAGCAGGCCCTGCCCGCCGCCGCCGTACTCCTCCGGTACGGCCAGGCCGAGCCATCCGCCCTTGGCCAGCTCCGCCCACACCTCTTCCGGCCAGCGCTTGTCGGCCTCGCAGCGCTGCCAGTAGTCCATGTCGTAGCGCGAGCAGATGTCACCGACGCCCTGCTGGACGGTCAGCGCGCTCTCGGGGAGCGTGAAGTCCACCTCGATCACCCCATTCTCGTTGCGTGCGCAATCGTAGAACGAAGTTCTGTCCAGCCGACAGGGGTCAGCGCGGACGGCGGGCGTGCAGCACGTAGGCCGGCGGGGTGTTGCGCCACACGGTACGGCCCAGCACGACCTCCTCGAAGCGGTCGGCCAGCAGCGCGCGGAAGCGGCGAGCCGAGCCCAGCGGCATCGCGTGGATGTAGGAGAACGTCGTGAACGCCCCCGACGGGCACAGGGTGGAGGTGACCGCGCCCAGCAGCCGCTCCTGCAGCGTCTCGGGGAAGGCGGCCCACGGCAGCCCGCTGACCACCACGTCCGCCCTGGTCAGGCCGCGATCGCGGAGCAGGTCGGGCAGGCGGGCCGCGTCGTCCTGCGCCACGTCCACCCGGGGAAAGCGGTCGGCGAGCAGGGAGGCCAGCGTGGGGTTCAACTCGATCGCAAGATGGTGGCCACGCCCGTCCAGCCTGCGCTGGATCTCGGCGGTGAACGGCCCGGTGCCGGGGCCCAACTCGACCACGGTCGGCTCGCCGCGCTCGGGCACGGGGGTGCACACCGTCTCCGCCAGCCGCCGCGAGCTGGGCGCCAGGGCTCCGATGGTCGCGGGGGAGCGCATGAACTGGCCGAGGAACAACGTGGTGTCGTTGGGCATGGGACCAACGTTACGACCCCCGCGCAAGCCCGCTCATCCGACTTGCGGCCAGAAAACCGGCCACTTGGAGGATGCGAACTCCTCCGTCGGGAGGACCGAGCAGGCGGCGGTCCTCGATACGGTTGTCCCCATGCGATGGCGTGGTGTGGCACCCGACGTGCTGCTCGCCGCCTCGGGAGTGGCCCTCGACCTGCTGATGTCGGGCAAGGCGGGGGCAGGGGCGGCGCCCGACTGGCTGGTCCCCGTCTTCGCCGTCCTGGTCGGCGCGCCGATGGGGTTCGTGCGGCGCCGTCCCGTCCACGTCAGCCTCTACCTGGCCGCGTTCCTGTTGTTCACCGACCAGATCGAGGCCTTCACCTCCAACACCGCGCAGATCCTGCTCTGCGTCGCGATCGGCGCCACCGGCTACCTGCGAGGCTGGCTCGCCACCCTCGTCGCCGTCGTGCCGGGCGCGCTGGCCACCGGCCTCAACATCGCCGACCCCGGCACCGGCTTCACCGGGGCGGCCTGGGTCTACTCCGTCGGCATCCCGCTGCTGCCCGCCCTGGTCGGCCGCTACCTGCGCGGTCCCGCGGGGCGGCTGAAGGAGCCCGAGGTCACCCCCGACGTGCTGCTGGCGGGGGCGGGCGTGGCCGTCGCGGTGCTCGGCACCTGGCCCATGTGGCACACCAGCGAGCAGCCCGCATGGGTGATCGTCTCGTTCGTGGTGGTCGCGGGGCTGGCCCTGGGCGTGGCCAGGCGGCTGCCCGCGGTGGTGTTCCTGGTCGAGGGGGCGATGCTGCTCCTGTCCAACCAGACGTTCTCGGCGGCGACCAGCACCGTCCACGTCCTGCTGCTGATCTCGGTCGGCGTGTTCGCGATGCGGGTGGCCTCCTGGTTCTGGAACCTGGTCGTCTACGTGGCGGCCAGCTTCCTGGCCTCGCTCGTGGTGGTCGGCTCCGAGGGCACCGTCACCGGGCTCAAGGTGGGGCTCATGCTCGTGGTGGTCGCCACCCCGATCGCGATCGGCAGGTACGCGGGCGCCAGGCAGTCGGCCGCGGAGGCCGAGCGGCTGCGGGTGCGCGAGTCCGAGCGGCTGGCCATCGCCCAGCTGCGCGCCGACCAGCTGGCCGAGCGCGAGCGCATCGCCCGCGAGGTGCACGACATCGTCGCCCACCACGTCGGGGCGATGGTGCTGCGGGCGAGCGCCGCCCGCTACGCCGCCCCCGACGGTCCCGTCGCCGACGCGCTGGCCGACATCAAGGAGACGGGCCACCAGGTGCTCGAGGACCTGCGCGGCTTGCTCGACGTCCTGCGCGACCCCGGCGGCGACGCCGCGCTGCTGGCCGACCCCGCCGACGTGGTCACCGAGTCCGCCGAGCGGATGATCGCCGCGGGGCTGCTGGTCGACCTCGACGTCGATCCCGCGCTCGGCGAGGCGCCGCTGGTGGCCAGGGCCTCGGCCGCCCGCATCGTGCAGGAGGGACTGACCAACGTGCTCAAGCACGCGGGGCCCGGCACCGCCGTACGGGTGGGGCTGGCCGCGGGTGACGGGGAGCTCCTCGTCGAGGTGTCCAACGGCCGCCCGCCCACGGTGCGCGAGCCGCTGCCGTCCTCGGGGCAGGGGCTGGCGGGCATGCGCGAGCGCGCCAAGGCGCTGGGCGGCACGCTGAGCGCAGGACCCGACGGCGGCGGCTGGCGGCTGTCGGTGACCCTTCCCTACCCCAAGACCAAGGTGACGACGTGATCCGAGTGGTGGTGGCCGACGACCAGGCGCTGGTCAGAGCCGGCGTGCGCATGCTGCTGCAGGCGGCGGGCGACATGGAGGTCGTCGGGGAGGCCGAGGACGGCGCGGAGGCGGTGCGCCTGGCCGAACACCACAGACCGGACGTGGTGCTCATGGACCTGCGCATGCCCAGGGTCGACGGCCTCGAGGCGATCAAGCGCATCCTGGGCTCGCAGCCGGGCGCCAAGATCGTGGTCCTCACCACCTTCGCCGACGACGCCAACGTCTACGCGGCCCTGCGGGTCGGAGCGCTGGGCTTCCTGGTCAAGGACGACGAGCCGGAGCGCATGGTCGAGGCCGTGCGAAGGGCGGCCTCGGGCGAGCAGCTGCTGGCCCCCTCGGTGCTGCGCAGGGTGGTCGAGCGGGCGCTGGCCGCCGAGCAGCAGGCCACACCCGCGCCCGTCGGGCTCACCGAGCGGGAGCTCGAGGTGCTCGCCCTGGTCGGCACCGGCCTGTCCAACGCCGAGATCGCCGACAGGCTGCACGTCGGCGTCACCACGGTCAAGACCCACGTCGGCTCGGCGATGGACAAGCTCGGCCTGCGCAACCGCATCCAGGCCGCCGTCGTCGCGCACCGCATCGGCCTGGTCGACGCCGCCTTCCGCCCCGTGCGGCATCCGCCGCGGGGCTGACCGGGGCATCACCCGGCAGGCTGACGACCGCCGGGTGCCCGCGCCGTCACGATGTGGTCCTCACCTCTCCAGGAAGGACCACCTCATGCACGACGTGACCTCAGCCACGTCTGTCTCCCCTGTCTCCTCAGGGCTGCTCTACACCCTGCGCGTCCTCGTGCTCGCCCACGCGGTCTCGCTGCTCGTCGCGGCCATGTTCGCGGGCCAGGCGCTGGTCTTCACCGACACGGGCATCGCCGCCGATCTCGGGGTCGCCGAGACCCACGTCATGATCGGCATGGTCTCCCACCTGATCGGCCTGCTCCAGATCGTCGCCGCCGTCCTGTACTGGCGTCCGGGCAGGGGCGCGGGCTGGCCCGCGCTCGCCAGCCTCGCGCTGTTCGTGCTCGGCATCGCCCAGCACTTCCTGCTGGCCATCGGCCTGGGCGCGCACGTGCCCAACGGCGTGCTCATGTTCGGCCTGCTGGCGCTGACCACGGTCTGGGCCTGGTCGCCCGCAGCCTCACGCCGGCGCTAGGCTTTCGGCTATGTTCGTGAAGATCTGCGGGCTGAGCGAGCCCGAGCACGTCGAGGCGGCCGTCGAGGCCGGCGCCGACGCGATCGGGCTCGTCATGACCGCCAGCCCGCGCAGGGTCACCCCCTCGCGGGCCGCGGAGCTGGCCGCGCTGGCTCCCCCTCACGTGCTGACCGTGGGCGTCTTCATGGGCGAGCCGGTGGAAGAGGTACGGCAGGCGGCCGAGGCCGCGGGGGTCGGAGCCGTCCAGCTGCACGGCAGGCACCCGCACGCCGACTTCACCGCGCTGAAGGATCTCGGCCTCACCCTCGTGCGCGCCGTGGCGGCCGACGCCGACCTTCGCACCGGAGCCTTCGACGAGGACCTGCTGATCGTCGACGCGCCCAGGGCGGGCGCGGGCGAGCCGTGGGACTGGGCGGCCGTCCGGGGTAGGCCGTCGGGGAACTGGCTGCTGGCGGGCGGCCTCGACCCCGGCAACGTACGGCAGGCGATCGAGGCCGCGCGGCCGTGGGGCGTGGACGTCTCGAGCGGCGTCGAGGTGGCCAGGGGCGTGAAGGACTCCGACCTCATCCGCTCCTTCCTCGGGGCGGCCCGCTCCTAGACCTCGGTCTGCCAGGACGGACGTGACCAGGCGCCTGCCCGGCCTGCGGTTGCGGCGGGGGCCGATCCCGGGGCGACATCTCCCCGCGGGATCGGCCGCGTCGGCGGTGCTCTGTCGGCGGTGCTCTGTCAGCGGTGCTCTGTCAGCGGCGCTCGGTCATCGACGGCCTGTCGGTCAGCTGCACGTAGACCTCGCCGCCCCCGGCCACGAACTCCTCCGACTTGGCGCGCATGCCCTCCGCCGCCCTCAGGTCGTGCGAGATGCGCATCGAGCAGAACTTCGGCCCGCACATGCTGCAGAAGTGCGCCGTCTTCGCGGGCGCGGCGGGCAGTGTCTCGTCGTGGAAGGAGCGGGCGGTGCCGGGGTCGAGGGACAGCTCGAACTGGTCCTCCCACCTGAACTCGAAGCGCGCCTCCGACAGCGCGTCGTCCCACTCCTGGGCCTTCGGGTGCCCCTTGGCGAGGTCGGCGGCGTGCGCGGCGATCTTGTAGGTGATGACGCCGGTCTTGACGTCCTCCCTGTCGGGCAGCCCCAGGTGCTCCTTCGGCGTGACGTAGCAGAGCATGGCGGTGCCGTACCAGCCGATCATGGCCGCGCCGATCCCCGAGGTGATGTGGTCGTAGCCCGGCGCGATGTCGGTGACGAGGGGGCCGAGAGTGTAGAAGGGGGCGTCGTCGCAGAGCTCGCGCTGCAGGTCGACGTTCTCCTTGATCTTGTGCATGGGCACGTGGCCAGGGCCCTCGACCATGACCTGGACGTCGCGTGAGCGCGCGATCCCGGTGAGCTCGCCCAGCGTGCGCAGCTCGGCGAACTGGGCCTCGTCGTTGGCGTCGGCGATCGAGCCGGGGCGCAGGCCGTCGCCGAGGGAGAAGGCGACGTCGTAGGAGGCGAGGATCTCGCACATCTCCTCGAAGTTCTCGTACAGGAAGTTCTCGCGGTGGTGGGCCAGGCACCACGCCGCCATGATCGAGCCGCCGCGCGAGACGATGCCGGTCTTGCGGCCGACGGTGAGGGGGACATAGGACAAACGCACGCCCGCGTGGACGGTCACGTAGTCGACGCCCTGCTCGCACTGCTCGATCAGGGTGTCGCGGTAGACCTCCCACGACAGGTCGGGCGCGACCCCGCCGACCTTCTCCAGCGCCTGGTAGAGCGGCACGGTGCCGATGGGCACGGGGGAGTTGCGGATGATCCACTCGCGGGTGGTGTGGATGTCACGGCCCGTCGAGAGGTCCATGACGGTGTCGGCGCCCCAGCGGATGGCCCAGGTCATCTTCTCCACCTCCTCCTCGAGGGAGGAGGTGACGGCGGAGTTGCCGATATTGGCGTTGATCTTGACGAGGAAGTCACGGCCGATGATCATCGGCTCGCTCTCGGGATGGTTGACGTTGGCCGGGATGATCGCCCTGCCCGCGGCCACCTCGGCGCGGACGAACTCGGCCTCGACGCCCTCCCTCACGGCGACGAACTCCATCTCCTTCGTCACGACGCCCCTGCGGGCGTAGGCGAGCTGGGTGACGGGCCCGCCCGCGGCCCTCAGCGGCTGGCGCCGCGCGCCCTGGCGGGGGACGGCCTGGGCGCGCTTCCACGAGGCCTGGTCGCGGTAGCCGTCGTCCAGCGGCTTGACCTGGCGGCCGCCGTACCCGACGACGTCGGCGCGATCGAGGATCCACTGCTCGCGCAGGGGGCTCAGGCCGCGCGTGACGTCGGTCTCGACGGCCGGGTCGGTGTAGGGGCCCGAGGTGTCGTAGACGGTGAACACGGTGCCGTCGCTCAGTCCGATCTCCCGCATGGGGACCCTGAGCTCGCCCTGGTAGGTCTTGGAAAAGCGCGCGCCACTCATCGCGCAAACTCCCTTCGCCGGCATTACCCGGAGCAGGTTCTGGCGGTCGGCGGCTGGTCAGCCGTCCTCTCAGCCCGGTCCGCACCGGGCTCCCGCGTTGGTCGGCGCCACCGTAACCCGATCACCCGGGTGTCGCGCAACCCCCTGCCGCCCGCGGGCGGCAGGGGGTTGCGCGGAAAACAGCGGGCGGGCGGCTCAGCGTGCGCAGGTGGGCGACGCAGTAGGGTCGGCAGCGTGAGTGAAACTTCCGCCGAGGACCGAATCTGGACGGTTCCGAACCTGCTGAGCTTCCTGCGCCTGCTCGGCGTCCCCGTGTTCCTCTGGCTGGTTCTGGGGCCCAAGGCGGACGGCTGGGCCATCGCGCTGCTCATGGTCGCGGGGTTCACCGACTGGCTCGACGGCAAGATCGCCCGCGCGTGGAACCAGACCAGCAGGCTCGGCCGTCTCATCGACCCCGCCGCCGACAAGCTCTACGTCTTCGCCACCCTGCTCGGCCTGCTGCTGCGCGAGGTCATCCCGTGGTGGCTGGTCGCGATCATCCTGGGCCGAGAGATCTTCGTCGGATGTTTCTTCCCCGTGCTCCGCAAGTACGGCTACAAGGCACTGCCCGTGCATTTCCTCGGCAAGGCCGCCATGGCCAATCTGATGTACGCCTTCCCCCTCCTCTTCCTGGCCTCGCACACCGGAGCCTGGTATGCCGATATTGCAAGGATTGTCGGATGGGCGTTCGCCATCTGGGGAACGGGCCTGTACTGGTGGGCAGGACTGCTGTATGTGGTACAGGTGCGCCAACTCGTAACCGCTGCGAAGAAGGAGTGATCGAGTGAAGGCGGTCGTCATGGCAGGCGGGGAGGGGACTCGGCTGCGGCCGATGACCGCGAACCAGCCCAAACCCCTGCTCCCCGTGGTCAACCGCCCGATCATGGAACACGTCCTCCGCCTGCTGAAACGCCACGGGTTGACCGAGACCGTCGTCACCGTCCAGTTCCTTGCGGCGCTCGTGCGCAGTTACTTCGGCGACGGCGACGAACTGGGCATGCGCCTGCACTACGCCACCGAAGACCTCCCCCTCGGCACGGCGGGCAGCGTCAAGAACGCGGCCGACAAACTCCGCGATGATCGTTTTCTCGTTATTTCCGGTGATGCCCTGACCGATATCGACTTATCGGACATGATCAGGTTTCACCGCGAGAATTCCGCCCTCGTCACGATCGGGCTGACCCGCGTCCCCAACCCCCTCGAGTTCGGCATCATCATCGTGGACGACCAGGGCAGGGTGCAGCGCTTCCTGGAGAAGCCCACCTGGGGCCAGGTCTTCTCCGACACCGTCAACACCGGCATCTACGTGATGGAGCCCGAGGTCCTCGACGAGGTCGCCGCCGGCGAGGCCGTCGACTGGTCCTCCGACGTCTTCCCCCGCCTGCTCAAGCGCGGCGCGCCCATCTACGGCTACGTCTCCGACTGCTACTGGGAGGACGTCGGCACCCACGAGAGCTACATGAAGGCCCAGGCCGACGCGCTGTCCGGACGCGTCGACCTCGACATCGGCGGCTTCGAGATGTCGCCGGGCATCTGGGTCGGCGAGGGCGCGGCGGTCGACCCCGACGCCGTGCTCAAGGGCCCCCTGCTGATCGGCGACTACGTCAAGATCGAGGCGGGCGCCGAGCTTCGTGAGTACACCGTGCTCGGCAGCAACGCCGTGGTGCGCGAGGGCGCCTTCCTGCACCGCGCCGTCGTCCACGACAACGTCTACATCGGCCCGGGGGTGAACCTGCGCGGCTGCGTCATCGGCAAGAACACCGACCTGATGACCGGCGCCAGGATCGAGGAGAACGCCGTCGTCGGCGACGAGTGCGTCATCGAGGCCGAGGCCTACGTCTCCAGCGGCGTCAAGGTCTATCCCTTCAAGACCGTCGAGGCGGGCGCGGTCGTCAACACCAGCGTCATCTGGGAGTCGCGCGGTCAGCGCAGCCTGTTCGGCCCGCGCGGCGTCAGCGGCCTGGTCAACGTCGAGATCACCCCAGAGCTGTGCGTACGGCTGGCCAGCGCCTACGCCACCACCCTGAAGAAGGGCGACAGGGTCATCACCTCGCGCGACTCCTCCCGCGCGGCCAGAGCGCTCAAGCGCGCGGTCATCAGCGCGCTGACGGCGGGCGCCATCGACGTGCTCGACCTGGAGGCCATGCCGCTGCCGGTGGCCCGCTTCCACACCTCCCGAAGGCCCGCCAGCGGCGGCATCGCCCTGCGCACGACCTCTGGGGACCCGCAGAGCGTCGACATCGTCTTCATGGACTCCAGGGGCGCCGACCTGTCCCCGGCCAGCCAGCGCAAGCTGGAGCGCGTCTTCTCCCGTCAGGAGTTCCGCAGGGCCTTCCCCGGCGAGATCGGCGAGCTGAGCTTCCCCGCGAGGGCGGTCGAGGACTACGCCCAGGAACTCCTGAGATACGTGGACATGACCGGCGTCAACGACATGAAAGTGGTCGTCGACTGCGCGGGAGGCACCTCCTCGCTGGTCCTGCCCACCCTGCTGGGCCGCCTCGGCGTGGAGGTGCTGACCGTCAACGCCCGCCTCGACTCCGCCTCGCCCACCGAGACGCTCGCCGAGCGCCGCCGCGACCTGCAGCGCCTGTCCGAGCTCGTCGGCTCCTCACGGGCCTCCTTCGGCGTGCGCTTCGACCCGGTGGGCGAGCGCATCGCCCTGGTCGACGAGATGGGCCAGCTCATCAGCGAGGAGCGGGCGCTGCTGGTGGTGCTCGACCTGGTCGCCGCCGAGCGCCGAAGGGGCAGGGTGGCGCTGCCCGTCACGACCACGAGGGTCGCCGAACAGGTCTGCCGCTTCCACGGGGTCCAGGTGGAGTGGACCTCCACCTCCCTCGACGCGCTCACCACCGCGGCCGCCAGGCCGTACATGATCTTCGCGGGCGACGGCAGGGGCGGCTTCATCGTGCCGGAGTTCGGGCCCACGGTCGACGGCCTGGCCGTCTTCCTGCGCCTGCTCGGCCTCGTGGCCCGCACGCGGCTGACGCTCAGCCAGATCGACGCGAGGATCCCCGAGGCCAAGCTGCTCAAGCGGACGGTCCCGACGCCGTGGGCGACCAAAGGGGCGGTGATGCGCTCGGTGATCGAGGCCGCGGAGGGCTTCCGCCTCGACACCACCGACGGCGTGCGCGTGGTCGGCGAGGACGGGCGCTGGGCGCTTATCCTGCCCGCTGCCTCGGAGCCCGCCACCGACCTGTGGGCCGAGGCCCACGACTTCGACACCGCCCAGGCCTTTTTGGACAGGTGGGCGCGGATCGTGGAGAGGGCGGCGGGAACGTGACAACTCAGATGGCGCGGCGGCATGGACCTTGAGGGCGGCTCGGCGGTAACTTTGTCACCGTCCGAACCTGTCGTGCAGCCTCTCGCCTTGACCTTTGCCACTGATCAGCGTAAGTTGCGGCATTCGCAAACGTGAACGAGCGAAGAGGCGAGGGGCGCCCTGATCAACCGTCGCCGCGTCTTCGCGGTAGGAGGCCGAGCCGATCGATGCCGAGCGTCTACTGTACGCAGTGCGGTCATGCCAACCCCGAGGATGCCCGTTTCTGCTCCCGGTGTGGGTCGCCGCTGACCAGACATGAGGTCGCCGGAGACACCACCTCGACGATCTCCGTCGCGGGAATCGAGGCGTATGAGGCGGAGACGGCAGACGCTCTCCTCGCCGAGCGGGCCGCGGTCGAGCAACTGCCCCCTGGCGCGGCGCTGCTCGTCGTCACGAGGGGGCCCAACGCGGGCAGCCGCTTCCGCCTCGACCGTGACCTGACCACCACGGGCCGCCATCCCGAGAGCGACATCTTCCTCGACGACATCACCGTCTCCAGGCGGCACGTGGAGTTCTACCGCCATCCCGGCGGCGCCTTCACCGTCCGCGACGTCGGCAGCCTCAACGGCACCTACGTCAACAGGGAGCGCATCGAGGAGGTTCCCCTCCACAGCGGCGACGAGGTGCAGATCGGCAAGTTCCGCCTCGTCTTCCTCACGCGGGGCGCATGAGTCCCCAGGCGGCGCGCTCGCACATGAGCATCGGGGAGGTGCTCGCCCTGCTGCAGGGCGAGTTCCCCGACGTCACCGTCTCCAAGATCCGCTTCTTGGAGAGTGAGGGGCTGATCGAGCCCGAACGCAGCCCCTCGGGGTTTCGCAAGTTCACCTACATGCACGTCGAGCAGCTGCGCTTCATCCTCACCGAGCAGCGCGACCACTACCTGCCGCTGCGCGTCATCAAGGACAAGATGGCCGAGGAGCTCGGCCGTCCGCGCGTGGTGCCGGAGGTCAAGGAGGTGCGGCTCAGCCGTGCCGAGCTGCTCGAGGCCAGCGGCCTCGACGAGGAGGCGCTCACCGAGCTCGAGGACTACGGCCTGCTCGCGCCCGTCGCGCGCCGCTACGACGAGGACGCGCTGAAGATCGCGCGCAGCGTCGGCGCCCTGGCCAAGTACGGCCTGCACGCCAGGCACCTGCGCGCGGTCAAGGCCGCGGCCGAGCGTGAGGCCGGCCTGGTCGAGCAGAGCGTGGCTCCCATTCTCAAGCGCCGCGCCCCCGGCGCCATCGGCGAGGCCGACGAGGTGGCGCGCGAGCTCTCGGGCCGGCTGCTCGAGCTGCACGCGGCCCTGCTGCGCGGCTCGGTCCGCTCCGTCCTGGGCGGCTGACCTCCGCACTTCCAGCCGGTAGGCCTGGGCGCCGCCTGGCGGCCGGACCTCAGCGCTCGCCCGCTCGCCCCCGCCCCCTCCCTCGGCCGGGTGCCGGACGGGGCCCCCGATCCCGTGGAGCGGGCTGACCTGGCGAGGAAGGCGAGGTAGGTTGTCGGCGATGCCATGGGGCAGGGGACATTCCACGCCCTCCGGGTGTTACGTTGAATTGCGGAAGAGCGGCCAAACTATTGCGGAGCCCCCTGGGGTCACCGGTCAGTGAATTCGGAGCAGCCCGTGTTGCAGATGGAGGTAGTGGGCGTTCGCGTAGAAATGCCCACAAATCAGCCGATCGTTCTGCTCAAGGAGGCGCAAGGGGAGAGGTTTCTCCCGATCTGGATTGGTATGACCGAAGCCACGGCCATCGCGCTCGCGCAGGCGGAGGAGCCGCCGCCGAGGCCGTTGACGCACGACCTGTTCCGCGACGTGCTGAGCGCGCTCGGGGTCGGCCTGCGCGCGGTCAACATCGTCGCTCTGCGTGACGGCATCTTCTTCGCCGACCTGGTCTTCTCCAACGGCGTGGAGGTCTCGGCGCGTCCTTCCGACTCCATCGCCCTGGCGCTGCGCACGGGTGCGCGGATCTTCGCCAGCGAGGAGGTCGTCCAGGAGGCCGGGGTGATCATCCCTGATGACCAGGAGGATGAGGTGGAGAAGTTCAGGGAGTTCCTTGACACCATCACGCCCGAGGACTTCGGGCGGGCTGGGTAGGACTCCCTTTGTGAGCGCCCGAACCCTTGGCCAACACCTGGGGTCGGCATTTCACTGCATTTACGCTTCACGACGCGCCGAGCCGGATCGTTGACTGCGGATGGTCACGGTCCTACGGTGCAAGTGAAACCTGTGGTTGTTATTGACGAACCCCCAGATCAGACCACGGGATGAGAGAAAGCCGGAGGTCCGCGTGGCGGTCAGCAGCGGCGAGGGAAAGACGGCCGGCCAGGAAGACCCGGTGCGGCGCGAGAGTGCGCGCCAGCGTGCCGGGGAGCAGGGCCTGCTCTTCGACGAGCAGCCCGCGACTCTGCCTGGCGACATCGGCTATCGCGGCCCCACGGCCTGCGCGGCGGCCGGCATCACCTACAGGCAGTTGGACTATTGGGCCCGCACCGGACTGGTGGAGCCCACGATAAGAGCCGCGCAGGGCTCGGGCTCCCAACGCCTCTACAGTTTCCGCGACATCCTGGTGCTCAAGGTGGTCAAACGCCTCCTCGACACCGGTGTGTCGCTCCAGCAGATCCGCACCGCCGTCCAGCACCTGCGCGACAGGGGCGTCGGCGATCTGAGCAGGATCACGCTGATGAGCGATGGAGTGAGCGTCTACGAGTGCACCTCGCCCGACGAGGTCATCGACCTGTTGCAGGGCGGTCAGGGAGTGTTCGGGATCGCGCTCGGCAGAGTCTGGCGCGAGGTCGAGGGATCGCTCGCGGAGCTGCCGGGGGAACGGGCGGCGGTCGAGGACAACGTCCCGGCCGACCACCCCGCTGACGAGCTGGCCCAGCGCAGGAGGGCCCGGAGACTGGGCTGATGTGCGATCGCTGGTAGCCTGGAGATGCTGACGACCCCGTGCGGGAGAGTCCCCGGGAAAGCCGGGGCGCCGAAGGAGCAAACCTCCCCGGAATCTCTCAGGCACCCTGTACCGCTCGGGTGAGGCAACTCTGGAAAGCAGCGCGCCAGCCAGGCGTGTCTCACCGACGGTGCAAGTCCGCGTCCACGCGGGCGAACCTCTCAGGTTGATGACAGAGGGGGAGATCCGGCATACGCCCGTGCTCTCCACCAGCCTTGGGAGGCAGTTCCATGACCGAGCCCCTCAGCGACCTCGCTGCGCCGCCTTTCGCGACCCGTCACATCGGGCCCTCCGACGCCGAGCAGGCCAGGATGCTGGAGGCGGTCGGCTTCGAATCGGTCGCCGACCTGGTGGCGGTGGCGGTGCCCGAGGCCATCAGGGCCAAGGACCAGCTCAGGTTGCCCGCTGCGGCGAGCGAGACCGAGGTGATCAGTGAGCTGCGCGCGCTCGCGGACCGCAACCGGGTGCTGACCTCGATGATCGGCCTTGGCTACTACGACACGATCACGCCCGCCGTGATCCGCCGCAACCTGCTGGAGAACCCGGGCTGGTACACCGCCTACACGCCCTACCAGCCCGAGATCTCGCAGGGCCGCCTCGAGGCGCTGCTCAACTTCCAGACCGTCGTCTCCGACCTGACGGGCCTCGACGTGGCCGGCGCCTCCCTGCTGGACGAGGCCACCGCCGCCGCCGAGGCGATGACGCTGGCGCGCAGGGCAGGCAGGTCCAAGAGTGACGTCTTCGTCGTCGACGCCGACGCCCTGCCGCAGACCAAGGCGGTGCTGGCCACCCGCGCCGAGCCGCTGGGCATCTCGCTCGTCGAGAGCGACCTGGAGGGCGAGCTGCCCGAGTGCTTCGGCGTGCTGGTGCAGTACCCTGGCGCGTCGGGCCGCCTGCGCGACTTCCGCGCCGTGGCCGAGCGGGCGCACGCCGGCGGAGCCCTGGTGGTCGCCGCCGCCGACCTGCTGTCGCTGACCCTCGTCACCGCCCCTGGAGAGCTGGGCGCCGACATCGCGATCGGCTCCTCGCAGCGCTTCGGCGTGCCGTTCGGCTTCGGCGGGCCGCACGCCGCCTACATGTCGGTCCGCGAGGGCCTGCAGCGGCAGATGCCCGGCCGCCTGGTGGGCGTCTCGGTCGACGTCGACGGCGACCCCGCCTACCGGCTGGCCCTGCAGACCCGCGAGCAGCACATCCGCCGCGAGAAGGCCACCAGCAACATCTGCACCGCCCAGGTGCTGCTCGCGGTCATCGCGGGCATGTACGCCGTCTACCACGGCCCCGAGGGGTTGCGCCGCATCGCCAGGCGCACCCACCGCTCGGCCGTCACGCTCGCGCAGACGCTGCGCGCCGGCCGGGTCGAGGTCGTCCACGACGACTTCTTCGACACCGTGCTCGCCCGCGTGCCCGGCAGGGCCGCCCAGGTCGTGGCCGCCGCCGCCGAGCGCGGCGTCAACCTCTGGCAGGCCGACGCCGACCACGTCTCGATCGCCTGCGACGAGAAGACCACGCTGGCCCACCTGGAGCAGGTCGCCGCCGCCTTCGGCGTGAGCGCGTCGCTGACCGACCTGGCCCCCGAGGACGGCCTGCCCGAGGCGCTGACGCGCGAGAGCGACTACCTCACCCACCCGGTCTTCCACACCCACCACTCCGAGACCTCGATGCTGCGCTACCTGCGCAGGCTCCAGGACAAGGACATCGCGCTCGACAGGTCGATGATCCCGCTCGGCTCCTGCACGATGAAGCTCAACGCCACCACCGAGATGGAGCCCATCACCTGGCCCGAGTTCGCGGGCATCCACCCCTACGCCCCGCTCGAGCAGGCGGGCGGCTACGTCGAGCTGGTCGAGACCCTCGAGGGCTGGCTGGCCGAGGTGACCGGTTACGACGCCGTCTCCATCCAGCCCAACGCGGGCTCGCAGGGCGAGTTCGCCGGGCTGCTGGCCATCCGCGCCTACCACAGGGCCAACGGCGACACCCACCGCGACGTCTGCCTCATCCCCTCCTCCGCGCACGGCACCAACGCCGCCAGCGCGGTCATGGCGGGCATGCGGGTCGTGGTCGTGGCCTGCGACGACAACGGCAACGTCGACATGGACGACCTCGACGCCAAGATCGCCAAGCACGCTGAGCAGCTCGCCGCGATCATGGTGACCTACCCGTCCACGCACGGCGTGTACGAGGAGACGATCACCGAGGTCTGCGCCAAGGTCCACGCGGCGGGCGGCCAGGTCTACGTCGACGGCGCCAACCTCAACGCGCTGGTCGGCCTGGCCAAGCCGGGCGAGTTCGGCGCCGACGTCTCTCATCTCAACCTGCACAAGACCTTCTGCATCCCGCACGGCGGCGGCGGCCCCGGCGTGGGCCCCGTGGCGGTCCGCGGCCACCTGGCGGCCTTCCTGCCCGGTCACCCGCTGGCGCAGGGCTCGCCCGTGGGCCCCGTCTCGGCGGCGCCGTACGGCTCGGCGGGCATCCTGCCGATCTCCTGGGCCTACGTCAGGATGATGGGAGGCGAGGGCCTCAAGGCCGCCACCGAGCAGGCCATCCTGTCGGCCAACTACCTCGCGCGCCGCCTGGCCCCGCACTACCCGGTCCTCTACACCGGCCGCGGCGGCCTGGTCGCCCACGAGTGCATCATCGACCTGCGACAGATCACCAAGGAGACGGGGGTCAGCGTCGACGACGTCGCCAAGCGGCTCATCGACTACGGCTTCCACGCGCCGACCATGTCCTTCCCCGTGGCGGGGACGCTCATGATCGAGCCGACCGAGAGCGAGGACCTGGCCGAGCTCGACCGGTTCGTCGAGGCGATGGTCGCCATCCGCGGCGAGATCGCCAAGGTGGCCGACGGCTCGTACGACAAGAGCGACAACCCGCTGCGCAACGCCCCGCACACCGCGGAGTCGCTGGTGGCCGACGAGTGGGCCCACCCCTACACCAGGACCGAGGCGGCCTACCCCGTGCAGGACCTGAGGGACGGCAAGTACTTCTCGCCGGTGCGGCGGATCGACCAGGCCTACGGGGACCGCAACCTCGTGTGCTCCTGCCCGCCCCTGTCGGCCTACGAGGACTGACCCCCCTTCGGACGTGCGGCTTCCCCTACGGGAGGCCGCACGTTCGGCTTCGCAGGGTCGGGCGCTGACCAACAGCCGCACTCAGGATGGTCATGTCAGGCGACGCGGCGGCGCGAAATCGTTAGGCTCGGCGTTGATCGCCGTCGAAGGAGCCTTCTTGACGTCCCCCGAACTCGACACCGAGCTGCACACCGGCCCGCTCGAACAGGCCCGTCGTCTCGCCGAGAGCGGCGATCTCGAGGCCGCGGCCGAGATCTTCGCCCAGCTGGCCGCCGACCCCGAGGGACGCGACAGGGCGCAGGCGGCCGTGGGTCTCGCCGTGGTCCTGGAGGAGCGAGGCGATCTCGAGGGCGCCAGGTCGGCGGCGCGTACGGCGCTGGCCACCGGCCATCCCGAGTACGCCGCGCAGGCCGCCTGCCACCTGGCCAGAGGCTTCGAGCGCGACGGCCAGGACGAGCAGGCCCGAGGGGCCTGGCAGGCCGTCCTGGGCGTGGGCACGGCCGCCTACCTGCCGCTGGCGCACCTGGCGCTGGCCCGCCTCGCCGACGGCGAGGAGGAGGCCGAGCGGGAGCTGCGGGCGGCGATCTCGGTCGGCGACCCGGAGCTGAGCTGCACGGCGGCGCAGGAGCTGGCCGAGCTGCTGCTGGATCGCGGCGAGCCGGGGGAGGCGGCCGCGGTGCTCGTCGAGACGCTGCCGCTGGCCCAGGGCGCCCAGGCGGGGCGGCTGCGGGTACTGCTGGGCATCGCGCATCTGGAGCTGGCGTGCGCGGAGTTCGCGGGGGTGGTCGAGGACGCCGCCAGGGGCGAGGGCGCGGAGGCAGAGTCCACCTCGCTGGCCATCGAGCTGCTGGCCCGTACGCTGCCGCTGAGGGGCAGGGCCGACGACGCCGAGAGGGTCTGGGCCTACGGCCTCTCGCACGCCGACGAGGAGCTGGTCGAGCAGGTCAGGCTCCGCCTCGACAGGGACGAGCTCAGCTCCGGCGCATGACCGCGCCGGCCGCGGCGATGTTGATGATGACGATGCTGACCCACACCATGGCCAGGCCGATGAGGCCCGCCTGGCTTCCCGCGATCGCCGACAGGGGGATCGCCAGGACCAGTGAGCCGACGGTGATCGGCACCATCGCCCCGCTGCCGATGTCGTCGCTCTTGCCCTTCTTCTTGGCCTTGGCCGGCCGCTGGGCATCCACCTCGGCTTTGACGCGTTCGGCGATGGTGGCGTCCAGCCTTGCCACGAACGACTCGACGAGTGCGGCCTCGTAGTCGGGTCCCAGGTGCTTGCGGGTCTCGAGGGTTGCCTGCAGATCGTCGTGGATGTCAGACATGCCGCCAATGTCCCACGTACTGGGGTCTGTCGCCATCCTTCCTCGGGACGAGACCGGCCTTCCCCCGTATCCGGGTTTTCCCGGGGTGCGGGAAGGGAGATCCGAGGGTCGGTCCCGAGGCGCGGGCCGCGAGGCGGCGGGTGCGGCAGGTAGCGGCCCCGCTACCGTGGACGGATGGAGATCATGACGCCGCGGGGGGCGGCGCTGGCCGAGGTCGACGAGGCCGAGCGACCGAGGCTGCTGCTGGTGCTCACCCATGGCTCGGCCGGCGGGGTGGAGGCGCCCGATCTGCTGGCCGTGCGCGAGGCGGCGCTCGGGATGGGCGCCACGGTGGCCAGGGTGACGCAGCCGTTCAGGAGGGCGGGGGCCAGGGCTCCGGGCTCGCCGGCGCGGCAGGACGAGGCGTGGATCGCGGTGCTGCGGGAGCTGGTCGCGCGCCATCCGGGGCTCCCGATCGTCCAGGGAGGGCGGAGCAACGGGGCCAGGGTGGCCTGCCGTACCGCTGGGGCGGTGGGCGCCGACGCGGTGGTGGCGCTGGCCTTCCCGCTGCATCCGCCGGGCAGGCCCGACAAGTCACGGGCCGACGAGCTGCGGGCCGCGGGGGTGGACGTGCTGGTGGTGAACGGGGACAGGGATCCCTTCGGCGTGCCCGACGCCGCTGACGCCGCACGCCTGGTTGTGCTGCGGGGCGAGGGGCACGATCTCAAGAAGGACCCCGCGAAGGTCGGCGAGGTGGTCGCCGACTGGCTCGCGGGGCGTTACTGAGGGCTCAGGCTGCGCCGACCAGCGGATGGGGCCGGTGCGGGGCGATCGCGTCACCGCTGGGCAGCAGCTCCCCGGTGTCCTCGAACAGGACCACACCGTTGCACAGAAGGCTCCATCCCTGCTCGGGGTGGGAGGCGAGGGTACGTGCCGCCTCGCGGTCGGGAGCCTCAGCAGCCGGACAGGCCGGGTCGTGCGGGCACATCGGCGTGCCTCCGATATCTCTTGGGTGGCTCCCCGCACTGGGCAAGCGGCGGGGGAGCGGCTCGGGCTGTTTCGTATTCTGCGCCAAGTGTGCGGCGTGCGTCACAGTTTCCGACATAGCCCGTTCGGACGATTCAAGGAGGATCCCCGGGTGGTTCAGATCGTGTGACCCACGACACAGGGTGCCTTACGCGAGATAACGGTCCAACGTCGACACGCTGACGTTGTGGTAAACCCTCGACTACCCGCCCAGCCCGCGCAGCATCGCGTCCATGCCGCGCTCGAAGTCGGCGTCGGCCCTGGCGTCGCGACGCGTCCAGGTGTCGCGCTCGGGATCGGCCCATCCCGACTGCTGCACCTCCACCGCGACACTGCCGAAGACGAAGGCCCGCAGCGAGCGCACCGCCTCGGCGGCGTCGCTGAGCCCCGCGCCGGTCAGTTGCTCGGTCTGCTCCATGATGGCGATGGCCGTGGCGCCCTTCGGGGGTTTGGTCAGCGCGAGCGCGAGCACCCCTGGATGCTCCCTGAGCGCCTCGCGCTGCGCCCTGCACCACTGCCTGGCGGTCTCCTGCCAGGTGGGGGCAGGGTCGACCTGGATCGCGGTGACGTGCTCGGCCAGGGCGTCCATGAGCGCCTCCTTGCCCCTCGGCAGGTGGTGGTAGATCGCCATGGCCTCCACCTGCAGCGCGTCGCCGAGCCTGCGCATGGTGAGCCTGCGCAGGCCCTGACCGTCGGCGATGTGGAGTGCGGCGTCGATGATGCGCTCACGAGACAGCGGGACGGGTGGTCGCTTGGCGGGCATGGAGATCATCCTGCCATACTTTGTAAAGGCGGTCACTCGTTTCGCCCGGCGTGTACGCGGCCGGCCTCCTGGCGCGCAGGGGGGCGGGCCCCGAGTGGGTGTTCGGGCCGGGGACGGCGTACGCTACCGCTGGCAACGAGTGAAAGGGAGCTGTCCGATGGCGTTTTTCCGTCCGCGTGTGAGCCGTGAGGCCGAGGTGCGCTTCCACGCAGACCAGGAGATCTCCAAGAGCTTCCCCGAGCTGCTCGCCAAGGCCAGGCAGGCCGAGGCGGTGCTGAGCGAGCTGCGCGCCGCCGGCGCTCCCGAGCTCGAGCTGCGCGCCGCCGGCCTCCACTTCGACAAGGCGCTCACCGACGCGCTGCGCGCCGCCGAGGCGGGGCAGCGGGCGACGTTCGGCGTGAAGTCCTACGACGACAGGCTCGCCCGCCGCAAGGCCAAGGCCACGCCCAAGGGCGCCATGTGGACCGCCGAGGTCGACAGACTGCGCACGCTGCGCGAGGCCAACCGCCTCACCGGGATCCCGCGCCTGCCCCGTCCTGTGCCAGCAGCTCGATGAGCCTGCCGATCGGCAGGGCGGGCGAGCGGTGCCCGTTCCTGCCGATCATCTCCTCCGCGCCCGTGAGGGCGTTGAGCACGGCCTCCTCCACCGCCTGCACCACGGCGGTGTAGAAGGGGTCCATCCGGCCCCACGGCACGAAACGCAGGCTCTGGTATTCGTCGTGGACGGTGAAACCGCTGGTCAGGGCGCCCTCGTTGGCCGTGGAGAAGGCCAGGAAGATGTCACCTGAGAAGTGGCTGCCCGTGGTGCCCGTCCTGGCCAGGCCCATCGGCACCCTGCGCGCCAGCGCCTTGCACTGGCCCGGCAGCAGCGGCGCGTCCGTGGCCACGACGACGATCACCGAGCCCGCGCCCGAGGGGGCGAACCAGTCGGTGGTGGCCATCGGGTCGTCGTCGAGCAGCGAGGGGCCGACTCTGTGCCCGGCGACGGTCAGCTCGTGGCGGCTGCCGAAGTTGGCCTGCGCGAACACTCCCACGGTGTAGGTGTCGGGGCCGTGGCCGACCAGGCGTGAGGCCGTGCCCGAGCCGCCCTTGAAGGAGTAGCAGTTCATGCCGGTGCCGCCGCCGACGTTGCCCTCGGCGACGGGGCCCGTCGCCGCCGCCTCGATGGCCTGGGCGGCGTGCTCGGGCCGTACGTGGGGGCCGTTGATGTCGTTGAGGTAGCCGTCCCAGGTCTCGGCGACCACGGGCAGCAGCCACTGCGCGGCCAGCCCCGGGTGGCGGGTGGCCACCCAGTCGATGACGCCTCGGTGGATGGTGCCGACGGCGTGCGTGTTGGTGATCATGACGGGCAGGGTCAGCGCGCCGCTCTCCTCGATCCAGGTGACGCCGGTCATCTCGCCGTTGCCGTTCAGCGAGTGGGTGCCCGCGGCGCACGGCAGGCCGACCTTCCGCCTTCCCCTCGGCAGGATCGCGGTCACGCCGGTGCGCGCGTCTGCCTCGGTCAGCGTCACGTATCCGACCTCGACGCCCGGAACGTCGGTGATGGCGTTGTAGCGGCCGTGGCGACCATCAAGGGTGAGCGGCAGGTCGCGGGCTCTCATGCTGATCTCCTCAGGTTGTCGCACCGGGTGGCGACGCGGCTCGCGGGCGCTGCCGTAGGTGAGGCGGTGCGGCCGACGAAGGGTTCGGCCGGCTGCCGCTGGACGCCGCGCGTGTCGCGCCGTCCGGTGTCTCGGCAGGACCACCTCATTGTTCGGCACTCAGACCGACGACGGCAAGGTGCCCTGCGCGCGTCACCCGCCTCGCGTCGCCTCCTGCGATGCGCACCGCTGACCTGCTCAGGCCTGGTGGACGTCGGCGGGGTCGGCCCCCTCGAGCCTGCATCGTGCGAGCGACGCCGCGCGGCGGGCCCGACTGATCGTCAGCCGGCCTGGTTGAAGCGGGTTTTCAGGTGGCGTGCGATGGGGAGGTGCCTGCGTACGGCCTTCGGGGGTTGGGGTGTGCGGCACCGCGCCCTCACAGGCGCGCCGGAAGGAGCAGAGCATGGGGTTCGAAGAGCTCAAGAAGCGGCAGAGCGTCATCTGGGGCACCGGCCCTTACGAACGGCTGCCGGAGCACTACCAGCCGCTGCTCGACCACGTGGCGCGAGCGCTCGACGTTCGCCCGGGAGAGCGAGTGCTCGACGTCGCGACGGGGACAGGGGCACTGGCGACGTTGCTGGCGCGCGCCGGTGGCCAGGTCACCGGGGTCGATCTCGCGCCCGCGCTGATCACGACCGCGAAGCGGCTGGCCGCCGACGACGGCCTCGACATCGCCTACGAGGTCGGCGACGCGGAGAGCCTGCCGTATCCGGAGGCGAGCTTCGACGCCGTCGGGTCCAACGTCGGATCGATGTTCGCGCCCGACCACGAGGCCGTCGCCAGGGAGCTGGCGCGGGTCTGCAGGCCAGGAGGCCGGCTGGCGCTCGGGCACTGGAGCGACGAGCGCGGTGTCGTGGACATGTTCAACGTGATGAAGCCCTTCATGCCTCCACCGCCGCCAGGGGCCGGCTCGCCGTTCCAGTGGGGGAAGCGCGAGTACGTCGAGCAACGCCTGGGCGAGGACTTCGAGCTCCGTTTCGAAGAGGGGGACGCGCCCCAGGTCAGCGAGTCGGGCGAGGAGGTGTGGGAGCTCTTCTCCACGGTCTACGGGCCGACGAGGACGCTCGCCGAGTCGCTCGACCCCGACCGGCGTGAGGAGCTGCGCCGCGCGTTCGCCGAGTTCTTCGAGGGCTACAGGAACGAGCAGGGCGTTCACCAGCCCCGGCCGTACCTCGTCGTCGTCGGGACCAGACGCGGCTGAACGGGGGTATGACGGGCCCCGCCTGGACCGCCCGGTGACGGAGAGGCTCATCCGTTGATCCGGTTCATCGGCCGGCCTCGTCGGGCGGACGGCGTGGCGGGGCCTGTTCGCCCGGCGCGGGCAGCAGGCCCGCCAGCGCCTCCAGGCTCGCTACCCCGCCGGGGTCGGCCTCGGTGCTCACCGGCACCAGCGCCACCTCGTCGACGCCGGCCGCCGCGTGGCCGTCCAGCCGCTTCCTGACCGTCTCGGCGTCGCCCAGCAGGGCGACCTCGCGCAGCAGCTCGTCCGGGATGGCGGCCATGAGCTCGCGCGGATGCGGTCCTGTGCGAGCGAAGGCCACGATCTCGGCGAACCCCGCCTCGGTGAACATCTCGCCGTAGCCGGGCGCGGCCAGGTAGCCCACGACGGCGCGCCTGATCCGGTCGATCGCCTCCCCGCCGGGGTGCACGGCCGTCGTCACCCAGGCCGCGGTCCTGGTGCCGGGGCCGGCTTCGGTCCCCGCGACGTCGGTGAGCCGCTCGACCAGCCGGGCGGCGGAGGCGGGGGTGACGAGGTTGAGGACCATCCGGTCGGCCCTCGCGGCGGTCCGCACGGCCGAAGGGCCGAAGGCGGCCACCGCGAGCGCAGGTCACAGGTACGGCGGGCGCCACGCAGGTGGAGGGCGCGCGCACGGCGCTGACGCTCAACATCGGCGGCAGCTGCACCACGGTCGCCACGTTCGTCCTGACCCGCTGACCTGCTCGGCTCTTCGCCGTCTCCGGTGCCGGTTTCCACCCGCGCACCGAGGGTGGCCCGCCCGCGATCTGCTCCGCCGACGTGCGGGAAGCAGAGCGCGGGCGGTGACGGGCCGGCAGGCCCGGACGCGGCGCGAGATCCGGGCGGCTACATCGCCCCGCTCCCGCCCTGAACGACGGGAAGGACGACGAAGGCGAAGTTCGTGGTCGTGGTGCGGTTGAGGCGGACCTCGGACTTGATCCGGCGTTCGATCTCGCCCCGGCTGATGCCGAGGCCGTGGGCGATCAGCCGCTCAGGGCGGATGGGCACGGGGTCGAGGAACTCGACCTCCACCCGGATCGGCCAGCCCGGGTCGGCCGGTTGATCCGTTGGCGGCGTGTGCAGACGCCATGCGTCCTTCCAGTCGAGGCTGAACCGGTTGCGCCGGGCGATCAACGGGTCCAGGAGCGTCTCGATGACCAGCGCTTGATCGTTGGTCTCGAACGCGTGGAGCTGGACGGGATCCACGGAGCGGACCGGGACTCGCTCACGTACTGTGATCTTCGAGGTCTGGTCGCAGGAGACGCAGTGGACGAGCAGCCACACGTCGAGCAGCTTGCCGTTGGCGTTCACCCGGAACTTGCCCTCCGCGACGGTGGCCATCGCTGATCGGCATTCCAGGCAGTGGAAGCGCAGCAGGGGCAGGCGGGTCCGCCGTACGGTCCAGGACAGCACGGAATGATCTCTATGGGGTTGTGAAGACATGATCTCTCTCGGGCCTGACAAAGGCCGTCGTCACACGGCCTGAAAACGCTGAAGAGCCGGGACGTCCCGGCAGAGCCGACAGCTGCGGCGCGCAGGAACGGGACAGCCCGGTAGTGCCGACGGAGTCGACGACGAAGCGCTGGGGAAAGGTGTCAGGCGGAGAGAGCGGGCGGGGTCACGCGGTGTCCTCACGACGGATTCGACAATGCCGATGGCAAGTTATGAGATCACTTGCCGAGCCGCAACCGATTTATTCACGGGGTGGCAGTCCGACGATCGGCCGCAGCCGGGCGGAGGGACCCGCGGAGCGGCGGGGCGATGCGGACCGGGCGCTGATCACCGAACGGCGCGGCACACACCACCGCCTCGGCTTCGCCCTCCAATTGACCACCGTGCCCCATTAGATGGTCTGCGCGCTCATGGTCATCTTTGTGCGGAACAGACAGTCTCCTGTCCTGGCGGCACGTCGGACGCGCTGGTGTGCCGGGTGATCCGCTGACCTGGCGGCCGGCGGGTCAGCCCGGGAGCCGCTCGGCGAACCAGTCGAAGATGCGCTGGTCGGCCAGGCTGCGCGCCATCGGCTGGCAGTGCTGGTCGGCCCCCTCGGCCGCGGTGAAGGCCACCAGCTCGCTCGGCCCGGTCAGCGCGTCGAACAGGCGCCGTGACTGGCCGGGCCAGAACTGCTCGCCCTCGGGGTCGGTGATCAGTAGCGGTGTCGTGATCCGCTCGGCGACCCCGGCCAGGGTGTACCCGCGCACCTCGGTGAACAGGTCGAACAGCGAGCCGATCCCGTACGGCTTGGCCCGCCAGGCCAGCTCCTGCCGCTCCTGCGGCGTCGCCTGGCTCATCTCCTCGGCCACCACCCGGTCGAACAGCTCGCGCTCACCGCCGTCCAGCAGTGCGACGAGCTCGTCCGGCAGGTTGCGCAGCCACGAGGTGGACACGTCGAAGACGCCGGGATCGGCCACCGCGGCGGCGAAACGGTGCTCGAAGGCCAGCGCCCTGGGCACCCAGTAGCCGGCCTGGCTGACGCCGATCAGCACGATCCCGTCGGCGTCGACCTCGGGGCGGGCGCACAGGAAGTCGACGACGGGGGTGAGCACCCGCTCCCAGTCGGGGTGGCCGCGGGCCGCGCTCGCCTCGGCCAGTGCACGCGCTCACCCGTGCGTGTCCACTCGGTGAACCAGCTCTCGGCGTCGCCGTCGATGACGCGCGCCGTCGTCGACAGAATCTCCCCCACGTCGCCCGCGCCCGCCTGGACCTGGCCGAGCGCGAGCTGGATCTCGAAGTTGAACTTCTCGTCCTGCGCGAAACGGTAAGCCATGAAGGACTCCCCCACCGGTCCGGAAACTGCCTGTGAGGGGATATTCCCAGGTACGCGCTGCGCACCGAGCCAGTACGCGAGGTGATCCGCGAGACCCGTCCGAGGCAGTACCTCGGCTGGACCGGGACAGGGGCCGCCTATCTCAAGGAGAAGCACGGCGGTCCCTGCGCGGCCGGGCAGTTCCTGAGGGAGAACGGCTGGTACCGACCGGGCCGGCCCCGAGCCTCGTGCCGGCGGCCGGGCTCATGACGGCCGCTCCGTATCGCCGGCGGCCGGGCCTGGCTCGTCTCCGGCGTGTTCGGCGAACCGCCGCTCACCTTCGTCCCGCGGCTCGCGCTCGGTGGCCAGCCGGGTCTCGGTCTCGTGCAGCCCGGGCCTGAGCATGCGCCGTCCGTTCCGGCGGCTGATCTACCCGGCGGCCCGGGCGATGTTCAGTCAGTGGCGTCTGCGACCGTGTGCTGCATGGGTGAGCTGATCGAGCGGGTGGATGAACAGGACCGCGTGCTGGAAGTCGTGGAGCGCGCAGAGGCGGTGCGTCGGCGGTGGACGCACCGGATCGCGACGACGATCTGCCGCGATCCGATGGGGCGGATCCTCGTGCTGCGCCGAGCCGAGGGGCATGTTCGCTTTCCCGGCCATTATGACGTGATGGTCGGCGGCGCCGTGGGCGTAGGCGAATCGTATGAGGACGCGGCGGCCCGCGAACTGGTCGAGGAGCTGGGCGCCGGCTTCCCGGTCCGCTTTTTGTTCAAGTTCCTGTGCCAGGACGGGATCAGCCCTGTCTGGTTCGGGGTGCACGAGGCCTTGATCGCCGAGCCCTTGGCTCCAGATCCGTCCGAGATCGCTTGGCATGCCTGGCTCACGGAGCTCGAACTGCGGAAGGTGGTCAATCGAGGGCCCTTCGTTCCAGGTGGGCGAGAAGCCCTGCGCCGATATCTTGGCCGCTCAGCTCAGTGACGAACAGCCGCTCCCTGGCTGATGCTTCCTCAGTTACAGGACGGGGGAGCGGCTTCAACACATTCGTGGCCAGCTCCGCCACGGGCCGCTGCCTCAACCCGCTCGCCAGTTGGAGGTGTGCCGGAGGTGTCCTTGCCCTCCACGTAGGCCAGCACGTGCAGGCGCTTGCGGGCGAACCGCTCGGCCATCAGCAGCAGGAAGCTGGCCACGGCGCAGCGCGAGCTGCATCGGCTGGAGCCGGCGCACTCACAGCACCAACCTGGGCGGAGACTTTCGCGTTCGCGGTGGACTACCAGGTGTCACCTCACCCCACCGGCCACCGAGCCCACCACACGTCTCGACCTCGAAGACGAACGCCGGGCGGTTCTCAGGGGAGCGGCCAGTTGCGTAGGGCGGCGTCGGCCATCTCCTGGAGTTCGTCGCGACCGACACCGCTCGCGGCTTGCACGGCGATGCCGAATGCCAAGGTGGTGACGTAGCGGGCCAGGAGCCCGGGATCGGCCTCCGGAGACAGGTCGCCGTCGTCGAGGGCTTGCTGGAACCGCTCTCGGACGCGGGAGCAGCCGTTGTTGCGCCAGGCGGCGAGAAGGTCACGGACTCCGCGCCCGGAGTCGCTGGCGGCCAGGGCGCCCTGGACGCCCAGGCATCCGTGGGGGTGGACCGGGCGGGTGGTGGTTCGGACGGTGCCGGCCAGAATCGCGGTGGCGACACCGAGGGCGGTCGGCTCCTCCAGGGCCCGGGCCAGGTACGCGCTCGGGCCTTCGGTGTAGCGCTCCAGGGCCTTGCGGAACAGCTCTTCCTTGTTGCCGAAGGCTGCGTACATGCTTTTGGCGGAGATGCCCATCGCCTCGGTCAGGGTGGCCAGGCTGGCCCCCTCGTAGCCATGCTCCCAGAAGACCAGCATGGCGCGTTCGAGCGCTTCGTCGGCGTCGAATCCTCGCGGGCGGCCGATGGGGCCGCTCTGGTTGGTCTTCACGCCTGCAGCCTACCTCTTCTGCAGCGATCGCTGCAGAAGTCGAAGGAGGCTGTTCTCATGGGACTGCTTGAGGGTAAGACCGCTCTCGTCACCGGCGGCAGCACCGGAATCGGCCTGGCCAGTGCCGTACGGCTGGCGGCCGAGGGCGCACACGTGTTCATCACCGGCCGGCGCAAGACCGAACTCGACGCGGCCGTCGAAGTGATCGGTTCAGCGGCTACCGCGGTGATCGGCGACATCTCGGAACTGGCCGACCTGGACCGGCTCTACGAGGCGATCCGCGGCCGGGGACGGGGCCTGGACGTCCTGTTCGCCAATGCCTCCGTCGCCGCGTTCGTGCCGCTTGAGCAGGTCACCGAGGAGCACTTCGACACCCTCTTCGGTATCAACGTCCGTGGCACGCTGTTCACCGTTCAGAAGGCGCTGCCGCTGCTCAACGACGGCGCCTCGGTGATCTTGAACGGCTCTACCAATGTTGACGTCGGCGCGGAGGCGTTCGGCGTGTACGCGGCGACCAAGGCCGCCACCCGATCGTTCTCCCGGACCTGGGCCAACGAACTCAAGGGACGCGGCATCCGGGTCAACACCATCACGCCCGGCCCCACCGACACCCCTGGGCTGTCGGGGCTCGCTCCCGACCCGGAACAGGCCGCCGGCCTCAAGCGGCAACTGGCGACGCAGGTGCCGCTGGGCCGGCTCGGGCGCCCGGAGGAGATCGCCGCCGCCGTGACCTTCCTCGCCTCCGCACAGAGCAGCTTCATCACCGGTTCGAGCCTGTACGTCGACGGTGGCCTGAACCAGATCTGAATTCCACGGCCGCACCTCTGGCGAGGATGGCGACGCCTGGCCGGCCGGGCTCGCTCAGGTGGGCGAGCCTGGCCGCCTCGATCGCAGGCTGGCAGGGCGGACAGAGGTCAGGCCTGCTGCAGCGTGAAGTTGATTCAGTGCACCAGCAGTTTGCTGCCGCTGGCAACCGGTGGTGCGGTCCAGCGTCTGATGGTGCGGCACCAGGTGAGCCAACGGCCCGGGTCTCGTCCGGGGTCTCCTTGCGGCGTTCGGCCTCGGTCGGCACCGGACACGGTGCCGGCGGACCGCCAGCAGGAAGAGTCCGACCAGTGAGCGATAAGTCCGCGCGTCAAGCAGGTCTGAACGATCAAGACGGTCACGCTCGGGGCGACGGTGATCGGCTTCGGCGCCTGGGAGATCTCGGTGGGCCGCCTGACCACCCATCACCCTGATCAAACGAACGGTCCCGACGGCACCCCAGCCGCGGCGTCCTCGCTCGACTCCATACAACACACGGCGAAACCGCGCCGGCCGACGACGCAAGAGTCTCACAAGAGGTAAAGCACCCATGACAGTAATCGGCATCATTGGCGCAGGTGAGGTCGGTAGCCAGATCGCGCGTGCGGCGATCGCGAACGGCTACGACGTCGTCATCGCCAATTCTCGAGGACCTGAGACTTTGCAGGACCTCATCGACGAGCTCGGACCGTCAGCGCGTGCCGCAACCGCTGCCGGCGCCGCTGCCGCTGGGGACTTCGCCGTCGTGGCGGTCCCCCTCAAGGTGGTCAACGACATGCCCGCGCAGGAGCTGGCAGGCAAGATCGTGCTTGACACGAACAACTACATGGTCTGGCGCGATGGCCATATCCCGGTCATCGACTCGGGTGAGAAGACCGTTCACGAGCTGCGTCAAGAGCACCTTCGGCGATCCAAGGTCGTCAAGGCCTTCACCCACATCCAGGCTCCCCGCATCACCACCGCGGGCAGACCGGCGGGCACCTCCGGCCGTCTGGCGCTGTCGGCCTCGAGCGACTTTCCCGAAGCCGTAGAACTCGTGACGCGACTGTACGACCAGTTCGGGTTCGACACCGTAGACAAC
This sequence comes from Nonomuraea roseola, assembly GCF_039535395.1. Lineage (NCBI taxonomy): Bacteria > Bacillati > Actinomycetota > Actinomycetes > Streptosporangiales > Streptosporangiaceae > Nonomuraea > Nonomuraea roseola. The sequence continues at coordinate 109,485 of NZ_BAAAXC010000008.1, forward strand.
AGCCCGCTCAGCGAATCGTGGCGCAGCGGTCCCGGTCAACCCGCGTGGGTCGCGCACGAGCACCAGACCCGTTCCGAACTGATTGCCAACCTCGCCAGGGCGCGACGGATCTTCTTGAGGTGAGTCTGTCCCTGGAGCAACCTTCGTCACGACTTGCAGGCGCTCGGGCGCGAACCGGCCGAAGAGATCGGCTGGCACCACCCACTGCCCGTCGAGCCCGCCTTCGCCGCCGGCGTCGATTTACATGAGCGGCTCCGGCCGCGCCGCCCGCCAGCTCACCCTCCGACACCCGGGTCTCGTCGGTGCTCTGCACGACGTAGCGGTAGGTGGTCCCCGGCTCCAGATGGGTGTCGGTGTGGCTGAGGGACGTGCCGGTGTGGACGAAGGTCGTGTCCGGCCGCAACCCGGTGTCGGTGGCACCGTTGGCGTCGGTCCGCCACACCTCCGTGTACGGCCCGCCGGGGGCCCAGCCCGCGCAGCAGGACGTACTGCTCCACCTTGTCCACCGTGGACCAGAAGACGGTGATCTGCTCGGGGGACGACACCTCCGTCCTGAGGTAGCCGGTCGGCTGGAGGCTGTTGGCATGGGCGATGGTCCCGCCTGTGGCGGTACTGTGCGTCACCGGTTGGGGCCGGCCAGCTGCCCAAGCCCGAATCCAGCCGGCCGGTGGCGCGCAGCTCGAGGTGGAACTGCGCGCGCAGACCTCCTGGTGATGCGCGAACGCGACCTGCACGCGGTGGCCACCCAGGAAACCGAATACGGCACCGGCCTGCATCTGTGACATGACGAAGCCTTCGCCCAATCGGGCAAGGGCTTCGTTCCAAGCCCTAGCTAGCGGGGGTATAGGAGAGGTAGACCTCGTCCTTCTTCCACGCGGGGGAGGAGACGTCGGCCAGAACGCGGACGACCTGGCCCTTGAGATCGACCACGACCGCCTGGTAGCCGCCTTCTTCCTTCACCAAGCTGATCAGGTGACGGTCATCCCACCAGCCCAGCGAATCCTCGGCACTCTTGCCGACGCGGTTGGCCAGCTTGCCGGACCGGGTGTCCCAGATGCAGAACATCTCCGTGTAGCGAGCTGGGCACCAGGTGACCATCTGCTTGCCCGAAGGCGAGAACGCGTCCTCAGCCCCGGCCAGTGTGCCGATCTTGGGATAGGCCCGCCGGACACGCCCATCCGGGTCGTAGAAGCGGACGCCGTCGTGGTGGGTGGCGGCTAGGTACCTGCCGTCGGGCGTCCACTCGAAGGACGTCTCCTTGTCGACGCCGGGAATCATAACCGCCTTCGCCGTGCCCGCCACGGTGTCGATCAGTGTGAAGCCGATCGTGTGCCACTTCTTCCCGACCTTCTTCTCAATGGTCAGGGCGAGCTTGCGCTCATCGCGCGACCAGAGCGCGTAGTTCGTCTCAAGAGGCTTGCGCACGGTGCGGATGCGCCGGGTCTTTCCCGTAGCGCTGTCGATGATCACGACGGAGTCGGTGTTGCCCGCGAACGTGTCGGGCACGCCGGCCACCTTGCCACCCGTCGGTGACACGGTCAGCTCCTTGTAGCCCTTCTTCTTCACGAAGGAGTCTTCCTCGGAGGACCGGACGTAAGCACGCGTCCGGGTGGAGAACGCGGAGACCTTCTTCGGATCGTCGGCCTGCTCGTGCAGGGTGACGCCGATGTCAGGCAACTCGATGTCGACCTCGTCGAGCTGCTGCGCGTACGCGGGCGCCGCCGTGAGTACGGCCAGCACCGAACCCATGGCCAGGGCGCCGCGCAGGAGGGGGGTATTGATCACTTCGGCAGCATAACGAGCACCACGGCCATACTCCGCCACCAACGCCGGATCGACCTTCACCTGGCCGGCCACGTAGTCCACCGCAGCCTTGTGCGGCTCACCCACCTGCCGCGGGAACCGGGCCTCCTGCTCGAAGAACTTCAATATCAGGCTGAACTCCAGACGGGTCGCTCCCGTCTTGTTCCCCACCAACTCCCAGTCGCGTCCAGCAACGTCCACGCCGCGATCAGCTCCTCCGGCTCCCACTCCCGCCGCACCCGAACCCGCCCTCCACCCGACCGCGAGCCGTACCTTGCCTGGCCTGGACGCGCTGACGCGTGCGACAGGCGGTCCGCCGACGAACGGGGGACGGCCCGCTGGTCCGAGTGCTGTGCACCAACCCACCCGACGACGTCGTGGCCGGCCACATCGAGGACCTGCGACCACGGCAGAGGATCAGGACACGTGAGAACCGCGTGCCCCCTCACCCACCTACCCGGCCTTGCTGCGCCGCCAGCTGCGGTCAGGACGAGGGCGGCCAATTTGATTTGACTCAGCAATCAATTGAATATAGATATGACTCCATGGAAAGTGGGACCAGGCGTCCGTACCGCATGGGTGCCCGTGCCGCGGCCATGGAGGTCACGCGTACGCGCGTGCTGGAGGCGGCGGCCGCGCTGTGGATGCGGCGGTGGTACGACGACGTCACGCTGCAGCACGTCGCCGATGAGGCGGGTGTGTCGGTGCAGACGATCGTCAACCACTTCGGTGGCAAGGATGAGCTGGCCGAGGCCGTCGCCGACTGGATGGCGTCGCAAGCGGCGGTCACCCGTCAGGCGCCGGCCGGTGATGTGGCGGCGATCGTGGCCGCGCTGTTCGAGGACTACGAGCGGCACGGCGACGCCAATGTGCTCTGGATCGCGCAGGTCGACCGTGTCCCGGCGATCGCCAGGGCGGCCGCTCACGCGCGCGGCCAGCATCGGGCGTGGCTGGAACGGGTTTTCGCCGACCGCCTCCCGGCCCCGGGCCTCGCCCGCGAGCACGCGCTGAACCTGCACTACGCCGCCACCGACGTCTACCTGTGGAAGCTGTGGCGGCGCGACCTCGGCCTGGCGCGTGAGGACGCCGAACGTGCCATGTGCGACCTGTTGACCTCGATCGACCCGCGGAAGAGGAACCATGAGTAGCAATTTCTTGTTCGCCACCTGGGCCGGCGGCGGAGCCGTGCCGCCCGTCCTGTCGGTCGCCCGCGCACTGCGCGAACGCGGCCACAGCGTGCGGGTGCTGGCCGACAGGTCACTGCACGAGGAGGTCGCCGCCAGCGGCGTGGAGCCGATCGCCTGGACGACGGCGCCCCAGGGCGATGCCACCGATCCGGTCAAGGACGTCATCAAGGACTTCGAGGCCCGCACGCCGCTGGGCGAGTTCGCGCGGCTGAGGGATCGCATCGTCTGCGGCCCTGCGGCCGATTACGCCCGGGACACGCTGGCCGAGTTGCGAGCCCGCCCGGCCGATGTGCTGGTCGCCGAGCACATGCTGCTCGGCGTGCTCGCTGGCGGCGAGGCCGCCGGGATCCCCGTGGCCTCGCTGGTGACGAGCCTTTATCCGCTCCCCACACCTGGGGCGCCACCGCCCGGTCCTGGCCTCGCCCCCGCCGCGGGCGTGCTGGGGCGCCTGCGGGATCGGGTGCTGGCCCAGCTGATCCTCAAACCGTGGGGGAAGGGGCTGCCGGCGCTCAACGCCGCCCGCGTCGCCAACGGCCTAGCGCCGGTGGACTCGGTCATCGACGCGTTCTATCGCGTCGACCGGCTGCTCGTGCTGTCCCCGCGTGCGCTCGACTACCCCAGCCGACGCTTCCCCGCCTCCGTGCGGCACGTCGGCCCACGGCTCGACGACCCGGCCTGGGCAGGGGAGCTGGAGCTGCCGGCGGGTGACGCACCGCTGGCGCTGGTCGGCCTGAGCTCATCGTTCATGGACCAGCGCATAGTGCTCGAGCGCATCGCCGAAGCCCTCGGCACGCTGCCGGTGCGCGGGCTGCTGACCACCGGCCCAGCCGTGGACCCGGCGACGGTCCGAGCGCCCGGCAACGTCCTGGTCACCGCGGCCGCCCCGCACAGCATCGCGCTGCGCCACGCCGCGGTGACCATCACGCACGCCGGGCACGGGACGGCCGTCAAGTCACTGGCCGCCGGGGTCCCCCTGGTCTGCGTGCCGCTCGGGCGAGACCAGCGCGAGGTGGCACGGCACGTCGAATTCGCCGGCGCCGGGATCACGGTGAGCAAGAGCAGCTCACCCCGTACCATCGCCCGCGCGGTCGACCGAGTCCTGCACGACCCGTCCTACCGCCGCGAAGCGCAGCACCTGGCGGCCGAGATCGCCGCCGAGACGGCCACCGACCGGGCAGTCACCGAACTCGAGGCCCTCGCCGAACGAGCGACCGGCAGGGACTCGGGCGCCCTCGGGTGCGATACGGCCGAGCCAACCAGGCCATCACGGACTAAACGACTCGGGTGACCTGGCCGGTGTCGAGAGAGTAGTAGCAGCCCACGATCTTGAGCTGCTTGCGGGCGATGCGCGGGACGAACAGCTTGTCGGCCTTCAGTTTGGCCACGACGTCGGCGGTGTTGATTCTGATCATCTTGTCCGTGTTACCTGAGGCGCGCCGGTACGCGGGACGGAGGGCCTCGACGATGTGATGGAGGTCGCCGGGGAGCCTCGTGTCCTCGTGTAACGCGTGCGCGGCGGCCGCCACCGCCCCGCAGCGCTGATGACCGAGCACCACGATCAAGGGGGTGTCGAGTTCGGCCGGGCCGTACTCGATCGCCCCGGACACGAGCGGGTCTATCGTCTGGGCGGCGCTGCGCACGCTGAGCAGATCGCCGATTCCCGTGTCGAAGACGATCTCCGGAGGCACCCGGGAGTCGATGCAGGACACGACGACCGCGTAGGGCTCCTGGTTCTGGGCGGTGCCGGCCCGTCTGGCGAGATCCTGGTGGGGGTGGATCGCGGTGCCGGACGCCCAGCGCCGGTTGCCCTCTCTGAGCTTCGCCCAGGCCTCATCCGGGGTGGGCGGGCTCGTGGCAGGTGCGGAGGACGGAGTCAGCCCGTGGGCCGCCCCCGCGTCTAACAGCAGGCCGCCGGCCACCAGGCCGGTTGCGCGGAGAAGAGTACGACGGTCTACGGTATTGTGCGTCATGTATCCAGTATGCAGTATCCCGGATTCGCTCGCCGGGATGGATGGGCCCGGCCTGGACCGCCATAGCGTCCCCAGGGGGGGTGCCTGGTGCCCGTCAGAATCAGAATGACGTCCTGCGCGAGGTACCTGTGGACCTCCCACCGCCCGCCTCGAGCTGATCGGCCACGAGGTCCTGCGACCTGTCGGGGTCGGACCGCTGGGTCTGGTGTCAGGATGCGAGCGCTGGGGTGCCATCGGTGGGGTGCGAGCGGCGGTGACCGTGGGGTGCGACCGATGGGGTTCGAAGGGCTCCGGGTGGGGGCCGGAATGCGAAGAGCCCCGGCCGCTGGCCGGGGCTCTTCTCAGCTCGCCCAGTCGAGCAGCGGGCGGGTGTTGCTCGGGTGCCGGAGCTTGGAGAGTGACTCCTTCTCCAGCTGGCGGATCCGCTCGCGGGTGAGACCGAGGTGCTTGCCGATCTCGTCGAGGGTGTGCGGCTTGCCGTCCACCAGGCCGAAGCGCAGCGCCATGATCCGCGCCTCGCGCGGCGACAGGTTGTCGAGCACGCCTCGCAGCTGGTCGCCCAGCAGCTGCCTGTCGACGATCTCCGACGCCTCGGGGGAGTCGACGTCCTCGATCAGGTCGCCGATCGTGGTCTCGCCGTCCTCGCCGATGGTGGCGTTGAGCGAGATGGGCTGCCTGCTGGTGCGCAGCAGCTCCTCGATCTGGTCGGGCGTCTTGTCGAGCTCGACGGCCAGCTCCTCGGGCGTGGGCTCACGGCCGAGGCGCTGGTGCATGTCGCGCTCGATGCGCGACAGCTTCGACAGCATCTCCAGCACGTGGACGGGCAGCCTGATCGTGCGGGCGGAGTCGGCGAAGCCGCGCTGGATGGCCTGCCTGATCCACCACATGGCGTACGTCGAGAACTTGAAGCCCTTGGTGTAGTCGAACTTCTCCACCGCGCGGATGAGACCGAGGTTGCCCTCCTGCACGACGTCGAGCAGGGCCATGCCGCGGTCGGTGTACTTCTTGGCCACCGAGACGACCAGGCGCAGGTTGGCCTCGAGCATGTGGTCCTTGGCCCGCCTGCCGTCCTCGACCACCATCTCCAGGTCGGCGCGCCTGGCCGGGGTGAGATCCTGCTCGCTGTCGAGCTTGTACTCCGCGTACAGGCCGGCCTCGATCCGCCTGGCCAGGTCGACCTCCTGAGCGGCGGTCAGCAGCGTGCGGCGGCCGATCGACTTCAGGTAGGTGTGGACGGAGTCACCCATGACCGACTGGTTGTCGTCGAGGTCGAGCTGCTCCTGCTCGGGCTCGAGCTCGACGTCCTCGGCGCTCAGCTGGAGGTCGTCAGGGGCCTCGACCTCGTCGGCGGCGAGCGGGTCGGTCTGCTCCACGAGCTCGGCCTCGCCGGCCTGCTTCGCGGCGGACTCGGCCGTCGCCTTGGCACCGGCCTTGGTGGCGGCGGTCTTGGTGGCCCCCGTCTTGGTGGCGCCGGTCTTGTCCGTGGCGCTCTTGGTGGTGGCGGTCTTCTTGCGCGTGGTGGTCGCCTTCTTCGGTGCGGGAACCTTCTTGCCGAGCGAGGGCTCGTTCTCGGCGGCCAGGCTCACCCCGGCCTCGGTGAGTTCGCGCAGTATCGAACGTCCCTCGGTGGGGCTGATCCCCGCTAGGGCGAAAGCCTCCCGGAGCTCCGCGAGGGAAAGGTGACCCTGAGCTCGCCCTCGGTCAAGGAGCTGGTCGAGGGTGGCAGGCGAGGTCGCCACGGCGGTTCGGGGCATGAGGACACCTCCTCCAAACGGAGTCGCAGTCAGTCAAAAGTTTGTGGTGGGGCGGATCCGGCCGCTCGGCGCACCAGTATCAATAACGTCATCTGCCGCAATTTGTTCCCGCGCCGGATGAAAAAGGGACGGTCCGCCGGACCCGGCGGCCGCCCCCTGAGAGTGGACGCCCTAGTTGTCCACGTCGTTGAGCTGGCCGTTCACCTCCGGCATGGGCATCGGCTCGGCCTCCTCCATGCGCTGGTCGGTCCAGTAGTCGACCGCGTCCTGCGGGTCCTGGTTGACCTCATGGGAGACGACCTCGCCCGGATCCTGTCCGTCGGCGGGGGGATCCTGGCTTTCGGCGGGCCGGCTGGACGGTGTCGGGGCGATCACGACTTTCGTCTCCTGACTCACCTTCTCGAGCCTGCCCGCCGAGGCGGCCGCCGCGACAGAGACGCCGCCGACGACGATGACGCCGACAGCCGCCGCGGACACCCACATCTTGCGGGTTGGGTTCATGAAGGGCTCCTATCTTCCAGCTGCTCCTATAAGACGCATCCGGCGGGCCTCAGGTTCCGGTCCGAAGGGCGGCGAGATCGGTTTTACCATTCGGCAGCAGCGGAAGTGCGGACATCAGCCGCAGTTCGCGCGGGGCGGCGTAGGCGGGCAGCCGGTCGCGGCAGTAGGCCCGGAGCTGGGCGAGCGTGGGGGTGGCCGCGGAGTCCCTGGGGACGACCACGGCGACGACCGCCTGGCCCCACTCGGGGTCGGGGCGGCCGACGACGGCCACGTCGGCGATCTCGGGATGCCGGGCGAGCACCTCGGTGACCGAGGCGGCGACGACCTTCTCACCGCCCGTGTTGATGACGTCGTCGGCGCGGCCGAGCACCCTCAGCCTGCCGTTCTCGATCGCGCCCAGGTCGGAGGTGGCGAACCAGCCGCCCTCCGGGGCGGCCCCCGCCTCGCCCGAGCGGTAGCCGGAGAACAGCACGGGACCTGAGACGAGGATCCTGCCGTCGTCGCGGATCTTGAGATCCACCTGGTCGAGGGGGCTGCCGTCGTAGACACAGCCGCCGCTGGTCTCGCTGCTGCCGTAGGTGGTGACGATCCTGGCCCCCGCCTGCCTCGCGGCCTCCAGCAGCCCCGGTCTGGGGGCGGCGCCGCCGAGCAGGATGGTGCGGAAGGCGCTCAGGTCGGCGCCCGACTCCATGAGGCGGTGCAACTGGGTGGGGACCAGCGAGACGTGCTCGGCGCCGGAGCCCGCGACCGCCGCGGGGTCGAAGCGCTCGTGGGTGATCGGCTCGGCCCGGCTGAGGAGCGACCTGACCAGCACCTGCAGGCCGGAGACGTGGGAGGGCGGCAGGCAGCACAGCCAGCGTTCGCCGGGGGCGGCGCCCAGGCGGCGCAGGGAGGAGGCGGCCGAGGCGCTGAGCGCGGAGGCGGTCAGCATGACGCCTTTGGGCGCGCCCGTGCTGCCCGAGGTGGCGATGACGACGGCGATGTCGGCGCCGACGCCGGGGCCGCCTGCCTGCCGTACGCCCTCGGTGGTCTCGATCTCCGTCGGGCGCAGCGTCGCCAGCGCCGCCTCGGGGCGGTCGGGGGACAGGGGGAGGACGGCGGGACCCTCGCCGGACAGCGCCGCCTCGATCGCCTCGAACAGCCGCGGCCCAGGGGGCAGGACGAGCGCCCGCAACGGACGGTCCGGATGCGACGGGTTCCTCCACATGCTCGTAAGGTTAGTGGCGACAGCCGGTGGTCATGGGAAAGGTGCGTTGATGGGTTCTGGGCCGCGGGTCTTCCGGATCCCGATGCGCACCCGCTTCCGCGGCCAGACGGCTCGCGAGGGCGTGCTGATCGAGGGGCCCGCCGGGTGGGGTGAGTTCTCCCCCTTCCCCGAGTACGGCCCGCGCGAGAGCGCGCGCTGGCTGGCATGCGCCCGCGAGGCCGCCTTCGACGGCTGGCCCGAGCCGGTGCGCTCGCGCGTGCCCGTCAACGCGACGGTCCCCGCGGTCGGGCCCGAGCAGGCCCACGAGATCGTCAGGCGATCCGGCTGCGGCACCGCGAAGGTCAAGGTCGCCGAGCGGGGTCAGAGTTTCGCCGACGACCTGGCCAGGGTCGAGGCGGTCCGCGACGCGCTCGGTCCCTCGGGGAAGCTGCGCGTGGACGCCAACGGCGCGTGGGAGGTCTCCGCGGCCGTACGGCAGTTGAAGGAGCTCGACGCCTTCGACCTGGAGTACGCCGAGCAGCCGTGCGCCACGCTCGAGGAGCTGGCCGCGGTGCGGCGGGCGGTCGAGGTGCCGATCGCGGCCGACGAGTCGATCAGGCGCGCCGAGGATCCGCTGAAGGTCAGGGCGGCCGAGGCGGCCGACATCGCGGTGGTGAAGGTGCAGCCGCTCGGCGGGGTGCGGGCCGCGCTGCGGGTGGTGGAGGCCTGCGGGCTGCCCGCGGTGGTCTCCAGCGCCGTGGAGACGTCGGTGGGTCTGGCCGCGGGGGTGGCGCTGGCGGCGTGCCTGCCGTCGCTGCCCTACGCCTGCGGTCTGGGGACCATGTCGCTGCTGTCAGGCGATGTCGCGAGTCCCTCGCTGGCCCCCGTGGATGGTTTCTTGCCAGTATTGCGTCCTGCAGTGGATTTTTCGCTTTTGTCGGAGTTTGAGATCGAGTCGCCGTCGTGGCTGCGGCGGATGCGGGAGGCGGACCTGTGAACCCGGCTACGGCGCTCGCCACGGTTCTGGTCGACGAGCTGGTCCGTTGCGGCCTGACCGACGTGGTGATGGCGCCGGGCTCCCGCTCGGCCCCGCTGGCGCTCGCCCTGCACGCCGAGTCCAGGGTGCGGCTGCACGTGCGCATCGACGAGCGCTCGGCCTCCTATCTGGCGCTCGGCCTGGCCCGCCGCTCCGAGCGCCCCGTGGCGCTGATCTGCTCCTCCGGCACGGCCGTGGCCAACTTCCACCCCGCCGTGATCGAGGCGAGCGAGTCGGGGGTGCCGCTGCTGGTGCTGACCGCCGACCGCCCGCCCGAGCTGCGCGGCACCGGCGCCAACCAGACCATCGACCAGCTGAAGGTCTTCGGCCCTTCGGCCAGGTGGTTCGCCGAGGTCGGCGTGCCTGAGGAGCGGCCGGGGCAGGTCGCCTACTGGCGCTCGCTGGCCTGCCGCGCCTACCAGCGGGCCGTCGGGCCGTCCGACCCCGGGCCCGTCCATCTCAACCTGGCCTTCCGCGAGCCGCTCATCCCCGACGGCGACAGCTCGTGGGTGGAGTCGCTCGACGGCGACGCCTCGGGGCCGTGGGTGCGCACCCGCGTCGCCCCTCCGCCCGTCGCCCTGCACCTGCCGCCGACCAGGCGAGGGGTGCTGGTGGTCGGCGACGGCGCGGCGAACGTGCGCCGTTACGTCGCCGCGGCGGGCATGGCGGGCTGGCCGGTGCTGTCGGAGCCCAACGGCGGCGGCAGGTACGGCGACCACGCCGTCTCCACCTACCACTTCCTGCTCGGCACGCCCTCCTTCGCCGACGCCCACCAGCCCGACGTCGTCGTCACGCTCGGCCGTCCCGGGTTGTCGCGCTCGCTGCTGTCGTGGCTGCGCAGGGCGCAGGAGCACATCGTGGTCGCCACCGACCTGTCGCGCTGGCCCGACCCGACGCGCTCGGCCACCCAGGTGGCGCAGGCGGTGGAGATCCCCGTCGCGGCGGGCGACGACGCCTGGCTGCACTCGTGGCGGCGCGCCGACGCGGCGGCGAGGGCGGCGATCGACGAGCTGCTCGACTCCAGCGGGATGAGCGAGCCGCGCATCGCCCGCGACCTGGCCGACTCGCTGCCCAACGGGGCGCTGCTGTTCTGCGGGTCCTCGATGCCGATCAGGGACCTCGACCAGGCGATGCGGCCGAGGCGAGGGCTGCGGCTGCTGGCCAACAGGGGTGTGTCGGGCATCGACGGGCTGGTCTCGACCGCGATGGGGGCGGCGCTGGCGCACAACGGGCCCTCCTACGCGCTGCTGGGCGACCTCACCTTCCTGCACGACCAGAACGGGCTGATCCTCGGGCCGAGGGAGCCTCGGCCCGACCTGTGCCTCGTGGTGGTCAACAACGACGGCGGCGGGATCTTCTCGCTGCTGCCGCAGGCGGCGATCCGTGATCCGTTCGAACGGGTCTTCGGCACGCCGCACGGGGTGGACCTCGGGTACGTGGCGGCCGCGACGGGCACGCCGTACCGGCTGGTGGAGGACATCTCCGACCTGCCCAAGGCGGTCAGGGGCGAGGGGCTGCGGATCGTGGAGGTCAGGACCGACAGGGAGCCGAACGCGGCCCTGCACGGGCAGCTGAGGGACGCCGCCCAGGCGGCGATCAGGGAACTCTAGCCGCCGGACGGCCGCCTGTGCAGCAGGCCGAACTTCGACCACATGCCCTCGGCTGCCTCGATGGAGGCGCTCGTGCGCGCGGGGTCGACAGCGGCCAGCTGAGTGACGAGCGCCTGCGCGACGGCCAAGCCCGCGGTCAGCGAGGGGAAGAACGCCACACCCTCCGCGGGCACCATCACCACCTGCTCGGCCGCCTCGGCCAGGGCGGGGCTGGCGGCGTCGGTCACCGCGAAGACGCGGGCGCCGCGCGCGCGGGCCACGTTGGCGGCCAGCACGGTGCTCTCGTACAGCCGCCAGAAGCTGATGGCGATGAGGACGTCGCGCTCGCCGATCGCCGCGACGGCGTTGGCCAGCTCGGCGTCGCCTGCGGTCACGGCCCTGACGTCGTAGCCCGCCAGACCCGCGTTGTGCGCCAGCGCGAGGCCGACGGCGGCGTAGCTGCCGTCGGCGACGATCACCGTACGGCGCGCGGCCGCGACGGCCTCGGCGATGGTGAGCAGGACCTCCTCGTCCATGCGCCGGTTGAGCAGGGCCAGGCTGTCGAGGTCGCGCCGCAGCGATCTGGCGCTGGGCGAGCCTGTGCCGCTGTGCTCGGCGGCGACCTGCCCGGCGCTGAGCGAGGACATGTAGCGGGCGCGCAGCTCCTGCTGGAGCGCCGGCCATCCGGCGAAGCCCAGCGCCTGCGCCGTGCGGGTGACGGTCGCGACGTTGACGCCCGCCAGCTGAGCGAGCTCGGCGGCCGAGCCGTAGGAGGCCCTGCGCGGCTGCGAGAGCAGGACCTCGAGCACCGCGGCGGCCTTGGGCCGCAGGCCCCGGGCGGGCACGCGGGCGCGCAGCCAGTCGTCGAACCTGTCCGTCGCGTGCTCTGTCACGTGATCCTCTCCCTAGGCCGGGAGACATCGTACTTCTATGCAAAGACTATTGCGTTTTCGCTGAAACGCACTATACGTTGCTGCAAATCGATCCGGGAGGTATGTGCCATGACTCTGCTGGCGCGGCTGGACAGGCTCCCGCTGAGCCGTCCGCACTACGTCCTGCTGCTGATAGGCGGGCTCGGCTACACCTTCGACGGCATGGACTCGGCCGTCGTCGCCTTCCTGTTGCCCAGTGCCCAGGAGGCGTGGGGTCTGTCCAACGGCCAGCTCGGGCTCATCGGGTCGGCGACGCCGTTCGGCTTCCTGTTCGGCGCCACGGCGGCGGGCCTGCTCGGCGACCGCATCGGGCGCAAGAAGGTCATGATGTACGCCCTGGCCTTCTACGCCGTCTTCTCCGTCGTGGCCGCCTTCGCGCCCAACTACGAGGTCTTCCTCGGCGCGAGGGTCCTGGCGGGGGCGGGAGCGGGCGCGGAGAGCGCCATCATCGCGCCGTTCCTGTCGGAGTTCGTGCCGGCCAAGCGGCGCGGCTGGTTCATCGGCGCGCTGGCGGGCTTCTTCTCCTTCGGGTTCGTCCTGGCCGCACTGATCGGCCGCTTCGTGGTGCCCACGCTGGACGACGGCTGGCGCGTCGCCCAGTTGATCACCGCGGTGCCGATCGTGATGCTGCTGTGGTGGCGGCGCTCGCTGCCCGAGTCGCCGCGCTTCCTGTTGCAACAGGGCCGCCACGAGGAGGCCGAGGCGGTCGTGGCGAACCTGGAGCGCCGCGTGGAGCGGGCCACGGGCCAGACGCTGCCGCCGGTGCCGCCGGCGTCCGCGGCGCCGGCGAAGCAGACGCCGAAGGTCAACCTCCTCAGCGCGCTGCGCTTTCTGTGGAGCCCGGCGATGGCCAAGCGCACCGCCGTGATCTGGCTCATCTGGTTCGTGATCACCTTCTCGTACTACGGCTTCTTCTCGTGGATCCCCACCCTGCTCGTCCAGCGCGGCATCACGGTGACCAAGAGCTTCGAGTTCTCGATCATCATCTACCTGGCGCAGATCCCCGGATACTTCTCCGCCGCGTGGCTGACCGAGAGGCTGGACCGCAAGAACACCATCGCGATCTACCTCGCGGGGTCGGCGGTCAGCGCGTTCTGGCTGTCGCAGATGGACACCCCCGCCACGATCACGCTCGCGGGCGCGGTGCTGTCGTTCTTCCTCAACGGCACGTACGCGGGCGTCTACTCCTACACCCCCGAGGTGTTCCCGACCTGGATCCGCGCGACGGGCACGGGGCTGTCCAGCGCGTTCGGGCGGGTGGGCAGCATCCTCGCGCCGACCATCATCGGCCTGTCGGCGGCGAGCCTGGGCTTCGCCGGCGTCTTCGGTCTCACCACCGCGGTGCTGGCGGCCGGGGTGATCTGCGTGCTGGTGTTCGGCCTGTCCACGGCGGGACGATCACTCGAAGACCTGACCGAGCGGGACCTTCCCGCCCCGAATAAGGAGATGACCAGGTGAAAGAGCTGCTCGACGTCGAGAGCGCGATCAGGCGGGAGGTGGGGGCGCGGCTGTTCACCGTCCTCGCCTGGATCCCCGAGCGGGGCGCGCTGCGGCGGGTGCACAGCAGCCACCCCGGCCAGTACCCGGTGGGAGGGGAGAAGACGGTGGAGGTGGCCGAGGGCTGGCTGGCCACGTGCATCGAGGGGCGCAGGCCGTACCTGGGCGCCGACAGGGCCGCGGTGCGGGAGATCTTCGCCGACCACGAGCTCATCGAGAGCCTGGGGTGCGGGTGCGTGATCAACGTGCCCGTGGTCGAGGAGGGGCGGGTGCTGGGCGTGCTCAACCTGCTGGACGCCGAGGGAAGCTACGACGAGGCGTCGGTGGCGGCGGCCGTGGCGCTCGCGCCGCTGGCCGTGCCCGCGCTGCGCCAGGCCGTCGGGGCGGGTGAAGGGCGATGAGCCTGCTGCTGCGCAACGCCCTGCTGCTCGACGTGGCCTCGGGCGACCACTCCGAAGGCGACCTGCGCTGCGAGGACGGCCGCATCGTCGAGTCGGGGCCAGGACTGAAGGCGCCTCAGGACGCGCGGGTGATCGACCTGCGCGGCGCGCACGTGATGCCGGGGCTGATCGACGCGCACGTGCACGTCACCGCCTCCACGGCCGACCTCGGCTCGCTGCCCTCCATGTCGCCCAGCTACCTCGCCGCCCACAGCGCGCGGCTGATGGGCCAGATGCTCGAGCGCGGCTTCACCACCGTCCGCGACGCCTCGGGCGCCGACTACGGGCTGGCCGACGCCCAGGCCGAGGGGTTGATCCGCGGGCCCCGTCTGCTGTTCTGCGGCAAGGCGCTGAGCCAGACGGGCGGCCACGGCGACCTGCGAGGGCGCGGCGTGAACCGGCAGGACGACCACCCCTGCTGCGCGGGTGTGGGCCGCGTGGCCGACGGCGTGGACGCCGTACGCGCCGCCGCCCGCGACGAACTGCGCAAGGGCGCGCACCACATCAAGGTCATGGCCTCGGGCGGCGTGGCCTCGCCGACCGACCGCATCGACTCCACGCAGTACTCCATGGACGAGCTGCGCGCGATCGTCGAGGAGGCCGAGGCGGCCAACCGCTACGTCGCCGCCCACGCCTACACCGCCAAGGCGGTCAACAGGGCGCTCGAGGCGGGGGTGCGCTCGGTCGAGCACGGCAACCTCATCGACGACAGCAGCGTGGAGCTGTTCCTGCGCAAGGACGCCTTCCTCGTGCCGACCCTGGTGACGTACTGGGCGCTCAAGGAGGAGGGCATGGCCTTCGGGCTGCCCGAGGCGAGCTGGCGCAAGGTGGACGAGGTGCTCGAGGCCGGCTTCGCCGCGCTGGAGCGCGCCGCTTCGGCGGGGGTGCGCCTGGTCTACGGCAGCGACCTGCTGGGCGGGATGCACCGCCACCAGAGCGAGGAGCTGCGCCTGCGGGCGCGGGTGCAGAGCCCCATCGAGGTGCTGCGGGCCGCGACGGTCAACGCCGCAGAGCTGGTGGGCATGGCGGGAAGCATCGGGACGCTGGCGGTGGGAGCGCACGCCGACCTGCTGGTGCTGGAGGGCGACCCGACGCGTGACATCGGCGCGCTCGCCGAGCCGAAGAACCTGAGGTACGTGGTGCAGGGCGGGGAGGTGGTCTCGGCCTCGGAGTAGGCGGCCGTCTCTCAGGAAGTCCCCGCGACGCCCATGTCATCCGAATGCGTCTCCCGAACGGCAGAGACAACGAGAGGGAGATGATCGCCCTTATTTCGAGAACCCGTTCGCCCTGCTCCACCGCAGCGTGGAGGAGCCCCGTCTGAAGGTGATCTCCCTTCCGCCATCGCCCGCCGAGACCCGCTCCCAGCCGTCGAAGCCTCTCGTCAGATGGTGGTCCCACGTGTGCAGGTTCCCCACGCTGACGGCCGCGATGGACTCCATCGGCGGCTCGCCGTCCGAACAGTAGAGGCCGAAGTCCGCTGTCACCGTGACGGTTTCGCCGAAGGCCTGCAGGTGAATCCCCTGGCAGGCCTCGGTCTTCGTGCCGTAGATCAGGCGTGGCCTCGTCCACCCGTCGGACTGTGGACCGGAGTGCTGTTCGAAGAGCCCCTTCCCCCGCCGGTGGTGCATGGCCACTCGCCGCCCGTCGTCCAGCCCGACCATGGCGTTGTACGGGTCTCCCGTGCCGTTCCAAGGAAGGTCGCTCCTGCGTAGCTCGTACGAAGCGCCCTTCGTGGACGTGGCGGTCGGCTTGGACGCCGACGGAGCAGGGCTCGTCCGCGCGGTCGTCGGGTCTTGACCGCCGCACGCCACCACTGCCGCGAACAGCAGCGTTCCGGCGGGCACCCGCAGATGCTTCATGCGCATACGTAGCATTACCCACGGTTCCCTGTGCTGTCGTCTGGCGCGATCTCGGTGGCGCGGTCGACGATCTGGATGGAATGGTCGATCGTGGAGTCCAGGCAACCAGCGATCTTGCCGATGCTCCAGGGGAACACGGTCGGGATCCGCTCTCGCGCTGTGTCCGCCAAGACAGGTCGGGGTGGAGGCCCGGCGTCGCTTGTCATCGCCCCAGTGTGGACGGTCATCCGGCTCCACGAACCGCCGACAAGCTCAGGTCGGAATGAGACGGGCTGCCGGGCGCGCCCACTACGTAGGTACCTACCTGTAGCTAATAGGTACGTATACGGGGGTTTATCCCGTCTTGCTCGTACCGTCCGCGGGGCAGGCTGAGTGCTTAGACATGAGCTCAGCAGAACCACGAACATACAGAGAAGGGTACGAGCCATGCGCCAGCATCAACCGCAGTGCCCGTCGGCGGACGCCTCGGACCACGATTCGGCCCGGATGGTCGCCTTTCACCCAGAACAGGGGTGGGGGCTGCTCTGCAACGGTGTCGTCATCTTCGATGACGCCGGTGAACTACTGCCGGACGGCCGGAGCATCTTCGTCGGACTTGTGCGCACTGGGAATGCGGCATGAAACTCATGACCCTTAATCGGCTCCTGGCCTTCGCCGACGGCCTGCTCGCTCGCGTCTGGCCGGCCGGCGGCGACCGGACGGCCTGCTGGGTTCTCTCGTGCGAGCCCTCCGCCGAGCCCAGCGCGCGGCGCATCACCCGCAACCGCCTGGTGCAGTGGGGACTTCAGCACCAGGCCGCGGTCGCGGACCTTCTTGTCAGCGAGCTGGTAACCAACGCCCTGCGTCACAGCGGCGACAAAATCCGGTTCATGCTCGCCGCCGAGGACGGGTTGCTGCGCTGCGAGGTCGAGCACGCGGATTCCTCGCGGACCAGGGACCGGGTGGGCCGTGAAAACCTTCTGCTCGCCGACTTGGCCTGTTGCTGGGGCACCGCCCATACCTGCGACGGGAAGGTCGTCTGGTTCGAGCTTCCCGCGCCCGGACTCGTCTGAAGGGAAGTGGTTACGTGCGAAGGATCCGGATCCACAAGGGCGGCAGGCCGATCGTCCGCCCGGCCCAGGACCTGCGGACGCCCTCCGGGCGGCTGTTGCCCTATTGAACGCCGGTGTCAGGCGGGGACCTGTCGTCGGCCGGGCGCGCCTGCTCGCCGACCCAGACGGCGATCTGGGCGCGTGAGTGGTAGCCGAGCTTGCTCAAGATGTGTTCGATGTGCCCCTCGGCGGTTCTCCGAGAGATCACCAGGGAGGCGGCGATCTCCCTGTTGGACAGGCCCTGGGCGACGAGACCGGCGATCTCCGTCTCCCGCGGGGTCAGCTGCGCCCCCTTCGTCTCGGCGGGTTGCTCGTCAACGTGCTTGTCCTCACGGAGCGCGTAGGCGAGCGCCTGGTCATAGGTGAGCCGGGCGCCCCGCTCGAACGCGATGTCGAAGGCCGAATCGCCGAGCGCCTGACGAGTGTGTTGCACACATTCGTCGTGATAGTGCGAAAGATGGCCAAATCCCGACAGTGGCGCTCCGATCCTCTGCCAGACCGTTTCCACGATGCCCAGCAGCTGGGCCGCTCGCCGGTACTGCTTCTCGGTGGCGGCGATCCAGGCCAGCACCTCCAGATTGACCCCGGCTCCCAGCGGGTCGTCGAGCGCGCGGTTGAAGGTCAGGCTCTTCGTCTCGAGCTCGGTCGCGCGCGCGGCGTCACCCTGCCGCCAGACCTCCACACCGAGCGCCATCATCATGTACGCCCTGTGCCAGCCTTCTCCGTGGGCGTCGGACAGGGCAAGGCATTCATCGCCCAGCGAGATGGCCCGCGTCGAGTCGCCGCAGAAGGAGTACGCGAGGGACAGCCGGATGAGGGCCAGAGCCGTGCCCACGGGGTCATCGGTGGCCCGGTGCCGGGCCAGCGCCTCCTGGTAGAGCGCGATGGCGGACTCGGCATCGCCCTCGCACATGGCGATCATCCCGGAGTAGAGCGCGACGTAGGCGAGGACCGGCTCCAGCTCCAGCCGCTCGCCGATGGACCGGCTCTCCTCCAGCCTCGCCGTGGCGGAGGCGAGGTCGGCCTGGATGATGGCCAGCCAGCTGTCGGCCCACAGTGCCCGGGCGCGTATCTCGCCCGGCTGGGTGTAAGCGGCGAGTCCCCGGTCCAGCCAGTGGCGGCCCTCGCCCAAGTAGTAACAGCTGATCCAGTGGTAGAGCAGGTCGGCGGCCATGTCGAGGCCGTCGGCGGCCTCTGACGGATCACCGAAGCAGTGCTCCAGCGCGGTGTGCAGGTTGGCGTGCTCGAGTCGCAGCCTGGCGAACCAGGCGATCTGCGACGGCCCGAACAGCTGCGCTCGTGCCCGCGCCGACAGCGCGCGGTAGTAGTCACGGTGCCGCCGTCGCAGAGTGGCCTCCTCGCCCGCGGCGACGAGCTTCTCCATGCCGTACTGGCGGATGATCTCCAGCAACCGGTAGCGCGCCTGTGACCCGTGCTCCTCCCGGATCAGGATCGACTTGTCCACCAGGCCGGACACCAGGTCGAGGATCTCCTCGCGGGCGATTCCGTGGCCGGAGCAGACAGCCTCGGCCGCCTCCAGATCCAGGCTGCCGGCGAACACCGACACGCGTGCCCACAGCGCCTGCTCCTTCTCGGAGCAGAGGGCATGGCTCCAGTCGATCAGCGCGCGGAGCGTCTGGTGACGTGGCAGTACGGCCCGCGAGCCGGCAGTCAGCAGCCGGAACCGGTCGTCCAGGCGCTCGTGCAGCTGCTGGACGGACAGCGCCCGCAACCTGACGGCGGCGAGCTCGATCCCGAGCGGCAGACCGTCCAGCTGCCGGCAGATTCGGACGACGACGTCCTTGTTGTCCTCGGTGAGGGCGAACGAGGGGAGGACGGCCCTGGCCCGCTCGGTGAACAGACAGACGGCATCGCACTTGGCGAGCGACTCGGCGGGCAGCCGCGCGCCGTCCAGGTCCGGCAACGGGAGCGTGGGCACAGGTAGCGTCTGCTCACCCGCGAAGCCGAGGGCCTCCCGGCTGGTGGCGAGGATGCGCAGCTCGGGGGCCGAGCGCAGCAGCACGTCAGCCAGGACGGCGCACTCGTGCACCAGATGCTCGCAGTTGTCGAGGATCATCAGTGCCTGCTTGTCCCGCAGATACTCGGTGAGCACCTCCACGGGCGAGCTGAGTCTGTGGTCACGGATCTCCAGAGCCTCGACCACGATCTGGGCGAGCATGTCCGGATCCTCCACCGCGGCCAGTTCCACGAACCACACCCCGCCGCGGAAGTCCCGCGCGACGTCGAGCGCGACCCGGAGGGCCAGCCGTGTCTTGCCGACGCCGCCCACACCGGTCAAGGTCACCGCACGTGAGACGGGCAGGCATCGTTTGACCTCGGCCACTTCGTGCCTGCGGCCTACGAAGCTGGTCGCCTCAGCCGGCAGTCGCGCCTTCTGCTGCCGGCTGGAGGCGCTGGTCCTCAGCGCTGTCATCGATTACCTCGCCAGGCTTGGTCGACGATGGAACAACCAAGCCGCCGTTGTTCAGGTTATGCGCAGGTCCTCACACGTCTGCAACCTCAGGATCCCTGTGGCGATTCCATACAAAACGGTAAAAACCTCCGGGCGAGTCCAGGCGTAATCTGGACTTCATCGGCTCAGTTCCGATCGAACGGGTGTCGCGAGGGACCACGCGGGTGGAGCGCCCATGGGGGTGGCGTCGAGGGGTTGGGAGATCTGTGGGCTGTCGGCCGAGCTGACCAGCTTCGTGGGCCGTCGGTGTGAGATAGCCGAGGTCAAGCGGCTGCTGGCCGGCTCCAGGCTGGTGACCCTCGTCGGCGTGGGCGGCGTCGGCAAGACCCGGCTGGCCCTCCGGGTCGCGGCCGACGTGCGGCGCGCCTTCCCCGACGGCGTGTACCTGGTCGAGCTCGCGGCGCTGGAACGCCCGGATCTGCTCGTCCAGGCGGTGACCGAGGCCCTGGAGATCCCGGACCTGTCCACCAGGCCCCTGCTCGAGGTAGTCGCCGACCACCTGCGCGACAGGCAGACCCTGGTGGTCCTGGACAACTGCGAGCACCTGCTGCATGACTGCGCCGTCATGGCCGAGACGCTGGTGCGCTCCGCGCCCGGCCTGCGGATCCTCGCGACCAGCCGGCAGGTGCTCGGCGTCGCGGGCGAGCAGACGATGGTCGTGCCGCCCTTGCCGCTGCTGGACGGCGACATGTCGCGGCCGCCAGGCAAGTCGTCGGAGCAGTCCGACGCGGTGCGGTTGTTCGCCGAGCGGGCCGGGGCCGTGCTGCCCGGTTTCGCGGTCACCGACGACAACCGGGAAGCCGTGGTACGGATCTGCCGGAGCCTGGACGGCATCCCACTGGCGATCGAGCTGGCGGCCGTCCGGCTGCGAGCCATCTCCGTCGAACAGCTGCTGACCCGGTTGGAGGACCGGTTCCGGGTGCTCACGGTGGGATCGAAGGTGATGCTGCCCCGCCAGCGGACGTTGCGGGCGTTGATCGACTGGAGCTACCTCCTGTGCACCGCGCAGGAGCAACTGCTCTGGGCACGCCTTTCGGTGTTCTCCGGCAGCCTCGACCTCGAAGGGGCCGAGCACGTGTGCTCCGGCGACGGCATCGCCACCGAGGAGATCCTCGACCTGGTGATCGGCCTCGTGGACAAGTCCATCCTCGTCAGGGAGGAGCACCGGTCGAAGGTACGGTTCCGGTTGCTGGAGACCATCCGCCAGTACGGCCGGGACCGGCTGCGCGAGTCCGGCCAGGAGGAGAAGCTGCGGCGTCGGCATCGCGACTGGTATCTGGACCTGGTGCTCGGCGCCCAGCACGACTGGTTCACACCGGATCAGGTGACCTGGTACGCGCGCCTGCGCACCGAGCACGGCAATCTCCGCACCGCCCTCGACTTCTGCCTCGCGGCGGGGGGAGAGGCCGAGTCCGGCCTGATCATCGCCTCGGCGCTGCGGTACTACTGGATCGCGGCCGACTCCCCGCACGAGGGCAGGAACTGGTTCGACCGCCTGCTCGCCGCCGATGAGCGGCCGACTCCCGCCCGCGCCTGGGCTCTCTGCGTCAAGGCTCGGCTCGCGGTCCTGCAGAGCGACTTCACGGCGGCCGCGACCTTGCTGGAGGAGTGCGGAGAGCTGGCCCGCCGGTTCGACGACCTGACGATCACAGGGAGCGCCACGTACGTCGCCGGCCTCGCCGCCCTGCTCCAGCAGGACCTCCCCAGGGCGCTGACCCTCCTCAGCAAGGCGCTGGACTGCAGCCGCAGGACGGACGACCAGATCGGCGTCGTGAACTCGTTGATCTATCTCGCCACCACGCGGTCGCTTCTCGGCCGATCCGACCAGGCCGTCGAGCAGTTCGAGGAGTGCCTGGCGATCTGCGAGCCGCGCCACGAGAACTGGTTCCGGTCATACACGCTGTGGACGTACGGGATCGAGGTGTGGAAGCGGGGGGACACCCGGCGGGCGGTCGAGATGGAACGCGAGGCCGTACGGCTGAAGGAGCCCTTCGACGACCACCTGGGCGTCGCCCTGTGCATCGAGGCCCTGGCATGGATGAGCTGCGGCGAGGGTGACGGTGAGCGCGCGGCCCTGCTCCTCGGCGCCCTGCGGGAGATCTGGCGCTCCTTCGGCGGCCCCCTGTTCGGCTACCTCGCCGAACACCATGACACCTGCGAGCGGGCGGCCAGGGGAAACCTCGGTGCCAGAGGGTTCGAGGCCGCCTTCCGCAAGGGCGCAGGGCTCACCCTCGCCGAGGCGCTGGAGTACGCGATGCGGGAGGACCCGCCGGAGAGCGAGCCACAGCGGAGGCCTTCACCGTTGACCCGCAGGGAGATGGAGATCGCCCGGCTGGTCGCCCAGGGCATGAGCAACAAGGCGATCGCGGCCGCGCTGGTGATCGCGCAGCGCACCGCCGAGGGACACGTCGAGCACATCCTCGTCAAGCTCGGGTTCACCTCGCGTGTCCAGATCGCCGCCTGGGTCAGCCGGCAGGAGCCGGGGGATGACCCGAGCCTTTCCGGAGATGCGCCGTGAGCCGGACCGAGCGCCGTCCTGCGGCCAGGACCGGCCCGCCGATGGAGGCGCCCAGGTTCGTCGGGCGCAGACGCGAGGTGTCGCAGGCCAGGCAGATGCTGTCCCACACGCGGCTGCTGACCTTGACCGGAGTGGGCGGTGTCGGCAAGACACGGCTGGCGGCCAGGGTCGCCGAGACGCTCGGGCGGACGTACAAGGACGGCGTGGAGACGGTCGAGCTGGCCACCTTGGAAGCCGGTGACCTGCTGGCACCGACCGTCGCCGCGGCGCTGGGCCTGCCGGAGGCGGGACCCGACCCCGCGACCATGCTGGTGGACTACCTGGCGGACAAGCGGATGCTGCTCGTGCTGGACAACTGCGAGCACCTGCTCGAGGACTGCGCCCGCCTCGTGGAGCAGCTGTTGCGGGGTGCCGCCCGGCTGCGGATCCTGGTGACCAGCAGGCAGACCTTGAGGGTGAGCGGCGAGCAGGTGCTGGTGGTCCCGTCACTGTCCGTGCCTGACCACGGCCACCAGCCGAGCGACATCGCCCGGCACGATTCGGTACGGCTGTTCGTGGATCGCGCGGCGAGCGTGTGGCCGGGCTTCTCCCTTGACGCAAGGAACGCGGCGTGTCTGGCGAGGCTGGCCCAGCGCCTGGAAGGAATTCCGCTGGCGATCGAGCTGGCCGCGGCGCGGCTGCGCGCAGTGCCGTTGGAGCAGCTCACCCGTGAGGTGGAGGAACACTTCGACGTGGTGGCGCGCGCGAGCCCCACCGGGCTGCCCCGCCATCGGACGCTGCGCGCGACCATGGACTGGAGCTTCGATCTCTGCTCGCCGGCGGAACAGCGGCTGTGGGCCCGGCTGTCGATGTTCCCCGGTGGGACCGACCTCGACACCGCCGAGGCGGTGTGCGCAGGCGACGAGATCGACCTCGCCGACGTCATCGATCTGCTCGCAGGTCTGGTGGACAAGTCGGTCCTGGTGGGCGAGCAGGGGCAGGCCGGAGTCAGGTACCGCATGCTGGAGAGCATCCGCGCGTACGGGTACGAGCGGCTGGATCCTTCGGAGGCGCGAGCGCTGCGCGGGCGGTACATCGACCACTACCGGGATGTGGTGGAGGGACACCGGATCGACCGGATCGTCCCGGACCAGCTCGAGCGCTACCGGCTCCTGCGGCGCGAGCTGCCCAACGTGCGCGCGGCGCTGGAGATGTGCCTGAGCGAGCCGAGCACGGCTGTCGAGGGGCTGGAGACCGCGACGGCGATGTGGCTCTACTGGCTCCTCGCCGGCTCCCTCACCGAAGGCCGGTACTGGCTGGAGCGCGGTCTGGACCTGGTGCCAGGCGCGGTAGGAGCCCGGGCGATGGCGCTCTGGGTGGACAGCATGCTCGCCCTCCGCCAGGGCGACCTGGCCGTGGCGATGCCGAGCCTGGAGGAATGTCACACCATGGCACGGCAGGCAGACAACGAGAATGTCCTGCCGTTCGCCATCCGGACCTCCGGTCTCGCCGCCTTCTCCACCGGCGACGCGCCACGCGGCCTCGCGCTCCTGGAGGAGTCGCTCGCCCTCCACCGCGCCACCGGCGACATCGACAGCGTCGCCTTCAACCTCTACTACGCGGCCGTCTACGGCTCGACGGAGGACCCTGCGCGAGCCGCCAGGTTCGGTGAGGAACTGCTGGCGCTGTGCGAGACCCATCACGCTTCGATGTCATGCAGTCACGCCAAGCTGGCGCTCGGCATCGCCATGTGGAACCTGGGTGACTGCTGTCGTGCCGGAGCGCTGGTGAGCGAGGCGGCCGAGTTCGCCCAGAAGATCAACGACCGGTGGACCCTCACGCAGTGCCTGGAGGTGCTGGCGTGGACGGCCGGCGCCAGGGGGGACCACGAACGGGCCGCCAGGACGCTGGGCGCTGCCCATGCGTTGTGGCAGGTGGTGGGCACCACACCGGCCCGGCTGGGGTATCACGCGAGGTGGCACGAGCGTTGCGCGGAGCAGTCCCGCCGGAAGCTGGGAGAACGGGCTTTCACGGCGGCCTTCCGCGACGGGGCGAGGCACGGCCTGGAGCCCGGCCTCATCTCCGCGATCGGCGCATGACTGGGCGCGTCCAGGCGGGGGCGCATGCGCGTAGGGCAACGCGGACGACGTGGCCCGGCTGTTCGTTGACGCGCTGGCCAACCCCACGGCTGCCACGGGCGAGAGCTTCCACTCGGTCGCCACCACCGGTCTCACGCTGCGTGGCTATGCCGAGGCGGTGGCGGGCTGGTTCGGGCAGGAGGCGCGGCTGGCGTACCTGCCGTGGGAGCGGTGGCGCCACACGGTGTCCGAGGAGGACGCCAGGGTCACCTATGACCACCTCGCGCACGGTCCCCACTGCAGCATGGACAAGGCGCTGCGCATGCTCGGTCACCGGCCCCGCCACACCTCCCCGGACGCCGTGGCCGAGGCGGTCGACTGGCTTTTCCGGGCGGGCACGATCACTCGTCGGCCACGGTCGGCGGACGGCCACGAGCGTCTTCCGTAGGACGGTGGCCAGGCGATGACATGCCGGACGCGATACCCGGTGGCGGCGGGGGATGGTGTGCGCGACAGCGACAGCCCGACGTGAATCTCCTCGAGAACGGTCGGCATCTGCCGCAGCCCGCACGGGAATCCTTGCAATCGGTTGTTGCAGAAATAGCGACACAACCAGGCGGAACACCCGATCGCGTTTGCAGTTTTATCGGCATGTATTGACGGTGCTTGTCATGTAACGGCACTGTTTCTGCAACCGGTTGGCGTCGACTGCGCAGAGCGCGACCCCGTGCCGACGACCTGAAGAACTGACCGAGCACAGGTACGGCCCGCGCAAGCCGTACCACGACCCACCGGGGGCGGTCCCCGGTGCCACGGGGCCCGGCACCCCGGATTCCTCTCAGTCCACAGCCGCGGTCCCCTCCGGCCCGCAGCTCTGACAGCCATGCCTGAACAAACCCCCCACTGCAGGAATGGAGCTGGACGTGCACAAGAAGCAATCCATGGGAAGGAAACTGGCGGTCGCACTGACCGCCGGGCTCCTCACCACCGCCGGCCTGGTGGCCGCGGTCACCACGCCGGCCTGGGCGGCCCCCGCCAACGGCGACTACACCCTGGTCAACGCCCGCAGCGGCCTGTGCGCCGCCGTACCAGGGCAGAGCACCGGCGACGGCGTGCAGCTCGTGCAGAACGCGTGCGCCGAGACCTCGGAACCGGTCTTCACGCTCACCGCCTCCGGCAGCGCCTACCAGATCAAGGCCCGGCACAGCGGCAAGTGCGTCGGCGTCCGTGACGCCTCCACCAGCGCGGGCAAGGCCGTCCAGCAGGAGACGTGCACCGGCGCCGCCTCGCAGAGCTGGCAGCTGGTCGCCGCCGGTTCGGACTACCGGGTGGTCAACGCCAACGGCGGCAAGTGCCTCAACGTCAAGGACAGCTCCACCGCGGTCGGCGCCGTCCTGCAGCAGAACTCCTGCGACTCGGTCACCTCCAAACAGTGGACCCTGCGCCCCGCGGGTGGCGGCCCCACGCCGACCCCGACCGTCACGCCGACGCCGAGCCCCACGCCCACCCCGACCGTCACCCCGACGACCCCGCCGAGCGGCGCGCTGTACGTGTCGCCCAGCGGCAGGGACGGCGCGACCGGCACGCAGTCGGACCCGACGACGCTCACCTCGGCGATCACGCGCGTCGCCGCCGGTGGGACGATCTACCTGCGCGGCGGGACGTACGCCTTCGCGCAGACCGTCACCATCGCGGACGGGAACAACGGCACTCCCAGCGCCCGCAAGAAGCTGACCGCCTACCCCGGCGAGACGCCGATCCTGAACTTCTCGGCGCAGGCCGAGGACCCGGCCAACCGCGGTCTCGCCGTGAACGGGTCGTACTGGCACGTCAACGGCATCACCGTCGAGCGCGCCGGTGACAACGGGATCTTCGTGGGCGGCAGCGACAACATCATCGAGCGCACGGTGACGAGGTTCAACCGCGACACCGGCCTGCAGCTCTCGCGGATGCTCTCCACCACTCCCCGCGACCGGTGGCCGGCCGACAACCTCATGCTGAGCGTCGTCTCGCATGACAACGCCGACTCCGACGGCGAGGACGCCGACGGCTTCGCCGCCAAGCTCACCGTCGGCTCCGGCAACGTCTTCCGCTACGCCGTGGCGCGCAACAACATCGACGACGGCTGGGACCTCTACACCAAGACCGACACCGGGGCCATCGGCGCGGTGACCATCGAGGACTCCCTGTCGTACGACAACGGCACCCTCAGCGACGGCGGCCAGGCCGGCAACGGTGACCGCAACGGCTACAAGCTCGGCGGCGAGGACATCGGGGTCAACCACGTCATCCGGCGGAACATCGCGTACAACAACGGCAAGCACGGCTTCACCTACAACCGCAACCCCGGCGCCATGACGGTCTCCGACAACATCAGCATCGACAACACCGAACGCAACTACACCTTCGAGGCGGGCAGCTCGGTGTTCCGCAACAACGTCTCCTGCCGCGCCGGCAGCGGCAGCAACGACAAGATCGTCGGCAACGCGGACAGTTCCAACCAGTTCTGGTCCGGCACGAACGGCTCCCGCTGCGCCTCCTACTCCGGCGCCCTGAACTGGTCCTTCGCCGCAGACGGCCGCCTCGTCGTCACCTTCGGCGGCACCCGGGTCACGCGGTAACGCCTTCTGGTCCGAGCGCCCCGGCCCCGTCCATACGACGGCCGGGGCGCTGCGACATCGGACAGGTCACACAGCCTGACGGCTGGGGCGCCACGGTCCCGATCCCGGTCGCCATGGGGAGAGCACACAGGCGGCCAGGCCGTCGGCGCGGGTGTCGAGGCCCCGTCGGGCCGCGCCGGTCCTCGACAGGGGGAGCGTGACCCGGGGACGCCCTGCGCGCCCGTTGCGGGCGACAGAGGGCCACAGGGCGCCGATCCCGGCGGAGTGGCGGCGGCCCTCCGACCTGGACCCGGCGCCGACCGGCCCGTGTGATCGCGACTTCTGTCGGCGCTCTTTCCGCAGGTTGCCGACGCTAAGGTGTCCGGATGCATATCGACGAATGGCTGCAGGCCATCCCGCCGCTGTGGATCTGCGCTCTGGTGGGGCTGGTCATCGGGCTGGAGAGCCTGGGCATCCCGCTGCCGGGCGAGATCGTCCTGGTCAGCTCGGCCCTGCTGTCGGCCAAGGGTGTGGTGAGCCCCGTCTGGGTGGGCGTGTGCGCCAGTGTGGGGGCGATCGTCGGCGACTCGATCGGCTACGCCGTCGGCAGGAGGGGCGGCAAGCCCCTCTTCGACCGTCTGGGCAGAAGGTTCCCCAAGCACTTCGGGCCGCACCACATCGCCAAGGCCGAGCACTACTTCCACCGCTACGGCATGTGGACGGTGTTCTTCGGGCGCTTCGTCGCACTGCTGCGCATCCTGGCCGGGCCGCTGGCGGGGGCGTTGCGCATGCCGTACTGGAAGTTCCTGGTCGCCAACGTGCTCGGCGGCATCGTCTGGGCGGGCGGCACCACGGCGGTGATCTACTACCTGGGCATCGTCGCCGAGAAGTGGCTGAAGGGCTTCTCGTGGGTGGGGCTGGTGGCGGCCGTGCTGTTCGGGCTCGGCACCACCTGGTATCTCAAGAGGAAGGCGAGCAGGGCCTCATCTCTCGATGAGAGTGACCTCGAGGGAGTAGTGCGAAGCCCGGTAGACGTGTGAGCCGTGCTCGACGGCCCTGCCCTGGTCGTCGTAGGTGGTGCGGATCATGGTGAGCAGCGGCGCGCCCCTGCGCTCGTCGAGCAGCTTGGCCTCGGTCGCGGAGGCGGCGCGGGCGCCGATGCGCTGGTTGGCCACCCGCATCCGCACCCCGGCGGCGCGCAGCAGTTCGTACAGCCCTCTGCCCTGCAGGCCCTCGGGGGTCAGCGGCGCCAGGGCGAGGGGCAGCCAGTTGTGCAGCAGCGCCAGCGGCTCGCCCGAGGCGAAGCGCAGCCGCTCCAGGTAGAGGGCCTCGTCGCCGGGCGAGAGGCCGAGCACCTGGGCGACCTGCTCGTCGACGGGGCGCGGCTCGAGCGCCAGCACCTGCGTGGCGGGCTCCTGCCCCGCGCGGCGCAGGTCGTCGTAGAGGCTGGTGAGCTCGACCGAGCGCTTGACCTGGCCGTGCACGACCTGGGTGCCCACGCCGCGCTTGCGCACCAGCAGGCCCTTGTCGACGAGATACTGGATCGCCTGGCGGATGGTCGGCCTGGAGAGCCCGAGCCGGTCGGCGAGCAGGATCTCGTTGTCGAGCCTGGATCCGGGGGCGAGGTCGCCTCGCCTGATCGCTTCGGCGATCTGCTCGGCCACCTGGAAGTACAGCGGGACGGGACTGGAGCGGTCCAGGTCGATCGCCAGGTTCGCGGTCATGTGATCAGGTTACCGAGGTCAGAATGTCCTGACAAATATTTCCTCCACGTTGCACGGACGGCAGGGCGACCCGAGCGGGGACAGGGACCGGGGGCGCGCCGCGGAGGGGTGGCACGCGCCCCGGCTCTGGGGAGGCCCTGAGCCGGGGCTCGGGGCTAGGCGAGGGTCAGGGGCCGGTAGTCGCAGTCGTAGCCGAAGTACCTCGGCCCCGCCAGCTCGAGCCCCGCGGGGGAGGTCCACCGCGGGTCGCAGGGCACCCCGATGACGGTGACGCGCAGGCCGTAGCGCATGGCCTCGGTGGTCACCGGCTCGCCGGTGTCGGTGTCGAGCACGCAGATGAGGTCGGGGGTGGTCGCGACGATCCCGCCGTCCCTGCGCGCCAGCAGGTGCTCGTTCTGGAAGCTGAGCTCGAAGGAGCCCGCCCCCGCCAGCAGCGCCTTGCCTCGCGCGAACCCGCCGGTGGTGCGGCGCTCGACGTCCACGACCTTGCCCGCGAACAGCTTCACGCCGCCGAGCACGGAGGTCGCCGCGGCCACGGGGTCGGCGTGGGCGGCCCGCGCCAGCCGTACGGCCCTGCCGAGGTCCTCGGCCAGCGTCAGGGTGGCGGGGACCAGGCCGTCGGCCAGTTGGTCGCCGCGCAGCACCGTGTCGGCGCAGGAGACCTGGCAGCCCATCTGCACGCAGGCCGCCCTGCCCAGCCGTTCGGCCCAGTGGTTGGAGATCGCGTCGACGACCAGGGTGTTGCCCTTGTCGTCGGCCAGGGCCATGGGCGTGTTGGACACCCCGATCAGCGTGGGGAGCACCATCTGCGCCTCGGGGAAGGCGCGGCCCATGGCGTCGCCGTCCACGAGGGGCAGCCCTGCCTGGGCGGCGGCCGCGATGGGGATCATCGAGTTCACGCCGCCGACCTCGATCGGGACGATGTGCGTGGCCTTGCGGCCGAGCACCGCCTCCAGCGCCCGCAGCGCGGCCAGCTCCTCGGTGCCGGCGGGCAGCTTCTCCAGCAGCACGGTGGGGGCGCCCATGCCCGAGATCGGCACCACGGTGGCGTCGGCCGGCACCTCGGCGATGTCGTAGAGGGTCACCGGGCCGTGACGGCGGATGGCCTCCCTGGCCAGCAGCTTGCCGACGTAGGGGTCGCCGCCTCCGCCGGTGCCGAGGATGCCGGCGCCCCTGGCCATGTCGTCCAGCTGGTCGATGTCGATCTCACGCATTGATCTTCTCCAAGTCCAGGTCGCCGACCGCCTTCACCCTGATGCGGGTCGCGTCGCCGGGCAGGTAGGCCAGCGGGACCTCCTCCACGTCGGCGATGCGCACGCTGCCCGCGCGCGCGCCCGCCCGCTCGGCGCGGGCCACGGCCTCCGCCTTGGCCTCGGCCAGCACGGTGTCGCGCGGGCCTGAGAAGACCCTGTCCACCTCGCCGCCGACCTGGGCGATGGCCGCTCCCACGGCGTTGGCCACGGCGTAGTGGTCGGGCCTGCGCACGTCCTCGAAGCCGGGCAGCTCCCTGATGAGGATGCTGCCGCCGCCCACCAGCACGACCGGCAGCGGGTCGGAGGAGGTGCGCATGCGGTCCACGGCGTCGGCCACCCGCTCGGCGATGAGCTTCAGCGACCTGGCCGGGTCGAGCCCCGCGACCAGGGAGGGGTCGCCGATGTCGGAGTGGCCCGCGGCCACGGCCAGGTCGGTGGCGGTCAGCGTGCCGCCGCCGAACACCAGCGCCTCCTCGGGCAGCCGGTAGCCCACACTGCGCGGCCCCACCGAGCCGTCCTCGGCGACCAGCGAGCCGCCGCCGATGCCGATCGACAGCACGTCGGGGATGCGGAAGTTGGTGCGGACCTCGGCGACCATCGCCTCGCCCGAGGCCTCGCGGGGGAAGCCGCCCACCAGGATGCCGACGTCGGAGGTGGTGCCGCCGATGTCGACGACCGCGCAGTCGGTCAGCCCCGACAGGTAGGCGGCGCCCCGCATGGAGTTGGTCGGCCCGGAGGCGAACGTGGCCACCGGGTAGCGCGTGGCCCGCGAGAGGTCCATGAGCGTGCCGTCGTTCTGCGACAGGAACAGCGGCGCTTCGATGCCGGCCACCTTGAGGGCCTGGCTGAAGGCGGCCACCGTGCGCTCGGCGAGCGGGCGCAGCGCCGCGTTCACGATCGTGGCGTTCTCCCTGGCCAGCAGGCCGACGCGGCCGATCTCGCCGGAGAGGGAGAGGTGCACCTCCGGGCCCAGCTCGGCGGCGAGGATCTCGGCGGCGCGCCGCTCTGAGGAGTCGCTGACGGGCGAGAAGACCGAGGAGATCGCCACCGAGCGCAGCCCGCGCGCCCTGATGTCGGCGGCGACCCGGCGCAGCTCCTCGGGGTCGAGCTCGGAGATGGGGGTGCCGTCGTACTCGTGGCCGCCGTGACACAGGTAGGACGCGCCCTCGACGACCTTCCTGAGCCGTTCGGGCCAGTCGACCATGGGCGGCAGGGCCGCCGTGGCGGGCAGGCCCAGCCGTACGGCGGCGACGGGCTCCAGACGGGCCGCCTCGACCAGGGCGTTGACGAAGTGCGTGGTGCCGATCATGACCGCGGACACCTGGTTGGCGCCGAGGCCCGCCAGCGCCGCGGCGACGCCGCCGGTGACGTCCTCGGTGGTGGGGGACTTGACGGTGGCGAGAACCTCGCCGCCGTCGCCGATGAGGGCGGCGTCGGTGTTGGTGCCGCCCACGTCGATGCCGATGCGCATAAGGGGGAGATCCTTCAGACGGTGACGAGTTCGCGGGAGCCACGGACCAGGCCGAGCTTGCCCGCGACGATGTAGGCCAGGCCTGCGAGCAGCAGGGAGTTGAGCGCGGGGATGCCGATCCACTGGTGGTGCTCGCTCAGCCAGCCGACCAGCGCCGCGCAGGCCCAGATGACGAGCGTCGCGGGCACCCAGCCGGGCTCGGTCGCGGGGAGCTCGCCCCGCTCGCGGGAGGCGTCGAGGACCGGCCGCCAGCGCTTGACCACGAAGTACTCGGCCACCATGATCCCCGCGATCGGCGGGGTGATGACGCCGAGGATGAGCAGGAAGTCGGTGAACCGCTCGAGGATGCCCATCGCGGCCAGAATGCTACCGAAGATCCCGATCCCGATGGTCACCGCGACCCTGTTGAGCTTGAGGCCGGTCGTGGACTCGATGGCGTTCAGCAGGCCGAGGGAGGCGGAGTACAGGTTCCAGTTGTTGATCTTGACGGTGGCCGAGATCAGCACGATGACGCCGACCACGCCGGAGGAGGCGGTGATGATGGCGATGACGTCCGAGGACTTCACCGCGTAGGCCAGCAGCACGCCGGCCAGGCCGAGCACGTACTCACCGAGGGAGATGCCCACCAGCGTCTGCTTGACCACGTCGCCCGCGTTGCGGTTGAAGCGGGTCATGTCGGGCGTGGTGACCGCGCCGATGATGTAGGAGCCTGCCACGATCGTGGCGCCCGTCGCGATCGAGATCGGCTCGCCGAACGGCGGCGAGGCGACCAGCGCGCCCAGGTCGTGGCGGGAGATCTCCACCCACATCGCCCATCCGGCGAGGCCGAGGAAGGCCGGCACGGTGATGAAGGCCGTCATGCCCATCGCCTTGAACCCGCGGATGACCAGCGCGGTCACGCCGAGACCCGCGATCAGGGACCAGGCCCAGAGGGGCAGCCAGTTCATGATCGAGTGCAGGCCGGCGGCGAAGACCGCGGTCTGCACGCCGAACCAGCCGAAGAGGCTGAGCGTGATGATGACGCCGATCAGGGTGGAGCCGTAGCGGCCGAACCCCGTCCACCTGGCCAGGACCGAGGTGGACAGGCCCTCGCGCATGCCGGCGATGCCGACGAAGATGCAGACGATCTCCAGGATCACCGAGCCGAGCGTGAACGCCCAGAACGCGCCCCAGAACGACAGACCCGCGCCCAGGGTGGCGCCGAGCAGGAACTGGGTGAGGTCGGACAGCTGGCCGAAGCGCTGCACGGCCACGTCGAACCAGGGATAGCGGGCGCTTTGCGGCACCCGCTCCAGGGGGTAGTCCTCGTCGGTGGTGGTTGTGCTCATGGAAGGTGTGCCTTTCGTGGGGGTCTCACAGCTGGGCTGGCGGGCCCGCGGCCCTGGCGCGCAGCCGTACGAAGGGGCCTGGCAGGTAGGCGAGCGGCGTGTCGGCGGCCTCGAGGATGCGCACGTGCCTGGGGTCGGCGCCGGCCCTGACGGCGCTGGCCCTGGCCTCCTCGACCACCGCCTCGAGCGCGGCGGGCAGGTCGGAGCGGTCGGGCAGGCGCACGACGCGTTCGTACTGACCGCCGACCGGGCTGGTGGCCGCTCCGATGGCGCCCGCCGCCGTGCCGTGGACCGGATGCAGCCCGTCCGGCACGGCCCGCTCCCCTCCCCCGACGACCACGAGCGGCAGGCGGTCCGCGCCCGGCTGCATCCTGTCGACGGCCTCGGCCAGCTCGGCGGGCTCGAAGGGGCGAGGGACCCTGATCAGCTCGGGGATGCGCAGGCCGACGGGCACGCCGCCGATGCGGGCGCCGCCGGGGGCCTCCTCGGGGAAGCCGCCGGCGAGGGCGCCCACCCTGACGCGGCGCGCGCCGACGTCGGCGACCACGGCGTCCTCGAGGCCGGTCAGCACGCCCGCGCCGCGCAGCACGCTGGCGGGGCCGCTGCCCAGGCTGAGCCCCGGATGCCGCGCCAGGTGCTCCAGACTCATCAGCGTGCCGTCGCCGCGGGTGACGTGGACGGCGGTGACCGGCGACAGCGCGGCCGCCAGGCGGGCGGCGACGTCGGTGGCGAAACCGGACAGGGCGGCGTCGAGGACCGTGGCGTTCTCACGCTCGATCAGGCCGAGTGAGCCGAGGTCGGCCGACAGCGCGACGGGTAGGTCGCCCAGCTCGGCCCTGACGATGTCGGCGGCCTCGAGCTCCTGCTCGGCGTCGAGGGGCGAGAACAGGCCGGTGATCGCGACCGCCTGCGCCCGGCCCGCGACGCCGGCGGCGAAGCGGGCGACCGCGACGGTGTCCAGGGGCGTCCAGTCCTCGCGGTCCAGGCCGCCGCCGCCGTCCACGATCGCGGTCGCGGCGCAGACGGCCCGCAGCAGGTCCTCCGGCCAGCCGAACAGCGGCCGTACGGCCTGCGCCTCGTGCCCGCCGATGCGCAGGACGGCGACCTTGTACAGGCCGCGCCTTTCGTCCACGGCCGAGGCGGCGCCGCGCAGCCCGACCGCGACCTGCGCGAGGGGCGGCGCGCCGAGCCTTCCGAGCGCCGCGGTGACGCTGGCCACCGGGTCGCCGGGGACCGAGGCGACCTTGACGGTGGACAGGATCGCGCCCGCGTGTCCGAGCAGGGCGGCGTCGGTGTTGGTCGGCCCGACGTCGACTCCGGCCTTCACGACGTCACCGGCCGGTGCGGCGGGGACGGGGCCGCGGCCGGGGGGTCCTCCAGGAGGGCGGAGGCGGCCGCGGGCGGGGGTCCCCCGGGGGGAGCGGAGGAGGTCGCGGGCACCGGCAGGGCGAACAGGCCGAACGCCTCAGGTCCTGCCAGTCGCAGTCCTTCGGGGGTGTGCCAGACGGGGTCGCAGGGGACGTGCACGAGGCTGACCCGCAGGCCGTACCTGACGTGCTCGGCGTCGACGGCCTCGCCGGTGCGGGAGTCGAGCATCGCGATCACGTCGGGGACGGCGGCGAGCGGCGCGCCGTCCTCCATGACCGCGAGGAATTCGGTGCCCGCCTCGACCCTGACCAGGCGGCCGAGGTCGGGCCCGAGGCCTTCGACGAGGATGGAGCCGGTCTCGGCGACCTTCCCCGAGATGAGGGGCGCGGGCAGCGTGGTGCCGAGGCGCAGCGCCCTGCTCACCGAGCCGAGCGCGGTGGAGGAGGCGACCTGGTGGCCGCGCAGCACGTACTCGCTGGTGGCCACCTGGCCGCCGAAGGGTTCGAGGGCGGCGCGGACCAGGCGCTCCAGCCAGCGGCCCGACACGTGGTCGATGACGACGGTCCTGCCGCGCCCGTCGCAGACCACGGCGGGGGTGGGGGAGATGCCGCGCAGCTGCATGACGGTCTGGTCCATGCGGGGGAAGGCGCGGCCCATGCCGTCGGCGTCGACCAGGGGCAGGCCGAGGCGGGCCGCCCACGCGACGGCAAGGCAGCCGTTCGCGCCGCCGATCTCGCTGGCCATGAGGGCGGCGACAGGCGTGCCGTACAGCTCCTCGATCTTCTGGCGCAGGTACAGGGGCTCGTCGGTGCCGCCGACCCGCTCCGACATCACCGCGGAGGAGCCCGCGGTCCCGACCGGCATGACCAGCAGGTCGGGGTCGAGGTCGGCGGGCTGGACCACGCGGACGGGACCGTGGTCGCGCAGCGCCTGGAGGGCGGCGGCCCTGGCGATCGTCACGGGACCGCCGCCGCCCGAACCGAGGACGGCGCATCCCCTGGCGTAGGCGGGGAGCGACCCCGTGTCGATGTCCATGTCTCCCACAGTAGGAAAGCCGCAGGTCACCTGGGGTGTGCTGAGAGACCCTCTTTGGGGGATCAGTGTGCTGGTGGCACACTGAACGCATGTACACAGGCGATGACCTGCGCCGACTGGCCGGACCAGCGGAGCCGCGGCTCGCCACGGGGGTGCGGCTGCTTGAGGACCTGCGCACGGTGGTGGACCAGCCGCCGGGCGCCGTGCTCGTGCTCACGGGCGAGGCGTCGCTGCGGGCCACCGGCTACCGCCTGGAGGTGGTGCTGCGCGACGCGGGCGCGGCGGGGGCGGCGGCGCTGGTGCTGACCGCGCCGGTGGAGGTGGCCCGCTCGGCCGCAGCCCTGGCCGAGCGGGCAGGGGTGGCGCTCCTGGCGGCGCGGGAAGGGACGGAGTTGGCGGGGCTCGTCGTCGCCGTCGAGCGCGCCATCGCCGGGGACGCCGCCGACGCGCTGGTGAGGGCGGAGAAGGCGGTGCGCGGCGTGCTCGCCGCCGCCGGAGCGCCTGAGCGGATGGCCGCCGAGGCGGGCGCGGCGCTCGGCGTCGAGGTGGCGGCGGACTTCTCCGCACAGGAGCGCGACGACCACCTGGGCAGGGCGACGCGGATCGTGCTCAAACTGGCCGAGTTGGTGGCGGCGGCGGGCCCCTCGGAGGAGGCGCCGGCCCGCTCGCGCGCCCAGGTGCTGACCGAGCTGCTGGTCGCGCCGGAGAAGCAGGCCCAGGAGCTGGCCCCGAGGGCGCGCACGCTCGGGCTGCCCGTCGACGGATGGCACGTGGTGCTGCGGATGGAGGGCCCCGAGCCCTACGCGCTGCTCGACACTCTCGCGACGCGGGCCGCGCGGCTGGTGCGGGAGCTGGTGGGGCCCGAGTGGAGCGTCACGATGGCCGACGGGGCGCTGATCGTGGTGCGCACCTCGGCGCACGACCCGGGGCGCGCGGGCCTGCGCGCGGCCGCCAGGGACGCGGCGCTGCTGCTCGAGCGCGTACGGCCGGCCGGCGCCGACCTGCGATGCGGTGTCAGCACCGCCCACCAGGGGTTGCTGGGGCTGCGCACCTCGGCCTCCGAGGCCCGTACGGCCGTGCGCAGGGGCTCCTCGGCCCTGGCCACCTACGACCTGGCCGGCCTGGACCGGATGCTGGAGGAGTGGTACTCCTCCGACGCGGCGCAGCAGGCGGTGAGGGAGCTGCTGCAGCCGATCCTGGAGCAGAAGAAGGCCGGGCTGCTGCTGGAGATCCTGCGGGCCTACCTCGACCACCACGGCTCGCCCGCCAGGGCCGCCGAGGAGGTGCGGATGCACCGCAACGCCGTCAGCAGGAACGTCAGGCGCATCGAGGAACTGCTCCAGGCCGACCTGGACGATCCCCAGCAACGCCTGGCCCTCCAGCTCGCCTGCAGGGCCGCGCGGGTCTGAGGCGCGGAGGCCGGGACGCGGGTCCGCCGGGGCTCAGGCCGGCGACGCGCCGTGCTCGCGCCGGTGGACGGCGCCCGCCTCGACGTGCTCGATCATGACGCGCTCGGCGGTGGTCCCGTCGCCCTCCTCCAGCGCCCGCAGGATCCGCTCGTGCGCCTCCAGCTGCCGCGCCGCCACCTCGGGGTCGAGCCACAGCGAGGCCGTGGCGGGCACGGGGAAGCTGGCCCGCACCGCTCTGGCGTGCTGGCCGAGGAAGGCGGGTCCGCCGATGTCGGCGATCCGCAGGTGGAAGCGTTCCGAGCCCGCGCCGAGCTCTTCCAGCCGCCCTGCCGCGGCGGCCTCGGCCATCGAGCGGTGCAGCTCGCGCAGGTCGGCCAGCTCCACGGCGGTGACGCGGGAGGCGGCCAGCCTCGCCCCCAGGCCCTCCACCACCGCGCGCACGCCGTAGAACTCCGCCAGCGCCTCGTCCCCGAGATCGACGACCGTCGCGCCGTGGTGCGCCTCGTAGCTGATCAGCCGGTCCTTCTCCAGGCGGCGCAGGGCCTCTCTCACCGGGGTGACCGACACCCCGAGCCTGGCGGCGACGGCCGCGGCGCGCAGCGCGGTGCCGCCGGGGATCTGGCCCGTCCTGATCTCCTCCAGCAGCACCTCGTACGCGTAGTCCGCTTTGCTCATGGGCGCTCGCATAACTTATAAGATATAGGACTATGACCAGTCTTGCCGATATCCGAGTGATTGACGCGGCGACGTTGTTCGCCGGGCCGTCCGCCGCGATGATGCTGGGCGACTTCGGCGCCGACGTCATCAAGATCGAGCACCCCAGGCGCGGAGACCCCTCGCGCGGGCACGGGGCCGCCAAGGACGGGGTCGGCCTGTGGTGGAAGTCGCTCTCGCGTAACAAGAGGGCCGCGGCCGTCGACCTGTCCAAGCCCGAAGGGCAGGAGATCCTGCGCCGCCTGGTGCGGGAGTCGGACGTGCTGGTGGAGAACTTCAGGCCTGGCACGCTGGAGCGCTGGGGCCTCGCGCCTGAGGACCTGCTGGCGCTCAACCCCCGCCTGATCGTGGCGAGGATGACCGGGTTCGGCCAGTTCGGGCCGATGGCGAGCCGGCCGGGGTTCGGCACGCTGGCCGAGGCGATGAGCGGCTTCGCCTCGATGACGGGCGAGCCCGAGGGGCCGCCGACGCTGCCGCCGCTCGCGCTGGCCGACGGCATCGCGGGACTGGCGATGTCCTACGCCGTCATGGTGGCGCTGCACGCCCGCGAGCGGACCGGACGCGGCCAGGTCGTCGACATGGCCATCATCGAGCCGATCATGGGCCTGCTCGGGCCGCAGATGACGGC
Source organism: Nonomuraea roseola (assembly GCF_039535395.1). Taxonomy (NCBI): domain Bacteria; kingdom Bacillati; phylum Actinomycetota; class Actinomycetes; order Streptosporangiales; family Streptosporangiaceae; genus Nonomuraea; species Nonomuraea roseola. The sequence continues at coordinate 146,908 of NZ_BAAAXC010000008.1, forward strand.
CTACAAGGCGCTCGGAGTGGTGCCGCGGCGCGCGGGCAACCGTTCGAGCAGCAACGCTCCCCGCAACACCTACCGCACCAGGGACGGCCGCTGGCTGGCCGTCTCCACCAGCGCGCAGACCATCGCCGAGCGCGTGGTCACGCTGGTGGGCAGGCCCGACCTGGTCGCGCAGCCGTGGTTCTCCAGCGGCGCGGGCCGGGTAGAGCACGTGGAGGAGCTGGATGAGGCGGTCGGCTCGTGGATCGCCGCACGTGACGCGGAGGAGGTCGTGGCCCGCTTCGAGGAGGCGCAGGCGGCGATCGCTCCGATCTACAATGTAAAGGACATTGCCGAGGATCCGCAGTACGAGGCGCTGAACACCTTCGTCGAGCTGCCCGACGAGGAGCTGGGTTCGGTGACCGTGCAGAACGTGCTGTTCAGGCTGTCGGAGACCCCCGGCGAGGTGCGCTGGACCGGACGACCACTCGGCCGCGACACCGACGAGGTGCTGGGCGAACTCGACTACACGCCCGAGCAGATCAAGCAACTGCGGGAGAACGGGGTGATCGCATGAACCTCACGTGGCTCTATGTTCCGGCTGACAGACCCGAGCGGTTCGACAAGGCCGTGACGTCGGGCGCCGACGTGGTGATCATCGACCTGGAGGACTCCGTCGCCCCCTCCCGCAAGGAGGAGGCCAGGCGCAACGCGGTCGCCTATCTGCGCGGCGGGGCGCCCGCCGTCCATGTGCGGATCAACGACCCGGCCACCGACGAGGGCCAGCTCGACCTGCGGGCGCTGGAGGGGCTTCCGGTGGCGGGGGTGCGTGTGCCGAAGGTGGAGTCGCCCGCGGCGGTGGACCTGGTCGATCTGGACGCACCGATCCACGCGCTGCTGGAGTCGGCGGCCGGTGTGGTCAACGCGGTGGCGATCGCGGCGCACCCGAGGGTGGCCGGCGTGGCGCTGGGCGAGCAGGACCTGATCGCGCAGCTGTCTCTCACCGACGAGGCGGCGCTCGACCAGCTGCGTATCAGGGCGGTGCTGGCCGCGGCCGCGGTGGGGCTGCCGCCGGTGCCGATGTCGGTGTACGCCAACGTAGCCGACGACGAGGGGTTGCTGGCCTCGACCAGGCGCGGGCGGGGGTTCGGGCTGTTCGGCCGCACGGCGATCCATCCGCGGCAGCTGCCGGTGATCCGCGAGGCGTTCAGGCCGTCGGGGGAGGAGGTGGCCGCCGCGCGGGAGATCGTGGAGGCCGCCGAGGGCGCCGTCGACGTGGGCGCGGTCGCGCTGCCCGACGGCCGCCTCGTGGACGCGCCGATCATCACGAGGGCGCGCCGCACGCTCGCGCTGGCCGAGCGGCTCGCCCTCTGAGCGTACGGCGGGGCGCGCCGTCAGGAGGGCGGCGCCCATCGCTGCTCGAGCTCCTCGTCCGTGGGCGGGGGGCCGGGCAGCGGTTGGTGGGCAGGGGGGTTGCGCAGGGAGTCGAGCACCAGCGTCAGGTAGCGGTGCCGCAGCTCGGTGGTGCGCTGCCCGTCGCCGAGCTTGATGGAGGCGATCTGCTCGAACAGCAGCGCGATGTCGGCGGCGGTCACGTCGGGGCGCAGCGCGCCGGCCTTCACCGCGCGGTCGTGGACCTCGATGGCCAGCTGGGAGGCGCGCGCGGAGGCGTGGTAGAGCTCCTCGGTGGGGTGGAAGGTGCCGGCCAGCGCGATGGTGAGGGAGCTGGAGTCGGCGTCGACGATGTCGCGCATGTACGTCGTGAACGCCTCCCACGGGTCCCCCCGCATCGCCAGTGACTTCTCCGAGGCGGCGATGTAGAGCTCGAGGCCGTCGCCGCAGAGCTTCTGCAGCAGCCCCTCCTTGCTGCCGTAGCGGCGGTAGAGCGCGCTGATGCCGACCCCCGCCCGCTCGCTCACCGCAGAGATGGGCGCGCTGGGATCGGTGGTGAAGACGGCTCTCGCCGCCTGGAGGATGGCTTCGTCGTTGCGGGCGGCCTGAGCACGGCGGCCGCTCATCGGTGTGGCGGTCATGACTCGACCATACTACGGAACGTATGATTCCGTTCTGTAGCACGGCCATTAGTCCTAATGTCACGACAAATTATTGACGAAGGGGTGACCGCGCGTTTACATCAAGGACGAGCCCGATGGTCTTGGAGGTATCGCATGAAACGAACCCCGATCGTGCTGGTCCTGGCAGGCGTGCTGGCCCTCGCGGGCTGCTCGGGCGGTGGCGCGGCACAGTCCGCCGCCCCCGCCACGGCGCCCGCCGGCTCGCCGGCTCCCACCGCGGCCCCCGCCGGAGGGGGCGGCACCTACGCCGTCATCACCCACGCGGCGCCCGGCGACTCCTTCTGGGACGTGGTCAAGAACGGGGCGGAGGCCGCGGGCAAGCAGTACGGCGCGAGCGTCACCTACCAGGGCGACGGCGACGCGGCCAAGCAGTCGCAGCTCATCGACCAGGCGGTTACGCAGAAGGTCGACGGGATCGTGGTCTCGATGGCCAACCCCGACGCGCTGAAGGAGTCGATCGGCAAGGCCGTCGCCGCCAGGATCCCGGTGATCACCGTCAACTCCGGCCTCGACCGCTCCAAGGAGTTCGGCGCCCTCACGCACGTCGGCCAGTCGGAGGACGTGGCGGGGCGCGGGGCGGGCGAGCAGCTCAAGGCGGCGGGCGTCACCAAGCTGCTGTGCGTCATCCACGAGGCCGGCAACGTCGGTCTCGACCAGCGGTGCAAGGGCGCCGAGCAGACGCTCGGCGGATCGGTCGAGCGCCTGCAGGTGGACGTCAGCAACCTGGCCGACGTCAGCTCAAAGGTGACCGCGAAGATCCAGTCTGACCAGGCGATCAACGGCGTGCTGGCGCTCAACCCCGCCGTGGCCATCGCGGCGAGGGACGCGCTCAAGGACGCGGGCTCGCAGGCCAAGCTGGGCACCTTCGACCTGTCGGGCGACGTGGTGACCGCCATCAAGGACGGCGAGGTCCTGTTCGCCGTCGACCAGCAGCAGTACCTGCAGGGCTGGCTGCCGATCACCTTCCTGCACCTGTACAAGTCCAACCTCAACACCGTCGGCGGCGGGCTGCCGGTCAACACCGGCCCCGGATTCGTGACCAAGGACAACGCCGAGCAGGTCGCCAAGCTGGCAGAGAGCGGAACCAGGTGAGCTCCGCGGCCGCCGACGAGCGCCTGGCCGACGTCGGCCGCCTGCGCCGCCTGCTGATCAGGCCGGAGCTCGGCGCGGTCGTCGGCGCGGTGGTGGTCTTCGCCTTCTTCGCGGGGCAGTCGGAGGTCTTCCGCTCGGTCGCGGGCATCGCCAACTGGCTCGACCCCGCGGCCACCCTCGGCATCATGGCGGTCGCGATCGCGTTGCTGATGATCGGCGGCGAGTTCGATCTGTCGGCGGGTGTGCTGACCGGCACCACGGGGCTGGTGCTGGTCACGCTCGCCACCAGGTTCGGGCTGAACGTGTGGCTGGCGATGCTCGTGGGCCTGGCGGTGGCGCTGGCCGTCGGCTTCGCCAACGGACTCATCGTCACCAGGACGAGGTTGCCCAGCTTCATCGTCACGCTGGGCACCTTCCTGATGCTGCAGGGACTCAACCTGGGCGTCACCAAGGCGCTGACCGGCACCGTCCAGGTCGCGGGCCTGCGCAGGGCCGAGGGCTACGAGTCGGCAAGGGCCGTCTTCGGCGGCACCATCGGCGACAGCGGGTTCAGGGTGGCCATCCTGTGGTGGGTGCTGGCGACCGTGGTGGCCACCTGGGTGCTGATGCGCTCCAGAGCGGGCAACTGGATCTTCGCGGTCGGCGGCAACGAGCAGGCCGCCCGCGCGGTCGGCGTGCCGGCCGCCCGCACCAAGATCGCCCTGTTCATGACCACGGCCTTCGCGGCGTGGCTGGTCGGCTCGATCCTGGCGCTGCGCTACACCTCGGTGCAGGCCAGCTCGGGCATCGGCCAGGAGTTCATCTACATCATCGCCGCCGTCATCGGCGGCTGCCTGCTCACCGGCGGGTACGGCTCGGCCATCGGCGCCTCCATCGGCGCCGTCATCTTCGGCATGGCCGACAAGGGCATCGTCTTCCTCGGCTGGGACGCCGACTGGTTCAAGTTCTTCCTCGGGGCGATGCTGCTGCTGGCCACGCTCGCCAACCGTCTGGTCCGCCGCTACGCCGAAGAGGTGAAACGTTGATCCTCCAGACCAGGGACGTCGGCAAGTCCTTCGGCAGCGTGCTGGCGCTGCGCGGGGTGTCCATGAGCGTGGCCGCGGGCCAGGTGACCTGCGTGCTGGGCGACAACGGCGCGGGCAAGTCGACGCTCATCAAGATCCTGGCGGGGGTGCACCAGCACGACTCGGGCGAGCTGCTCGTCGACGGCGCGCCCGTGCGCCTGTCGAGCCCGCGAGACGCGCTGGACAGGGGCATCGCCACCGTCTACCAGGACCTGGCGATGATCCCCCTCATGTCGGTGTGGCGCAACTTCTTCCTCGGCTCGGAGCCGGTCAAGTCCATGGGGCGCTTCGACGTGGCGCGCGCCCGCCGGGTCGCCCGCGAGGAGCTGCGCGCGATGGGCATCGACATCCGCGACGTCGACCAGCCCGTCGGCACGCTGTCGGGCGGAGAGCGCCAGTCGGTGGCGATCGCCAGGGCGGTGCACTTCGGGGCGAGGGTGCTCATCCTCGACGAGCCCACCTCCGCCCTCGGCGTCAAGCAGGCGGGGGTGGTGCTGCGCTACATCGCCAAGGCCCGCGACCGCGGCCTCGGGGTGGTGTTCATCACCCACAACCCGCACCACGCCTACCCGGTCGGCGACCGGTTCCTGCTGCTCAACAGGGGGACGAGCATCGGCGAGTACGGCAAGGCCGACATCACCCGCGAGGAGCTGACCACGCTCATGGCCGGGGGCTCGGAGCTGGAGCAGCTGGAGCACGAGCTCAGGCGTGAGTAAGTGACCCCCGCGTGCAGCAAGATAGATCCCGACATTTCATGATGTGTGCTCCCGTAATGGCGGCTCCCGTGACGTGAGCTCTCGTGAACTGAGCTCTTGAGGGGGCTCGCATGAGGGGCGATCTCATCAGGGGCGATCTCGTGACGGGGGTTCTCGTGAGAGGGGATCTCGTGGCGTGGGGACGAGGGGGAACGATGGTTCGCTGGCGCGCTGTGGTGCCGGTCGTGGCCGCTGTCATGGTGGCGGGTCTGGGGGCGGCTCCCGCCGCACACGCGCGGGCGGCGGAGAAGGTCGTCTACCTGACCTTCGACGACGGGCCGTCCGAGTACACGTCAAGGGTGCTCGCCATCCTCGGCGAGCACGGCGTGCGGGCCACGTTCTTCCAGCTCGGCGTCAACATCAAGGAGAACAGGGCGCTGACGAGGAAGGTGTTCGAGCAGGGCCACAGCGTCCAGAACCACACCTGGTCGCACCCCGACGTGCGCGGCCTGTCGTGGCCGGCGTTCAGGCGGCAGGTGCTCCACACCGACGCCGAGATCAGGAAGCAGACCGGGTACACCCCGCAGTGCCTGCGCCCGCCGTACGGGGCCGTGGACAAGCGGGCGCGCAAGCGCGCGGCCGCGCTCGGCAAGGAGGTCCGGCTGTGGACGGTGGACCCGCGCGACTGGGCCAGGCCCGGCTCGAAGGCGATCGCCAAGCGGGTGCTGGCGAACGTCAGGCCGGGCGGCATCGTGCTGCTGCACGACGGCGGCGGCGACAGGAGGCAGACGGTCGCGGCCCTCCCCAAGATCATCAAGACGTTGAAGGCGCGTGGTTACTCCTTCCACCGCCTGTGGTGCGGCTGATCCGAGCTTGACGGCCCGTGCTGCTCCTGGACGGCGGGCGCAGGGGGTGTCCGGTGATGCCGACAAAGCACCCTAAAGTGGCTGATCGGCCATCACCTAGGGTCGATGGGACAAAGACGCGAACGAGAGGGCAACGATGACGCGCCAGGCAGTGTGGGCGGTTGTGACCGGCATGTACGACGCCTACACCAGGGGGGACAGGGCGGGCATCGACCGCCTGCTGCACCCGGAGGCCACGATCTTCGACTCGGCGGCCCCCGACCTGATCACCAGCAGGGCGCAGCTGGACAAGGTGCGGGACGCCAGGCCGACCGACGGCCCCGCCGAGACCGGTCTGCACGCCTACGACGAGGTCGTGGACGTGTGGGGAGACACCGCGCTGGCCCGCTACCTGCTGCGCGTCGACTACGCCACGGGGGAGCCCGAGATCGTGCGCACCACCACCGTGCTGCGTCACCTCGACGGGGAGTGGCTCATCGTGCACGTGCACGAGAACAGCCTCTGACCTGCGGGTATTCTGAGGCCGCAAGGCAAGGCGCACAGCGCGGCCCGCCGGGCCGGTGCGTCGTGCACAGCGGAGGAGGGAGGGGCGGCCCTATGGTGCGCCATATCCCCACAGCGCCCCCCTCCTCCGAGGAGTCTCCATGACCGCCACCGACGCCCGCACGCTGCCCATCGGGGCGGCCTTCGATCGGATGCCGTTCACCAGACGGCACGTGCTCATCGCCCTCGCCCTGTTCATCGCCTTCGTCATCGAGTCGTGGGAGCAGCTCGCGCTCATCTACGTCTCGGGCGACCTCGGCGAGTCCTTCGGCATCGACGAGGCGGGCATCGGGATCGTGCTGTCGGCCGTGGCCTTCGGCATGATCCCGGGGGCGCTCATCTGGGGGCCCGTCTCCGACAGGATCGGCCGCAAGCCCGCCGCCTTCTGGTCGCTGCTTGCCTACGGGGTGATCGCCTTCGCCTCGGCCTTCGCCCCGAACATGGCCACGCTGGTCACCCTGCGGGTCGCCTCGGGACTGGCGCTGGCGGGCGTCTACACCATCACCTTCCCCTACTTCCTCGAACTGCTGCCCACCAGGAGCAGGGGCAGGGCGGCGGTCTACCTGTCCATCGGCTGGCCGATCGGCATGCTGGCCGCCATCGGCGCGTCGGTGGCGCTGGGCGACCTCGGCTGGCACGTGGTCGTCATCGCCAGTGCGGCGGCGGGGCTGTGGGCGTTCGCGATCAGGCGTGGGTGCCGGAGTCGCCGTACTGGCTGGCCGCGCGCGGGCGGCAGGAGGAGGCCCGCCAGGTCCTGCGCGAGCTGGGCAGCCCCGACCACGACGCGACCTTCACCGTGGCGACCGAGCGTGTGGGCCGCCCCCTCGACCTGCTGCGCGGCAGACTGACGAAGATCACCGTGGCGATGCTGCTGCTGAACTTCGCCTTCAACTGGGGCTACTGGGGCCTGCAGACCTGGCTGCCGACGCTGCTGCAGGACAAGGGCCTGACTTTCGACGCCTCGCTGGGCTTCGCGGCGCTGAGCGCGCTGATGATGATCCCCGGCTACGTCAGCGCCTCCCTGCTGACCGGGCGCTTCGGACGCAAGAAGGTGTTCCTGGTCTACGTGGTGGCCGCGGCGCTGGGCGGGCTGTGGTTCGCGCTGGCCGACTCCACCTTCGAGCTCTACGCGGGCAACTTCGTGCTGTCGTTCTTCAGCCTGGGCGCGTGGGGCGTCTGGAACACCTGGAACGGCGAGTTCTACCCGACGGCCCTGCGCGGCACCGGCTACTCCTGGGCCACGGCCTCGCAGCTGGTGGCCACGACGGTGGCGCCGTCGGCGGTGGGCGCGCTGCTGGCAGGCGCCACGGGCTTCACCGCGACGATGCTGGTCATCAACGCGTTCATGGTGGTCACGGCGCTGCTGGCGGTGCCGCTGCCCGAGACAGAGGGGCGCGGCCTGGAATGATCCTCGGCGTCGCTCCCGGACGGTCCTCGACCACGGTCGCGGTCGTTCGCGACGGCGTCCTGGCCTGGTGGCGCGCCTATGACGGCGCCCTGCTCCCAGCCCGCGACGGCGACGGCCTCCCCGCCTCCGCTCGTTCCTCTGCCGGCTCGCTGGGTAACGGGCTCGCCGAGGCGGGTCTCGGAGAGGTGAGGGCGGCCTGTGTCGCGGTGGACCTCGACGACGTGCACGCCGCGCCCGTCGCCGCGATCAGGGTGGGCGGCCCGTGCCCGCCGGCGCTGGGCCCGCAGGTGACGCACCCGCGCGGGCTGGCCACGATCGTGCGCGGCGGCCACAGCCTCACCCGACGCCCCCTCGCCCCTCTCGACGCCGCCGCCGTGCGCGCCTTCGCCTCCGGGTGCGGGCTGGCGGACTTCGCGGTGACGGCGACGGGCTCACCGGTGCTGGCCGACCACGAGCTGGCGGTGGCCGAGCTGATCGCCGCCGAGGTGCCGGGGGCGCGCATCACGCTGTCCTACGAGTTCGGACGGCCTGGGCTGCGCGAGCGTGAGCGGCAGGCGATGCTCAACGCGGCGTTGCGGCCCGAGGCGGAGCGCCTGGCGGACGCGGCGGCCTCGTGGCTCGAGGGCATCCCGCTGTACTTCGCCAGGAGCGGCGAGGGGCTGGTCTCGGCGCACTACTTCCGCCGCTACCCCCTGATCTGTCGCGAAGGCGCCGCCGCCGCCGCCCTGCACGGAGCCCGCGCCCTGCCCGGCCCGCATTCTGGACGTCCCCTCGGGCCCGTCTCCTCGGGGTCCACGGGGAAGACCGAGGCCGCGCCGCCCGGCCCGGCGGACCGGAGACGGGGGAGCGAGGCAGTGCCGCCCGGCCCTGCGGGCCGCGGGCGGGGGAGTGAGGCCGTCTCGCCGGGCTCGGTGGCCGGTGCGGGGGAGGGCGGGGCCGTCCCACCGGGTGCGGCGGCCGCCTTCGGGGCCGCGCTGGCGGGACCGCTGGCGGAGGTGGAGCGGATCGTCCAGGCCAGGGGAAGGGCCGAGCTCGACAGGGCGCTGGCCGACGCCCGCGACGAGGCGCTGACCAGGGTGGTGAGCGCGGGAGCCGCTCCCGGCTCGGCGCGCATCGGCGAGGTGACGGTGAACCCGCTGTCCTACCTGCCCGACGGCCTCTACAGGGTCCGGGTCACCGCCGCGGGGACCACCCCGTGATCGGGCGTGAGGAGCTGCCCGTGCTGGCGGCGGGGTCGAGGCTGTTCGCGACGGGCGCCGCCGAGTCCTCCTTCCAGCTGGCGGTGGACTGGGCGGGCGCGGTGCTCGACACGCCCGTGGAGCTCGCAGGGGCCGGCGACCTGCCGCCGGGCACGCTGTGCGTGGCCGTCAGCCTGGTCGGGTCGACGACCGCCCTGGGCGAGCAGCTGCCGGAAGGGCAGGAGCCTGCTCGTGCCGTACGGGCGCTGGAACGCAGGCTGGGCAGGCGCGCGGGCGCGGTCGTCGCGCTGAACCTGGCGGCGGAGAACGCGCTGCTTCCCCTGATCGCCGCTGCCTCGCTGGGGCTGCCTCTGGTGGACGGCGACGGCACAGGACGCGTGTTCCCCCTGGTGGAGCAGACGACCTACACGCTGGGCGGGGTCAGCTCCACCCCGCTGGCGCTGGCGGGGCCCTCGGGCGAGCTGGTGCTGCTGGAGACCGCGCCCGACAGGGTGGAGGAGACGCTGCGGCCGGTGGTGCTGTCGTTCGGCGGGTGGGGGCTGGCCGCCTGTTACCCGATGGAGGCCGCCGAGCTGGCGCGGGTGCTGGTGCCGGGCACGGTGTCGCTGCTGCTGGAGGCGGGCAGACCCGGTGCGCCGCGTTCGGTGGCGGCGCCGTACGGCGTGCGCAGGTTGTGCGAGGGCCGCATCGTCGCGGTGGAGGGCAGCAGCGGGCACGGCGCGGACGTGACGCTGCCGTCGGCGCCGTCGAGCATCGTGGTAGAGGAGAGCGAGGGGCTGGGACGGCTGGTGCGGCTGGAGGCGCACAACGAGATCGTGCTGGCCCTGGCCGACGGTGCGGCGGTGGCGATGGCGCCCGACCAGATCTGCATGATCTCGTCGGCGGACGGGGTGGTGGTGGACGTCGACAAGGCGAGCCCCGGGATGCGTGTCGAGGTGCTGGTGCTGCGCGCGGCCCCGGCGTGGCACACCGAGCAGGGCAGAGCCCTCGGCGGCCTGCGCGCCTTCGGGGTGCCGCTGTGACCGGGCTCTGTGAGCGAACAAGGAGCGGGGCGGAGGCGGGCGATCCGCTCCCCGAGAACGCCCCGGTTCCTGGGAGGGGAGCGGGCGCGGTGGACGGAGGGATCCCTCGAACCGGGCGGATGCGGCGGGTTGAGGCGTCGTCGCGCACCGCGCGGGAGGGGCGATCGCACGGATCAGCGCATGGAGCGGGCCTTGGTGGGTGGAGCGGCGGAGTCATGAGTGGAGCGGGGGAGCTGTGAGCGGGCCTGGTGGTGCGATGGGCGGGGCGGCGGAGTGGGAGGCGCCTGTCACGGTGGCCGAGCTGGTCAACGGCGGGCCGCTGGCGGGCGCGCGGATGTACGGCGCGGGGGAGAGCCCCGTCCATCAGGTGCGCATCGTGGACGAGCTGGCCGTCTTCTCCTCGGTGGCGCCGCACACGGCCGTGGTGCTGATCGGCGCTGCGGCCAGCGGCGGCTGGGCGGTGGAGATGGCGATGCGGCGGGCGTGGGAGCAGGCGGCGGCCTGCGTGATCGCTCCTGCCGGCGCGGTGGGGGCGGGCTCCAGCGCGGTGCTGTCCGAGCGGCTCGGCATCACGCTGGTGTTCGTGACGGCCGACCCGCTGGTGACGGCGGTGGAGGTGGCCTCGGCGGCGGCTCGTCCTGCGGCGGCGCGCACACAGCTGGTGGCGCGCTGCGCGACCAGGCTGGCGGAGGCCGGAGCCTCGGCGCGGCGGGTGCTCGGGGTGCTGAACGCGGAGCTGCCTGGCACGTCGGTGGCCTTCGTCGACGAGTACGGCACCCGCCTGGCGGGCCGGACGGCGGCGCTGTCGTCCGGCGCCGCAGGTGGAGGGACCGCCGTGCCCCCGTCCGGTCCCGCACGCCGGGATCCGGCTGTTCCCGCGTCCGGTCTCGGGGGCCGAGGTTCGGCCGTTCCACCAGCCGGTCTCGCAGGCCGAGGTCCGGCTGTTCGCCCATCCGGTCTCAGGGGCAGGGATCCGGCTGCTCGCCCGGCAGGGCTCGAGGGGCGGGGGCCGGTCGTTCCGTCGTCGGGTCCTGCGGGACGGGGGCCGGTGGCTCGGTCGTCCGGGGTCGTGGGGGCGTGGCCGGCTGAGGTGGTCGTGCGGGGGCCCGCCGGTGAGGTGCTCGGCAGGCTGGTGGCCGGCGGTCCCGCGAGGTCGGCGGGCTGGCCTTCGGTGGTGCGCACGGTGCTGGAGCTGGCCGTCGCGCCCCTGGCGGCGTGGGCGGCGACAGAACGGCTGGCGGCCGCAGGTGACTTCGCCCTCCAGTCCGCCCTGGCCGAGCGCCTGCTGTCGGAGGCCGCGAGCGGCCCCGAGAACCCGGAGGGCCCAGCCGGCTCCGACGTTCCCTGCGACCTCGGCGGCGGCCTGGAGGATTCTGATGTCCCCGACGTTCCCGGCGACCTTGGCTTCGACGATTCTGACGGCGCCGACGTTCCCGGCAATCTCGGTGGCATCGAAGATTCTGACGGCCCAGACGTTCCCGGCAACCTTGGCGGCTTCGAGGATTCTGACGGCCCCGTGGGGTTCGATGGCTTCGAGGGTGCTGAGGGTTCCGAGAGCCCAGCCGGTTCCAGGGGCGGGAGCTGCTCTGGACTCAGCGGCGTGGCCGGCCCGAGCGCCCCGAGCGGCTCGGGCAGGCTCCGTGGCGGCCGGTCAGGCCGGCGCTCCGATGACCGCAGGGCTGGTGAAGGGGTCTGGGCCAGGGCGGTGGCGTTGGGGTGGGCCGTGCGCGGTCCCGTGTCCGCTTTCATGGTCAGACCGTCCGGATGGACGGCGGCCGGGCAGGACGCCCCCAGGGCCGGCGAGGTGATCGCGGCCACGCTGGGCGGGGCTCCGGTCATCCGGCGGGGTGACGGCTGGGCGGGCTGGTCCGCGCTCGAACCCGGCGAGCTGGCCGAGCGGCTCGGCGCGTGCCTGCGAGCCTTGCCATGGCCGTGCGCTGCGGGAGTGGGCACCCCCGTGGCGGGACTGCGTGCCGTGGGGGAGTCGCTGCTGGGCGCGGAGGCGGCGGCGTTCCTGGCAGGGAGCGGGCGCGTGGCCCGTTCGGATCGGCTGGGGCCGGCCGAACTGCTGGCGGCCATTCCAGGGGGAGTGCTCAGGGCGCCGGCCACGGTCGTGCTGCGGCCGCTGATGGCCGCCGACAGGGAGGGCACGCTGCTGGAGACGCTGGGAGCGGTGCTGAGCGAGGGCGGCGCCGTCCGGGCGGCCGAACGGCTGGGCGTGCACCGCAACACGATCACCGCGCGGCTGGAGCGGATCAAGGAGGTGGGTTACGACCTGGACGACCCAGCGACCAGACTGGCCCTGCACCTGGCCTGGCACGTGATCAGACGAGGTTGATCTACGTTGTAAAGGTCGCCTGCTGTAGGTGCCAGCGTCCCCGCGTTGCGAATCGGGAACCCGCACGCTGCGGAGGGCGACCCCGGCGCTCCGCCCGCGCTCGCCCGCACCGACCGCCCACAGCCCGGCGAGCGTCTACCTCTCTGCGCACGACTCCGACACCGCCCGGCCGACGATGCGCCGCGCCCTCGACACCGTGGCCGCGCTCCTGCTCGCCGACGAGCTCGACCACCAGACCCTGCCCTGGCACCTCCAGGGCAAGGCGACGTGGGATCTCGACGTGAGCGTTGTCGAGAACCGCAGCGCCGCGGCCGCGCTGCTGTGCAGCACGGAGGATCAGCGGCTTGCCCGGTCGCGGTGACGTCGGGCGGCGCGGATCTCGGCGTCGGCGACCTCGCCGTCCAGCAGCGCGGACAGCTGGGTGGTCTCGGTGGAGGCGTGGCCGAGGCGGCGGCGGACGGCCTCGATGGACACCGCACACTTCCGAGGCGCGGGCGCCGCAGACGTAGGCCGTCTCGAACAGCACCCGGTCACGCAGCCGGTCCAGCGGCAGGTCGTGACCGCCCACTTGCAGAACGAGGCGACGGAGGCGCGCTTGCGTTTGCGGCTGGCCGGCGACAGTTCGGCGAGCTCGGCCAGGTAGGCGCGGATCGGCGTCGCGGTCAGCTCGGCGACCTCGCCGTCGTGGTGGGCGGCGAACTGCAGCAGGTCGCCGCGGTAGGCGCGCTGGGTGTGCGGGGAGGCGCCGGCGTTGGCCAGGTCGGTGAGGAAATCGTCCAGGTGCCGGGCGAGTGGGTGGACCCATCGTGTCGCCTTCCCTGATCCGCCAGGTTGGCGGATAATCGGGAAACAAAGCGTTCGCGCCGGATGGCGCCCGCCCTGCTTACGACCGGGTCGGTGATCGCTGTATTGCCCGATAACGAGGTGTCGCCTACCTGCACCTCCGCTGCCATGGGAGTCCGGCAAGCGAAGGCACATCGCTCAGCTACTGGTCAGCGGCGTGATGTGGTGGAGAAAGGCCTCGGCGATGGTTCTGAGCCGATCGGTGCGCCAGACCAGGGCGTAGTCGAACGCGGCATCGCCTTCCACGGGGATGCAGAGCAAGCCGGGACGCGGATAGAAGTGCGGCGTCTGGGCGCCGACGAGGGCGACGCCGTGGCCTGAGGTGACGTAGGCGAGGATCTCTTGGAAGCCGGGCAGGGACTCGGTGAGACGGCCGGGCACCGGTAGGTGGTGGTCGATCCAGTAGCCGGGCAGACTATCGGCGAAGAACACCCTCTCGTGGGCGATCTCATCGTGACCAACGTGGATGCGGTGCGCCAGCCGATGGTCCGCGGGCACGGCGAGCATCGCTGGCTCCGACAGCAGCACCGGCCCGACGGTGAGGTCCGGCTCCTCTACCGGCAAGGGCAGCACCGACAGGTCGACCTCTGCCCGGCGCAGGGGGCCGAAGAGGTCGGCGAGCGCGGTTTCGCGGATGGCCACCCGGCGCCCGGGCACGTGGTCGCGGAAGCTGTCAGCCAGCCGCAGGACGACTTGGGCCACCGCGGCCGACATGTAGCCCAGCTCCAGCGTGCCGGTGATGCCGTGCCCCGCCGCGATCGCTCGTGCGATCGCGGCCTGGATTTGTGCGTGCGCGGGCTGCAAATCGTCCCGGAGTTGCCTGCCGAGCGAGGTCAGCTCGACCCGGCGGGTGGTGCGGTAGAACAGCGGTGCGCCGAACCGGCGCTCCAGCTTGGCGATGGTCTGGCTGATGGTTGCAGCCGAGACACGGAGGCGCTCGGCCGTGCGCGCGAAGTGCAGTTGCTCGGCGAGTACGAGGAACACCTCGATGTCCTGACGCTCCACCGCTCCCTCATTCTTCAGTATTGCCAAACAATTGTTCCAGATCTCGTCATTGATGAGGCTCCATGGTGAACGCGACGATGTGTCGGCAAACCGACGACCACAGGGAGAACGATGGCGAACACAAGCGCGGTGAAGAGGTCGGCGCCCACGGGCAGGCCGCTGTTCGACGACTACGACGTGCCGATCGAGCTCGACCTGCTCGAGCAGCGATCGTTCCAGCAGGGCGTCACGATGCATCGCCACGCCATCCGGGATGCAAGGGAGGCGAGCTCGTGCTGAGGCAGGTCGCTGAGGGGGTGCTGGTCCATGAGAGCGAGTTCTGCCAGAGCAACGCCGTTGTCGTGCAGGGCCGGGCTGGCGTGTTGCTCATCGACCCCGGGGTGCAGGACCACGAAATGGCCTGCCTCGCGAACGACCTGTCCGATTTGGGGCAGACCGTTGCGGCAGGCTTCTCGACGCATCCGGATTGGGATCACCTGCTCTGGCACCCCCGGCTCGGCGCGGCCCCTCGATACGGCACGGCCCGATGCGCGGCCACTGTCCGGGATCAGCTGTCCGACCCGGGTGCGAAGGCCGAGATAACCGCCCACCTGGCCCCGACGGGCATCGCCGACCAGGTCCCGCTGGACCTGTACGGCCTCATCACCGCCCTGCCAGCAGAGACGGCGCAGATTCCATGGGATGGCACTCAAGTCCGGATCATCGAGCATCAAGCGCACGCACCGGGCCATGCGGCGCTGTTCATCGAAGAACGCGGGGTTCTCGTCGCCGGCGACATGCTCTCTGATGTCCTGGTTCCGATGCTCGACCTGGACGACACCGCTGACCCGATCGAGGACTACCTCGCCGCGCTGCGGCTGCTGGAGGGCGTGGCGGGCGACGTCGATGTCCTCGTCCCCGGCCACGGGTCAGTCGGCGGAGCTGATCAGGTACACGCACGGATCGTGCGGGATCGGGCGTACGTGCTCGCCTTGCGTGAGGGCCATGTTCCCAGTGACCCGCGGGTCGGCCCATCGGCCAAGCCCGGCTGGGAGTGGGTAAGCGATGTGCACAACGGGCAAGCCCAGCGCCTCGCCCGAAGAAGCGAGCGCGACGGGACGCCCGGCTAGCGATCGGTGTGCGACAGAGCCAGTACGCGCGGGTCGCCGGTCGGGATCTGGGGCAGCGGCACGACGTTCTCCAGGGTGGTCGGGCTGGTCAGCGAGGGTTGCACCCTTTCACGCTGTGCGGGTCGCCGCGGCGGGCGGGGGTGCGGCGTTCCAGTCGACAGGCGGGGTTGGTTGAGAGGAGGTTCTGGGCAGCGCCGAGCTGCGCGTTCTCGGCGCGGGCCACGTTTGAGTGACAGGGTTGCCGCGGCCTCAACCGTGTTCGTCATGAAGAGGTGCTTGATCGGCTGCTCGCATGGCCTCGACCACGGGGAGCAGAACGGCATGGTTCGACCGCGGCTTGAGGCTTTCCCGGCTACCGGCCCAGAACCGTCCACGAAAGGCGGCGAAAAGTCTCCGGGGACGGTTCAACGACAGCCTTGAAGTCATGAGTGCTGGTGACAACGAGCAGCCCGGCGCGGAGCCTGCCATCGAGACCCGCAGCCGGCGTCCGCGCCGCGGACGGATCGATGCGCGGAACGCCTCCATGGCCGTGGCCAGCGAGTCCGAACCCGGAAAGCCCACCGCAGCCCCCGACGAACTAAGCGAGATGACCGCGTGATTCCCGATTCAACCCCCGCCCCGCCGTCCTGGCGGGAACTGCTGGGCCCCCAACATCTCGGAGCTGCGATCGTGCTGGCGGGCGGCGTGCTCGTCGGTGCGGTCAATATCTATCTGGCCTCGAGCCTGCTGCCGACCGCGGTGGCCGACATCGGCGGCGCCGGCTTCTACGCCTGGAACATGACGATCTACCTCGTCGCCATGGTGATCGCGACGATGCTGGTCAGTCGGCTCCTGGCCCGGTGGGGGAACGTCGGCGCCTATCGCCTCGGCTTCGCCGTGTTCCTGGTGGGCTCGCTGGCCTGTGCGGCGAGCCCGGCGATGCCGGTACTGCTGGCCGGCCGCGGCATCCAGGGATTTGGGGCGGGGGTGCTGTCCGGGCTGGGGTTCGCCGTCATCCGCTCGGCCCTGCCGCGCCGACTGTGGACCCGGGGCAACGCCCTGATGTCAGCGATGTACGGCGTCGGCAACTTCGTCGGCCCGGCGCTCGGCGGCCTGTTCGCCCAGTTCGGCTCGTGGCGCCTGGCGTTCGTGACGATGGCAGTGATCGCGGCGGCGTGCTGCGCGGTCGTGCCCCGGGTGCTACCGCGCGGCGAACGCAGTGACGCGCGGGCACCGGTCCCGGCCGTGTCGCTGCTGCTGGTCACGGCGGCCACCGCGGCCGTCAGCCTGGCCGGAGTGCTGCCCGGCACCCTGGCGATGGTGGGCAGCATCGTGGTGGCACTGCTGCTGGTGGCCGTCTTCGTCGCCTACGAACGGCGCAGCGAGCTGCGGGTCTTCCCGCGCACGACCTACCAGGCCGGCTCCCCACTGAAGTGGATCTACCTGACGCTCGGGCTACTGGCCTTCGGCGTCGCGGTCGAGTCGTTCGTCCCGCTGTTCGGCCAGCAGCTGGGCGGGCTGCCCCCGCTCGCGGCCGGCCTGTTCGGGGCGGCCATCTCGCTCGGCTGGTCGCTGACCCAGCTCGGCAGCTCATCGGCCACCAAGGATCGCACGGTACGCCGTTTGCGCATCATCGGCCCGCTGCTCCTGACGTCCGGCTTCCTCCTCCAGGGACTGCTGCAGCGCGAGGACACGCCGACCTGGCTGGTACTCATCTGGGTGCCGGTGTTGTTCATCGCGGGTTCCGGCATCGGCCTGGCCTACCCGCACCTGTCCGTGGCCGCCATGTCCAGCACCCAGGATCCGGAGGAAGGACGCAGGGCCGCCGCGGCGATCGCCACCGTGACGAGTCTGTCGATCGCGTTCGGCACGGCCGTGGCCGGAGTCCTGGTCAACCTCGGCGACCCGTCGATGCTCGACTCGGCACGGTACGTACTGTTCGGATTCGCGATCATCTGCGCGATCGGCGCCATCACCGCACGCGCGGCGAACCGTTCGAGCCGCCCGGAGCCCGCCGACCACACTCCGCTCCAACAGGGCTCGTGACTCGCGATCTACCGACATGACGTCCACCCCCGGGGATGACCGGCTCGGGTTTCCGATCGCCTGTTCACCGCGTGCCCGAGATCACCCGATGACCGCATTCGATGCGAGGAGATGCCATGGCTGACGCCCTGCCAGAGATGCCGACCTTTCCGATGGCCCGCGCGACGGGGTGTCCCTTCGACCCGTCGCCGGAGTTGAGCCGACGACTCGAAGACGCGCCGGTTTCACGAGTGAGACTGTGGGATGGCAGCACCCCCTGGATGGTCACCCGCCATGCGGATGTGCGTGCGCTGCTCGCCGATCCGCGGGTCAGCGTCGACGTGGCGCAACCCGGCTTCCCGCACACCAACGCGGTGAGCAAGGCACGCGACGCACACATGAAGACGCTGATGCAGATGGATGCGCCGGAGCACACCGCCCAGCGACGGCTCCTGACCTCGGACTTCACGATCAGAAGGATGGAGGCGTTGCGGCCCCGGATCCAACGGATCGTCGATGACCTCATCGATGAGATGCTCGCCGGCCCGAATCCAGTAGACCTGGTGGAGGCGTTCGCGCTACCGGTTCCCTCACTGGTGATCTGCGAACTGCTGGGCGCGCCCTATACCGCCCGCGACCTCTTCCACCGAGTGTCCCGCACGCTCGTCATGGACGAACCCGACCCTGAACAGGCCATGGCCGCCAGCGAGGAACTGAACGCCTACCTGGAGGAGTTGGTGGACAAGAAGAATGCTGAGCCGGGCGACGACGTGTTCAGCAGGCTGGCCGTCGAGCAGTACCGGACCGGCGCGATGACCCGGCGTGAGATCGCCACGGCCGGTCAACTCCTTCTGGTGGCCGGGCACGACACCACCGCGGCCATGATCGCGCTGGGCACGACCGCACTGCTGGCGCACCCGGACCAGTTGAGCGCGGTCCGCGACGGCGGCGACCCCGCACTGGTGACCAACGCCGCCGAAGAGCTCCTGCGCTATCTGTCCATCACCCATACCGAAGCCCGCCGCGTCGCGCGGGAAGATCTCGAGATCGGCGGCCGGCTCATCCGCGAAGGCGACGGCATCATCGCGGTGAAAAGCATCGCCAACCGCGACCCCTCGGCCTTCCCCGACCCCGACACCCTCGATGTCCACCGCAAGGCCCGCCACCATGTCGCCTTCGGTTTCGGCACCCACCAGTGTCTGGGCCAGCCACTCGCCCGAGTGGAACTGCAAGTCGTCTACGGCACCCTGTATCGACGCATCCCCACACTGGCCCTGGCCGTACCGCTGGAACAGCTGACGTTCAAGGAGAACGCGGTCTTCTACGGAGTGCGCGAACTACCCGTCACCTGGTAAATCACACAAGGAGAACACATGAAGATCACCATCGACCAAGACGCCTGCATCGGCTCCGGGCAATGCGTACTCAGCTCACCCGAGGTATTCGACCAACGCGACGCCGACGGCATCGCCGTGCTCCTGCAAGACAGCCCGGGACCCGGGCTACAGGAGGACGTCCGTGAGGCCGCCCGCATCTGCCCAGCCCTGGCGATCACGCTGACCCCGTCGTGAACCAGCCATCTTGAATCGTGGTCGTGGGTGCTTCGGCGGCGGGTCCGACCGCCGCCGAAACCTTGCGCAGGAAAGGATTCACCGGCGCGTTGGCAATCGCGGCTGACCCTGGTCGGTAAGGAGCCGCGATTGCCCTACGATCGGCCGCCGCTGTCCAAGCAAATCCTGCGCGGCAGCTGCGAACCCGACCGTGTGGCGCTGCGGCGCCACGACGCCCTCACCACGCTGGGCGCGGACTGGCTGCTGGGCATCGCCGCCACCTCGGTGGCCATCGTCGGCGCCGGCTTCCTTGGATCGGAGGTCGCCGCGGTCGCCCGAGAACTCGGCCTGAACGTCACCCTGATCGATCCGCTGCCCGCCCCGATGATCCGCCGATTCGGCGACCATGCGGCGCAGCTGCTTGCCGAGCTGCACATCCAGCACGGCGTGCAGCTCCGCCCCGGCACCGCTGTCACTGGATTGACCAGCCGTGATGGCCGGGTGACCGGAGTGGACCTGGACAATGGCGTCCACGTCCCAGCCGACCTGGTGCCGGTGGCCATCGGTTCGATACCGGCGGTCGGCTGGCTGGCCGACAGCGGACTGAACCTGGGGAGATGGCGTGCTATGCGATCAGAGGTGCCAGGCCGCCCCCGGCGTCGTCGCCGCCGGCGACCTCGCCTCCTGGCAACACCCCCACTTTGGGCGCATGCGCGTCGAACACCGGATGAGCGCCACCGAACAAGGCGCCGCCGCCGCGGAAACTCTCTTGGGGGCAGCAACCCCGTTCGCACCGGTGCCCTACTTCTGGACCACCAATACGACGTCAAAATCCAGGCGTACGGCCTCACCGGTCACGACGACGATGCCCGCGGACAGGGCGTCGGCGCCGCTCTACTAAACGCTGCAAGCAGATCTACTCCCACTGCGGTACGTGCTGCTGTACGGGCAGATGCCACCCACGCCGGGCCTGGATGCCTTCTATCGCGGCTCCGGATTCGAGATCCAGCTACCCGGTGAGCCCATCGATCCGTGGGTCATCTTCGGCATGCAGGCCAAGGTCGCAGTGTCGGCAAACCAGCCCTACGACGCGGCCGTGCACGGTCACGACGAGCGCTGCCTCGACTGCGTCACGCCTGTCGGCTGACCGCACCCCTCACAGGAGCCTGCCCGCCCTGCGCAGGCGGCGCTCCCTCAGCGCGAGCAGCGAGGGCAGGGCGAGCTGCGTCACCACGTACGCCGCCACGGCGAGCGCCTCCCAGAAACCGGCCGAACCGATCGCGCCGGCGCTCAGCCGCACCATGGCCCACTGGGCAAGGGCGAGCAGCAGCGGCAGGGCCACGAGCACGAACATGCCGGCCATGACCACGACCCCCGCCACGTACAGCAGCGCGAACCAGCGAGCCACGCGCCGATCACGCTCGCCCGCCGAGGCCAGTTCCCCCGCCTCGGCGGGGGTCAGCCGGAAGAGCTTGGCCTTGGCGGTCAGCCAAGTGATCCGGTACAGGTTGTAGCAGCGCAACGCATTGGCCAGTACGGCATAGCCGTCACTGCGCATCGGCACCGCGGCCCACTGCCAGACGATCCCGATGAGCCGGTACAACACCACGGCGCCGAGAAAACCGTTCAGCGTCTCAGGCAGCGCGAGCACGCCGGCCCTGTCGAGCAGCCGCAATCCCAGCGCCACGGCCACCACCACGGCGTCGATGGCCATGCCCGCCAGGTAGACCCCGTACCTGCGCCCGCGCGGCACGTTGACGATCTGGGTCAGGTCGGTCTCGAAGACGATGTAGAGGCCCCGGTAGCTGACCCTGAAGGTGGCGGGGATGCCGAGTGCCCTGCCCGCGACCCAGTGCCACGCCTCGTGCAGGGCGCTGAAGGCGATGCCGGCCAGCAGGTAGGTGAGCACCGACAGCATGGCGCTGGGCAGGAACCAGGCGTCCTTCCACGAAGGGCGCAGCTCGGGCGTGAACACCAGGACGGCCACGACGAAGACCGCCGCCGCCACGTAGCACGACCAGGCGGTCCTGCCGAAGAATCTGGCCGCCGTCTTCTGGCTGAGCCCCTCGATCCAGCCGCTGGGGGCTCGCTCCTCGGCGGGCGCGGGCGGGTCGAGCAGGCCCGCGTCGATGAGACCTTCGAGGAAGTCGGCGCCGTCGACCTCCTCACCCGCCACCTCGCCCGCGCGCCTGGCCGCCTCGGCGGCTGAGCCGCCCTCCTGCAGCGTGGTGACGAACACCGCGCCTGGCTCGGGCACCGCGACGAAGATTCCCAGGTCGGGGCGGCCCAGAATCCAGGCGTCGCCGTCGAAGGCGACGCTCAGCCGCGCGGCCCGCTCGCGCAGGTCTCTGTCAACGATGGCGGACACACGTCCTCCTGGAGCTCCTGGGGCGGAAAAGAGGAGAGCGCACCTCGGCCTTGGCCGAGGTGCGCTCGTGATGGTCAGGAGTCGGGCGTGGCCAGGTCGGTCAGGCGGGTGTTCTCGATCCGCACGATCTCGATCTTCATGGTGGTCAACTCCCTCCGCAGTTCACACACTCGGGATTGCGTGACCACTCGACCTGACTCGTGGCGCAGGCACCGGCGAAGTCGATGGTGAGTGGCCGACCGGCGTATGCCGGTGGCTCGAAACCGGTCAGGTAGCGCAGCACCTCGAAGGCGCCGAGCGCACCGAGCAGACCGACGACTGGGCCGATGCCCCTGTTGGGTTGCGGCCTGCTGAAGAACAGGCGGGCCGCGGCGATCTCGGCGCTCAGCGCGGGTTCGTCGGGATCGGCGTGACCTTCGGGCTTGGTCGGGTCGGCCGGGACGCAGCCCCTGCAGGCGCTCACTCCTGGCTCGACCGACCAGACGATTCCCTTGGTGACCGTGATGCCGCCGCGCACGAACGGCACGCCTTGCCGTACACAGGCCGCGTTGACCCAGAGGTCGATCTCCTTGGGCTGGTCGATCCCCGAGGCGACCACGTCGGGGCGGGTCCTGTCGATGAGCTCGGCCAGCTGCTCGGCGCTCTCGATGCCCGTGTCGATCGCCTGGACCTCGATGGCGGGATCGAAGGAGCGCACCCACGCCGCCGCCCGCTCGACCTTCCTGGTGCCGAGGTCCTCCCAGCGGTAGAGGTACTGCCTGGCGAAGTTGCGCACGTCGACGGTGTCCCTGTCGACCAGCGTCATCCTGCCGACGCCCAGCCCGCTGAGGTGGGGGATCGTGTTGGAGTTGAGGCCGCCGGTGCCGAGCACCAGCACGTGCGACTCGCGCAGCCTGCGCTGCAGGTCCTCTCGGCTGCGCTCCAGCGTGCCGAACGACTCGAAGAAGGCCAGATTGCTGAAGTAACGCTCGGCTTCGGCGGCGTCCAGGCCGCCCAGGCGCTCGCCGTCCTCCAGTAAGCGCTCGGCGTCGAAGGCCTCTACCGCGCCAAGCACGTCCTGGACTGGCAGCGACAGCTTGTCGGCGAGCTGGGTGACGGTGCGCCCGCCCTCGTGCAACATGGCGAGGAGCTTCTCCACGTGGCCGTCGGGGTCAGCCAGGATCAGCTGGTCACGCAGGTCGTACACGAGGCGGAGCTCATCGCCTACCCGTTCCCAGGCGACGTTCTTGAGCCGTGGCCGCATGCGTCCTCCGAGGTCGGTCGTGATCGCCGCACCCGGCTCCGCGCAGACGGCCTCACGGCAGTCGAGTTCGGGGACCGGTCACAACGAACTTGGCTGATCTTGGTGCCATCAGCTTGCTACGGCGGCGCCTCGCGGTCGTTAGCGGTGAGTGCAGTCTTTCTTGACACTGCGCGCACACCGGAGTGAGCAGACCGCGATCTGACGGGCCGGGCCCGTCATGGCCGGGGGAACGGCTGAACGCGGGAGGGCTATCGCAGGCGGATCGCCTTGGCCCGCGCGGCGGCAGACCGGGTTCCCATCGGCGTCCAATCCCTCCACCAGACCGGTACCTGCTGCCCTGATCATTCTCAGCGCCAACCGGTGTTCCGGGGTTCCTCAACCAGGTGGTGGTGCGAGCCACGCCGCTCTGCGATCAGCGCCCGATCCGCGTCGTCTCAGGAAGAACCGCTCCAAGTGCGCCCGCGACGGAGCGCCCGAGAACCAGCCGTACGCGGCCGCCTCACCATCACTCAAGAACTCAACCGGCATAGACGTCGAAAGTAGGGCAGCCCCTGCAACCAGGGCGAGCTGAGGATCAAATAGTTAGCCGGGCGTCTACAAACGAAATCGAAACCCTTCGATCGGATGCCCGTCAGGCCCTGTGTCGTGATCTAGCAATTGATTTGCGTATTGCGAGTTAAGCTTTACAGAGCTTCGGAAATGACAACCGGTGGCGTCATGGAATTGAATCAGGGCGCGAGCTCAGGTCCACTCAAGTCGAGTAGTGATCTGGCGGCCGTATCATCTGGAACGCGAAAATTCAGGCCCCAATTTTCCGACTCGATCACACCGGTCCGAGCGGGCGGCCCTTTGTCGGCATCAAGAGTAGACAGATGTTCAGGCCGAAACGGGGACGGCAGCGATCTTCGCTTGAAAGCATCCGCGGACCAGATCCAATAGATTCAGTGGCCGGGATGGGCGCGATCGGAAGGCTTGATGACGAGATTTTTTGCCCAGAGCCGCCGATCAAGCGAAACGCAGCGATGTCCGCTGCTTTTCGTGGACCACTTCAAGCAGCGTGGTGCGCCTTTGGTGGCCACCTTCTCCCATAAAAGGAAATGTTTTATGAGCGCTCAGGATTCCAATCTCTCGTCGACCGGATTCGACTATGTCGTCGCGGTGACGCAGGACAGCGTCAATAGCACCTTGGAGGAATACCTCTACAGCGGTCTGCCCGAGGTCATCCTCTGCTACGTTTACAATGAAGATTTCCAACCCATTCCGATCGACTTCGCCACATTCGTGACCGGCGCCGGCAACACGGATCCTTTCAGCGTGCCCGACGGCACAGAACCATCCGACGCGAGGGTGCAGAATCTCAGCAACGCCAATTTCGCGTTCGCGATCAAGGTGAAGCTGGGTCTTCCGCCCGGTGTCGATCCCGCGTCGCTGTTGCCGATCATCGCGTTGAAGCCGGGGCAGTCGTACGTGACGTACACGCTGATGTTCGGCGAGTTCGTCGCGACGGAGATCACCTACGGCCCGCACGGGCCGGTGGCCTGGTTCAACGAGTCGCAGCCGTCCGGCACGTGCTGGTCCTTCTCCGGCCCCGTCGACCTGAACTTCCAGGACGCCTCCTTCGCCAGCCTTCCCTCGGACGTGCAGGAGCGGCTCAAGGGCATCGGCGACCCCGACATGTTCGGCGTCCAGCAGCTCTACTACGACCTGAACAGCTCGGACCTGGAGCAGGGCTTCCAGTTCAACAGAATCCCGTCGAACAGCGCGCTCAACGACTTCATGACGAGCGACTTCATCAACACCTATTGGAAGGAGCTCGGTGGCGCCGAGATTCTCGGCTACGCCGCGACGCAGGTGACCCCGACGCAATCGTCCTCGCTCGCGGTGACGGACGTGAACTTCTTCACGCCGGACGCCGTCGGAGGGGACAACGCACCGCTCACGCTGAACTACCTGTGCGCCACCGACAACGACCAACTGCCGGACACCACGCACGCCGGATTCGGCTGGAACTGGATCGAGCCCGGCGAGGTGTCCCAGTACGACGGCGTGGCCGCGCTGAACCGGAACGCGTTCGCCAACTATCTCCTCAATACCGACAACAATGGGCAATCGCTGGCCGCATACATCCAAGGGAATTGCCAGAGGCCTGAGGTGACCGTCCAATGCAGCGGTCAGGAGGCTGAAAATTTCTATATGTATTTCTTCCCCGGTGACCCGACGATAACCTGTCCCCCGTCCGGCCCGGTCATCCTCTCCTGCAACTACACGAGCACCATTTCTGATAAGTGTGGAGGCCCCCTCCTTGGCGGGTCCATACAGATCACCATCACCTACGACATAACGGTGAGCGTCCAAGGCGACACGATGACGATCGCCCAACATCTCGTCGGCTACACCTACATCAGCGATCAGGGGAGCAGCGATGGCGGCAATGTCGTCGACAAAAGCGTCACAGACGTCTACACGATAGGAGTCAACGACACGGGCCAGATCGTGGCTGCCCTGCAGAGCTCGACTCCGGTCGACAATTCAAAGACGCCCGGAGTGAACGGCTTCCTGAACTGGTTCACGAACATCAACGACCTCCTCAATTGGGCGACCGGCGCCGTGCGAGGATGCACTGGAACAAGTTTCGCGGATGTTCCGGTCTCGTTCCTGCAGAACTTCGTATTCCCGGGCGGATCGTCGTTCGTGTTCAACGACGCCGTTTTCTCGGACAACCAGGACCTCGTCGGTCACATCACGTACGCCGACCCGACACTGTGACTTCTTTCTCGGATTCCTGATCCCGATTCCTGGGGTGGTTCCGGACAATCATCGAGCGGGCGGCGTGTGCCGCCCGTCATGGCCGAAAGCGCTGATATTCCCATGAAGATCTCTTTCGAATCCGAGCTGATGGAGAACCACAAGGCCGCCGTGGTCATGGCCCCCGACCAGGCTTTCGAGGTGCTCCAGTCCCAGGACGGCGACGCGCTCTTCTTCTCGATCGGCACCGACAACGTCTGCTACCTCACCCGGGAGGTGACCGAGACCTCGACAGGCTGGAACAGGATCGACCTCAGCAGCGCGCTGTCGGCGCAGAACGGCGGGGCGGTGGTGACGGCCAAGGCGTTCGCCGTCACTCAGAACGCCCAGACCCTCGCCATCGACCTCGCGCTCGCGGTGACCGTCGACGGTGCGGACGCCCTGTACCTCTCCCTCGGCAACGCGAACACGGACGCGGCCTGGGTGGACGGCGTCACCTGGACGGCCGTCCCGTTCGACGCGGGCACCGCGCCGGACCCGCTCGTCATCGCCGACGTGAACATCATGAACATCCCCGCGCCCGGCGGCTCCGGTGCCGTCGAGAACATCTTCGTCGACGTCCTGCGCCGGCCGAATGACCCGTTGCGGCTGCTCGACCGCTACTACATCACGCCGGGCACGTCGCCCCAGTGGAAGGTGCACAAGGTCAGCGCTGACCTCGCCGCCGGCAGCGTCGTGAACTGCCTCGGGCAGCGGCCGAACGACCCGACTCCCGACGTCCACATTCCCGGCATCTACACCTTCGGCACGATCAGTGGTGAGCCGCAACTGCTCTTCACGCCGCAGTACAACTACGTCCGGTCCACGAACCCGCCCACCCCCGCCCGGCTGACGCCGCCGCCGGGAACCAGCGCGATCGCATCCGCGCTCAACGGCTCCGGCGTGACCAACCTGTTCGTGGCCGCCGCGGACGGCCTGTACCTCTTCGCACCGGACAACCAGCACGACCAGGCGACGCCGGTCCAGATCGTGACCGACGATCTCTTCGCAGGCGCTGCCACCCTCGCCGCGGCGACCGACGCCAACCACACCGCGGTCTGGGGTCTCGGCCCGCAGGGCACCCTGTGCTACGTGAGCTGCCCCGCCGGCAGCGAGACGGATCCGACCGCGTGGTCGACGCCGGTGCCCTTGCTACCTGCCGCGGAGCAGTTCGCGTTCTTCCTGAATCTCGGCGCCGGCAACAACGTCCTGTTCGCCGACGTGGACGGTCAGGACCTCATCCAGCTCACCCAGGACCCAGTCACCACCGACTGGCTCCAGCGCTCCATCCTGTTGCCCGCCACCGATCCGGACGACGTGATCACCTACAACAGCTTCGCCACGCACGTCACCGTCACCGACGACAGCGGCCTCGCGGCGCCGAACACCGCGGTGGCGGTGACCGCGACCAGCCCGGTGAGCGTCTACCTGAACGACGTGTACCACCTGCTCTCGCCGACCGTGCCGGTGAACACGACCACCGACGCGACCGGGGTGCTGACCGTCGTCCAGGAAACCCAGTCCCTGGCCGCCGTCTGCTTCCACACCGTCCTGACCGAGACGCCGGACGTCGTGGCCGAGGTCAACCCCATGAGCAAGGCGCTCACGACGCTGGCTGCCATACAGACGGGTGACGACCTTCGAGCCGTCGTGGTGACGAACGCGGATGGAACGCAGCAGCCGCTCGTGCCGTCCAGCGTCGCCACGGCGGACAGCGACGCGGCGGCCCAAGCCATCGTGCAGTTCATGAACGTCAATGCCGGACTGCCGCAGGACGGTTCCCGGCAGAGCTCCGGCGACTCCGCCACCCCCAGGGCCAGGGCCAGCGCCACACCGCAGGTGTGGGGCGTCTCGTTCGCCGGCGGCGGGCTCACCTACCACGAGGGGGCCGACGCCGTCGCGCACCTCGCCCCCCGGGCGGCCGGGGAGGCCCCTCTCGACTTCGGCTCGGACATCGCGGAGGCGATGGGTGACTTCTTCTCGTGGCTGAAGCACTGCTTCGAGGACGTCGAGAAATTCGTCGTGCAGGAGGTCGAGGGCATCTACCACTTCGTCGCGACGATCGCGGGCGAGGTCTACGACGTGCTGCTCGACTGCGTCGCCGCGGTGGTGCACGCCGTGGAGTTCATCTTCAACAAGATCAAGTTGTTCTTCGAGGACCTGATCAGGTGGCTGGGCTTCCTGTTCGCCTGGTCGGACATCGTGCGCACGCACAACGTGCTGAAGAACGTCTTCACGCAGTATCTGGCGAAGTGCATCGACGGACTCGGCG
The DNA here is from genome assembly GCF_039535395.1 of Nonomuraea roseola. Classification (NCBI taxonomy): domain Bacteria; kingdom Bacillati; phylum Actinomycetota; class Actinomycetes; order Streptosporangiales; family Streptosporangiaceae; genus Nonomuraea; species Nonomuraea roseola. Next base: position 174,364 of record NZ_BAAAXC010000008.1, read on the forward strand.
ACGCGGAGACCCAGGTGCGGAACGCGTTCACCCAGGTGCAGGGCTACGTCAACACGTGGGCCGACCTGCCCAACGAGATTCCGGCGAGCCTGGGCGGCACCACCCGGAGCAGCGCCATGGCGGCCGCCACGCCGCCACCCGGCCAGGACAGCCCGCAGAGCAACTGGGGGCTGCACCAGCTGAAGAGCAACGCGGCCAACGCCACCACGACCGCCCAGCCCAACCAGGGAGTCACGGGTGACGTGACGGCCACGCTTCAGCCGCTGGTGGACGCCCTGGGCAGGGAGAAGGACATTCTCGAGCTCGCCTTCCAGAGCTTCAAGAGCAACGTCATCGACAAGATCGACCAGCTCTCGTTCACGCAGCTCCTTGACCAAGCGATCGCGATCATCACCGACGCGCTGTTGCAGAGTGTCGAGAACGTCCTGGTCGCGGCGATCGACGCGCTGGCCGAGCTCGTCGAGGGCTGCATGGAGATCCTGAACGCGACCGTCGAGATCCCCGTCCTGTCGTGGCTGTACAGGAAGATCTCCGGCAACGACCTGAGCCTGCTGGACGCGGCCTGCCTGGTGGCCGCGATTCCGGTCACGATCGGCTACAAGCTCATCGCCGACGCTGCGCCATTCCCGGACAACGCCACCACGACCGCCCTTATTGACGCACCGGACTTCGCGACCATCCAACGTCTCTGCAGCTTCACGCCCGCCCCGTCCGCCGGGGCGGCGGCCGGGCAGGGCCAGACCTCGGTCAACGACGTCATGGTGCTCACCGGTGGTGTCAGCTCCGTCATCGGAGCGGTGTCGCTGAGCATCTTCCAGCCGCTGGCCAAGAAGTACCCGCAGACCGAGATCTTCCCGATGATCAACGCCCCGGCGTACCTGCTCTACGCGACTCCCGACGTCGTGGACCAGCTTCACGAGCCGCAAAGCCCGATGTGGTGGGACATCACCAACCAGGTCCTCGGGGATCTCATGACCGTGAAGGCGGTCGTGGACTCGTGCGTCGGGTTGACCGAGCAAGGTTCGGCGGCGGACAAGGCATGGAGCCCGGTGTCTCCCTTCCTGGACTGCGGTGCGAACTTCGTGTGGCAGGCGCCGACCCTCGGCGCGTTCGCCGTCTCGGAGGGGAACAAGGTCGACGAATTGAACGTCTGGGGCGGCACCTGTTTCAACCTCAACGGCATGATGGCGCCGGTGCTGGCGGACGACAGCGACCCCACCTCCTGGGGCATCGCGGTCGGCATCGCAACCGTGCTCAACCTCGCCTACGGCTCGATGTCCTGCGCGGCCAGCGCCCTGACGTTCAAGTCCTGAGCCGCTGGCAGCCGGCGGCCTGGCAGTCCGTCGTCAACGCCAGGCCGCCGGCGCCGTGGCGATGCTGTTGGTCACCCTTGCCAACCCGCACAGGCTCGGAGTTCGTTCAGGGTCTTCTTGGCCAGGTTGGCCAAGGACCGTTTCAGATGGGCCCAGACAACCTCGACCGGGTTCAGCTCGGGGGCGTAGGCGGGCAGCAGGATGACCGTCAGTTGGACACGACGCTCGACCAGCCGGCGAATGGCCGCGCCTGTCGAGGCCGGCCTTCGAGAAGTACGTCCCAACCGGCTGCCCTTCGGAGGGGTCGACCACGGTTTCGGCCATCGACACAGTCGACGGACGGAAGCGATCGGCCGACTTCCGGCGCCGTCCGGGTCAGGGGTGCCATTCCTCCGATGCCACCGTCTCCTCGGTCGGCATTTCAATGCGCAAGGAGATCGCCGACGAGGCCCGCGCTGTGGCCAAGACCACGATCCACCGGATCCGCGCCAACGGCATGCCCAGCCGCCGAAGTCAGGCGATCAACCGGGCCCGCTCCAGCTGCGCCGGATCGTAGAACCGGTATCCGGACTCGCCGTCCACCGCTGCCGGTCGCCAGCAGTCCGAGTTCGTCGTAGAGCCGCAACGCCTTCGGCGAGAGCCGCGCCACCTGCGCGAACGCCCCGCTCGTCAGCAGTCGCGCCACTCCTCCTCACCCCAGCCGGTGCTGATGAGCCTGCCGCTTCACCCAAAGGAAAGATCAACGACGGGCATCTTGTCCGGACATCCTGATAAATCAGAACAAAGGTCTTCTCCCTAATGGTAAAGATCCCTTAGCCTCTGGTGTCAGATCGCGCTCACCTCCTCTGGTACCCCCCGATTCACGCCATCCGGAGCTGCCCCATGCCCAGAATTCGACGATTACTAGCGACCTTCCTGTCCACGGCTCTTCTACTGGCGCCGGTGGTGGCACCCGCGCCGGCCTCCGCGAACACCCAGGCGGCCGCCGCCACGATCCCGGCAACCGACATGGCCGTGATGTGGGGCGCCTACGGCAACCAAGGCGGGCACTGGACCGGCGGCGACGCCACCGTCACCATCCCGCTGCCTGACGGGCGAATCGCCTGGATCTACGCGGACACCTTCCTGGGTGAGGTGAACGCCGACTTCTCCCGCCCGCGCGACGCCCCGTTCATCAACAACTCAATGGTCGTGCAGAGCGGCACGACGCTCGGCCCCACCCTGCACGGCGGAACCGCCCAGGCGCCCACCGCGCTGGTGGACACCCCAGAACACGCCGACGACTTCTTCTGGGTCGGCGACGGCACGGTCGAGGGAAACCAGCTCAAGGTCATCTACGGCCGGTACATCAAGACCGAGGACAACCCGCCCCTGGGATTCGCCAGGCAGGGCACCGCCCTGGCCACGTTCACGCTGCCCGACCTGACACTTTCCTCGGTACGAATGCTCCCGGTCAACGCCGACATGGGCTGGGGGTCGGCTCTTCTGGAAGAGGGCGGCTTCACCTACATTTACGGCAGCGAGTACGCGGAAGGGGCCAAGTTCGCGCACGTGGCCCGCGCTCCGGCAGGCGAGCTGGGCGGCCCCTGGCAGTACTGGACGGGATCCGGCTGGTCGGACAGGGAGTCCGACTCGGCCAGGTTGCACAGCGGCGTGGGCGAGGGCATGTCGGTCAGCAAGATCGGTAGCCAGTACGTCATGGTCACGCAGGAGAACAACGACGTCTTCAGCGGCTGGATCGTGGCCTACGCGTCCAACTCGCCGACCGGTCCCTTCTCCGGGCCCACCTACCTCTACGAAGCCCCCGAGCCCGAGGTCAGCAACAGATCGCAGTTCATCTACGTCGGCCGTCACCATCCCGAGCTGGCCGATCCGGGCGAGCTGTTCCTTTCCTACGACGTCAACGCCTGGAACGGCGAGGACCACTACCGGGACGTGCGGATCTACCGGCCCAGGTTCAAGGAGATCGCCTGGCCGCCCAAGGTGTCGGACCCGACCCCGGCGCCGGGCGCTCCCACCGACCTCAAGGTGCGCGCGGGCAGCGACGGCATCAACCATTTGACCTGGAGCGCGCCCAGCGGCACCAACCTCAACTACTGGGTGTACAAGAAGAACCTCACCCTCGGACAGACGCACTTCACCAGAACCGGCAACCCCGCCACGTCCACGCAGTACGGTGACCCATTCGTCAAGGACGGCCACACCTACGCCTATCAAATCCGGGCCATCAACCAGAACGGTACGGAGGGGCCGGCCTCCACACCCGCCAGCGCGACAGGCCGGCTGGTCGTACCGCCGTCGCCCACCGGGCTCACGGCGACGGCGGGTCAGGCGGGCGAAGTCAAGGTGGCCTGGACCATGTCCGAGCCTGGAACGAACTACCGCCTGTACCGCAGGGACGTCACCGAGGGCGAGACCGTCTTCACCGAACACCCGCTCGACGACCCCTACGCCGTCACCGGGACCATCGTCGGCCTCCAGATCGGGCATACCTACGAGTTCAAGGTGACCGCCTACAATCAGGTGGGCGAAAGCCCGCCCTCGAACCTCGTACAGGCCAAGGTGGCCTTCCAAGCACCCGCCGCGCCGCAGAACCTCAGCGCGACCGCGCTGGCCGACGGTTCTGTGAAGCTGGCCTGGACGGCCCCGCCGGGCGGCGCCGTGAACCACTGGATCCACCTGCGGGACGTGACCTCGGGCGCGACGGGCTTCACCCGCCACCCCTTCCCGGTGAGCGGCCAGACCACCACCCTCACCGAACTGTTCAACGGCCACGCCTACGAGTTCAAGGTGACCGCTGCCAACGACGGTGGCGAAGGCCCGCCGAGCGCGGTCGCGACTGCCACGGTACGGCTGGCTCCACCGGCAGCCGTGATCGGCCTGACTGCCACCCCGCAGAGCGACGGCTCGATCAAGCTGTCATGGAGCGCTGCTGAGCGGGCCAAGAGCTACTGGGTCTACCGCAGGGACGTCACCTTCGGGCACGAGCAGTTCTCCCGCTACCACCAGCCCTTCGACGCGACCACCGCCACGCTGAATGACCTGAACGATGGCAACGTCTACGAGTTCAAGGTCGCGGCGGTCGGCGACGGCGGTGAAGGCCCCGCCGGCGCGGTCGTCACCGCCACCGCGAAGGTCACCCCGCCCGGCGCGCCGACCGGGCTGAAGGCCGAAGCAGGCTCAGGCACGGTCAAGCTGACGTGGACACCATCGGTCGGCGCGCAGATGCACTGGGTCTACCAGCGTGACATCACGGCGGGGGAGAGCGGGTTCACCCGCCTGCCCTATCCGACCTCGGTGCCGTCGGCCTCGTTGGAAGGTCTGGCCAACGGCCACACCTATGAATACAAGGTCTCGGGCATCAACCAGGCGGGCGAGGGTCCGGCGAGCGGCACGGTACAGGCCAAGCCCCAACCGCCCAAGCCCGCGAAGGTCACCGGCGTGACGGCGCAGGCTCAGGCGGACGGCACCGTCAAGCTCGCCTGGACGCCGATCGACGGCGCGTTCTACTGGGTCAGTCACCGTGACATCACCGCCGGCCAGAGCACCGACACGCGGCTGGAGTACCCGGCGACGGGCCCCGCGGCGCATGTGGGTCCCTTCACCGCTGGACACCAGTACGACTTCAGGATCACAGGAACCAACAGCGCCGGAGACGGGCTTCCGTCCGACCCCGTACGCGTCACCGTCCAAGGTGCCGCAGCGGCGGCGGGCCCTGGCGCGATGCTCAACCCGACGGCCATTTCCACCAAGAAGCTCGCGGCTGCGGCTGCGGCCGAACTGCCCCGGCCACCGTCGGACCTGACGGTCACCGGGAGGGGCAACGGCTACGTGGACCTGGACTGGGTGAACAGCCTGGACCACCCTGCCGTCTACTACTGGGTGCAGTTCCGTTCCGTCGGCAGGAGCACCTGGTACAACCTGCCCTACCCGACCCTCGACACTACGTACCGGGTGACGAAGCCGCTGTGGAACGGCTTCGAGTACGAGTTCCGCGTCGTAGCGGAGAACCAGACCGGTGCCAGCTCCCCGACGAACGTGGTCAGGGCGGCCCCCGGATTCTCACCGCCTTCGCGCCCGACAGGACTCACGATCGCGAGCAGGGACCACGGCGTCGAGCTGCACTGGACGCGCAACTCCACCGAGGACTTCTACTGGGTGGAGTTCAAATCGGCGGGAACCGGCACCTGGTACCGGCTGAACTACCCGGCAGTGTCCAACGAAGCGACCATCACCTATCCCCTGTGGAACGGCTACGACTACGACTTCCGGATCGTCGCCCTCAACGCTGCGGGGGAAAGCCAGCCCAGCGCCGCCGTCACCGGGGGCCCTCGGGTCTCGCTGCCCCCGCAACCCAGCACTCCCATCGGGTCCGCCCGGATCGGGTACGCCCACCTGAGCTGGGTCCTGCCGGGTCCCATCAACCATCACGTCTTCTATTGGCTGTACTACCGTCCATACGGCAGCGCCAGCTGGACCAGGGCGAAGTACCCGATCGCGAATTTCTCCATCGACCTGAAGTATCTGCCGCCCGGCCGGTACGAAGCCAAGGTGTCGGCCGTGAACATGGCAGGGGAGGGCCCGCACTCGGGAGTGGAGACCGTACGGATCCTGCCCACGATGGAGTGGGCACTGGCCTCCCTCACCGAGAACACCACAGCCAGCTGGAACACCTGGCTGTCGGTGTATCCCAGCAACGCCGGCACCCTGTACGACGGCTACGACTTCGACTGGAGCAACGACCTGTGCTCGTGGGCCGTCGACCGGCCGGTGCTGCGGCTGATTCCCTACCAGCGCGTCGACTGGCGCAGCTCGTGCGCACGGCACGACTTCGGCTATCGCAACTACAAGGCGATCGGCAAATGGAACTACAACAGGAAGCTGCGGCTTGACCGGCTCATGCTGGCGGACATGTACCGGGCCTGTGATGTGCAGATCCGGCACGCCAACCCCGAGTGCGTCGCGCTAGCGGGCGTGTACTACACGGTGGTCAGGCAGTGGAACGAAGACGGCGACTTCGACCCAGGTACCTGACCCAGCCCGGCTGGTGGCCCGGCCGTTCTGCCGGGCCACCAGCCTTTCGTGGGCGCCGCACCAGATCCCGCCCGCATCATGCTGCGCACCTACACCGTCACGAGACCGACGACGGACTGGAACGTCACCAGCTGCGCCACAGCGCCGCCACCTTCCTGGGTGAACAGAAGGTCCCGCTGCACCTGATCATGGCCAAGACCCGGCACCGCAACCCCCGAGCGAACGTCCCGTGCAACACGGCACGCCCGCTGCGCTCCCTCGCGTCATGGGTCGCATGATGGACGCCATCGCCCGGCACCCGGCGATGTCGGTGGCACCTGATGGAATTCGCGGGACCAAATCGTGCGACATCGTAGGAGCCCGCCGTGGACCGTCACGCATGGAAGCCGTTCCTCCAGCGCTGGAGCGAGGAGTGGCGCATCGCCCACCCCGACGAGGAGCCGGACGGCGAACCCTGGCTCGGGTCCCCGCCCGCCACCGAGGACGAGGTACGGGCATTGGAGGCGCGTCTGGGGTGCGTGCTGCCCCCCATCATTCCGGGAGTTCTTGCTGGTCACCAACGGCTGGCGGCACGCGGGCAACTTCGTCTGGAGCCTACGCGGCACCGAGGAGATCGGCTGGTTGACCGACCTGGAGCCGGTGTGGGCCGAGGCCTACGCCGACTGGGATGAGGAGGACGCAGAGCCCGCCGCGGCACGATCGTTGCTGATCTCCCTGGAGGCGGACGCCGGCGTCGTCTACCTCGACCCGGGCGACGTCGACGAGCGCGGTGAATGGGCGGCCTACGACGTGTTCTCGTGGACGGCCATGGGCCCCGACCGGTACGGCTCGTTCTACGAAAAGATGTACGACTTCTACGCCGGATTCCACGCCCTCGACCGCCCCCAATGCGAGACCCAGCGTGAGTGGGACGCCAAGGTCGAGGACGCCCGGCTGGCGAGCCTGCGCGGCGAGGTCGACCGCCCGCTGGCCGTGTTCGCGCAGGCCGCGCGTTTCGGCCGCGACCGCGCCTCGTTCTTGCGCTTCCAGATGCGGACCTTGTTGAGGGAGGAGGACGACGACCCGTTCTACCGGCTGCTCACGAACAGCGACAGCCGGTCGTGGACCCTCGACGAGGACCTGTTCGCCGCGCAGGCCCTGCCGCTGCTGTTCGCCGCGCACGAACGGGCCCGCCGCTTCGGCTCCGGTTCCACGCTCCAGTTCCTGCGCGACCGCGGCCCACAGCGGGTCAAGCACCTGCTCGGCCGTCATCAGGCGCGCCAGAAAGAGCCGGGGTTCCGGCTCTGCTTCGGCAACCCGGAGTTCGACGTGGCCGCGCACGCCGCTCTTGACGCCGGCGAGGACGCCTGGCCGCGTCTGCGCGACGCCCTCGTCCACTGGCGGCCGCTGCACGAGGACCATCTCGCACCGATCGCCCTGCTGGCCGACCCCCGGGCCGTCCGCCTGATCACGCCGGAGCGCGGACGCGAACTTCTGGCCACAAGACGGGGCTGAACGCAGGTCAGCTACGCTGGAGGCCAGCTGAGACGGATCACCGTGCCGCCGCCTGGCGCGTTCTCAGCGGTGACCTGAGCACCATGAGCCTGCGCGACCTGCTGCACGATCGCGAGCCCCAGCCCGGAGCCAGGCAGCCCTCTGGCTGCGCGCGAGCGGTAGAACCTGTCGAAGATGCGCGACAGGTCCTCGGGCGCGATGCCAGGCCCGTAGTCACGCACCGACAACTCGCCTGCACGCAGCCGCACCTCCACCCTGTCGTCACCGAACTTGGCCGCGTTGTCGAGGAGGTTGTTCACCGCGCGAGCCAGTCTCGCGCGCACGCCGACCAGCGACATCTCCTCGAGGTCGACGGCGAAGGAGACAGCGGGCCAGTTGCGCCGCGCCCTGGCCACGCAGTCGGCCACCAGCGCCTCCAGCCGCAGCTCCTCCAGGTCGGTCGGCCTCTCCTCTCCGCGCGCCAGCTCGATGAGGTCGTTGACCAGCGCCGACAGCTCCATCGACTGCCTGCGCAGCGCGCCGCCGACGCGGGCGCGCTGCTCAGCGGACAGGTCGCGGTCGAGAAGTCCGGCGTTGGCGCGCAGCGCGGTCAGCGGGGTGCGCAGCTCGTGCGAGGCATCGGCGACGAGCTGCCGCTGCGCGCTGACCGAGCGGTCCAGCTCCGCCAGCATGGTGTTGAAGCTGGCTGACAACCTGGCCACCTCGTCATTGCCGCGCACCTCGATGCGATGCGAAGGATCTCCGGTGGCGGCGATCGTCTCGGCGACCGAGGTCAGCCTGGAGATGGGCCGCAACCCGGTACGGGCCACCACGTAGCCGGCGAACGCCGCCAGCAACACCCCGCCACCGCCCAGCACCAGCAGCGCGGTGCCGATCCGCTTCATCCCGCGGTCGGCGGTGTCCGAGCGCACGGACACCATCACCGCACCGCCACCCTGCAGGGACGCGACGTAGCTGCGGATCGGCTCGCCGCCGAGGGTGCCGTTGACGAACAGCGGCCCTTTCTCGCCGCGCGCCACCTGGCGAGCCTGAGGAGGTACGGCAGGCGTCCCCTCCACCGGGTCGACCACCTCGCCCGACGGCTCGAGGAGCTGCACGCACCCCGGCGACGACAAGTGGGCGCACTCGGTCGGCTGGGGCCGGTTGCCCGCCTTGATCTGCAGTTGTACCCGCGTGGAGCCGCGCACCAGGCTGAGGTCCAGCTCGCGGTTGAGCTCCCTGCCGACGATCAGGTAGGCGGCGGCGGTGACCGCGATGACCACGACAGCCACGGCGAGCGCGGCTGTCGCCGCCAGGCGGGCCCTGATGGGCGGGTGGCTAAGCATCGCGCAACACGTATCCGAGCCCGCGCACGGTGTGCACCAGCCTGGGCTCGCCCAGCTTGCGTCGCAGGTAACCGACGTAGACCTCCAGCGAGTTGGTCGAGGGGTCGAGGTCGTAGCCCCAGACCCTGTCCACGATCAGCTCGCGGGTGAGCACCTGGCCCGCGTTGGCCATCAGCAGTTCGAGCAACGCGAACTCGGTCCTGGTGAAGTCGATGATCCGCCCGGCGCGCCTGCCCTGCCGGGTGCGGGTGTCGAGCGTGAGATCGCTGAAGGCCAGCACGTCAGGCGTCGCCGGGTAGGCGCGCCGCAGCAGCGCGCGCAGCCTGGCCAGCAGCTCGTCGACGTCGAACGGCTTGACCAGGTAGTCGTCGGCCCCCGCGTCGAGCCCGTCGATCCGATCGACGACCGCGTCGCGGGCGGTCAGCATGAGAATCGGCACCCGGTCGCCCTCGGCCCGTAGGCGGCGGCAGAGGGCCAGCCCGTCGAGCACCGGCATCAGCACGTCGACGATCATCGCGTCCGGCTGCCAGTCGATGGTCATGGCGAGACCCTCGCGCCCATCACGGGCCACGGCGACCTGGTAGCCGTCGAGCTCCAACGCGGTGGAAACCGCCTCGGCGACCCCGGCGTCATCATCGACCACAAGAACCCGCATTCGGCCGAGATTACCTTCTTAGTTTTCTCTTATCGCAGCCCAGCACAGTGGCCGCATGCTGCTTCAGGAAGATCTGCAAAGCACGAGCGCCCACACGCGACCGTCGATCCTCATCGGCGCCGGCGGCACCGGCGGACACATCTACCCGGGACTCGCCCTGGCCGCCGCGATCCTGCGCGCCAGGCCTGGCGCGCGCATCGACTTCGTCGGCACGATCCGGGGCCTTGAAGGGCGCCTGATCACCGGATACCCGCTGCACACCGTGGACATGGTTCCGATGATCCGCAGCCAGGCGCTGCGCTTCCCCCTGGCGCTGGCCCGTGCCTCGCTGCAGTGCCGCGCCCTGATCCGACGCGTGGGCGCCGGGGTCGTGGTCGGCATGGGCGGCTACTCCAGCGCGCCGCTGATCGCCGGGGCCCGGCTCGCCGGCGTCCCGGCGCTGGTACACGAGTCGAACGCGGTGCCCGGCCGGTCCAACCGCTTCTCCGCCGCGCTCACCTCCCACGTCGCGCTGGCCATGCCGTCCGACGGGCTGGCCGGGCGCGTGGTGGGCATGCCGCTCATGCCCGGCCTGCTGGGCGGCTCCCGGGCCGAGGCCAGGCAGGCGTACGGCGTGGCCGAGGGCACCCGGCTGATCATCGTGAACGGCGGGAGCGCGGGAGCCGTCCGGCTGAACGCGGCGGCCGTCGAGCTGGCCGGGCGCTGGCGTGACCGGCGGGACGTGCGCCTGGTGATCAAGGCAGGGGCAGAGGGCGCCGACGTGCTCAACGACCGGCTGGCCGCCCTCGGCGCCGCGCACCTGGCCACGGCCGTGCCGTACCTGGACCGCATGGATCTGGTCTACGCAGCGGCCGACGCCATGGTGTGCAGGTCCGGGTCGTCGACCGTGGCCGAGCTCGACGTGTGCGGGGTGCCCGCCGTCCTCGTGCCCTACCCGCACGCACCGCACGACCACCAGACCCGCAACGCCATGACGCTCAAGGACGCGGTGGTACTGCCCGACCACGAGCTGTCCGGCGCGGCGCTGGAGCGGGCGCTCTCGTCGCTGTCCGCCAGGTCCGCCGGTGGCCACAGCCCACATCTCGACGCGGCCGACAGGCTGGCGGCCTGGACGCTGGAGTTGATCAAGTGAAGAAGGTCCTTGTCACCGGCGCGGAGGGCTTCATCGGCAGCACGCTCGTGGACCTGCTGCTGGCCGAGGGCGTCGAGGTGCGGGCGCTGGCACACTACAAACCGTACGGCTCGCGCGGTCATCTGGCGGGCAAGGACGTGGAGGTCGTCGCCGGTGACGTGCGCGACGCCGGGCTGGTCATGGCCGCCGTCTCCGGCTGCGACACCGTCTTCCACCTGGCCGCGCTGATCGGCATCCCTTACAGCTACCAGGCGCCGGAGTCCTACGTCGCCACGAACGTCACCGGCACGCACAATGTGGTGCAGGCCTGCCGCAGGCACGGCGTCTCGCGGCTCGTGCACACCTCCACCAGCGAGGTGTACGGCACGGCCAGGTTCGCCCCGATCACCGAGGAGCACCCGCTGCAGCCGCAGTCGCCGTACTCCGCCTCCAAGATCGGCGCGGACATGATGGCCCTGTCCTACTGGCACGCCTTCGAACTGCCGGTCTCCGTGGTGCGGCCGTTCAACGTCTACGGTCCCAGGCAGTCGGCGCGGGCGGTGATCCCGGCGATCCTGTCGCAGCTGCACGCGGGCGCCCGGGAGATCAGGCTGGGCGCGCTCACCCCCACCCGCGACTTCACCTTCGCCGAGGACACCGCCAGGGGCTTCCTGGCCGTCGCGCGCTCCGGCAAGACGCTGGGCATGGTCGTCAACATCGGCTCCGGCCAGGAGATCTCCATCGGCGACCTGGTCGAGCTGCTGATCGAGACGACCGGCTCGGACGCCCAGGTCGTGGCCGACACCGACCGGATGCGGCCGCGCGGCAGCGAGGTGGAGCGGCTACTCTGCGACAACTCCAAGGCCAGGGCGCTGACGGGGTGGGAGCCGCGGGTGCCTCTGCGCGAGGGGCTGCGCCGTACCTCCGAGTGGCTGGCGGCTCGACCGGCTGAACCCGGGTACCAGGTCTGATGCGCTGGAAGTGGCTGCTGCTCGCAGTGGCAGGGGTCGGGGCTGCCACGCTCGGCGGGTTCTACCGGCAGCTCGACAGCGGCCTGCGCACAGCCCCGATGCCGACCGGGCCGCGACCGGCGAAGGTCGCGGCAGCGGAGCTGAACATCCTCGTGCTCGGCAGCGACACCAGGGGTCACGGCAACCGCGCCCACGGCGGCGGAAAGGTGGAGACCACGTCGCCGGGGTCCCTCCGCGCATCCTGCCCGGACCGCCACTACCGGGGAGCCGTACCCGGTGTGGGGTCCACGCGCTCGAGCTTGGTCCAGCCTGTCCAGCCTCGCTGCTTCAGCAGCTCGATCAGCCGACGCGCCGGCCGCACAGTGTCGAACGCCAGCGTGTCCATGAGCTTGACAAGCGGTGACTCCATATCGGTGTCGTCGACATAGTCCTCGCCCCGCTCGTCGGCCATACGCGTGAGGTAGGCGGCCAGCTTGTCGGCCAGCTCGACCAGCCGCGGGTCGTCGTCGGCTCGATCGAGAGCCTGGCTCAGAGTGAGGTAGAAGTCGACGAGCCGCGGGTCGGCGATCTGCTCCCGCTTGCGTGCCATCCACTCCGGGACTCGCGCGGGTGAGTGCGCGGCCAGCGGGATCCAGCCGTCACGCTCGGCCTGGACGATCCGCTCGTCGACCCCGAGCGTCCGCAGCCGGTTGAGATACTCGACCACCTCAGGGGGCAGCGCCAGGCTGTCCCCGGAGGCGAGCCGGGCGATCCGCTCGCGGTGCCGCTGCCGCTCCCGGATCTCCGCCCGCAGCCGCCTGTCGATGTCCGCGACCGCCGCGGCGAACTCCTCCTCACCGGACCGCAGAAGCTCCCGCACCCGCGTCAGCGGGACCCCGGCCTCGGCAAGGGTCCTGATCTTGATCAGCTCGACCACGGCGCCTGCGTCGTATCTGCGGTAGCCAGAATGGTCCCGCTCGGGCTCCGGCAGCAGCCCCTTGGCGTGGTAGTGCCGCACCGCGCGCACCGTCACTCCGGCGTACGACGCCAGCTCGCCGGTGGTCAGCATCAGACCAGTCTCCAGGAGTTGCTCAAGAGGTCGCCCGGCCGGCTGAGCCTGCTGCACTACGTATGATCTGGGCGATTTCCGGGGCATGGGTGAAGACCAGCTGGTGGTCGGCGTCGAGCCAGGTGGTGGCGATGTGCGGGTGCTCGCGGACAAGCCGCTCGACGCCAGCACGCCAGTTCTGGTTGAACCGGGGCGCGGGCCCTTCGCCGCTGTCGCCGGCCATCGAGGTCGACATGATCATGCTGATGGGCCGGTCGACTTTCCTGTACCGGTCGAGAATCTCGGACCGGATCACATCGATCTCGAGGTTCAGGTCGAGAATCTCCTGGGCGGTGAGCAACACCTGACGCGCGGTGCCCCGCTCGGCCTCCTGCTGCGTCGCCAGATCCTCCCACATGGCGCGGAACGCCGGCAGGACGGCATCGGTGATGAACGGTTCGGGCACCGGGTTCGCCCCGTCGATGAGAACAAGCTCGGCGACGGCGTCAGGATGCTCGGAGGCATAGTGGACGGCGAGGTCAGCGCCCAACGAGTAGCCCACCAGCACGGGTGCCGCGGGCAGGCCGAGGTTTCCCAGCTCCGCCATCACTGCGACCAGATCGCTGAGGAAGGCCTCGAAGGAGTACCGGTCGGCGGCCGAGGCGAGGCCATGTCCTCGCAGGTCGAAGGTCACCACGTCGTGGTCGCGCCGCAGCAGCTCGGCCAGCTCGCGCAGGTCGGCCTGTGTCGAGTTCAGCCCAGGGCACAGGACCAGCGGTCGTCCCTGTCCGTCGCGAGACACTGGGATCGTGACGCCGTCGTGGTGGATCGTGAAGTGCCGCATCGTCCTGTCGCCCCTCTCCGCCCGCTCTCCATCATCGTCGTGCTCGCCGTACGACTTGCGCAGTCCGGCGACCTCGCCTGCACTGGTTTCCGTGGTCATGCCGCCATGCTGAGAGATTGACCCTGCGTCAGGGTCAAGCGGCGCAGCGACCTGACGTCCGCACACCCGCGACCGCCGGCTTCTGAGCCACGACCTGCGCCGCCCACCGCGGCTGGCCATCACCGACGCCATCCGCACCCTGGCCAGCATCGGGGGTAAAACCGGCCATGAGCCGATCTTGAGAACGTAGGGCGTGCCCGTTGCGGGTCCGGGCTGGTCGGGTACTCGATGCCGGCCCTCCGCTCCCGGACGTGTCCCCAACCGCCAGGTGGCGTTCCTGCGGTCTGATGTCGTCCGGTTCCGCAGCGAGATCGCCGATCTGGCGCCTGCGGTACGGCTGGCGGAGCCGCGGGCAGATGCTCGATGACGTCACCGCGCAGGCGATGGCCGTGGCGATGACGGACGCCCGCGGCGAGGCGTGCCATCCACTCCTTGGCCGACTCCGACAGGCTCGGCCATAGAAGACCGGTGTCTGACACGGCGCTACGGGCCGGCGGCCGGCGCGGGGACGTCTCCGGATCCCTGTTGGAAGGCGTGGTCGTACGCCTGCGGTGTCAGTCCGGCACGGACGATCGTGGTGATGCGGTCGACATCGCCGCGTTCGGCGGCGGGCAGCGGCGTGCGTACCGCGTCCCTGGCTGCGGCGGCCGCTCCGAGTAGCCGTGCCGCTTGCGTGTGAGCGCCGGCGAGGGCCTCGGCCCCTGCGAGGCCCTCGAAGGCGAGGGCGAGCGCGCGCGGGTCGTCGGTGCGGCTGGCGTGGTCGAGTCCTTCCTGGTGGAGTTTCCTGGCGGTGTCGGCGTCTCCGCGCTGCTCGGCGATGAAGCCGAGCTCGGCCAGGATGAGCGCCACTCCGTGGTCGCTTTCCCAGCTGCGGCACCAGTCGAGCCAGGCGCGAAGGTGACTCTCGGCGTCGTCCAGTCTGCCTTGGCGGCGGGCCACGAGCCCCAGGCCGACCTCGGCGAATTCCTCCCCGCGCCGGTAGGCGTGCGCCGCGGCCAGCCGCCTGGCGCGTTCGTGGAGGTCCACTGCACGGTCGAGATCGCCGGTGAGCAGGGCGGTGCGGCCCAGCCGCGCCAGCATCTTGGACGCGTCGTTCCACAGTTCGAGGTCGTGGGCGAGCAGGTGGCCTTCCTGGCGCAGGTGTTCGGCCCCGTCGTAGTCGCCGGTCATTTCGGACAGATCCCCGAGGATGTAAGCGGCCTGCAGCTGACCCCACCCGTCGCCGAGCTCGTGGAACAGCGCCTTCGCCTGCCGGGCGTCCGCGCGCGCGTGGTCCAGCTCGCCCTGGTAGAGGAGTACTTCGGCGCGGACCGACAACGCCGCCGCGGCGCCCCAGCGGTCCCCCAGGCCGTCGAAGCCGGCATGTGCGCGGTCGGCGAGTTCGAGCGTCGCCCTGGGATCGCCGTACCCGGCCCTGCCCAACGCGATGAACCACCGCGCGCGGGCCTGTCCGGCCGGGTCCGCGATGGTGTCGTACAGCTGCAACACGGCTCGGCCGTCGGTCTCGGGGGTATCGAGCAGGAGCAGCGACATGCCGGCTCGCCAGGCCCTGGCGGCCGCCTTCCGCTCGGGGTCGCCGCCGGTCGACAGCGCGAGGTCGAGCGAGCGCCGCGCCTCGGTGAACCGGCCGCGCAGGAACCAGAACCACGCGAGGGCGTTGACCAGTCGCAGCGCCGCGTCGGCGAAGTCGCGGCGTACGGCATGGGCCAGGGCGGCGCGGACATTGGCTGCCTCTGCCTCCAGGCGCTGCAACCACAGTCGCTGCTCGCGGCCCCGGAGGTGGGCGTCAGCGTGCTCGGCGAAGTCGACGTAGTGGGCGAGGTGCCGGTCACGGGTGCGCTGGTCGTCCTTGTCGCCCGCCTCGGCAAGCCTCTCCGTGCAATAGGCCGCGACCGACTCCAGCAGCCGGTAGCGGCCGTTCTGCTGAATGACCAGGGACCGGTCGCCGAGGCGTCCGAGCAGGTCGAGGACGTCGTCGCGGCGCACCCGCTCATCGGCGCAGACCGTCTCGGCGGCCTCCAGCGTGCAGCCGTCGGCGCACGCGGCCAGGCGGCGCAGCACGATCTGTTCCGGCTGGCCGAGCAGACTCCAGCTCCAGTCGATGGTGGCGCGCAGCGTGCGCTGCCGCGCCGGGGTGGCACGCAGGGTCGCGGTGAGCACCTGGAAGCGGTCGTCGAGCCGGGCGGCGAGGTCGGCCACCGGCATGAGCCGCACGCGGGCGGCGGCCATCTCCAGCGCGAGCGGAATGCCGTCGAGGCGATGGCAGATCGTGGCGACGGCCTGCGCGTTGTCCGGTTGGAGGCGGAAGCCGGGTGCGGCGGCGGTGGCGCGGGCGACGAAGAGCCGCACCGCGTTCGAATGTTCCACCCGGTCCGCGTCCGGTCCGGGCAGATCCAGGGGCGCGACGGGCCATAGTTGTTCGCCGGCGACCGCGAGCGGCTCCTGGCTGGTGGCCAGGACGCGCAGTGCGGGCGCGGCGCGCAGCAGCCGTGCGGCCAAGTCGGCGACCGGCTCGACGACGTGCTCACAGTTGTCCAGCACGAGCAGCATGTTCCGGCTCGCGAGGGCGTCGGCGAGCTGGCTGGGCAGGGAGCGTACGGGGGCGTGCAGGTCATCTCGCAGGCCGAGCACCGCCGCGAGGGCCTCGTGCACGTCCACGGCGGTGTGGGCGGTGGCGAGCTCCACCAGCCAGACGCCGTCTGCGAACTCCTCGACCCGGCGCGCGGCTGCTTCCAGCGCAAGCCGCGTCTTGCCGACCCCGCCGGCTCCGGTCAGCGTCACCAGCCGCTTGGATGCGAGCAGCGCTTCGATCCGCCGCACCTCCTCGGCGCGCCCGATCAGGTCCGTCAGCGGCGCGGGCAGGTTGCCGGGCGGCACGCCCTCGGGCGCGGGAGGGACGAGGGCGATGTCCTGCCGCAGGATCGCCTGGTGCAGCTCGGCCAGCTCGCGGCCGGGATCGAGACCGAGATCATCGCGCAGCCGGTCGCGTAGCTCGCCAAGACTGGCCAGCGCCTCGTCCTGCCGGCCCGCGAGATACAGGGCACGGACATGCGCCGCCCGCAGCCGCTCGCGCAGCGGATGCGCGGCGACGAGGTCGGCCAGCTCGCCCGCCAGCAGCGTGTGCTCACCGAGCTGCAGTCGCGCCTCGGCGAGCTCTTCGAGCGCGGCCAGGCGATGCTCTTCGAGCCGCCGGGCCTCGGCGCGTACGAACTCCTCATCGGCGTGGTCGGCGAACGCCGTCGTGCCCCGCCACAGCCTCGTGGCCTGACCGAGCAGCCGGGCCTTGGCGCGCGGGTCGCCGCTGACCGTCCGGGCGCGGCGCAGCAGCGTCTCGAAGCGTCCGGCGTCGAGCGCGTCGTCTTCCACCCGCAGCGCGTATCCCGGAGCCTGGGACTCGATCAGGTCGCGGCCGCCCGGCTCGGCGTCCTCAAGGGTGCGCCGCAGCAGCGAGATCTTCGACCGCAATGTACGGACATCGTTCGCCGGGGGTGCGTCACCCCACAGCACGTCGATGAGCCGGTCTACCGAGACGGCCTGACCCCTGTGTACCAGCAGCGCGGTCAGGAGGGTGCGGACCCGGGTCTCACGAACAAGGACAGGCCGCCCATCTGACGTCCGCACCTCCAGGGGGCCCAGCACTCCGAAACGCACCCCCCAACGTTACCCACCACTTGGCCGCAACCTTTCCGGAGACCGACCGGAACCCCTGCGACGCACAGTGGTGCCATGACCGACACACCGAATACCACACCGAACACCACATCGACCACCACATCGACCACCACATCGACCACCGCACCGAACGCCGGCATCGGCGGCGAGCCCGTGACCGTCATCGGCCTGGGCCTGATGGGCAGGGCCCTCGCCACCGCTTTCCTCGAGGCCGGCCACCCGACGACGGTGTGGAATCGCACGCCTGGCAAGGCGGACGCTCTGGTCTCCCAAGGAGCCGTGCTCGCGCCGTCCGCGGCCGCCGCACTACAGGCGAGTTCTCTGGTCGTCGTCTGTCTCAGTGACACGGCCGCGGTACGCGACGCGCTCGGCCCGCACCGGGCCGAGCTCGCCGGCCGTACCCTGGTCAACCTGACCTCCGGGACCTCCGACGAGGCCCGCGAGATGGCGGCGTGGACCGGTGACTACCTGGACGGCGCCATCATGGCGATCCCCGACGTGATCGGCCGCCCGGAGGCGTTCTTGCTGTTCAGCGGATCGCCGGAGGCGTTCGAGAAGCACAGCCACAGCCTGGACCGGCTCGGCAACGCAACCTTCTTCGGCGCGGACCCGGGGCTGGCGTCCCTGTATGACGTGGCCCTGCTCGGCGTCATGTGGGGCACGCTCAACGCGTTCCTGCACGGAGCCGCCCTTCTCGGTACGGCCAAGGTCGACGCGACCGCTTTCGCGCCATTCGCGAACCAGTGGGTCGCCAGCGTGACCGGGTTCATCAGCGCCTACGCCGGCCAGATCGACCGTGGCTCCTATGAGGCCGAAGACGCCACCCTGGAAACCCACCTGGCCACCATGAAGTACCTCGTCCGGGAGAGCGCAGCCGCCGGTGTCGACACCGACTGGCCCGCCCGCATCCAGACCCTGACTGAGCGCGCCATCGACGCGGGCCACGACGGCACCAGCTACGCCAGCATGATCGAGGTCTTCCGAGGGCAGGCATAGCGACAACCACCGGGTGGCACCGGCATCCGGACCGGCGGGCCATGGCTGTCGAGCAACCAAAGGTCACGCGAATGGGCGTAGGTTCGCTCAGCGAAGCCGGCCGGTGATGATCCACAGATGGCCGGACAGGTCACGATGGCCGACGTCGGCAGCGCCACCCTGTTCGGCGGCGACCCTGCAGCCACGACGGCCGGCTGCAGGGCCTGATCCGCAGCCAGGTCAACCTCGGTTGGGGTTGCTGATGGCCTTTGATGTTCTGCATCGCCTCGACCGTCGTGCGGTCGGAGGAGCGGGCTCAAGCCCAGCAGGAGCGCGTCATGGATGGTCGACCTGACGAAAGTAGGGGTGTGGACCAGACGATCGTGCACTACGCCGTACCTGCGTGAACTCCTACCTTCTGATTCTGGCAGACGGAAATCTTGGAAGGAAAGCTCATGAGGATGATGCGGAAGGTCGCGGCGGTGGCCGGTCTGGCTGGTGTGCTGCTGGCGATGGGGACGCCTGCGGGGCAGGCTTCGGCGGCAGTGACACCGGCCGGGGATCTGAGCGCAAGCGTGATCGACGACTACATGCGCGACTATGTCGAACGGACAGGGTTGCCTGGTGCCGCGGTCGCCGTCACCAAAGGTGACCAGGTCGTGCATGTCGCAGGTTACGGCCGTACGGCCGGGGGTGAGACGATCACGAAGGGCACTCCGATGCCGCTTGCCTCACTCTCCAAGTCGTTCACGGCCGTGGGGGTGTTGCGCCTGGCCGATGAGGGCAAGATCGACTTGGACGCTCCCGTACGGACCTATCTCCCTGAATTCACCATGGCCGACTCTCGCGCCGCGAAGATCACCGTGCGCCAGTTGCTCCAGCAGACCTCGGGGATGAGCGACCGGAGCTTCCCGGAGTTGACGCTCGCCGCACCGGACACGCTCAAGGACGCCGTCGGGATGCTGCGAACCGCTCCGCTCGCCACCGACCCCGGCGCCAAAATGGCTTACCACAATCCCAACTTCGCCGTCGCGGCGCGACTGGTCGAGGTGGTGGCCGGGGTGCCGTTCGCCGACTACATGGCCGCCGCCGTGTTCCGTCCGCTCGGCATGACCTCGACCGCGACCGTGAACACCACCACGGATCTCCCCGGCAGGGGTACGGGTTACATCCGAGCCTATGGCCAGGTCATCGAGCGTTCGCAGCCGAAGTGGTTCATCAATGGCGGCGCCGGCGTTGTCAGTACCGCCGACGATCTGGCCCGATGGCTGATCGCGCAGAACGGCGCCGGCCGTACCCTGCCGGAGAAGATCCTGAAGACCGCTCAGACCGCGTCGGGCGTGGCCGGCAGTACCTACGGCATGGGCTGGTCCGCGGGGAAAACCGGCGGTGGAGCACCTCAGCTCCGGCACACCGGCTGGCTGCTCACCCACAACTCCGCCCAGACGCTCCTGCCAGACAGCCAGTACGGCATCGCCGTCGTCACCAACACCGGGATGGTCTCCGGCGACGATGCGCTACTCATCACCGACGGCCTGATCGACATCGTTGAGGGCCGGTCCGACACCGGAGCGGCGCCCTTCACCATGACCGCGGACCTTTGGCTGGCCGGCCTGAGCGTGCTCACCGTCGGGCTCGGCATTCTGGGGGTCTTCCGAGCCGGTCGTTGGGCCCGCCGCCGCGAGGGCAAGGCCGCCTGGCGGGTGATCGTGCGGCTGATGCCGTACGCGGCGCCGATCGCGTTCTTCTTCGGCCTCGCCGATCTGTTCGGCCTCATCATGAACAGGGCCGGCACGCTTGAGCAGATCACTTACGTGTGGCTCGCGCTGTATGTCTGGGCTGCCACAGCCGCACTCAGCGCTGCCGCCGTGGTCGTCTCTCGGTTCCTCCACGTCATTCGTGCCCGCGGGTCTCGTGGACGCACCGGCCAGTCATCCGGACAGCGGGAAACAATCATGTCTCGTACGGGAAGCGACCAAGGAAGCGCCTCTCCCGTGGGAGGCCAGACCTACTCGTGAACACCTCAGCGCGGCCGCATGCCGCGAGGAGGATCGGCCCCCAGTTGACGGCGGCCAGGGTCGACCTGGCCGCCCGGGACGCGCCGAATCCGTGGACCGCCGGTGCGGCGCCGGCATGAGACCGGACGGGCGGTGCTGGAGCCGGTCAGCGCGGACCGCAGGCTGCTGGAGTCGCTGGAGTTCGTGCGCGCCAATGCCACCCGCGCCAGTGAGCTCATCGGCGATGAGTACACGGCCGAGGAAGACGTCATCGACGAACGGCGAGATCTCCACGGTCACGGTGCGCAAGCACGTGGACGTGTCCTTCGCGCCCAGCTGGTCAGGTCTTCTGGGCCCATCGCCAGCTCGTGGCTGGCGACGGGGCCTTCGTTCTCTCAAACAGCGTTGATCACATCCGGCGAAGGCCGGTCCTCACCGAATCCTGGCGAGGTCGATCAGGTAGAGCTGGTCTCCGAGCGTGTAGCTGAGGAGCCGACCGGTCGGATCCGTGGAGGGCAGGCCGATGGACAGGCCCTCCGCGCGCGCAGCTTCAGCAGCGCCTCCTGGACCAGGTCGGCCGCGTCGTGCGGATTGCCCGCCAACACGTGGCCGTAGCGCAGCAGTGCGTCGCCGCGTTCGGCGACGAACTCCGCAAAACGCGGATCAGCTTCCAACACTTCTCGCCCTCCGTCCCTTCTTTCACATCCCAGAGGAACAAGGCGCAGAAACTGTTGCATGAGCGGCTCCGGGCGAGCTCGCCGAGCTGATCAACCAGTGCGCGCAAGAGGAAACGGACCCTGAGCGGCACCTCACCATCACCATCTGAAAAGCCTTTGCAGCAGGCCAGGCGTGCTGTGATCATGCCGGTCATGAACTGCGTCTTCTGCCGCGTCGTCGCCGGCACCGAGTCCTCGCAGACAATCCACGAGGACGAGCACACCATCGCCTTCCTCAACCTCGCCCAGGCCACCAGAGGCCACACGCTGATCGTCCCCAGAACGCACCATCGAGACCTGGGGGAGATCCCAGCAGAGACGGCGGCACACGTCATGCGGGCTGCGGTCGAGGTGTCCCGGCAGCTCGCCGGCGCGCTCGGGGCTCCTGGCGTGAATCTCTGGCACGCCAGCGGCGAGACGGCCTGGCAGAGCGTCTTCCACTTCCACCTACACGTGGTTCCCCGCTTCGAGCCCACCGACCTCACGCCGCCGTGGGCGGAGGTAGAGCACCCGGTCGAGTCCCTCGCGGGGTTGGCCAAGGAGATAAGGGCCTGGGGCTGAAGCCGCGGCCGACCTACTCGCCTTACGTGCCTTAACGGCGTCCACGCGGCTGACCAGCTAGTTCGCTTGACAACCCCAGATAGGACCGCGTCTTCCAGGTGTGGTGTGATCGGTAGTGCGGTGCGACACGGAAATCGAACGCTATACGGGCGGCGTTACATGGATGCCGGGGTGCCGGTAGGAGCCTCGCGCACGCCTGCAGTGGCACGCGAACCTCGACATCCGCTCTTGATCACCGGGTTATGGTTGGGCGGTGAAGCCTCTCGTGCTTGGCTGCCAGCACCTTCCCGGCGTCACGCTGATCACCGTGGCCGGGCAACTGGACACGATCACCAGCGGCCAGTTGGACGGCTTCATCCGCCAGGTCCGCCGTCGGCCAGAAGAGCATGTGGTGCTCGACCTGACCGAGCTGTCCTTCATGGACAGCAGCGGACTACGGGTGATGCTCACCACCCACTCCTACAGCGCTCAGCACGGCGGCAGCCTGCGCCTGGCGGCGCTGCGGGCCGGTCCGGCCCGGCTGCTGCACATCGCCGGCCTGGAGTCCCATCTGTCGATCTACGCCAGTGTGCAGGACGCGCTCGCCGACGCCTTCGCCACCGACTAGGGACCGGCCGCGCTCGCGGACGGTGGTGATCAGCGGGTTAGGTCGGCGTCGTCGTCGGTGCGAATGCGCAGGCGGACGGAGGCGCGGCCGGAATACCGCTCGGTGTTCCGGTGGAGGATCCCCTTACGGAACACCGCCGCCGTGCGCCACGCGTGCCGGCGCCTCGGGCGAGGCCCCAGGAATCCACGGTGATTCCAGTGGCTTCTCCCCTGGGACCATGCTCCCGGCGTTCTCCCGCTCACCGAGGCCGGGGGCGTCGCCCGGCACCACGACCGAACGCCCTATCGTCCGACTGGCATGCGGCCCGGCCTGCTCAACGCGGCCGACGCCGCATGCTGGCAGACCGTCCGCTCGGTCCTGAGTCTTTGACCTCGGCCGGATTGCCGGTGAACGGCAGAGACGATCGCACCACGCACAATCCGCATCACCTGCCATAGCGACCGGTTGCGGTCGGCATCTGCTCGGCCCGCCGTTGACTGGGCCGTACTCAGCCCGGCGTTAGCGTACGTTTTGGTTCCGCTGCACTTCGACCCCCCCGGCCGGCCCCGTGTCGCCGAGGGAGACGAGCAGGCGGCGCAGGAGCACGGGGATCTGGTCGCGGCCTGGTAGATCATCGTGAGGCGGGGGCGGCCGACGAGGAGACGGTGAGGGGCGCGGCGGCGATGACGGCGTCGAGTAGATCACGCGAGGCTTGCAACTCCTCGATCGCGCGGGTGATGCGTTCACGCTGGTGCTGCAGATCGTCGATGATCTCCGGGCAGAC
This sequence comes from Nonomuraea roseola, assembly GCF_039535395.1. Lineage (NCBI taxonomy): Bacteria > Bacillati > Actinomycetota > Actinomycetes > Streptosporangiales > Streptosporangiaceae > Nonomuraea > Nonomuraea roseola. Next base: position 197,528 of record NZ_BAAAXC010000008.1, read on the forward strand.
GGGCACCAGGTTCCCTGCCTTGACCCGTATGCAGGGCAGCACCTGCCCGATGGTCTCGGTGTTGAGCCCTGCCGACAGCAGACGGCGAATGCGCAGGACGGTGTCGACATCCGATTCCTGATAGTAGCGGTAACCGCTGGCCGCTCGTTCCGGCCACAGGAGGCCCTGCTTCTCGTAGTAACGCAGCAGCCGCTCATGAACCCCGGTACGACACGACAGTTCCCCGATACGCACGACCCCTCCATTTGACTCTGACATGGATGTCAGAGTTTAACCTCCTCCGTATGAGAGGAACATTTTCCTGGCGGTCACGGTCAACGTGGCTGCGTTCATGCTGGCCCATGCGGTGGGCTCGATGATCGGTGCGGGGGTCGTCACCGCCGCCGGACTGCGCTGGACGGGTCTGGCCGCGCCGCGCTCAGCGCCGCCGGGCTGTTGGTCGTCCCTCGGCTCACGGCCGCTGCACGACTGTGAACGTCCGGCCGTAACCCTGACAGTGAGGAAGATCCATGACTGAAGCCGCTGACCACTACGACCGGCTGCTCGCCCGGCATTACACCTGGATGCTCGGCGGCGATCTGGCCGCCCTCGCCGCGGAGCAGGCGGATCTGCTGCGCAGCGTCGGCGTCGTTTCGACGGCGGCCGCCGGTACCGCCGTCGACCTCGGCTGCGGACCGGGCAACCAGAGCTTGGCCCTGGCCCAGCTCGGCTTCTCCACCGTGCTGGCGGTCGACACGAGCAAGGCGCTGCTCGACGAACTGACCGCCACCGCCGGCGGCGACCCCGCGATCCGGACCGTCCAGGCCGACATCCGCACGGTGTTGCCGCATATCGCTCGGCCCGGTACGGCGGACGTCATCGTCTGCATGGGCGACACGCTGACCCATCTGCCCAGTAAGGACGACGTGATCGCCTTGCTCGGCGACATCGCCGACGCCCTGGTGAAGGGCGGCCAGCTCGTGATCACCTACCGCGACCTCACCCGTCCTCTGGCCGGCGCCGACCGGTTCATCCTGGTCCGCGGCACCGCCGACCAGCTGCTCACCTGCTTCCTGGACTATGGCGACGACGACACCGTCCTCGTCCACGACGTGCTGTGCACCCGTACCGGCGACACCTGGATCCAACAGGTCGGCAGTTACCCCAAGCTCCGCATCGGCGCCGACTGGCTCGCCGCGCAATGCGCCGTGGCCGGGCTGTCGGTGCGACGCAACGAGATCGGCCCACGCGGCATGCGCCTGTTGACCGCCGTCAAGGCGGGAGCGGAGAGCTGAGCCTGTCGCTGTCCGGCTCCACCGCCCGCTACCGGCGCCGTGCCGTGGCCGGCCTGCTGCTACGCAACCTCCTCCCACACGTAGGAAGGTCACCGATCTCATGAGACTCGACGTCCCGGTGCTGTTGTACGGGTGGAGCCGCTCACCATGGACCATGCGCCCGAGCTGGCGCCGGCCGCAGAAGAGGACCGGTCCTCCTATGCCTTCACCCTGGTTCCCGTGCGGATGAGGTGGAGGCCCACCTGTAAGCCCAGCTCTCTCTCGTCGGGGGGTTGACCCCCTTCGCGGTGTCGTCGTGGTACTTGCTGACGAGGGTGGTGACGGCGGTGGCGAGCTCCTCGGCGAAGGCGGCGCGGTCGGCGGCGCAGATCCGCGTGCAGCATGAGAAGGCGGTGGGATGCACGGCGTTCTGGGATCCGCGTTACTGGCCTGGCCGCCAGGACCTGCGCGCTGTGGAGGTCGGCTGGACCTGGCTGGCCGCTTCCGCACAGGGCACCACTATCAACGCCGAGGCCAAGCTGCTGTTGTTCACTCACGCGTTCGAGGTGCTGGGCGTGACTCGCGTCGACCTGAAGGCCGACGCACGCAACCAGCGCTCCGCCGGGCGATGGAGCGCCTCGGGGCGACATTCGAGGGGGTGTTGCGCAGGTGGTCGCCTTCCTCGGCACCGGGCGAGGAAGGCCTGTTGCGGGACTCGGCCATGTTCTCGGTGATCGCCACGGAGTGGCCGGCCGTCAAGACGGCCATGCTGGACCACCGCCTCGCCAAATCCGATGGAGAAGTGAAATGACCCCTCAAAAGCCCATGTTTGCCGAAATGTTCGTCGATGAGAAAGCCGACCCCAGGATCCACGTGCCGACCGGAGGCGAGGAGAAGGCCATGCTCGCCGCCTTCCTGCGCTGGCAGCGGCAGACGCTGCGGCTGAAGTGCGCCGAGCTCGACCCGCGGGCCCTCGCCCAGCGGCCGGTGTCCTTCTCCGGCTTGTCCCTGCTTGGCCTGGTGCGGCACCTGGCCGACGTCGAGCGCCGTTGGTTCCGCCGGGACCTGGCTGGGCAGGCGGTCGAGCCGTACTTCGCCTCGGAGGATCACCGAGACGCGGCCTTCGACAATGCCGCACCCGATGCCGAGATGGTCGCCGAGGCCTGGCGCCGATGGCAGGAAGAGGTCGACTTCGCCGACCGTTTCGTGGCCGAGGCGGAGAACCTGGAGGTGGCCGGTGAGGATTCCTGGCGGGGCACGATCACCCTGCGGTGGGTGCTGGTGCACATGGTGGAGGAATACGCGCGGCACAACGGCCACGCCGACTTCCTCCGGCAGGGCATCGACGGCGCGGTTGGCCTCTGAGCGGACATCGAACGGTGGGCCGAGATCGGGGGCGTCCTCCAGCCCAGCGACGGCGTACACCGGCCATCGCGGTTTTCCGGGTTCCTGGCCGCCGGCATGGACGACTGCGGGGATCTGACGGTGATCGACGCTGGATGCGGGCCGGGCTGGTGGCCGTGGCGGCGCTGGAGGCGGGAGCTCGTCACGTCGTGGCCCAGGACTACGACCCGAAGGCCCTGCACGACACGGCCCGCAACGTCACGCGGACTGGACCGCGTTGTTCACCTGGCTGCGGAGCTCCGGTGGGGCGGCGGCAACCGCCTGCCCGGGGCGCCCTTGCGGATGGCGTCCGCGATCTGGTTGGCCTGTTCTTGGAGGGCGGGGATGTTCGCGAGCCGCTCCCGTAGCGCCTCGTGCAGTGATGCGGTGAAGACCGAGCAGTACAGGGCGATGCCGACCTGCCGGAAGGTCTGGTTCACACCGGAGGCCATGCCGGCCCGGTACACCGGGCGCGACCCCCGTCGCGGTCGACGCCAGCGGCGGGTTGACCATTCCAGCGCCGATGCCGGTGACGATGAATCCCGGGATGAGGTGAGTCCAGTCCGAATCGGCGGTTACGCCCCTCATGAGCAACAGGCCGATGCCCACCACGACCAGTCCGGGGCCGATCAGCCACCGGGTCGGCACCCGGTTCAGCAACCGGCCTGCCGCCATGGCGGCGACGAGCGTGCAGCCGGAGCTGACCAGCAGCCGGGCACCGGTGCCCATCGCGCTGTGACCGAGACCGTTCTGCAGGTAGAGCACGAGGTAGATGAACATCGCGAACAACGAGGCGTTCATCGCGAACGCCGCGATCGAGCCGCCGACGAACGTCGGGGTCCGCAGCAGCGAGAGGTCGAACATCGGCTCCGGCACTCGCGACTCGACTACCACGAACGCCGCGAGGAACAGCACCGCGAGGCCGGTACAGACCAGTACGCCCTGCTCGCCCCATCCCATGTCGCTCGCCCTGATCAAGGCGTACACCAGGCTGAACAGTCCGGCGGTGAGCGTCACGACGCCCAGCCAATCGATCCGGGAGGCGTGCGGCGGACGGGACTCCTCCACCAGCCGAAGCGTGATGACGATCGCGGCAATGCCGATCGGCAGGTTGACCAGAAAGATGCCGCGCCAGTTGATCCCGCTGGTGATCACGCCGCCGAGCACCGGGCCGAGCGCGGTGGCGACATCCGCGACGGAACCCCAGACGCCGAAGGCCACGCCGCGCTGTCTGCCCGAACGCGCCGGCGAGCAGCGCCAGGGAGGTGGCGAACAGGATCGCGCCGCCGACTCCCTGGACTGCACGGGAGACGATCAGCATCACCTGTTCCTGGGCGATGCCGCACAGCAGCGATCCCGCCGTGAAGCTTCAAGACGGGGTGATCGTGGATGCTCCGGCTGAGCTCTACCATCGCCTCGGTCGCTCGGCGTTGCCTAGCGCGGAGGCGATGGTGGGCGGCGTGTCCAGAGGCGCTGCGTCCCAGTGGTAGCCGCATGACGTGCAGTGACGGGCCAGCCGTTCCGGCCTCGGGCCGTCCACGATGTGGGAGGAGTTCCAGGGGAGGGCGACGGCGCCTCGCGCCTCTCGGTATTGGAGGGTCGCGCCGATCCAACCGCACGTCGGGCAGATCGGTTCCAGGCCGCTGTACGGCGGCAACGCCAACGTGGCCGCGTCGTCGGGGGGCTGGTTCATGTGGCTGTGCTTCCTTTCGCTGCAGCGGCGAGAGGAAGCTAGACCATCGCATCGCTAACGTCGTATCCGCACGTCAGGGCAGCTATGCGGAGATGTACAGGGCTGCCGAGGGAGCCGCTGTGTTAGCGGCCATCCTCCGGGTTCGTGCCGGGCTCGAATGTGGCCGGCCCGCCTTGGCGGTGGTTCTTCGCGCCGAGCTACAGCGCGGCCGCGGTGTCTGACGGCGCCCTTGCTGGAGTTCGGCGTACCGGCGTCGGAGCCCGCCGAACTTGCCCACGTCGAACAGAGCGGCACACAGATCACAGGCTCCCTCTGATCTCAACCCCGTCCAGGCCCCAGGGCCTGGACGGCACCCGCCCTGAAGTCGGTCATCGCCGGCTCCTATGGTGATCGTGTGCAAGCCGACTTTGAGATCGTCGAGGTGTTCGGAACCGGGGCGGCGCTGACGGGTGGCCCGCTGGGCGTGGTGATCGGCGATCTGGGAGCTGACGACGCCGTGCTGCAGCGGCTCGCGGCCCGCCTGGCGATGCCGGAGACCGTGATCCTCGATCGCCACGGCGACGACGGCACGGTCGCGGTACGGATCTTCACGCCCTACGTCGAGCTGGGCTTCGCCGGTCATCCGCTGCTGGGAGCTGCGGCTGTGGCGGTCCGGCATACCCTGGTGTCACCCGGCGACGTCGCGCTCAGGACGCGTGAGGGAACAGTGCACGCGTACGTCTCGCCGGACGCAGGTACGGCGCACCTGGCGGAGCGGACCTGCCACGTCGGTGCTCCCCTCGGCGTGGGGGTGGAGGCGATCTGCGCAGCCGTTGGACTGCCCGAGGGGGCGGCAGCCGGCCCCGTCCGGGTGGCCAGTGCAGGGCTGGCCTTCGCATGCTTGCCCGTGGACAGCGTGCATCTGGAGGAGGCGCGAGCCTTGCCCGCCGACGTGGCCGCCCTGCCTGGGCGACTGCCGGATCTGTCGGAGGTCTTCGGGGTGGCGGTCTTCGTCCCGCGGCTGCCCCGCGTGCGGGCAAGGGTCTTCGTGCCCGAACCGTTGTGCGCGGAAGACCCTGCCACCGGCTCGGCGGCGCTGGCCATCGCCGGTTGGCTGGCCCAAGCCCACGGCTTCGGAGCTGAGCCGGCGCGGTTCGACGTCGTCCAGGGGAGTGCCGAGCTCGGCCTCTCCCATCTGCGAGTCCGGGCCCGCAAGACAGATGAGTCACACGTGCTCGCCAGCGTGGGCGGAAGCGTCCGCCGCCTCGTCCATGGCCGGCTGACGCTGTAGCCCGTGGCTCTCGAAAGGTGCTCCAGACCCTAGGTCAAGCCAGCATGACCTGGGCTGGACGAAGTCACCGAACCGAGCGTGCACAAGCGGGTCACCGAGCACCACATGCATGCGAGGACGAGGCCGAGGTGCTCGCGCCGCCGCCCCCTGAGCGACGGACTGGGGATGCGCTTCCCCAAGGCGGCGACGCGAGCGGTCTACGAGCGGCCGGTCACCATTCCTCCCTCGAGCTGATGGCAGGCGCGGCCGCCCACGAGTCGGACAGTGGCGAGGGTGCGTCTCCACCGAGCGGCGAGTCCAGGAGCCCCAGCGGCTGGGATTCGCTGTCGGGAGGCGTCCCGCCCGAGGCGCCGTCGTCGACAGGCCGGGCTGGGTCGGCGGCTGGTGGGTTCCGGTGAAGGCTCGCCGGTCGGCTCCAAGCTCGGGTTCGGCTCGCTTGTGGGGGTCGCGGTCGGGGTGGCTCACCGGTTGAGGTCGTGGTCGGGGTCGGAGCAGGGGTGGGCTCGCTGCTCGGCGTGGGCGGCGGCACAGGCTTGTCGGACGGCTCGGAAGTCGGCTCGCTAGTCGGCTGAGGCGGCTGCTCGCTCGGGATGGGCTTCGGGTCTTGCGTCGGTGGGCTCGTGGCTGGTCTGAGGGCGCCGGCGTCGGCTCCTTCGTAGGGGCGCTCGTCGGAGTCGCCTGCGGCATGGCCGGCTACGCCGGTTGCGGCCTGCACGGTGGTGACCGCGCCGCTCACGAACCTCCCTACCGCCGTGGCGACGGGGCCCGCCGCTTGCGCGGTTCCGCTCCCGGCTGAGACAGCTCCGACGCTGGACACGCCGACGCTGCATAGCGATCCATGCCGGGCATGGGCATCAGGGCGCCGTTGCTCATGAGCGCGGTCTGCACAGCGGAGGTGTAGCTGTCGATGGCGGCGCGCACCGCGACGTAGGCGATGGCGATGGCGGCGGCGGTCGGCGGGCATGGTGTGCTCGTGGGCCCAGGTGCGGGAGCGTTTCACGCGAGCGCCGATGCGGTCGAACGGCATCCTCTGCACTTTGTCCATCCGGTGGACGGCGAGGTCCTTCAGGTGCCGGTAGACCAGCATCCGCGCGTTGTGTTCTTCCATCTCGCGGTCTTCCGCTCGCGAACGGCCTCGTAGAAGGCCAGACCCTCGTTCGGCTGGGCCTCGTTCTGGATTCGCTCGAACGCGGTCTCGTACAGATCTGCCGAGAGCTTGAGGAAGAGTCCTCGGTCAACAGGGGTCTCCGGTGGTTCGTCAGAACAACATGGTGAACCCCAATAGATGTTGATCTCCTTATCTATCCCCTGGTTGAAACGCTTGGGGCTGCTACGAGCAGGGGCATCGGGTATAGCCGTCGCTTTTCGGCGAGTACTACCGGAACCCCTGTATACGGGCGCCACCTGGTGGAATCGCACGCCGGGTAGCGCCCGTGGAGGCCGGCCGGGCGGCGTTTTCATGGAACGCGTGGGGCCAGGGCTTATGCGTTCTCGTTGAGCTGAATGATCTGAAGGTAGTTCCCGTCAGGGTCTGCGAATGTTCCGAAGCGGCCATTGGGGCGATCCGAGACGGGGAACAGCCAGTCCACCCCTGCCGTCCGCAGTTGGGCCTCGACGGCGTCGAAGTCGTCGACGTGGAAGTTGAGGATCATCCGGCCCGGCTCGTTGTTCTTCGTGTCGACGTCGTCGCGCTGGTCGATGACCAGCAGAAAGCCGCCCAGATCGATCGCACCTTCACCCTCATGTGTCGGTGCGAGCGCCCTGCGGTACCACTCACGCAGTTCTGCGGGCCGGGTGGTGCCCAGAAGGATACTGCCGGGCTTCGGCGTGATCATTTCAGTCTCCTTGTCGTTGATTTCGTGAGGGACGCTTTCGAGCAGGGGCAACGGGCGTATCCGTTGCCTTTTTCGGCGAGTACTCCCGGAACCCCCGTACCACCCGCCGAAACAGAAGCCGCCCACTACGCTCAGAATCCAGCACAGCATCCTGCTGAGCTGTCACACCAGTAAATCTCCGGACTGGCCGGGGGATTCACCTGGAATCGGTGCTGGAATTCACCTGTCCAGCATCGGCAACCCCCACGCGGGATAAGCCCAGACTCCACCTGACGCCTAGTTTCCGACGTTTGCCGACTTGACCTCGACGAGGATCACGTTCACTTCGCCCGCCAGCAACTCCCAGGCGTGATCGAAAGCGCTTTCTTGCCAGACGACAGCGCCGGGGTTCAGATCCACGATCTGCGTCGTCCCGTCCGCCCAGGTCACTTTCTGTCGCCCGGAGCCGAGGTTGACCACGAGCATCGGCGGGTGTGAGTGCATCGCACTTTCCCAACCGTGAGAGGCGCGCGCATGGATCACCCGAACGTGTTCGTTCTCGAACAGGACTTGGTGCGCATCGGGATCCACGATCGATGCATGCTGGGGCTTCTGAGCTGAGGCCGGGGGCTGGCTCGAAAGAGAAGTACTCATCGCAGGCTCCTGTCTGCCGGGTTGTCGCGCGACCTTGGCGCCGGCTCCGCCACCGGATCGGTCCGGTGATCTCAAAGCGGGCCACTGGCTGTCGCATGGATCTGTCCTACCGGGCGCCATCGTCGCTACCTGAACCTCGCTGGCCGTCAGGCCGCTACTAAACGATAACCACAGTAAGTTGTTAAAAGCAACTACGATGAGTGGTCTTTCAGGATCAGAAGGGGGCCAGGAGAGAGCGACCATGCCGACCAGCCGTGGCTATAGGGACTCATGTGGGATGGCTCGGACCCTCGACGTCGTCCGGATCCGGACGGGAAGAGTTGTGAAAAGCAACTACTATGAGTGGTAGTTTCGGAGCAGGGTGGACCAAGGAGAGAGCGACCATGCCGACCAGCCGTAGCTATCGGGACTCATGTGGGATGGCTCGGGCTCTGGACGTCGTCGGGGAGCGGTGGGCACTGCTGGTCGTCCGGGAGCTGCTCTTGGTGCCTCAACGCTTCTCCGAGCTGCGGCACGCTCTGCCTAACGCCAGCTCGAACCTGCTCGCCGATCGACTTCGAGAACTCGAGCATCACGGGGTGATCAGTCGCCGAAAACTGGCGTCAACGGCAGGCCCGCAGGTCTACGAACTGACGGAGTGGGGCCGGAAGCTGGAACCGATCGTCCTGGCTCTGAGCGATTGGGGGATCGATGCCCCCCACCCCCCAGAGCCCACCTCACTCAGCGCCACCTCGGTGCTGATCTTCCTGCGAGGTCACGCTCGTCCCGACCCGGCGGCGCCGCCGATCGTTTGTCGCCTCGATCTCGACGGCTCGGTCTGGACGGTCTGCGTAGACTCCGGCAAGGTTCAGGTGCAGAGCGGTGAACCTGCCACGGCCGACATCTCGCTTCGTACGGACCCGAAGACGCTCGGCAGCCTGCTGGCCGATCCAGCCTCGCTCGACGCTGCGCTCGCCCAAGGGAGCGTGGCCCTTGTGGGCGACCTTCTGGCCCTCAAGCGGCTGCTGTACGGAGTCGCCGACCCTCCACCTCGGACCTCACAGGAGTGACAGGGGGGTGCCGTCACGAGCCGCGCCGGGCGATGCTGGAGTGCAGGTGGGCGCTGCAGTCTCGGGTATCGCCAGCCGAACGAACCGGCCTATCTGGCGGACCCGTTGCAGGCTAGGCCGCCTGCGTCGGAAGTAGCTTCGTCACCATCTCAATGAGAGGTTGTGGTCGAGCGCTCGAGGAAGCCGAGAACCTTTCGCACGGCGCTGTTCTTCTGCTCCTCGTCGAGTTCACCGTTGTTGCCGTCCTGCTCGACCTGGTCAATCGTGGCGCGAAGCTCTTCGGCGTCCTCGGGAGTGAGCCTCAGGGCGGGGATGGCGTCGCGTACGGGTGCGAGCTGTGCCCGGTGCCCGATGATCGGTAGGTGGGCAAGCTCGAAGGGGAGGAGTGACCACGTCGGAGAAGACGTTCATGGTTAGGTGGGAGCCTATGTGGCGGAGTCCGGCGAGACGACGTCCCAGGTCCCGAATCGAGTCAGACCGGCCGATCCGGCCGCCGCCACCGAGGCGTGGTTGTCGAGCTGGCAGCGATACTGCGGCTGGTGTTCCCGCGCGAGGGCGTGCCGGGAGATCGCGCGCACCAGGCGCCGGGCATGGCCCTTGCCCCGGTATGGCAGAAGGGTCAGCACACCGAGGTCGGCCAGCGGCGCATCGTGCCATGGGTACATGCTCGCCACGCACACCAGGAGCCCGTCTTGGAACGTGCCGTAGACGGCCCAGTGCTCCAGGTCGACGGACGCGTCGTCGAGGTCCTGTTCCGACGCCGCTTCCTCGAACTGTCCGAACGCCCGCGCGTCGGCCTTGGTGAGCGGGCGGATCGAGGGGTCGTCCGGTTCGCCGAGCAGGGCCTCCCTGGCCTCGTCGGTGAAGTAGAACAGGTTGTCGGCTCCGTGCAGTGAGATGCCGGACTGCTCCAGCCGCTGCCGGAAGCCCGCCTCGTCGACCGGCTGTCCGTCTTCCATGCCCACCGTTCCGGCGATCGCCGGGGTGAGCAGCACGCGCGTCTTCCCGTCGGTCGTCGTGAGGATGGTGAGCCTTTCGTCCTCGTCGAGGGCGGCGTCGACGGTGACACTGAAGGTGTCGTCACCGTAGAGAAGCCGGCTCGTCGTGGACGAGGTCAGCCAGAAGTCGGTGATGGTGGAAGGGAACATGTCGGTGCTTTCTGCTCGTCGTGGCCGGGCGGCTGGGTCAGAAGCGCTTGACGAGACTGACCGCGCGATCGGTGATGGTGAAATCAAGGCCCTGGTACAGGCCGAGGGTGCCGGTGGGGCTCTCGGCGTCGACGTCGATCACCGCGTCGCGCTCTGGGGCGAAGGCCGCGCTCCTGAACTTCTCCTCCAGTTCGTCCCTCATCACCAGCGAGCGCGGGTGATCGATCGTTCCGGCGGCATGCTTCAGGTCGGGGATCAGGCCGATGTCGGCGGCGGTCACAGGTCTCCAGGTGAGTCCCTCGCCAGCCGTAGGCAGCGCGACGGACGGCGGAGCGGTGACCCGGTCGCGCAGTGCGCGCAGTCCGGGGCGGTGATGTGCTCCGGTCACGTGCGTCCTTTCTCCGGGCCGACCGCACCGCTTCAGGACTGCTGTGGCGGTGGGGGCTCGCCTCCCGCAAGGGACCGCGCTGTGCGCTGACCTCAGGATTCGCTGGCTGCGGATGCGATCGTATCTATTGAAGACGGCAGAAAAAACTGATTAATGACCCGTCAAAACTCGTGCCCCGCCTACCGCCAGAATCGTCTGGAGGGCAAGTCTGCAGGGCGCCCTTATGTCTGCGGTGGCGCTGATGTCGGAGGGCAGTCCGGGCAGGGAGGCGAGGGCGAGGTCGGCGGCCCGGCCGAGCCCGGTCTCGAGCAGGCCGCCGCCCCAGACGGGCACCTCGTGGGCCTGCGCGACGTCGTGGACGCGACGGGCTTCCAGAAGACATCCAGGATCACCCGGCCGGTCATGGGCGGTTGTGGCGCAGGATCCGCCCGTGCCTTCCCCCCGTGAACTCGCCGTCCTCGATCACCGGATGTCCGGCCAGCAGGACGTGCCGGACCCCGGTGGGCCGGACGTCCGGCTCCTCGTAGGTTCCGGCATGACCGATCGTCTCGGGATCGAACACCGTGATATCCGCGATCGCCCCCGCTGCCAGCCATGCACGGTCCGCCAGTACGAAATGCGCCGCCGTCGCGGAGGTCATCTTGCGGATCGCCTCCGCCAACGGTACGACCGCGCGTTCTTGGACGTAGGTTCCGAGGAAGCGCGGAAAGGTCCCGAAGGTGCGCGGGTGGTTCGGTCCGACGGGCGGGCCGGAGTCCGAGCCGATGGTGACCAGCGGGTCGGCCATGATCTGCGCGACGTCGTCAGGGTGCATGGTTTGCAGGGCGAGACCTGCAGCCTGATCCCGGCCGCCCGGGCCACGGTGATCGCCTCGTCCAGCGCGTCGGCCAGGCCCTCGCTCTCGCTGCGCAGGTGCGTGGCGTAGGTGCCGTTCCACCGCCTGGCCACGTGCCCGAGGGCGATCAGCTCGTCGGTCCCGGCGAAGGCGCCCGGCACGTATTCCAGCCCGGTGGAGAACCCGAAGGCGCCCGCCGCGAAGGCCTGGCCCTCCACATCGATCACCCGCCGACCGGCCAGACCGGAACCCACCCGGGCGACCCGCCCGTCCCGCACGGCCACATCGGCCGTCCGGCCTGGCGTCCCGAATCCGTCGAACACCATGCCGCCCTGCAGTATTAAGTCGTACATTCCTACCTTTCCACCGATATTTCGCTCGACGCCAGGAGTCGGCGGGTATAGGGGTGTTCGGGGGAGTCCAGCACCTGATCGGTCGGCCCCGACTCCACGACCTGGCCGTTCAGCATCACGATCAGCCGGTCGGTGACCTGGCGGACCACGGCGAGGTCGTGGGTGATGAAGAGCATGCTCGTGCCCAGCTCGCGGTTGACCCGTCGCAGCAGTTCCAGGATGTGCGCCTGCACCGACACGTCCAGCGACGCCACCGGCTCGTCGCAGACCAGCAGCGCTGGCCGTACGGCCAGCGCCCTGGCGATCGCGACCCGCTGCCGCTCGCCTCCGGACAGTCCCGCTGGTCTCCGCCGGGTGTAGGCGGGGGGCAGGCCCACCAGCTCCAGCAGCTCCTGTGGGGTCATCCGCCCGTCGGGAGCGCCCTGGCGGGCCGCCTCGGCCAGCGTCGCGCCGATCGAGCGAGCCGGGTTCAACGAGGTGTAGGGATCCTGGAAGACGCACTGCACGACGCGGTGCCGCAACCCGGTCCCCAGGTCAATCCGGCCGCCGGAGGGCGTGACCAGGCCGAGCACGCACCTGGCCACCGTGGTCTTGCCTGAGCCCGACTCGCCGACCACGCCGACGCTCTCCCCCTCCGCCACCTCCAGGCTCACCTCGCGCACGGCCCTGACCTGGCGGTAGTCCTTGCGCAGGCCGGTGACGCGCAGGAGAGTCGGTCCGAAGGAGCGCGGACGGCCCGCGTCCCTGGTGGTGTACGGCTGGAGTTCGACCGGGAACAGGCACGCGCTGCGCCGATCCGCGTCGACCTCCCGCAGCGGCGGCCTGGCTTCGGCGCACTCCTGCCTGGCCTGTTCACAGCGGGAGACGAAGGCGCAGGACTCGCGGACGTCCGAGGCGGACGGCACGCTGCCGGGGATCCCGGCCAGCCGCTCCACGGTCCGTTCGATGGACGGCACGGCGCGCAGCAGCCCGGCGGTGTAGGGGTGGCCGGGATCCGCGGACACCGCGCGGGCGGGCCCGGTCTCGACGATCCGCCCGGCGTACATCACCGCGAGCCGGTCGCACAGCGCGAAGGCGACGCGCAGGTCGTGGGTGATCAGCAGGACGGACATGCCGCGTTCGCGCTGGATGCGGGCGAGCAGCCGCATGATCTCGTCCTGGACCGTGGCGTCCAGCGCGGTCGTCGGCTCGTCGGCGATCAGCAGTTCCGGGTCGCGGGCCAGCGCCGCCGCCAGGGCGATCCGCTGGCGCATCCCGCCGGAGAGCTGGAACGGGTACCGCTGCAGGACCGAGGGGTCGTCGATGCCGACCTCCGCGAGCCGCGCGGCGGCCTCAGGGCGCCGAGCCCGGGGAAGGGATTCGGCGATGTGCTGCCCGGCGGTCCGCAGTGGGTTGAGCATGGCGAACGGATCCTGCATGAGCAGGCCGACCCGGTTTCCCCGCAGACCGCGCAGCACCTTCTCGCGCGCGCCGACGAGCTGTGTGCCGCCCACCGTGATCGAGCCCGTGGCGCTGATGCCGCGCGGCAGCAGGCCCACGGCCGCGCGCGCGGTGAGCGACTTGCCGCTGCCCGACTCACCCACCAGGCCGAACGTCTCACCGGCCCGGACCTGCAGGTCCACGCCGTCGACGATCAGGCGGGAGCCGTACCTGATCTGGAGCCCCTCAATCGCCAGCACGCCCGGCTCCCTTCTGGTTGAACCGCTCGAACAGGCCGTCGCCGAGCAGGGTCGCCGCGGTCGCCGCCAGCGCGATGAGCGCGGCAGGCGCCAGCGACGCCCACGGGTTGAGATCCAGCAGGGCGCGGTTCTCCTCGATCATGAGTCCCCAGTCGGGCGTCCCCGCGGGCAGCCCGATGCCGAGGAAGGACAGACCGGCCAGCGAGACGAGCGCCACCACGAAGGTGATCAGCACGTTGGCCAGCACCGTCGGGGCGAGGTTGGGCAGGATGTGCCTGAACATGATCGTCCGCGAGGACAGCCCGAGCGTGCGAGCGGCCTCCACGTAGGCCAGCTCGCGCTGGGCGAGCGCCAGGCTGCGGATCACGCGCGTGTCGAACGGCGCGTACAGCACGACCAGCGCGGCGACCGACCAGCCGTACCCGCCACCCACGATGCCGACCAGCACGATGAGCACCAGCAGTCCGGGCAGCGCGATCATCAGATCGGTCACCCGCATGAGCACGGCGTCGGTCCAGCCCTTGTGGTAGCCGGCGACCAGGCCGAGCACCGTGCCGAGCACGGTGGTGCCCACGGCGACCACCGCCGGGCCCCACAGCGCGGTGGCCGCCCCGGCCAGCAGCCGGGAGAACACATCCCGGCCCAGGTCGTCGGTGCCCAGCCAGTGCGCCGCGCTCGGCCCGACCGGGCCGAGCGCGATGTCCTGCAGGCCCGGGTCATGCGGCGCGAGCCACAGGCCCGCGACCGCCGCGAGCACCAGGAGTGCCAGTACGGCTGCCGCCGCCCAGAGCACCACGCGATCCCTCATGGCGCGATCACCCCGTGCCGCACCCGGGCGTCCACCGCGAGGTAGGCCAGATCGACCAGGAGGTTCACGGCCACCACGATCGCGCCGCCGAGCAGCACCAGGGCCTGGACGAGCGGGATGTCCTTCTGCCCGACCGCCTGGATCAGCAGGGAGCCGAGGCCGGGCAGGCTGAAGATCCGCTCCACGAACACGGCTCCGGTCAGGTAGGTGGCCAGGGTCAGCCCGCCCACCGTCAGGACGGGGAGCGAGGCGTTGCGCATGGCGTAGCTGATCCAGATCCGCGACCGGGCGAGCCCGCGCGCCCTGGCGAAGGTCAGGTAGTCCTGCCCGGCCAGGTCGAGCGCGGCCGCGCGGGTCTGCCGGAGGACGATGGCCGCCTGTCCCGAGGCCAGCGCGATCGCGGGCAGCGTCAGGTGGGCGATGCCTCCGGACCCGTAGACAGGGAACCAGCCCAGCGCCACGGCGAAGCCGTACAGCAGGAGCAACCCGAGCACGAACGGCGGGATCGCCGTGGCGACGAGCGCCGCGGTGCTGATGCCCTGGTCCATCGCGCTGCCCCGGCGCAGGCCCGCGATCAGGCCGGCCGGGACCGCCACCGCGAGTGTCAACCCCACCCCGTAGGCGGCCAGCGCGGCGGTGACCGGCAGACGCTGGCCGATCACCGAGCTGACCGGCTCCCGCGAGTAGGACGAGGTACCGAAGTCGCCGTCCAGGGCCTTGCCGAGCCAGTGGACGTACCGCACGGCGACGGGCTCGTCGAGCATGTGCTCCGCCCGGATGGCGGCCCGGGTCTCCGGGGTGGAGGGACGGCTGCCGAGCAGGACATGCTCGGGGCTGCCCGGCGCCGCGACGAGCAGCCCGAAGGTGAGAACGGACAGGAAGCCGAGCAGGAGTCCCGCCGCCGCCAACCGTTTGCCGATGAAGGCCAGGACGGCCATGTCAGGCCCCCGCCGGGCGGATGGCGCTGTAGATGTCGACCGTCCAGGCGTTGATGTCGGCGGTGAACTTCTTGTTCAGCGCGTAGGCCTGGTCGATGCAGTACAGCGGTATGTAGGGGACCTGCTCGGCGACCTCGGCCAGCACCTCCGTGACCAGGTCGGCCTTGGCCGGGCCGGTGGCGGACATCGCCTCGTCGAGCCGCCTGTCCAGCTCGGCGGAGGCATACAGAGAGAAGTTCCAGCCGCCCTCCTGAGCCGAGGCGCGGCTGAGCAGGTCGGGCAGGACCTCGCCCGCGTCGGGCGTGGAGTAGCCCAGGTCGGAGAAGTGGATCCCGACACGGTCGTGGGACATCAGCCGCGCCCGGTAGGCGTCTTCTGGCTGGGTTTCCAGGGTGAGCTTGATGCCGATCTTGGCGAGGTCGGCGATGACCGCCTGGATGATCAGGGGGTTCTCGACCGGGGCGTAGGGCACGGTGATCGAGAACCCGTCGGGGTAGGCCGACTGGGCCAGTTCCGCCTTCGCCGCGGTCAGGTCGTGCTTGTAGGTCCTCAGCTTGCCGGCGACCTCCTCCACCCGGTCGCCGTAGAGCGTCTTGAGCTGGGGTGTCGTCAACAGTGCCGGGCTCAGCCGGCCGTGCCCGGCGGTGCCCACCCGGGCCAGCGCCTCCCTGTTGACGGCGTGCGCGATGGCGCGCCGCACGTGCACGTCCTTCAGCGGCCCCGCGGTGACGTCGAGGGAAAGGAAGGCCAGGTTGTTGGAGGGGTAGAAGCCGGTGGTGACGTCGGGCAGGCCGGCCCACTTGCGCACGTCCGTGATCGGGATGTCCATGGTGGCGTCCACGTCGCCCGAGGCGACGGCCAGGCGCCGCGCCTCGGGGTCTTCGATCGCCTTGATCTCGATTCGGGACAGCGCGCGCGCTCTGCCCCAGTAGCGCTCGTTGCGGACCAGGGTGAGGCCGTCGGTGATGGAGTACCGGGCGACCTTGTAGGGGCCGGTGCCGAGGGTGCCGACGTCCGGGCTCCCCAGGTCCTTGGGGTGGGCTTCGGCCAGCTTGCGCGGAACGACCTGCCAGCCGATCGCCGCGGTGGCCAGGAACGTCGCGTTCGGCCGGCGCAGCACCACGCGCACCGCACCGGGGCCGGTGGCCTCGACGCTCTTGACCGTGCCGAAGTAGCTGGCAGCCTCGGAGGCGACCTTGGGGTCAAGGTGGCGCCGCAGGGAGAAGGCCACGTCGTCCGAGGTCAGCGGTGTGCCGTCGGAGAACGTCACACCGGGGCGGAGCCTGAAGTCGTAGACCCCGGGCTTGGTCTCCTTCCACGACTCGGCCAGCGAGGGGACGACCGCGCCGGTCTTGTCCAGGGTGACGGGCGTGTCGAGCATCGCGAACTGGGCCAGCGTCGAGGCGGTGTCGAAGCCGTGCGCGATGTCGAGGCTGCGGACCGGGGAGGTGTTCGCCCAGACCAAGGTGTCCTTGGCGATGACGGGCTCCGGAGCCTGCGCACATCCGACGAGGACGAGTACGGCGGCGCACAGCGCCAGGGGGATCTTCATGTGCGGCCCTTCGGCAATCGTTGGGGGGTGAACCGCAGCCGGCTCGCGCCGTGAACAGCGTCATGGGCCGGTTCTCCGAGCAAGTGATCAGCCGCACCGGCGTCGGCTCGACCGGCGCGCCCGACATACTGCGCAAATGCCATGCCGGTCAGCATCACAGCGCAGACCTGTCTTGCCGTTGGCCAGGACGCAGAAGTCAGTACGGGGGCTTTTGTGCGTTCGCGAAAACCATGCGGAGTAACCGCGCCGTCATGGCGGCCACTCCGCACGGTCAGGTGGTTCAGCTCGTGGCCGAGGCGTACGTCCTGGCCAGCCGCTTGAAGATCGTGCCGGCCGCGTCCGTCCCCAGGCGGTTGGTCACGACCATCAGCGTCACCCCGCGGTCGAGGTCCGTCCCGCCCAGCGTGTTGAACCCGCCATAGGCGCCCGAGTGTCCCTGCCAGGCGCGGTTGCCGGCATCGACGCTCTCGGTGGCCATGCCGTAGGGCTCCTTCTCCGCGACGGACTGCGGAGTGGGCCTGATCATCGCCTGCACGGTGGCCGGCTTCAGGAGCTGCTTCCTGGCAAACAGCGCGTCGATGAACTGCGCGCCACCGAGCGCCGTTCCGGCGAACAGGCCGTCGCCCCACGGCAGACCGAACATGTCGGTCGGGATGCCGTTGTCGCCGAAGTAGGTGAACATGTCGATCGTCCCCAGGTCGGGGAAGTCCTCGTAACCATGGGCGAAGCGGGCGTAGTCGGACTGCTTGCGCTCCATCGTCAGCACCCTGCCGTCCTCGGGCGCGACGGAGCCGGCGCGGGCGGTGAAGGCGTTGACGGCGGCGGTGAGCTTCTGGTCCCCGCCCGCGAGGACGCTCAGCACGTGGGTCAGGATGAGGAATCCGGTGTTGGAGTAGCTGTACTCCTTGCCGGGACCGACGGGAGCGCGCAGGCCGCGGGCGATCATCTGCCAGGTGTACGGCATGCCCGGCTGGTACCGGTCACCGCCGGGAAGCAGCGGGGCGAGCTCGGGCGAGGCGTACACGTCGCGGTAGCCCGCGGTGTGGTTGAGCAGCATCCGGAGCGTGACCACGCCGGAGCCGGGCACATCGTTGCCGATGTAGGCCCTGATCGGGGTGTCCAGGGCGAGTTCGCCGGCCTCGACCTGGCTGAGGGCGTAGGTGGCCAGGAGCAGCTTGCTGTAGCTCGCGAAGCCGAACAGCGTGTCGTCGGTGACGGGGGTGGGCGGGTCGTCGACGGCCTTGCCGGACTTCCCCGACCAGACGAGCCGGCCGTTGCGCAGGATGACCGCCTGGACACCCGGGTCGCCGGCCTTGGCGGCGCTCTCGGCCAGGGCGGCGTCCAGGGCGCTGGTCAGGTCGGTGTGCTGCAGGGCAGCCGCGGTGGCGGGCGAGGCGGTGGCGGGCGAGGCGGTGGCGGTGACGGCGAGTAGTCCGGTGAGGCTGGCGAGGGCCAGCAGCGCTCGTGTTCTGGTGGCTGGCATGGCTGCCTGTTCCTTTCGGGAGGGGGATTCACAGGACCTTGGCCAAGGTGCGCGTGCGCTCGTGGCGCCGGGGCGCGCATGACGTCGAGCACCTCGCCGACGAGCTCCGGGTCGAGTGCGGAGTCGGGCTCGTCTAAGAGCATGAGCGTGGGCTGCATGGCCGGCGCGCGGGCCCTCCACATGCGGAGGTGGCGAGCAGGAGCGCGGTCATGAGCGCGCAGGCTTGACGACCGCCTTCTGAACCTGAGGTGAGCACGCCATCAGTGTGGGAGCGTGTCCGCTGCCCGGCATTGGGGCGAGCGCCAAACCCCGTCCGGCCGGCGCTATCGGATCGGCCAAAAGCCTGCGCGCCAGTCCCGGTGGTTCATCGATCGACGCCTTGGACAGCCGGTACATGAACAGGTACTCGTCGCCCCGCGTGCCACGCGGGTCCGGGTGATCCCGTGCGTCAGGCGGAGCGGCCGGTTGATGTGGGTGGCGACCGCGTCGTCCCATGCCATCCGCGCGGCACTTCCACGATCCGACCGACGGCGACATCTTCGTGGACACCGGCGACGGCGACGACTGCGCCGAGAAGTACGTCGCGAAGCCAGAAAGCCGCCAACGCCGCCCACGCCAACTCCGCGACCCGGCGAGCGTGCCAACGCCCAGCTGAAAACCTGGCGCATCCTGCGCAATCACTTCTCGCAGGTCAGCTCGTCAAAACAATCCTTGTCCTTCCACTCCGCGAAGCGAGAGGAAGAACGCTCACTGCAGGAGGACTACTGGGAGCGGGTGCTGTTCGCGGGACAGGAAGCCCGCTGATCAGTAGGGAAGCCTTCTCAGGGAAAATCCGGCCCCAGACATTCCCAGTAGCCTTCGTCGCAATCAGATGCGCACTCCCGGAATTCCTTGCTGCCGTACTCGTACTCGCGCAGGCAGTAGCCCATGCAATCCTGGTACGCGATATCGCAGTAGATACCGTCTGCCCGCACTCGCCGGTGCCGGCGAGATCCTGGGGCCGGTCCGCCTGCCCGAGCCGATCGCCGGGGGACGTCTCGTGGGAACGCTCTGCTCAGTTGCTGGAGCACGTCGTTCAAGATCGGATCGGCGAAGGTGGTCTCCACAACCGGGGACTTCTTGCCGCAGCAGGTATGGGACTCCTCGGTGGTGGTGACGGACTCAACGGCGTCCTTCGGCACAACGAAGGCGTGGGAACGCAGGGGACCGGCGCCGACGGCATACGGCGTGATCTTGACATGGTCGGGTCGGTCGGCGACAGCTTCGACAATGCTCGGCAGGCCTTGCTGCTCCTGCTGTGCGATCAGATCGTCCAATGAGATCGACTCGCCTGCCATCTCGGCCCCCGGTCGGTAGGAGACATGCTTTCGAATCCAACCTGCCCGGTGTCGTGGTGGATGCCGCGTGCGACATGCCGTCCCATACGGAAGGCTGCATAACACCATGTGGTTCGCTTGGCCTTCGGGCACTGCGCAGCCCCCGCCCGTAACAGATCTTGTGACATGTGAGGGAAGCCCGTGTCATGGGGCGGGGCAAGCCGGAACCGCAAAAGCGTGTGAACGCGCAGCTCACGAGTTGGCGTGTACTGCGATCTCCGCGGATTAGGCCGCCCGCCGACGGGCTGCATGGTCGGCGGGGGGCTCGTACCAATCACTCGTCGCAGGAGGCGACATCTTCCGGCTGTGCGTGCGAGCGGTCAGAGCGACGAGGGCACGCGGACGTCACACGTCGTCGGCTTCCCACCCGTGCGGTGAGCGCTCATTCCCGCTGGCCGGGACGGTCGACGATCACCGACGACAGCAGGGCCGTGTTCCAGACCGCCCCCTTGCGGGCGACCGGTTCGCTCTCGCCGGGACGCAGCTCATCACGCAGCCAGATTTTCTGGCGACCCAGGTAGCGGTAGGTGACCGGGTCGAGGATGTCGTAGTGGCGGATGGCCAGATCGACGTCTCCCTCCCGCCAGATGCCCAGGCCGCTGCGGCCTGCGGCGTCACGCACCCCCTGTTCGATCCGGACGCCGCGGTCGGGATGACTGGCGTCGTAGCGGCCGCGGCGCCGGAAGGCGCAGGAAGGCGTCCCTACGCATTGGTTCGTCGGCTTTCGCCCGTACGGCCGGCGCGGGTTCGCGTGGTGGGATGTGATCTACGTCATACAGGGGTCGCCAAGGGATCGACCTAGACCGCAGACCCCTCCCTACCGCTGGCCCGACGGCTGCTCAAGGACGTGCGTCCGGCGATCCGCCGATCCGGCTTCGATGTTCCTCGACGCCCGAGACCTCCTCGAGGGGGAGCGGGGCGGCGTCGGTGGTGCCGCGCGCCTGCCGTACACGGGCCTCGACCCGGTCGACGTCGCCGCGTTCGGCCGCGGGCAGGGGAGCGCCGACGGCGCGACGGGTGGCGGCCGCGGTGGCGAGCAGGCGTGCGGCCAGGTCGTGGCGTCCTGCCAGGGAGTGCGCCCCTGCCAGCCCTTCGAGGGCGAGGGCGACGGCGCGGGGGTCGCCGCTGGCTCGGGCGGCGGCCAGTCCCTGCAGGTGGAGGTCGAGGGCGCCCACGTGGTCACCGCGCTGCTCGGCGACGAAGCCGAGCTCGGCCAGGACGAGGGCGCTGCCTGGCCTGGCGTCGAGCCTGCGCATCCAGTCGAGCCAGGCGCGCAGGTGGGTTTCGGCCTCGTCGAGGTGGCCCTGGCGTCTGGCGGTGAGGGCGAGGCCGGTCTGGGCGAACTCCTCTGCCGGCTTGTTGGCCTGTTCGGCGGCGAGCCGTCCGGCGCGGGTGTGAAGCTCGCGGGAGCGGTCGTGGTCGCCGGTGAGCAGGGCAATACGGCCGAGGCTGGAAAGGCGCCAGGAGATCTCGCTGGTGAGTCCGAGCTCCTCGGCGAGGCCGAGCCCCTCGGTGCGCAGGGCGGTGGCGCGGGCGTAGTCGCCGGTGATCTCGGCATGGGTGGCGAGGAGGTCGGCGGCCCGGCTCTGCCCCCAGCGGTCGCCGACGGCGCGGAAGGCGTCGAGGGCCGCCTGGGCGTCGTGGTGGAGGCTGACGAGGTCGCCGGACTGGAGCGCCTTGGCGGCGCGGGTGCTCAGGGCGGCCGCGGTGCCCCAAGGGTCGCCGAGGTCGCGGTAGGCGGCGAGCGCGGCGTCGGTGAGGTGGGCGGTGTCGTCGCCGATGCCGCGCTGGGCGAAGGAGAGCAGCCACTGCGCCCGGGCCAGCCCCGCAGGGTCGTCGTGGAAGAGGGCCAGGGCGGCGCCGGGGTCGGCCGGATCGCCCGACAGGAGGGTGAAGGCGGCCTGCCATGCGGCGGTGCGTGCGTTCGGGCCCTGCCGGAGGGCCCTGGCGAGGTGGCGGCGGGCTTCGGTGAGGCGGCCGCGCAGGAACCAGTACCAGGCGAGGGCGTCGACGAGGCGGTGGGCGTGGTCGGCGGGGGCGTGGTCGAGGGCGGCGCGGAGGTTGGCGGTCTCGGCGTCGAGGGTGGCCAGCCACTGGCGCTGCCCAGGGCCGCGCAGGTGCGGTTCGGCCTGTTCGGCGAGCGCGGTGTAGTACGCGGTGTGGCGCTGGCGGATGGCGCCGAGCTCGCCGGCTTCGTGGAGGCGTTCGAGGCCGTAGGCCTTGACCGACTGCAGGAGGCGGTGGCGCGGGCCGGGGCTGAGGAGTGAACGGTCGACCAGGCGGGCGAGGACGTCGGCGACGTCGATGCGGGGCTCGGCGCAGGTGCGCTCGGCGGCGTCGAGCGCGCATCCGTCGGCGTGAACGGCGAGGCGTCGCAGGACGACGCGTTCGGGCTCGGTGAGGAGGTCCCAGCTCCAGTCGATGACGGCGCGCAGGGTGCGCTGGCGGGGCGGGGTGCCGCGCTGCTCGGCGGTGAGGAGGTGGTGCTGGAGGCGTTCGGCGAGGGCGTCGGCGCCGAGGGCCCTGGCTCGGGTGGCGGCCAGCTCGATGGCCAGCGGGATGCCGTCGAGGTGGGGGACGAGGGCTGCGGCGTCGCCGGGGGTGAGGCTGGGGGCGCGGGCGAGGAGGAGCTCGACCGCGGCGGCGGGGTCGAGCGGTGGGACGGGCCAGGGGTGCTCGCCGGGGATGGCGAGGGGCTCCCTGCTGGTGGCGAGGACGCGGAGAGTGGGGACGCGGCGCAGCAGCGTGGCGCCGAGTTCGGCGGTCGCCTCGATGAGGTGCTCGCAGTTGTCGAGAACGAGGAGGGTGGGGTGGCGGGCGTGGAGCGCGGTGGTGAGGTCGGTCGTGTCGGGCAGGCGCAGGGCCTGGGCGACGGCCTGGGCGGGGTCGTCGGTGTCGGCGAGTTCGACGAGGTGGGCGTTGGGGTGGGCGCGGGCCGCCTCGATCGCCAGCCTGGTCTTGCCGACGCCTCCAGGCCCGGTGAGGGTGACGAGTCGTGACCTTTCGAGGGCCGCGCGGACCTCGCGGACGGCGTCGTCGCGGCCGACGAGGTCGGTGAGCGCGGCCGGCAGGTCGGATCGCGGGGGCAGGAGGGCGGGGTCCTGCCTGAGGATGGCCTCGTGCAGGGCGGTGAGCTCGGGTCCTGGGTCGAGTCCGAGCTCGTCGGCGAGGAGGGTACGGGCCTGGGTGAAGACGTCGAGGGCCTCGCTCTGGCGACCGGCCCGGTAGAGGGCGCGCATGTGGAGGGCGCGCAGCCGCTCGCGGAGCGGGTGTTCGGCGACGAGGGCGGCCAGTTCGACGGGGTGGCCCTGGGCGAGACGCTGTTCGGCCTGGTCTTCGAGCGCGGTGAGGCGCAGCTCTTCGAGGTGCGTGATGGCGGCCGCGGCGAAGGGCTCGTCGGCGTGGCCGGCGAGGGCGGGACCGCGCCACAGGGCCAGCGCCTCGTCCAGGCGGCCTTCGCCGAGGAGCGCGCGGAAGCGGGCGGCGTCGAGGTGGACGGCGCGCAGCGCGTAGCCGGGCGCCTGCGAGACGACGAGGTCGCGGGCGCCGGGCTCGGCGGCCTCGAGGGCGCGGCGCAGGTGCCAGATCTTGGTCTGGAGCGCGGCGTGGGCGTCGGTGGGCGGCGTGTCGCCCCAGAGGTCGTCGATGAGGCGGTCGGCAGGGACGACCTGGCCCTCGTGGGCGAGCAGGTCGGCCAGCAGGGTGCGGACCTTGCGTTCGCGGACGCGGACGGGCGTGCCGTCCTCGGTGTGGACCTCCAGTGGTCCGAGTATCGCGAAGCGCATGGGCGACACCGTATCGAGAGCGGATCGAGAGGGCGTCGCCGCAGGGTGGGGGGCATGACTTCAGTGACGGTGATCGGGCTTGGCCTGATGGGCAGGGCGCTCGCGGGCGCCTTCGTGAACGCGGGACTTCGGACGACGGTGTGGAACCGTTCGGCTGGAAAGGAGGTGGAGGGGGCGCGGCGCGCGGAGAGCGTGGCGGCGGCGGTCGGCGCCTCTTCGCTGGTTGTGGTGTGCGTGGTGAACAACGACGCGGTGCTCGGGGTGCTGGAGCAGGCCGGTTCGCTGGAGGGCAGGGTGCTGGTGAACCTGACCAACGGCACGCCTGCGCAGGCGCGGGAGGTCGCCGCCCGGGTGGCCGAGCTGGGCGGGCGCTACGTCGACGGCGGCATCATGGCGGTGCCGCAGATGATCGCGGGGCCGGGGGCGCTGGTGCTCTACAGCGGCTCGCGGGAGGCCTTCGAGGAGCACAGCGCCACGCTGGAGGTGCTGGCAGAGGCGCGGTTCATGAGCGAGGACGCGGGCGCGGCCGCGCTGTACGACCTGGCGTTGCTGAGCGGCATGTACGGCATGTTCGGCGGGATCTACCACGCGTTCGCGATGGTGCGGGCGTCAGGTGGCGACGTGCGGGAGTTCGCGCCGATGCTGACGGCGTGGCTGGCGGCGATGATGGAGGGTACGCCGCACGCGGCCGAGCAGATCGTTTCCGGCGAGTACACGACGGAGGTGTCGGCACTGGCGATGAACCAGCTGGCGATGCCGAACTTCTTCGAGGCCAGCAAGGAGTTGGGCCTGCGGAGTGACGTGCTGGCGCCGATCAGGGACATGATCGACAGGGCGGTCGAGGCGGGTCACGGGGCCGACGGCCTGACGCGCCTGGTGGACATGATCAAGGAGTAGGCCGGCGCCCCGCCGCGCCGGTCCGGGCGCGGCGGGGAGTTCGCCGGTCCTACCGGGTGGTCATGCCCTGGGCGAGGTCGTCGGCGACGGCCTCGGGGGCGCGCCGGGCGGCGGGGCCGTAGCCGCCGCCTCCTCCTGACTCGCAGCGCAGGACGTCGCCCGCCTTGACGGGCAGGGCGTTGATCTTGAGCATGTGACGTTCGGAGTCGGTGCCGGGATTGAGGACGACGCGGGGCGGTGCGCCAGCCGCGCCGCCCGCCAGGCCCCACGCGGGAGTGACGGAGCGCTCGAACCACAGGGACAGGGAGGTGTCGCCGCTGAACTCGTACTCGCGGACGACGCCGTTGCCGCCGCGCCACTGTCCCTGCCCGCCGGTGTCGGGGCGCACCTCGTAGCGGGTGACGCGGACGGGGAAGAGGGTTTCGAGGACCTCGATCGGCATGTCGCGCAGGGAGCCGTTGACGTTGTTGATGAGGGCGCTCTCGCCGTCGCCGCCCTCCCACGCGCCCCACCCGCCGACGGTGGCCTCCTGGGAGACGTACAGCTTGCCGGTGCGCGGGTCGGTGCCGGTGAACTGGACGATGAGGGAGTCGCCGTAGGAGGCGGCGGCGGCCTTGCCCGGCAGGACGGGGGCGAAGGCCTTGACGACCAGGTCGATGAGCAGGCCGAGGTGGGAGTAGTAGTACTGGCAGGCGGCCGGCGACTGCGCGGCGAGCATGGAGCCCGGCCTGGTGGTGACGTAGAGGGGGCGGAAGGAGCCGCCGTTGAGGGGGACGTCGCCGCTGACGAGGAGCTTGTAGGCGACCCGGACGGCGGCGACGGCCTGGGCGGCGCCGCAGTTGACCGGCCCTGTGGTCTGGTCGGCGCAGTCGGTGAGGTCGACGTGGACGGTGTCGCCTTCGACGGTCACGGTGACGTTGACCGGCAGCGGGGTGCCGAGGTCGATGCCGTCGTTGTCGAGGTGGCCGCCCGCGGTGTAGGTGCCGTCGGGGATGGCGGCGATGGCCTGGCGTTCGAGGCGCTCGGTCTGGGCGAAGATCTCGTCGCGGGCGGCGGTGACGGTGTCGAGGCCCCATCGCGTGACGATCTCGGCGAGGCGGCGCTGTCCCGTCATGGCGCAGGCGACCTGGGCGCGCATGTCGCCGAGCGTGGCGTGGGGGAAGCGGACATTGCGGGCGATGACCTCGTGCAGGTCGCGGCAGGGCCGTCCGGCCTCGTAGATCTTCATCGGGCCCATGCGCAGGCCCTCCTGGAAGATGGAGGTGGAGTCCATGGAGCCGCCGGGGTCCTTGGAGCCCATGTCGAGCCAGTGGGCGCGGGAGGCGGCGAACCCGGCCAGCTCCCCTTCGACGAAGATGGGGCCGTAGACGGTGACGTCGTTGAGGTGGGTGCCGCCGATGTAGGAGTCGTTGAGCACCCAGACGTCTCCCTCCTGCCAGACGTCGCGGCCGAACATGCGCTCGGTCTCGCGGGTGCACACCTCCAGGTTGCCCAGGAAGATCGGCAGGCCGCTCGACT
>NZ_BAAAXC010000009.1:0-345489 GCF_039535395.1 Nonomuraea roseola
GCGCGGCCTACTACCTGATCGGATGCTGTCGGCCGACCGCCGCCCACACGGCCTGGGTGAGCGTCGCTACACATACGGCGCATCTTCAGACCCTGTGCACTTGCTGCAATTATCTGCACGATGTAGGGCTACCGCGATGATCGGCCACGCAGCTGAACGTGCAGGATGGCCGGCAGCCGGCTCGCCCGCCAGGATTCGCCTCGGCAACCGTGCGGTGCAGTTTAGCGCCAGCGCTAAAAAACCAGGACGAGGGCATGGAAGACCAGCTCGGCAAGCTTAGCCTGTGCGCTGAACGCGTGCATCTGGTGGACAGGCCTCTATCTGGATGCCTGCCGTCAGCAATTACGCGAGCAGGTTTCCCGGTCACCGACGAGATGTGCGCCCGGCTGTCGCCGATCCAGTGACGAGCACATCAACTTCCTGGGCCGCTACGCCTTCACTCGCGCTGATGTCGGGCCCGGTGCGCCCCTCCACGACCTGCCTGTGTCGGCCGGATGAGCTCGCCGCTCGCCGACTGCTGGGTCAGGAGATGTCGGTAATACTGCGGGTTGCGAGAATGCGGCGACGCTGTCGCGGGCGCTGCGATATTCGCCCTGAGCCGGAGGGAGGCCGCTAGGCGTCCCGCATCACACCGCGCACACCTGCAGCGCGCCTGCGGACCGGGACCGCTCGACGTCACCTGCCTGCGCGCTCGCGAAAGACGCCGGGGAGGCCACCCCGCCGGCAGTTCTGCGTGCTGTTCTGCATGGTCCCGTCCGCGGGCGCGCGCTTGGATGGAGACACACAAGAGGACCATTCATCCAGGTCAGGAGCAACCATGGCCACCACCAGGACGTCGTGCTGGTGCCACGGCGGGTTCGTCGGACGGATCCTTGCTGGCAGGGCGTCTACGACGACCTCGCCCGCGACGTGCTTCCTCGCGGGTCCACGTGTGTCATGCAGAACCACACGTGTCGCTGGAGGACGCTACGTCGCGTGACACGGCGGTCCTCGACCTGGCTCGACGGCCGGCCGTCCTGGCCGGTGCCACTCTACGTGGGCGTCGTCGTCAGCCTGGGCCGAGCGACGCACCCCAACGTGGCGCGCTGGCTGTTACGTCGTCGCGCCCTTCGCCCCCGACAAGGGCGACGTCGGTCACACACCCTCATCGCCGTGACCCGCGCCCGGCGCCCCGGTGCCCAGCCGATCCTGCCGCCCGGTGATGAGACGGGTCCTGTTCCTCGATCCGGCGACACAGTTCCACGCGCTTCCTTCGCCGCCGACCTGCCCGCCGCCGCGGCGGCGTTCATGGCCGACGCCCAGGTTCCCTGGGGATGGATGCCCTCGGCGGCGCCGTCACCGAGCCGGCCTGGCGCAGCAAGCCGAGCTGGTACCTGGTCGCCACCGAGGACCGCATGATCCCGCCGCCCGCCCAGCGCGCCATGGCCGAGCGCGCCGGCGCCACCGTGGTCGACGTGATCGGCAGCCACGCCGTCTACGTCTCCCAGCCCGCCGCCGTCGCCGCGCTCATCCGCCAGGCCGCCGCCTGACCGACTCCGAGGGCCACCGCCGCCCGGGCGACGCGCCATCATCGCCCGGGCCGTCACTCCGATGGCACCCGACCCCAGGCTTGCGGCCTGGCCCCCCGATCTCCCCTTCATCCATTGGAGCTGACATGAAACTCGCGCGCCGTACCATGCTCGCCGCCGCGGCGGGTGGCCTCACCGCCGCTCTGCTGTCGGTCCCGGCCGCCTCCGCCGGCACCGGCACCTCGACGGACCAACCGACGATCGTCCTGGTCCACGGCGGCTTCGCGGACGCCTCCAACTGGAACGATGTGATCGCCCGCTCCAGCGAAGGGCTATCCGGTCATCGCGCCCGGCCAACCCGCTGCGTGGCCTGCCCGTCGACGCGCCCTACATCGCCAGCGTCCTGAAGTCGATCGACGGCCCGATCGTGCTGGTCGGCCACTCCTACGGCGGCGCCGTGATCACCAACGCCGCCGCCGGCGTCGGCAACGTCAAGGCTTTGGTGTACATCGCCGCGTTCGTCCCCGACAGGGCGAGCAGCTCGGCGTCCTGATCAACAAATACCCCGGCACCGAGATCCCCGCCGCGGTCCGGGAGGTCCCCCTATCCCGGAGGCGTCGACCTCTACCTCAAGCCGGACAAGTTCCGCGCCGCGTTCGCCGCCGACCTGCCGGTGTCCACCACCCGCCTTATGCAGGCCGGTCAGCGCCCGTTCGCCGCCTCCTCCTTCACCGACAAGACCACCGGCGCCGCTTGGCGCACCATCCCCTCCTGGGCCCTGGTCGCCACCGAGGACAAGGCCATCCCACCCCAGCTTGAGCGCTACATGTACAAGCGCGCCAAGTCCAAGGTCTACGAGACGGCCGCCTCCCACGTCCCGATGATCAGCCGGCCCGGCCTGGTGACCAGCATCATCCAGGACGCCGCCCGGACGGTCGACTGACCGGCAGGGCCGGCGCCACACAGGCGTCCGGGCCCGTCTCCGGCGTGGCGCAGAGCGCGGCGGCCCTGCGCCAGGCCGATGTCATCGACACCCCCGTCCCCCCGTCAGCTGAGTCGAAGGAGCCCTGGTGAGCATCACCACCGATCCGCTGCTGCCCGGTAGCCACACCGTCAGCATCGGAGGAGTCCTGCAGCGCTACCACGTGGCAGGCGCCGGTCCGGTGTGCCTCGTCCACCCGGGTGGCCCCGGCATCGGCTGGGAGTATCTGCGGATGCCGGAGCTGGAGCGGCACCTGACGGTGGTCTACCTCGACCGGTCGGCACCGGTTCGTCCGGCCGGCTGCCCCGCCCGCACGACTACCGGATCGACGTCTATGCCGGGTTCCTGCACGGCGTCATCGAGCACCTGGCCGCGCCGAGCGTCTACCTGCTCGGCCACTCTCACGGCGGATTCGTCGCCCAGCGCTACGCGCTGAGCCACCCGTCCCGCCTGGCGGTCTGATCCTTTTCGACACCTCGCCCGTCACCGGTGAGGAATTCTGGCAGCAGGCCCTGGCCAACCTCCAGCGGTTCTCACACAGCCGTCCCGAAGCGGCCGGCATCCCGCAGGCCTTCCAGCGGGCCCTGGCCGCCGCCGACGACGAGGCCTGTACCCAGGGCATCCGCGACATCCTGCCCGCCTACTACGCCGACTACTGGGCCCGTGAGAGCGAACTCGCCTCATTGCGCGGCTCCTTGCGTGCCTGGGCCGACCCCGTACGTGCGGGAGAGCCGCCCTTCGACGTCCGCGAGGAGTTGGGCGATATCACCACGGCAACCCTGATCATCAGCGGTGCCCACGACTTCATCTGCGGCCCCCGCTGGGGCCGGATGCTGCACGAGGGCATCCCCGATGCTCAATTCCTGCTGCTGGAAGACAGCGGACACATGGGGACACTTCGAGCAGCCGGTCGCCTTCACCTCCGCCATCAGGAGGTTCACATGCACCTGACCCCTTCACTGCCGCAGACCGCCGGCCACGACGGCGCGGGCTCGTCGACGCCCGGCCCGTCCCCGGCGCAAACAGGTTCTTCAGCGGAGGGCGGCACTCGCCCGCACCAGTCCGCCAGCCAGACGCTCGGTGAGCTCAAAAGGCTCCGCAACCAGGCATACAGTCAGTCCGTGACGCCCTTAGACGATGGCCGGCTGATCGGCCGGGACCGGGATCTGGCCCGGCTCGGCGCCTTCGCCGATCAGGCAGCGGCCCAGGGCGGTGCGTTCGTCCTGCTGGGTGAGGCCGGGGTCGGCAAGTCCGTCCTGCTGGCGGCCGCGGCGGCCCGGGCCACGGCGGCTGGTCACCGGGTGCTGAGCGCCTCCGGCTCGCAGTTCGAGGGCGAGGTGAGCTACGCCGGCCTCCACCAGGTGCTCCAGCCGCTCTTCGACGACCTGCCGACGCTGACCCCGGCGCACGAGCGGGCCTTGCGCGTCGCCTTGGGGCTGGGCGAGGGCGCGGCGCCGGGCCGGCTTCTCGTGGCCAACGCAGCCCTGATGCTCCTGCGCCAGGCCGCCGCTCCTCGGCCGCTGCTGGTGGTCGTCGATGACATCGCCTGGCTGGACCGCGCCAGCGCCGTCGTGCTGAGCTTCGTGGCGCGCCGCCTCACCGGCAGCCGCGCCGGGCTGCTCGCGGCCGCCCGTTCCGAAGAGGAGAGCTTCTTCGAGTACGGCGGGCTGCCCGGCCACGAACTGCAGCCGCTGGCCGAGCAGGACGCCGCGGCCCTGCTGAAAGCACGTTTCCCGGCGCTGTCCCCCCGGATTCACCAGCGGTTGCTGGCCGACGCCCAGGGCAACCCTCTGGCGCTGCTGGAGTTGCCGGTGGCGCTCGGCGACCTTCAGCGAGGCGGCACGCTGCCTCCGGTGCTGCCGCTCAGCGGACGCCTGCAGACCGTGTTCGCCGCGCGGATCCGGGGCCTTCCCCTGGCGACGTTCGGCATGCTGCTGCTCGCCGTCCTCGACGGGACCGGCGACCTGACCGTGCTGGATACCGGCGCGCTGGCACCCGCGGAACAGGCGCGCCTGGTCAGGGTCGATGCGAGCGCGGGGAAGCTGCTCTTCCGCCATCCGCTGATCGGCTCGGCCGTGATGGAGATGTCCACGAGCGAGCAGCGCCACCGCGCCCACCTGCTGCTGGCCGAACGGCTCGCCGACCAGCCGGAACGGCGAGCCTGGCACCTGGCCGAGGCTGCGGCGGGACCCGATGAAGGCGTGGCCGCTCTCCTGCAAGCCGTCGCCCATGCCAACCTGCGACGAGGCGACAGCGTCCACGCCATCACCCTGCTCCTGCGCGCGGCCGAACTGAGCCCGGCCGACATCGACCGTGCCGGACGGCTGGGCGAGGCCGCCTACCTCGGCGCGGTTGTCAACGGTGACCTGCGTGACGCGCCGCACCTGCTGGAGCAGGCCCGCCGCGCGGACCGGCGGGGCGAGTCGCTGGCGGCCGCGGTCGCCGGCGCCTACCACCTGCTCAACGGCGACGGCGACGTGGACAGCGCGCACCGCCTGATGGCTGGCGCGATCGAGGTGCTGGACGATCCCGGCGATGCCCACAACAAGCCCCTCATCGAAGGGCTGTACACCCTGCTCATGATCTGCTTCTTCAGCGGACGAGCCGAGCTGTGGCAAGCCTTCCACGCGGCAGTCGGCCGCCTCAGGCCGGGGCCTCCGGCGCTGCTGGACATCCTCGCCAAGACCTTCTCAAACCCTGCCCGCCTGGCGCTCCCGGCCCTCGATCGGCTGGATGCCGTCATCGCGAACCTGCACCAGGAGATCATCCCGGCACGCATCTCCCGCATCGGCATCGCCACCGCCTACGTCGACCGGCTGGGGACGGTGCCGCGACGGGTTGTGGCGGGTCATCGACCACGGCCGCGACGGCGGAGCCGTCACCTCGCAGATCGAGGCGCTGTTCCTGCTGGGCAACGACTCCTTTCTCGTGGGCCAGTGGCAGGAACTGGAGCAGGTCGCCGAAGAGGGCCTGGCGCTGTGCGAGCAGCACGGCTACCAGCTGCTGGCCTGGCCGGGAATCTACCTGAAGGCGATGCTGGCCGCCGCGCGAGGCCAGGACGAGACCGCCACAGCCCTGGCCGACCGGATGACCCGCTGGGCGACACCGCGAAGGGCGCGGGCGATCCAGTGCTACGCCCGGCAGGTCAGAACGCTGGTGGCGCTCGGCGGAGGCGACTTCGAGGAGGCCTACCAGCAGGCCTGCGCCATCAGCCCCGCCGGTGTGCTGGCCTCGCACGTCCCGCATGCCCTGTGGACCATCACCGACCTGATCGAGGCGGCCGTGCGCGCTGGACGCCACGACGAGGCCGCCGCTCATGCCGCCGCGGTCGCGCAGGCCGGACTGGCCGCGATCTCGCCCCGGCTGGCGATGGTCACCGCCGCTTCGGCTGCCCTGACGACTCCGGACGAGTCGTACAGCGGGGTTGTTCGAGACCGCGCTCGACACACCCAGCGCGGACCGCTGGCCGTTCGAACGGGCTCGCCTGCAGCTGCTGTACGGCGAGCGCCTGCGCCGCGACAAGGCCACCACCAAGGCCCGCACCCAGCTGACCGCCGCGCTGGACACCTTCCGCAGCCTCGACGCGCGGCCGTGGACGGCCAGAGCGCACACCGAACTGCGCGCAACAGGCCTGTCCCACGGGCAAGGGGTGGCCGCGGGGCTGGCCTCGCTCACCCCCCAGCAGCGGGAGATCGCGATGCTCGCCGCCCAAGGGCTGACCAACAAGCAGATCGGCCAGCGGCTGTTCCTGTCTCCGCGCACCGTGGCCAATCACCTCTACCAGCTGTTCCCCAAGCTCGGAGTCGCCTCCCGGGCCGCGCTGCGCGACGCGCTGTCGACCCCTGGCACATTGGAGTCAAATGACTCAATCCAGGCCCCGTCCTGAAACCTAACGTCGGCCCATGACCACCCCACGCATCGTTTTGGTCCACGGCGGCTTCGTGGACGGCTCCGGCTGGCAGGGCGTCCACACCCTGCTCAAGAACGACGGCTACGACGTCGCCGTCGTGCAGAACCCGACCCTGTCGCTCGCGGGCGACGTGGCCGCGACCCGCCAGGTCCTCGACGCCGCCGACGGCCCGGCCGTCCTGGTCGGCCACTCCTACGGCGGGGTGGTCATCTCCGAGGCCGGCACCCACCCGGCCGTGTCCGCCCTCGTCTACATCGCGGCCTTCGCCCCCGACAAGGGCGAATCGGTCAACACCCTCATCGCCGACCCGCCGCCCGGCGCACCGGTCCCCCCGATCCTGCCGCCCCGCGACGGCTTCCTGCTGCTGGACCGCGAGAAGTTCCACGCCTCCTTCGCCGGCGACCTGCCCGCCGAGCAGGCCGCCTTCATGGCCGACTCCCAGGTCCCCTGGGGCGTGGACGCCCTCAGCGGCGCGGTCGCCGAACCCGCCTGGCGGATCAAGCCCAGCTGGTACCTCGTGGCGACCGACGACCGCATGATCCCCCCGCCCGCGCAGCGCGCCATGGCCGAACGAGCAGGCTCCACCGTGACCGAGACCCCCGGCAGCCACGCCGTCTACGTGTCCGACCCGGCCGCGGTGGCCGCCGTCATCACCCAGGCCGCGACAGCCGTACGCTGATGTCCGCCGACTTCGCCGAACTGCTACGCGGCCACCGTCGCGCGGCACGGCTGACCCTCGAACAGCTCGCCGAGCTGTCGGGGGTCAGCGCCCGCACCCTGTCGGACATGGAACGCGGACGCAGCAAAGGACCCCAGCACCGGACCGTCACCGCCGTGGCCGACGCCCTCGCCCTGACCGAG
This sequence comes from Nonomuraea roseola, assembly GCF_039535395.1. NCBI lineage: Bacteria > Bacillati > Actinomycetota > Actinomycetes > Streptosporangiales > Streptosporangiaceae > Nonomuraea > Nonomuraea roseola. The sequence goes on from NZ_BAAAXC010000009.1 coordinate 7,262, forward strand.
GCCGACCGCAGGCAGCTCATCGAGCACGCCAGAGACGGCCGCCTGCGCGACCACTGGTCGCGCCCGAGCGGCCTGTGCGAACTGCCCCGACCGGTCAACGACTTCACCGGCCGCGCAGCCGAACTGGCCTGGACCAACGACTTCGTCCAGAGCGACGACACCAGCGTGGTCCTGATCACCGGCTCGGCGGGCCTGGGCAAGACCACCCTCGCCGTACGCGCCGCCCATGCCCTTCGCCCCAGCTTCCCCGACGGGGTGTTCTTCGTCGACCTGTTCGGCATGTCCCCCCCAGCCGCTGACCGCCAACGACGCCTTGACGCAACTGCTGGCCGCGCTCGGCACCACCGACCGGCAACTGCCTCCCGACACCCCGGCACGCGCCTCGTTGTACCGCTCGCTGCTCCGGCAACGCCGCGTCCTGGTCGTCCTCGACAACGCCGCCTCCGAGGAGCAGATCCGTCCGCTCCTGCCCGGCGGTGGCCACAGCAGCGTGCTGGCCACGAGCCGGCGACTGCTGGCCGGCGTGGAGGACGTCCACCGGCTCAGCCTCGGACCCCTGCCCCTGGCCGAAGCAGCACGCCTGCTGACCGGAATCCTGGGACCGCGCGGCTCCCTCGAAGACGAAAGGGCGCTCACCGAGCTCGCCCAGCTGTGCGGCGGACTCCCACTGGCCCTGCGGATCGTCGGCAGCCGCCTGGTCAGCCGGCCCGGCTGGCAGGCCTCCCAGCTCGTCGCCCGGCTGACCGACGAGGAACGCCGCCTGGACCAGCTCAGGGCCGGCGACCTCAAGATCGCCAACGCCTTCGCGATGTCCTACGACCAGCTCACCGCGACCACCCAGCGGGTCTTCCGGCGGCTCGCGCTGGTGACCGGCCGGGACTTCGACGCCGCCCTGGCCGCAGTGGTCGGCGGAACCCCGATCGAGGACACCTGGGACGCCCTGGACGAGCTGGTCGACCTCGGCCTGCTGCAGGACAGCACCTCGGGCCGCTACCGCTTCCACGACCTGGTCCGGCTGTTCGCCCGCGAGCGGCTGCACACCCAGGACGATATGGCCGAGCGTGAAGCGATCACCGACAGGACGGCGTCGTGGCTGCTGCACAGAGCCACCGCCGCCGGACGCTGGTTCGATCCCGGCCGCGACTCTCCCGAGCCGTCCGAGCCTGGCCTCTCCTCCGCCGAGGAGGCCGACCGCTGGCTACGGGTGGACTCCGACAACTGGCTGGGCGCACTGCGCCACACGGCGGGCAAGGGCCGGCATGGCGTCGTCTTCGACTGCGCCGAAGCGATGCGCTGGTTCGCCAGCCGGTGGATGCACTGGCCGCACTGGCAGGAAGTCTTCACCCTCGGCGCCACAGCCGCCACCGCCCTGGGCGATCAGCTGGCCGCCCAGCTGACCTATCTGTCCTGGTTCCACCAGGTACCCCCGCCCACCCCGGAAGCCATGCTGGAACACGCGACCACCATGCTGGACGACAGCACCGGCCGCGGCGCCACGACGCAGATCTCCTGGGGACACCTGTTCGTCGGACGAGCACTGCTCCAGCTGGGACGGCTCGACGAAGCCGTGGTGTCGGTGTCCAGAGCTGCGGAGATGTTCAAGGCCGACAACGACATCGAGGCCTACTGCCAGAGCCTCGGCATGGCCGGCGAATGCCTGCGCCGCCTCGGACGCCATCCCGAGGCGCTCGATCACTACCTCCAGATGTGCGACCTGGCATGGTCGGAGATGAAACCCAGCATCGCGATGCTCACCCGGCCGAACGCACTGGCCGGCGCCGGGTTGTGCCTGGGACTGCTCGGCCGCGGGGACGACGCCGTCGCCAGGTTCACCGAGGCCCTCAGCCTCTTCGAGCAGCTCCCGCCATCCGCCTCCCACGGACGCTGCCTGGAGGCGCTCGCGACCGTGCTGGCCCAGGAAGGCCGGATCGAGGAGAGCCGCCAGTCCTACGCCCGCGCGGCCGAGCTGTTCGAGGAGATCGGCGAGGCTGAGGCGAGCAGCCGCTGCCGCGACCAGGCGTCTGACTGACAACGTTCATGTACGTGATAATGATCTATTATCACGTACATGAGCGATCATGGCAGCGCAGCGACCAGGAGAACCGCTCGCTGGAGCGGTGCGCGACTCCGGCACGTTATCCGGTACATCGCCGAAGCTGTCGCCTGGCGGGCGGCATGAGCGCCGCGCCGAAGATCACCGCCCTACGCGGTGGAGGGGTCAGCCTCGCTGCGGCCGCCGACGCCTTCCTCGCCACCCCGCGCACCGCCAACCCCAACACCCACCGCGCCTACGCCTCAGCCATCGACCGCACCATCGACCTGCTCGGCCGCGACCGGCCGCTCGCCGACGTCACCGAGGCCGAGATCGGCGCCGCGCTCACCGAGCTGTGGGGCCGATGCGCGCCGGCGACCTGGAACCGCAACCGCGCCGCCGTCACCTCCTGGCTGTCCTGGTGCCAGACCAAGAAGCACTGGGCCGCACCGGCGGTCCCGGCTGACGCCGAACGCCGCAAGGAAAGCGCTGACGAAACCCGCGCGGTCGCCAAGACCACCATCCACCGGCTGCTGTCACGCCGCGACATTCCACTCCGGGAGAAGACGCTGTGGCGGATGCTGTACGAGACCGCCGCCCGGGCCGCTGAGATCCTGGCGCTCAGTGTCGAGGACCTCGACCTGGAACACCGCCGCGCCCCCGTCCGCTCCAAGGGCGGCGCGATCGAGTGGGTGTACTGGGACAGCGGCACCGCCCACCTGCTGCCCCGCCTCCTCCGGCTCCCCGACGGCAGCACCCGTACCCACGGCCCGCTGTTCCTGGCCGAACTCCGCCCCGTCCCCGCCCGCCGCCCGGCCGCCGCCGACATCTGCCCGCACACCGGCCGCGCCCGCCTCGGCTACGACCGCGCCCGCGTCCTGCTGGACAAGTACGCCGGGCTCGACCTGCACCAGCTGCGCCACAGCGCCGCCACCCACCTCGGTGAGGCCGAAGTCCCGCTCCAGCTCATCATGGGCAAGACCCGGCACAAGAACCCCCGCACCGCCATGCGCTACGTCAAACCCGGTGCCGAAGCCATCGCCAAGGTCACCGAGGTCCTGGCGCCCCGCCGCCGTACCCACTGATCAATTGAGCGGGCGGCTGGCCGGAGCTGTAGGAGTTCCGGGCCATCACGTCACGGATCACTAACAGGCGAAGAAGCCCAGGTCGCTACCGCTAATTTCTGCACCCAGCCTCCTCGAAGGCCCACCGCGACGTTGGAAGGCAGCGCCTCGGAGAGCTTCTGGCATTGCTCATCGGCCGCGAACCACTCACGTTTGAGCTGCACCAGATCAGCAGGCAAGTCGAAGTCAGCCATCATTTCCCCAGTTCGGCACGGTTTGTGCCGATCCTACGACTGGCCTGAGCGCCACGAACCCTCCCCAGATGCCCCGAAGAAGGGGGTCACGCATGCATAACACGGACATCACGGCAGGGTGACGGAGGGATGGTCAGGATGAAACGTGAAGGCCAGGGCATCCGCTGCTGTCGCCGGCAGGCAACAGTTCAGGCGGTAGATCGCATCTGGTAAGGGCCATTCTCAGATAACCATCTGCTGTTTCAGAGGCAATCATGAGAAGTAAAACCGTACTCGCATGCGCGCTGACTGCAGTCGCATGCACCGCTCCTGTCGTGCAGTCAGCGGAGGCCGCCGCACTACGCGCAGGTATGCGAACCGACACGCGCCCGGCTTCACGGCTTCCACCGGCTCCATTGCCTCCCACGAAGACTGCAGCCCTGAGCCCGGCGAACGAGAGACAATCCAGCAGGCCGGGCAATGAACTGCCTGCTTCACCCGAACCGAATGGACAGACTGAACCGCCAACCCAGCAGGACAGACTGAACCGCCAACCCAGCCAGGACAGACTGAACCGCCAGGCCAGCCAGGACCGACTGGCCAGCCAGGCCAGCCAGGCCCACCCGGAGGGTGCCACCTCTGCCCTGGTGGACCGCGTGGACCGTCTGGTCCGCCTGGTCGGGATGGACTGGATGGAAAGCCAGGAGGACCTGGGCCGTCTGGTCCGGCAGGACCGTCTGGACCGCCAGGACCGTCAGGACAACCTGGGCCGTCAGGACAACCTGGGCCGCCCGGACCGGCCGGACCGCCTGGACCACCCGGACCGGCCGGACCGCCTGGACCACCCGGACCGCCTGGGCCGGGAGGGCAGCCGGGACAGACAGGACAGCCAGGACAGTCTCAGCCGCGAGGTTCCGCACCGTTCGGCCCAGCGTGCTCTGCTCTGTCCAACACCGGCGATGGCAACTTCACCACCATGGCCAAAGAGCCTTTGGTTACCGCCATCTCCAGCAATCCCAACCTGACGAACGTGGTGGCGGCCATTTCGAGGGCCCAGATGACCGACAGACTGAACACGGTCAAAGACGTCACTCTGTTCGCGCCTGTGAACGACGCGTTCAATCAGCGAGGCCAGATCTCTGATGACAGATTGACAGAGATCATCTCCTACCACGTCGCGGAGGGACGCCATTCACCGTCCAGCCTCTCTGACGCCGCACTCCCTACGCTCCAGGGCGGCAAACTGACAGTGAAGCGCTCGGGTGACTCCTACACGGTGAACCAGGCCAAGGTGCTGTGCGGAAACATCCAGACCGCCAACGCCACGGTCTACTTCATCGACACCGTTCTGGAGCCGAGGTAGGAACACCGATATGTAAGCACCGACTTGTCGCGCCCGCCCTGGTCGGGTAGACCGTGGCGTGTGGCGGACGGCGACATGGTCGGGGCGGGCGTGAGAGTCCGGACCGTCATGCTCGACGCCGGCGAGTGGGTGATCGCCAGAGTCTTCGACCCATCCGCTCAGCGCGGAGAGGCGCGGCTGAGGGTGACAACTCTGCATGGGGCGGTGATCGCCTACGCGCGTACGCCGGAGGAGTTGGCGGCGATCGTGGATCTGGCCGAACTGCGGCGCGACCGGCCGCGCGAGCGCGCCTGCGGCTTTGACGAGGTAGGCGTCCACGTCCACGGAGATCACGCGGTGGGCGCCGAGCCGCTCGCACAGCAGCGCGGTGCCGTACCCCGAGCCGGTGCCCACATCCAGCACGGTGGAGGTGTCCTCGATGGCCGCGTGCTCGAGCATCTGCACGACCAGACTCGGCAGCGTGGAAGACGACGTCGGCTTGCCTGCGGGGCGGTCGCCGGGGGCGGCGTGGTCGGCGTGCAGCGGGCCGACTTGAGTGACGAGGCTGCGGTCGCTGTAGGCGGCGGACAGCCACGCCTCCACGTCGCCGGGCCCGCCCTGCAACGCCCACGCACCGCTGTCGGCCTTCCACCAGCGGGGCACGAAAGGGTGCCGGGGCGCGGCCGCGATGGGCGCCCGCCACGGCGATCCCGGGCGGGTGACGTGGGCGGCGAGCGCGGAGGCGCGAGGGGTCCAGGCCATGGCCAGCAGTCTGCTCCTTCGAGAGCCGGGGGCACCGAACCGAAGGCGGGAGACGGCCTCCCGGAGGCCGTCTCCCGCCCGGATCTGGAACCTTCGCGCGGGTCAGGCTGCACCGAGTCGGAAGGCGAGCCAGGAGCGGCCCGCTTCGGCGGCGCGGGCCCGGAAGGCGCGGCCGTCCTCGGGACCGAACTGGGCCTTGTAGAGCCGGAACATCGTCCACAATGCGACGAGCCCGGTCACCGCGGCGGGGCGACGCCGTACGCCAGGCGGGCACCAGCTCCAGCAGGTCCTCGGTCTGGGCCGGAGTGTGGCCCGCCTCGATGAGGCGGGGAGCGAGCATGACGGGCTCCACCCATGCCGCGCCGCGTGCCGCGAACGACCAGTCGATCACGCGCATCCCTGCCGGGGTGACGAGCAGGTTGCTCGGGCTGAGGTCGTAGTGGAGGAACGTGTCCCCCTCCACCGCGGCCAGGTCCAGGCCGTCGAGCGCGGCCTGGTACAGGCCGTGGTCGTCGCCGAGGGCGTTCTTGTCCCAGTCAGGTGTTTGCCCTTGGCCTGCAACGGCGCGATGTTCTCGGCGACGCCGCGAGCACCAGCGGGGCATGGCGTGAGGACGCGGCCAAGGCCGGCCACCGTGGCGAGCACCGGGGTGTAGATCCGGGGAGCCTGGCGACAGGTCGGCCTCGCGGGCGCGCTCGAGGTATTCGAAGCCCATCACGTGCCAGCCGTCGACCAGGTCGCTCCACAGCAGGCGCGGGGCGGCCACAGCGGCAGGTAGGCGCGGGAGGCCCACTGTTCGCGGATGTGCAGGAACGCGGCGGTGTTGTCGGCGTTGATGGCCTTCAGGAACACGCTGCCGTGTTCGGTGTGCAGGCGGGCGGCGACGCCGGCATGATGCCGCTGGTCGCGGTCTCGGCTGACGACGGCGCCGCACCGGTCCTGGATCGCGGCGCGGACGGTCTCGGGCAGGTCTTCCCAGTCGAGTCGGGTCACGTCACGCCTCCGGGGCGGGGTCGTCGAAACAGCCGGCAGTGGCACTGGCTGCACTTGGCCTCGTGCAGCCACAGTTCCAGATCGACGGGCAGGTTGGCGGCGCGCATCGCCTCGATGGTCGCGCCGATCCTGTCCACCGCGGCGGCGCCGGTGGCGGGCTCGTCGTCGGCGCGCGTGGTGGATCATCCGCCCCGCGACCTGGTGGCAGAAGCGGGTGTAGTCGTGGGTGAAGAGGATGAAGGTGTGCCAGCCCACGTCCACCTGAGGGGACGGGGCGAGGCGGGCGCCGGGGTTGGCCCCGCACGCCATCAGGAACGCCAGCGCCTGCGTCATGACGCGGCGGGCGTAGGCGTCGTCGAAGGCGGGGTGGTCGGCGAGGATACGGGCCACGAGCCGCTCGAACAGCGGCGCGGAGATGGCGGCGGTCGGGTCGATGACGTCAGCCTGGGCGGGCTGCTCCGTCGTCGGGGTGGTTGGCATGTGCACTCCCATCATGGGTGACGGTCAGGTGCTGGATCGTGCGCGAGGGAAACGGCCGTCACCTCCTCTCGCGGTGGGCGGGTCGGGGTGTCGCTGGAAGCGGGGAGGGGCTCAGAGCGGGGCGGCCTGGGGCGCCCCAGAGCCCACAGCATGATCGAGTTCATGGCATCTGCCTTCGGTGGTGCCCCCGACCCCGGGAGGCGTGCCGGCCTGGCGTCCCCTCATGAGCGCGCAGCCGGGTGCAGCTCCCGGGGTCGGAGGTAGGGGACTGGCGAACCCCGCCGGCGGGCCGCTGAGCTGGGGTGGGCCCGCGCCTGTGTGAGGATGAACGAGGTTCGCCAGAGCTCGAGTTCAGCGTCTGCCATGCGCAGGCGCAGCTGGTGTTCGGTGGGAGCCTCCACGGTCACGCAGCGTCTCGGGTCGGCCATGTGCCAGGCGGTGAAGACGCGCCCGTACGGCCGCCACATCACCAGCCACGCCCTATCCTGCACAGCCATGGCGCGCGCGATGCCGCTCATGCTCGCCTCGCGTCGAAAGCACTGACCGTGGCCAGCCTCGTCGCACGCTGAACCGGCAGGACCCGCCGCTCGGCCAGGCGCCCGCCCCTGACGAGCAGCAGGCGGGCCCCCACGCTGGTGATCCGCCGCGCACGCTCAGGAGCGACCTGGCTCGGCCCCAGATGCGCCAGCGCCGGCAGCACCACCCCATAGGTGCCCGCCGCGGACAGTACGTCCAGCAGCCCGGCGAACGCGGCCTCGCCGCCCCGGTCGGTGAAGACTCCCGCGAGCTGCAGCTCGTGCTGGCGGCAGTACTCGGCGAGTGCGTCACGCAGCGCGTGACGGCGGGCGGGTGCCGACCTCAGCAGCCGGAGGTAGCCGTACACGACCGGGCCGGGCATCGGCCGTTGCTCGGTGAGTGGCTCCGTCATGGTTCCGTCCCAACAGGTCCTGAGCTGTGCGTTTGCCTTACGTCTCCGAGCTTGGCCCCGGTCCTGTGGCGGCGAAATGATCGGCTGTTGTACTTGCGTTGCACTTCTGTCCCACCACGGCGTTCCACATGTTTCGATGAAGGCGCCGGAAGGGAGCGACGCGTGGCCACTGTGCACCTGTGGACGGGGTTGGAAGCCCACGCGCTGCGGCGTGCGCTGCGGATGAGCGTGCGCGCGTTCGCTGATCACCTCGGGGTCGCCGTCCGTACCGTCTCCAAGTGGGAGAAGCTCGGCACCGGGACAGAGCCTCGGCCGGACACCCAGGCGATCCTCGACGTCGCGCTCGGCCGCGCTGATGCCGCCGCTCACCTCCGGTTCGAGACGCTGCTTTCCGAGCTCAGCCGGTCAACCGAGATCGGCCTGCGCGTCACCACGGCCGGTTCCGCGGCTGTGGGAGTACGAGACGTGGGCCGACGACCTCGACCGGGTCGTCGTCGCCCTGAGCCGCCAGAGCTTCTCCTTCGCCGAGGGCCTGCTGACCCGGTGGCTCGCCCGGTACTCGCCGCGCGACCTCGACGACCGGGGCCTGTATCTGTTCGCCCCGCTCCACCACGCTGCTCGGCGACCTCCACCGCGACCAGGGCACTCTCCTCGGGCCGCTGTCGGCGCGGCACAATTACATCGACGCGCACTCGGTGTTCACCCAGCTCGACATTCCCCGCAGGGTGGCCCAGCTCGACCTCTCCCTGGCGGTGGTCACCGAGATGTCCGGCAAACTCGACGCGGCCGCCCACCAGTACGAGTCCCTCGCCGTCGATGACCGGCTCAGCCGCCGAGACCGAGCCCGCGCCCGCCTGTGGGTGGGGACCGCGCTGAGCAAGGGCGGCGAGCACGACTACGCCGCACGCGTCATGACCGTCGCCATCCGCGACTTCGAGGACCTGAACGAGCCCGACGACTGGTCCGCCGCCCACCAGAAGCTCGCCCTGGCCCGCCGCGGCGCCGGCGACCTGAACGGCGCCCTGTCGCTGATCGACGTCGCCCGCTCGACAGCAGTGAGCGATGCGCCGTTGCAGCGGGTACGGCTGGACACCGCATACGGGCACATCCTGATCTCCGACCCGGCCACCGTAGATGATGGGCTGAAGACCCTCGAGCGGGCGGCGCAGGTGGCCACGAAGGTTGGCCTGGTCCATCAGCTGCGCGCCATCGAGGACATTCGACGGCTCAGCCAAGGGGTGGACGCCCCGATGGCGACGGTGACCAGGGAGATACACGAGTGACCAGCGACGCAGCACAGCGGACCATCACTGATGAGCAGCGCAGGCAGGCTCTGCTGATCTGGGACTACCACCAGATGCACCACCAGCCGCGGCCGTGTGACGCGGCGATCGGGCTGGGCAGCCACGACCTGGGCGTGGCCGACGTCGCCTCCGACCTCTACCACGCCGGCATGTTCCCCACGCTGGTCTTCTCGGGCGCCACCAGCCGCACCACCGCGGCGCGGTTCCCGAGAGGGGAGGCCGTGCACTACCGCGAGCGCGCCCTGGAGCGCGGCGTGCCCGACGAAGCGATCCTGCTGGAGACCCGCGCCGGCAACACCGGCCAGAACGTGACGCTGTCGCGGCAGGTGCTGGCCGAGGCGGGGATTGAACCGCGGAGCGTGCTGCTGATCTCCAAGCCGTACATGGAGCGCCGGGCGTACGCCACGGCCCGCCAAGTGTGGCCGGAGGTGGAGGTGGTGTGCGCGTCTGAGCCGTTGGAGTTCGACGACTATCTCAAGGCGATCGGCGACGACAAGCTGGTCGTGGACATGCTCGTCGGCGACCTCCAGCGGGTGATCGAGTATCCGAAGCTCGGGTTCGCCATCGAGCAGGACGTCCCAGGAGATGTGTATGACGCCTACGAGTCTCTTCTCCGCGCCGGGTTCGACAGTCGCCTTCTCGACGCCTGACGCCTACCTGGCGGGCGCGCGGCGGGTCGCCATCCACCAGCCCAACCTGTTCCCGCGGCTGACCACCCTGGCCAAGCTGTGGGCCGCGGACTGCTGGGTCGTGCTGGACAACGTGCAGTTCGCCCGCCGGGACTACCAGCATCGCGCCCGCCTGGCCGCTCTCCCCGACCCAGGCATGCGGCAGTGGCTGTCGCTGGCCACGCACCTGCCCGAGGGCCGGCCGACGCTCATCCGGGACGCCCTGCTCGCCGACCCCGCTCGCTCCCAGCGTCGAGTGGGGCAGTTGCTCCAGCAGCTCTACGGCCGCAGCCGCCACTGGCCGGTCTTCCAGGAGCGCCTGGGCCCGCTGCTGTCGCTGTTCGACACCACGGACCGCCTGGCCGCCATCTCGGAGGCCTCCACACTGCTTCTGCTGAGGCTGCTGGGCTGGCGCGGACAGATCATGTCCAGCAGCGATCTTCCGGCGCGGTCCGGCCGGTCACGTCGGCTCGCAGACCTGGCTGAGGCGTGCGGGGCGCGCACGTACCTGTGCGGGACCGGCGGCATGCGGTACCTGACCGTCGACGCGTTCACTCGGCAGGGGATCCACGTGACCGCCTTCCATACCCCCAGCGACGGGGTGTGGGCATCAGCACGCGAAGTGAGCGCGGTGCGGGCCCTGATGGTTCTCGGGCCTGAGGTTCTCGCGCAGGAGCTGTCTGCGGTGGCGGCTGCTCATCGGCTCGGATCGGCCAGTTCACAAGCAGCTGGCCGACCTCGTCCGTGCCGACATCCACGCTGGCCGGTTGAAGCCCGGCTCCCCGATCCCCCTCCTGTGCTTGCGCCCGCGACACGCGGCCCATCAGCCACCCCCTCGTTTGGATGTCGGTTGACTTCTATCCTATGCTCCGATTTAGATTATGACTGTCATCTAACGAGGGTTCGGTGCACGGACCCCTGCGACCGAGGGAGCAGGCATGGAACTGAAGGACGCAGTCGCCGTGGTCACCGGCGCCAACCGGGGGCTGGGGCGCCATCTGGCCGCTCAGCTCGTGGAGCGCGGAGCGAAGGTGTACGCGGCGGCGCGCCGCCCGCAAAGCGTGGACGTGGCCGGCGTCATCCCGCTGCGCCTGGACGTGACCGACGAGGAGTCGATCCGGGCCGCCACCCGGATCGCATCGGACACGACACTGCTGGTGAACAACGCCGGGATCTCCACCGGCACCCCTCTGATCGTCAGTGATCTGGAGGCGGTGCGGCTGGAGATGGAGACGAACTTCTTCGGCCCGCTCGCCGTGACACGGGCCTTCGCCCCGGTCATCGAGGGCAACGGCGGCGGCGCCGTGTTCAACGTCCTGTCCGTGATGTCCTGGTGGCACCCGGCCGGTGTCGGGGCCTACGCGGCGGCCAAGGCCGCCGCGTGGGCGCAGACCAACGCGGTCCGCGAGGAACTGGCGCCCCGCGGCATCACCGTCTCGGCGCTCCACGTCGGGCTCATGGACACCGACATGGCCGCCGGCATTCCCGCCGAAAAGGCCGACCCCGCCGACGTCGCCACCCAGGTCCTGCACGGCATTGAGAACGGACTGCCCGAGATCCTCGCCGACGAGGCCACCCGGAACGTCAAGCAGAGCCTGGCCACCACGCTGAACCCGGCCTGAAACGGCCGTCAACGACAGCGGCCGGTCAGCTGGATCCGAACCGCCTGGAACGAACACGGAGCCCGCCCGCTCGCGGACGAGGAAGGAAGACGACGATGAGAGCCTTCATGGTCGAACGCTACGGTGACCAGGCCGGTGTGCGGGGCGGGGACGTGCCGGACCCAAAGGCCGGCGCGGACGACGTTCTGATCCGGATCCACGCGGCGAGCGTCAACCCGCTCGACCTCAAGACCCGGGACGGGGAGTTCAAGACGATCCTGCCCTACCGGGTCCCGTTCATCCTGGGCAACGACCTGGCCGGGGTGGTGGTCGACGTGGGTGTGGCCGTCAGCCGGTTCGCGGTGGGCGATGAGGTCTACGCGCGGCCCGGCAAGGAACGGATCGGCACGTTCGCCGAACTCATCGCCGTGCACCAGGACGACGTCGCGATCAAACCGGCCACGCTGACCATGGCCGAGGCCGCTTCCCTTCCCCTGGTCGCCCTGACCTCGTGGCAGGCGTTGGTCGATCGGGCACACCTGCGGCCAGGCCAGAAGGTCCTCATCCACGCGGGCTCCGGCGGCGTAGGCACCATCGCCATCCAGCTGGCCAAACACCTGGGCGCGACCGTGGCCACGACCACGAGCACCGCCAACGTCGAACTGGTGAAGAGCCTGGGCGCGGATGTCGTCGTCGACTACACCAAGCAGGCGTTCGAGACGGTCCTGCACGACTACGACGTCGTCCTGGACCCCCTCGGCGGCGAGAACCTCACCAAGTCCCTGCGGGTACTCAAACCGGGCGGGAAGCTCATCAGCATCGCGGGGCCGCCCGACGCCGCTTTCGCCCGGGAACTCGGAGCGAATCCGATCATCCGGCTGGCGATGACCACGCTGAGCTTCCAGATACGCCGCCGCGCCCGACGCCACCACGTCACCTACTCCTTCCTGTTCATGAAGGCCGGCGGCGACCAGCTCCGCGAGCTCGCCGCGCTGATCGACGCGGGCGAGATCCGGCCTGTCGTCGACCGCGTCTTCCCGTTCACCGAAACCCGCGACGCACTGGCCTACGTCGAGGCGGGACGCGCGAAGGCAGGCAAGGTCGTCGTCACGATGACCTGAGAAACAGCTCTTGCAGGGGGATCAGAAGGACCTGGACATGAGCGCACCGCAACATTCGAATCCCCGCCCGCGCCGACCACTCGGTGTCCGTTCACGGCGTGGTCTTCGTCTATCGGGAGGTCGGCTTTGAGCGCGGCGTGCCGCTGGCGCACCTCATCCGCAAGACCATTCTGCGGGCACGGGGCCCACTGGTGGCCCCGGTATCGACAAGGTCACCGCACTCACCCTCCGCGCCACCCTGAAGGGCGCCCTGACCCGCCAGGACCCCAAGCGGCGACACCAGTGAGATCAGGATGAAGACCGCGGAGATGGCGATCCCGGCGCGCTGCTCTGATGTTCTCCGCCACCGCGTACCGCGGTTCCAGCGTGAGCAGTCGCTGGATAGACGCGGCGACGAGCTGCGCACCTGCACACTCTGACCCGGACTGCAGCCCCCGTATGGGCGGTGTCAATTCTCGGACGCGGGCCGTATGGAACCCGTCAGGAACGACAGAACCGGACAGATCTGGGTTTTGGCTAGCCCCGTAGCAATCATCCGGATGTGAGGAGTGGGGATGGCCGACGTCATCTTCGTCGCCCTGACTATCACGTTGTTCGTGATCCTCGGGCTCGTCGTCAAGGCGGTGGAGCGCCTGTGAGCGCGATCAACGCCACTGGTCTGTTCGTGGCCGCCGGCCTCGTGATCTTCATGGTCGTGGCCCTGCTGTTCCCGGAGCGGTTCTGATGGGCTGGGTCTTCGTCGCCTCACTCGTCATCGCGCTGGCCCTGGTGCACAAGCCGCTCGGCGACCACATGCACAAGGTCTTCACGACCACCAACCACAACAGGGTCGAGCGCTTCCTCTACCGCCTGCTCGGCGTCCAGCCGGACGCCGAGCAGAAGTGGGGGGTCTACGCGCGCGGCGTGCTGGCGTTCTCGATCGTCTCCCTGCTCGCCCTGTACGGCCTGCAGCGCCTGCAGGACAAGCTCTTCCTCAGCCTGGGCTTCGCCCCGGTCCCCGACCACATCGCGTGGAACACCGCGGTCAGCTTCGTGACGAACACGAACTGGCAGGCGTACTCGGGTGAGTCCACGATGGGGCACCTGGTTCAGATGTCCGGCCTCGCCGTACAGAACTTCGTGTCGGCGGCGGTCGGCATGGCCGTGGCGATCGCGCTGGTGCGCGGCTTCGCCCGCAGGGGCTCCGACACCCTCGGCAACTTCTGGGTGGACCTGGTGCGCGGCACCATACGCGTCCTGCTGCCTCTCGCGTTCGCCGGCGCGCTGGTCCTGGTGGCCGGCGGCCTGGTGCAGAACTTCGCCGGCCCGCACGAGATCACCGCCCTCACCGGCGGCACGCAGAACCTGACCGGCGGCCCGGTGGCCAGCCAGGAGGTCATCAAGGAGCTGGGTACCAACGGCGGCGGCTTCTACAACACCAACTCCGCCCACCCCTTCGAGAACGCCACGTCGTGGACGAACTGGTTCGAGATCTTCCTGATTCTGCTGATCCCGTTCGCGCTGCCGCGCACCTTCGGCAAGATGGTCGGCCAGCCCCGCCAGGGGTACGCGATCCTCGCCGCCATGGGGATCATCGCGCTGGCCAGCGTCACGCTGACCAACGTCTTCGAGCTCGGCGGCGACGCGACCGTCCCGCAGGCGGTCGGCGCGGCCATGGAGGGCAAGGACGTCAGGTTCGGCGTCGCCAACTCCGCGACCTTCGCCGCGGCGACGACACTGACGAGCACGGGCGCCGTGAACTCCTTCCACGACTCCTACACCCCGTTCGGCGGCATGATGACGCTGTTCGACATGATGCTGGGAGAGGTCGCTCCCGGCGGCGTCGGCGCGGGCCTGTACGGCATGCTCGTGCTGGCCGTGATCACCGTGTTCGTGGCGGGCCTCATGGTCGGCCGCACGCCTGAGTACCTCGGCAAGAAGATCGGCTCCCGCGAGATCAAGCTGGCCTCGATGTACTTCCTGGTCACCCCGATCCTCGTGCTGGTCGGCACGGCCGTGGCGATGGGCAACGAGGCGGGTCTCGCGGCCATGCTCAACAGCGGGCCGCACGGCTTCTCGGAGATCCTCTACGCCTTCACCAGCGCCTCGAACAACAACGGCTCGGCTTTCGGCGGCGTCACCGTCAACACCCCGTGGTACGACGTCGCGCTCGGCCTGTGCATGCTCCTCGGCCGGTTCCTGCCGATCATCTTCGTGCTCGCGCTGGCCGGCTCGCTGGCTCGGCAGAAGCCCGCACCCGAAAGCGCCGGCACGCTGCCGACGCACCGGCCGCAGTTCGTCGGCATGGTCGTCGGCGTGACGATCATCCTCGTCGCCCTGACCTTCCTGCCGGCGCTCGCGCTGGGGCCGCTCGCAGAAGGACTCCTGTCATGACGACCCGACTGGTCGAGGCCCCGGCGCGGACACCGGGGCAGAAGAAGAACGGCAAGGTCGGAGGCGGTCTGCTCGACCCCAAGCAGATGCTCAGGTCGCTGCCCGACGCGCTCAGGAAGCTGAACCCCGCCACGCTCTGGCGTAACCCGGTCATGCTGATCGTGGAGATCGGCGCGGCCTTCACCACCGTCCTGGCGGTGCTGGACCCCTCGTTCTTCGCCTGGGCCATCGTCGTGTGGCTCTGGCTGACCGTGGTCTTCGCCAACCTGGCCGAGGCCGTCGCCGAGGGACGCGGCAAAGCTCAGGCGGCGACGCTGCGCAAGGCCAAGACCGACGCCATGGCGCGCAAGCAGTCAGGTGAGCTGATCCCCGCGCCCCAGCTGCGGCAGGGCGACATCGTCGTCGTCGAGGCCGGGGAGATCATCCCCGGTGACGGCGACGTGATCGAGGGCATCGCCAGCGTGGACGAGTCGGCCATCACCGGCGAGTCCGCTCCGGTGATCCGCGAGTCCGGCGGTGACCGTTCCGCGGTGACCGGCGGCACCAAGGTGCTCTCCGACAAGATCACCGTCCGGATCACCCAGAAGCCTGGCGAGAGCTTCATCGATCGGATGATCGCCCTCGTCGAGGGCGCCAACCGGCAGAAGACGCCGAACGAGATCGCGCTCAACATCCTGCTGGCCGCGCTCACGATCATCTTCCTGGTCGCCACCGTGACCATGCAGCCGCTGGCCATCTGGGCCAAGGGCCAGAACCCCGGCATTCCCGACTCCCTCGCCCTGACCGGAGACGGTGTCACCGGCATCGTGCTGATCTCGCTGCTGGTCTGTCTCATCCCGACGACCATCGGCGCCCTGCTGTCGGCCATCGGCATCGCGGGCATGGACCGGCTGGTCCATGCCCGCGATGCCGATGGCCGACAGCAGGGCGCCGATGGTCGTCGGGATGAGACAGACCAGCAGCGAGATCAGCACGATGCCGGTGACACCGTCTCCGGTCAGGGCGAGGGAGTCGGGAATGCCGGGGTTCTGGCCCTTGGCCCAGATGGCCAGCGGCTGCATGGTCACGGTGGCGACCAGGAAGATGATCGTGAGCGCGGCCAGCAGGATGTTGAGCGCGATCTCGTTCGGCGTCTTCTGCCGGTTGGCGCCCTCGACGAGGGCGATCATCCGATCGATGAAGCTCTCGCCAGGCTTCTGGGTGATCCGGACGGTGATCTTGTCGGAGAGCACCTTGGTGCCGCCGGTCACCGCGGAACGGTCACCGCCGGACTCGCGGATCACCGGAGCGGACTCGCCGGTGATGGCCGACTCGTCCACGCTGGCGATGCCCTCGATCACGTCGCCGTCACCGGGGATGATCTCCCCGGCCTCGACGACGACGATGTCGCCCTGCCGCAGCTGGGGCGCGGGGATCAGCTCACCTGACTGCTTGCGCGCCATGGCGTCGGTCTTGGCCTTGCGCAGCGTCGCCGCCTGAGCTTTGCCGCGTCCCTCGGCGACGGCCTCGGCCAGGTTGGCGAAGACCACGGTCAGCCAGAGCCACACGACGATGGCCCAGGCGAAGAACGAGGGGTCCAGCACCGCCAGGACGGTGGTGAAGGCCGCGCCGATCTCCACGATCAGCATGACCGGGTTACGCCAGAGCGTGGCGGGGTTCAGCTTCCTGAGCGCGTCGGGCAGCGACCTGAGCATCTGCTTGGGGTCGAGCAGACCGCCTCCGACCTTGCCGTTCTTCTTCTGCCCCGGTGTCCGCGCCGGGGCCTCGACCAGTCGGGTCGTCATGACAGGAGTCCTTCTGCGAGCGGCCCCAGCGCGAGCGCCGGCAGGAAGGTCAGGGCGACGAGGATGATCGTCACGCCGACGACCATGCCGACGAACTGCGGCCGGTGCGTCGGCAGCGTGCCGGCGCTTTCGGGTGCGGGCTTCTGCCGAGCCAGCGAGCCGGCCAGCGCGAGCACGAAGATGATCGGCAGGAACCGGCCGAGGAGCATGCACAGGCCGAGCGCGACGTCGTACCACGGGGTGTTGACGGTGACGCCGCCGAAAGCCGAGCCGTTGTTGTTCGAGGCGCTGGTGAAGGCGTAGAGGATCTCCGAGAAGCCGTGCGGCCCGCTGTTGAGCATGGCCGCGAGACCCGCCTCGTTGCCCATCGCCACGGCCGTGCCGACCAGCACGAGGATCGGGGTGACCAGGAAGTACATCGAGGCCAGCTTGATCTCGCGGGAGCCGATCTTCTTGCCGAGGTACTCAGGCGTGCGGCCGACCATGAGGCCCGCCACGAACACGGTGATCACGGCCAGCACGAGCATGCCGTACAGGCCCGCGCCGACGCCGCCGGGAGCGACCTCTCCCAGCATCATGTCGAACAGCGTCATCATGCCGCCGAACGGGGTGTAGGAGTCGTGGAAGGAGTTCACGGCGCCCGTGCTCGTCAGTGTCGTCGCCGCGGCGAAGGTCGCGGAGTTGGCGACGCCGAACCTGACGTCCTTGCCCTCCATGGCCGCGCCGACCGCCTGCGGGACGGTCGCGTCGCCGCCGAGCTCGAAGACGTTGGTCAGCGTGACGCTGGCCAGCGCGATGATCCCCATGGCGGCGAGGATCGCGTACCCCTGGCGGGGCTGGCCGACCATCTTGCCGAAGGTGCGCGGCAGCGCGAACGGGATCAGCAGAATCAGGAAGATCTCGAACCAGTTCGTCCACGACGTGGCGTTCTCGAAGGGGTGGGCGGAGTTGGTGTTGTAGAAGCCGCCGCCGTTGGTACCCAGCTCCTTGATGACCTCCTGGCTGGCCACCGGGCCGCCGGTCAGGTTCTGCGTGCCGCCGGTGAGGGCGGTGATCTCGTGCGGGCCGGCGAAGTTCTGCACCAGGCCGCCGGCCACCAGGACCAGCGCGCCGGCGAACGCGAGAGGCAGCAGGACGCGTATGGTGCCGCGCACCAGGTCCACCCAGAAGTTGCCGAGGGTGTCGGAGCCCCTGCGGGCGAAGCCGCGCACCAGCGCGATCGCCACGGCCATGCCGACCGCCGCCGACACGAAGTTCTGTACGGCGAGGCCGGACATCTGAACCAGGTGCCCCATCGTGGACTCACCCGAGTACGCCTGCCAGTTCGTGTTCGTCACGAAGCTGACCGCGGTGTTCCACGCGATGTGGTCGGGGACCGGGGCGAAGCCCAGGCTGAGGAAGAGCTTGTCCTGCAGGCGCTGCAGGCCGTACAGGGCGAGCAGGGAGACGATCGAGAACGCCAGCACGCCGCGCGCGTAGACCCCCCACTTCTGCTCGGCGTCCGGCTGGACGCCGAGCAGGCGGTAGAGGAAGCGCTCGACCCTGTTGTGGTTGGTGGTCGTGAAGACCTTGTGCATGTGGTCGCCGAGCGGCTTGTGCACCAGGGCCAGCGCGATGACGAGTGAGGCGACGAAGACCCAGCCCATCAGAACCGCTCCGGGAACAGCAGGGCCACGACCATGAAGATCACGAGGCCGGCGGCCACGAACAGACCAGTGGCGTTGATCGCGCTCACAGGCGCTCCACCGCCTTGACGACGAGCCCGAGGATCACGAACAACGTGATAGTCAGGGCGACGAAGATGACGTCGGCCATCCCCACTCCTCACATCCGGATGATTGCTACGGGGCTAGCCAAAACCCAGATCTGTCCGGTTCTGTCGTTCCTGACGGGTTCCATACGGCCCGCGTCCGAGAATTGACACCGCCCATACGGGGGCTGCAGTCCGGGTCAGAGTGTGCAGGTGCGCAGCTCGTCGCCGCGTCTATCCAGCGACTGCTCACGCTGGAACCGCGGTACGCGGTGGCGGAGAACATCAGAGCAGCGCGCCGGGATCGCCATCTCCGCGGTCTTCATCCTGATCTCACTGGTGTCGCCGCTTGGGGTCCTGGCGGGTCAGGGCGCCCTTCAGGGTGGCGCGGAGGGTGAGTGCGGTGACCTTGTCGATACCGGGGCCACCAGTGGGCCCCGTGCCCGCAGAATGGTCTTGCGGATGAGGTGCGCCAGCGGCACGCCGCGCTCAAAGCCGACCTCCCGATAGACGAAGACCACGCCGTGAACGGACACCGAGTGGTCGGCGCGGGCGGGGATTCGAATGTTGCGGTGCGCTCATGTCCAGGTCCTTCTGATCCCCCTGCAAGAGCTGTTTCTCAGGTCATCGTGACGACGACCTTGCCTGCCTTCGCGCGTCCCGCCTCGACGTAGGCCAGTGCGTCGCGGGTTTCGGTGAACGGGAAGACGCGGTCGACGACAGGCCGGATCTCGCCCGCGTCGATCAGCGCGGCGAGCTCGCGGAGCTGGTCGCCGCCGGCCTTCATGAACAGGAAGGAGTAGGTGACGTGGTGGCGTCGGGCGCGGCGGCGTATCTGGAAGCTCAGCGTGGTCATCGCCAGCCGGATGATCGGATTCGCTCCGAGTTCCCGGGCGAAAGCGGCGTCGGGCGGCCCCGCGATGCTGATGAGCTTCCCGCCCGGTTTGAGTACCCGCAGGGACTTGGTGAGGTTCTCGCCGCCGAGGGGGTCCAGGACGACGTCGTAGTCGTGCAGGACCGTCTCGAACGCCTGCTTGGTGTAGTCGACGACGACATCCGCGCCCAGGCTCTTCACCAGTTCGACGTTGGCGGTGCTCGTGGTCGTGGCCACGGTCGCGCCCAGGTGTTTGGCCAGCTGGATGGCGATGGTGCCTACGCCGCCGGAGCCCGCGTGGATGAGGACCTTCTGGCCTGGCCGCAGGTGTGCCCGATCGACCAACGCCTGCCACGAGGTCAGGGCGACCAGGGGAAGGGAAGCGGCCTCGGCCATGGTCAGCGTGGCCGGTTTGATCGCGACGTCGTCCTGGTGCACGGCGATGAGTTCGGCGAACGTGCCGATCCGTTCCTTGCCGGGCCGCGCGTAGACCTCATCGCCCACCGCGAACCGGCTGACGGCCACACCCACGTCGACCACCACCCCGGCCAGGTCGTTGCCCAGGATGAACGGGACCCGGTAGGGCAGGATCGTCTTGAACTCCCCGTCCCGGGTCTTGAGGTCGAGCGGGTTGACGCTCGCCGCGTGGATCCGGATCAGAACGTCGTCCGCGCCGGCCTTTGGGTCCGGCACGTCCCCGCCCCGCACACCGGCCTGGTCACCGTAGCGTTCGACCATGAAGGCTCTCATCGTCGTCTTCCTTCCTCGTCCGCGAGCGGGCGGGCTCCGTGTTCGTTCCAGGCGGTTCGGATCCAGCTGACCGGCCGCTGTCGTTGACGGCCGTTTCAGGCCGGGTTCAGCGTGGTGGCCAGGCTCTGCTTGACGTTCCGGGTGGCCTCGTCGGCGAGGATCTCGGGCAGTCCGTTCTCAATGCCGTGCAGGACCTGGGTGGCGACGTCGGCGGGGTCGGCCTTTTCGGCGGGAATGCCGGCGGCCATGTCGGTGTCCATGAGCCCGACGTGGAGCGCCGAGACGGTGATGCCGCGGGGCGCCAGTTCCTCGCGGACCGCGTTGGTCTGCGCCCACGCGGCGGCCTTGGCCGCCGCGTAGGCCCCGACACCGGCCGGGTGCCACCAGGACATCACGGACAGGACGTTGAACACGGCGCCGCCGCCGTTGCCCTCGATGACCGGGGCGAAGGCCCGTGTCACGGCGAGCGGGCCGAAGAAGTTCGTCTCCATCTCCAGCCGCACCGCCTCCAGATCACTGACGATCAGAGGGGTGCCGGTGGAGATCCCGGCGTTGTTCACCAGCAGTGTCGTGTCCGATGCGATCCGGGTGGCGGCCCGGATCGACTCCTCGTCGGTCACGTCCAGGCGCAGCGGGATGACGCCGGCCACGTCCACGCTTTGCGGGCGGCGCGCCGCCGCGTACACCTTCGCTCCGCGCTCCACGAGCTGAGCGGCCAGATGGCGCCCCAGCCCCCGGTTGGCGCCGGTGACCACGGCGACTGCGTCCTTCAGTTCCATGCCTGCTCCCTCGGTCGCAGGGGTCCGTGCACCGAACCCTCGTTAGATGACAGTCATAATCTAAATCGGAGCATAGGATAGAAGTCAACCGACATCCAAACGAGGGGGTGGCTGATGGGCCGCGTGTCGCGGGCGCAAGCACAGGAGGGGGATCGGGGAGCCGGGCTTCAACCGGCCAGCGTGGATGTCGGCACGGACGAGGTCGGCCAGCTGCTTGTGAACTGGCCGATCCGAGCCGATGAGCAGCCGCCACCGCAGACAGCTCCTGCGCGAGAACCTCAGGCCCGAGAACCATCAGGGCCCGCACCGCGCTCACTTCGCGTGCTGATGCCCACACCCCGTCGCTGGGGGTATGGAAGGCGGTCACGTGGATCCCCTGCCGAGTGAACGCGTCGACGGTCAGGTACCGCATGCCGCCGGTCCCGCACAGGTACGTGCGCGCCCCGCACGCCTCAGCCAGGTCTGCGAGCCGACGTGACCGGCCGGACCGCGCCGGAAGATCGCTGCTGGACATGATCTGTCCGCGCCAGCCCAGCAGCCTCAGCAGAAGCAGTGTGGAGGCCTCCGAGATGGCGGCCAGGCGGTCCGTGGTGTCGAACAGCGACAGCAGCGGGCCCAGGCGCTCCTGGAAGACCGGCCAGTGGCGGCTGCGGCCGTAGAGCTGCTGGAGCAACTGCCCCACTCGACGCTGGGAGCGAGCGGGGTCGGCGAGCAGGGCGTCCCGGATGAGCGTCGGCCGGCCCTCGGGCAGGTGCGTGGCCAGCGACAGCCACTGCCGCATGCCTGGGTCGGGGAGAGCGGCCAGGCGGGCGCGATGCTGGTAGTCCCGGCGGGCGAACTGCACGTTGTCCAGCACGACCCAGCAGTCCGCGGCCCACAGCTTGGCCAGGGTGGTCAGCCGCGGGAACAGGTTGGGCTGGTGGATGGCGACCCGCCGCGCGCCCGCCAGGTAGGCGTCAGGCGTCGAGAAGGCGACTGTCGAACCCGGCGCGGAGAAGAGACTCGTAGGCGTCATACACATCTCCTGGGACGTCCTGCTCGATGGCGAACCCGAGCTTCGGATACTCGATCACCCGCTGGAGGTCGCCGACGAGCATGTCCACGACCAGCTTGTCGTCGCCGATCGCCTTGAGATAGTCGTCGAACTCCAACGGCTCAGACGCGCACACCACCTCCACCTCCGGCCACACTTGGCGGGCCGTGGCGTACGCCCGGCGCTCCATGTACGGCTTGGAGATCAGCAGCACGCTCCGCGGTTCAATCCCCGCCTCGGCCAGCACCTGCCGCGACAGCGTCACGTTCTGGCCGGTGTTGCCGGCGCGGGTCTCCAGCAGGATCGCTTCGTCGGGCACGCCGCGCTCCAGGGCGCGCTCGCGGTAGTGCACGGCCTCCCCTCTCGGGAACCGCGCCGCGGTGGTGCGGCTGGTGGCGCCCGAGAAGACCAGCGTGGGGAACATGCCGGCGTGGTAGAGGTCGGAGGCGACGTCGGCCACGCCCAGGTCGTGGCTGCCCAGCCCGATCGCCGCGTCACACGGCCGCGGCTGGTGGTGCATCTGGTGGTAGTCCCAGATCAGCAGAGCCTGCCTGCGCTGCTCATCAGTGATGGTCCGCTGTGCTGCGTCGCTGGTCACTCGTGTATCTCCCTGGTCACCGTCGCCATCGGGGCGTCCACCCCTTGGCTGAGCCGTCGAATGTCCTCGATGGCGCGCAGCTGATGGACCAGGCCAACCTTCGTGGCCACCTGCGCCGCCCGCTCGAGGGTCTTCAGCCCATCATCTACGGTGGCCGGGTCGGAGATCAGGATGTGCCCGTATGCGGTGTCCAGCCGTACCCGCTGCAACGGCGCATCGCTCACTGCTGTCGAGCGGGCGACGTCGATCAGCGACAGGGCGCCGTTCAGGTCGCCGGCGCCGCGGCGGGCCAGGGCGAGCTTCTGGTGGGCGGCGGACCAGTCGTCGGGCTCGTTCAGGTCCTCGAAGTCGCGGATGGCGACGGTCATGACGCGTGCGGCGTAGTCGTGCTCGCCGCCCTTGCTCAGCGCGGTCCCCACCCACAGGCGGGCGCGGGCTCGGTCTCGGCGGCTGAGCCGGTCATCGACGGCGAGGGACTCGTACTGGTGGGCGGCCGCGTCGAGTTTGCCGGACATCTCGGTGACCACCGCCAGGGAGAGGTCGAGCTGGGCCACCCTGCGGGGAATGTCGAGCTGGGTGAACACCGAGTGCGCGTCGATGTAATTGTGCCGCGCCGACAGCGGCCCGAGGAGAGTGCCCTGGTCGCGGTGGAGGTCGCCGAGCAGCGTGGTGGAGCGGGCGAACAGATACAGGCCCCGGTCGTCGAGGTCGCGCGGCGAGTACCGGGCGAGCCACCGGGTCAGCAGGCCCTCGGCGAAGGAGAAGCTCTGGCGGCTCAGGGCGACGACGACCCGGTCGAGGTCGTCGGCCCACGTCTCGTACTCCCACAGCCGCGGACCGGCCGTGGTGACGCGCAGGCCGATCTCGGTTGACCGGCTGAGCTCGGAAAGCAGCGTCTCGAACCGGAGGTGAGCGGCGGCATCAGCGCGGCCGAGCGCGACGTCGAGGATCGCCTGGGTGTCCGGCCGAGGCTCTGTCCCGGTGCCGAGCTTCTCCCACTTGGAGACGGTACGGACGGCGACCCCGAGGTGATCAGCGAACGCGCGCACGCTCATCCGCAGCGCACGCCGCAGCGCGTGGGCTTCCAACCCCGTCCACAGGTGCACAGTGGCCACGCGTCGCTCCCTTCCGGCGCCTTCATCGAAACATGTGGAACGCCGTGGTGGGACAGAAGTGCAACGCAAGTACAACAGCCGATCATTTCGCCGCCACAGGACCGGGGCCAAGCTCGGAGACGTAAGGCAAACGCACAGCTCAGGACCTGTTGGGACGGAACCATGACGGAGCCACTCACCGAGCAACGGCCGATGCCCGGCCCGGTCGTGTACGGCTACCTCCGGCTGCTGAGGTCGGCACCCGCCCGCCGTCACGCGCTGCGTGACGCACTCGCCGAGTACTGCCGCCAGCACGAGCTGCAGCTCGCGGGAGTCTTCACCGACCGGGGCGGCGAGGCCGCGTTCGCCGGGCTGCTGGACGTACTGTCCGCGGCGGGCACCTATGGGGTGGTGCTGCCGGCGCTGGCGCATCTGGGGCCGAGCCAGGTCGCTCCTGAGCGTGCGCGGCGGATCACCAGCGTGGGGGCCCGCCTGCTGCTCGTCAGGGGCGGGCGCCTGGCCGAGCGGCGGGTCCTGCCGGTTCAGCGTGCGACGAGGCTGGCCACGGTCAGTGCTTTCGACGCGAGGCGAGCATGAGCGGCATCGCGCGCGCCATGGCTGTGCAGGATAGGGCGTGGCTGGTGATGTGGCGGCCGTACGGGCGCGTCTTCACCGCCTGGCACATGGCCGACCCGAGACGCTGCGTGACCGTGGAGGCTCCCACCGAACACCAGCTGCGCCTGCGCATGGCAGACGCTGAACTCGAGCTCTGGCGAACCTCGTTCATCCTCACACAGGCGCGGCCCACCCCAGCTCAGCGGCCCGCCGGCGGGGTTCGCCAGTCCCCTACCTCCGACCCCGGGAGCTGCACCCGGCTGCGCGCTCATGAGGGGACGCCAGGCCGGCACGCCTCCCGGGGTCGGGGGCACCACCGAAGGCAGATGCCATGAACTCGATCATGCTGTGGGCTCTGGGGCGCCCCAGGCCGCCCCGCTCTGAGCCCCTCCCCGCTTCCAGCGACACCCCGACCCGCCCACCGCGAGAGGAGGTGACGGCCGTTTCCCTCGCGCACGATCCAGCACCTGACCGTCACCCATGATGGGAGTGCACATGCCAACCACCCCGACGACGGAGCAGCCCGCCCAGGCTGACGTCATCGACCCGACCGCCGCCATCTCCGCGCCGCTGTTCGAGCGGCTCGTGGCCCGTATCCTCGCCGACCACCCCGCCTTCGACGACGCCTACGCCCGCCGCGTCATGACGCAGGCGCTGGCGTTCCTGATGGCGTGCGGGGCCAACCCCGGCGCCCGCCTCGCCCCGTCCCCTCAGGTGGACGTGGGCTGGCACACCTTCATCCTCTTCACCCACGACTACACCCGCTTCTGCCACCAGGTCGCGGGGCGGATGATCCACCACGCGCCCGACGACGAGCCCGCCACCGGCGCCGCCGCGGTGGACAGGATCGGCGCGACCATCGAGGCGATGCGCGCCGCCAACCTGCCCGTCGATCTGGAACTGTGGCTGCACGAGGCCAAGTGCAGCCAGTGCCACTCCGGCTGTTTCGACGACCCCGCCCCGGAGGCGTGACGTGACCCGACTCGACTGGGAAGACCTGCCCGAGACCGTCCGCGCCGCGATCCAGGACCGGTGCGGCGCCGTCGTCAAGGCCGAGACCGCGACCAGCGGCATCATGCCGGGCGTCGCCGCCCGCCTGCACACCGAACACGGCAGCGTGTTCCTGAAGGCCATCAACGCCGACAACACCGCCGCGTTCCTGCACATCCGCGAACAGTGGGCCTCCCGCGCCCTACCTGCCGCTGTGGCCGCCCCGCGCCTGCTGTGGAGCGACCTGGTCGACGGCTGGCACGTGATGGGCTTCGAATACCTCGAGCGCGCCCGCGAGGCCGACCTGTCGCCAGGCTCCCCGGATCTACACCCGGTGCTCGCCACGGTGGCCGGCCTTGGCCGCGTCCTCACGCCATGCCCCGCTGGTGCTCGCGGCGTCGCCGAGAACATCGCGCCGTTGCAGGCCAAGGGCAAACACCTGATGGACAAGAACGCCCTCGGCGACGACCACGGCCTGTACCAGGCCGCGCTCGACGGCCTGGACCTGGCCGCGGTGGAGGGGGACACGTTCCTCCACTACGACCTCAGCCCGAGCAACCTGCTCGTCACCCCGGCAGGGATGCGCGTGATCGACTGGTCGTTCGCGGCACGCGGCGCGGCATGGGTGGAGCCCGTCATGCTCGCTCCCCGCCTCATCGAGGCGGGCCACACTCCGGCCCAGACCGAGGACCTGCTGGAGCTGGTGCCCGCCTGGCGTACGGCGTCGCCCGCCGCGGTGACCGGGCTCGTCGCATTGTGGACGATGTTCCGGCTCTACAAGGCCCAGTTCGGTCCCGAGGACGGCCGCGCCTTCCGGGCCCGCGCCGCCGAAGCGGGCCGCTCCTGGCTCGCCTTCCGACTCGGTGCAGCCTGACCCGCGCGAAGGTTCCAGATCCGGGCGGGAGACGGCCTCCGGGAGGCCGTCTCCCGCCTTCGGTTCGGTGCCCCCGGCTCTCGAAGGAGCAGACTGCTGGCCATGGCCTGGACCCCTCGCGCCTCCGCGCTCGCCGCCCACGTCACCCGCCCGGGATCGCCGTGGCGGGCGCCCATCGCGGCCGCGCCCCGGCACCCTTTCGTGCCCCGCTGGTGGAAGGCCGACAGCGGTGCGTGGGCGTTGCAGGGCGGGCCCGGCGACGTGGAGGCGTGGCTGTCCGCCGCCTACAGCGACCGCAGCCTCGTCACTCAAGTCGGCCCGCTGCACGCCGACCACGCCGCCCCCGGCGACCGCCCCGCAGGCAAGCCGACGTCGTCTTCCACGCTGCCGAGTCTGGTCGTGCAGATGCTCGAGCACGCGGCCATCGAGGACACCTCCACCGTGCTGGATGTGGGCACCGGCTCGGGGTACGGCACCGCGCTGCTGTGCGAGCGGCTCGGCGCCCACCGCGTGATCTCCGTGGACGTGGACGCCTACCTCGTCAAAGCCGCAGGCGCGCTCGCGCGGCCGGTCGCGCCGCAGTTCGGCCAGATCCACGATCGCCGCCAACTCCTCCGGCGTACGCGCGTAGGCGATCACCGCCCCATGCAGAGTTGTCACCCTCAGCCGCGCCTCTCCGCGCTGAGCGGATGGGTCGAAGACTCTGGCGATCACCCACTCGCCGGCGTCGAGCATGACGGTCCGGACTCTCACGCCCGCCCCGACCATGTCGCCGTCCGCCACACGCCACGGTCTACCCGACCAGGGCGGGCGCGACAAGTCGGTGCTTACATATCGGTGTTCCTACCTCGGCTCCAGAACGGTGTCGATGAAGTAGACCGTGGCGTTGGCGGTCTGGATGTTTCCGCACAGCACCTTGGCCTGGTTCACCGTGTAGGAGTCACCCGAGCGCTTCACTGTCAGTTTGCCGCCCTGGAGCGTAGGGAGTGCGGCGTCAGAGAGGCTGGACGGTGAATGGCGTCCCTCCGCGACGTGGTAGGAGATGATCTCTGTCAATCTGTCATCAGAGATCTGGCCTCGCTGATTGAACGCGTCGTTCACAGGCGCGAACAGAGTGACGTCTTTGACCGTGTTCAGTCTGTCGGTCATCTGGGCCCTCGAAATGGCCGCCACCACGTTCGTCAGGTTGGGATTGCTGGAGATGGCGGTAACCAAAGGCTCTTTGGCCATGGTGGTGAAGTTGCCATCGCCGGTGTTGGACAGAGCAGAGCACGCTGGGCCGAACGGTGCGGAACCTCGCGGCTGAGACTGTCCTGGCTGTCCTGTCTGTCCCGGCTGCCCTCCCGGCCCAGGCGGTCCGGGTGGTCCAGGCGGTCCGGCCGGTCCGGGTGGTCCAGGCGGTCCGGCCGGTCCGGGCGGCCCAGGTTGTCCTGACGGCCCAGGTTGTCCTGACGGTCCTGGCGGTCCAGACGGTCCTGCCGGACCAGACGGCCCAGGTCCTCCTGGCTTTCCATCCAGTCCATCCCGACCAGGCGGACCAGACGGTCCACGCGGTCCACCAGGGCAGAGGTGGCACCCTCCGGGTGGGCCTGGCTGGCCTGGCTGGCCAGTCGGTCCTGGCTGGCCTGGCGGTTCAGTCTGTCCTGGCTGGGTTGGCGGTTCAGTCTGTCCTGGCTGGGTTGGCGGTTCAGTCTGTCCATTCGGTTCGGGTGAAGCAGGCAGTTCATTGCCCGGCCTGCTGGATTGTCTCTCGTTCGCCGGGCTCAGGGCTGCAGTCTTCGTGGGAGGCAATGGAGCCGGTGGAAGCCGTGAAGCCGGGCGCGTGTCGGTTCGCATACCTGCGCGTAGTGCGGCGGCCTCCGCTGACTGCACGACAGGAGCGGTGCATGCGACTGCAGTCAGCGCGCATGCGAGTACGGTTTTACTTCTCATGATTGCCTCTGAAACAGCAGATGGTTATCTGAGAATGGCCCTTACCAGATGCGATCTACCGCCTGAACTGTTGCCTGCCGGCGACAGCAGCGGATGCCCTGGCCTTCACGTTTCATCCTGACCATCCCTCCGTCACCCTGCCGTGATGTCCGTGTTATGCATGCGTGACCCCCTTCTTCGGGGCATCTGGGGAGGGTTCGTGGCGCTCAGGCCAGTCGTAGGATCGGCACAAACCGTGCCGAACTGGGGAAATGATGGCTGACTTCGACTTGCCTGCTGATCTGGTGCAGCTCAAACGTGAGTGGTTCGCGGCCGATGAGCAATGCCAGAAGCTCTCCGAGGCGCTGCCTTCCAACGTCGCGGTGGGCCTTCGAGGAGGCTGGGTGCAGAAATTAGCGGTAGCGACCTGGGCTTCTTCGCCTGTTAGTGATCCGTGACGTGATGGCCCGGAACTCCTACAGCTCCGGCCAGCCGCCCGCTCAATTGATCAGTGGGTACGGCGGCGGGGCGCCAGGACCTCGGTGACCTTGGCGATGGCTTCGGCACCGGGTTTGACGTAGCGCATGGCGGTGCGGGGGTTCTTGTGCCGGGTCTTGCCCATGATGAGCTGGAGCGGGACTTCGGCCTCACCGAGGTGGGTGGCGGCGCTGTGGCGCAGCTGGTGCAGGTCGAGCCCGGCGTACTTGTCCAGCAGGACGCGGGCGCGGTCGTAGCCGAGGCGGGCGCGGCCGGTGTGCGGGCAGATGTCGGCGGCGGCCGGGCGGCGGGCGGGGACGGGGCGGAGTTCGGCCAGGAACAGCGGGCCGTGGGTACGGGTGCTGCCGTCGGGGAGCCGGAGGAGGCGGGGCAGCAGGTGGGCGGTGCCGCTGTCCCAGTACACCCACTCGATCGCGCCGCCCTTGGAGCGGACGGGGGCGCGGCGGTGTTCCAGGTCGAGGTCCTCGACACTGAGCGCCAGGATCTCAGCGGCCCGGGCGGCGGTCTCGTACAGCATCCGCCACAGCGTCTTCTCCCGGAGTGGAATGTCGCGGCGTGACAGCAGCCGGTGGATGGTGGTCTTGGCGACCGCGCGGGTTTCGTCAGCGCTTTCCTTGCGGCGTTCGGCGTCAGCCGGGACCGCCGGTGCGGCCCAGTGCTTCTTGGTCTGGCACCAGGACAGCCAGGAGGTGACGGCGGCGCGGTTGCGGTTCCAGGTCGCCGGCGCGCATCGGCCCCACAGCTCGGTGAGCGCGGCGCCGATCTCGGCCTCGGTGACGTCGGCGAGCGGCCGGTCGCGGCCGAGCAGGTCGATGGTGCGGTCGATGGCTGAGGCGTAGGCGCGGTGGGTGTTGGGGTTGGCGGTGCGCGGGGTGGCGAGGAAGGCGTCGGCGGCCGCAGCGAGGCTGACCCCTCCACCGCGTAGGGCGGTGATCTTCGGCGCGGCGCTCATGCCGCCCGCCAGGCGACAGCTTCGGCGATGTACCGGATAACGTGCCGGAGTCGCGCACCGCTCCAGCGAGCGGTTCTCCTGGTCGCTGCGCTGCCATGATCGCTCATGTACGTGATAATAGATCATTATCACGTACATGAACGTTGTCAGTCAGACGCCTGGTCGCGGCAGCGGCTGCTCGCCTCAGCCTCGCCGATCTCCTCGAACAGCTCGGCCGCGCGGGCGTAGGACTGGCGGCTCTCCTCGATCCGGCCTTCCTGGGCCAGCACGGTCGCGAGCGCCTCCAGGCAGCGTCCGTGGGAGGCGGATGGCGGGAGCTGCTCGAAGAGGCTGAGGGCCTCGGTGAACCTGGCGACGGCGTCGTCCCCGCGGCCGAGCAGTCCCAGGCACAACCCGGCGCCGGCCAGTGCGTTCGGCCGGGTGAGCATCGCGATGCTGGGTTTCATCTCCGACCATGCCAGGTCGCACATCTGGAGGTAGTGATCGAGCGCCTCGGGATGGCGTCCGAGGCGGCGCAGGCATTCGCCGGCCATGCCGAGGCTCTGGCAGTAGGCCTCGATGTCGTTGTCGGCCTTGAACATCTCCGCAGCTCTGGACACCGACACCACGGCTTCGTCGAGCCGTCCCAGCTGGAGCAGTGCTCGTCCGACGAACAGGTGTCCCCAGGAGATCTGCGTCGTGGCGCCGCGGCCGGTGCTGTCGTCCAGCATGGTGGTCGCGTGTTCCAGCATGGCTTCCGGGGTGGGCGGGGGTACCTGGTGGAACCAGGACAGATAGGTCAGCTGGGCGGCCAGCTGATCGCCCAGGGCGGTGGCGGCTGTGGCGCCGAGGGTGAAGACTTCCTGCCAGTGCGGCCAGTGCATCCACCGGCTGGCGAACCAGCGCATCGCTTCGGCGCAGTCGAAGACGACGCCATGCCGGCCCTTGCCCGCCGTGTGGCGCAGTGCGCCCAGCCAGTTGTCGGAGTCCACCCGTAGCCAGCGGTCGGCCTCCTCGGCGGAGGAGAGGCCAGGCTCGGACGGCTCGGGAGAGTCGCGGCCGGGATCGAACCAGCGTCCGGCGGCGGTGGCTCTGTGCAGCAGCCACGACGCCGTCCTGTCGGTGATCGCTTCACGCTCGGCCATATCGTCCTGGGTGTGCAGCCGCTCGCGGGCGAACAGCCGGACCAGGTCGTGGAAGCGGTAGCGGCCCGAGGTGCTGTCCTGCAGCAGGCCGAGGTCGACCAGCTCGTCCAGGGCGTCCCAGGTGTCCTCGATCGGGGTTCCGCCGACCACTGCGGCCAGGGCGGCGTCGAAGTCCCGGCCGGTCACCAGCGCGAGCCGCCGGAAGACCCGCTGGGTGGTCGCGGTGAGCTGGTCGTAGGACATCGCGAAGGCGTTGGCGATCTTGAGGTCGCCGGCCCTGAGCTGGTCCAGGCGGCGTTCCTCGTCGGTCAGCCGGGCGACGAGCTGGGAGGCCTGCCAGCCGGGCCGGCTGACCAGGCGGCTGCCGACGATCCGCAGGGCCAGTGGGAGTCCGCCGCACAGCTGGGCGAGCTCGGTGAGCGCCCTTTCGTCTTCGAGGGAGCCGCGCGGTCCCAGGATTCCGGTCAGCAGGCGTGCTGCTTCGGCCAGGGGCAGGGGTCCGAGGCTGAGCCGGTGGACGTCCTCCACGCCGGCCAGCAGTCGCCGGCTCGTGGCCAGCACGCTGCTGTGGCCACCGCCGGGCAGGAGCGGACGGATCTGCTCCTCGGAGGCGGCGTTGTCGAGGACGACCAGGACGCGGCGTTGCCGGAGCAGCGAGCGGTACAACGAGGCGCGTGCCGGGGTGTCGGGAGGCAGTTGCCGGTCGGTGGTGCCGAGCGCGGCCAGCAGTTGCGTCAAGGCGTCGTTGGCGGTCAGCGGCTGGGGGGACATGCCGAACAGGTCGACGAAGAACACCCCGTCGGGGAAGCTGGGGCGAAGGGCATGGGCGGCGCGTACGGCGAGGGTGGTCTTGCCCAGGCCCGCCGAGCCGGTGATCAGGACCACGCTGGTGTCGTCGCTCTGGACGAAGTCGTTGGTCCAGGCCAGTTCGGCTGCGCGGCCGGTGAAGTCGTTGACCGGTCGGGGCAGTTCGCACAGGCCGCTCGGGCGCGACCAGTGGTCGCGCAGGCGGCCGTCTCTGGCGTGCTCGATGAGCTGCCTGCGGTCGGCCTCGGTCAGGGCGAGGGCGTCGGCCACGGCGGTGACGGTCCGGTGCTGGGGTCCTTTGCTGCGTCCGCGTTCCATGTCCGACAGGGTGCGGGCGCTGACCCCCGACAGCTCGGCGAGCTGTTCGAGGGTCAGCCGTGCCGCGCGACGGTGGCCGCGTAGCAGTTCGGCGAAGTCGGCGGACATCAGCGTACGGCTGTCGCGGCCTGGGTGATGACGGCGGCCACCGCGGCCGGGTCGGACACGTAGACGGCGTGGCTGCCGGGGGTCTCGGTCACGGTGGAGCCTGCTCGTTCGGCCATGGCGCGCTGCGCGGGCGGGGGGATCATGCGGTCGTCGGTCGCCACGAGGTACCAGCTGGGCTTGATCCGCCAGGCGGGTTCGGCGACCGCGCCGCTGAGGGCGTCCACGCCCCAGGGGACCTGGGAGTCGGCCATGAAGGCGGCCTGCTCGGCGGGCAGGTCGCCGGCGAAGGAGGCGTGGAACTTCTCGCGGTCCAGCAGCAGGAAGCCGTCGCGGGGCGGCAGGATCGGGGGGACCGGTGCGCCGGGCGGCGGGTCGGCGATGAGGGTGTTGACCGATTCGCCCTTGTCGGGGGCGAAGGCCGCGATGTAGACGAGGGCGGACACGGCCGGGTGGGTGCCGGCCTCGGAGATGACCACCCCGCCGTAGGAGTGGCCGACCAGGACGGCCGGGCCGTCGGCGGCGTCGAGGACCTGGCGGGTCGCGGCCACGTCGCCCGCGAGCGACAGGGTCGGGTTCTGCACGACGGCGACGTCGTAGCCGTCGTTCTTGAGCAGGGTGTGGACGCCCTGCCAGCCGGAGCCGTCCACGAAGCCGCCGTGGACCAAAACGATGCGTGGGGTGGTCATGGGCCGACGTTAGGTTTCAGGACGGGGCCTGGATTGAGTCATTTGACTCCAATGTGCCAGGGGTCGACAGCGCGTCGCGCAGCGCGGCCCGGGAGGCGACTCCGAGCTTGGGGAACAGCTGGTAGAGGTGATTGGCCACGGTGCGCGGAGACAGGAACAGCCGCTGGCCGATCTGCTTGTTGGTCAGCCCTTGGGCGGCGAGCATCGCGATCTCCCGCTGCTGGGGGGTGAGCGAGGCCAGCCCCGCGGCCACCCCTTGCCCGTGGGACAGGCCTGTTGCGCGCAGTTCGGTGTGCGCTCTGGCCGTCCACGGCCGCGCGTCGAGGCTGCGGAAGGTGTCCAGCGCGGCGGTCAGCTGGGTGCGGGCCTTGGTGGTGGCCTTGTCGCGGCGCAGGCGCTCGCCGTACAGCAGCTGCAGGCGAGCCCGTTCGAACGGCCAGCGGTCCGCGCTGGGTGTGTCGAGCGCGGTCTCGAACAACCCGCTGTACGACTCGTCCGGAGTCGTCAGGGCAGCCGAAGCGGCGGTGACCATCGCCAGCCGGGGCGAGATCGCGGCCAGTCCGGCCTGCGCGACCGCGGCGGCATGAGCGGCGGCCTCGTCGTGGCGTCCAGCGCGCACGGCCGCCTCGATCAGGTCGGTGATGGTCCACAGGGCATGCGGGACGTGCGAGGCCAGCACACCGGCGGGGCTGATGGCGCAGGCCTGCTGGTAGGCCTCCTCGAAGTCGCCTCCGCCGAGCGCCACCAGCGTTCTGACCTGCCGGGCGTAGCACTGGATCGCCCGCGCCCTTCGCGGTGTCGCCCAGCGGGTCATCCGGTCGGCCAGGGCTGTGGCGGTCTCGTCCTGGCCTCGCGCGGCGGCCAGCATCGCCTTCAGGTAGATTCCCGGCCAGGCCAGCAGCTGGTAGCCGTGCTGCTCGCACAGCGCCAGGCCCTCTTCGGCGACCTGCTCCAGTTCCTGCCACTGGCCCACGAGAAAGGAGTCGTTGCCCAGCAGGAACAGCGCCTCGATCTGCGAGGTGACGGCTCCGCCGTCGCGGCCGTGGTCGATGACCCGCCACAACCCGTCGCGGCACCGTCCCAGCCGGTCGACGTAGGCGGTGGCGATGCCGATGCGGGAGATGCGTGCCGGGATGATCTCCTGGTGCAGGTTCGCGATGACGGCATCCAGCCGATCGAGGGCCGGGAGCGCCAGGCGGGCAGGGTTTGAGAAGGTCTTGGCGAGGATGTCCAGCAGCGCCGGAGGCCCCGGCCTGAGGCGGCCGACTGCCGCGTGGAAGGCTTGCCACAGCTCGGCTCGTCCGCTGAAGAAGCAGATCATGAGCAGGGTGTACAGCCCTTCGATGAGGGGCTTGTTGTGGGCATCGCCGGGATCGTCCAGCACCTCGATCGCGCCAGCCATCAGGCGGTGCGCGCTGTCCACGTCGCCGTCGCCGTTGAGCAGGTGGTAGGCGCCGGCGACCGCGGCCGCCAGCGACTCGCCCCGCCGGTCCGCGCGGCGGGCCTGCTCCAGCAGGTGCGGCGCGTCACGCAGGTCACCGTTGACAACCGCGCCGAGGTAGGCGGCCTCGCCCAGCCGTCCGGCACGGTCGATGTCGGCCGGGCTCAGTTCGGCCGCGCGCAGGAGCAGGGTGATGGCGTGGACGCTGTCGCCTCGTCGCAGGTTGGCATGGGCGACGGCTTGCAGGAGAGCGGCCACGCCTTCATCGGGTCCCGCCGCAGCCTCGGCCAGGTGCCAGGCTCGCCGTTCCGGCTGGTCGGCGAGCCGTTCGGCCAGCAGCAGGTGGGCGCGGTGGCGCTGCTCGCTCGTGGACATCTCCATCACGGCCGAGCCGATCAGCGGATGGCGGAAGAGCAGCTTCCCCGCGCTCGCATCGACCCTGACCAGGCGCGCCTGTTCCGCGGGTGCCAGCGCGCCGGTATCCAGCACGGTCAGGTCGCCGGTCCCGTCGAGGACGGCGAGCAGCAGCATGCCGAACGTCGCCAGGGGAAGGCCCCGGATCCGCGCGGCGAACACGGTCTGCAGGCGTCCGCTGAGCGGCAGCACCGGAGGCAGCGTGCCGCCTCGCTGAAGGTCGCCGAGCGCCACCGGCAACTCCAGCAGCGCCAGAGGGTTGCCCTGGGCGTCGGCCAGCAACCGCTGGTGAATCCGGGGGGACAGCGCCGGGAAACGTGCTTTCAGCAGGGCCGCGGCGTCCTGCTCGGCCAGCGGCTGCAGTTCGTGGCCGGGCAGCCCGCCGTACTCGAAGAAGCTCTCCTCTTCGGAACGGGCGGCCGCGAGCAGCCCGGCGCGGCTGCCGGTGAGGCGGCGCGCCACGAAGCTCAGCACGACGGCGCTGGCGCGGTCCAGCCAGGCGATGTCATCGACGACCACCAGCAGCGGCCGAGGAGCGGCGGCCTGGCGCAGGAGCATCAGGGCTGCGTTGGCCACGAGAAGCCGGCCCGGCGCCGCGCCCTCGCCCAGCCCCAAGGCGACGCGCAAGGCCCGCTCGTGCGCCGGGGTCAGCGTCGGCAGGTCGTCGAAGAGCGGCTGGAGCACCTGGTGGAGGCCGGCGTAGCTCACCTCGCCCTCGAACTGCGAGCCGGAGGCGCTCAGCACCCGGTGACCAGCCGCCGTGGCCCGGGCCGCCGCGGCCGCCAGCAGGACGGACTTGCCGACCCCGGCCTCACCCAGCAGGACGAACGCACCGCCCTGGGCCGCTGCCTGATCGGCGAAGGCGCCGAGCCGGGCCAGATCCCGGTCCCGGCCGATCAGCCGGCCATCGTCTAAGGGCGTCACGGACTGACTGTATGCCTGGTTGCGGAGCCTTTTGAGCTCACCGAGCGTCTGGCTGGCGGACTGGTGCGGCGAGTGCCGCCCTCCGCTGAAGAACCTGTTTGCGCCGGGGACGGGCCGGGCGTCGACGAGCCCGCGCCGTCGTGGCCGGCGGTCTGCGGCAGTGAAGGGGTCAGGTGCATGTGAACCTCCTGATGGCGGAGGTGAAGGCGACCGGCTGCTCGAAGTGTCCCATGTGTCCGCTGTCTTCCAGCAGCAGGAATTGAGCATCGGGGATGCCCTCGTGCAGCATCCGGCCCCAGCGGGGGCCGCAGATGAAGTCGTGGGCACCGCTGATGATCAGGGTTGCCGTGGTGATATCGCCCAACTCCTCGCGGACGTCGAAGGGCGGCTCTCCCGCACGTACGGGGTCGGCCCAGGCACGCAAGGAGCCGCGCAATGAGGCGAGTTCGCTCTCACGGGCCCAGTAGTCGGCGTAGTAGGCGGGCAGGATGTCGCGGATGCCCTGGGTACAGGCCTCGTCGTCGGCGGCGGCCAGGGCCCGCTGGAAGGCCTGCGGGATGCCGGCCGCTTCGGGACGGCTGTGTGAGAACCGCTGGAGGTTGGCCAGGGCCTGCTGCCAGAATTCCTCACCGGTGACGGGCGAGGTGTCGAAAAGGATCAGACCCGCCAGGCGGGACGGGTGGCTCAGCGCGTAGCGCTGGGCGACGAATCCGCCGTGAGAGTGGCCGAGCAGGTAGACGCTCGGCGCGGCCAGGTGCTCGATGACGCCGTGCAGGAACCCGGCATAGACGTCGATCCGGTAGTCGTGCGGGCGGGGCAGCCGGCCGGACGAACCGGTGCCGACCGGTTCGAGGTAGACCACCGTCAGGTGCCGCTCCAGCTCCGGCATCCGCAGATACTCCCAGCCGATGCCGGGGCCACCCGGGTGGACGAGGCACACCGGACCGGCGCCTGCCACGTGGTAGCGCTGCAGGACTCCTCCGATGCTGACGGTGTGGCTACCGGGCAGCAGCGGATCGGTGGTGATGCTCACCAGGGCTCCTTCGACTCAGCTGACGGGGGGACGGGGGTGTCGATGACATCGGCCTGGCGCAGGGCCGCCGGCGCTCTGCGCCACGCCGGAGACGGGCCCGGACGCCTGTGTGGCGCCGGGCCCTGCCGGTCAGTCGACCGTCCGGGCGGCGTCCTGGATGATGCTGGTCACCAGGCCGGGCCGGCTGATCATCGGGACGTGGGAGGCGGCCGTCTCGTAGACCTTGGACTTGGCGCGCTTGTACATGTAGCGCTCAAGCTGGGGTGGGATGGCCTTGTCCTCGGTGGCGACCAGGGCCCAGGAGGGGATGGTGCGCCAAGCGGCGCCGGTGGTCTTGTCGGTGAAGGAGGAGGCGGCGAACGGGCGCTGACCGGCCTGCATAAGGCGGGTGGTGGACACCGGCAGGTCGGCGGCGAACGCGGCGCGGAACTTGTCCGGCTTGAGGTAGAGGTCGACGCCTCCGGGATAGGGGACCTCCCGGACCGCGGCGGGGATCTCGGTGCCGGGGTATTTGTTGATCAGGACGCCGAGCTGCTCGCCCTTGTCGGGGACGAACGCGGCGATGTACACCAAAGCCTTGACGTTGCCGACGCCGGCGGCGGCGTTGGTGATCACGGCGCCGCCGTAGGAGTGGCCGACCAGCACGATCGGGCCGTCGATCGACTTCAGGACGCTGGCGATGTAGGGCGCGTCGACGGGCAGGCCACGCAGCGGGTTGGCCGGCGCGATGACCGGATAGCCCTTCGCCTGGAGCCGGGCGATCACATCGTTCCAGTTGGAGGCGTCCGCGAAGCCGCCGTGGACCAGGACGATCGTCGGTTTGTCCGTCGAGGTGCCGGTGCCGGCGGAGGCGGCCGGGACCGACAGCAGAGCGGCGGTGAGGCCACCCGCCGCGGCGGCGAGCATGGTACGGCGCGCGAGTTTCATGTCAGCTCCAATGGATGAAGGGGAGATCGGGGGGCCAGGCCGCAAGCCTGGGGTCGGGTGCCATCGGAGTGACGGCCCGG
Source organism: Nonomuraea roseola (assembly GCF_039535395.1). Taxonomy (NCBI): domain Bacteria; kingdom Bacillati; phylum Actinomycetota; class Actinomycetes; order Streptosporangiales; family Streptosporangiaceae; genus Nonomuraea; species Nonomuraea roseola. The sequence goes on from NZ_BAAAXC010000009.1 coordinate 44,527, forward strand.
GCGATGATGGCGCGTCGCCCGGGCGGCGGTTGCCCTCGGAGTCGGTCAGGCGGCGGCCTGGCGGATGAGCGCGGCGACGGCGGCGGGCTGGGAGACGTAGACGGCGTGGCTGCCGATCACGTCGACCACGGTGGCGCCGGCGCGCTCGGCCATGGCGCGCTGGGCGGGCGGCGGGATCATGCGGTCCTCGGTGGCGACCAGGTACCAGCTCGGCTTGCTGCGCCAGGCCGGCTCGGTGACGGCGCCGCCGAGGGCATCCACTCCCCAGGGAACCTGGGCGTCGGCCATGAACGCCGCCGCGGCGGCGGGCAGGTCGGCGGCGAAGGAGGCGTGGAACTTGTCCCGGTCGAGGAACAGGAACCCGTCCACGGGCGGCAGGATCGGCGGCACCGGGGCGCCGGGCGGCGGGTCGGCGATGAGGGTGTTGACCGACTCGCCCTTGTCGGGGGCGAAGGCGGCGACGTAAGCCAGCGCCGCCACGTTGGGGTGCGTGCCGGCCTGGCTGACGACGACGCCCCCGTAGGAGTGGCCGGCCAGGACGGCCGGGCCGTCGAGCCGGTCGAGGACCCGCCGTGTCACCGCGACGTCGTCCTCCAGCGACAGTGTGGGGTTCTGCACCACGTGGACCCGGAAGCCGTCGCGGGCGAGGTCGTCGTAGACGCCCTGCCAGCCGGATCCGTCCACGAACCCGCCGTGCACCAGCACGACGTTCCTGATGGTGGCCATGGTTGCTCCTGACCTGGATGAATGTCCCTCTTGTGTGCTCCATCCAAGCCGCGGCCCGCGGACGGGACCATGCAGAACAGCACGCAGAACTGCCGGCGGGGTGGCTCCCCGGCTTTTCGGCCGCGCAGGCAGGTGCCGTCGAGCGGATCCCGGCCGCAGGCGCGCTGCAGGTGTGCGCGGGTGATGCGGGACGCCTACGGCTCCCCTCCGGCTCGGGCGAATATCGAGGCGCCCCGCGACAGCGTCGCCCGCATTCTCGGCAACCCGCAGTATTACCCGACATCCTGACCAGCCGTCGGCGGCGGCGAGCTCATCCGGCCGACACAGGCAGGTCGTGGAAGGGGCGCAACCCGGGGCCGACATCAGCGCGAGTGAAGGCGTAGCGGCCCAGGAAGTTGATGTGCTCGTACTGGATCGGCGACAGCCGGGCGCACATCTCGTCGGTGACCGGGAAACCCTGCTCGCGTAATTGCTGGACGGCGGCATCCAGATAGAGGCTGTTCCACCAGATGACCGCGTTCAGCGCCAGGCCAAGGCTGCCGAGCTGGTCTTCCATGCCCTCGCGGTAGCGCTGGCGCAACTGCCCGCGGTTGCCGAAGGCGATCTTGCGGGCGAGCCGGTGCCGGGCCTCCTGCACGTTCAGCTGCGTGCCGATCATCCGCCGGTAGCCCTCATCGTGCAGAAATTGCAGCAAGTGCAGGGTCTTGAAGATGCGGCCGTAGTGTACGAACGCCTCACCCAGGCCGGTGGGGCGGCCGTCGGCCGACAGCATCCGGATCAGGTCGTAGGCGCGCACGGTGCCCATGGTCAGCGAGCCGGCCACGCGCAGCATGTCACCCCAATGGGCACGGATCCGGTCCAAGCGGACCACATGGCGGGACATGTGCTCCAGCGGCCCATACGTGGCGCGGGTGTTGGTCCGCCACAGCCGCATGTCGGCCAGGTCGGCGATCCGCGGGGAGAACTGGTACCCGCAGATCGCGAACAAGCCGAACACCAGGTCGGAGTAGCTGGCGGTATCAGTGATGATCGTCTCGGGGCGAGGACCGCCGTCAAGATTGTGGATGGCGTCCAGGATGAACAGCGAGTCGCGCAACGTGCCTGGCACCACCAGCCCGCCGATCCCCATCACCTGGTCATTGACCACGTTCAGCCAGGTCGCGCCGCGCTGCCGACCGAAATAGATGGGGTTGTGCCCGGCGTGGAGACTCTGCACCGGCACCACGAAACGCAGCCCGTCGGCCGAGGCGATGTGCCCACTGCCCCAATGCCGGACGATGCCAATGCCGGCCTGGGCACCGATCAGCCGGGCGTTGGCCGCCGCGATCGTCTCCCGCGCAGGTAGCCCTGGTCGACCTGCTGCAGCCGTGCCCGCGTCAGGGCGGGTACGTTCGGCTTTTCGATCGGGACCAGTCCGACGTTGCACGCCTCGGCCACGATGAGGGCGGCCAAACTCATCGGGAAGTCGTCTATCGCCGCATCGGTGCCGGAGACATGGGTGAAGTCCGCGGGCAGGCCAGTGCGGTCGAAGACCTCCAGTAGCAGCTCGGGGAAGTCCAGCCGGGGCAGCATGCCTGTGACTTGGATCGCTTCAGGTCGTGATTCTTGGATCGGTATTTGTCGTGGTCGGATTGGCTGCGGTGGTGGTTGGTCCTGAGTGTTCTGAACAGGCCGCTGCCTGGCCCGGAAGCGGGGGCCAGGCAGCGGCTCAGTTCATGATCGTTGGTGGCGGATCTCTGTTGGTGGTTGGTGTGATCTCACATCGAGCCGATGACGAGGTTCTGGCGGGCGGCGTCGACGATCTCCTTGGTGATGACCGACACGCTGGAGGAGACGAAGATGATCGCGGAACGTAGTGGAGTCGAAGGCCGGTCTTTCTGCCGGAGCGACCTCGACCAGATTGGGGTGGGTCAGTTGTCGATTGCCTGGTAGAGGGTGGTCCAGAAGTCGTGGATGGCCCGCGCCGAGTCCGGGGTGGACATCCCGGTCTGGGTGAGCAGGATGCCGACGAGCTGGTTGTGCGGGTCGGCGTAGGTGGTGGTGCCGGCTCCGCCATCCCAGCCGAACTGGCCGATGGGCGCGTAGTCGCCGCGGTAGGTGCGCACCGCCATCCCGAAGCCCCAGCCGCCGTGCTGCCCGAGACCGTACCCCGTATGGACGCCGTTGCGGGCCCAGACCTCTCGGGCGGCTTGCTGCTCGGGCGTGAGGCGGTTGGTGGTCATCAGCTCGACGGCGGGCCGGGACAGGATCTGCCGGCCGTCGTGCATGCCGCCGTTGAGCAGCATGCGGAAGTAGGCGTGGTAGTCGTCGGCGGTGGAGTCGAGTCCGCCGCCGCTGGACGGGAACGCCGGAGGCTGGCTGTGGTGTCCGCCTTCGGCCGGATCTTCCACGTTGAACTCTCCGGTCTGCCAGTCGGGGGCGTACAGGGGCGGCAGCCGGTGGATCTTGTCGGCGGGCACGTGGAAGCCGGTGTCGGTCATGCCCAGCGGCTCGAAGATGCGCTCGTGCAGGAACGTCTCGAACGGCTGGCCGGTGACCCGGGCGACCAGTACGCCGAGCACGTCGTCGCTGAGGTTGTACAGCCACCGCTCGCCGGGCTGGTGCATCAGCGGGAGCGTGCCCAGGCGGCGCATCCACTCATCCGGGTCCGAGCCCGGCAGCAGCCATCCGTCCTCCTGGCCGTAAACCCCCTGCTCGAAGAACGCGCCCATGATCGGAGCGGTCTTCGCCGTCAGATCCAATCCGAGCCCGCACGTGGAGGTGAGCAGGTCCCGTACGGTGATCGGCCGCCGCGCCGGCACGGTCTCGTCCAGCGGGCCGTCGGGCCGCTTCAGCACCTGCCGGTCGGCGAGTTCGGGCAGCCACGAATCCACCGGCTCGTCCAGCCGCAGCCGGCACTCATCCAGCAGGACCATCGTCGCCGACACCGCGACCGGCTTGGACGTGGAAGCCATCCGGAAGATGGTGTCCCGGCTCATCGGCGCGCCCCCGTCATGGCGCATCGTCCCGATCGTTTCGACGTGTGTCTCCTCGCCTCGGCTGACCAGGGCGACGAGTCCGGGAATCTTCCCGGACTCGACATGCCCGGCCAGCACCTCGCGCAGTCTGTCCAGCCCGGTCTTGGAGAAGCCGCTGTTGCTGTGTCCCATCACAAATTTCCTTACATACAAGTGTTCGATACACAACGTTGATCTTGCGTGACCCGTCCCGTCCCGGCGTGGCGCTCGGCCTCGGGCGCGATGTGCTGGGTCGTCGTCAGACGGTCTTGTCGTGTTTCCTTAACCGGCGGCGCGCTCGATGGCGTCGGTCAGTTGCTTGCGCGCACGGGCGGGGACGTAGCCGCCGTCGGTGTAGTTCCGGGCGAACGCCTCGGCGAATTTCACCGGGTCCTGCCCGACGATCTCGCGGATCGGTGTTCCGTCCGCCGCGGCCTGTTCGAACAGGGCGGCGAGGTCTTCGAACCTCGACGCGTCGCTGTCGGCGTCAGTCGGCACGAAGTGCATCATGTGCCGCTGAATAGCTTCGACCGCCGTGCGGTAGTTCGGCGGAAGCTGTCGTACGCGCGCCTGGTACTGCCGCCACCGCCGCTTGGGGCCGATCATCATCGCGACGAAACCGCCGAATTTGGTGTCGGACATGGTGATCTGTCTCCTTTGTGGAGCTGTTCGAGCCGTTGTGTGGGGAAGCTCCAGATCCTCCACCAGACCGGTCGTTCATGCATCGCTGAACGTCTGCGACAGTACATTGCATTCATAGATGAGTCAACATCTTGGAAAAGCCGATAGGCCTGTTCAAGCTCAGTCTATGGACGAATACTGCAATGAGTATGACGCTGATTGCAATAGATGATCAAGATCTGTGTTGCAATGGACTTCGAGTGATTGCATACTGTGCGGCGGGAGTGCGGGCGCCGAGGCGCGCACGCCGGCAGATGGGAGACGAGCACCGATGCCCGGAGACAGACTCACCGACGAGGACCGTCGGCACATCGCTACAGGGCTGGCCGAGGGGCTCGGATACACCGAGATCGGCCGGCGTCTCGGGCGGCCCGGCTCAACCATCATGCGGGAGGTCACCCGCAACGGCGGACCCGACGATTACCGGGCGCAGCGGGCGCAGGAAGCCACCCAGCAGCGTGCGCGCCGGCACCGGCAGGCCAAACCTCCGGCGCCGCCGATCGGCGACAGCAGCCACGGGCGCGACCCCCAGGCGGTCCAGAACGTCACCGAATCCTTCGCCACGCTCCTTGAGCAGCAAGGGATGCCCCGGATGGCGGCCAGGGTGCTGGCCTGCCTGCATGTCACCGACTCCGGCAACCTCACCGCCGCCGACCTGGTCCAGCGGCTTCACGTCAGCCCCGCGTCGATCTCGCAGACCGTCGCCCTCCTGGAACAGCAGGGACTCCTCAAGCGGGAACGAACTCCCGGCGGGCGCCGCGAACGCTACGTCGTCGACGACGAGCTCTGGGTCCGCTCCACCCTCGCGGCTCTGCAGATGAACGAGACCCTGGCCGCCACCTCGCAGCGCGCGGCGGAGGTCCTCGGGGCCGCGACCCCGGCCGGCGCCCGCTTCTGCTCCTCTGCCGAGTTCCTGCTCCTCGTCAACGCGAGCCTCGGACAGGTCATGGAGCAGTGGCAGCAGAACCAGGACGAACGGAACGCCAGGCACCGGTCATGATCTCTCGCGGCTTTCGGCGGGGCACAGGAAGGGATCCCCTATGAAGACGCACTCCCACCATCGCTCGCTCCTGCGCGGCATGCCATGTACACGATAACAGCTTATTATCACGTACATGAGCGATCATGGCAGCGCAGCGACCAGGAGAACCGCTCGCTGGAGCGGTGCGCGACTCCGGCACGTTATCCGGTACATCGCCGAAGCTGTCGCCTGGCGGGCGGCATGAGCGCCGCGCCGAAGATCACCGCCCTACGCGGTGGAGGGGTCAGCCTCGCTGCGGCCGCCGACGCCTTCCTCGCCACCCCGCGCATCGCCAACCCCAACACCCACCGCGCCTACGCCTCAGCCATCGACCGCACCATCGACCTGCTCGGCCGCGACCGGCCGCTCGCCGACGTCACCGAGGCCGAGATCGGCGCCGCGCTCACCGAGCTGTGGGGCCGATGCGCGCCGGCAGGCGGTCGGCCTGACCCACGGAGGCTTCTACAAGCAGTTCGCCTCCAAGGAGGCGCTCATCGATGAGGCCACCACCCATGCCTTCGACGAACTCACCCAGCGCCATACGGCCGCGCTCGAACAGCACACCGGACGACTCGACGCCGCCCAGCAGGCGCTGATCGACGCTTACCTGTCCGTCGAGCACCGCGACAATCCCGCAGACGGCTGCCCCGTCGCCGCGCTCGTCAGCGACATGGCGCGCGAACCCGGCAACCTCGAGGCCCACCGCGTCTACACCGAGGGCGTCAGCGACTTCGCCGACTGGCTCGCCACCGAAGACCAGGACGGCATCATCCGGCTGTGCAGCATGCTCGGCGCACTCCTCCTGGCCCGCGCCACCAAAGACTCCCCCCTGTCGGAGGAGATCCTCACCGCAGCCCGCGCGGCCCTGACCGCGACCGCCTGATCCGTCACGTGAGGTTCCGCCTGCCGATGGCCGGCCTCCTCGTTCGCCCAACGGTCCGTCCCGAGAACGCCCGGTATCTTGAGCTGCCCTGCGCTCGATTGTCTTCGGCGTTCCCGCGCGACCCTCAGGTCATTTCAGGCCGTCGAGGAAGATCTTGGCCACCTTCGTCAGGGCCGGTGTCGCGACTGCCGACTCGAAGAACGGTGCCCGGTAGCCGGCGGCGTCGACGAGGCCGCCTCCGGTTGTCGTCCCCCGGAACGCGACCTCGACCGTTTGGTCGCCGACCAGGACCTTGACGAGGATCTCCATCATGGGGGGCGCGCTCTTGTCGTAGAGCTTGGTGGTGCTGGAGAGCACGACGAACGCCTTCTCGCCGAGCCCGGAGAGCTCCTGGCGGGGCTCGTACACGATGTGGAGGCGACCGTCGGCGATGCCGCCCTTGTCGCGGTAGCGGTCGTACTTCTTGGCGTCGCGATCGAACTGGAACTTCGACCCGGCGTCGCCCCCACCCCAGCGGACCACGCGGATGTCCAGTTGGCCTCCGCGAGCGGTGAATTCATCCCCAGGTCGGTGCTTGACGGCCTCCTTGACCGCCCAGGTGCAGGTGGTCTGCTTGATCCTGCCGTCGTTGGTACGGACGGACGGTCCGCCGGCGGCGGGGAAGAACGCCGACTCGATCTGTTCGGCGGTGACGATGCCGCAGGGCCCGGTGAGCTTCACCTTGTCGGCACTCTTGGCCATCTCGGCCGTGATGAGCTCGGCGACCTTCCCGGCCGCGGCCCGCGTCTCGTCGCCAGAGGGGTACTTGGCGCCGGTTCGGTTGTCGCCGCCATAGGTGACCTTGATCAGCCAGGGGCCCTGCCGGACGAACACCTCCGCCTTGAGGCCGTTCATCCCGATGGAGGTCTGGCTGTAGGAGGCGTCGCCATGCTCCAGCGCCTTGAGCTCGCCGAACGCCGAGCCCGAGGTCCTGCCGTCGATCCGCTTGCCGTTGCGGACGTTGACTCGCCGCTCGTGCGCTTTCTTGTCCCGGTCGAAGCGATCTGTGGTGTATTCGACGGCGCTGACCGCCTCTGCGCTCTTGGCTTCCACGGAGATGCTCAGCGCGCGATACCCGAGGACGCCGTCGCCGACGTCCATCTTGCTGTTCGTCCAGCTGCAGGCCGCCCGCTTCTCGGTGTCGGTGGCCGCCGCGGTCGATGCGTCCTTCCCGCCGTATCTGGCGTCGGCGACCAGGCTCTTACGGAGGTCGTCCGGTACGGCGGCGCAGAGCTGGTCGCCAGTGATCGCCCGGAGTTTCACCGCCTCGATGGTCTTCGCCTCCTTGGCCGTGGGCGACCGGACCGGAGTGCCCCGGCCGGAGGTCGGGTTCGCGGGCGGGGCGGCTTCGTCACGGCTCAGGAGCAGCCAGGCCCCTGCCAGTCCGCCGACCAGGACGACGCCGAGCACGACGAGGACGGCGATCAGCGGCCCCTTCCCTCCCCTTCCGTCGCCGTTTCGCTGAGGAGGAGACCACTGCCCTCCGGGCCCGCCCTGCGGGTGGGGCGGCTGCCCGCCGGGACCGGGAGGCCACCGTACGCCCGGTCCTGTCCCGCCTGGTGCCGGTCCATCCTGGGCGGAGGGCGGGAAGCCGCCGGAAGGCCAGGACGGCGCGGCGTGCCGGCCGCCCTGATATCCGGGCGCGCCGGACCCGTGGGACGGCGGGTGAGGGGTGGACATCGGCGAACCTCCAGAGCGGGCAGGCCTGCCGCCCCTGAGATGACAGGCATACGACGGGAAGGCGTGCTTCGCCCTTTGCGCCCCCGACGCGAGCCTACGGACGACGGGAACGCGGGAGTGTCAGGCGAACGCCTCTCACCGCGATTACGGTTTGGTCAATCGTTAGGATTTGTCCGAACGAAATCGACGGGAGCGAGGTGACGGGGTGGCGCAGGAGGCGATGCGCCAACTGGTCCGCTTCGGCCGCCAGTACGCGGCCGTCATGCGTCTGGTGACGCTGGTTCCGATCTGCGCGATCGCGCTGTTCCGCTCCGCTCCCGGCAATCTCGCGCCCACCGCCCTCGTCGTCGCCGTCGCGGCGGCCTGGACCTGTGGTTACGCGTGGTGGCTCGGCAGGGGCCTGGGGAGCGTCCCGGTCGTCCTCGACGTTCTCGTCCTGCTGGGGCTGGCCGCGTGCGTCTGGTGGACGGACGCGATCGAGGACACCAACACCGGCTGGCTGCGCCTGCTGGTCCTCTTCATGTGCGTCACCTGCCAGTGGCACACGCCGGTGCTGGTGGGCGCCGCCGCGGCGCTGGCGGCCGGGGGCGGGACGGTGCTCGTCGTCGCCGCGGCGGGCGCGGACGCCAGCGTGATCCGAGGGCTGCTGTGGGCGCCGGCGGCCGCCGCGCTTTCCCGGGTGGCCTGGACGCTCCTGCGGCGGGCCGCCCACCGGGCCGACCTGGCGGCCGACGAGGCCGCGCGGGCGCGCGGCCAATCGCTCCTGGCCGCTGCCGTCCGCGCCGAGGAACGCGAGTTCGCCAACGCCCTGCACGACACGGCGGCGACGACCCTGCTGATGGTCGGCATCGGACAGGTGCGCTCCGACGCCGGCTGGCTGCCCGCTCAGGCCCGCAGGGATCTCGACAGGCTCGCCTCGGGCGACAGCCCGGCCCACGTGCACGCCGATGTCGTGGAACTGCTGCGCGCCGGTCTCGACGCGGTGCCGCTGACCGTGGAGTTCGACGCTCCCGAGGAGTTGCGCCTGCCGTACGACGTCGCGCGCGCGCTCGCCGATGCGGCGGGAGAGGCGCTCACCAACGTGCGCCGGCACGCGGATACGACCCGGGCGACCGTACGGCTGCGTGGCGACTCGCGAGCGCTGCGGCTCGACATCGCCGACAGAGGAAGGGGATTCTCCCCGGCGGAGGTGCCGGCCACCAGGTACGGCCTGCGCGAGTCCGTCCATGGCAGGATGACCCGCATCGGCGGCACGGCCACGATCACCTCCGCCTCCGGCGAGGGCACCCTGGTACGGCTGGAGTGGCGCGCCGGTGACGGCTGACCTGTTCGAGGCCGCGTTACGGCACGGCCTGCGGATCGCGACGCTTCTCGCCGCCTCGGCGATCGTGTTCGGGCTCGGGATGGCGAACCTGCTGCGCCACATGGACCGCTACGAGCCCGCGCTCGCGCAGTTCGGCGCCATGGCGGCGCTCGGGGCCTTACTCGCGGGCGAGGCGGCCCTGCTCGTCCTGGGAAGATCGTGGCACCGGCTCCGCGGGCTCGCCATCACCGTCGTGCTCGGCGCGTCGGCCCTGTCGTACGCGGCCCTGCCGGACAGACGCACCTCGACCGAGATCGACTGGGTGTTCGGCGCCGCCAACTGGGTGGGCGTCGTCGTCCTGCTCGATCGGCCGCTGCGCTCCTGCGTGGCGTTCCTGCTGGCCCACGAGCTCCTTGCCCTGCTGCACCTGCTCGTCTTCGATCACCCCACCCAGCAGGCGCTGGCCCGGTTCGCCACCGGTTCGGTGAGCGTGGTGGGCTTCCCGCTGTGCGTGGCGGTGATGGCGGCGATCCTGCACCGTCTCGGCGCGGTGGCGGCGGCCGCGCACCTGGAGATCGAGCGAGTACGGGTCTCCGAGGCCGGTACGGCCAAGGCGCACCGGCGCAGGCTGCGGCGGTACGGCGAGCTGTCAGTGGCCACGATTCCGCTGCTGGAAGGGCTCGCCGACGGATCGCTCGACCCAGGGGATCCGCAGGTTCAGCGGCGCTGCGCCATTGAGGCGGCCCGGTTGCGGCGGCTGTTCGCCGAGGCCGACTCCGTCGCCGACCCTCTGCTGCACGAGTTGCGTCACTGCGCCGACGTGGCCGACCGCAAGGGTGTCGCGGTGGAACTGGACGCACGCGGGCAGTGGCCGGTGCCGCCCGTGGCCGTACGGCGCGATCTTACCGAGGCGGTGCTGACTGTGCTGGCCACAGCCACCTCACGGGCACGGGTCACCGTCGTGGGCGATGCGGACCTGGTGTCGGTCAGCGTCGTCGCCGACTGCGACGAGGTGACGGCGCCGAACCCGGTCTCGACCGGTGTCCGAGTCGAGGCGTTGCGCCACGACGACATGGTCTGGATGGAGGCCCGATGGCAGCCGACGAGCTGATCACTGCCGTGATCGTGGACGATCACGCGGCCATCGCCGCCGGAGTCGGCAGCTGGTGTGCCCACGCCGTACCGCCCATCGGCCTCATCGACGCCGGAGACCGGCTCGCCGACGTCTGGACCGGGCCGGGCGCCGCCGCCGATGTTGTGATCTTCGATCTGGAGCTGGTGCCCGGTCTGCCGAACTTCGGGGAGCTTCGCAGGCTGGTCGACATCGGCAGGCGCGTGATCGTGTACTCACAACACACGGAAGACGCCATCGCCATCAAGTGCGTCGATCTCGGCGCGCTCGCCTACCTGACCAAACGGGAGGGGCCGGAGCACCTGGTCCCCGCCATCAGGGCGGTCGCGCGGGGCGAGCCGTACACCACGCCCTCGCTTTCAGGGGCGTTCATCGCGGACACCGCCGCCGACCGGCCTCGGCTGTCCCAGCGGGAGGTCGAGGTGCTGAGGGCGTGGTTCGTCTCCTCCTCCAAGGAGCTCGTCGCGGCCAAGCTCAACATCGCCGCCAAGACCGTCGACACCTACATCACACGGGTGCGGGTGAAGTACGCCAATGTGGGACGGAGCGCCCGCACCAAGAGCGAACTGGTCAGCCGCGCCCTCGACGACGGGCTCATCACGCTCGCCGAGCTCAACCAGACGGAGACCTCGTTGTAGGGCGTTCGCCGGACATCGGTACGCCCGAGATCTCCGTAGGGTGGTGGTCTGCCGCGGCCATGTCGCGCGGATACGGGGCAACGGGTATCCCCTCTACTCGGGGACGAACGTAAGAGCGATGGGGGAGATTTGCTGTTCGGCGTCGGTCTGCACGATGGGTGCGTTCACGATCGCCCGCGGGTTCGGTGAGGACCCGTTCGTGAGGTGCCCGACTGGTTCTGGCCGGTGTCGCGGGGGCGCCGCCGGGCGGTAACGGCGCTTGAGGCGTAGGCGCTCCGCGCCGACTCACCGTCGAAACGGCCGCCCTTCCGGCCTGCCCCCATGAGCGGACGTCTCCTTTCCCGCTCCCGGCGCAGAGATTCGCATCGGCCATCGATATGACAGGGAGCCCTGATGGGACTGGAGATCAAAATCCTGGGGCCGTGCGAGATCGCGGCGAACGGCGAGCCGGCCGTGCTGGCCGGTGAGCGGCGGGTCGGGGTTCTGACCAGGCTGGCACTGAGTGCTGGGCAGCCGGTTTCCGCGGAACAACTGCTTGCCCAGGTGTGGGGCGAGAGCACGGCAACGACGGCGGGTAAGCAGCTGCACATCGTGGTGTCGAAACTTCGCGGCTTGCTCTCACCGCACCAGGGCGAGGACATCATCGCGACCGTCTCCGGCGGGTACCGGTTGAACCTCCCCCGTGAGCGCATCGACGTCCACCTGTTCTCGCTCCTGGCCCGCCGGGCACGTGCCGCGAGGGCACAGGGGGAGGTCGCGACGGCGGACGGGCTGTTCCAGCGCGCTCTGGCCCTGTGGCGAGGGGATGCCCTGGCCGGCATGACAGCCTCGTGGGCCGAGGCCGAGTCGGCTCGCCTGGAAGAGGAGCGCCTGACCACGCTGGAGGACCACGTGGACCTGCGCCTGGCAGCCGGTGATCACTACGCGGTCGTACCGGTGCTCACCGCCCACGTCGAGGCCAACCCGCTGCGGGAACGTCCGCGCGCCCAGCTGATGCTCGCGCTGTACCGGGCCTCCCGCCCCTCGGAAGCGCTCTCCGTGTACCGGGAGACGCGCCGCGCCATGGCCGATGAGCTGGGTATCGAACCAGGAATGACACTGCGCCGGCTGCAGCAGGCGGTGCTCCGGCGAGATCCCGCGCTCGACCTCGACGCCCCGGCACAGCGAGCCACGCTCAGCAAGCCTGTCATCCCCACCGAACTCCCCGCCGACATCCCGGCGTTCACCGCGCGCGCCACGGAGATCGCATGGCTGCGCAGGACGCTCACCGATACCCGGCCCGGGCTGCCTGCCGTCGCCGCGGTGCACGGTCCCGGTGGGGTCGGCAAATCCGCACTTGCCGTTCACGTCGCGCACGCCGTCGCCGATCGCTTCACCGACGGCGTCCTCTACGTCGACCTGGGCGCCGCCACCGCTGGGCTCCAGCCACTGCCGCCGTACGAGGCCCTCGGCCGGCTGCTGCGCTCACTCGGGCTTGACGGCGCCGCCATACCGTCCACCCTGGACGAGGCCGCTGCCCGCTACCGCTCGCTGACCTCGACGCGTCATCTGCTGGTCGTCCTCGATAACGCGCTCGACGCCGGGCAGGTCCGGCCTCTCGTCCCCGCAGGGCCCGCATGCGCGGTGATCACCACCAGCCGCCGGATCATGGCCTCGCTCGACAGCACGAGTCATCTCGAGCTCACCGGGCTCGACCACGCCGACGCCACCGCACTGTTCCGCCGCATCGCGGATCCCGGCCGGGTCCGCGGCGAGCAGGAAGCGGCGCAGCAGATCGTCCGGCAGTGCGGCGGCCTCCCCCTCGCGCTCCGCATCTCGGCGGCACGCGTGGCTGCCCGGCCCGATCGGGCACTGTCCTGCCTGGCCGATCAGCTCACCGACCCCGACCGCCGCCTCGACGCCCTCGAACATGCCGATCTGGCCATCCGCCACAGCATCGCGGTCAGCCTCCAGCACCTGCCGAGAGAACCCGCGGGTCACGACGCCTCCCACGCGTTCCTCAAGCTCGGGTTGATGGAAACCCCCATCCACACGGCGGCCGGCACCTCCGCTCTCACCGGCTGGCCGGAACGCAGGGCGGAAGCCGCGCTCAACCACCTCCTAGATGCTCGCCTCCTCGTATCCGCCGGGCCCGGCCGCTACCGGATGCACGACCTGATCCGCCTCTTCGCCCGCGAGCAGGCCGCCCGTCACCTGTCCGGACCCGTGCACGCCGCCGCGGGTTCCCCCACTACCTGGCGAAAGCCGGAAACGCTTCCCTGACGCGAGGGCCGGCGCATGGGCGCCAATCAGGTGGCGGCCCCCCCGGCCGCACATCTGGAACGGCAAGGGGGGCAACACGTTTGGCCCGGCCACCCCCATCGGGCCCGGCTGGACACCGTACATCTAGCGTCTGAATCGTCCTGTGCGGCGTGAGCTCTCGCGCCCCCTCCGAAACCGCTCAGCTCTGGTGGGGAGAAGCTGGACCTCGTCGTGGCCCACGATGCCCCCCGCCCCAGGCCCGATCAAGCACTTCACACGTCGTCAGGGGTCCGGTGATCGGGTCCAGCCGTCGGTGCCGAGCACGATGCGGATGGCCGCCCTGGTAAGCGGCTCAAGAGCGGCCTGGTCGACCTTGTCGAGGGTGTCGGCCGAGTCGAACAGGTACATCGGCGCCGCGAGGAAGTGCACCAGCGGCACCTTCTCGGGAAAGAAGAACGCGCCGTCCGTGAGCGGCATCGGGTCGAAGATGTCGGGCCGTACGACGAACGACCGGCGCAGGTCCTCGGCGACGAGCGTGTCATGGACCAGCCTCTCCAACCGGGGATCCTGGGTGGTGAACCACCAGCGGGGCTCGGGATCGGCGGTCGGCACCAGGACGCCGTCGACGATCTCGCACCGCAGGGCGGCGTGCTCCAGGTGCAGCTGGAGCACGACCTCGCCGAGGAGGTCCCTGTTGGCGGCGATGAAGGCCCTGGTGCCGGCCGCGTGGGCCATGTGCCCCGCCGTGAGCAGGAACAGCAGGTTGTGCGGCCGCCGCTCCCGCGGCACCTGAGACCAGTACAGGGCGGCGGCCAGCACGAGCGCCACGCCCGAGGCGTCCTCCACCGCCGAGGCCCAGGGCGCGTCGTGGTGCGACCCGATGATCACCCACTGGTCGGAGCGGCCTGGCAGCACGCCGGTCACGTTGTGCGACACGGCCGGCCGTACCTCCGCCTCGACGCTGAGCGTCGCGGTGCACGGGCCCTCGGACATGAGGGCGAGCAGCCTGCGGGAGTCGTCGCGCGACAACCAGACCGCGGGGATCGGCCGGCGGACCGCGTCGTAGGGCACGTAGTGGTCGCGGCTCTCCCACGGCATGCCGGTGAAGGCGCCGACGAATCCCGCGGCGCCGGCCTCGATCGCCGCCCCGAGGCCGGCCATCGCGTCCAGGTCCATGGGCAGGATCTGTTCGAGGTGGTCGAAGACGCCCTCGGGATCGTAGAACGACGTCGCGGCCTCACGCAGCAACGCCTGGGGGAGCCGGCCGAGCGCGCACTCCTTCACCACGATCGCCCCGCGCTCGGGCGCGCGGGCCAGCGGCGCCGTCACCCGCGCCTTCTCCATCGTGTACGGCAGCGCGAACGCCGCCACCTCGACGACCGTGGCCGGGTCGGCGTCGAGGTGGGCCCGCAGCGTGGCGCCGACCGGGTGCCAGGCTTCCAGCTCGACCGGCGGCAGCCGTACGTCCCGCAGCCCGAAGTCCGCGAACAGCCCGGCGGCCCACTCCGCCACCCTGTCGTCGGCCGGATACCCGGGGCGGCGGACGCCTTCCGCGACCACCGTCTCGATCCACTCCATCATCTGGGCCGCACTGGGCACGATCACGAAAGAGCCTCCTGACGTCGTTCGGCGAGCTCGGCCGCGACCCGCTCCGACAGTTCCCTGGTCACGGGGTAGGCGAGGAAGATCGCAGCGCCGGCCAGCAGCACCGCGGCAGGCAGCAGCGTCATCGCGAAGACGATCCCGTCCAGCGCCTGTTCGCTCTGCCGGGCGCCGCCCACGTAGCCGGTGAACGCGAGCGTGTAGGCCACCATCGCGCCGCCCAACCCAGCGCCCGCCTTCGCGGCGAAGGCGGCCAGCGAGGTGAACGCGCCCTCCGCGCGGTCGCCGAAGCGCCATTCGGCGTAGTCCACGAGCTCGGCGATGGTGGCGTTGGCCGCGGTGAGCGTCGCGCCGCCGCCCACGGCCGTCAGCCCCATCAGGACGAGGACCAACGTGACGTTAGAGTGCACCAGCCAGATCACCACGGACGGCGCAGCCGACAGCAGCAGCGCGCCCAGCAGGGCGGCCTTGAGCCCGATGCGCCGGATCAGCGCCGGCACCAGCAGCGCGCCCAGCATCGTCGGCGGCACCATGGCCAGGGCCGCGATGCTGATCAGCGACCTGTCGCCCACGTTGTAGGTGAAGTAGTAGACGCTGGCGCCGCCGGCCGCGATGGCGGTCGAAGCGCTGAGCTTGGCGGTGACCAGGACCATCGCCGCACGGTTCGTCAGGATCAGCGTGACCAGCCGGCGCAGGCCGTACCGCTGCGGATTCACCGGGCGGACGCGCTCGCGCACCCTGCCCGGCACGATCGCCATGATGGCCAGCGACGCGAGGACCAGGCAGAGGGCCCAGACCTGCCAGCCCGTCCGCTCGTCGGCGAACGAGGAGACCACCGGGATGGTCGCCACGTTGATCACCAGCACGCCGAGGATCCGCCCGAACGTCGACAGCCCCGCCAGGCGCGATCGCTCGGCGGTGTCGGCGGCCATCGTCGGCAGCAGTGAGATGAACGGCAGGTCGACCAGGTCAGCGACGAAGCCCCAAACCAGGTAGGTGACCCAGGCGGCCAGCAGCGGCCACGGCGTCCAGAGGGGAACGAAGAAGACCGAGAGGAAGCTGACGGAGGCCAGGAGCGCGCCGGTGAACAGGTACGGGCGGTAGCGGCCGCCGCGCCTTTCGGGGAGGTGGTCGATCACGTACCCCATGAACGGGTCGCCGACCGCGTCCAGGAGCCTGGCCACCAGGAGCAGCGTGCCGACGGCCGCCGCGGCCAGCCCGACCACGTCGGTGAGGTAGATGAGGATGTAGGAACCGATGGTCCCGCTCAGAAGGTTGATCCCGAAACCGCCGCCGAAATAGGCGAGCCGTTCGCCCCTCGTCGTCTGCCCAGTTAAGACGGCCATGACCGAGCACCTCCGTTGACACGGATACTGTTGGCGGAAAAGATACGGTCGTCCGTACAAATTGGGAAGAGGACGGATGACCGACATCGACTGGGCGCGGCGGCTGGCACTCGAACCCGGCGCTGCCGTACCGCTCTACTACCAGCTGCGCGAGCGCCTGCGCGCGGTGATCGCCGACTGCGCCCCGAACACTCCCATCCCCGCCGAGAAGGACCTGATGAGCTTCGCGGGGGTCAGCAGGGCGACCGCGCGGCGGGCGATCGGCGACCTGGTCCAGGAGGGCCTGCTGGTGGCCAGGCAGGGCAGCGGCACCTACACGGCGCCGCTCGGAGTCGCCTCCGAGCTGGGCGCCAGGCCCGCCGGCTTCACCGAGACGATGGCCAGGCTGGGACGCAAGCCCACCACGCGGGTGCTGGAGGCGAGGCCTCGGCCGTGCCCCGCCGCCGTGGCGCCCGCGCTCGGCCTCGAGGCCGGAGCGGAGATCGTGTTCCTGGAGCGGATCAGGCTCCTCGACGGCGAGCCGTGCATGATCGAGAGCGCCCATCTTCCGTCGGAGCTGGTGCCGGGCATCCTGGACGAGGATCTGACCGGCTCGCTGTACGGGCTGCTGCGGCTCAGGTACGGGCTGAGTCCCGCCTCGGGCAGGGAGACGATCGGCGCGGTCAACGCCGACTACCGCCTGGCCGGGCTGCTTCACGTCCCCATCGCCGCGGCCCTCCTGGCGACCAGCAGGACCACGGCCACCGAGGCGGGACTGCCCCTGGAGTACACGATCCGCCACGCCAGAGGCGACCTGGCCGTCTTCTCCGTCGAGCTCAACGACGCGAAGAACGTCCTGCTCGGCCAGGCCAGGCCATGAGCTCCTTCGGCGAGTGGACGCTCCTCCACGGCCTGCCCGCGTTCTCCTACACCATGGACCAGGAGCGCGACCCGCGCGCGCTGTGGGACCCGATCCTCGACCCGCCGACGCGGCGGCACGTCGTCCACCTCGGGAACCGGCGGATCACCCTGGTCGCCGACAACTTCGGCCGCTGCGACCTGTTCGACGAGCACACCGGGCTGCGCTGGCTGACCCGCGGCACCGGCGTGAGCAGGATCGGCGAGCTGTCCACCGCGGGATCCACGGCCGAGCGCCTGTTCGGGCCGACGTTCGCGGTGGTGCGGGTGGCCGACGAACGCGTGTCGCTCGAGCGCACGGTGCTCTGCCCCGAGGGGGAGCAGCCATGGGTCCTCATCCGGCTGCGGGTACGCAACCTGACCGGCGAGCCGGTACGGCTGGCGCTGACCGAGGAGTGGGAGTCCCGCCCCGCCGACGTCAGGCTGATCAGCGGTCCTGTCCCTGCGGCGGATCCCGGGCTCGAACTGGAGCTGCTGGGCGGAGAAAGGACCAGGTCGGGGCGGCTCACCGTCACACTCGACCTCGAAACCGAGACGATCACGGAGTTCCGCTACGGCCTCCTCAACGAGGGCACCGCCGGATTCGAGGGGGCCGTCGGCATTGAGGGCACCGCCGGCTTGGAGGGCGCCGGCTTGGAGGGCGCCGGCTTCGAGGGGGCCGGCTTCGAGGAAAGCCTGGCGAAGCTTGTCGCGCGGCTGCCGCGGGCGCATGCCGTACAGGCTCCCGAGGCGGAGCGGGAGATCCCGTGGCACGCGGCGCTGCTGACGGGGGGCGCGTGCGCCGACGGCGTGCTCGGCGGCCACACGCTGGACCAGGGCTCGTGCTACTCGTTCAGGCACGGCTTCAACGGGGCCGCGCGTGATCCGCTGCAGCACGCGCTCCCACTCGTGTACACCGAGCCCGACCTGGCCCTGTCCGTGCTGCGCAACACGTGCGCGTGGGGGAGCCCTGACGGGGACCTGCCGTACGCGCTACGGCCGGACAAGTCGCCGTGGACCGACCTGTTCCGGCCGTCCGACCAGAACCTGTGGACGCTGTGGCTCGGAGTGGAGTACCTGGCCGCGACGGGGGACGTGCAGGCGTTCGGCGAGGCCGTGCCGTACCACCCTGTGCACGCCGCGGAGGCGGTGCCTCTCGGAGAGAACCTGCGCCGCCAGTTCCGCTTCTTCGCCGACGTCGTGGGCCGGGGCGAGCACGGGCACGTGCGGATGCTCAACGCCGACTGGAACGACCTGGCGATCTCCATGAGCGGCGTGCCGAGGGAGGAGATGATCGAGCACGGCGAGTCCGTGCTGAACTCGGCGATGGCCGCCTGGGTGCTGCCTCGCTACGCGGCGCTGGCCGAGCGGCTCGGCGACCACGCGACGGGGGCCGAGGCGCGCAAGCTCGGCGAGGAACTGCGGGACCTGGTCGCCGGCGAGTGGAACGGGCGCTGGTTCCGCCGCGCCTACGGTCCCGGAGCCGTGGTCGGCGAGGACGACCTGTGGCTGGAGGTCCAGCCGTGGGCGATCCTCTGCGGCGCCGCCTCGCCCGTGCAGGCCCGCGGGCTGCTGGAGCGGATCGAGGACACGGCCGCCGCGGGATCACCGCTGGGCGCCAGGGTCAGGTGGCCTGCCGCGCAGGGAGCCGACGGCGCGATCTGGTACGCGATCAACATGACACTCGTCTGGGCCGCCGCCGCGCACGCTCCCGAGCTCGGGTGGGCCTGGTGGCGGCGGATGTCGCTGGCCGCGCACGCGGCGGCCTACCCCGACGTCTGGGAGGGCACGCTGTCCGGGCCCGACGCCTACCTGCCGCCAGAGTCGGTCCGCCCGGGCCGCACCTGGGACCTGGCCGGCGTCGGCGTCGCCATGCAGGCCTACCCGGTGGCCAACCTGCACGCGCACGCCCAGCCGTTGCTGGCCTACCTGCGGCTCCTGGGCGTCGAACCCGAGATCTCAGGCGCCCTCCGCATCGGCGGCGGGGCCTCGTTCGAGAGCAGGGTGCTGACCGTCGGCGCCGCACTCCGTGGAGGGACACCGGCATGAGGTGGATCAGGCACGCGATCGAGCTGCTCGGCGAGATCGAACGGACCCAGGAGGAGGCGATCGAGGCCGCGGCCGCGATCGCCGCGCGGGTGATCGGCGGCGGGGGAGTGGTGCACACCTTCGGCACCGGGCACTCCCGGATGGGCGTGGAGGAGATGTTCCCCCGGTACGGCTCTTATCCGGGCTTCCATCCCCTCGTGGAGCTGTCGATGACGTTCTACACGCAGGTCGGCGGGGCGAACGGGATGCGGCAGGCGATGTTCATCGAGCGGGTCGAGGGACTGGCCGAGCAGATCCTGGCCAACTACGAGCTGCGGCCGACCGACGCGGCGATCGTGTTCAGCGTCAGCGGGCTGAACGCGGTCCCGATCGAGATGGCCATGGGGCTGCGCAAGGCGGGCGTGCCCGTGATCGCGGTGACGTCGATGCGGGAGACGAACGCCGTCGAGCCCGGCCACCCGAGCGGGACCCGGCTGGCCGACCACGCCGACGTGGTGATCGACCTCTGCACGCCCGTGGGCGACGCCTTGTGCAGGATCGACGGGCTGACCGAGCCGGTCGGGCCCGGCAGCACGGTGGCCGCCGTCGCCGTGGTCAACGAGATCAAGGTCCGTACGGCCGAGCGGCTGGCCGAGGACGGCCTGGTTCCGCCGGTCATCTCCAGCGCCAAGCTCGTCGGGCCGCGGCGAGCCGAGGAGCTGTTCGAGGCCGCCTATCTGGAGCACGCCCGCAGGGCGGCCGAGGTGCTGAGAAAGCCATGACCGTCCTGGTGGCCGGATCGCACGGCGGCATCGGCAGGGCCTGCGTCGAGGCGGTGGAGGCCACCGGCGGCACGGCGTTCGGCGTCGATCTCGCCGACGGCATCGACATCACCAGGCCCGGCGGCGCCGAGCGGGCCGTCGCCACGGCGGTGGCCGCCCACGGGAAACTCACCGGAGTCGTGCACGCGGTCGGCATGTCCGGCAGGTCGCTGGGTGACGGTGGCATCGCCGACTGCGGCGACGCGGCCTGGAGCGAGGTGCACAGGGTCAACCACGAATCGGTGTTCCGGCTGCTGCGCGCCGCCGTCCCCGTCGTGGAGGAGGGCGGGTCGATCGTGGTGATCGGCTCGGCGCTGGGCACCTCGATCGACGACGACTTCCGTACCGTGGCGTACGCCTCGGCGAAGGGCGCGCTCATCCCGCTGATCAGATCGGCCGCCCGCGAGGCGGCCCCGCGCGGGGTGCGGATCAACCTGATCTCCGCCGGTCTTGTCGCCACCCCGATGAGCCGCCGAGCCCAGGCCGACCAGGCCATCCAGGCCAGGCTCCCCGAGCTCATGCCACTGGGAGCCAGGCTCTGCGCCCCCGCCGACATCGCCGCCGCCGTCTTATGGCTGCTCTCCCCTGCCGCGCACCGCACCACGGGCGCGGTCATCCCGGTCGACGGCGGCTGGCACCTGCGGTGAAGGTGCACGAGGCTCGGCGAGGTGGCGGGGTTCTGGTACCACCCCGGAGAGCTCGTGGCACAGCCAGATAGGTGCGTGTGCGGCCTCAGGTGGTGGCCAGGAGCTCAGCCAGGTCGGCGGGCATGCCGAACGTCCTGGTCACTGCTGCATCCTCGGGTCGTGCGTGGGATCGGCATACATGGGCGGGCAGCCACGATCGACGGCCTCGGGGCGCAGTTCGTAGTGCCATGGTTCGTTGCCGTAGATCTGGCACAGCCCGTAATCGGCACCGTGCTTGGACAGCCACGCGGCGGCATCGAAGGGTCCGATGTCGATCGCA
Organism: Nonomuraea roseola; assembly: GCF_039535395.1. Lineage (NCBI taxonomy): Bacteria > Bacillati > Actinomycetota > Actinomycetes > Streptosporangiales > Streptosporangiaceae > Nonomuraea > Nonomuraea roseola. Next base: position 65,506 of record NZ_BAAAXC010000009.1, read on the forward strand.
TCTCCCGAGACGTGAAGGGAGGTGTCCGCGGTGGCCACCCATCGCGCAGCCTCGTCTTCTGAGCCGTGCTCGGAGACCGCCTCACGACGAAGCTGATTCTGGTACTCCGGTGAACGCCATCCGCTGTTGACCCGAAACTCGACGCCGTCGTCTGCGGCATCCGTCGCAGCTCGGCGGAGGGCCTTGAACAGATCTGGATCGAGGTTGGCCACAGCCGGAATCTCGTCATCGAAGACCGTCACGCCGTCGGGAACGGCACCGTCAGCCTCGCCGACATGGAGGGGTGATGCGGCCGAGGGCGACACTGACTGATAGCCAACGGCTCCGATGAACGCCGTGATGACGACTGCCAGGGCGACGATCACGAGCCTGGGAGTCCGGCGGGTTGCCGCCCGTGCTGGTGCTCTGCTAGCCATGCCTCCAGTCAAGGAAGCGCGGTGTTGCCAGCACGTATGAGATTTTTGATATGCCGACGATATGCTCCGGCTCGTAGTGTCGGAGCATGCGCGTGTTGATCGTCGAGGACGAGCCGTATCTGGCAGAAGCCATCCGCGATGGGCTGCGTCTGGAAGCGATCGCGGCCGACATCGCCGGTGACGGTGATACCGCTCTGGAACTGCTGAGCGTCAACGCCTACGACATCGCTGTCCTCGACCGCGACATTCCCGGCCCCTCCGGTGACGAGGTCGCAGAACGCATCGTCGTTTCCGGTAGCGGCATGCCGATCCTCATGCTCACCGCTGCCGACCGGCTCGACGACAAGGCCTCCGGGTTCGAGCTCGGCGCCGACGACTACCTCACGAAGCCGTTCGAACTCCGGGAACTCGTGCTCAGGCTCAGAGCACTCGACCGCAGGCGCGCCTACAACAGGCCTCCCGTGCGAGAGATCGCAGGCCTGCGGGTGGACCCGTTCCGCCGAGAGGTCTACCGTGACGGCCGGTACGTCGCGCTGACCAGGAAGCAGTTCGCCGTGCTCGAGGTTCTCGTCGCCGCCGAAGGCGGTGTCGTCAGCGCCGAAGAACTGCTGGAACGGGCATGGGACGAGAACGCGGACCCGTTCACCAACGCCGTGCGCATCACGGTATCGGCGCTGCGCAAACGGCTCGGCGAACCCTGGGTCGTCGCCACGGTGCCCGGTGTCGGGTACCGCATCGACACGGCATCCGGCACGGGGGGTGAAGGCGATGACCTTGGATAGGGCACCCGGGTTGAGCGTTCGCCTCAAACTCACCCTCAGCTACGCCGGGTTCCTCATGCTTGCAGGTGCCCTGCTGCTCGCGGCCGTGTGGGTGTTCCTGCTGCGTTACGTACCTGAAGTGATCCACACGCCCGGGTTGTTCGTACCCAACCAGTCCGACCTCCTGCGCGCCTTCGCCCCAGCGGCAACCGCAGTGCTGGTCTTCCTGCTGATGTTCGGCCTCCTGGGAGGATGGATCCTCGCCGGCAGCATGCTCGCGCCCCTGACTCGCATCACCAATGCCACACGCAGGGCCGCGGATGGATCGCTCTCCCACCGGATCGAGTTGGAAGGCCGCAAGGACGAGTTCCGCGAACTCGCCGACGCCTTCGACACGATGCTCACACGGCTCGAAGCGCACATCGCCGAACAGCAGAGATTCGCAGCCAACGCCTCTCACGAGTTGCGCACCCCGCTGGCGATCTCGCAGACACTTCTCGACGTGGCCCGCAACGATCCGAAGCGGGACACCGGCGAACTCGTCGAACGCCTCCACGCCGTCAACGCCCGAGCGATCGACCTCACTGAGGCGCTGCTCCTGCTCAGCCGCGCTGACCAGGGGTCCTTCACCCGCGGACATGTCGACCTTTCCCTGGTCGTAGAAGAGGCCACCGAAACGTTGCTCCCCCTCGCCGAGCAACGTGGAATCGCCCTCGAGGCCTCCGGCGACATCACCCCGACCATCGGATCGCAGGCGCTCCTGCTGCAGATGACCACGAACCTCGTGCACAACGCGATCGTTCACAACCTGCCCGCCCAGGGGGCGGTCTGGGTGAGCACCGCCGTTCACCCCGAGTCCGTCACGCTCACTGTCGAGAACACCGGCAAGAAGCTCTCACCACAGCTGGTCCCCACCCTCACCGAACCATTCCAGCGCGGCACCCAACGCGTACGCGACGACCATGCAGGCGTAGGACTCGGCCTGGCCATCGTCAAAAGCATCACCCAGGCACACGACGGAACACTCACCATCACCCCCCGCCCTGCCGGGGGGCTCCGCATCACCGTCGAACTACCCGCCGCACCACTGACTGATCTCGCGGGTTACTCCTGGCCCCGTTCGTTCCCCTCGCGATGACAATGGCTGTCGAGGAAGGTCGGAAGAACGATGGTCAACCCGCGGCTGCCTTCTGCGCGACAGTTGAACTGCCCCTTGATGGTCGGCAGACGCAAAGCGGCCACCGACGGCAGCGGTTGGGTATCGGGCGGCGACTGGGCCAGCCGCCGCCCGGTCAGCGAGTCAGTCGGGCCGGCCGGTAGCGGGACAGGACGCGGTGCGGTGAGGGGTGCAGGCCTATCGGGCTCGTGTCCTTGGCGTACTCCACCTCCGCGGTCATCACAGCTAGGGCAGGCTCTTCTGGGCCGCGTTCTCCCATGAGGTGTTGGTGCCGATCTCGGGAGGGGAGCCGACGAAGGCGCCGCGCGCGGTGGAGTCGCCCTGGAGGGTGTACATCAGCCACGCGGTCAGGTATCCGAGGAAGCCGCCGCCCGAGCCCTGAATCGTGTTGTGCCCCGCACCCTTGAGCATGGCCTTGGCGGCGGCGCCGGGGACGGCGTTGTAGTAGCCCTGGACGGCGGAGTGCGGGGAGATCAGCCAGTCGTTGCTGCCGCTGAGGAACAGCACGGGACAGGTCAGCTGATCCACCGAGAACCTCTCGCCCGACCCCACCAAGCCGGGGGCGGGCAGGGAGATCGGCACCACCGACGTGATCAGGCCGCCCGACTTGGTGGCCGTGTTGACCGATCCGCCCGCGCCCTGGGAGTGGCCGACGGCGCCGACCTTGGTGACGTCGAGCTTTCCGTAGAAGACGCTGGCCGGATCGGCGTTCCTGTCGACCAGGTACCGTGCGGCGTCGATCATCTCCGAGCCGGTGCCCGTCGTCTTGTCCGTCGAGGCGACCACCGCGAAACCCCAGGACGCGAGCTGGTTGAGCACACCCGGGTACTGCGAGGGCACCGCGTTGGTTCCGTTGCCCCAGGTGATGATCGGATGCCTGAAGCCTCCGACGCCGAGATCGGCCGGGTAGTAGAGCTTGTACGCGGTGCCGACGTCGGCGGTGGCGACCGTCCACGGTCCCGCGACCTTGTAGTGCGACTCGATCGTGGCGGTGGCTCGCGCGGGGGAGACCATGATGCCCAATAACAGCACCACGGTGGCCAGAAGCCTCATACAGCCTCCACATGTTGTACGGATGACCGTATCTTTTGCGGAAGCGGGGCCGCTGTCAATGCTCGATCAACCGGCGGCGGTCCGCCTGCGGGGGGCCAGGATGCCGACGACGTCGGCCGCGACGATGGCGGCGTCCACGGCCGACCTCTCACCGATACCTACGTGCCGCTTGCGTACTGTCATCTCCCGGAGGTGACCGCCGGCTCCCGGGGCTCTTGCTGCGCCGGCGCCAGCCGTTCGTGGAATCCGCCGTCCAGGGACCGCGTGATGATCCCGGTCTCCACGCCGTGCTCGACCACGTGGCGATCCGTCTGCTGAAGTGCGAGGCAGATCCACCGGGCGATGATGAAGGCGATGACGGGGCCGATGACCACGGCGAACCTGAAGAAGATCGTCACGGCCTCGACGGTGAGGTGGAACTGGTGGGCCATCTGGTCGTTGGCCGCGGCTGCCCACAGCAGGCCGTAGAACGTGATGCCGGCGACCGCGATGGCCGTCTTCGTCGGCGTGTCGCGTGGCCGATCGAGCATGTCATGCGCGCCCGGTACGCGGGGCATGCGGCTCGTGGTCTTGGGCCGGCCCAGTGCGTCGCGGCGGCTGCGTCGCGTGAGGAGGAAGCGCTCGGCGATCGGGTAGGCGGCCAGGGCCGTGAAAAAGACCCCTGGTATCACCAGCGTGGGGATGAGGACCGCGAGGCTGAGCGTGTAGTCCCCAAGAGTGAGTTCCCACCCGGGCATGATCCGGAGGGCGCCGTCGAGGAACCCCATGTACCAGTCGGGAACCGAGCCCGCCGAGATCTGCGTCGGCTTGGCAGGGCCGTACAGCCATATAGGGGCAATCTGGAACCCGAACCCGAGGATGATCAGCATGCCGATCGTCGCGACCGCCATCAAGGGGCGTGCGCTCCGCCGTGCCGACACCGAGGCGATGAATCGGGAGTGACCGTGCCGCCGCACCAGGAGTTCACGGGCGATCAGCAGTGCGGCCATGACGACCGCGATCAGCAGGTGCCCGCCGTACATCACCGGAATGATCCTGTCGCCGGGAAAGTCCGGCCCGAACAGCAGCGACAGCGCCCAGGTTCCTACGAAGGGGATGGACTGCACGACCGACATGATCAGCCACAGGCTCCCGCCCGACAGCATGTCGTCAGGCAGGGCGTTGCCGGTCTCGCCCGCGGCCATGCCCAGCGCCAGCAGCGTCACCCAGATCAGCCACTGAGTGGTGCGCGGGCGGCGGAACGCGCCGGTGAGGAACATGCGTAGCAGCTGCAAGGCGACGGCCGCCACGAAGACGAGCGCCGCCCAGTGATGGACCTGGCGGATGAGCAGGCCGCCGCGCACTTCCAGGCTCAGATGCATGGTCGAGTCGAAGGCCTTGCTGACGAAGAGTCCGCGCAGCGGGCCGTATGAGCCGTCATAGGTCACCTGGGACATGCTGGGGTCGTAGAACACCATCAGCACGGCCCCGGTCACCATCAGAACGACGAACGACCAGACGGCGATTTCCGCGAACATGAACGACCAGTGGGAGAACTGAAACGACCGGCGCTTGACCAGCGAACGCATGTGGGCCCCCTTACCTTGCCTACTAATAGGACGGAATGGGGCCGCAGAGTGTGACAAGGATGAGGCGTCGGTGACGGTGATTAACGTCACTGCCTCGGGTCCTTCGACAGCTGACGTATCCACGCTGCCCTACGCGCTCGCCCGGCTGACGGCCGGCGAGGCGAGGCACGTTCGGTCGCCCGACGCGCAGCCGTTGGCGTAGCGGTCCCCTCGGCGGGAGGGCGTGGCCCGGCTGTCCCCGCCGGGCCACGCTCATCTCAACGCCAGGTCGCTCCGCGATCGCCTCCCGGCAAGGCGCGGCGGCCTGTCAGGTCGGCGATGTGAGCCGATGTCAGATCCGGACCATGGTGGATTCGTATCCGCCTCCGCCGGGATAGACCCATTCGCCGGTGACGGTGGTTCCGTCGGCGCTGAACGTGCCTTCGTAGTAGGCGGGACTGCCCTTCGCGCCGCCCCAGATGGTCAGCTTGTCGCCGGTCAGCTCGTACACGTAGTCAAGCGTGTTGCCGGCCGAGTCGTAGAAGCGTGACATCACGTCCGCGCCGACCGGCTCGCCGAACGGGCGCAGGTTGCCGATCACTTCCAGGCCGGTGACGGGTTGGCCGAACTGGGTGAGTTCGACGTGCTGGAGCAGGAAGAAGCCGCCGGGCATCCACTCGTACCGCACGGTTCCCTCGGCGCCGCCGGTGATCGCCCAGGTGCCGACCAGGCGGTCCAGGGCCTTCAGGTCGGCGCTCGGCTCGTAGGTCTCCGGCATCTCGGACATCTCGTCCTCCTTGTGGGTGTGGTGAGTGCTCGCCGGTACCTCGGAGGCCGCCTACGAGTCTCGACACGCCTCGGATGTGTTTCGGATCACATCGCGGCCGTGTCGAGAGGGCCGGTCCCGCCACGAGGTAGCGGCAGGACCCCATCAAGGAGGAAGTCATGGCCACCGCAACCACCAACGCAACCACCACCGCAACCACCCCCGGCGTCCCCGCCGTCCGCCGATCGTCCGGCCACCTGCTGCTCGCCGGTGCCCTGGCCGGGCCGGTCTTCTTCGCCTCGGCGATCGTCCAGATGCTCGCCCGCGAGGGCTTCGACATCACCCGCCATCCGATCAGCCAGCTCTCCACCGGCAGCCTCGGCTGGATCCAGATCACCACGTTCGTGCTTGCCGGCGTGGGTGGCCTGGCGCTGGCCGCCGGTATCAGGCGCACCGTCGCCGAGGGCGTCGGCCGTCGGGCGCTGCCCATCCTGGTCGGGATCTTCGGGGCCGGGATGATCGCAGCGGGGGTGTTCATCATGGACCCGGAGAACGGCTTCCCCGCCGGAACTCCTGACGGGCCGGTGGCGCAGATGTCCTGGCACAGCATCACGCACTCGGCCGCGGCCGCCGTCTCCTTCACCGCGCTGGCCATCGCCGCCATCGTGCTGGCCGTCCGATGCGCCCGCCGCCGGGCCGTGCCGGCGGCCATCGGCAACGGCGCCGCCGCGCTCGTCCTGCTGCTGCCCATGTCGCCGGATCACATGAGCATCCAGATCGCCGTCAACGGCCTGGTCGCCTTCACCTGGACGACCGTCCTGGCCCTGTCCCTGCGCCGCTCCGCCTGACCTCGCGTACGCTTGCCCGAACTTTCGACAAGAGGATCCACCATGAAGTACCTGCTGCTCAGCTACACCCCGGCCGCCGCCTGGGACGCCGCGACCGCTGACACCCCTTCCGAGGAGGCGCTGGCGGCGTTCGCCGCCTACCAGAGGTTCGAGCAGGAATTGATCGAGACCGGCGAATTCGTCAGCAGCGAGGGTCTCGGCCATCCGGCGGTCAGCGCCACGGTCTGCAAGTCCGGAGATGGCGTGGTGGCGACCGACGGGCCGTTCGCCGAGCTGAAGGAGGTCCTGGCCAGCTTCGCCGTGATCGACGTGGCGAGCCAGGAGCGAGCCGTGGAGATCGTCTCGCGGATCGTCGAGGTGCTGGGTGAGCCGATCGAGATCCGGCCGATCATGGGCGAGGACTTCACGGCGTGACCGACCACGCCGGGCGGCGCCCGGCGCGAGCGGATGGCCGGCAGGACAGCGGGAAAGGCACACGCAGCATGAACGCGGACATCGAGCACCTGCTGCGCATCGAGGCGCCACAGGTGCTCGGCGCGCTGGTACGGCGCTTCGGCCGCTTCGACATCGCCGAGGACGCGGTGCAGGAGGCGCTGCTCGCCGCGAGCCGGGCCTGGCCGGCCGACGGCGTGCCGGAGAACCCGCGCAGCTGGCTGATCCGGATCGGCTACCGGCGAATGGTCGACCTGCTCCGTTCCGACCAGGCCCGGCGCCGGCGCGAGCAGGAGGCAGGAATCGCCGAACTGGCCATGCTGGAACCGGCCCGCCAGGCGGGCCCTGCGCAGGAGACCGACGACAGCCTCGCCCTGCTGCTGCTCTGCTGCCACCCCGCGCTGAGCGCCACCTCCCAGGTGGCGCTCACGCTGCGCGCGGTCGGCGGCCTGACCACCGCCGAGATCGCGCACGCCTACGGGACCCCCGAAAACACCATGGGCACGCGGATCAGCCGGGCCAAGCAGCAACTGGCCCGCGCCGGCGCCCGCTTCACCCCGCCGACCGACACCGACAGGGACAGCCGGATGGCCGCCGTGACGCAGGTGCTCTACCTGATCTTCAACGAGGGTTACACGGCCTCCACCGGCGCCCAGCTCGCCCGCGTCGACCTGACCAGCGAGGCCATCCGGCTGACCCGCATGCTCCACCGCGCCCTGCCCGGCGACGCCGAAGTCACCGGCCTGCTCGCGCTGATGCTGCTCACCGAGTCGCGGCGCCCCGCCCGCACCAGCGGCGACGAGCTGGTGCCGCTGGACGAACAGGACCGCACAAAGTGGCACCCTGACCTGATCCGCGAGGGCACCGAGCTCATCGACAGCGCCTGGAAGCGGCGTGAGGTGGGCCCATACCAGTTGCAGGCGGCGATCGCGGCCGTGCACGCCGCGGCCACATCGCCGGAGGAGACCGACTGGCCGCAGATCGCGGCGCTCTACCTGTGGCTCGAACGGCTCAACCCCACCACGCCGGTACGGCTGAGCCGGGTGGTGGCGGTGGCCAAGGCGTACGGGCCGGCCCGAGGGCTGACCCTGCTCGACGACCTCAACCGCCGCTTCCAGCTCGACCAGGATCCTCTGATCCGGCAACGCGAACGCGCGGTGCGCGCCCATCTGCTGCAGATGACCGGCGACGCGGCCGGCGCGGCGAGACTGTACCGTGAGGCGGCCGCCCTGACCGGAAACCAGGTCGAGCAGCGATACCTGCTCGACCGGGCCGACCGCCTCTGAGGAGGGCGAAGGCGTCGCCCAACCCGGTCAGGCGCCGTCGGCGGTCATCATCTCGATCAGGTCGTAGGCCGCGTCGCGGTGGCGAACCTCTTGCCAGCTCCTTTCACGCCGGTGCCGAGATGCCAGGCGAGGCTGCCGCTGCGATGGCGGGCCAGCCGGAGCGGCCACCGGTGCCGGTGCGATGCGACGGTACCCAGGAGTTCGCCGGCGGTGCGAGAACTTGTCGTCACCCCGACGCGTATTTGAAGGCCGCGATGTTGCGCTCTGTCCACTGGGCGAGGGTGTGCGGCGGTCGGCCGGGATTCGTTCGACGTCGGGGCTGACGCGCTGCGCGCCAACCGTAGCGGCAAAGATCGTCGCCCGTCCCTACGCCGTTCGTACGGGGCTGTCAGCCTTCGGCCAGGCGGCGTGATCCTCGCCGTCAACGACGCCGTTCCTGCAGCTCCTGGCCTACCGGTCCTGGCCGTGGTGGAGGCGATCATCCTGCAGGAGGCGGGGAGCGTCGCCGTGGGTGTCGGCTTCGAGGGTGGCGGCCCAGCTCGCGAGCAGGCGCAGGGCGTCGTGGGAGGGGGTGTCGGGGGGCGGCCGTGTAAAGCGGTCACCTGTCCACGATGACGGACCTTATGCGTGTGCACCATGCTCATCGGCCTGCCACGTTTCTGGACGAGCCGTCAGGCTCCGCCACACGGAACGGGCGGGTCTGTCGGGAAGGGTTCACCGCCTTGCTCCAGGCGAGAGCTGCCCGCTGCCGGCGCAGCCCGTCAGAAGGTGAGAATCACACAGTCAGCGGCAGGACCACATGCCGATGAGGCGGGCGACCTGTAGGCGTACGGCGTGGGCGGTCGCGCGCTGTGGACGGCGCGCGACCGCCACGCTGTGACCATCCGGACGATGCTTCACAAGGCAGGCCTGCTCTGCGGTTTCGCCGGCGGAGGTGGTGCGGGCCGATCTTCTTGCGGTGCCGGCGGATGAGGCCGGACAGATGGGAAGCTCCTGGGGATGCTGTTGCTCTTGGTCGGACAACGCATCTACCAGGGGATTCTCTGCTTGGAGGTCAAGTTCAGGTGCTTGCAGCACGCCTGAGACCTGCCACTTCAGATGACAAGCTCACAGAAGTGAATATCTATTGCCGCAGATGCAGAAATTAGTGCGACGCACGGTTAGGTTTTATGGCGTAACTGACGAAATGTGAACCCTTGCTTTCCTCGGAAACGCGCACTGTGATACTGTCTATCTCAGTTGCAGTTGTGGTTCCCAAAGACTTCAAGTGCCCTCGCCGGCGTCCTGTGCCCGGTGGTGGCACTTTTGTATTGCCGGCGCTTTTCCGGACGGGGTAATCATCGCGGCGACGCGAGGCTCGCACAGTGCGAGCCTTACGGGCACTGCCCCGAAGGAGATGCAAGATGGCTACTGGCACAGTGAAGTGGTTCAACGCGGAAAAGGGTTTCGGCTTCATCGAGCAGGACGGTGGCGGCGCTGACGTCTTCGCCCACTACTCGAACATCGCCGCCCAGGGCTACCGCGAGCTTCAGGAGGGCCAAAAGGTGACCTTCGACGTCACGCAAGGCCAGAAGGGCCCGCAGGCGGAGAACATCGTTCCCGCCTGACACTGACGCACCACGCAGCTGGGGCCCGCCCCGTAGGGGGCGGGCCCCAGCGCGTTGCTTTTGTGGTACCCAATGTGCTGTGACGGCCTCACGAACCGCGAAGAACAACATGTCTGTTCTTCCGCCGCACACCGGCTACGCCACTAATGGCTCCGGTTCGGGCATAAGTCCGCTCCAGTCCTCTGGCCCGGCATCGCAGCCGCCGTTCTTTTCGGCGAATGCCGACCATTTCGACGCACGAGACCCAGGCTGTTTCCGCCCGGCTCGACTCGTCTTTTCTTCGGCTCGTGCTCGCTATTCTTTGTGCCGCTCACCGTGCCGAGAATTCCTGACACGTGCCGCATCGAGGAAGATTCTGCATGAACCATGCAACTCGCACGCACGGCCGCTACTCTCCCACCCGTACGGGCGGCTCTGCCAATCCCAGCAGGGGCGGCCGATTCGGCTCGCCGGCTTCGGGTCGTTCAGGCGCCCCCAGCCGTTCCGGGGGCTACGGGCGGCGTCCTGCGCTTCAGGGGGAGTTCGCGCTGCCGGTCAGCGTCACCCCGGCCCTGCCCGCAGCCGCGACATTCGCTGAACTGAACATGCCGCCCGCGCTGCTGAAGGTGCTCACCAGCCTGGGCATGAATGAACCGTTCCCGATCCAGGCGGCCACGCTGCCGAACTCCCTGGCCGGCCGGGACGTCCTGGGGCGGGGGCGCACCGGGTCAGGCAAGACACTCGCCTTCGGTCTGGCCCTGCTCGTCCGCACCTCCGGACAGCGTGCCGAATCGCGACAGCCGCTTGCCCTGATCCTCGTCCCCACTCGGGAACTGGCCCAACAGGTCACCGACGCTCTCACCCCGTACGCCCGATCACTGAAGCTGCGGCTGGCCACCGTCGTCGGCGGCATGTCGATCGGCCAGCAGGCCAATGCGCTGCGCAGCGGTGCCGAGGTCGTCGTTGCGACCCCGGGACGGCTCAGGGATCTCATCGAGCGCGGCGACTGCCGCCTGGACCAGGTCGGCATCACCGTGCTGGACGAGGCCGACCAGATGGCCGACATGGGCTTCATGCCCCAGATCACCCACCTGCTCGACCAGGTGCGGCCAGAGGGCCAGCGGATGCTGTTCTCCGCCACTCTGGACCGCAACGTCGACCTGCTGGTCCGCCGCTACCTGACTGACCCGGTGGTCCATTCGGTCGACCCCTCGGCGGGCGCGGTCACCACGATGGAGCACCACGTGCTGCACATCCAAGGCGCCGACAAGCAGGCCACCACTGTGGAGATCGCTGCTCGCGACGGCCGGGTGATCATGTTCCTGGACACCAAGCACGCCGTGGATCGGCTCACCGAACACCTACTGAACAGCGGGGTACGCGCCGCCGCGCTACACGGGGGCAAGTCCCAGCCCCAGCGCACCCGCACCCTCGCCCAGTTCAAGACCGGCCACGTCACGGTGCTGGTGGCGACCAACGTCGCGGCCCGCGGCATCCACGTCGACAACCTCGACCTCGTCGTCAACGTCGACCCGCCAAGCGACCACAAGGACTACCTGCACCGCGGCGGCCGCACCGCCCGCGCCGGCGAGTCCGGCAGCGTCGTCACCCTGGTCCTGCCCAACCAGCGCCGTGACATGACCCGCCTGATGGCCGACGCCGGTATCGTCCCGCAGACCAGTCAGGTCCGCTCGGGCGAGGCCGAACTCAGACGTATCACGGGTGCCCAGGCTCCCTCTGGGATCCCCGTGACCATCACCACGCCGGTTGTCAATCGTCGGGCGGGACGGAACGGCCGACGATCCTGGTAACAGTGGTCGATCATCAAGTGGAAAGCCCAGTTCCTGGCGTCCGGCGGGCAGGGCTGGGCCGCCGCAGGTGGCAGCGCGGACCTTCGTCGCGGGGGCAGTAATTGGAGGCGAGGGGCGCTTCGCGCCATTGGCTCAGGCTGTGTTTCTCGAGGCAAGCCCCCCGAACCCCGCTCGGGGAGCGCCGCCCTTCGCGCTCCCCGACAGTGGCGTGCTTGACGACCAGGTGGGGTTGTAAGTCCTGCAGCCCCTGGTCGGGGAGGCGGCCCTCCCCTGATGGCCCCACCCTGGTCAGTGTCACCAGGGGGCAAAGACATCCCAGCTCCTCAGGGTGTCAAGCGAAGCGTGATTCGGTGTGATGTGACCAGGCGGTTGCTGGGCCGCAGCCCTGGACGCCGCCCCTCAGCCCGATAGCCGTACGTGGCTGGGCGGGGGAACATGGAGGGTTCGCGAGACAAGGCGTCGGATCGCTGAGGGACTCGCCGACCACAGCAACGCCTCCTCAGTCCTCGCCCAGGACCGTGTGCAGACCGCCGAGCATGTCGAGCGGGATATCGATGTTGCCGATCGCGCGTACGAAGCGCTCACGAGTGGCCTCGATCGCCGCGACGTGCCTTGACCTGCTCCACGCTGGGCACCTCACCTGCGGCCACCACACCCAGGAGCCGCTGCACAGACCCTCGGCGCCGTGCGCCGCCGCCAGCGCTCTTTGCCGCTTCAGGTTGTGCGCACGCGTGGGCATGTCCGCAAAGTCCGCGAACACTGGGCCGAACGTCTGGTCGCCGAGGTCCGCGCGCGCAGAGCCTCCGCAAAATCCGAAAACTCACGGTGAGGTCTCACAGTGCGATGGGCGGGCCGTGCTGATGGAGGTGGCGAGACTGGTCAGGCGGTGGGCCAGCTCGCCGAGTTCGGCTTCCACCCGGTCGGCGGCTCGACATAGGCCAGCCGTCGTCGACAGCGGGAATGACAGAGCACAGCACAGCCAGCTCGCCAGTATGGGTCATTCGTGCGATCGAGCCGGTGGTAGCTGTGCGGGGCCAGGCCGTTGCGCCGTTCGCTCTGATCTGCTCTTGCGAGAGATCAGAGCGCGTGATCGGCGAAGGTGGTGGCGCTAGGCGTCGGCCAGATGATTGCGGGAACTGTTGATGCGCTGCGCCTCGGCGAGCTGGTCTTCCAAGAGGATGATGCGGCAGGCGGCTTCCAGCGGTGTGCCCTGGTCGACCAGTTCCCGGGCCCGGGCGGCCAGGCGCAGCTGGTAGCGGGAGTAGCGGCGGTGTCCGCCGCGGGAGCGTTGCGGCTCGATCAGCTTGGCGGCGCCCAGGGCGCGCAGGAACGCGGGGGTGACCTGGAGCATCTCGGTGGCCGCGCCCATGCTGTAGGCGGGATAGTTCTCATCGTCGAACCTGTCGCAGGCTCCGCGGTGCTCGAGTGTGGCGGTGCCGGCGGTTGGGTGCGTTTGATCCATACAAGCCTTTCGCGATGCGACAGAAGGCCCCGGCGCGTCTCGCGCCGGGGCCCCCGAAGAGTTTCAACACCATCTACCGGCCATCGGCCGGACTTACCGTTTCCGCATCAGCCGTACAGCGCGGCGATGCGGGGATCGCGAATGCGTGACCGTAGACCACCTTCCTATCTGTGGAACTGCGGTACCCGAGCGGCGAGACTCAGCCGGCAACGGGCGATCCTGATGGTGTTCAACACTCCCTTCATCTCTATCTTCCGGACCACTGTCCAACTTCATCTTCGGCAGCGCGTCCACGGTCGGGGCCCCTTGTAACTGCGCTGGCCCCTCACGTCCGACCTTCTGCCCCTGCCATCAACCAACTTCAACTTCATCTTCGGCAGCGCGTCCACGGTCGGGGCCCCTTGTAACTGCGCTGGCCCCTCACGTCCGACCTTCTGCCCTCACAAACTTCGACTTCATCCACCATGTCCGGGCAGTTCGGCGTCCTGCTGCATCTTTCTGCGCTGCCCGGCGTTTCGTTCCCTGCGATGTCAGAAACATTAGCCCCTGTAACAACGAATGTCTACTCCAGTCGCTATAGATTTTCTCTTACGTGGTGACGGAGGTGTCGGTGCAGGCCCGGTGGACGTGGGCAGGTCATGAAGCCCCTGCCCAGGCCCGGTGCCAGAGACCGGCCGGTCGTAGTCATCACGGTCATGGCGTCACCCGATCCGCTGCAGCACGACCCCGAGCCGGGCCCGCCACCGCTCGTCGCCGTGCGCGGGGTCGGCGCCGAGCACCTCGACCCGGCCCGCCGAGCGGGCGCGGAGGCCCCCCAGGATCTCGATCGTGGTGGTCTTGCCGGCCCCGTTCCGGCCCGAGAGGGCCAGCACCTCGCCGTGGCCCTGGAACGTGACGTCGTGCAGCCCGCCGACGTCGAGCACGACCTGCTCGCTCTTGGTCATCTGATGAACTCTCTTCGTGATCGGACGCCCCCGCGCCAGGACGCGTGCCGGCGGAGCCTCACCGCGAGGGCATGAGGGATCGCACCCGGGCTGGCGATCGGGGTGTGGGAAAGGAAGGAAATGGCTGGGGAGTGCCGTCCGGTGTACCGCGCGCGGGCGTGGTGGAGGCGGAACGCAGTCGGAGAGCCCCCTCATATCTCGGCGGCGTCGACGCCGAGATCGGCCCGCTTGGAGCTGTCCAGCCGGTCGCCGATGTCAGTCCCTGACGGCCCGGGTCGCGGGTGGCATGAACGTTGTGGTCGAGGACCGCACGTACCCCCAAACGGTCGCATGGATCCGAATGGCGCGCCGCCTTCGCGGCTTGGGCGGACGCCGGTGAAAGGGGCGGCTATGTCGTCGGGAGGCCAATCGCGTTGGACGCGTCGGCCTCGAAGTATTCCCGTGGACGAACTCGCCAGGGCACTGGACTGGCCCATCCAACGGGCGGCCGACGCCCTGGACGCGCTCAGCCGTCGTCCGATCCTCTCCGATCCGCTCACAGTGGAGCAGGTCGGGCGCGGCGCGTTCGCCATCACCCCGAGGCCGGACCGCCTGAGCTCCGCACAACGCGACGCGCTGATCGTCGGTCCACGCTCGCCCCGAGGGACTCGAAAATGACGAAGCCGGACGGACGTCGCGACCGTGATTCCTCCGGCCACACCCGTGCGCCTGCCGGACAACGTCGCAGTTCCGGGATCAGTCAAAGCGGGCCGTCGCAGGAGCCCTTCCGAGATTACGAGCGTGGCCGGCTCGGCCCTGTCAGCCCGCGGCCTTCCCGCCGAAGAAAACGTCCTTGACGAGCTTGTTCAGCGCCTTCGGGAACACCTGCGATGCGCTGATCACGCATGCGGCGCAGCATCTCCACCCCGCACCTGGGCAGGATCACGCTCGGCATGCGACCTCGGCAGCAACCATGCGGTCAGTTTCTCGGCGTCGTCCGGCGCCACTCCACGCCCCCGCGGAAAGCGGCCGTGCTGGGTGTAGAACTTCAGCACCACAGCGAACCCGAGCTGGGTCGCATCACGTTCCTCATCCAGTGCAGTCCAGTGCTCGACGAGCTCGTCCACATCAACCGGCGGGCCGTCCATGGGCGGGCATCGTGCCGCAGGCCCACCACCACGGCACAGGTCCACAGATCCTTGCGTGATCACCGATTTGGCGGCTGGTGACAGCCGCGTTTAGGGAATTCCGACTCGCCTTCACCTGACGTCGCACGTCAAGAGTGACGAAATCATCAGCAAAGTGTTGACGATACGCTCATAAATGACGATAGTGTCAGAGAGGTGGAAGGAGGTTGCCCATGATGGACCACCATGACCCGCACACCGGCCTGCACAGTGAGCAGGGCGCCATGAAGGGCGAGCACCCGGGCAGGGCGGCCAACCCGATCATCAAGGTGCACGATCTGGCCTGGCTGGAGTTCAGCAAGCCGGATCTGCAGCGCGCGGAATCGTTCGCGCACGCCTTCGGATTCACCACGGCGCTGCACACCGCGGACGAACTCCACCTGCGCGGCACAGACGCCGGTTGCCCGTGCGTGCTCATCCGCAAGGGGACCCGGTCGAGGTTCATCGGTCCGGCTTTCAAGGCGGCCGACCCCGGCGACCTGCTCAAGCTCGCCCACGCCACCGGAAGGAAAGCCACGCCGCTGCCCGAGAGCCTGGGCGGGCTCACCGTCGATCTGCCCGATCCGAGCGGCAACCGGGTGCGGGTGGTGTCGGACACGCACGATCTGGCCACGCTGCCCGCCCAGACGCCGCTCACGTTCAACTTCGGGCACGCCGCAGCGCGGACGAACGTCACCCAGCGGCCGCCGCGCGCGCCGGCCACGGTGCAACGGCTCGGGCACGTGGTCCTGCAGACCACGCGGTATGTCGAGACGCTGAACTGGTATCTCCAGCACCTGGGCCTGATCGTCAGCGACTTCCTCTACTACCCGGGGCAGCGCGCACGCGGGCCGGCGATGAGCTTCATCCGCTGCGACCGCGGCATGGCGCCCACCGACCACCACACGCTCGCGATGACCCTCGGCCCGGTCAACCGCTACGTGCACTCCGCCTATCAAGTCGCCGATCTCGACGCGCTGGCCGCCGGCGGCCAGCACCTGCTCGACCAGGGCTACCGGCGTTCCTGGGGCATCGGCCGGCACATCCAGGGCAGCCAGATCTTCGACTACTGGCGCGACCCTGACGGCTTCCTGGTCGAGCACTTCAGCGACGGCGACCTGTTCGACTGCACGCTCGAGCCCGGCTGGGCGCCCATGACCGCCTCAGGGCTGGCCCAATGGGGGCCTCCGGCGACCAAGGACTTCCTCGGCCTGGCACCCGGCCGGGAGCCGCTGCGCGAGCTGCGCGGGATCGTCCGCGCGCTGCGCGAGGACAACGAATTCGACCTGCACCGCCTGCGCGGCCTGCTGAAAGTAGCCAGCTCATGAGCACCTCCATCCTCCGCACCGCCGACTCCTGGTGGGTGGCCACACCTGCCGGCGCCGCCAAGGTCGACACCCAGGCCACCACCACCGGACAGCTGCTGGCCGACCGGCAGGCCATCGCCGCGGCCGCCACCAGCTCCGACACGGTGGCCCTCGACAGCCTCACCCTGCTGTCACCGGTCACGGCGTCCTGCCGGGTCGTCGCGCAGATGACGAACTTCGCCTCGCATGTCAAGGACGTGGGCATGAACCCCGCCACCGTCCCGCTGACCTTCTTCCGCAAGTCCTCCGGCTCGATCAGCGGACCCTACGACGAGGTCATCCGGCCCGCCCACGTGCGGCTGCTGGACTACGAGGTGGAGATCGGGCTCGTCATCGGCAGGCAGATGCCCGTCGGCACCACGGTCACCGCCGACAACCTCGCCGACTACGTCGCGGGCCTGGTCGTCACCAACGACATCTCCGCCCGCGACCTGCAGCTGCTCAAGACCCAGTTCTACGAATCCAAGTCCTACCCCACCTTCACCCCGGTCGGCCCCGCCCTGGTGCTTCTGGAACCCGGCGAGTTCAAGCGGTTCACCGACCTGAGGCTGCGCCTGTCGGTCAACGGCGAGCTCCGGCAGAACATGACGGTCGCCGACATGATCTACCAGCCCCTCCAGGCGCTGCAGGCGCTGACCCGCTTCCAGCGCCTGGACGCCGGCGACCTGCTGTTGACCGGCACCCCCGCCGGCACCGCGCTCAGCGCGCCGCCCAAGCCGATCGGGGTCGTCGCCTCGCTGCTGCCGCCCGCGCTCAAGTGGAAACTCTTCCTCGACCGCCAGGCCGGCAACCCCAAGTACCTCCAGGACGGCGATGTCATCGAGGTCGCCGTGGCCACCGACGACCGCGGGATCGACCTGGGCACCCAGCGCACGGTGGTGAGGTACGCGCCATGACGCACCACACTCAGGGCGAGCGCCCCCTGGTCCTGGCGCCGCAAGACCTCCCTCTGGTGGAGGCGGTGCCGCTGGCCGAGCGCGACCTACCCTCCTCCACCTACGAGCTGCTGCGCCGTACGGCCACCGCCACACCGCAGACGCCAGCCTTGCACCTGCTGGGCGAGGGAGAGGAGGTCAGCTGGAGCTACGGCGACCTGCTGACCCGCGTGCACCAGGCCGCCAACCTCTACACCAGCCTGGGGCTGGCACCGGGCGGGACTATAGGGCTGCTGCTACCGAACACCGGCCACACCTACGCCGCCCTGCTGGGCGCCCAGGCCGTCGGCATCGCCAACCCGGTCAACCCGATGCTGGCCGACAACCACATCATCGACATCTTCACCCTCACCCAGGCCGAGATCCTGGTCGTGGCGGGACCAGGCAGGAACAGGGAACTGTGGGAGAAGGCGCTACGTGTGGCAGGACGGCTGCCGCACCTGCGCGCGCTGCTGCTGGTGGGCGACAACGCCGCCATCGACGCCGGCTACGCCCCTCGTGGCGTCGGCGACTTCGAACGGCTCGCGGCCGAGCAGCCAGGAGACCGGCTGGTCGCCCACCATCGGCCTGGGCCACAGGATCTGGCCGCCTACTTCCACACCGGCGGTACCACCGGCACGCCGAAGATCGCCCCGCACACGCACGCGATGGAGGTCTACATGGCGTGGGCGCTCGGCTGCTCGGGCGCCTACGTGGGGGGCGGGGTGGCGCTGGCCGGGCTGCCGCTGTTCCACGTCAACGCCGTGCACGTCACCGGCCTGGCGCCGTTCATGCACGGCGCGACCGTGGCCAGCCTCGGCCCGCTCGGCTACCGCGACAAGACACTCATGGCCGACTTCTGGCGCCTCATCGAGCGCTACCGCGTCACCGCCTTCTCCGCTGTGCCGACCGTGTACGCGAACCTGCCACCCATTCCTGAGGATGTGGACATCTCCAGCCTCCGGGCCGGGGTCGTCGGCGCCGCGCCCCTGCCCAGCCGGGTGCGCACCGCGTTCGAGAATGCGGCCAAGGTGCCGATGCTCGAGGGGTACGGCCTCACCGAGGCCACCTGCGCCAGCGCCAGCACCCCCGCCCTCGCGCCGCGTCCTGGTTCGGTGGGGTTGCGCCTGCCGTACCAGCAGATCAAGGCCGTCACGGTGGAGGCCGACGGGCGGCCGAGCGGCGACTGCCCACCCGGCCATACCGGGGTGCTGGCCATCAAAGGGCCGGCGGTCTTCCCCGGCTACCTCGGCCAGGACGGCCCTGATCCCACCGGCAGGATCTTCGACGGCTGGTTGGTCACCGGCGACCTCGGCCACGTGGACGCCGACGGCTACGTCTATCTGAGCGGGCGAGCCAAAGATCTCATCATCCGCGGCGGCCACAACATCGACCCGCGCCCGATCGAGGAGTCGCTACTGGCGCACCCCGTCGTGAGCGATGCCGCCGTCGTGGGGCGCCCCGACCCGCACTCCGGCGAGGTCCCCGTCGCCTACGTGACCGTCTCCGCACTGGTCAGCGAGGACGACCTGCTGGCCTGGGCCCTGGCACACGCCCCCGAGCCGGCCGCCGCCCCCAAGGCCGTGCACATCGTCGCGTCCTTGCCCACCACGACCGTCGGCAAGCTCTACAAACCCGAACTGGTCGCCGACTCCGTCCGCCGCATCATCGCCGACCTCGACCCTCACGGCACGGCCGAGGTCGCGCTGGAAAACGGGCGGCCGGTCGTCCTGATCGCCCCGGATACGGAGCTGGCCGCCGCGCTCGACCGTTATCTCATCCACTACCGGTTGGTGACCTCATGATCGATCCTGTTGTCCGTGACTTCCTCGCCCGGCATCCTGCGGGCGTGCTGGCCACCTCCCGACCCGACGGCGGGGTGCGACAGTCGGTCGTCTACTTCGCCCTGGACGGCGACCGTCTGCTCATCTCCACCGAACCCGGACGCGCCAAGGCCAGGGACGCGCAGCGCACCAGGCGTGCCTCCTTGTGCGTGATCGGGGCGGCTGCGCCGTACCCGTCAGTGACGCTGGAAGGCACCGCCACCCTCCGGACCGTCGGCATCGGGTCGGACACCGCACGTGTCGTGTCCCGCATCGGCGGCCAGAGCATCGAGCCGATGAGCGACGCGGAGCTGGCCGCGATGAACCGCGTCATCCTCGAGATCATCGTCGAGCGCGTCTACGGCGCCAGCTACCTCCAGGGCACGTCGTGAGCGAACACCATGAGTCGCATACCGCTCGGGCGGTCGTCATCGTCGGCGCGGGGCCCACCGGACTGACCGCCGCGACCCTGCTCGGCCAGTACGGCGTCGAGTGCCTGGTGCTCGAGCGATGGGAGTCCGTCTATCAGGGGCCCCGCGCAGTGGCCCTCGACGACGAGGTCTACCGGATCCTGGCGCGCCTCGGCGTCCGGGACGAGTTCGCCGCGATCGCCTGGCCGCACCGCGGCCTGCGACTCGTCGACCCGACCCTGCGGGTGCTGGCCGAGTTTCAACGCGACGGCCTCGGCAGGCACGGCTACCCCATGGGGGTGATGTTCGACCAGCCAGAGCTGGAGGCGATCCTCCGCCGGAATCTGAAGCAGTACGGGAACGTCACCCTTCGCGGCGGCATCGAGGTCACCGCGCTGAGCCAGGACGGCAGCGGGGTCCTGGTCGACTTCACCAACCATGCGACGGGCAGCCGGGATTCGGTCCGCGCGTCGTACGTCCTGGGCTGCGACGGCGCCAACAGCGTGACCAGGGCGTCGACCGGCGCCGTCATGCACGACCTGAAGTTCACGCAACGCTGGCTCGTCGTCGACGTGGACAGCGAGGCCGACCTCGGCCAATGGAACGGCGCGCACCAGGTCTGCGACCCGGTCCGCCCCACGACCTACATGCGCCTCGGAAAGACCCGGCACCGCTGGGAGTTCCGGCTGGCGCCCGGCGAAACCGCTGACGACTACTGCGAGATCACTCGCCTGCATCCGTTGATCTCGCCCTGGACCAAGGAAATTCCTGTCGAGAAGCTGGAAGTCGTCCGCGCGGCGGGGTACGTCTCTCGCGCACAGGTCGCCGACCGGTGGCGCGAGGGCCGGGTGTTCCTGCTGGGCGACGCCGCCCACCTCACCCCGCCGTTCATCGGCCAAGGCATGGGAGCCGGGCTCCGCGATGCGATGAACCTCGCCTGGAAACTCGCCGGCGTGCTCGGCGGCAGCCTGCCCGAGACCGTGCTCGACACCTACCAGATCGAACGAAAGCCACACGCCCGCACCATGATCGGGCTGGCGAGGCTGCTCGGCACCGCGATGACGGCGGGCGGCGAGTTGGGCAACGTCATCCGCCGCGTCGTGGCTCCGCGTCTGCACCTCGTGCCCGGCCTCAATGAGCTGACTACGGACAGCCGAACCCCTGCGCTGCGCCAGTCGGACCTGGTGGTGCGGCCACGCCTGCGCCGTACTCTCGCGGGCAGGCTGTGCCCGAACGCCATCCTCGACAACGGCCGGCGTTTCGACGACGTGGCCGCGGGCCGGTTCTCGATCGTCACGTCCACCGAGCCGTCCACCATGCAACAAGCCGAGATCGAGCGGCACGGAGCAGTTCTCATCGCTGCCCGGCCGGGCAGCGAACTTCACCGATGGCTGAGAAATGGTCGCGCATCCGCAGTCGTTGTCCGCCCCGACGGCACGGTGCTGCGCACCGGGCGTGATCCGCTGGCACTCGGCGCGAGCCTGCCCCGGGCCTCTGCGGCCGCCTGACAGGAGTTGGGCCGGCCGCCTCGTCCGGTGTCCAGCACTCCACTTCGTGCGCATCGGCCGGGATCCTTCTCCGCCGACCGCACTGACGACTCGGAAGCACCTTGGTCCGCACCGCAGCCGCTCCCGTCCGGTAGGGCTCATCCGTGACGCTACGAGCCATTCCCGAAAGAGCGCCTGGTGTCCTGAGTCCGGCCGACGAACTGCGGATCGCGCCCGTCCGCGCCGACGGCACGCCTCGCGTCGAAAAGGTCACCGAGGGTGCCCATCGGTGCCAGCCGCGGGATCGACGCCGCTCGATTGCCCATGCTGCACCGGCATCCGTTTGACCGGATCCTGATCGCTCTTCACCCGCGACAGTGCCATTCACGAGTACGACGTGTCGGTCCTCAAGGGGTGAGAGCGCGGGCGATGGGCCAGGCACCGGGGGAGGTGTTGGAGAGCACGGTGCAGGTGGTGCCGGTGTGGGGGTCGTGGGTGGACTTGAACGACGCGCCGGCGTCGTACCCGACCAGGATCGCCGTGTCGGTGCTCTCGTGCAGCCAGAAGCCGAGACCGTAGCGCATGGATTCTTTGGGTACGTCGCAGCGTGGCCGTACCACCTCTTCGACGGAATCCACGATGTCGCCGGCGAAAAACGCGCGCCAGAAGGTGGAGATGTCGGCGGCGGTGGTGTGGATGCCGCCATCGCCGGTGGCCAGCACCGGCAGGTGGAAGATGTTGGAGCGGTCCGCCCCGTCCAACGGCAGGTAACCCACGGCCGCGTCAGCGGGTAGCTCGTCGGAGCGGAGGAAGTCGGTTCTGGTCATGCCGGCCGGGCGGAGCACCCGTTCCCTGACCAGGTCGTGGTAGCCGACGCCGCTGGCCCGCTCCGCCAGCAGGGCGAGGACCACGAATCCACCGTTGCAGTAGCCGAACCGCTCACCGGCCCGGAACTTGGTGGGATACCCGTCCAGCAGGGGCAGGAAAGCCTCGGTAGTGGTCAGCTCGTGCGCCGCGCCGATGACGTAGTCGGTGATCTCGGTGTCGATCTCTTCGTCCAGGTAGTCACCGATGCCAGAGGTGTGCGTGAGCAGATGTTCGACGGTCACGTCGTCCGCGATCAGCGGTAGGTCCTTGCCGAGCAGGGATCGGGCGGTGGTGCTCAGCTCCAGCACGCCGTCCTGGACCAGCGAGAGCACGGCCAGGGCGGTGAACCCTTTGCTGCCGCTGGCGATGCCGAATCTGGTGTCCAGGGTGTTGGGAACGCGGTAGGTGCGGTTGGCCAGCCCGTACGCTTTCGCGAACTCGATCTGGCCGCCCCGGTCGATCGAGACCACACCGGAGAAGCCGGTTTCCTTAGCGATCTTGTCAATGTCCCCCTGCGGCATTGCCGCAGACTAACCCAGGCCCGCGCCAATGCCGAAGCCATTTATGAGGCGGGCGCTTCGCACACAACGCATGTGCGCCAGGGACACCGGGCGCACGGCCGTCGAGAGGCGTGCTGGGGATCAGCTGCCTTCGTGACGCCGCCAGTGCTCTTCGAGAGCGGTGGCGACCTGCGCGGGCCGCTGCAGCACCGTCCAGTGGTTGCAGTCGAGTTTGATCACCCGTTCCGCCCGGATGGCTCGGGCCAGCTCGTCGGCGAACTCGACTTGGCAGGCGGCGTCGCGTGATCCCCAGAACACCAGGCCCGGTGCGGTCATCTTCGCCAGATCGGGTTCCCACTCACTGCCCATCCGCAGCGCGGAGCGGTAGAGCTTCAGGATGCTCTCCTTCATCAGCGCATCCATGTGGTGCACCGTCTGCATGGCCAGGTCGGTGGGGACCTCGAAGCCGACGGCCAGGTCGTCGGCGAAGCTGTCCTTGTTCAGCTCGGCCATGAAACGGTCACCTTCCACCGAGTCCTGGCAGATCTCCGCCAGCGGATGCCACACGTAGCGAGGGCTGATCGGACCGCTGCCTCCGGCCCAGGTGCGCACCAGGTCGGGACGCAGAGACGCGACCCGGGCGGTGAGGATGCAGCCCCAGTCGTGGCCGACCAGGTCGACCGGCTCACCGACCTCCTCCAGACGGCTGATCAGCCAGTCGGCGTACTCCTCCTTGGTGCTGCCGAAGCCGTCCGGTGGTGGAGCCCCGAACCCGGGCAGGTCCCAGGCATGCACGTCGGTGCGCGTCAGGTGCCGACGGACGTCCGCCCACACGCGGTGGGTGTCGGGGACTCCGTGGATGAGGATCGCGGGCATGGGTTTCCTTTCGTGTGTGACGAGAGGTTCGAGCATGTCGGTGTGGAGAAGCCGCTCGGTGCCCGGAACGGGTGGGTCCGCAGGCGTCGAGCTGGGCACGCCCAGCCGGGCTAATGGATCATCGCTTTGTGCAGGCTCCGGCCGGCGCTTCGACCGGCCGGAGCAGCCGAACCCGCGAGGGGAAGGCGCAGGACGAAGCTGGCACCACCGGTCTCGGACTCCCCGATGTGCAGGCTGCCGATGTGGGCTTGGGCGATGTCGCGGGCGATCGCCAGGCCCAGGCCGCTGCCGGTGTGGTCGAGGTGGCGTGCGGCCTTCAGCCGGGTGAAGCGCTGGAAGATCCGTTCCCGTTCGGATTCCGGGACACCTTCTCCGTCGTCGGTGACCGTCAGCTCGGCGTGGTCGTCGTCGTGGCTGACCTGGACCTCGACCAGGTGCCGACCGTGCCGTTGGGCGTTGTCCAGCAGGTTGGTGAGCACGCGGCTGATCTGGATCGGGACAGCCTGGACGGTTACCCCGGGCTCCAGGCGCAGTTGGACCGCTATGCGGTCGATCCTGCGGGCGATCTCGTCACGGACAAGTTCGGCGAGGTCGATCCGCTGTGGCTTCGTGGGTGGGCCGGCCTCGATTTCCGCGAGGACCCGCAGGTCGGTGATGATCGCGCTCAGCCGGTCGACATCTCGCAGCGCCCGGCCGAGCACGTCGCCGAGGTCGGTCTCATCGGGATACATGCGGGCCACCTCCAATCCGGCGCGTAGCCCTGCGACCGCCGTGCGCAGCTCGTGTGAGGCGTCGGAAGCGAATCGCCCCTTCTTCTGTAGCTCGCGCTTCAACTCGCGCACCTTGTCGCAGGGTTTCTGAATCGCCGACGCGGTCCGGTCTTCACCAGATGGGCGCTGAGCGTCACAGGCATACAGGGGCGTCAGGTGTGCCGTCACAGCACGTACTCCTTCCGTTGTCTTCACATTCCGTGCATGACCTGCAAGACGCTGCGGGGCAGATACTGCACTCCGTTGACCTGGGTGTTCGGTGCCAGGCATGCCGAGCTTCGTCAACCGTTTCGACCCGATCGGGCCGGTCCGCCGACCATCACGATCTTCGTGACCGATCTTGTCGGTGGATCCGATGCCATTCGGTTGCCAGTCAGGGAACGAGGATCAGGCGGATCGGGTCGCCGATCTTGTGTTCCAGCCGGTGGATCGCCTCGGGGGCGTCGGCGAGCGGGATGTGGTCGGTGATGGAGGGGGCCAGGTCGAGCCGGCCGTTGGAGGCCAGTCGCACCAACTCGTAGACCGACTCGGGGGAGCCGCCGTAGTGCCCGCGTACCTGCTTGCGCAGGTAGTTGAAGGTCAGGCCTTCGCTGACGGTGAGCGGCCTGGGGGTGATGCCGACCAGGATGAGGGCTCCGTCGAGGCCGAGCACTGCGGCGGCCTGCTCGCGGACCGCGGGCACGCCGGCGCAGTCGAAGGCGAAGTCCAGGCCGCGTCCGGCGGTAGCCGTACGTACCTGGTCGGCGAAGTCGTCGGCGGACGGGTCGAGAGCGATGTCCGCTCCGAAGGCCAGAGCGCGTTCCCTGGCGCCGGGCAGCGGGTCGACGGCGATGATCGGCGCGGCGCCGACCAGGCGGGCGATGCGGACGTTGTGTGCGCCGACCCCGCCCACACCCCACACGCCCACGGCCTGAGCAGGGCGCACCCCGGCGGTGGCCACGACGGCGGCGTAGGAGGTGGAGACCGCGTCCGGGATGATCGAGGCCTGGTCGAAGGGGAGGTTGTCGGGGATCGGGATGAGGGTGTCCTCGCGGGCGATGGTGTACTGGGCCCAGCCGCCGTCGTAGTCGATGCCTCGGGTACGGACCTGGGCGCAGGGGCGGCGGCGCGCGCAGTCATCGCACTGCTCGCAGCTCTGTCCGGCCTCGAGGGTGACTCGGGCGCCCACGGTCAGGCCCCGCTTGAGGCCATGACCGAGGGTGTGGATCACCCCGGAGATCTCGTGGCCGACTGTGACAGCCTCGGAGGTGGCGAACAGAGGGGGCAGGGTGCCGTCGATCAGGTGGACGTCCGACAGGCAGACGCCTGCGGCTTTCACCTCGACGAGTACCTCGCCCGGGCCCGGCACGGGGACGGGGACCTCTTCCACGAGGAACTTCCTGCTGTCCAGGTGGAAGCGTCCGGCGAGCATGGTGTCCATGGTGATCTCACTTTCTTGACAGGGGTGGGACGGTCGGTGCCGTGCAGCAGGGAGCGGAGCTTTCGGGCTCGTCCGACAGTCCGCGGTGCACGGGGATCAGGCGAAGACGTCCTGCTGGTAGCGGCCGTCTGCCTCGAGCTGGTCGAGCCACTGCAGGCTGGTTCGGTCGTCGCTGCCGGTGTGGCTGCGGTGGATGGCGGCGAGTGCTTCTCGTACGGCGGGCGCCATGCGGCGTCCGTCGCCGCAGACGTAGACGTACGCGCCGTCTTCGAGCGCCTGCCACACCGTGTCCGCCTCGGCGATGAGGGCGTCCTGGACGAACCGGGCGGGGTGGTTGACCACTGCGGAGAAGGCGGTGTGCGCCTTCGCGATCCCGGCCTGCTCCCAGGCGTCCATCTCTTCCCGGTAGAACCAGTCGTGCTCCGGGTGGCGGCAGCCGACGAAGACCTGGGACGGGCCCACCTTCGTGCCGTTCTGCTGCTGCCAGGCGCGCTCCTCCATGAAGCCGCGCAAAGGTGCGATGCCGGTGCCGGGCCCGATGAGGATGAGCGGTGTGGCGGGGTCGGCGGGCGGCGCGAAGGGAGGAGAGGGCACGCGTACGTAGCCGTAGAAGACATCTCCGGGCTCAAGGCCTGCGATGTAGGACGAGCAGGTGCCGCGGTACTGGCCGTCTCCGGAGAGGGCCGGGCCTTCGAGGAGTCCGACGGTCAGCCGCGCCTGGCGCGGGCTGGCCAGCGGGGAGGAGGAGATTGAGTAGAAGCGGGGACGGATGGGCCCCATCATCTCCAGGAAGAGCGCCAGCGGCAGTTCGACCGCGGGGAAGCGCTCCAACAGGTTGAGCACTGAGACCCGCTTGCCGAGGATCTCCGTGTGGTATCGCTCGTCTGCCTCCTCGGTGTCGGTCGTGTATGCCTCCAGTTGCGGCTTGGTCCAGGGGCACGGGGTGTGCTCGGCCAGGATGCGCACCTGGGTGCGGGTGGCCACGTCCTGCAGCTCCAGGAACTCGGTGAACAGCAGTCCGGCGGTGATGGGAGTGCCCACCGGCAGGTGGGTCCTGCCGCCGGCCGGCTGGTCGAGCTGGAGTACCTGGTCGTGCTCGACGCCGAGCCGCGCCAGCGCGCGGGAGACCAGCGGCGGCTCGTTCTTGGCGAAGACGGCCAGGTGGTTGCCGGTGGCGTAGGTGACGCCCTCGGGCAGCTCGACGGTGATGGACTTCGCGGACGGGCGCGGCGGCTCGATGCTGAAGTTCCACAACCCGGTCGGGTCGGCCACGAGCTCCTCGTTGGCCACCACCGTCAGCGGGTAGGCCTGCTCGGAGACGATCGCCTGGCGCACGTCCGCCTCGGTGAGCAGCCGCACCTGGTAGCGCGGCGCGCCGACGTCGGAGGTGTCGGCGGCGTACTCCTCGGCCAGAGTGGTCCACAGGGTGTTCAACCAGCGGGTGGCCATGCCGTCGAAGTCGGAGGCGGCATCCGCCACACCGCGCTCGATGACCGGGGTGGCCCCGGCGGCCAGCAGGCCGGCCTCGATCCGCTTCGGGAACGCCTGGTAGGTCGCCACCCACTGGGTGTTGCCGGCGCCCAGCAGCGCGAAGCGCACGTTGGCCAGCGAGCCCTCGGGCAGCCCGGCCGCTATCAGGTCGTCGAAGCGCTGGGCGTTGTCGGGCGCCTTGCCGTTGTAGCTGGCGGCGACGACGACGAGCAGGCCCTCGGCGGGCGGATTGTCGCCCAGCTCGTCCAGGCTCAGCAACGTGGTGCCGAACCCGGACCGCTCGCCGCGGTCGGCGATCGCGCGCGCCAGGTCTTCGCAGCTGCCGAGGCTGGAGCCGTAGGCGACGGTGAGGTTCACCCCGACACCGGTGACCGAGGCCTCCTGCTGCCTGTCGTCGGTCTGCGCCGCTGAAACACCGAACACGACCCGCTCGTGCTCCTGACGGGTCCGCACGACCAGCTCGAAGTCGCCGGGCTTGCGCGTCAGCGCCTCCCGGACGTCCATCTGGTAGTCGGTGGTGTCGGAGAACTTGAACTTCTGCAGCACCAGCGCGAGAGCCAGGCGGGCCTCGGTGAGCGCGAACTGGCGGCCGATGCAGGCACGCCGGCCGTTGCCGAACGGCTTGTAGGCGTGCGGGTGGTGCTGGGCCCGGTTGTCCGGCAGCCACCGGTCGATGTCGAACTCCAGCGGACGCTCCCACGCCTTGGGGTGGGTGTGCGTCGGGAACATCAGCAGGTTCGTCTTCGTGCCCTGCTCCAGGTGGTAGCGGCCACCGATGACGGTGTCCTCCAGCGGCGCCTTCATGATCTGCGGGATGGGAGCCCACAGCCGCAGGGTCTCCTCCAGCACCCGCGGGATGACGTCCAGCTTCATGATCGTGTCGTAGCTGGGGACGGTGTCGCCGGGCAGCATCCGGTCCACCTCGGCATAGGCCTGGGCCAGCACGTGGGGGTTGCGCATCAGCGAGTACGTGGCGAACGACAGCAGACCGCTGGTGGTCTCGTGACCGGCGATCAGGAACGTCAGCACCTGGTCGCGGACGTTGTCGTCGTCCAGCCGCCTGCCGGTCTCCGGGTCGACGGCCTCCATCATCAGGCCCAGCAGGTCGTCCTCACCACCGCTCTTCCCCCGACGGCGCTCCTTGATCACACTCTCGACCAGCTCGCGCATCAGCTGGATGTTCTCGCGGTACTTCTTGTCGTCGGCCGTGCGCAGCTTGGTCATCATCGGCAGCTCCTGCGAGCGCCGCATCGACTCCACCAGCGCCTCCAGCAGCGCCTGAAGGAAGGGATGCAGCTCCTCCTTGCCGAAGGAGTCGAACCGGTAACCGAACCCCGACAGGGCGATGGTGTCCAGCGTCAGCCGGGTGTAGTCGTCGGTCACCTTGACCGTCTGCCCCTGCTTGCGCTCCCACTTGCCCACCAGATTCTGGGCGATCTCCAGCATCTGCCCGAAGTAGCCCTTCATGGCCCGCTGGCTGAAGGCCGGCATGAGGATCCGGTGCGCCATACCCCAGACTTCCTCATCGTCGTGGGCCGTGAACAGGCCGGCGCCGGCGTAGTCCCGGACATGGCTCAGCGGCGGGAAGATCGGCTTGCCGAAACGGGTCTCGTCGCAGACCTCGGTCACCAGGTCCGGGTCGTAGACGAAGACGTTCTCCTGGCCGGCGATGTCCATGCTGAAGATCCCCTCGGGGAACTGCTTGGACAGCTCGGCGAAGTACTCGACCGGGTTGGTGTCGGGGATCTGCGGCGTGTGGTCGAGGGTCGGGATTTCGCGCGGGGACCGTACGGGGCGAAGGCCGGTGGTCATGGGTTTCCTCCTTGTGGAACGGGAAGCGGCGGCAGCGGGCGCTTGCCGCGGTGTGGACTTGTGCTCTCGGCCGAGGCCCTCCGTTCGGCGGCGGCAAGGGCGTTGCCGACCTGGCCGCGACGCTCGGCGTGCTTGTCTTCGCCCGCGTCGCGGATGGATTCGTCACGCGCGGCGGCGGCCGCGGTGACGATCTCGGCGGGATGTCGCCGGGTGCCGGGCCGAAAGTCCGTCGTGGACCCCGAGGATCGGGTTACGCGCCCTGCCGGGGCTGCTCGCCCATGGCGCGCCTTGCTGGCTGTGCAAGGCAGGTGCGGGTCATGATATTCACTCATGACCATCTCCTCATATCTGACGATTTCCTCACTTATGGACATTAGCGTCACTCATGCAATGAATCGTCAAAAAGGTGGTGAGCTTTTCGTCACTCTTGACGGATCGCACTACAGTGAGACAGGCAAAGCCGCGACAGGAGTGAGGACAGATGGCCGACGCCGCCCCGAGCCGCCTGGATCGGCGCAAGGCGCGCACCCGCGCCGCGCTCGTCCACGCGGCCCAGACCTTCATCGCCGACGGCAAGACCAACGTGGCGATCCTGGAGCTCACCCATGCCGCCGACGTGGGCATGGGCTCCTTCTACAACCACTTCTCCGGCAAGGACGAACTCTTCAAGGCGGCCGTGGAAGACGCCCTGGACCGGCACGGCGCGGCGCTGGATGAACTGACCCGCGGCATGGACGACCCGGCCGAAGTGTTCGCCTGCAGCTTCCGGCTGATCGGACGCCTGCACCGCCGCCGTCCCCAGCTCAGCAAGGTCAAGCTCAACACCGGCCTGGCCATCGCCACCGCCGACTACGGCATTGCCCGGCGCGCCCGACGCGACATCCAAGCCGGCATCCAAGCCGGGCGCTTCACCGTGTCAGACGCGGATCTCGCACTGGTGATGGCCGCAGGCGCCGCACTATGTCTCGGTCGACTGCTCCACACAGAGCCAGACCGCGACGACGGCCGGGCCAGCGACCAGATCGCCGAAGACCTGCTGCGCACGTTTGGCATCCCCGCCGACGAGGCCCGCCACATCTGCCGACGTCCCCTGCCCGAACTCGACCGGCTTTTCCCCAGCGCCACCGCGTAGCAGTGCCTGTCGAGGACACGTGAATATCAAGGCACCAGGTGAAGGTGTCTTCGTTTCAGATCGGCCGGGCAGTGGTGACGTTGCCTGGCTGCTGAGGTCTGCTGGAGGGGCTCACTGGTGAATTGATGCGCGTGCGGTTGGCGACCCCCGGTGCGACAGGAGGTCGGCCCCGGTCGCGCTCACGCGTGAGGGGTGATGACCGCGCGTCCTTGGATCTTGCCCTCGTGCAGGAGTTGGTAGGCCTCGCCGGCGCGTTCCAAGGGGAAATGCTCGACCAGCATCTTGATCTTCCGCTGCTGGGCAAGGGTGACCACTTCCATGAGTTCGGGGATGAAGCCCCAATAGGGCGAGGCGACCGAACACTCGTGCGGCGGACTCAGAAAGTCGACGGGAAGCGCTCCGCCGCCGAGACCGACGATGGTCAGGTGGCCGAGCACCCGGGCCATCTGAGCGGCCATCCGCAGAGTCGGGTCTACGCCGACCATGTCCAGCACGAGCTGAGCGCCCTGCCCCCGCGTCATGTCCTTGATGCGCGTGACCGCCTGGTCGCCCGAAACCAGCGCCTCGTCCGCGCCCATGCGCTTGGCGATCTCCAGCTTGTCGGCGGCGGTGTCCACGGCGACGACGGTCGTCGCCGTGCTGAGCGCTCGCAGAATCTGGATGGCCATCTGGCCCAGACCGCCCGCCCCGATCACCACCGCGGTCGAGCCCGGCCCCAGCAGGTGGAGCGACCGTTTGACGGCGTGATAGCTGGTCAGCCCCGCGTCGCTGAGCGGGGCGGCCTCGCGGGGATCGAGGGTGCCTAGCGGGATCAGGAATCGCGACGCCGGGACCAGCAGGTACTCAGCCATTCCGCCGTCGTGACCACCCAGGCCCCCGCCCAGACCGCCGGTCTTCTGGCAGTAGTTCTCCCGGCCCTCGCGGCAGTTGGCGCACAGCCCGCAGCCCCAGGGGCCGTAGACCATCACCGGGTCTCCGGGCGCGAAGCCGGTCGCGCCCGGCCCCAGCTTCTCGACCCACCCCGCGTTCTCGTGGCCGATCGTGAACGGCAGCTTTGGGAGCCGCTCCGCGGGCGCCTCCATGAGATGCAGGTCGGAGTGGCAGGCACCCGCGCCCCCGACCTTCACCAGGACGTGCCCGGGTCTGGGGTCGGGCACCGGCACCTCGCGCAGCTCCGGTGGCTTCTGCGGTTCGACGAGCTGGAATGCTCGCACTGCCGATCTCCTCCGGTCCCTTGATCGGACGCTCAGTCTCGGATCCCGTCGATGTCGACCCAGAGGTGGCGTGGGCCGCGGAAGATCTGGTTGTGGCGGTACGGCGGCGGGTCCTCGACGAGCCGCGGGTTCTCCACGCGGCGGAAGAACTCGCTGACCGCGGTCTGGACCTCCAGCCGCGCGAGCGGGGCGCCGAAGCAGTAGTGGATGCCCTGGCTGTAGCCGACGTGCTGGTTGTTCGGGCGCTCGAGGTCGAGCTTGTCGGGATTCTCGAACCGCTCCGGGTCGCGGTTCGCCGAGCCGTAGCAGAGGAAGATCGTCGAGCCCGCCGGGATGGTGGTGCCGGCGATCTCGATGTCCTCGAGGGCGGAGCGGCTGTGCCACAACTGAACCGACGACTCGAAGCGCAGCAGCTCCTCGACCCCGGGCACGATCAGCTCCGGTCGGCGGCGCAGTCTCTCGAGCTGGTCGGGGTGCCGCAGCAGGGACAGCACGCTGTGGGCGATCAGGTTGACCGTCGTCTCATGCCCGGCGAAGAGCATGAGCATCGCATTGTTGACGAGCAACTCCTGGGGCAGGCGCCCCTCCGGGCCGTCGTCGTGGACCATCCCCGACAACATGCCCAGGCCGGGCTGCTTGCGGTACTGGTCGAACAGGTCGGCCAGGAACTGCTTCATCTCGGCCACCACAGCGGGAACCGCCGCGAGGCGGCGCTGCTGCTCCGGGTCGCTCGCCTCCGGGCCGAAGTCCAACCCGTCCAGGGCTGTCTCGATCCAGCCGTGGAAGCGCGGGATGGACTCCAGCGGCACGCCCAGGACCTTGCAGATGACGGTCACCGGCCCCGGGAAGGCGAAGTCGTCGACGACGTCGATCCGGGTCTTGCCCTTCATGTCGTCCAGGAGCCCGGCGAAGATGCGGCGGATCTCGGGCTCCAGGTCGGCGATCATGTGGGGACGCTCGGGCGGCCCGAAGTGCCGCATCATCCGGCGGCGATCAACATCGTGCTCGGGCGGGTCCACCTCGATGATGTTCGCCTCGAGTGGATCGGCGCCCGGGATCGCCCCGGGGCGCTTCCTCGGATCCGAGCTGACCCGGGGGTCGTGGAGCAACTGGACGAGCTCTCGATAGGTGCTGACGACATAGCTGCCGTCCGGCTGCCGCGACACCGGCGTCTTCCGGAGCTCGGCGTAGAACGGGTACGGATTGGCTCGGTTGGCCTTGCGGAGGGCCTGCTGCCAGGGGGTTTCCTCGGCCATGATGCACCTCTTCCTGTTGGTGCTGTCCGGTTACGCGCTGGTCTCGAGGGGCGCGTCAGCGGCGTCGAGGCCGGAACTCGGCCCTGCGCTCGTTCGGGTCGTGGCCGGTCAGGACGACGTCGGGCATCGCCGTCGGGACGCCCGGCGCGGGGAACTCGGCCGGCATCGGGTTCATGCCGTCGGGCCGATCCCAGCCCGGAGGCGGGGGCGGGAACGTAGCCGATTGCTCGATCAGCCGCGCGTAGTACTCCAGCCATCTGCCGTGATCGAAGGTGACGGCGGCGACGATGCGGCCCCGACGACCGTAGGCGGCGGCGAAGCGGCGCTCCTTGACCGACCCCTGGGTGAAGACGATCTCGTCGCCGAACGGCGGCACGCCGACGGACTTGATGTTGACGCCGAACTGGCCGGACCAGAAGCTGGGCAGCAACAGATGCGGATAGTAGTCGGGCTCGAGGTTCACCATGTTGTGGGCCGCGACCTCGGCACCGAAGACGGCATTGTCCCAGTGCTCCATCGCGAGGAACTGGTACTCGTACAGCACGTGGGGCGCGCGCGCCACGTCCCCCGCCACGTAGACGGTGTCGGTCGCCACGCCGTTGATGTCGAAGGCGCGACCGCCGGCGTCGCAGCCGATGCCCCAGAAGCCGGCCGCCAGCCCGGAGCCCTCCAGCCATTCCACGTTGCGGATCGACCCGAGCGAGGCCACCACCACATCGGCCTCGACGGTGCTCCCGTCCGAGAGCCGAGCACGCCGCACGTGTCCGCCCGCGTCGCCCTCCAGCGACGACACGCCCATCCCGCAGCGCAGGTCCACGCCATGGTCGCGCTGCATCTCCGCGGCGATCGCGCCGACCACCCCGCCGAGCGCGCCGACCAGCGGTGCCGAGCCCCGCTCGGCGACGGTCACAGGGATATCGAGTTCCCGGCAGACGGAGGCCATCTCCGAGCCGATGAACCCGGCGCCGATGATCAGGACCCGCGACGGTCGCGCGGCCAGCGCCTGTTGCAACCGCGCGGCGTCATCACGCGAGCGCAGCGAGTACACCCCCTCCAGGGCGGCCTCAGTCGGATTGGGCCACTGCCGCGCGCGGGTGCCCGTGGCGATCAGCAACCGGTCGTAGGGGACCAGCTCGCCGTCGGCCAGGCGCACCTGCCTGGTGGTCCGGTCCAACCCGGTGGCCGCCACGCCGAGCCGCCACTGCGCATCCAGTTCCCGCAAGCGGGGCAGTTGGGTGTGGTCGGCCGCCACCCAGCCTTTGAGTACCTGCTTGGACAGTGGCGGACGGTCATAGGGCTCGTATGGCTCGTCCCCGATGATGGTCAAAGACCCGTGGAAGCCCTCCTCACGCAGGGCTTCGGCGGCCCGCAGTCCCGCCAGGGAGGCGCCGACGATGACGATCCGGCCGTTGGCCTTGAAGGTGCGCTTCAGCTCCGCGACCGTTGCCGGCATGGTCATGACGTCACCCTCCGCTCGGCGCCGTCCAGGCGGTCGATCAGGATCGCTTGCACCGGGCAGGCCGCAGCGGCTCGCTGAACCTGCAGGCGCCGCGCGTCATCGGGGTTCGGCTCGTAGGCAAGCGCCTCCTCACCACTCAAACGGAAGATTTCGGGGGCCAGAAACACGCACTGTGCGTATCCCTGGCACCGATTCAAGTCCACGACGATACGCATGGGCAGACCCCTTCCGTCCACGCCTGCCGCGCCACAACGACCATCGGTCATTCGGCTACGCGGTTATCCGGCCTTCCGCCAGGTGGCCCAGCTGGACAGGCCCATCATTGCCGTGAGCGTCACGGCGCGGGGACCCCGGTCCATACCCGATGGCGTCGGCGCAAGGTGTGCCCGGCCGATCCCCACAAGGCAATTCTCCGCCCGGCTTCCGTGAGCACAACCGCTGCCAGGTAAACATGCTCCGTGCCGAACTTTGCGGCCGATACGGGCGGCGTGCGCGGTAACGGTACAGCAGGGCCATGACAGAGGCTCGTGGGCAACGGCGGCCCGCATGCCCTGGACGGGCGCTCCGATACAGCGGCCTCAGCGGGTCGGCGAGCACCGGCACACGGCGCAGCCCATGCGAACGCCCGGCCTACGATCTCGGCCGGAGGGAGACACCGAGAGTAGGTCATCGACATCTCCCTCGTCGGGTGGCTGTACCACCGTGACCCGCTGCGTGTGAGCGCGCGACCCCGGTGGGGCATACCTCCACCGACGCGGTCGAGACCCTCTACAGCGGCGCCGGCGTCACCGTGGGACTGTCATAACTCCTGGCCGGGGTCCGCAGCGACTCATGATGGGGCGAGTCGCGAGCTTCACCCCGCCTCGGTCTCCCCGTCGTCCAGCGGCGCGTTCAGGCTGTAGGCGTGGTCGCCGAACCCACTCATGTTCATGACCGGTCCACGTGCCCTCGACGGGCACTGCTACGCGGTGGTGTGGGGGAGGAGCCGGTCGAGTTCGGGCAGGGGACGTCGGCAGATGTGGTGGGCCTCGTCGGCGGGGATGCCGAACGTGCGCAGCAGGTCTTCGGCGATCTGGTCGCTGGCACGGCCGTCGTCGCGGTCTGGCTGGGTGTGGAGCAGTTGGCCGAGGCACAGCGTGGCGCCTGCGGCCATCACCAGTGCGAGTTCCGGGTCTGACACGGTGAAGCGCCCGGCTTGGATGCCGGCTTGGATGTCGCGTCGGGCGCGCCGGGCAATGCCGTAGTCGGCGGTGGCGATGGCCAGGCCGGTGTTGAGCAGGACCTTGCTGAGCTGGGGATGGCGGCGGTGCAGGCGTCCGGTCAGCCGGAAGCTGCAGGCGAACACTTCGGCCGGGTCGTCCATGCCGCGGGTCAGTTCATCCAGCGCCGCGCTGTGCCGGTCCAGGGCGTCTTCCACGGCGGCCTTGAAGAGTTCGTCCTTGCTGGAGAAGTGGTTGTAGAAGGAGCCCATGCCCACGTCGGCGGCCTGGGTGAGTTCCAGGATCGCGACGTTGGTCTTGCCGTCGGCGATGAAGGTCTGGGCCGCGTGGACGAGCGCGGCGCGGGTGCGCGCCTTGCGCCGATCCAGGCGGCTCGGGGCGGCGTCGGCCATCTGTCCTCACTTCTGTCGCTGCTGTCACCGTCCACTGTAGTGCGGTCCGTCAGGAGTGACGGAATACTCACCAGCGCTTTGACCATTCATTGCATGAGTGACGATATCGTCAGAATCGTAACGAATCATCAGATATGCGATGGGTGGCGAGACGCTCCAGATCAGCGCCGCCTTGCGCATCACCGCGATCAACCGACAAGACAACCCGCGGGTGGCACGCCCGCACATCCCGCCAATCCGACAGATCAGGAGGCAGCATCATGCCCGCAATCACCGACACCACCGCAGTAGCTCCCGAACACACGGTCAAGGCGCTGCTGAGCGAGTACGACGCACTGAAGGCGGAGGAGCGGCAGCGGATCGGCGCGCGCAGCCAGTTGCTGTACGCCATGCTCACCGCGGTCGGCGGCATCACCACTGTCACCGCAACCATCGGCCGGCTGGAGTTGCTGTTGCTGCTGCCGCTGGCCACCACGGTGCTGGGCTGGGCCTACGTCACCAACGATCACAAGATCGCCGCCATCGGGCGCTACGTCCGCGGCAGGCTGGGGCCGCGCCTGGTCGGCCTCGTCGACGACGGCTCCAGTGACATCGACGTGTTCAAGTGGGAGAGATACCACCGCGAGGATCCACTCCGCCCCTCTCGCAAGCGCCTACAACTGGCGGTGGATCTAGCTGCGTTCTGCGCGCCCCCGCTGAGCGCCCTCGTCGTGCTCTGGCTTCTGGGCTCGCACACTCCAATGGTCCAGATCGGCTCGGCGGTCGCGCTGGCCACAGTGGTGGTCCTGGCCGCCCAGATCATCCGCTACGCGGACGTAGCCGGTCCCGCGCAGCGGACGTGATCGCACGGCGTCTCCGTGCCAGAGGCACCGACGGTATCGGCCCGAGAAACGACGTGGTGCGCGCCGCCTGTGCGCCCCTCAGCCCCACCCGTTTCACATCGCGGGAACGCGCAGGGCGTCCGTGGGGGTGTGATCGCGGCGGGTTCCTCCTGGGCCGGACGCAGCCTGACCGGCCTCTCGGTCAGTAACCGGCCAGGTCGCCGACGCTCAGCGCCCGCTGGTAGGCGCGCGTGCTGCCCTCCAGATCGCCGAGCTGCTCCAACTCGGCGGCGCTCTCGGCGAAGGCCTTCGAGGCGCGACCTGGCGCGTTCATCTGTTCGAGCTGTTCGCCTGCGCCGGCCCGTACCTCCGCGGCCGCATGCGTGCGCTTGAGCGCGCGCAGGGCGTCCGCGACCAGCAGGTGGGCGTCGGCGACGAGGTTGAGCGCTGCCGGATGACGGGTGGCGAGCTCCCCGGCCTGACTCGCCGCCGCTGTCGCGTCGCCGGCCAGAAGGTCTGCGCGGGCCAGGGACAGCTGACAGTAGGCCAGGTCGATCGCGCTGGCCGCGCTGCCGGCCAGCTCGCCTTCGGCTTCGAGCAGCATCCGGCGAGCTCTGTCGTGTTCGGCGGGGCAGTAGGTGAGCAGGTTCTCCGCGAGCCGCGCCCGCAGGCGGCCGGTGGAGCGGGGGTCGGTGAGCTGAGCGTGGGCGGCCAGCGCGCGATCGCCCAGCTCGGCGGCTCGCTGCGCGTCGCCGTCCATGGCCGCGACGGTCGCGCCGTTCCAGCAGGCCGCACGCAGCGCCCGCGGTGTCCCCAGCTGTTCGGCGGCCTCCAGCAGCTGGGCGGCCAGGGCCCGGCAGGTGGTCTGTTCGCCACGTTCGATGTAGGCGGCCAGCAGAGTGGCGCCGAGCTCGATGCCTCTGTCGGTCCAGCCTCCAGGCAGCTCCCTGGAGAAGGTGAGGTCGCCGATGCGCACGCTCGCCGTCAGGTCGCCCACTTCGCGAAGGCATCGGCACAGCGCCAGGGCGATGGCGATCCGCTGCTCGGTCTCTTCTGGATCTTCGTAGGCCATCGGCGGGAGCTGCTCGGCCAGAGGGGCGAGGACGTTCAGCAGGTGTGTCAGGCGTTCGATGGCATCGGGCAGGTCTCCGTCCGCCTCCGCCGCCAGGGCCAGGCCCAGTTCGGCCTGACGCCACAGGTCAGGGCGGCTGCCCAGCTCAGGATCTGTGACGAGAGCGGCGTACTGGGCGCGGGCCTTGGCGGACATGCCCTGGGCGAGAGCTTCGTCTGCTCCGGCGAGCTCTTGCTTGATCTCCGCGCCGCGGTCGGCAGCCAGTCCGTGCCTGAGGACCAGGGGCGGGCACTGGAGTTTGACGGCCAGTTCCCGCAGTTCCCCCGGTGTGGCATCGACGCCGTCCTCGATCAGTATGAGCCTTCGGATCGAAAGCTGAGGACCGCTGAGCTGCTCCAGCGTCAACCGGCGCTGGTGTCGAAGCCCTCGCAGGATCACGCCCCCGTGCTGCATGTTGGTCAGCATTCCACCGTCCTGGCCCGTGACCTGTCTCGGTTGTCGATCAATGCGACTTGATCGTAGACACAACCCGGGCAGACCACCACCTCTGGGGCATATTGCCCAGATGTCCGGCCCCAGCCGGCCTCCGCGGCGGCGCACGAGGCGAAATGGATCATGTTGTGGAGCGGCCAAGGGGCTGTCACAATCGGGGCCGGTTCGCAAGCTGCTCGACCGTGTGTCGACGCGTCAAGAAAGTAGGAGGTTCGCTGTGCGTTCCCGCCTGGGACATCGCGTCCTCGCCCTCAGCGCCCTCGTCGTCGCCGCGGTACTGGCGACCTCCACGACGACCGCCGCCGACACCGACCAGGGCCCCGCTCCGACAGTCGTGGGACCAGCGGGAAACCACTGCTGCTGAGCTGAGCTGAGCCGCGACGCGGACGGCCGGGGCAGGCCGCGGCGGTTTCACCGCCGCCGCCGGAGCCCAGCGGGTGGCTCCGGGGGCGGGGTCGTCGACAGCGGTGAAGACGATCTCCGTAACGGACGATTTCCAGGGATTCAGGCGCCGACCTGTGTTCCGGTGGCGAGCCGCTCGACGGGGGTGTAGGGGTCGGGGAGGCCGAACGCGGCGGGGCCGAAGCAGTCCAGCGCCCCGGGAGTGCGCATGATCTCGGGGGTGGAGATGGCGTAGACGGTCAGCCGCTGACCGAAGGCCAGCGCCTCCGTGGTCACCGGCGCGCCGGTGTCGGTGTTGAGGGTGCAGATCAGGTCGGGGACGATCGCGACCACCTCGCCGTCGCGGCGGGCGACGAGATGCTCGTTCTGGAAGGTGATCCGCAGCTGGTCGCCGGGGTCGTCGAGGGCGGCCAGCGTCACGTGGCCGCGGGCGAATCCGTCGACGGTCCTGCGGTCGATGTCGACGACCTTCCCCCTGAACAGGACCAGGCCGTGGCTGTAGATGGTGCCGGCCAGCGCCGTGGTGAGCGCGTCGAACGGGTCCTCGTGCCGCTCGCGGGCGGTCCTCAGCGCCGCCCCGATCCGCATGCCCAGTGTCAGCGTGCCGGGTACGGCGGTGCGGCGGACGGTGGCCGCGTCCATCGGGTAGTCGCAGATGTAGGCGGCGCCGCCCATCTCGACCGTCATGACGCGGGCCAGCCGTTCCATGCGGACGTTGTCGAGGGCGTCGATGATGGCGACGTCGCCGTGGTCGGAGGCGATCGACATGGGCGAGCCCGGCACGCCGTACACGGCGAACGTCTCCATCTGCAGCTCGGGGAAGGCCCTGCCCATGCCGTCGGCGTCGATGACGGGCAGTCCGAGCTGGGCGCCGAGCAGCAGCGGCATCATGCTGTTGAGGCCGCCGCACTCGATGGGCATGGTGGCGGCCGCCGTACGGCCCAGGTGTTCTTCCAGGGCGCGCAGCGCCGCGACGTTGCCTCTGCCCGAGGGGGGCCGCTCGACGAAGACGGTGGGCGCGCCCATCATCGCCGACGGCAGCACGAGCGCGTCGTCGGGCAGCTCGTCGATCGGGATGATGGTCACCCTGCGGCCTTCGCGCAGCTGCCGTTCGACCAGCAGCCTGCCGATGTAGGGGTCGCCGCCGCCGCCCGTGCCCAGGACGGCGGCGCCCTCGGCCAGGTCGCGCAGCGCGGCGACGGTCAGGTTCATGCCTGTCACGCCTGTACCTCCTCGATGGTCGCGGCGTGGCCGACGCGCAGCTCGCCGACGGCTTTGACGCGGACGCGCACGGCGTTGCCCGGCAGGTAGGCCACGTGCACCTCGTCGATGTCGACCACTTCGACCGTGTCAGGGTCGGCCCCCGCGGAGACCGCCCGCTCGACGGCCTCGGCGCGGGCCTGGTCGAGGACGTCCTCGCGGGTGCGGGCGGCGGTGATGGCGAACAGCCGGTCGACGTCGCCGCCGATCTGGCCGGTCGCGGCGCCGATGGCGTTGGCCACCGCGTGGTGGGCCGGACGGTGGACGGCAGGCACGCCCGGCAGGTGGTCGGGCATCAGGACGCTGCCGCCGCCGACCACGATGACAGGCAGCGGCTGGGCGGAGACGCGCATCTGGTCGACGAGCTCGCCCACCCTGCCGGCCATCCAGGCCACGCCGTTCCTGACCAGGTCCTTGCTGAGGTGGCGGACGAGGGAGGGGTCGCCGATGTCGGCCATGCCGGCGGCGACCGCGAGGTCGGTGGCGGTGAGGACCTGGCCGCCGAAGACCAGGGCGTGTTCGGTCAGCTCGTAGCCGACGCTGTCGGGCCCGATGTCCAACCTCGGGGTGGTGGCGACGCGGCTGCCGCCGCCGAGCCCGATCGACAGCACGTCGGGCATGCGGAAGTTGGTGCGCACACCGCCGATGTCGACCTCGCCGGTGGCCTGGCGAGGATAGCCGCCGCTCAGCACGCCGACGTCGGT
Organism: Nonomuraea roseola; assembly: GCF_039535395.1. NCBI lineage: Bacteria > Bacillati > Actinomycetota > Actinomycetes > Streptosporangiales > Streptosporangiaceae > Nonomuraea > Nonomuraea roseola. The sequence continues at coordinate 105,901 of NZ_BAAAXC010000009.1, forward strand.
GGTGGTGCCGCCGATGTCGACCACGGCGCAGTCGGCCAGGTCGGCCAGGAACGCCGCGCCGCGCATGGAGTTGGTCGGCCCCGAGGCGAACGTGCGGACGGGGTAGCGCCGGGTGTACTCGGCGTCCATGAGCGTGCCGTCGTTCTGGGACAGGTAGAGCGGTGCGTGGATGCCGACCGCCCGCAGGGCCTCGGCGAAGGCGTCGACGATCTCGTCGGCCAGGTCGCGCAGACACGCGTTGACGACGGTGGCGTTCTCCCGTTCCAGCAGCCCCACCCTGCCGATCTGATGGGACATGCTCACGTGCAGGTGTGGCAGCTCCGCGAGCAGGATGTCGGCGGCCCGCTCCTCCAACTCGGCGTTGACGGGGGAGAAGACGCTGCTGATGGCCACGGTGTCGATCTCGTGCGCGCTCAGCTCGGCCGCGATGCGCTTGAGCTGGTCCGGCTTCAGCGGGGAGATCGGCCGGCCGTCGAACTCGTGGCCACCGTCGCACATGTGGATGCTGGGGTCGATCGCCCTGATCAGCCGGTCGGGCCAGTCGACAAGGGGCGGTAGCGCGGCGGTGGCGGGCAGCGCCAGCCGTACCACCGCGGTGCGGGCCAGGCGGCGGCCGGTGACCAGCGCGTTGGTGAAGTGGGTCGTTCCGATCATCACCGCGGTGATGTGTCCCCGCTCGGCGCCGGAGGTGGCCAGCAGTCGTTCCAGGGCGGTGACGACGCCGCTGGTCACATCGAGGGTGGTAGCGGTCTTGATCTCGGCCACGACTGTGGTCTCGGCCATCAGGACGGCATCGGTGTGGGTGCCGCCCACGTCAATCCCGACACGCACGGGTGGTGCTCCTGTCTGCGTCGAAGGAGGAGAGAGATGGGCCCGGGGTCACGCCACTCGAGCGTTCTCGTCACGCGGCGCACCGGTCAGGCCCAGCCTGCCGGCGATCGCGTAGGCGGCGAAGGCGACCACGAGGGCGTTGAGTGCGGGGATGCCCCACGCGACGTACCTGCCGATCAGCGCGGAGGCGAGCCAGATGACGAGTGCGGCGGGCGCCCAGCCGGGAGCCGTGCCCGGGAGTGCGCCGGAGGCTCGTGAGGCGTCGAGGGCCGGTCGCCATCGGCGGACGACGTAGTACTCGGCGACCATGATGCCGGCGACGGGCGGGATGGCGACGCCGAGCAGGACGAAGAAGTCGATGAGGTGGTCGAGGATGCCCGCCGCGGCCAGGCCGGTGCCGATCACGCCGAGCGCGACGGTGACGACGGCCCTGTTCGTGCGCTTGCCGAACGCGGTGTGCAGGGTGTTGGTCATGCCGAGAGAGGCGGCGTAGAGGTTCCAGTCGTTGATCTTCAAGGTGGCGGTGATCAGGACGATCGTTCCCACCACGCCCGAGGTCGTGGTGACGATCGCGATCACGTCTCCGGTGCGCAGCGCGTGGGCGAGCAGAACCCCGACCAGGGCCACGACGTACTCGCCGAGCGTGATGCCGAGCACGGTCTGCTTGACCACATCGGCGGCGCTGCGGTTCCACCGGCACATGTCGGGCGAGATGACCGCGCCGACGATGAACCCGCCCGCGACGATGGTGGCGCCCTCGGCCAGGCTCAGGGCGGGACCCGGTGGCGCCGAGGCGACCAGCGCGCCGAGCGACTGCTTCGACAGCTCGACCGTGATCGCCCATCCGGCCAGGGCGAGGAAGGCGGGGACGGTGATCCACGCGGTCCATGCCATGCCGGCGAAGCCGTGCACGACGATCGCGGTCACGGCCAGTCCGGCCATGATGGACCACACCCACACGGGCGGACCGCCCAGCAGCGAGGCGAGGCCCTGGGCCAGGACGGCCGACTGCACGCCGAACCAGCCGAGCAGGCAGATCGCGATGACCATGCCGACGATGCCCGCGCCGTACCTGCCGAACCCTGCCCACCTGGCCAGCACGGTCGTCGACAGGCCCTCGCGCATGCCCGCGATGCCGATGGCGATCGCGACGACCTCGAGGATGACGGCGCCGAGCGTGATGGCGAGCACGGCGTCCCAGAACGTCATTCCCATGCCGAGGGTGGCGCCGAGCAGGAACTGACTGAGCGCGCTCAGCATGCCGAAGCGCTGTATCGCGACCGTCACCCAGCCGTAGCGGGCCGACTGCGGCACCCGCTGGAGCGCGTAGTCGTCGCGGGCGAGACCCTCGTCGGGTAACTCGGTGGTGAGCGCCGCATCAGACATCCGATGCCCTTTCTACGAGTCGATCAGAAACGTTGAGGCGTTGGCAGCGACGCTAGATTCCCCGGCGATCATTGGGAAGAGGCGTGTCAACGAAGTGTCGGTCGACGCGTCCCTCGTCCAGTCGCGGCCGCGCACCTGACTGCGATCTCCACCTTCGGTGAGATCTTGTGTTGCCATGAACATCCGAACCGTGCTAGACGATCTACGGTGAACAAGGACGCCGAAGTGAGTACGGCACACGACGCCTTGCAGCATGCGCTCGAACGCCTGCGCGCCGCCGGAGGCGACGGCCGGGCCATCGGCCACGACCACCTCGCGGTGATCCGCCACCACGCCGTGGCCCGTATGCGCCAGGGCAGCCGCCCTGCCGATCTGGCCGCGGAGTACGGGTTGGCACGCGCCACTCTCTACCGGTGGCGAGAGCGTGGGAAGGCCGGCGACCACGAACTTGAGGCTCGCCCCGGGGGCCGCACGCCGTACAAGATGCTGCCCGAGTCGCGGCGGGTGCTGCGCGAGGCCCTCCTGGCCGACCCCCGCAGGCTCGGGCTCGGCCGGCCCCTGTGGAGCCGCAGACTCGTCGCCCGCTACCTGCGCGAGCAGGCGAGGGTCGTCATCTCCGGCAAGCACCTCCGGGCTCTGCTGCGTCAGCTGGGTCTGTGGCCCGCCGGCGGCCTGCCCACCTACGCCGAACAGTGCGCGAAGGTCCCGGAGTGGTTAGCGGAGGAATTCGGTCGTGTCCGTGCCCGCGCCGAGGCCCAGGCCGCGCCCCTGTTCTTTCTGCAGATCATGCCGTTGCCCGGCGAGCTCCAGCTGATGTCGATCGTCCGCACCAACGGAACCCAGCGCTCTTTCGCCGTGCTGCCTGCCGACGACGCCATGGACGATGTCCACGGCGAATTCCTCGACCGGGTCCTCGCCACCCGCACGGGCCCGATCTTCCTGATCACCGACCCGTTGATCGCGCCTTCGATGCGGGCGGTGGCCGCTGCGGCCCGTCGGCGCAGCAGCCGCCTGACGCTGGTGCACCTGCCCGCACCCCGAGACGCCGGGGTCCGTACGACCCTGCGGCAGTCGGCACTGACCGCGCACAGGGCCGTGCACGCCCGACTCAGAGCGGCCGTCGACATGGTCTGCGACGAGAGCTCGGCCCTCGCGCTGGACAGGCCACTTCTCGGCAGGCCGGTGCGCTCGGCCCTCCTCGACGCCGTCCGGCGGCGCCGGCAGGCACAGGCCCTCCGCGAGAGATGTAGCGCGCTGCGCAAAGCGGCTGAGGCCGTCACGGCGCAGAGCAGGCAGACGGTCAAACAGGTCAGGGCCGAGCTCAACCAGCTCATCGCCGCCTCCCGCCGCAGCGACAGCAAGATCGGCATCACGGAGCTCGCAGCGGCCACAGGCATGACCCGTAACGCGATCAACCTCGTGGTCCGGCGCACCACCGAACTGCCGCCGCAGTCCCCCATGTCCGCGCCGGAAGCCATCAACCGGGTTTCCCGTACGGCGGAGCAATGGCGTGAGCTGTCTGCCCAGCATGAGACCGACCTTCGGCTGGTCGCCTTCGTCAGCGACGTGTTCGACAAGGCCGCCGCCGTCGAGCGGCAGATCGCGGCCGATCGCGATCAGGCCGTCATGGCCTGCCACCAGGTCGGCATGTCCGTACGCGACCTTGCCAGGGACGCCGGAGTCAGCGAGAACATGATCTATACGCTGATCGGACCGATCACACCCGGCCGCCACGGCTCGGATCCGCTGTTGGCCCGCCTGGGGGAGGTGGCAGCGCGATGGCGCTCCGCCAGGGAGCAGACGGCCAGTGCCCGCCGAAGACGTGCCGAGCAGGAGGAGCTCCGCCGCCAGGCGATCGCGACGGAGACGTCGTGCCGCACGCAGCGCAACCGGCTCATCGAGCTCTGCGCCTCCTCGGGCTACACGATGGCGGAGATCGCAGCGTGGTCGGGCGTGGACCTCGCGACAGCCGCCGGGTCTCTGTCGGCTCGACGGCGTCAGGTGACATTCGAAGAAGGACGGCAGGCGCTCCAAGAGTTGCGTACGGCGGTCGAGCAGGTGCGGGAGGCCCGCTGGGAGGTGGATCGCCAGCGGCTGGTGTGCGAACGGCTGGAGGCTGACCGGCGTCGCCACGCCGAAGCCGAAGACGCGGTTCGCCGCGAACGTGATGGAGTGCTGCTGAAGTGCCGTGGTGCGGGCGCCACCATCGCCACGCTGGCCGCCTGTGTACAGGTCGACGCCCACACCATTCGAGAGGCGTTGCGCGCGGCCGAAGGCGACGCGGCGGAGGAGGAAGCCCTGGCCACCTCGCGTTGACCAGGGGACGGCGTCGCGACCGCCAGATAGTCCTACATGAAGCCGATACGAGGAGCTAGCTTGATGCTCATGACACGCCCGACCCGGCCCCGCCGGCCGCATCCCGGACGGCTGCCTCCCGCCGAGCAGCGGGCAGCCGCCGAAGCTGAGCTCGCCAAGGAGACCGAAATCTTCCGCGCTGCGCAGGAGCAGGCGCGCCGCGACTACGAGGCGGCGATGGCCGCACCCACCCAGCGCTGGCACGACGCGATCGTCCGCGCGTGCGGCTCACCCGAAGGGGTACAGGCCGCCGAGAAGAAGTCTCTGGTGACCCGCAAGGGCGTCATGGCGATCACCGGACTCGGCCAGCACAAGGTGCAGGAGATCGTGGACGCCGCCAAGGGCGACGCCGTACATTGACCGGCAGGAGAATTGGTCATTTACCTGCGAAAGCCCCCAGCAGCGATGCCAACTGAAGTGCTAATCCGCCAACTAAAGCGCTAAGTCACACCCCTTTCTGTTGTGCGGGACGATCACCACTCAGATGGGTATGATCCCGGGTATGAGCGGAGACCGTAAGACCCGGATCACTATCACCGTCGACCCCGATGTGGTCGAGTATGCCGAGCACCTCGTGGAATCTGGCAAGGCGACGAGCGTCGCCGCCGTGTTCAACGACGCCATCGCAGCCAAGCGCATCGCCGATCAGCGAGCCCTGGCTCTGCTGCGCGAACGAGCCGCAAACGCCAACACCGAACGCGTGGCCCGCATTATGGCCCACGTCAAGCAGCAACTCGCCGACAAGGGCTTCCCGGTGGCGTCTGGTGAGTGATTTCTCCCCCACCCCCCACATTCTCGACTCGACGATCCTGGTGGACGTCGCCCGCGGCGACGCCGACCTGATCGGCTTCTTGCAGGACTTCGACAGGGCGGGCCAAGCCCTTGTCATCCCCTCCCTGGCCGCTGCCGGGGCGCTGCTGGAGAGCCAGGGCCTGCCGGACGCTCAGCCGCTTCTGGCCGGCCTGGCGGCGTTCGAGCGGACTACGGTCGCCCCCCTCGACGGCATTCACCAGGCGGCGAAGCTCGCCGACATGATGGCCGTCACTGGATTGGGCCCGTACGACGCTCATGTGGCGGCCATCGCGGATGTCGCGATCTGCCCGATCTTGACGCTGAACGCCGCGCACTGGGATGCCCCCTCACGCGCCCTGGCTCAGCCGCTCACCATCGTCGAGATCGCCGAACCGGACGAGTAGAAGGGGCACCCAGGATGGACCCCAGCCTATGAAGCCCGAGGAGCGGGCCTCCGCCGAAGCCGTCTACCAGGAGTGGCTGGCGAAGGTGATGGCGGCCTACGCCTCCGACCAGCCAGTCGCCGAGATCGCCACCGAGTACAGGCTCACGGCGGACGCGCTCGCCAAGCTCGCCTCACGCGAAGGAGTGAGCCGCCCGAAGGGCACGCCGCGGCGCTCGAGGAAGCAGACGCGGGAGAGTCTCCAACCTCGTGATGAGCCCCCCGCCATTCAGTGAGACCAACGATCCAGTCAGAGGACAGGTGACCAGCATGACCAGCGATCAACCCAACCTGTTCGACACACGCCGCTTCGCAGGTCCCCCGAAGACGGCCAGATTCTCAAAGTGGGCTTGGCCCGCCAAGGGCCCACGTGTGATTTCTGCTCCGGTGTGGACGCTGTCATGTACTTCCAGGTGGCCGAGTTCGAGATCGTCCATCCCCAGATACGCGCAGACCGCGGCTTGGTCTCGGGTGACCGCTTCTACGCTTGCCAACCGTGCGGCACGCTGTTCGACGCCGGCAAGCTTGGCGGGCTACGCAAGCGATACACCGAGGTCCAGGGCAAGTGGTACGACTCCCCCGAGTACCGGCGGGCCCGCGAGATACGAGAGGGCAAGGTTCGGGTGGGAATGCTGTCGCCGAGGGCGCGCCGCCCGAGGGCTTCTCCCTCGTGGTCTAGCTGGTGCCGTGACCGGAGAGGGTTGCCAGGAAGGCTCGTGGCGTCCGACGCGGTGCACCGGACGCCGAGGGCTGGTTCGCCAAGATCGACCGAACTGGACCTAATCGGCGGGACACCGTGCTCGCGTGATGAACGTGAGAGTCACCGGCATCCTCGTCGAGGATGACCGCATCCTGCTGCTTGACCAGGACACCGACACCGGCCGCTCCTGAACGCTGCCAGGTGGGAAGGTCGAGGAGGAGGAGAGTCTCGCGGACGCGCTCGCCCGCGAGATTCGGGAAGAGACGGGCGTCGACGTGCAGGTTGGCCGGCTGCTGTACGTGTGACCACCTGCCCGGCAACGGCACTCCCGTGATTCATATGACGTTCGAGGCCCCGCGTCGGCGGCACCGTGGGCGCGTTCGCCGAGGGGGCCGACACCCGCCCGATCCGCGGCGTACGGTTCGTGCCGCTCGCCGACCTGGCCTCACTGGGCTTCGCCCCCCGACTTCGTCGAGCTGGCGCGGGCCCGGGTGGCCCGGAGCCGGCTCCTACATGGGAGCCAAGGCGAACATCGGCCTGTGAAACCGACACCAGCGGCGGTGTCGCGACGAAGCGGGCGCGCTCAGGCACTTCTGACATCATGAAGGCACTTGTCGGGATCGCCCGACTTCCGATCGAAGGATGCGGCATGGGCTGGGAGACCCTCGACTATGCACACGTGGGATGGGCGGCCACTGAATTCCCTGACGGACGGATCTCGGTGGGCTCGGAGGCCGGCGGCACCGTGGTGGTGCGCTGGGGCCTTGAGGATCAGGAACCGGCAGGCCTACTAGATGGCCGGGATGCGGTCGGCTGGCGAGCGGTCTGCGAGTGCGACTGGCGTGGTCCGCTGTGGACCAGGGTCGCCGCCGACGGTGAGCATAACCTCGGTCTGCGTCGCGTCTACGCCGACCCCGGCCCGTACAGCGACACTCCAGACGATGTCGAGGACGCCCTCATGCGTGAGTGGGAAGGCCACCTGGAGCCGCCATACCTGGTAATGAGCTGATTGATGCGGCCGACGTGCTCGGCTCGCCCGTGGCGGCGTTGACGATATTCTGCACCGGTTGCCGCACGTTGACACAGGCGGCTGCGCGGCCGCCGTATGCGTACGTGTGGCGCCCGCCCATGGCTCAAGCGGCGATTTCGGGTCAGGGCACGGCGACGCTCCCGCCTCGGCTTCCTGCCGGGTAATCAAGGTAGCGGGATGCTCGGGGCCCTGGACTCGCTCATGGATGGGCAGCAGGTCGCGGGCAGTGGCCGCGTCCCCCGCGCCCCCAGTCCACCGGGCGAGTTCGTGCCAGGTAGAGAGGGTGTCGGGATGCTCGAGGCCTGGATCCGCTCACGGATGGGCAGAGCTCGGGGATTGAGGAGAATCTCTGCGAGATCGTGCGCTGAGCCCTGCCGCTCCTGGTCAGTCGGCTTGCCGGACGTGTTGGCTCGGGACTCCCGTAGCAAGGGTGGGCCGCCACCCAGTCAGAGACCGCGTGCCTGGGGCCTTGCGGGTGGAGGTCACCGAAGATCAGTTAGAGGTCTGTCACCCAGCCGGTAGTAACCACGCCGCTACCAGGCATGATTACTTAGTGTCAATATGCGTTACGTCAGGTAGTTCGGCTGCGGAACAGCGGAACAGCCATCAGCGGTAAGCGTGGGGGCAATGACTTCAGGGTGCCGCTGTCGCTGCTGTCGCTGGGCCAGGTCACCGTCACCGCAACCCGCACCACCAGCGCCCCGGCCGACCCCAACCCGGCCAACGACAGCGCCTCAGCCAGCTGCACCGTCGTCTCCATCGTCCTGGCCACCTGCTCCTGATCGCGCACATCCGGGCAGAACGGCAACGACACCCTGTCCGGCACCTCCGGCGGCGACGCCATGAGTGGCAGCCTCGGCAACGACACCATCGTCGTCCAAGACGGCGGCGGCGACACCGCCAATGGCGGCCTCGCTCCGACACCTGCACCGCCGAACCAGCAGACACCACCAGCGGCTGACCCCAGCTGGTGGCGCGCCGGACCCTCGGCGGTCAACCCCGAGCTCAAAGAGATCGACTGGCGCTGTGGTCGAGCCGGCCGCCTGACCCCTTCCCGTGATCTGCAAACTTTTCGATCGACCCCAGCTGACGGGGTGCTGTCTTCAGACGGCCCTGCTTGGGGGCTGGATCTTCTCGTGGGGGTGGATCTTCATCGTCGGCGGATGACGAGGGGCTGGGCGACTTCTCCGAGATAGCCGTCGGGGTCGCGACCGGTGATGGCCAGGAACAGTCCGACTGGGGTGGCTCCCCATCGACCTTCAGGGGACGAAAGGAGGCCCCGGATCTCTCCGAAACCCCTTCTCGCCTGCGACTACCGGGTCGGGGTGGCAGGCCCACGGCCTCTTCGTCCTGAACGAAACGGTCTAGCCGAGGGCGCGGTCCAGGTTGAAGGCGGCGCTGATCAGGGCCAGGTGGGTGAATGCCTGCGGGAAGTTGCCGCACTGCTCACCGGCCTGGCCGATCTCCTCGGCGAAGAGGCCGACGTGGTTGGCGTAGGTGAGCATCTTCTCGAAGGCCAGGCGAGCCTCATCGAGCCGTCCGGCGCGGGCGAGCGCTTCGACGTACCAGAACGAGCAGATCGAGAACGTGCCCTCCATGCCCCGGAGCCCGTCCGGGCTCGCTGCGGGGTCGTAGCGGTAGACCAGCGAGTCGGACACCAGGCGGTCGCCGAGCGCCGTGAGGGTGGACAGCCACTTCGGGTCGGTGGGCGAGATGAACTTCGCCAGCGGCATCATCAGTACCGAGGCGTCGAGGACGTCGCCTCCGAGGTACTGCACGAACGCCTGGTGCTCGGCCGACCAGCCGCGTTGCATGATCTGCCGGTAGATCGTGTCGCGCGTGCGCTGCCACCTCGCCGTGTCGGCGGGCAGGCCGCGGTGGCCGGCCATGCGGATGGCGCGTTCGATTGCCACCCAGCACATGAGCCGGGAGTACAGGAAGTCCTTGCGTCCGCCGCGGGTCTCCCAGATGCCTTCGTCGGGCTGGTCCCAGTTGTCGCAGACCCAGTCGACGAGGCCGCTGACGTAGTCCCAGTCGCCGCTGGAGATCGGCTTGCCCCATTTGTCGTAGAGGTAGACGGCGTCGATCAGCGCGCCGTAGATGTCGAGCTGCAGTTGGCCGACGGCGGCGTTCCCGACCCTGACCGGCCAGGAGCCCTGGTAGCCCTCGAGGTGATCCAGCTGACGTTCGGGGAGGTCGCTGCGTCCGTCGATGCCGTACATGATCTGCAGGGGGCCCGAGGCGCCGGGCGGGCAGGTGCACACGTTCGCCGTCAGGAAGCGCATGAACGCCTCGGCCTCCTGGGTGAAGCCCAGCCTGAGCAGGGCGTACACGCAGAAGGCGGCGTCGCGGACCCACACGTAGCGGTAGTCCCAGTTGCGCTCGCCGCCGACCTCCTCCGGCAGGCTGGTCGTCGGCGCGGCCACGATGCCGCCGGTCGGTGCGTAGGTGAGCAGCTTCAGGACCAGCGCGGAGCGGTGGACCGTCTCGCGCCACCTGCCGCGGTAGCGCGACGCGGACAGCCATCGGCGCCAGAACGCCACGGTGGCGGTGAACTCCTCTTCGGCCTCGGCGATCGCGCACGAACGAGGTGCTACTCCGTCGCCGACCCGGTCGAGAGCGAAAACGGCATGTTCGCCCTCATGGAGTTTGAACTCCGCCCACATGTCGACGCCGTCGGCTTCCATCGGCACGGTGGCGGTCAGCGCGAGGGAGAGGGAGGGCGACTCGAAGACCGCCTGGCCCTGTGTCAGGCGGAGCGTGTGCGGCTGGGTCCCGTAGTCGAACCGCGGCGCCACCCGCGCGCGGAACGGGAGCGATCCGCGGACGCAGGCCACTCGCCGGATCAGCCGATGACGGCCGGGCTCGGGCGACTCATCGGCGATGGGCATGAAGTCCTGGATCTCACCTACGCCGTCGTTGGCGTAGAACCGGGTGATCAGGACGTTCGTGTCGGGAAAATAGAACTGCTTCGTCGTCGCCCGCACCTCGGCGGCCAGCTTGAACGAGCCGCCCTTGTCGCTGTCCAGCAGTGCGGCGAAGACGCTGGGAGAGTCGAATCTCGGACAGCAGTACCAGTCGATCGTGCCGTTCGCGCCCACGAGCGCCGTCGTACGCAGGTCTCCGATCAAGCCGTGGTCGGCGATCGGTAGGTACTGGGCGTTCGAGACATCCGCGGACATTCCAGTGCTCACCTTGGCCTCCTCGCCGTGACGAATGGCCCGATGGCCAAAAGCCTAGGTAAGCCAACCGCTGGCCGGGGTCTGGCCTTCGCCAAGACTCGGCCGGGTTTCGCGGGCCCGCCGTGAAGAAGGAGGACGCGGGCCCGCACTCAACCAAAGATCAGCCGGCCACGACGCGAACGATCTCGCGGGGCCGTACCTCGCGCTCGTCGTAGGCCAGATCGACCTCCGCCGCCTGCACCGCGACCAGCGACGCGGCCCACGCCTCCTCCGACTCCCACTGCACGATCGAGATCACCGCGTCGTCGGACAGCCAGCATTCGGCCGACAGGCACCCCGGTGCGCCCCGGAAGACCTCGGCGACCTGGTGCACCCGTGCGATGAACTCCTCCCTGTGGGAGGCGTGCGGATAGTGGCTTGCGATCATTCCGACCTTCATGATGCTCTCCTCTGCCAGCCGCGTCCGATGAGTCGAACCAGTGCCGGGTCCACGACCAGGTGGCGGAAGGGCCTGATCGCGGCCATGTAGGCCCTGCCGAACAGCCCGTTCGGCTTGACCAGCACGGCCATCTGACCGTGGTGGCCGCCGGAGGGGCCAGGCACCCAGCCGATGTGCATGACGGTGTGCACGGTCTTGTTGGCCATCTCCGCCGCCCACTCGGTGTCGGTCAGATAGACCGAGGTGAACGGCACGGCGGCGAGGTCAGGCCCGGAAGGGCCTTCACACAGGTCGGCGGGCAGCCGGTTGCGCAGTGTCTCCACCCGCGCGCCGACGCGGGTCTCGGGCCGGTCCCAGCCGAACAGCTCGCCGAGCTTCCAGCGCAACGCGAACAGGGCCCGGGTGGCACCGGAGAAGCGGCCCTCGCCGGTGGACATCTGACGCACGAGCCGTGCCAGGTCGCCGGGACCGCCGGGTGTGGGCAGCTCCCATACGTCCTCGAGCCGGAAGTCCGGTGCCAGGGTGTGGATCCGCCAGGGGCGTGTGGTGTGGGCGGTGTCGGGGAGTCTCATGAGCGGGTGGCCTGCCATTCGGCCATCAGGGCGAACAGGGCGAACCTATCGATCTCGGGCTGTCCGGGGTGGATCTCCCTGTAGCGCTGGTAGACGTTGACCACGACCCGCTCGGCGTCCAGCCAGCCGGCGTATTCGGCCAGGTCGACCGCGAACATCGCCTCCCGCAGGTCCAGGCCCTTGGCGAGGGCGGCGTCCGCCTGCTCGACGACGTGGGCGAGGTAGTCGCGCACGGCGCGGATCCCGGCGGGATCGGTCACCGGCCCGTGGCCTGGCACGACGGTCGGGGCGTCCAGACCGATCATCGTGTCGCAGGCGGCGATCCAGTTGGCGATGGGGCCGCTCCACACGATCGGCGTGCATCCGACGAACAGCAGGTCCCCGGCGAAGAGCACGCCCGCGTCAGGCACGTGCACCACCGTGTCGGCCTCGGTGTGGGCGGGTCCGAGGTTGAGCAGGCGCACCTCGCGGCCGCCCACGTCGAGGGTGAGCTGCCGGTCGAAGGTGTGGTCGGGCTCCCGCAGGCGGATGCCGCCGAAGTCGAAGCCGCCGAACCGGTCGCGCAGGTACGGCGTGAGCACCGGCCCGAGGTCCATCACCTGCAGAGCCGTCGTCAGCTCCGGGGCCATCTCGGTGCGCATCTCGTGCGCGGTCCCCTCGGCGGCGACGACGCGCACCGAGCCGGGCAGCAGCTGGCCTCCATGGGTGTGGTCGCCGTTGGCGTGGGTGAGAACGGCGTGGCTCAGCGGGTGCGGGTCGGTGATCGGCCGCATGCCGGAGAGCATCTCGGCGGTGAGCGGCAGGTCGTAGAGCGTGTCGACCAGCAGGGACGCGCCGTCGCCCGCGACCAGCCCCGCGTTGCTCCTGCCGTACCCGCCGTCGGGCAGCAACCACGCCCAGACGCCGGCTCCCACCTGGTGCAAGCCCCTGGTGTACGGCGCGGCGGAGCGGGCCGGGTTGCGGCGGGGCGGCCTGACCACGGCGGCGGGGTCGGCTCTGGGGGCCAGCGGGTGCGGAGCGGCGCTCGCCCGCACGGTCTGACGCACCTCGCCCAGCCCCTCGGCGCTCAGTCGCACCACGTCGCCGTCCTTGAGCCAGCCCTGGAAAGCGGCCAGGTCGCCGAAGTCGAGATGCTCGATCAGGCAGCAGCCGGGCACGGTACCGGAGCCGAAGACGTCTCCCGGCTGGAGTTCGACGCCCCTGGAGGCGTAGGAGACGACCTCGCCGAAGGACCAGTCCATCGCGTCGGTGTTGCCCTGCCCGACGAGGGCGCCGTTGACCTCGGCACGTACGTGGAGGGCGAGCCTGCCGTCCGGGCCGAAGGGCAGTTCGTCGGGGGTGACCAGCCACGGTCCGAGCGTGGTCGCCCCGTCCTTGCCCTTGGCCTGGCCGATCTTGAGCTGGCTCTCCAGGCCCTGCAGGTCGCGGGCGCTCCAGTCGCACATCAGGGTGTAGCCGGCGATGTGCTCCACCGCCTGCTCAGGGGTCAGGTCGCGCCCCGCGGCGCCGATCACCGCGCCGATCTCCAGCTCGAAGTCGAACCAGGCGCTGCCGGGGGAGATGGGCACGTCGTCGTGGGGCCCGACGACGGTGGCGGGGTTGGCGAAGTAGAAGGCCGGGATCTGGTACCAGGTCGGCTCCAGGACTCCTGACGCCCCGGTGGCCTTCAGGCAGCCGCGCATGTGGTCGAGGAAGCACAGGCAGTCCCGGATGGACGGGGGTCTGGGGATGGGGGCCTTCAGCCTGACGTCGGCCAGCGCCACGACCTCGTCCGGCTCGGCGAGCGCCCGCTCGCCCGCCTGCCGGAGTTCGGGGCCGAGCAGCCGGAGCAGCGTGGTGCCGGGCGGCAGGGCGTGGACGAGCTCACCGTTGAGGACGCCGGCACGGTCACCGTCATCGCTGCCATAGGTCACGAATCGCATGGCGCTCTCCTGTGTTGGTCAACATAGATTATGATTGTTAGCACAGAGGAGGTGGCGTGACAACACGACGAGCGCAGACCAGTAATGAGAGCCGCGAGCTGATCCTCGCCGCGGCGGCGGAGCTGTTCGCCGAGAAGGGCTACCGGCAGACGACCTTCATCGACGTGGCCGAACGCTCCGGGATCAGCAGAGGCTCCATCCCGTGGCACTTCGGCAGCAAGGAGGGCCTGCTGCTGGCCGTGCTCGAGCGTTCGGTGGCGATGGTCCGCGACAGTCTCGCCGAGGAGCCAGGGGAGGAGGCGGGTCTCGAGCAGCTGAACCGGGGCGCCGGCACGATGTTCGCGCTCCCGACCACCAAGCTCTTCGTCACGCTCCTGGTCGAGGCGCTGGAGCCGGATTCACCCATCCGCGGCCGCTACGTCGAGATCCACAACACTCTGCGCGAGCACTGCAGGCGCTGGCTGGAACGGCTGCCGCTACCGCAGGGGCTGTCGGCCGAGGCGCTGGCCGTCACGATCATCGGCGCCGGTATCGGCATCCACCAGCAGTGGCTGCTGGCGCCCGAGCGGGTCGACCCCGAGCAGGCGCTGGCCGCGCTCCGCGCGCTGGTGGCCGGCATCCTGCCGGCGGGGGAGGGCGCCGCCCCGCACGGGGAATGAGCGGCGCCCGGGGCTACGGCTTCTCGACGGCGTAGCCGCCGAGCGCGGGCTCCAGCAGGTCGAAGGCGCGCCCGGCCGACTCCTCCAGCGCGGCGGCGATGGCGTCGGCGTCCTGGCCCGCCAGCGTGCGCCGCATCAGGTCGGTGAACAGCACCCTGTGCACCCCCGCCAGCTGGGCGGCGGCCACCTTGGCCGTCAGGTCGCCGCCCAGTTCGGCGGCCAGCGCGTCCTCCCGCTGCTCGTGCAGGTCGCGCAGCCGCGCCACCAGCGTGGGGCTGTCGGCGATCATGCGGGCGAACGGCGGCGGCGCGAACCCGATCACGGGATCGCGCCGCCGTACCGCGTCCACGAAGGCCCGTCGCAGCGCCGTCAGCGCGGACTCGCCGCTCCGCCGCTCGCGCACGGTCCGCGCCAGTGAGGCCACGAACGCCTCGTGGTGGTCGAACGCCATGTCCTCCTTGCGGGGGAAGTAGTTGGTGACGGTCATCTTGGCGACCCTCGACGCGGTGGCGATGTCGGAAATCGTGGTCCGCTCGAAGCCGCGCTCCACGAACAGGCGGGTAGCGTGGTCAGAGATGGACTGCCTGGTCTCTCGCTTCTTCTGTTCACGCAAACCCACGGTCTCGATGCTCATGGGCCTCACCCTCTCACAAAATTTTAGGTTCGACATCATTTTAGGTTGACGCCAGTGGCGATCGACCCTAAAGTTATGTCCGTCCCAAGTTTGGAAAGGATCGAATGACGGCCACCTTGGATCTCGACGACGTCCGCGTCGCCACCCGCGACACGGTCAAGGACTACCTCAAGCAGATCGGCAAGGTCCCGCTGCTCACCGCCGAGCAGGAGATCGAGCTGGCGAAGAGGATCGAGGCAGGGCTGTTCGCCCGCGAGCGGCTCGACAGTGAGCCGCTCCTGTCCGCCGAGCTCCGCGCCGACCTGGAGTGGATCGCGGAGGACGGCGAGCTGGCCAAGCAGCGCATGCTGGAGGCCAACCTGCGTCTCGTGGTCTCCATCGCCAAGCGCTACACCGGTCGCGGCATGCTCTTCCTCGACCTCATCCAGGAGGGCAACCTCGGGCTGATCCGCACCATCGAGAAGTTCGACTACACCCTCGGCTTCAAGTTCTCGACCTACGCCACCTGGTGGATCAAGCAGGCGATCTCCAGGGCGATGGCCGACCAGTCGAGGACCATCCGCATCCCCGTCCACATGGTCGAGCTCATCAACAAGGTGGCCTCGGCGCAGCGGCGGCTGGTCTCCGACCTCGGGCGCGAGCCCACCCCCGAGGAGATCGCCGTCGAGGTGGAGCTCCCTCCCGCCAGGGTGGTGGAGGTGCAGCGCTACTCCCGCGAGCCCATCTCCCTGCACACGCCGCTGGGGCAGGAGGGCGACAGCGAGCTCGGCGACCTCATCGAGGACTCCGAGGCGCCCTCGCCCACCGAGCAGGTCTCCTTCACGCTCATGCGCCGCCAGCTGCTCCAGATCCTCGACAGCCTGTCCGACAGGGAGGCGGGCGTCATCTCCATGAGGTACGGCCTGACCGACGGCAAGCCGATGACGCTCGACGAGATCGGCAAGGTCTACGGCGTGACCAGGGAACGCATCAGGCAGATCGAGGCCAAGACGATGTCCAAGCTGCGCCACCCCTCCAGGGCCGAGGCGCTGCGCGACTATCTGAACTAGGAATTTTCCCTACAATTGCCCCAGTGAGAGACATCGCGCTGCTGCCGAAGGCCCACCTGCACGTTCACCTGGAGAGCACGGTTCGCCCTGCCACCTTGCGGGAGCTGGGGGTTCATTCGCGGCGGCCTGAGGTCTTCACCGGCTTCAAGCAGTTCGCCGACCACAACGCGCAGGTGCGCACCGCGTTGCGCACCCCCGAGCACTTCCGCAGGATCGCCCGCGAGTTCTGCGCCGACGAGGCCGCCCAGGGCACCCGTTACGCCGAGGTCACCTTCACCGCGGCCGCCCACGGCGAGCGTCTCGGCGACCTGGAGATGCCGCTGCTCGCGGTCCTCGAAGGGCTGGCCGAAGGAGAGGCCGAGCACGGCATCCGCTGCGCGCTCATCCTCGACCACTCGCGCCGCAGACCCGCCGACCGCCTGCTGCGGACGGTGAAGCTCGCCGCCGCCCACGACCAGGTGATCGCCGTCGGCCTCGCGGGAGACGAGAGCCACCCGCTGGCGCCCTTCGCCGACGTGCTGAAGATCGCCAGGGACGAGGGCCTGCGCATGGTCCACCACGCAGGCGAGAGCGCGGGCCCCGCCAGCGTCCGCGAGGCGCTCGACCTCGGCCACGCCGAGCGCATCGGCCACGGCATCCGCGTGCTGGAGGACCCCGACCTGGTCGCCGAGCTGCGCGAGAGGCGCGTGCCGCTGGAGGTGTGTCCCTTCTCCAACGTGCTGCTCGGCCTCGTGCCCTCCTACGCCGAGCACCCGCTGCCCCGCCTGCGGGAGGAGGGTCTGCTCGTCACGCTCAACACCGACGGGGAGACCTCGCTGCTCAGCGAGTACGGCCAGGCGAGGCGCGGCGACGAGATGCTGGCCGAGCTGGCCGCCGCCTCGGTGACGGCCTCGTTCGCCCCCGAGCGGCTCAAGGCCGAGCTGCTGCGCGGCATCGACGAATGGCTCGCCACGCCCGTCTGACAGGTGGTGTCAAAGACGCCCGAGATGGGCACGGGATGAATCATGACAACACCCCCCACCCAGGTGTCGCTGAAGCGCGCCATCGGACCAAAGCTGCTCATCTTGTTCATCGTCGGCGACATTCTCGGCACGGGCGTCTACGCGCTCACCGGGTCGGTCGCGGGCAGGATCGGCGGGGCCCTCTGGATCCCGTTCCTCGTCGGCTTCGTCATCGCCGCCCTCACCGCGATGTCCTACGTGGAGCTGGTCACCAAGTACCCGAGGGCGGCGGGGGCCGCACTCTACACCCAGCTCGCCTTCAGGAAGCCGTTCCTCACCTTCATGGTCGCCTTCGCGGTCATGTGCTCGGGCCTGACCTCGGCCAGCGCGGCCGCCCGCGCCATCGGCGGCAGGTACCTGCAGGAGTTCGTCACGATCCCGACGGTCGTGGTCGGCATCGTCTTCATCGTCGCCGTGGCCGCGCTGAACTACAGGGGCGTCTCGGAGTCGGTCAAGACGAACATCGTCTTCACCCTGATCGAGCTGACCGGCCTGCTGGTGATCATCCTGATCGGCGTCTACGCGGTCGCGACGGGTGCGGGAGAACCGTCGCGCCTGCTGGAGATCAGAGCCGACGAGTCGGGAGGGCTGCTGCTGGCGCTGCTGGGCAGCACGGCGCTGGCCTTCTTCGCCTTCGTCGGCTTCGAGGACTCCGTCAACATGGCCGAGGAGACCAAGGACCCCTCGCGCAACTTCCCCCGGGCGATCTTCATGGGCGTGGCGATCACCAGCACCGTCTACATCCTGGTGGCGCTCACCTCCTCGTTGCTGGTCGACTACCGGGTCCTGCAGGATTCCGACGGGCCGCTGCTCGAGGTGGTCAAGGCCGGAGGGCTCGCCTTCCCTCCGCAGCTGTTCGCGGCGATCGCGATGTTCGCGGTGGCCAACTCGGCGCTGATCAACATGATGATGGCCTCCCGCCTGGTGTACGGCCTGGCCAACGAGCGCGTCGTGCCGAAGGCGCTGGGCATGGTCGACCCGCGACGCCGTACCCCGGTGGTCGGCATCCTGTTCACCACCGCGCTGGCGATCGGGCTGATCTCCAGCACCGAGATCGCCGGACTCGGTGAGACCACCGCCTTCCTGCTGCTGTGCGTCTTCGCCGTGGTCAACATCGCGGTGCTCGTGCTGCGCAGGGAGGAGGTCGACCACGCCCACTACCGGGCGCCCACGGCGCTGCCCGCCATCGGCGCGGTCATGGCGCTGGTGCTGGCCAGCCCGTTGACCGGGCGGCCAGGCAACGTCTACGTCATCGCGGGCGTGCTGCTCGGCATCGGCGTGCTGCTGTGGCTGGTCAACTGGGCCTTCACTCGCCGCCAGCGCCAGGAGGAGGAGACCGTCTGACGGGCGGGCCGTGCCGTCCCCCATCAGCCAGGGACGGCACGGCCGGTCATCCAGGGACGGCACGGCCCCCGGTCAGCGGCTCAGCCGCCGGTAGGCCCGCGCCGACAGCGGCAGGAACACCAGGGTGATCGCCACCGGCCAGGCGACGGCGAGCAGCATCGCGTGCTCCGACGCCCATGAGTCGCCCACCCATCCCTTGTTGCCGAACAGCTGCCTGCAGGCGGCGACGGTGGCCGACAGCGGGTTCCACTCGGCCAGCACCGCCATCCAGCCGGGCATCTGGGAGGGCGAGACGAACGTGTTGGCGACCATGGTCAGCGGCAGCAGCAGCATCCAGGAGGCGCCCGCCGCCTCGGGGGTGAGCTTGAGCCCGGCGAAGATGCCCACCCAGATCAGCGAGAAGCGCAGGAGCAGCAGCAGGCCGATCGCGGCCAGCGCGTCGAGCGGCCCGTTGTGCCAGCTCCAGCCGACCGCCAGACCGGCCGCGATGAGAATGGCCAGCTCGAGCACCGAGTTGATCATGTCGGAGATCGCCCTGCCGAGCACCACGCCCGCCTGGGAGACCGGCATCGAGCGGTAGCGGTCGGTGACCCCGTACGAGGCCTGGGTGGTGACGACGATGAGGGTGGAGGTGATGCCGACGGCCATGGTCTGACCGAACATGCCAGGCATCAGGTAGTCGCGGTAGTCGTCGGCGCCGGCCACGGCCATCGCGCTGCCGAAGACGTAGCCGAACAGCAGCACCATCACCACCGGGTACAGCAGGCCCGAGGCGATGGCGGTGGGATTGCGCCGCCAGTGCACCAGGTTGGTCCTGGCGATCGTCCAGCTGTCATAGAGCACGTAGGTCATGCGGTCACCTTCAGGAACACCTCGTCGAGAGTGGGGCGGCGCATCGAGATGTCCTCGACCTCGATCCCCTTGGCCTCCATCGCGCGCATCACGTGGCTGAGGGCGCTCATGCGGTCGGTCACGGAGACCGTCAGCCTGCGCGTGTCGGGGTCGGCCGCCGGCCGTCCGAAGGCCGCCAGGATGTCGCCCGCCTCGGGCAGGTCGCGGGCGTCACGCAGCACCAGGTCGAGACGGTCGCCGCCGATCATGGACTTGAGCCGGTCAGGGGCGCCCTCGACGATCACCCTGCCTTCGCGCAGCACCGCGATCTGGTCGGCGAGCTGGTCGGCCTCGTCCAGGTACTGGGTGGTCAGCAGCACCGTGCTGCCGGCCGCCACCAGGGTGCGGATGGCCTGCCACGCGTCGTTGCGGTTGCGGGGGTCGAGGCCGGTGGTCGGCTCGTCGAGGAAGAGCACCTTGGGGGCCTGGATGAAGGTGGCGGCCAGATCGAGGCGGCGGCGCATCCCTCCGGAGTAGTGCTTGATCCGCTTGTTCCCCGCCTCGGCGAGCCCGAACTGCTCCAGCAGTTCCTGCGCCCTCGACCTGGCCTGCTTGGCGCTCAGGTGGTAGAGCCTGCCCCACATCTCCAGGTTCTCCCTGCCGGTGAGGATCTCGTCCACCGCGGGCTCCTGCGTCGCCAGCCCGATACGCCGCCGGACCTCGGCGGCCTGGGTGGCCACGTCGAGGCCCGCGACCGTGGCCCTGCCTCCGTCCGCGCGCAGCAGCGTGGAGAAGATGCGCACCGCGGTGGTCTTGCCGGCGCCGTTGGGGCCGAGCAGGCCGCAGACCGTTCCCTCCCGCACCGCCAGGTCGAAGCCGTCGAGTGCGTGGGTCTCGCCGAAGCGCTTGCGCAGCCCCTCGGCGACGAGTGAATAGGAGTTCATCGCTTCAGAATGGGACATGAATGTCTCAAAAGCAAATTCCGGTGTTACACTCTGGGAGTGAGTAGTTCCACTTCAGAGTCCGGCACCCGCAACCGCACGCGCCGCGCCATCCTGGCCGCCGCCGCCTCCACGCTCGCCCGCGACCGCAAGGCCACGCTGGCCGACATCGCCGAGGCCGCGCAGGTGGGGCGCAGCACGGTGCACCGCTACTTCCCCGACAGGAAGGAGCTCATGGAGGCCGCCATCGTCGACGCCTTCCAGGCGGTCGAAGACTCCACCCGCGAGGCCGTGATCGATCAGGGCCCCGCGCTGGAGGCCATGCGCCGCCTCATCTCGGCCCTGATCGACGTCGGCGACCGGCTGGCGTTCCTGTTCGGCGACCCGCGCCTGCTCGAGGAGTACACCGCCGCCTTCGAACCCGATATGACGGTCCCCACCACGATCAGCCTGATCGAGCGGGGTCAGGGCGAGGGCGTGTTCGATCCCTCACTGTCGCCCGAGTGGATCCAGCACGTGATCTGGGCGCTCACCTACACCGGATGGGAGGCGGCGGAGAAGGGAGAGCTGCCGCGCCACGGCGTCACCGCCGTGGTGATCCGTACCTTCGAGAAGGGAGTGGTGACATGAAGATCCTGGTCACGGGCGCCAGGGGGAACGTCGGCAGGCTCGTGCTGAAGGGGCTGGCCGGGCACGAGGTGATGGCGCTGACCCGCTCGGCGCCGTCCGCGCCCGGTGAGGTCCGGGGCGACCTGGCCGAGCCCGGCACTCTGCCGCTGTCGGGCGTGGAGGCGATGTTCCTGTTCCCCGTGCCCGAGAGCGCCGAGGAGGTGGTACGGCTGGCCGTGAGGGCGGGGGTGCGGCGGATCGTCACGCTGTCGTCGGGCGCGGTCACCTTCGGCGAGGACGACTCCTTCCACCTGCCGGTCGAGCGGGCGGTCGAGGCCTCGGGCGTGGAGTGGACGCATGTGCGGCCGGGCGAGTTCATGCTCAACAAGCTGGAGCTGTGGGGCCCGTCGATCCGCGCCGAGGGCGTCGTGCGCGACCCCTTCCCCGACCAGGCCTGGTACCCCGTCCACGAGGCCGACATCGCCGACGTCGCGGTGGCCGCGCTGACCGAGGACGGGCACGCGGGCCGCGCCCACACCCTCAACGGGCCCGAACTGATCTCCCATCGCGACCAGGTGGCGGCCATCTCCGCGGCGATCGGGCGCGAGCTCCGCTTCGAGCAGGTCACCCGCGCCCTGGCCCGCGAGCTCTACCTGGCGCAGGGCGGGTTCGCCGCGGCCTCCGCCGACTTCCTGCTCGGCTACGAGGACTACTCGGGCGGCGAGAGCACCGAGGAGTGGGCGCCCGACCCCTCGATCGAGATGGCCACCATGAAGGACGTCACGGGCAGGCCTGCCCGTACCTTCGCGCAGTGGGCGAGCGACCACGCTCACGACTTCCTGCGGCAGGTGTAGGCCCAGCAGAGCCGCCACGCATCCAGCCCTCGAAGATCCCCTCGGCCTCGGCACCCGCCGCCAGCGTCCGCTGACGCTCCCCGACCGGGCCGGTCGCGGTGCGCGACCACGAGAACGCCTGCTCGAGCGCGGCCAGGCCGAGGACGACTTTCTCCATGTCGTGGCTCAGCTCGTGCACGGCGGCGCGGGAGGCGTTGTTGCGCCGACGAACTCGGAGCCGCGCCTCCTTCGATGAGCACACCGCGCTCGCCGGGGACGGCACCGGATGGGATCTGCACGAGTTCCGGCACTCGGTGCCCACCCATCTGGGCGAGGCCGGAGCGAACCTGATGATGCTGATGGCCGGCGCTCCACCGCACCACGCACCCGGGGGCCGCCATGTTTCACGGATCGATTCCGGCCCCTCGATCGATCATCACGAGCACGCCGGCACCGGTCCCGCCTGCGCGATCATCGGCTGGCAGGCGGGAAGATGGGGCATGCCCATGCCGTGCCCGACATGCCGCGCTCGGGCACGCTCTCGCGGTAGTTGCGGTGAGTAAGAGGTGTTGTCATAAATAGATATTGGCATGTCCGTAATTGCGCGGCATGATGATCGCGATCAACGGTCATCTACCCGAGGAAACTCCTTGCTGAAGAGAACGCTGTCCATCGCTGCCGCCACCGTCTCGGCCGCGGCCGTGCTGGCTGTCCCCGCGGCCGCTCACGCGGCCGTCTACTGCGGAACCGGTTACAACGTCATCGCCCAGGCCGACGTCAAGACCTCCAGTGGTTCCAAGTACGGCGTCGTCTACCTGACCTATAACAGCGGCACCGGCAAGAACTGCGTGTCCGTGGTCAAGACCGCCTACGTCGGGACGGCGACCGCCACCGACGTCGAGCTCCACGTCCAGGGCGTTGGCGCCTTCGGGATGCCGGAGACCGTGAAGTACTACGGCGGTCCCGTCTACGCCTCCGCCCGTGGCGCGTGCGTGAAGTTCAACGCCTGGATTCAGAGCCCGAGCGGCACTGCGGCGACCGGCGGCCGGTCGACCTGGGGCAACTGCGGCTGATGCCCTGACGCTGGTAGACCGTCTCGCCGTCCCACGAAGATCAGCCGTACCTTCGAGGTCCAGATCTCCGACTCGGGCAGACGCACTGCCAAGCCCCTCCGCCTCCGCTCCACGCCTGTTCGACACTCCGGCCGCAAGGGGACAGTCATCGGCTGTTCCCTTGCATGTGAACGGCTGCCTGTGCAGCGGGCAGCCGGTCACATGCGCCCGGAGGTCGCTGGTCGCACACCCCTCTTCCGGAGGGAAGGTCCAGGTTCAAGTCCTGACCGGCGCTCCACCGCACCCGGGGACCGCTTTGTTCCCCGGATCATGTCCCGCCGTCAAGCCCGGCACGCCGCTGCTCGCGGTCGCGTTCCTGCCGCCCAAGTAGGACCAGCGATGACCGACGCCACCAGCAGCCTGCGCCCGCGGCTTGTCCGCCGCGGTACCACGCCATCGGCGACGGATTGCCGATCTACTCCAAGGGCACTCAGCCCATCGCAGGGTTTGCCTTCAGGCGCTGGCGGCACCGCGCCAACGGGCCAGCAGTTCGGCGTCGTCGGCATCACCGTGCCGGCTTTCCTCCTCGGGAACCGCGTGGGGAAGCCAGGCATCGTAGTCGGGCGCCTCAGGGGTCAGGTCGCGGGTGCCGTGCACCACGGCGCCGTTCTCCAGCGTGCTGATGGTCGGAACGCGGATGACCCCGCTCGGCAACAAGACGGCGCTCATGCCCGCTCCCTTCCGTCTCGCGAGATGGCGCGTGGTTTCCAGCATAGCCTGCAGCTCATCGCACCCCTTCTGCTTACCCGATGCCGTAGCGGTGGGCGAACCATTGGTAGGCCTGCCGGGCGGCCTGTTCCTCGCCGCCCATGAGCCTGATCAGCTGGCGGGCGCGGCGGGTGAGCACGCAGGCGAAGGCTTCGGCGAACAGCTCGCTGACGTCCTGCTGAAAGGGCGGCGCCAGGTCAGCTGCGCGCAAGGCGTGCAGCGTGATCCAGAACGTCGCGTGCGACGGGCGCGCTTCGAGATCGTCGAGGGCGTGGGCCAACTCGTGGGCGGCGACGCTGACGGAAGCGGAAGGCACGCTTCCCACCCCGACGCGGCGGCGCGCTGGATCGTACACGCCGGCGGACCTTTCCCAAGTGCCCTCCTGGACCGGTAAGGAGATGTTACGTAGTTCCTCGTACCCGGGCAGGTCGGGGACCGCGCCTGGGCCCACGGTGATCCCGCCGGTCAGGTGTGCGGCCAGGCGGGTGGCCAGGGCTCGGGGAACGGTGGCCAGCGTCATGATCGCCAGCAGGCACTCGGCGGGCGGAAAGGTGGTTGGATCCCAAGCTCGGATGAGACGCGGTTCCAGAGGGCCGACATGGAGCCAGCCGGGTCGCCCTCTGCTGAGCTCAGCCACGCGTGTCGCTCCGTGTCGCGGCCGAGTCGCGCAGGCTCTCGCGGGTTGGACTCGGTGTGGTCGGGTCAGCCGTCTTGGGGATGTCCGATGCCGGGGGAGTAGCCGAACGACGGCGGCCACGACGGCGCGTGGTGGCGGGCAGCGCGTGAGGCCAGCGAGTGCGGGCGCTCTGCCTGCTGATGCCAACGGCATCTCCGAGCTGGGGGTAGCCGACCCTTCCTGTCTGTCCCGCCTCCCAGGCCAGCTGAGACATGAGCGTGTCAAGGGCGGCGTGGATGAGGTGGGTCGCGCGCAGCATCGCCAGCAGGCCCACCGCGCGCTGATCGGGTGATCCGGTGTGCTGCTCGGTGTGGTCGCTGTCGGTGATCAGGTCGGAGAGCTGGATGGCCAGCTCCCGCAGCTCGGTGTGGAGGTGTTCCTGGTCGGCTGGGCCGAGGTCACGCCATGGCACTTTGACAGGCTAGCCTGTCAAAGCGCCATGGCAAGCTGAGGGCAGCTGCTGGAGACGCTGTTCACCTTCACCCTCGACGACTCCGACGCCATCGTGACGCTGCCACCAGGCCCGGCGGCATGGAGATCCACGCTGAACTCCAGCGCTGCCACCCAGAAAGTTGCCACCTCGTGTGCGGCGAGGATGTCCAGGTCCTCGCCTCGTCGGGGTCGGGATGGCCCTGCTCGCGGTCGTATCCCGCGACGAAGGCCGGGTCGAGGTGCCCGGGCCCGCGTGGGCGCTCTCAGGCTCTGATCATGACCCTGTCCAGGTGGCTAGAGGTTGCGCAGGTTCGTGCGGGCCAGCCTCCACGCCTCGCCGACACCGCCCTTGAGGACGATCTTGCCCATGGACAGCGCGAACCCTCGCGCCTCTTCCATCGTGAGGTGTGAGGGCACCTCGAGGGCGTCGGCGGTGGTGACGACGTCGAGCAGGGCGGGCCCGTCGTGGGCCAGCACCTGCCCGACCGCCTCGCGCAGGTCGCCCGGCTCGGTGACCCTCCTGGTGAGGAAGCCCGCGCCTGCCGCGATCGCCGCGTAGTCGACCATGTCGTGGTCGGTCTCGAAGGGCGGATCGCCCGCCACCATCATCTCCAGCCGCACCATGGCGAGGCTGGAGTTGTTGAAGACGACGACCTTGACCGGCAGCCTGTGGGTCTTCACGGTCAGCAGCTCGCCCATCAGCATCGCCAGGCCGCCGTCGCCCGACAGGGAGATCACCTGCCTGCCCGGCTGGGCGATCTGCGCGCCGATCGCCATCGGCAGCGCGTTGGCCATCGAGCCGTGCACGAACGAGCCGAGCAGCCTGCGCCGTCCGTTGGGTGTGAGGTATCTGGCCGCCCACGTGCAGCACATGCCCGTGTCGGCGGTGAAGATCGCGTCGTCGTCCGCCAGCTCGTCGACGAGGGCCGCGACGTACTCGGGGTGGATGGGCACCAGATGGTCCACGTCGTGGGTGTAGGCCTCGAGGCCGTTGCTGATCGCGTGCTGGTGCTCGCGCAGCATCTCGTCGAGGAAGGACCTGTCCTTCTTCTCGCGCAGCAGCGGCAGCAGCGCCCTGATCGTGTGGCCGACGTCGGCGGCGATGCCCTGGCTGATGGGCGCCCTGCGCCCGAGCCTGGCGGGATCGAGGTCGATCTGCACGTTGTGGCGGGTCGGCAGGAAGTCGTTGTAGGGGAAGTCGGTGCCCAGCAGCAGCACCAGGTCGGCCTCGTGCAGCGCCTTGTAGCAGGCGCCGTAGCCGAGCAGTCCGGTCATGCCCACGTCGTAGGGGTTGTCGTACTGCAAGACGTCCTTGCCGCGCAGGGTGTGCCCGACCGGGGCCTCCAGCCACGCGGCCAGCTGCAGAACCTCCTGCCTCGACTCCGCGCAGCCGATGCCGCCGAAGATCGTCACCTTGCCCGCGGCGTTGATCCGCTCGGCGAGCTCGGCCACCGCCGCCTCGTCGGGCACCGGCTTGGGGCGGGAGGCGACCAGCGCGCTGGCCGGCGGCCTGCCGGCGGAGTCGGCGCCCAGGACGTCGCCGGGCAGCACCAGGACGGAGGCGCCGCCCTTGCCGACGGCGTTCTGGATGGCCGCTCTGGCCGTTCGGGCCAGCTGGGCGGGCTGGGAGACCAGCTCGCAGTAGTGGCTGGCCTGCGCGAACAGGATCTCGGGCTTGGTCTCCTGGAAGAAGCTCGTGCCGATCTGGGTGGAGGTGATGTGCGAGGCGAGCGCCAGGACGGGCGCGCCCGAGCGGTGCGCGTCCATCACGCCCTGGAGGAGATGCGTGTTGCCGGGGCCGCAGCTTCCCGCGCACACGGCCAGCCTGCCGGTGAGCTGGGCGTCTGCCGAGGCGGCGAACGCGGCGCCCTCCTCGTGGTGCACGTGGACCCACTCCAGCGCGTCGCTGCGCCGTACGGCGTCGCTGAAGGCGTTGAGGCTGTCGCCCACCAGCCCGTAGACACGCGTCACACCCGCTTGGACCAGCACTTCCACAAGATCATCTGCTACGGTGCGGCTCATTGGCCTTGCCTTTCTCTCGGCTCTGCACCTCACCTACCCAGCCCAGTGGGGTGGGTGTGGCGGCGGCCACGTGTTCCACCGCGAGGGATGACCCGGGCCCTCCCGCAGGAGGGCCCGGGCGCGACGGAACTCAGCGGGCCGTGGGCAGCGTGAGCGAGGTTCTGGTCAGATCCACCGTGAGGCTCGGCCGCTGTCCCGGCTCGAGGAACTCCCACCAGTCGGTCCCGCCGATCACCAGGCCGAGCCTGTGCCCCTCGGGGACGATGTGGTCCATCGGCGACAGCTCGAAGGTCATGGTGTAGAAGCGGTCAGGCTCGAGCGGCACCCCGCGCCTGAGAGTGGCATGGTGGCCGAGGTCGGCCCAGCCGGTCGCCACGATCTCGTGCTCCACCGAGGTGGTGGCGGTCTCGGTGTCGAGGTAGCAGGCGCTGTCGGCAGGGCCGCTCTGACCCCAGCACGAGCGGGTGGTCAGGTTGCGGATGCCGCCAGGCTTGGTGATGTCGACGTAGTCCCTGATCGTCGCTGGCCCGTAGTCGACCACGGCGACGCCGAGCCTGGCGACGGGGGTGGAGGACCTCACCCGCACGGTGACCTGGCTGGTGCCCGACAGCCGGGCGGCGGAGGTCAGCGGCTCGGAGGTGAACAGCAGCCGGTGCTCCGACGGCCCCTCCTTCGCCCAGTCGAAGCGGCTGAGGTCGGGGTCGTCCTGGAAGGTGGCCTGCGCCGGTCCCCTGACGGGGACGGGGCCGAGGCCGCCGGGACGCGGCCACCAGGTGACGGGCCTGGCCGAGGGGGCGGGCCAGGCCGCCTCCTCGCTCCACTGGTCGGGGGCGTGCTCGATCTTCACGGCCGGCTCGCGGTCCACCCCGTTGTCGGCGCCGCGCAGCCAGCGGTCGAACCATCGCTCGACGGTGCTCACGTAGTCGGCCCTGCGCAGGTCGAACGGGTCGACATGGCCGCCCTGGAACAGCCACGCCTTGCGCGGCACGCGCAGCGCCTCCCACCACAGGGAGAAGTTCGAGGCGGACACGGCGTAGTCGCCGAAGCCCTGGGTGAGGAAGACGCTCGCCCGCACCCTGTCGGCCTTGGCAGGGTAGTAGCGCTCCTGCCAGTAGCGGTTCCAGCTGCCGTCGGTGCCCGCCTGCCGGTTCAGCTCCTCCTGCAACGGCTGGCACAGTCGCTTGGCGCGCTCGTTGTACAGCTGGGGCGGCCCACTGTCCTGCACGTATCCGCGCCAGGCGCCGTTGGCGTTGAAGGTGCGGTAGATGTCGGTGTTGCCGGCGATCGACACGACGGTCCTCAGGCCGCGCACCCCCGTGGTGGCGATGCCGTTGGCCAGCCAGCCGTCGTGCGACTTGCCCCAGAGGCCGACCGCCCCCGTCGACCAGCCCGCGCTGACCTGCTCACCGCCGAACGGCTTGGTGTAGGCCCGCGCCCTGCCGTTCAGCCAGTTCACGATCTGGGCGCCGGCGGCCACGTCCTTCGGGCCGCCCCTGTCCATGCAGCCGGTCGAGCGGTTGGTGCCCGCCATGTCGACCAGCACCACCGCGTAGCCCTTGGGCACGAAGTAGTTGTCGTAGTAGAGCGGGAACCCGGCCGGCCTGCCGTCGGCGTCGTAGGTCTTCTTCTGCGCCTCGTTGCCCCTGCCGCAGCAGGCGTAGTAGGGGCTGATGTCCATGAGGACGGGCACCTTCACGCCGACCGCCGCCGGCTCCGAGGGGCGGATGATGTCGGCGGCCAGCCGGTCCCTGTGGCCGTCGCGGTCGAGGTCGACGTCGAGTTCGACCCAGGCGGTCTCGCGGATGGCGTTCTCGTAGGAGTAGAGGGGGGCTTCCACCGGTGGGACGGCCATCAGGAGCAGCGCCAGTAATGATCTCACCGGGACAGTGTCACATCCGCCCGTGCGGGGCCGCGGCGGCGAGGAAACTGTCGGACCGCGGTCGTACGCTGAGGCCCGTCGTCCCGACTGCTCCAGGAGGTCACGTGAAGACCGACACGCTGGAAGTGCCAGGCGCCCGCCTCTACTACGAGGCCAGGGGATCAGGGCCGGTGCTGCTCCTCATCCCAGGGGGGCCGACCGACGCGGGCGTCTTCGCCGGTCTCGCCACGGCCCTGGCCGACCGCCACACCGTGGTCGCCTACGATCCCAGGGGCAACTCCCGCAGCACGCTGTCCGAGCTGCCGGGCGACGACCTGCTCGACCTCCACGCCGACGACGCCGCCGCCCTGCTCGCCCTGTTCGGCGACGAGCCCGCCGACGTGATGGGCAGCAGCGGGGGCGGCCTGATGGGGCTCACGCTGGCCGCCAGGCATCCCAAGAGGGTGCGCACGCTCGTGGCGCACGAGCCGCCCGTCGTGGAGCTGCTTCCCGAGGCGGCGCGGCAGCGCGAGATCTCGGCGGAGGTCTACGACACCTACGTCCGGCACGGCGTCGACCCCGCCATGCGGCGCTTCATGGAGGTCTCAGGGCTCGGCGGCACGGCCGAGGCCATGCCTCCTCCCCCTGAGGCGCAGGAGGTGATGGCGCGCAACCTCGACTTCTTCCTCGCGCACACCTGGCGCGCCTTCGACGGCTTCACCCCCGACTTCGACGCGCTGCGCTCGGGCGGCGCCAGGGTGGTCGTGGGCGTGGGGGAGGGCTCCGAAGGTCAGCTCGCCCACCGCGCCGCGCTCGCCCTCGCGGCGCGTCTCGGCGCGCCGCCCGTCGTCTTCCCCGGCGACCACGGCGGGTTCGGAGAGCGGCCCGAGGAGTTCGCCGACCTCCTCCACCAGGTCCTGCGAGGGTCCTGACCCGCGCAGGGGGGCCGGTGCGCCCACCGTTCGAGCGTGCGGTAGTGTCCCTGTCCAGTAGCGGACCGATCGAGGAGGTGAGACCCATTTCGCCAGATCAGGCTGGGTGCTCCCTCCTCACAGCCACACGGCTCACCCCGCGCGGGTGACCGCGGGAGCGCCCACAGGCATTTCCGGAAGGCGCTCATGTCACCATCCCCTCGCTCGTCCATCATCACCAGGCTCAGGGCCGCAGGCTGCGTTTTCGCCGAGGACGAGGCCCGGCTGCTCCTCTCCACCGCCCCCACCCCGGCCGATCTCGAGGCCATGGTGGAACGGCGCGTCGCAGGTCTGCCCCTCGAGCACGTCCTCGGCTGGGCGCAGTTCCGTGGCCTGCGCGTCGCCGTCGACCCAGGTGTCTTCGTGCCGCGCCGCCGCACCGAGTTCCTCGTCGGCGAGGCCGTCGCCCTCGCCAGGCCCGGCGGCGTCGTGGTCGACCTGTGCTGCGGCACCGGCGCGGCGGGCGCGGCGCTGACGGCCGCGCTCGACGGGCTGGAGGTCCACGCCGCCGACATCGACCCCGCCGCCGTCGCGTGCGCCCGCCGCAACCTGCCGGACGCGCGGGTGTACGAAGGCGACCTGTTCGAGCCGCTGCCCGCCACGCTGAAAGGCCGCGTCGACATCCTGGTCGCCAACGTGCCCTACGTCCCGACAGGGGAGGTGGAGCTGCTGCCCGCCGAGGCTCGCGTCCACGAGGCGCGGGTGGCGCTCGACGGCGGGGCCGACGGGCTCGACGTCCTGCGCAGGGTGGCCGGGCAGGCGCCCCGCTGGCTGGCGCCCGGCGGCCACCTGCTGGTCGAGACCAGCGAACGGCAGGCGGCAGGCGCCGTCGAGGCGCTCGTCTCCAGCGGGCTCGTCCCGAGGGTCGCCGTGTCCGACGAGTGGTACGCCACCGTCGTCATCGGCACCAGGCCGGAGGCCGGCTCCGGCGGCTGACCTCGGGTGGCGCCGGTGGTGCCCAAGGGGTGGCGGGGCCTGCTGATGTCAGGTGGGGGATAATGGGGGTTTTGCGTCATGTCATGATGGCTGCTGACCGCCTTGCCGCACCGGATGGAGCGATTGTGCCGCTTGACCAGCCCTACACGGTCTCGCTGAGCCTGGGTCTCCAGGGCAAATGCTTGATCGCGAGGCTGTCGGGAGAGCTCGACTTCAACGGCACGCCGATGGTGAGAGATCGCATCGCGCGTGCCATCGAGGCCGCGGACCCGCCGCTGCTGATCATCGACATGGCCGACGTCACCCTGTGCGACTCCGCGGGGCTCTCGCTGTTCGTGAGCGTCCACCGGTCGATCAAGGTGCTGGGCGGCAGGCTGGTGGTCACCGGGCTCCAGGGCAGATGCCTCGACGTGTTCACGATCACCGGGATGACCAAGTTGCTGGACGTCAGGCCCACGGCCGAGATGGCCATCGACGAGCTCAACCCCTGACGCGCGGAGCTGCGCCCCCGTGGTCTACGGTCTGACCGTGCCAAGCTCAACCATCGCCACCTCACAGCGAGTCCCGCTCCACTCCTCCACCGGCGTCGCGACGGCCCGGCCATGACGCGACGCTTCCAGAGCGGGCTGCACCATCCGGCGCAGATCGTCGCCACCGGCTTCGGGGCCGCGGTCCTGATCGGCGCCGCCCTGCTGACCATGCCGATCGCCACCACGTCGGGCGAGTCGGCGGGCTGGCTCACCGCGCTGTTCACCGCGACCTCCGCCGTGTGCGTGACCGGCCTGGTGGTGGTCGACACCGCCTCGCACTGGTCGGTGTTCGGCGAGGTGGTCATCGCCTGCCTGTTCCAGATCGGCGGCCTCGGCATCATGACCATGGCCACGCTCTTCACCGCGCTGCTGGCGGGCAGGGTCGGGCTGCGCGCCAGGATCGCGGTGGCGACGGAGACGAAGGCGGTGAGCGTCACCGACGTGCGCCGCCTGGTGCGCAACGTGGTGCTCTTCAGCCTCGCCTGCGAGGCGGTCACCGCGGTGGTGCTGACCGCCCGTTTCATGATCGGGTACGGCGAGCCGCTCGGCCAGGCGCTCTACCTGGGCGGCTTCCACGCGGTCTCGGCGTTCAACAACGCGGGCTTCGCCCTCTGGCCCGACAACCTCATGCGGTTCGTGGCCGACCCGTGGATCTGCCTGCCCATCGCGGTGGCCGTGATCGTGGGAGGCCTGGGCTTCCCCGTGGTGTTCGAGCTGGCCAGGTCGTGGCGGCACCCGAGCCGCTGGTCGATCCTCACCAGGATCACGACCGTCGTCAGCGTCATCCTGCTGGCCGTCGGCACGCTGTTCTTCCTGGCCGCCGAGTGGCACAACCCGCGCACCATGGGCGCGCTCGACGACTCGGCCAAGCCGCTGGCCGCCTTCTTCGCCGCCGTGATGCCGCGCTCGGGCGGCTTCAACAGCCTGGACATCTCCCAGATGAACCCCTCCAGCTGGCTGTTCACCGACCTGCTGATGTTCATCGGCGGCGGCAGCGCGAGCACCGCGGGCGGCATCAAGGTGACCACGTTCGGCCTGCTGGCCTTCATCATCTGGGCGGAGCTGCGCGGCGAGCCCCGCGTCAACGTCGGCCACCGCCGCCTGCCGGAGTCCACCCAGCGTCAGGCCATGACGATCACGCTGATGGGCGTGGTCCTGGTGGCGATCTCGACCTACGCGCTGATGCTGCTCACGCCGTACAGCTTGGACAGGGTGCTGTTCGAGGTCATCTCGGCCTTCGCCACCAACGGCCTGTCGACGGGGATCACCGCCGACACCTCCGTTGCCGGGCACGTGCTGCTCAGCCTGCTGATGTTCGTCGGCAGGATCGGGCCGCTGACCCTGGGCTCGGCGCTGGCGCTGAAGGAGCGGACGCGCCGCTACGAGCTGCCCGAGGAGCGCGTGATCGTGGGCTGAGCGCCGTGTGCTCTCATGGGAAGGGGGCGACCAGGGGGGACGTCATGATCGTGGTCGGGGTCGATGGTTCGCGGGCGGGGCTGGAGGCGGTCGCCTGGGCCGCCAAGGAGGCACGCCTGCGCGACGTGCCGCTCCGCGTGGCCTACGCCATGCCCAGATGGGCGTGCGAGGACCAGGGCGGCAGATACGCGAGCGTCGCCACGTGGATGCGCGAGGGCGCGGCCACGGTGGTGGCGGCGGGGCTCGACAGGGCCCGCAGGGAGGAGCCGGAGGTGGTGGCCGACTCGGCGCTGCTCCCGGGCGACCCGCGCACGGCCCTGATCGCCGCCGCCGAGCAGGCGGACCTGCTCGTCGTCGGCAACCACGAGATGGGCAGGCTGCGCGGCATGCTCGTCGGCTCCGTGGCCTACGGCGTGGCGGGGCACGCCAGGTGCGACGTGGTCGTGGTGCGCGAGGCGCCCCCCATGACGCTGGGGGAGGTGGTCGTCGGCGTCGACGGCGCGGGCACCGGCGAGAACGTGCTCAGGTTCGCCTTCACCGAGGCGCGCCTGCGCGGGGTGCGGCTGCGCGTCGTCCACGCCTTCGGAACGGGTCCCCACGAGTTCGCCGAGGACAGGCCCGAGCTCGAGCGCCTGAGGGAGCTGCTGACCGGGTGGCGGGAGCGACACCAGGACGTCGAGGTCGCGGAGGACCTGGTGAAGGGCCACCCGGCCGAGGTGCTGAGGCAGGCGGGCGAGCGGGCCGACCTGCTGGTGGTCGGCTCGCGCGGCAGGGGCGGGTTCGCGGGCCTCGTGCTCGGCTCGATCAGCCAGGCCATGCTCCACCAGGCGCCGTGCCCGCTGGTCGTCGTCCGCACCTCCCCCGGCACGCCTCACCGTGGATGAGCCGGCGCTAGGTCATCCTCGTCCGGCCCGTCCGACCGGGGCGCGGAAGCCGTACGTCTCGTGGCTGCGGACGAACCCCAGCGAGGCGTACAGCGCGCGGGCGGCGGTGTTCTCGGCGTTGTGGTTGACGGTCACCGAGCTCAGTCCGAGGTCGCGCATCCGCCGCATGGCGTCGAGCATGACCGCCCTGCCCAGGCCTCGCCGCTGGAAGTCGCGATGGGTGCCGACGGGCTCGAAGTGCCCGACGCCGTTCAGCTCGTCGACCCAGTACACGGCGAAGGCGGCGATCCGCCCGTCGGGCGCCTCGGCGACGATCTCCCTGGCAGGGTCGTAGCCGGGCTTGTCCATCACCTCCGACCGGTACTGCTCGCCCGTCCAGTCCTCCTCGAAGGAGTGGTTGCGCGCCACGGCGAGCCGGTCGGCGTCCTCCAGGCGGGCCGGGCGCACGCGGAAGCCCTCGGGGAGGGCGGGGGAGGGGAGGGGCAGGCCGAGGTCGCGGTCGTTGACGTGGTCCCAGGTGCGGAAGCGCTCGAACCCGAGCTGCTCGAGCAGGCCGATCCTGGTCGTGTCGCAGTCGAACAGGTCGGTCAGCACGTACGGCTCGGCGGGGTCCATCGCCGCTGCCGTGCTCTCGTAGGCGGCGCGCAGCATCCGCAGCTCGGCGGGGGAGCCGCGCAGGGAGGGCGCGGCGAAGACGTCGAAGGCCGAGCCGAAGCGCAGGTTGACGGCCAGCCCGACGATGCGGGAGGCGTCCTCCCAGAGGTGGACAAGCGAGCCGACGGGGCGCCTGCCGCGCAGGTTCTCGTAGATGCGGTGGGGAAGCTCGCCGACGTGGTCGTAGCCGCACCGCCCCGCCTCGGCGATCCAGCGCGCGAAGGTGTCCTGCAGGGCGGGTAGGTCAGCGTCGGAGTAGGGGCGCATCGTCAACGTCACCTGGACATCATGCCGAGCGCACCATGGCCGGCGCACCAAGGTTTTTCTCGCTGCCCTCTTTCTCGCGGACGGGTGTCCTGTCCGTGTCGGCGGCTCCGACGTCTCTCGTGAATGGCACCGTGGAGGTGCCGAGGGAGAAGGAGCGACAATGAAGTACATGATCATGCTCTACGGCTCGCAGCAGGACTACGACGTCCTGTCGGGCAAGCCGGGCGACCAGCAGCCCTGGAAGGACGAGGACGTCGCGGCGATGCACGCGTTCATGGAGAAGTGGAACAACGACCTGGTCGAGTCGGGGGAGTTCGTCGACGCGCAGGGCCTGTCCGCTCCCGTCCACGCCAGGCGGATCGAGCTGCGGGACGGCGTTCCCGTGGTGACCGACGGGCCCTACCCCGAGACGCAGGAGGTCCTCGCCGGCTACACGATCGTCGAGTGCGAGAGCTTCGACAGGGCCACCGAGATCGCGGCACGGCTGGCCGGCACCCCTCATCCCAAGGACACGGAGCTCGCCCACGAGTGGTACGTGGACGTGCGGCCGATCATGGAGGGCTTCGGCGACCTGGAAGCGTAGTCATCGTGCCGAACGACGACGTCGAGAACCTGCTGCGCGACCTCGCGCCGCAGGTCCTCGGCGCGCTGGTGCGGCGGTTCGGGCACTTCGCCACCGCGGAGGACGCCGTGCAGGAGGCCCTTCTCGCGGCAGCCGTCCAGTGGCCGGAGGAGGGTGTGCCAGGCAACCCGCGCGGCTGGCTGATCACGGTCGGCTCGCGCAGGCTGACCGACCTGCTGCGCGCGGAGCAGGCCCGCCGGCGCCGCGAGGACACCGTCCTCCAGTGGACACCGCCCGACCAGTGGCTGGCGCCCGCCGCCGACCGCCCCGCCGAGCAGTCCGACGACACGCTCATCCTGCTGTTCATGTGCTGCCATCCCGCCCTGTCGCCCGCCTCGCAGATCGCGCTCACCCTGCGGGCGGTCGGCGGCCTGACGACCGCCGAGATCGCCAGGGCGTTCCTCGTGCCCGAGGCGACCATGACCCGGCGCATCAGCAGGGCCAAGCAGCGGGTGAAGGACAGCGGCATCCCGTTCGGCCTGCCGCCTGCCGCCGAAAGGGCCGTACGGCTCGGCGCGGTCCTGCACGTGCTCTACCTGATCTTCAACGAGGGCTACGCCAGCACGTCGGGCCCGCACCTGCACCGCGCCGAGCTGTCGTCGGAGGCGATCAGGCTGACCCGCATGGTCCGTCGCCTGCTGCCCGAGGACGGCGAGGTCGCAGGGCTGCTCGCGCTCATGCTGCTCACCGACGCGCGCCGCCCCGCTCGCGCGGGCCCTGACGGCGCGCTGATCCCGATGGCCGAGCAGGACCGCGCCCTCTGGAACGCCGCCTCCATCGCCGAGGGCGTGGCGCTCATCTCCGAGGCGCTGCCCAGGGGCGCGACCGGCCCCTACCAGATCCAGGCGGCGATCGCCGCGGTCCACGACGAGGCGCCGAGCGCCGAGGCGACCGACTGGCCGCAGATCGAGGCGCTGTACGAGGTGCTGACGCGGATCTCGGACAACCCCGTGGTGGCGCTGAACCACGCGGTCGCCGTGGCCATGGTCCGGGGCCCGCGCGCCGGGCTCGACCTGCTCGGCGAGCTGGAGTCCGATGAGCGGGTCGCCGCGGGTCATCGCCTGCACGCCGTCCGTGCGCACCTGCTGGAGATGGCCGGTGACCCGGTGGCGGCGCGCGCGGGCTACCTCGAGGCGGCTCGCCGCACCACCAGCCTCCCGCAACAGCGCTACCTGCACGCCAGGGCGGCCCGCCTGGGTTAGGCCGCGAAGCCGTCCAGGGCGGCGAGGATCTCCTCGCGCATCGTGTCGCTGCCGGTGTGCCCTGAGTCGTCCACCACGACGAGCCGCGAGTCGGGCCAGGCCTGGGCCAGCTGCCAGGCGGTCTCCAGCGGCCCGCCCAGGTCGAGGCGGCCGTGGATGAGCACGCCTGGGATGCCCGCCAGCCTGTGCGCCTCGCGCAGCAGCACCCCCTCCTCCAGCCACGCGCCGTTGGAGAAGTAGTGGGCGCAGATCCTGGAGAAGGCCAGCAGCGAGGCCGGCGGCCTGTCGCTGTAGGCGTTCGGTTTGCCGTTGACCTCCATGGAGATCACCGCGTCCTCCCAGGTCGTCCAGTCCTGGGCGGCCTTCGCGCGGACGGCGGGCTCGGGGTCGGACATCAGCCGCGAGTAGGCGGCCAGCAGGTCGCCGTCGCGCTCGGCCTCGGGAACGCCCTCACGGAAGCGCTGCCACTGCTCGGGGAAGAAGCGGCCGACGCCCCGGTAGAGCCAGTCGATCTCGGAGCGGCGGGTCATGGTGACGCTGACGATGACCATCTCCGAGACGCGCTCGGGGTGGGCCTCGGCGTAGGCGAGCATCAGCGTGGAGCCCCACGACCCGCCGTAGAGCAGCCACCTGTCGATGCCGAGGTGCTCGCGCAGCCGTTCCATGTCGGCGATGAGGTGCTGGGTGGTGTTGGTCGACAGGTCCGTGGCGGGGTCACTGGCGTGCGGCAGGCTCCTGCCGCAGTTGCGCTGGTCGAACAGGACGATGCGGTAGCGCTCGGGGTCGAAACTGCGGCGCTGGCCCGGGGTGCAGCCCGATCCGGGGCCGCCGTGGACGACGAGCGCCGGCTTGCCCTCGGGGTTGCCGCAGACCTCCCAGTAGACGAGATTGCCGTCCCCGGTGTCGAGGTGCCCGTGGTCGTAAGGTTCGATCGCTGGATACATCGCTCCAAAATACAACAGTGCTGTCATATCCGCGACGTGGCGGTGTCATTTGCCGAACGAGCGCCGGTAGGCGGCGGGTGTGGTGCGCAGCGCGCGGTGGAAGCGCCGGCGCAGGTTGGCCGCCGACGACAGTCCCACCCTGGTGGCGATCGTCTCGACGGGCAGGTCGGTCTCCTCCAGCAGGGCGCGCGCCGCCGCCACCCGCTGGGCGAGCAGCCACCTGCCGGGGCTGACGCCGAGCTGCTCGGCGAACCTGCGGGCGAGCGTGCGGGCCGAGACTCCCGCCCGGACGGCGAGAGCGTCGAGGTCGAGGGGCTCGTGGAGCCGTTCGGCCGCCCAGTCGAGGACGGGCGCCAGCGACTCGGAAGGTCGCTCCGTGGCGGGCGGCACCGCGTACTGCAACTGCCCGCCCTCCCTGTGCGGCGGCATGACCATGTGCCTGGCGACCTGCGCCGCGTAGGAGGCGCCGTGATCGGCGCGGACCAGGTGCAGGCACAGGTCGATGCCGGCGGCGGTGCCCGCGCTGGTGGCCAGGTCGCCCAGATCGACGTACAGGACGTCGGGGTCGACCTCGACCTCGGGAAAGCGCGTCGCCAGGTCGGCGGCCATGCGCCAGTGCGTGGTCGCCCTGCGCCCGTCGAGCAGTCCGGTCTGGGCCAGCAGGAAGGCGCCCGAGCAGATCGCGACGAGGCGGGCGCCGCGCTCGTGCACCCGCCGCAGCGCGGTGATCACCTCGGGTGAGGCGGGCTCCTCCGGCCGCTGCCAGCCGGGGATCACGACCGTGTCGGCCGCCTCCAGCGCCTCCAGCCCCTCGCCCACGGTCATGTCGTAACCGGCGAGCGTGGGCACCGAGCCCGGCCGCTCGGCGCACACCCCGAAGGCGTAGCGGGACGGCAGGCCGGGACGGCCCACCCCGAAGACCTCGGCGGCGCACGCCAGCTCGAAGGAGGACTGCGGCGGCAGGACCAGGGCGACGACGCGATGAGCGGGCATGGCAGGAAAGTACCTGACAACGTCATGCGAGACACTCGAAGCGGGAGGCCCGCCCGGCCAGGATGAAGCCATGACGGAACACGGCGACATCCAGATGCTGCAGGTCGACGAGGTGGAAGCGGTGGAGGTGGCCACCGGGATCGTCCGGAGAGGGCTGCCCGCCACCGAGTGGGCTCGCGGGTGGATGTACGACTTCGCGCCAGGGGCCGAATGGCCCGAGGTGGACGTGCACGAGGGGGAGGAGCGCTACTACGTCGTGTCGGGCGAGTTCATCGACAACGGCCGGCGGCTGGGGCCCGGCAGCTACGTGGTCTTCGCGCCAGGCAGCGCCCATCGCCCTCGGACGGAGACGGGCGCACGCATGCTCGGCATCAGCATCCTGCCCAGGTGAGGCATCTCTCCCTGGTCAGGTGAGGAATCCGCCTCTGGTCAGGTGAGGCATTCGTTTCCTGCCCCCGTGAAGGCGGGCGTCACGACAGCCGTGCGGTCAGCCCCGCCGTGCCCGCACCGCTGAGATCGGGCAGAGCCGCAGGGCGCCCGCCCACCAGCAGCAGCAGCGCCTGGATGGATCCGCGCACCACCTCTCCTTCGCCGACCGACCAGTCCACGTCGGTGGCGACCAGGCGCAGCCCCCGAAAGCGCCGCTGAGGGAAGAAGGGGAAGCCGCGGTTCCAGATGTGGTCGGCGGCGGTGCGGGCCGGTTCGAGCGGCATGACGCGCTCGATGCCCAGCGGCACGGCGATGTCCTGGCCGTGCACGAGCGCGTCGAACAGCGGGTCGAGCGGCTTGGTGGAGGGCGCGAGCCGGCGCGAGACGGCCGACGCGCGGATCTGCTCGACGATCTCGGCGGTCGGCCGCCGGGCGTGCCGTACGGCGGTGTCGTGGATCATGCGGTCGAAGCTGCCGCGCGCCCTGACCAGCTCGACGAGCGCCCGGCCGGTCGAGACGCTCGTGGCGAGCGCGAGGTGGGCGGCCACGTCGCGCACCCGCCAGCCCGCGCACAGGGAGGGTCGCTCCCAGTCGCCGGGTGACAGTGCCCCGAGCAGGTCGGCAAGGCCGCGGCGCTCGGCTTCGACGGCCGCCCAGATCTCTTCCCTGTTCATCGTGAATCTCCTTGTTAAGGTAGCCTGAATATAATGCTGCCTTAGCAATTGGAGAAGTACTTGGCCGCGACCCATCCGCCGCACATCGTGGCCCTGCTGTACGAGGCCTACCTGCGCCTGTCCGACGTCGTCTTCCAGGCGGGTAAGGCCATCGACCCGCGCATCAGGCCCGCCCACTCCGCGGTCTTCTTCCACATGGAGCACGACGGCATCCGGCTGAGCAGGCTCGCGGAGAAGGCACAGATGACACCGCAGGCGATGGGCGAGCTGGTCGACGACCTGGAGAAGCTGGGCTACCTGCGCAGGGTGCCCGACCCCGCCGACCGCAGGGCCAAGCTCATCGTCTTCACCGACCGCGGCGACGACGCGCTGAGGGCGGGGTACGCCGCGATCGACGATCTCGAACGCCGTCTCGCGGTTTTGCTGGGCGAGGACGGCCGCAGCGGACTGCACGCCGCCCTCACCCGCGTCATCACCGACTTCTGAGACTCAGACGATCACGGAACACCATGGAGAGGGCACACGGCGCCACCGGCCGGTGTGCCGTAAGCAGCCTCTAGCCGCGCCAGGACCGCGCCGTCCTCAGGGCGTAGTCGCGGAAGCCGCCGGGCTCGCGGCCGAGCGCCCTTCGCACCCCGTCGGTCGGGCCGGGGCTGTCCCCCCGTCCGATGTGCTCCAACAGCGCGACGACCCCTGCCGCGTACGCGGGCGGGTAGCCGCGCGCCACGAGCTCCTCGCGGTTGCGCTCGCCGTCGACGGCCGTGTACCTGATCGTACGGCCGGCCGCCCTCGCCACCTCGTCGACCGCCTCGCCCCAGGTGAGCGCGTCGGGCCCGGACAGCTCGTAGATCTGACCCTCGTGCTCCTTACCTGTCAGCGCGGCGACCGCGACCTCGGCGACGTCCTCCAGGTCCACGAACGGCTCGCGCCCCCCGGCGGAGGCCAGCCGTACCTCTCCCGCGTCCACCTGCTCCGCCGTACACGGTGTCGGACGCCCCCGGCGCCGAGCCGCTCGCCGTCGTCCACGACGCCGAGCGGTGCACCACCCCGGACGGACGGCTCGCGCAGGGCCTGCCGATGTGCGGGTACGAGGGCGACCTCGACGCCTCCACGGTGCTCCTCAAGGGCACCTACCAGGTACGCGGCAGCGTCTCGCGGCGGGTGCTCGACGCGCTGCCCCGGGTCGCGGTGATCCGCGGGACCCGACGGCTGCCCGGCCATGGAGATGATCGCCGGGGAGCTCCGCAGGGACAAGCCGGGCCAGCAGGCCGTCCTCGACCGGCTGCTCGACCTGCTGCTGGTCGCCAGCCTCAGGGAATGGTTCGACAGGCCCGAGTCCATCGCCCCGCCTGGTACCGGGCGCACGGCGATCCGCTGGTCGGCCCCGCCCTGCGGCTCATCCATGAGCACCCCGCCCACCCGTGGACCGTCGCGGAGCTGGCCCGCCAGGCGGGCGCGTCGCGCGCGACGTTCGCCCAGCGCTTCAACGAGCTGGTGGGCCAGCCGCCCACGGCGTACCTGACCGAATGGCGCATCTGCCAGGCGTGCGATCTGCTCACCTCCACCGACTCCACCGTGGAGGCCATCGCCCACCTGGTCGGCTACTCCGACGCGTACGCGCTGAGCGTCGCCTTCAAGCGCGTCCTCGGCGTCAGGCCGAGCGAGCACCGCGCCGCCGGCAGGCGGCACGGCCTACCCGACCGGCGGAGAGCGAGCTGACAAAGGCGACACCTCCACCCGGCGAGATGCGGAAACGGGACAGGAGGAGCGCGGGGAGAGAAGATGGGACGGCGAGCGTCGAGATCAGAGGAGCGTCGGGATGGATTCGTTCGGGCCGTACGACAGCGAGGCGCAGACCAGGCGAGAGCCGCTCGCGACCGAGATCCGCGCGCTCCACGAGTCCGGGCAGCTGAGATCGGGCGACCCCGACAGGCTCGTCGACGCCGTCCAGAAGCAGCACCTGCTCGACTTCTGCGAGCAGGCGGGCATCGACCTGGGCGTCTACGACGTGCGCGTGCTCGCCTGGCTGGCGGGGCGGGACCCGAGCGCGGTCCAGGTGGTGCTGGGCCTCATCTCGAGGGCGTACGAGGCGGGCAGGAAGGCCGACACGGTCGCGGGAGCCGCCCCATGACCTCAGGCGAAGCCGCCTGACGTGCCGTACTCCCTGATCAGCAGCCAGGTGGCGCGCGCGTTGACGGCGAAGTGCCGGTCGAAGCTCTCGACGGTGATGTCGAGCAGCCCTGAGTCGACCGACTCGCAGTGGCACATCACCAGGGCGGTGACGGGGCCGAGCAGCCGTTCGGCCTCGTCGAAGACGCCGAAGTGCCGCCCACCAGCATGAGCACATCCGGGCTTCACCCCTGTGACATGGCAGGCGCCTTTGCTCTTGGAGCGTCGCCGACCACGGTCCACCTCTTCGGCGCTCAACGGTAAACCTCGCTCTTGTTGTTGACGATCTCGTCGAGCAGGGTGGTGGCGTCGGAGTACCGCTGAGCCGTCGAGCCGTTGACCGGCAGGGCCAGGGTGGCGAAGCCGTACCGGACGGCTTCTCCGATCGTGCGCGTCCCGAGCTTGCGGGTGAGCTTGCTGTCGATCTGCGTGGAAGCGTTGATCTGCCGCGCGGCAAGGTCGAACAAGGTCGCCAGCAGCTGGAACCTGGCGGGACCCGGCTGCGGCCCGCTCGCCGAGAGCACGGCCCCGGCCTCGGAGTTGTCCAGTGCCCCGTTTCCCGAGCTGTCGAACTGCTGGTAGGTGGCCTGAACTCGGGCAAGCAACTCGGCTGTGCGTGCCTCCGGGTGGGTTTTCCAATAGCCGTGGGAGCGCGGGTCGCGGGTCGGCGTGACCTCGGTGATCGTCGTGGTGGCCGTCGCGGTCACCGGCTCGTAGGTGCAGCCGTTGGCGTTGCCGTACGTCACAGCGGCTCGGTCGGTCAGCTTGGCCCCGGCGGTGAACAGCAGGCTGGGCCTGGCCGTGAACTGCACGGACCGGTCGGCGTTCGCGGCCATTTCGCCCAGCGACCACATCAGCGTCGTTGTCCCGTCGGCGTTGCGGGCGACCCCTGTCGGACGGGGGCCTGTGCCCTGGTCGAGGGCCTGGCTGTAGTAGACCTCCTTCGGGAGCGTGTCGGTCAGGACGACACCCGTGGCCTTGCCGCCGCCGACGTTGGCGATCTTCAGATCGACCGTGATCGCCTCACCGGCGTTGACCGTGGCGGTCGCACGCTTTTCGAGGGTGAGCTTGGGCGCGTGGACCTTGGTCTCGGCGGTCGCGGTGTTGTTGGCCGTGTTGGCCTCCGCTCCGCCGGCGAGGTCCTTCGCGGTCACCTCGGCCTTGTTGGTCAGCACGGCGGCGTCCTCGGTATCACAGGGGATCACGTAGGTGAATGTCTCGGTGGTCGCACCACCCGCGCCCAACTGTCCGACCTGACGCGTCTGGGCGTCGCCGGTCGGCGGGGTGTCCTTCACCACGATCGCGGTTGCCTGGCCAGTGCCGATGTTGTCCAGTTTGACCTGGTAGGTGAGGGTGTCGCCGGGCTCGGCGTCGACCTTGTCGACAGTCTTCTTGGTGGCGATGTCGGGGTCGTAGAAGGCGAAGAAGGACATCTCTTGCCGGATCGCGGTGTCGAAGGCCAGTTCCTTCTCCACGCCGCCGCCGGCGCCCGCACAGGTGGGCGCCGCCGCAGGCCAGCTGCTGCACGCCCAGCCGAGGCGGTCCGGGGACTGCGCCCTGAACCTGATCGCGGGCCAGTCGTCGTGGTCCCTGAGAGTGGTCAGGCCGTTCTCGGCATTGATGTCCACCATCACGTTGTTCGTGTCGATGATCGGGATATTGGTGCCGATCGTGCGGTTGTCGTTCCAGTTGAGCGACCCGTTGCCGACACCCGCCCGGAGCGGACGGAATCCGCTGCCCGGGTTGGCGACGTTGTCGGTCCACCAGAACGTCCAGTCCGAGCCGTCGCTGATGCCTGCCGACTCGTTCAGCCCCCCTTCGTTCAGCTGGGGCAGCTTTCCGTTGGACAGGCCCAGGCGAACCGCGCCCACCTTCCAGTCGCGAAGCTGGTTGACCAACAGCGGCGGCGCGCTGTTGGGGATGCCGGTCTGGAAGAAGTAGTTCATGACGCTGAGGTAGTTGGGCTTGTAGTTGTCGTTGCTGTCGCCGCCGTGACGCAGAGCCAGGGCGTGGAAGAGCTCGTGCAGGATGGTCCCGGCCTGGTCCTGGTCGGTGCCGACCTTGGCGTCGACATCACCCGTTCCCGGGCTGAGCACCTGCACGTCTGTCGAATGGGCGCTGGTCGTGTCGCACCTGCGGTTGTCACCGACGTGGATCTGCGTTCCGCTGGTGACGTCGTCGCCGGCGGCGGTTGTCTGCAGGGTGTCGTCGCCGCCGTAGTCGCGGGTGAAGTCGACCACGCACATGGTCCGCCACGAGCCGAGGGTGACGATGAAGTCCTTGTTGTTGTCCCGGTTGGGCTCGCAGCACTGGCCAGAGGTGCCGGGGGCGTTCTGGAGGTCGTGGCCGAAGATCCCGTAGTGCGCGTAGCGAGCCAGCTCCGCGGGGAAGTTGGTGTTTCGTGCGTTCCGGTAGTCATTGCTGTTCAGGCTCATTTGGGCCTGTTCTGCGAGTTGCGCGCCTTGCAGGTAGATGAAGTCGATGCCGTCGCGGTGTGTCCCCGGATAAGGACAGGGGTTCGCGGCTGGGAGCGGAGCGGCATCCAGCATGTTTCTGGCGAGGGTGATCGCGCCTGGCTTGGGCTGGTGCGAGTGCCTGGTGGTGGCGTTGTTGTCGACCATGAAGTCGAGCTGCAGGATGATCGTCTTGCGGCACGGGTCGGCGCCGAGCGCGGGCAGGTCGGCGATGACACCGCCGGCCTGGTTCCTGATGCCGGACAACTCGATGAGGTCCGGGATGCCGTCGAGGTCGGTGTCGGGCATCTCGGCGGTGGCGGTGATGCCGATCCTGGTGATCCGGCCGTCGTTGTTCCTGGGAAAGCCGTGGTCGCCGTCGCCCTCGACGCAGGTCTCACCCTTGGCGGTCTGGCCGTTGGACTTGATGCAGGGGGTCCCGAAGACGATCTTGTCACCTGAGAGCGTGCCCGAGCGGACGTCGTAGACGAGGTTCAGTTCCAGGTCCTGGTCGTTGGGGCTGATGTCCATCCGGTCCTCGTTGGTGTTGAGGCCGTCATCCCAGTCCCACAACGTGACCGTGATGTCCACGGTGGGCTTGTCACCCGGGAGGTTCTCGTGGGTGAAGGTCCAGCCGTTGGGCGCTTCCGGCAGGCCGAAGGGTTCGAACTCGTCGTCCTCGATGCGGGGGCCCGTCTGCAGGGGGCCGTCGGCGATTCTGACCTTGGGGAAATAGTCGCCGTCGCCCACGCCTCCGCTGTCCGGGTCCTCGATCTGGCGGAGATACTCGATCTTGAAGGTGAGTTTGACGCCGGGGGCGGCTGCGGCTGCGGGGGTGGCAAGGGTCGGGATGGAGACCAGGAGCAGCGCCAGGATCACGGCGAATGCCAGAGATGTTCTCGATGCACGCCTGACGCGACTGCAATGCCTGAAGCCCATGGTGTCCTCCCCCTGGAGTGCTGCCAGAGGGAATCGTCCGCCATGGGCGGGGTCCGGCGCCTGAGTACCCCGTACTCAGCTCATCGGGGGCGGTGGTCGTTCGAGCGACTGACCAGCGTACGGTGGTCCGCAACTACGGCTCCCGCTAAGCATCCAGCAGGTCAGAGGGCGCGGTCTCGAAAATGATCGCGTTCGCCCGCGACCCGGCCTGCCGCAATGCCTTGAGCTCACGGT
Organism: Nonomuraea roseola; assembly: GCF_039535395.1. Classification (NCBI taxonomy): domain Bacteria; kingdom Bacillati; phylum Actinomycetota; class Actinomycetes; order Streptosporangiales; family Streptosporangiaceae; genus Nonomuraea; species Nonomuraea roseola. The sequence continues at coordinate 150,578 of NZ_BAAAXC010000009.1, forward strand.
AGTCAGGCGAGTCGTACCACCGGTGCGCGGCCTGCAGATCAGGGAACTCGATCAGCACCGGATACCCCAGCATCGCCGTCCCCTCGAGCACGTCCACCTGTCCTCCGACCGCCCGGTAGGCACCGCCGAAACTCTCCACGACAGCGCGCACGCGCGAGGCGTACTCGGCCAGCTTGTCCGGGTCGGAGACCTCGATGTTGTCGAACAACGCGTATGCCGCCATGACACACTCCCCAGCTATACAATCATCCCGTTCGGGACAGTCTCGAATTTACTACCGATCGGGACAGTCCCGCAATGAGTAATCTGTTCGCCGACCCCCGCTGGGAGTCGTACGGCATGCTGCGCGAGGCCTACCTGGCCGTGACCAGGCGTATCGATGCCGACGTCAGCCCGGAGGGTGACCTCGACGCGGCGATCTCCGACATCCTGTTCCGGCTCGCCCGCACCCCGGGCCACTGCCTCCGTACGGTGGACATCACCCGCGCGCTGGCGACCAGCACCACACGCACGACCCGGTTGCTGGACGCGACGCAGGAACGGGGGCTGGTGGAACGCGGACCGCACCCCAAGGACCGGCGCGCGATCATGGTCGCCCTGACCGAGGAAGGCCTGGCGGAAGCGCACAGAAGGGGAGAGCTCGCGCTGGCCTCAGCGCAGCGCCACATCTACGACACGCTCACGGCGGACGAGGCGAGCACGATGATCGCGCTCCTGCGCAAACTCCGGGACGCCAACCAGTAGGTGGCTTGTTATGCCCCCGACGGCAGCAGGGCGGTACTTATCCGTGTTTAACCCTTACCGCTGTTGTGTGGCCTTGTTCGAACCGGCCACGACACGAGGTAGGACACATGACCTTCCACCACGCCGACCGGCGCACGTTCCTGCGAGGAGCGGCGGCCCTGGTCGCCGCCGCCGGAGCGGGTACAGCGCTGCCTTTCGCAGCGGCGGCCGACTCCGGGGACCCTGATCACCTGTTCAAGCAGGGCCGGTTCGCCGACGCCGAGCGCGGCTACCGCGACAGGCTGCGCGAGGATGCGGGAAACGCCCACGCCCACGCCCAGATCGGCTACATCGCGCTGCTGTCCAACCGGTTCGGCGCCGCCGAAGCGCACCTGTCCAAGGCCATCGCCCTTGCTCCCGGCGACATCGCCTCCACCCAGCGCCTCGCGGAGTGCTTCGTACGGCAGGACCGGCTCGCCCGCGCCGTCCCGCTGCTGCGCCGCACCGGCCGCTCGCGCGACACGGCGTTCGCCAAGGTCTACTCCCACATCGACGGCACGCCCTGGAGGGTGTCGGGCGTGCGGAGCACCCGCGTGCCCTTCCACACCCTGGATCCGGTCCCGTCCGTCGAAGCGAGCGTCAACGGCGGAAAGCCGCAGAAGTTCTACCTCGACACCTACGCGACGCTGGACCTGTCGCAGGAAGAGGCGGAACGGGCAGGACTACGCGCGCTGGCCACCGTGGAGGGCGGGGTCGTGGACGCTCATCCCGTCGTCATCTCCGTCGGCGTCCTGGACTCGTTCAGGATCGGGGACATCGAGATCCGCAACATCCCCGTGCAGTGGAACGACGCGCAAAGGCCACCTCTCCCCGACGGCTCGCAGGCGGCGGGCGCGTTCGGCACGACGATCTTCTACCACTTCCTGACCACGATGGACTACGCGGGCAAGGCCCTGCTGCTACGGCGCACGCCCGGCTCCCCGCGCGGCGAGCTCGCCCGGTTGCCGCTGTGGCTTGCTGGTGACCACTTCCCGTGCTCGCTGGGCAGCCTCGGGGAGCACGGCCCCAAGATGGTGACCGTCGACACCGGCGGCATCGGCAGCGCCGTGGACACCACGGTGGCGATCGCCGAGCAGTACGGCCTCAAGGTGGACTACGACCATCCGAGAGAGCGGTTCGGGCTCAAGACCTATCCCGTCACCGCCGACCGGATCAGCCTCGGAAGAGCGGTCAGGCGCGACGTCCACGGCATGGCGGCCGAGAAGGTCTTCCCCGGCCTGCCAGGCCCGGGCCAGTCGGCGCAGTTCGGCTTCGATCTGATCGCCAACTTCACCCACGAGTTCTTCAAGCCATACGCCGTCACCTTCGACTACGAACGCATGCGCATGTCCATCAGCCGCTCGTCGTAGCCACCGTGACCGCGACGTCAGAGGGCTTGACCTGCGCCTGCCTCAGCCCGGACGCGGTTGGCACGAAACCCGCGATAAAAAGTGTTCCGGCCACTGTTGGATGGAGCGCGGCGTCGCCAGACTGCTTTCCATGACCGACGCACCCACCGGCCGTAGGGCCGCCTTCCATATCCTCGCCACCGGCTACACCACCTCCACGGGGCCCGGCGTGGCCGCGACCGTGTCCTACGTCACCGAGGGCGACCTCAGGATCGTGGTGGACCCCGGCATGGTCGCGAGCCAGTCGGTGATCGTCGACGCGCTCGCCGACCTCGGCCTCAAGACGGACGACATCACCGACGTGGTGCTCAGCCACCACCACCCCGACAACATCCTCAACGTCGGCCTGTTCGGCCAGGCACGGATCCACGACCACAAGGCGATCTACCGTGGCCACGACTGGACGAGCAGGGACGCCGAGGGGTACGAGTTCTCCCCGTCGCTCAGGCTGATCGCCACCCCCGGCCACAGCGCCGAGGACATCACCCTGCTGGCCGGCACCGCCGAGGGCGTCGTGGCCTTCGCCGGTGACCTGTGGTGGCGGGCCGACGGCCCCGCCGACGACCCGGTCACCATCGACCGCGCCCTCCTGCGGGCCAGCAGGGAGCGCGTGCTGGCCGTCGCCGACGTCATCGTCCCCGGCCACGGCGCGCCCTTCACCCCGACGGCGACCACTCCCCGCTGACGACGCGACCGTGGTCCGGGCCGCTTGTGGGCCGTTCGAGCGGCGGGGCAGCTGATGAGCCGGGCCTGCGGCGGGAACGACTACCACGGCTACCAGTCGAAGAGGTGGCGCAGGGTGAGGCGGAAGGCGTGCTCGGCGCGGGCAGGGGAGCCGTCGCCGGTGGCGCGGTAGGGCGGCTCAGTCCCTGCCCTGCCAGGTCGTCACGCACGCCTCGTTGCCCTCCGCGTCCGCCAGCACCCAGAAGGCAGGCGCCGCGGTGTCGGACAGCAGCACCCCGCCGGCGGCCAGCGCGGCCCCGATGCGTCGGGCGGCCTCGTCGTGCGGGACGGAGATGTCGAAATGGATCCGGTTGCGCTGCGGTCGCGCCGCGTCCATCTGCTGGAACCAGATCGCCGGCCCCTGAGCGGCGGGATCGACGAGCGGATCATCTGGGCCGTGCGCCTCCGCCTCGTCGCCGTATCCCATCACCGCCTTCCAGAACGGACGGATCGCGGCGATGTCGAGCGCGTCGATCGCGATCTCGACCATCTGGACCGACCGAGGCCCCTGGCCGCCGGTCCCGGGGTCCGTGCGCAGCCCGAGCTCGCTCACGGCCGCGGTGACGCGATGGGCGAGCTCGAGCTCGAGCGCGGTCACCCAGCCGGTGGCGAGCGACTGCAGGGTGAGGATCACCTGGTCCTTCCGGACGTCCAGCGAGAGGCTCGCCTCGCCCTCTTCGCCGGCCGCGGCCACCGCGCGCGCGGCGACCTCGGCCGCCTGTGCGAGCGAGGTGACGGGCACGGAGGTGCGCACGACCCCGAGGACGAAGCGCCACCCCAGGCCGTCGACGGCGTCGGAGATCTCCTTGCGGCTCAATCTCTTCTGGTTCACCCCGACATGATCGCAGAAGCCATCTCCTGATCCGAGGGACCCACGTCCAGAACCACGGCCATGGCGGCCTACCGCGCCCGGTTCAGGAGCACAGGCGAAGGCTGCCCGTCCTGACCTGCCCTCGACAGGCGATCTCCAAAAACTAACCACGTGGTAGATTTTGCGCGTCATACTGTGAGACAGAAGGGCAGGCGGGATGGAACGCTCATTCCCGAAGGGGTTCCTGTGGGGAGCGGCGGGAAGCGCTCACCAGACCGAGGGCAACAACGTCGCCAGCGACCTGTGGGCTCTGGAGAACCGTCCCGGCACGTTCTTCGCCGACCGCAGCGGGGACGCCTGTGACAGCTACCACCGCTGGCCCGAGGACCTCGACATCGTGCGGGAGCTGGGCCTCAACTCCTACAGGTTCAGCCTCGAGTGGGCGCGGATCGAGCCGGCGGAGGGGCGTTTCTCGAACGCGGCGCTGGCGCACTACCGCCGGGTGATCGAGGGCTGTCTGGAGCGCGGCCTCACTCCGGTGGTCACGCTGCACCATTTCACCAGCCCGCTGTGGTTCCAGCAGGACGGCGGCTGGCTGTCGGGCGAGGCGGTGGGACGCTTCCGCCGCTACGTGCGCGCGGTGCTGCCGATCCTCGGCGGCGTCGAGTGGGTGTGCACCATCAACGAGCCGAACCTGCTGGCGATGATGGCGAACCTGATGAGGGACAAGGAGCGCACCGAGGGCGTCGCCGGCGCCATGCCGCCGCCCGACCAGCGGACGGCCGACGCTCTGGCCGCCGCCCACCTGGCCGCCCGCGAGGAGCTAGCGGGGCTGAGGTCGGGCTGGACGATCGCCAGCCAGAACTTCGAGGCGGCCGACGGAGCCGTCGCCGAACGCGACGCGTGGGCCCGGCCTCGCGAGGACCAGTTCCTGGAGGTGGCCAAGGACGACGACTTCGTCGGCGTTCAGGCCTACACCAGGGTCATCGTCGGCAAGGACGGCGCGCTGCCCGTGCCGGACGAGGCCCGCCGTACGCTCACGGGCTGGGAGTTCCACCCCGCGGCGCTGGGCGACGCCGTGCGCTACACCGCGGCCAGGCTGCCAGGCGTGCCGATCCTCGTGACGGAGAACGGCATCGCCACGGCGCGCGACGCCGAACGCGTCGAGTACACCCGCGGCGCCCTGGCCGGGCTGCACGAGGCGATGGCCGGGGGCGCCGACGTGCGCGGCTACCTGCACTGGTCGCTGCTGGACAACTACGAGTGGGGCTCCTACGAGCCCACCTTCGGGCTGGTGTCGGTGGACAGGGAGACCTTCCAGCGCACGCTCAAGCCGAGCGCGCGCTGGCTGGGCGAGATCGCCCGCTCGGGACGGCTGGACTAACCGTCCCCGCGGACGGCGGCGACGAGCCCGTCCACCACCTCGGAGGTGAGGCCGATCCCGAAGGTGGCGAACTTGGCCAGCGGGATGCCCATCGCCAGCCTGAGCAGGGCGGGATCGGTGCGGTCGAGGCCGGGCGCGCCCTGGAGCAGCTGCTTCAGCGCCCGGCTGCCCTCGGGGTGGGCCAGCCATTCGCCCAGCGTCGACATGCGGTCCAGCGGGGCCGCGTAGCCGTCGCCCCTGCTGGTCAGCTCGGCGCGCAGGCGGATGTCGCGCGAGGAGGCGCCGACCTCCACCGTGAAGGCGCCCGCGTCGATCCGCCACCCCTTGCGGCTGACCGACCACTGGGCGATGTCCCTGCCGGCGAGGGCGAAGCGGACCCGCTCGCTGTCTCCGGGCTCAAGCCCCACCTTGGCGAAGCCGCGCAGCTCGTGACGCGGGCGCGAGGGGCGCTCCTCGTCGAAGGCCACGTAGAGCTGGACGACCTCGTGCGCGAAGCGCTCGCCCGCGTTGGTGACGGTGACCTCGACGCTCCACTCGTCGCCGCCCGTCTCTCGGGCGTCGAGGTCGGAGTAGGTGAAACGCGAGTAGGTCAGCCCGTGGCCGAAGGGGTAGGCGACGTCGGCGTCCAGCGTGTCGTAGTGCCGGTAGCCGACGTAGCGGCCCTCGCCGTAACGGACGTGCCCGTCGCCGCCGGGGTAGTGCAGGTGCGAGGGGACGTCGGTGAGGCGGTTGGGAATCGTCTCGGTGAGACGCCCTGACGGGCTGTGCGCCCCCGTCAGCAGGTCGGCGAGGGCCGAGCCGCCCGCCTGGCCGAGCAGCCAGCCCTCCAGGATCGCCGAGGCGTGCTCCTGCCACTCGGCCACCGAGACGACGCCGCCGTTGGCCAGCACGACCACGATCTTCGGGCAGACCTCGGCCACCTCCCGCAGGAGAGCGACCTGGACGGCGGGCAGCTCGATGGTGGTGCGGTCGAAGCCCTCCGACTCGGCGGCCTCGGGCAGGCCGAGGAAGACCAGCGTCACGTCGGCCTCGGACGCGGCTGCCACCGCCTCGCGCGAGAGGCCGGCATCGGGCTGCCCGTCCAGCCGGTATCCCGCCGCGAAGGCCGGCCGTCCCAGCGCCTCCCACGCGTTGTCCAGGCGCGTGGGCACCACGTGCGAGCTGCCGCCGCCCTGGTAGCGCGGGGTGCGGGCGAGCTCTCCCACGACGGCGACCCGCTGACCCTGCCGCAGGGGCAGCACGTCGCCGTCGTTCTTCAGCAGGACGGCCGAGGCCCGAGCCGCTTCGCGGGCGAGCTCGTGGTGGGCGTCGAGGTCCCATCCTTCGAACGAGGCTCTGCCCTCGCCACGCCGTACGAGCTCGAGCAGGCGGCTCGCGGCCAGGTCGAGCACCGCCTCGGGCAGGCGGCCCGAGCGCACCGCCTCGACGATCTCCTCGTCGGTCCCCGTCGGGGGCATCTCCAGGTCCAGGCCCGCCTCGAGCGCCGCGACGCGGTCGTTGACCGCGCCCCAGTCCGACATCACCAGCCCGTCGAAGCCCCACTCCTCGCGCAGCACCTCGGTCAGCAGCCACCGGTTCTGGCTCGCGTGCACCCCGTTGATGCGGTTGTAGGAGCACATCACCGTGTACGGCTTGGCCTCGCGCACGATCCGCTCGAAGGCGGGCAGGTAGATCTCCCGCAAGGTCTGCTCGTCGACGTCCGCGCTGACGCGCATGCGGTCGGTCTCCTGGTTGTTGACCGCGAAGTGCTTGACGCACGCCCCGACGCCCAGGCTCTGGATGCCGGTGACGACGGCCGCGCCCATCACGCCGGTGAGGTGAGGGTCCTCGGAGAAGTACTCGAAGTTGCGTCCGCACAGCGGCGAGCGCTTGATGTTCACGCCGGGACCGAGCACGACGTCCACCCCGAGCGCGCACGCCTCGCGGGCCAGCGCCTCGCCCACCCGGTGGGCGAGGTGGGCGTCCCACGAGGAGCCGAGCGCGACGGCCGGAGGGAAACAGGTGGCGGGCACGCTGTCACCGAGCCCGAGGGCGTCGCCCTGCTCGGCCTGGCGGCGCAGCCCGTGCGGTCCGTCGGACAGGGTGAGGGCGGGCACCGCCTCGCCGATGGGCGTGGTGTGCCAGGTGTCGCTCCCCGAGGTGAGCGAGGCCTTCTCCTCAAGGGTGAGGTCGGTCATCCGGTTCCAATTCCAATCCGAGCTGGGTGAGGAAGGCGACGACGGAGGCCCGCATGTCGACCTGCTCAGGATCCAGCAGCCACTGGGTCTGCAGGCCGTCCACCAGGGCGAGGAGCTGCTGGGCGACGGCGTCGGGGTCGTGCTTGATCGGCGGCGTGGCGCGGTCGAACAGGACGGACATCAGCCATGCCGTCCGCTTGCGCAGGCGCCGGTAACGCTGGACGAAGTAGTCGTGCGCGGGATGGGCGGGGTCACTCGCCTCGCCCGAGACCTTCACGAACAGGCCGACCAGACCTGGTGTCCCCATGTTCAGGGTGATCTGGTCGAGGTGGCGTGAGAGGAGCTCCTCGGGCGCGAGGTCGGAGTCCGACGACAGCGCCTGCTCCGCGGCGACCTGCTCGCGGCGGGCGAGCACCTGGATGAGCAGGTCGTCCTTGCCGGGGAAGTGGTGGAGCAGCCCCGCATGGGTCATGCCCGCGTGCGCGGCGATGTCGCGCAGGGAGACGGCGTAGAAGCCCGAGCGCGAGAACAGCTCCATGGCTGAGTCGAGGATGCGTGAGCGGGTGCGCTCGCCCTTGGTCCCTTGACGGGGAATCGGTGCGTTCACCGACCAGCCTTTCTGCGATCCGAATGCCTGATGAGGGCGAGACTAGCGCGGCTCACACTAAATCTACCACATGGTTAGTTTTGCATGTATGCTCGCCGAAAATCCGAGACGGAGTGAGCGTCATGAAGAGATCCCCCGCGCTAATCGCCCTCCTTACCGCGGCCACCGTGCTCGCGGGCTGCTCGGGCGCCGACGGCCAGGCGCCGGGCGAGGGTTCGAGGACCCTGACCATCGCGACGATGACCCTGCCGCAGAGCCTCGACCCCAACGACGCCAACGGCAGCGCCATGCCGTTCTTCCAGGCCGTCTACGACACTCTCGTGAAGCGCGAGCCCGACGGGCGCTACAGCCCGATGCTCGCCTCGGAGTGGAAGTACAGCGACGACCAGACCGAACTCGCCCTCACCCTGCGCTCCGACGTCAAGTTCGACGACGGCACCCCCTTCAACGCGCAGGCCGTGAAGGCGAACATGGAGCGCTTCCGCAAGGGCGGCGGCGCCCAGGCCAAGACGCTCAACGACGTCAAGACCATCGAGGTGGTCGACGACACGCACGTGACGCTTCGGCTCTCCCAGCCCAACTCCGCGATGCTCTACTACCTGAGCGACGCGGCGGGCCTGATGGCCAACCCCGCGGACTTCACCAAGGGCGAGGCGCTGAAGACCAAGCCCAACGGCACAGGACCCTACGAGCTGGACCCGAGCCAGACCGTCATCGGGACCAAGTGGGTGTTCAACCGCGCGGCCGGCTACTGGGGCGGCAAGCTGCCCTATGACACGCTCGCCATCAGCTACTTCGACAACGAGACCGCGATCGTGAACGGCGTCAAGACCGGGCAGGTCAACGTCGCCCTCATCCAGGAGGCCGACCAGCAGATCAGCGTCGAGGGCCACCCGAACGTCAAGACGACCAAGCAGGACTTCGACTTCCAGGGCATCCTGCTCTTCGACAGGGCCGGCGCGGTCACCCCCGAACTGCGCGACCCCCGCGTGCGACAGGCGCTCAACCACGCCATCGACCGCCAGACGATGCTGGCCAAGATCCGCCAGGGCCGCGGAACGGTCACCAGCCAGGTCTTCGGGCCCACCACCGCCGCCTACAGGCCCGAACTCGACACCTACTACACCTACGACCAGAACAGGGCGCGCGAGCTGCTCAAGGAGGCGGGCCACGCCGACGGCTTCACCCTCAAGCTGCCGCGCATCCCCGCGATCGTCTCCGAGGCGCTGGCCGCCTCGCTGCAGACCGACCTCGCCGCCGTCGGCGTGAAACTGGTCTGGGACGACGTCGACCAGGGCTCGGCCGTCCAGCGCATCTTCAGGGACCGCGCCTTCTCCGGCATGGTCATGAACATGGGCCAGGCCTCGACCGACTGGGTCGTCGTCGGTGAACTGGTGCTGCCCGGCGCGTTCAACATGTTCGGCTACACCGACGCCACCGTGAAGGGCCTGCTGCCCAAGATCCAGAGCAAGCCGGCAGCCGAGGCGAAGGCGGACCTCCAGGCGCTCAACGAGCACCTGGTCAAGGACGGCTGGTTCCTGCCCTTCTACCGGATGACCTACCTGCACGTCTCCGACGGCAGCGTGAGCATCACCCCCCAGGACGGCATGGCCGTGCCCTCCATCTACAACTACGCGCCCGCCGCCTGATCATGCTGAGCTTCATCCTTCGCAGGATCGCGGCGGGGGTGGCCCTGCTGTTCGTGATCTCCCTGCTCTCCTACACCCTGCTGTCGATCCCTCACATCGACGTGGGCCGGCAGCTGCTCGGCCAGGGCGCGGCCCAGGACCTCGTCGACGCCAAGAACGCGGCGCTCGGCCTGGACCGCCCCGCCCTGGTGCAGTACCTGGACTGGCTGGGCGCCGCCGTGCGAGGCGACTTCGGCACGTCCTGGTTCACCAGCGAGAACGTGCTGAGGGCGATCGCCAACCGGCTGCCCGTCACCCTCAGCCTGATGATCGGCGTCACTCTCGTCACCGCCGTGCTGTCGTTCCTGCTCGGCGTGTGGGCGGGCGTGCGGCGCGGCGCGGTCGACAGGTTCGTGCAGGTCTTCGCCGTGCTCGGCTACGCCCTGCCCGGCTTCCTCGTCACGCTGGTCATCGTCCTGGTCTTCGCCGTACGGCTGAACTGGTTCCCCGCCATCGGTTACGTGGGGCCGAGCCAGTCCTTCACCGGCTGGCTCTCCACCGTGACGCTGCCCGTCATCTCGCTGTCGATCGGCTCCATCGCCGGAGTCGCGCAGCAGGTCAGAGGGTCGGTGATCGACGTCATGCGACAGGACTACGTGCGCACCCTGCGCGCGAGGGGCCTGCCGCCTTGGCGGATCGTCTTCGTCCACGTCGTCCGCAACGCCTCGGCCCCCGCGTTGGCCGTGCTCGGCATGCAGTTCGTCGGCCTGCTGGGCGGCGCCGTCCTCGTGGAGCAGATCTTCGGGCTGCCCGGCGTCGGCAGCATGACCGTCACCTACACCACCCGGGGCGACGTCCCGATCATCATGGCGCTGGTCATGTTCACCGTGATCGGCGTGATCCTGATCAACCTGGTCGTGGACGTCCTGATCGGCTGGCTCAATCCGAAGGCGAGGATCGCATGAGGCTGCTCAGGCACCCGCTGGGGCTGATCTCGGCGCTCCTGCTGGCCGCGGTGGTGCTGGCCGTGCTGCTGGCCCCCGTGCTCAGCCCGCAGCCGCCTGGCCTGTCGAGCCTGCGGCTCGCCTTCGAGGGCCCCGCCGCGGGACATCCGCTCGGCTTCGACTCCGCGGGCCGCGACATCCTGGCCAGACTCCTGTACGGCGGGCGCAACACGCTCGGCGGCGCGGTGATCGCCCTCGCGGTGGCCCTGGTGCTGGGTGTGCCGAGCGGCCTGCTCGCGGGATACTACGGCGGCTGGTTCGACTCGGCGGCCAGCTGGGTCGTCAACCTGGTGATGGCGCTGCCCGCTATGGTGGTGCTGCTGGCCTCGCGCGCCATCCTGGGCTCCACCGTGTGGGTCCTCATGGTCGTCCTCGGCTTCCTCGTGGCGCCCAGCTTCTTCAGGCTCGTGCGCGGCATCGTCGCCAACGTGCGCAGGGAGCTCTACGTCGACGCCGCCAAGGTCTCGGGCCTCAGCGACACGCGCATCGTCTCCCGCCACGTCCTCATCGTCGTGCGCGCCCCGATCATCATCCAGGTGGCGCTCGTCGCGGGGATCGCCATCAGCCTGCAGGCGGGTCTCGAGTTCCTCGGCATCGGCAGCGGCGACTCCCCGACCTGGGGCGCCATGCTCAACGAGGCGTTCAAGAACATCCAGCGCGCCCCGCTGCTGATGCTGTGGCCCGGTCTCGCGCTCGGTCTGACCAGCGGCGCGCTGGTCCTGCTGGCCGCCGCCCTCCGCGACGTGCTCGAAGACCGCGGCACGGCGCCCGCGGCGTCACGCACCGCCCCCGCCGCCACCGCCGCCCCCGCCGTCTGGGACGTCCCCGCCGTCCCCGAAGTCGCCGACGTCCGCGCGACGGCGCAAACGGCGGCGGCGGAGGCGGGGGAGCGCGCCCACCTGCTGTCCGTACGCGATCTGGCCGTCGCCTATCCGGGGACCGGCGAGGTGGTGCGCGGCGTCGACCTCGACGTGCGCGCGGGAGAGATCGTCGGCCTGGTCGGAGAGTCCGGCTCGGGCAAGACGCAGACCGCCTTCTCCATCCTCGGCATCCTGCCCGAGAAGGGTCGCGTCTCCCGCGGCAGCATCACCATCGAGGGCCAGGAGATCGTCGGCCTGCCCGAACGCGCGCACCGCGCGCTGAGAGGCACGCTCGTCGCGTACGTTCCGCAGGAACCGATGAGCAACCTCGACCCCGCCTTCACGATCGGCAGCCAGCTCGTCGAGCCCATCCGCTACAAGCTCGGCCTGCGCAGGGCGGAGGCGACCAGGCGGGCCCTCGACCTGCTGCGCCTGGTCGAGATCACCGACCCCAGGCGGACCTTCGACTCCTACCCGCACGAGATCTCGGGCGGCATGGCGCAGCGCGTCCTCATCGCGGGGGCCATGTCCTGCGAGCCGAAGCTCCTCATCGCCGACGAGCCCACCACCGCGCTCGACGTCAGGGTCCAGGCGGAGGTCCTCGGCCTGCTGCGCAGGCTGCAGCGCGACAACGACCTCGGAGTCCTGCTGGTCACCCACAACCTCGGCGTGGTCGCCGACCTGTGCGACAGGGTGGCGGTGATGCGGGAGGGCCGCATCGTCGAGCGCGGCACGGCCGAGCAGGTCCTGAGCACGCCGAGGGACCCCTACACGCGCGAACTCCTCAGCGCGGTCCTGCCACTGGAGGTCAATTGAACGCCCTGCTCACGGTCGAGGACCTGCGGGTCTCCTTTCCAGGGAAGGGGTGGGGCGCCCCTCGGGTCGAGGTGCTGCGAGGGGTGAGCCTGGACATCGCTCCCGGCGAGACCCTCGGACTGGTCGGAGAGTCCGGGTCGGGCAAGACCACGATCGGCAGGGCGATCCTCGGGCTGGTGCCCGTCCAGTCGGGCGCCATCACCTTCGGCGGCGAGCGCCTCGACCGGGTCAAGGCCAGGCGCAGGCGCGAGCTCGGCCGCGATCTCCAGGTCATCTTCCAGGACCCCTACACCTCGCTGAACCCGTCGAGGACGATCGGCGACACGCTCTCGGAGCCGCTCCTCGGACAGGGGATCGGCTCGCGCGAGGCCCGGCTGAGGGTCGGCAGGCTGCTCGACAGGGTGCACCTGCCCGCCGACGCCGCCCTTCGACTGCCGAGGGAGTTCTCCGGCGGGCAGCGCCAGCGGGTGGCGATCGCCCGCGCGCTGGCGATCGACCCCAAGCTGATCGTGTGCGACGAACCGGTCTCGGCGCTCGACCTCACCACCCAGAAGACCGTCCTGGACCTCCTGCTGGAGATCCAGGAGCAGACGGGGGTCGCCTACCTGTTCGTCTCCCACGACCTGGCCGTGGTGCGCTTCGTGAGCCACCGCGTCGCGGTCATCCACCGCGGCGAGATCGTGGAGAGCGGCCAGACGGCCACCGTCACCGCCCAGCCTCGACACCCCTACACCAGGGGGCTGCTGCTGGCGGCTCCGGTGGCCGACGTCGCCGAACAGCGCGCCCGCCGTCAGGCCTTCGAGCTGGAGTACGGCGGGGCGAACAGGCCCGCCGAGCGGTAGTAGCCCTCCCAGCCCAGCCGATCCCACCACGGACCGTGGGCGCTCACCCTGTCCCGGTAGTCCGCCCACTCCGTGGCCTGGGGCGTCCACGCCTTCTCCGCGATGCCCGGCAGTCTCGGCAGCAGCAGGAACGCCAGGTCGTCGAAGGAGGTGACGCTCTCGCACCAGATCGCCGCCTCCACCCCCGCCAGCCGCGCCCCCGCGGGGATCTCGGCCAGCTCGGACGGCCGCCAGCCGAACAGCTCCTCGCAGGTGCGCGGCGTGTAGGAGGCCATGCCCACCCTGGTGCGGCGCTCGTTCTGACCGGCTCGCGTGGACTCCTCGGCGTAGCGGCGGTCGAGATAGAACACGCTGCTCGGTGAGGCGAGCACGTACGCGCCGGCGGCGACGGCCTGAGGGGTGTCACGTGTGGCGTGCTCGAAGGAGCCGGCCACGATGTCGATGAGCGGGTGGTACTCGGCGGGAGCGCTCTTCCTGGCGGCCTCGGGGTCGAACGCGTCGCCTTCGCCGACCCAGCACTGCGCCACGTCCTCGGGCTGAAGGGCGAGGGAGCGGGCCGCCTCCTGCCAGGCGACCACCCGCTTGCCCGTGGCCCTGGCCAGCTCGAGCGACCTGGCGACGAACTGCGCGTACAGCTCGGGCGGCATCCCGAACGCCTCGTCGCCGCCGATGTGCAGGAACGGGCCAGGGGTGAGCGCGGCCACCTGGCCGAGCACGTCGGCCACGAAGCCGTACGTCGCCTCGGCCCTGGGGTCGAGGTGGCGCAGCAGCGGGTGCGCGGGCTCGTCGGCGCCCGCCAGTTCGGGGTAGGCGCGCACGGCCGCCTGGGTGTGACCGGGCATGTCGATCTCGGGCACCACGGTGACGAAGCGCGCCGCGGCGTAGGCGACGATCTCGCGAAAGTCGTCGCGGGTGTAGAACTGCCTGCCCTCGCCGTTGCGCGAGCCCTCGTCGCCCGGCCAGTTGCGCGGGTCCGTCAGCTCGGGCCTGCCGGAGATCTCCAGCCGCCAAGCCTGGCTGTCGGTGAGGTGGAGGTGCAGCACGTTGAACTTGTACAGCGCCAGCAGATCGACGACCTTCTTGACCTGGTCGACGGGGAAGAACCTGCGCACCACGTCAAGGGACAGCCCGCGCCAGCGCAGGGCAGGCCCGTCGAGGACGCGCACGCCGGGGGCCACGAGCCCCGGCTCCTTCCGCGTCAGCAACTGCGCGAAGGTCGTCGCGCCGCGGAACAGCCCCTCGGCCGAGGAGGCCGTCACCGTGGCCGACCTCTCGCCGATCGTCAGCTCGTAGCACTCGCGCGTCTCGGCCTCCTGGTCCAGCGGGTCGAGGCCGCCGGGCATGACCAGGCCCTCGACGCCCCGGTCCTCGCGGTCGAGGACGAGGAGCAGGTCGGCCTCGCCGGCGACCTGGACCGTCGGCTTCACGTCGTGCAGCAGGGCGAGCAGCCCGGCCACGACCTCACCGAGCTCGAGCAGGTCGCCGGAGGACACTCCGACGCGCGGCCGGCCTTCCATCCGGAGAGGGGCCGCTACGGGGGTGATCCGCTGCGGGTAGGGGACGAGCGGAGGGGTCGGCGACATGGCGCTCCCTGCGTGACGAAATGAGCTGACCTCCATTTCCTACCACATGGTAAGTTTTGGCATCACGTCAGGGCGTAGATGCGCAGCCAGTCGACCTCCATCCACGCCTCGCCGTCGCTGCCCTCGCCGGGGAACCAGTCGAGCTGCAGGCAGGCCGACATCGGCGTCGTGACGGCGATGTCGGACCTGAACCACTCCTGGCCGTCGATGTAGCCGACCACGCCCTCGGGAGAGGTCTCCACCGCGTAGGTGTGCCAGGTGGTCATGTCCAGGCTCGCGTGCGCCTCCTGCCTGCCCTGCGGCGAGTGCATGAAGAAGTTCGGCCGCTGCCGTTCTGGGTCGTCGATCACTTCCAGGAAGTCGATCTCCTCACCGCCGTTCGGCTTCACCCCTCCGCCGCCGCCCGCCGGCCACAGCAGCGCGACGGGATGGTAGGAACCCGCGCCCGGATACAGGCGGATGCGCGTCTCCCACCGCCCGTACTGCTGCGTGTACCTGGCGGCCAGGCCGGCGGTGGTGCCGTCGGGGGTGCCGTACAGGAACAGGGCGCCGTCGCCGAGGAAGAGCTGGCCCGGTGAGCGGCGGCCGTTGCCGGCGTGGCCGGGCGAGTCGTAGACGGCCCACTCGTTCGGATCGAGGAAGTCGTCGAACTCCGCGCACCACACGGGCTGGCCCCACCCGCGCTGGTCGTCGAGTTGCGCGCACGGCGCGGCCGTCGCGACGCCGACGAAGCCGGGCGTGCTGGAGCACAGCACCGCCACCAGCCCGACGACGGCGATACGCGAACGCGTTCTGGACATCATGGGGCACCCCCCTCTGCCCTGGCACAACCGGCCGCGGGCCCGAATACCCAGCACATCGTAGGCATGAGCCCTGCCTGAACGGGGCTGGTCGCCTGCGACGCGCCGGTGCCGGTCTGCGACTGAGCGGCGGGGGCTGCTGCGGGGGTGTCTGCGGGGGTGCCGGCGGGGGCCGCCGACGGAGGGGCCGCGAACGGCTGGGCGGGGGCGGGCGGGACGAAGGCCCACCTGGGCTGCGCCACCGAGGAGGAGGTTCCCCAGCACGTGGCGCTGTTCATGGTGAGGCAGGAGTTCCCCGTGGAGGAGGCGTAGGGCGCGGCGAGCGCGGGCAGCGGCAGAACGGTCCTGGTGCCGAGGGCGTTGAGCGGGTTGAGCGCGAGCACACGGGCGTCGGAGGTGTCCTTGCCCTGTCCCGAGCCGGAGGCGGGCCCGCTGTCGAGCGCGGTCACGCCGGGATCGGCGTTCACGGGTGCGGACGGCGGCAGCGACGGTTCCCGCGCGGGAACCGTCGCCTGGGCGGGCGCGGGCGCCGCGGTAGGCACAGCGGTGGGCACAGTGGCGGGCGCTTCGGTGGGCACGTCGGCGGGCCGCCTGGCGGGCGCCGTGGGAGGCACGACGGGGGGCGGTGTGGCGGGAACCGATGCCCTGGTGGGCGTTGACGCCTTGGCGGGCTCGGGAGCCCTGGCGGGTGCGGACGGCTTGGCGGGCTGGGGAACGGCCGGTGGCTGCTTGACGGCGGCGGTCGGCCTGGCGCTCGGCTGAGCGGTGCTCCTGGGCGCGGGAGGGCTGGCGGGCGTGCTCTTGGGCGCCGCGCTGGCGGTGGGGGCGGGTTTGGCGGGGGCGCCGGCCGTCGGGCTGCTCTTGGGCGTGCTCCTGCCCTTGGGGATGACGATCTTGATGGGCTTGAGTTTGGGGATCTCCAGCTTCGCGGCGTGCGAGGCGGTCGGCTTCTCGCTGGGCTTCGGCTCCTCCGAGGGCACCGGCTTCGGCTCGGGCTCGGGCTTGGGCGCGGGCCTCGCGCTCGCCGGAGGCTTCTTGCTCGCGGGCGGCTGCGAAGGGCTCTTCTTCGGGGAGGCGGTGGCCTCGGGGGTGCTGGAGGCGGAGGTGGTGGGCGCGGGCTCCTTGGGGGCGGGCTCTTTCGGCGCAGGGTCCTCGTCCGTCGGAGCCGTGGTGGGTTCCGTCGTCGGTTCCGTCGTCGGCTCGGGAGCGGGCTCGGCGGTCGGCTCCTCCGTGGGCTGCGGTTCCTGTGTCGGCTCGGGAGCCGGCCCGGGGGCGGGTTCGTGTTCTGCGACAGGACCCCCCTCGGGTAAGGAGGGCTCGACGTCGGCATGGGAGATCCACGGCTGGGCGAGCGCGCCTCCGCCCACCACGGACACGCATGCCAGCAGCAGGCCCGAGGCAAGGGAGAGGGGCCGGGAGGGACGGCGTGGGGTCATGAGGTGGTGTCTCCTGGACTTCACTCGGCGGGATCGGTGTGGGCGATGGGCCGCCAGCCGGCCGCGGTGAACTGGGGGGTGCCCGGAGCGGCCGCGGGTGGCGCGGCGACGGGCCTGGTGTCGGGGGTGTTGACCCAGTCCCCGCCGCGCAGGGTGGGGTGCCAGGTCATGAGCAGGTTCATGGCGTAGGGACTGGAGTACAGCGGGCCGGCGTCGCCCTTGGTCGCCGACACCTGGACGAGGACGGAGACGAGGATCTGGTCCTTCGCCCGCTCCTGCCAGCGGATGCCTATCGTGCTCGACCTCATGGCCGCGCCGGCGGGCAGGGAGCCCTCCTCGGGCAGGCCGAGCGTGCGCCGCCAGCCCTTGGTCGCGCTGACGGCGCCCTCACGGGCCGCCGCCCGCTGCTCGGGCGCCGCGTACAGCTCGGCGGCGGCCATCGCCTGGACGTCGTCGAGCGTCCACGCGGCCTCCAGGGTCGCGGCGGCGGCCGAGGCGGCGCCCAGCTCGGTGTGCGGAAAGCCGACGGGGAAGCCCGCCTCGCCGTGATGCCCCGAGGGCTCGGCGAGCGTGACGGGCCCGGCGTCCGAGCCTGGTCGCAGGATCCAGGCGGCGACGGCGACCGCGAGCACCGCGACCACCACGATCGCCACGCGGCGCAGGCGGTGGCGGCGCCGTACCGGGCCGAGGTCCCAGCGCAGGGCCGGGTCCTCCATCACAGGCGACACTAGTGACCCCGATCGGAGCGCAGGCTGAAAGCCTGCCCCGCCGCGGCGGCGAGGCGCAGGTACGCGCCCGCGGTGGTGGGCCGCAGCCGCAGCAGGTCCACCTCGGCGCCCTCCTTCAGATGCGGGTCGTACGGCACGCGGATCACGGTCCTGCACCTGGCGCTGAAGTGCTGCTCCAGCAGGTCCACGTCGACGTCGCAGCGCTCCTCGACGGCGTTCAGCACCACGATGGCGTTCTTCACCAGGTCGGCGTGGCCGTGCGCGGTGAGCCAGTCGAGCGTGGCGGCGGCCGAGTTGGCGCCGTCCACCGCGACCAGGCTGACCAGCACGATCTGGTCGGCCATGTCCAGCGTCGCGCCCATGGCGCCGTGCAGCAGCCCGGTGCCGCAGTCGGTGATGCAGATGGAGTAGTAGCGCTCGATCAGCCCTGCCACGGTGCGGTAGTCGTCGGCGGCGAACGCCTCGCTCACGGCGGGGTCGGTGTCGGAGGCGAGCACCTCCAGACGCGCGGGCGACTGGGAGGTGAAGGCGCGGGCGTCGGCGTACCTGACGATGTGCTCGGCCTCGGCCAGCAGCGTGCGGATCGTCGCGGCGGTCTCAGACTTGACCTTCAGGCCCAGCGTCCCCCTGTCGGGGTTGGCGTCGATGGCGATGACCCTGTCGCCCCTCAACGAGGCGAGCGTGTTGCCGAGCGCCGCCGTGGTGGTGGTCTTGCCCACGCCGCCCTTCAGGCTCATGACCGCGATCCTGTGATGGCCGCTGGCCACGGGCGTCTGCGCCTGGGCGATCAACTTGCGCCGCTCCACCTCGGCCGACGACTCGGGGGGCAGGTACCTGTGGCCCGACAGCTGCCAGACCAGGCGCCGCCATCCGGAGGAGGGCTCGGGCCGCCTGTTGGTCAGCAGGCGCTCGGCGGTGAGCGGGATGGACTGGTCGAACTGCTCGGGCGAGGTCGCCGGCTTCTGCAGCCTGGAAGGGGTCTCCGTCATGGCAAGGGGTCCTTTCACAAGGGGTCAGCAGGTCTTCCATCGGATGCGGGTGGTGAGCGAGTCGGAGGGGCCCTGGACGGTCAGCACGACCTCCGTCGGTGACGGGTCTCCGCACCAGTGGCGAAAGCGCAGCGCCCGCACCTGGATGACGGCGGGGTCGCCGTCGCCCGAGGTGCCCGTGGACGGGGTGACGGCCAGCCCCGGTGCGGTGATCCGCCAGCTCACCGGCTCGCCGGGGACGTTCAGCGTGATCGTGCCCCTGCCGAAGTCGTCCAGCGCGATCGAGGGAGGAAGCGTCAGCCGGCCCGCGAGGGCGTCGTCGCCCGCCGAGGGGGTGAACGTGGTCTCGGGGGGAGACTCCGGCGAGGGTCCGAGGACCTGCAGGCCGGTGATCATGCCTGCCGTACCGGCGACGAGCATGATGGCGACCTTGACGGCCGTACGGCGGGTGCGCGCGCCCGCCGCGGCCAGCGCCTCGGGCAGCCGGGATCTGGGCCTCGGCTCGGGCGCCGGCGAGACGGCCTCGGCCGGCTCCTCCCGCGCGAGCCGGCCGGGCGGCGGGCTGGTCGCCTGATCGGTGGGGGAGAGGACCTCACGGGCCCACACCCTGGAGGCCAGCGCGTTGAACAGCGGGGTGTCCTGGCCGGGGGTCGGGATGGCGGGGGGCCGCACGTCGAGGTCCTCGCCGGCGGGCCGTCCCTCCGAGTCGGCGGGGGCGGCCTGGCGGGGGACCACGGGCGGAGCGGGGTCGGGCACGGAGGGCAGCAGACTCAGCACCTGCTCCCTGCGCGCGAGACTCAGCGGGGCCACCGGCACCTGGTCGATCATCTGGGGAACGGTGTAGTGGATGTTGAAGGGCCGGTTGCAGGCCGAACACTCGATCATGTGGGTGAGCAGGTCGGAGCGCGCCGAGGCGGACCCGTCGGGGAAGGCCGCCGCGGCCAGAGGGGGCAGCACCTCGCAGGTGGGTCTGCCGCGCGAGAGCGCGTCGAGCCCGCTCACCAGCGTCTCGATGAGGTCCTGCGTCCTGGTGACCAGCCGGTGCGCCTCCGCCGCCGGCAGGCCCAGCGCGTACGACAGGTCGGCCAGGGTCAGCTCGTGACGGAACAGCAGCAGCAGCGCCTCCACGCCCAGCGGGTCGACCACCGCCCACGCCCGCTCCATCAGCTCGGCGTCGGGCAGGCCCGGCCCCGTCCCCGGGTGGTAGCCGTCGCGGCAGGCGGGATCGGCCAGGCAGACGCGGCGCAGCGCCGCGATCAGCAGGCCTCGCTCGGAGACGCTCTCCGGCACGGCCTGCCAGTTCGACGCGCCGAGCGCGGCGGCGACCGCGGCGGGCGCGGCGGCCTCGCCCAGCCGGTGGACGGCGTAGTCCATGAGGTGGCCGCCGTGCTCGCGCACCCATGCCGCCGCTCTGTCAGGTCCGAGGATGGCGCTTCCCGTGTCGTGAAGGGAGCTCATGGCCCCGGGTCCGGCTCGACGACGCCCGGCGAGCTCTCCGTCGAAGGGGCGCTGCCCCTGGTGGGATCGACCACCACGAGCTGCAGGTTGCGGTCGGGCAGGCCGGTGAACTTGGTCCAGTTGCTCACCTCGCCGTCGGCCGGTTCCGCGTACAGCCACCGGATGAACGCGGGCCACATGCAGGAGTCGCGTGGCAGATTGGCGGGCGAGGCCGAGACGCCCATCGCCTGGAGTTGCTGCTTGCTGTAGTCGCGGCATTCGGGGGTGCCCGGTGGGGCGATGGTGAGGTCCCATTCGCCGTTGGCGTCGGTGTAGGTCCTGGTGCCGTCGAGGCCGAGCGCCTCTTCGGCGCGCCGCATCAGCTCGGGGTCCTGGAAGATCGGCAGGCTCTCGCCCTCGGCGGTGGCCGGGCGCAGGGTGGTGCCTTCGGGGGCGCGCGGTCCCGAGGTGGCGGCGGCCGTGCCCCGCAGTTGGGTGGGCCGGCCGGTGGCGGCGGGCCGCAGCGAGGTCGGCATGGACGGTTGTGAGGGCGTGGCCTTGGGCTTGACGCTGACCCTGGTGCTCGCCCTCGCCGAGGGCTGCGCCGACCTGGCGGGCGGCGGGCTCTTCAGGGTCGGTGGGGCGGGCCTGGCCGTGGGCAGCGCGGTCTGCGCCGGGTCCTCGCAGCCAGGGGCGATCCCTTCGCGGACGGCCGGCCGCAGCGCGCTGCCGTCGGGCCCTGTCAGCAGGCACTGGCGGTCGTCGGGGGGCCGGACGGTGGGGGTGCCGCCAGGAGGACGAGCCGTGGGTGCCTGGTCAGGCGGCCTGACAGTCGGCCGCTGGCCGGGCTGGCTCTGACGCGGCTGGCCGGACGGATTCTGGCGGGGCTGGTCCGGCGGATTCTGGCGGGGCTGGTCCGGAGGGCTCTGGCTGGGCCGGCGTGGCGGGCTCTGGCTGGGAGGCCGCTGGACCGGCCGGCTCGCGGTGGGCGGGCTCCCCGTCGGCCTGGCCCGGTCCTGGCCGCTCTGGCCCGACCGGCTCTCGTCGGCGGGACGGGGGCGCACCGGTTGCAGCGGAGGACGGCTGGGGACGGGCTCGACGGCCCGCAGCGTGCCCTTGGGGAAGGAGGTGGCGGGAGCGTCGGCCAGCTTCGGCGTGCCGGTCTCGATCGTGTCGTCGTCCCTGCCCGTCTCGGGCTTGCGTTCCCTGTCGGGCTCGCTCTTCCTCGTCGACGCGGGGGGGTCCTGCGCGGGAGGGCGAGGAGCGGGCTGTCGCGGCTCGTTCATCCGCGTGGGCTGCGGCGCCTCGCTCCTCCTGGGCGCGGGGTCGGGCCGCTCCGACTTCTTCGGTTCCTGCGGCCGCTCCGACGGGGTGGACCGGTCCGCGGGGTTGCCGGGTCTCAGCAGGGGCGGCGAGGTCGTCGTCCCGTTGCCCAGCAGGGGGATGGACGCGCACGCCTCACCCGTGGCCTGGACCGCCAGCCAGTCGACCGTGGCCGCCAGGCACACCGGAGGGCCCGCCGCGCCGCCCGACAGGGTGCTGCCGCCGTCCGCGCCGGTGAGGGAGCGGGCGGTGAGCCCTCCTGAGGACGACTCGGCGGACTGCCCGTCCAGCTGGTAGGTCCCCGCGGCCAGGCGCAGGACCTCGGTCCTGGGCTCGGAGGCGCGGTCGTGGAGTACGCTGCCCAGCCCCGCCCCGGCGCCGAACACGCCGATCGTGAGTGCTGTGGTGACGACCGTTGACCTGGAAGGTCTGCGTGGGGATGTCGCCATGGTGCTCCTCTTGTCTTCGGTTCGTCAGGTGCCGTGGCTCTCCAGTACGTCTGTCCAGTCGCCCATGACCCTGATGGGCTCGGCCGAGCCGATCGGCGGGACGTGTGCCAGGTACATCCGCCCGTAGGTGGCGCTCGCCGTACGGGCGAACGAGCGGTTGCCGGTGCGGACGGCGGCCGGGCCCTTCAGCGTCACCGTGGTGCCCTGCCGCTCGGCCGTGCGCACCTCGGTGGAGCGCGCGGAGTACCAGACCAGCGCGCCACCGTCGGTGGTCCTCAGCGCCCTCACCTCGCCGGTCAGCCGGTAGGACAGCGCCAGCTTCCAGCCGGCCTCACGCAGCTGGGCGCGCTCGCGCTGCCAGAGCTTCACCGCGGTCGACGTCCACGGCCCTTCGGCGAACCGCCCGTCCTCGGTGGCTCGTTCCAGGCTCCTCAGGTGGGCGAGCGCGATCTGTTTGGGCGTGCCGCGCAGGCCGGAGGTGAACTCGTCCAGGCTCGTGGCGTAGCCCTCGGGGTCGACGGCGATGGCGGGCAGGTCGGGCGCGGGGTCGCGGGTGTCGGCGGTCGAGACCGCGAGCCGCCATCCCTTGCCGGTCCTCACCATCAGGTCGGTCACGCGCGCGACGCCCGGCTCGTGCATGGCGGCCACGAACCATTCGCCCGCCTCCGCCGTACGGCGCGGCACCCACACCTTGGTGCCCGGCCAGATCCCCGCGGGGACCTCGCTCTTCTGCAGCCTGGCGGTCTCGAAGCTCGCCTTGGTCATCTCCAGCGCGAGCCCCTGTTCGAGCGCGTCGACGGCCTTAGGGTCCAGCTTGAGCTGGGCCGCCGACAGCTCGCGCTGGAAGCGGTCGTGCACCCGCTTGGCCTCGGCGGCCGTGACCGCCGGCTTCGCCCCGTCCCCTCGCGACGGAGCGGCCGACGTGGCCGGGTCGACCGGCTGACCGGTCGACCCGGCCCGTGCCGATCCTCGATCGGGATCCGCCGCCGACGCGGTGGCCATGGGAACGGCCACCCCCTGCGAAGGCTCCCTCGAAGATCGAATCGCGCCGAGCCCGATCCCCACCGCGGCCAGCACGACGAATACGGTCCCCGCACCAATGACCAGCCGCCACGGGCCGGACGACAGCCACTCGGGCTCCCACTCGGACTCCGGTGGCTGAGGCTGCGATCTGTGCCTGGCCATCGGGGGTGCGGGCGCGGTCATGGCTGTGTCATCGGAGTGGCCGGGCGGCCAGACCTGCCTATCGGGCAGGTCCGATGGATCATGGGACACAAACCCCGATATTAGACTTACTGCACGTCCTTTCAAGGGTCATAAATGTAGTAATCGAACTTTCCGGATCGTATTAGAACTATATTTCGCAATTTCTATAGAGAAGTACGAAAAAGTATAATTTGCGGCCTTGACTGGATCCTGACTACGGGTTATGGCCTGCAGACCCGGTGGGTTCAGCTTCGGACGTGCAATTGACCGGGCAACGGCTGACCGGAATTCCGGCGGGTCGCTCTCCGCTCGGCGGCAGGGGGAGTGGCGCATATCGGTCCTCGCCTGAAAGTCGGCGCGCCGTGGAAAGGGTTATCGGTGCATTGTCGGCTCGCTATGTCGCCCGCACGGCACGCAGGCACCGCGCGGCCTGGACGCGGAGGGCCTCGGCGAGCTCGGGCGGTCCGCTGACGAGAGTGAAGTCGGCGTCCACGGAGGTGATCATCCACACCAGCGCCGAAGGGGTGTCGGCGCCGACATGGAACAGGCAGTTGTGCTCGTCGACCGCCTCGACCACGCCCATGCCGGGCCAGATCCTGTCGGCGACCGCCTCGGCGGACTCGTGCAGGGTCACGGTCGCCTGGCACGGCCACGTCCGCGACGACAGCTGGTGCGACAGGTACGTCGCGACGTCGCCGTCGGGCGGCTGCCTCGGCGCGAACCGCGGGCCGTACGGCGTGCGGGGGGTCAGCCTGTCCACCCTGAACGTGCGCCAGTCGTCGCGGTCGGTGTCCCAGGCGACCAGGTACCAGTGCCGGCCGAAGCTGACGAGGCTGTGCGGCTCCACCGAACGGGTGGTGACGCCGCCGCGAGGGCTGGCGTAGTCGAAGCGCAGCCCTTCATGGCGGCGGCAGGCGTCGGCGATCGTCATCAGCGTGTCGGGGCTCACCGCCGGCCCCGTGGCGCCGACCCTGACGGTCGCCGTGTGCAGCGTGTTGACCCGGTGCCGCAGCCGCGAGGGCAGCACCTGCTCGAGCTTGGTCAGCGCCCGCAGGGAGGTCTCCTCGATCCCGGCCACCGAGCCGCCCGCCGCCGAGCGCAGGCCGACCGCCACGGCGACGGCCTCCTCGTCGTCCAGCAGCAGGGGCGGCAGCGCCGCGCCCGCCCCGAGCCGGTAGCCGGCGCTCCCCTGGGTGGCGTGCACCGGGTAGCCGAGCTCGCGCAGCCGCTCCACGTCGCGGCGGATCGTGCGCGAGGTGACTCCAAGCCGCTCCGCGAGCTCGCCGCCCGACCAGTCGCGGTGGGTCTGCAGCAGCGACAGCAGCCTGAGCAGTCGTGCGGAGGTCTCGAGCATGTCCGCCAGTCTGCCGGACGCTTAGGACCGAATCTTTCCTAAGCGCGTCCTAGCGTCGTCGGTATGACGAACCCGCAGGGCATCAGGCCCTTCCGTATTGACATCCCTCAGGCGCAGCTCGACGACCTGCGCGCCAGGCTGGGCAACACCCGCTGGCCGGAGGAGCTGCCGGGCGTCGGCTGGAGCAGGGGTGTGCCGGTGGGCTACCTGAAGGAGCTCGCCGAGTACTGGCGCACCGGCTACGACTGGCGCGCGCACGAGGCGGCGCTCAACGAGCACCCGCAGTACCTCACCACCATCGACGGGCAGAACATCCACTTCCTGCACGTGCGCTCGCCCGAGCCCGACGCCATGCCCCTGGTGCTGCTGCACGGCTGGCCCGGCGGGGTCGTGGACTTCCTCGACGTCATCGGAGCGCTCTCGGACCCCCGCGCGCACGGCGGCGACCCCGCCACGGCCTTCCACCTGGTGATCCCCTCGCTGCCAGGGTTCGGCTTCTCCAAGCCGCTGGCCGGGCCCGGCATGAACGCGGCCAGGATGGCAGGGCTGCTGGTGCGGCTGATGTCCGAGCTCGGATACGAGCGCTACGGCGTCCAGGGCTACGACACCGGCGCGTGGGTCGCCCCCGAGATCGGCAGGCAGGACCCCGATCACGTCGTCGGCGTCCACCTCAACGCCATGCTCACCTTCCCCGTCGGCGCGGAGGGCGAGATGGACGCTCTCACCGAGGCCGAGCGGCGGCGCTGGGAGTCGATGCAGAACTTCAACGACGGCTACCTGCAGTGCAACTCCAAGCGGCCCCAGACGGTGGCCTACGGGCTGCACGACTCGCCCGTCGGTCAGCTCGCCTGGATCGTGGAGAAGTTCAAGGAGCTCACCGACCCCGAGGAGGGGCTGCCCGAGGACAGCGTCGACCGCGACCGCATCCTGACCGACGTCTCGCTGTACTGGCTGACCGGCACGGCGGGGTCGGCGGCGCAGATCTACTACGAGGAGATCTCCGCCAACGCCTGGAGCGCCTCGGCTGACGGCGCGAGCTGGAATGACGCCACCTCGGGGGGCGACGCCGGGGATGACGGCTCCTGGGATGACGGCTCCGGGGATGCCGGCTCCTGGAGCGAGGGCGCGGGCGACTGGGCGGCCGCGCAGCGGGGGACGGTGCCTACCGCGGTGCTCGTCTCCGCCCACGACGTGACCGTCCGCCCCTGGGCCGAGCGCGACCACAACGTCGTGCGCTGGACCGAGCTCGGCACGGGCGGCCACTTCCTGTCGATGGAGGCGCCGGACCTGCTGGTCGCCGACGTCCGCGAGTTCTTCGCGAAGGTGGGCTGAGGTGGGCGCCCGCGGGCCGCGTTCAGGCGCCGCCGTGCTGAGCCCGCGGGCGCTCAACCGCGCGGCGCTGGAACGGCAGCTGCTGCTGCGCCGCGCGGACCTGCCCGTGAGCGAGGCCGTCGAGCGGGTGCTCGGGCTGAACGCCCAGGATCCGAATCTGCCCTACCTCGCGCTGTGGAGCAGGCTCGAAGGGTTCGCGATCGAGCATCTGACGGCGGCGATCGAGGATCGGTCGCTCGTGCGCTCGACGATGATGAGGGCCACCCAGCACGTGATGTCGGTGCGCGACTTCCGCCTGGTCCGGCCGGTGCTCGCGCCGCTGCTGCGCAGGGTGCAGCGCAACGCCTTCGGGCGCCGCACCACGGGGATCGACCTCGACGCGCTGGTGGCGGAGGCGGGAGAGCTGCTCGCGGGCGAGCGGGTGCTCACCAGGCCCGAGTTGGGCAGGCTCCTCGCCGAAGGACGGCAGGGCGCCGACCCTCTCGCCCTCGGCTGGAGCGTGCAGTACCTGCGGCCGCTGGTGCACCCGGCTCCCAGCGGCACCTGGAACGTCCGCGGCGCCACGCCCTTCGCCTGCGCCGGCTGGACCGGCATCCGGCCGCAGGCGACGGCCGAGGACGTGCGCCAGATGGTCCGCCGCTACCTGGCGGCCTTCGGGCCCGCCTCCGTGTCCGACGCGCGGGCCTGGTCCGGCGTCGGCGGCCTGCGCGAGGTGTTCGACCAGCTGCGCCCCGAGCTCAGGGTCCACGCCGACGAGTCGGGCAGGGAGTTGTTCGACCTCCTCGACGCCCCGGCGCCGCAGGAGGACCTGCCCGCACCCGTGCGGCTCCTCCCGGAGTTCGACGCGCCTCTGCTGGCCTACGCCGACCGCACCCGCGTCATGACCGACGAGGTCCGCCGCCAGGTCTGCGTGGGCGCGGGCGTGGCGGCCACCGTCCTGGTCGACGGTACGGTCGCCGCCACGTGGACGGTGTCCCGCACCGGCGACGCCGCCACGCTGACCGTGCACCCGCTTCGCCACCTGCCGTCCGCGGCCCGCGACGAGATCGAGACGGAGTCGGCCCGCCTGCTCGCCTTCATCCACCCCGACGTCGAGGAGCACCGCATCCACCTCCTGCGATCCGCGTGACCTGCGAGCCGCCCGAGGCCGCGCGCAGGCCGGCGTCCTCGGGCGGGCCGCGCCGAGAATCCGGCGCGCGCTAAGGTGTCACATCGGTGTGAAGGAGGGACACGTGCGCATCGGGGATCTCGTGCAGGCGACCGGGGTGAACCGGCGGCTGCTGCGCTACTACGAGGAGCAGGGCCTGCTCCACCCGGTACGGCTGGCCAACGGCTACCGCGAGTACGCCGAGTCGGACGTCGTCGCCGTGCGCGCCATCCGCACCCTGCTGGCCGCCGGGCTGCCGACCGCCGTCATCGCCAGGTTCCTGCACTGCGTCCACGACCAGGACGAGCCGGTGGTGCCGCAGGCCTGCCCGACCGTGATCTCCCACCTGCGGCAGGAGCGCGCCCGCATCACCGAGACGATCAGCCGGCTCGAGACGTCCCAGCGGGAGCTGGACGCCCTGCTGGCGGCCGCCCTCCGCTGACCGGCCTGATCGCCTCCACCTCGGCGGCGCCGAGGCGGATGGGGCTTTGATCGATTTCCTCACCTCGACGAGCCGCGATACCGTCCCGTCTCATGATCGAGGGGCACGGTGACGAAGGGACCGCGCAGACGGCGGCGGCGATCGAGGCGTTCCTGGCCGACGGGCGAGGAGGCTCCTCCCGCGTGGCCCTGCGCCCGCTCACCCGCCACGACCAGGACGAGTTCGTGGAGCTGGTGCTCGCCAGCGCGGACCTGCACCACCCGTGGTTGTCCCTGCCCGCCACACCGGAGGCGTTCCAGAGCTATCTCGGGCGATTCGACCACGCGACCGCCCAGAGCCTGCTGATCTGTGTGCGCGGCACCGGAGCCATCGCAGGCATCGTCAACATCAATTCCATCATCCGCGGACGCCTCCAGAGCGCCTCGCTCGGCTACGCGGCCTTCACCCCCGCCGCGGGCCTGGGCTACATGTCCGAGGGCCTGCGCCTGGTGCTGCGCTACGCGTTCGAGCAGCTGCGGCTGCACCGGTTGGAAGCACAGATCCAGCCAGACAACCACGCCTCCCTGAGGCTGGTCGAGCGCCTCGGCTTCCGCAAGGAGGGCTTCTCGCCCGAGCTGCTGTTCATCGACGGCGGCTGGCGCGACCACGAACGGTGGGCTGTCACCGCCGGCATGATCGGCATCACTTCATGGGATCCGCATCCGACTCTGCCCGTCCGCTGACCATCCCATCGGCCGGGTCGGCCTGCTGAGCGCGAGTGCGGCTCGTCGGGGCCGGACGGCGCCGATGCCCAGGAGCTTGCCCAGCAGAGTGGCGAGCTGACCGCGCTCGTCGGGGGTGAGGGCCCTGAAGGTGTCGTCGAGGAACGCGGTAACCGACTCCTGCGCCTCGGCCAGCCGCCGCCTGCCCTCGTCGGTGATGGTGACGGCGTGGGAGCGCCGGTCGCGCGGGGCGCTCGCGGCGCACGTGGCCGGCCTGTTCGAGGTCGTCGCAGACGCTGACCATGACGCTGCGGTCGATGCGCAGCTCCTCGCTGAGCGTCCGCTGCGAGCAGGGGCCGACGGCGCCCGCCCGCCGTCATCCATCGCGTCGTCCCTGCAGGCCGCCTGCCCCTGCAGCGTTTGGGTTGAAATTCTGAACTCACTCGCCTAGCCTCGAGTTCAGAATCTGTACTGACAGAGGAGTGGGACATGCCTTTCGTGGAACTGTTCGCCCCCAAGGGCGCTCTCGACGGCGAGCGCGGCCGGCGGGTCAAGGAGCGGCTGGTGGCCGAGGTGATGCTGGCCGAGGGCGCACCCGACAACGAGGCCGCGCGAGAGATCTCCTGGCTCGTGGTCAACGAGCCCCAGGAGTGGTTCGTCGGAGGGCGGCCGATCGCCGGCGAGGAGCAGCCCCGCTACGTCGTCAGGGTCAGCGTCCCGGCCGGCTCGCTCGACGACGACAAGCGAGCCGACATGATCCAGCGCATCACCCGGGTCCTCTCCGAGGGGGAGGAAGACCCGGGGCGGCTGCACGACAAGCCGGTCGCCTGGGTGCACCTGATCGAGATCGCCGATGGCAACTGGGGCGCCATGGGCAAGATCTTCCGCTTCCCCGACATCATCGAATACGTGATCGGCGCGCCCGTTCCGGGCTGACGGGCCCTAAGGGGTGACCGGGATGTTGGTCAGCCCCGTCGTGGCGTTGGTGACGGTGTTGGAGGCGTGGACGACGTTCAGGACGCCCGGGCACTTGGACGTCGAGGTGATCTTGATGGCGTACTGGCCGACGCCGCCGAGGTCGGAGCGGTTGTCCCGCCAGACGTTCCCGCACCCGTTCCGGAACGCGGGGGTGGTGGAGGGGTTGTGCGTCTCGTACCCGTTGGCCAGGGTGCCGGGAGCGGTGAAGGTCCCGGCGTTGCCTTCGATCAGGTAGCCGACGCCCTTGGCGTCGATCCAGGAGTCCGCCGAGTTCTGGCCGCTGAGTCCGGTCCCGTTGAACGTGTTGCCCCTGATCACGCCGTCGAAGGTGCCCTCCTTCACGTCGACGTGCTCGGCGGTGACCTGGGGGCCGAGCTGGTTGTTCAGCACCTTGACGCGGTCGGAGCGGTCGGCGCCGCCCGAGTTGCCGTGGCAGCCCCAGTTGGAGCCGGCCGAGCCGATGTACACGGCCTCGCCGTAGCCGGGCTGGACCAGTCCGGTGTGCGTGATGCGGGAGTTCTGGATCACCCCGTCGGCCGACGACCTCCTGAAGTGCACGGCCTCGTCCTCGACATGGTGCACGTACACCCCGTCGATCGTGACGTGGTGGGAGTTGTCCAGCACGATGCCCTTCTTGGAGTCCTTCACCGTGAAGCCGGTCAGCTTCCAGTGGGGCGCGTCGTACAGCCACAGGCCGTAGCCGGAGTCCCAGCCGCCTCCAGGGGCGGGGCACGAGGGCGCGGTGCCCGAGGGGCCGTCGTTGACCAGGACGGCGTTCGACGGGCCTGCCAGGGTGATCGGGGCGGCGGCGCTGCCCGCGCGCTGGGTCACGAACGCCCCGTGGTACTCGCCTGCCGCCAGCCTGATGGTCTGTCCCGGCCGGGCGGCGGCCAGGGCGGCGGACAGCTCGGCGGAGGTCGAGACGTCCACGATGTCGCCTGGCGCGCCGCCGTCCGTGGTGCCGTAGATCTCGAACTCCCACAGCGAGTAGCCGTACGGCGTGCCGCGGGTCGTGCCGTACAGCCGGACGTAGCGTCCGCTGCCGGTGACGGCCAGGTCGTCGAGCGCCCCGTCGCCCGTGCTGGTGGAGTGGACGTCGGTCCACGTGGAACCGTCGGCGGAGGTCTGGATCTTGTAGGCCTTGCCGTAGGCGGCCTCCCAGGAGAGTCTGACCCTGGTGATCGTGGCCGTGGAGCCGAGATCGATGGTGATCCACTCAGGGTCGTGGCCTTCCACGCTGGCCCAGCGGGTGGCGCCGTCGCCGTCCACGGCCTTGCCCGCGGCGAACTCGGCCGCCTCCACGGAGGAGGAGGTGGCGGGTCTGCCCCGCGACAGCAGCCTCTCCTCCCCACCGGGACCGGCCTGGGTCGTGGCGGTGACGGCGTTGCTCGCGGGGGAGGCGTTGCCCGCGGCGTCGCGCGCTCTGACGGTGTAGGTGTAGCCGGTCGAGGGGGTGAGCCCGGTGTCGGTGTGGGCGGTGCCGGTGACGGTGGCCGCCAGGGTGGTGCCGCGGTAGACGTCGTAGCCGCTCACGCCGACGTCGTCGGTGGCGGCGTTCCAGGCCAGCGACACGCCGGTGGCGGTGGCGCCGGTCGCCCGCAGGCCGGAGGGGGCGCTCGGCGCCGTGACGTCCTGGCCCGAGCCCGGGCCCTTGAGGAAGAGCGAGCCCGACGGGTCGGTCATCGAGGCGTGAACCCCTGAGCCGGTGTAGTCGAGCGTCTCCCCGCCCGCCCAGTCGAGGATCGTGCTCCCGCCGGTGGCCAGATGCTGGAATGTCGTGGGATCGGCGGCGGAGCTGCCGAACTGGTACACCCGCTGCCGGTCGGGATAGTAAGGCTGGTAGGCCCCGCCCTGCGTGGTCTGCTTGGTCAGCTGGTTGTCGTAAAAGACGTTCTGCGGCCCGCTCGAGCCCGACCACTTGGCCGCCTTCGGCCCCGCGCCCCACCAGATCGGCCACCACGTCGAGTCGTCGACCCCGCCGCCGCCCTCCTCACCGCAGTTGGCCTGGCAGTTCTTCGAGGCGTGCTCGTACGGCACCGCCACCCTGTTGCTCTCGAACAGGTTGCGCCGCTCCCAGCCCCCGTGCAGGTTGAGGTCGGAGTCGAAGTCGTTGCCGATCGCCACGTTGCCCGAGGCCGACCACTGGAAGGTGAAGTGGCGCAGGTTCCTGCTGGTGTTGTAGGCGTAGAGGGAGTCCCAGACGCGGGAGCCGCGGAAGTAGCCGTTGCCGCCCTTGCCCTTGTTCCACGAGCCGTCGAATCGCGACTCCTGGACCTGGATGTTCTTGGCGTTCTCGGTCACGACCGCGTGGGAGCCGGTCATCCGCGTGCCCACGCGCCTGATCCAGACGTTGGCCGCCCACTTCAGCACGATCCCGTGCTGGGCGTACTCGGGCGCCATGTTGCCGTAGTTGTGCACGGCGTCGGCCTCGTCGAGGTCGTGGACACCGCCGCCGAGCCTGGGCATGCCCGCCATCTCCTGGGTGAGGGTCAGGTCCTCGATGCCCACGCCCTGGACGACCTTGAGCGGGGTGACCCTGCTGGGGTAGACCGTGCCGCCGATCGCCGCGGAGCCGTCCGAGGTGGAGTTGACCGGCAGGTCGTACTCCAGGGGCTTGTCGATGACGAGAGTCCTGCCCGTGGGGTCGACCGAGGCGATCTGGAAGATCTGCTGTCGCATGTGCAGGTTCGTGTGGCGAGCGGTGTCGGTCACCGTCTGCTGCTGGTAGAACTTCACGCTGTTGGCGGCGCCGACCCAGAGGAAGCCTCCGGCCCTGAAGCGCGACATGTCCGCGCTGGTGGCGAGCTTGATGAGCGTGCTGCCCACGGCCGACGACTCCCGCAGCGGCACGCCGCCCGCCCAGTGCTGGTTGACACTGCCCTCGAAGAGGTCCTTGCGGTTGGCGGGGGCCGAGGCGTGATCGCTCGCGTACCTGGTGTGCACGTCGCGGGTCTGGACGCGCAGCAGGCCGCGGCCCGGCCAGGTCCAGCCGCCCTTGCCCGCGCCGTGGGTCATGCCGTCCTCGTCCCAGTCGCTGCCGTCCTCGGTCAGGGTGTCGTAGCGGGTGTTCGCGTCGGGACGGAAGGCGAGGACGGTCTGACCCATGCCCGCGCCTCTGAGCACCAGATAGTCGGCGTCCAGGGCGAGTTGCCGGGTGACCAGGATCCGGCCGGCGGGCAGCGTGATGGAAGAGAGCCTGGTGTAGCCGGCGGTCGGGGTGCAGGTCGTCCTGATCGCGTCGATGGCCGCCTGCAGGCCCGTGGTGGCGTCGCCGCCGTCGGCGCGCACGCCGTACTGGCCGGCCAGTTCGGCGGGCGTGACGTGGCAGGCGGCGTCGGGGTGCGTGTCGGCAGGGCCGGGTAGGGCGGCGCCGCCCCGGTAGCCCGCCCTGCTCCAGTCGGGCAGGCCCGCCACGGGAGCCCGCCTGTTGGCGCTGCTCAGGTCGGGGATCGCGGCGGCGGATGCCGGGGGGTGCTGGGCGACCACGGTGGACAGGACGACGGCCCCAATCGCCAGCCATCGGGGGAGGTGCGACATCGGCAGTCCTTCGGGGGATGCGCTCATTAGTTAGGAAAATTTCCTAACAATATGGCGGAGAGTAGACATCCTGAGGCGCCGATGCAAGGCCCAAACCGGGTACGGCGGAGGCCGCGGCGCGCCACGGAACAGCCCCAGGATCTACGCCCGCACTTATGCTCGGCGGACCGCTATAAACAGGCAACATAATGGGCGTAATTCACGAAAGTTTCGATTTTTAACGTCAAAAGATGGGTTGTGTTATTTCACAAGGGAACCTTACGGTCATTCCATCGACGCTGAAAGGGGCATCCGATGCACGCGAACAGCAAGAATGGGCGCGCCGCGGCAGTGGGCGCGATCGTGGCCCTGGAGGCGCTCGTGCTGGGAGCATGCGCTTCCGGCCAGCCGGCCGGTCCCGGCGCCCGGGTCGAGGCGGCCGCGGCCGGCGGTCCGGCCGGTCAACCAAGGATCGCTGCTGTGATCAAGGGTCTGGACAACCCGTTCTTCCAGGCCATGAAGCAGGGCATCGACGACCAGGCCCGCGCGGGAGGCGTGACGGTCACGGTCCAGGCGGCCAACTCCATCACCGACACCACGGGCCAGGCCGACAAGCTGAACGGCCTCGCGGGGCAGGACTTCTCCTGCTACGTGGTCAATCCGATCTCCGGTACCAACCTGATCCAGGGCCTGGCCAGGCTCTCCATGCTGAACAAGACGATCGTCAACATCGACAGCCCTGTCGACCCGGCCGCGGCCAAGAGCGCCAACGTCAAGCTGGCCACCTACATCGGCACCGACAACGTCGAGGCGGGCAAGATGGCCGGCCGGCGGATGACCGAACTGCTGCCCTCGGGCGGCGACGTCGCAGTCATCGGCGGCATCGCGGGCGACGTCACCAGCGGCGCCAGGGTGCAGGGATTCCAGCAGGGCATCGGCCCCAACCTCAAGGTCGTCCAGACCGTCGCGGCCAACTGGGAGCGTCAGATGGCGCTCACCGCCGCGACCGACGTCATGCGAGCGAACCCGAACCTGGTGGGGTTCTTCGTCGCCAACGACGACATGGGACTCGGGGTGGCACGTGCCATCGCCAACAGCGGCAAGACGGGCAAGGTGAAGGTCATCAGCGTCGACGGCAACAAGGACGCGCTGGAAGCGGTCAAGGCCGGCACGCTCGACGGCACCGTCTCCCAGTACCCGTACGCGATCGGTCACATGGGAGTCGAGGCGTGCCAGGCCGCCGCGGCAGGCAAGACGCTCCCGCCCAACGTGAAGGCGCCGGTCGAGATGATCACCAAGGACAACGCCGACCAGGCACTGGCATCCACGCCCAAGCCGTTCGGGACCTATGACGACCCGTTCAAGGCTCTCATCCAGTAGCAGCGACCACGTCGCGGCGAGCCACCGGCGCATGCCGGGGGCGCCGCGGACAGAGGACGGACATGGCAAACGCAACGCTCGCCGCAGGCGATCGAGAAGCCTGGTCAGCCCGGCTGAAGGATCTGGGCTTCTGGGCCGAGTGGGCCGCCCTCGTCGGGCTGGTCGTCCTCGTGATCGTCTTCCAGGCGCTTAACCCGACGTTCCTGAGCGCGGGGAACATCGCGTCGATGCTGGTCGCCGCGGCGATCCTGATCATCCTGGCGGTGGGCCAGACCTTCGTCATCGCCACGGCGGGCATCGACCTGTCGATCGCCTCCACCATGACGCTGGGCGCGGTCGCCTTCGGCCAGGCCTACGCGGCGGGGTGGGGGCTGGTGCTGTCGTGCCTGCTGGGGATCGTCGCCTCGGCCCTGGTCGGTGTGGCCAACGGCGTGATCATCGCCCGCGGCAAGATCACCGACTTCATCGTGACGCTGGGGACGCTGTCAGCGGCCTCGGGACTCGCGCTCATCCTGGCCGACGGCAAGCCCGTGACGATCATCGACCCGGTCCTGCTGGGCCTGTCGACAGGCGGCCTCGGGATCTTCGGCTGGTCGTTCGTCATCGCGGTCGTGGTCGCGCTGGTGGCGCACGTGATGCTCTTCCACACCCGGTTCGGCACCCACCTGCTGGCCACCGGAGGGGCGCCGGAGTCCGCGACGGCCATGGGGATCAGTACCGAACGCATCAAGATCGCCGTCTACACGATCAGCGGCACGCTCGCAGGACTCGGGGCGATCCTCCTGGTCGCACGCATCGGCGCCGCCGAGCCCGCCGCCAACACCTCCTTCCTGCTCAACTCCGTGGCCGCGGTCGTGCTCGGTGGCGTCAGCCTCTTCGGCGGGCGGGGAACCATCATCGGCCCCTTCATCGGCGCGATGCTGCTGGTGGCGCTGGTCAACGGCCTGACCCTGCTCGGCGTCTCGCAGTTCTACCAACCCTTGGCCGTCGGCATCGTCGTGGTGCTGGCCGCACTCCTGACGAGGTTCCAGCGATGACCACCCGACCCGAGCCCGGCACCTCGACCGACGGCGCACTGCTGCGCTGCGAGAACGTCTCCCTGTCCTTCGGCAACGTCCGCGCCCTCGTCGAGGTCTCGCTGACGCTGCGGCGGGGCGAGATCACCGCCCTCGTCGGCGACAACGGCGCGGGCAAGTCCACGCTGGTGCGCTGCGTCTCCGGGATCCACCGGCCGCAGAGCGGACGCATCGTCTTCGACGGCGACGAGATCGACTTCCACTCTCCCGAGGACGCCCGCGAGGCAGGCATCGAGACCGTCCACCAGAACCTGGCCCTCGTCGAGGACCTGACGGTGTGGCAGAACCTCTTCCTCAACCGCGAGATCGTCCGCCGGCTCGGCCCCGTCGCCATCCTCGACCGGCGGGCCATGCAGTCCCGCTCGAAGGAGATGGTCTCCACGCTGGCGGTCAACGTGCCCGCGGTGCGCTCACGCGTCCGGCGGCTGTCCGGCGGCCAGCGTCAGGCCGTCGCCATCTGCCGCGCCGCGGGTTTCAGCTCCAAACTCGTCATCATGGACGAGCCCACCGCGGCCCTCGGCGTCCAGGAGACCGCCCGCGTCGAGGAACTCATCTCCAGGATGCGCGAGGAGGGTCACTCCGTCCTGCTCATCAGCCACAACTTCGTCCAGGTCATGCGGCTCAGCGACCAGGTGTGGGTCATGCGCGCCGGCCGCTGCGTCGGCGGGCGCCGTACGTCCGAGACGTCAGGCGAGGAGATCGTCGCCCTCGTCACCGGCGCCGCCGGCCAATGAACACGACCCCAGCACCACGAGAAAGCACCCATCTCATGACCACTGACACCAAGACCAACCCGATCGGCGTGCACGCCCTGGTCTGGGCCGGCGACACGAGCCCGTCCTCGCTGGCCTCCGCGATCGAGAAGACCAAGGCCACCGGGTTCGACCTGCTCGAGATCTCCCTGCACGACTCGGCGAACCTCGACGTCGTCGCCGCGCGCGACGCCCTGCGCGAGGCCGACCTGGGGGTGGCGTGCTCGCGAGGCCTCGCCTTCGACGCCGACGTCTCCAGCGACGACCCGTCCGTGGTGGAGCGCGGCGAGAAGCTGCTGCACGACTCTCTCGCCGTGACCGGCGCGCTCGGAGGCACCCACTTCACCGGCGCCCTCTACAGCGCACTGGGCAAGTACGACCACCCACTGACCACCGCAGGGCGCCGCAACGTGGTGTCGGTCCTGCGCGGGCTGGCCCAGGAGGCCCATCGGAAGGTCATGACGCTCGGCCTGGAGATCTGCAACCGCTACGAGACCAACGTCATCAACACCGCACGCGACGCGCTCGTCCTCGCCGACGACATCGGTGAGGACAACGTCCTCATCCACCTCGACACCTACCACATGAACATCGAGGAGGACGACCTCGTACGGCCCGTGCACGAGGTCGGAGACCGGCTCGGCTACGTTCACATCGGCGAGAACCACCGGGGCTACCTCGGCTCCGGGCACCTCGACTTCACCTCCTTCTTCCACGCGCTGGCAGACATCGGCTACAGCGGGCCGATCACCTTCGAGTCCTTCTCCTCGGCGGTCGTCATGCGAGGTCTGTCCAACGATCTGGCCATCTGGCGCAACCTGTGGTCCGATGGCGAGGACCTGGCACGCCACGCGCATGCCTTCATCACCGAGCACCTCCACACGAGCCGATCACGATGACGACACTCGACGAACTGGCGAACCGGGCCCGCTCCCTGGTCCGTGGCGGTCACCGCGCCCTGCTGGGCATCGCGGGCGAACCCGGTTCTGGCAAGACCACGCTCGCCGAGAACCTGGTCGCGCTGCTGCGGCGCACGCCGCCGGTCGGCCTGCCGCAGGGGGAGTGGGTGGCGTACGTGCCGATGGACGGCTTCCACCTGGCGGACGTCGAACTCGACAGGCTCGGGCGGCGCGACCGCAAGGGAGCCCCGGACACCTTCGACGCCGCCGGCTACGCGGCGCTGCTCGGGCGCCTTCGGCAGGACGAGGACGACGTGGTCTACGCGCCCGCGTTCGAACGCGATCTGGAGCAGCCGATCGCCGGGAGCATCCCGGTCGAGCGGCCGGCCAGGCTGGTCGTCACCGAGGGCAACTACCTGCTGCTCGAGCAGGGCGACTGGGCGCGCGTGCGGCCCCGGCTGCACGAGGTCTGGTACTGCGATCTCGGCTCGGACGAGCGCGTGCGCCGCCTCGTCGCCCGCCATGAGCGGTTCGGCAAGGATCATGACGCCGCCGTGGCGTGGGTGCTGGGCACCGACCAGCGCAACGCCGACCTCGTCGCCACCACCCGCGCCCGCGCCGACCTCGTCGTCCCCGACACCCTCCTGCGCTCGATCGGCTACCGGGACCGGGCCCTGATCGACTGACGACCGGACTCGCTCCCGGTACGCGGGTGCCGCACGGCTCCCGTTTCCGACCGCCGGCCGGGATCGGGGCTACCGGCGGTGGGCGACGATCAGGCGGGCGTGCGGGCGGTGATGCCACTCACCGGCGGGGGCGCGGCTCAGGAACTCCTCGCGCAGCCGGTCGACGAACGCCTCTCCTCGAGCGGTGGCGAGCGCTCGCAGGGGCCCGGAGCGGACGTAGGCGTCGAAGACGGCAGGCGCGTCCACGTGGGACATCGGGTACGACACCCGTTCGTCCCTCTCGACGGCCGCGCCGGCCGCCGTGAGCGCCGCCGTGAGCCGCTCCTCCCACGAGCCGTCGCCCGGCGGCACGTGCGGGCCGAGCACGTCTTTCATGAGCGCGAAAGGCCCGTCGAGCTCGGTGACATCGGGCCAGAAGACGACAGAGAGCCGTCCCGCGGGGCGCAGCGCCGTCACCCATGACCGGACGGCGAGCTCAGGCTCGGGAAGCTGCTGGAGCCCGAACACCGACACGACGGCCCCGCACCTGCCCGACCAGCGTGGGTCGAGCGTCGAGGCGTCGCCCTCGACGACACTCACGTTCGGCCACGGGGCGGCCCGCTCACGCGCCCTGCGCACCATCCCCTCGGACAGGTCGATCCCGACGATCTCACGATGGGCAAAGTGCTCGATCAGCGCGTCGAGCTCGGGAAAGGTTCCGCAGCAGGGCACCAGGACCGGCCCCTCGGGCGGCTCGGAGGTCGTGACCGCCTCCACCGCCGCCTCGACCCAGGGCGCGAAGCGAGGGACGAAATAGGCGTCGTAGCCCTCGGCCGCCTCGTCCCAGCCTCTGGCCACCCGGGCGAACCGTTCGGCATGATCCTTCATCGCCCGCCCAGCCTGGCCGCGATCCGCTGAGCCCCGGACCCCGACAGGGCAGCCAGCCCCGTCACCCGTCCTGTCGCCAGGAGGAGCAGGTCACCCGCCGGCCCCCGCACCTCGTCAGGACCCTCACCGGCCGACCAGTCCAGGTCGGTCGCGACCAGCCTCGTGCCGTGGAAGCGCTTGCGGGCGCCGTAGAACGAGCTGTCGTGGACGTGGGCCAGCGCCGCCATGACCGGCCCTTTCGGCATCTCGCGCACACGCCCGAGCGGCCGCGCCACATCCTGCCCGTGCACGAGCGCGTCGACGAGCGGGTCCAGCGGCCCCGCGCCGAGCGCGCGACGCGGTGAACCCGCCGTCTGCCTGAACTGCGCGACGAGCTCGGCCGGCGTGAACCTGGCCGCCCGCTCCCTCGCCTGGTCGGCCACCATCGTGTTGAAGTCGCCGCGCGCCCTGATCACGCCCCCGATCGTGCCGAGGAGCGTCGAGCGCGTGGACATCGTCAGGTGAGCGGCCACGTCGTGCACCGTCGAGCCGGGACACAGGGAGTCCGTCTCCCACTCGTGCGCGCCGAGATCGTCCAGGAAATCGGCGAGGCTGAGCCGTTCGGCCTTCAGCCAGGAAAAGATCTTGTCTCTGTCCACGTTCTATTCTCCTCGTCGGATGAGGTGGCGCCGTCAGGCGCCGGGCGTCTCGACGGCGTGCAGTCTGCGCCGCAGGTGCGCCCGCTCGGGTTCGGTGCCGGCCAGCTCCAGCGCCTCCCTGTAGGCGGCCGCGGCCTCGGGGAAGCGGCCGAGCCTGCGGAGCAGGTCAGCCCTGGCCGTCGGGTAGGGGTGGTAGCCGCGCAGCCTCGGCTCGCCGGCCAGCTCGTCGAGCAGCGCCAGGCCCGCCTCGGGGCCGTCGCGCATGGCGACCGCCGCGGCTCTGTTCAGCGCGACGACGGGGGAGGGGGCGAGAGCGAGAAGCACGTCGTAGAGCGCCACGATCTGCGGCCAGTCGGTGGAGGCGACGTCCGCGGCCTCGTCGTGCAGAGCGGCGATCGCGGCCTGCACGCCGTACGGGCCTGGCGGGCCGCCGGTCAGCGCGACGAGCACCAGGTCGCTGCCCTCCTCGATCATCGACTGGTCCCAGCGGCCGCGGTCCTGGTCGTCGAGCAGCACGATCTCGCCGTCGGGCCCCGTCCTGGCCTCGCGCCTGGCGTGGACCAGCAGCATCAGCGCGAGCAGGCCCGCGACCTCCCGCTCGGAGGGAAGCAGCCTGCGCAGGATCCGGGCCAGCCTGATGGCCTCCTCGGCGAGGTCGAGCCGCTGCAACCGAGCCCCCGAGCTGGCCGCGTAGCCCTCGGTGAAGATCGAGTAGATGACCTGGAGCACCCCCGGCAGGCGCTCGGGCAGTTCGTCCGCGCCGGGCACGCGGAACGGGATGCGGGCCTCGCGGATCTTCTTCTTCGCCCGCACGATCCGCTGGGCCATCGTCGCCGGCGGCAGGAGAAAGGCCCGCGCGACCTCGGTGGTCGTCAGCCCTGCCAGGCAGCGCAGGGTCAGGGCAACGCGGTCCTCTGCCGCGAGAGCCGGGTGGGCGCAGGTGAAGAACAGCTGCAACCTCTCGTCGGGGAGATCACCTCCGGCGTCCGCGGGCGGGGCGGGCGCGGCCCGATCCGCCTCCACCTGCAGGACGGCGAGCCTGGCGGCGTAGGCCTGGTCCCGCCGCAGCCGGTCGACGGCCTTGCGGCGCGCCGTCGTCAGCAGCCAGGCCCCCGGCCTGTCGGGGACGCCCTCGACCGGCCAGTGCTCCAGCGCCGCCTCGATGGCCTCGGACGTGACGTCCTCGGCCAGGTCGAGGTCGCCGAAGCGGCGGACGAGAGTGGCCAGCAACCTGCCGCGCTCCTCACGGAACACCCACTCCACGGACGACTCGACAGGCCGCTCGTTCATGGCCGTCAGAGCCCGAAGTCGGCGACCGGCCGCACCACGACCGACCCGCCGCCGCGCGCCCCCGGGCAGCGGGCGGCCCAGTCGAGCGCGACATCGAGGTCGGGCACGTCGATGACGTAGTAGCCGCCCAGGACCTCACGGGTCTCGGCGAACGGCCCGTCCGTGACGGTCCGCTCTCCCGCGGGGCCGACCGTGACCGTCGTGGCGGTGGTCAGGTCCGCCAGCGACTCCGACGAGACCCTGATCCCCGCCTCGCGCACCGCCTTGTCGTAGGCCATCCAGTCCTCGACACCGCAGGCGGGATCAGTCGTCGCGCCGCTGTAGATCAGCAACATGTACTTCATGGCAGGGCTCCTTTGTCTTCTGCGTGTCCTCGCGTGGCGAGGCGCCGTACGGAATGACGACGAACGGGACCCGCCCCCATCGACACAGGCCCCCGAATTTTCTCAGCACGAGTTTTCCGTGACGCCGGCGGCTGCGAAGGCGGCGTCCAGACCGCGGGATCCCAGGGGAGATGGGCGATGCGGCGCGGCCCGGCAGGCCACAGAGCGACCGAGGTGGGGGCGTGTCATCCGTCGACGAGTGCACGACCCGGCCGCGGTGATTCGGGCGCTACCGGACGGGCAATCCGGCGACGTCAGCTGGTGCCCCGGGAGTTGATCGGCCGGCCTCCAGGGATCAGGCCTTCCTGGCCTGCGCGCGTGGCAGGCGGAACAGCCCTTGCAGCCTGCGCAGAGCCTCGCGGTCGCCGGAGGCCGACGCGGCACCGCTCTCGACCGCCTCGGCGAGGGTGAGGCCGTGTCCGGTCAGGTCGAGGAACGCCTCCTCGCCGATCGTGATGATCGCGTCAGGGTGCTGGGCTGGACCGTGCAGCGTCTCGATCGCGCCGTCGTCGATCCTGGCGTGGAAGGCCTCGTCGTCGACGCGGAACTCGTACACCACGCGGAGCCCGGCGGCGGCCTCGGCGTCGAAGCAGGCCCGCAGGCCGAGCACCGCCCAGCCCGGATGGAACGTCTCGCTCTCGCGTCGTTCGCCCATCGCCCACTTCAGGCCCCACCGGGCCAGCGCCAGGACCGCAGGGCCGAGTTCCTCGCCGGACTCGGTGAGGGCGTAGGCGGGGGTCCTGGCGGGCGGCGGGAGCGTGATCTTGTGCGCCAGTCCTTCGCGCTCCAGGTGTTTCAGCCGGGCGGCCAGCAGCCCGGTCCCGAGGCCACGCAGGCTGGCCTGCAGATCGCCGAACCGTTTCGGCCCGGTCAGCAGCTCACGGATCAGGAGCAGCGTCCAGCGCTCGCCGACGAGGTCGAGGGTGCGCGCGGTCGCGCAGTACTGGTTGTAGGTTCGCTGGTCCACTTCAACATCTTAAACTTCGAGCTTCCCGTTGTTGAATGAACGAGTTTCCAGGAGTATCCGGGCGAGTGGCTCGGGGCGGGTGAGCATCACGTCGTGCGGGCCGTCCAGGGCGAGCGTCCGGTATCCGACGGCTGCGCCGAACCGGTCGAAGGGGTAGGTCTGCGGCCTGCAGTAGACGGCCGTTCCTGGGATCCGGTCGACGGCCCCGCTCAGGCGGGTCCGCTCGGTGAACGTGCGCAGCGGCTGCGGGAGCAGGCGCGCGGCCAGCCAGGCCGCGTCGTCGCCGTCGACGATGCCGAACGCCGCAGGGGGCGGGGCCGGGATCCGCCATCCGTCCCCGAGCGTCTCGGCTGCCGCACGGACGGCCTCGACGAAGGCGTCGGGAGCCAGGCTGAACATGCCGGCGCCGTCGGCCCCTGCCCACCCGTCCACCAGAACGACGTGGTCGACGGCCTCGGGCCGCGCGTCGGCGGCCTGCCGTACGACCAGGCCCGCGTAGCTGTGCCCGACCAGCACCAGCTCTTCCTCGCCGCCAACGGAGTCGACGGCGGCGACGATCGCCTCGGCGTGGTCGTGCAGCCCGTGATCCCCCGCGGTGCTGAGGTCGGGGGTGAGCGTGCGTGCCCCGGCGGCGTGCAGCAGGGGGACGACCCGGTCCCATGCCCATGGGCCGTGCCAGGCACCGTGGACGAGAACGAACGTGGTCACCGGCGAACGACCCCCTCGGCGGTCTGGGCCCCGACCGAGCCCAGCTCGAGCTTCTCTGCCCGCCGCGCCTGGACGACGAGCCGCTCCGGCTCGTGCTCGCCCAGGATGGTCTGGTCGTGCGTCGGCATCAGGTAGCCGACCTCCAGCCTTGCCATCGTGCCTCCCGGTCGTCGTGAGGTCCCGATCCTAGCCATTTACTTCTCATTTTTGAAGTGCGAGATTCTGTTTCAGGTAGAGATCAATGGAGTTCTGGCTGACCACAGCGCTCTGCACGGCGCAGGCGCACGTCGCCGGAGGCAGGAACGGCCGCGGACGCACGTCCGACGGACGGCTCGATCTGGACCTGCGGCAACCCAAGCCCTGAGCAGCTCTTCGCGATCGTCGCCAGACGGCCTCGATGGTCCGCTTGACGTCGGTGCCCGCCGCGGTCACGGCTGCACGCTCCCCTCGGTCTGGGCGCGCAACTGCCGCTCCCTCTCACGCAGCTCCGGCGTGAACTCGTCACCGAAGTCGTCGGCTTCGAATGAGCGAGGCGGAATTCCCCCGCAAGAAGGTCGAGGCGGTGTAGACCAGTCGTCGTCCAGCGACGTTCCACGCCGCGACCAGCTCTTTGCGATCGCGGCTCGCGACCGTGATCTCTCCCACGTTCCGGCCCGACGACTCCCGCGCCGGCCTGCCAGGACCGCCGCTGAGGGGCGTTGGGTGCGCCGGCCGCGGAAGGGCTGCAGAGATGTCCGTATGTGACAGATAACTGTCGTTGCGGTCATCCTGAGGGGTCGGTGACAATCGGGGTCATGTCCACCGCGCACCGCGTCGTCATCGCGCTCTTCCCGAACGTCGACCTGCTCGACGTCACCGGTCCGGCCGAGGTGTTCGCCCTTGCCAACCGGATCGGTGGCCGCGCCCTGTACGACGTGCGGCTCGCCGGACCCCAGGGCGGCCCCGTCACCACGGCCGCCGGGGTGCGGCTGCTCGCCGACCTGAGGTTCGACGAGGTGGGCGACCAGGTGGACACCCTGCTGGTCCCCGGCGCCGTGGACGTCACCCCCGACGGGCCGCGCGCGCTGACGGACCCCGAGGTGGTGGCGTGGGTGCGGCGGATCGCTCCCGCCACGCGCCGCGTGGCGTCGGTGTGCGTCGGCGCGCACATCCTGGCCGAGGCCGGGCTGCTGGACGGCCTGACCGCCACCACGCACTGGTCCACCGCCGCGCAACTGGCCGCCGACCACCCGAACGTCACGGTCGACCCCGACCCGATCTTCGTGCGGTCCAGCGGCCGGGTCTGGACGGGCGCGGGCATCAGCGCCTGCCTGGACCTGACGCTGGCGCTGGTGGCCGAGGACCATGGGGAGGAGGCGGCTCTGGCGGTGGCCCGCGAACTGGTCATGTACCTCAAACGCCAAGGCGGTCAGAGCCAGTTCAGCGTCCCCCTTGCCCATGCCGCCTTGGGTCGCCGCGACATCGACGACCTGCGCCTGTGGATCGCCGAGCATCTCGCCGAGGAGCTCACCACCACAGAGCTGGCGGCTCGGATGGGGCTGAGCCAACGCCAGTTCACCCGGGTGTTCCGGCAGCAGACCGGCACCACCCCTGCCGCCTACATCGAGTCCGCCCGCGTGGAGATCGCGCGACGACTGCTGGAGGCCACCGACCTGCCGCTGCCGCAGGTGGCGGCCGACAGCGGGCTCGGCTCGGTGGAGACCCTGCACCGCGCGTTCCGCCGCCGCCTGGGCACCGGCCCAGGCTCCTACCGCCGCCGTTTCCACACGGTGGCCTGACCCCCTTCACTTGCTCGCCGTCCGCCCGACGGCGGCGCGAGCATGCCCGGAAGACCGAAAGGAAACCCACCATGAGCACCGTCGCCTCGCCCACCCTCCGCCAGGTCAGCGGCCTGCCCACCGGCCCCGCGCGCCTGGCCGACTCCACCCTCGTCCTGATCGACTACCAGAACACCTACCGCACCGGCGTCATGGCCCTGCCCGACGCCGATCGGGCCCTTGCGGCCGGAGCCCGCCTGCTGGAACGCGCCCGCGCCGCCGGAGCCCACGTCATCCACGTCGTCAACGACGGCGGTCCCGGCACTCCCTACGACGTCCGGGCCGAGATCGGGGCCGTCAGCCCGCAGGTCGCACCGCGCGACGGCGAACCGGTGGTGGTCAAGGCGTTCCCCGACGCCTTCCACCAGACCGACCTGCAGCAGGTCCTGAAGGACCTGAACGCCGGACCCGACCTGATCCTGGCGGGTTTCATG
Organism: Nonomuraea roseola; assembly: GCF_039535395.1. Taxonomy (NCBI): domain Bacteria; kingdom Bacillati; phylum Actinomycetota; class Actinomycetes; order Streptosporangiales; family Streptosporangiaceae; genus Nonomuraea; species Nonomuraea roseola. The sequence continues at coordinate 194,919 of NZ_BAAAXC010000009.1, forward strand.
ACTCACATGTGCGTCACCTTCACCGCACAGGGAGCGTTCAACCAGGGCTACCACCCCACCGTCGTCGCCGACGCCTGCGCCACCCGCCCGCTCTCCGGCCCCGACGGCGCGCTGCTGCCCGCCGACACCCTGCACGACGCCGCCCTGACCACGATCGGTGACCTGTTCGGCCTGGTGGTGCCCACCGCCGATGCCCTGCCCGTCTGACGGTCTCTGTGGCGGACACGAGGGAGCGAGGCGACCACCACCAGGCCACCGCCCTCACGCGGCCGCACCTGCCGGGGGGTCACAAGGTGCGCAGGAAGTCTTCGAGGATCTCGTTGTAGACGTCCGGGCGCTCCATGTTGGGGTAGTGGGCGGTCCCGTCGATCGAGACTGCGCGGCCGTTGGCGACCGTGCGGGTGAGGCGCTCGGCCATGCCGATGTGGTCGGGCGAATCGATGGCGCCGTTGACGGCCAGCACGGGAACGTCGATCGTGGCGACGCGTTCCCATGTCTCACTCACCGGGACGAGCAGGTTGGGTTCGTCCTTGGTGTGCTTGGACATGGTGCCCCTGGCCATCCGCCGCTGGAGGTCGACGAATGCGGGGTCGAGGTCGTCGAGGGCGCGCTGTGGGCCCGCGGCGAAGAGGGTGAACGCCTCGACCGAGGCGTCCAGATCTCCGGCGGCCATCGCCGCGTGCCAGGTGGTCCAGACCTGGTTGGTCCAGGGGTCGGCGAAGTACGGCGCGCTGGTCCCTGCGCCGGTGACGACCACGGCGCTGACCAGTTCCGGGTGCTCCAGCGCGGTGTCGACCGCGGTGCTCGCGCCCATGGAGACACCCACGAGGACGGCGGGGCCGGTGTCCAGGTGGGTCAGCAGCGCGGCGAGGTCGTCGGTGAGCCGGTACGGCTCGGCGGCGTTGGCGGACCGGCCGTGGCCGCGGGCGTCGGGCGCGATGACGCGGTATCGGGAGGCGAAGTGCGGGATCTGGTCGTCCCACATGTGGTGGTCGAGAAAGCCGCCGTGCAGCAGGACGAGGGGGCGGCCGGTGCCGGTGTCGAGCCAGAACAGATCATTCATGACAACTAAGGTGTCATTGTCGGGCTGGAAATGACAACTCAGATGTCATCATGGTGGGGTGGGCGAGAGCGAGACAGAACGTGGCCCGGTGTCCGACGAGCTGACCGACCGGCTAGTCGAGGTGTTCGACCTGGTAGGGCCGCTGTACCGGCGCGCCCAGCGCAAGGTGGAACAGGACGCGCCCATCGAGGGGCTGTCGGTCGGGGTGCGGGCCGTGCTCAACATGCTCCGCGAGCACGGGCCCATGACCGTCCCCCAGATGGGCAGGGCCCAGGCGTTGAGTCGCCAGTTCGTCCAGCGCATGATCAACGACGCGGCCGCGCGACATCTGGTGGAGTTCGTCCCCAATCCGGCGCACAAGAGGTCCTCGCTCATCCGGCTGACCGAACCGGGCCGAGCCGCCATCACCGCCGTCATCGAGCGCGAGCGCGCGGTGCTGGGTCAGCTAGGCGGCGACCTGAACGACGCCGAGGTCGCCGTCTGCATCCGCGTGCTCTCACGTCTCCTTCGATTCCTCGACAACGTCGACGTGGATTGAGAACAGGCCGCGCACTCCGGTGACGGCCGAGTGATGGCCGTCCAGCGCATCGCCGCAGGCCCTGTCGAACGCCGAGGAGGCCTACGCCGGTCTGCTCGCGGGTCAGGCCCACCTGCCAGTCCTTGGGGCAGAAGACCGCTTCGGCGGCCTTCACGGGGAGCGGTACACGGATTCGGCGGCGTTGGACACGGCTTCCCGAACACCGCGACCGTCGTTGCCCCCGTCCTGGCGTACCCAGGCCGGGACTCAGACGTTCCTGCGGGTCCATTTCGCCGCCGACAGGGGGTTGACGGAACCGCTGGTCGTGAACACGCCTGTGCTGTTTCTCTTGTCGTACAACGTCCAGTGGACGCCTGAACTCGTGACACACACGATTCGGCCGTCTGAGTAGCTGTCCCAGTTCTGCTTCCACCAGGTGGCGTCGCAGGTGCCGGTCTCGACGCCATCTTGTATGTAGTTGATGAGACAGAGCCCTGTCGCACGATTCTTGTAGAGCTTCTGCCTGGTGGTCTGACCGTCGACGAAACGCCACTGCTGGTAGTGCCCGCCGTTGCAGCTCATGGTGTAGACCGAGCCGTTGAGGTTGCTGTCCAGGCAGAGGCCAGAGTCCTGGTTCTTAAGGGTGAAGTAGGTCACCGCGGAGGCGTCTGCCTGCGAAGGTGTCACCATCGCTGCTGTCAGCGCGGCTGCCGCGGCTGTCGCCAGAGCGGTGCGTCCCAGGGCCGGTCTCATTCTCATGTCTTCTCCGGTCTCGCTCGTGGCCGCCGAACTGGGATGGGCAGCCCTCATGGACACTAGGGACCGGGCGTTGGGCGCATGTTTGGTCTCTCGTTCGCCTCGACGGCAAGCCTGACGGGGTCACCGGTGGGCGTGAAGGACACTGCTGTCATGAACGCGCATGAGATGGCTGCGGCGCCGGAGCGGGTGGAGTACGCGGGCGCCGTGTACGGCTCGCTGCTGGCGGCCTCCGTGGTCGTCGGCTCCACCGCGGAGGGCGGACCGCCTTCGGCCGGTGAGCTCATCGTCCTGCTGATCTGCACGGGGGTGGTGTTCTGGCTCACCCACGTCTACGCCCAGGTCGTGAGCCACGGATATCCCGCCAAACCCCTGAGCTGGCGTAACGTGCGTACGGTCGCCCGGCACGAGTGGCCGTTGGCCCAGGCGTCGTTCCCGCCGGCCATAGCGGCCGCCTTCGCCTCCGGACTGGGCATGTCCGACGTGGTCTCGGCCTGGGTGGCGTTGTGTGTCGCGGTGGCCGGCCAGATGGCCTGGGCCGTCACCGCCGCGGTCAGGATCCACGCCTCCACGCGGGTCGTCATCGTCTCCGGCGTCGCCAACCTCGTCCTCGGCCTGGCCCTCGTCGCGCTCAAGACGGTGATCGCCGGCCACTGAGCTCCCGGCGATCGGTCAGGCACCTGGCGGGAGAAACGGCCGTCGGGTTCCTGCGGCAGCGCGTTGTGGACGAAGCCGTGGTCGTCGGAAGCGCGAACGGGTATCCCGGTTGTGGAGATCTGATGGAGGTTCGCCGCCTTTTCTATGATCATCGGGATCTTGGGTGCAGCGTGTCCCTATGCTCGCGGCGTGGACATCGTGCTCAGGCTCGTCCGGCGGGGGATACCGCCCCTGGCCGTCCTCGTCGCCGACATGCTGCTCATACTGCTGGCGGGCCGGATCGTGGCGGGCGCGTACCTGCGGGGCAAGTTGTGCGACGGGGCAAACGTGTGGTGCGCAGGCGGGGATCCGACCCTCGCCGAATGGGTCGCCGAGATGGACTTCCGAACAGTGGTGACCTTCTGGTCGTTCGGGGGCGTGGCCGTGATCATGCTGGCGAGCGCCGTGTGGGCGTGGCGCCGCCGCTTCAGAGTCTTGGCCGCGGTCCAGCTCCTCGCCCTGGTCGTTCCTCTCTTCGCCATCACTCTCCGAGCGCTGGATCCCTACCCCTCACTCCACTGAAGATCCGAACTCAGAACAGGCCCTGGAAGAGGACAAGTTGTAGGCGGGCTGGTTCTGCGCACGATACGAGTCCCGGATCACGTCGCTGTCCAGCCGGGCGGCATTCGTCCCGACGCGGCGACTCGAAGATTCGCTGTTGGTCCTGCCACCGCTCCCAGAGGAGGGCGAACGCCATCAGGAAACCGCCCACTCCTGCGAGGAAACCGATGATCCAGTGGGAGAACCATTCAGGAGTCCCACCTGCTGCCTTTCCTGTGCTGCGCCAGAACTGCGCCGCGGCCACACCCACGCTGACGCTGGCGAGCGTGTGCATGCTTCCAGTCATCACTCGCGGCCCCGCCTTCGCGAATCCGGACGCACCTCAGGCTCAGATCGAAGCACGGGAACACCACCACAGCAGGTAACGAAACCCCTGGTGAAGCCATGGGTGACCGGGTCGTGCGATCCTTCCCGCGGACCTTGATCCGAACTCGTCCCGGATCTTCTCGACCATCTCCGGAGACGTCGAGAACCGTGAGGTGCTCCTCCTCTTCCTGCGTGAGGTAGTAGCCGACGTCTTCGGCAACCCAGGGGTCCACGCCGGCCACGAGCGTGTGCGGCAGCATGGGATCGACGGCCTGCCTCCTCCATGAGGCCCACGACCCGCTGCCCTGGGCGCCATGAGTGCGTGTTCAGGCGGCCAGTCGCGTGCGGACTGCCGTCCGGTCGACGCCCAGCTCGTCGATGAGCTCGGCGACCGGATCGGGGCGGGACTGCGCGAGCAGGGCCAGTAGCAGCTGGCTGGGCCCCTCCGCGTCGCGGTCGCGCCTCCTGGTGGACTTGACGGCCTGGTTGATCGCCGCCCTCGCACTCGTCGTCAGCGCGGTGCCGGGCACCGGAGGGTGCTTGCGCGGCCTGCTCTGCGGCGCCTGCCCGACGTCGATGCCGATCGCCCGCAGCGCCGCGCCGTCGAGCGCGTCGAGCGCCGCCCTGGCGTCCGCCACGCCCACGCCGAGCGCCCTCGCCGGCGGCCCTGCCGGGTCCCGCAGCAGGCCCAGGAGGAGATGCTCGGTGCCCAGACGTCGGTCGCCGCGCTGCCTGGCCTCGTCCATCGCCGCTTTGATCGCCACCGCGAACGGGCTCTTCTCACTGCCGAACATGCGTCCTCACTTCCCGTACTTGGCGTGCACCGACTGGCGGGACATGCCGAGGGCGTCGCCGATCTGCTCCCACGTCCAGCCCTGCTCCCTGGCGAGCGCGACCGACACGGCCTCGACCTGCTCGGCCAGCCGATGCAGGGCGCCCACCGCCCGAAGGCCTACCGCAGGGTCGTTCGACTTGATGCGTTCCGAAAGGTCTTCCAGCTCCACATCGTCAGGCTAGCTTGACAGCGTGCATTCTGTCAAGCTAGCCTGACAGGCATGGACGATGTTGTGATCGTAGGAGCGGGCCCGGTGGGCCTGATGCTGGCGTGCGAGCTGGGTCTGGCCGGCGTGCGCCCGATCGTGCTGGAGAAGCGGCCTGAGCAGGGCGACCTGCCGAAGGCCAACGGGCTGGGCGGGCAGATCGTCCAGTTCATGGACTACCGCGGGCTGCTGGAGCGGCTGAGCGAGGGCAGCTCGTTCGCCGGTCGCCCGCCGGGGTTCCCCTTCGGTGCCGTGCCGCTGAGCTTTGCGGGGCTGGACGACCCGCCGCTGCGCGTCGTGCTGATCCAGCAGCCGCGGCTGGAGCGGCTGCTGGCCGAACGCGCCGTCGAGCTGGGCGCCGAGATCAGGCGGGGACGCGAGCTGCTGGGCCTGTCGCAGGACGAGGAGGGCGTCACGCTCGACCTGCCCGGCGAGCGGCTGCGGGCGAGGTACGTGGTCGGCTGCGACGGCGCCCGCAGCCTGGTGCGCGAACAGGCCGGGATCTCCTTCCCCGGCACCACCGACGACGAGGTGCTGCGGCTCGGCCACTTCACGACGCCCGACCTCAAGGGACCGTTCGAGCAGTACGAGCACCTGGGCCTGCGGCAGGGCTGGAACCGCACCCCGCGAGGGCGCCTGCTCGTCACCTCGTTGCAGCCGGGCGTGCACATCGTGGGCGTGCGCGAACGCGGTCAGGAGCCGGAGGGGCCCGTGACCCTGGCCGACTTCGAGGCGGCGGTGCACCGTGTACTGGGCTCCGGCCTCCCGCTCGGCGAGCCGATCTGGCTGTCCAGCACCGTCTCACAGGCCCGCCTCGCCTCCCGTTACCGCGAAGGCGGGGTGTTCCTGGCAGGGGACGCCGCGCACCTGTTCCCCGCGGGCGGCTCGGCGCTCAATGTCGGCCTGACCGACGCCGCCAACCTCGGCTGGAAGCTGGCAGCCGTCCTCGCCGGGCGCATGCCGTACGACCTGCTCGACACCTACGACGCCGAGCGCCGGCCCGCCGGCGCGCACACTCTCGCCCACACCCGCGCCCAGGCGGCGCTGGAAGGCCTGGCGGGGGAGAACGGCGACGCGCTGCGCGAGCTGCTCACCGAGCTGTTCGCCTACGAGGGCCCCGCGCGGCACCTCGCGCAGCTGCTCCAGGGCTCCGACATCCGGTACGGCGCAGCCGGCCATCCCCTGGTTGGCCGCTTCGCCCCCGACCTGCCCCTGACCACCCCGGCAGGGCCCACCAGGGTGGCCGAGCTGATGCGCGGCGGCAGGCCGGTCCTCCTGGACCTGGGCGGCGGGGGACCGAAGGGCGCCGGCTGGGTCGATGTGGTCCGCGCCCACACGGACGACCCACCCGCCGACGCGCTGCTGATCCGCCCCGACGGCTACATCGCCTGGGCTGGCACAGACGATCTTCCCGAGGTCTGGCTCACTTCGTGAGCGGACGGCCGCGCACCGACTTCTTCCTTGCGACGGCTGATCGGCTGGAACGTACGCTGGAGCCTGTGGAGACAGGTCGCTGTTACGCGTGCAAGCGGGAGTTCAGCTTCGATCCGGGAGAGGTCGTGACGTTCCTGGTCGATCCGGAGACCGGCCTGCCGCCGGGCTTCACCGCTCTCGGCTCCTTCCGTCCGGCCACGCCGGAGGCCGTGGGCCGGTCGGCCGACCTGCCCGTCTGCCCGGACTGCGTGGAGAGGGCGAAGCGATTCCAGCCCGGTTCCTGACCGGTGCCCACATGCCTTGGCCAGGCGGTCACCCGTGCCGTCGCCTGCGTGCTCGCCTGCTGGAGTCGGTGGCCACAGCGCCCTCGGACGGGTCATGAGGCCGGGCAGAAGCGCGTCTCGAAGAGCTTGCCGAAGGTCTCCACGAAGTCGTTCCAGTCGCCGTTCAGGTTGCTCACCAGCGCGTGGGTGCCCTGACGGTCGCCCATCGCGTACGTCGTCGAGCCCTGGATGAAGCCGCCGCCTCCCCAGACCGTGACCCCGCACGGTAGTTCCTGGGAGTAGACGCCGAGGCCGTACCTGGTGTTCGGGACCCAGTCCGCGCCTTCCGTCGAGACGGTGGTGAACATCTCCTTCTGCTGGGCGGGTGGGAGGAGGCGGCCACGGAGCAGGGCGCTCAGGAAGCGGTGCAGATCCGAGGTCGTCGAGATCATGCCGCCGGCGGCCCCGGCCCAGCTCGTGTCGATCTCGGTCACGTCGTGCACGTCCGTGTCGTTGCCGGTCTCGTCCTGCTTGGAGTAGTGGCGGGCGTGAGGGCTGCGGAGTGCCGTCTCGGTGCCCGGCAGGGAGGTCCCCGTCAGGTGCAACGGGCGGGAGATGCGGCGCTCGATCTCGTCCGCGAGGGTCGAGCCTGTCGCATGCTCGACGATCATTCCCGCGAGGATGTAGTTGACCTTGGAGTAGATGAAGCGTCTCCCTGGCTCTTCGGGGCGCGGGCTCTCCTGGCCGGGGATGGCGTCGGGCAGGCCGCTGGTGTGGTTGAGCAGCTGTCTGAGGTCGATCTTGGTGCCGTCCGCGCCCAGGTGCTCCTCCACCATGCCGGGCAGCCACGTGGCCACGGTGTCGTCCAGGGTCAGCGCGCCTTCGGCCGCCAGTTGCAGGACCACCGTGCCGACGAACGCCTTGGTGAAGCTTCCGATGCGGAAGTGCTCATCCGGTTGGCGCCTGCGTCCGGTGGTCATGTCGGCCACGCCTGCCGTACCGAACCAGGGTGCGGCGTGGGCGTGTCTGACCTCGGCGACTATGCCGGGGCCGCCGCCGTCGGCCACGGCCTGCTCGAGCGCGCGCTGGATCTTGGCGTGGCCTCTGTCGCGGTCGGCGGCGGAGGCGGCAGTGGTCATCATGGCGGTTCCCGCCACGGCCAGGGCGGCGGCGAGCAGGCCCGTATGCGCACGGAACAGGGACATCGTGTCTCCATGGGGATGGAAGAAAGGCGGGGTCGGGCATGGCTGTGCCGACAAGGGGGTGAGAGGCGCTGAAGGCTGCGGCGAGTGCCGGCTTACTCGGTGCCGTCGGCGATGGCGTTCTGGACCCGGGTCAGCAGGTCGGTACGGTCGACGCCGGCCAGGGCCAGGGCCCGTGGCACCGTGCCGACCTCGGCCTGCAGGATTCCGAGCAGTACGTGCGCCGGTCGCAGGTCCTTCTTGCGGGGGCCGGAGGCGAAGCCGCGCTCAAGGGCGAGCTTGGCCGACGCGCCCATGGTGGGCAGGCGGGTGACCGGAGTGCTCGACCGGGGGAGGGCGAAGGAGGCGCGCGACACCCCGACCGCGCTCAGGCTGTGGTCGAACTCCCGGTCGAGGGCGGCGAGGACAGCCTGGTGGTCGAGGCCGGCGGAGGCCAGGAGGCGCTGCGGCGTGGTGCCCTCCTGCGCCGCGACGGCCAGCAGGAGGTGCTGCGCCTCGACCGTGGGCGATCCGTGCCTCCGCGCCTCGACCGCTCCCTCCATGATGATCGTATGGAGATATGTGTCGAACATGTTCATGGTGAACGTCTCCTCAGCTTGACGCCTGCGGCGATGAGCCGCTTGGCGTGCTTCCTGTGGACCGCTTGGCGGGTCACGCCGAGCGCCTCGGCGACCTGCGGCCAGCTCCACTCCGCGCGCATCGCCTGCTCGACGGCGGCGTCCTCCAGCTGGTCGGCCAGTCGGCGCAGCGCCACCACGGCCGCCAGCGCGTCGGCGGGGTCCTGAGGGGCGGGGATGTCAGTCGCGGACATATAAGCAACACTAGTTGACTACCTGCGACCTAGTCAACATAGGTTGCTTGGGAGGGGCGTCTCCGGCGAACGTGCCGTTGCTGAGGCCGGCCAGGGCGTGAGCGCACGCGGCCGATGCGAGAGTCACGTCCTGGGCGCGGCTTCTGGTCTGCGCGGCGACAGGCGCGGTGACGTCCGCAGGGTGGGGTAGCGGGACGGTGTGTCGACCGCGTCCGTCACCGTCACGGCCGAGCGCGTCGGCGTGGCGCGCCGCTGGGGCCCGCGCCTGCTTGCCGCCCTGACCGGCGCGTGCCTGGCCCTGGCCTTTCCCACGGTGAATGTCTGGTGGTGGGCGTGGTTCGGCCTCGTGCCGTTCCTGCTCCTCGTGGCAGGCGCGGGGACGTTCCGTGAGGCGGGGTGGCGGAGCTGGTGGGCGTCGGCGGGTTTCTTCGGGACGCTGCACCACTGGGTGCTGCCGTTCCTTGGGGTCTTCTGGCCGCTGGCGGTGCTGGTCATCGGGCTGGTGTGGGTGCCGTTCGGGCTGGCCGCGTACGGGTTGCTGCGGCGCGTCTCACCGGCCAGAGCGGGGGTGGCGCTCCTGGTGCTGCCCTCGGTGTGGGTGGCCGTCGAGGCGTTGCGTTCGTGGCAGCACCTCGGCGGGGCGTGGGGGCTGCTCGGATCGAGCCAGTGGCAGGTGCGGCCGGTGCTGGGGCTGGCCGCGCTCGGCGGGGTGTGGCTGCTCAGCTTCACCCTGGTCGCTGTCAACGCCGGGCTCGCGATCGCCATGCTCAAGGACGCGAGCCCGCGCGCCCGGATGGCCGGCGGGGGAGCCGCCGTGGCGCTGGCCGCGCTCGCCGCCTGCTCCGGGCTGGTACGGCCCGAGCCCGTCGTGACGGGTGTCATGCGCGTGGCGGGCGTGCAGCCTGGCCCGGTGCCAGGCCCGGACCGGCGCGTGGCCGCGCACCTGCGGCTGACCGGCGAGCTCGCCGGCCGTGATCCCGACGTGGTGGTCTGGGGCCAGAGCAGCGTCGGCCTCGATCCCGCCCGCCGTCCTGACGTGGACCGCCTGCTGCGCAGGGCAGCCGCCGAGGTGGGCGCCGACCTGCTGGTGAACGTGGACGCCGCGGACTCCTCCGGCCGGATCGCCAAGTCGGCCTACCAGTACACGCCGAACGGGGTCGTGGACACCTACGTCAAGCAGCGCCTGGCCCCGTTCGGCGAGTACATCCCGCTGCGGCCGGTGCTCGGCTGGATCGCGGGGCATACCGAGGCGGCCGAGAAGGACCGGATCACCGGTGCGGGGCTGACCGTGTTCGAGGTGGCAGGCCGCCGGGTGGGGCCGCTGATCTCGTACGAGTCGACCTTTCCCGACCTGCGGCGCGGCCTGGCCCGCAGGGGTGTGGACGTGACGATCACGCAGGGGTCGCTCACGACGTTCCACGGGAGCTGGGCGCACGCGCAACAGGCGAGCTTCGAGGCGCTGCGGGCGGTCGAGTCGGGCCGGCCCGCGGTGCTGGTCGAGCTGGACGGCACCTCCGCTGCGTTCGACGCGCGCGGCCGGCGGCTGGCCTGGTTCCCGCCCGACTACCGTGGCGCGTTCGTGGTGGCCGTGCCGCTGTCCGCAGAGGAGACGCCGTACGTGCGGCTGGGCGACTGGGTGCCCGCCCTGGCGGGCGGGATCGCGCTCGGCGCCGGGGCCGCGGCAGCCGCCCTGCGGATCCACCGGCGACGCGCTCGACGGTAGGCGTCACTTCAGGCGTTCGGCGGTGGGGTGTCTCACCTCGCGGCTGCCGCGCGCGGAGGAGCCGGCGTTACGCGGGTTCGGCGGTTGGCGCTGGTGCCGGCTCCGGCGCCTCGTCGCTCACCGGCGGCTTCAGGAAGCTGGTGGCCCAGGCGACCGGGATGGCGATCACGGCGATGATCAGGCCAGGAGGAACGCGCTGATCAGCGCGCCGGAGATGCCCGTGACGCTTTCCAGGAACGGCACGATGTAGGTCAGCGCCGAGTACAGCGAGGCGAACACAAGGAAGTTCAGGAACAGTACGGCGAGCACCCGCGGGGCGAACGCGTGCGCGGCCTGGTCGCCCGCGCCGCCGGTGCTGGGCACCGAAGGGATCAGCGCCACTGTGGCGATCAGCGCGATCAAGCTGAGCGTGACGACCGCGGTGAACGAGCCGCGCCAGCCGAGCGCCTGGCCGACCAGCGTGCCCAGCGGCATGCCCAGCGCGGCCGACACCGCGAAACCGGAGAAGACCGCGGAGATCGCCCGTCCCATGCGCTCCGGCGGGACGATCGACATTCCCACCACGAACGCGACGGCGACGAACAGGCCATGGAGCGCCCCTGTGAGGGCACGCGCCGTGATGAACAGTCCGTAGTCGGCGGCGAGCACCGGGACCAGGTTGCCCAGGATGCACAGGACGACCGTGCCGATCAGGATGGTCCGCTTGTTCAGCCTGATCGTCAGCGCGGTCAGGATCGGACCGCCGACGGCCAGGCCCAGCGCGTAGGCGGTCACCAGCGCGCCGGCCGCGGGTATGGAGACCTCGAGGTCGGCGGCGATGAGGTTCAGCACGCCGACCACGAGCAGTTCGGCGGTGCCCAGCACGAACGTTCCGAAGAACAGCGTGGCCAGGGCGAGATTCGTCCTACTCTGGCTCAGCGCGGCTTGGCGGGGACCCATGTGTACCTTCCTTGTCGTGTGTGTGACCGAAGTCCGCGACCATCGGGTGGACGGCGGAGCTGTCGAGGACCGTCTACCTGTACTGAGACGGCAGGTCGCGCGAACTCATCCGAGACCTTCTCGAGCGACGCGGAAACCCCGGGCCCGGACTGGGCGTCGCGACCGGCATCCTCAAGGCCCGGTCGGTCCGCGCAGCATCCACCCACGGGCGGCTGGGTCCTGCGGCCCAGGGTTCCGGCGGACCCAAGGGCGACGCTGGACCCTGCGGTGCCTCTCTACCGTGCGGTCGATCAGGAGCCTGGCGGGTGGTCCGGCAGGCCGAACACGCCGAACAGGCCGGGGTCGTGGAACATGGTGATCCGCGTGATCCCTGCGGCGGTGAGGGTCAGCACCAGGATGGCGTGCGCGTGGTGCCGACCGTCCTCTTCTCGCAGGTAGACCCCGAAAGCGGGCTGCCCGTTGGCCGAGGTGGGGATCATGCGCATGGCGCCGGGGGTGCGCAGCCGGGTGGCGAGGAACCGTCCGACGTGCTCGCGGCCGGCGAACCAGGTCGGGATCGGCGGCATCTCGAAGATCGCGTCCTCGGTCAGCAACCGCACCAGCGCGGCGATGTCGGCGTCCTCGAAGGCGGTGGCGTACTGGTCGGCCAGCGCGCGCTGCTGAGGGTCGGTGAGCTCCACGATCTCCTCCTCGGCGGGGTTCGCCCGGGCGAGCTGAGCCCTGGCGCGCTGGAGCGAGCTGTTGACGGAGGCCGTCGTGGAGCCGAGCAGCTCGGCGACCTCGGACGCTCGCCATGCGAGGACATCACGCAGCAGCAGCACGGCGCGTTGTCTCGGTGGCAGATGCTGCAACGCTGCGATGAAGGCCAGCCGCATGGTGTGCCGAGATTCCACAGTGGCGGCCGGATCGGCCGGTGCGGAGCCGAACAACGTGTCGGGGATGGGCTGCAGCCACGGTGTCTCGGGCTGTCGCGGATCCAGCGGGCCTTCCGGGTCGTCACTGGGGGCGCCCAGTCCGGACGGCAGCGGGCGCCGGGCTCCGCGCTCCAGCGCCTTGAGGCATGCCCTGGTCGCGATCCTGTACAGCCAGGTGCGCAGCGACGACCGTCCCTCGAAGTCCCCGTAGCCGCGCCAGGCCAGCAGATAGGTCTCCTGGACCAGGTCCTCCGCCTCGTGGACCGAGCCGAGCATCCGGTAGCAGTGCGCCAGCAGCTCCCGCCGGAACGGTTCGGTGAGCCTGCCGAAATCCCCCTCGCCCGGGCTCGCTGCCGCCACCCGTGGCTGGCCGGCTGATGACACTGCTGCTCCTCTCATCACCTTGCGGATGCCCAGTCTTGTCGGTCGTCCCCACCATGGGCGGCCGCTCATGAGCGCGCCACGCGCCCATGAGCAGCCAGTCGCGGACCTCAGTCAGCGAGGATGCGGTACGAGCCGACCAGGGTGGCGTCGGACCGGTCCGGGGGAGCGGCCAGCCGCTCGCCGATCCCTTTCTGGAACTCCTCGAACGCGGCCGACTCCATCAGCGGGTTGGTCTCGCCCTCGACGATCCCGACGTGGACGAAGCTCACGCCGTCGGCCAGCCGGAAAGTGGCGTAACGCAGGCCGTCAGGGCGGTCCTCGTTCAGCTGGGCGAACACCTGCCGCACCAGGCGCTGGTTCTCCTCGGCCGCCTCGGCCGCCGTCTCGTAACGGACCACGAACATCCTGCCCATCGGCTTCTTCTCCCGTGTCCACCTGCTACGGCATCTGCCGCATACCTGTATGGATCCGGGAGGCGGCGAAAACTCATCGCCAACGCCGTACAGCCTCTGACCCGGGCGGGGAAGGCCCTGGCGGTGGCGCCGGTCAGGGGCGGCCGGTGCCGGCGCTGAAGGCTGTCAGCAGCGAACGCCCGAAGCCCCAGGCGCCGAGCCGGCTGGTGGAGTTGAGGTGACCGGCGGAGCCTTCGATGGGCAGCACGTCCGCCGACACGCTCTCGCCGACGGCCTGGTCGATCGCTCGGCACCAGTCGCCCACGTCCGGTTCGTCCCAGGAGGGCGGAACGCCTCGAGGCCGTGGTCGACGGCATCGCCAGGTTCGGGCCTGTCACCACGTCGCTGGTGCTCAGGGCGTACGAGACCAAGGCGGTCGAACAACCTCGCCCTTCCTCACCGTCCTCAGGATGACCCTGGCGTGTCGACGCCGCCCCCTCGGAAGACGCGAAAACGTGTTGCCGCGGATCCCTCCGAAACGTATGGTCTTGCGCTCGTGATCACAGTGGTGGAGAGGGTCCTGCCTGCCAGGCTGGGGACAGGATTCCGATGGTTGCTGGCGTCGAGCTGGCTGACGAATCTCGGTGACGGGGTCGCGGCCGCCGCAGGCCCGCTGCTGATCGCGACGTTGACCCGCGATCCATTGATGATCTCGCTGTCGGCCCTGGTGAGCTGGGCGCCGCCGCTGCTGTTCAGCCTGTATGCGGGCGTGCTGTCGGATCGGCACGACCGGCGCAGGATCGTGCTCGTCGCGAACGCGGCGCGAGCTCTGGTGCTGGCGGCGCTCGTCGTGCTCATGGTGACCGGCACGGTGACCGTGGTGACGGCGCTGGTGGCGCTCACACTCCGGTCCATCGCCGAGGTGTTCGCCGACAACGCGACGGCCACGCTGACGCCCATGATGGTCGGCAAGGACGATCTCGTCATCGCCAACGCCCGCCTGGGCACGGGGTTCATCACCCTCAATCAGCTTGCCGGGCCGCCGATCGGCGCGGCGCTGTTCGGCCTGGGCTACACCTGGCCGTTCGCGGGCCAACTGCTCCTGGTGGTGGCGGGGATCGTCCTGGTCTCCAGGATCACGTTGCCGCCGCACGGCCGCCAGGCCGACGATCCCAGGCCTGACACCGTTCGGGAACTCATCGCCGGGTTCAGCTGGACCATCCGGCACGCGGCGGTCCGCACGCTGGCGCTCACGATCCTGATCTTCAACTTCACGTTCGGCGCCGCCTGGTCGGTTCTCGTCCTCTACACCCAGGAGCAGCTCGGCCTCGGCGGCATCGGCTTCGGCCTGATGACCACCATCGGCGGGATCGGCGGACTGATCGGCACCGGCCTGTACGGGGCCATCACCCGCAAAGTGAGCCTCGGTGCCCTGATGCGGATCGGGCTCATCATCGAAACGTTGACCCACTTGGGTCTGGCCCTGACCCATTCGCCGTGGGTCGCCGGGGGCATCTTCCTGGTCTTCGGCGCGCACGCATTCATTTGGGGCACGACCTCGGTCACCGTCCGCCAGCGCGCGGTCCCGCGCGAGCTGCAGGGCCGGGTGGGCAGCGTCAACGCCATCTGCGTCTACGCCGGTCTGGTGGTCGGCGCGCTGATCGGCGGTGTTCTGGCCACCCGCTTCGGTGTCGCGGCGCCGTTCTGGTTCGCCTTCGCCGGCTCCGCGGTGTTCGTGGTGCTGCTGTGGCGGCAGCTGATGCACATCGCCCACGACGACTGAGCCGCCATTTTCCGGTTCGATATATCGGCGTCATCGGTCGTAGTCCCTCGTTCCGCTGCAGGTCTTCGCGGGGAGCCTCGAGCACATGGTTGGCGATGTCCGCCAACCAGGACGCTCAGTCACAGCCGAACAGCTGCATGATCACGCACAGGGGTCACGCAGCGCCATGCGACGCGGGCTCTGGCACCGCACAGGGATCGGCTAGCGTCTCTGTGTGCATATGGAGACATCTCGCCCGGCGTTGACCGACCACGAACTCGTGGCTACCAGCTCTTCCGTCGTCTATTCGAACCGCTGGATGAGCGTTCGCGAGGACGAGACCCTGCGGCGCGACGGTACCACGGGCGTCTTCGGCGTGGTGGAGAAGCCTGACTTCGCACTTGTCGTCCCCTACGCCGACGGCGGCTTCCATCTGGTCGAGCAGTATCGGTATGCGGTCAGGGGCCGGTACTGGGAGTTTCCCCAAGGCTCATGGGAGGACCAGCCCGACGCGGATCCGCTTGCTCTCGCGCGAGGTGAACTCGCAGAGGAGACAGGGTTGAGCGCTGGGGCGATGACACCGCTGGGTCATCTGTTCGAGGCGTACGGCTACTGCGACCAGGGCTTTCACATCCTTCTCGCGACGGAACTCACAGCTGGCGAAACCGATCTTGATGAAGAGGAGGCGGGCCTGATCAGCCGCTGGTTTTCAGAGGATGAGGTGTGGCGACTCATCGCCGAGGGTCGGTTCAAGGACGCGCCCTCTGTTGCCGCCTTGGCGCTCTTCCAGCGCCATCGTGCCGAACACGGGCTGTAGAGGATCGCTGAAGATCTTGTTCCGGTGGCCGCGTGGTTGGATCCGCCTGGTCGTCTGGGCGAGTCCGGGAGCCAGCAGCCAGATGTCGCCGGGTCCTGGTGAGCCCGAGGTCGATCAGGGTTGCAGGTTGAGGGCCGCGGCGCGGCCCGCCGCGCGGTTGCCGAGCTCAGTGCGGCCAGTCCGCCTGTTCCTCGAGCAGCCTCAGAAAGGCGAACTCGGCGGGTGAGAGCAGCCGGTCACGACGATGGGCCACGACGATCGGCCGGGCAGACGGTGCGGGTCGCACGTCGATGATCGCGACCTCTCCGAGGGCGACGTCGCGCGTCACGGCGTGCTCGGAGATCAGGCACAGACCCATTCCGGCGCTGACCGCCTGCTTGATCGTCTCGGGCCCCCATATGTCGCTCGTCGGGACTTCGATCAGGCCCCATCGGGCGAGTTCCGCTTCCTGCAACTGGCGGGTGGCGCTGCCGGACTCGCGCAGGAGGAAACGCTCCCTGGCAAGCTCGGCAGCGTCGACCGGGCGGCCGACGAGCGGGTGGTCCGAGGCTGCGATCAGCACCAGTTGGTCACCGAACATCGCCACGACCTCTAGCTGCGGTGCTGACGGTTCACCGGCGAGCACAGCGAGCCCGACCTCGCCGGCGAGCAGCCAGCGTTGCACCTGCTCGCCGTTGCCGACCTGAAGGCTGTGTTCGAGGCCCGGGTGCTCGCGCACGAATCGGGTGAGCAGCGGCGGCAGCAGGTAGGTGCCGGCTGTGGTCGTACCGGCGATGGTGATCCGTCCTGCTATCAGTCCCTGCACCTGCTCGATCGCGGTGACAGCCTCGTCGGCGAGTAGGAAGATCCGTCGCGCGTAGTCGGCCAGTACCTCGCCCTCGGCAGTGGCCCGCACCCGCGCCCCGGACCGGTCGAGCAGTGTGGCATGCAACGACTTCTCGAGTTGGTGCACTTGCCCCGAGACCGACGGCTGGCTCATGTAGAGCTTCTGAGCCGCCGCGGAGAACCCTCCCTGCTCGACTACCTGCAGAAATATCCACAGGCGGTGGAGGTTAAGCTGCATGACCAACGCTAACCCTCACGGCACGCCGCAGGCAATCAGTAGGTGATGCAGGCCGATCGCCACTCGGTGTGGAAGTCCCAGACCTGTGGTGAGCACTCCGGCGGCCCGAACTGCGACGCCTGCCTTCGATCCGGAGTGCGGTAGGTGCGCGCGCCCCAACGCCCGGCCGGTTGACGTGCAGCATTCCGGCCTCGAACCGGTCGAGCGCCTCGAAGGTCCGGGCGAGCTGGGTGCGCAGGAGCCGGCGTGCTCCGGCCTCCTGGATCGCCGCGCGGACAGGCAGGGATCCGGTGAAGGAGACGCCGGCGACGTCTGGGTGCGCGACCAGCGCCTCGCCGGCGGCTGGTCGCCCTGTACGAGGCGGAAAGTTTCACGGCGTGATCAGGCCGACGACCCCGATCGGCACCCGGAACGTGCACGCGAACGTGCGCGGTTCATCGGCGGGTGTCGTGACACCCTTGAGTCGGCGGGCCTCGCCGGCGGTGAACTCCAGGACGGCCAGTGCCCGTTCCACCTCGCCGTGGGCCTCACGTGCGCTTGCTCTGCTCTTGGGTGATGACGGCGGTGAAGTCGTCGCGATGTTCGGCGAGCAGCCGCCACGCCCGGCGCAGGTAGGCGACCCTGGCGATGGGCCCGGCCCGATGTGCCGCGGCGACGGCGGAATCGATATGCCTTTCAGGTGTGGGCTCACCGGTCGGCGAGGATGTCCTCGGCCAACCCGAACGACAAGGTCATGCCGGCGCCCCCCAGCCCGTTCACGACGGTGACGCCCGGCTCGGGGTATGCCACCAGGTCGACGCCGCCGTCGGGCAGCGATGGGTAGACGCCGTGCCAGCGCTCGGCGATCTCGGGGCGGGGCAGTGCGGCGAACGTCGCGAAGTAGTCGAGGATCGTCTGGTTCACGCTCTCGTTGTCGAACGGGTCGTGGGTCATGCGGTAGTCGTGGCTGTCGCCGATCGTGACCTGGCCGT
The DNA here is from genome assembly GCF_039535395.1 of Nonomuraea roseola. Taxonomy (NCBI): domain Bacteria; kingdom Bacillati; phylum Actinomycetota; class Actinomycetes; order Streptosporangiales; family Streptosporangiaceae; genus Nonomuraea; species Nonomuraea roseola. The sequence continues at coordinate 212,533 of NZ_BAAAXC010000009.1, forward strand.
CGGCTGTCTGCGAGACGAGGACGTGGACGCCGTGGGCGAGCTGCTCGGGTAGTTGGGCGGCGAACCGCTCGCGCAGCGGCGCCAGGCTGGTGCAGTGGGCGAACGACTTGTAGTGCAGCAGGGTCAGCCCGGCGCACAGCGGGGGACCGAGCGTCCAGCCGGCGGGTTGCCGCACTGTGCGGAGCATCTGCAGCTTGCAGTGCAGGATGCCGCTGGCGGCGTAGACCTCCGGGTAGAGGGTCTGGAACTCGTTGCCGCTGCAGACCACTACACGCTCGGCCGACCAGTCCCCGGCAGTGGTCGACACGGTGGGCAGGGTGATGCCGCGGACCGCGGCCCCATGGACCACCTCGACGCGGAACTCTCTGGCCAGCAGGTCTGTGATGGCCGGGATAGCCTGCCGGGGGTCCACGTTGACCTCGGTCGGGCTCCACAACGCGCCGCGCAGCCCGTCGGTCCGCGCGGTGTCGCTGCGCTTGGCGACCTCGGCGGGGGAAATCATGCGGGCGCCGTTCTCGACCGCGGCCGGTGTGGTGGCGAGGAACTCCTCGAGCACGTCTTGTTCGTCGGCGTGCTGGGCCAGATGGAGTGAACCGCTCTCCGCATACCAGGCATCGGTGCGCTTGAGCAGGTCCAGCCAGATCTCGCGGCCGCGCAGAGCCCGTGGATACACGTCGGCGGCCTGGCCGATCGGCCAGAGCAGCCCGAAGTTGCGGATCGAGGCACCGACGGCGCGCTCGTCGCGCTCGAAGAGGGTGACCCGGTGGCCGCGGCGTGCCGCGGCGTAGGCGGAGGCGATCCCGACGATGCCACCGCCGACCACCGCGACGTCCGTCCGTCGTGTCGTCATGCTTGGTTCCCTTCCGGGCGTGCGGGGTTGGACCAGTTCGGATCAGGCGGCTGCCGGGCGCGAGTTCCAGCGCGGTGCGAGGAGCACGGCGGCCACGAGCGCTGCGCCGGCGAAGCCGTAGAACAGGGATCCGGTGCTGAGGTAACCCGGCAGCAGGCCGCCAAGGATCGCGCCGACCGAGCCGCAGCCGTTGACGAAGCCGGCCGAGGCCCCGGCGTGCTCGGAGGTCCCGAAGTCGACGGCGCAGACGCAGGAGATCATCGCGTCCGCGGCGTACACGGTGAGCCCGATGAGGGCCAGCAGTACCACCATGAGCACGACATTGCCGGATGCGGTCAGCGGCTCGAACAGCACGAGCACCGCGACCAGGCCGAGCAGGCTCAGCACCGCGGGCGGTACCCGGCGGGCAGAGAAGAGCTTGTCCGAGACCAGCCCGACGAGGATGGGAGCGATCAGCCCCGCGGCCCCGAACGCGACAGGGATGACGACCGCCTCCAGCAGCCCTGCCTCGGGGATGCGTTCGACGACGATCACCGGCCCCCACAGCAGGATCGCGTAGCGGGCGGGCTTGAGCAGGAAGTAGGCCACGCCGAGCGTGAGTACCATGCGGTCACGCACGGCGGCCATGAACGCCTCGCGGACCGATCGTGGAGGGTGCGGCCGCGAGTCGACGGCGCCCGCAGTGGGCTCGCCGATGAACTCCTCGACGGGCGGCAGCCCGACGTCGACGGGCCGGTTGCGCTGCAGCATCGCGACCAGTGCGAACACGACGACCACCACGGCGGCCCCGGCGAGGAAAGCGGCCCGCCAGTTATCGAAGATCCCGTAGGCCACCCAGCCGACGAACGGTCCAGCGACGAGACCGCCGAAGGCGTAGTTGGTGCTCCACAGCCCCAGCACCCGGCCGCGCTCGCGCACGGCGAAGAACTGCGCCACGTTCTTGCACAGCGAGGACCATCCCGTGGACTGGGCGAGACCCTGCACGATCATCAGCGGAGCGAAGAGCACCAGGGCGGACACCACTCCGAGCAGCGCGGCGGCCACGGCCGACATGAGGAGTCCGCCGAGCAGCACCACCCGTGGCCCGAAGCGATCGGCGAGCGTGCCCCACATGAACTGCCCGACGGCGTACGCCGCGAGATAGAGCGCATCGAGGTTGCCGAGCATGGCCTTGGTCAGTGTCAGGTTGACCGCCGGGTCGTCGAGGATGCCGACCTTGGCCACCGAGAACGCCTGGCGGGTGAAGTAGAAACCTGCGTAGGCGATCCAGGTCACCGCGAAGATCCGGACACGCCACCGCCGGTACAGCGGTGCGACAGCGTCGTTCACGAGAGGCGCGGACGTGGCGGCACCCGTCTCGGTCATGTCGTCCCCCTCCTCGCTTGAACGGCCGTGACCGGCGCCGCCGTGAGGTAGTTCAGCGCCACCCAGTAGGCGTCGAAGTTCCGCAGTCGATGCCCTTCGGGAAGCTGGCCGAGCTCGCGATTGACCAGGAAGGGTACCCGTTGCTCGGTGAGGCCACCGTGCGAGCGCAGGGGCTTGTCGAGCTGTGAGACATCGTGGTGCGCGGGCTCGGTGCCCAGCGCCGTGTGCCGCTCCGCGATGAGGATCAGATCGCCGACCCGGTCGGCCGGCAGCTCGAAGGCCGCGCAGGCGCTCTCTCGATCGAGAACCGTCTCGATCCCCGGCACCTGCGCAAGGCGCGCCGCGACGGCGTCCCGGTCGGCACCGGGGGGCAGGTACAGCGTGGCGAAGGAGCCGAGCGCGCCGTGGTGGGCGGTGTACGGATCGGTGATCGGCAGGATCACCCGGGCCGCGCCGACGCCGAGCCACCTGTCCAGGTGCGGCTGCAGGAAGACCACCCGCGGCGCGCCATGCTCGTCGGACTTCGCGTTCATCCCGTGGTCGGCCGTGATCACCAGGATGGCGCCCAGCGCGTCGAGCTGCCGAAAGTAACCGTCCATCATCGCGTAGAACGCGTTGGCGATCGGAGAACCCGGAGCGTGCTTGTGCTGGATGTAGTCCGTCAGTGACAGGTACATCAGGTCGGGACGGTCGCGTATGAGGATGCGTACCCCGGCCGCGAGCACGAATTCGCTGAGTTCGGCGCTGTAGACCGAGGGCTGAGGCTGACCGACGAGGTCGAGTAGGCCGCTGATCCCGTTCTCGGCGAGGGTGGCGCTCTCGGCCAGCTCGGCAGAGAAGCAGATGCTCTGCTTCAGACCTGCTCCCAGCAGCCTGCGCAGTTTGTCCTTCGCGGTGATGACCGCGATCCAGTGGCCGGCCCGTTCGAACTCGGAGAAGATGGTCGGCGCGCGTAGGAACCGCGGGTCATTCATCAACACTTCGCTGCCGACGGTGCTGTCGTAGAAGTAGTTTCCGCAAATTCCGTGTACGGAAGGCGGCACTCCAGTGGCGATCGACAAGTTATTCGGATTGGTGAATGACGGCATCACGCATTCGGCTTCAACGCTGCCACCGCGCTCGACCAGCGAAGCCAGGTATGGCATGTGGCCTGCGGCGATAGCCTTCTCGTGATATTCTGGCTCGCTGCCGTCGATACAGACAACAACGATGGGAGCGGCCGGTTCCCGGTACTCCCGCCCGTTGATCTGTAGGGTTCTCTGATCGTCTTGCATCGTTTGCCCCTGATCGCTCGATTTTCTCTTTTCTAACAGCGGATCGGCCACCAGGGAACGCGTCTTCTCGCGATGTCGGCCATAGCCGTACGACGATAGATCTATAGATCGAGTTCCAGGCCTGTCATGACCCGGAGCGATTTGGCGGCCTGAAACCCTCGGTGGGGGTCCCTCTTGACTTCCCTCCAGAGCGAGTAACCGCGCTGGCAGGAGTCCATCCTGCTGAGGATCCTTCGGTGACCGTCGGGCCCATCGAAGGACGTGTCCTGCTGGAGGACCGCCCACTCGACATGGGCTCCTCCACGACGCTGCGCGACCGAAAACCACATCCCTCACCCCGTCGTCCACACGACTGCGACCCTCGTCCTGCAGGAGAACTGGAAGGATCTTTCGCCACGGGGTGGGATTCGTTGTGCCGCTCACGCTGCTGCGCCCGGCCGTCGCGATCTGGTTGCCGGAGACCGAAACCGGGCGCCCGGCCGTACGCCAGCGGATTCGGTCGCGGGTTGCCGGCTCATGGAAGCAACCAAGCGCATGCGCGCATGCGGACATCCATAGGATGCGCCGGCAGCGTCGGTGTTGCGACAACGCCATGATCGAGGGGTCCCGCATGCCGGTCGAGCTGGTCGACCGGCAACGCCATCTTTGAATATCGAGAGGTCTGGCATAGCCGACGGCGGCGTCACAGCAGCCTGGGCATGCTGACCCCAACAGAGTTCGAGAACGCGGCCATCGTGGCATCGAACCCCGGAATCCACCGTGGTGGTCGCTGGCGCGACGGATCCCGGAGATGCGTGCGGCGTGCCGTCACTCGGCGGCGGCCCGGTGGCCGCGGGCGTGACCGCCGATCACGCCCGCGACCATGGTCAAGCGACGGGCCGGCTCGCTGACCTCGTTACTCAACCCTCAGGGAGGCGACAGCTCAGGACGCGGTCACCCAGGGGACATCCGGTGCGCGGTAGTAGCCGATGCCCCGCAGGTCCCAACGTTGACCGTGTGCCACCACCCGGCGCTGGAAGTCGTCGTACGAGCGCACCGCTCCCGGCGACCAGCCGACTTCCGCGATGGCGGGCAGGCGAGGGTAGGTCATGAAGTCGGCGTAGACCGACGGCGGCACGAATTGGTCCAGAGACGTGGGCAGCGAGCTGGATCCGCGGTAGGCGCGGTCGGACCACAGGGCTGCCTCGACGCCCGCGACCTGCTGCTCGCTGACGATCCGGTGGGCGCCATCGGGGCTGGAGGTCACGCTGATCGGGTCCCACTCGTAGGCGCGGCGGAGGTTGACCAGTCCGGCCCAGCTGAGGCCGTAGGGGTTGGTCGAGTCGTACTTCATGTCGAGGTAGGCGCGGTCGGCGGGCGACGCGATGACCTGCGCTCCCTGGGCAACGCCGGCGCGCAGGTCACGCACTCCGCCGGTCTCCCGGTCGGTGCCGATCGAGGCCTGGTCACCGTGATCTCCCCACCACTGCAGCAGGCTGCCGGACGGCAGGGTGCCGGCGCCGATCTGGTGCCATCCCATGACGCGCTTGCCTTCGCCGGTGACGACCTCTCCAGCGCTCCGTACGTACCAGTCCATCTGCTCGGTGGTGATCGACGGAACTTCGTCGCCGCCGATGTGCACGATGTCGGCCGAGCTCTGCCGCGACGCCTCCTGGAGGACATCGGTGAGGTAGGCCTTGACCGCCGGGCGCGCCTCGGGGGCGAGGCAGACGGGCGGGAGTCCGACGTCGAACCCTGAGTATGGCGGGACGGCCTGGCCATCGCAGTTCACCTCGGGCAGCGACGCCTTGGCGGCTGTGGCGTGCCCGGGGCCGTCGATCTCGGGGATGACGTCGATGAATCTGTTGGCGGCGTACTCGACGATCTCACGGTACTGCGCCTTGGTGTAGTACCACGGGCCTCCGGTGCCGGGCTTCCAGCCGCTCTGTGTGGAGGCGCCGACTTGCGTCAGCGCGGGCCGCTCGTCCACGGTGAGCCGCCAGCCCTGGTCGTCGGTGAGGTGCAGGTGCAGGGCGTTGAGCTTGTACATCGCCATGTGATCGATGAACCGTTTGACGTCGGCCACGTCGAAGAAGCGGCGGGCGACATCGAGCATCGCACCGCGATAGCCGTAGCGGGGGGTGTCGCTGATCCGCACCGCCGGGACCGTCCACGGTCCCTCGGCCTGCGTCGCGGACTCGATCTGCCGCGGTAGGAGCTGGCGCAGGGTGGTCACCCCCCTGAACAGCCCCTCCGCGGTGTGCGCCTCGATGGAGACGCGGTTCTTCTTGACGTTCAGCGCGTAGCCCTCCTGGCCGAGCGCTGCGCCGCCTCGGGTGGAAAGCTCCACGGTGGCGCCTCTGGCGCGGCTGTCAGAGTGATGGTCATCGCCGTCCGCAGTGCCCACCGGTATCCGGTAACCGGTGGCGGTGCGCAGGAACTGGGCGAACTGTGATCCGACCTTACGGGCGCCGTTGTCGCGGGAGTGGATCTTGATGACGGTGCGAGGGCCGAGCGCGGCAGCCTCGTCGGCGTGGACTTCGAGGTGGGCTGGTGCCGGGATGACCGCGACCGTGGTGGTGGTGGCAGGAATGGCGGGGTGGGCGTCGGCTCTGAACGGGGCCACGCCGATCACGACGACAGCGCAGAGCGCGGCCCCGACGGCCGTTCGGAGAGGTCGAGGATGTCGTGAGGCAAGAGACATTGCGGCACTCCTCGTCGAGGGGGGTGATGACGCGAACGTAGCAATGCATGATTGAAGACGTCAATAATCAGGCGCTTTCAAGCAGGAATGGTCAAGCCTCGACACGGCCGGAGCGTTCCATGGCCTGCGACCGGTGCGCTTCATTTGGCGCGTTTCCCCTGGTGGGAGCCCGATACCCCCTGTAGCCGGAGTCGCTGCTCGCAATTCAGATGAGCACTATTCAGCAATGTGCAATGTCATGCATGAAAGGCCCGCCGTGGCCGGCCGCACCACCGCACCACAGCACCGCCGAGCCCGTAGATCCCCGATCCACCCGTCGATCTCCATCCCCGACCACGCACCACCCCACCGACCATCAGCACCCGGATTTTCGCCGGCAGTCACCTGTGTATCGATGAGTGTGGTCGGACTTCCCAGGTCGGCCGTTGGAGCTGATCGTTGTACACGATGATGTCGGCGTGGTCGGTTGGGCGGGCTGTGGCGAAGTAGAGCCGTTGGGAGGGGATATAGCGGTTGCGCCAGGACCGTTCGATTTCGGCGGTGTCGGCGGTGGATCCGGCCAGCGCTGTGCCTCGGTCCCGGGCGCGATCTACCGTCTGCTCGAATGGGACGGAAACGAAGATGCGCAGGTCCCATCGGTCGATGAGTTCTGGGCGCAGGAGGAAGACGCCGTCGAAGAGCAGTACGGCGTCTGCGGGGGCGGTCGTGGCCGGCGGGGACGATGGGGTGTCGGTGTCTGTGTCGTAGACCGCGTGTTGGAACCTTCGGTCTCCGCCTGGGCCCAGTGGATCGAGCAGGACCCGGCACAGCGCGGCGTGGTCGTGGGCGTCGAAGTAGCAGCCTTCGGCCGAGTACTGGCCGCGTCGGTAGCGCTGTGCACGGGGGAAGAGGAAGTCGTCGATGGTCGCGCGGATGACGTCGCGGTCCTGCGCGCGCAGGACGACGGCGAGCTCGTCGGCCAGCGTGGTCTTGCCGGCGGCGGGCGGCCCGTCGATGGCGACCCGCAGCGGGTGCGCGGTCGTGACGGACCTGATCACCTCGGCCAGTCGACTGATGAGCTCGCCGCGGGTGCTTTGGTCCATTGCTGCCTCTCTCACGGTGTCGTCGGCGAGCGCGATGAGTTCCTTGCGGCCGTCGGCGCGGCCCCCGATCGTCACCAGCAGGCACAGCTTGTGCTCCTCCAGCCGGATGTTGACATGGATCCCGTCGGCCCACAGGTAGACGTGGTCCACCGCCGACTGATCTCTGGCCGCGAAGGCGCGCTGTTCGTCCTTCCACTGCTCGGTCAGCTTGGTGATGACCGAGCTCGACAGCCCGGCCGAGCTGCCGAGGAACTGGCCGAGAGCAGGCACGAAGTCGCCGGACGACAGGCCGTGCAGGTACAGCGGCGGCAGCACCTCGGTCACCTTGGGGGTCTTACGCGCCCACGGCGGCAGGATCGCAGAGGAAAACCGGCGGCGCTCGCCGGTCTCCGGGTCGGTGCGCCGGTCGTTGACCCGTGGCGCCTTCACCTCGATAGCACCCGCCGAGGTCAGCACCTCGCGAGGCTGGTGCGAGCCGTTACGCACCACCAGACGACGACCGCGCTCGTCACGCTGGTCGGCGAACTGAGCGATGTAGGCATCGAGCTCGGCCCGCAACGCCTCGGCCAAGATCCGGCGGGCGCCCTCCCGGACGATCTCGTCGATCAACGACGCCGCCACAGGCGACCCGGCCGACGCGACACATCGCGATCGGACGGGTCGGGGACTACGGTGAGCATGGGTGTACCTTCCCGACCGACGTTGGCGCGTCGGCCATGCGTGAGACCTACAGACGATCACCGGGAAGGTACACCCCTCCCGGCCGATCCACAGGTCTCAAGCATTACTCGCGAGCGATCGCAGTGCTCCACAACTACGAGCTCGATTTGTCAGCGGCCGGTGTCGTGCACGAGGTCGCCGGGCAGCGGGACGCGGCCAGCCGCGCCGTCGCACGCGACAAACCCGTGGCGACGTCGATGACCATCCCGCGACAATGGCCGACGTGGAAGAGGTCAAGGTCGTCGTCGCCCATCACGAGCGCGCGACCCTGCGCGTCGGCGACGTGTTCCTGAAGATCGACGCTGATCAGACGCGCACCGACGTCGAGGTCGACGCGATGACTATGGCGCCGATCCCGACTCCGGAGGTCCTGTGGCGCAAGCCGCCCGTGCTCGCGCTCACCGCCCTCCCAGGGACGGCACTCGGCCGCCTCGGCGAGCCGTCGACCGCGTCGTCGGCGGCGTGGGCCGCGGCGGGTGCCGCCGCACGGATGCTGCACGACGCGCCGCTGCCGCCATGGCCCGGTCGGAGCCTCGACCAGATCGCATCGCACCTCGACGGCGAATGCGAGTGGCTCGTCACGAACGGTGTCCTTCCCGCCGCCCTGGTCATGCGCAACCGCCGGGTTGCCGAGGCTGCGCTCCGGCCGTGGACACCGGTGTTCACGCACGGCGACCTGCAGGTCACCCACGTGTTCGTCGACGGTGACGAGATCACCGGCGTGATCGACTGGTCCGAGGCGGCCCAGGGCGATGCCCTGTACGACCTCGCCACCTTGACGCTCGGACACGAGGAGCACCTTGGCGACGTCGTCGCCGGCTACGGCTCCCACGTCGACCTCGACGTGATCCGCGCGTGGTGGTCGTTGCGAAGCCTGCGGGCGGTCCGCTGGCTGGTCGAGCACGGCTTCGACCCGTACTCGCCAGGCTGCGAGGTCGACGTGCTGAGATCCCGGATGTGAGGCTGCGCGAGCCCGACGGCCACGAGCGCCGTTCTGCCGCATCGAGCGGGCCATCTCCTGAAGCGCGTCGTCTTCCGGCCCGACGAGGTCATGGTCCTCGAAGATCCCGGGCAGCCGGTCGGCGACATCGGAAGCCGACGTACGACTCGAGTCGAAGATGCGTTTCGGCTGAGGACCAGCAACTGCCTCGACGCGACCCAGGATGAAAGGCCTCAGTAAGCAGCGTCGCCGTGATCATGTACGCACCCCGCCACTGACCTGCCCGAACGCGCTCGTGCGCGGCGGGTGAGACGCTTCTCAACGGCTCCCCATCTCCCGGAACTCAAGATGAGGGTGAACGCGACTTCCAGGGCGAGGATGTGGCGATGCGAGAAAACCCCGGCAGCGTGAGGCTGGCGGGGTCTTGGTGTGCGGGTCGGCGGTTTGATGTGCGTCTTGTCGCTGGGGCTCCCTGTTCGAGGGGTTCCTTCAAATACATGGACTCTGACGGGGCTTCTCCGTAATCGCGACTGGTCGGGGTTCACCCGTCCTGCGGGGATTCCGGCCAGTACGGGACCGTCTGCTGGGCGGCGGCTGCGATGGCCGCACCATCGAGTTCGACGATGCTCAGTTCGACACCGCCGACGGGCCACTCCACAGCGAGTTCGAAGCTCTCCCTGGGAGGCGAGGGCCAAAGCCACAGCCCCATGGTCATGACACCTGCATCCTCGTCACCGCTGCGCATGGACATGCCGGGGAACAGCAAGGAAAGCTGTGGACCTGGTGGCGGATCCTGCGGGAGCTGTGTTCTGTCCAAACGTTGTCCGACGGTGGTGGCCTTGGCGCCGTCGGCGAAGCGCACGCCGAACCGTAGCAGCTGGTCCGGTATCGGCCGATCGGCCCTCACTCCGGTGATCAAATGAGGGAACACGGATAGCTGGAGGGCCTGGAAGTCGTCGGGGGACAGAGTCTGTCGCCTCGCGACAACGTCCACGTTCATCAGGCAGCCGGTGCTGAAAGCCTGGATCGTCGGCAACGTTATGGCGACATTCGGGGTGCGGGCCAGCGCCAGTCCGCTGACCATCACCGCGCCCATCTCTTCCGCCGGCGGAGCGGACCAAGCCGGCAGTCCAGGCTTGGGTGGGCGAGTCGGTTCTTCTCGAGCTGGCGGGGGTTCGAAGAACATATTTCCACCATACGGAAACGCCTGCGGATTGCGTGATTTACGGCTCATGAAGATGGCTGCCTAGAAGAATTGGGAAAGCCGCTGCCGCCACCAGGGGAGGGCTTGTCACTCCGTTGCGATGGCTCGTTGACGGCGGTGCGGGTGGCGGCCTCGTGAACGATGGTCTCGTCAGCGACGAAGGTGGCCAGCAGGGCCTGGGACACCGAGCTTGATCTTCCGGCGCAGCGTCGGCAGCCGTGGCGAACGGACTCGACGAATGCCGCGTACTCCGACGTCGGGGTTGCCGAGATAGATGGGGATGTGCCGGGCCCAGTCGAGGGAGGCGATCTCGGCGCGGACGGGTGACGACGCCGAGGGCGCGTTCGGCAACGCGCCAGGTGATGCAGAGATTCCGGAGATTCTGTGGGTCCATGTCCTGGCCGTTCGTCTTGCTGTGCCGGTGAAGGCAGGTGGCCGGAGATTTTCGGGTGGCACGTGCCCCGGCCGCCGTGGAGGACCTGGAGGCGTTGGAGACCGACCTGCCGCCGGGTTGGTGCCGGCGCGAGCAGCGGACGCATCTCTACCGCATCCGCGGATTCGCGTGTCTCCGCCGACATCGGAGAACCATCACGCTCGGCCGGTCAGACCGAGATCAGACACTTCCGACCGAGCGGCACACACAATGAGGCTAGCCGGTCATGAGTTGTGCCAGGCGGTCCCAAGCTGGGGATGAGGCTCCGGCCTGGGATTGCGCGGCCAACCGGGCGATGGCCGGGTTCTGGACGGGGCGGGTCTCGGATCGGCTGTGGTGATCGGTGAACCAGCTCCGGGTACGGTCCGCGAGGCCGAGGAGGCGAGGATCGTCAGGCGACCAGTCGTAGGCGGCGTCGTGGTCGAGGTAGAGGGCGCGGAACTCGGGATGGGTCATGAGCTCACGTTTTTCGGCGATCCACACGGAGGCGTCCTCGGGTGAGGCTGTCTGCATGAGGATCCAGCCGTCGCGTTCCAGGTGGATCTGGCGCTCGCTGACGCCGAGTTCGCGCAAGTCGTCGAGATAGTCCCCGACTTCGGGGGAGACGAAGAGCCGGTCGCCGCCGCGCAGCTGGGCGAGTTGGTCGCGGGTTCGTCCCAGCTGCGCGACGCGTTCTTCGAGGGCGTGGTCGATCTCGGCGATGGCTGCCGTGAGCGTCTCCGCGTCGGCGTCGAGGAGGCCCCTGACGCGGGCCAGCGGCAGCCCCGCGTGCGCCAGGGTCCTGATCTTGACGAGCTTGATGGCGTGCTCGGCGGTGTAGCGCCGGTAGCCGGAGGAGTCGCGGTCGGGCTCGGTGAGCAGACCGCGCTCGTGATAGTGGCGGATGGCCTTGATGGTCACTCCGGCGTAGTCCGCGAGCTGGCCAATCGTGAGCATGCTGGACATCCTTCCACCCGCGGCAGGGTCAGGCTCGGCGGGTCAGGCGGCCGCCGCCGTTGCGGAAGCGCGCCTGGCCGTCACGGACGTCGTGGAAGGAGACGAGCAGCAGCCGCAGGTATCCGTCGAACGCCTCCAGCGGGTAGCCGGCGGGCGCGAAGAGGCCCGGCCGGATCGGCACGTAGCGCTGCGGCGGGGCGGAGGTCATGCCGCCGGCGAACTCGGTGAAGATCCGTTCCTGAGACTCGTCCGCCGGCTCGTAGGTCATCCGCTCCTCGAGCTGGCCGTCGACGATGCTGACGTCGATGCGGAGCTGGTTGGAACGGTAGGTGCCCACGTAGGGGGCGAGGTCGACGTCCTGCTCCATTTCGGTGACCAGCTTGGGGATCTGGACGCCGAGGTGCTCGCTCAGGAGCCACTGCAGGATCTGGTCCTGCAGCATGATCGCCCCCGGATTGTTGCCGTAGGCGGCGAAGACCAGGTCGTGCTCGGGGAGCACGCACAGGAGCGAGACCCCGCCGGGCGAGGCGCCCGACATGGCCAGCACGGTCGTGTCGCCGAACGGGTACAGCACCCAGCCCAGGCCGATCGGCGGGGTGTTGGGGCTGTCCATGTCGTAGGAGACCTGCTGCATCAGGGCGGTCGACTCGGCTGACAGGACGCGCGTGCCGGAAGGGGCCACGCCCCCCGCGAGGTGGGTGCGCCCGAAGGCGAGCAGGTCGGCGATGGTGCCGATCGGCGTGCCGCCGGCCGGGCCCCAGGTGTCGGGGAGCGTGAACATGTTCGTGGGCTTGGGCGCCATGGTCTCGAGGTCCAGGAAGTGGCCGACCGCCGTGCTGCGCAGGATGGCCTGCTCGGCGGAGGTGCCGGAGTCCGGCATGCCGACCGGGGCGTAGATCTCGCGCGCCAGCAGGTCGTGGAAGGGCATGCCGGTCACCACTTCCAGCAGGCGGCCGGCGACGATCATGCCGCCGTTGGAGTAGCTGAGCTGCTCGCCGGGCTCGAACAGGGTGCCGCAGCCGCTCGCCAGGCCCTTGACGTAGGCCTTCAGGGCGTCGCGGCCCTTGTCGTCGGGGAAGTACAGGTCCGCGTCGATGCCGTTGGTGTGCCCGATCAGGTGCCGGACCAGGATCTTGTCCGCCGCGCCCGGCACGGCCAGCGCGAAGTCGGGAAGGTACTTCACGACCGGCGAGTCGAGGTCCAGCAACCCGCGGTCGACCAGCTGGAGGACCAGGGTGGTGGTCAATACCTTGGTGACGGAGCCGAAGAGGAATCCGGTGTCCCGCAGCATCGGGGCGCCGGTGGCGACGTTCGCGGTGCCGTGGGCGACGATGATCTGCTCGCCGGCGTGGTGGACGCCGACGACGAACCCGGGGACGTTGTTGGACTCGCAGTAGGCGGCGGCCTGCTCGCGGACCTGCGCTTCGACGGTGTGCAGTGCGTTGTCGTTCATGCAGAGCATCCTCGAACCTTGACCCAGGGGCAAGGTCAAGCCGGGAAGACGAAAATCGGTGAGCTTCGGCCGTCAACGCGAACGCTGAAGACGGCACCTCCTGATCGACGAACAGTCCGTCATGGAGGCCGGCCGGGTCAGCAAGGTCTGGATCACCGTGGCCTCCCGTGGCCCAACGGCCGTCCCGGAACCGCTGCGTGTCCACCGCCGGCTCGACAGGGCCCTCTGCCCGTGCCCGGAGTCGTTGCACCTGACGTCGGTGTTCGGCCTCGGCCTGAGAACGCCATCCGCTACGTCGAGACGCGAGGGCGCTCCTGCCGACCGCCACCTAGGAAGGACCCGCCGGTACCCGCGAACCCAACGGTCCGAATCACATGAAGACCCTTCGGTTTCGGGAACCGGCTCCAGAGGGGCGCAGGGCACCGTACCGCAGGGTCGGTGCCCGGCCACAGCGTGTCCGTGCCGGTCTCACTCCTCGGTGGGGCCGAGATCTGGCGTCTCCTTGAAGTCGACGGTACGGGCGTGGTGGGAGGCGTGCAGTTCGAGGACGATGATCTCATTGGTGCCCGTGTGCAGCACCGGGGCGGGAACGTAGAGGGATCGTTGGGGGCCTCGAGACCAGTAGCGGCCGAGCGCGAAGCCGTTGATCCACGCGTTACCCTTCGTCCAGCCCTCGAGATGGAGGAAGGTGTCGGCCGCCTCGGCCACCTCGAACGTGCCGCGGTGGAACGCAGGCCCGATCGTCACGGTCCTGGTGGCGGCGAACGGCAGCCCTTCCAGGAAGGTCAGGGGAAGCGGACGGTTGGTCCACCCGGCGAGCTCCGAGCCGTTGAGGAGGATCTCTCCGAGCAGTCCCTTGCGGTCGTGGATACCCACCCCGTAGTTGACGCGACCCTGGTTCTCCACGAGCACACTGAGGACGCTGCCCTCGCGCGGCACGGTGAACGCCATGGCATGCTCGTGATTCTCCCGCTCCAGGACGCCGACGGGCTGTCCGTCCAGGAAAACCTGGGCGCGGTCACGGACGTGCTCCAGTTCGAGCAGGACGGGCCCGGCAGCCGGCAGCGTGGTCTCGTAAAGAACGAAGCCGAAGTCCTGCCGAAGCTCTTCCATCGTCAGCGGATGTCGGGACTCGACGGCCTCGCCGAGCGACTCGGCGTTCCTTAGCAGGCCCGCGCTCTGCGTCAGCGGTACGGCGGCCACGGCGAGCTTGGCCGCGGGCGCGGGGACGGGCTCGTCGGGGACTGTCGCGTACTTGGCGATGACCTTGCGGAAGGCGGTGAACTTCTCGGTAGGGTCACCGGCTTCGTCGAGAGGGGCGTCGTAGTCGTAGGAGGTGACGGTCGGCCGGTAGGTGTGCTTGTCGTTGGCGCCGTTGGTGAACCCGAAGTTGGTACCACCGTGGAACATGTAGAAGTTGACCGAAGCTCCGGCGGCGAGCAGTTCGTCAAGCTCCTGCGCCGCCTGGTCAGCGTCGCGGACCACATGGTGGGAGCCCCAGCGGTCGAACCAGCCGATCCAGAATTCCGTCGACAGCAGCGGGCCGGTGGGCTGGTGCGCGCGCAGCGTGGCGAGACTCTGGGCGGAGCGGCTGCCGAAATTCGCCGTGGAGAGAACGCCCGGTAGGCCTCCGCGCGCCAGATCGGCGGGCTGGTCGCAGGTGAAGAGCGGGACGTCGACGCCGCACCGGCGGAGCGAGTGGGCGAGATGCTCGAGGTAGGCGGTGTCATCGCCGTAGGCTCCGTACTCGTTCTCCACCTGGATGGCGATTATCGGGCCGCCCCGCGTGGAGAGGTAGGGCTGGAGCGGGGTGAGGAGCCGGGCGAAGTAGTCGTCGACCGCTGAGAGGTAACGGGGGTCACGGGTGCGCAGCCGGAGGTCGGGTTCGGCCAGGAGCCATGAGGGCAGCCCGCCACCCTCCCATTCGGCGCAGATGTACGGGCCAGGGCGAAGCAGGACGTGGAGACCCTCGGCGGCGGCGAGATCGAGATAGGCGGGCAGGTCGAGTTCGTCGTCCATACGGAACCGGTCGGGCCGTGGCTGGTGGAGGTTCCAGGGGACGTACGTCTCAATGGTGTTGAGGCCCATGAGGCGCGCCTTGCGGAGCCGGTCAGCCCACTGCGCCGGATGGACACGGAAGTAGTGAAGTCCGCCGGACATGAGCCGGAAGGGTTCACCGTCGAGTCGGAATCCGCCGTCGTCAATCTGAAGAACGGGCATGTGCTGCTGCTCCTGTGCTGAAAGACCGTGAGTTGAAGGGCGAGGACGCGGTGGTGGGCTCGCCGGCAGAGCGCCGTGCTCCAGTTGTATGTTTACGTAAACATACCGGCGGAGCAAGCCCTCGTCGATGAACGCTCCCTGCCCGACCCTTGCTCAGCCGTTCCAGATGACCGACAACACATGCCTGAACTGAGCACTACAGGTGGATGGTCACCTGTGCTGTGGGGGCTCCTCGGCCAGTGAGAGCGAGGCTCCCTCCCGGCCGAAGGTGATCACGATGTACCTGCCGTTGGCGTAGCTGATCACAGGCCGCTGCAGCATCTCGCCCACCCGGCGGGCGACCGCCTGGAACAGCTCCACCATCTCCGGCGTGTCGGCGCTCACCCTGAACCGTCCGCTGCCGAGGAGCTCCTGGGCGACGAGAGTGGAGAAGTTCGCCACGCCCCTGGCCTTCTCCTCCGCGTTGAGAGGGGTGTGCCGGGGCGCGAGCTGCGTTCCGAAAGCATGGCTCATCGCTGATCTCCTCGTGATCGCCGGCCTCCCAGCATGCCACCCGCGCCTCCCACCCTGGAACCACCCGGGCCTCGCGCGAAGCCGTCAGATCGGGACGACCGGCACCGCTCCCGGCCGGCACGACCAGTGCTGGAAGTCTCCCGCGCGCCGCCACTGGGCATGGGCGGCGCGGATGTTCCACTCGGGGTCGAGAGCCATCGCTCCGGCGCGTGGCGGCCGCACCGACGAGAGCACGAAATTCGTTGGACACCACGCACACGCCACGGCCATCGTTGGCGGCATGCAGCAGGAGGAGATCTGGGGCATCGATGCCGCCCGGGGCTATGACACGCCGGGCACCGGCATGTTCGCGCCCGAGGTACTGGAGCCGACCGTGGACCGCCTCGCCGAACTCGCGGGCGACGGGCAGGCACTCGAGTTCGCCATCGGAACCGGCCGCGTGGCCGTGCCGCTCGCCGAGCGAGGGGTGTCCGTCACCGGCATCGAGCTGTCATCTCCGATGATCGACCAACTGCGGACGAAGGCGGACGAGGCGACGATCCCGGTGATCGTCGGCGACATGGCGACCGCCGTCGCTCCGGGGGAGTACACACTCGTCTACCTCGTCTACAACACGATCTCCAACCTGCTCACCCAAGCCGAGCAGGTCGCCTGCTTCCGCAACGCTGCCCGCCACCTCACGCCCGGCGGCCGGTTCGTGATCGAGCTCTGGGTTCCTGAGCTGCGCAAACTACCGCCGGGTCAGCAGGCCACGGTCTGGCATTGCGAGCCCGGCTACATCGGGCTGGACACCTACGACGTTCTGCGCCAGCACGTCGTGTCGCACCATTTCAGGTTCGATGACAGCCGGCAGGCCCGGCTGTTCCGTAGCCCGCACCGCTACATCTGGCCGGCGGAGCTCGACCTCATGGGACAGCTGGCCGGGTTCGAGCTGGAGACCAGGCATGCCGACTGGTCGGGAGCCGACTTCACCGCCGAATCGCGTTCCCACGTGTCGGTCTATCGCCTCCCGCAGGACCACTAAGCGGCTTTGGTGAAGTTTGCTGCTGATCCATTGATGCGTGCGCGTTGACGGTTCAGGGCTTGGTCGACTGCGGTGCCGATCGCTTCGTTGGTGGTGTGGACGCGCTCTGGGTAGTCCTCGTACTTCGCCGAGCGCCACACCCGCTCGATGTCGTTCAGTTCGGGACTGCGGGGCGGGAGGTAGAAGACTTCGACGCGGATGACGGCGAGCTTGTCGCGGCACCCGCTCTCGTCGCGGAAGTACAGGTTCCTCACGCTCTCGCACGCGTCCAGCCGTAAATCCGCCAGCCTGGCCCGTGCGGCCTGCTGGAGGACGGAGTCGGCCTTGTGCCGCAATGTGTCCCGGCTCCGTTTCCACCGGAACCTGTCCCGGTGGAGCAACCCAGTCAGCCAGGCCACCGAGACCCGAGCCCCCCGCTCGGCGGCCAGCCAGTCGCACAATGCGGCGGCTGTCCAGGTCCGGCCCTGCCGGGCGGACTCGTCCAGCAGGGCGGGCCAACGCCTCGCGGTCCTGGCGGGTGACTGAGGCCGGGCGGCCCGGGCGCCGGGCATCCTCCAGTCGAACCCGCCGGTCGCGAAGCGGTGGACCGCACCCCGCACGGTGACGGCGTTGCATTCGAGCAGGTCAGCGACCTCGGGCGCGGTCACGCCCCGCCACACAAGATCTTCGGCATGGACAGACCCTCCCTGCCCTGCCTCATAACCGAACCACAGCCCGCATCACCGAGACCGCTCAGCTTGTGCGCGGGGAGGCTGCTGGCGGCTCCGATCCGCCCCGCTGGCACCGCGGCTGTATCTCTCCGGACTGTCGCTATGCGGCACCCACCACTGTCAGGACCGCGACCGGCAGGAGAAGAATCCACTGCGGCAGCCGGAGCAGTGGCTTCGGCCAGCCGACCGACAACGTGACCACCAGGAAAGCGACTGCGTACGCTACGAAGTGCACAGCCACGAACCACGCCATCAGGCCGGTCGCTGACGTATCGTCCGCCAGCGCGAGGTAGACCAAGGCGGCTGCGGAGAGCGCCAGGTCGGCGCTCACCATGTGCCACACGGCATGAAGGACGCGCTTGGGGCCGTCTGCGAGTCCGCAGGACAGCAGCGGGAGCACCACATCCCGGTGCCCGCCGACGATGTGCGCTGCGGCCACACCGAACGCGGTGATGCCCGCTGCGAGAAGCCAGCCGTTCATCGGATCTCGATTCCTTTGGCTATGACAGCAGCCAGCCGGCCGGCCAGCTGACGGCCGGGGTGTTCCCCGACCAGACCGACGTGGAAGAACACGGCTCCTGCCAGCGTGTCCAGGACTAGATCCACGGGTGTGTCGGCCGCGATCTCCCCGCGCGCCACGGCACGCTCGAAGACGATCAGCAGCCGCTCCTTCGAGGGGGCCAGGAAGTCGCTGCGGATGCGCGCCTTCAGCACCGGATCGGCGGCGAAGTC
Organism: Nonomuraea roseola; assembly: GCF_039535395.1. Lineage (NCBI taxonomy): Bacteria > Bacillati > Actinomycetota > Actinomycetes > Streptosporangiales > Streptosporangiaceae > Nonomuraea > Nonomuraea roseola. The sequence goes on from NZ_BAAAXC010000009.1 coordinate 230,672, forward strand.
AGCGAGCAGCCCCGGGAGCGCCGCTGCAGCGGCAGGTGCGTGGAACTCCTCGACCAGGCCCCGCAGCAGTGCGGTCAGGTCCCCGGCCAGCGTTCCGGTGTCCGGCGCCGGAACATCGTCGGTGGTCGTGAACACAGCCTCGAAGACCAACTCCGGCTTGCCCCGCCACCTCCGGTACACCGTGTCCTTACCGACACCGGCACGGGCAGCCACAGCCCCGATCGATGTCGCGGCGTAGCCGACCTCGACCACCAGCTCTGTGGCCGCGCTGACGATCGCCTCGTGCGAGCGGGGATCCCTGGGACGTCCCCTGGAGGACGGAAAGGAGCTCATAGGACTTACCATACGGGTCGACCCGTTTGCTAAGCGACTCGGTCCGCGTCACGAGGACATCACTGCTGCAGAGCATGCACACGCGCGATGAGACGAGCCACGGCAGTGGCACCAACCACAACGCACTTACTCAAGACCGCTTAGCGTCGTTCGGCGCCGGAGCACCGGCGCCCTGTCGCCGGCCAGGCGGGCCGCCGTGATTCGCCGTGCCCGCGGCGGCGACCCGGACGCTTCGCCAGGACGCGAGAAGCCGGACGCCCGCCTCCAAAGGCGCGGAAGTCCGGCTTCAGGCCCAGGTCAGGACTGTCGGGCGAGGCTCTTCTCGACCGTCTCGATGATCCGCGGCCGCAGCTCGGCGCAGCTGATGATCGCGTCCACCGAGCCGACCTCGACCGCCCGCTGGATGCTGTGCACGCGGTCGAACTCGGTGGCCACCTCGGTGAGCTTCTCGGCCCGCACCGACGCCCGCAGCTCGGCCAGCTCGGCGGCCAACGCGGCCCGCCTGGCCGCAGGCGCCTCCGCGACACGGGCGGCGAGCGCGAGTACGCGGGGGTCGTTGCCGGTCCGCTTGTCGACGTCGCGGGCGAAGACCACCGCGGCGGCCGGAGCGCCGCCGAGTACCGAGGCGAACGAGCCCTCGACCGCCAGCACGGTCATGTTCGGGTTGAGCGCCTTGGAGAACACCACGAACGCGCCGCCGTGGTAGCGCGAGATCACGCAGAACACGATGGGTCCCTTGAAGTTCACCACCGCGCGGCCGATCTCCGCGCCGTACTCCAGCTGCAGCTTGCGCATCGACTCGGGCGACCCGTCGAAGCCCGACAGGTTGGCCAGCACGACCAGCGGACGGTTCCCGCTGGCGGCGTTGATGGCCCTGGCGGCCTTCTTGGACGACCGCGGGAACAGGGTGCCCGCGGTGTAGGTGTCGGGGCCGTCGGTGGGAGGGAATCCGCGACGCGGCACGGAGCGGGACTCGATGCCCAGCAGGCACACCGGCCGGCCACCGAGGTGGACGTCCTGGACGACGGCGGTGTCCGCGTCGGCCATGCCCGCCCACCGCTCCAGCACCGGATGGTCCTGATCCGACAGCGCGCGCATGACCGTGCGGATGTCGAACGGCTTCTTGCGGTCCGGGTTGGACTCGGCGGAGAAGATCTGACCCACCGTCGTGAAGTCGCTGTCCGGCGCGGCGTGCGGGAAGGTCGACACGTCGCGGTCCACCGGGTCGCTGGTGACCGTCTTGCGCGGCCGGCTCTCGCCCGGCGCGACGTAGCTGTGGTCGTAGTGCGACATCAGGACTTCCCGCGCTCCGCGGATGTCCGGCGCCCAGTACTGCGCCTGGCCGTTCGGGCCCATGATCCGGTCGTATCCGCCGATGCCGTGGTTGTCCTCGGCCGACACTCCGCCGGAGAAGTCGAGCGACTGCTTGCCCGTGAGCACCATCGCGGAGTCGGGCGTCATCACCAGGATGCCCTTGGTGTGCATGAGCATCGTGGCCTCGGCGTTCCAGTACGGCTGAGCACCGACGTTGATGCCCGCGACCACGACGTTGATCTCGCCGCCGTCCTGGGTGAAGGTCACGATCCGCTTGAGCGCGGCCGCCACCCAGTCCATGTTCTCGGTGCCGGACGACATCGAGATCCGGGCGCCCGCCGAGAGCGCGAACCACTCCAGCGGCACCCGCATCTGCTCGGCCAGGTCGAGCGCGGCTATCACCCGGGCGCACTCGGGCTCGGACAGCGCGCCGAGCGCCTTCGTCGGGTCGCCAAGCAGCACGACGCGGGTCATGCCCTCCGGGTGGCGCGGCGTGGGAGTGCTGACGACCCCCGCGACGATCGCGGCGGTGTTGCGCCCCTTGGGCCGGTTCACCGGCACCAGCTTCGCGTGCTCGTCCAGGTCGTACTCGGTGAACGAGCCGAACGGCCCGGCGAGCATGCCGGTCAGCTCGTACGGGTAGGGCGTGCCCCGGCTGTGCGCGCGCAGCACTTCCTGGCGGTAGTCGTCCAGCGGCTCGATGGGCTCGGTCGGCGGCGGGACGATGGACAGCCGCACGCCGGAGCCCACGTCGTAGCCGATCTGGACGGCGATGTCGACGATCTCGCCGGTGGCGCTGTCGCGGCGTCTGCCGAGGAACAGCACCTCCTCCAGGCCCGCGCCCGCCGTCGTCGGCAACACGCGCTTCGCCACGGTGTTCAGGTCGTCCGACGAGAGGTCGGTCGGCGGCCACACGTAGATGACGATCCGGTTCGTGGCGGAGGTCTTCGCGCCGGGCTTCCTGGCCCTGCGGATCGCGTCGAGGCACGTGACCAGGATGTCCTCGGCCGCGGGCAGCGCCACGATCCTGCCCTCGTCGTCGCGCAACGGGGTCAGGTCGCGCACCTGGCCCAGGGCGACGAGGCGCTCGTCGGACGGGTTCTGCCGCGCCGCGGCCCTGAAGAGGTAGACCTCCTCGTCAGGCGAGGGCAGCCGGGTGAGGTCGAAGTCGCGCAGCCGCTCCAGCTGCATGCGCTCGGCGATGCGCGGGTGCAGGCCGCGCAGCAGCCGCTCCTCCACGAAGCCGTCCGCGGACGGGCGGAAGGTGAAGTGGTGGTGGTGCGTCACGGGGCCGCCGTTGCCCGCCACGGTCGTGGTGATGCGGCCGACCCGGTTCGACGGCTCCTGCCCGGCCAGGACCTCGCGCAGGCGCTCGGCCATCTCGTCGGGGTCGCTCGGAGCGTCCGACCAGGCCAGGTAGACGTCGGCCACCAGCCGGCCGTCACCGGCGAGCTCACCGACCGCCTTGAGCGCCTCGGCCAGCGCGGGGAAATCGACCGCGGTGGTGACGACGCGGCCGTTGCCGGTCGCGGAGCGGTGATCGGCGACGACGAACGTGCAGCCCGCCACCTTGCTGACCCGGATGTCGCTCAGCGCACGGTTGCCGTAGTAGCGGCGGCTCAGCACCTCCAGCAGCGGCACGGGATCGGTGCCTTCGCGGCCGATCCGCTGGCCGACCAGCCGGACGAGCGGCTCGGCGCTGGCGACCATCGCGGAGATCCGCTCGGCGCGGTCGGGCGCGTCAGGGTGCTGGTCGAGGTGGCGCAGGTGCTTGCGCACGGCCGTGTAGACCTTCGCGCGGCTACGGCGCAGCAGCGGCTGTGCGAACCAGGCGAACACGACGCCGCGCGCCAGGTCCGCGACGGCGGGGAAGCGAACCTGGGTGGCGGAGACGAGGTGCTCCAGCGCCAGGCCGACGGTGACGCGGTCCGCCTCGGCGGGCGGGGCCTCCTTCACCCACTGGCGCAGCAGGCTCGTCACCACGGCGACGTCGGCGGAGGCGCGCTGCTGGGCCAGGAAGATCCGGAAGACCGCGTCCTCCAGCTCCGGCGTGCGGTCCAGGCCTTCGACGCCGTAGCGGGACAGCACGTGCGTGAGGCGCTGCTGGAAGCTCTCCGACAGCCCGGACCGGTCAGGGTCGAGGTACTGCAGGTAGATGTGGAAGTACTCGCGGGGGCTGTGCACCGAGGAGTCGGACTTGGACTCCTCTCCTGCGGGCCTGTTGCGGCTCAGTTCGCTCAGGTCGGCGAACAGGCGCAGCAGCTCGACCTCACCGGCCAGCTCGTGGTCGCCCCCGGCGACGAGCTCGGCGCGCGCGGCGAGGTAGTTGGCGAGCAGGCGCCCCTCGTCCTGCGAGTCGATGTCGTAGCCCAGCAGGAGGCTGCGCAGGTCCTGCAGGCCACGTGCGGCCCGCGCGGCCGCGGGCACGTCCACCGGCTCGGACGGCAGGTCCAGCTCGACCTCCTCCGCCGCCGCCCCTGGACCGGCCGCCTCGTCGCCGTCACCCAGCGGCTCCAGGCGGAGCAGGCGGGCGCCCGCCTCGACCTGGCTGCCCACCGACACCGCGACCTCCCGCACGCGGCCGCGGAACGGCGCGCGCAGCACGGTCTCCATCTTCATGCTCTCGACCACGAGCAGCGGCGCACCGGCCTCGACCTCGTCGCCCGCCTGCAGCGGCGTGGCCACCACGAGCGCGGGCACGGGCGAGCGCACGATGCCGCCCTCGTCGCGGCTGATGCGGTGCGTGATGCCGTCGACCTCGACCAGATGGATCGGGCCGTGCGTGCTCGTGACGACCTTGAAACGAACGCCGTTCACGGTGAGCTGGCCGCTGTGCTCGTCGAAGCGCTCGATGTCGACGTCGGCAGCGTGCTCGGGGCCGCCCGACGAGATGCCGATGCGGAACCGGTGACCGCCGGTACGGGCGACCTGGACGCGGTAGCCGACGTCGCGGAGCTTGAGCTCCAGCGCACGACCGCTCTCGTGCTGCGCCTGCGGACGGCCGCCGTGCGCGGTGGACAGGAAGCGCTGCCGCGTCACCGCCTCCTCGTCCTCGTAGGCCTCGATGGCGGCGGCGATCAGCGCTATCGCGGAGTGCTGGTGCGACACGAGAGCACCCTGGGCGCGCACACGGTCGATCCAGCCGGTGTCGGCGGAGCCGTCGATCACCGCGGGCTCGTCGAGCAGCAGGCGGACGAAGCTCTTGTTCGTCACGCCGCCCTCGATGATGACAGTCGTCTGCGCCATCGCGCGGCGCAGGCGGGCCAACGCCTCCGTGCGGTCACGGCCGTGCGCGATGATCTTGGCGATCATCGAGTCGAAGTCGGCGGGGATCACGTCGCCCTCGCTGAACCCGGTGTCGACCCGGATGCCCGGGCCGCTGGGCAGCGCCAGCCGCGCGATCCGGCCGGGCGAGGGCGCGAAGTCGCGGTCGGGGTCCTCGGCGTTGAGGCGCGCCTCGACGGCGTGACCCCACTCCTCTGGCGCGTCACCCTCGAGCTTGCCGCCCGCCGCCACGTGCAACTGGGCCTTCACCAGGTCGACGCCGGTGGTGATCTCGGTGATGGGGTGCTCGACCTGAAGCCGCGTGTTGACCTCGAGGAACGCGAACAGCCGCTCGCCGGGGTGGTAGAGGAACTCGATGGTGCCCGCGCCCAGGTAGCCCACCGCGAGCACGAGCCGCTCGGCCGACGCCTTCAGCTCGGCGACCTGCCCGGCGTCGAGGACAGGGGAGGCGGACTCCTCGATGATCTTCTGGTTGCGCCGCTGCACGGAGCAGTCGCGCACCCCCAGCGCCCACGCGGTTCCCTGCCCGTCGGCGATGACCTGCACCTCGACGTGCCTGGCGCCCGTCACCAGGCGCTCCAGGAACACGACGCCGCTGCCGAACGCGCGCGCGGCTTCCTGGCGCGTCAGCTCGTAGGCCTGGGTCAGCTCGTCGGCGTTGGAGATCATCCGGATGCCACGACCACCGCCGCCCGCGGTCGCCTTCAGCATCAACGGGTAGCCGATGCGGTCCGCCGCCGCCTTGGCCTCCTCCAGCGTCTCCACCGGTCCGCGGCTCCACGGCGCCACAGGCACGCCGACCTCTTCGGCGATCAGCTTCGAGCCGATCTTGTCGCCCAGCTTGCGCATCGCCTCGGCGCTCGGGCCGACGAACGTCACGCCGATCTCGGCGCACAGGTCGGCGAACGCCGGGTCCTCCGCCACGAAGCCCCAACCGACCCAGGCCGCGTCCGCGCCGGTCTCGACCAGGGCCTTCCTGAGGACCGCGTGGTCGAGATAGGGCCGGTTCGCGGCGAGACCCAAGTCGTAGGCGATGTCAGCCTCGCGGACGAACGTGGCCGTTCTGTCGGAGTCCGTGTACAGGGCGACGGTCTCGATCCGTGTTCCCGTCTCCGCGGCTAGGTCCCGAACGGCGTGGATGAGCCGCATGGCGGCTTCACCGCGGTTGACGATGGCGACACGACTGAACACTGAGGGCCTTTCGAAGACGATGAACACGGCGGCCGTCCCGCCCCAACCGGTATCCATACTCTCGGGTGCCCCCGGATACGGCCATGCGGGGTACTGAGCGTGCTTCGCGGCCGGAGTTGTGGGGATCGTACAAACGAGTCACGTCATGGAGGTCTCGGGCGCTCCTCTAGAGTCGCCCGGGTGACCGATCTCTCCTACCTCGCCGCCGTCCGGGAGTCGTACGACACGGTGGCCGCCGCCTACGTCGAACAGGTCATGACCCCGGCCGAGCTGGATCCGCTGTCACGCGCGATGCTGGCGGCGTTCACCGAGACCGTGCGGACGGCCGGCCGCAGGGCTGTCGCGGACGTGGGATGCGGGCCAGGCCGGGTGACGGCTGCTGGACCAGGCCGGGCTCGTCGCCACCGCGCGACTGGTGCAGGAGCCCGGCGAAGGAGCCAGAAGGGCTGCCGCCACCTTTCTCGCCCGAAAGCCCGAGCGGTCGTGAACTGCGGCTCTGGTTGAGCCCCCCTCTGGGACCGGCGCCGGCCTCCCTACAATGGCCGGGTGAACCACACCGTCCGGGTAGATGACCTCGAAGCGCCACGTCACGGTGCGGGCGTGCCCTCGGCCGCCAGGGCGTCCACCCAGGACGGCGAGAGACACGTGCGGCGCGACGTCGCCGCCTCGGCCCCGATCGTGCCGGAGATCCTCGACCGGATCTCCCGGATGACGTGCTGAGCGCCGCGGGGCTGGGCGCCGAGGAGGAGGCCGCCTACCGGCTCCTGGTCAGAACCGCCGGGGTGGAGCCCGCCGAGCTGGCGGCGGAGCTCGGCGTCGAGAGCGAGGAGGCGCGGCGGGCGCTCGGCTCCCTGCTCGCCAAGGGCCTGGCGCGAGCCGTACCAGGAGAGCCCGACAGGTTCACCGCCGTCGCGCCCGACGTGGCGCTCGCGGCCCGGCTGCACAGGCGGCAGGAGGAGGTCGACCGGGCAAGGCAGGCCGTGGAGCAGCTCACGGGGGAGTACCTGGCCCATTCGCGGCGCCGCGAGGCCGCCCAGCTGATCGAGGTGATCACCAGCAGGACGGCGCTGCGCGAGCAGTTGCGCCTGCTGCAGGACAACGCGCGGCACGAGGTCGTCAGCTTCTGCCGGGCCGGGCACGTGGCGATGACCTCACAGGAGAACACCGAGGAGCTGGCCGCGCTGGGACGTGGGGTGGGCTACCGCGTCATCTACGAAGGGGCGCTGCTGGAGGAGCCTGGCATGCTGGTCAACCTCGCCGACGGGATCAAGCTGGGTGAGCAGGCGCGCGCCCTGCCCACCCTGCCGGTGCGGATGATGATCGCCGACGGCGAGCTGGGCGTCCTCCCGCTGATCCAGCACACCGGCGGGCTGACCCAGCTCACCGCGGCGCTGATCAGGCCGAGCAGCCTGCTCGACGCGCTCAAGGCGCTGTTCGAGAGCCTCTGGGAGCGGGCCACCCCCGTCAGTCTCACCACCCCGGGCAGCCCGCTCGACTCCGACCACCTCTACCTGCTGTCGCTGCTGGTGGCGGGCGTGCCCGACAAGTCGATCGCCACGCAGCTGAAGGTGTCGCAGCGGACCGTCCAGCGCCGGATCACCCACCTGATGGAGCAGGCGGGCGCCCAGACCAGGATGCAGCTGGCCTGGCACGCCGCCCGTGAGCACTGGCTGTGACGGTCAGTACGCCCTGATCACCGTCTGCCTGACCTGGTTGCCGCCGGAATCGGTGGCGGTGACGCGCAGCGACGGATGCGGGCGAAGGACGACCGCGCTGTAGCGGCCGTGGCCGAGCGGGAGGACCGGCTGCCTGCGCCAGGTCGCCCCGTCGTCATAGGACACCTCCAGCCGCAGGTCCTTGGCGGTCAGCCCGCTCACTCCCTTCTGGTGCCGTACGGCGAAGCCGAGCAGTCCGGGCCGCACGTCGTAGTCGACCTGCAGCAGCGGCAGCACCTGCTGGCCCTGCTTCGACCTGAACGTCCAGGCCGTCTCGGTCGCGACCGCCGTCGTCCACTCCTCGGAGGTGCGCCTGGTGGACAGCTCCAGGCGGTACTCGGCCTCCTGCGGCACGGCGGGGAAGGCGCCCCAGGCGGCGTCGCGTTCCTCCACGAGCTTGCCGTCCCTCAGGAACCTGGCCGAGGCGCTGTCGTTGTCGACCCCCGCGCGGGAGACATGACCGGAGGCGTCGACGAACTCGGGGACGCGGATCTCCAGGGTGTCGCCCGTGCGGGTGGAGGGAGCCAGCCAGTCGGGGATGGCGGGCCGTACGACGGGCGCGTGCCAGCTCTCGCTGATCCGCTGACCGGGCTGGTAGGTGCGGGGCGGCTCGGTCAGCCCGTCCTGCAACCGGTTCATGTCGTCCCAGGTGTACTGGTGGTTGACGAGGTGCTGCCAGAAGGAGCCGTCCGCGCTGACGTACTCGGCCCGCCGCGACGGCGTCTTCACGATCCGCTGCTTCTCCATCTGGCTGCCCAGGGAGTAGGCCTGCCAGGGCCGCCAGCCGAACCGCTGCTCCTTGGCCCACCCGAACCCGCCAGCGTCCTGATATTTCGTGTCGATGCGGGCGGTGTTGCGGTTGCTCACCTCGTGCACGATCGTGTCCGGCACGTGCCCGCCGGAGACCTGCATGACGTCATAGAGGTACGGCGAGGCCATCGTCCCGCTGATGTCGAGCAGGGCGTGCCCCTTCCTGACGCGTTCGAGCAGCCGCTGCCCGTGGTCGTTGGCGATCAGCATGACGGGGATGGGCAGCCTCACGTTGGCCGGGCTCCATCCACGTGAGAGCGCGTCGTCGGGGGTCATCACGATGATCGCGGCGACCGCCCCCGCCTTCACCGCAGCCTCGGCGCCGGCTTCCCAGTCCAGAGAGTCCATCACGGCGACCTTGCCCCGCGCGCCGTCCGCTCCCTCGGCCAGCCGCCACAGGTGGCGGCCCTCCAGGCCGGGCGAGCCGCCCAGGAAGCCCATCGGGTACGTGGAACCCGCCACCCGGGCGGTGATCTTCGGAGCGATCAGCTGCCAGCGGGAGGCGAACTCGAACGTGCCCTCGCTGACCGGCTGGGTCGGCGAGACGTTGAGGCCCTCGACGACGTCGAAGTTCATGACGCCCTGGGAGATTTTGCGCGAGCCGAAGGCGCGGTGGGTGAAGTAGGTGAAGATGCCCACCTGCTCCACCGGCTCGCTAACCTTGACGGTGACGGGGCTGGTCCTGCGGTAGTCGAGGACCACCTCCAGGTCGCGGTCGACCTTGAGCTCCGGAATGACGACGAGCCCGTCGCGCGGGTGCATGCGGCCCCAGCCGCTCGCCAGGTTGATCGCCTGCGTCATGTAGGTGCCCTCGGAGACCTCCACGGTCAGGCCCTGCTCGGGCACCCAGGTGAAGACGTCGTCCTGCTGCGACGCGCCGAACATCGACAGGGTGTCGGTGCCGGTGGGCTTGCCCGCCGCGTCCACGGCGGTGAAGCGGACCGTGTGCTGCGGTCCCTTCCAGGTCAGTGCCAGCGTGGTGTGCACCGTCTCGGCTCCCGCGGTCGCCGTGACGTGCCCGCCGTACCTGCCGAAGGACAGCTTGGCCAGGTCCACGCGGACCTGGACCTCGGCGGTGCCGCCGGCCGCGACCGTGACGCTCTGCGCGCTGAGCACGGCGCCCTCGAGGCTGCTGGAGAGCGCGAGCGTGACCGGCGCCGCCGTGCCGTTGGTGTAGGTGATCGTGCCCTCGGCCGTGCCCGTCCCCTCATCCTTCTGGTGCTTGCCCAGGTTGACCACGCCCGTGGCCGTCACGCCCTGCCGCAGGGCGCGCGCCACGTCGAGCCTGCCCGCGCCCGCGTCGTCGACCTGCTGGCCGGCCACCGTCCTGGCCGAGCCCACCAGGGCGTCCTTGATCTGCCCCGCCTTCCACTCCGGATGGCGCTGCTTGAGGATCGCGGCGGCCCCCGCCACGTGCGGAGTGGCCATGGAGGTGCCCGACGCGGCCGTGTAGTGCTCGTCGACGGGCTGGCCCATGCCGGTGCCTGCCGCCCTGGCCGCGACGATGCCCACGCCAGGCGCCGTGAGGTCCGGCTTGGGCGCGTCGTCCAGGCGCGGACCCCTGCTGGAGAAGTCGGCGATGGCGTCCTTGCCGTCCACGGCGCCGACAGTCAGCGCGGAGGTGGCCGCTCCCGGGCTGCCCACGGAGTAGGCCGCGCCGTCGTTGCCCGCCGCGACCACGAAGAGCGCACCGGTCCGCTCGGTGAGATTGTCGACGGCGACGCTGAGCGGGTCGGTGCCGTCGGTGACGCCACCGCCGAGGCTCATGTTGATCACCGACGCTCCCTCGGCGGCGGCCCACTCCATGCCCTCGATGACGCCGGACAGGGTGCCTGACCCGTCGTCGCCGAGCACCTTGCCGATGATCAGCTCCGCGCCGGGGGCGACGCCCTTCTTTCCGATCCCGCCCGCGATGGTGGCGGCCACGTGGGTGCCATGCCCGTGGGCGTCGTTCACGTTCTCGTCACCGGTGAACACCTTGGTCTGCTTCACCCGGCCCGCGAGGTCCCGGTGGGCGGCGTCGACCCCGGTGTCGAGGACGGCGACCTTGACGCCCTTGCCGTCGAACCCGGCCTGCCACGCCTCAGGCGCGCCCACCTGCGGCACGCTGTGATCGAGCGAGACCTTGACCTTGGCGTCGAGCCAGATCTTCGCCACGCCCTGGGACAGGCTCGCCCGCTCCTCGTCCAGGGACTTCCACAGCCGGCCGATCGTGCGCTTGTCGGCCGAGACGGCCCGCCCGTTGACGCTCTCCAGCGGAGTCGCGGTCCTGGTGGCCATGCCGTCGTAGACGAACAGCAGCGGCAGCTTGTCCGTCTTCGCGTCGTCGTAGCCCTGCTCGATCAGGCCGGTGACGGAGAACAGGCTCGGATCCAGCCGCTTGGCCGCCAGGTAGGGCACCATGTCGGCGGGAAGGACCCGCAGCTCGCCGTTCTCCTCGGTGGTGTGGAAGCCCATCCGGTCACGGCCGGGCCCCGGCTTCACCTCCACCGCGCGCCTGCCCTGCTCCGACTCCCTCACGGTCACCACATCGCCGGTGATCAAGGTGACGCGGTGGACGCCGGAAGCGGCAGGCTGCGCCGCCGCGGGCGACGGGGGGCTCAGCAGGGCGGCGGCGGATACTCCCACCGCCGCCACATGTGCGGACCAGTGCATGGGGGGTGAACCTCTCGTATCAACAACTAGTGATCACGAGAGTGGGCGATGGCGGGCTCTGCCCGCCAGCATTCGGACCTGCCGTTTGTCTGCCATGTCGCTAATGCGACAGCGGCCGTCGGGGTTGTCCTCGCGCGCGGTGTTGGCAAGGCGGCCGCGCACCCCCAAGGGCGGGTGCCGTCAGCTCACCCTCCCGCGCCGTCACCTGCGGCGCCAGCGCCACAGAGTTCACCGCCAACCTCGGTGACATGGACGACTCCTTCAGCGTCGGCGTCTCCTTCCGAGGCACCGTCAGCGGCCAGAACGGCAACGACAGCCTCATCGCCGGCGCCGGCTCGTCCACCGGCAGAGCCATCACCTGGAGCGGCGGCGCCGGCATCGACACCGTCTCCTACAAGAGCAGCAGTCTTTCGGTACGGGTCAGCCTGGACAACCAGGCCAACCTGGCGGCCGACGGCGACCTGAACTGCGGGCTCGGCGTCGACGAGATCGTCCTCGACAAGGCCGTCGACCCCCGGCCTGTCGGCTGCGAGACCGTGCAGGAGTTCTGATCATCCCCTGGCCCTGGCGTTCATCGGAGCGGCAGGGCCCCCGGCCGTAGCATGGCCGCGACGAGCGTCGCGATTACACAGCGTAGCGAATGGATACGTAGCGTCCGACGGAACGTGCGCCGCCGAAAGAAGGATCACATGAGCAGTTCCGAGCCGCCGGCGAAGCGGCTCAGGACGCCTCGCGCCGCAGGGGTGGCGGGGATCCTCGCCGCCCTGCTGCTGGGCGGCGCCATGGTCCTGGTGCGGCTGTCGATACCCGAGCACCCGCTCGACCTGACCGCCTATCTCGCCAGGACCTCGAGCCGCCAAGCCCTCCGGGTGGCGCTGGAGCTCCTGCCGTACGGCGGGATCTTCTTCCTGTGGTTCACCGGCGCCCTGCGGGACTTCATCGGCATACGCGAAGACCAGTTCTTCGCGACTGTCTTCCTCGGCTCTAGCCTGCTGTACGTGGCGCTGCTGCTCGTCTTCGGCGCGACGGGACGCGCCTATATGGACACGATCGATGCGATGAAGGACGCCGGCCGGCAGGGCGACTTCCACCACTACGGGCGCTACCTCACGATCAGCCTCCTCACCGAGTACGCGCCGCGCATGGCCGCGGTGTTCACGCTGATCACCACGACCATCGCGGCCCGCCTGGGCCTCTTCCCCCGCTGGCTCCTCGCGCTCGGCTACGTCGTCGGGGCGATGCTCCTGCTGGTCGTCAGCACGGTCACCTGGGCGGAGCTGCTGTTCCCTGTCTGGGTCCTGGTCGTCGGCTGCTTCCTGCTCGCCTTCCACCGGCGGCGGACTGCGTCCGCTTGACCGCGAAAATACCCTCTCCATGGCACTTCGTCGCTTATCGCCGAGAAGGAGTCGGGTAAGGGGGTGACAGATCGGCCTGGTGGCGTATGCCGGCCCGGATCGACGGGGGAGTGGCTGTGAGGGTTGTCGTTGATCTCACGCGCTGTCAGGGCTACGGACAGTGCGTCTTCCTGGCGCCGGACGTGTTCACGATGCACGGCCAGGAGGCGCTCATGTACGACACCGACCCTGACGACGCCCAGCGCGAGCACGTCCTGAGGGCCGCCGCGGCCTGCCCTGTCCAGGCGCTCCACGTCGACAGGATGGCCACCCAGCACAGGACCGTGGAGCCCGAGCTGCGCCACCCGACCAGCGACGTCGACGGGGAGTTCAAGCGCAACGGGCACATCGTCATCGTCGGCGCCTCACTCGCCGGGGGCCGGGCCGCGGGCGTCCTGCGCAGGGACGGCTTCAAGGGCAAGGTGACCCTCATCGGGGACGAGAAGCACCAGCCCTACGATCGGCCGCCGCTGTCCAAGCAGGTGCTGACCGGCTGGGTGGACGCCGAGCACACCATGCTTCCCCACCTGCGGGAGATCGAGGTCGAATGGCTGGCGGGAACCCCCGCGACAGCACTCGACATCGGCGCCAAGCAGGTGACCCTCGCCGACGGCCGGCAGATCGGCTTCGACAAGGTGCTGATCGCCACCGGCGCGCGCGCCAGGCCGTGGCCCAAGGAGGCCGAGGCGGCGCTCGACGGCGTGTACGTGCTGCGCACGCTCGACGAGGCGGACCGGATGCGCAGGAGGCTGGCCGCAGGCGTCAACCGGGTGCTGATCATCGGGGCGGGGTTCACCGGCTCGGAGGTGGCGTCGGTCTGCCGCGGCCTGGGCCTCGAGGTGACCGTCGTCGAGGCGGGGCCCGCGCCGCTGGTCGGCGCGCTCGGCAAGGTGATCGGCGACATCGCCGCCGGCATGCAACGCGACGCGGGCGTGGATCTGCGCTGCGGGGTCACGGTCACCGAACTGGTGGGGGACGAGCAAGGACGGCTGACCGGCGCGCGGCTGTCCGACGGAGGCACGGTCGAGGCCGACATGGCGGTGGTCGCGCTCGGCGCGGTCCGCAACGTCGAATGGCTGGAAGGCTCGGGCCTCGCGGCAGGCCCCTGGGGGGTGGCCACCGACGCGGGCTGCCGCGCCGTCGACATCAACGGCCTGGTCACCGATGACATCTTCGTCGCCGGTGACGTGGCGCGGTTCCCGCACCCGGTCTACCACTACCAGTTCATGTCGCTGGAGCACTGGGGCAACGCCGTCGCCCAGGCGGAGATCGCCGCCCACAACATGCTCAGCGACCAGGCTCATCGCTGGCCGCACCTGTCGCTGCCGGTCTTCTGGTCCAACCAGTTCGACACCAACATCAAGTCGGTCGGCGTGACGAGCATCGCCGACGAGGTCGTGATCGCACAGGGCTCGGTGGAAGAGCGCCGGTTCGTCGCCGTGTACGGCTACAAGGGCAGGATCACCGCCGCGGTCACCTTCGACCAGGCGATGTGGCTGGACTTCTACCGGGATCTCATCGAGCGGGCCGCACCGTTCCCGCCCGACTACCGCATGGTCGGCAGGCCCGACGAGATGCGGCCCGTCCCGGCCGAGGTGCCGCAGCGGATGGCGCCCGCGGCGGGCGCGACCGTGGTGGTGACGGGTCATGACCCGGCCGAACGTCGCGTCTCTCTCGTACGGCAGCAGCCGTAGGACCCCACGAACCACCAGACAGGGGAGGCACCTTCGTGGAGCCGGCAAGCATCTACGCGCAGATCCACCAGTTCACCAACCGGGCGAACCCGTACCGGCTGTACGCCGAGCTCCGCGAGACCCCCGTGGTGCGGCTGGAGGACGGCAGCTACGTCGTCAGCACCTACGAGGAGATCGTCGCACTGCTGCACGACCCGCGCGTCAGCTCGGACAAGCGGAAGCTGGCCCACCCGCCGCCCGGCGAGCCGCTGCCACCCTCCTTCATCGGCACCGACCCGCCCGAGCACGACCGGCTCAGGCGACTGGCGATGCGGCACTTCGGACCGCCCCACTCGCCGCGCGTGGTGGAGAGCATGCGCGGAGAGCTGCACGAGATCGTCAAGGACCTGATCGACGGCGTCGCAGGCAGGACGCAGGCCGACATCGTCGACGACATCGCCTACCCGTTCCCCGTCACGGTCATCTGCCGCCTGCTCGGGGTGCCGCGCGAGGACGAGCCCAGGTTCCACGCGTGGGCCGAGGAGATCGTCGAGACCCTCGGCCCCGGCGAGGGTGACCAGGACCAGCGAGCCAAGCGCCGCACGGCAGCCGTGCTCGCGCTGGCGACCTACCTGGGGGAGCTCGCCCAGGCCCACCGCAGGAACCCTGGCGACGACCTGCTGTCCGGACTGGCGACCTACGAAGGCCCCGACGGCTCGCTGTCGGATACCGAGCTGATCACGACCGCCGCGCTGCTGCTGGTCGCCGGGCACGAGACCACGGTCAACCTCATCACCAACGGCATGCTGACCCTCCTGCGCAACCCCGGGCTGATCGAACGGATCCGCGACGAACCCGACCTGATCATCCACACCGTCGAGGAGCTGCTGCGCTTCGAGCCTCCGGTGCACTTCCTGCCGCAGCGCGTCGCCCTCGACGACATCACGATCGCGGGCGTCACCATTCCCAAGGGGTCGAGCATCGTCCTGGCACTCGCGTCGGGCAGCCGCGACCCCGCGCACGTGCACGATCCCGAGAGGTTCGACCCCGACCGTCCCTACATCCAGCACCTCGGGTTCGGCGGGGGGATCCACCACTGCTTCGGCGCGCCGCTGGCCCGCCTGGAGGCCCAGATCGCGCTGCGCGAGCTGGCGAAGCGGCTGGTGAACCCGCGCCTGGTCACCGACCCGCCGCCCTACCGCCCGAGTTCGACGCTGCGCGGGCCGCGCCACCTTCTCGTCGAGTACGACCGGGTCCTGCCGTACCAGCCGTGACCGCGCCCGGTGGTCTCCAGTGCTCCTGGGGAGATCGGATCGTGCACACCGTGACGGACCGAGAGCCGCGCGCCCGCCTCTGCCGGAGATCGCGGGCGTGTGCTCAGCGCTCTTGCCACACACCCCTGGCCGCGGCTTGCCTGGCGTAGGCGCCGAAGTCCTTTCCTGGACGTTCGAGGATCTTCTCCACGACCCCGGTGGGCTCGGCGTCACCCTGCGCCGCGGCGGAGGAGAAGTTCTCGATCAAGGTGTCGATCACCTCGTCCGGCGTGCCCTCGGCGCGCAGGGACTCGCGGTACGCGCCGGGGGTGCCGTCGAAGTGAACCGTGAGCCCGGTCGCGCGCTCGATGTGGTCGAGGGCCTCTCGAAATGACAACGCCCTCGGACCGGTCAGGGGCAGGATCTGCCCGATGTGATCCTCCCGGATCAGTACCTGGGCCGCGACGGCGGCGATGTCGTCGGCGTCCACGAAGCCCTGGCGGGTCGAGCCCACGGGCACGCACAGGCGCCCGTCGAGGACGGCTTGGCGGAAGAAGGTCTCGAAGTCCTGGTTGAACCAGTCGGGGCGGACGATCGTCCACTCGCATCCGGACTCGCGTACCTGTCGCTCCGCCTCCTGGAGGTGGGTGACGTTCATGACATCGACGCCGCGGTCCGAGTGAAGGACCACCCTCCGCACCCCGCTTCGGCAGGCCTCCCGCATGAACGACTCAGGCAGGCCGGTCTGGTCCGGCAGGAGGACGTACATGGTGTGGACGCCGTCGAGGGCGGCGCTCCAGGTGTCCGGGATCGACCAGTCGAACCGGCACTCAGCGTGCCTGGTGGCGACCCTGACGCTGTGACCGGCGCCGCGTAGCCGGTCGGCGACCCGGCTCCCGACCGTGCCGGTGCCGCCCAGGACGAGGATGGGGGTGTTCATGGTCATGCTGACACGCTACAGACGGTCGCGGACGGATCCTGTCCTCATCTCAGGGTGAGATGGAGCATGGCTCATCCGACCGAACGCCTCTTCTCGCTGCTCTCCTGTCTGCAGTCAGGTCGTCCGATGTCCGGACGCGAACTCGCCGCTCGGCTGGACGTCGATGTCCGGACGGTTCGCAGGGACATCGCCAGGCTCAGAGGCATGGGTTACCGCGTCGACGCCGGACCCGGCCCGCACGGGGCGTACGAGCTGCGCGCCAGCGCGGCCATGCCGCCCCTGGTGCTCTCGGACGAAGAGGCCGTGGCGCTCGTTGTGGGCATGGCCCTGGCCACGGCCAGGTCAGGCCTGACCGGCACGGCGAGGAGCGCGCGGGTCGAAGACCCAGCCCAGAGCGCGCTGGGCAAGCTGATGCGGGTGCTGCCGCGCCCCCTGGCGGCGACGTGCCGGCGCGTCACCGAGACCCTGACCACCTCGCCCGAGGTCACGGTCTCCGTCGACGCGGGCCTCCTCGTCACCCTGGCACAGGGGGCCGAGCAGGGCAGGACCGCGGTGCTGGAGCTGAGCGACGGCACCACGCCAGAGGTGCAGCCCCACCGGCTGCTGCTTCGGCGCAGGCGGTGGTACCTGCTCGCGCGGGCTCACGGCACCTGGGCAGTCCACCGGTTGGACGGGATCCGGTCCTGCACCCTGACGCAGACGTCCTTCGCCCTTCACCCGCTCACCCCCGGCCGAGGAACGGAGGAGCTCGAGCGCCTCCTGCCCGACCGGCGGATCCGGGTACGCATCAGGTTCGAGGCCGACTCCGCCACCGTCATCGACCGCTTCCGCAACGAAGAGCCCGACGTCATCCAGGACGGTCCGCGGCACGTGATCCTGACCGCTCGCGTCGACTCGCTGGAGTGGGCGGCCATGCTCGCGACTCTCGTGGACGAGGCCTTCACGGTCCTCGAGCCGGACGAGCTGAGGCGGCGGTGCCACACCCTCGCCCGGCGTCTCGCCGACACCTGACCGAACGCCCTCGACCTGTCGCCACGGCGATCCGCGGCGGCTGCTCACCCCGGCCCAGGGGGCGCGGCCGCGGACGCGAGGCGCTGGGACGACAGGTCGCGGCTTATGAGGCCAAGGTCCGGAACAGGGTGGCGGCTGTGCCGTCCACGGATCGGGCGGTGCTGCTCAGCACGACGACACCGATCCGCCGCTCCGGGTCGAAGCCGACGTAGGAGGCGAAACCGCCGGTGCGCCCGTTGTGCCAGACCCGGCGGCCGCCACCGATCTTCGGATGCAGGAGGGTCTCCATCCAGCCGAGCTGGACGGCCTGCAACGGGTTGACGCGGTGCTCGGTCCGGCGGCTGAGGCCGATGGCCTCCTCGCGGCACTCGATCTGGGCCTGGAGAAAGGTGAGCAGGTCCGCCGCCGTCGAGCGGAGCCCGCCCGCCCCTGCCAGAGCGGCCATGTTCCAGGGCGGGGTCGGTCGACCGCGCCGCGTGTGTCCCTGGATGACGGGTTCGCCGAGGCTGGTCCTGGTCATGCCCAGCGGCTCGCACACGTCCTCGGTGACGAGCGTCGCGTAGTCGGTTCCCGCCCGGGTGGCCAGTGCCAGACCGAGCAGGCCGGCGCCGAGATTGGAGTACCGGAACCGGGCGCCTGGCAGGGAACGCAGACGGGTGTCGGCCAGCCCGGCGAGGATCGTGGCGTCGCCGTAGCGCGCGTAGGGGTCGCGGTTGCCGTTCGGAAACTCCCTGATCATCTGCCAGGTCGCCCCCTTGGGCAGGCGCGGCAGCCCGGAGGTGTGCTGCGCCAGATGCCGCAGCGACACCTCCCTGCCCTCGCGCGCGGGCATGGCGGTGCCCGCGGGCAACAGGTCGCGCACCGGCTCGTCCAGCCCCGCCGTACCTGCGACGACCTGCCTGGCCAGCGCCAGCGCGGTGAACACCTTGGTCACCGAGCCGATCTCGAACACGGTGTCGCCGTCGGGCGCGCCGGGCCCTGCGCCGCGGATCTCGGTGCGCCCTTCCGCGAGCACCCCCACCACCGCCGAGGACCGTCCGGCCGCCAGACCGCCTGCCGCCTCCTGGACGATCGACTCAAGATCGCGCCCCACGGGCACCCCTTCCGAACGACACTCAGACCGAACCACAGGAAGGGTACGGCTTCTCGACGAGAAGTCCTGATCGGGGCACCCCTGTCCCTTCGTCTGTCCCTTCGTCCGAACGACGAGTGACCGCAAGCGCCCTGGTGCCGACCGTGGCGGCCCCGCCGCGCCGGACCCGGCGCCGTCGTCGATCGGCTGTGGCGCCGATGGGCCCGCGGCTCCCGCGTGTCTCGGCGCGTCTGCGTCAACGCCCTGATCAGCGAGCTGCCACCCCGTTGGTGATCGCCGTCGCGACTTCGACAGCAAAAGGCGCACTTCTCGGGCAAACCGGTCTTGACATCCGCAACCCCACACCCGCACCCTGTTGCGTATAGCGCGAGATGTTTCTCTTTGTGAAACCGAGGTGTGACACGATGATCCCAGCGTGCCCACTTGCATCACTGCCGAGAGGCGAGGCCCTCCGCCTCGAAGCCGATCCGCCGATCGCCGTCTTCCACACCGAGGAAGGCGAGATCCTGGCCATCGACGACACCTGTACGCACCAGGATGCCTCGTTGGCCGACGGCTGGCTCGAGGGGTGCGAGATCGAATGCCCGCTGCACGCCTCGCGGTTCGACCTCCGTACGGGCCGGGTGGACGCCCCTCCTGCCAAGCGCCCGGTCCGCACCCACCAGGTGGTGATCGAGGACGACGTCATCTACGTCGTGCCGTCCGACGAGGAGCCGAACCTGCCGCCCGGCGTCACGCTGAAGGGGCAGGCGTGAACACCGTCTGCGTCGTGGGCGCCTCGCTGGCCGGACTCCTGACGGCCCGCGCCCTGCGCGGCCAGGGGTACACGGGCCGCCTCGTGCTCGTAGGGGAGGAGAGGCACCGCCCCTACGACCGGCCGCCTCTGTCCAAGGACTTCCTCAGGGGCGCCATCGGCGAGGCCGATCTCGCGCTGGAGGGCGAGGGAGAGGAGCTCGACGCCGAGTGGCGGCTCGGAGTGGCCGCGACCGCGCTCGACGCCGTCGCCCGCCGCGTCACGCTGAGCGACGCCACCTCGATCAGGGCCGACGGCATCGTGATCGCCACCGGGGCCTCCGCCCGCACGCTGCGGGGCTCACGGGGGCTGGCGGGTGTCCACACGCTGCGCACGCTCGACGACGCCCGCGCGCTCCGCCGCGAGCTGGGCAGCGGCAGGCGGCTGGTCGTGATCGGCGGCGGCTTCATCGGCGCCGAGGTGGCCGCCACGGCGTGTGAGCTCGGCCTGGACGTCACGCTCGTGGAGTCGGGGCCCGCGCCGCTGGCCGGCGTCCTCGGCGCCCCGATGGCGGAGGCGATCGCCACCCTGCACGAGAGGCGCGGCGTGCGCCTGGTGCGCGGCGCGTACGTCACGGAGCTGACAGGAGCGGGCAGGGTGGACGGCGTGCGGCTGGCCGACGGCACCCACCTGCCCGCCGACGTCGTAGTCGTGGGGATCGGCGCGATTCCCAACACCTCGTGGCTGGAGGGAAGCGGCCTCGAGCTCGGCGACGGCGTGCTCTGCGACGAGGGCGGCGGCACCCGCGTGCCCGGCGTCGTCGCGGTCGGCGACTGCGCGGCCTGGTTCGATCCCACGCAGGGCGGTCACCACAGGATCGAGCACTGGACCGGCGCGAGGCAGCGGGCCGCCGTCGCGGCGGCGACGCTGCTGTCGGGCGGCACGGCTCGCCCCGAGCCCGCCCGCCCCGCCTACTTCTGGTCCGACCAGTTCGACATCAAGATCCAGTTCATCGGGCACGCCGGGCACGCCGACTCGGTGACCGTGGAGGAGGGCGACCTCGCAGGCCACAGCTTCCTCGCCGTCTACCGGCAGGGTGAGCGACCTGTCGCGGTGCTGGGAGTCAACCAGGTCAGGTTGTTCACCCGATGGCGCCGCCACTTGGAGACCGCGCCGGTCCAGGCCGGCTGACACAGGAGTGAATCATGGCTCATGAAGTACGCGGCGTGGTCGCGACGGGCAAGGGCAGGCCGGTAAGCCTGGAGACGATCCTGGTTCCCGACCCAGGACCGGGCGAGGCGCTGGTGAAGGTGCAGGCGTGCGGCGTCTGCCACACCGACCTGCACTACCGCGAGGGCGGCATCAGCGACGACTTCCCCTTCCTGCTCGGACACGAGGCGGCGGGCGTGGTGGAGGCCGTCGGCCCCGACGTCAAGGACGTCGCCGTCGGCGACTTCGTCATCCTCAACTGGCGCGCGGTGTGCGGCTCCTGCCGCGCCTGCCTGCGGGGCCGCCCGCAGTACTGCTTCGCCACCCACAACGCCACGCAGAAGATGACGCTGAAGGACGGCACGCCGCTCAGCCCCGCGCTGGGGATCGGCGCCTTCGCAGAGAAGACGCTGGTGGCCGCGGGGCAGTGCACCAAGGTCGATCCCGCGGCCGCGCCCGCCGCGGCGGGGCTGCTCGGCTGCGGCGTGATGGCCGGCCTCGGCGCCGCCGTGAACACCGGCGCGGTCAGCCGCGGCGACTCGGTCGCGGTGATCGGCTGCGGCGGCGTGGGCAACGCGGCCATCGCGGGATCGCGGCTGGTCGGAGCCACCACGATCATCGCGGTGGACGTCGACGACCGTAAGCTCGACTGGGCCCGTGGGTTCGGCGCGACCCACACGGTGAACGCTAAGGAGAGCGATCCCGTCGAGGCGGTGAGGGAGCTCACCGGTGGGTTCGGCGCCGACGTGGTGATCGACGCGGTCGGCCGTCCCGAGACCTTCAAGCAGGCCTTCTACGCCCGCGACCTGGCAGGGACCGCCGTGCTCGTGGGCGTGCCCACCCCGGAGATGACGCTGGAGCTGCCGC
Organism: Nonomuraea roseola; assembly: GCF_039535395.1. NCBI lineage: Bacteria > Bacillati > Actinomycetota > Actinomycetes > Streptosporangiales > Streptosporangiaceae > Nonomuraea > Nonomuraea roseola. The sequence goes on from NZ_BAAAXC010000009.1 coordinate 252,148, forward strand.
TCCTCGACGTCTTCGGCCGCGGCGGCGCGCTGAAGTCCAGCTGGTACGGCGACTGCCTGCCGAGCCGTGACTTCCCCCTGCTGATCTCGCTCTACCTGCAGGGCCGCTTCGACCTCAACGCCTTCGTCACCGAGACCATCGCCCTCGACGACGTCGAGGCCGCCTTCACCAAGATGCACCACGGCGACGTCCTGCGCTCGGTGGTGGTGCTGTGATGGGCGTCGAGCGGCTGGTCACCTCGGGGACGTTCAGTCTGGACGGCCAGACGTGGGACGTCGACAACAACGTGTGGCTTCTCGGTGACGACGACCAGGTGCTGGTCATCGACGCGGCTCACGACGCGGACGCGATCGCGGCGGCCGTCGGCGATCGCAGGCTCCTGGGCATCGTGTGCACCCACGCCCACGACGACCACGTGAACGCCGCCCCTCTGCTGGCCGCCCGCACCGGCGCGCCGGTCTACCTGCACCCCGACGACCAGGTGCTGTGGAAGCTCACCCACCCGGTCGCCACTCCCGACAGGGCGCTGGCCAACGGGCAGATCATCAGAGTCGGCGACAGCGCCGTCCATGTCCTTCACACCCCAGGGCACGCTCCGGGCGCCGTCTGCCTGTACGTGCCCGAGCTGGGCGTCCTGTTCTCCGGCGACACGCTCTTCCGCGGCGGCCCCGGGGCGACGGGCAGGTCGTACAGCGACTTCCCGACGATCATCTCGTCCATCAGCCGAACGCTGCTCACGCTGCCGGCCGAGACCGTGGTTTACACCGGCCACGGCGACGACACCAGCATCGGAGCCGAGGCTCCGCAGCTCGAGGACTGGATCCGCCGAGGGCACTGACCCGGCCCGTACCAGAGGAGTACTCCCGTGACGACCTCAAGCCCCGCCACCACCTCCAGCGTGATCCCCACCCTGCCCGGCCACTACTACACCGATCAGGAGCTGTTCGCGCGGGAGCAGAAGAACATCTTCGAGGCGATGTGGTTCTGCGTGGTGCGCTCGTCCGACCTGCCGAAGCCGGGATCGTTCAAGACGGTCCAGGTCGGCGGCGAGAACATCCTGGTCACCAGGGCGCGCGACAGGACGGTACGCGCCTTCTTCAACGTCTGCAGGCACCGTGGCGCGCAGCTGTGCGCCGAGGAGTCAGGCGAGGTCAAGCGGGCCTTCCAGTGCATGTACCACGCATGGACCTACGACCTCGACGGCAAGCTGATCGCCGCGCCCAACCTCACCAAGATGGCCGATCTCGACCGTGTCGAGTACGGGCTGGTCAAGGTGCACGTCCGTGAATGGCTCGGCTACGTGTGGGTCTGCCTGGCCGACGAGCCGCCCTCCTTCGAGGAGGAGGTGCTCGGCGCCGTGACCGAGCGGCTCGGCGCCCTCGAGCTGATCGACAACTACGACGTGGCGGGGCTCGAGGTCGGCCGCAGGATCGTCTACGACGTGAAGGCCAACTGGAAGCTCATCATCGAGAACTTCATGGAGTGCTACCACTGCGCCACGATCCACCCGGAGCTGACCGAGGTGCTGCCCGAGTTCGCCGACGGCTACGCGGCGCAGTACTTCGTCGGGCACGGCGCGGAGTTCGGCGAGGAGATCCGCGGCTTCACCGTGGACGGCTCCGAGGGGCTCGACCGCATCCCCGGCGTGAGCGAGGACCAGGACCGGCGCTACTACGCGATCACGATCAAGCCGCAGGTTTTCATCAACCTGGTTCCCGATCATGTCATCGTGCATCGTATGTTTCCCTTGGCGGTCGACAGGACCGTCGTCGAATGTGACTGGCTCTATCTTCCCGGCGTGGTGGCGAGCGGAAAGGACCTCGACAAGTCCGTCGAGCTCTTCCACCGCGTCAACGAGCAGGACTTCGAGGCGTGCGAGCGCTGCCAGCCCGCGATGGGCTCGCGCACGTACGCCAAGGGAGGCGTGCTCGTGCCGAGCGAGCACCACATCGGCGCGTTCCACGAATGGGTACAGGACAGGATCGGCTGACAGTGGTTCGAAAGGCGCCGCGCGACGATGCGGGCGACGAGGGCATGCGGGTCGTCCCGCCCAAGGACTGGGCGGGCGGCCTGCCGGCCGTGGCCCACGCGATGGAGACGGCCTATCGCCAGATGGGGGTGGGCCGCACCGCGCTGACCCTGCTCCAGGTCAACCAGAAACGCGGCTTCGACTGTCCCGGCTGCGCCTGGCCCGAGGGTGAGCACCGCAGTCCCGCCGAGTTCTGCGAGAACGGCGCCAAGGCCGTCGCGGAGGAGGCCACCACGCGAAGGGTCGGGCGGGAGTTCTTCGCCGCCCATCCCGTGGGCGAGCTGGCCGTCCGCAGCGACCACTGGCTCGGCCAGCAGGGCAGGCTCACCGAGCCCATGCACAAGCCTGCGGGCTCCGACCACTACGTGCCGATCGCGTGGGAGGCCGCCTTCGAGATCATCGCCAGGGAGTTGCGCGCGCTCGGCGGCCCCGACGAGGCGGTCTTCTACACCTCGGGCCGCACCTCCAACGAGGCCGCGTTCGTCTACCAGCTGCTCGTGCGCCGCTTCGGCACCAACAACCTGCCCGACTGCTCCAACATGTGCCACGAGTCGAGCGGCTCGGCGCTCAACCAGACGCTCGGCATCGGGAAGGGCACGGTGTCGCTGGAGGACCTGCACAGGGCGGAGCTCATCTTCGTCGTGGGGCAGAACCCCGGCACCAACCATCCCCGCATGCTCACGGCGCTGGAGCGGGCCAAGCGGGGAGGGGCCCGCATCATCGCGGTCAACCCGCTGCCCGAGGCGGGCCTGCTGCGCTTCAAGAACCCGCAGAAGCCCTCCGGCCTCGGCAGGGGCACCGCGCTCGCCGACCGCTTCCTGCAGATCCGGCTCAACGGGGACATGGCGCTGTTCCAGGCGCTGTCCCTGCTCCTGCTCGACTCCGCCGACCGGGAGTTCATCGACCGGCACACCCACGGTGTCGAGGACTGGGAGCGCCACCTGCGCGCGCTCGACTGGGAGCGGGTGCTGGAGGCCACCGGCCTGTCCATGGCCGAGCTCGAGGCGACGGCCGAGGACGTGCGGGCGGCTGGTTCGGTCGTCGTGTGCTGGGCCATGGGGCTGACCCAGCACCGCAACTCCGTGGCCACGATCAGGGAGGTCGTGAACTTCCTGCTGCTGCGCGGCAACGTGGGCAGGAGCGGCGCGGGCGTCTGCCCGGTGCGAGGGCACTCCAACGTCCAGGGCGACAGGACCATGGGCATCTACGAGAAGCCGTCACAGGCGTTCCTCGACGCGCTGGGCAAGGAGTTCGGGTTCTCGCCGCCAGGCCACCACGGGCTCGACACCGTGGAGGCGATCAGGGCCATGCGCGACGGTTCGGCCAAGGTGTTCGTCGGGATGGGCGGCAACTTCGTCAGGGCCACCCCCGACAGCGACGTCACCGAGGCGGCGCTGCGCCGTACCCGGTTGACCGTGCAGATCTCGACCAAGCTGAACCGCTCGCACGCGGTGTGCGGCAGGGAGGCGCTCATCCTTCCCACGCTCGGCCGTACCGAGCGAGACCCCGCCGGCTTCGTGACCGTCGAGGACTCGATGGGCCTGGTGCACGCCTCCACGGGCCGGCTCAGACCCGCCTCCGCCGACCTGCTGTCCGAGGTGGCCATCGTCTGCCGGCTGGCGGGCGCGCTGTTCGGCGACGACCCGCAGGTGCCGTGGGCCGGCTTCGAGCACGACTACGGCGCGATCAGAGACAGGGTGTCGCGGGTGATCCCCGGCTTCGAGGACTTCAACGCCCGCGCGCCCGGTGGCTTCTCGCTGCCCAACGCGCCGAGGGACGAGCGCAGGTTCCCCACCGCCACGGGGAAGGCCAACTTCACCGTCAACGCGCTCGAGGTGCTGCGGGTCCCGCCAGGCCGGCTGCTGCTGCAGACGGTCAGGAGCCACGACCAGTACAACACCACGATCTACGGGCTCGACGACCGCTACCGAGGGGTGAAGGCGGGACGCAGGGTCGTCTTCGTGCATCCGGACGATCTGGCCGAGCGCGATCTGGCCGACGGCGACCTGGTGGACCTGATCAGCGAGTGGCCGGACGGCGAGCGCAAGGCAGAGGGGTTCAGGGTGATCGCCTATCCGACGGCGCGCGGCTGCTGCGCGGCCTACTTCCCCGAGACCAACGTGCTGGTGCCGCTGGACTCGGTGGCCGAGACGTCCAACACCCCGACGTCCAAGAGCGTGGTGGTACGGCTGGAGCGGGCCGGCTAGCCCGCGTAGCCGAGGCGGCGGCTGATCTCGTCGGCGCCGCCGATGAGGACGGGGGCCAGCTCGTGCATGCGCTCGGCGCTGAAGCGGTAGGCGGGCCCCGAGGCGCTGACGGCCGCGACGACCTCTCCGTGGTAGGAGCGGATGGGCGCGGCCATGGCGTTGAGCCCCTCCTCCAGCTCCTCCAGGCAGAAGGCGTAGCCGGTGGAGAGCGCCTCGTTCAGCTGCCGCTCCAGCGCGTCGACCGCCGTGATCGTCCTGGGCGTGAAGCTCTGCAGCTGCCCGTCGGACAGCAGCTTGGCGCGCTGCCCGTCCTCCTGGTGGGCCAGCAGCACCTTGCCGCTGGAGGTGGCGTGCAGCGGCGTCACCTGGCCCACCCAGTTGTAGGCGGTGACCGCGGACGGGCCCCTGACCTGGTCGAGGTTGATCGCGTAGGAGGAGCGGAGCACGGCGATGTTCACCGTCTCGCCGATCGCCTCCGCCAGCCGCTGGCAGACGGCCCGCGCGCGCTGGGTGATGTCCATCTGCGTGCTGACCCCGCCGGCCAGCCTGATGATGCCGAAGCCGAGGCGGTACTTGCCCCGGTCCTCGGCCTGCTCGACGAGGCCGCGCGCCTCGAGCGCGCCGAGCAGCCTGAAGGCGGTCGACTTGTGGACGTCGATCTCGGCGGCCACCTCGCTGACCCCGGCCTCGCCCCGGCGCGAGAGGATCTCCAGCACGCTGATCGCCCGATCGACCGACTGCACGCCCCCGCTGCTCGAGTCGTTGCTCATAGCGAAACTGTAAGTGCTGAAGGCAACCGAGTCGAACCCATCCCCAAAAGATCTCCTGTTGCGACTAGTGCAACACAATGCGCAGGGCGCTACGATTCGGTGAAACGCGCGAGCGAGACGAGGCAACATGACGTCACAGCACTACGACTTCGTCATCGTCGGAGGCGGCTCGGCGGGCAGCGCCCTGGCCAACCGGCTCTCCGCGGACCCCGCCACGCGGGTGCTGGTCCTCGAGGCCGGCCGTCCTGACTATCCGTGGGACGTCTTCATCCACATGCCCGCGGCCCTGCCCTTCCCCATCGGCAACCGCCTCTACGACTGGAAGTACGAGTCGGAGCCCGAGCCGCACATGCACGGCAGGCGCATCTACCATGCGCGCGGTAAGGTGCTCGGCGGTTCCAGCAGCATCAACGGGATGATCTTCCAGCGCGGCAACCCCCTCGACTACGAGCGGTGGGGCGCCGACCCGGGGATGAAGACGTGGGACTACGCCCACTGCCTGCCGTACTTCAAGCGGATGGAGAACTGCCTGGCCGATCCCGGCACGCCCTTCCGCGGCCACGACGGGCCGCTTGCGCTGGAGCGGGGGCCGGCGAGCACGCCGCTCTACGACGCCTTCTTCGAGGCCGTGCAGCAGGCGGGCTACCCGCTCACCGACGACGTCAACGGCTACCGCCAGGAGGGCTTCGCCCGCTTCGACCGCAACATCAGGCGCGGCCGCAGGCTCAGCGCGGCCCGCGCCTACCTGCACCCCGTCATGAAGCGCCCCAACCTCACCGTCAAGACGCGCGCGCTGGTGACGCGGGTCATCTTCGAGGGCAGGCGCGCCGTCGGCGTGGAGTACGACGGCGGAGCCGTCAGGGCGGGCGAGGTCATCCTGTGCGGAGGCGCGATCAACTCGCCGCAGCTCCTGCAGCTGTCCGGCATCGGCAACGCGCGGGAACTGGGCGCCCTGGGCATCGACGTGGTGCACGACCTGCCGGGCGTGGGGGAGAACCTCCAGGACCATCTCGAGGTCTACATCCAGCACGGCTGCGGCCGGCCGGTCTCCATGCAGCCGAACCTGCAGAAGTGGCGCCATCCGTGGATCGGCGCGCAGTGGCTGTTCCTGCGGAGCGGGCCCGGCGCGACCAACCACTTCGAGGCTGGCGGCTTCGTCAGGAGCAACGACGACGTCGACTATCCCAACCTGATGTTCCACTTCCTGCCCATCGCCGTGCGCTACGACGGCTCGGCGCCCACGGGAGGGCACGGCTACCAGGTGCACGTGGGGCCCATGTACTCCGACGCGCGCGGCTCAGTCAAGATCAAGAGCACCGACCCCCGGCAGCACCCCGCCCTGCGCTTCAACTACCTGTCGACCGAGCAGGACAGGCGGGAGTGGGTGGAGGCCGTCAGGGTGGCCCGCGACATCCTGCGCCGGCCCGCCCTCGGCGCCTACAGCACGGGCGAGATCTCGCCTGGCCCCTCGGTGGAGAGCGACGAGGAGATCCTCGACTGGGTCGCCAAGGACGGCGAGACGGCCCTGCACCCGTCCTGCACGGCCAGGATGGGCGTGGACGACCTGTCGGTGACCGACCCCGAGACGATGCGGGTGCACGGCGTCGACGGGCTGAGGGTGGTGGACGCCTCGGTCATGCCGTACGTCACCAACGGCAACATCTACGCGCCGGTGATGATGCTGGCCGAGAAGGCGGCCGACCTGATCCTCGGCAACACGCCGCTGCCGCCCGAGCCGACGGAGTTCTACCGCCACAGGGCATGAGGAAAGGCGGTGGGGGCCGGCACCCCCACCGCCTCGTCGCGCGGCGGGCTCAGCGGAAGACGACCGTCCTGTCCCCGTTGAGCAGCACGCGTTGCTCGCTGTGCCACTTGACGGCCCTGGCCAGCACCTGGGCCTCGACGTCCCGGCCGGCCGCGACCAGGTCCTCGGGGTCGAGCTCGTGGTCCACCCTCGCCACGTCCTGCTCGATGATGGGCCCCTCGTCGAGGTCGGCCGTGACGTAGTGGGCGGTGGCGCCGATGAGCTTCACCCCCCGCTCGTGGGCCTGGTGGTACGGCTTGGCGCCCTTGAAGCCCGGCAGGAACGAGTGGTGGATGTTGATGGCCCGGCCTTCCAGGCGCTTGCACATGTCGTCGGAGAGGATCTGCATGTAGCGGGCCAGCACCACCAGGTCCGCGTCGTACTCCGCCACCAGGTCGAGCACCTTGGCCTCGGCCTCCGCCTTGCCGTCAGCGGTGACGGGGACGTGGTGGAAGGGCACGCCGTAGGAGGTCGCGAGCGGCTCCAGGTCGGGATGGTTGGAGACGATCGCGGGGACATCGATGTTGAGGCCCCCCCACCTGCCTGCGGAACAGCAGGTCGTTCACGCAGTGGCCGAACTTCGACACCATGACGAGCGCCCTGGTGGGCGTCGCCGCGTCGTTGAGCTGCCAGGTCATCTGGAACGACTCGGCGACGTAGGCGAAGCCCTCGCGCAGCTCCTCCAGGCCGTCATGGGCGGCGAAGTGCACGCGCATGAAGAAGCCGCCGCCGCGCCGGTCGTTGAACTGCTTGCTCTGCAACATGTCACCGCGGTGCTGGACGAGGAAGCTGCTCACCGCGTACACGATGCCTGGCTTGTCCGAGCAGGAGACGGTGAGGATGAACTCGCGGCCTGGGCCTGGACGAGGGGACATCACACCTCCTTGTGTTGCGTATTACGCAAAATGGTGATGTATACGCAACAGCGTGGACGCGCGAGCGTCCGCTCGTCAAGAGGGGTGACTCGGGATAAACGGAATCACAACGTATGGATTCACCCAGTGATTCCCCCAAACCCTTGACGAACGGAGGGTGACGGGTCAATTGTGTTCCCCATTGAGCATGGCCTTGCGTCATACGCAACGATCAGAGGTGCGCCGATGACCGATCTCTACATCGGCGGCACGTGGACCAAGCCGGTCGCCGGCGGACAGCGGAGTATTCTCTCGCCCGCCGACGGCAGCCTCGTGACCACGGTCGCCGAAGCATCAGCGGCCGACACCACGGCCGCGATCAGGGCCGCGAGGCACGCCTTCGACCGCGGTCCGTGGCCTGGCACCCCCGCCAGGGAACGGGGCGCCCTGCTGTCCACGGTCGCCGACCTGGTGGAGCGCGACCGCGACGCCTTCGCCCGAGCTGAGTCGGGCGACACGGGCAAGCGGCTCGTGGAGAGCGAGTACGACGTCGACGACTCCGTCGCCTGCCTGCGCTACTTCGCGGGGGTGGCCGGCACGGACGCGGGACGGGTCGTCGACACCGGCCGCCCCGACGCGATCAGCCGGATCGTCCACGAGCCCGTCGGCGTCTGCGGACTGATCACGCCGTGGAACTACCCGCTGCTGCAGACCACGTGGAAGGTGGCGCCGGCGCTCGCCGCGGGCAACACCTTCGTCCTCAAGCCCAGCGAGCTCACCCCGAGCACGGCGATCCTGCTGGTCCGGGCGCTGGAGGAGGCAGGGCTGCCCGCGGGGGTGGCCAACCTCGTGCTCGGCGCGGGGCCCGAGGTGGGCGCGCCGCTGGCCGAGCACCCCGACGTCGACATGGTGTCGTTCACCGGCGGGCTGGCGACGGGACGGCGCATCATGGCGGCGGCGTCGGCCACCGTGAAGCGCGTCGCGCTCGAACTCGGGGGAAAGAACCCCAACATCGTCTTCGCCGACGCGGACTTCGAGAGCGCGGTCGACTTCGCCCTCACCGCCGTGTTCCTGCACTCGGGACAGGTCTGCTCGGCGGGTGCGCGCCTCCTGGTGGAGGACTCCCTGCACGACGCCTTCGTCGACGAGGTGGTCAGGAGGGCGGAGCGGATCCGCCTCGGCGGCCCCTTCGACCCCGATGCCCAGGCGGGCCCGCTCATCTCCGCCGCGCACCTGGCGAAGGTCGAGGAGTACGTGGCCGCGGGGCTCGCCGAGGGGGCGACCCTCCGCTGCGGGGGCCGCCGCCTGGACGGCGCGGGCCACTTCTACCCGCCGACCGTCCTCGACGACTGCAAGCAGGGCATGCGCGTGGTGCGGGAGGAGTCCTTCGGCCCCGTGCTGACCGTCGAACGCTTCACCGGCGAGGAGGAGGCGATCCGCCTGGCCAACGACACCGAGTACGGCCTGGCCGGCGCCGTCTGGACCCAGGACGCGGGCAGGGCCCAGCGCGTCGCGGGACGGCTCCGCCACGGCACGGTGTGGATCAACGACTACCACCCCTACGTGCCCCAGGCCGAATGGGGTGGCTTCAAGCAGTCGGGCATCGGCCGCGAGCTCGGGCCGACCGGACTGGACGAGTACCGCGAGATCAAGCATGTGTGGCAGAACACCCGCCCGCGCCCCCAGCGGTGGTTCCCCGCGAACTGACGCTCCGACGACCAAGAGGTGGCCATGACCGTGCCGTCACTGACCGAACCAAGTCAGCTCGACACCGACACCCCACCTGTCCTCGCCGTCAGGGGACTGTGGAAGGTGTTCGGTTCCAAGGCCGACGGAGTCGTCGGCACCACGCTCAGCCGTAAGGAGCTCAAGGAGCAGACCGGCTGTGTCGCCGCCGTGCGCGACGTCTCCTTCGACGTCCGGCGAGGCGAGGTGTTCGTCGTCATGGGCCTGTCGGGCTCGGGCAAGTCCACCCTCGTCCGCTGCCTCACCCGGCTGATCGAGCCGACGGCTGGCGAGATCGTGCTGGACGGCGAGGACATCCGCAAGGCCGACGACCGCAGGCTGCGCGAGCTGCGCAGGCACCGCATGGCCATGGTCTTCCAGCACTTCGGGTTGCTGCCGCACCGCTGCGTGCTGGACAACGTGGCCTTCGGTCTGGAGATCCGCGGAGTGCCCAAGCAGGAGCGCTACGTCCGCGCCCGTGAGGTGGTGGACCTGGTAGGACTCAACGGCTTCGAGAACTCCTACCCCGACCAGCTGTCCGGCGGCATGCAGCAGCGCGTCGGACTGGCCCGCGCGCTGGCCGCCGACCCCGAGGTGCTGCTGTTCGACGAGCCGTTCTCCGCGCTCGACCCGCTGATCAGGCGGGAGATGCAGAACGAGGTCATCCGCCTGCACCACGAGGTCGGCAAGACGATGGTCTTCATCACCCACGACCTCAGCGAGGCGCTGAAGCTCGGCGACAGGATCCTCATCATGCGCGACGGCGAGCTCGTCCAGGTCGGCACGCCCGACCAGGTGGTGGGCGCGCCCGCGGACGACTACGTCAGGGACTTCGTCAGCGACGTCCCCCGCTCGCACGTCCTGACGCTGCGCTGGATCATGCGCCAACCCCTGATGGACGAGTCGCTCGACGGTCCCGTGCTCGGCCCCGACGTCGTCATCCGCGACGCGGTGCACACCGTGCTGTCGGCCGACAGGCCGGTCCGCGTGATCGAAGGCGACGACCTGCTCGGGGTCGTCACCAGCGCCGAGATCCTCGAGGTGATCGCGGGAGGGCAGGAACGATGACCACCGTGGCGGTGGCGGCCGCCAGGCTGCCTGCCCGCAGATACCTGCTCCTCGCGGTGCTCGCCCTGTGGGTGCTCGGCTGGGCGGTGTTCGACGGGCGCGACACGCTCGGCCTCGGCGGCGCCGAGCTGACGCCCCTGCACACCTCGCTCAACGAGGGCATGGACGCCATCGACGACAGCCGCAACAGCAACCCGTTCTTCCTGTACTTCATCAACTACGTCAGGCTCTTCCTCGACGAGTCCGTGACCTTCGTCCAGGCGCTGATCAGCCAGCCCTCCTTCGGCCGCCCGCTTCCCGTCCTGGGCTGGCTCGGCGTCGTCGCGCTGGCCACGGCCATCGCGTGGCTGTGGGGCAACGGCAAGGTGGCGCTGCTCACCGCCGCGGGCCTGCTCTCCTTCGGCGTGCTGGGGCTGTGGCAGGAGAGCATGGACACCCTGGCTCTCACGCTGACCGCGGTGGTGCTCTCGCTGGCCGTCGGCATCCCGCTCGGGGTGTGGGCGGGGCTGAACGACCGGTTCAACCGGCTGGTGACGCCGGTGCTCGACTTCATGCAGACGATGCCGACGTTCGTCTACCTGGCGCCGCTGACCCTCTTCTTCCTCATCGGCCCTGCCAGTGCCACGGTCGCCACGATGATCTACGCGATCCCGCCGGCGATCCGCATCACCTCCCACGGGATCAGGCAGGTCTCGCACGACACGCTCGAGGCGGGGGCGTCGCTGGGCGCCACAGGGGTGCAGTCACTGCGCCACGTGCGGCTGCCGATGGCCAAGCAGACGATCATCGTCGGCGTCAACCAGACCATCATGGCGGCACTGTCCATGGCGACCATCGCGGCGCTCATCGACGCGCCCGGCCTGGGCAAGACGGTGCTGAAGGCGTTGCAGACCCTCGACGTGGGCACCGCGTTCAACGCGGGCCTGGCCATCGTCATCATGGCCGTCGTCCTGGACAGGGTGACCTCCGCCGCCAGCAGGAGGGTGGAGGCCGACCGGCGCGCCGGCCGGCTGCGCGGCACCAGGCGGCGCAGGCTGGAGCTGGCGGGCGCGTTCGGCGTCGTGGCCGTGCTCGGCTACCTGTCCTACACCTACGTGTGGGCCGCGGAGTTCCCGATCCAGGCCAACCTCGGCTCCTACGTGCGCCAGGCCGCGGACGCGGGAAGCCTGTGGGTGCAGGACAACCTCGCCGCCTACACCGACGCGCTCAAGAACGTGCTCACCAACACGCTGCTCAACCCCTTCGAGAAACTGCTGACCGCCTCACCGTGGTGGCTCGTCCTCGCCGTCGGCGTCGCCGTCGCACTGCTGGTGGGCAGCGTCCGTGCGGCCCTCGTGACCGCCGCGGGGCTGCTGGTGCTGGTGCTGCTCGGCCTCTGGCAGGACAGCATGGTGACGCTGGCCTCGACGCTCGTCGCGACGATCCTCGTCATGGTGCTCGGCGTGGTGCTGGGCGTGTGGATGGGCCGCAGCGACCGGGTCGACACGGTGCTCAGACCGGTGCTCGACGCGGGCCAGACCATGCCCGCCTTCGTCTACCTGGTGCCGATCCTCGGCCTGTTCGGCCCGACGCGGTTCACCGCGATCATCGCGGCCGTGGTCTTCGCCGCGCCCATCGCCATCAAGCTGGTGGCCGAGGGCATCAGGCGGGTCTCGCCCACCACCGTGGAGGCCGCCATCTCGGCGGGCACGGGGACGTGGCAGCTCATCTCCAAAGTCCAGCTCCCGATGGCGCGCAGCGGTGTGACGCTGGCGGCCAGCCAGGGACTGATCTACGTGCTGTCGATGGTGGTCGTCGGCGGCCTGGTAGGAGCAGGAGCCCTCGGTTACGACGTGGTGGCCGGCTTCTCCCAGCACCAGCTCCGCGGCAAGGGGCTGGCCGCCGGGCTCGCGATCGTCGTGCTCGGCATCGTGCTCGACCGCGTCATGCGCGCCGCCACGCAGCGGGCCGATGTGGCCGCGCACGGCGGTGTGACCCACAAGTAGTGGTGTGACCCGACAAGTACCGGTGTCACCCACAAGTAACGGAAAAGCCGGCCAGTGAGAACTCAGGAGGACCAGGTGGCGTTGTCAAGGAGTGGAAGGGTCAGGGCGATCGTGCTCGTGACCGGCACCGGTCTCCTGCTCACCGCGTGCGGAGGAGCGAAGGTCGGGGAGGCCCAGCAGCCTGCGGCAGGGGGCGAGGGGAAGAACTGCGGGACGTTCAACCTGGCCATCAACCCGTGGGTGGGATACGAGGCGAACGCGGCCGTCATCGCGCACGTGGCGGAGAAGAACCTCGGCTGCAAGGTGGTGAAGAAGGACCTCAAGGAGGAGGTGGCGTGGCAGGGCTTCGCCACCGGCGAGGTCGACGCGATCGTGGAGAACTGGGCCCACGACGACCTCAAGAAGAAGTACATCGAGGATCAGAAGGTGGCGGTGTCGGCCGGCCTGACCGGCAACAAGGGCGTCATCGGCTGGTACGTGGCGCCGTGGATGGCCAAGAAGTATCCCGACATCACCGACTGGAACAACCTCAACAAGTACGCCTCACTGTTCAAGACCTCAGAGTCCGAGGGCAAGGGACAGCTGCTCGACGGCGATCCCTCGTTCGTCACCAACGACGCGGCCCTGGTGAAGAACCTCAAGCTCGACTACAAGGTGGTCTACGCAGGCAGCGAGGCCGCGCTCATCACCGCCTTCCGCCAGTCGGAGAAGCAGCAGAAGCCCGTCCTCGGCTACTTCTACGAGCCGCAGTGGTTCCTGTCGGAGCTCAAGCTGGTCAAGGTCGATCTGCCCGCCTACACCGAAGGCTGCGACGCGGACGCGGCCAAGGTGGCGTGCGACTACCCGCCCTACGATCTCGACAAGATCGTGAGCAAGAAGTTCGCCGACTCCGGCAGTCCCGCGTACACGCTGGTCAAGAACTTCACCTGGACGAACGACGACCAGAACCTCGTGGCGAAGTACATCGCCGAGGACAAGATGACGGCGGAGGAGGCCGCCGCCAAGTGGGTGGCCGACAACCCCGCCAAGATCAAGCCCTGGCTGCCGCCCGCGAGCTGACGCACCCCCGGCCCGATCGCACCTGCCTGCGATCGGGCCGGCGCTTGATGGCGGTTGGAACGTTCTAAAGCGCCGCAAAGCCGTACGGAATAAGACAGAACACCTATTGACACCCGGAAGGCAGCGAGCGACGCTTGTTGCGGAAAACGCTTTTGGTTGCATATGTCGCAACAACGGAGGTGGCTAATGACGGGCCCGAGCGTCGTCATCATCGGGGCGGGCGTGGTCGGCGCGGCCCTGGCCGACGAGTTGTCCGCCCGCGGCTGGACCGAGGTCACCGTGGTCGACCAGGGAGACGTACCCGCCACCGGCGGCTCCTCCTCCCACGCCCCCGGTCTGGTGTTTCAGACCAACGGCTCGAAGACCATGACCGAGATGGCCCGCTACACGGTCGAGAAGTTCGTCGCCCTTGACAGCTTCCTCCAGGTGGGCGGCCTCGAGGTGGCCACCACCCCCGAACGGCTGGCCGAACTGCACCGCAGGCACGGCTGGGCGGCCGCGTGGGGGATCGAGGCGCACCTGCTCTCGCCCGAGGAGTGCGTGGCCAAGCACTCCCTCCTCGACGGATCCAAGGTGCTCGGCGGCCTGTTCCTCCCCACGGACGGCCTCGCCAAGGCGGTCAGGGCGGTCGACGCGCAGCTCGCCAGGGCGCGGGAGCGCGGAGTGCGGGTGCTGCCCAGGCATGAGGTCCTGGACATCAGGAGCGAGGGCGGCAGGGTCACCTCGGTGGTGACCGACCAGGGCGAGATCGCCGCCGACATCGTCGTCTGCTGCGCCGGCATCTGGGGGCCGAAGGTCGCCCGCATGGTGGGCATGAACCTTCCCCTCACGCCGCTGGCCCACCAGCTCGCCTGGACAGGGCAGGTGCAGGAGCTGGCGGGACAGACCGAGGAGGCCACCAGGCCCATCCTGCGCCACCAGGACGCCGATCTCTACTACCGCGAGCGCTTCGACACCCTGGGCATCGGCTACTACGGCCACCGGCCGATGCCGATCAGCGCCGACGACATCCTGTCGGTCGACGCCGCCGAGGTGATGCCCTCGGTGCTCACCTTCACCCCCGACGACTTCGCCGACGCGTGGTCGGCGACCCAGGAGCTGCTTCCCTCGACCCGGTCGGCCAAGGTCGAGGAGGGTATCAACGGGCTGTTCTCCTTCACCACCGACCACCTGCCCCTGATGGGGGAGTCACCCCAGGTCAAGGGGTTCTGGGTGGCCGAGGCGGTCTGGGTCACCCACTCGGCGGGCGTCGGCCTGGCGATGGCCGAGTGGCTGGTCGACGGCCACTGCTCCTCCTTCGACCTGCACGAGTGCGACGTCAACAGGTTCGAGCCGCACCAGCTCGCCCCCGACTACGTGCGTGCCAGGGGCTGCCAGAACTACGTCGAGGTCTACGACATCATCCACCCCCTCCAGCCCATGGAGGAGCCCAGGCCGTTGCGCACCACCCCCTTCCACCCACGCCAGCAGGAGCTCGGCGCGATCTTCCTCGAGGCCGCGGGATGGGAGCGGCCTCAGTGGTACGGCGGCAACGCGGGGCTGCTCAAGGGAAGGGACATCCCCACTCCGGGCGACTGGGCCGCACAGTACTGGTCCCCGATCGTCGGCGCCGAAGCCCAGGCCACCCGCGAGTCCGTCGCGATGTACGACATGACCGCGCTCAAGCGCCTGGAGGTCAGCGGCCCCGGCGCCGTCGCCCTCCTGCAGTCCCTCACGACAGGCGACGTGGACAAGTCGGTCGGCTCCGTGACGTACTGCCTCCTGCTCGACACCGACGGAGGCATCCGCAGCGACGTCACCGTCGCCCGCCTCGGTCCCGAGGAGTTCCAGGTCGGCGCGAACGGCAACCTCGACCTCGACTGGTTCGACCGGCACCGCCCCCGCGACGGCTCGGTGCAGGTGCGCGACCTCACCGCCGGCACCTGCTGCGTCGGCGTCTGGGGCCCGCGCGCCCGCGACCTGGTCCAGCCGCTCACCACCACCGACCTGACCGCCCTGCGCTACTTCCGCGGCACCCGCGCCTACATCGGCAACGTGCCCGTCACGATGCTGCGCCTGTCCTACGTCGGCGAGCTGGGCTGGGAGATCTACACCACCGCCGACATGGGCCTCAAGCTCTGGGACACCCTGTGGGAGGCGGGCCAGGACCACGGCGTCCTCGCCGGCGGCAGGGGCGCCTTCACCAGCCTGCGCCTGGAGAAGGGCTACCGCTCCTTCGGCACCGACATGACCTACGAGCATGACCCCTACGAGGCGGGCCTCGGCTTCGCCGTGAAGCTGGACAAGGGCGACTTCGTCGGCCGCGACGCCCTGCTCGCCCGCAAGGAGTCGGTGAAGCGCAGGCTCACCTGCCTGCTCACCGACGAGGTGGTCATGGGCAGGGAGCCGGTCTACGACGGCGAGCGCGCCGTCGGCTACGTCACCAGCGCCGCCTACGGATACACGATCGGAAGGGGCATCGCCTACGCGTGGCTGCCGGCCGCGCTCGCGACCCCCGGCCAACCGGTGGACATCGGCTACTTCGACCGCAGGGTCGGGGCCGTGGTCGCCGAGGAACCCCTGTTCGACCCGGCGATGCAGCGCCTGCGCGGTTAGAAAGGACCCCAGATGATCGACACCCCGCTGGACGTGGTGGACCCGGAAGTGCACGCCGCCATCGGCGACGAGCTCGCCCGGCAGCGCTCGACGCTGGAGATGATCGCCTCGGAGAACTTCGCCCCTGCCGCCGTCATGGCGGCCCAGGGCTCCGTCCTCACCAACAAGTACGCCGAGGGCTACCCCGGCAGGCGCTACTACGGCGGCTGCGAGCACGTCGACGTGATCGAGCAGCTGGCCATCGACAGGGTGAAGGCGCTGTTCGGCGCCGAGGCGGCCAACGTGCAGCCGCACTCGGGCGCCCAGGCCAACGCCGCCGTGATGGCCGCGCTGATCGAGCCGGGCGACACCATCCTCGGGCTCGACCTGGCCCACGGCGGCCATCTCACCCACGGCATGCGCATCAACTTCTCCGGACGCCTGTACAAGGTGGCCGCCTACCACGTGCGCGAGAGCGATGGTCTGGTGGACATGGAGGAGGTCGGGCGCCTGGCCCGCGAGCACCGGCCCAGGCTCATCATCGCCGGGTGGTCGGCCTACCCCCGTCAGCTGGACTTCGCGGCCTTCCGGCGCATCGCCGACGAGGTGGGTGCCTACCTCATGGTCGACATGGCGCACTTCGCCGGACTGGTGGCCGCGGGCCTGCACCCCTCGCCCGTGCCCCACGCGCACGTCGTCACCACCACCACGCACAAGACGCTCGGCGGCCCGAGGGGCGGGGTCATCCTGTCCACCGAGGAGCTCAGCAAGAAGATCAACTCGGCGGTCTTCCCCGGGCAGCAGGGCGGCCCGCTGGAGCACGTCATCGCGGCCAAAGCCGTCGCCTTCAAGATCGCCTCCGAGGAGGCGTTCCGCGACCGGCAGCGGCGCACGCTGGAAGGGGCGCGCATCCTCGCCGAGCGCCTGCTGGCCCCCGACGCGGTCGCCTCGGGCGTGCGGGTGCTGACCGGCGGCACCGACGTGCACCTCGTCCTGGTCGACCTGCGCGAGTCCGAGCTGGACGGCAGGCAGGCCGAGGACCGGCTGCACGAGGCCGGCATCACGGTGAACCGCAACGCCGTGCCGTTCGACCCACGGCCCCCCCATGGTCACCTCCGGGCTGCGCATCGGCACCCCCGCCCTCGCCACCCGCGGCTTCGGCGCCGCCGACTTCACCGAGGTGGCCGACATCATCGCCACCGCGCTGTCGCCGCGAGCCGACCTCTCGTTCCTGCGCGGCAGGGTCGAGGCCCTGGCCGGCAAGCACCCGCTCTACGGAGAGGCCCGATGAGCCCGCGCACACCCGGCGCCGACCTGCCCGAGCACCCTGACCGGCTGTGGACCGCCGCCGAGCCGAAGTCCTCCTACGACGTCGTGATCGTCGGCGGCGGCGGACACGGCCTGGCCACCGCCTACTACCTGGCCAAGAACCACGGCATCACCAATGTCGCGGTCCTGGAGCGGGGGTGGCTGGCCGGCGGCAACATGGCCCGCAACACCACGATCATCAGGTCCAACTACCTGTGGGACGAGAGCGCGGGGATCTACGAGCACGCGCTCAAGCTGTGGGAGGGGCTGGAGGAGGAGCTCGACTACCCGCTGCTGTTCAGCCAGCGCGGCGTGCTCAACCTCGCCCACAGCCTCCAGGACGTGCGCGACAGCGTACGGCGGGTGCACGCCAACAACCTCAACGGCGTCGACGCCGAGTGGCTCGACCCCGAGCAGGTGAAGGAGGTCTGCCCGATCGTCAACATCTCGCCAGACGTGCGCTACCCGGTGCTGGGCGCCACCTTCCAGCCCAGGGCGGGCATCGCCAAGCACGACCACGTGGCATGGGGCCTGGCCAGGGCGGCCGCGGCGCTCGGCGTCGAGTTCATCGAGCACTGCGAGGTCACCGGTCTCCAGGTGCGCGACGGCAGGGTGACCGGCGTGGAGACCACGCGCGGGACGATCGCGGCGGGCAGGGTCGCGCTGTGCGCGGCGGGGCACACCTCGGTCGTGGCCGCCACCGCGGGCATCGACCTGCCGATCCAGAGCCACCCGCTCCAGGCACTGGTCTCCGAGCTGCTGGAACCGGTGCATCCGACGGTCGTCATGTCCAACGCCGTGCACGTCTACGTCAGCCAGGCGCACAAGGGCGAGCTGGTCATGGGCGCGGGCATCGACGCGGCCAACTCCTACCGCCAGCGCGGCGCCTTCCACATCATCGAACGGCAGATGGCCGCCGCGCTCGAGCTGTTCCCCGTCTTCGCCCGCGCCCACGTGCTGCGGACCTGGGGCGGAGTCGTGGACGTCTCGCCGGACGCCTCGCCGATCGTCGGCCTGACCCCGGTGGAGAACCTGTATCTCAACTGCGGCTGGGGCACCGGCGGCTTCAAGGCGACCCCCGGAGTGGGCTGGTGCTTCGCCCACACGGTGGCCAACGACGAACCGCATCCGCTCAACGCCCCCTTCTCCCTTGACCGATTCACCACCGGGGCGCTCGTCGACGAGCACGGCGCCGCCGCGGTCGCGCACTGAGGACCTCACGATGTTGCTGATCCCATGCCCATGGTGCGGCCCACGCGAAGAGGCCGAGTTTCATTACGGCGGGCAGGCGCACGTCGCCTATCCGGACGACCCGTCGGCGCTGTCCGACGAGGAGTGGGCCCGCTACCTTTTCTTCAGGGACAACCCCAAGGGTCGCTTCGCCGAGCGCTGGAGCCACTCCGCGGGCTGCCGCCGCTGGTTCAACGCCGTGCGCGACACCGCGACCAACGAGATCCACGCGGTCTACCGGGTGGGCGAAGCAAGGCCGGTGACCTCATGAGGCGCGAGAACGGCGGGCGGATCGACCGCGGCACCACGCTGCGGTTCACCTTCGACGGCATCGAGTACACCGGCCACCCCGGCGACACCCTCGCCTCGGCGCTGCTGGCCAACGGCGTGCGCCAGGTCGCGACCAGCGTCAAGCTCGGCCGTCCCCGCGGGATCGTCTCGGCAGGAGGGGAGGAGCCGAGCGCGGTCGTGCAGATCGAGGCGCCCTTCCCCGAGCCGATGCTGCCCGCCACCACCGTCGAGCTGTACGAAGGACTGGTCGCCGCCGGCCTTCCAGGACAGGGCAGGCTGGCCACCGAGCCCGACCCCGCCCGCTACGACGCCGTCCACGCGCACTGCGACGTCCTGGTCGTCGGCGCGGGTCCCGCGGGCCTGGCCGCCGCGCGGGCGGCGGCCGGCACGGGCGCGCGGGTGATCCTCGCCGACGAGCGCTCAGAGCCGGGCGGCAGTCTGCTCGGCACCCGCGAGACCATCACGGAGTCCGAGCCCGACGACGTGCTGGGGCCGCAGGAGGTGATCCCCGGCGCCGAGTGGGCCGCGGCGACCACCGCCCTGCTGGACGGCCTGCCCGAGGTGAGGGTGCTACGCAGGACCACCGTGATCGGCTACTACGACGACAACTACGTCGTCGCCGTCGAGCGGCGAACCAACCACCGGGGGGCCGCCGCGCCCGCCGACGTGGCTCGCGAACGTGTCTGGCGGATCCGCGCCAAGCGCGTCGTACTGGCCACCGGCGCGCACGAGCGGTCGATCGCCTTCGCCGGCAACGACCTGCCCGGCGTGATGCTGGCCGGCTCGGCCCGCGCCTACGCCAACAGGTACGGCGTGCTGCCGGGCGAGCGCGCCGTGGTCTTCACCGCCAACGACAGCGCCTACGCCGCCGCGCTCGACCTCGCCGACGCGGGCGCCGAGATCGCCGCCATCGTCGACGTCAGGCCCGCGCCCGGAGCGGCATGCGCGGCCGGCGCGCGCGAGCGCGGCATCGAGGTGCTGACCGGACACGTGGTGACCGCCGCGCAGGGTGACGGGCAGGTCTCCTCTGTCCTGGTCGGCCGGCTCCGGCCCGAGGCCGAGGTCGCGGTGGGGGAGCGCGAGCTCGCCGCCGACCTCCTGCTCGTGTCGGGCGGCTGGAACCCGGTCGTGCACCTGTTCAGCCAGTCGGGCGGCACGCTCCGCTACGACGAGGCGCTCGGCACGATCGTGCCCGTCGCCTCCCGCCAGGCCGTCGAGGCGGCGGGTGCGGCGAAGGGCGTGTTCACGCTGACCGCCTGCCTGGCCGACGGCGCCGAAGCGGGCCACCGCGCGCTGGAGGCGGCGCTCGGCACGGCCGTGAACGAGCGGTACGCCCCGCCACGTGCCACCACGGAGACGCCGACGGCACCTGGCACGGCCTTCTGGCTGGTTCCCGCGACAGACTACGGCGCCCACTTCGTCGACCCGCAGCGAGACGTCACGGTGGCCGACGTCCTGAGGGCGACGGGAGCGGGCCTGCGCTCCGTCGAGCACATCAAGCGCTACACGACCGCCGGCACCGCCCACGACCAGGGCAAGACCTCGGGCCTGCTCACCACGGCCGTCGTGGCCCACGCCCTCGGCGCCTCCGTGGGCGAGCTCGGCAGCACCACCTTCCGCGCGCCGTACGCGCCGGTGAGCTTCGCCGCCCTGGCGGGCAGGGACCGCGGCGGCCTGCACGACCCGGTCAGGGTGACCGCGCTGCACGAGTGGCACGTCGCCAACGGCGCGCTGTTCGAGAACGTCGGGCAGTGGAAGCGCCCGTGGTACTACCCGCGCGAGGGCGAGGACATGGAGGCGGCCGTCCTGCGTGAGTGCGCGGCCGCCCGCGAGGGCGTCGCGGCCATGGACGCCTCCACGCTCGGCAAGATCGACGTGATCGGCCCCGACGCGGCCGAGCTCCTCGACAGGCTCTACACCAACCTGATGAGCTCGCTGGCCGTCGGCGCGATCCGCTACGGCGTGATGTGCAGGCCCGACGGGATGGTCTTCGACGACGGCACCGTCATCAGGCTGTCCGAGGACCACTTCCTGGTCACCACGACGACCGGCAACGCGGCGGCCGTCCTCGACTGGATGGAGGAGTGGCTGCAGACCGAGTGGCCCACGCTGCGCGTGCACTGCACGTCGGTCACCGAGCAGTGGGCCACCGTCGCGCTGGTCGGGCCAGGCTCGCGTGAGGTGCTGGCCGGGCTCACCCCCGACCTGGCGGTGAGCGCCGCCGACTTCCCCTTCATGACCTGGAGGGAGGCCGAGGTCGCGGGCCTTCCCGCGCGGGTGTGCAGGATCAGCTTCTCCGGCGAGCTGGCCTACGAGATCAACGTGACCTCGTGGGACGGCCTCCGTCTGTGGACCGCGATCATGGACACCGGGCTCGTCACACCGTACGGGACCGAGACCATGCACGTCCTTCGCGCAGAGAAGGGGTACCCGATCGTCGGGCAGGACACCGACGGCACGGTCACCCCACAGGACCTGGGCATGGCCTGGGTGGTGTCGAAGAAGAAGCCCGACTTCGTCGGCAAGCGCTCCTTCGCGCGCGCCGACACCGCCAGGGCCGACCGCAAGCAGCTCGTGGGGTTGCTGCCCGAGGACCCGGCGTTCCTGCTGCCCGAGGGCGCGCACCTGGTGGCCGGCGCCGAACTGCCCGAGCCGCCGGTGCCCACGCTCGGCCACGTGACCTCCAGCTACCGCAGCGCCGCCCTCGGCCGCACGTTCGCGCTCGCCCTGGTCAGCGGCGGGCAGGGCCGCGCGGGCGAGCGGCTCTACGCGCCTGTCGGCGGGGTGCTCGTCCCCGTCACCGTCACCTCCCATGTCCTGTACGACCCGGAAGGAGCACGCCGCGATGGCTGAACGCAGGAGCCCGGCCGCCGCCTTCGCCGGCCGGTTCGAGGCCGCCTCGGCGAGCGGAGCGCTCCGCCTCGCGGAGCTTCCCTTCCTCACCCAGGTCAACGTGCGCGTGGACCCGGCGAGCCGGGCCGCGGACGAGGTCGCGGGCGTCCTGGGCGCGCCGCTACCCACCGAGCCCGGCACCGCCGTGCGCTCGGGCGAGCTGACCGTGGCCTGGCTCGGCCCCGACGAGTGGCTGGTGATCGGTCCCGAGGGGTTCAGGTACGAGCTCCTGCGCAAGGCCGTGGCCGACGGGCACGGGTCGGTGGTGGAGGTGTCCGCCCAGCGCACCACGCTGCTGGTCGCCGGGCCGCGGGCGCGCGACGTGCTGGCCCACGGGTGCGCCCTCGACCTGCACCCGAGCGTCTTCGGGCCCGGCCGGTGCGCGCAGACCACGCTGGCGCGCACCCAGGTCGTGCTGCTTCCCCAGCAGGACGGGTTTCTCGTGCTCGTCCGCTCCTCCTTCGCCGCCTACCTCGCCGCATGGCTGCTCGACGCGGCGACGGAACACCTGCGATGAGCATCGGCGTCTTCGACCTGTTCAAGATCGGTATCGGCCCGTCGAGCTCCCACACCGGCGGCCCGATGGCCGCCGCGCACAAGTTCGCCCGCGGCCTGCAGGCCGACGGGCTGCTGGAGCCGACCGCTCGCGTCGAGGCCATCCTGTACGGCTCGCTCGGCCTGACCGGCAAGGGCCACGGCAGCGACAAGGCCGTGCTGCTCGGCCTGTCGGGCGAGAAGCCCGAACTCGTCGACGTCGACACCGTCGACGCCCGCCTGGCCCAGATGCGCGAGGCCGGACGCATCAAGCTGTTCGGCGAGCACGAGATCCCGTTCGTCGTCGGCGAGGACCTGATCTTCGAGCGGAAGATCTCGCTGCCCGAACACCCCAACGGCATGCGCTTCACCGCCTTCTCCGACTCCGGGCACAAGCTGCGCGAGAAGGTCTACTTCTCCGTCGGCGGCGGTTTCGTCGTCGACGAGAACGCCACAGGGGCCGACCGCATCAAGCCGGACGACACCGTGCTGCCGCACCCGTTCACCAGCGCCGAGGAGCTGCTCAAGCACTGCTCCAACACCGGCCTGTCGATCTCGGGGCTGATGCTGGAGAACGAGAAGGCCTTCGGCCGCACCGAGCAGGAGATCCGCGAGCAGATCCTGACCTTGTGGCGGGTGATGTCGGAGTGCGTGCGGCGCGGCATCGGCAAGGAGGGCGTGCTGCCCGGCGGGCTGCGCGTCAAGCGCCGCGCCCACCAGCTGCACCGCAAGCTGCAGGCCGAGTCGGCCGAGCGTGACCCGCTGCACGCGATGGACTGGGTCGGCCTGTACGCCCTGGCCGTCAACGAGGAGAACGCCGCGGGCGGCCGGATCGTCACCGCGCCCACCAACGGCGCGGCCGGCATCATCCCGGCCGTCATGACCTACTGCGCCAAGTTCGTGCCCGGCTTCGACGACGACGGCGTGGTGCGTTTCCTGCTCACCGCCGCGGCGATCGGCGTGCTGTTCAAGGAGAACGCCTCCATCTCCGGTGCCGAGGTCGGCTGTCAGGGCGAGGTCGGCTCGGCCTGCTCGATGGCCGCGGCCGGGCTGACGGAGGTGCTGGGCGGCACGCCCGCGCAGGTGGAGAACGCCGCGGAGATCGGCATCGAGCACAACCTCGGCCTGACCTGCGACCCGATCGGCGGGCTGGTGCAGATCCCGTGCATCGAGCGCAACGCGGTGGCCTCGATCAAGGCGATCGCGGCGGCCCGTATCGCGATGCGCGGCGACGGCCAGCATTTCGTGTCGCTGGACAAGGCCATCAAGACGATGCGCGACACCGGGCGCGACATGCTCGACAAGTACAAGGAGACCTCACGCGGCGGCCTGGCCGTCAACGTCATCGAATGCTGACAGCCGGCATCGCGGGCGTCGGCGCTGGGGCGCTTTCCCTGCTCGGGCGGCGTTGAAAAGTAGAGACAAGCAGGGCCAGGGAGGGCCTCGTTGCCCGGCTCCGGTCGGATGGTCGCCACGACCCCCTGCGGGAAACGGAAGTCGCGGCTGGAAGCGCCGATGGTGCGGTCAGACACCGGGAGCAGGGTGCCGTCCACGATCCACAGCCGGTCCGCGGCGTCAACCGGGCAGGTTGTGACACGCACTCGCGGAACGGTCTATGGCAGCCAAAAAGCTGATCTGGGTTGTGGTTCGAGCCGCGTTTCCGCTGGTAGGAGTATCTCTCCACGTAGACGATCTCTACAGAACACCACGGCTGGCGGCCGCTTGCGCCGCCTGTCAGGCGCGGTTCGACCCCTTCCAGGGGACAGCCGCGTCAGCCGTCAACGGTAGGGGAGCGCAATGAGCGACAACAAGGAACCGAAGCTGATCTACGGCCAGGGGGCCGAGGCGTGCCCTGAAGGGAACTTCTGTCTCTACCGGGCCTCGAACTTCAACGCGGGTCAGACCCCGGGCCGTGGCGACAAGATCCTGGCCATTCCGATGGGCGCGTACGTCAACGACTTCTCCGAGTACGGGTTCGACCACAGCGGTGACGGGGTGAGCGCCGTCGTCAACAACACGGTCGAGGACAACGCGCTCTTCTCGGCCGCCGACCAGCAGGGGCACTCATTGCCGGTGGACCGGGGGACCTCGATCGCGAACCTTCAGAGGGTCCCCATGGCCGGGAGTCCGAACGGCTCCTGGAACGACCAGGCCCAGTCCGCGCTGGCGTCCCGCTTCGTGGGGAACCTGCGCGTCGACCAGGAACTGCGAGGCAGCTGGGCGGAAGGCTCGGGGCACCTCTACTCCTACCGGCTCACGATGCACGCCGAGGAAACCCGCGTCATGAAATGGGCCGTGGGCTTCGGTGGCCTGCCGGAGGGCAGCTCACTGTCCAAGACCTTCATCGACACCTTCTGGGGCGAGATCCTCCGCAACGGCACCGACGGCGCCGTCCTGCTCGGCTCTCCCGAGGGCGGCGGACACAGCGTCGACCCAGGGACGGCCCTCCCCATCGACATCCAGGTCATCTACCTCGACCAAAGCCCCGCCTACGAACGCCTCACCGGCCTGAACGCCCAACAGCTGGGCTGACCCGGCACCCCGCCCAGACCGAACTCCCCGGATGATCGCGTCCGGGGAACTTCGGCCAAGGCGCCCGCCTCAGGCTTGCCTGCCCTGGGCAGGGCCAAAGCCGATCAGGCGCGATACCGCGATGCGTTCACGCGGTGGGGTAGGCCGCCTCAAGGAGGCGGCGCAGCCGCAGGCTGTCCGGGGCGAGGGCGGTGACCAGGAGGGCGGGGCCTGCGAGCGGGGTCAGCACGGCCTGCCCGTCTGCCGGGTCGTCCCCGAGCAGCCGGACGGCGGGTGGCTCGCTTCCGAAGGCCGGGTCGACGATGAGGATCTGGCCGACGGCGCGGTGGCCGGCCAGGATGGCGGGGCCGTTCCAGCCGGGTGCGTCCGGGCCGTAGCGGGTCTGCTGGTCCAGGAGGGGGTGGCCGTCGTGCCGGACGGTGAGGCGGGTGCTCAGCCGGCCCGGTGGCTCGCCTGCGCGTCCGAGGACTTGTTCCTCGCGTAGGACGAGTCGTGCGGTGGGGGCCAGGTCTATGGTGCAGCTCTGGCGGAGATTGCTGCGTGCGGTGGAAATCAGCGGCTGGGGCAGCCAGTGCAGGCTCGCCTGTTCTGCCACGGTCAGCCGGACGTCGTAGGTGGCGTGCTCGGGGGTGGGGCCGCGCAGGGCGATGGTGGCGGCGGCGGTGGTGATGTGCAGGTGGGCGCCTTGTTCGGCGGTGGCTTCGATGCGGAGCCGGTCGCCGCCGAGGGGGGCGCTCATGGCGCCGGTGATGCACACCCGCGCCTCGGTCCCGTAGGAGCGGTTGCGGCGCAGGTCGAAGGGCCCGTCGCCGGCGAGGACGGGCAGGATGGTGGCGTTGCCGGAGCTGGTCGCCCGGATCCGGGCGGTGGCGTGCACGCCCGGAGCGGTGTGTCCGGCTTGGGCGCGGGGTGAGGCCGCGATGGTCATGCGGGGCCCGCGGCCCAGTCGGCCAGGCGCTCGCGGACCCAGTCGGCCACGGGTGTGACGCCGCCTTCGGTCTTCAGAGCGGTGAAGGCGACGGGCAGGTCGCCGCGCTGGACTTCGGCGTCGCGAGCCATGCCCTCAAGGTCGGCGCCGACGTAGGGGGCGAGGTCGGTCTTGTTGATGACGAGCAGGTCGGAGGCGGTCACGCCGGGGCCGCCCTTGCGGGGGATGTCGTCGCCGCCGGCCACGTCGATGACGAAGATCTGCGCGTCGACCAGGCCCTTGGAGAAGGTCGCGGTGAGGTTGTCGCCGCCTGACTCGATGAGGATCAGGTCGAGCGGACCAAGGTGATCTTCCAGGTCCTCGACGGCTTCGAGATTGGCGGAGATGTCGTCACGGATGGCGGTGTGCGGGCAGGCGCCGGTCTCGACCGCCGTGATCCGCTCGGCGGGCAGGACGGCCTCGCGGAGCAGGAATTCGGCGTCTTCTCGGGTGTAGATGTCGTTGGTGACGACGGCGATGGACAGCTCGTCGCGCAACGCACGGCACAGGGCGGCGACAGTGGCGGTCTTGCCGGTGCCGACCGGCCCGCCAAGGCCGATGCGCAGGGCGCGGCGGCGGCCGTCGGGGCGCTCGGAGGAGGAGCCGCCGGGGCCGTGGGGGTGGCCCTCGGGGAAGGCGTCGCTGTGGTGCAGGTGCATGGCTGGCTCCGGGGGTTGACGATGCGGTCGACGGGTGGTGCCGGTCAGGCCTGCGTGCTCACGAGGCGAACAGGCGTGCCGGGGTGGTGGCGTGCTGTTCGGCGGTGATGTCGAGCAGCGGCGCCGAGGCGGCGGGCAGCGCGTCGAGGCCGTCGGCGGGGACGTGCTGCGCGGCGTCGGCTGCCTGCGCGGCGACGTGGTCGATGTCGGCGGCGAGGCGGGCGAGGACGGCGACGGCGTCGAAGGGGTCCAGCCTGAGCAGGCGGACGGTGGCGGTGGCCGGGCCGCTGACACTCTCATAGGCCGCCGCGTACGCGGCCTCCAGCGGGGTAAGGCCGGCGGAGCGGGCGGTGAGGCCGAGGACGATGGGCTGGTGGGCGCCCTGCGGCCGGGCCGCGGCGAGGGCGTCGAGTTCGGAGGAGGGCCAGGTGGCGCGGGCGACCCGCATCAGTTGCCGGCCGAGCCTGCGCGCGGTGCGCCGCAGGGCGGGGGCGGGCGCGCGGGCGTCTGCGGCCTGATCCAGCAGGAGCGGGTCGTACCCGGTGGCGGCCGCGGCGGCCAGCCCCGCCGCGACCAGAGCGCTGGTGTGCAGCCGGCCGCGGCAGAACTCCTCCAAACTCGCCGCGTCGCTGACGCGTCCTGCTGTGACGGCCGCTTCGGCCCCGCCGGAATGGGCGTGCCCGCCGGCGGGGAAACGGCCGTCGGCCAGCAGGAGCAGTGCGGCACGGTTCATGGGGCGTGGCTCACTTGTCGTTGACGGTACCGGCGCCGGGCATCGGTCAGAACAGGAAGTACCGCTGCGCCATGGGCAGCTCTTCGGCGAAGTGGTCCCACTGGACGTCCACGCCGTCGATGTCCGTGGCCACGTCCTTGGCCTTCGCTCCGCCGATCTCCACCTCGAAGGTGTCGGGATCGACGCGGACGTCAGGGCGGGCGTTGTTCTCCCGCATGTCAGCCTTGAAGACCTTGCGGGTGTCGCGGATCGGCTTGAATTCCTTGGTCACCTTGAGCTCGGTGAGCAGGCCCGCCTTGAGAGCGTCTGCGGTGACGAAGTTGACGGAGTTGGCCGCAGGAGCTTGGCCGGTCGAGCCCCACACTGCGCGGGGAAGGACCGGCTGGGGGGTGGTGATGGAGGCGTTGGCGTCGCCGACCTGCGCATAGGCGATCTGGCCGCCCTTGATGACCCGGTGCGTCTTGACGCCGAAGAACTTCGGCTCCCACAGCACCAGGTCCGCGAGCTTGCCCACCTCGACCGAGCCGACCTCGTGGTCGATGCCGTGCGCGATGGCCGGGTTGATGGTGTATTTGGCGACGTAGCGGCGGGCGCGATGGTTGTCGGACCCCTTGTCACCGGCCTTGTCGCCTTCCTTGTCGCCGGGCAGGGGGCCGCGCCGGGCCTTCATCACGTGCGCGGTCTGCCACGTTCGCATGATCATCTCGCCGATGCGGCCCATCGCCTGGGCATCCGACGACATGATCGAGATGGCGCCGAGGTCGTGCAGGATGTCCTCGGCGGCCATCGTGGATGGCCGGATCCGCGACTCGGCGAAGGCCCGATCCTCCGGCAACTCGGGGTTGAGGTGATGGCAGACCATCACCATGTCGATGTGCTCCTTGACCGTGTTGACGGTGAAGGGGCGGGTGGGGTTGGTGGAGGCGGGCAGCACGTTCGGCAGGCCCACCATGGTGATCATGTCGGGGGCGTGGCCGCCGCCGGCGCCCTCGACGTGGAAGACGTGGATCGGGTGGTCGCCGATGGCCTCGATGGTGTCGGCGACGGCGCCGGCCTCGTTCAGCGAGTCGGCGTGCAGGGCGAGTTGGACGCCGGTCTCCTGGCACACCTCCAGGCACCGGCGCAGGACGGCGGGGGTGGCGCCCCAGTCCTCGTGGATCTTGAAGCCGAGGACGCCCGCCTTCACCTGGTTGCGCAGGGATTCGGTGGACATGGTGCTGCCCTTGCCGAGCAGTCCGATGTTGACGGGGAAGGCGTCCAGCGCCTCGAACATCCTGCCGACGTGCCAGGAGCCGGGCGTGACGGTGGTGGCGGTGCTGCCCTCCGCCGGCCCCGTGCCACCGCCGATCAGGGTGGTGACGCCGGCGGCGAGCGCCTCGCCGATCTGCTCGGGGCAGATGAAGTGCACGTGGGTGTCGACCCCGCCCGCCGTGAGGATCTTGCCGTTGCCCGCGATGACCTCGGTCTCCGGACCGATCAGGATGTCCGTGGCCGTGGCGTGCCCGTCGTGCAGCCGGCCCATGGTCTCGTCGTTGTAGGCCTTGCCCAGCGCGACGATTCGGCCGTCGCGGATCGCAACATCGGCCTTGACCACGCCCCAGTGGTCCAGGATGACGGCGCCGGTGATGACGGTGTCAGGCGGCTTGGGGGCGCCGAACCTCTTGGCGTCGCGCGGCGCACAGGACTGGCCCATCGACTCACGGATCACCTTGCCGCCGCCGAAGACGACCTCGTTCCCGCTGCGTCCCGGACCGCCGGACCAGTCCTCGGTGACCTCGATCCGCAGGTCGGTGTCGGCCAGGCGGATACGGTCCCCGACCGTCGGGCCGAACCGGTCGGCGTACTCGACGCGGGTCAGCGGCTGATGCCTGGCATGCCTTCGATGAGGCGACGGCTCAGGCATCGAGGCGCCCCCCGACCTCGCCGCGCAGGCCCGCCACGATGCGCTTGCCCTCGATGGGTACCAGCTCCACCTCCAGAGGGCAGCCGGGTTCGAACCGCACCGAGCTGCCGGCGGGGATGTTCAGCCGCTTGCCGTAGGCGTCGGCGCGTTCGAACTTCAGGCCGGAGTTGGCCTCGTAGAAGTGGTAGTGCGAGCCGACCTGGATGGGACGGTCGTCATCGTTGGTGACGCACACGGTCGTGATGTCACGGCCGACGTTGAAGGCCACGGGCTCGGCGTTCTGGGGATGGTCGATCTTCCCGGGATGATCGAGCGGCTTGTCGCCCGTCTCCGCCAGGGGGTTGCGGATGGTGACCAGCTTGGTGCCGTCGGGGAAGGTGGCTTCGATCTGGATGTCGGAGATCATCTCAGGGACGCCGTCCATGACGTCATCGCGGCTGAGCACCGTCGGGTCGGGGGTGCCCATGAGATCGGCGACGGATCTGCCCTCCCTGGCCCCTTCGAGAACGTAGGCGGCCAGCAGCGCGACCGCCTCCGGGTAGTTGAGCAGAACCCCCCGCTCCTTCCGCTTCCGGGCCACGTCCGCAGCCACATGAAGCATCAGACGTTCCTGTTCATGCGGAGTCAGATGCACCCCGCCACCTCGCCTTCGCTTCGCCCCGGGCTCTCCCGGGCCCACCGATGGCGCCGACAGTGTTGCCGACGCCGACGCGGCCTCAGCCATGCGGCGACCGCCCGCTCACTCCAGGCGCGAGTCGGCGCCCTCGCCCCTTGCGCCCGCAGGAGCGGCTGTTCACCGTGGTAACCCGCAAGGGCAGATCAACACTCCACGGTCAGCCGAACGTAACGCGCTGAACACTTTGTGTGACATGGCGTGTCAGTGAGGTGTCCGTCACCGGCGTCAGAGAGTTTGCATACCTGTCACGGTGGCCCCTGTCGACTCGCTCAGCTTCGCCACGCCCGGCTGCCGGGCCTGCTGTCCCTCCTCTGGCTCACCCAGCGCCGGCGACCTCTCGACCCGTTGAACCAAGACGACGTCGACCTCCGGCACGCCACTCAGCAACCTCACGAGCATCGTTCCCTGCGCGCCTTCCTCCCGCCGGCAGTCGTCCCCGCCCCGTTCTCCGGGCTGCTTCTCTGGACTGCTTCTCCGCGACCACAGCCGAGCGCACCAACATGAACACGGCTCCAACGTCGACGCCCGATGACTCTTCCCCGGACGCCGAGCCGGTCAGCCCCTCCATCGCCGCAGCCTCGCCGATCTGGTCCGCGACCTCGGGATCTCAGGCCAAGCCGCCCGCACCGCGGCGCTCCGGCAACTCGTGCGTCAAGCCCCTGCTCCTGTCATCGCCCAGGTCCTCGGCTTCCACGACAAGACGACCACCCGATTCGCATTCGAAGCGGGCGGAGGGCGGAACCTGGAGCCGATACGCCCCAAACGATCACACTCGGTGAACAGAAGCAGAGGCCGGATCGCGACCTCAGATCACTCGATCAACGATCTTTGCCGGTCTCGGAGCCCTGGCGGCCGGGTTCGACATGGCCGTGCTCCCTCGCGCAGCTGCCGGCCCTGTCGGTGGCGGGATCGGCGGCGTTGTTGCCGCCGGATGCGGCGCGCAGCTCGACGCAGCATCGGCCCGGGCGGGGGGTCAGGATCGCGTCGATGCCGGCAGCTTGAAGTCCGGTGAGGAAGCCCGCGACAAAGGCGTGGTTGATCCCGCACACCAGCTCGGGGGATCGGGCGGCGAGGGGGTGGAAGGGGCAGTTGAGCAGCCGCAGCTCGGTCGGGGCGTGGCGGTGCGGCTCGAAGCCGTGCTGCTCCAGCATGGTCTCGCTGAGAGTGAGAGAACGTTCGGGTCCCAGGCGGCCGGGACGGGCGTGGGCGCGCGTTTGTGCTCCCAGTTCCTCGCCCCGGTGGCGGGCCGTGCGCAGCGCGGCGGAGCGCGCGTCCTCACCTGGTTGCTCGGTGAGGACCGCGTCGATGAGGATCTCCGCGAGGACGTCGTGGTGGCGCTCGGGGATGCTGACGCGGATGTCGGTGCCGGCCGGCTCGTAGACCTTGGGCTTGCGGCCGACCTTGCGCACACCGCCCGGGCTGTCATAGCGGGAGCGCAGCAGCCCGCCGGCGACGAGCTTGTCCAGGTGGAAGGCGGCCAGTTTGGCCGAGATTCCGGCGTCGCCTGCCGCCTCCTCCCGGGTCACCGGTCGGCGGGCACGCCGTACGAAGCCGTACAACCTCCGGCGCAGATCATCTCCGAGGACCAGGATCGCGTCGACGCCCGCAGCGGCGGAGGGTCGGGGCTGAGGCGAAGCCGGACTCGGGTCAGGTCTCATACCTTGAGGGTACCGCTAATCCAGAGCGTCGTAACTTCAATCGGACTCGTGTTTCACCTGCTCGGCTTGACCCCTCTCCGAATAAGTCCAATACTGATTGGTGAAACTCCCAGGAGGGCGCATCATGACCAGCGATCTGCAGCAGCAGGCCAAGCGGCCGGTCAGCGCCATGCTCGCCGGCCCTTACGGGCACCCGTTCCATCCCATCCTGGTCACCGTGCCGATCGGGGGATGGGTAGCCGGCCTCGTCTTCGACGTCGCCTCCCACCTCGTGGACGACCCGGACTTCCTGGCCAAGGGAAGCCATGTGGTTGATCGCCGTGGGGGTGATCGGCGCCTTGGCCGCTGCGCTGGTGGGCGTGCTGGACCTGCTGGCCATCCCCACCGGCACCCGCGCCTTCCGCGTCGCCCTCGTCCACATGACGCTGAACGTGCTGGTGACGCACAGGCTGATCACGACCATCGCCGCCGTCGGGCGCATCCGCACCCGGCCTTTCGCCCACACCAAGGGGAGTTCCCTTATGGACATCGCCGCACTGATCACCTGGGTGATCACAGCTCTCGCGCCGACGGGCGGCGAGCAGCCGTACCGGCTGAACTCGCGGGGCACGGCCTGGCCGCCGTCGTGACCGTGGTGCTGGTCCTGCTCACCGCGCTCGGCCTCGGTGGCTGACATGACTCAGCACCCTCCCGCCGCTGCCCATATCGCCCCCGAGGCCTCCCACGCGCCGAAATCGGCACACGCCGGACTGCACGTAGTCCATGACGCCACGGAGACGGACCTGGTTGCCGCCGAGCTCGCCGCCGGACAGTTCCTACGGGCTCTCGGCATCAGCACCGATTCCGAGAGCACGCGCGGCACCCCCGGCCGGATGGCCCGCGCCTACGCCGAACTGTTCAGCCCTCGGCCGTTCGCGCTGACCACCTTCCCCAACGACGAGGGATACGACGAACTGGTCCTCGCCCGCAACATCCCGCTGCGATCCGTCTGCGAACACCATCTCCTGCCGTTCGTCGGCACCGCCCATATCGGCTACCTCCCCGGACGCCGGATCCTGGGCCTGTCGAAACTCGCCCGCGTCCTGGAGCACTTCGCCAGCCGCCCGCAGGTGCAAGAGCGCCTCACCAAACAGGTGGCCGACTGGCTCCATACGGAGCTGGATCCCCAGGGCGTCGGCGTCGTGATCCAAGCCGAACACACCTGCATGACCTTGCGCGGCGTCCAAGCCATCGGCACCACCACCATGACCTCAACCCTGCTGGGACTCCTGCGCACCGACGCCCGATCACGCAGCGAATTCCTCGCCCTGGCCGGCCCGCCCCGCTGACTGAGGCATCGTCGGAGATCGACCGGCAGGACGCTGCGGTGGCGCGCAAGGAGCCGGAGACGCCGCCCCGAGATCGGGAGCTTGGTCAGCCGGCTGGTCGACCAGGCGGCCGGCTGGCCGAGCTGGAGCAGGTTCAGCTCACATGTCCGGCGCCAACCAGGCCTGAAAGTTTTCCGGGTCGATCGGCAGTGAGATGTGTTCGTGCGTGATCAACCACTTGCCGCCTGACCGTTGGCAGCAAACGGTCGATCGTACCCAGATCGCGCTCTGGAGCCCGTTCGTGCGTGTTCCGGAGTCCAGGTGAAGCATGTGCGCGAACGCGACGTCTCCACTCGTCGCAATGGTCAGGTCGCGCGTTTCCAGGCTGATGGGGCCGTCGTATCCATCGAACCACCGCACAAAGTTGCGGCGAACTGCTTCGGCTCCTACAAACTGGAGAGGGGCCACAGCATCGTAATAAACGATGTCGGAAGAATAGTGCGACATGAGCCGATCGATGTCCTTTCTCTGGCTGACATCGACTCGGCTCTCCAAGAGCGCCCTAACCTCGGAATCGTTCGAAGTCATCGCTTTCTCCGTTCAAGAAGTCTGACCGCCTGGCGACGGTCTCTGTGGTTCAAGAGTCCGACGACGCAGCCTCCTGGAATGTGAGGCGCCACGACAGCTTCGCCGGCGCTAGGTCTTGGGCGCCGACGTCGAACTCGGCGGCGATCTCGGCGAAGGCTCCGTGGCATCGATGAGATCCTGGCTCGACTGCGACCGGAGCCTGACGCCCTCGGCCAGGCGATATCGGAGGCGGACAAGCTGTTCGAAGCCCTCGCATAAGGATGACCTCAGGGGCGGACGGGATGCCCGTCCGCCCCTTTTGGTCGACGAGGGAGGATCCGGTCGATGAGGCCGTAGGCCAGGGAGACCAGCGCGGTGCTCGACAGCACCAGACCGCCGAAGTGGATCCTCTTGACGTGATCGGCTGCGTGCGGACCCACGCCGAGTACCGCGCGCACGGCGATGAACACGCCGGTGGAGGTGGCGAGGCAGCGACCAGCGAGCTGATGCCGAAGACGACCAGTGCGGCGACCGCCCACCACCCGCGTTTCAGCTTGTGGCATTCATGGCGAGCTTGTCCCACTCGCGGTCAGGCAGGGTCCGGTTGAGCTCCAGCAGCTTGTCGGCCATATAACCGACGGCGTACCGAGCCTCCGGCCTGCCTGCCTCGACAGCCTCGCGGATGACCGCGGCCACGACGTCGGGATCCGAAGCCGGACTGTCCGCGCCGAGTTGCGTCTCGCTCTTGCGCGCCATCGCCTCGGCCATCGCGCCGTAGGCGGTGCCGCCGGAGATCTCCCGCAGGTCCTGCGCGGTGTGGTCTTCGAACTCGGTCTTGATGATGCCGGGCTGGATGATCACCACGTCGATGCCGAACGGCTGGACTTCCAGGCGCAGCGTGTCGGAGTAGGCCTCCAGCGCGTGCTTGGTCGCGTAGTACCAGCAGCCGAGCGGCAGCGCGATCTCGCCGCCGATGGACGAAACGTTGACGATCGTGCCCGACCCCTTCTCGCGCATGTACGGCAGGGCCAGCTGGACCAGCCTGGCCGGGGCGAAGACGTTGACCTCGAACTGGTCGCGGGCCATGTCCAGGGGGACGTCCTCGGCGGCACCGTGCAGCACGGTGCCCGCGTTGTTGATCAGGACGTCGATCCGGCCCTGCTCGGCCGCGATGGTGTCGATGACGCGCTCCAGATCCTCTGGTCTGCGCATGTCGAGTGGGAGGACCCGCCCGCCGGCCGCGCGGATCGGCGTCATGTGTCCGGTACGGCGGGCCGCGCCGTACACGATGTGCCCGGCGCGCAGCAGTTCCAGTGCGGTGGCCTTGCCGATCCCTGACGACGCCCCGGTGACGAGGACTACCTTCATGATCGAACCTCCATGTCGGTACGCGGCGAGGGGATCCTCGCCACGTGCGGGAAGATCTCTATTCCGCTTCGTTGAACTCGGATCTGGCACCCGTGAGCAGGTTGAGGAGGATCGCCTTGCCTGCGGCGAGATCGGCGCCTTCGGCAGGGGGCACGGCGCATTCGATCATCTCCTCCAGCACCGCCAGCACCGCGGCCGAGGACGGACCGTCACCGTTGTCCAGTTCCTGGAACGCGCGCCGGATGGCCGGCGTCAGGGCGTCGAGGATGTAGGCCACCGCCCGCACGTCGACGTCGCGATGGACGGCTCCCGCCTCCTGCATCGCGCGCAGGAAATCGCGGCTCCTGCTGATCTCCGGCAGCCGCTCGAAGACGCTCCCTCGCTTGCGCAGGTACTTGCCGAAGACGTCCTCGGCTCGGGCGACGATGGCGGCCGCCAGCGGCAGCGTCTTCAGGGCCCCCACCATGGCCCGGTAGACGCTCGCCACATCGCCGGCCCGAGGGTCGGCCTCCAGGTGCTCGCGCCAGGCGTCGGCGTAGCGGCTCAGCTCGTCGTGCACCACCGCCTCGACCAGCTCGTCCTTGCTCTTGAAGACCAGGTACACCAGCCCGCGGTGGAGGGTTACGGCCTCGGCCACGTCCCCCATCGTCAGCTTGTTGTAGCCGATCCGTAGCAGCAGCTTCGCCGTCGCATCGAGGATCGTCCGTTCGCGTACTTGGTCTGCGGTACTCACGATTGTCAGCTTGACATATTTCGCCAATTTGTCAAAACGAGCTGGGGTGGGTGGCTGAAGCGCCGTTTACGGCGTTCGCTGAGCTTCGCGTTCGGGCCCGGGCGACGGTCCCGATACGGGTGCGGTCACTTCCCTCGTCGGCGGCGTCCGGGTCACGAAAACGGCCGCAGGCCACCGGGATGTCCCAGGCCCGCCCGGAGTCGCTGAAACCGAGGTCGTCTGGAGGCAGGGGAGGGAAAGCGCTTACCACGTCGTCGTTACTCCGAGACGGTGGTGACGGCGCTCCCGGAGCTACCTCACGTCCTTCATGTCCGTCCGTCTGGGGCTGGTTCTGGGTGACATACAGGAGTGTGGTGGCGGTGCGGCGGGGGAACACCGTCGCCCACCTCCGCTGTCGGAGCCGATCTGGCGCGGGCGCGGCCGAGTTCTTGGCGCCCTCGAGTTGGCGGCCTGATCTTCAGCGCGCGGTGGTGGCTCATCGAAGGGGAGCGTTATGAAGGCGACGTCGTACCGGACATCCCCGCGTTTTCGCGCCGTGACGAGGGCGAACTTCCCGAAGATCGGGCCTCGCCTGGCATACCTGCCGTGGGAAGGGGTAGCGCCAGGGGCATGCGTCCTAGCGAGCTGCACACGGGCAGGCACGAAACAGCTTATGCGGGCGATTTTGGGTACGGCTGGCGGTCGAGCAACAGGCGGCTCGAGGTTTTTGGCGGCCCTTTAGCCGTATCAGCCTGAAAAGGCAGCTATGACATTCACGAAAGTAGCGGCCCGATAGGGCGCTTTTGTCTCCCGTCAAATCACCCGCAGAAAACCCGACTGCCGCCTCATAATAACTGAGCAGGCGGTGGGGCTACGTGTCACACTTCGTCCATAAATCAGGAGGACATGCGATGGGTCTCGATGAATCCACCCGGCAGCTGCAGCTCGCCCTGCACGACGCGCAGGTCGCTTTCGACTGTATTGGGCTCGGTCATCTTGACCGCGCGCACACGCACGTGATCACCGCCAGGGCGGCCATCGACGCCGCCGAGGTCACTCTGCGGCACGCCCTGAGTGAACTGTCGCCGGGCGAGGCGGCACGCGAAGGAGCCCAGGTCATGGACGCGCTCGAAGGACAGGAAGCCGGGCGCTAGGCGAAATGCTTGCGGGCGGCCGGCCGCCGCCGGCCCAGCCGAGCCGGGAGCGGACCGTGCTCGCTGTGCGTCGCCGCACGGTCCGCCGCAGCTTCGGCCCTTCTTGATCCGTGTGCCGGCGCCGGCAACGATTCGGCGTGCCCTGTTCGTCAGGCGGTGGGCGCCGGCTCGTGCGGCCGGCGCAGGACGCACACCTGGCGGGGGCCAGGGTGAGGTCCGCGGCAAGGCAGGGAGCCTGGAGCACCTCACCCGCCAGGTCTTCCCACACCTTCCTGAACCACTGCTCGGGTTGTAATCGGCGCCGAAGGCCAGTCGCCCGCGCGAGCTCTCCGAAGGCCAGCGAAGCCGGTCGCCGGCGACCGGCCCGATCGCGTCGTCAGAACGGCCGTTGCGGGTGATGACGGAGAAGATGGTGGGCACCCCGCCGGGCGCGAGCTCATAGTTGACCTTGGCCCAGGTGTTGTCATCCGCCCAGACCAGGAGGGCGGCGGCGTCCCAGTCGGCGCGGAAGTCGACCCGCAGACGGGCCTGTAGCTGCCAGTCGCCGGTCGGGGGAGTGGGTGAGTGCCCTGGCGGCGTTGACGGCGGTGGACCAGCCGAACGGGCTGCGAAAGATGTCGGTACGCGGCGCGGCATCGACGGTCAGGACGCCCGCGTCGTGATTCCAGCTCCGCGGCGGAACATCCTAGTCATAGGTGGTTCCGGAGAGGCCCAGACGGCTCTGGTCGCTGTGCGCAGGCATGTGTTTCCTCGTTTCGGCACAGTGGGTCGCAGCCAGTGGTGGCTTGCGGGCGCGCCGTAGGAGCCAGGCCTCGGGCGACATGGGCGGCCGGCTGACGGTGCGGCCGGGGTGCGGGCGCGGGTCACGGGTCCTGCCACCGGCGAACAGGTGGCAGGACCCGGCCGTGGCCGTTCACTGGACGCTGAAGCCCTGGTCCTTGGCGTAGGTGAGGGAGGCGTCCTGCCATGCCTTCAGGCCGTCCTGGAGAGTGGTGCCGCCTACGTACGCCTTGCCGACCGTGTCGTTGAAGACGCTGTTGGCGTAGACCTGGAACGGCAGGTACGACCAGCCGTCTACGACCTGGCCGGCTGACTGGGCGAGGATCTGGTTGACCTGCTGCCCGCCGAAGTACGGGAACTTCTTGTCCTGGAAGGCGGGGGCGTCGAGGTGCGCGGAGGTGGCGGGGAACGCGCCGCCGTCCACACGGGTCTGCACGCCCTCGTCGACGTTGGCGTACTTCAGGAAGGCGTAGGCGAGCGCCTTGTTGGTGCTGGGCTCGGGGATCGCGAGCGAGCTGCCGCCGTTCTCCGCGCTGGCCGCGCCGCCGGCCTCCCACTGCGGCATGGGCGCGACCCGCCACTTGCCGGATCCGGCCTTGACTCCGGATTCGAGGTTGGCCGGCATCCAGGCGCCGATCACGAGGGTGGCGAGGGTGCCGTCACCGAGTCCCTTGTACCAGGCGTCGCTCCAGGGGGTGATCGGCGCGACGAGCTTCTCGCTGACGAGCTGCTGCCAGGCGGTGGCGAACTTCCGCGTGCCGGGGTCGGTGAAGTCGACGCCGACCTTGGCTCCGTCGACCTGGTAAGGCTTGCCGCCGGCCTGCCAGATCATGCTGGTGGTGAAGCCGGCGTCGCCGGTGTCGTTGGTGATGTACGCCTTGGGGTCGGCGGCGTGCAGCTTCCTGGCCGCGGCGATGTACTCCTCCCAGGTGGCCGGCACGGCGATCTTGTGCTTGTCGAAGACATCCTTGTTGTAGAACAGGGCCATGGGGCCGGAGTCCATCGGCAGGCCGTAGACGCCGTCGCCCGATCGGACGGAGTTCCACGGGCCGGGGGTGAAGGTGCCGTCGAGCTTGTCGGCGCCGAAGGCCCTCAGGTCGGCCACCGACTTGCTGAGCGCGAACTGCGGCAGGGCGTAGTACTCGATCTGAGCGACGTCGGGGACACCCGATCCGGCCTTGATCGCGTTCTGCAGCGCGGTGTACTGGTCCTTGTTGGTGCCGGCGTTGACCAGATTGACCTTCACCTTCGGGTACTTGGCCTGGAAGCCGCTGACCACCTGCTTCAGCGTCGGCTCCCAGGCCGAGACCGTGATGGTGCCACCGGCGTCCAGCGCGGCCTGCAGGTCGGTGTCGGACATGGCCGCGCTCTGGGTAGCGGCGGCGTCGGTGCCACCCTGGCCGGAGGAGCCGCAGGCGGTGGCGACCAGCGATACCGACAGTGCGGCCCCCAGCAGGAGGGCGTGGCGGCGGGTTGTGTTCATGGTGTCTCTTTCCTGGGTGTTCCTGGAACTGATCGGCAGTACGGTCCGGCGTCGCCCTACTCCTTGACGCTTCCGGCGGTCAGGCCCGAC
Source organism: Nonomuraea roseola (assembly GCF_039535395.1). Classification (NCBI taxonomy): domain Bacteria; kingdom Bacillati; phylum Actinomycetota; class Actinomycetes; order Streptosporangiales; family Streptosporangiaceae; genus Nonomuraea; species Nonomuraea roseola. Next base: position 291,067 of record NZ_BAAAXC010000009.1, read on the forward strand.
TGCCAGTACCGCTGGAGCAGCAGGAACGCGGCGATCAGCGGAAGGATGGTGAGCAGCGAGCCGGTGATGACGAGGTTGAAGATCGCCTCGCCCCCGGCGGTGGACGCCTGGTCGTTCCAGCTGTCGAGGCCCAGCGTGAGCGGATACCAGTCCGGGTCCCTCAGCATGATCAGCGGCAGGAAGTAGTTGTTCCAGGTCGCGACGACGGTGAACAGCAGCACCGTGACGACGCCTGGCGCCAGCAGCGGCAGGCTGATGCGGAAGAACGTCTGGAACTCGCGAGCCCCGTCCACGCGCGCCGACTCGAGGATCTCGTCGGGCACGGCGTCGGTGGCGTACGTCCACATGAGGTAGAGGCCGAACGGCGAGACCAGCGACGGGATGATGATCGCCCACGGGGTGTTCGTCAGTCCCATGGTGGAGAACATCAGGAACGTCGGGACGGCCAGCGCGGTTCCGGGCACCGCGACCGCCCCGATGACGATCGCGAACACCGCCTTCTTGCCGGGGAAGTCGAACTTGGCCAGGCCGTAGCCGGCGACCGTCGCGAGCAGTGTCGCGCCGCCCGCGCCGACGACCACATAGAGCAGGGTGTTGAGCAGCCAGCGGGTGAAGACGCCGTCGTCGTAGGTGAAGGTGTCGGCGAGATTGCGGAACAGGGCGAAGTCCGCGTCGAACCACAGGCCGAACGAGCGGAGCAGCCCCTGTTGCGTCTTGGTGGCGTTGATCGCCAGCCAGACGAGCGGGAGCAGCGTGTACACCAGCATGATCGCGCTCATGACGGTCAGCGTGACGCTGCGGCGACTTCGCCGTGGCGGGCGCCGGTGGCCGCGCCGGATCACCAGCGGGCCTGCCGAGGCGCCCGCGCGAGCGGGAGTGCGAGGCTCGCGGGCGGTTGCCGGGGTGGTGGCGGTCATGCTCACAGTCCCTTCCGCGCGCCGCGAAGCTGGACGACGTAGGCGATGATCATCGTGATCAGGCCCATGACGATGGCGACGGTCGCCGAGTAGTTGAACTGCTGGCCGGCGAAGGACAGCGAGTAGGCGTAGAGGTTCGGAGTGAAGGAGGTCGTGATCGCGTTCGGCGCCAGGCTCTTGAGGATGCTGGGCTCGTTGAAGAGCTGGAAGCTGCCGATGATCGAGAAGATCGTGGCGATCATCAGTGCTCCGCGCAGGGCGGGCAGTTTGATCGCCCAGACGATGCGGAGCTGGCTGGCGCCGTCCATCTCTGCGGCCTCGTAGAGGGACGGATTGACCACCCGCAGCGCCGAGTAGAAGATCAGCATGTTGTAGCCGACGAACTCCCAGGTCACGATGTTGCCGATGGAGGCGAGGACCAGTTCGGGCGACAGCGGGTCCGGCAGCGACAGGGCCAGCATCTCGTTGACGTCGGCGATGAGGCCGAACTGGGTTCCGTACATGAAGCCCCACATCAGGGTCGCGACCACCGCGGGCACGGCATAGGGCAGAAAGACCGAGATGCGGAAGAAGCTCGCCCCGTACAGCCGGCCGCTGTCGATGGCCAGGGCCATCAGCAGTGACAGGAACAACATGATCGGCACCTGCACGACCAGGAAGAGCGCCACCCGGCCGAAGGCCGCCCACAACTGCGGATCGCCCAGCGCCTTGAGGTAGTTGTCGAGGCCGACGAAGACGGTTCCGCCGATCAGCTGGGTGCGAAACAGGCTCAGGTAGATCGAGTACGCGATCGGGGCCAGGAAGACGAGCGCGAACACCGCCATGAAGGGTCCGACGAACCGCCAGCCCGTCCACGAGCGCGGCCCCCGGGGCGCCGCCTTCCAGGCAGCCGATGTGCTCGCCTGCGGCGTTGCGACCACCTTTCCTCCTCCCTTCGAAGTACCTGTGTTTACGTAAACATCGATCTTGTCGTGAACCCGAGAAGACGATTGCACAGAGTTGCAGGTCATCACCATTGAGTGATGTTTACGTAAACTTATTGCGGTATCGTGGCATCGGCCACACAGTGCGTCAAGAGTTCCCCCCAGGTAACAAGCTCGTCGCACGGCGCCTGGTGTGACGATGCCGAAGCGGACGCGAGGAGAGCAATGGATCGGGTCGATCGGGAGCAGCCGGGAACGCCTCCTGCGGGCGGCGTCCAACGGGGAGGGTCGGGCATCCCCGGCGGCCGCCGTAAACAGCGCGTCTCCATGGCTGACGTCGCCAAGCTGGCGGGCGTCTCGGCGCAGACGGTCTCCCGGGTCTCGAACGGTCACCCGGGCGTGATCGGATCCACCCGCGAGCAGGTGCTCGCGGCGATGCGGGAGCTGGGCTACCGGCCCAACAGCGCCGCCCGCGCTCTGCGGTACGGCCAGTTCAACACCATCGGGGTCATCCTCTTCAGCCTGGCGTCGACCGGAAACAGCCGCACGGTGGAGGCGATCGCCGCCCACGCCGCGACCGAGGGTTACGCCATCACGCTGATCCCCATCGACGTGCCGACCCAGGACAACGTCCTGGGGGCATTCACCCGCATGGGCGAGCTGGCCGTCGACGCGGTCATCGTCATCATGGAGATCCACCTGCTCGACGCGGGGACCGTCACCCTGCCGCCCGGAGTGCACGTCGTCGTCGTGGACTCCGACGCGGGAGAGCGCTACCCCGTCGTCGACACCGACCAGGCCGACGGGGCGCGCCGGGCCGTCCACCACCTGCTCGACCTGGGGCACAGGACCGTCTGGCACGTGACGGGGCCACGGGCCTCCTACGCGGGCCAGCGCCGCGCCCAGGCCTGGCGCGACGCGCTCGAGGCGGCGGGCCGGCCGGTCCCCCCGCCACTGCACGGGGACTGGTCGGCCGAATCCGGATACAGCGCCGGTCTCCGGCTCGCCGACGAACCAGGTTGCACCGCGGTGTTCGCCGCCAACGACCAGACGGCCCTCGGCCTGCTGCGCGCCTTCCACGAACGCGGCCGGGCGGTCCCCGACGAGATCAGCGTGGTGGGCTTCGACGACATCCCCGACGCCGCCTACTTCGTCCCGCCTCTGACCACCGTCCACCAGGACTTCGCGGAGGTGGGCAGGAGATGCGTGCAACGGGTGCTGCGCCAGATCCGCGAAGGCTGCGGCTCTGAGCCCGGCACCGATCTCGTCCCGACCCGGCTGGTGGTCCGACGCAGCACGGCCACCGCACCGCGGTGACGAGGCGACTGATCCGGTCTCGAGGACCGGCGGATTCGGTCGAGAGGCCGGAATCGACGCGCCAGAGGTGCTGGAAGGGGTGCGGCTAGGCTGCCGCATGAACGGGGCGCACGGACAGCTCGAACCAGACGGCCTTGCCACGCGCGGTGCGGGCGCTGCCCCAGCAGCAGGCCAGCTCTTCGACCAGATGGAGCCCGCGCCCACTCTCGTCGTACTCGCGGGCGGGGCCCGGTCGAAGGGAGGCCGTGTCGGCTTCTGTGTCCTCGACCTCGCAGCGGAGCAGACCGTCCTCGAAGCACAGAGCGAGCCGGATGGTCCCCTCCGTGTGTTGCAGCGCGTTGGTGACCAGCTCGCTGACCAGCAACTCGATGACCACGCAGTCGGAGTCGAGTCGCCAGGCGGCCATGCGGCCTCGTGCCAGGTGCCGGGCTCTGCGCACAGAGGTCGGTCTGCGCGGCAGCCGCCATGAGGCTGTCTGGCCGATGGATTGCGCGGCCGGTCCCGCGAGGCGCCAGAGGGCGCGACTGAACCGGTGCCAAGGGCGCGCGCGGCGGTCTGTCTCCAGGGCCGGCGGGCAGTACGCGGAATCTGCAGGGAAGAGCGGTGAGCTCGGACACTCGTCCGCCACGCCCTGGAGCGGGTTCATGTCGCACGCTCGCAGAGAGCGCGACGGGCGGGGACGCTGCGCCCATCGGGCAGAAGCTCTCCGGTGTCGTCGAAGATCACCACACCGTTGCAGAGCAACCACCACCCCTGCTCGGGGTGGAAGGCGACGAGCAGTGCCGCCTCGCGATCGCGTGCATCGGCCGGAGGGCACTGAGGCTGGTGCCGGCACATGATTCCTCCCTCCTACAGAAGGCGATGGCCCCTCGCGGCTCCCGGCGCGACCGGTGCGACGACACCGTCACCCCAGGCATCGCTCGACGGTGAGCCGTACGAGCTGTATCCGCTTGATGAGATCTTGTTTGATCGTGATGAATCGCTTTGATCAATTGCACGAGAATCATCAAAATCAAACCTCTTCAACCACATGAAAGTGCGGTTATGGGGGGATGTCAAGGGGGCTTCGCGTTTAAAGTCCGTTTATTTGGGTTTTTGTGTGCCTCCCCGGGCGCCGCAGGGAACGTCGCGTCCTGCAGGCGGCCTCTGCGCGGCCGCGCAGGTCCGTTGCGCGGCCCTCTTCGTCCGCGGGCACAGGAGGCCAGGCGCGGGTTCCCCGTCGCCGGAACCGTCCGTACCGTGCCGCGGCCCGGCGCCGTCGTCAGGTTCCGCAGGGATGGCGGTGTCGCACCTGGTCGTCGTGGGCGGAGGGTCGCGACGGGGGCGTCCTGCTCGTACGTGAGGTGGATCGGCAGCGGGTCCCGGGGGTGTCGAACGTCAGCGCACACGCACAGGCGCTCCGCGGCCGGTCTCGGGCGATCAGTCGGTTCGTTGGCGCCGCAGTTCTTTCATCAGAAATCTTCCCGTCACCTTGTTGACTCGTGGCGGAAGCGGTTGTTTCATGTGTCGTATTGCGTCTGAAAATGTCTTGGTCTGGTGATTTCGTCTTGAGGATCGCCGACCACACTCCTCCCTCGCCTGTCCGCGGCGAGGAGCGCTTCGTGACAACTCGGGTACCTCACCCGTCCGGCGTGTGGTGGCCCGCCCTAGCAAGGGGAAATGACATGTCCACAAAGGGAAGCCCTCGGCCTGCTGTCGCTCTCGGCCTGGCCGCGATGCTCGCTCTCGCAGCCTGTTCCAGCGGGCAGGAGACCACGAACGCCGGCGGCGCCACGGGCAAGATCGACGGCCCGCTCACCCTGACGTACCTGCAGAAGCAGGGCGACCAGGAGTACTTCATCAGCGAGGCCACCGGAGCCAGGGCCAAGGCCGACGAACTCGGCATCGGCCTGAAGGTCGTCAACCTCGGCAACGACGCCAACAAGACCGTCAGCGAGGTTCAGGCGGCCATCGCGCAGAAGAGCAACGGCCTGATCGTCGTTGTGCCGGACCCGGCCGTCGGGCCGCAGGTCGCCAGGACCGCCCAGGACGCCAAAATGGCGTTGATCACCTCCGACGACCAGATCTGCACCACCGGCCCGGACCCGTCCGCCTGCCCCGTCGCCAATCTTGTGCCGCGCATCGGCTTCAGCGGCGCCCAGATGGGTGGCGAGGTCGGCAAGCGCGCCGCCGAGGAGTTCAAGAAGGCCGGCTGGAAGAGCGCCGAGACCGCCACGATCTCCGCGTGGAAGCAGGACGTCACGGTCTGCTCCGACCGCGTGAAGGCTGCCGAGGACGCCTTCGCGGCGGGCGGCGGCACCGGTGTGAAGAACATCGACGTCCCGACCGACAACACCCCCACCGGCGCCCAGGACAAGATCTCCGCCACGATCACCGCCAACCCGGGCGTCAAGCACTGGGTGGTCTGGGGCTGCAACGACGAGAACGTCCAGGGTGGCGTCACCGCGCTGGAGAACGCCGGCTTCGACGCCGACGACGTCATCGGCGTCGGCCTCGGCGCCTACCTGGCCTGCAAGAACTGGGGCTCCGGCAAGCCGTCCGGCATGAAAGCCGCGCTGTTCATCAACGGCCGCGACGTCGGCGCCCTGGCGGTCCAGACCATGTATGACAACCTCAAGATCGGCAAGGCCCTGCCGAAGGAGGCCTTCGCCCCGACCAAGATGGTCGACGACTCCAACTGGCAGGCCGCCGGGGTCACCTGCAGCTGACTCCGCAGGGCCGACTCGCCTGACGGCCGTCGGCGGCGGCCCTGGCCCGCCGCCACATCGGCACCTCACCAGCCAGCGCCCGGCAGTGCCGACCCGCACACCGCTCTCCAGCACGCGAGGCCACCATGACCACATCCGACACCGAACCGCCAGTGCCCGACCACTTCGCTTCCCGCTCCGGCACCGGCATCGCCGTCCAGGACGTCGCCAAGCGCTTCGGTGCTGTCCAGGCCCTCGGCGGCGTGTCCCTCGAGTTCCGCCCGGGTCGCGTCACCGCCCTCATGGGCGAGAACGGCGCGGGCAAGTCCACCCTGCTGAAGATCCTCACCGGGGACCACCAGCCCACGCAGGGCCGCATCCTGCTCGACGGCCGACCCGTCGCGTTCGGCTCCCCGCACGACGCCCGCAAGGCCGGCGTCCGCATCATCCCGCAGGAACCGGAGATCATCCCGCACGTCTCGGTCGCCGAGAATGTCTACGTCGGTTCGCTCCCGCGCAACGCCTGGCGCCGCCTGGACCGGGCCGAACTGCACCGCCGCATCGCCACCGACCTCGCCAGGCTCGGCTTCGACAAGGTCATCGACCCCGACGAGCTCGGCTCGCGCCTGACCGCCGCCCAGCGGCAGATGGTGGAGATCCTGCGCGCCCTGATCGGCGAGGCGAAGGTCATCGCCTTCGACGAACCCACCTCCTCGCTCGCCGAGCACGAGGTCGAGGCGCTGTTCACGCTGATCGGACGGCTGCGGGCGCAGGGCATCGCCATCATCTACGTCTCCCACCGCATGAAGGAGATCTTCCGCCTCGCCGATCGCGTCGCGGTTCTACGGGACGGCACGGTCGCCGGCGTTCTGGAGGCAGCCGACATCAGCGAGGGCGAGGTGGTCCGCCTCATGGTCGGACGTGACCTCTCCACCCTCTTCGTCCGGCAGGATGTGGCAGGCGACGAGGTCGTCCTCGCACTGGACGGTGTCACCACCGACGACGTCACCGGCATCGACCTCACCATCCGCGCCGGAGAGGTCGTCGCCCTCGCCGGCCTGATCGGCGCCGGGCGCTCCGAACTGGCTCGCGCCATCGCCGGTGACCTGCCGATCCGTTCCGGGGAGATCCGCCTGAACGGCAAGCCCCTGAACCTGCGCACCCCCAAGGACGCCATCAGGGCGGGCATCGGCCTCGCTCCGGAGGAGCGCAAGGCGCAGGCCCTGTTCCTCCAGCGATCCATCCGCGACAACACCTCGCTGGTGAGCCTGGAACGGCTGCGCCGCCTGCGCTTCGTCAAGCGCCGTGATGAGCGGGCCGTGGCCCAGGAGTTCACTGACCGGCTGCGGGTGCGCACCCCCTCGATCGAGCAGGAGATCGGCAAGCTCTCCGGCGGCAACCAGCAGAAGGTGGTCCTGGCCCGCTGGCTGATCCGCAGGCCCAAGGTGCTGATCCTCGACGAGCCGACCCGCGGCATCGACATCGGCGCCAAAGCGGAGATCTACCGGATCATCGCCGACCTCGCACGCCAGGGCGTGGCCCTGCTGGTGATCTCCTCCGAACTGCCCGAGGTCCTCGGCCTCGCCGACCGGATCGCCGTCATGCAGAACGGCCGCATCACCGGAGAACTCGACCGCGCCGAAGCCACCGAGGAAGCCATCCTCAACCTCGCCATGACAGACGACCTGACCGCCGCCACAACCGCCGTACCCGACCGGCCACGTACCGACCCCGCCGATGGAGGCCTTCGATGACCACCACCACACCGGGCGCCCCCGCGAAGACGGACGAAGTGACCGTGACAGCCGGCCGCAAGCGCTCGCCGATCGCCGTCGTCGGCGGCCAGAACCTCAGCCTCATCGTCGCCCTCGTCGCCGTCCTCGCGCTGTTCGGCGTTCTCAACGACAACTACCTGAGCTGGAACAACATCCAGGTCATCGGCGAGGCCGCGACGATCACCGGCTTGCTGGCCGTCGTGCAGACCATCGTGATCATCTGCGGTGGCCTGGACATCTCGGTCGGCTCCCAGGCGGGTCTGGCGTCGGTGGTCAGCGCGATGGCGTTCACCTCCACCGCCTCCAACCCCTACCTCGGCATGGGCGCGGCCATCGGCGTCGGTGTCGCCGTCGGGATCGTCAACGGCGTGGTCATCGTCTACGGACGGGTCAATCCGACCATCGCCACCCTCGCCGGCCTGGCCGCGTACAAGGGCATCGCACAACTGGTGTCCGACGGCCGGGCACAGGGCTATGTCCTCAACGACCCCTTCTTCGTCTTCCTCGGCCGCGGCAAGATCGCCGGTCTCCCGGTGATGATCTGGATCCTGATCGTCGTCGCGCTCGGCGTGCACGTGCTGCTCAAGTACACCGACATCGGCCGTAACCTCTACGCGATCGGCGGCAACGACACCGCCGCCCGGCTGGCCGGCATCTCCATCAACAAGTACCTGGTCGCCGTCTACGCACTCATCGGCGTCGTCGCCGCCGTCGCCGGCATCCTGCTGACCGCCCGCACCGGCTCAGGCCAGCCCGTCTCCGGCAGCGAAGGCCTGGAACTCAAGGCCATCACAGCGGCCGCGCTCGGCGGCTGCGCCCTCAAGGGCGGCAAGGGCGGCATCGGCGGCACGCTGCTCGCCGTCGCCCTGCTCGGCGCGTTGGAGAACGGGCTGACCGTCCAGGGCATCAACACGTTCTGGCAGAACGTCGCGCAGGGCGCGCTGCTCGTGGCCGCCGTGGTGATCCAGCAGCGCCGCACCGGCGAACGCGCCGTCGGACTGCCCGCATAGGCGCAGCCCGCGCGAGTCTCTACTCGGGCCTCATGTCGGCGTCGACGTGGTAGAGGGCGGTGAGGAGCGGCCAGGTCAGGGCGGCCATCTCGGCAGGTGTCCGCAGGCATCCGCGCTGGAGCCAGTCGGCGGCCACGCCGATGAGCGCTCCGGCGGTGAACGCGGCGGGCACGTCGTGGGGGATGTCCATCGACGCGGCGGAGTGTGCCGCCAGGTCGTCGCCGGTCTCGGCCCTGCGCACGGCGACGTGGATGGCCGCGGTGGTGCGCCGGCGTACGTGGTCGATGACTCGTGCGCTTCCCTGCGGCCCCAGCAGGCTGCGGTAGAGGCCGGCGTGTTCGGCGAGGTTGGCGAAGAAGGCCCGCAGTGACTGGGTCGCGTCCTGCGTCGGGTCGGCCGAGTCGGGGCCGGGGGAGGGCAGGGACTCGATCAGGTTGTCGATCATCGTGGTGCAGGCGGCCTCGGCCAGCTCGTGCACGTCCCGATAGTGGTCGTAGAAGGTGGAGCGGCTCACTCCGGCCCGCTCGGCGACGTCGGCGACGCTGATCTGGGACAGGTCCCGGTCCTCGACGAGCTGGATCAGCGTGCGCTGCAGGGCCGCCTGGGTACGGCGCACGCGCCGGTCGCCCGCCGGCGCGTTGCTGTCTCTGGTCGTGACCACGTCTCTCAGCCTACCTTCACCCTACATGTGTAGGATTTCCTACAGCTGTAGGGTAACTTGGGCGGCGTGGTGGCAGGCCGGTCGACGCTGCTGGATGTCGAGCCCGACCCGCCCCGCCCTACGGCCGGCCGCCGCCGCCGTCGAAGCAGATCCCGGTGACGACACACGATCCGTTCCGAGGAGACACCGAATGAGCCACAACGAGCAGGTCCTGAACTACCCGATCCCGAGCGAGGCGGCGCTGGAGCCGCCGGCCGAATGGGCGCGGCTGCGACGGCAGTGCCCGGTGGCCCGGGTGAACCTGCCCAGCGGCGACCAGGCCTCACTGCTCACGCGGTACGAGGACGTCAGGCAGGTGCTGGCCGATCCGCGATTCACCCGGCTGCTGAACGCCGACGACGCGGCCAGGCTGTCGGCCGACGAGTCGGGCGGGCTGTTCAGCAGCGAGATGGCGCAGATCATCCCCGACAGCGGAGAGGAGCACCAGCGGTGGCGGCGCCTGGTCGGCAAGTGGTTCACGGCCAAGCGGATGACCGCCCTGCGGCCGGCGATGACGCAGATGGCCGAACAGCTCATCGATGACATGGTCAAGCGCGGCCAGCCGGGGGAGCTCAGGGCCGGCCTGGGCTTCCCGCTGCCGGTATACGTGATCTGTGACATGCTCGGCGTGCCCGCAGGCGACCGGGACCGGTTCGCCTACTGGTCCGACACGCTGCTCAACCTGACCCGCTACGGCCAGGCGGAGATCGACGCGGCGCAGGCCGAGTTCGTGCAGTACATGTCCGGCCACATCGCCGCCAAGCGAGCCGAGCCGGGTGAGGACCTGCTCAGCGAGCTGATCGCGGCAGGGGGCGCCGACAACGGCGGGCTGTCCGACCTCCAGCTGCTGGCCACCGGCATGGGGCTGCTGGTCGCAGGGCACGAGACCACGGCGAACATGATCGGCAAGATGGTCGGCATGCTGCTGGCCGACCGTACCCGCTGGGAGCGGCTGCTGGCCGACCCGTCGCTGGTGCGCACGGCGGTGGAGGAGGCGCTGCGCTTCGACGCCAACGCAGGCTTCGGCATGCCGCGCTACCTGCGCGAGGAGAGCGAGGTCGGCGGGACGGTGTTGCCGCGCGGCACCACCGTGGTGTGCAGCATGGCCGCGGCCAACCGCGACGCGAGCGTCTTCGACGGCGCGGACGAGATGGACCTGGGCCGCAGCCCGAACCCGCACCTGGCCTTCGGCGCCGGCGCCCATTCCTGCCTGGGCCAGGCGCTGGCACGCACCGAGCTGCAGGTCGTCCTGGAGGTGCTGCTGCGCAGGCTGCCGTCGCTGGAGCTGGCCGTACCCGCACAGGAGCTCCAGCGCGTGGAGGGGCTCGCCATCGGCGGGCTGCGCGAGATCCCGGTGCGGTGGTGACCAGGCGGTGACCGGCCCCTACAGGGCCGAGCGGGTCACACCGTCAGGCCCCGACCACCAGAGAGGACGGTCTGCCCCGCCGCCATCCACCTCGTGAAGCCGTGAACCGGGGATGCGCCGGGCGCGCCCGTCAGGTCCGCGTCGCATCCTCGGGAAGCGACGCGGCCCTGGCCTCGATGGCGGCGATCAGCGCCTCCACCCGGACGTCGAAGACCGCCTCGGCGCTCACCTGTGCCAGCTCCGTGCCGAGGCGGGCGATCCCCGGGAAGCGCCCTGGGTCGACCATCCGGTACTCCCGCGCCCATGACGACTCGTCGCCCGCCCTGATCTCGGGGGCGAAGAGCACGTAGGCGGCCGACTGGCCCACGTACGCCAGGAGGGCGTCGGCCACCGCCCGGTAGTACAGCGCCGCGTCGGCGCCGTCGAGCCCCGCCTCGGTGACCGCCCCGAGGATGAGCTCGACGATCCTGAACTCGTTGATCCGCCTGGTCGTACGGCTGGCGGTGATGGAGGCCACCGCCGGATACTTCAGCGCGACCCGCAACGAGCCGTTGGCCAGGGCCCGCAGCCGGTCCTTCCAGCCGAGCCCGTCGGGGATGCCCTCCAGGACCTCGCCGTAGGCCCGGTCGGCCACCGACAGCAGCAGCTCGTCCTTGTCGCGGAAGTGGCGGTAGATCGCCGTGGGGTCGGCCCCCAACTCCTCGCCCAGGCGGCGCACGGTGAACGCGTCCTGGCTGCCCCTGGCGGCGATGCGCAGGCTGGCCTCGATGATGGCCTCGGGACTGAGCTGGCTGCCCGAGCGCCTGGTCCTCACAGGTGTCTTCGCCATGATCGCACCAGTGTATCGGTTCGGTCTCCACGTAGCGCAACACTGTTGACATCTATGTTGCGCTCGCGTTCACTCCTCCCCAACACTGCGTGAGCGGAAGGTGCTGTAATGGTGGACACGATCTTCATCGGCGGGCGGGTCTTCACCGGCACGGCCGACGCCCCCGTCGAGGCCGCGGTCGCGGTCGGCGGCGGGCGCGTCCTGCTGGTCGGCGACCAGGAGACGGTGCGGGCCTCGGCCGGCCCCGACACCGAGGTGGTCGACCTCGCCGGTGGGCTGCTCATGGCCGGCTTCCAGGACGCCCACGTCCACCCGGCCTTCGGCGGCGGTCAGATGCTCCGCTGCGACCTGTCGGCCGAGCACAGCGTCGAGGGCTACCTCGCGGTGATCGCCGCCTACGCCGAGGCGCACCCCGACAAGACGTGGGTCCACGGCGGCGGCTGGTCGATGGACGTCTTCCCCGGCGGCACCCCGACCAGGCAGCTGCTCGACAAGGTGGTGCCAGACAGGCCCGCGCTGCTGACCAACCGCGACGGGCACGGCGCCTGGGCCAACACCCTGGCCCTGCGGCTGGCCGGTCTCGACCGTGACACGCCCGATCCCGTGGACGGCCGGATCGAGCGGGAGCCGGACGGCACCCCGCAGGGCACCCTGCACGAGGGGGCCATGACCCTGGTGAGCGGGCACGTGCCGGTGGCCAACGCCGAGGAGGCCTACGCCGGTCTGCTCGCGGGTCAGGCCCACCTGTTCTCGATGGGGGTCACCGGCTGGCAGGACGCCATGATCGGCGCCTTCCCCGGCCACCCCGACAACTACGAGGCCTACCTTCGCGCCGCCGGCGAGTCGACGCTGCTGGCCCGCGTCGTCGGCGCCCTCTGGTGGGACCGCGAGCGCGGCCTGGAACAGATCCCCGACCTGGTCGAGCGGCGCAGGACCGGCCAGGTCGGCCGGTTCAACGCCACCACCGTCAAGATCATGCAGGACGGCGTCGCGGAGAACTTCACCGCGGCGATGCTGGAGCCGTACCTCGACGGCTGCGGCTGCCCGACCGCCAACAGCGGCATCAGCTTCGTGGAGCCCGGCCTGCTGCGGGAGGCGGTCCGCCAGCTGGACGCGCTCGGCTTCCAGATCCACTTCCACGCGCTGGGCGACCGCGCGGTCAGGGAGGCGCTCGACGCCCTGGCCGGTGCGCGGACGGCCAACGGCGTCAACGACAACCGGCACCACCTCGCGCACCTGCAGGTCGTCGACCCCGCCGACATCGCCAGGTTCGCCGAGGTGGGCGCCGCCGCCAACATGCAGCCGCTGTGGGCGGCGCACGAACCCCAGATGGACGAGCTGACCATCCCCTTCCTCGGGGCCGAGCGCGCGGCCCAGCAGTACCCCTTCGGCGACCTCCTGCGCGCGGGCGCCCGCCTGGTCGCGGGCAGCGACTGGTCGGTGAGCAGTCCTAACCCGCTGTGGGGTGTGCACGTCGCGGTGAACAGGACGGTGCCCGAGGGCGAGCCAGGCGAGCCGTTCCTGCCCGAGCAGGCGCTCACCCTGGCGCAGGCGCTCACCGCGTACACGGCGGGCAGCGCCTGGATCAACCACCTCGAGGACGTCACCGGCACGGTCGAGGCAGGCAAGTACGCCGACCTGGTGGTGCTGGACCGCGACCCCTTCGCCGGGCCGCCCGAGGAGATCGGCTCGACCCGGGTCGTCAGGACCTATGTCGAGGGCCGGCTCGTCCACCAAGCCTGACAACCCCTGAAAGGCGTGACTCATGAGCCTACGACTGCGAACAGCGCTCGCCGTACTCACTCTGGCCGTGACGGCGGCGGCATGCGGCGGGGGCGGCGGCGGGACCGCGGCGCCCCCGCCCGGCGGGGGCCTGAGCTCCGGCACCCCCGAGCCCAAGGGCGACATCGACGCCTTCACCTGGGTCTCCTACGCCGAACCCCCGACTCTCGACTACGTCCACGCCTTCGACTATCCGCAGAACATGGTGCTGTCCAACGTCTGCGAGAGCCTCATGCGCTGGACACCGGACCTCAAGGAGGAGCCGGGCCTGGCGGAGAAGGCCGTCCAGCGCGACCCCAAGACCCTCGTCTACACGATCCGCAAGGGCGTACGGTTCCACAGCGGCGCCGAGATGACCGCCGACGACGTGGTGGCCAGCCTGAACCGGCACCTCGACGAGAAGGTCGGCTCCTACTGGGTCTCCTCCTTCCGTAACGTCGAGTCGATCGCCAAGACCGGCCCGATGGAGGTGACCGTCAGGTTCAAGCGGCCTGACGCGCTGTTCGCCCTGGAGATGGGCGCCTCGCCGGGCACGGTGGTCAGCGCCGCCTCGCTGAAGGCGCAGGGCAAGTCCTTCGGCACGGCCGACGGCCGCCTGGACTGCACAGGGCCGTTCAAGCTCGGCGCCTGGACCAAGGGCCAGTCGATCCAGCTCGACCGCTTCGACGGCTACTGGGGCGACAAGGCCAGGTCGGGCAAGGTCACCTTCCGCTTCGTGCCGGACTCGGCCGCCAGGACCAACGCCCTGGTGACGGGCGAGGCCGACGGCGGCTACCTGATCCCCGCCGCCTCCATCGCCCCGCTGCGCGCCTCCGGTGCGGGCACCGTCTACGGCGGCCCCAACCTGACCACCGCGAACCTGATCGTCTCCGACCTTAACGGCGGCCCTCTCACCGACGTCAAGGTCCGGCAGGCCCTGTCCCTGGCCATCGACAGGGAGGGCCTGGTCAAATCCGTGCTCGGCGAGTTCAGCGCGCCCGCGCTCGTGCCCGCCCCTGTCCAGGCCTGGCGCAACGTGCCGGAGGCCAGGCCCTCCGCCCCCACCGCCAAGCGCGACCTGGAAGCGGCCAAGAAGCTCGTCGCCGAGGCGGGCGCGCAGGGCAGGAAGGTCGTGATCGCCAGCTCCAACGTGTCGCCGGAGTTTCCGGTGATCTCCAACGCCGTGCAGGCGGCGGCCAAGGAGATCGGCCTGGCCGCCGAGGTGCGGACGGTCGCGCCCGACGCCTTCACCGCGCTGTTCTCCGACCCGGAGGCGCGCAAGGGCATCGACCTGTTCCCGACGCTCTGGTACCTGTCGGCCACCGACCCGCTGGAGCTCTACGGACTGTTCGAGACGGGCCAGTTCGAGAACTACGGCGGTTTCTCCGACCCCGCCTACGACAAGCTCGTCGATGCGGCCGGAGCCGAGTTCGACCGCGTCAAGCGGGCGCAGCTGACGGCGAAGCTCCAGGAGACCGTGGCCACACGGCTGCCCTGGATCCCGCTGGCCGACCTCGACAACGTGATGTTCCTCGGCAAGCGCATCACCGGGGCGCCCACCAGCATCTCGTACCTGTACTACCCGTGGGCCGCCGACGTCGGGGCGGCGGGTTGATGGCTCGCTTCCTGCTGAAACGTCTGGCCGGGATGGCCGCGATCCTGGGCGCGTCCTCGATCCTGGTCTTCGGCGCCCTCCAGCTCGCCCCCGGCGACCCCGCCAGCTTCCTGCTCAGCGGGCGCTCGGCCACCCCGGAGGCGGTCGCCGCCATCCGCGCGCAGTACCGGCTCGACGACCCGTTCCCCGTGCAGTACCTGCACTGGATCGGCGGCGTGCTCACCGGTGACTTCGGCCGCTCGGTGCAGTTCCGCACCGACGTCGGCGGGCTGATCGCCTCCCGCGTGCCCGTCACGCTCACCCTGATCGGCATGGCCTTCGCGCTCACCATGGTCCTCGGCCTGGCGCTGGGCGTGTGGAGCGCGACCAGGCCAGGCGCGGTCGACAAGGCGGTGCTCGTGGGCAGCTCGGTCGCGGTCGCCACCCCCTCCTTCGTGCTGGGGTACGTCCTCATCGCGGTGTTCTCTGTGAACCTCGGCTGGTTCCCCTCCATCGGCGCGGGCGAGGGCCTGGCCGACCGGCTGCACCACCTGGCGCTGCCGGCAGTGGCCCTCGCGCTCACCTTCGCGGGGGTGCTGGCCAGAGTGTCGCGCACGGCGATGATCGACCAGCTCGGCCAGGAGTACGTCACGGTCGCCCGCGGACGCGGCGTGCCCGAGCGGGCCATCGTCCGCAGGCACGTGCTGCGCGGGGCGATGACCGTGACGCTCACCTACGGCGGCCTTCTCGTGCCCGGTCTGCTGGTCTCCACGGTGCTGGTGGAGACCGCGTTCGGGGTCAACGGCCTGGGCCAGCTGCTGCAGTACTCGGTGACGGTCAAGGACTTCGCCGTCGTGCAGGCGCTGACCCTGCTGACCGTCGCGGTGTTCGTGCTCGCCAACCTCGTGGTGGACCTGCTCGCGCCGCTGGCCGATCCTCGCGTGCGACTGGGAGCGGTGAGCTGATGGAGACCTTCGCCGTCAGGCCGGGACTGCGCCGTCTCGGTGGCTGGAGCAGGGGAGGCGGCCTGCTCAGGGTCGCGCTCGCCGTGATCGCACTTCTGGTTCTGGCCGCCGTGCTGGCGCCGCTCATCGCCCCAGCCGACCCCGACGCGGTCGACCTGTCGGCCGCGCTGGCCGGACCTGGCGGCGACCACCTGCTCGGCGCCGACGCCTCCGGCCGCGACCTGCTCTCCCGGGTGATCTACGGAGCCAGGACCGGCCTGCTCGGACCGCTGGGCGTGGTGGCCATCTCCACGGTGCTCGGCGTCCTGGTCGGACTGACCGCCGCCTGGCACGGCGGCTGGGTCGACACCGCCCTGTCGCGCTCGATGGAGCTGGTCTTCGCCTTCCCCGGCCTGCTGCTGGCGATCCTGGTGGTCGCGATGTACGGCCCCGGCCAGATCGGCCCCATGATCACGCTTGCCGTCGCCTACACGCCGTTCGTGGGCCGCCTGGTCCGCGGGGTGGCCAGAGGCGAGATGGGCCGTCCCTACATCGCCGCCTACCGGGCGCTGGGCTTCGGCGGCCTGGCCATCTGCCTGCGTCACCTGCTGCCGAACATCGCCCCTGTGATCCTGGCCCAGTCCACGATCAACTTCGGTTACGCCCTGCTCGACCTGGCCGGACTCGCCTTCCTCGGCCTGGGCGTGCAGCCGCCTGCCGCCGACTGGGGAGCGATGATCAACGAGGGCCAGTCCGCCGTGCTGCAGGGCGCGCTCGGCCCGATCCTCGTACCCGGCCTGGCCATCGTGCTGAGCGTGATCGCCTTCAACATCGTCGGCGAGAGCCTCGCCGACCGCGTCTCCAGGAGGTGACCGTGCTGGAGATCGACGAGCTCGCCGTACGGCTCCCGCGCACCGCCCGCCCGGCGATCGACCACATCTCGCTGACCGTGGCCGCGAACGAGACCGTCGGCCTGGTCGGCGAGTCGGGCTCCGGCAAGTCCCTGACCGCGCGGGCCGTCCTCGGCCTGTTGCCGAAGGACGCGCGGATCTCGGGCGAGATCCGGATGGACGGCGCCGACGTGCTGTCCATGTCCCCTGCGGGGCTGCGCCGCCACCGGACCCACTCGGCCGCGATGATCTACCAGGATCCGCGCGCGGCGCTCAGCCCCTTCCGGCGGATCGGCGACTTCCTCGCCGAGATCCTCCGCGAGGAGATCGGCGCCAAGGCGGCCAGGGCCAGGGCCGTCGAGCTGCTGGAACTGGTCGGCCTGTCCGAGCCGGAGCGGCGCGTGCGCCAGTACCCTCACGAGCTGTCCGGCGGCATGCTCCAGCGCGTGGTGATCGCGGCGGCCCTGGCGGGGGAGCCCCGGCTGCTGCTGGCCGACGAGCCGACCACCGCGCTGGACGTGACCACCCAGGCCGAGATCATCCGCCTGCTGCGCGACCTGCGCGCCAGGATGCGGACCGGCATGCTGTTCATCACCCACGACCTGGAACTGGCCTCGACGATCTGCGACCGGGTCTACGTGATGTACGCGGGACGGATCGTGGAGACAGGGCCGACGCGGCGGCTGTTCGCCGAGCCGCGCCATCCCTACACCTCTGGCCTGCTCGCCGCCACCCCGCGCGTCTCCGAGCTGGGCACGCTGCCGCCCGCGATCCCCGGACGCCCGCCGGACCTGCTGTCGGCGCCGCCGGGCTGCCGCTTCGCCCCTCGCTGCCCGCACGTCATGGAGTCCTGTACGGCTGCCGCCCCGCCCCTGGTGGACGGGGTCGCCTGTGTGAAGGCGGAACTGTGAACATCGACCTCGAAGTCAGGGGCCTGCGCAAGCGCTACGGCACCTTCGCCGCGGTGGACGACGTCTCCTTCGACCTGGCGGAGGGCGGCTCGCTCGGCCTGGTCGGCGAGTCGGGCTCGGGCAAGACCACCACGGCCAGGCTGCTGCTCGGCCTGGAGCGGGCCGACGCCGGCACGGTGCTCGTGGCGGGCAGGCCGCTGGCGTCGCTCGGCCGCAGAGACAGGGCGAGGCTGATCCAGATCGTCTTCCAGGACCCCCTCGGCTCGCTCGACCCGCGCCTTGCCGTACGAGAGTCCCTGACCGAGGTCCTGCGCCTGCACTTTCCCGGCGAGCCGCCCGCGCCGAGGGTGGCCGAGCTGCTCGACCGGGTCGGTCTCGGCCCGCGCGAGGCGGCGGCGCTGCCCAGGGAGCTGTCCGGCGGGCAGCGGCAGCGCGTCGCGATCGCCAGGGCGCTGGCGGTCAGGCCCCGGGTGCTGGTTCTGGACGAGGCGGTGGCCGCGCTGGACGTCTCGGTCCAGGCGCAGATCCTCGGCCTGCTGGCCGAGATCCGCGCGGCCGGCGGCGTCTCCTACCTGTTCATCACGCACGACCTGGCCGTGGTCGGCTGCGTCACCGACCACGTGGCGGTCATGCGGCGCGGCCGGATCGTCGAATCAGGGCCGACGGCTCAGGTGCTGACCGCGCCCGAGCACGAGTACACGCGGCTCCTGCTGGACTCCGTGCCACGGCACGCCTTCTAGGCGGCCACCGGATCAGCCCGGGAAGCGGGCCTTCCAAGGGCCAGGCAGGTCGGCCTCGCGCCACGTCATGACGTACGGCGGCAGCCTGAGGTTCCTGTACACGACCACCACCTGCTCTCCCCGCTCCAGCGCCTGCCGGATGCGGAGCGGGGGGGCGCTGGGCGAAGCGCTGGATGATGCCCTGGGAGTGGCAGCGGAGGTGGTAGCCGATCTGGACGCCCGACTGGCCGTAGATCATGCAGGGCGGGCGCACCCCCATCCGGCGCAGTTCCTGCACGGCCGCGTCGATCGCCTCCCGGTCGCGATGGTTGACGGCTGCCATGCGGTAGGCGTACGCGCCCTGGAGCGCCACATGCGCCACCAGCCCGGCGATCACCACCGCCGCGACCGGACGGCGCAGCCGCGTCCCCGCCACGACGGCCTCCGCGATCGGCAAGGACAGCAGCGCGTAGGCGGGCATCAGGAACCGGGGCGCGGCGTAGTCCACGTAGAACAGGTAAGGCAGCGCCATCGCCAGGCCGGTGACCGCGGCCAACGCGATCGGGAACAGGTGGCGCCGGCGCCCGGCCGCCCACAGGCCCAGCGCGGTCATCACGGGGATCGCGAGCCACCAGGTCAGAGCCACCGGCGACACCGCGCCGCACTCGGCGCCGAACCGGCACAGCGTCGGGCCGTCCAGGGCCCTGGCGTGCTCGACGATCGACACGTTCCAGCCTGTGCCGTTGTGCTCGCCCGCTTCCTTGAGCCGGGTGACGAACCCGCCGAACCGCGCGTGCGCCTCGATCGCCCATTGTCCCCAGCCCACGGCAAGGCCCGCGGCGATCGCCGCCGACGTGACGATCCGGCGCCGACGCAGGCCGACTAGCGCCGTGACGACCAGCGGCACCGCGGCGACCAGCGCGTCCGAGGGCCGCATCAGCGACATGACGGCCAGCGAGCCTGCCAGCCCCACCGGCGCCAGACGGGACCGCTCGCTCAGGAGGAGGAAGCCGACGGCCGCGACGGCGGCCAGCGCGGTGTACCCGTTCGGCATGGCCTGGTTGCCGTAGAAGAGCGACAGCCAACTGCTGCCGTACAGCAGGGCCGCCACAGGCACCAGCCGGCCCGGCCGGATCCGCAGCCAGACGGAGAAGGCGCCGAACAGCGCCAGCGAGGAGATCACCGTCAGGTACAGGCGCAGCACGAGCACCGAGTTGGTCAGCGCCACCACCGGCGCGACCAGCAGCGGCACGCCTTGCGCCCGTGGCGCGCTGAACACCGCGGGCGGCGCGTGGGAGGAGAACTGGCTGGCGTAGACCGCCTCGTCCCAGCCGATCCCCAGCCGGGGGGAGACGAGGAGCAACTGCGCCAGGCCGTACAGGCAGCTGACCAATGCGAGCAGGACGATCGGACGCGGCGCGAACCGTTGTGGTCTGCCGAGACCGGACAGAATGCGAGGCCGCGTGACCGTCACGGTGGACTCCCGGGTGCTGCCAGGAGGCGCGCCCCCTGTCCGAGCTGAGGCGCGGCTCCTACCCGCCCCGTCCGGCTCGGACACCGCGACCGCATGCTCCTTGGCCAGGACATTGCCCAATCGGGACGGTTGTCCCTGGCCCTCCCGCCCGGCCTCGCGATGCCGGTGGTCGCCTCGCGCGAGCGGGACTCCGAGCTCCGGCCGGGCTGAGCACCGTGGACTCAGCCCGACCCCGGAAGGACGTGGCCTAGCCTGCGGCGTTGACCGCGGCGGCGCGGTCGAGGGCGGGCGGGGTCACGGGGCCGTTCCTGAGGAATGCGCGGAAGGCCTCGTAGTCCCGTTCGCCGCGGACCGCGTCGGTGTGGCCGGCGAAGGCGGTGTAGCCGTCGGCGCCCAGCAGGGTGTAGGCGAGGGCGGCCAGCCGGTAGGTCCTGGCCGGGTCGAGCGGCTGACCGTTGATCAGCACGTGCTCCGGCAGCACCCGGTCGCCCACGGGCTTGGTGGTGTCGTAGCGGAAGCGGACGTTGCCCGAGACCGCCAGCGGCGCGAACCTGACGCTCCCGTTGGCCTGGGTCTGCCACTGCTGTTCGAGGGCCTGCTCGATCTGGCCGCCCTTCACCGAGACGGTCAGCACGGGGTTGGCGTAGCCCCAGGTGGCCCACGCCTCGCCGAAGAGCACCCTCCCGTCGGCATCGGCCGGGTTGGCGCCCTTGGCGTACAGCAGGTCGCCGCGCAGGGAGTTGGAGCCCTTCACCGGGGCGACCGCCACCATCGCCAGGTCGGCGGCGCCGCCCTGGGTCTTCTGCGAGTCGGCGTAGGCGACGTCGGCGACGAGGTTGCCGAGCGCGCTCTCGCCGTCGGCGTCACGGGTGCGGGTCACGTCGCCGGTGATGGTGCCGACCTGCCTGGCGTAGGTCTCCTTCTCCTTGGCGTTCCAGTGGTCGACCAGCTCGACCATCTCGGGGTCGGGCGAGACGTCCCTGGTCACGGCGTGGTTGACCGAGGTGGTCGCCGCTCTGATCACGTCCTTGGTGCGCGGGTCGATCCTCAGGTTGATCTCGCTGATCAGACGCCCGTGGTTGGAGGCCTCGACCACGGGGCGCGGGTTGCCCGCCGGGTCGGGGACCGAGCAGTTGAAGGCCGCGTGCCAGTGGCCGGTGACGATCGCGTCGATGTCGGGGGAGGCGTCCCTGGCGAAGTCCCAGATCGGCCCCGCCTTGGAATCGCCGCACCCGTTGAAGTCGTTGCCCGCGGCCGCGCCCTCGTGGATGTTGACCACGATGGCCCTGACACCCCTGTGCCTGAGCTCGGCGGCGTACTTGTTGGCCGACTCCACCAGCGGCAGGTTGTCGAGCGTCGGCTGGTAGGAGGTCGAGCCGTCCACGGTCGTGGGCGTGGTCAGGTTGATGAACCCGACGCGCACGTTGCCGAACTTCCTGATGACGTACGGCTTGAACAGCGGCTCGGTGGAGCCCTTGCGGGTGATGTTGGCCGTGGAGATGGTGAAGGTCGCGCCCTGGAAGGGGTGGCCGTCGGAGTCGGTGAAGCAGCTGTCCTCGCCGACCACGCCGAAGCACTCGCCCTTGCCCATGTGGTCGCGCAGGAACTCCAGCGACCGGTCGAGCTCGTGGTTGCCCACCGTGGTGAAGCTGGTGCCGACCTTGTTCATGAACTCGATCGTCGGCTCGTCTGCGTGGTGGGCGACCTCCACGGGCCAGCCGCTGAAGTTGTCACCGGTGGAGAAGGTGATGGAGTGGGCCTTGCCGGCCCGCAGGTTCTGCAGGTGCGTGGCCAGGTAGGGCGCGCCGCCGACGACGAGGGTGTTGCCCTGGGCGTCCTTGATGGTGCCGTCGGCGGCGTTGCTCTGCGGGGTGATGTAGCCGTGGAAGTCGGTGTAGGAGAGCAACTGCACGTCTACGGGCCGCGGGCGCGCGACGGCCGCCGCCGGTGGGAAGGCGGCCAGCGTCACGAGCGCGAGGCCCGCTGCCGTGGCGATCCTGCTACGGAAGGAACGCACACAAACTCCTTATGTAGTTTGTAAGGGGGATAAAGGCGGAGGAAAGCCTTACGGCTCAGCCCCTACGGCCGGTGAAGGCAATGCCAGCGATGAGCTGCCATTGCATGACCATGAAGAGAACGATAGAACGATCACCGCCGGCGCGCCGAGGCCCCCTGCCTCACACCGTCGGCGCAGGCTTCGCGCCTCGCGTGTCCCTGGCCCCGCGCCTGGTCCGTCGCTGGTAGGACCGGCTGCATATGCCGAGCGCGATTCCCAGCCCGGCGAACGCCAGGCCTGCGACGATCCCCACCCAGGCCGACCAGCCTTCGGCGTCGCCCACCGTGAAACCGAACGGCGCGGCGATCATGGTGACGAGCCCGTACGGCGTCAACGCCAGCGCACCCGCCCAGCCGGGCACCAGCAGGCTCCAGCGCGGCAGCCGGGCTCCCCATGGCATCACCAGCGCGGCCAGGAACAGCATCGCGGCCAGCGCCCCGACGGCGGTGAAGTCGAGACCGTGCCGTTCCATCCACACCAGCACGTCGGGCGCGCCGTTCGCCTCGAGCTGGGCGGCGAGGTCACCGGCGGGCTTGCCCGTGGTCCCGCCGAACGCCCAGTAGGTCTTCATCACGGCGTAAGGAGCCAGAGCGGCGGCGCCGGCCCAGGCGGCGGTCGAAGTCTTCGTCATGTCCACGAGGCTGTCATCCGGCCTCGGCTCGCGACTCCCACCAGAGGTGGAGTCGATCCCCCGCACGGGGGATCGATCCCACCAGAGGTGGAGTCGATCCCCCGCACGGGGGATCGACTCCGCCTCGCCGCAGACGATGGAGCCGTCCCTCCGGCGAGTGCGGACGATCCCGCAGCGGTGTGGAACGAGGGCCGGCTCCTGTGCGCCAAGGTGGCCGCTCGCCGGACGAGGCCCCAGGCGAGAACCGGCCGCTGAGCGCCGCTGTTCCTAGCTGATCTCGTACAGGGCGAAGTTGCCCCACTGCAGGTTGGCCTTGCGTACCACCAGGCGCACCTTCTGGGTGGTGACCGGCTGGGGCAGCGTGATCGTGCGGCTCTCGACCGTGGCCGTGTTGCCCGACCAGGTCAGCTTCGCGCCGGAGACCTGTGTCACCCAGGCCGAGCCGTTCCAGGTCTGCACGTCAAGCTCCGTGATCGCCTGGCCGGTGGCCCACGCGGTGTGCAGGGTGACCGCGCCGATGTTCTTGACCTGCTGGTGGTCCACGTCGATGGTGCCGGGGAAGCTGATGCCGCCGGCCGCGCTGCTCCATGAGGTGTTGACGTCGCCGTCGACCAGGCGGAACGGGTGGTGGTTGCCGAGCTGGGCGTAGGAGGTGGTGGCCATCGCCCGCGCGGGCGCCCCGGTGTACTGGTGGAAGCCGCGATCGGGCGCCGGGGCGTTGACGAGGCCGCCGAAGTAGTCGGCGATCCCGGGCGCCAGGCTCACGCCGCGCGCCCGTGCGGGCGAGTCCGCCTGAAGGCGGTAGCCGTCCGCGGCGGCGCTGCCGGGCGCGGCCAGCCTCGGGTCCTGCCTGATGGCGTTGAGGTCGCCTGAAGGGGCGGGGCCCAGGTAGAGGTTGGCGTCGTACAGGGTGCTGTTCTGCGTGTCGTAGCCCGCTGTGGTCGTGTTGTAGAAGACGTTGTTGCGGATCTTGATGCCGCTCGCGTTGTTGTAGATGTGCACGATCTTGCCGAGCGGGTAGCTGCCGGCGCCGTTGTAGGGCGGGTTCACGACCACGACGCGGCCGCCCGCGTAGATCGTGTTGTTGTGGATCTCGGTGCCGGAGGTCTCGGTCGACAGGCTGAACACCTCGTAGCCGTCGTCCCTGCTGAGGTTGTAGCGAACGACGTTGCCCCTGGTCGGTGCGCCTCTGAAGGAGACGGTGATGAAGAAGCCGCCGTCGTTGTCGTGGCTGTGGTTGTACTGCACGACACTGCGGTTGTTGTCCGCGTCGGCGTCGAACCCGTGGCCGTCGGTGCCAGGACCGTTGAATCCGGTATGGGACACCTCGTTGTGCTGGACCAGCAGGTCGTCGTTGCCCTGCCACCAGATGCCGACGTTGCCTCCGGTGGTGACCAGGCGGCCGGTGGCCGCCCTGTGCACCCGGTTGCCCTCGACGACCGCGCCCTTGGTGTGCATCGGGGTGATGCCACCGGCGGTCACGTCGTGGACGTGGTTGTCGCGGATCCGCACCCCCGTGCTGGGCGTCCAGGTGACGACCTCGCTGTCCTGGATGCCGGTCTCCGCGGGATACAGGCTGGTCATGCCGTTACGGCGGGACCACGTGGACCAGGTGATGATCCCGTAGGACCGGATGTTGCCGACCTCGTTCTTCTCGATCACCAGGTTGTGGAAGTACGTCGGCACCGTGTTGCCCCTGATGGACACCAGCAGGCCGGCCGAGCCCACCCAGCTCGTCCCCGGACCGTCCACGTCGTGGATGTTCAGGTTGCGCAGCGTGATGTTCTCCAGCCTGCCCGCGTCCTTGGCGAACAGGCTCACCCCGCTGCGCGGCGTCGTGCCGTTGCTCCAGTTCGTCACCTCGAGGCCGTCGAGCGTGAGGTCGTGCACGTTGGTGAGTTTGACCGCGGCGTCGACCTGGCCCTGCCCCTCGATGACCGGCCTGGCCCCGCTGCCGTAGGAGCCGACCAGCGCGGGGCTGCCCGCTGCGCCCGCACCCTTGATCACGAGCTGGCCCTGCCACCGCTGCCCGGCCTTGAACAGCAGCTTGTCACCCGGGCCGAGCACCAGCTGACCGGCCTTGGCCAGGGACTTCCATGCGGCGGACTCTCCCTGCCCGGAGTTCGCGTCGCTGCCCGAGGCGGCGTCCACGTAATACGTCGTGCCCACCGCGCTCTGTGCCTGAGCCGGTACGGCGGGCATGAGCAGGGCGAGCAGTGCCATCATCCACGGAATTGGCTTACGCACCTTTGATCCTTTTCATGGGGGATGGTACGACCCGCGCCCTGCCAAGGGGCGCGAGCCGTACGGCGGATCGGAGTCAGGCGGCGACGATCTCGTAGAGGGCGAGGTTGCCCCACTGGAGGTTCGCCCTGTGCACGGTCAGGCGGAGCTTGTGCGTGGTGACGGGCTTGGGCAGGGTGATGGTGCTGGTCTCCACCTTCGCGCTGCTCTCCTGCCAGTCGATCAGATGGTGGGCCACCTGCGGCATCCACGCCGAGCCGTCCCAGGTCTCCAGCGACACGTCGGTGATCCCCTGCCCCTTGCCCCAGGCGGTGTGCAGGGTGACCGTGGCGATATGCCGCGCCCTGCCGTAGTCCACGACGAACTCGCCGGGCAGGCTCACCCCGGTGCTCACCGACGACCAGGGACTGGACGGGTCGCCGTCCGTCAGGGAGTCCACGGTGTGCGAGGGCGAGGTCGTGAACGTGGTGGTGACCAGCGTCGCGGGGGCAGGCCGGTACGGCTCGCTCGCGGCGGGCACGGCCAGCGCCACCTCGTTGATCCGCAGGCGGCCGTCTCCCGCGGCCTTGACGACCAGCCGCACGCGGTCGGTGGTGACGGACCCGGGCAGGCGCACCGTCTGGCGCTCCACGCTGTCGTCGTCGCTCTTCCAGGTGAGACGCCGGCTCGCCCTGGTCACCCAGCCGGTCCCGTCGAAGGTCTGCACGTCCACGTCGGTGGGCCCGTGGGAGAGCGCGCGGGAGGCCGACAGCGTGACGGCGCCGAAGGCGCGGGCGCTGTCGTAGGTCAGGTCGAGGACGCCGGGGAGGCGCGGCTTGGGCACGCTCTCCCAGTAACCGGCCTGGTCCCGGTCAGCCACCCGCTCCAGGTGACCCTTCGGCACCAGCGAGCTGCTCACCTGCGCAGGGGCGAGGTCTCGTTGGAAGGCGCCGAGGTCGGGGGCTCCGTCCGGAACGGCGACCCCGGCGTAGTCGCGATCGGCGTCGACGGACACTCCGCCGTTGAAGACGGGTGAGCCCTCGAGCGGCCGGTAGCTGTCAGGAGCCTCCTGGCCGGGGGCGGCCAGCCGGGGGTCCGCCGTGATCGCCGCGTGATCGTTGCCGGTCGGCGGCTGGGCGGTGCCCCAGTAGAGGTTGTGGTCGTAGATGATGCCGTTCTTGTTGTCGAAGCCGGCGCCCTGCAGGTTGACGAAGACGTTGTTGCGTACGGTCACCCCTGCGGCGTTGTTGTAGAGCCGGACGATGCGCTCCAGCGGGTACTTCCCCGCGCCGCTGAACGGCGGCTCGACCTCGACCACCCGGGTGGTGGCGTAGATCGTGTTGTTGTGGAAGTGCGTGTTGGTCGTCGCGGTGGAGGCGGCCATCGACTCGTAGCCGTCGTTGCGGCTGATGTTGTAGCGGACGACCGTGTCCCTGGTCGGCGCCGCCGCGAAGGAGACCGCCAGGAAGAAGCCGCCGTCGTTGTCGTGGCTGTAGTTGTACTGGATGAGGCTGCGGTTGTTGTCGGCGTCGTTGTCGAAGCCGTGGCCGTCGGAGCCCGGACCGTTGAAACCGGTGTGCGACACCTCGTTGTGCTGGACGACGATGTCGTCGTTGCCCTGCCACCAGATGCCGACGTTGCCGCCGGTGGTCTTGGTGCGGCCGCGTACGGCCCGCTCGACCTTGTTGCCTTCGATGACCGCGCCCTTGGTGTGCATCGGGGTGATGCCGCCACCGGTCACGTCATGGATGTGGTTGTCGCGGATGCGGACCCCTGTGCTGGGTGTCCAGGTGACGACCTCGCTGTCCTGGATGCCGGTCTCCACGGGATACAGGCTGGTCATGCCGTTGCGGCGGGACCACGTGGACCACATGATGATCCCGTAGGAGCCGATGTCGGAGATCTCGTTCTTCTCCACCACCAGGTTGTGGAAGTAGGTCGGGACCTGGTTGCCCCTGATGGAGATCAGCAGCCCGGCCGCGGCCACGCTGTGCCCGCCCTGGCCGTTGACGCCATGGATGTTCAGGTCGCGCAGCGTGACGTTCTCGAGCCTGCCCGCGTCCTTCGCGAACAGGTTCACGCCGCTGCGGTACACCGAGGTGTCAGCGCTGTGGTTCGTCACCTCCAGCCCGTCGACCACGAAGTCGTGCACGTTGCTGACCCGCATCGCCGCGTCGAACCGGCCCTGGCCGTCGATGACGGGCCTGGCGCCGGTGCCGTACGAACCGACCAGGGCCGGCCTGCCGGGCTGCCCGGCTCCCTGCAGGGTCAGCTGACCGCTCCATCGCTGCCCCGCCTTGAACAGCAGCCGGTCACCGGGTCCCAATGCGAGCCGGCCTGCCCTGGCCAGACTCTTCCAGGCCGACGCCTCACCCGTGCCGGAGGCGCTGTCGTCTCCGGACTCGGCGTTCACGTAGTAGGTGGTGCCGGCTTCGGCCCTGGCGGGTGTGGCGGACAGAGGAAGGGCTAGAGCGACTAACAGAGTCCAGGCGATTCGCCTACGCAAGGTGGATCCTTTCCTTCATTTGCCGATTCCGGCGGTCATGCCCTCGACGATGCGGCGGCCCAGCCACAGATAGAGGGCGATCATGGGGTAGACCAGGATCACGATCCCGGCGAACAGGCCGCCCCAGTCGGAGCTGTACTGCATGGAGCTGTAGAGGTTGAGCAGGGCGGCGGGCAGTGTGCGCTCCTCGGGCAGCGGCGTGATCAGCAGCACCAGCAGCGTCTCGTTCCAGAGCCCGATGACGTTGAGCACCAGTACGGTCACCACGCCGGGCCTGGCCACCGGCAGCACGATCCTGATGAAGGCGCGCAGCGGGCCCGCGCCGTCGATCTCGGCCGCCTCCTCGATCTCGTGCGGCAGCGAGCGCATGTAGCCGGTCAGCACGAACACCGCGAACGGCAGTGACAGCGCCACCTGGAATATCAGCAGCGTGATGCGGTTGTCCCACCAGCCGGTGACCCAGTCCTCCATGAAGGTGTAGGCCGAGAGCTTGATCACCACGATGGGGATCACGATCGTCTGGATCGGGATGCTCAGGCCCATCGCGAAATAGCTGGTCAGCGGCCCGGCCGCGCGCCGGTTGGAGCGGGCGAGCACATAAGCCGCCGGCGCCGCGAGCGCCACGATGAGCAGCGAGCCGACCAGGGTGAGGACCGCGCTGTTCAGCGCGGCGGCGGAGAACTCCGCCGCCCTCCACGCCGAGGCGTAGTTGCCCCACTGAGGGACGGCGGGCAGCGAGAACGGCGACAGCCAGATCTCGCCCGACTCCTTGAGCGACTGGAGACCCACCCAGGCAACCAGCGCGAGGTTGAAGACGACCCACGCCCACAACATGATCGCGGTGACCCGGGGCAGCAGGATGTCGCCGAACAGACGCCTCATGACAGCTCCACTCGGTCGCGGCGGGTGATGCGGCGGGTCAGCACGATGAGGACTGCCGTGACGATCAGCACGACGACGCCCATCGCCGCGGCATGGCCCAGGTCGGGAACGCCCGAGGAGACCGCGTAGTACTGCTGCACCGCAACCGTCCGCGCCTGGACCGGTGGACTGCCGGGCGTGCCCCCGGTGGTGAACGCCAGGACGATCTCGAAGATCTTCAGGCTGTTCACCACCCAGAGCACCGCGGAAACGGCGAAGACGTCCCAGGTCAGCGGCAGCGTGATGTGCCGGAACTGCTCCCATCTGGTCGCCCCGACCAGTTGGGCGTCCTCGTAGATGTGCGCGGGGATGGAGTCGGCCGCCGACATCATCAACGCCACGTAGAAGCCGGTGCTGGACCAGACCAGCCCGCCGATGACGCACCTGAAGACCAGGTCGGGGCCGAGCCAGGGCTGCGGGTCCAGGCCGAGCCAGCCGAGGATCGAGTTGACCGCGCCGTCGGGGTTCAGCAGGAAGCCGATGGCCGCGCCCACGGCGATCATCGAGATGATCATCGGAAGGAACACCACGGACCGGATGAACGCCCGTCCCCTGATGTGCCTGAGCACCACCATCGACAGAAACGTGAAGCCGAAGACCAGCATGCCGCCCACGAACGCCAGCACGAACGTGTTGACGAACGACGTGTGGAACGCGTCGTTACGCAGCAGCGCCAGGTAGTTGTCCAGGCCCCGCCACGTCATCTCCGATCCTGGCCCTGCCCACTTGTTGAGGCTGACCCAGAACCCGAACAGCGACGGCCCGACGAACAGCGCGGTGTAGGCGATGAGCGCCGGGAGCAGGAAGGGCCAGAAGGCCCGCTCGCGCGCCGGTCGCAGCGCCCTGCTCCCGGCGGCCGCGGTCAAGGTCGGTGCCTGGGTGAGGGTTCCCGCTCCCATCGGCTCAGTTCTTGTTCGCGAGGTAGGCGGCGGTCGCGGCTTTGCCGTCCTTGACGAACGCGGCGGCGTCGACCTTGCCGGAGATGAGCCGGTCGTGCAGAGGCAGGAACGTGTCGTTCCACCACGCCTTGTCGGCGGCCGCGTCGTCGTAGGTCCTGTGCGTGGCCGCGGCCTCGGCGACCGCCTTCTGCACCGCCATCAGGTGCTCGGGCGCGGGCACGTCGGCACGCGAGGGGATGTTCAGCGCGGCGGAGGAGATCTGCTCGATGTACTTCTTGCGCAGGGCGAAGGCCAGGAACTTCTTGGCCGTCTCGATGTTGTCGCCCTTGGCGTTGACGCCCCAGCCGAGCGTGCCGACCTCGACGGAGTTCTTGCCTCCCACCGGCAGCTGGAAGGCGGAGATCTTGGCTCCCGTGGCCAGTTTGGGCTTGGTCTCGCTGGCCAGCCACGTGCCGTTGATGTTCAGGTCGTACTTCCCCTGAGCCCAGGCGTCCTGCGCGGCGGGGAACTTGGTGGCCATGAAGTCCTTCTGGAAGTAGCCGCCCTTGGCGAGCTGCTCGACCTTCTCGGCCGCCTCCAGCACCTCGGGCCGGTCCCAGGCGGCGGCGTCGGTGGCCAGTGCCCGAAGGCTGCCGGCGCCGTTGGCCCTGACCAGGGCGGTGTAGAACCAGTAGACGTTGTAGAAATTGATGGTGCCGTCCTGACCGATCGGGGTGCGGCCCGCCTTCTTCGCCCGGTCGAGGTAGGCGATGAAGTCCTCCCAGCTCTGCGGCGGGGCGCCGGCGAGGTCGGAGTGCTTGGCGGCGTCGAACCAGACGGCGGTGGAGATCACCGTGTGCGGGATGAACGCCAGGCCCTTGTCGTCGGAGGAGGCCTGCCGTACCGACTCGGGAAGAACGTCGCGCACCGGCTTGCCCTCGCCGGGCACCTGGGCCCGCAGCACGTCGTCGAGCGGGGCTACCAGGTTCTGCGCGGAGAACGTGGCGATGTTGTCGGTGGAGGTGTCGAACAGGTCCGGGCCCCGGCCCGAGGCCATCTCGGTGGACAGGCTCTCGTTGCCCTTGCGGCCGACGAACTTCAGGTCGACCTTGGCTCCGGTCTCCTTGGCGAAGTCGTCGAAGAGAGACTTGATGATCTTTCCCTGGGGCTCGTCGGCGCCCCAGGAGGAGCGGTAGACCAGCGATTCCTGGGCCTTCGCCCCCGCGGGGAGCTCGCTGTTCTTCTTGCCGCAGGCGGACACTCCGAGCGCCAGGGCGCCGACCGCCAGGACTGCCGTCAACTTTCGCATGATGGGGCCTTTCAGAGGGGGATGACCGTGCCGGAGTGCCTGGCGCGTTCGGCCGCCCAGACCACACGGTGCGTTGCGAGACTTTCTGCTCCGCTGCTCAGGACGAGCGTGGGGTCATCGCGCGCGACGGCCTCGACGAAGGCGTCCATCAGGGCCTCGTCCCCGCCGCCGTGCCCGGTGGCGGCCGAGGCGTCCGCCCCGGACCGGGTGTCGATCACCGAGATCTCGTCAGTGAGGAAGTCGTGCACGCGCAGCAGGATCCCGTCGCCCTCGATGGAGCCGTGCGTGCCGAACACGCGTGTCTTGCGGTGCTCCAGGGCGGCGAAGGCGGTGACCGTGCAGGTGGCCGAGGTGCCGTCGGGGAACTCCATGGTCACCACCTGCGTGTCGACCACGTCGTTGTCGCACGCGTAGACGCACCTGCCGTACGGGCCGTCGCGCAGCGCCTCGAGCACGCCGGCCTCGGTATGGTCGGTCGTGACCGCCGACAGCGGCCAGAACTCCTTGGCGGGGTCGCCGAGGCAGTCCAGGTAGACGCGCCTGGCGGAGTAGGGGCAGGTGCGCTCGATCGGGCAGTCGAGACACCGGTCGGCCGCTCCGGCCGGACGGCTCTCCGGGCGGAAGTGCACGAGGTTGCCGAAGGAGGAGACCCGCTCCGGCAGCGCGCCCTTGAGGTGCACGATCCAGTCGAGATCATGGCAGGCCTTCGCGAGTAGCATCGGTGCCGACGTGGCCTCGCTGCGCCAGTTCCCGCGGACGAAGGAGTGCGCCTGGTGCCACCACCCCACCTGCTCCAGATGCTGGATGTTCATGACCTGACCGATGCGGCCCTTGTCGATCAGCGCCTTCAGCGTCCGCGTGTAGGGGGTGTAGCGCATCACGTGACAGACGGCCAGCAGCACGCCGTGCCGCTGCGCGGCCTCGGCGATCGCCGCCGCCTCCTCCTGGGTGGGGGCCATCGGTTTCTCGAGCAGGATGTGATAGCCCAGCTCGGCAGCTCGCACGGCGGGCTCCAGGTGCATGCGGTCCTGCGTGGCCACGATCACCGCGTCGGCCAGCCGAGCCCCTGCGAGCAGCTCACGCCAGTCGGCGAAGACGT
Source organism: Nonomuraea roseola (assembly GCF_039535395.1). Lineage (NCBI taxonomy): Bacteria > Bacillati > Actinomycetota > Actinomycetes > Streptosporangiales > Streptosporangiaceae > Nonomuraea > Nonomuraea roseola. The sequence goes on from NZ_BAAAXC010000009.1 coordinate 322,507, forward strand.
TCTCCGCCGGGACGCCGTGCTCGACCGCCAGGCTCTCCCGCCGGTACGGATCGGGCTCTGCCACCGCCACCACGCGCGCCTGTCCGCTCGCCAGGGCGCGCCGGGCGTAGCCGAGCCCGCGCAGTCCCGCCCCTATGACGGCGAGTGTGACCATCTGCGTCCTTCCCACTTGCGACTTACTAATGAAGACTGTTTTTATTAGTCCCATCAGGATGGTGTCAAGGGGGCACATGGTGAAGATGCGTGGCGGCGACACCTCACGGTTGCGCCGGATCAACCTCGCCGCGACCCTGCGCGCGCTGCGGGGTCAAGGTCCTGTCGCCCTCACTGAGCTGGCAAGACGGGCCGAGCTCTCCCGCCCCACGGTGGAGAGTCTGGTCGAGGAGTTGCTGTCCGCCGGGTGGCTGACGGAGCTGCCGCCCGAGAGCGGGCAGATGGGCCGGCCGGCCCGGCTGGTCGCCTTCCACGCGACAGCCGCCCACGTGCTGGCCGTCGACGTCGGCTCCTACATCATCCGAGCCACGGTGGCCGACCTCGAAGGCGCCCTCGCAGGCGCGCACGCCGAACGGGTCAATCCTGCCTGCGGCCGCGAGGAGCGGCTCGCCGCGATCCGCGCCGCCGCCCGCAGCGCGCTGAAGGCGGCGAACGTCTCCGCCCGCCAGGTGGCCGCCGTCTGCGTGGGCACCACAGGGGTGGTGACCGCCGAAGGCGTGGTGAAGCTCTCGGTCGGTCTGCCCGACTGGACGGGCGTGGATCTGGCAGGCGCGATCCGCGGCGAGTTCGACTGCCCGGTGCTGGTGGAGAACGACTGCAACCTGGCCGCGCTGGCGGAGGGATGGACCGGCCACGCGCAAGGCGTCGATGACGTGGTGTTCGTGCTGTCGGGAGTGCGGACAGGAGCGGGCATGCTCATCGGCGGCCGGCTCCATCGAGGAGGACGCGGGGCGGCAGGCGAGATAGGCGCGCTCCCCTTGGTGGGCTGGCATCGAGCGCCCTCTCACCTGACCGCCTACGAGGGCCTGCCACCGGGCACGCAGCCCGAGGAGGCTGCCGCGTTCGTCTTCGCCCGAGCCCGTACCGGCGACCTCGCCGCCCAGCACTCTGTCGACCAGTACGCCCACGACCTGGCCGAAGGCATCGCCGCCGTCGTCCTGACCGTGGACCCCGACCTGGTCGTGATCGGCGGCGGCGTCTCGCGCTCGGGCGACGTGCTCCTCGAACCCCTGCGCCGTCACCTCGATCCGTTGTGCCTGGAGCCCCCCGCCCTGGCCATCTCCTCACTCGGCGACCAGGCGGTCGTGCAGGGCGCGGTACGGCACGCGCTCAATCACGTGGACGCGGGCCTGTACGACATCGACAGGCCGCTGCCCCAGGCGGTCAAGGGAGATCCCCGATAGTCCCTCCTCCTGTGCGGCTGAGGCGGGGGACGCTGTCGATGAGTTGCCGGGTGTACGGGTGGGTGGGCGAGCCGAGCACCGCCGCGGTCGCCCCCTGCTCCACGATCCGGCCGCGTTCGATCACCGCGGTCTCCTGGCACAGGGCGGCGACCACGGTGAGGTCGTGCGAGACCATCACCACGGTCAGCTGCCTGCTGCGCCCCAGCTCGGCCAGCAGCTCCACCACGCGCACCCTGGTGGAGACGTCGAGAGCGCTGACCGGCTCGTCGGCCAGCAGCACCCGGGGCTCGCACACGATGGCCCTGGCGATCGCGATCCGCTGACGCTGCCCGCCGGAGAACTCGTGCGGATAGCGGCGCGCGGAGTCCGCGGGCAGCCCCACCGCCCGCAGCGCCTCCGCCACCCTGTCGCCGAGCTCGTCGCGCGAGCCGACGCGCAGCGACCGGAGCGGCTCCGAGACGATCCTGCCCACCCGCTGCCGTGGGTCCAGCGAGGAGTAGGGATCCTGGAAGACCGGCTGGACGTTGCGCCTGAACTCCCTGTCGCGCGTCGACGCCAGCGCGCGGCCGTCGAAGAGGATCTGGCCCGTGGTGGGTCTGGCCAGGCCGAGCAGCAGGCGCAGCAGCGTCGTCTTGCCCGCGCCCGACTCGCCGACCAGCGCCATGCTGCGTCCGGCCGACACCGCGACCGAGACGTCGCAGAGCACGGGAGCGGCGCCCCGGTAGGCGAATCCGACCTCGCGGGCCTCCAGGACGCTCATGGCGCCATCCGATCCAGCTCGGCCTCGAGCGCCCACGCGCTCTCCACCAGCGAGCGGGTGTAGGCGTGCCGCGGCTCGTGCACGATGTCGCGCACCCTTCCCGACTCGACCGCGGCGCCGTCCTTCAGCACCACGATCCGATCGGTGACGCCCGCCACCACGGCGAGGTCGTGACTGATGAACATCAGCGTCATCCCCTTGTCCGCGACCAAACCGTCGAGCAGCGCCAGGACCTCGGCCTGCACGGTGACGTCCAGCGCGGTGGTCGGCTCGTCGGCGATCAGCAGCTTGGGGTCGCAGGCCAGCGCCATCGCGATCGCCACCCGCTGCCGCTGGCCGCCGGAGATCTCGTGCGGGTAGGCCCTGGCCACGCGCTCGGGGTCGCCGAGCCGTACCTCTCGAAGGGACTGGAGAACGGCGGCGCGCAGGGCGACGCCGCGCAGGCCGCGCCTGCGCCTGAGCGGCTCGGCCAGCAGGCGGCCCACCCGCGTCAGCGGGTCGAGCGCGGTGAGCGGCTCCTGGAAGACCACGGTCGCGGCCCTGCCGCGCACCGCGTCGAGCCTGCGGTCCTGCGTGCCGATGATCTCCGTCCCGTCCAGTACGGCGCTGCCCGAGGCGGTCATTCCCGCGGGCAGCAGGCCCATGACGGCCAGCGCGGTCAGCGACTTGCCCGAGCCGGACTCGCCGATCAGGCCGAGTCGTTCGCCAGGGCCGATGGTGAAGGAGATGCCTTTGACCAGCTCGCGGCCGTCCGCCTGCCGCACGGAGAGGTCTTTGACGTCCAGCAGGCTCATCGGGTCCTCCTGCGGGTCGGGTCGGCCAGGTCCCTGAAGCCGTCGGCGACCAGGTTGACGCCCACGACGAGCACCACGAGCAGTACGCCCGGCGCGATGGCGCCGACGGGCGCGGTGAGCACGGTGGCCTGGGCCTCCTGCAGCAGCCGTCCCCATGAGGCGTTCGGCGGCGGCGGGCCGAGGCCCAGGTAGGACAGCGACGCCTCCGCCAGGACGGCCAGTCCGAGCTGAAGGGCGAGGTTGACCAGGACCGTCGGCCAGATGTTGGGCATGACGTGCTCGGTCACGACGCGCGGCCACGAGGTGCCCGACGTGCGCGCGGCCGTGATGTAGTCCTGGGCGAGCACTCTTTTGACCAGCACCCTGGTCAGGCGGGCGACCACGGCCGACATCGCCAGGCCGATAGCCAGGATCGCCGAACCCAGGGACGCCTCCCGCACGGCCACCACCAGCATGGCCAGCAGCAGCGTGGGGAAGGCGATGAGGATGTCGAGGAAGGCCGAGATCGCGTCGTCCAGCCACCTGGTCGCGAATCCGGCGATCAGCCCGGCCGTCACGCCCAGTACCCCGCCGACCAGCACGGAACCGACACCGACCGTCAGCGCGATCCGTGCGCCGACCATGAGCTGGGTGAGCAGGTCGCGCCCGAGCTTGTCCGTGCCGAGCAGGTGGTCGCCGCCCGGTGGGGCCAGCCGTCCTCCCGAGGTGTCGGAGGGCTCGAACGGCAGCCAGACCAGCGACACGACCGCGACCGCGAGGACGGCGCCGACCAGCGCGCACCCGATGAGGAAGGTCGGTGAGAGCCTGGACCTCACGGCCTGCCCCCTGCCACGTGCGCGCGCAGCCGCGGATCGACCAGCCGCTGGGCGATGTCGGCCGCGAACCCGATCACCAGCACCGCGAACGTGCTCACCACCAGAATGCCCTGGATGACCGGGTAGTCGTGCTCGGCGATGCCCTTGACCAGCATCCCGCCGAGGCCCGGCAGCGCGAACACGCTCTCGACCACCACCGCTCCGAGGAAGGTCGTGGCCAGCTCGATGCCGAGGATCGCGATGACGGGCACGGCCGCGTTCCGCAGGCCGTGCCGCCACATCGCGCCGACGAACGAGGAGCCGAGCGCCCGAGCGGTCCGCAGGTAGTCGCTGCCCAGCACGTCGAGCGTGGCCGATCGCACGTAGCGGATGAGGGAGGCCGACATCACCAGCGCGATGGTGACGATCGGCAGGGCCAGTGAGGTCAGCGCGTCGGCGGGGTAGGCCCAGTCGTCACGGGGGAATCCGCCGGCCGGCAGCACCCGCAGCTGCAGGGCGAACACGGTCACCAGCAGCATGCCGATCCAGAACACCGGCACCGCGATGCCGAGCTGCGCGATGCCGTTCAGCAGCGGCCCGTACCACCGGTCGGCCCGGTAGGCGGCCAGGAACCCGACCGGCACCGCGACCACCACCGCCAGCAGGAACGACAGCAGCGTGAGCGGCACGGTGACGACCAGCCGGGAGGCGATCTCCTGGCCGACGGGCAGGCTGCTGACGAACGAGGCGCCGAGGTCGAACCTGACCAGCCCGCCGAGCCACGAGAGGTACTGCTCGGGCAGCGGCCGGTCGGAGCCGATCTGCCGCCGCGCCGCCGCGATCTGCTCGGGAGTGGCGCCCACCGACAGCAACGCGTTGGCGGGGTCGCCAGGCAGCAGGCGCAGGAGCAGGAACAGCAGCGTGGCCGCCAGGAACAGCGAGCCGATCAGGAACGCGGTACGGCGCAGCAGGTAGAGCGCCATCAGCCCTTCTTGATCCCGTACGCGTAGAACTGCGAGTTCAGGCCGTTGATCGGGTAGCCGGACAGCTTCGAGGAGGCCACGACGATCTGCGGATACAGGTAGAGCCAGTCGCTCGCCGCGTCCTCGGCGATCTGGCGGTTCACCTTCTTCAGGAGCTCGGTCTGCTGCTCGGTGGTGTCCGACTGCTCCGCCTCGGCCACCCACCGGGTGACCTGCGGGTTGTCGTAGCCCCAGTAGAAGCCGGGGTCGCCGTACCAGACGATGTCGCGGTCGTTGACGTGCTCCTGCAGTGTCGCGGCGAAGTCGTGGTTCTTGTACACCTTGGTGTACCACTCGTCGGCCGTGATGACGTTGATGTTGACCGTGACGCCGACCTTGGCCAGCTCGCTCTTGATGAACGTGGCGGCCGTCGGGTGCGGGTCGTAGTTGGGGGTGTCCAGGGTGAAGGTGAAGCCGCCTGCGTAGCCGGCCTCGGCGAGCTGCTTCTTGGCCAGGTTCACGTCGTAGGCGTTGACCTTGGTGAGGTCCTCGTACCACGGGTCGGTCGGCGGCGTCATGGAGCCGATCAGGCTGCCGCGCCCCGCCCAGATCGACTCCAGCAGCTTGGCGTCGTCGATGGCGGCGGAGACGGCCTTACGGACCAGCGGCTTGTCGAAGGGCGCCTTCCTGTCGTTGAAGGCCAGCAGCAGCTTGGTGGTGGAGTGCCCCTCGTTGACCTTGTAGTCCTTGTTGCCCTCGAACTGGGTCAGGGCGTCGGGGCTCTGCTGGTTGGTGATCACGTCGACGGCGTTGGTGAGCAACGCGTTGTTGAGCGCGGTCGCGTCGGTGAAGTAGTGGAACACCACGCCGTTGTTGGCGGGCGGCGTGCCCCAGTAGCCGGCGAACCTGTTCAGGCTCAGGGTCGAGCCGCGCTTCCACGCGCCCAGCTTGTACGGCCCCGTGCCGTCCTCGGTGGTCGCCAGGTTCTTGGCCGCCGAGTTGACGATCCACACGTAGCTCAGGTTGTAGACCAGCGAGATCGACTTGCTCGACAGCTTGATCACGACCGTGCCCGCGTCGGGCGTCTCGATGCTCTTGATCGGCTTGAAGCTGCTCTTCCTGGCCGACTGGGATTCCTCCGCGGTCACCTTCTCCAGGCTGTGTTTCACATCCGCGGACGTCAGCGCCTTGCCGGAGTGGAAGGTGACGCCCTGGCGCAGCTTGAAGGTATAGGTGAGGCCGTCGTCGCTGACTTCGTGGCTCTGGGCGAGCAGGGGCTCTACCTTGCCGTCGTCGGTCAGCTTGAACAGGCCCTCGTAGACGTTGCCGTTGAACGCCTCGGTCACGCCCTGGCCGCCGCCGCCGGTGTTGTCGAGGTTCTGCGGCTCGTACAGCGAGCCGATCTCAATGATGGCGGCGGGGTCGGGCTTCGCGGCCGTCGGGGACTGGCCTCTCGAACCGGAGCCGCACGCGGTGAGTGCCAAGACGAGCGCGAGCGCGAGCGCGGCTCCGGCGAGCTTGCTGGTCAACATTTCTCCTGGTCCAGACGTTTCATGTTAAATCTGTAGGTTTAGCAGGATACAAGGCTCCGCAGGCCAGGCGGCTTCCGCCCCCACCCCCGATTCGAATCTACGTCGGGTGGCAGGGGCCGCCTCGGAGCACACGCCTGGTAGGTCCGCCGGTCCAGGAGAGGGAGCCGGCCTGCGCGAACCGCCGGCCGGGATGGTGCTCGGGCACGGTGGCGGCGCGCGGGGACGCCTGCCCGCGCGGGCGTCCCCTCGTCGCTCTCACCCGCCGGCCAGCTCCGAGATCGCCTTTCGCACGCGGGCCGCGCGCCCGGCCGGGGTCCTGGCCTTCAGCACCGGCAGGATCAGCAGGTATCGGCCGGTCTTGTCGAGCGCCTCGAAGCGGGCGGCGGCCCCAGGGTGGGCCACCAGCGCCTCGGACAGGTCGGGCGGCACGGTGGCGTTGCGCTGGGCGGTGTAGGCCGCCGCCCACCGGCCGTCGGTCTGGGCGGCCTCGACCTCCGCCAGGCCGGGCGGCCGCATCCGCCCGGCGGCGGTCAGCGCCTCCACCGTCTGCACGTTCACCCGCGACCACGGGCTGCCCTTGCGGCGGCGGGAGTAGCGCTGCAGGTAGAAGTGCTCGTCCAGGGCCTTGCGCTGGCTGTCGATCCAGCCGTAGCACAGCGCGACCTCCAGCGCCTGGGCGATCGTGACCGAGGTGAAGGCCGACCCCTTCTTGGCGATCTTGAGCCAGGCGCCGCCCTCGTCCCCGTGGTGCTCGGTCAGCCACGACTCCCAGTCGGCCGCGTCCGCGAAGTGCATCATCGGGCCAGGATCTCCAGGTAGTGCTGGTTGTACATGACGCCGAGCACGTTGCCGAACGGGTCGACGACGGAGGCGGTGACGAAGCCGGGGCCCTGCTCGGTGAGCGGCATGTACGGCGTGGCGCCCAGGGACAGCAGCCGGTCGAGCGTGCCCTGCACGTCGTCGACGTGCCAGTGGATGACCGCGCCTCCGGGGGAGTCCGCGGCGGTCGGCGGGGCGTATCGCCTGTCGATGATGCCGAGTTCGGACTGGTAGTCGCCGATCCTGAACTCGTAGTAGGCGGCCGGCAGCCCGTTGCCGGGGCGCTCGAAGTACGGCTCGACGCCCAGCAGCTCCGCGTACCACTTCCTGGCGGCCTCCATGTCGTCGGCCCAGATGTTGACGGTCGCCGGTCCTCGCAACATGTGTTGCTCCTTTCCTCTGTTCAAACCATAGGGGGCGTTGAGGAACGTGCGTTTCCTCAATGCCTGGCAGACTGAGGAAATGTTGGAAACCTCCGTCCGGCTCCTGCGCCTGCTTTCCCTGCTGCAGTCGCGTCCCGACTGGCCGGGCCGCGAACTGGCCGAACGACTCGACGTGACCACCAGGACCGTGCGCAACGACATCGAGCGGCTGCGCATCCTCGGCTACACCGTCGAGTCCACCACCGGTACGGCGGGCGGCTACCGGCTGGGCGCGGGCGCGGCCCTGCCCCCGCTGATCCTGGACGACGAGGAGGCGGTGGCCGTGGCCGTCAGCCTGCACGCGGCGGCCAGCGGCACGGTGACCGGCATCGAGGAGACCTCGCTGCGCGCCCTCACCAAGCTCCAGCAGATGCTTCCCTCACGGCTGCGGCGCCGCATCGACGCCCTGGGGGCGGCCACCGTGTCGGTCGCGGGCCGCGGTCCCACCGTCGACGCCGAGACCCTCACCGTCATCGCCGCCGCCATCCGCGATCACGAGCAGCTGCGCTTCGACTACGAGGGGCACGACGGTACGGCGAGCGCGCGCACGGCGGAGCCCCACCGCCTCGTCTACACCGGCCGCCGCTGGTACCTGCTGGCATGGGACACCGGCCGCGCCGACTGGCGGACCTTCCGCGCCGACCGCATCCGCCCCCGCACGCCCAACGGGCCCCGCTTCACGCCCCGCCGCCCACCGAGCGACGCCGCCACCCATGTCGTGCGCGGCGTCGCCTCGACGGCGTGGAGGTACCCGGCCCGCGTCCGCCTGCACGCCCCTCTCTCGCAGCTGTCGGAGCTCCTGCCGCCCACCGCCGGCCTCCTGCACGACGACGGGGTGCTGGAAACGGGCGGCGAGTCCCTGCACAACCTGGCCGCCTTCCTCGGCACCCTCGGTGTGCCGTTCACCGTCCTGGACCCGCCGGAGCTGCGCGACCTCCTGCACAGCCTGGCCACCCGTTACGCCAACGCCTGACGCCCGGCCGCTCGCCGGTCGCCGGGACTCGGCAAGATCCTCAAGCGCGCCCCATGGGGCCCGGGATCCGGGATCTTGGCGAAAAGGGTTCGTCTGCCCCGAGCTCGCAGGGTGACCCGGGTGAGGGGAGGGTTCGCGCAGGTCAAGGGCGCCGAAGGGAGCGTGGCGGCGGAGGCGCACGCCGACGGGCAGCAGTCCAGGGCGGGCAGATGGCGGAAAAACCGCGATTACTGGCAGTTCGGGCACTGTCGGATCGGCCCCGCCATGGTTTATTTTCTGGACTGACACGGGTTGAGGAGGAAGGACGCTCTGGTCCGCGGCGACGCCGCACGCGACGCACCTGCACGAGCCCAGGGGGAGCCTGCGCAGGTGGCGCGGACGGGGTGACGCCTCTGACACGTGAGGCACACGACTCGATCATTACGTTGCGGGGGCCGAGGATGCTCGAGGCTCTTGGCTTGGACACACTGGCCGAGAACACCTACAGACTTCTCCTGACGAACAACGATCTCGACATCGAGGGGATCGCCCGAGAGCTCGCCGTCTCTCCTGACGAGATCCGCCTGGCTCTGGACCGGCTGGCCGAGCTGGCCCTGCTGCGCCCCTCATGGGAGTCGCCGGGCACGCTGCGTCCCGTCAAGCCCGACGTCGGCCTGCAGTTGCTCCTCGAGCGTCAGCAGGCGGAGCTGCTGCGCCAGCAGCACCAGCTGGCGGAGAGCAGGACCGCGATCAGCCAGCTGGTCAGCGAGTACTCGGGGCCTGGCATGAGTGGTCCGAGCTGCGAGCCGCTGCGGGGCATGGACGCCATCCAGGCCAGGATCGAGCAGCTGGCGTCACGTGCCACGGCCGAGGTCGCGACCTTCATGCCGGGCGGCCCGCAGGACGCGGAGCTGATCAAGGCCGCGATGGTCGTCGACCAGCAGGTGCTCGAGCGCGGCGTGGCCATCAGGACCATCGCGCTCGACAGCGCGCACCGTCATCCCGGCACCATGGCCTACCTCCGGTGGCTGACCGAGGCGGGCGCGCAGGTGCGCACCGCGCCGGCGCTCCCGTTGCGCATGCTCATCTACGACCGGCGTGTCGCCCTGCTGCCCATCGACCCGCTCCACAGCGCGGCAGGAGCGGTGCAGGTCACCGATCGCGGGACGCTGACGGCAGTGCTCGCGCTGTTCGAGCAGTTCTGGGGGAGCGCCGCCCCGCTGGACGCCGAGCCCGCGGGGCCCGCGGGGGACGACCCCGGCCTCAGCCGCCAGGAGCACGAGTTGCTCAGGTTACTCATGGCCGGGCTCACCGACGAGGGCGCCGGCCGTCAGCTCGGTCTCTCGCCGAGGACCATCAGGCGGATGATGGCCGACATCATGAAGCGCCTCGACGCACGCAGCCGCTTCGAGGCCGGTGCCCGCGCCGCGGAGAGGAAATGGGTCTGAGCCCGCGCCCGGCCGCGGGAGCTGCGTGATCGGCGATCCGGCCGGCCGCACGCCCGCTCAGAGGAGGTCTGTGTGGGGTGGCGGCCTGAACATCATCGCGTCCAGCGCGAGGACGATCAGGTCCGCGCTCTGATGGGCGAGCGTCCAGCCGGCGAACTCGCCCTGGGTGTCCAGGATCCTGCTGATCGTGACGAACGCCGTGTCCTCGGCGTCCGCGAGGCAGCCCGAGACCAGGAAGAGCACGAGCGAGACCCCCTCCTGGTCGCTGCGGAGCCACGCGTGCTCGAGGCCGGAGCCCCCGGTCCTGGTCGCCTGGCGGAGTGACTCGCGCAGCAGGTCCTGAGCCACAGGGGAGACGCCACACTCGGTGGCCAGCAGGCGGGTCGTGATCACATACATCGCACCGGCTCCTTCGCGGGCGCCCGCGCCGATCAGCCCCAGATGTTGCCGTCGGTTATCACCTCGCCGGTGCCGGGGGCGGGGTCGGCCGCGTCGGCCAGGGCCGACCCGCCTCCCGCGACGAGCGCGAACACCGCTGCCAGGACCACTCCGGCGTGAGCCAACGGCTTCATGCGCACTCCCTCGTCCGTTCCTCCATGTGATGGAGCAAGTCTCGCCACAACCGCCCGCGCGCCGGAAGCCGGACCGGCGTCCTCATGCGGCCTGGTCCTCATGCGGCCAGCCCTGCAGCCGGGGCTCCCGCGCGGTCCGCCGCCGTTCTCGCCGGAGGCTCCGCGCTCCGCCGCCGTGCTCGTCCGGCCCTCTCGCTGGCCGGATCCCGCCGTGGCCGCATGTTGCCAGCCGCCTGAGGCCCGCGAGCCCTTCCCAGGAGGCCGTCTCCTGATGAGATGGGCCACATCGGCCCTTCCCCGCGACCCTGCAGCGCGAACACCTCGAGGAGATGATGGCGTGATCAGATCTGTCTCCGCATCCCGATCCCACTCCCGCACCTGCGTGCGACCGGACGACCGTCGCGGGCCGGACCTGACGAGCGCCGCACCACCGGCGCCCTTCCGCAGCGTGGTCGCCTACGTCATGCCAGGCGCGAGCTCGTTCGGGCTCAGCGTGGTGGCCAACATGTTCGTCGACCGTACGGCCATGGGCCTGCCCGCCTTCGACCTCACCGTCTGCGGCGACGACCTCGGCCCTCTGCAGACCGACATCGGCCTGGTCCTGCAGGTGGAGCACCGCCCTGAGGTGATGAAGGGCGCCGACCTGGTGATCCTGCTGCCCAGCGACGGCAGGCCGCTCAGGCTGCGCCCGCCGACCAGGGAGGCGATCACGGCCGCCCACCGCCGCGGCGCGATCGTCGCCGCGTACGACACCGGCACGTTCCTCCTGGCCGACACCGGTCTGCTCGCCGGCCGCAGGGCCACCACGGACTGGTCGCTGGCCGGGCAGCTGGCCGAGCGTCATCCCGAGATCGACGTGCAGTCTGAGTCGCTGTACGTCGACGAGGGCCGGCTCGTGACGGGCGCGGGCGCTGCCGCGGGCATGGACATGCTCCTCCACCTGCTGCGCCGCGAGCACGGCACCTTCGTCTCCACCACCGTGGCGAGCGAGGCCATGGTGACCTCGCGCAGGGAGAGCGGCCAGGTGTATTACGTGCCCGCACCGGCGAGTCCGGTCACGCAGTGCGACACCGACGACCGCGGCGTCGCCCGCCTCGCCGATGTGCTCGCCTGGACCGCCGCCCGGCTCGAACAGCGGCTGACGGTGACCGATCTGGCCAGGCGTGCGTTGATGAGCCCCCGCACCTTCGCCCGCCACTTCCGGGCCGCGATGGGCACGACCCCGCACGCCTGGCTGCGCGACCAGCGGCTCGACCGGGCCGAGGAGCTGCTGGAGACCACCGATCTGCCGATCCAGACGGTCGCGCAGAAGGTGGGGTTCCGTTCGGACGGCGTCCTGCGCGACCAGTTCATGAAGCGGCACGGTGTCTCTCCTCGCGCCTACCGCCACGCTCACCACCGGTGAAGGCCGCGAGCACCCGCGCTCCCTCCTCGGCCGAAGGCGCTGCCATCACCGTGACGGGTGTGGGGCTCGACGTGACCAGCAGGGCGGGCAGGGCGTAGCAGGCGCAGACGACGACCCAGGAGCACGATCGCGGTGATCACGGCGGTCCTCGGCCTGATGCGGCGAAGGGCCAGGAGCACCAGGCCGAGCGCGGCGTACAGGGTGAGGATCTCTCCGGGCCACAACGGCAGCCCGTGAAGGAGCCCGGAGCACCAGCAGCCCGAGGCAGCGGCGCAGGGTGCGGGCCGTGACGCCGGCTCCCGCGCTCTCCGCCGAGCGGATCTGGAGGGTGAAGGAGTAGCCGAACAGGCGGGCGCATCCTCCTTCCGTACGAGCGCGTCGGCCCCGGCCAGGCGATGGTGAGGTTCGGGGAGCGTTTCGGCGGACGGTCAGCAGGTGAACCGCGGGTGCGCGCGCACCGCCGCGTCCTCGCCCAGCCGCTGGAGCGCGGCGAGCCAGCTCGCCGCGCCCGCCGCGTCCCGCGCGGTGACGACGCAGGTCACCCCTCGCACCGCCCGCGCGGGGTCCTGTCCCCCCAGCAGGCCGAGTACGGCACGGCGGACCGGCCCCTCGCTGGTCAGGACGCTTCCCGCCAGCACGACCGGCCCCGCGCGATGCACCCGGACGGCCGAGGACACCAGGCGTTCCGCGGCCTCGCGAACGATCTCGCGGGCGAGCGGGTCGCCCAACTCGGCCGCCTGCCCGACCAGAGGGGCGCTGGCGGCCAGCGCCATCCTGTCGGCCTGCGCCATCCTGACGATCTGGTCGGCCCGCCGCCGGGGCGGCCCTGTCACGGCGAAGCGTCGCGTGACCAGCTCCACGAGCGGGCCGCCGGGCGAACCTCTGTCCAGGTCGCGGACGGCGGCCCGCACCCCGGCCCGCCCGATCCAGAAGCCGCCTCCCTCGTCGCCCAGCAGCCACCCGAGCCCGTCGGCGACGCCGTCGATCTCGCGGGCGGTGAACCTGGCGGCGGCCGCCCCCGTCCCGGCCAGCAGCAGCGTGCCCGACGGCGCGTGCGTGCCCGCGGCGTAGGCGACGTCCACGTCGCTGACCAGCCTGGGGGAGTGGGTCAGGCCCTGCTCGGCCCAGACGCGGCACAGCACGGCGGCGAACCCGTCGTCCGAGCCGGCCACCCCGGCCACCGACGCGGTCACCGAGTCAGGAGGGAGGCCGTGGATCGCCTGGCGCAGGGCCGCCGCGATCGCCTCGCCCGCCGCCGCGGGCCCGTGCGCGGCGGGGTTGCCGCCGCCCGCCGTGCCGTACCCGGCCCTGGCGCCTGAGGCGGTGTGCACCGCGACCCGGGTGGAGGTGCCGCCCGCGTCGACGCCGGCGAAGAGCATCATGAGTCCAGGCGCACCAGGCGTGCGGCGCCGGGAGCGAGCGGGAAGGCGGAGGGACCCGGCTGGTAGGAGCCGGTGGCCGGGTCGAAGGCGGCGGCCCTGGCGGCGAGCGTGACCTCGGTGCCGGCGTCGTGGCGGGCGTTGCACACGAACAGGTGCCGCGCGCCGTATCTGCCCACCACGACCTCGCCCCTGACGACGACGCCGTCCTCCAGGGGGCGCGCTCCGGCGGGCGGCGGGCCCGTGTGTCCCGTCGACATCCACGGCAGCCGCGACAGTTCGTCGCCCACCGGCCGCAGCCAGCGGGTGTTGAGGTCGCGCACGACGCCGTAGCGCTCGGTGGGCAGCCCGCCGTCCATCAGGGCGGGATGGAAGCCCTCTCCGCGTGACGGGTCGGGGGTCCAGTAGGTGAAGTACTGGACGCCGGTGTAGCCGTAGGCCAGCGCCGTGTTGACCTGCCAGGCGATCTCGGCGGCGGTGGGTGCGCGGTGCCCGTCGTAGGCGAGCGTCTGGACGTACATCCAGGCCGGCACGCCCGCCCTGGCGGCGTGGTCGCGGATCGTGGCCAGGTCGGCGAAGTAGCCGGCGTCCTCGCCTGAGGACAGGAAAGGGTAGCGGTCGAAGGAGAGCAGGGCAGGGCGGACGGTCGAGACGAAGTCGCCCACGTAGGCGTCGTAGGGGCCGGTGGCGTGGCTCGGGAAGAGGTTGACGTAGGCGAGGTGGCCCAGCGAGCGCACCACGGACACCCCCGCCGCCAGGCGCTCGAAGCGGTCGGGCAGCGGCTCGTCCATGAGGCTGATGCCGCGGAAGGAGCGGTGGCCGCGGTAGTCGTCGATCACCCTGCCGATGAGCGCCCTGGTCTGCTCCTCGCCGGGGTCCAGGTCGCGCATGAGCACCTCGACGCGTGGGTCGGAGGCGACCAGCACCTCCAGACCCGCCTCGTCGGCGCAGGACAGCGCGTGCCCGATGATGACCGTGTCGTTGAGGTAGTTGCCGGTGATGACCAGGTCGATGCCCGCGTCGGCGATCTCGCGGTAGCGCGCCACCGTGGTCTCGTGCGGAGGCGGCGGCCAGAAGGCCGCGATCGTCAGCGTCACAGCGCACCGATCCTGATCCGCCCCGCGTACCGCGCCTGCAGCGCCTCGTTGTGCGCGTCGGCGCCGGGGATGTTGGCGGACAGGTAGGTGGGCGGGACCATTCCCGCCGCGCTCAGCAGGCCGATCGCCTCCGCCACCATCAGCTGGACGGCCAGCGCCGAGGTGATCGAGGAGATGCCGCACACCGGACCGTGCTCGGTCTCCAGCACCGCGTCGCCGTACGGGGCGAGGTTGTCGATCACGACGTCGGCCAGCTCGAACAGCCGTTCGCCCGAGGGGTGGCGCGAGGTGATCGCGCTCGTGTGCGCCATGGACGTGATCGCGATGAGCGGCAGGGAGCGCTGCTTGACCAGCTTCGCCATCTCCACGGTCGAGCCGTTGCCACCGGAGTTGGAGGCGATCATGAAGACGTCGGCGGGCTCGATCGTGTGCAGGGCCAGCACCCGGTGGGCGGTGCCCGGGTCCCGCTCGGCCAAGGGGTCGAAGTCGCCGGGTTTCGCCGAGCCGAGCACCACGGGGTCGCGCAGGGCGAGCCGGTTGGCGGGGATCAGCCCGCCAGCCCGTCCCGCGAGTTCCAGCGCCGCCGCCTCGGAGTGGCCGGTGCCGTAGGCGTGCACCACCCCTCCGGCCAGCACCGCCTCGGCGATCAGCGCCCCCGCCCTCCTGATGGCGGGCAACTGACCCGTCACCAGCTCGTCGGTGCGTCTGCGCGCCTCGTCGGCGAAGGCTGTCACCAGGTCCACAGGGTGCTCCTCAACGGTTCATGCCGGCGGTGAGGCCGGCGACGATCTGGCGAGTGGCGAGGACGAAGAGCACGACCAGGGGGATCGTCGTCATCACCAGCCCGGCGAAGAGCGTCCCCCAGTCGTTCTGGAACTCGCCGAAGAAGTGGGTGAGCCCGACGGGCAGTGTGAGCTTGCTCTCGTCGCGCATCAGGACCAGCGGGTAGAAGAAGTCATTCCACAGGGGGACGAACTGGAAGACGATCACGGTCGCGATCGCCGGCCGCACCAGGGGCAGCATCACGTGCCAGAACGTCGCCAGCGGGCCCGCGCCGTCCAGCGAGGCGGCCTCGTCGAGCTCGTACGGCAGCTGCCGGAAGAACGCGGTGAGCACGAAGACGTTGAACGGGATCGAGCCCGCCGCGTAGACGAGGATCAGGCCCAGCAGCGAGTCGACCAGCCCCATGCTCTCCAGCAGGTAGAACAGCGGCAGCACGCCGAGGTGCGCCGGCAGCGTCATGCCGGAGATGAAGTAGGCGGTGAACAGGCTGCGCCCGCCGAAGCGCCTGCGCCCGAGCGGGTAGGCGGCCAGCAGCGACACGACGGCGCCGAGCAGCACCGCCGACACCACGACGATCACCGAGTTGACGACGTAGGTGGAGAAGGAGGCCTCGGTCCACGCCTTGGCGTAGTTGTCGAACGCCGACCCTGTGGGCAGTCCGATCGGATCGTCGAAGATCTCGCTGGTCGGCCGGAAGGAGCTCAGCACCATCACGACCAGGGGCGCCATGGAGAAGACGGCGTAGCCCCACAGCAGCAGCTTGATCCAGAGGGTTCTCACGTCTTCCTCCTCAGCACGCGCTCGAGCAGGAGGGTCGAGCCGAAGATGAAGGTGAACATGAAGACCGCCAGGGCCGAGGAGGTGCCCAGGGCGTTGACGTCGCCCGAGGCGAACGCCGCTCGATAGAACAGCAGGCCGAGCACGTCGGTGGCGCCCGCGGGGGCGCCGTTCGAGCCGCCGAGGGCGTAGACCAGCGCGAAGGTGTTCATGCTGCCGATGAAGCTCAGGATCGTGATGGTGGCCATCGCGGGGCGCAGCAGCGGCAGCGTGATGCGCAGGAACACCTGCCAGGAGGTCGCCCCGTCGGTCCTGGCCGCCTCGGCGTACTCCTGGGGGATGCCGCCGAGGGCGGCGCTGAACAGCAGCATCGGGAAGCCGACCCACTGCCAGGTGGTGATCAAGATCACGGTCGGCAGCGCCGTGGCCGGATCGCCCAGCCACGGCATCGCCAGACCGTCCAGACCCGCCCCGCGCAGCAGCGAGTTGACGGGCCCGAACGTCGGGCTCAGCAGCAGCGTCCAGAGATAGCCGATGACGAGCGGGTTGACCAGGTACGGCAGGGCGAACATCGTCTGCAGCGCGCGCTTGCCCCGCCGTACCCGCGACAGCGCGAGCGCGAAGGCCAGCCCCAGCGTGTTCTGCACCAGCATGGTCCCCGCGAACAGCAGGAAGTTGTGGCCGAGCGCGGGCAGGAGCTGGTCGAGGAAGGACTCGGTGAGCAGGCCCGCGTAGTTGGCGAAACCGACGAAGGTGTCGCGCAGCGTGCCCTTCCACGAGAACACGCTGTAGGTCAGGCCGGTGAACAGCGGGTAGACGACGAAGAGGGAGTAGAGGACGAAGGCGGGGATCAGGAACAGGTACGACGATCCCCGCCTGGTGGTGCTCAGAGCCATGAGGCCACGCTCTTGTCGAGCTGCTCGGCTGCCTGCTCGGCGGTGATGCGGCCGAGCAGCATCTCCTGCAGCGACTTGGAGAAGACGGTCTGCGAGGACGGGTTGCCGTACGCGAACTCGTTCATGAAGTATGTGGCGCCCTGCTTGTCGAAGGTGGTGGAGACCTCGTCGAGCAGCGGGTCGGTCGGCTTCACGCCCGGCACGGCGGAGAAGACGCTCAGCGTGTCGGTGAAGAGCTGGCCGTAGTCCTTGGAGGCGAGCCAGGCGGCGAACTTCAGCGCCTCGGCCTTGTGCCTGGTCTTGGCGCTGATGCCGTACGAGCCGTCGGTGAAGCCCGGCATCATGCCCTGCCCGCCCTTCGGCGCGGGCGGGGTGAAGACGCCCAGCTCGACGCCCTTGGCGTTCTCGGCGAAGAAGTTCAGCTCCCACAGGCCGCCGGGGAACATGGCCGCCTTGCCCGAGGAGAACAGGATCTGGGCGTCGGTGTAGGAGACGCCCGCCACGTCGTCGGGGAAGTAGGGCTTGAGCTTGTTGAGCTGGTCGATGCCCTCGACGAACGCCGGGTCGGTGAACGTCTTCCTCTTGGCCTTGACGTCGTCGAGGAAGGTGTCGCCGCCCCAGTTGGCGGTGCCGAAGATGCTGGCCACGATGGGCAGCATCCAGTCGTCCTTGCCGCCGAAGGCGAACGGGACGATCTTGCCGGCCTTCAGCTTCTCGGCCGCCGCGATCATGTCGTCCCAGGTCTGGGGCGGAGCGATGCCGTTGTCGGCGAAGATCTTCTTGTTGTAGATCACCTGAAGGGTCTGCACGGCGAACGGGACGCCGTAGACCTTGCCGTCCTTGTCGCCCTTGGCCGAGCGCAGCACGCCCTCGTCGTAGTCCTTGAGCCCGGGCACGTCGGAGGTCTCCAGCGGCAGCAGCCTGCCCGCCTCGACGAGCGGTTGCAGCTTCGCGCCCGCGCGCAGCCAGGCCAGGTCAGGGCCGCTGTCGCCGGCCAGGCCGGTGGACAGGATCGTGTCGTACTCGGTGGCGGTGGTGAAGGAGCGGGCGTCGACGTCGACACCGGGGTTGAGCTTCTCGTAGGCGGCGAACATCTTGTCGTAGTTCTCCTCGGGTCCCCATCCCCAGACGGACAGCGTGACCTTGTCCTGGGACTGGGCGGGGGTCGAGGGCGAGCTGGGCGCGCAGGCGGCGACCGACAGCACGATGGCGGCCGCTACGGGGGCCAGACGCATGGGGGGACTCCTGGATCAGCGTTGGGGCAGGCGGTGTTTGGCCACCGCCTCCGTGGCGGTGGTCAGCAACTGGTTACTGGTCTCGTGGGTGCGCTGGACGACGCCGATGTACAGGCAGTCCAGGACGAGCATCTGGGTGTGGCGGGCGGCCACGCCGCCGGCGCGGAAGGGGGTGTCCTGCGCCGCGGTGGTCAGCACGATGTCGGCGACCTCCGCAAGGGGGCTGCGGGGGAAGTTCGTCACCGCGATGGTGGTGGCGCCGCGCTCCTTGGCGATGGCCAGTGGCTCGACGACCTCGGCGGTGGTGCCCGAGTGGGAGATGCCGAGCGCCACATCACGGTGGTCGCGGGCGTTCGCGCTGCAGACGGCGCTGTGGACGTCGGGCCACAGCGCGCACGGCCGGCCGACGGCGTGCAGTCTGAGGTGCAGGTCCATGGCCACCCCCGCGCTGCCCGAGACGGCGAAGAAGTCGATGAACCTGGCCCGCACCAGGGCGGAGACGGCCCGGTCCACCGCCGCGACGTCGAGTTGCGCCGCGGTCTCCTCCATTGCGCGCATGTCGCTGGCAAGCAGGCTGCGCAGCACCATGCTCGCCGGGTCGTCGGGGGAGAAGGCGATGAGCGCGCTGTCGCGCGGGTTGGCGGTGGTACGGCCCTGTTCCGCCGCGAGGGCCAGCCTGAGCTCGGGGTAGCCGGTCAGGCCCAGCTCGCGGCAGAAGCGGGTGATCGTGGTCAGCGAGGTGGAGCAGCGTTCGGCCAGCTCCGTGATGGTGGAGGCGGCGACGGCGGCGGGCTCGGCGAGGATCGTCTCGGCGATGCGCCTGTGCGCGGCGGTCAGCGTGGGCTCGACCCCGCGGATGCGGGTCAGGATGGGTGAATAGTTCTCTGCGGGCTCGGCCATGGGAGGAATTTCCTCCATTTCACTCCAACATGTCAATAGTTCACCTGACTGACCTGGCCTTCACTCCTTGGCGATGTGAATAATTCCCCTGAACGATCACACTCGCGAGAGTCTTTACTTCCAGGAGCGCGCGTGTCTACGCTCGCCCCCGACAGAAACCCCCCGAAGGGACGCACATGCGCAACCTGCTCGCCGCGCTGCTGCTGGGCGGAACAGCCCTGCTGCCCGTCAAGGCCGACACGGTCGACATCCAGTTACTCGGAATCAACGACTTCCACTCCTCGCTGCCCTCGAGCGTCGCCATGACCCCCGAGGGCCCCGTCGAGGCGGGCGGAGCCGAATACCTCGCGGCGCACATGGACCGGCTTCAGCGCGACAACCCCACGGGCACGCTGAGGCTCGCGGCCGGCGACAACATCGTCAACAGCCCCGCGTCGGCCGTGATGCACGACGAGCCGGGGATCACGGCGCTGTCCCTGATGCGTCTGGACGCCTCCAGCGTCGGCAACCACGAGTTCGACCGCGGCCTGGCCGAGTTGCGCCGGCTGGAGAACGGCGGCTGCCACCCCATCGACGGGTGCGGCGTGAAGGGGTTCAAGGGCGCCTCCTTCCCCTACCTGGGCGCCAACATCATCGACACCACAACGGGTCGGCCCGCCTTCGACCCCTACATCGTCAAGGAGGTGAAGGGCGTCAAGGTCGGCGTCATCGGGGTGACCCACAAGAACTCTCTGTTCGAGGCGCCCTCTCCCACCGCGCCCCTGCAGGGCCGCGACGAAGCCGAGACGGTCAACGCCTACGTCGGCGAGCTCAAGGCCAAGGGCGTGCACACCATCGTCGTCCTGCTCCATCAGGGCGGCGGGCAGACCGGCGGGGGCCTGCCCAACCAGTGCAACAACCTGGCAGGACCGGTGAAGGACATCGTGGCGAGGTTCGACACCGAGGTCGACGCCGTGTTCTCCGCCCACACCCACAACGCCTACAACTGCGTGATCAACGGTATCCCCGTCACCCAGACGTCGGGACACAGCCGCGAGGTCACCCGCGTCAACCTCACCGTCGACCGCGCCACGGGCAACCCGGTCGCGGCGAAGGCGGACAACATCACCGTCACCCATGACATCAGGCCTGACATGCGGATCGCCGCCCTGCGCCGCCAGACCGACGAGCAGGCCCACCAGCTGATGAACCGGCCCGTCGGCATGATCGCCCGCGATCTCACGGCGACCAGGAACGCCGCGGGGGAGTCGACGATCGGCCACGCCCTCGCCGACGCCCGTCTCGGTGCGACCTCCTCCCCCGAGAACGGCGGCGCCCAGATCGCCGTCCAGCCCCCGTACGGCGGAGGCATCGGCGGCGATCTGTGGGTCTCGCCCACCGGCAACGACCTGCCCAACCTGGTCACCCACGGCGAGGCGATGCGTGTCCAGCAGTTCGGCAACATGCTGGTGACGATGACTCTGACTGGAGCCCAGGTGGAGCGGTTCCTTGAGCAGCAGTGGTGCGGACAGGGCACCGCGCGGGTCCTCGGTGTCTCGAAGGGCCTCACCTTCACCTACGACAACGCCAGGCCGACCTGCGACAGGATCGACCCGGCGACCATCAAGCTCGACGGCGCCGTCGTCGACCCGGCGGGCAAGTATCGCGTCACGGCCAACTCCTTCATCGCGAACGGCGGTGACGGCTTCAGTGTGCTGACCGAGGGAACCGAGCGGGTGGAGAAGGTCCGCGACATCGAGGCCCTCGAGGCGCACATCCGCTCCTCCAGCCCTCTCCAGCCCCCGGCGCTGGGCCGCATCACCCGCCTGAACTAGCGCGCCGCCGCCCGTCTGCCACGCGCGTGCCAGGCGGGCGGCCGCCTCCGGCTAGCCGTCGGCCGACTGCAGATGCCTGGTGTCCACCCGATGGCCCGCCTCTTCCAGGACGGCGACCGCCATCCTGGCCCTCTGCTCGGGCACGAGAACCAGGTCGGCGTGGTAGGTCGAGGCGACGAAGACCGGGATCGCCGCCTCGGCCAGCGGGCCCACGATCGCGGCGAGCATGCCGGGGACGTCGAGGTCGTGCGCCGTGGCGCCGCCGTACAGGCCGATCCAGCGCTCGCCCGAACCGTTCGGCCAGGTCTCGCGCACGACGGTGAGACCCTCGGGGGCGCGCACCAGCGCGATCCACTCGTCATCCTCGGGGAAGGTCGCGTGCGGCAGGTGGTCCACGGCGAACACCGACGGCACGACCTGCAGGCGCTGGGCGATAGGCGAACTCATGGAACGTGTGTACCAGATGCGCGGGAGGCGACGGCGGCGTCACTCCGGCATGAGGACCTTGTCGATGACGTAGACGGTGGCGTTGGCGGTGGGCACGTCGCCGCAGACGACCTTGGCCTCGTTGACCGTGTAGTCCTGGCCCGAGCCCTTGGCGGTCAGCCTGCCGCCCTCCAGCGTGGTCAGCTGCGCGTCGGTCAGGTCGGAGGGGGCCTTCTTGCCGTCCACCACGTGGTAGGTCAGGATCTTGGTGAGCGCCGCCTTGTCGGCCAGCACCCCGGCCAGGTCCTCCTTCGGGATCGCGGCGAAGGCGTCGTTGGTCGGCGCGAAGACCGTGATGGCCTTGGCGGAGTTGAGTGTGTCGACGAGCCCGGCCTTCTTCACCGCGGTGACCAGGGTCGACAGCTCCGGGTTGGTGGAGGCCGCGGTGGCCACAGGCTGGTCGGCGATCGCGGTGAGGCTGCCCTCACCCGAGGCGGGGACCGACGAGCACGCCGGCCCGAACGGCTCGGCGGCCGCGTGCGGAGACGCGGACGCGGAGGTGGCGCCGGCCAGCGAGGTGGCGAGCGTCATTGCTGCGGCGATGAGGATGCCCTTCATGGTGTTCTCCCATTGATCGTGATGAAATGTCTCCTCAACCCGGCTATTCGCTCCATATCGGGCCGCAGGCCGCCTGATCTGCCCCAAGCTTTCGCAAAGCGCGCATCCTCATCGCGTCGCGGGCCTCGTTCTCGTCGCTCCGGGCGGGCTCGTGCCGATCTTCCGTAGGAACCGGTCCGGCGGTACGGTCGAGCGCATCGCATCGCAGGGGCGCCGCTCCACCGTGCAAACGTTGTTGTCTCCGACAACCTCGATCCCAAGGAGGGCACCCGCCTTGTACATGCGGGAAACCGGTAATGCCGCTGGTCCTGTCCTGCTGCTCATCCACGGCGGCGGCGTGGCCGGGTGGATGTGGGAGAGGCAGATCGACCACTTCGGACCGGGCTATCGCGTTCTCGTGCCTGATCTTCCCGGTCACGGCCGCAGCCATGACGTGGCCTTCACGACAAGCGCGGCGGTTGTCGCCGAGCTCGCCGCCCACCTCGGGCAGTTCCCTGCCGGCACGGACATCACAGTGGCAGGTTTTTCGCTCGGCGCGCAGCTTGCGCTCGAACTGGCCGCATCCCATCCCGAGGTGGTCACACGCGTGGTCATCACCAGCGCGCTGACTCAGGGCATACCGTTGCCGAGCCTGAGCCACTGGTTCGTCAGGCTCACCGCACCGCTCGCCCGGCAGACCTGGTTCGCCAAGCTCCAAGCGAAGTCGCTGTACATCCCGGACGATCTCCTCGACGACTACATCCGCACCTCGAAGACCCTGCCCAGAAAGAGCCTGATCGCGCTGACCCGGGCCAATGCGGAGTTCCGCACGCCATCGGCCTGGCGCCGGTTCCCCGGAGCCGTCCTGCTCCTGGCCGGAGCGAAGGAACCACGAGCACTTCGAGAGGGAATGCGGCAGCTCGACCGTGACCACTCGACGAGCGAGCTGATCATTCACGAGCACGCGGGCCACGGATTGCCGCTGCAATACCCCGAGTGGTTCAATGCGCGCATCGAAGGCTGGATGTGCGCCAACCTCGCATGAACCGCCGAGATCGTCCGGAGTTCACGATGGGGTCGATGCACCACGGCGTCCGCTGAGGGAGAGAACTCTACGTTTATCCAGTTCGAGGCGGATGCGCGACGAAAAAGGGGCGGATGTGGGGAAATCAGGAGAGGATGTCCGGATGGATCCCACAGACAGCCCGGTTGGCTGGTCGCC
>NZ_BAAAXC010000010.1:0-64736 GCF_039535395.1 Nonomuraea roseola
GCCCGTGCGCAGTCCTTGCGGTCGCGGCATCGCGACCGCCAACCTGGCCCTGTCGTCGCTACTTCGCCCCCTTGCAGGTGCTGCTGCCCGAGCAGATCGCCGTGCTCGCCCCCGACGGCAAGGAGAGCGCCTGGCCTGGGTGACGGGGGGCGGGCGCGCTCGTGGCGATGCTGGCCAACCCGGTCGCCGGCGCGCTGTCGGACCGCACACACCGGCAGGTGGGCCGCAGCATCCGTGGGACGCTGGCGGGCGCGCTGGGCGGCCGGCGCGGCGATGGTGTTCCTCTCCTTCCAGACCAGCTTGCTCGGCATCGCCGCTCGGCTGGTGCCTGGCGCAGGCCGCGCTCAACGCCACGCAGGCGGCGCTGAGCGCGGGCGTGCCCGACCGCGTGCCCGTCGGGCAGCGCGGCGAGGTCTCCGGCTGGATCGGGGTCCCCCAGTCGGTCGGCGTGGTGCTGGCCGTCGTGCCTGGTCACCGTCGTCGCCTCCACGACCAGGTCCGGCTACCTCCTGGTCGGCGCGGTGGTGGCGGTGCTGGTGTGCTGCCCTTCGTGCTGACGACCAAGGATCCCAGGCTGAGCGAGCGCCCGCCGTTCGACCCTGGGCAGCTGTGGGTGAGGTCGGCCGACTTCTTCTGGGGCGTGGATCACTCGCTTCCTGATGATGCTGGGCAACGCGATCTCCACGCTCTACCTGCTGTACTTCCTCACCGACGAGGTCGGCTACGAGAGGCTGTTCCCGGCGAGAAGGCCAGCGACGGGCTGCTGGTGCTGATCCTGCTCTACACGGGCGCCGTGGTGCTCACCACGGTCGTGGCGGGGGTGGTCTCCGACCGGCTCGGCAGGCGCAGGCTGCTGGTCACCGTCTCGGGGCTGATCAGCGCGGTCCCTGCGCTCATGCTGGCGTTCTGGCCGCAGTGGCCGGTGGTCATGGCCGCCGCCGTGGTCCTCGGGCTCGGCTTCGGCGTCTATCTCTCGGTCGACAACGCGCTGGTCACCCAGGTGCTGCCCACCGCGACCGGCAGGGCCAAGGACCTGGGCGTCATCAACGTCGCCAACTCGGGGCCCCAGGTGCTCGGCCCGGTGATCGCGGGGCCGATCGTCGCGGGCCTCGGCGGCTACCCCGTCCTGTACCTGACAGCGGGGGGTCTGGCGCTGCTGGGCGCGGCGCTGGTGTGGAAGATCCGCGGTGTGCCCTGACGGCTCACCGCGCGAAGTCGGCCGCGTGGTCGGCGAGGTAGTCGGCCAGCGACCTGGGAGCGTGTCCCGTGAGGTCCTCGACCGTGCCGGTGATCTTCGACCAGGAGCTGTCGGGCACCGCCGCCATCATCTCGGCCAGCTCGCGGGCGGTCGCCTCCGGCATCCCCCAGCGTTGCTGCGCGTGCCTGGTCATCTCCTCGACGCTCAGGTCGACGTAGGTCACCGTACGGCCGAGCGCCGCGGTGAGCCGGGCGGCGATCTCCTGCTGGGCCAGCGCCTCCGGCCCGGTCAGGACATGGGTCGCGCTCTCGCCCACGGGCCCGGTGAGCAGGGCGAAGGCGACGTCGGCGATGTCGCGCGTGTCGATGTAGCCGGTGCGGCCCTTGCCGTACGAGCCGTAGAAGCGCCCGTCGGCGACCTCGCGCGGCAGGCTCTGCATGAAGCCCACGGGCTCGAGGATGGCGTGGGCCAGCCCCGACTTCCTGAGGTGCGCGTCGACCTCGCCGTGCAGGCCGCCGCTGAGCGGCGCGCCAGGGGTGGCGCCGAGCACCGACACGCTCACCACCTGGGAGACGCCCTCGGCGACGGCGCGGTCGATGACCTCCTTGTGGCGCTGGACGAAGCCGGGCCACGGCGAGGTGTTCAGGAAGAGCCTGTCGCCCATGGGGACGGACGAGGGCCGCTCGAAGTCGCCGACGGCGTAGTCGACCCCCAGCTCCTCGCCCTGTTCGGCGCGGCGTACCAAAGCCAGGACCTCGGCGCCAGACTCGCGCAGCCGGGCCACCAGCGCGCGGCCGATCGACCCTGTCGCGCCCGTCACAACGATCATCTGATCCTCCGAAAGTGGACGATGGGATTCCGCTTCTGTGGTGACGGTACTCTAACCGGAAGATGGTCGTCCACTTAGGAGGAACGGGTGCGCGCTGATGCCCGCCGCAACAGGGATCGGATCGTGGAGGCGGCGCGGGCCGTGGTGGCCGAGCGGGGGATCGACGCCCCGATGGAGCTCATCGCCCGCCGCGCCGAGGTCGGCGTCGGCACCGTCTACCGGCGCTTTCCCGATCGGCACGCGCTCATCGCGGCCATGGCCGGCCAGTACGTCCACGAGATCGACGACGCGCTCACCAGGGCGGAGGAGCAGGGGCCAGGGCCGTGGGCCGCGGTGCGCTCGTTCGTGATGTGGAGCGCCGACCAGGGGCGCGGCGCGCTGGCCGCGGCGCTGGCCGACCTGCCCCAGGAGCTCTTCGACGCCATGCCGGAGTTCACCAGGGTGAAGTCGGGCCTGGTCGAGCGGCTCGACGCGCTCGTGGCCGCGGCGCAGGAGCGGGGCGACATGCGGGCCGACGTCGGCGTGGCCGACGTGATGAGACTGCTGAGCCTGTTCACCTGCCACGCCGACCTGCCCCAGGAGCGGGCGGCCCACTACCTGCTCGTCATGCTCGACGGCATGGAGAAGAGGCTCGACGGCGCGGGGAAGAGGCTCGACTGCGCGGGGGAGGGGTGAGGGGGCCCGGCCGCGAGGGGCCGGGCCCTGAGGTCACAGCGTGTCGAGGCGCTCCCTGGACCACGCGCCGTTGCCGATGACGACGCGGTAGCTGAGCGACAGCGTCTCGTCGGCCGCCAGGCGCACCTCTTCGGAGAAGGCGATCGACGGGTTGACCGCGGCGAACGGCTCGGAGCGCACGAACCACCTCTGGCCGGGCTCGGAGACGAAGACCAGCGTGGAGTCCCTGTCCACCTCGTCGTGCCTGCCGACGAAGGCCAGCCACGAGGCGGTCCTGCCCATCATCTCCTCGCCGCCCTGACCGCCGGAGGCCAGCACCTGGCCGCCGGTGAAGGCGCGGGGGCCGCGCCAGAACAGGCCGGTGTAGCCGGCCATCGGCCTGCCGTTGGTGGTCGGGCTGCCGAACAGCAGGTCCTCGCCGCGCACGTTGGTCAGCTCGGTGGCGAACTCCAGCGTCCAGAAGTCCTCGCCCGCCGAGGTGGCGATCGTGCGCCGCTCGTCCACCCAGTGCTCGCCCGCCTGCGTCCACCATGTCAGCCGCTCGACGCCGAGCTCCAGCCACTCCTCGTGACGCATGGAGCCGTTGTTCGGCAGCTCCACGTAGCCGCCCTCGGCGCGGACGTAGCTGCCGCCGCCCCAGAAGTTCTGCCCCGATAGCCACGAGGCCGTCATCTGCAGGCCCTTGTGCCAGCGGTGGTCGTGCGGCCGGTAGCCGGTCACGACGTCGCCGTCCAGCGTGCGCAGCGGGTGGAAGTACGGTTTGGGCGACTCGAAGAGCGGCATGTCGGGACGGTAGACGTAGCGCATGACCTCGACGCCGTCGAAGGTCTCGACCAGCTCGCTTCCTGTGTCCTTCACAGCGAGAGTCCTCCGTTCAGCCGGTGGTAGAAGGGGCTGTCGGGGGTCAGCTCGGCGCGCAGGACGGGAGCACCGGTCAGCGCCGAGGCGTACAGGCCGGTCACCAGCTCCATGGTCCTGCGGGCCTCGACGCCGCTGACCGGTGGGCGCTCGCCCCGCTCGAAGGCGTCGAGCAGCTCGCCGAGCTGGGCGGCGTGCGAGCTCGGCACGTCCTGGGGCGGGCTCCACGCCTGCGAGGTCGAGCTCCAGTCGGCGTTGGCGTAGCCGTACAGGTGCCGCAGCTCCACCGTCGCCTGTGCGAAGTCGAAGCGCAGGTAGCTCTGCTCGCGCGGCGACAGCACGCTGTTGACCACGCTGGCCATTGCGCCGCTGGAGAAGCGGACCATGGCCATGGAGACGTCCTCGGTCTCCACGTCGCGGTCGAGCCGCCCCGCCATCGCCCTTATCTCCTCCCACTCGCCGAGGATGGAGAGCATCATGTCCATCTGGTGGATGCCGTGGCCCATCGTGGGGCCGCCGCCCTCGCTGGCCCACGTGCCACGCCACGGCACCTCGTAGTAGGCCGGCGGGCGGTACCAGGTGGTCTCGCACAGCGCGACCAGCGGGCGCCCGAGAACGCCCTCGGCCATCAGTGAGCGCAGGTGGTGGGCGCCCGACCCGAAGCGGTGCTGGAAGACCACGGAGGAGTACGGCCCCGCCGCTCCCTCCGCCGCGGCGATGGCGTCGAACTCGGCCAGCGACAGGCACAGCGGCTTCTCGCACCACACCCACGCCCCCGCCTCCAGGCACTCCACCACCTGGGCGGTGTGCGTGAAGGGTGGCGTGCAGATGTGGACGAGGTCGGGCCGCTCCTTGTCGAGCATGTCGGTGAGGGAGGTGTAGGCGGCGGGGATGTCGTGCTCGGCGGCGAACGCCTTGGCCCTGTCCTCGTCCACGTCCACGGCGGCGACGATCCGCGCCCTGCGGGACTCTCCGCGCAGGGCGGGGACGTGACAGGCTCCGGCGATTCCTCCACTGCCGACAATGGCGACACGGATCATTTCTGGGGGGATCCCTCCGTTAGGCAAGCGCTTTCCCGACCCTAGGCCGGAGGGAGGGGATGTTCAAGGCCCCGGGCCTGCAAGCGCCCGGAACCAGAGGTCAGGAGGCGCGGGGCGGGGCGGTGCTCTCGCGCACCACCAGCTCGGTGGCCAGCTCCACCCGCCGGGTCTCGGGCTGCTCGCCCCGCCCCATCGACAGCACCGTCCTGGTAGCCAGCGCGGCCATCTCCTGCAGCGGCTGCCGTACCGTCGTGAGAGGGGGCCAGGCCGACCTCGACAGCGGCAGGTCGTCGAAGCCCACCACCGACAGGTCCTCGGGCACCCGCAGGCCCCGCTGCCTGGCCGCCTCGAAGACGCCGAAGGCCTGCAGGTCGCTGCCGGCGAAGATGGCGGTGGGCGCCTGCTCCAGCGACAGCAGCGCGTGCCCCTGGTCGTGCCCTGAGTCGACGAGGAAGGTGCCGCGCCTGATCAGCTCGGGCGCGGACGGCACGCCCGCGGTCTCGAGCGCGGCCCTGTAGCCGTCGATCCTGGCCTGGCTGCACAGCATGTCGGCGGGCCCGCTGATCATGCCGATGCGCCGGTGACCGAGCTCCAGCAGGTGACGCGTGGCGGCCAGCCCGCCGTTCCAGTTGGTCGCGCCGACGGAGGCCACCCCGGGCGCGGGCTCGCCCTCGGGGTCGACCACGACGAACGGCAGGGAGCGGGCGCTCAGCTGGGCCTGCACCCCCGTCGACAGGCGCGAGGCGACGATGACGACCCCGTCGGTACGGCGGCCGGCCAGCCGCTCCATCCAGTCGGGCCCGGGACCGGCGTGGGTGTGCAGCACCGAGATGACGACGCTGGCGCCCGCCTCGTGCGCGGCCGACTCCGCGCCGCGCACGATCTCCATCGCCCATGGGCTCTCGATCTCGGCGAAGACCAGGTCGACCAGGCCCGCGCGGCTCTCGTCCTGGCTGACCCTGCGCTGGTAGCCGTGCTTGTGCAGCAGCCGCT
Organism: Nonomuraea roseola; assembly: GCF_039535395.1. Lineage (NCBI taxonomy): Bacteria > Bacillati > Actinomycetota > Actinomycetes > Streptosporangiales > Streptosporangiaceae > Nonomuraea > Nonomuraea roseola. Next base: position 5,594 of record NZ_BAAAXC010000010.1, read on the forward strand.
CGACCCTGCGCCTGGTCTCGGCGGCCACCTCGGGCCTGCCGTTGATCACCTTGGACACCGTGGGGATCGAAACCCCTGCCTCCTCGGCTATCAGGGCGATCGTCACCCGCCTCTTCACTGGCATGTCCGGGAGTGTAACCGAAACTTTCGGCGACGATCCTCGCCTATTGACGGTCTACGACCTCCATACCTACGCTACGAGCGCGAAACATTCGGGGGGTACTCGAAACTTTCAATAGGAAGGGACCCCTATGAGACGTCATGTGGTGGCAGCAGCGGCGGCGTCGCTGCTCCTGGCCGGTTGCGGCGGCGCGCCCGACACGCAGCAGCCCGCCGGGTCACAGCAGCCGGCCGCGAAGGAGAAGGTCACCCTCGAGTGGTGGCACATCCTGACCAGCGACCCCGGCAAGGGCATCTACGCCAAGTGGGCCAAGGACTTCGAGGCCGCGCACCCCAACGTCACCGTCAAGATCACGGTGCTGGAGAACGAGTCCTTCAAGTCCAAGATGGCCACCCAGACCGCCTCGGGCAAGGCACCCAGCATCTTCACCACCTGGGGCGGCGGCGTGCTCCAGCAGCAGGCCGAGGCCGGGCTGGTCAAGGACCTCACCGCCGACGCCGCGCCGATCCTGCCGACCTTCAGCACCGCCGCCATGGCCGCCTACCAGATCGACGGCAAGGCCTACGCGATCCCGACCGACATCGGGATGGTCGGCTTCTGGTACAACAAGAAGCTCTTCGCCAAGGCGGGCGTGAGCGAGCCGCCCGCCACCTGGAGCGCCTATCTCGACGCGGTGAAGAAGCTCAAGGCGGCGGGCGTCACCCCGATCGCGCTGGCGGGCAAGGAGAAGTGGCCTGGCCACTACTACTGGGCCTACCTCGCCATGCGCGTGGCCGGGCTCGACGCGCTCAAGCAGGCCGCCGAGACCAAGGACTTCACGGGGCCCGACTTCGTGGCGGCGGGCACGCACCTGAAGGCGCTGGCCGACCTGCACCCCTTCCAGACCGGCTTCCAGAACGCGAGCTACTCCACCCCCAGCGGCCAGGCGGCCACCGTCTCCAACGGCAAGGCCGCGATGGAGCTGATGGGCCAGTGGGCGCCTGACGTGCAGAAGAGCTCGGGTAAGGGCCTCGGCGAGGACCTCGGCTTCTTCCCCTTCCCCGCCGTCGAGGGCGGCAAGGGCGCGATCACCGACGCGTTCGGCGGCGGCCAAGGATTCGCGGTCGGCGCCGACGCCCCCGCCGAGGCGGTGGAGTTCCTGCAGTTCATCTCCGACCCCGCCAGGCACCGCGAGGCGATCACCAACGCCTTCGCGCTCCCTGTCATCAAGGGCACCGAGGACGCGGTCACCAACCCGGCGCTCAAGCTGGTGGTGGAGAACCTGACCGGCGCCAGCGGCTTCCAGCTCTACCTCGACCAGGCCTACCCGCCCGCCGTCGGCCAGGAGGTGAACGACAGCGTCGCCCAGCTCATCGTGGGCGGAAAGACGCCTGAGGAGGTCGTCAGGTCGATCACCGAGACGGCCAAGTCGGAGTGAGCGTGGTCAAGACCGCTCCGGGCGTCCTGCCCACCCTGCGCGTGGCGGCCCCGCCGCCGCCCCGCGTCAGGCGTGGGCTGACCATCGCGCTGTTCCTGCTGCCGGCCGTGGTGCTGTTCGCGCTGCTGGTGCTGGCCCCGATCCTGCTCGCCTTCTACGCAGGCTTCTTCAAGTGGAACGGCATGGGCGGCCTGCCCCAGGACTTCGTCGGCCTGGACAACTACCTGCGGCTGTTCGCCAGTGACGTCTTCGCGGGCGACCTGCGCAACATGGGCTTCCTCGTGCTCGCCTCGCTGGCGGTGCAACTGCCGCTGTCACTGGGCATCGCGCTGCTGCTCAACCAGCGCCTCAGGGGCAGGGCGGGCTACCGGCTGCTGTTCTTCGCGCCTTACGTGCTTTCGGAGGCCGTCACCGCGGTGCTGTTCTCGATGATCCTGGCGCCGGACGAGAGGGGCCTGGCCAACGCGATCCTCGGCGCCTTCGGGCTCTCCTCCACCTGGTTCGCCGACACCTCCACCGTGATGCCGGCCCTGTTCCTGGTCATGACGTGGAAGTACTTCGGCTTCCACACCCTGCTCTACCTGGCCGGACGGCAGGGCATCCCGAAGGAGCTGACCGAGGCCGCGCAGATCGACGGCGGCACCCCCTGGCAGGTCTTCAGGCACGTCACGCTGCCGCTGCTCGGCCCGACGATCAGGATCAGCGTGTTCCTGTCGGTCATCGGCACCGTCCAGCTGTTCGACCTGGTCTGGATCATCACCGGCGGCGGCCCCAGCCACGCCTCGGAGACCATGGCCGTCACGATGATGGAGTTCGGCTTCAAGCGGCTCCAGATCGGCTACGCCAGCGCGATCAGCGTGGTCATGTTCGTGCTCAGCCTCGTCTTCGCGCTGTGGTACCAGCGCTTCGTGCTCCGCCGCGACCTGGAAGGAGCGACGGTCAACCGATGACGACCAAGCTCAAGCACCTGCCGCTGCACCTGGTCGCCGCGCTGCTCGGCGCGTTCGTCGCGGTGCCGCTGATCTACGCGGTCGTCGGCGGGTTCAAGGACACCGCCCAGCTGTCGACCAACCCGTTCGGCCTGCCCGACCCCTGGCGTACGGGCAACTACACCGAGGTCCTCGCCGCTCCCGAGTTCTGGCGGCAGCTGGGCAACAGCGTGCTCATCGCGCTGGCCACCACGCTGCTGGTGGTGGGCGTCTCCGCGCTGGCCTCCTTCGTGCTGGCCCGCTTCGCCTTCAGGGGCCGAGAGGCGATCTTCACCCTCTTCGCGGTCGGGCTGATGTTCCCCTTCGCGGTGGCGATCCTGCCGCTGTTCGTGCTGCTGCGCACCTTCGGGCTGCTGGACAACCCGCTCGGCGTGATCCTCGCGCAGGCCGCCTTCGGCCTGCCCATGACGATCATCATCCTGCGCGCCTTCTTCCGCACGATCCCCAACGAGGTCGAGGAGGCCGCCACCATCGACGGCTGCGGCCCCTTCGGCTTCTTCTGGCGGATCCTGCTGCCAATGGCCAGGCCCGCCCTCGCCACGGTGTCGGTGCTGGCCATCGTCGGCAGCTGGAACAACTTCATGCTGCCCCTGGTCGTCTTCACCGACCAGCAGTGGTGGACCATCCCGCTCGGCGTGCAGCAGTTCCAGGGCCAGTACGCCTCCGACACCGCCCGCATCCTCGCCTACATCGTCCTGGCCATGGTTCCCGCCCTGGCCTTCTACGCGGTCGCCGAACGGCACCTGGTCAGCGGTCTCACCGCCGGCGCAACGAAGGGATAGAGAGTGACTCTGCACGTGTCAGGAGAGCGCCTCCTCACCGCCGACGGCGCCCCCGTAAGGCTGCGCGGCGTGGGGCTCGGGGGCTGGATGAACATGGAGAACTTCATCACCGGCTACCCGGCCAACGAGTCGGCGATGCGCGAGGCCGTCACGGGGGTGCTGGGGGAGGAGCGCGCCGAGCTGTTCTTCGACAGGCTGCTCACCGCCTTCTTCGGCCCCGGCGACGCCGCGCTGCTGGCCGAGCTCGGCATGAACTGCGTGCGCATCCCCGTCAACTACCACCACCTCGAGTCCGACAGCCGCCCCTTCGAGATCATCGAGCGCGGCTTCCGCCACCTCGACCGCGTGATCGACCTGCTCGGCGAGCACGGCGTCTACAGCGTGATCGACCTGCACGCGCTGCCAGGCTCGCAGAACCAGCACTGGCACTCCGACAACCCCACGCACCTGGCCGCCTTCTGGCAGCACAGGCACTTCCAGGACCGGGTGGTCAACCTCTGGGAGACGATCGCCGACCGGTACAGGGACCATCCGTGGGTGGCCGGATACAACCCCGTCAACGAGCCTGGCGACCCGTCAGGCAAGGTGATCGGGCCGTTCTACGACCGGCTGGTGAAGGCGGTGCGCGCGGCCGACCCCGGGCACGTGCTGTTCCTCGACGGCAACACCTACTCCACCGACTTCTCCGTCTTCAGGGAGGTCTACGAGAACACCGTCTTCGTCTGTCACGACTACGCCCTGGCCGGGTTCGCGCACGGCGGCCCCTACCCGGGCATGACCAGGGGCGAGTGGTGCGACCGCGAGCAACTGGAGCGGGCCTTCGACAGGCGGACGACCTTCCAGCGGCAGACGGGCACGCCGCTGTGGGTGGGCGAGTTCGGGCCCGTCTACACCGGCGACCCCGGCGTGGACGAGCAGCGCTACCAGATCCTGCGCGACCAGCTGGAGATCTACGACGCGCACGGGGCGGGCTGGTCGCTGTGGACCTACAAGGACGTCGGCCTGCAGGGACTGGTGTGCGCGGCGGGGCCGTACGGCGAGCGGTTCGGCGCCTTCATGGACAAGAAGCGCAGGCTCGGCGCGGACCGCTGGGGCTCCACGATGGAGGAGTCGGCCGACGAGCTGGCCCCGCTGCACCGCCTGGTCGAGAGGGAGTTCGCCGCCTGGCGTCCCTATCCATGGGGCGCCCGCTACACCACCGACGACCTGATCAGGCACATCCTGCTGGCCCAGGCGTTGCTGCCCGAATACGCGGCGCTGTTCGGCGGGCTCGACGACGACGGGCTGCGCGCGCTGGCCGACTCCTTCGCGCTGGAGGCCTGCGCGCGCCGCGAACCCCTCCTCGACCTCCTGCGAACCAACCTGCGAGGCACGTCGTGACGCCCACGTCGCCAGGGGACGGCGGGTAGCGTGAGGAGGTGTCCGACTTCCAGCATCCACGACTGGCCAGGATCTACGTCGACGCCTCCAGGATCGCCGACGAGCGGGGCGGCGCCGAGCACCGCGCCCGCCTCGTGGCCGGCCTGTCGGGACGGGTGATCGAGGTCGGCGCGGGCAACGGCCGCAACTTCGCGCACTATCCGCGGGCGGTCACCGAGGTGGTGGCGGTCGAGCCCGACGACACCCTGCGCGCCCACGCCACACGCGCGGCGGCGGCCGCGCCCGTGCCGGTCACCGTCGTGGCGGGCCATTCCGAGGCGCTGCCCGAGGGGCCCTTCGACGCCGCCGTGTCCTCCCTCGTGCTGTGCAGCGTCCCCTCGCCCGAGAGGGCGCTGGCCGCGCTGGCGCGCGTCCTCAGACCAGGCGGGCAGCTGCGCTTCTACGAGCACGTCCGTTCGGCCAACAAGGTGTACGGCCTGCTCCAGGACCTCATCACGCCCGCGTGGAAGGTGATGGCGGGCGGCTGCCATCCCAACCGCGACACCCTCGCGGTCATCAGGCGGGCGGGGTTCGCGGTGGAGGAGGCCGACAGCTTCGCCTTCGCCCCGCAGAGCGGCATCCCTCCCATGACCCACGTCCTGGGCAGGGCGACGCGTTAGACACCGGCGAAGGGCGTCACCGTGTACCGGTCCCGCCCGGGAGCAGACGGGACCGGCATCCGGGTTTCACCCGCTAGCTTGATCGCTGCCCGCGTCGCAGGGGGAGCTGCGACTTGGCCAGCCGCTTGGACTGCGCGCCGCCTCCCGTCGTCCGTTCTGTCGTGGCCCCCGACTCGTGCGTGGCCTTGGAAGGCTTGGGCGTCGACGACTGATGGGTCTCGGTGCTGCCGCGCGAGGCGTGCTGCTCGCGGGTCTGCCGTGACTTGGAACTCACACAATCACCCCCGATATGCGAGTTATGTCCGTTTTGAGGGGGGTGAAACGCGGCGGATGGCGAGAGCGGCGGCCCGGATGGCGCCCGAGGGCGAGAGCCGGGCGGCGCGCCAGGCCAGCCGTGCCGACGCGGGCGCCACGATGAGCGCCTGGTTGCGGGCGACGCCGCGCAGGATGTCGGCCGCCAGCGACTCCACCGGATACAGCCGCCCCTGCGCCATGACCGCCGCGTCGCGGGCCTGCGCCCCCGTCTCGGTGTACGGCAGGCCGGGATTGGCGTTGTCCAGCAGCGGAGTGTCGATGAACCCTGGGCAGACCACGCTGACCCTGACGCCGTGCGCCGCCGCCTCCGCGCGCAGGGCCATGGTCAGCCCGACGACGGCGTGCTTGCTCGCCGTGTAGGGCAGCATCAGCGGAGCGGGCACCAGGCCGGCCATCGAGGCGGTGTTGACGATGTGCCCGTAGCCCTGCTCGATCATGATCGGGTAGGCCGCGTGCACGCCGTGCACGACGCCGCGCAGGTTGACGTCGATGGTGCGGTTCCAGTGGTCGAGCGTCAGCTCCTCGGCGTGGCCGCCGACCGCGATGCCCGCGTTGTTGAAGACGAAGTCGAGCCTGCCGTGGCGCTGCCTGACCGCGCGGACGGCGGAGGCGACGGCCTCGGCGGAGGTGACATCGAGCTCGACGTGCTCCATTCCGCGCAGGTCGGGGGCGACCAGGTCGGCGACGGTGACGGCCACGCCCTTGGCGGCCAGCGCCATGGCCAGCGCCCTGCCGATGCCCGAGGCGCCCCCTGTGACGAACGCGGTCTTCGGTGATCTCACGCGCGCGGCTCCGCCCAGATGCCCATGGCCTTCCAGATCCTCCTGGTGGCCGGGTTGACCAGGCCCAGCTCGGAGCACAGGTCGCGGGTCTTGCCGACCGAGTCGCGCAGCTCGGCCCTGAACTCCTCGCTGCCGGTGTAGACCTCCTTCACCACCTGCGGCGGGATCTTGAAGGCGCGGATCATCGGCCCAGGGGGAGCGAGCATGATCCTGGCCATGAGACCGAGGATGACTGGCGAGATCACCCCGAGCGCCAAGCGCCGGTAGCGAGGCATCCTCGGCACCCTGCGGCGCAGGTAGTGGCGCGCGAAGGAGATGTGCCTGGCCTCCTCGGCGATGTGGATGCGCATGATGGCCTCTTCGAGCGGGTGGTGCTTGTAGCCGTCCTTGAGCACCTTCCGCTGCACGTGGTCGATCGGGTCCTCCCCGCCGAGCACGAAGACGAAGAACAGCTCGGTGGAGATCAGCGGGATCCACGGCGCGACCTGGGCGAGGAGCGACAGCGGCCCCGGCATGCCACGGATCGGGAGTTTCGTCCGGTTCACGAACTCTTGGAACATCATCCCGTGATGTCCCTCTTCGATCGTCTCATGGTAGACGTAGCGGAACTCGGGCGACCCGTTCGGCAGCCGGTAGGCGTAGTTGAGCAGCCCGCGCTTGAGCAGGTTCTCGAACTGCAGCCCGATCTTCATGGCGGTCGCCACCCGCCACAGGCCGATCCGCGCCCTGGTCTCGGGCGAGCGGCTCCGGTACCAGGGGTGCCGGCCGAGCTTGTCGACCGGCGGCAGCTCCCAGCGCGGATCGGCGGGATCGATGAGGAAGTCGGGGTCATCCCAGGGGATGTCGACGTACGGCTCCCAGTGCTTGTCGACCGACGCCTTGGACAGGCGTTCGATGACGGACTCGTAGGCCCGCCTCTCCGCGACCGACTCGTCGCGTTCCCTGGCGGCGGTAGAGCTCGGTGCAGCTGTCATGGGCGCAATTGTACGTAGAATCCAATAGCTACGAAAGGTCCTCCTCGCTGATGCCCAATTCGGCGGCCGTCGCCGTCCGGACGAGCTCGGCCACCCTCTGGCGCGACAGCACCCTGCGATGCACGCTCACCTGGACGGCCAGGCCGTCCACCAGGGAGAGGATCCGCCAGGTCGCCGCGTCGGGATCGGCGCAGGCGAACGCCCCCGAGGCCACCCCCTCCTCCACGATCGCCCGCAACGACTCCTTCCATCTCAGGTCGAGCCTGCGCGAGGTCTCCTCGAGGTCGGCGCTGCGCATCGACTCCGCCCACGCGTCGATCCACATCCGCCACGTCCTGGCCGAGCCGGTGGGGGAGTAGAGCCTGAGCAGGTGGCGCAGGCGCTCGACAGGGGTGCCGCCCGCGCGGTCCAGCTTGGCCAGTGAGTCAAGATCGCGCCGGGCGGCGTAGACCAGGGCCTGCGCGAACAGCTGGTCCTTGGTCTCGAAGTGGTAGAACAACAGCGCCTGACTGACCCCCGCCGCCCTGGCGATGTCGAGGGTCCTGGTGTGCCCGAATCCCTGGGCCGCGATGACCTCGCAGGCCGTCTTCAGTAAGTCTTCTCGCCGCAAACGGCCGAAACCACGTGTCACAGGGGGAAACTGTATTACCCGTGGTAACCGTTGCGCAGAGGGAGATGTAGGACAAAGCGGGCGCCTGAGGGCGAGTCCTCGATGGTCAGCGTGCCGCCGTGCGCCTGAGCGATCTCGCGGGCGATCGGCAGGCCGAGTCCCGTGCCTCCCGCGTCGCGGTTGCGCGAGGCGTCGAGCCTGGTGAAGCGGTGGAAGACGATCTCCCGCTGGTCGGGCGCGATCCCCGCGCCGTCGTCCTGCACCTCGAGCAGCGCCTGCTCGCCCCGCTGGCCCACCGCGACCGTCACCCGCGACTCGGCGTGCCGTTCGGCGTTGTCGAGCAGGTTGGTCAGCAGCCTGGCCAGCCTGAGCCTGTCGCCGGTCACCACGACGCCTGGCCGCAGATCGCGGACGATCTCCTTGCCCCTCGGCCGCCGGTCCAGCTCCTCTCCCACCAGTTCGCCCAGGTCGACGGCCTCCTTCGCGCCGGGCGCCCCCGAGTCGAGCCTGGAGAGCGTGAGCAGGTCGCCGACGATCGCCTGCAGCCTGTCGATGCTGCCCAGCAGCGCCTTGCTGGTGTGGTCCCAGTTGGCCTCCTCGGGATGGAGCCTGGCCTCCTCCACCTGGGCCCGCATCGCGGTGATCGGGCTGCGCAGGTCGTGGGAGGCGTCGGAGGCGAACCTGCGCTGCTGCTCGACCGCCGCCTCCAGCCCGTCGAGGGTCTGGTTGATCGTGTCGGCCAGGTCGGAGATCTCGTCGCGGTGGCGCGAGGGGGGCACCCTGCGGCCCAGGTCGGTCGCGGTGATCTCGGCGAGCTCCTCCTTGATCGTCCGCACCGGTGCCAGGGCTCTGCGCACGGTCATCGAGGCGCCCCCCGCCGCCAGCGCGGTCAGCAGCAGGACGGTCAGCGCCGCGCCCAGGATGTAGAGCGGATGGACGTACCAGGGGACGACGGGGACGTAGGAGTAGACCGTCCAGTAGGCCCCCTCCACCCTGACCCTGTGGGCCACGGTGATCAGGCAGTGCTCGCCGGGCACCTGGTCGGTGCAGATGACGGTGTCGACTCTGCCGTCGTCACCCGTCGGCGTGATGCGGGTCAGCGGCGGCTTGTTCAGCAGGCGGGCGCTCGCCTGCCTGATCCTGCCCCGCTCGTCCGTCACCTGGATCAGCTCCACCTCCTCGGTGGGAACCACCGGCGACAGGGAGGGGGCGTAACTCTCCACGGCGAAGGTGGTCCTGCGCCCGGCCGCCGCGGCCTGCTCGAGGCGGTAGTCGGTCAGCACCAGGTGCGCGAGCAGGGTGATCACCACCACGGCGACCAGACAGCCCGCCAGGGCGGTGAGACCGGCCAGCAACGTCAGCCTGCGCCGGACCGACCACGTGGTCAGCATCTGTCACCCGTCCTTCGCCGGCAGCCGCAGCACGAATCGCGCGCCCGAGTCGGAGTCGGCGATCGTCAGCGTGCCGCCGTGGTGGCGGGCGATCTCGCGGGCGATCGGCAGGCCGAGGCCGGTGCCGCCCGCGTCGCGGTTGCGCGAGGCGTCGAGCCTGGCGAACCTGCGGAAGACGAACTCCCGCTGGCCCGGCGCGATGCCCGCGCCGTCGTCGAGCACCTCGAGGACCGCCTCGCAGCCCTCTCTCATCACGGTGACGCTCACCAGCGAGTCGGCGTGCCGTTCGGCGTTGTCCAGCAGGTTCGTGAGCAGCCTGGCCAGCCGCAACCTGTCGCCGTCCACGACGGCGGGGCAGAGGTCGGTCTTGACCTTCTTGCTGCGCGGACGCTCGGCCAGTTCGGCGCGGACCACCTCCGACAGGTCGACCCTGCTGCAGGCCTGCGGCGCGCCGGCGTCGAGCCTGGCCAGCGTGAGCAGGTCCGTCACGATCGCCTGGAGCCGGTCGAGGCTGGCCAGCAGCGCCCGTCCGGTCTGTTCCCAGTCGGCGTCGAGCGGGTGCAGCATCGCCTCCTCGACCTGGGTCCGCATCGCGGTGATGGGGCTGCGCAGGTCGTGGGAGGCGTCGGAGGCGAACCTGCGCTGCTGCTCGACGGCCGCCTCCAGCCGGTCGAGCGTCCTGTTGGCGGTCTTGGCCAGCGCGTGGAGCTCGTCGGGGTTGGACGGCACGGGCACCCGCTGCCCGAGGTCCGTCGCGGTGATCTCGTCCAGCTTCGCCCTGATCGCCTCGACGGGCGCGAGCGTCCTCGCGACCGTACGGGAGGTCCCGAACCAGGTCAGCCCGATGAGCAGCAGTGTCATCCCGGTCAGGAAGGCCAGCATGAGCGGGTGGACGTACCAGGGGACGGTGTCGTCGTAGGCGTACACCATCCAGTCGCCGTCCTGCTCGTAGACCCTGAAGACGGCCACGATCTGGCACTCGTGGCCGAACTCGGGCACCCCGCACACCGTCTGGGTGCGGCTGGCGTTGTCGGGGTCGGGGATGAGGGAGAGCAGCCGCGGCCGCCCTTCGAGGTTCGCCGAGGCGGCGACCACCTCGCCGCCGGTGTTGAGCACCTGGACGCCCGCGGCGTCCGTGATCACGATGTCGGGCAGGTCGCCCCGTTTGATCAGGTGGACCACGCGGAGCGCGGCGCTGACGATCTCGTTGGTCCTGTAGTCGACGGCCGCGCCGTGCACGCCGTACAGGACCATCGCGCTGACGGCGAGGCAGAGCAGGGTGACGCCGGCTGTCGCCATCAGCGCCAGCCGCCCCCGCACAGACCCCGCGTAGCGTGCGATCAAGCCTCTCCCCCCGGTAATCAGAGGATCACACTAGGTGGCCACGACTCTAATTAACGGAGATTCATCAATAAATCCGGACAAATCTCTGCTCTATGCGGGGGCCGGGCGACTGATTAGAGTAAGTGAGCACTGATACCGAGGAGACCATGTGAACCTTGACGAGTATCGGAGCGCGGCCAGGGTCTGGCTGGCCGCCAACGCGGACCGGACCGATGACGCGAGAGAGTTCATGGCCAGGCTCTACGACGCCGGGTACTCCGGCATCACCTGGCCGAAGAGGTGGGGCGGGCAGGGCCTGACCCAGGCCGAGGAGCGCGCCTTCGCCGCCGAGGCCCGCGACCACGCCCTTCCCACCTACATCTTCTCGATCGGCCTCGGGATGTGCGGTCCCACGCTGCTCGACAGGGGCACCGACGCCCAGCGCGAGCGGTTCGTCAGGCCGCTGCTGCGCGGCGAGGAGGTCTGGTGCCAGCTGTTCTCCGAGCCGGGCGCGGGCAGCGACGTGGCCAGCCTGCAGACGCGCGCCGTGCGCGACGGCGACGGCTGGGTGGTCAACGGGCAGAAGGTCTGGACCTCCGTCGCCCAGCACGCCGACTGGGGGCTGCTGCTCACCAGGACCGACGTCGACGTGCCCAAGCACAAGGGCCTGACGATGTTCGTCGTCGACATGCACCACCCGGGCGTCACGGTCAGGCCGCTCAAGGACATGACAGGACGCTCCCACTTCAACGAGATCTTCTTCGACGACGTGACGATCCCCGACGAGCACCGCGTCGGCGAGGTCAACGACGGCTGGGGCGTCGCGGTGACGACGCTGCTGCACGAGCGGCTGTCGATCTCGGCGGGTGTCGGGATGGGCGGCGGCGCCGACTGGCTGGCCAGGCTGCGCGAGGCCGTCGACACCGGTGACCCGCTCGTCCGCGACCAGCTCGTCGAGCTGCACATCCGCTCCCGCGCGCTGTCGCTGTTCAACCAGCGCCTGTCCCAGGAGACCAGGGCGGGCCTCTTCCCCGGCGCGAGGGGGAGCGCGGCCAAGCTGCTGCTGGCCGAGCTGACCCTCTACACCGCCGACCTGGCCACCAGCCTCGTCGGCCCCGAGTCGGTGGTCGACGAGGAGCTCTCCCACGCGATCTCGCTGGCCCCCGCCATGGCCCTCGGCGGCGGCACCAACGAGATCATGCGCAACATCATCGGCGAGCGCGTGCTCAACCTGCCACCCGAGCCGAGGGTGGACAAGACCGTGCCGTTCAAGGACCTGAAGGTGGGGACGCAGCAGTGAAGCTCGTACTCGGCCAGGACCAGCAGGAGCTGCGCGCCACCGTCAGGTCCTTCCTCGCCGGCCTCTCGCCGCGCGAAGGACACCGGCCCGAGGTCTACGCGCGCCTCAACGGGGAGCTCGGCCTGTCCGGTCTGATCATCCCCGAGGAGTACGGCGGAGCGGGCGCCGGCCTCACCGAGCTCGCTGTCGTCCTGGAGGAGACCGGCGCCGCGCTGCTGCCCGGACCTTTCCTGGCCAACGCGCTGGCCGCGCTCACCCTGACCCAGGTGCCCGACAAGGAGCTGCTCACCGCCGTCGCCGAGGGCCGTCTGACGGCCACGGTCGCCCCGCTGCCCGGCGGGAGCGACCTCGTGACCGCATCCCGCGACGGCGAGGCGCTGGTCGACGGCAGGCTGGCCCAGGTCGTCAACGCCGCGGAGGCCGACGTCCTGCTCGCCCCCGTCACCCGTCACGACGGCGTCGCGCTGGTGGCGATCGACCTGGCAGGCGAGGGCGTGACCCGCACCCCGCTGACCACGCTCGACCTGACCAGGAGCCAGGCCGAGGTCGTGCTCGAGGGGGCGCGCGGCAGGGTGCTCGGCTCGCCGACCGACGGCATCGTCCTGGAGCGGGCGTGGAACCTGTTCTCCGTCGCCCTGGCCGCCGAGCAGCTGGGCGTCATGCGGGCGAGCCTCGAGGCCATCGTCGGCTACGCCAAGATCCGCGTCGCCTTCGGCCGCTACATCGGCTCCTACCAGGGCGTCAAGCACAAGCTGGCCGACATGCACTGCAAGCTCGAACAGGCCGAGTCGATCGTCAGGTACGCCGCGTGGGCCGCCGACGAGTCGCCGGGCGAGCTGCCGGAGGCCGCCGCCCTGGCCCAGGCCTACGTGGGCAGGGCCTGCTTCGAGGTGGCCCGCGACCACCTGCTGCTGCACGGCGGCATCGGTTTCACCTGGGAGCACGACGCGCATCTGTACTACAAGCGGGCCAAGGCCGACGAGGTGCTGCTCGGCCCGCCCCGTACCCACCGTGAGCGGCTGGCCGACCTGCTGGAGCTGTGATGAACGGGTTCTACGAGATAGCGCGGTCCGACCCCGGCCGTCTGGCCGTGGCCGAGCCCGCGACCACCTACGGAGAGCTGCTCGCCCGCGTCAACCAGGTCTCCCACGGGCTGCGCGCCAGGGGCCTGGCCCAGGGCGACGTGGTGGCGGGCGTGCTGCGCAACGGCGTCGAGCAGGTCGTCATGCTCATGGCCACCGGCCAGCTCGGCCTCTACTACGTGCCGGTCAACTGGCACCTCACCCAGCCCGAGATCGACTACATCGTCGGCGACTGCGACGCCAGAGTGGTCGTCACAGGACCCGAGGACGTGGCCGCGCTCGCCGAAGGACAGCAGGACACCGCGCCCGACGGCCGCACTGCCGGCGCGGTCATGTGGTACACCTCCGGCACCACCGGCTTCCCCAAGGGCGTGCAGCGCCCGCTGCCGGGCGCCGAGCCCGAGGCCATCGTGCCGCTCTACGTCTGGTTCCTCGGCGAGGTGTGCGACCTGCGTCCCGAGCCGGGCGTGCACCTGGTCACCTCGCCGATGTACCACTCGGCGCCGTGCGCCCACACGCAGTTCGCGCTGCACCTGGGCCACACGCTGGTGATCGCGCCGCGCTTCGAGCCCGAGCCGATCCTCGCCCTGATCGAGAAGTACAGGGTCACCAACGCGATGATGGTGCCCACGATGTTCCACCGGATGCTGCTGCTTCCCCCCGAGGTCAGGAAGCGCTACGACCTGTCGTCGATCAGGCAGGTGGTCCACACGGCCGCCGCCTGCCCCGTCGCGGTCAAGCAGGCGATCATGGACTGGTGGGGGCCCGTGCTCTACGAGTACTACGGCTCCACCGAGTCGACCATCGCCTTCTCCGTCAAACCGCACGACTGGCTGGCCAGGCCTGGCACGGTCGGCAGGCCGGCCCCCACCTTCGAGGCCAAGATCCTCGACGAGAACGGCATGGAGCTGCCGCCGGGCGAGCCGGGCATGATCTACGTCAAGTCGGGTCTCGGCACCTTCGAGTACCGCAAGGACCCGGTCAAGACCGCCTCCAGCATGCGCGGCGAGTGGTACGCCCCTGGCGACATCGGCTTCCTCGACAAGGACGGCTTCCTGTTCCTGTGCGACAGGCGCACCGACCTGATCATCTCCGGCGGGGTCAACATCTACCCGGCCGAGATCGAGGCCGCCCTCCTGGAGCACCCCTTCGTGGCCGACGTCGCGGTCATCGGCGTGCCCGACCAGGAGTGGGGGCACAACGTGGTGGCGCTGGTGCAGCCGCACGCGCAGGTCACGGCGCAGGACCTGCTGGCCCACCTCGAACCGCGGCTGGCCAGGTTCAAGCATCCCAAGGTGATCGAGTTCCGCGACGAGCTGCCCCGCACGCCTACGGGGAAGCTGTCGCGTTCGAAGGTGCGGGAGCAGTACCTGGCCGCGAAGGGGTGATCGCCCGCTCCACGTGCTCCACGGCCGCGAAGGCGCCGAAGGCCAGCAGCCGCACCAGCTCCGCGTCGGTCACCGGCCAGGCCGCCACCTCCCTCTCGGTGATCAGGTACGGCGCCAGCGCCGCCAGCAGCGCCAGCCTGGTCGCGGGCCGCTCCCGCTCGGGCAGGGCCGCCAGAGGTCCTTCGAGCCACCTGTTCCCTGGCGGCGGGTGCCCGGCGTCGTGCTCGCCGACGGCCGCGCGGACGACCTGCCTCGCCGTCCTGCTCAGCGCCTCGCCCGTGGCGGCGGCGCGCAGGGCGGCGTAGGCCGGGCCGACGGGCGAGCCCTCGGCCCACGACGGCGCGCAGCCCCGGGGGATCAGCGTGAGGGACAGGCCTGGCACGCGGCGCCGCCTCAGGGTGCGCGACATCGCCCTGCCCGCCGCCCGCCGGACGAAGGGGGAGGAGTCCATCCCCCAGGGAAGGAGGTTCTCGCCCACCAGCGCGGAGGCCATCCTGTTGACGAAGTGGAAGGCCAGCGCGGTTCCCACCTGATCGACGGGCAGGTCGGCGGCGCGCTCGCGCCGCGCCCAGTCCAGCAGCAGGGCATGGCGCGGCTCGGCGGGCCGTTCGCCGCGCGCGATCGCCTCGCCGAGCGCGTGCTCGCCCATGCCGTGCAGGAAGACGGTGTGCGCGTCGACGCAGAACGGGCACCTGTTGGCCACGGAGACGCCCAGCGCGATGACCTCCTTGTCCGTCCTGCGCGAGGGGCCTGCCAGCAGCGACTCCCTCAGCAGCGCCCACGTGGCGGCCAGCACCTCGGGGGCGGGGGACACGGCCGTGAACAGCTCGCCGACGAAGCCGAACTCGGCCTTCACCTGCGCGTAGACCTGCCCTGCCAGGCCGGTGCGGACGTTCTTGCCCACGGGGGTGACGAATCGAGTCATGGGTCAACAGTGGGCTCTGCCCCCTGCGCTGTCGTCGCTCAGCGGAAGTACTCCCTGTGTATGACGTCTGTGCACATATATCCGTCTATCGTGCGGGTATGAGGTTTGATCGGGATCTGCTGCTGGCCGCCGTCGTCGCGGCGGGGCAGGTCGGAACGGAGATTCTGCTCTCCCCTGGGCTGACCGCGCTCGACTACGCGCTCCTGCTCGGCGGCACCCTGGTGCTCGCCCTCAGGCGGCGCTTCCCCGTCGTCGTGCTGGCCGTGACCGTCGCCTGCATGCTCGCCTACACCGTGCGCATGCAGCCGGGCGCCGTGGCGACCTTCCCCGTGCTCATCGCCGTCTACACCACCGTCAGGCAGGGCAAGCACCCCGCCGCGCTGGCGGGAGTCGTGCTCTTCCTGGCCGGCATGTTCGCCTTCGGGCACGACGCCGCCGCGGGACTGTCGCCCAGGTCGGCGATCGAGAGCAGGGTGCTGGTCGTCGGCTGGCTCGTCGCGGCCGCGGTCATCGGCGAGGCCACCCGCGCGTGGAGCGCCTACCTGGAGCAGGTCGAGCAGCGCGCCGCCGAGGCCGAGCGGACCCGCGAGGAGACCGCGCTGCGCAGGGCGGGCGAGGAGCGGCTGCGCATCGCCCGTGAGCTGCACGACTCGCTCACGCACAGCATCTCCATCATCAAGGTGCAGGCGGGCGTCGCCGCGCACCTGGCGCGCAAGCGCGGCGAGGAGGTGCCTGCCTCGCTGACCGCCATCCAGGAGGCAGGGGCCGACGCGATGCGGGAGCTGCGCGCCACGCTCGAGGTGCTGCGCTCGGACGAGGGCAGCGGCCTGGAGCAGGTGCCCGAGCTGGTGAACAGGGCCCGCGCGGCGGGACTTCCCGCGAAGGTCGAGGTGAGCGGCTCGCCCAGGCCGGTGCCCGCCGAGGTGGACAGGGCCGCCTACCGCATCGTCCAGGAGGCGCTCACCAACGTCAGCAGGCACGCGGGCCCCGCCTCCGCCTCGGTCCGCATCGGCTACCTGCCGGGAGAGGTGATCGTGCAGATCGACGACGACGGCGCCGCCGTCCCGGACGAGGGACACCAGCCTGGAATCGGGCTGACCGGCATGCGCGAGCGCGTCACGGCGCTCGGCGGCAGGCTGCGCGCCGAGGCCCGCCCCGAGGGCGGCTTCACCGTCAGGGCCGAGCTGCCGGTGGTCCACTCGTGATCCGGGTGCTGCTCGCCGACGACCAGGCGCTGATCAGAGGCGGCTTCAGGGCGCTGCTGGAGGCCGAGGACGACCTGGAGGTGGTCGGCGAGGCCGCCGACGGCAGCCAGGCGGTCGAGCTGGCCGTACGGCACCGGCCCGACGTCGCGCTCCTCGACATCCAGATGCCCGTCATGGACGGCATCGAGGCCACCAGGCGCATCGTCGCCGACGAGCGCCTGACGGGCGTGCACGTGGTGATGCTGACGAACTTCGGCGTCGACGAGTACGTCCTCGACGCCCTGCGCGCGGGCGCGGCCGGCTTCCTGCTGAAGGACACCGAGCCCGCCGACCTGCTGTCCGGGATCAGGGTCGCGGCCAGGGGCGACGCGCTGCTGTCCCCGACGATCACGCGCAGGCTGATGGACGAGTTCGTGCTCCAGGCGCCCGCGGCAGAGGTGGCCGACCTCTCCCCGCTCACCAACCGCGAGCGAGAGGTGCTGGCGCTGGTCGGACGCGGGATGTCCAACGACGAGATCGCCACGCGTATGGTGATCAGCCCGTTCACCGCCAAGACCCACGTCAGCAGGGCGATGGTGAAGCTGGGCGCGAGGGACCGCGCCCAGCTGGTCGTGCTCGCCTACGAGTCAGGCCTGGTCTCGAAGCGCAGCTCACCGGTGAACCGGGTGCCGCCCTCAGGGGTGTCGCCCAGGTAGAAGCGGGCGGTCATCGTGCGCTCGTGGGTGTCGAGCACGGTCGTCCACGTGGTCCGCCACATCTTGTCGGCCCCCGCCGCGACCTCGCCGAGCGCGTCCGACAGGCGCGAGGGCGACAGCGGCGCGTCCTTGGCCCGCTCGAACAGCGTCCGCTGCCTGCCGAAGGTGTCCATGGTGGTCTCGTCGTCGGCGGGCAGCGCCATCGGGTCGGGATGGCGGCGCAGCGGATGGTTGGTCACGCACAGCGGTGCGTCCCCCGCGTCGACGATGTGCTCGCTCTCCCAGACGAACGCCTTGCCCGAGGCGTCGGCGATCAGGTAGTGCAGCGGCATCCCGTGGTCGTAGTGCTTGGTCAGCAGCAGCGCCTGCTTGGCCTGCTCCACGTTCTCGCAGGTGTCGAGGACGAACCTGGGCAGCTGGACCGAGCTCAGGCCGACCTGGGGCGCGAACGACGACGGGGGCGCCGCGGCGCCGACGTCCGCGATCAGCAGCACGACCGCGAGGCCCGCCTCGTTGACGCCGTCCATGGCCCCGTCGAGGTCGTTCATCGTGATGACGGTCGAGGCGAGGCCGTCCTCGGGGGCCGTGGTGATCACATAGGGGCGGGAGGCCATGGGCAGCTCGCCGGGCAGGGGCGCGCCGCCCATGATCTCGCTGGTGGTCGCGGTGAAGAAGTCGTAGTTGCGGGCGATCCTGCCGCGCCCGTCGGTCGAGGCGGACGGCGGGCACCACAGCGCCGAGCAGCCCGAACCGAAGGGCAGCACCGACAGCCCGTCGAGGCAGAGGTCGTCACGGTCAGGGTCGAGGCCGAAGGTCGCCGCCACCCCGTCGAGCCGCTCGAGATGCTGCGGCCAGTGGCGCTCGAACCAGGCCATGCGCGCCCTGGTGACGGTCACGTCGGCCGACTGCGGGGCCCAGCCGAACCGGTCGCGCATCTCCTCGGCCAGGGCCCTGCCGATGTCGAACTGGCTGCCGCCCACGCTGAGGTGTCTGACGAGCTGGAAGTCGTTCTCGCCGCCGGCGATCTGTGTGATGGTCATGCCCCGAGCGTCGGCGGGGCCGCTGACCGTCGGCCTACCGGTCGCTGACCGCCCTGCGGTAGCGCTCTGACAGTCCTCGCACCACCTCGGCCAGCTCCGGCGGGTCGAGCACCTCGAAGTCGACGCCGAGCGCGCCGATCCACACCGCGATGCCGTTGAGGTCGTCGCCGCCGACGTGCGCGACGCAGGTGTGCTCGTCGACAGGTTCGAAGTCCATGCCGGTCGGCAGGCCGCTCATCCGCTCGGCGGGCGCGTGCAGCAGCACCCTGGCCCTGTAGCGCCACATCGCGGTGTTCACCCCGCGTTCGACGTGCTCGGCCACGTCGAACGGCAGCTCGCGAGGGGCGAAGCGGGGACCGCCCGGCGTGCGCGGGCTGATCCTGTCGACCCTGAACGTCCGCCAGTCGCGCCGCTCGACGTCCCATGCCACCAGGTACCAGCGCCCCCGCCTGTGCACCAGCCGGTACGGCTCGGCGTCGCGCGTGGTGACCGAGCCGTCGTGCCCCGTGTAGTCGAAGCGCAGCCGCTCGTGGTCGCGCGCGGCGTTGGCGATCGTCGTCAGCACCTCGGGCGGCACCGAGGGGGCGGCGCCGGGGATCTGCACAGTGTAGGCGTTGAGCGCGCTGACCCTGCGCCGCAGCTTGACCGGCAGCACCTGCTCCAGCTTGGCCAGCGCCCGCACCGAGCTCTCCTCGATGCCCGCCACGCCGCCGCCGGCCGCCCTGCCGAGGCCGACCGCGACGGCCACCGCCTCCTCGTCGTCGAGCAGGAGCGGCGGCAGCGCCGCCCCCGCGCCGAGACGGTAGCCGCCCGCCACTCCGGGCGTGGCGTGCACCGGGTAACCGAGGCTGCGCAGCCGCTCCACGTCGTTGCGCACGGTCCGGGTGCTCACGCCGAGCCGGTCGGCCAGCTCGGGCCCCGACCAGTCCTTGTGCGCCTGGAGGAGGGAGAGCAGCTTGAGCAGGCGGGCCGAGGTTTCGAGCATGTTCCCAGTGTGCCGCCTATCGCGGAAGGCCTGCTTCCGTGATCACCACGATCTTCCCCAGAAGGTGGCCGTGCTCGCTCAGCCGGTGCGCGTCGGCGGCCCGCTCCAGGGGGAAGGTCCTGGCGATGGGCATGCGCACGGCCCCGCCGTCCACGACCTCCCCGACGACGGACGGGCCGCTCGGGCCGCTCGAGCCGCTGGAGAACAGGACCCCGTGCTCGCCCGCTGAGGGGTCGGCGATCGTGACCACCTTGGCGGGGTCGCCGGTGAGCCTGACCGAGTCGGCCAGGACGCCCCTGCCGGAGGCGTCCAGCACCGCGTCGACGGGGCCCGTGCGCTCGGCCCAGCCCTCGCCGTAGGTCACGGGGGTCACGCCCAGCTCGCGGAGGAACGTGTGGTGACCCTCGCTGGCCGTGCCGACGACCTCGATCCCGCGCGAGAGCGCCAGCTGCGCGGCGACCAGGCCGACGCCTCCGGCCACCGCGTGGACCAGCAGCCGCTGCCCCCGCTCGACGCCGAGCTCGGCCAGCGTCCTCACGGCGGTCTCGGCGGCCACCGGGAGCGCGGCGGCCTCCTCGAACGACAGCCGTTCGGGCTTGGCCAGCAGCTCGGCGGCCTCGATCAGCACGTGGTCTGCCAGCCCGCCGGTAGCGACCCTGCCGAAGACGGGCTGCCCGACGCTCCAGCCCTCGACGCCCTCGCCGAGCGCGTCGACGGTGCCGGAGACCTCGAGGCCCGTGCCCGCGGGCTCCTCCAGCGGGACGACCATGAAGCCTCTGCGGAACTTCCAGTCGATGGCGTTGACCCCCGCCGCCCTCACCGCGATCCTGACCTGGCCGGGGCCGGGCGAGGGAATGGGCACCTCGTCGACGCTGAGCACGTCGGTCTCGCCGAACTCCCTGTAGCGGACGGCTCGTGACCTCGCCAGCAGGACCGCCTTGCCGACCAGCGCGCGCGACTCGATCGCGGCGTGCGCCTCCGCCGCCCTGTCCAGCGGTACGGCCAGCCCGATCGTCGGCGTGATGCCCGCGTGAAGGGCCCGCTCCGCCAGGGCCCTGAACCGCTCGGGCGTGAACTGGACCTGCTCCATGCCGATGACGGTGATGCCGCGCGCCGCCGCGAGCTCGGGATCGACGGCGGCGGGAGAGCCCTCCATGACGCCGTAGGCGAACAGGCGCCCGCCGGGGGCGGTCAGCTTGAACGCCCGGGCGCCCATCTCGCCGCCCACGCCGTCGAAGACCACGTCGTAGGCGCCCTTGGGCTCGGTGTGCGCCGCGCCGAGCCGTTCGGCCCGCTGCCTCTTGGTCACGGCGGTGGCGGAGGCGGTGACCTCGGCGCCCGCCGCCGCGGCCAGCTCGACCAGCACCAGACCGAGCCCGCCGCCCGCGCCGGTCACCAGCACCCGTGAGCCGGGCTTCAGTTCGGCCGCCTCGATCAGGCTCATCGCGGCCGCCCCGACCTGGAGCAACGCCGCCGCCTCTGGGAAGCCGAGCTCGTCAGGCAGCGCGATCAGCCCGTCCACGTCGGCCAGCGCCTGCTCGGCGTAGCCGCCGGAGACCCTCGCGGCCACCCGCCGCCCCACCCACGAGGGGTCGACGCCCTCGCCCGCCGACAGCACGCGCCCTGCCACCCCAGTTCCCGGCACGAACGGCGGCCGCGCGCCCGACCACTCGGCGCCCCATCCGGTGCGCAACTGCGCCTCGACCGACAGCACGTCGGCCGCCGCCACACCCACCACGACCTGACCAGGCCCCGCCGCCAGATCGTCGGCCTCCCGCGCCCGAAGGACCTCGGGACCGCCGAAACTCGTCGCCTCCACGATTCTCATGCAGGTCAGTCTGGTTCCTCAAGTGGACTTGAGGTCAAGCGGTCAGCCCAGGAGCTTCTGCGCCTGCTGGATGAGGGTCAGCACGGTCAGCGAGCCGAAGAAGGCCACCGACCAGATCAGCGCCGCCAGCCGGTAGGAGCGCACCTTGATCGGCCCCGGCAGCGCCCGCCTGTTGAGCACGATGAGCAGGATCGAGTAGACGAACATCATCACGGCGGCGAAGCTGGCCGACATCACCAGCAGGATCAGCGGCTGGTCGAAGCCCGCCAGCAGGATCGTGATGCCGACCAGCGTCATCGCCCAGACGACGACGAAGTAGACCCTGTTCACCGAGATCGAGCGATCACGCAGGTAGACGGTCTTGAGCACGTCCGAGGCGAGCCTGCTGGTGTAGTCGACGATGCCCATCGCCGAGGCGAACAGCGACAGCGCCCCGATGACCCAGAACAGCACGCCGAACCACGGGCCCACGGTGTCGCGCAGCGCCTCGCCCTCGACCTTCAGGAAGGCGATGCTGTTGGCCAGCCCCGGCTGACCGAAGACGGTGGAGTAGGCCAGCATCGACATCAGCGCGATCGTCACGAACGACACGACGGCGAAGGTCGAGCCCTGCTCGATGTTGGCGAAGCGCCACCAGGCCCGCCACCTGGCGAGATTCTCCTTCGTCGGGGAGAACTGGAAGCCGGTGGAGGAGACCGCCTCCTCCTGACCGGTGACCGGGCTGACCAGGCGCGGCACGTAGGCGCCCATGCCCAGGCCCTTGTCGCGGATCCAGTTGCTCTGGCACAGGTTCTGCCCGCCGCCCGCGCCCGCGTAAGCGATGGCGCCCATCAGCAGCGCGAACTCCAGCGGCGGAACGGGCAGGGCCGCGTCGACGGTGAGACCCCTGCCCAGCGCCACCCACGCGTCGGCGTTGATCGCGAACAGGACGGCCACCACGATCAGGATGAGCACCAGCCCGATCTTGACGAAGATCACCCGCTCCAGCGCGATGTAGATGACGGGGGCCAGTGTCAGGCCCAGCGCGATCACCACCAGCATGCCGATCGCGATGTAGCGGACGGTCCCCTGCCCGCTGCCGGTCAGGTACGTCACCATCGTCGCCGACGTGGTCACCCAGCCGGGCCACAGGTTCGACAGCAGCGTCATGAGGACGAAGATCGCGCCCCAGTGCTTCCAGAAGCGGCTGAAACCGGTCAGCGCGGTCTCGCCGGTGGCCAGCGTGTAGCGCTCGATCTCCATGTTGAGGAACCACTGGGTCACGATGCCCACCAGCGCGCCCCAGATGAAGATCAGGCCGACCTGTGAGGCGATGTAGGGCCAGAGGATGAACTCTCCGCTCGCCAGCCCGACGCCGGCGCCCACCAGCCCCGGGCCGATGAGCCGCCACCGAGAGGTCGGCGCGTCTGGCAGGTCTCTGACGGTGACGGGGGGCAGGACGCGATGTGGAACCGTCGGCGTGAACACAGCCGGGGTCTACCCGGCTGACACGACATAGTCACCCTTTTTGGTAAAGCCCGTCACCTGTCCGCCGCCCGCCATCAAACCGCCCAGCACCTCGCGCATCGCGTACCTCCACGCCCTGCCCGCCCCCGGATCCCTCCTCCGCAGTGTCTCGATGTCGGAGGGCGTGCCGACCAGCACGACGGGCCCGTGCGCGGGCCCCCTCACCGGGCCTCCTTCCACCTCTACCAGAGCCGCCACCCCCTCGTCAGGTCGCCGCGCCACGACCTCCTCCTTGAGCAGCCACTCGACCACCAGGCGGTCGGACTCGTCGCCCTCGTTGATGGCGTCGGCCATCCGGCCGTAGAAGTTCTCCACGTACTCGAAGGGGCGCGCGCCGAGCTTGGCGATGTTGAAGTAGGCGTTGCGACGGACCAGCGGGTCGTAGGTCCAGGTGATGCGGTCGATGCCGCGCTCCAGGCACCACCGCCGCTGGTGCGACTTCAACGCGTGACCGACGCCCCTGCCGGGGACGGCTCCCGTGACGTGGGAGTGCAGGCTGTTGCCCGAGGCGAGCAGGCCCACACAGGCGCCGACCAGCTCGCCGTCCTCGTAGGCTCCCGCGACGTAGCCGCCCGCGTGCGAGAAGACCCGCATCAGCTCGACGGTGACGGGCGGGTTGGCGGGGTCGGGGTGCCAGATCGCGTCGAACAGCCTGTGCACGTCGGCGAACTCGCCTATCTCGTGCAGCTCCCGCACCGTCACCCGGACTTCCCTCACGCTCAGAAATTTATCCGAGCCCGCCCCCGCCGTCAGCGAAGGGCCTGGTCAGGATGCCAGCACGGAGGTGATCAGCGCCCGCAGCAGCGCCGCCCTACCGGGCATCTCCGCCACGATCACGTGCTCGTGGTCGGCGTGCGCGCCGCCGCCCACGGCTCCGAGCCCGTCCAGCGTCGCCACCCCGATGCCCGCGGTGAAGTTCCCGTCGGAGGCCCCGCCGACCGAGGCCTGCGCCAGCGCGCCGAGCCCCAGCCCCGCCGCGAGCCCCTGGGCCAGCCTGAACAGCTCCGCCGACATGGCCGCCTCCATGGGCGGGCGGTTCGGCCCTCCGTTGACCTCCAGCCTCGTCCCCCGCACCTGGGGCGACAGGGCGCGCATCAGCGTGTCGACCCTGGACTGCGCGGCCAGCGTCGGCACCCGCACGTCCACTCCCACCCGCGCGAGCGCCGGCACGGTGTTGAGCGTGGTGCCTCCCGCCAGGACGGTCGGCGTCACCGTGGTGCCGCCGGTGCCGGGGGAGTCCGTGGAGTCGGCCAGCGCCGCCATGCCGGCGATGGTGAGGATCTGGTGGGCCAGCTCGACGCCCGCGTTGGCGCCGTTCCACGGTTCGAGCCCCGCGTGCGCGGCCTTGCCGTACACCGTGACCGTGTAGTCGGAGGTGCCCTTGCGCGCGGTCTTGAGCGCGCCGCCGTCCGCGCTGCCCTCCAGCACGAACGCGGCCGACAGGCCGCGCGCGCACTCCTCGATCAGCGCGCGCGAGGTGGTCGAGCCGACCTCCTCGTCGCCGGTGACCAGCACGCAGATCCCGTCGAGGTCGCCGAGCCCGGCGAGGGCGTGGAACAGCTGCACCAGCCCCGCCTTCATGTCGAAGACGCCAGGGCCCTTCGCGACGCCGTCGATCACCGACCACGGGTGGGTGGCGAGCGTGCCGATCGGCCAGACGGTGTCGTGGTGACCGAGCAGCAGCACCCGCGGGGTGCCGAAGCTCCAGCGCAGGTGCGTGACGCCGTCGACCACGATCGTCTCGGGCGGGGCGCCGAGGTGGCGGGCGCCCATCGCGGCCACCACCTTGGCGCTGCGCGCCACCGCCGCGAGGTCGCTGGAGAAGGACTCGCAGGTGACCAGTTCCTCGAGGTCGTCGATCATGCCAGCGCCTTTCCGAACAGGCGGTGCACGTTGCCGCCGAGGATCTTCCGCACGTCCGCCTCGGGCAGCCCGCGCGCCAGCAGCCCCTCGCCCACCAGCGGCAGGCCGCCCGGACCCTCCAGGCCGGGTATCACCGCGCGGTTGTCGATACCGCTGGAGCTGACGCCCTCGCAGCACGGGGGCGTCAGGTCGCGCAGGACCTCGTCCATGAAGTCGGGGCCGAGCCCCACGTGGTCGATGCCGGCCACGCCCGCGATGTGCTCGATGTGGTCGAGCAGGTGGTCGAGGGTGGCCTCACGGGCGTTCTCGGTGAGGAAGGCGGCCAGGAAGTTCACGCAGATCACCCCGCCCGTGCCCGCCACGCCCCTGATCTGGTCGTCGGTGAGGTTGCGGTGGTGGTCGCGCAGGGCTCTGGCCGAGGAGTGGGTGGCCATGACGGGCCTGGTGGCCAGCTCCAGCACGTGGGCGACGCCTGAGGCGCCGAGGTGGGAGACGTCGAACAGGATGCCGAGGCGTTCCATCTCCTTGAGCGCCTCGACGCCGTGGGAGGTGAGGCCGCTGCCGGTGGCGTCCTCGCCGCTGCCGTCGGCCAGCGGGGTGCGGCCCCAGTGGGCGATCGAGGCCACCCGGACGCCGAGGCGGTGCATGGTCGGGATCAGTTCCACGCTGGCGTCGATGCCGGGCATGCTCTCCATGGCCAGGACCAGCGCGATCCTGTCCTCGGCGAGGGCGGCGTCGATCTGGGCGGCGTCGAGGCAGAGCGCCACGGCGTCGGCGTTGCCCTCGGCGATGACGTGCGCGCACTCGATCATGCGCAGCGTCTGCCTGAGCGAGCCCTCGGGGCGGAACTGCGACTCGATGAACACCGGCAGCACCTGCAACGTGACCCCGCCCTGCCGTAGCTGGGGGAGCCAGCGGGAGCGGAAGAACTCCGCCCACAGCCCGGGCGCTCTCGCCGATACCGCCATGAGGAGATCGTTGTGCGTGTCAGCCACCATCATGCCGAAGACGTTAGCCGGTAGGCGGGCAGCGGCGGCAGAGCGGTCAGCCTGCGATAGAGGGTGGTCGGTCCAGGCCAGTTGTTGGTGACCCTCCCCTGCGCGGTCTTGTACCAGCTCTGGCAGCCGTTGCCCCACACCATCCGCTCCATGGCCGCCCCCAGCTGCCGGCGCCAGGCCGCCATCGCCTCGGGCCTGACCTCCATGGGCCCCCGCTCGGCGAGGTACGGCAGGCAGGCCATGACGTGGCGGACCTGGCACTCGATCATGAAGACGATGGAGTTGTGCCCGAGGTTGGTGTTCGGGCCGTAGAGCAGGAACAGGTTCGGGAAGTGCGGCACCGAGATGCCGAGATAGGCCTCGGCGCCGTCCTTCCACTCGTCGGAGAGCGTGCGCCCCTCTGCGCCGGTGAACTCGATCGGCTGCAGGAACTCCGTCGTGCGGAAGCCGGTGGCGTAGATGATCGTGTCGGCCTCTCTCAGGCCCTGCGAGGTCTCCACCCCCTTCGGGGTGATCCGGACGATCGGCTCGGTGACCACCTCGACGTTCGGCCTGGTGAGGGCGGGATAGAAGGAGCTGTCGATGACCACCCGCTTGCAGCCGACGGGGAAGGCCGGCGTCAGCTTGGCGCGCAGTGCGGGGTCGGCGACCTGCGCGTGGAGGTGTCCGAGTGCCCGCTTCCTCAGCAGGTTCGCGCTCCAGCCCCTGGCCAGAGCGGGGTGGAGGGTGCCCTCGGCGTACCGGTAGATCCACTCCCTGTAGACCCGCTGCAGGCCGGGGACCAGGTGTAACGCCAGCCTGGTGGCGGGGCCGAAGGCGGAGTCGGGCTTGGGGATGACCCAGTTGGGGGTGCGCTGGAAGACGTCAAGGCGCTCTGCCAGGGGCTGGATGCGGGGGATGAACTGCGCGGCCGACGACCCGTTGCCGATCACCGCGACGCGGCGGCCGGTGAGGTCGTGGTCGTGCTTCCAGCGGGCGCTGTGGAAGGAGACGCCGGCGAAGCTCTCCGTTCCCTGGATCTCGGGATAGGCGGGGCGGTTGAGCTGGCCCACGCTCGACACGACGGCGTCGAACCGCTCGGTGCCGTCGTCCGTCGTGACCTGCCAGTGGCGGCCGTCGAAGCGGGCCGACCGCACCTCGGTGTCGAACCTGATCTTCGGCCTGACGCCGTACTTGTCGGCGCACATGTCGAGATAGGCCAGGATCTCGGGTTGCTCCGGGTAGCGGCGCGTCCAGCTGGCGTACTTCTCGAAGGAGTAGGAGTACAGGTGGGAGGGGATGTCGCAGCCCGCGCCCGGATAGCTGTTGTCGCGCCAGGTGCCTCCGACGCCGCCCGCCTTCTCGAAGACGGTGTAGTCGGCGATGCCCGACAGTTCGAGCCGGATCGCCATGCACAGCCCGCCGAAGCCCGCACCGATGATCGCGACCCTCATGCGTCCTCCCAGATGTCAGGATCCACTTACGGTAGGCGGCGCACGTCCACGTGTCGAGGTGCGCGAGCCGGTAGTCTGCGCAGGTGACGCTGGCAGATGTGATCAACGTGCTCGAGGCCGCCTACCCGCCCTCCAGGGCCGAGTCGTGGGACGCCGTCGGCCTGGTCTGCGGCGATCCCGCCCAGGACGTGCACAAGGTGCTGTTCGCGGTCGATCCGGTGCCCGTCGTGGCCGAGGAGGCCCTCGACTGGGGCGCCGACCTGATCGTCGTCCACCATCCGCTCTACCTGCGCGGCACCACGAGCGTCGCCGCCACCACCTACAAGGGGCGGCTGATCCACGACCTGATCCGCAACGGCGTGGCCCTCTACACCGCCCACACCAACGCCGACGTCGCCAACCCGGGCGTCTCCGACGCGCTGGCCAGGGCGGTCGGGCTGACCGGCGACCTGGTGCCGCTCTCACCGCTGCCCGACGACCCGTGGCGCGGGCTCGGCAGGATCGGCTCGGTTCCCGAGATGACGCTCGGCGACTTCGCCAAGCAGGTCCTGGCGGGCCTGCCCGCCACCTCCTGGGGGGTGCGCGTCGCGGGCGAGCCGTCCAGGCCGGTCACGCGCGTGGCCGTCAGCGGCGGCGCGGGCGACTCCCTGCTCGGTACGGCGAGGGCCGCGGGCGTCGACGTCTTCCTCACCGCCGACCTGCGCCACCATCCGGCCAGCGAGTTCGTCGAGACCGGAGGGCCCGCGCTGATCGACGCCGCCCACTGGGCCACCGAATGGCCCTGGCTGCGCAGCGCGGCGTCCATCCTCACCTCCGGTGGCGTTAACGTTGAGACGCGCGTCTCCGCCACGGTCACCGATGCTTGGACAAAAGGATATTGATCATGAAAGCTGCCCCCGCCGCTCAGAAGCGACTCCTCGACCTGGCCGAGCTCGACTCCGTCCTCGACCGCCTGGCGCACCGCCGCCGCACCCTGCCTGAGCTGGCCGTGATCGACGAGCAGTCGAGGCAGTACGCCCAGCTGGCCACCCAGGCGATCGCCGCCGAGACCGAGGCGGGCGACCTGGCCCGCGAGCAGACCAAGGCCGAGAACGACGTCGACACCGTGCGCATCCGCGCCGAGCGCGACCAGAAGCGCCTCGACTCCGGCATGGTGACCTCGCCCAAGGACCTGTCCAGCCTGCAGTCCGAGATCGCCTCGCTGCACCGCCGCCAGGGCGACCTCGAGGAGGTCGTGCTGGAGATCATGGAACGTCGCGAGGCCGCCGACGCCAAGGTCAACGACCTGGTCGCCAAGCGCGACGAGCTCGCCACCACCCGCGCCGCCGCCGAGGACCGCCGCGACGCGGCCCTGGCCGAGATCGGCAAGGAGGCGGCCGACGCCGAGTCGCGCCGCTCCGACGTCGCCACCGAGATCCCCGCCGACCTGCTCGCTTTGTACGAGAAGCTGCGCGGTCAGTACGGCGTGGGCGCCGCCATGCTGCACGGCGGCCGGTGCATGGGCTGCAAGGTGTCGCTGTCGATCGCCGACATGAACCGGATCAAGACCGCTCCACACGACGAGGTGCTGCGCTGCGAGGAGTGCCGCCGCATCCTCGTCCGCACCCCCGAGTCCGGCATCTGACCCGCGCCTTCGCGCATCGACCTGTTCAAGGAGCGTCCATGAGCACGACCGCCTACCTCGTCGAGGCCGACGGCGGGTCGAGGGGCAACCCAGGGCCCGCGGGGTACGGGGCCGTGGTGATGGACGCCCGCGACCGTCAGGTCCTCGCCGAGGCGGCCGAGGCGATCGGCGTGGCGACCAACAACGTCGCCGAGTACAAGGGGCTGATCGCCGGGCTCGCCTCGGTGCTCGATCTCGCAGGCGAGGGCGCGGCGGTCGAGGTCAGGATGGACTCCAAGCTCGTCATCGAGCAGATGGCGGGGCGCTGGAAGATCAAGAACGAGGGGCTGCGTCCGCTCGCGATCGAGGCGCAGGCGCTGGTCAGGCGGTTGCGGGTGACGGGGTGGACGTGGATCCCCCGCGAGCGCAACAAGCACGCCGACCGGCTGGCGAACGAGGCGATGGACGCCGCCGCCAAGGGCCTGTCCTGGAAGGCGGGCGGCACCACCTCTGGCGTCTCCTCAAGTTCGGGCGGCGTCTCGCCGGGCCCCGGTTCGGGTGGCGTCTCGCCGGGTTCGGGCGGGGTCTCGCGGGGCTCGGGCGGCGACCTCCTGGATCGCGACGCTTCACCCGGCGAGACCTTCCCCACCGGCCGGCCGGTTGACGAGCAGACCGATCTGCTCGATCTGTCGGCGCCCTCGGCCTCCCTGGTCACCGCGCAGCGGACCAAGGGCAGCGGCTGGGGTCCCGCGACCAGGGTCGCCACCTCGCTCCTGCTCCTGCGCCACGGCGAGACCCCTCTCTCGGCGGAGCGCCGCTTCTCGGGGCTGGGCGACCCCGAGCTCACCCCCAACGGCCTGGCCCAGGCGGAGGCCGCCGCCCGCAGGCTGTCGGCTCCGCCGTACCGGCTGGATGTGGTGGTCAGCTCCCCGCTCAAGCGTGCCAGGCGGACGGCCGAGGCCGTCGCCGGGCTCGCCGGCCTCGACGTGGAGGTGGACGAAGAGCTCAGAGAGACCGATTTCGGCGCCTGGGAGGGTCACACCTTCACCGAGATCCAGCGCCGGTGGCCCGCCGAGCTCGCCGCGTGGCTGGCCGACCCGACCGCCGCACCGCCCCAGGGCGAGAGCTTCGCCGAGGTGGCGCGACGGGTGGAGGCCGCCAGAGACCGGCTGCTCGAACGCTACGAGGGCAGGACCGTCCTGGTCGTCTCCCACGTCACGCCGATCAAGACGCTGCTCAGGCTCGCCCTCATGGCCCCGCCCGAGGCGCTCTACCGCATGCACCTCGACCTGGCCTGCCTGTCGCTGATCGACTTCTACGCCGACGGTCCCGCCGTGGTGAAGTCCTTCAACGACATCTCGCACCTGCGCTGAAGCCTTCGTCGCTGCGCTCGGGCTGCGATCGGCGACCCCCTGGGGTGTGACCCGGTCGTGCGGGATGGGACAGGGCGCCCGCACGACCGGGCCTTCGCACCGTCCCCCTCAGACGATGACGTCCACCATCACACCGCGACGATCTTGTCGATGGTGGAGGCGGCTTGGGTTTGATACTCTCCCTGCAGACGAGCCGGCCGGGCGGCCGCGTCGGGCCCCTTCGGGGGCTCGCCGAGGAAGGTCCGGGCTCCACAGGGCAGGGTGGTCGGTAACGCCGACCCGGGGTGACCCGCGGGACAGTGCCACAGAGAGCAGACCGCCTTCCGGATTTTCCGGGAGGTAAGGGTGAAAGGGTGGTGTAAGAGACCACCAGCGCCCACGGTGACGTGGGCGGCTAGGTAAACCCCACCCGGAGCAAGGTCAAGAAGGGACGCTTCGCAAGAGGCGTCCCGCGCGCGACGTTCGAGGACTGCCCGTCCGAGCCGCGCGGGTAGACCGCTTGAGGCCGCCGGCAACGGCGGCCCTAGATGGATGGTCGCCCCTTCGTTCGCGAAGGACAGAACCCGGCCTACAGGCCGGCTCGTCTCCCATTTCTCCCTGACCATCTTTGGTAAGACCGAACGCTAGGTCTGGCGCACTGCAGGGTTGATGGATCATGAGCAGGAGGCGCTACGTCGCCAGGGGCATTCCCGGCGGCTACCGGATCTGGGACAACACAGCGCGCCGCTGGTGGGGTGACCTCTACGAGCTCTGCCCTGACGATCTGCTCGATGAGCTGGACGGCGCGCGTGACCACGACAGGATCACCGCCCTTCTCAAGCGCTACAGAGCCGTGAAGCGGTAGGTCAGCAGCTGGTCACGGGCCATCTCGTGCGGCTGGGTCGACCTCCCAAGGCAGGGGTAGCGCTGATCCCGGGCTCTTGTAGGGTCCTCTCATGACCACCATCGACCTGGCTGATCTGCGCCTGGCCGTCCCCAACGCCACCACGCTCTGGACCGCGCTCGCCGAGGCCCGCGGCCACGAGGTGGTCAGGCGGCAGGGGTTCCAGGCCGTGGCGGGAGACGAGCACAGCGGGCTGCGGATCGTGCTGAGGTCGCCCTCGCCCGCCAAGGACGACGTGGACGAGCTGACCGAGCTGGCCAAGGGCTGGTCGCGTGGTCCGGTGCTCGTCGAGGACGCCTTCGGCTCGGTCGACATGAGCGCGATCGGGCTGACCCCGCGCGAGCTGCCTGTCATGATCCGCAGGCCGGACGACGCCCTTCCGCCCCCGACTCTCGAGGTCGTCAGGGTGGAGCGGGAGGAGCAGCTGCGGGCGGCCGAGCGGATCGTGGTCGACGGCTTCCCGCTGCCCGGCTTCCAGCCGTACCGGCCGGGGGAAGCCTTCCCTGCGGCGCTGCTCGGACGGGAGGGGATCGAGCTCCACCTCGTCGCGAAGGACGGCGAGCTGGGCGGGGCGTGCGTGACGGTAGTCGACGGCGGCGTGGGCGGGCTCTACTGGGTGACGACGCTGCCGGAGTTCCGTTCGCGCGGCATCGGGCGGGCGCTGATGCACGCCGTACTGGGCGGGCCCCTGAAGGAACTGCCCGTCACGCTGACGGCTGCCAGGGCGGGCAAGCCGCTCTACGACTCGCTCGGCTTCACCGAGATCACGCAGTCCACGTGGTGGGCGTCGGCGTGATCAGGCCGCGGGAGCAGGGCGACCTGGCCGCGTGCGTCGGCGTGCTGCGGGCCGTTCACGAGGGGGACGGGTACCCCGCGAACTGGCCGGACGATCCAGAAGGATGGCTCACGCCGACGGGGATGATCCAGGCGTGGGTCGCCACGGACGGCGACGAGATCATCGGACATGTCGTCCTGCGCGGGGCGGATCCGGTGCTCCCCGAGGCGGACGGCCTCGTCGCGCGGCTCTTCGTCGCCGCGCACGCCAGAGGCTCAACCGCGCACGCCGGAGGCTCAACCGCGCACGCCGGAGGCTCGGGAGCGGCCACGGAGGTGGGTGGCTCCGGAGGCCGGGGACGTCAGGGTGCCGCCGCCGGGCTGATGGCCGCGGTGGAGCGGGAGGCGGCGCGGCGGGGTCTCCGCCTTGGGCTCGATGTCACCGACTCCAGACGCAGGGCGATGGCCTTCTACGAGCGCGCGGGCTGGCGCAGGGTCGCCAGTGCCCGGATGGAGTGGCCCGACACGGACGGACGGCCTGCGCTGCTCCACTACTACCTGCGCTGACCGGGCAAGCGGCCCGTCACGGCGAGTCGCGCGCTCGGCGGTCGTGAAGGAGTCAGACCACCCCGGCGCCGGCGACCTGGATCCACCACCCTGTCCCTCCAGCCCCTTGACGTCACCCGCCAGGGGCGGCCGCACGGGCTGGCGGGTGCCGCTGCACCAGGGGCGACGCTCGGCTTCCGGCCACGGAGACAGCCGGCAAGGTGGAGGGTGCGGGAAACTGGGAAGGTGACGAACGAGAACGGCCGCCCCAGCCCGCCCGTGACCAGCCCCTCCATCGTCCTGCTGACGCTGGCGCGCAGGATCGAGTCCGAGCTCAACGCCGCTCTCGCCCCGCTCGATCTCACCGTCAGCAGGCTCGGGCTGCTCGGCCACATCGCCGGCCTGCCCGGGGTGTCGTTCAGCGACCTGGCCAGGATGTCGGGCACCACCGTGCAGAGCGTCCACGCCGCGGTGAAGGTGCTGGCCGGCGCGGGGTTGGTGCGCGACAACACCGCCCGCGCGGGCTCCGCTTCGACCATCGAGATCACCCAGGACGGCACCAGCCTCCTCCATGCGGCGAAACAGGCGGTGGCGAGCGTCGACGAGCTGCTGTTCGGGCCGGAGGCCGACCCGATCCAGCGGCAGGTGGCCGATGCCGTCCGCACGGCGTTCCAGAGCGGCGAGCCGTCGTGAGCCCCGCCGAGCTTCAACCTGCCTGAAGCTTTCGTGCTAGCCTTCAAGCTGCCTGAAGGTTAGCCGAGGGAGCGTTCATGGAAAAGCTGTTGCTGTCGGTGCATGTGCTGGCCGGCATCGTCTTCGTCGGGGGCTCGGCCGTCGCGACGAGCCTGTTCCCCCGATACGCGCCGGTCGCCGCCGGCGTCCCCGCAGGTACGGCAGGCGGGGGCGCCGCCGCCTGCGCTCTCCAGGAGGCGTCGGGGGAGCGGAACCGGTCCGTGGCCGTCGCGCTGCTCCGCATCACCAGGGGCTACAGCCTCTTCGGCATCGTCGTGCCGGTCGTGGGAATCGTCCTGGCCCTCGTCCAGGGCCGGATGGGGGAGATCTGGATCACCGTCTCCATGGTGCTCACCGCCGCGGCGGGCGTCCTGCTGGCCCTGCGGATCTATCCGCTTCAGCGCGAGGCGCTCGCGGAGCCGGACGACGGCGCCAGGCTGCGCAGGCTCTCCATGCTCGCGGGGATCTACAACCTGCTGTGGGCGGTGGTCGTCGTCATGATGATCGTCCGCCCTGGAGCGGACGGCTGAAGCGGGGTGCGGGCGGTCGCGTCCGCACCCCGCTCGTCAGCTCAGCCGCCGGACTCGCGGGCGGACCAGCCGGCCAGGATGGCGGCCTCCTTCTCGGGGGCGATGCCGTGGACGTTCTTCCTGCCGAACACCCGCTCCGAGACCGGGATCTCCTTCAGCCACTCCCAGGTGTCCCTCACCGTCTCGGCCACGGGCCTGCAGCGCAGCCCCGCGGCCTCGGCCTTGGACGTGGAGATCTTCCAGAAGTTGTCCATGTCAGGGCCGGCGGGCGCCCACAGCGGCAGCTCGATCCAGACCTTGACCTCGTGGTCGACCAGGAACTGGTCCTCCACCCAGACGAACTCCGCGTCCGAGCCCGTGACCTGCCTGCACAGCTCCAGCCACTCGCCGTAGGTCGTGTTGCCCTGCGGTCCGGTGACCATGAAGCGGTCGCTGACGCCCTTCTCCGCCTGGTCGTAGCTGAAGATCGCGATGTCGCGGGCGTCGATCAGCTGCATGGCCACCGAGGGGTCGCCGGGGGCCAGCACCCGGCCGCCGAGCGAGATCCTGGTCAGCCACCACGGCAGCCTGGCGACGTTCTCGTGTGGGCCGAGGATCAGACCCGGCTGGATGATCAGGACGTTGCCCGCGAACGCCTGCTCCACGGCGCGCTCGCAGCCCGCCTTGAGCACGCCGTAGTCGCCGTCCTCGGGGCCCGCGTCAGGCTCGCAGTCCCACAGTCCCGAGGAGTCGGTGGCGGGCTTGGCGGGGAAGTCGCGCACGGCCGAGACCGAGGAGACGAAGACGTAGGTGCTCGCGTGGCCCGACAGCAGCCGCGCGGACTCGCCCGCCACGCGCGGCACGTAGGCGGAGGTGTCCACGACGATGTCCCACTGCCGCCCCTCCACCAGGCGCTCGAGGTCGGCCGTCACCTCCCTGTCGCCGTGCACGGCCTCCGTGCCCGGGACGTCGGGGTAGCTCTGCCCCCTGTTGAACGTGGTGACCTCGTGTCCACGGGCGAGCGCCTCCGTGACGAACGCACGCCCGAGGAACGCCGACCCTCCGATGACCAGAACTCTCATAAGAGCATTCTTCGGGTACGGCCTGCGAATCCGGTCACCTCTTCACCGAGAGCGTAGGAGGGCGCCGCTCTCGGTGAGGTCCTACGCAGGGAGGGTGGGTGCGGGCTGCGGGTCCGGCGTGGGTTCGCCGAGCACGGGGGTCGGCAGGATGTGGACCCTGGCGGAGGCGATGTCGAAGTAGAGCCCCACCAGCTCCAGCGTCCCCGCCCGCACCTGCTCGTCCACCTTGCGGTGCGTCCGCAGGTTCTCCAGCTGCTGGATGACGTTGACCCTGCACAACCGGTCCAGCGGCCCGGTGTCGCTACCGTCGCTGTCGGTGTGGATGAACCTGGCCAGGCTGTGGTTGCCGTGCCGCAGCCAGCGCCGCAACCCGGGCATGCTGCCCGCCTTGGCCCCGCCCGACAGCAGCCCCGCCATCGCTCCGCACCCGGAGTGCCCGCACACCGTGATCGTCCGTACCCCCAGCACCTGGGTGGCGTACTCGATCGCCGCCGACACCGAGTCGTCGTGCGCGCCGTGCCGGGGAACGAGGTTGCCGATGTTGCGCACCACGAACAGGTCGCCAGGACCGCTGGCCGTGATCAGCGTCGGCACTATGCGGGAGTCGGCGCAGGTGATGAACAGGTGCGTGGGCTGCTGCCTGCGGGCCAGCTCGGTGAAGATGGGCCGCACCAGCGGCGCCGTCCTGCGGTGGAACTCCCTGGCGCCCACCGTCAGCTCGCACTCGGCGGGACCGCCCTGCGGCGGTACGGCGGCACCCCTGCGGCGGCGGTGCGCCCACGGCAGCCACCAGCGCTCGTGCGCCCTCGGCGGGGTCTTGGCGGGGAACATGTGGTTGCCGCCTGCCGCGAGGGCATACCACTCGTCGTGCAGCTCGTCGATGTCGACGCTGCCGCCCGAGCGCTCGTGCTTGAGCCGCCAGGAGTGGAGCGCCTCGAACGCGGCGTTGTCCATGAAGTCGATGTTGAGGTCGAGGTCGACGGGCACGCCCGGCGGGATCGCCCCCAGCGCGTCGGTGAGCCTCGGCACGCCGAGGAAGGTGAGCGAGCCCGAGATCGTCACGTGACGGCGGCCCTCGGGCTCCTGCCGTACCTGCACGGAGACCCCCGTGAGCCGCCGCAGGGCGAGCAGGACGGCCAGCGCCAGCCCGAACAGCACCCCCTCGGCCAGGCCGAGCACGACCACGCCCGCCAGCGTGACCAGGTAGACGGGCACCTCGCCGTGGCCGTGCACCTTCCGCACGTGGCCCAGGTTGAACATCTGCAGCCCGATGAAGGCCAGCAGCGCGGCCAGCGCCTCCATCGGGATCAGCTGGATCGTCCAGCCGAAGCACAGCACGAAGACCAGCACCCAGACCCCGTGCATGACCGCCGACCAGCGGGTGCGCGCGCCCGCCCGCACGTTGGTGGTGCTGCGGACGATCACGCCCGCGATGGGCAGGCCACCGAGCAGACCCGACGCGACGTTGGCCAGCCCCTGGCCGCGCAGCTCCCTGTCGAGGTCGGTGCGCGGGCCGTCGTGCTGCTGGTCGGTGGCCACCGAGCACAGCAGCGACTCCACCCCGGCGAGCAGCGCCACCAGCAGCACCGCGGCGGCGATGCCGTGCCAGTCGCCGGCCGGCAGGACGGGAGGCGCCCACTGCAGGAGCCCGTCGGGCAGCTCCACCCTGGTGATGTCCAGGCCGAGGACGGCGGCGGCCGAGGAGGCGAGGAACAGCGCCGCCAGCGGTGCAGGGACCACCCTGATCCTGCTCGGCAGCCACTTCCACAGCAGCAGGACGCCGATCGTGATCAGCCCGACGGCCGCGGCGTGGTTGTGCACGCCCACGATCTGCGCGGGCAGCTCGAGAAGGTTGGCGACGGCCGAACTCTGCGGGCTGCCGCCCAGCACCACGTGCAGCTGGGAGAGCGCGATCACCACGCCGACGCCCGCGAGCATGCCGTGGATGACGGCGGGGGAGACCGCCAGCGCGGCCCTCGCGGCTTTGAAGGCGCCGAGCACCAGCTGTACGACCCCGGCCATCAGCGTGATCATGCAGGTGGCTCGCCAGCCGTACGTGTGCACGAGATCGGCCACGACCAGGGCCAGGCCCGCGGCGGGCCCGCTCACCTGTACGGCCGAGCCGCCGAACAGTCCTGCGACCACCCCGCCCACGACCGCCGCGATCAGCCCCGCCGCCAGCGGCGCGTCCGAGGCGACGGCGATGCCGAGCGACAGCGGGACCGCGACGAGGAAGACGACCAGCGACGCGGGCACGTCGTATCTGAGGGCAGTCAGTCCATTACTCTGAGTGTCCACCGCCAGACTGTAACGGTTTTCACTCCCGGAGACGGAGTGTTACGACAGGCCTTTACGATCAGCGGTAATAGTCGGGGAAGTCCTGATCGGGGGCCCGGTGGTGGCTGCCCCTGCGGCCCTGCCTGGCCGCCTCCGTCTCGGGCTCGCCGTACATCTCGCCATAGGACGGCCAGCTGGCGTTCGCGGCGGGCGGCTCGGGCCAGGCGGCGGGCGTCGCCGGGGGCGCGTAGGGAGCCTGGGGCTGCTCGTAGGAGGAGGCGGAGTACTGCCCCGCCGACAGCACGTCGTCGTAGGGCGTGACCGCCCTGCCAGGAGCGGTCGGGGTGGTGGCGGCGGGCGTCGGGCCCGTCAGCGCGTCGTCGTCGGAGACGGCCCAGCCCGCGCGCACCTCGTAGGAGTTGGGGTAGGAGGCGGGGGCAGGCTCCCTGTGCGGCTGCTCGAAGGCGGGCCACGAGGAGGTGACGGGGGCCGCGTCGTCGAGGACGTCGTGGTGGGCGGCGGCGGCCCACGAGCCCGAGGTCGTGCCGGGGGCGGCCTGCTGCGACTGCCAGGTGGCGTCGGACTCGACGGCGCCGTAGGCGGGGAACGGGTCGCTGGTCGGCGCGCCGTGGATCGGGCCCGAGGGCGCCACGGGGAACGAGCCGCTGTTGACGACGGGGAAGGAGCCGCTGGCGGAGACCGCGGGGAAGGACCCGCTCACCTGACGCGGCTCGGGCTGGGCCTGGGGGACGGGCGTGGCTCCGGCGCCGAGAATGCTCATCACGTCGGGCGTCGGGGCCGCGAAGGTCATCGTGCGCTGGTCGGCCAGCTCGGCGGCGGAGGGAGCGGGACGCGGCTCGGGCCGGGGCTCGGACTTCCGCTCGCGTCGCGACTCACGCCGCGACTCGCGCCGCGGCGTGGGCTCGACGAGGTCGGCCAGCGGGTTGGCGGCGGCGGCGGGGGCCACGGGAGCGACAGGGGCGGCGGCGGGGCGCTGCGGCAGCGGAAGCTGGACCGTGCGCTCACTCGAAGGGTCGGCCGCGGGACGCTCGGGCTCGACGGGCCTGCTGGCCGCCATGCGCGCCTTGACGGTGCCACCCGCGCCGAAGCCGCCCTCGGTGGCCTCGCTGCGGATGTTGGCCCAGAACTCCTCGTCGTCGTCATCGGCGGCGCCGTTGCCCCACTCGTCGACGCCGCGCTTGCCGCGCTGGCCCGTGCGAGCCGGCTTCGGCTGCTTGTGCTCGTCTATGGGGCTGAAGTCGGGGCTGAAGTTGACCATCCTGGGCTCGTGCGCGGCGAACTCGTCGGTCGACCGAGCCTGGGTCATCTCCCCTTCCTCGGCCATTGCTTTGAGCCGCTCCGGCGGGAGCGAGCTCTCTCGCTTGTTCATCGAACGCATGCCCAGTGCCACGACTACGAGCACGAGGAGCACGACGGCGACGAGAACCAGTACGACCGCAGTCATTGCACCACCCTCAAGGCCATGGCCTGCCAGCGGCGCCGGTGAGATCGCGCGGCCATCGACGCGATCTGCCCCCTTTGATCACCAACGCACAGCGAACGGATCTGATTGTGTCGGACCACTATGAGCGTTGTCACACCCTAAGTGAAGAATTGGTAACCACTACTACCAGCAGCGTTCGGGCCATCACTCGATGTGCACCGCCGTCAGGCGGCCACGCGCGATGGTCTGGTCGGCGATCATCTTCAGGACGTCGGGGAGGGAGGCGCTCGCCGTGCCCTTGAGCCGCCCGCTCAACGCGTAGACGCTGAAACGATAGCTGCCTTCTCTGTCGCAGGGTGGCTCGTAGCCGACCTTGCCGCTGGTCACCGCCGCCTGCCCGGCCTCCTTGGGAGGGTCGGAGGCGGCGTCTTCGCCGATCTCGGTCGTGCGCGGGTCGATGTTGTAGACCACCCACTGCACGGCGGGGTTGGAGGAGCTGGTGTCGTCGACCACGATCGCGATCGACTTGGCACGTGAGAGCACGTCGCTCGACCAGCGCAGCGGCGGGCTCATCTTCGTGCCGTGACAGGAGTATTCCGACGGAAGGGGGGTCTTGTCGCGCAGACTCGAGCTGCTGACGTTGATCTCCCTGATCTCCCTCGCGGGGCCGCTCAGGACGCCGCAGCCGGACACGCCGAGCGACAGCGCGGCCACCGCCGTCAGGACGGTGGCGCGCCGCACGCGCGTGTACGAGTTCGGCTGCCCCATGCCCGAGAATGCTACGCGCCTGTCGGTGATGCGCCGACCGGTTCGGGAGGTTCGGTCGCGGGGAAAGCCGTTGAAAACTGGAATAATCGGGGCATGAAAGGGTGACGTTGGACACAACCATGACCTTCGTCAGCCCTATTCGGAGTCGTCAGGGGCGATCTTGCTCCCGGTGCGGCCGAGGCGGTCAGAAAGCCGACGCTCCCTTCTAAGCTGGGCACTGTGACTGAGGCGCCCGACCCGGCAGCGGGTCCACTGCGTGACCCCCATCATCGCGTCTCGCCCAAGGCCGTCCGCCTGTGGCTGCTGGAGGCGGTGGTCGCCCTCGTGCTGTTCGCCGCGGGGTCGTTCCTGCTGGCCGCCTGGATACCGAGCTGGTCGTGGCTGCCGCTGTGGCTGTCGGGCAACTCGTGGCTGGTGCCGGTCGTGGTGCTCGTGCCCGCCACGCCGTTCCTCGTGGTGGAGCCATTCGTGCGCTTCGCCGTCCATCGGTGGGAGCTGTCGGGAGACGTCGTCTACGCCAGGTCGGGCTTCCTGACCAGGGAGTGGGTCTTCGTCCCCGTGAGCCGCATCCAGACCGTCGACAAGGCCCAGGGCTGGTTCGAGCGCATGTTCGGCCTGGCCACGCTGGAGATCCGCACCGCCTCGCACGCGGGCTCGTCCACGATCCAGGGCCTCGACCACACCGTCGCCGCCGGGCTCGCCGAGCACCTGGCCAGGCGGGCCGAGGAGCTCAGGGACGACGCCACATGAGCGAGCAGGGCGCCACGAAGCTGAGCCCCAAGGTGCTGCTCATCGATCCGGTGCGCATGCTGCCGTCCCTGCTGATCCCCCTCGTGGGCGTGCTGTTCGTGGGCGGGTTCTCGCCGCGCTCCTTCGGCTGGGCCGCCTTCGGCGTCCTCGGCACCGTCGTCTTCGCCGTGGTGCGCTGGGCGACCTTCAGCTACCGCCTCGTCGGGGACCGGCTCGAGATCAAGCGGTCGCTCATCAGCAGGTCGGTACGGACCATCCCGCTGGAGCGGGTGCGAGGCGTGGACATCTCCACGCCTCCCATGCACCGGCTGCTCGGGCTGGCCGTACTCAAGATCGACACAGGTGCCAGCGGGGGAGGCGAGCAGGAGGGCGAGCTCGACGGGGTGAGCGTGGCGGAGGCCGAGCGGCTCAAGGACGTCCTGCTGCGCAGCGTCAGGGCGGCCAGGGCCGCCGGAGCCGCCACCGGCCTCGACGGCGGCCCCGAGGGGCACGGGAGCGTCGCAGCGCCCCCACTCCCCGAGGGCCAGGCCGTGCACCGGCCAGGGGGAGCCTCCCCTGACGCCTCGCTCGAGCGGCCCTTCGAGGAGCCGCAGGAGCACGTGATCGTGAAGGTGCCGCGCAGGTGGCTCCTGTACGGCCCGCTGTCCGGCGCCTTCCTCTTCACCCCCTTCGCCGTCGCGGGCGGCGCCATCGGCCTGCTCTTCCAGTGGGGCGACCAGCTCGGGCTCGGCCGCGACGCGGCGTGGAACGCGGGCCGCTGGGTGTGGGACCACCCGATCCTCATCGTGGTGGTGGTCCTCGCGCTGATCGTGGCCATGCCGTTCGTGGCGGCGGTGATGTACGCGGTGTTCAACTGGGACTTCACGCTCAAGGAGCGCGAAGGCTACCTCGTCGCCGAACGCGGCCTCGTCACCAGGCGCAGCGTCTCGCTCGAGGCCCGCCGTACCCGCGGCTACGAGATCGTCGACGCGCTGGCCGAGCGGAGGGCCGGAGTCGTCAGGATGTGGGCCATCGTGACCGGCCTCGGCGACTCGGAGACCAGGGGGCAGCTGCTGCCCGACGTCCCGAGGCCCGTCGCTCTGGAGGTCGCCTCCCAGTCCGTCGGCCCGTTCACCGCGCCGCTGCGCCCGCATCCTCCGGTCGCCCGCAACCGCCGCCTGTTCAGGGCGATCGTCCCGTGGCTCGTGCTGGCGGCGGTGCCCGCCGTCCTCGCGGTGGCGACCGCCACGCCGGCCTGGTGGATCCTGGTTGCCGTGGCGCTCGTGCTGGCCGGGCTGGGCGTTCCTCTCGGCAACGACCGTTACCGCTCGCTCGGGCACGGCTACGACGGCGTCAGGCTGCTGTCGGTGCGCTCGGGGTCGCTGCGGCGCTCCCAGGCGGTCATCGAACGGCGGGCGGTCGTCGGCTGGCGGCTGCGCCAGACGTGGTTCCAGCGCAGGGCGGGGGTGCTCACGCTCGTCGCGGGGGTGGGCGCGGGCAAGGGCGGCTACGAGGCGATGGACGTCTCCGAGGAACAGGGCGTCGCCTTCCCCGCCGAAGTCACCCCCGAGTGGCTGACGCCGTTCCTGACACGCGACTGAGGGACGCTCCCTGTCCGGCAGCGCCCCTCGGTCTCCCATGTCCGTCAGCCCCGGCCCCGGTGTCCCGGGGTCTGGCCAGTTCTTGCGGCAGTCTCTCGGTGAGGTAGGTCCTGAGACGGCCTTCCAGACGTGGCCAGCCCTGACGGCGGCCCGCGTGGTCAGAACTGACGGTCTTCCGAGCGGTGTCAGTCCTGACGGCGGGTCGTTCCTGACGGCGGGTCTTTCGGGTGGGCTCAGTCCTGGCGGCGGGCGCCGAACATGATCTCGTCCCAGGTCGGCACCGAGGCCCTGCGGCCTCTGGCGTTCTTCTTGGGCTGGCGCGCGGCCGGCGCGGGCGGCGGCGACGGCACGGGCACAGGGGTCGGGTCGGCGGGCGGCTTCTTGGGGACGGGCGGCTTGGGTTGCTTCTCCTGCGCCGCCGCGTCCTCCTCGGCGCTCGGACGCGCCGCGGGGACCGCGGCGGCCTCATCCTTTACGGCGGACGCCTTGGCCGCCACGGGCTCCTCGGCCTTGGCCCCCTGCGAGGACACCTCCGGCTCGGATCCCTGCTGCCGCTCCTCGGCCTTCCGCTCCTCGGCCTTCGGGTCTTCGGGCTTGGGGCTCTGTGCGGCCCTCTCGGTCGAGGCCGCCTGGGTGGGCTGCTCGGTCTTGGTCTGAGTCTCGGGCTTCGAGGGCGTCTCGACCGTGTGTGCCTCGACCGGGGCAGCGCCTGCCTTGAGGGCCTCGGCCTTCGGCTCCTCGGGCTTCTCCTGAGGGGCCTCCTTGGGCGCGTCGCTCGCGGTGGCCCGCTCGTCGGCCTTCGCGGTCTGGGCGTCGGCGACGGTCGGCGGGGCTTCCGGCGTGGTGGCGGCGGCCGCAGGAGCCTCGGCCGTCTCGATGGACGCCTGCTTGGCGGACCCCGTCTCGACGAATACCTGCTTGGCGGACGCCGTCTCGACCATTGCCTGCTCGGACGCGGCCTGCTCCGTGGCGGTCTTTCCTGTGGCGACGGGTGATGTGACCGACGTGGGCTCGCCGGTGTCAGCCGGCTTGCCGACCTCGCCGCCCTCACCGGTCTGCTGGGCCGCGACCCTGTCGACGGCCTTAGGTGCGGCGTCGGCTTCGGGGGCGGCGTCGGGTGCGGCGACGGCCTCGGGTGCGGCGCTGGTCTGGGCCTCGGCGGTGGTGCCGGGGCCGGGGGGTGCTGTCCGGCTCCCGCGCGACGACGGTGTCCGGCGTGGCCACCGATTCGGACTTCGGCGCGGCCACGACCTCGGGTGCCGCCTCGGGCGCGGTCACGGCAGCGCGTGCGGCTTCGGGTGCGGATGCGGCCACGGTCCCGGGCGCGCCCTCGGGTGCGGCCCCGACTTCCGTTGCGGCCCGGACTTCGGGTGCGGCGGCCTGCCCGGACACGGCCTCCGGTGCGGCGGTCTGCTCGGGCGTGGCTGGAGCCTCCGGGACGGTGGCGGCGTCGGTCGAGGCGACG
Source organism: Nonomuraea roseola (assembly GCF_039535395.1). Taxonomy (NCBI): domain Bacteria; kingdom Bacillati; phylum Actinomycetota; class Actinomycetes; order Streptosporangiales; family Streptosporangiaceae; genus Nonomuraea; species Nonomuraea roseola. Next base: position 48,371 of record NZ_BAAAXC010000010.1, read on the forward strand.
GGCTCGGAGACGGTGACCGCCTCGGAGGCGTCGCGTGCCTCGGATGCCTGGGCAGCCTCGGACGTCTCGGATGCTTCGGGCGCCCTGGATGCCTCAGGTGTGTTGCGAGCGCCGGAGGTCGTGGGCGCCGCGATCGTCTCGGATGCCTCGCGGGCGCTGGCAGCCTCGGAGGCTGCGAGCGCCTCGGTGGTCTCGGGGGCTGCGAGCGCCTCAGAGGTTTCGGGGGCTGCGGGTGCCTTGGCGGGATCGGTTGCGGCGATGGGCTCGGGCGAGACGACGGCTTCGGAGGTGGCTTCCGACGCCACGCCCGCCGCTGCGGGCGCGGCGACCTCAGGGGTGGGCGTCGGCTCGACGGGAGCGGCGGACGCCGTGGCAGGCAACGAAGGTGTCACCTCAGGGGAAGACGCCATCGCGGTCGAAGGTGACGATGACTCTTCGGGCGAACGCGACAAAGCGGGCGCACGTGACGCGGGCGTGGCGGACGAGGACGCGGGCGTCGAAGGCTCAGAGGACGCCGGTGCGGCAGACGTGGGCGCGGATGCCCCGGGCTCCACCGGCGAAGGCTCCCGCGACGACGGCGCGGCCGATGAGGGCGCGGGCGGCGCGGGCGTGGTGGTCGAGGGCGTCGGCGACGAGAGTGCGGACGGCGCGGGCGCGGGCTCGGAGGCAGGGGGCTGGCGGAGTGGGGGCGGGAGGAGCGGCGCTGCAGGAGGATCGGCGGTCGTCGCCGACTCGTGGGGCAAAAACGACGGCTCCACCGCGGGCTCGGGAGCAGCGGGTGCGTAGATCGACTCGGGCTCGCGCGCGGCGGCCCGCGCCGGCGGCTCGGCCGTACGGGAGAAGCCTGGACTCCAGGCGGGCTCCGGACGGGAGGCCGGCGGCTGCGCGTACGGCGGGTCCTGGCGCGAGACCGAGGGGAAGGGCACGGGCGGCTGCATCAACGGCTCGGCCGCCAGCGGAGGCACCGGCTGCAGCTTGGCCACCCGAGGCGCGAACGGCGTGACGATGGTGTCCTCGACCGGCGGGTTCGGGTCGAAGTCGGCCGACGACAGCCGCAGCGACTCGTCGTCGTGCGGGGTCACGTGCCTGCGGCGCGGGTCGAACAGCCACTCGGCGTGCCGGGTGTGACCGTTCCAGACGTAGCCGAGCTTGACCCGCCACAGGCCGTCGTCGCGCTTGGCGGAGTCCCAGTCGATCTCGTCGGCAGGCACGCCGCGGCGGGTGAGCCGCTCGGCGACCAGCTCGCCGAGCGTCGGACCTGGGGCGGATTCGCCGGGCATGCGCACGGCGACGCGCTGCGCCTGCTGGGCCACGTACTCCCTCTCCTGGAGCACGGGGCCCTCGAACCACCGGACCCGCTCGACGGGGATTCCCGCGGTCGCGGCGATCTCCTCCGCGGTCTCCCCGGCGCGTATGCGGGCCTGGATCTCCTTGGGGCGCAACGGACTCTCCACTTCGATCTCGTACTGGCCGAGACGGGAGAAGTTTCCGCGGACGGCAGCGCGGAGCCGGTCGTCCACGGGAAGCGTGAAGCGGGTCCCTCTCCCGGCCGTAGCCAGCACGAGATAGGTGCCGTCCTCGCTCACCGCGACGAGTCGGAGCTCCTGCATGCGAGTCCCTTCGTCAGCGTCGTGCTCAATCTTCCCCCGGACCCTTGAGTCTCTCGCGTGTGCCGGTTGCCTGCCAGCACCGTACCCGGCATGTCCGAACATCGCCTTCATGGGATGGGCCCAGGTCGATGTGACGCCGGTCACATTTGTCGATTCCATCCGGAATTACAGCCCGCCACCGTGCAGCAGGAGGTTAGGGGTCCTCGACGGATTCTGGCGAATCGCGTCGTGCGTCGTTGTGGACTTCAGCCAAGACGCGAGAGTCGATGGGGCGGAGGCCGGATGGGACTCCAGGTGGCGGGCCACCGTACCGGCCGCGAGGGGGGAGGTCACGACGAGCACACCGGACCTGCGCAGGCGGCGCGCGGCGGCGTCGACGGCGGGGGAGTCCGCGGCGGAGACGGCCAGGACGGCCACGGCGGGACGTCTCGCGTGCCCCCGCACCCAGTCGAGCCCCGCGACCACGTCGGACAGCGGCCCCGAGCCGTCGCAGCCGAGCACCTTGACCGAGGCGACGCGCGCGCCGGGCGCCACGCCGTACCTCCTGCCCGCGGCGAGCGCGGCGGCTCTCGTGCCGTGACGGCCACAGGCCCGCTCGCGAGAGCCGGCGATGCCGGGGGCGCGCTCACGACCGCCGGTGGCGTCGGGGCCCTGCCCGCGACTCCCGGTGGCGGAGCCCTGCCCGCGACCGCCGGTGGCGGAGCCCTGTCCGTGATGGCCGGCGTCCGGGCCCTGCCCGTGACCCCCGGTGGCGGAGCCCTGCCCGCGACCGCCGGTGGTGTCCGGGCCCTGCTCGTGATCGCGGGCGGCGTCGGAGGGGCGCCCATGAGGGCCGGTGGCGTCGAAGGCGCGCCACGCCCTGTCGCCGAACTGCTTGCGGGTGACGTCGACGCCGGTGTCAAGGACATAGACGGTGACGCCTTCGCCGGCGAGCGAGGGACTGGACGGCTCGCCCAGCGGGGGCAGGTCGAGCGCGCGGACCTCGCGGTCGGGCTCCACCGATCGCACCCTCGGGTCGGTGCGCAGGGCCGCGGCCTCGTGGTCGGTCAGCCAGGTCGCGAACCCGGGCAGGGCCGAGGTGTAGTAGCGGCGCACGCGCAGGTGACCGTCGGTCAGCAGGGCGCGGGCCTCGGCCCTGCCCGCGGCGGTCACGAGATAGGGCCGCGGAGGCAGGTCGGAGACGGGCGCGGAGGCGGCGGGGGCGATGACGGAGGCCACCACGGGAGCCGCTGTCGTCACGGCCGTCGCCAGGGCCGCGGCGGCGTACACGGAAGGGAGACCGAATCGGCGGGGCACGGCTGTCGAATCTGCCTGTCACGCAGGTCACAGGAACAACAAGACACGCCGCCGCGTCTATTACGAGAAAGCTCTTTACCGAACGCGTGACAAGAGGGGACTGATCCGGGGGATGAGCGGCGAGCAGCCCAGGTTCGAGCTGAGCGTGCCGCAGATCGCAGGGGGAGCACTGGCCGCGGTGACCGCGGCGGTGGCGGCGTCGTACCTCGGGGTGGCGGGGACGTTCGTGGGAGCGGCGGTGGCGAGCATCGCCAGCACCATCGGCGGCGCGGTGTACACGCACTACCTGAAGCGGGCCAACGAGCAGATCAAGCAGCACACGGTGATCGCGTGGAAGGACAGGGAGGACACGGCGCCGATCCACGTGGACGGTGAGGGTGAGCTGGCCACGGCCGTGCAGGCCACCGTCCGCCCGGACGAGCCCCACTCCGACACGCTGGTGATGGCCCCGATCGAGCGGAGCAGGCGGATCCCGTGGGCGCGGCTGCTGGCGGCGGCCGCCCTCGTCTTCACGATCAGCACCGGCGTGATCCTCGCCTACCAGGGCGTCTCGGGTTCACGGGTGGACGAGCAGACGAGGGGCGCGCGCGACGTGCCGGCGGTCGAGCACCACAGGGCGCCCCAGGACGAGCGGGAGGACGACGCGCCCGTCGCGCCGTCCACGTCGAAGAGTCCCGAGGCGCCGAGCGAGACGCCCACTCCCACCCCCACGCCGACCCCGACGCCCAGCGGCACGCCGACCCCGGCACCGACCACCGAGGAGCCCACGGCGACCCCCACTCCGGGCGAGAGCGCTCCGGGCGAGGAGCCCACGGGGAGCGAGGAGCCCACGCAGGACCAGGGCGACAGGGGCCCCGACCCCGATCAGAGCGCTCCCGCGCAGGACCGGCTCGAGAGCGTCCCCGAAGCTCCCTGACTTCGTAGGATGCCGAACGTGAGCGCACGTGAGGCAGAGGAGTTCGAGAGCTTCAGGCCGCGCCTGTTCTCGCTGGCCTACCGGCTCCTCGGGTCGGCCGCCGCGGCCGAGGACGCGGTGCAGGACGCCTACCTGCGATGGCACGCCGCCGACAGGGCCGCGATCGAGATCCCCGCGGCCTGGCTGACCAGGGTCGTCACGAACCTGTGCCTCAACCGCACGGCCTCGGCCAGAGTCAGGCGCGAGGCCTACGTGGGCCCGTGGCTGCCCGAGCCCGTCATGACCGAGGGCGCGCGGCTCGGGCCGATGGAGAGCGCCGAGCAGCGCGAGGCCGTCTCCATGGCGATGCTGCTGCTCCTCGAACGCCTCACCCCCGCCGAGCGGGCGGCGTTCGTGCTGAGGGAGGCCTTCGGCCACAGCCATCGTGAGATCGCCGCCGTCCTGGGGGTCTCGGAGGCCGGCGCGCAGCAGCTCTGCCATCGCGCCAGGGAGCGGGTCGCCGAGGACCGTCCCCGCTTCCGCGCCACCCGCGCGGAGGGCCGCGCCATCGCCGAACGCTTCCTGCGCGCCGCCGCGGTCGGCGACCTGCGGAGCCTGGAGTCGCTGCTGGCCGCCGACGTGGCGGCATGGGCCGACGGCGGCGGCAGGTCCACCGCCGCCCGCCGCGTCATCGTGGGCGCGGCCAAGGTCGCCCGCTACCTGGGCTCGTTGGGGGAGAACGGCGCGGCCGAGGTGGGCGTCGCCATCGGTGAGATCAACGGCCAGCCCGCCCTGTACGGCGTGGCCGAGGGCCGTCTGCTCGGCGTCATGGTGCTGGAGATCACCGACGGCCTGGTCAGCGCGGTCAGGACGGTGGTCAACCCCGACAAGCTCGTCCACATGAGCGCGCGGCTGCGCTCTCAGGGACCGAGCACGGTGTCCAGGTAGGGGTTGGCGAACAGCCTCGCGGGATCGAGCCTGTCGCGAAGCGCCACGAAGTCGGCGAAGCGCGGATAGACCTTGCCCAGGTAGGCGGCGTCGCGGCTGTGGAGCTTGCCCCAGTGAGGCCGCCCGTCCAGGCGGGTCATGATCTCCTCGACGCCCTCGAAGTAGGCGGGGTTCGGGGTCGGCCGGTAGACGTGGCAGGCGATGTAGGCCGACGGCCTGCCGTGCGCGGTCGACAGCCACGCCTCGCTCGGCGGCGTCACCCGCACCTCGATCGGGAAGGTGATCTTCCAGTCCATGCGCTCGACGAGGTCGCGGGTCTCCCTCAGCGCCTGGCCGAGACGCTCGCGGGGGACGGCGTACTCCATCTCGAGGAAGCGCACGTCACGGACCGAGGTGAAGATCTTGTAGGAGGTGTTCACCGACTCCGAGTCGCCGAGGAAGGCCGCGGAGACGGCGTTCAGCCTGGGAATGGCGGCGGGAAAGCGGCCGCCCACCCCGCACAGCGCCCCGAACAGGGTGTTCTCCAGGAAGACGTTGTCGAGCCAGTGCTTCAGCGCGGCCGGCGGCCTGGCCGGGCCAGGATGCCGGTTGTTGGTCTTGACCAGGCAGGCGTCGGTGTGCGGCAGCCAGAAGAAGTCCAGGTGCTCGTTGGCCGAGGTCATCGCGTCGAGCCTGTCGAGGATCTCGCTCAGCGGCATCGCCTGGCGCCTGTTGTGCAGCAGGAAGGAGGGCTCCACCCGCAGCGTGACGGCCGTCAGCACGCCCAGCGCGCCGAGCCCGACCCTGGCCGCGTCGAACAGGTCCTCCCCGGGCGCGGCGGTCACGACCGAGCCGTCGGCGAGCACCATCTCCAGCTTGAGCACCTGGTCGGCCAGGCCGCCTGTGTCGCGCCCCGTGCCGTGCGTGCCGGTCTGGATCGCGCCGGCGACGGTCTGCGCGGTGATGTCGCCCATGTTGGCCAGGGCCAGGCCGCGCCTGTCGAGCTCCTCGTTGAGCACGCTGAGCGGGGTGCCTGCCAGCACGCAGACCGAACTGGAGCCGTTGTCCTTGGTGATGGAGCGGATGCCGGTCAGGCCGTGGGGGCGCAGCATGATCCCGTCGGTGAGGGCCACCCCCGTGAAGGAGTGACCCGTGCCGACCATGCGGACGCGGCGCCCGCTCCCGGCGGCCTCCCGCACGGCCAGCGCCACGTCCTCCACCGAGGTCGGGGTGCGTACCTCGGCAGGGGTGCCCGACTGGTTACGGGCCCAGTTCGTGAAGGCCATGCACCCCTCCTGCGAATGACGTTCGGTTAAACGCGAACGATACTCACTTCTCCCAGCCTTCGGGAACAGGGAAGATGTCGCCGGGCTCGAGCTTCTGGTCCTTGATCAGCTCGGAGACGGTCACCAGATGGTAGCCCTTGTTCTGCAGCGTCTTGATGAGCGAGGGCATCGAGTCGACCGTCTGCTTCACCCAGTCGTGCATGAGGACGATGCTGCCCTGCTTGGCCACCGCGAGCGTCTGCTTCTTGATGGCCTCCTCGTTCTTGGACTCCCAGTCGCGCGAGCCGCCCGTCCACAGGATCATCGGCATCCCGAACTCCGCGGCGATGTCGGAGACCTGCAGGTCGGCCATGCCGTACGGCGGGCGCAGCAGCTTGGGCTCGACGCCCGTGACCTGCTTGACGATGTCCTGCGTCTTCTGGATCTCGCTCCGGATGGCCGCCGGACCGATCGTGGTGAAGTTCGGGTGGCTGTAGCTGTGGTTGCCGAGCTCGTGCCCCTCGACCGCCATGCGCTTGGCGAAGGCGGGGCGCGACTTCACGTACTGACCCTCGAGGAAGAAGGTCGCCTTGGCGTTGTGCTTCTTCAGTGTGTCGAGCAGCACGCCCGCGTACTTGCCCGGCCCGTCGTCGAAGGTCAGGGCGACGCACTTGACCTGCGTGCAGTCGACCTCCTTCTCCTTCGGAGCAGCGGACGCGCCCCCTGGGGTCAGAGTGACGGCAACAACCGCAATAGCCAGAAGTGAAGCAAAATGTCGGGACATAACAGACTTTCCTGTGTGGAGGGTGTGTCTGAGGGGATCTCCCGACCGTAGCGGATCACCCTTTGGCGGGTGAAGGAGCCTCGGGAAGTCTCAGCAAACCCGAACCTCCGATGCCCACGATCGCCGCCAGCAGCGCGCACGCGAGCGAGAAGGCGTAGGCGTTGGAGGCGCCGAAAGCCTCGGTGAGCCGCCCGCCCGCCCACGCGCCGACCGCCACGCCGAACCCGATGGAGGTGGAGATCCACGCCATGCCCTCGGTGAGCAGGGACGCGGGCACCAGGCGCTCGGTGAGCGAGAAGCCGGTGATGAGGGTCGGCGAGATCGCCAGCCCCGCGACGAACAGGCCGATCGCCATGACGGGCGCGCTGCCGATGAAGGCGATCGGCAGCAGTCCCACCGCGAACACGATGATCGCCCTGACGAACCTGGTGCGCAGGGAGAGCTGCCACGCTCGCGAGCCGAACCACAGGCCCGACACCATCGAGCCGCCGGCGAAGGCCGCGAGCAGGAAGCCCGCGGCGCCCTTGACGCCCTGTTCCTCCGCGAAGGCGACGGTGATCAGGTCGACGGAGCCGAAGACCGCGCCGAGCGCGAGGTAGACGCACGACAGCAGGGCGATGGCGGGGATGGTGATCGGGCTGCCGCCGGCGTGCCGTACGCCGGTGATGGGGGGTTCGGTGCCGCGCTGCATCGCGAAGACCAGCGAGCCGCCCAGCATGAACACCAGCGCCACGATCAGACCCGCGTACGGGTTGATGGCCGTCGCCAGCACTGTCACCATCGCGGGGCCTGTGACGAAGATGACCTCGTCGGCCACCGACTCGAAGGCGAAGGCGGTGTGCAGCTTGGCCGAGCCCCCCAGCAGGTTCGACCAGCGGGCGCGCACCATCGAGCCGAGCGAGACGGAGGTGGCGCCCACGACGAACCCGGTGGCGTAGAGGGTCCAGTGCGGCAGGCCCCACAGCGCGCACAGCATGAGCGCGACCAGCGCGGCGCCGTTGACGAGGGCGAGCGGCGTGACGACCCTGGCCTGCCCGAACCTGTCGACCAGGCGGCCCGACAGCGGGGCGGCGACGGCGTAGGAGACGTTCGTGGTGGCGGCGACCGCGCCTGCCGTGGCGTACGAGCCGGTGATCATCGAGATAAGGAGGATGATCCCGATACCGAGCATGGACATCGGCATCCTGCCGATGAATCCCGCGACGACGAATCCCTTAGCCCCAGGCGTGTCGAACAGCCCTCGGTACGGCCCTACCACTGCGTCTCCCCACTCTTCAAGCGCACAACCTTTGCGCACCGTCTGTCCGGACAGCAAGTGATTTTTCCGCGCGATCGTCTAACGTGTGCCGAGTGTCTGCTCTTCCCTCTGTCCGCGGGTTCCTGATCGTCACGGCCGTCGTGGTGTCGGTGGGCGCGGCGGGCGCGTTCGCTCTCGTGCTGAACGAGGAGAAGACCTCCGCCTCCGCCTCCACGCCCACCGTCGAGCTCAAGGACGAGACTCCCCGGCTGGAGACGATCGAGCCGGTGCGGCGGTTCGGGCAGGGCGGCCCGGGGGTCACGGTCACCCCGCCGCGCCTGTTGGCCATCGCCCCGGCCACGGTGCCGAAGAAGACCCGCTACGCGCTGTCGCGGCTCAAGCACGTGCAGAAGGTCATCGTGGTCGACGCGGGCTCGGTCAAGGTGGCGGGCACGGCGGTGAACCTGCTGGCGGTCGAGCCGTCGGAGTACCGCTCGTGGACACCGCAGGCGGTCGCCGACCAGCCCGAGGTGTGGAGCGCGCTGGCCAGGGGCGAACTGGTCGCCGACACCACCGCCGCGCGCAGGTTCGGCATGGTGCTCGGCGCCTCCTACCAGGTCGACGGCGGGCCCAGGCTGCGGGTGGCGGCCTCGGCCACGCTCGGGCTGCCCGGCGTGGACGGCATCGTCAGCGCCGAGGTCGGCCGCTCGCTCGGCCTGATGCAGGGCGTCGCCGTGCTCCTGCACGGCAAGGAGGGCAAGATCCGCGAGGCGGCCGTGCGCAAGCTGCTGGGCAAGCAGGTCCAGGTGCTTTCGGTCGGCGCCCGCGCCGCCGACCCGCAGCCCGTGGCGGGAGAGCAGCAGGCGGGAAACCCGCAGGCCGAGAAGCAGGTCGTACGGCAGGGCAGCTACCTGGAGCTGTACAAGGCCGCCGCCACCCGCTGCCCCGGCCTGTCATGGACGGTGCTGGCAGCGATCGGCCAGGTGGAGAGCTCGCACGGGCGCAACAACGGCCCTTCGAGCGCGGGCGCGCTCGGCCCCATGCAGTTCATGCCCGCCACCTGGAAGGCCTACGGCGTGGACGGCGACGGCGACGGCATCAAGGACATCTGGAGCCCCTACGACGCCGTGCCGGGCGCCGCCAACTATCTGTGCGCCAACGGCGCGGGCCAGGGCGGGCAGAAGCTGCGCAAGGCCGTGTGGTTCTACAACCACTCGTGGGAGTACGTGAACAAGGTCCTCGGGCTCTCGGAGGCCTACGCCCGCACCTACGCCTGACCCCTACGCCCGCACCTACGCCTGACCCCTGCGCCCGATCCCGTAGCCCGGCCCCTAAGCCTGGCGCCGCACGGGGGCGGGGCAGCAGGTCAGGGCGCACGGCACCGGCTCGGGCTCGGCCATCAGCTCGCCCACCATCCGCACGAAGGCCGGGTGCGTGCCCGCCGTGGCCGCCCGCTCCAGCGGCAGGCCCAGCTCGGCGGCCAGCTGCCTGGCCTCCACGTCGAGGTCGAAGACGACCTCCATGTGGTCGGAGACGAACCCGATAGGCACCAGCACCACCGCGGGAGCGCTGGTCTTCCTGAGGTGGTCGAGCACGTCGGGCTCCAGCCACGGCACCTGGGGAGGGCCGCTGCGCGACTGCCAGACCAGCTCCCACGGCTGGTCGCGGCCGAGCGCCCTGCTGACCAGCTCGGCCGACCTGCGCAGCTGCGCCTCGTAGAGCCCGCCGGACGGGCCCGCCGTCTCGGCCATCGACACCGGGATGCTGTGCGCGGTGAACACCAGCCTGGCGTCGTCGCGGCCCAGCCTGTCGAGCGCCTGCCTGGTGTGGTCGGCCATCGCGGCGACGAAGCCCGGATGGTCGCCGAAGTGCCGCATCTTGACCAGCTCGGGCCCGCCCTCGACGGAGATGCGCGCGATGTCCTCGTAGTACTGGCGGCAGCTGGAGTACCCGGCGAAGGCGGAGGTGGCGAAGACCGCCGCCTTCCCGACGCCGTCGGCCTTCATCCGGCGCACGGTGTCCTCGCCGAACGGGTGCCAGTTGCGGTTGCCCCAGTAGATCGGCACGTCCAGCTCGGGCCGCCAGCGCCTCGATCAGGTCGCGGTTCTGCCCGTTGATCGGGCTGACCCCGCCGAAGGACTGGTAGTGCTCGGCCACCTCGAGCAGCCGCTCGCGTGGCACCCCTCTGCCCCGCACGACGTTCTCCAGGAACGGCATCACGTCGTCGGGCCCCTCGGGACCGCCGAAGGACAGCAGCAGCAGTGCGTCGTAGTTCCCCACGCTGGTAAGCCTATGGGGGTCAGCATGTAGGTTCGGGACGTGAGCGCATTCAAGGATATTCGTGACTATGTGGCCATCCCTCGAGTCCTTTCGCTGAAGCTGTCACCGGACGGATCCCGGCTCGTCAGCGCCGTTCAGTCGCTCAATCCCGACGGCAAGTCCTACGGCACCGCGCTGTGGTCGCTGCCGCTGGACGCCGAGCCTTACAGGCTGACGAGGAGCGCCAAGGGAGAGACGGGCACCGAGTTCACCGCGGCGGGTGACGTGCTGTTCACCTCCCGCCGTCCCGACCCCACGGTCAAGGACTCCGACGAGGAGGTGCCCGCGCTCTGGTTGCTGCCGCGCGGCGGCGGCGAGGCGCGGCAGGTCGCCACCCGCCCCGGCGGCATCGGCGCGGCGAAGACGGCAGGCGACGTCGTCGTGTTCGCCTCCGAGGTGCTGCCCGGCGACGAGGCCACCGACGAGGAGCGGCGCAAGGCCCGCAAGGACGCGGGCATCAGCGCGATCCTGCACGAGGGTTACCCGGTCCGCTACTGGGACCACGACCTCGGGCCGGGCCGTACCCGCCTGTTCGCGGCCAGGCTGGGCGCCGACCGGCTGGAGGACGTCCGTGACCTGACCCCTGACTCGGGCAGTCACCTCGACGACCACCTGGACTTCGCGCTCACCCCCGACGGCGCCACCGTGGTCACCACGTGGACGGTGCCGCTCGACGCGGGCCGGCAGCGCACCGAGGTCGTCGCCGTCGACGTGGCCACCGGCGAGCGGCGCACGCTCTTCGCCGCCGACGACCACGACTTCGAGGGGCCGCTGCGGATCTCGCCCGACGGTGCCCGCGTGGCCTGCTCACGCAGCCGCCACACCACGCTCGACGTCTCGGCCCGCTCGGAGCTGTGGATCGGCGACCTGGCCACCGGCGAGGGCAGGGCCTACGCCGACGACCTGTTCCCCATGGACCTCGCGTGGGCGCCCGACTCGAGCGCCGTCTACCTCGCGGCCGACCACCAGGGCCGCCGCCCCGTCTTCCGGGTGTCCCCCCGACGGCGCCTTCGAAAGGCTCACCACCGACGACGCCGCCTACCTCGCGCTCAACGCCTCGCCCGACGGCCGCTTCGTCTACGCGCTGGCGCAGCGGTTACCACGCCCCCGCCACCCCGGCCAGGATCGACGTGGCCACCGGCGAGGTCGCCGAGCTGCCCTCTCCCGCTCCCGCGCTGGAGCTGCCGGGCACGCTCACGGAGATCACCGCGCTGGCCGACGACGGGCAGGAGATCCGCGGCTGGCTGGTGCTGCCGAAGGACGCCTCGGCCGAGAACCCCGCGCCCTTCCTGCTGTGGATCCACGGCGGCCCCGTCTCCTCGTGGAACGACTGGTCCTGGCGCTGGAACCCGTGGATCATGGCGGAGAACGGCTACGCGGTCCTGCTGCCCGACCCCGCGATGTCCACCGGGTACGGCCAGCACATGATCGACCGCGCGGCTGGGGCGACTGTGGGGCCCCCGCACGCTGGCCGACCTCGACGCCATCGTCGACCAGACGCTGAAGCTGCCCGAGGTCGACGACACGCGGCTGGCCGCGATGGGCGGCTCCTTCGGCGGCTACATGGCCAACTGGGTGGCCGGCCACTCCGACCGCTACCAGGCGATCGTCACCCACGCCTCGCTGTGGAACCTCGCAGCCAGTTCGCCGGCACCACCGACGCCGTCGATGTACTGGGCAGCGGGAGTTCGGCGTGCCGGGCTCGGAGCGGCTACACCCAAGCCTCTCCGCGCCACGTCGCGCCCTCGCAAGATCACACACCCGATGCTGGTCATCGCACGGCGACAAGGACTACCGGGTGCCGATCGGCGAGGGCCTTCGCCTGTGGTGGGACCTGCAGCGCAGCACAACGTCGACTGCCAAGTTCCTCTACTTCCCCGACGAGAACCACTGGGTGCTCAAGCCCGGCAACGCCGTCGCCTGGGACGAGACGGTCACTGGCCTTCCTGGCCCACGCACGTGCTCGGCTAGCGTGCGAGCACGCGGCCGGAGTCGTGCGCCTGACGGACGTCCTCACTCTCTCGCGATGGACATCGCCGCGACGGCGGGGACACTGTCTCCTGGCCAAGCGGCCCTGCCAACCCCGAGTCGTGCACGACCAGTGTCCAGCCCCACGGAACGCGTGGGCACCGCGCCTCGACCGCGCTGCCTCGGAGAGCTCATACCGCGTCCCGCGTTAGCGTCAGGCTATGGCCAGGCCGGATGACATGACTTCCTGTTCGGCGAGGAAGGCGGCGACACGGGGACCTCGGGGGTGCGCGGGGGTGGTCGGAACCCCGATCGACGGCAAAACCGTCAACTTTCCTTACGCCCCCCCCCCCCCTTTGGGGGGGGTGGCCGAGTGGGGCGGTCTCCATCGCCGTCGAGGTCGACGGCGAGATCGTCGCGGGCCGGTGGTCCAACGTGGCGCCGCGTGGAGAGTTGTTTCAGCGCCTCCCTGGGCTGCGGCGGTCCGTCCGGCACAAGGACGGGCCCTCGCGCTCTCTGCGCCCTGCGCTGCAACGCGTCGTGCCCGCGGGCCAGCCCTCGTGCCACAGGCTTCGCTACGCCGCGACGCGCGTCGCGGTGCAGGGCTCGGTCGTGTCCGCCGTCCCTGCCCGGCGTGCCGTGACATCATACTGGCGCTGCGTGCGCCATCGACCTGTGCTCGTGGCGGCGGCAGGGTGGAAACGCCTACTACGAAGCGCGGGATCAGCTACTGGGACTAACGCCTGCAGCAGGGGGGGGGGGGGGGGGGGGGGCCTGATCGCCGAGAGCTGGGGCGCAGGGCTCAGTGGGGCTCAACGTGCAAGGGCCCAGCAGCTATTTACACCTGTGGACGCGGCGCATGGACTGTTTCATGGAGCTGGCGCACACGCTGCTCTGGTGCCCCTCGGCGCTCCGAGCGGCGACTCCCCTGAGCGCCCATGCCGCTCTGGAGCTCACGCGAAAACGGTCCGTAGTCCAAGCCCGAGGGGCCCCGGCCGTTCTTCATTCGTGCGGTTTCAATCGCGGCAGGAGGACGCGTGTGCTCGTCTGCCATGCGAGCATGTCCTCGATCTTCGTGCGGTTGAGGGTGTCGGGAGGTAATGTCCGTCGCCGACGGACCTCGCCTCGTCCGAGACCCCTCTGCCGGAGAGGCGGCGTTCGATCGTGGATCGGTGGGAACTCGCCCATCTCACCTTCAGTCATCTCAGCAACATCACGGGGCGCCGAAGCGTGCGTCATAGGGGATTCCAGGGCAACGCGGCGATGGTGTCCCGCGGGGTCTACCACACGGTGCCGTACGAAACCTCCCGGCCGGCTTCGTGTGCCCCTGCGTCACGGCCCGTGCCGCTCGAATGGCTTACCGTGCGTTTATCGGTGCGAATGTGGTCAAAATGAGGGCCGTGTCCATAGGTGGTGAGAGGTGCCCATAGGCCGTGCGGGTGCTTTGTGTTTGAGGACGAGCGGGTGCTCGCGGGACTGCCATCGCGAATAGGGCTGGCGCCGCGAGGCCATGGCCGTGTGACGTCGCCTACGCACGGCGGAACGGCGCTGGACAAAGACCTCCTACGATCGACACGGTACGTGATCGTGGCCTGGACATGGTGACCTGCCCGTGGTGCACGGGCGACGAGTTGGCGCGCAGGCTTGGTCTCCGAGCGAGCGCCTCGCGCTACCTCATGCTGACGGCCGCGCGGCGACGTCGCGAAACAAGGTCCGATGGCTCGGCCTCGGCGCCGACGACTCCTGGCCAGCCGTTTCTGTCTTCATGCGAACTGGTTGCAGGGGTGTGGGGGATGGGCCGCAGTCGGCCCCCGCGCTGCCGCCGTGCTGGAGAGGGCGGGCGTGTCGGCTCGGGGGGGACCCGGGAAGCGGTGGTGGAGCGCGACGGTCAAGGAGGATCGTTGATGACCATGAGGAGTTCGCGGTTCGCTCGAGGAGCTGCTGCGCGCCGACTGCGCCGTGTGGTCAGACAGGAGACCTGCTGGACAAGCGTGGGGCGGGGAACATGATCCGTTCACCAACGTCGTGCGCGTCACCGTGGATGACGCTTGCGCAGAGAAGATGGGCGAGCCGCCGGTGATGCGAGACCGTTCGGGAGTGGATTGCAAGTTGTGAGCGAGAAGCGATCGCCCTTGCCGTGCCGACCCATCGATGATCAGCCCTCACTCGGGAGCGGACCAGCATGACGAGGCGAGGAAGGACACTGACGCAGGGGAGCTGTGGCGGCTGCCTCCCGTCAGCCGCGGACGAGGAAGAGCGCTACGTCGAGCGTATTCAGGGTTGAGTGCGGCGACAGTGGTTGAGCATCAGGTGGCGGCTCACCTCTACTACGGGGCGCTGTTCTTCATGGCGGGGCGCCGTGCTCTGGTGGCGATGTAACCTGATGTCAGTCTTGTCGACAGCCTGTCTCTTCACGCTGAGGGCTGCCGCAGGCTCGCCCGCCGTCGCTGGCCGAATGGTCTCAACGATCAGGGTCAGCTGCTGCCAACAAAACAGGCCAACGCGGTGCTTCGAGTACTCGTCAGGCATTTCGGTGATTGTTGTTTGATCGGGTTCGGGATCCTGGCGCTATCTGGTGTACTTCGTGGCCGACAGTGCGCTGCGCCCCGTGCGCAGATGAAACGCGACGGCGAAGAAGCTCTCTCCGAGAGCACTGTCCACCAGCGCATCGACCTAAAGGGCCCCAGGACGATCTCAAGTGAGCTGGCCGAAACTTCGACGCCATGTGACAGGCTCAACGTCGCTTCGACACTCAGCGCAGTTTCGTCGTGCCAACGCCTCGCACGATTTGTGCGCACGGGTACCCGCTCACCATCACAGGGACGGGTCCTGGAGATCGCCCTGTCCGACCCAGAGGCGTCGAGGATCTGAAGGCGCTTCGCCGTACCCTCCTCGATGTCAACGCGCGCAACGAGAAGCTGATCGAGGGGGCTTTCTGCTGGTGGCCCGAGGAGCGCGAGTCGCCGTGCGCAAGCCGTGGACGTCAGGGAGGTCTCGCAGACCGCCGTGGAGCAGCTTGGCGTCCCTTCGCCGCCGAGAGGGGCGGTGACCTGGTCACCACGACCTGTCTGGCGGCGCCACGGTGGGGACCCCGTTCTGCTGGAGCGCTCCATCAGCGAACTCTGCTGGAGAACGCCGTCAAGTACAACGTGAAAGAAAGAGAAAGAAGTGTGGATCGCTACGGGAATGGCGGACGGGGCACTTGTTGTTCAGGTGTCCAACACGACAGCATGTTCCCGGCGTACGAGTGTAACAGGCTGTTTGGAGCCTCTTCAGGCGGTCTCACGGGACCGTGTGGACTCGGCGAAGGGATCTGTGGGCTCGGCCTGTCCAATCGTTCGCGCGTCGTGATGTGCGCACGGCGGAAACGTGGCCGCGGTGCCGGCGACGGCGGTTGGACTTGTCGTGACATTCTACTCCCTGGTCGGTAGTCCGGCGTGTTTGATCTGACGGGGGAGTCTCGTTACGGCGTTAAAATGTGTTGGATTGCCGTCGAACACGGTGGTGCATGCGCCAATGCTGTGTGTTTCGCATATTTTGGCTAACAAGGGCCGTTGGGCAGCAGCCTTCGTGTTAGGGAGGTTCATTGGGCCGTTTCCGCGGTACGGATGCACAAATCTCCCTGAAGGAATCGTGGGGCAACAAGTATGGGCCTCTAGGACGTAGACACGCGCGACGGCGCGAAACCATAGATGAGGTGTGGGATGTGAGCGAGCACCATGGCTAACCGACTACGACAGCCCGCGCAAGACCGATTGACGACCTGGGGGAGGACAGCCTCCAGAACTCTCCCGGCGTCGGCGCACGGAAAAGTCATCGGCAGCATCGACATCGCGAGACAGACCTGCGCGGTCGCTCGACTGGCCGGGGCGGACCTGTC
Source organism: Nonomuraea roseola (assembly GCF_039535395.1). Classification (NCBI taxonomy): domain Bacteria; kingdom Bacillati; phylum Actinomycetota; class Actinomycetes; order Streptosporangiales; family Streptosporangiaceae; genus Nonomuraea; species Nonomuraea roseola. Next base: position 64,552 of record NZ_BAAAXC010000010.1, read on the forward strand.
GAACGAGGAGCTGTCCTGAGGGTGATTCCTCGTCAGCCGACGAGTTCAACTTGTTCACGGTGTGCTTCTGGTGCAGGCAACGCAGCAAGCTGGCTCCGTGAGAGGAACGTCAGCAGGTCTGCAGGGAGTGCGACGCCTGACGGAGAGGGCAAACGCTATGTGTCACCGAAGAAAGAGGGGCGGAC
>NZ_BAAAXC010000011.1:0-146063 GCF_039535395.1 Nonomuraea roseola
CTCGAGAGACGGATCCTCGCAGCCCTGATGGATCAGGCCGGGCGGTCGGTCACCGTACAGCAGTTGATCGTCGAGGTGTGGGGTCCAGGGCGGTCCGACGAGGAGTCGGTGGCGCGGCTCTACCTCGGGTCCCTTCGGCGCAAGCTGGCCGCCGAAGGGCCAGGCCGTTGGCGCCTGCTGACCGACGACACCGGTTATCGTCTCCTCCGGTCCTTGCCGTCCGATCAGGAGTGAACGCCTGAGTTCCGGCGACCTCAGAATGAGGCGGCGTACAGCCATCCGGCCAGCGCGTAGCACGAGGCCCGCTACCCGTGTCCCGGCCCAGTCCGGTCCGTCGATGCACTTCGCGTACACGCTGAGCAGAACATTCACACCGTGTCCCGCTCGTTCCGCCGCTTCCGGGCGTGAACACCAGCGGCGTGCGCGGCACCCCGTGCACCAGTTCCTCCCCGCCGCCCTCCGGCGCGGGCAGGGCGCCCCGGTCCAGTAGTCCGGGCACCCAGATCGGCTCACGGTTCACAGGATCAGCGAGCCCGTGCCGCCTGCGCTTTATTGCACAGTCTGTAAATATTCACCACGAAGACCTTGCGGCGCAGTGGCGATGCCGGAATGATCCCGCTAGAGGGCCTTCACTTGGGACAACTTCCTCTGGAGTCTGTCAATATGTGCAACCACGTGCCGACCACCTCTGACGACACACAGAGGTCACGTCACCTGAGCCTGCCCGGCGCCCTCGCCGCAGCCGCGGCGTCTCACCTGACAGCACCTCGCACGCCCTGAGACCCACCCCCTCCCCCGAAATCTCGCAAAAGGAATGCCCATGCGCTTCTTAGTCCCTCCCGTCGCAGTCGCCGTTGCCTTGACCGGACTGCTCGCCGCCACGAACACCACCGCAGCCGCCGCCGACCGTGGAAGCAAGCCGAGCTACCGGTTGGACTGCGACGGCAACGGCCCCAGCAGCACCTGCACAGTGGTCGCCACCGGCAAGGCCCGACCTCACCGCGTCGAAGAGTTCGTCACCACCGTCAGGAGCGGCGACCAGGTATGGGCGCGAGACACCTTGTACACGCGTGACGGGCAGGTGCGCAGCCGCCCCTTCGTGCTCCCCGACAAGGATGTGACGGTCGACGTCTCCCTCACCTCCCTGCCGGAGAAGCACGTGGGGACACCCCTCCGGCTCATGGCATGGAACCTCTTCGTCGGCGGCACCTACAACCGCCAGGAGAACACCGGCGAGAACCTCGCCCAGATGATCGACTACATGAACGAGGTCAACCCCGACATTCTTTTCGTGGTCGAGGGGTACGGCTCCGGCCAGAAGATCCTCGACGGGCTGAACGCCGGACGGGCGGAGGGCGACCGATTCGCCGGCGTGCAGCTCACCACGCCCGAGGACTACAGCGTCAACGGCGACAACCTGTGGCTCTACACCAAGCTGGACATCCAAAAGGTGTACCCGCGCTACGCCGACGCCGACATCAGCTCATTCAACCTGGGCGGCGCCCGGCTCGGCCTGCCCAACGGCAAGCATGTCCACGCCTTCAGCCTGTGGACCTGGCACGACGGTTGGGCCTACGGCGACACCCACGACGCGGCGGTGCAGAACACCCACGGCCTCCCCCGCACCAAGACCAACGAACAGATCCTGGAGGGCGACAACCTTCGCCGGGTCGCCATGGGCAAGGCCATCCTCGAGAAGGCGATCCCGTCCTTCGTCGGCGACGACGATGCCCCTGTGCTCATGGGCGGCGACCTCAACGCGCAGTCGCACCTGGACTGGAGCGAGCAGTTCGCCAACGCCCCCGGCCACGGCGGCGTAGTCCTGCCCTGGCCGTACACCAAGCTGTACACCGACCACGGCTTCATGGACACCTTCCGCTTCGCCAACCCCGACGCCGGACGCTACCCCGGCCGCACGTGGAGCCCTTACCACGGCATGGGCGCCATTCCAGGCCGCATCGACTACGTCTTCGCCCGCGGCAAGGACGTCCGCGTCCTGGGGTCCCGCGCCGACATCGACCGCCTCCCCCGCCACCGGCAGAGCTGGCTCAACCAGCCCTACCCCTTCTACTCCGACCACGGCTCCGTCGTCACCGACGTCCTGATCCGCGGCAAGGGGACCGGACCCGACCGGGAGCCCGTCACCGAGGAGCCCGGCAAGGGACGCCACATCTGGCCGGCCGAGCCCGCCGGTCGCCGCATCCCGCCCGCCGAGCTCACGGCCACTGCCAGCACCTTCAAGCCCGGCATCGGCGATCCGCGCAATGCCGTCGACGGCAAGCTGACCACCGACTTCCACTCCGACTACCCAGCCGTCCCCCCGCAGCCGCACACCATCACCGTCGACGTCGGCCGCGTCAGGGAACTGTCGGCCGTACGGTTCCAGCCCAAGCTGCGCACGAACATGAACGGCACCATTCTCAAGGGCATGGTGCAGGTCAGCGACGACGGCATCACGTTCAGGGACGTCACACGCGTCGAGTGGCCCCGCATGACCGCCCCCAACGATGTCAGCCTCCAGGGGCTCTCGGCCCGGTACATCAGGCTGCGCTCCGACTACGGCATCGGCGGAGCCTCCGCCCTGGCCGAGATCATCCCCTACGAGAAGGCCTGACGACGAAGGCCGGCCGAGCCAGGTGAACCCGCCTCGGCCGGCCTTCGAGAGGGGGCGTCAAGAGATGCGCTGAGGAGCGGCGGGGTCAAGGATGGCCTCTTCCAGCGAGAAGAGCCGCTCGTCCACATCGTCCAGCGCCAGGCAGGCTCCGCCCAGGGCGACGCATTCCTCACCGAGCGTCGACGGCCGGATGCCGGGAACGCGCACGCAGTGGGGCTCAAGGGCCCGGTTGAGCGCGGGAAGCAGAACGTCGGCCGAGCGGGAGAAGCCACCGCCCAGAACGACCAGCTCAGGATCCAGGGTCAGCACCATGGCGGCGGTGCCGAGGGCGAGGTGGTGGGCGTAGGTATCGACGGCGGCCTGGGCTTCGGGGTCTCCGGCGCGGGCTGCGTCGAAGACGAGCCGGGCAGCCTCCTCAGGTGATGCGCCGGCGGCCGCGCGACAGCCCTCCAGGTGGCCGGCCATGGTGCGCCACCCGGTGACCTCCATGAGGCCCACCTCGCCGGTGGCCCCGCTGAACCCGTGGTGAAGCCGGCCGTTGAGGATGAGCGCGGCGCCGGGCCGGCGGCCGACGTGCAGGTAGACAAGGTCCTGAACGCCTGCCGCGACGCCGAGCCGCTGCTCGGCGAGAGCGGCCAGCTTGCTGTCGTTCTCGATGGTGATCGGGCAGGGCAGGCGCTGCCCGAGATGGCCGGCTAGTTCGACTCCGGCCCAGTCGGGAAGATCGTGGACCCGGGTGACCAGCCCTTCCCTGTTGACCACGCCGGTGCTTCCTGCGGTGGCGCCCCACAGGTCGGAGGCTGTCAGGCCGGCGGCGACGAGTGCGGCGTCGACGGCTCTCCACACGGCCTCCAGCCGCTCGTGCCGGGCGGTGTGCCGGTCGACGGCGACCCGGCCGCTGGCGATGGTCCGGCCCGTGAGGTCGGTGACCACGGCCAGGATCTTGTGAACTCCTATGTCGATGCCCAGCACGTGCCCGACGTCGGTGCGGAAGCGGTAGCGCTTGGCGGGCCGGCCCAAGGTGCCCGGTGCGGGGTCTACCTCGGCGATCCAGCCACGTTGCTGGAGCTCGGCGACGACGTCCCCCACGGAGGCTCGCGACAACCCGGTCTGCGCGACCAGCTCTGTGAGCGTCAACGGTGCGCGCGCCTCACGCAGGACGCGGAGGCTGTTCAGGGTGTTCTGCTGACGCAGCCGCTGAAGGTCTCCACCACTGACCTGCACGGGCGTGCTCCTCACTATCAACAGTCTCTGAATTATGTCGCGCCGGTCTACCTCGATCATCCGGCATTGGGGGCTTGACGGCAAGGCCGGATCCATGAATATCTATGGAGCCTGTAATAAAGGGGGTCGTCGAATGACATTGACCATAGCCGTCGTCGGGGCGGGAGCGCGCGGCCAGATCTACGCCAGGGCGGCGGCTGCTGACGGTCGGGCACGCATCGTGGCTGTGGCCGACCCAGACCCGGCGAGGCGGGCCGCGCTGGCCACCGAGCACGACGTGCCGGAGCAGTCCCGCTTCACGGGATGGGCTGACCTGGCCGCCGTGCCGAAGCTGGCGGACGCCGTGGTCATCGCGACCCAGGACCAGCTGCACGTCGAGCCGGCGGTCGCCTTCGCCGAGCTGGGCTATGCGATCTTGCTGGAGAAGCCGCTGGCCCCCACCGAACGGGAAGCCCGCCGTATCGTCGAGGCGGTCGACCGCAGTGGCGTGGTCTTCGCGATCTGCCATGTGCTCCGCTACACCGCCTACACCAAAGCGTTCAAGGAGCTCCTGGGCAGCGGCAGGTTGGGTTCGATCTCCAGTGTCCAGCACCTGGAGCCGGTGGGGTGGTGGCACATGGCCCACTCCTTCGTGCGCGGTTCCTGGCGCAACACGGTCGAAGCGGGGCCGATGCTGTTGACCAAGTCCTGTCACGACATCGACTGGCTGCTCCACCTCGTCGGCGAGGAACCGGTCGCCGTGTCGTCCTTCGGCTCGCTGACCCACTTCCGGCCGGAGAACCGGCCGAAGGGTGCGGACACGCGGTGCGTGAGCTGCGCTGTCGAGCCGAGCTGCCCTTACTCGGCCACACGCCTCTATCTGGGCTGCCTCGGCGATCCGGCCCGGGAGTTCTGGCCGCTCGGCGCCGTCACCTCCGACGCCAGTACGGCAGGCGTCATGCACGCGCTGGAGACCGGTCCCTACGGCCGCTGCGTCTACGACTGCGACAACGACGTGGTGGACCAGCAGGTCGTCACGCTGGAGTTCGCGGGGGGCGCGACCGCGACGTTCACGATGACGGCGTTCACACCACTGGAGCACCGCAAGACGCGGGTTTTCGGCACCCACGGCTTCGCCGAGGGGGACGGGCGCCACATCAGGATCGTCGACTTCGTGACCGGCGCCGAGGAAACACTTGACACCGGGACGAACGCGGGCGCATCGCTGGCCGATGGCCATGGCGGTGGCGACGCGGGCCTCGTCAGGGCGTTCATCGACGCCGTGGCCGCCGGAGACCAGGCGCCGCTCGGCGCCGACCCGGCCGGAGCTCTGGCCGGGCACCTCGTCGTCTGGGCCGCCGAACGCGCCCGCGAGACCCGGACGGTGCAGGCACTGTGACCCTGATCCCGGCGCCTTCCCGCTGCGCACCCGGACAAGGGGTGTTCACCTTCACCGCCGCGACGCCGTTGACCGCCGACCCGGTGCTGGCCAGGGCCGCGGCGTGGCTTCGCCAGGCGCTCACCTCGGCCACCGGCCTGCCGCTGCTCGAAGGTCCCGGCGGGGTCGAGATCCGCCACACCGTGGGCCTCGGGCCCGAGGAATATCGGCTCACCGCCACGACGGAGTCCGTGCTGATCGAGGCCTCGGCCCAGGCCGGTGCTTTCTACGGGGCGCAGACTCTTCGCCAGTTGCTCGACCCGGCCGCTTTCCGCGCCGGCCGTACCGGAGACAGAACCTGGAGCATCCCCGCGATCGAGATCGCCGACGCCCCCAAGTACGGCTGGCGCGGCTGTCTCATCGACGTCGCCCGGTACTTCCTGCCCAAGAACGACCTGCTGCGGTACATCGACCTGCTGGCCGCGCACAAGCTCAACGTCCTCCATCTGCACCTGACGGACGACCAGGGCTGGCGGCTGGAGATCAGGAAGTACCCGAAGCTCACGGAGATCGGCGCCTGGCGACGCGAGTCACCGCTGGGCGCCAGGCGGCACCGCCTGTTCGACGGGCGTCCGCACGGCGGCTTCTACAGCCAGGACGACATCAGGGAGATCGTCTCCTACGCGGCCGATCGCTCCGTCACGGTCCTGCCTGAGATCGACCTTCCAGGCCACACGCAGGCCGCCATCGCCGCTTACCCCGAGCTCGGCAACCTCGACGTCCCCCTGGGGGTGCGCACCGAGTGGGGTGTCGGAGAGAACGTCATCAACGTCTCCGACGAGACGATCGCCTTCTTCACCGATGTCCTCGACGAGGTCCTCGAGCTCTTCCCCGGCGAGTACATCTGCGTCGGCGGCGACGAGACTCCCAAGACCCAGTGGAACGAGAGCCTCCCCGCCAAGGAGCGCATCCGCGAACTCGGCCTGCGCGATGCCGACGAGCTGCAGACCTGGCTCATGCGGCACTTCACCGACTACCTGCTGGCCCGCGGGCGCAAGCCGCTCGGCTGGGACGAGCTCCTGGAGGGCGGCCTGCCACCGGGCGTCACCGTCGGGGCCTGGCGCGGCGACAGGTGTGCGTCGATGGCCGCGCGGGCCGGCCACGACGTGGTCGTCTCCCCGTTCGCCGAGACGTACCTGGATTTCCGCCAGGCCGAGGGCGATCAGGAGCCGGTGCCGATCGGCAGCGTGACCTCCCTGGGCGCCGTCCACGCTTTCGACCCGGTCCCCCGTGGCCTCACCGGGGAGGAGCAGAGCAGAATCCTCGGCGCGCAAGCGGCGCTGTGGACCGAGCACATCGACTCGCCCCGCCTCCTCGACTACATGGCCTTCCCACGACTGGCCGCCTTCGCCGAGGCGATGTGGAGCGACGAGCGCGACTTCGAGGACTTTCTCGTACGGCTCGCCTTACACGAAAAGCGGCTCGACGCCCTGGGCGTGGAATATCGTCCGGCCACCGGCCCGCACCCGTGGCAGCGACGTCCCGACGCTCCCGGCCACCCCCGGACCAGGGCCGAGATCGACAGCGAGCTCGCCGACTGGACCTCCAACCTGCGGCCCTGAACACCCCCCAACCCTCTGGAGACAAACGTGCGTTTCCGCCTACCCCTCGCCTGCCTCACCGGCCTGGCCGTCATGACTGCCGGCTGCGGCTCGTCCAACGAGCCGCAAGCCTCAGGGAAGGCCACGATCAGCTACGCCATCTGGGACAAGAACGACCAGGCGAGCGCGGAGAAGATCATCGCGGCCTTCCAGCAGACCAACCCGAACGTCACGGTGAAGCTCGAGATCACACCGTGGGACCAGTACTGGACCAAGCTCCAGACGGCCGCGTCCGGCGGCGCGGCGCCCGACGTGTTCTGGATGAACAGCCTCAACGTCCGCATGTACGCCAAGGGCGGGATCATCACCCCGATCGAGGAGTCCAAAGCCCAGGGCCTGTCCCCGGCGGTCGTCGAGGGTTACCGCTACGACGGCAAGCTGTACGGCCTGCCGCACAACGTGAGCGTCCCGGCGCTCTGGTACGACAAGAAGCTCTTCGACGCCTCCGGAGTGGCCTACCCCACCGCCGACTGGACCTGGGACGACGTCAAGGCCGCCGCCAAGAAGCTGACCGACCCGTCCAAGAAGCAGTTCGGCATCCTCGCCCACATGTGGGACCAGGGCGCCTTCTACCCCACCATGCTCCAGGCAGGCGGCCACGTGCTGTCGGAGGACGGCAAGAAGAGCGGCTTCGACGACCCCGCCTCGATCCAGGGCCTGGAGTACTGGACCGACATGATCGAGGAAAAGGTCGCCCCCGTCGCCGAGGTCTACACCGACACCGACCCCATCCAGCTCTTCCAGTCCGGCAAGTACGGCATGTTCTACGGCGGCGCCTGGCTCGCCTCCACCTTCTGGGCCAACCCCGAGATCCGTGAGCGGATCGACGTGGCTGCGCTGCCCAAGGGCCCGGCCAAAGATGCCGTCATCCTGCTCGGCCTGGCCAACGCCGTCTCGGCCAAGAGCAAGCACCCGAAGGAGTCGGCGGCCTTCGCCGAGTTCGTCGCCTCCGAGCAGGCCCAGAAGATCCTCAGCGACAGCGGCGGCGGCTCCCTCTCGCTCCGCGACGGCACGCAGGAGGGCTGGTTCAAGGCCTTCCCCACCTTCCACCTGAAGGAGACCTACGACGCCTCGATGCCCAACGGCGTGCCGTACCCGGTGTCGCTGAACACCGCGCAGTGGCAGGACGTGCAGAACAAGCTGCTCGCCGAGGCCTGGGCAGGCAAGCGGCCGGTGGCCGACGTCGCAAAGGAGATCGCGGCGCAGATGAACGAGATTCTGGCCAAGGAGTAACGATGCACTCCAAGCGCGAGTGGGCGTGGGGGTACCTCTTCATCGCCCCGATGGCGCTGGGCCTGGCCGTCTTCTACCTGTGGCCCATCGTCCAGACCCTGTATCTCAGCATGACCGAGTCGGGTGTCTTCGGCGGCTACACCTGGGTGGGGACGGCCAACTTCGCCGGACTGTTCACCGACGAGGAGATGTACGGCGCGCTCGGCAACACCCTGCTCTACGCGGTGCTGGTGCTGGCGGGCGTGCCGCTGTCCATCGTCGTCGCGGCACTGCTGAACGTGCCGGGGCTGCGCGGGCTGAGCCTCTACCGCACCCTCTACTTCCTGCCCGTGGTCACGATGCCCGCCGCGGTGGCCCTGACCTGGAGTTACCTGTTCAACGGCGACTTCGGGGCGATCAACCACGTCCTGGGCACGGTGGGGATCGACGGGCCGTATTGGCTCGGCGACCCCGACTTCGCGATCTACGCCATCGCGGTCGTCGGGATCTGGAGCTCGATCGGCTACAACGCCGTGTTGTTCCTGGCCGGGTTGCAGGGCATTCCGCGTCACTACTACGAGGCCGCCGAGATCGACGGGGCCGGGCGGCTGCGGCAGTTCTTCCGCATCACGCTGCCGTTGCTCACGCCCACCACGTTCTTCGTCATGGTCATAACGATGATCAACGCGCTGCAGGTCTTCGACCTCGTCTATCTCATGATCGACCTCAAGAGCCCGGCCCTGGAGGGCAGTCGCACGATCGTCTACCTCTTCTACGAGACGGGCTTCGTGCAGAACCAGCGTGGGCTCGCCGCGGCGATCGCCGTCATCCTGCTCGGGCTGATCCTGGTGCTGACCGCGTTCCAGTTCAGGCTACAGAAGAAGTGGGTGCACTATGAGTAGGCCCAGGACCTGGCCGGCGCACGTGTTCCTGGCCACCGGCGCGCTGGTCATGCTCGCGCCGTTCGCCTGGCAGCTCGTGGTCTCGCTGCAGACCCTGCCGGACTCTCTACGGGTGCCGCCGAAGTTCACGCCCTCCTGGCAGTGGTCGAACTTCGCCGATGTGTTCCGGTCAGTGCCGCTGGCCAGGCAGTTCCTCAACACAGTCGTGGTCACCGCCGCCGTCACCGCCGGGCAACTGCTGCTGTGCTCGCTGGCCGCGTTCGCCTTCGCCCGGCTCCGCTTTCCAGGCAGGGGCGTCCTGTTCCTGCTCTTCCTGGCCGTCCTGATGGTGCCCGGGGAACTGTTCCTCATCCCGCGCTACGAGATCATGATGGAGCTCGGCTGGCTGAACTCTCTGCAGGCGCTGATAGCGCCAGGCGTGTTCGGAGCGTTCGGTACCTTCATGCTCCGGCAGTTCTTCCTGTCGTTGCCCAGGGAACTGGACGAGGCGGCCTCGATCGACGGGGCGAACCCGCTGCAGATCTACTGGCACATCCTGCTCCCTCTGGTCAGACCCGGCCTGCTGGCGCTCGGCATGCTGACTGTCATGTGGTCGTGGAGCAGCCTGCTCTGGCCGCTGGTGGTCAACACCGATCCGGAGATGATGACGCTCTCGGCTGGACTCGCCTCGCTCCGCGGTCAGTTCCTGACCAACTACCCCATCCTGTTCGCCGGGTCGGTCGTGGCCTCACTGCCCGTGATCGCCCTCTTCGTCGTCATGCAACGCCAGCTCATCGCCGGTATCGCCTTCACCGGCTCGAAGGGCTGATGTCATCAACCGGTCGGCGCTGACGGAAGCCGACCTCGGGCCCGGCGCCGGGTTGAACAGTTCCGACCCGGCCACGGGGTTCGTTCATGACCCCGGCCAAGGATCAGCCCGTCGGCGTTGAGGTGGTCGACGGCGTCACTCGTGCACCTGCTCTGAGCCGGCATTTCGTCGGGTCAGCCAGGCAGCCCGGTGGTACTCGTTGATCGCTCCGCTGTCATGCCTGCAGCGCTGAGATGCCGAACCCCAGGTCAGCCCCACGACCGAGTTTCCGGCACCCACGGGCGGCTTCGACGAAGTCGCGGCCGAGGCCGCAGGACGAACCAGACCTCGCTCATGATGTCTTTCCGTTCCTTCTGCGGTGGCGGTCGCGCGGCGGTCACCCCGCAACGGGGCGAAGGCGATCACTCGTGGAGTCGTGTGCCGCGCGGATCGTTCGCGCGGCTGACGGCCATGAGGCGCCGGCGACCCGGCTTCTGTGACAGGGCGGTCATGTGACGTGCGCCACCGATCATGGGTGTCACACGGCGGTGCCGGCCGGAGTCTTGTGCATGGAGCGCAGTTGAGGGCGAACAGGCAGGAGCCGGCTATGAACGAGCGCAGCGAGCCGACGACGGGCACAGCCGAACCGCTCGCCGGCGGCCGGATGGACTCCGCGATCGAGGCGTTCGTCGCCCACCGCAACCTGCTCTTCACCGTCGCCTACGAGATGCTCGGATCGGCGGCCGACGCCGAAGACGTCCTGCAGGAGACCTGGCTGCGGTGGATGAAGGTCGACATGGAGCAGGTACGCGACCAGCGGGCCTACCTGGTCCGGATCACGACCCGCCGCTCGCTCGACCGGCTGCGCACCATGAGTCGCCGTAAGGAGGACTATGTCGGCTCCTGGCTGCCGGAGCCGCTGCTCACCGCGCCGGACGTGGCCGAGGACGTCGAGCTCGCCGAGAGTGTGTCGATGGCGCTCATGATCGTCCTGGAGACGCTGTCGCCGACCGAGCGCGCCGTCTTCGTGCTGCGCGAGGCCTTCGGTATCAGTCACGACGAGATCGCGGCCGCCGTCGGCAAAAGCCCCGCGGCCGTCCGGCAGATCGCGCACCGCGCCCGAGAGCACGTCGATGCCCGCCGTCCTCGCGAGGAGGTCGCCCCAGGCCAGGCCCGGGCGGTGTTGGCGTCGTTCCAGCGCGCGTTCGAAACCAGGGACCTGCAGGGCCTCCTCGACGTGCTCGCCCCGCAGATCGTCCTGATCAGCGACGGCGGCGGCGTCAAGCAGGCCGCGCCGCGGCCGATCACCGGTGCCGAGAAGGTGGCTCGCTTCATCGTCGGCGGCCTCGGCAAGGCCGACGTCGTGCTCACCAGCGACCACACGCTGGTCAACGGCAACCCGGCACTCGTCCTACGCGTGAACGGCGAGATCGACGGCGTCATAGCAGTCCGTGTCGAGAACGCCCGCATCGCCGGCCTCTACTACGTCCGCAACCCGGAGAAGCTGACCCGCATCGAATCCGAGACCCCGCTCACCCTGCGATCAACACGGTGACAGGCCTGCCCGCAACCTCGCAGCGACCTGGACCTGACGGTGGCGCAAGAGCCTCTCGTCCTGCGCAGCACGGTCCGGCAGGTCGGGAGCCCGATGGTGGCGGTGTCGATCACGCTGCCGAAGTCTCCGGCAGGCAGAACAGATACGGCCAGATCCATCACTAGGAGGTTATTGATGACGAAGAACGTCGCCGGCGAACTCGCCGGCCTGGAACTGCCGGTCGAGCGGGGCTGCCCGTTCGCCCCGCCCGCCGAGTACGAGCGACTGCGCGGGCAGGCGCCGATCAGCAAGGTCCGCCTGACCAGCGGCGGCGAGGCGTGGTGGGTGTCCGGACACGAGGAGGCCCGTACCGTGCTCGCCGACCCCCGCTTCTCCTCCGACAAGCGCAAGGACGGCTTCCCGCTCTTCACCCTCGATGCGGCGACCCTGCAGCAGCTCCGCAGCCAGGCGCCGTTGATGCTCGGCATGGACGGCGAGGAACACTCCGCGGCCCGCCGCCCGGTGATCGGCGAGTTCACCGTGAAGCGCCTGGCTGCGCTGCGCCCGCGGATCCAGGACATCGTCGACCACTTCATCGACGACATGCTCGCCGCCGACCGGCGACCGGTCGACCTGGTGCAGGCGCTGTCCCTGCCGGTGCCCTCCTTGGTGATCTGCGAACTGCTCGGTGTCCCCTACACCGACCACGACTTCTTCCAAAGCCGCACCACCATGTTGGTGCGCCGGACCTCGATGGAAGACCGCCGGCGAGCCTTCGCCGAACTGCGCGCCTACCTCGACGACCTGGTCACCCGCAAGGAGTCCGAACCCGGCGACGACCTGTTCGGCAGGCAGATCGCCAGGCAACGCCAGAAGGGCGCCCTCGATCACGCGGGCCTGGTGAGCCTGGCCTTCCTGCTGCTGACCGCCGGCCACGAGACCACGGCGAACATGATCTCGCTCGGCGTGGTCGGTCTGCTCTCCCATCCGGAGCAACTGGCCTTGGTCAAGGCCGACTCGGGCAGGATGCCCATGGCCGTGGAGGAACTGCTGCGCTACTTCACCATCGCCGACGGGGTCACCTCCCGGGTGGCCACCGAGGACGTGCAGATCGGCGGGGTGAGCATCAAGGCCGGCGAGGGCGTCATCGTCTCGGGCCTGTCGGCCAACTGGGACCCGGCGGCGTTCAAGGATCCGGCCGAACTGGATGTCGAGCGCGGGGCCCGCCACCACCTCGCCTTCGGGTTCGGCCCGCATCAGTGCCTCGGCCAGAACCTGGCCAGGATGGAGCTGCAGATCGTCTTCGACACGCTGTTCCGCCGCATCCCCACCCTGCGGCTCGCCGTACCGGTCGAGGACCTGCCGTTCAAGGCCGACGCCGTCATCTACGGCGTACACGAACTCCCGGTCACCTGGTGAGGAGGAGATGATGCGGATCAAAGCCGACACCGGGGCCTGCGTCGGCTCCGGCCAGTGCGTCCTGACCGAGCCGGCCGTCTTCGACCAGGACGACGACGGCATCGTGGCCCTGCTGACCGACCACCCCGACGACCAGACCGCGGCGCAGGCGCGCCACGCCGTCACCCTGTGCCCGTCCCGGGCTCTGTCCATCCTGCAGGAGTAAAGCACCCAGCAGAATGATCTCCGCGGTGCTTTGATCTCTCGCTGTGGCGGTCGCGAGAGGAGTACGGGTGGCGCGGGCGAAACCGTGGGAGGTCAGCGACGAGCTGTGGGCGATGATCGAGCCGTTGCCGCCCCAGCGGCAACGGCTTCGCCAAGGGATTGGAATAGCCGACATGTCCGTCTCGGACCTGTACGGCGAGCTGCGCCCGCGGGCGTTCGCCATCGCCTACCAGATGCTCGGCAGCGTCAGCGAAGCCGAGCACGTGGTGCAGGAGGCGTTCCTGCGGATGCACCAGACCCTCCAGCGGGACGAGCGATCGCCTCGCCGCGGGCGTACATCGCCACATTGGCCACCCGGCACCTGGTGGCCCGAGCCCGCAACCACGTCCAAAAGCACCGGCCCCGCTACCACGCCACACGGCGACAACGCGAAGAACTGGCCCAGCGCTTCTTCTCCGCCTCCGAACAAGGCGACCTGAGCGCACTCTTGCGCCCCACCGCGTCGATCCGGGTCACGTTGTCGACCACCAGCCGTACACCCTCGGCCAGGGCCGTCGGCGTCGGGTCACCATTGGGTGATGAGCGGCGTCGATGATGGCGCGCCGCAGGTTGCCGTGGTGGTGGGCGGTCTGCTTGATCTGCCTCACCTCCGCGCTTTGCGTGATCGATGGACGCCATGCCCCCTATCTTGACGTTGACAAGATAGCGAAGCTCCTCCAATCTTGCCGATGACAAGATTGGAGGACGGGATGGTTCCGTTCATCGCCCTGATCGGCGGTTCTGCTGTCTTGCGTCTGACAGGCCTGGCCGCCGTCATCGCCGCGGCCGCGTAGGTCACGGCCTGGGCGCCTCGCGCCTCACCCGTCCGCATACACCGCGACAGTCACCGCCGGCATCTGTCGGTCACGGGCACGCTTGCGCGCTCGACAGGTCCGCATCCGCACACCGGACGGCGTGGACATCCTCGCCCTCCCCATGAGTTCGACGAAGGAAGGAGAGCGATGACCGCCACCGGCTTCGCCCAGGCGAGGGAACAGTCCACACCGCCATCAGATGCCGACCCCGAGACGGGACAGAGCATGACGCGGCTGTTGCGTCCGTATGGATGGCGTTTCGCGCTCGTTGTCATCCTGCAGGTGATCGGCGCCCTTGCGGGTCTGGCGCCGCTGCTGGCGGTCGTCGAGCTGGGTCGTGCCCTGTTGGCCCCCGGCCCGGTCGATCACGGTCATGTGTGGCCGGTGGTGATCGGGGGTGCGGTCGGCTTGCTGGTCCGGCTGGTGTTCACGGCCGCGTCGTCGGGCGTCGGGCATCTTCTTGACGGCCGGGTGCAGCTGTCGTTGCGGCGGCAGTTGGCCGCGCGGCTGGGTCGGGTGCCGATCGGCTGGTTCTCCAGGCGCCGGACCGGCGAGCTGGCCAGGGTGGTGGGTGAGGACGTCAGTGCCGTGCACCCGTTCATCGCCCACACCCCCGGCGAGCTCGTCTCCGCCTTCGTGGTGCCGCTGGTGTCGCTGATCTACCTGTTCACCATCGACTGGCGGCTCACGCTGATCACGCTGATACCGGTGGTGATGGCGATACTGCTGGTCCCGCTGCTGATGCTCCCCGCGAGGCAGCGGGAGCAGGAGGCGTTCGATGCGGCCATGGGACGGATCGCGAGTTCCGTCGTCGAGTTCGTGCAGGGTATCGCGGTGGTCAAGGCGTTCGGCGGATCCGAGCGCGCCCACCGCAAGTTCCTGTCGTCCGCCGACGATTTCGTCGGCGTCTTCTCCCGGTGGGTGCGTGGCATGTCCCTGGTCGCCGCCGGGATGCAGCTGGCGCTGTCGCCGCCGTTCGTGCTGCTGGTCGTGCTGATCGGCGGAACGGCTCTGATCACGGGCGGCTCCCTGGCCCCCTCGGATCTGCTGCCCTTCCTGCTGCTCGGACTGGGCCTGACCGCTCCGGTGGCGGCCCTCGGCCATGGCTTCGACGAGCTGCAGGCCGCAGGGCGCGCGGTCGGCCGGATCCGCGACGTGCTCGAGGTGCCGCCGCTGGCGGAGCCCGCGCACCCGGTCGCGCCACAGGGGCACCGGGTGGAACTGCGCGGCGTCCGATTCGGCTACGAGGCCGATCACGAGGTGCTGCGCGGGATCGACCTGGTGCTCGAGCCGGGGACGGTCACCGCGATCGTCGGCCCGTCGGGAAGCGGGAAGTCCACGCTGGTCCAGCTGTTGCCGCGCTTCTTCGACCCGACCCACGGCTCGGTCGTCCTGGGCGGTGCCGATCTACGCGAGATCGGCAGCCGGGAGCTCTACCGGATGGTCTCCTTCGTCTTCCAGGACGTTCGCCTGCTGCGCGCGTCGGTCGCCGACAACATCGCGCTGGCGGTACCGCATGCCGACCGTGACGACGTGATTCGCGCCGCCCGGCTGGCGAACATCCATGACCGCATCCTCGAGCTGCCGCGCGGATACGACACGGTGATCGGTGAGGAGGCCGGGCTGTCGGGTGGCGAGGCGCAGCGGATCTCGCTCGCTCGCGCGCTGCTCGCCGACACGCCCGTTCTGGTGCTCGACGAGGCGACCTCCTTCGCCGACCCGCAGACCGAACAGGCGGTCCGCCGGGCCCTGGCGACGCTGGGTGGCGATCGGACGATCCTGGTCATCGCCCATCGCCTGGAGACGGTCGCCGACGCCGACACCGTCGTGGTGCTGGAGAACGGGTCGATCGTCGAGCGCGGCAGGCCCACCGAGCTGCTGGCACAGAACGGAAAGTTCGCCGCGCTCTGGCAATCCCACCGATCCGCGATCCAAGGAGACCAGTCCCGATGATTCGAATGCTGCTGCGCGTGCTGGGACACCAGTACGCCAGGGTCATGCGCCGCACCGTGACCCTCATGGCGACGACCGCGATCGCCGAGGGTCTGTCCTACGCACTGCTGGTCCCGGTACTGCGGGCACTGTTCGGGAGCACGCCGGCCGATGCCGGGCCGTGGCTGATCGCGTTCGGCACCGCGTTCGCGGCGTACGCCGTTCTGCGGTACGTCAGCGACCTATCCGGTATGCGTGTGGGGATGACGATGCTGCATGGCATGTACCACCGGCTCGGCGAGCATCTGGCCCGACTGCCCATCGGCTGGTACAGCGACGGCCGGGTCGGGGAGGTGTCCGTCATGGCCAGCCGCGGCCTCCTGCAGGCGATGGGGGTGGCGGCGCACCTGCTGGCACCGTTCATCTCCGCCCTCGTGACTCCCGTGACGATCGTCGCCGTGATGCTCGCCTTCAACTGGCAACTGGGGCTGGCCGCGCTGCTGGCCGCACCGGTCGTGGCGGCGATGATGGCCTGGACGGCACGCTCGGTGGCCGCGACCGATACCGAGCGGCACGAACGCGACAAGGAAGCCACCGGGCGAGTCATCGAATATCTCCAGGCCCAGCCGGTGCTGCGAGCCGGCGGCCGGACCGGCGAACGGTTCCGGCTGCTCGACGACTCGCTGCGGGAGGTCCAGCGTGCCTCCCGCCGTACCGTGCTGGCGATGCTGCCAGGCACGGTGGGCCTGACGCTCACGGTGCAGGCGATCTTCACTGCCCTGCTGGCCCTGGGCACCTACCTCGCGCTCGGCGGCAACATCGGCGCCGCCGAGGCGCTGGCGATCATGGTGCTCGCCGCCCGCTGCGCCGATCCGTTGCTGTCGCTCTCGGACATCAGCGGCAAACTGCGCAGTGCACGGTCCGAGCTGGACAGGCTCGACCAGGTCCTGCGCACCGAGCCGCTGCCCGAGCCTCCCGAACCGATCCAGCCGACACGCCATGACCTGGCGTTCGAGTCCGTCACCTTCAAGCACGGCGACCGTACGGTGTTCGACGACGTGTCGCTGTCCGTGCCCGAGGGACAGCGGCTCGCCGTCGTCGGGCCGTCGGGCGCGGGCAAGAGCACCCTGCTGCAGCTGCTCGCGCGGTTCTACGACGTGGACTCCGGCGCGGTGCGCGTGGGAGGCGTGGACGTGCGCTCCATCAACACCGAGGTGTTGATGGCGCAGATCGCCATCGTCTTCCAGGAGGTCTATCTCTTCGACGGCACGATCGAGGAGAACGTGCGCCTCGGCCGTGCCGACGCCTCCGAGACCGACGTGCGGGCGGCGGCGACCGCGGCGCGCCTGGACGAGGTGATCGAGCGGCTACCCGGCGGATGGGCGACGAACGTCGGCGAGGGCGGCGCCCTGCTGTCCGGCGGCGAGCGCCAGCGCGTCTCCATCGCGCGGGCGCTGCTGAAGAACGCGCCCATCGTGCTGCTGGACGAGGTCACCTCCGCACTCGACCCGGTCAACGAGGCGGCCGTCCACGAGGGCATCGAGCGCCTGATGGCGGGCCGGACGGTCGTGATGGTCGCGCATCGGCTGCGCACCGTCCAGCGCGCCGACCACATCGTCTTCCTGGACGGCGGCCGGATCGCGGAGCAAGGCAGCCACGACGAACTGCTGCACCGCAGTGGCCGCTACGCCGACTTCTGGTCTGTCTCCGCGGCGCCCGCGCTGGGTGAATGAACCAGTGAGGCCAGCAGCTTCTGCCTTGCGCTGACGGCGAGTCTGGCAGAGCCAGGACCTCGAAGGCTCCTCCGGCCAGCCGTCGAAGACCTCTGATCAGCAGGACGGAGCGGTCAGGGACGTGGCGCGCTGGTCGAAGAACAGGCGGGCGACCAAGTCGCCCCGGGAGCCGGTGCCGGACCTGGCGAAGATCGACTTCAAATGGTCGAGGTGGAGATCCAGGTGGAAACCTGTGCACCGGGTGGGCTTAGCGTCAACCGAAGCCGAGAACGTCGTCCACGTGACCGCGTTCATGGCCGTTCCCGCAGGAGCGGCGGTTCGGGAAGGGGTTCCATCATGCCCAAATACCTCATTCAGGCGAGCTACACCGTGGACGGCCTCAAGGGGGTGCTCCGGGAAGGAGGCACCGGACGGCGCCAGGCGGTGGAGCGCATGGCGGAGAGCCTCGGGGGCCGCGTCGAGCAGATGTACTACGCGTTCGGCGAGAGCGACGTCTACGTCATCGTCGACCTGCCCGGCAACGTCGCCTCGGCCGCCTTGGGCCTCAGGGTGTCGGCGGCCGGCGGAGCACGGACGAAGACGGTCGTCCTCCTGACGTCGGAGGAGATCGACGATGCCGTCAGGCAGGAGGTGGAGTACCGGGCTCCCGGAACCTGACGACGGCCGCCCGCCGAGGGTAGGCGGCGATCAGCATTGCGGAGCGATCTCGATGGCGGCCTCCTTCTGACCGGCGAACTCCAGCAGCCGCCGGGCCTCCGCCATGACCTCGTCGGGCAGCGCGCCGAAGGGCTGGATCCGCAGGCCCGTCCTGGTCAGCCACCACATCCCGGCGACGAAGCCGTCGACCAGGATCACCGGATGGGTCACCGAGCCCACGCACACCTGCCTGCGGTGCTCGTCGGCCATGAGCCTCGTGCGGTCGTCGTAGGCGAGCACGAGGTTGTCGAAGGACGGCAGCAGCCGCACCGGCGCGGGCGTGTCCTCGTCGGCGAGCTCGGCGTCGGGCAGGTCGTACAGGACGCGCCCCTCCTCGTCGGTGTAGCGGCGCAGCGGCATTCCCTCGACGACCTCGCGCAGCCTGCTCAGCCCCGACCACATCTGGACGTCCTTGACGCCGGCGGGGCCGAAGGCGGCCAGGTACCGCTCGACCAGCCGCTCGGGCGAGAGCGTGCTCTCCAGCGGCCTGCCGATCCACTCCTCGGCCAGCGTGAACGGCGTGGCCCCTCCCCTGCCCCAGATGCCGTTGGGCGGGGTGTGCACCACCGCCAGCAACGACTGGGCCAGCCAGCCGAGCGCGAGCGCGTCCGCCTCGGGCCAGCGCTCCGCCAGCAGGTCGCGCAGCTGCGGGCGGGTCAGCGTGCGGCCGGTCAGGTGCCGCCTGGCCAGCGCGGCCAGCTCGTCCCTGTCCACGCCCTGCGTCACCTTGGCGAAGGCGCTCTGGCTCGCCCTGCTGAACCTGGCCTGCATGAGGGGGCGCACCCACACGTAGTCGTCGGCGGCGGTCAGGTGCTGGGTGGCGCGCAGCAGGGAGCCGCGCACGACCTGCCCGCCGTACAGCATGTCGGACAGGTCGTCGTGGGCGAAGCCCGACAGCCGCGACCACAGCCCGAGGTAGGGCGCGTTGATCTCCTGGCCCTGCACCGCGACCAGCCTGCGGATCGCCTCGATCGGCGACATCGTGGAGCGGCGCAGCAGGAGCTGCCGGTGGAGTGCGGTGCGGTTGAGAGTCCTGCGCGTCAGCTTCATGGGGCCAACGCTACGGCCCAATGCGGAAGGCTTCATTCCGCAATTCGTCGAGCGCGTCGCGGAGCCTGCCGGTGATCTCCCACGCGTCGGGGATCATGGTGCGGTCGGTGACGACCCCGACGTCCAGCGAGCCGTCGTAGGAGAAGCAGGTGATGTTGACGCCGCCGCTCACGTCGGTGATCACCGACACCGGGTAGTGCGTCAGCAGCCTGGCCCCGCACACGTAGAGCGGGAACTGCGGGCCCGGCACGTTGGAGATGGCCACGTTGATGGGCGGCGAGGTCTGCCCCACCAGGCCGAAGGCCGAACGCGAGGCCAGGCCCATCAGTGCGGCGGGCATCGACTCGCTGAACTCCCTCAGCCAGCGGGCGGGGGCCAGCGAGAACCTGTCCTTGATGCGCTGCATGGAGACGCGCACCTCCTCCAGGCGCTGGACCGGGTCCTCGACGTGGACGGCGAGCGGCGCCGTCATGATCGTGACCTGGTTGCCCCTGCGCGCCTCCCCCACCTCGCGCACCGAGAACGGCACGCCCGCCACCAACGGCCGGTCGGGCACCCCGCCGTGCGCGGCCAGCCACTGGCGCAGCGCTCCCGCGCACACCGCCATGACCACGTCGTTGACCGTCACGCCGAACGCCTTGCGGACCTCCTTGATCTCCTCCAGCGGAAGCGACACGAAGGCGAAGCGCCGGTGCGCGGAGATGGGGCCGCTGAAGGGGGTACGCGGGGCGGGCAGCGCGGGCAGTCCGGGCGCGTCTCCCGCGCCCGCCACCCTGCGCGCCAGCCCCGAGACCAGCTCCACGCCCGGCACCTTCGACACCACGGGGATCTCGTCCAGGTGCGGCACCGCCCTGGCCGCGAACCGCACCGCCTGGGCGGGGTTGGCGGCCAGCCTGGTCAGCGCCCTGCCCACCATCGCGGTCCTGCTCGGGGCCGGCTCGTCCGGCTCGGGCTCGCCGTCGGGCGGCGGCGCGGGCGTGGGCGACAGGTCGAGCAGCGCCGCCAGCACGTCCGCGCCGCCGACCCCGTCGACCGCCGCGTGATGGATCTTGGTGTAGAGGCCCATGCGACCGTCGGCCAGGCCGTGGATCAGGTAGATCTCCCACAGCGGCCTGCCTCTGTCGAGCCTGCGCGCGTGCAGGCGCGAGACCTGCTCGGCCAGTTGCCTGTCGTCGCCCGGCGGCGGCAGCCCGATCTCCCTCACGTGGTAGTCGAGGTCGAGGTCGTCCTCCCTGATCCAGTAGGGATGGTCGAGCCCCAGGGGCACAGGGGCCAGTTTGCGCCGCAGCGCGGCCACGTGCGGCAGGCGCTGTTCCAGCAGCGCCTGCAGGTCCGATCTGTTGAGGTCGCCGTCGAGGATGGCCAGGCCCGCGATGTTGGCCACGTTGGTCGCTGTCTCGAAGTGGAGGAACTGGGCGTCTAGAGCGGTCAGCTGCGCCATGACAGGAAATTTACTCGGCTTCGGGTTTGCTGCAGAGGGCATGAGTAGCACAGCTGCCAGACTGCTGGTCCGGGCGCTGGAGGCGGAGGGCGTGAAGTACGTCTTCGGCATCCCGGGTGAGGAAAACATTCACTTCGTCGACGCGTTGAACGACTCCTCCATCCGCTACGTCCTCGTCCGCCACGAGCAGGGCGCGGCGTTCATGGCCGAGATGTACGGCAGGCTGACCGGCAAGGCGGGCGTGGCCTCGGCCACCCTCGGCCCGGGGGCGATCAACCTGCAGCTGGGCGTCGCCGACGCCACCACCAACAGCACCCCTGTCGTGGCCATCTCGGCGCAGGTGGGGCTCGACCGCATTTACAAGGAGTCGCACCAGATCGTCGACCTGGTGTCGCTGTTCAGGCCCATCACCAAGTGGGCCGAGCTGGTTCCGACGGCCGCCGCGGTGCCCGAGATGCTGCGCAAGGCCTTCAAGATCGCCCAGACCGAGCGGCCAGGCGCGGTGTACCTGGCGATCCCCGAGGACGTCGAGAAGGCGCCCGTCCCCGACGACGCGCGCCCGCTGCCGGTGAACGTGGTGCGGCCCGTCGACCCCTCCGCCGCCCAGATCGCCCGCGCCGCCGACCTGCTGGCCACGGCCAGGCGGCCGATCGTGCTGGCCGGTCACGGCGCGGCCAGGGCAGGGGCCCGCGACGCGCTGGTGCGCTTCTCCGAGCACCTGGGCATCCCCGTGGCCACCACCTTCAACGGCAAGGGCGTCTTCCCCGACGACCACAGGCACGCGCTCGGCGCGTTCGGCTTCATGCGGCACGACCACGTGAACGTCGCCTTCGACGAGGCCGACGTGCTGATCAGCGTGGGCTACGAGCTGCAGGAGTTCGACCCCGTCAAGATCAACCCTGACCGGTCGAAGAAGATCGTCCACATCCACCAGTTCCCCGCGGAGGTCGACGAGCACTACCCGGTGGCCGTCGGCGTCCAGGGAGACCTGTCGAGGTCGCTGCACGCGCTCGGCGAGGCCGTCCACCGGCGCTTCACGCTCAGCCCGACCGTGGAGAAGGTCCGCACGCTCATCAGGGAGGAGTTCGCCCAGGGACAGGGCGAGGACGGCTTCCCGCTGACGCCGCGCAGGGTCGTGGCCGACATCAGGCAGGCGATGGAGCGCGACGACATCGTGCTGGCCGACACGGGCGCGGTGAAGATGTGGATGTCGCGCATGTACCCGACCTACGAGCCCAACACCATGCTGGTCTCCAACGGCCTGTCGTCCATGGGGTTCGCGGTGCCCGGGGCCATCGCCGCCAAGCTCGCCTTCCCCTCCCGCAGGGTGCTGGCCGCCACGGGCGACGGCGCCTTCCTGATGAACTCGCAGGAGCTGGAGACCGCCGTGCGCGAGCGGATCCCGATCACGGTGCTGATCTGGGAGGACGGCGCCTACGGGCTCATCGACTGGAAGATGGGGCTGGAGCTCGGACGCAGCTCCAGCATCGCGTTCGGCAACCCCGACTTCGTCAAGTACGCCGAGAGCTTCGGCGCCAGGGGCCACCGGGTGCGGGCGGCGGAGGAGCTGCTGCCGACGCTGCGCGAGGCGCTGGCCTATGAAGGGGTGTCGGTGATCACCGTCCCCGTCGACTACTCCGCCAACCTGGCCCTGACGGAGACGCTCTCCCACGTCCTGGAGTCCTAGGATCGGCGGGATGGACGTGCCCGCCGTACCCGCCGCCGAGCAGCGGCTGCCCGCGATCGCCGAGGCGCCCGCCACCGACCCCTACCACGTCTACCTCGACTCACTGGCCAGCGCCGAGTCGAGGAGGACGATGCGAGGGTGCCTCGATCGCATCGCGAGGGCGCTGACCGGCGACGAGGCGGTCACGGGGGCGGGCATGCCGTGGCACCTGCTGCGCTACGAGCACACCGTGCGCATCAGGACGGTGCTCACCGAACAGGGCTGGTCGCCCGCCTACGTCAACAAGCACCTGGTGGCGCTGCGGCGGGTGCTGAAAGAGGCCTGGCGGCTCGGCCAGACCAGCGCGGAGGAGTACGCCCGCGCCGCCGACCTGGCGCCCGTCACCCACACCAGGCTGCCCACGGGCCAGCATGTCCCGCCGGAGGTGGTGGGCGCGGCGCTGTCGGCGTGCGACGACTCCCCCGCGGGGCTGCGCGACGCCGCGCTGATCGCGACCCTCTACTCCACCGGCTGCAGGCGCGCGGAGATCGCGGGGCTGGCCCTGACCGATTACGACCCCGCCGCCCGGTCGCTGCGGGTGCGCGGCAAGCGTGACAAGGAGCGCATGGTCTACCTGACCGGCGACGCGATCGGGCTGCTCGAGCGGTGGCTCGCGGTCAGAGGCCGTACGGCCGGCGCGCTGTTCTGCCCGATCAGCAGGGTGGGACGGCTGCGCACGCGCGACGGGCGACTGGTGCCGCTGACCGGGCAGGGCATCGCCGACATCCTCGCCAGGCGGCTGGGCGAGGCGGGCGCCTCGCCACGGACCGCGCACGACTTCAGGCGCACCTTCATCGGCGAGCTGCTGGACGCGGGGGTGGACCTGGCGACCGCTCAGGCGCTGGTCGGGCACTCCTCGCCCGCGACGACCGCCCGCTACGACCGCAGGCCGGAGAACACCAGGCGCGAGGCGGTCGACAGGCTCAGGCTCCCCGAGGCCAGACCGCTGCGCTGAAGCAGGCCCACGCGCCGGAAGATTTTCCTCCTCGTTGTCGAAACGGCCGCCGCTCGCGCGTCATGGCAGTGACACCATCACACAGGAGGGACTGTCATGAAATATCTGTTGCTGGTCCCCTACGTGGAGACCGTCGAGCACCTCGGCGGCTTCTACCTCATCGAGGCGGAGAACCTCGACGAGGCCATCGGCTACGCCAATGCATGCCCCGAGCAGATCGTCGAAGTGCGACCTGTCGTTGAGTATCAGGAATGACGCGGTCGAGCAGGCGTACCGGGAGCACTGGGCGCGCCTGCTCGCCCTCCTGACCGCCGAACTGCGCGACCTGGACCTGGCCGAGGAGTCGCTGCAGGACGCCTTCACCACGGCCGTCTCCTCCTGGCCGCCCGTCCCCGCCAACCCACCGGCCTGGCTGCTGACGGCCGCGCGCCGCCGCGCCGTCGACCGGCTGCGCCGTACGGCGGTGGCCACCCGCAAGCTGCCGCTGCTCGTGGTCGAGGAGCAGCCCGCGCACGACGACCGGCTTCGGCTGATCTTCACCTGCTGCCACCCCGCGCTGTCCATGGAGGCGCGGGTGGCGCTGACCCTGCGCTGCGTGGGTGGTCTGACCACCCGGCAGATCGCCAGGATGTTCCTGGTCGGCGAGGCGACCATGGCCGCCAGGATCACCCGCGCCAAGAAGAAGATCAGCCAGGCCGGCATCCCCTTCAGGGTGCCCGCGGGGCCCGAGCTGGGCGAACGGCTCGACGGCGTGCTGGCCGTCCTCTACCTGATCTTCACCGAGGGTTACGCGGCCACCGAGGGCGACGCGCTGATCCGCGACGAGACGGCGAGCGAGGCGATCACGCTGGCCCGCATGCTGGTCTCGCTGCTGCCCGACGACAGCGAGGTGAGGGCGCTGCAGGCGCTGATGATGCTGCACCACGCGCGCCGCCACGCCCGCGTCGGCGCAGACGGCCGCCTGGTCACCCTCGCCGAGCAGGACCGCTCGCTGTGGCGGCACCAGGAGATCGAGGAGGCGCTCGCGCTGCTGGCCCCCGGCCCGCCCGGCCCCTACCTGCTCCAGGCCGCCATCGCCGCCGAGCACACCTCCGCCGCCCGCGCGCGGGACACCGACTGGACGGCCATCGCCGCCCTGTACGGCATGCTCGAGGAGCTGACCGGCTCGGCCGTCGTGCGGCTCAACCACGCCGTCGCCGTCGCCGAGGCGTCAGGACCCGAGGCGGGCCTGGCCATGCTCGACGGGCTGGAGGCCGAGCTGCCCCACCACCACCTGCTGCCCGCCACCCGCGCCGAGCTCCTGCGCAGGCTGGGCAGGACGGAGGAGGCGGTGACCGAGTACGGCAGGGCGCTGGCCCTGGTCGGCACGCAGCAGGAGCGGGAGTTCCTGCTGTCGAGGCGCACCGAGACCGAGAGCGGGCCGCACCCGTGAGATCCTGGCCACCGTGCCCCCACTCCACACGCCCCGCCCGGGTCCCGCCCTTCCCTCACCCGCGGGCGGCGTCATGGGCGAGGCCGGCGAGCTGCTTCCCTTCGACCTGCTGCAGGCTCAGGTGACGGCCAACCTCGCGCTCCTCCGGCCGGTGAGCGCGCCGGTCGGCGACGGGCTGCGAAGGGCGGCGGTGGCCGTGTGCGTGCTGCGCGACGGCGAGCGCCCGCCGTACACGATCGTGATCAGGCGGGCCGCGCGCGGGCGCAACGCGGGGCAGTGGGCGCTGCCTGGCGGGCGGCTCGAGGACGGCGAGCAGGCGACGGAGGGGGCGCTGCGCGAGCTGGCCGAGGAGACGGCGGTCACCGGCATGGAGGTGGCGGGCGTGCTGGACGACTACGTCACCGACTCGGGCTTCGTGATCACCCCGGTGGTGGCCTTCGGCGGGCCGGCCGACCCGCGCCCCGACGCCAGGGAGGTGGCCTCGGTCCACAGGGTGCCGCTCGACCGGCTGCTGGCGCCCGGCGTGCCCCGCTGGAACCAGGGGCTGCTGCAGATGCCGCTCGGTCCGAGCATCGTGATACACGCCCCGACGGGTGCGATTTTGTGGCAGTTCGCCGAAGTCGCCCTCAGGGGGCGTGAGCTGCGCGTTTCCGGCGTCAGCCAGCCCCACTGGACGAGAACCTGACCCACTCTTGGGGCAGGATGGAATAGCCACCGCCCGATGTCCGTTAGAGTCGACAAGGCCGCTGTGGTCTGTGTCCCCCGGGCCGCAAATTACCGCCTTCACGGAATACCGTTCGGCTGGAGCCGTGTTGTGCACCTCGCCGAGGAGGCGACCGCCACAGCGGCCTTGAGCGTCACGAACGGCGCCCCACCCACCGGTGGGGCGCCGTTCGGGTGTGACGGGTGGTAAAATATGTGACGCGTCCGCTCGGACGCCCTCCGCGCCCGTGAGTCCGCCGGGTCGCCCTCTCCTTCTCCCTTACCGTGCCGGTCCTGCGCAGAGTCCCGTCATGGACATCAACGCGTTTCCCACCCAGCTGGCCCGCACGCAGCGCCTCTCCCTCGGCCTGCCGCGCGCCTTCACCCTCTCCCCCGACGGCCGGAGGGCGCTGTTCCTGCGCACCCGTGGCCCCGAAGACCGCGCCGGCTGCCTCTGGCTGCTCGACGGCGACCGCGAGCGGCTGCTGGCCGCCCCCGAGACACTCGGCGCGCACGGGCCCGTCCCCGAGGCCGAGCGCGTCCGCAGGGAGCGAGCCCGCGAACACGCGGCGGGCGTGGTCGCCTACAGCGCCGACGCCGACCTCCGCGTCGCCGTCTTCGCCGTGAACGGGCGGCTGTGGGCGGTGGACACCCGCGAGGGCAGGCCGTGGCGAGTGCCCACCGAGGGGCCCGTGACCGACCCTCGCCTCGACCCCACGGGCGCCAGAGTGGCCTACGTCTGCGAAGGGGCGCTGCACGTGAGCGAGCTGGCCGGCGGGAGGCTGCTGCGCATGGCCGCGCCGGACGGTCCCGAAGTGGTCTGGGGGCTGGCCGAGCACGTGGCGGCCGAGTCCATGCACAGAAGCCGCGGCCACTGGTGGTCGCCCGACGGGCGCAGGCTGCTGGCCGCCAGGGTGGACCACTCCCCCGTCCAGCGCTGGTGGATCGCCGACCCCTCCGACCCGTCCAGGCCGCCGCGCCCGATCCGCTATCCCGCCGCGGGCACCGCCAACGCCCTCGTCACCCTCCACGTGCTCGGCCTCGACGGCGGGCACGTCGAGCTCGACTGGGACCGGGAGTCCTTCGAGTACGTCACCGCCGCCCGCTGGGACGCCCACGGCCCGCTCATCGGCGTGCAGAGCCGCGACCAGCGCACGCTGCGGATCCTGGCCGCCGACCCCGGCACGGGCGCGACCACGCTCCTGCACGAGCAGCGCGACCCCGCCTGGGTCGAGCTGATCCCCGGCACCCCCGCCCGCACCGCCTCGGGCGCGCTCGTCCACACCGCCGACTCCCCTGGCACCCGGCGGCTGCTGGTGGACGGCGTCCCCGTCACCCCCGAGGGACTGCAGGTCGCCGAGGTCCTCGACGTCAGCGGCGAGTCGGTGCTCTTCCTCGCCACGGACGAGCCCACCGAGAGACACCTGTGGTCGTACGACCCCTCGCGCGGCGCCGTACGGCTGAGCGAGGAGCCGGGTCTGCACACCGGCCACCGGTCGGCGGGCGCGCTGCTCGTCGCCTCGCACACCCCGCGCGGCCACACCTTCCGCCTGCTCCGCGACGGCCTGCCGGACACCGAGATCGCCTCGCTGGCCGCCGAGCCGCTCCTGTCGCCGCGAGTCACCTGGCTGAGGGCGGGCGCGCGGGAGATCCGCACCGCGCTGCTGCTGCCGTCCTGGCACAGGACCGGCGCGGGACTTCTGCCCGTCCTGATGGCCCCCTACGCGGGGCCCGCCATGCAGCTGGCGGTCAGGGCCAGGCACTGGTGGCTGTGCGAGGCGCAGTGGTTCGCCGAGTCGGGGTTCGCCGTCGTGGTCGCCGACGGGCGCGGCACCAGGGGACGCGGGCCCGCATGGGAGAAGGCCGTCCACGGCGACACGCTCACCGCGCCGCTCGAGGACCAGGTGACGGCGCTGCGCGCGGCCGCCGCGCACTGCCCCGATCTCGACCTCGCCAGGGTCGCCATCCGCGGATGGAGCTACGGCGGCACGCTCGCGGCGGCGGCCGTGCTGCGGAGGCCCGAGGTCTTCCACGCCGCCGTCTCCGGCGCCGCGCCCAGCGACCAGCGGCTGTACGACACCCACTGGCGCGAGCGCTTCCTCGGACATCCCGATCAGGAGCAGCAAAACTACGAGCGCTCCTCTCCGATCGGCGACGCGGCGCGGTTGCGACGGCCACTGCTGCTGGTGCACGGCCTGGCCGACGACAACGTGGTGGCCGCGCACACGCTGCGGATGTCGGCGGCGCTGCTGGCGGCGGGCCGTCCGCACCAGGTGCTGCCGCTGCCCGGCGCCGCCCACACGCCCACGGGGGAGGCGGCCGTCGCGGGGCTGCTGCACTGCCAGCTGGACTTCCTGCGGCAGGCGCTGAACCTCACCGCCCGAGGTGGGGCGTCGGGGCCGCCCAGCGCGCAATAGGGTTGGCTTCGCCGTCCACACGATTCAGGAGAGCCGTTGCTGTACCAGATGGTGAAGTTCGTCGCCGCGCCGATGGCGCACGTGATGTGGCGCCCGCACATCTCCGGCGGTCACCACGTCCCCGCCACGGGTCCCGCCATTTTGGCCGCCAACCACCTGGCGGTGATCGACTCCTTCCTGATTCCCGCGCTGCTGCCCCGCCACGTGACCTTCACCGCCAAGAGCGAGTACTTCTCGGGCAACCCCGTCTCCCAGTGGTTCATGCGGCTGGGCGGCAGTCTGCCGATCGACCGCGAGTCGGCCGGCGCCGCCCAGGCCATGCTCGACAGCGCCGCCGAGCTCCTTGAGCGCGGCGAGCTGTTCGGCATCCACCCCGAGGGCACCCGCTCGCCCGACGGCCGCCTATATCGCGGCAAGGTCGGCGTGGCGTGGCTGGCGCTGAAGACGGGCGCGCCGGTGCTGCCCGTCGCGCTGTCGGGCACCGAGAACGTGCTGCCCCTCGGCGCCAAGGTGCCGCGCTTCACGAAGATCGGCATCAGGATCGGCGCACCGATGACGTTCGAGGGCGACTACAAGAACGCCCGCGACCGGCGCAGGGTGACCGACGAGATCATGGTGGAGATCCAGAAGCTGTCCGGTCAGGAGTACGTGCCGGCCTACGCCTCCAGCGTCAAAGCCGGAATGTCGTGAATCGGCGGCAGGTAGGCTCTGCTACCTGTCGATGACCGGGGGGATGGCTCGTGCCGCGTGGCCGTACGATCGCGATCGTTTCAGGGGTCAGCGTGCTGGCGGTGGGGGCCGCGGCCGGGGGTGCCTGGTGGGTGCTGCACACGCGCGGCACCCCGCAGGAGAGCGCCCAGCGCTTCGCCGCGGCCTGGCAGGCGGCCGACACGGGCAGGATGACGGCCGAGCTGGCCGCTCCCGCCTCGCTGGCCGCCTACGAGCAGCAGCGCAAGGGGCTGAACGTCGAGCGGACCACCGTCAAGCTCGGGCAGGCCGTCGAGACGGGCGACGGCACCGCCAGGGCTCCCTACACCGCCACCCTCACGCTGAGGAACATCGGCGACTGGACCTACACCGGCCAGATCGATCTGAAGGTCGCCGACAGGGCCTGGAAGGTCGACTGGTCGCCCGCGACCGTGCACCCCTCGCTGACCGGTCAGGCCGCCTTCTCGCTCAAGACGGACTGGCCGGCGCGGGCGGCGATCACCGACTCCTCGGGCGAGCGCATCGACACGGGCCAGGCCGGCGGCTCGGTGCAGCAGCTGGTCGGCTTCCTCGACAAGGCCACCGCCAAGGACGTCGCCAAGCTCGGCCCCTCCTACAAGGTCGGCGGCGCCGTCGGCAGGGGCGGCCTGCAGGAGACCTTCCAGAAGCGCCTGGCGGGCACCCCCGCCACCGAGATCCTGCTCGGCGGCAAGACGCTGGCCACGATCAAGGGCAGTGATGGCAAGCCGCTGGAGACCACCCTCGACCCCCGCGTGCAGGCCGCCGCCGTCGGCGCCGTCCGCGACCTGGACAAACCCGCCTCCCTGGTGGCGGTCCGGCGCGGCACGGGAGAGATCCTCGCCGTCGTCAACAACCGCGGCGGCTTCAACAGGGCGCTCGACGGCCGCTACCCGCCGGGCTCCACCTTCAAGGCCGTCACCGCGCTGGCCCTGCTCGCCGAGGGCGTCTCCCCCACCGAGCGGGTGACCTGCCCCAAGTACGCCACGGTCGGCGGCCTGAAGGTGCGCAACTCCGAGCACGCCGAGTACGGCTCGCTCACCTTCTCCGACGCCTTCGCCTACTCCTGCAACACCACCTTCGCCCCGTTGGCCGCCGAGCGACTGGGCCCCGACAAGCTGCTGAAGGCGGCCGAGATGGTCGGCTTCAACCAGCCGCTCACCATCGGCGTCCCCGCTGCCAAGGCCAGCTTCCCCAAGGCCGAGTCAGACGCGGAGCTGGCCGCCGAGTCCTTCGGCCAGGCGCGCATCACCGCCAGCCCGCTGGTGATGGCCTCGGCGGCAGCCGCGCTCGCCGACGGCGCCTGGCGCCCGCCGACGCTGGTGAAGGGGCTCAAGCAGAAGGCGAAGGAGGTCGAGCTGCCCGAGGGCGTGGCCGACCAGCTGCACCCGATGATGTCCGCGGTCGTCACCAAGGGCACCGCCAAGGCGGCGGGCCTGCCGTCGGGCACGCGCGGCAAGACCGGCACCGCGGAGTACGGCAGCGGGCCCGAGCTGCCCTCCCACGCCTGGTTCATGGGCTACAGCGACGACGTGGCCTTCGCGGTCGTCGTGGAGGGCGGTGGCGGCGGCGGCAAGGTCGCGGCCCCTGTTGCAGCCGACTTCCTGCGCGGCCTCTGAGCCCGTTCCCGGACCGCCGGCTCGCCGGTCCGTACCCCGAAGACGTCCGCCAGGCGCCAACACGCGCCTGCACCATGCTCACCACGGCGGAGGACCGGAACCGGCCGCGGGAGGCCGACGCCAGCCTCCCGTTCAGATCCTCGGCGCCCTCGCAACGTAGTGGGATCGAACCTCAGGCCGGCCCCCCGCAGCGGCCCGCCCGACGGCCGCCTCGACCGCCCCGCACCCCGCCTCCGCCGACCTCGCCGCGTCGGCGCGTGTGGGCGAGATGGTCGGCGCGGTCGTGACGGCCGGGCTGGACGCCGTGGCGCTGAGCGCCGCCGCGCTGGCCCGCCTGCCGGCCGCCGACCGGCGCGAGGCGGTCACCGCGCTGCCCGGCCTGGGCCCGCTGCGGCTGAGCGACCGCTACGGGCTGCACCGGCTGACCGTCGTCTGGCTGCACACCCGGCCCTCGCCGGCCACCACCGCCGCCTACCTCGCGGACCTGACCGGCTACCTGCTCGCGCACGAGGTGGCCACCCGCAACCCGCTGGCCGGGCTGGACCGCCCGCGCTGGACCGCGACACCTCGGCCACCGTCAGCCTGTCGCGCGCCGAGGCCGCCGCGGCGTGCGCACCTCCACGCTCCGCTTCTGGGAACAACAGGGCCTCGTCACCCCCGAACGCACCGCCGGGCTCAACATGCGGCACTACCCGCTCGCCGCGATCCGGGAAGCGCGAATCGTTGCTGCGCTACGCGCCGGCGGCTACCGCATCCCCGCAGTACAAGCGGTGATGAAATCCCTCCGCAGGATCAGCGACACCGACGACGCCCGCACCGCGCTCCAGAACCGACTCCGAACAGTCGCGAGCCAATCAGAAGCGCTACTCCGAGCCGGCACCGACATCGCCGACCTGATATCGCGTTGAGCCTGACCAGCAAGCCCGTGCCTGCTCCTCACGCCAGGCCGGCTCAACCCTCGATTTACGCACCCTCTAAGTGTTAGGTCACCTTTCAGTTATCTGCTACGTTGGGCCAAACGATCTGATCACGGAAGGGGATAGGCGATGACGGAGGCGCCGGAGTTGTCGCTGGAGATGCGGCGGGACGGACTCGACCCGGTCGAGGAACTGGCCCGGGCTCGGGACGGTGAGGGTGTGGTGCAGGTGGTGACGCCGTTCGGCCAGCCCGCGTACCTGGTCCTCCGGCACGAGGATGTGCGCGAGGTGCTTTCGGATCCGACCCGGTTCAGCAACGCCATGACACCGTTCGCCGCGGCCGGTGAGATGAGCCAGGAAGAGCAGGACAAGCTGCGGGCCGGGTTTCTGCTCGCGTTCGACCCGCCAGAGCACACCAGGTTGCGGCGGATGCTCACCCCGGAGTTCACCATCCGTCGGATGCGCCGGCTCGAGCCGCGCATCGTGGAGATCGTCGAGGCGGCGCTGGACGATCTGGAGCGGGCAGGCAAGCCGGCCGACCTGGTGTCGCACTTCGCGTTGCCGGTGCCGTCGCTGGTGATCTGCGAGTTGCTGGGAGTGCCGTACGCCGACCGCGCCGAGTTCCAGGAACGTTCCGTTCGCCTGTTGAACATCTCGTTGCCGGTCGAGGAACAGACCGCGGCGCTGCGGGAGAACCGCGCTTACACGGCCGGCCTGGTCGCCCGCGCACAGGCCGACCCGGGCGAGGACATGCTGGGCATGCTGGTGCGCGAGCACGGCGACGATCTGAGCACCGACGAGCTCAACGGCATCGCGGCCCTGCTGCTGCTCGCCGGGCACGAGACGACCTCGAACATGCTCGGCCTGGGCACCCTGGCCCTGCTGCGACACCCGGACCAACTCGCCGTGATCCGCGAGGATCCGACGCGGGCCGAGCCCGCCATCGAGGAACTGCTGCGCTGGCTGTCCATCGTGCACTCGCCGTCACCGCGCACGACCACGACGGATGTGGAGATCGCCGGCCACGTCATCCCCGCGGGATCGCTGGTGCTCCTTTCGCTTCCCGCCGCCAACCGCGACGGTGGCCACATCGAGAACCCCGACACCCTCGACATCACCAGGGGCGCCCCCGGACACATCGCCTTCGGCCACGGCGTGCACCACTGTCTCGGCGCGCCGCTGGCACGAATGGAGATGCGCATCGCCTTCCCGGCTCTACTGCGACGCTTCCCCAACCTCACACTCGCGGACGAGCAGGCCGACTACCGGGTCTTCAGCACCGTCTACGGGTTGAACTCGCTACGGGTGACCTGGTGAGAGCCGACGCAGCCCGCAACCATGAGCGCATCGTCGGCGCCGCGGTCCTGGCGTTCGAGGAGATCGGGCCCCAGGCGACGCTCGAGGAGATCGCCGCACGCGCGGATGTGAGCGTGATGACGGTCTACCGCCGCTTCCGCTCGCGTGACCAACTCGTCCGGGCCGTCTTCGACCATGTCCTCACCACCGAGCTCCAGCCCATTACAGCGGTACACACCGACGACCCATGGCAGGATCTCACCGGGATGCTCGAGGCCGTCACCGAGGTACTCGCCCGGCGGCGGGTCATCATCTCACTCGCCCACGAGTTCGTGACGTTCGCGAACGAGAGCACGCAGCTCTTCATGCAGGCCCTCGAACCCATGCTGCGCCGGGCCATCGACGCTGGCGTGGTGCGACCGGAACTGCTTCCTCGCGATCTGACCGTGATCACCGTCATGAACCTGGCCACGGTGCACCCGGGAGATCCCCAGGGCGAGGACCGCAGGCGCTACCTCGCGCTGCTCATCGACGGACTGCGCCCATCACCGGTCACCCTGCCCCCACCCTCACCGCATGACTTCTTCGAGCCACCCGGCGCCGACGAACCGGCGCCCTAACCACTCGAAGCTCAAAGCACCGATATCTCTCTCCCATCGACCTCGACGGCTCGCCGTTCTCCGGCAGAGGCCGCAGGTCTTCCCAGCCCTGTCGCAAGCTGCCACCGGCGTTCACCTCGCCGGACGTCGCGACTCGTCCCACCTGCTGGAGCACGTACGGCTTGCGTTCGTGCACGGAATGACCAACCTGCTGTGGATCGCCGCCGCCGTCGCGCGCTGCGGAATCGTCGTCGCCCTCGTTGTGCTGCCGCGTGGCTCCAACAGCGTTCCACAAACCGAACCGACACCGAGGAGGCCGACATGGAAGTAATCGTCGACCAGGACAAGTGCACTGCGGGCGGCCTATGCGTCATGGCCGCGCCGGAGGTCTTCGACCAGCGCGACGAGGACGGCATCGTGGTGCTGCTCGACGCCATTCCGCCCGCCGGCCACCACGAGGCCGTCCGCGAGGCCGTCATGATCTGCCCCGCCGCGGCCATCCGGCTGAAGGAGGATCGGTGAACGGTGTCCTGGTCATCGGCGCTTCTGTCGGCGGTCTCACCGTGGTGGAGGCCCTGCGCCGAAAGGGCTATGGCGGACGCATCCGGTTGGTCGGCGACGAACCGCATCTGCCCTACGACCGGCCACCGCTGTCCAAGGAGATCCTCACCGGCAGGTGGCCGATCGAACGGGCTCTGCTTCGCAACCGTGAGCAGTTGGACGACCTCGAAGCCGAGCTGTACCTCGGCCGCCGAGCCGAACAGCTCGACCTCGAGGCCCGTACGGTGTGCCTCGATGACGGGCGCCACCTGCGGTACGACACCCTCGTGATCGCCACCGGCCTGGCCCCACGCCCGCTGCCCTTCCAGCCCGATATAGCTGGCATACACACGCTGCGAACCGTGGACGACGCCCTCGCGTTGCGCCGGGAGCTGTCCACGGCGCGGCGGGCCGTGATCATCGGCGCGGGCGTGCTCGGCTGCGAGATCGCCGCCGCAGCCCGTTCCCTCGGCCGTCAGGTGACGCTGATCGACCCTCTGTCCGTGCCGATGGCCCGCCAGATCGGCGGGGAGCTCGGCGCCCGCATCGCGGCGATGCACCAACGACGTGGCGTTCACCTGCGCATGGGAGCCGGTGTGTGCGGCTTCAACAGTGTGAACGGGCGCGTCGGCGCGGTCGAGTTGGCCGACGGCGAGGTCGTCCCCACAGACCTGGCGGTCATAGCCGTCGGGTCCGTCCCGGCCACCGGCTGGCTGACCGGCAGCGGACTGACGCTGAGCGACGGCATTGAATGCGACGCATACTGCCGCGCCGCGCCCGACGTTTACGCGGTCGGCGACGTGGCCCGCTGGCGCCACCCTGTCACCGGGGCGAGCACCCGCCTGGAGAACCGCACCAACGCCACAGAACAGGCGCTCACTGTTGCCGCCAACATCCTGCGGGCCGATCGCCCCTACACCCCGACTCCGTACTTCTGGACCGATCAGTACGACACGAAGATCCAGGTCCACGGCGTCATCGCTCCCGACAGCCGCATCCGGTTGATCGAGGGCGATGCAGCCGCCGGGCGCTTCGTCGCCCTCGCGGAGAGTGGGGACACCGTCACCGCCGCGATCGGCTGGAACCATCCCCGCGGCGTCCGTACCGCGCGCCGACGTCTGGTCATGGACCCCTGATGCCGGAGCGAGGCCACGCTGAAGGTAATCGCGTACTTCGACGCTCTGCTGCGCGAGCTCACCGCAGCGCTGCTCGCCGACGGTGTAGTCATCCGCCTGGCCGAACCCATCCGCACCCAGCGGGCGAACGCCGCTGCCGGTGGCGGCGGTTAGACCCGGCCAACAAGAGCTGCTCGTCCTGGCTCACCTGCGTCACGGCGACACCTACGCGCGCCTGGCCGCCGGCAGACCTGTGCTTTGCTGCGCCACATGGGCCATGAGCCCTGCCAGGACGGCCACGGTCAGATGAGAGCATTGCCGCGGCTCATCGGTAGGCGAGGCGGCGCAGCAGGATCTCCGCAGGCCCCCGGTAGCCGGCTCGGCGCATGAGCTCGGCGAGAGCGACGGATACCACCCAGGTGGCCGCGGCCACCCCCGTGGCGCCGGCCAGCCCGAGGTCGTCCTGCAACGCGAGCCCGTACGGGTAGAAGACCTGGACGAACACCACGGACTGGAAGAGATAGAGGCTCATCGAGCGCTGGCCGAGCGCCTGGACGGCGGTGGTGAAACGGTTCGGCCGCCAGCCGGCCGGGATCGCGATCAGCCCGATGACGGCGGCCATGCCGATCCCGCCCGCGTATCCGGTGAGCGGCTGTGCGAGCGCCGCGAACCACAGGGCGCCCGCCGACGGCTCGGCCCACACCCCCAGCTGCACCAGGCCGGCGGGGAGTGCACCGAGGACGGACAGCGAAAGAGTGACGATCGCGGCGTTGCGCGCCGTCACCCTGGCCATGCAAGCCGCGATCCCGCACCTGCTCGCCGGCGGCCCCCACACCCTGGCGGCCGCGGGCCTGGACGATCCGGACCGCTTCGCCCGCGACCTGCTGGACGCGGTCTACGGTCGTGCCGAGGCACGGAGTGAGAAGTACGCTCATGGCCACTAACCCGTTCCGCGCCGTGCCTGAGACCTCTCGCACGATGCTCTCCGGGCAGGTCCTGCAGGCCGTCGTCAGCGCGCATACGGTGGCGGGAAGATCGTCAAAAGGCCCGCTCACCAGCAAGGATTCCAAGTCCTGCCCCGCCGATGGATCGTCGAACGATCACTCGCATGGCTGATGAACGCCCGCCGCAACGTCATCGACTATGAACGCCGGCCGGACCACAGCCAGGCACACCTGACCTGGGCCACTATCACCCTCATTTCACGCAGGCTGGCCAGGAAGGCCGCCGCCCGGCCATGGACCTCATCGCAACCCGACTCTGCCGGCCAGGCCGCCTAAGCCGCGCCTAAGCCTCCACGCTCGGTGATCAGAAATTCAGAGATACCTTCTGAGGCTCTGCCGGTACTCCCAGCGTGGGAGGCAGGGCTGCCCCAGGGGTGGCTACATCGCCGTCAGTTCTGCCGCGGCTTCGGGGTCGTGCTTGGTGATGGTCTTGATAATCCAGGGCTTGTGATGGGTCACGTCGGTCCAGATCCCCAGGCCGGGGCCGCCCCTGGGGTTGGTGGCGCAAATGCCGCTGCCGTCCTTGCGCACGTTCAGGTCGTCGCCGTCGCGGGAGGTGGCTCCGATGAGTTCCCACCTGCCGGCGATCTTGCGGATCTGCGGGCCGCCGGAGTCGCCGCTACACGACATGGCCGCGCGGCCGTGGCGTTGGCCGGTGCAGAGCTCGCTGGCGTGGTCGATCATCGTGCAGCGCTTGTCCGGCACCAGGACGGTGTTGAGCTCTCTCAGCTGGCGGGGCATGTTCTTCTCGCACCTGGGCTTCTTAGGGTCGTCACAGGTCACGCCCCAGCCGATGACGCGGGTCGGCGTTGCGGCCGGGCCGGCGTCGTCAGCGATGCGGATCGGGGCGAGATCAACCTTCCGCTCCAGCTGAACCAGTGCGATGTCGTTCTTGAGCGGCCGCTTCACGCCCTTGCGCATGTCGGGCAGCTTGAAGCCGGGATGCACCACCAGGCGCTCGTATCCGACGAGCGTTCCGCCCTTGAGACGGTGGGGCGAGCCGATCCTGGCCTTGGTCTTGCCGGGGACCACCAGGTCGGCGCAGTGGGCGGCGGTGACGATCCAGTTCGCCGCGATCAGGGAGCCGCCGCAGTGGCTGGGCAGCCCCTTCTTACGCAGGTAGGCCATGAAGGGGTAGGCATCGGTGGCCGCGCGACCGCCGATGATGGCCGCCTCTGCGGTAGCAGCGGGCGCGGCGGTGGCGGCGGGTGCGGCGGCCAGGGTTAGGCCGATCGTGGTCAGGGTGGCGAGGACGGCGGAGCGCATGCCGATGGCCATGGACACCGGTCTCCTTTTCATGTTGGGGGCGCGGCTGGGGGCACACCGGAGGTTCTGTAATTTCATTACGGTTGTAATGACACTACAGTGGCCTTTGTGTGAGTGCGCAACCCAGGGAGAGGGAGATCACAACGATGCGGCTGAGCCGAGCCGAGGCACGCGAGCGCAGCAGGCGGGCGCTGATCGAAGCGGCCGCCGAGGAGATCAGCGACCGGGGCTATGCCGCGGCCCGGCTTGAGGACATCGCCTCACGCGCCGAAGTGACCACCGGATCGATCTACTCGATCTTCGGGAGCAAGCTCAACCTGATCACCGCCGCGATGGCCCATCTCGCCCACGATCTGTACGGGGAGATGATGCCCGCGATAAGCCCCGGCGAGGACCTCACCGTCGAGGACGTGCTGCGCTCGTGCGCCCGCCGGATCCAGCACCTGGCCTCCACCCCACAAGCCCAGCGCTACATGCACCTGGAACTGGAGCTGGCCTCCCTCGCCCTCACCGACAAGGAGACCTTCGCCCAAGCACGCGAAGCCGTCCTCGACCCTCCCCAGGACCTGGTCCTCACCATCGCCATGCTTTTGACCGGCCGCCGTCTGGCCGGCGACAGCCACGACCGCACCACCCCGGAACAGGGAGCCGACCTGGCCCCAGCCGTACAAGCGCTCCTGCTCGGCCTCTTCCAGGCCCGCGTTCTGCACGCCGAGGACATGAGCGCCGAATACTACGAGCGGGCCGCCGTCGCACTCCTGGGCATGCTGAACACCTGAACGATGTCCAGCCAACAGAGGCGACCCTCCCCGCGGCGGTTAGCACGTGCAGGCGCTTGCGGGCGAACCGCTCGGACATCAGCAGCAGGAAGCTGGCCACGGCGCCGCGGCTGGGAATCTCGGCAAAGATCGCCCGTTTGGGGCTGGTGACATGGGCGTTACCGGCACCCCGGTTCGGCTTGGAGTTGTGCCCGGGCGCATCAGGGAGCGCGGTCTCCACGATCGGCTGCAGCTGGCGAGCCCTGGCCTGTGCGGCGCTCTGGGCCTCCTCACGCTCGCGCTCCAGGCGCTCCCGGCGCGAGCGCTAGTTCGAGCGCCAAAAGCTCACTGTGAACCGCGTCAATCACGTGCGGCTCGCGGACTCCGCACACGATGAGGAAGGACGTGACGAAGTGACGACGTCCTGTCCGTACCTCGCCGCAGGAGAGCGATCGCCTGAGCCAGCTCGTTCTCGGACCTGCCCATCCGGTCCGCGATCGAGGACAGGGGGCGGCCGGTCACCGCAGAGGCCGGCCGGGCCATCCTCGCGGAGAACTACGCGGCATACGTCGCCGAATACGGCGAGCCCGCGTAGTCACGGGGGAGCTACCTGGCGGCTGGGACATGTTCGGGAGCGGGGAGGGCCCTGACGCTCAGAGCGTCGAGGATCTCACCGCGCTGCTGACCTCGGCGGGGGAGCGCTGAGGTCGAGACAGTTACCGCTCCCGGACTGCGTAGGTCAGGTGGGTCACCTGCTGCGTCGGCTCCGCGCGGACCGGCTCCAGGGCCACGCGGCCCGCGTCCACGCCCTCGAACAGGCGGATTCCGGAGCCGAACAGCA
The DNA here is from genome assembly GCF_039535395.1 of Nonomuraea roseola. Lineage (NCBI taxonomy): Bacteria > Bacillati > Actinomycetota > Actinomycetes > Streptosporangiales > Streptosporangiaceae > Nonomuraea > Nonomuraea roseola. Next base: position 38,534 of record NZ_BAAAXC010000011.1, read on the forward strand.
CGGGTGAGAGCGCGATCGAGAACTCGTCGATCAGGCCCGCGTTCACGTACTCCAGGATCGTCGCGCCGCCGCCCGCGATGCGGACGTCTCGGTCGCCGGCGGCCTCGCGGGCTTGGTCGAGCGCGGTCTCGATGCCGTCGTTGACGAAGTGGAAGGTGGTCCCACCCGGCCGCTCATGGTCCCCCACCGTTGCGTCCCGCCCTGTGACGGCAGAGGAAATCATGGCGTTCAACAAGTCGGGATGATCCCTTTTCAATAGGCTCTATGGGCTCGCAGGCATGACGAAGCCTCCCGGTCCCTCTGCCTGACGGCTCGACTCGCTGACACTTTGCCGATCGGATTGCTCGGATTGATCGATTTTCGGTATCACGTCGCCTCCATCGTCTCGATCTTCCTTGCCCTGACGGTGGGCATCGTGCTCGGTACCTCACTGCTCCAGGGACCGGCCCTCAGGACGACCCAGGACCTGACGGCACAGCTGGCCACGACGAAGGAGGAACTGCGCACGCAGATCAAGGCGCTGGAGCGGCTCCAGGCGGAGAATGACGCGTACATCGCTTCGACAACGCCCGAGCGGGTAGCCGAGGTGCTCGCGGGTGAGCGGGTCCTGCTGGTGGAGGCTCCAGATGCGAACCCCGCCGAGCGCGAGGCCGTCCAGGAGGCACTCCTACAGGCCGGCGCCGACTACGCCGGCCGGGCCACGCTCACGAACGCGTATGTTGACCAACAGCGCCTCGACGAGCTCGACCTGCTGGTAACCAGGCTCATGCCGGGCGACATGGCCATCGATCCCGCAGCCACCACTTATGACAAGGCCGCCATGCTGCTCGGCAGCGCTCTGATGACGAACGACCGTGCCCAAGCGGGAACGCGCAACAAGGAAACCCTCACGGTGCTGGACGAGTTCGAGCGGGCCGGGTTCCTCAGCATCGACAGGGAGCCGGGCAGTCGCGCGACGATCGCCGTCATGATCGCTCCCGAGGATCCATTCGAAGGCGAGAACACCGAGGCGCAGGCCGGCGCGCTCGTCTCACTGGCAGCCGGGCTCGATGCGGCGGGCCGAGGCACCGTACTCGCCGGCGACACCACCTCTACAACTCCCGGTGGCCTCATCGCCGCCTTGCGCGACGAGAACGAGACCGTCAGGCACGTCACCACCATCGACACCGCCGACACCCCCTTGGGGCGCATCACGGTCGTCCACGCCCTGCGCGAGCAACTGAGCGGGCGCGCCGGCCAGTACGGCACGGGCACCGGAGCCTCGTCATTCCCGCTCACGACGTCACTCTCGACCCCGTCGCCTCGCCGGTAGGGGGATCGTCTGGGGCCCATCCGCCTTCTCGACGCTCGACGTGGTCCTGACCTGCCTGCGAGATGTCGATATCGGCGGTTCCAATTGCCGCTACCTCGCACCTGGAGTGGCAGGTTCCCCTTGTCAGGAAGCCGACCCGCCACAGCCCCCTGAACGACCTTCTCGCCGCCACACCCCTTGGCCCTGAGCCGGGGAAACCCCGTCTTCGTCAGAAGGCCAGTGCGGCGGCCTCGTGGCGGAGCACCAGCACCAGCAGCGTCGCCACGAGGGTGGCGATCAGGAGCCAGCTGACCATGATGATGACGGTCGAGCGGCGTGGACGGCGGGGCGGAACGGACTTCTCGCCGTTCGCCTTGGCCTCGCGCCGACGCTCGGACTCCTCGCTACGGCGCACACGGTCGTTGAACGACTCCAGGCGGGCGACGAGCCGTGGATCCTCGTCGACGAGGTGGCGCTCGATCTGGGCCAGCAACCGCTCCTCGTCCTGCGACCAGGCCATGGTGCACCTCCGGAACGCAAGCTCTGTGCCCCGTTTCCTGCCCAACCGTGAAGATCATTATCCGTTCCAAGGGTAGGTAATTACCGGCTCTTTCCCGTTGCGATCACTATCGAACCTGCGTTCTAATCATGGGATGCGCTGGGACAACCTGCGTCTGGCCGACGCCGAGGGCGACGCTTCCGCCGTGCCGCTGTTCGCGCGCGGCGCGGTGGCGCGCACCTTCGACACGCCTGAGTTCAAGGGGATGACCTTCTACGAGATTCAGGCCAAATCCATCATCAACAAGGTCCCGGCGGCCAGCAGGGTCCCCTTCACCCACACCATCAACCCCTACAGGGGGTGCAGCCACGCCTGCTCCTACTGCCTGGCGGGCGACACGCCGGTCCTCATGGCCGACGGCCGTGCCAGGCCCATCGCCGAGCTGCGCACCGGCGACCGGATCTTCGGCACGCGGCTGGTCGGCGGGCGGCGGCGCCACGTGGTCACCGAGGTGCTCGACCACTGGTCGACGGTGAAGGCGGCGCACCGGGTGACCCTCGCCGACGGCACCCGTCTGGTGGCCAGCGGAGAGCATCGCTTCCTCACCGAGCGCGGCTGGAAGCACGTGACGGGTGAGGGCGCGCGGCCGTTCCTCGGCGAGGGTGATCGGCTGGTGGGCTGCGGGCGCTTCGCCGCGCCTCCCAAACGGGACGACGACTACCGGCGCGGCTACCTGTGCGCGATCCTCTCCGGCACGCTCCCGCAGGAGGGCCACCCCGCGAGGAAGGCCGGGGAGCGCGCGCTGCCCGAGGAGGCGCTCGACAGGGCGCGCTCCTACCTCCGCCACTTCGGGGCCGATCCGGCCCTCCTGCGCGCCGCGCGCGAGCCCTCGGGCCTGTTCGCGGTGGAGGAGGCGCCTTCCGGCGAGTGGATGAAGGGCTTCGTGGCGGGCGGCCTCGACGCGGGAGACGGCCACCAGGCCGGCCGCCTGCGCACATACCTGTCCGCCCTGGGCTTCGACCGGCTCGACACGGGCCCGGCCTCGACGAGGTTCGGCGGAGAGCCTGCCCCGATCGCGCTGCGAGGAGACCCGGCCCCGATCGCCCTGCGAGGGGGCCCTGCCGCGTGGCTGCGGCTCCTGCACACCGTCGATCCCGCCGTCCCCGGCCCGCACGGCCTCGAGGGCGCCGTCGTCGAGTCGGGGGCCGACCTGAGGGTCGTGTCGGTCGAGCCGCTCGGCGTCGAGACGCCGATGTACGACATCACCACCGGCACCGGCGACTTCATCGCCGACGGCGTCGTCTCCCACAACTGCTTCGCCAGGAAGACCCACGAGTACCTCGACCTCGACGCCGGCCACGACTTCGACTCCAAGATCGTGGTGAAGGTCAACGCCGCCGAACTCGCTCGCAAGGAGCTGGCCTCGCCCCGCTGGGGCGGGCACCACGTGGCGATGGGCACCAACGTCGACTGCTACCAGCGCGCCGAGGGGCGTTACCGGCTGATGCCGGGCATCCTGCGGGCGCTGACCGAGGCGGCCAACCCGTTCTCCATCCTCACCAAGGGCACGCTGATCCTCCGCGACCTGCCGCTGCTGGTGGAGGCGGCGCGGGTGAGCGAGGTGAGCGCCGCGTTCTCGGTGGGCTTCGTCGACGAGCGGCTGTGGCGGGCGGTGGAGCCGGGCACCCCCCATCCGAGAAGGCGGCTGGAGGCGTGCCGCAGGCTCACCGACAGCGGCATCGCCTGCGGGGTGCTGATGGCGCCGATCCTGCCCTACCTGTCCGACTCCCCCGAACAGCTGGAGGCGGCGGTGCGGGCGATCGCGGCCTCGGGGGCGACACACGTCACGCCGATCGTGCTGCACCTGCGCCCAGGGGCGCGCGAGTGGTTCCTCGGCTGGCTCTCACGCGAGCACCCGCGCCTGGTGCCGCGCTATCTCGAGCTGTACGGCAGAGGCGCCTACGCGCCCAAGGCCTACCAGGAGCGGGTGAGCGCCCAGGTGAGGGAGCTGGCCAGGCAGCACGGCATCGGCCGGAGGGCCTCCTGGCGCATCCAGCCGGACAAGACCCCGCCACCCGAGCAACTATCCCTTCTGTGAGACTAAATAGCCAAATGGGTATTAATGCGCGTGATGCCCGAATAGCGGGCCGACATCACGGGGGAAAGATCCATGGCAGAGGAGCGGAAGAAACCCGTCGCCAAGTCAGGCAAGGCCAAGAAGGCGACCATCAAGGCCACCAGGGCCGCCAAGAACGCCAAGCGGGAGTCCACCAGGAAGCCGGAGACGGAGTAGTCTCCGCGCCGGCACCGGTGAAATCATGATCAGGCAGCCGGAGGCCGATCCGGCTGCCTGATCACGGAGCGGACATTGACGGCCTACCTGCGCTTTCCAGCGATCTTCAAAGACGTGGTGGTCTTCGCCGCCGAAGACGACCTCTGGATGGTCGCCGCGCAGGGCGGCCGCGCCTTCCGGCTGACGGCGGGCCTGGCCGAGGCCGCCTACCCGCGCTTCTCCCCTCGCGGAGACCAGCTCGCCTTCGTCGGCAGGGAGGAGGGCCCCGAAGAGGTGTACGTGATGCCAGCGGGCGGCGGGGCGGCCAGGCGCGTCACCTTCCACGGGGCCCGCTGCACCGTCACCGGCTGGGATCCGCAGGGCAGGGTGCTGTACGCCAGCGACGAGCGGCAGCCGTTCGAGGGGCAGAAGTGGCTGCACAGGGTGCTGCCGGGCGGCGTGCCCGAGCGCCTGCCGTACGGCCCTGCCACCAGCATCAGCCACGGGCCGCGCGACATGATCGTGCTGGGCCGCAACACCGCCGACCCGGCCCGCTGGAAGCGTTACAGGGGCGGCACCGTGGGCGACCTGTGGATCGAGCCCTCGGGGCGGGGCGACTGGCGGCGGCTGATCAGCCTGCCGGGCAATCTCGCCTCGCCCTGCTGGAGCGACGACAGGGTCTGCTTCCTGTCCGACCACGAAGGCACGGGCAACGTCTACTCCTGCGCCCCCGACGGCTCCGACCTGCGCAGGCACACCCATCACGACGACTACTACGCCCGCAACCTGTCCAGCGACGGCCACACGCTGGTCTACCACGCCGCCGGCGACCTCTACGTCCTCGAGCCGGGCAGCAGGACCAGGAAGGTCGAGGTGCTGCTGGCCAGTTCCCGCACCCAGCGCAACAGGCGGTTCGTCGAGGCCGCCGACCACCTCGACAGCGCCGCCCCGAGCCCCGACGGCAGCAGGCTGGCCATCACCACGCGCGGCAAGGCCTACACCTTCGCCGGGTGGGAGGGCCCCGTCCAGCAACACGGCGAGGTCGACGGCGTCCGCTACCGCTTCCTCACCTGGACGGGCGAGGGCAGCCTGGTGGCCGCCGCCAGCGACGAGGGAGACCGCGAGATCCTCGTCCTGCTCGACGGCAGGCGCCAGACCCGCCTCGACCATATCGACACCGGCCGCGTCACCGACCTCGTGGCCTCCCCCGACGGCGACCTGATCGCCGTCACCAACCACCGCCACGAACTGCACGTCGTCGATCTCGCCGCGCGCACCACCACGCTGGTCGAGGCCAACCCGCACGCCGCCGTCGAGGAGCCCGCCTGGTCGCCCGACGGCCGCTGGCTGGCCTACGTCAGCCCCACCAGCGGCCAGCACACCGCGATCAAGCTCCACCACGTGCCCACGGGGCGCACGGTGGAGGCCACGCACCCGGTGCTGAAGGACTCCGGCCCCGCCTTCGACCCCGAGGGCCGCTACCTCTACTTCATCGGCCAGCGCGTCTTCAACCCCGTCTACGACGCGCTGCAGTTCGACCTCGGCTTCCCGCTCGGCACCCGTCCCTACGCCATCGCCCTGCGCAAGGACGTCCCCTCCCCCTTCGTGGCGCAGCCGCGGCCGCTGGCCGCCAGGGACGACGACGAGGACGACGAGCAGGGCGAGGAGGGCGGCGACGAGCGGCCCGAGCTGACGATCGACGTGGACGGCCTGCCGGACCGGATCACCGCCTTCCCGCTGCCCGAGGGGCGCTACGAACAGCTGGCGGGCCTGAGGGGCAAGGTGCTGATCCTCTCGAGCCCCATCGAGGCCGACGACGGCACGCTGCACCTGTTCGACTTCGACAAGCAGAAGAACGAGACCTTCGCCGAGGACGTCGGCGACTTCCAGCTCGCCGCCGACCACAGGAGCCTCCTCTACCGTTCGGGCGATCGCCTGCGCCTGCTGAAGGCGGGAGAGATCCCCGACCACGACGACGACCACGCCTCGAGGAGCAGCGGCTGGATCGACCTGGGCCGCGTCAAGGTCTCTCTCAGCCCCGAGGCCGAGTGGCGGCAGATGTTCCGCGAGGCCTGGCGGCTGCAGCGCGAGAACTTCTGGTCGGCCGACATGGCGGGCCTCGACTGGCAGGCGGTCTACGACCGCTACCTGCCGCTGGTCGACCGCGTCAGCACCAGGGGGGAGCTGTCCGACCTGCTGTGGGAGCTGCAGGGTGAGCTCGGCACCAGCCACGCCTACGAGATCGGCGGCGAGTACCGGCCAGGCCCCGACTACACGCAGGGCAAGCTCGGCGTCGACTGGGACTACCGCGACGGCCTCTACCACATCGGCCACATCGTCCAGGGCGACAGGTGGGATCCCGAGGCCACCTCGCCGCTCAACAGGCTCGGCCTCGACGTACGGCAGGGCGACGCCCTCCTGGCCGTCAACGGCGTGCCCATCGACGAGGCCACCACCCCCAACCAGGCGCTGGTCAACCAGGCGGGCCAGGAGGTGCTGCTGACCCTGCGCAGAGGAGAGCAGACCTTCACCGCCGCCGTCCGCGCGCTGGCCGACGAGCAGCCCGCCCGCTACCGCGACTGGGTCAACCTCAACAGGGCCCGCTGCCACCAGCGCAGCGCGGGGCGCGTCGGCTACGTGCACATCCCCGACATGGGCAGCGCCGGATTCGGCGAGTTCCATCGCGCCTATCTCGCCGAGTACGACCGCCAGGCCCTGATCGTGGACGTGCGCTTCAACGGTGGCGGGAACATCTCCGCGCTGCTGCTGGACAAGCTCGCCCGCCGCCGCCTCGGCTACGACCACCCCCGCAGGGGCGAGCCGGAGCCCTACCCGCCCGAGTCGCCCAGGGGCCCGCTGGTGGCCATCACCAACGAGTGGGCAGGCTCCGACGGCGACATCTTCAGCCACACCTTCAAGCTCCTCGGCCTCGGCCCGCTGATCGGCAGGCGCACCTGGGGCGGCGTCATCGGCATCTGGCCGCGCCACCGCCTGGCCGACGGCACCCTCACGACCCAGCCCGAGTACTCCTTCACCTTCATCGAGGGCGACAGAGAGGTGGAGAACTACGGCACCGACCCCGACCTCGAAGTCGACATCACCCCCCAGGACTACGTCAGGGGCATAGACACCCAACTCGAAACGGCCATTGACCTGGCACTGAAAAGGATCATTCACAGCTGACGTTCAGGCTTTGCAACCTTTGTCCGCCTTAAAGCGTCTAAAGATCGAAAGCGGGGGAACGCGCCACGGGGACAGACGACGCGTGAACTCGGTCGCAGGCGAGAAGGGGACCCAGAGTGCGTGCACTGGCAGGCAAGGGTAAGGCGGCCATATACCGGCTCTACGAAGCCAACAACCGTAGGCGGGCGCGCTCCGCGCCGCCACCCTCGACCGACCGGGTCCACATCCTGCTCCTGCACGCGTACGGGATGGGCGGCACCATCAGAACGGTCTTCAACCTGGCCGGCTATCTGGCCTCCACCGGACGTGAAGTGGAGATCGTCTCCATCCTCAAGGAGGCGGAGGAGCCGTTCTTCCCCGTCGACCCCCGGGTGAAGTTCCGCTTCCTCGACGACAGGCTCACTCCCAGGACGGGTGTGCGGGGGCGGCTGTCGAAGATGCCCAGCAAGCTCATCCCTGAGCAGGAGGCCGCCTACCACCGCTTCAACCTCTGGACCGACCTGCAGCTGGCCCGATGGATCCGGTCGATCGACACCGGCGTCATCATGGCCACCAGGCCAGGACTCAACCTGGCCCTGGCCCAGCTCGCCCTGCCGAGCGTCATCACCATCGGCCAGGAACACGTGGCCCTGCAGGGCCAGCCGCAGCCGGTCCAGGAGCTTATCAAGCGCCGCTACCGCTCCTTCGACGCGCTCGTCACCCTGACGAAGGCCGACCTGCGCGACTACCGCGAGACGCTGCGGCGCAAGCCCAAGAGGCTGCTGCGCATCCCGAACGCCGTGCCGCCCATGCCGGGCGAGATCTCCAAGCTGGAGAACAAGGTCGTCCTCGCGGTCGGCCGGATGACCAAGCTCAAGGGCTTCCACCGCCTCATCACCGCGTGGGAGACCGTCGCCGCCACCCATCCCGACTGGAAGCTTCGCATCCTCGGCGCGGGCCCGCAGGAGGACAACCTGCGCGCCCAGATCACCGAGGCGGGGCTCGAGGGCAAGGTCGAGCTGCCGGGGCCGTCCAACGACGTGGCGGGCGAGCTGGAGAAGGCCTCGATCTTCGTGCTCAGCTCGCGTCATGAGGGCTTCCCCATGACCATCCTGGAGGCCATGGCCAAGGGGCTGGCGATCGTCAGCTTCAACAGCCCGCACGGCCCCAAGGAGATGATCACCGACGAGGTCGACGGCCTGCTGGTCAAGCCGCGCACCAACGCCAACCTCGCCACCGCCATCATGCGCGTCATCGAGGACGAGGAGCTGCGCCACCGCCTGGCCGAGGGCGCGCTGGCCACCGCCGCGACCTACGACGTCGACTCGATCGGCGCCCGCTGGGACGCGCTTCTTGACGAGCTGCTGGCCCGCCGCAACGGCACCTACGTCAAGCCCACTCCAGCAGCTCCACCGGCTCAGTGATGACGTCGACGAGCGCGCCGTTGCGCAGCACCGTGATCGGCAACGGCCGCCCTATCGCGTCGGCGAACGTCAGCCGTTGAAGGCTCTGCGCGTCGCCCACCGGGCTGCGGCCTGCGTTCACCACCAGATCGCCCGACCGCAGCCCTGCCCTCGCCGCCGGTGAGCCGCTCACCACCTCCACCACCCGCAGCGCCCGCCGCTGCCCGAGCCGCTCTGCGAGCGAGTCGGGCAGCGGAGCGGGCGAGGTCACCAGCCCGAGGTAGGCCCTGCGGACCCTGCCGTCCCTGATCAGCGCGGCGATGATCGAGCGCGTCGTGGAGTTCACGGGTACGGCCAGGCCCACGCCGACCCCCGCCACCGCCGTGTTGATCCCGACCACCCTGGCGCGCGAGTCGGCCAGCGCCCCGCCCGAGTTTCCCGGGTTGAGCGCGGCGTCGGTCTGGATGACGTCCTCGATGAGCCGCCCGCCCACCGGCAGCGAGCGGCCCAGCCCCGAGACCACGCCCGCCGTCACCGACCCCGCCAGGCCCAGCGGGTTGCCCACCGCCACCACCAGCTGGCCCACCACCAGCGCGTCGCTGTCGCCGAGCAGCGCGGGCTCGGGCGTCGGCCCCTGCGCCCTGATCACCGCCAGATCCGACAGCGGATCGCGGCCCACCAGCGTGAAGTCGCCGGCCGAGCCGTCGGCGAAGGCCACGCTCCCCGATCTCGAGGAGCCCACCACGTGCGCGTTCGTCAGAAGGAAACCGTCGGCGGTGAACACCACCGCGGAGCCGCTGCCCCTGCCCGCGCGCACGCCGGCCACCTTCGGCTGCAGCTCGGCGGCGACAGAGGAGACGGTACGGGAGTAGGCGTCGAGGGGATCGGACATGCGAGACCTCCCGGGTGAATTACACGATTACACGGTAACTCGCCCATCCCTCGAGCGCGCCCGCGAGCGCGCCAGCCGATCGCGCGGCGCGTCAGGCGATCGCGCGGCGCGTCAGCCGATCGCGCAGCGCGTCAGCCGATCGTGATCGCCAGCGCGGCGCCCGCCGCCGCCGCGCCCAGCCCCGCCACCACGCTGAGCACCACGTTGGCCACCGCCCTGAGGCGGAAGCCCTCCTCGGCCAGGCGCACCGTCTCGTAGCCCAACGTCGACCAGGTCGTCAGCGCGCCGCAGAACCCCGTGCCCGCCAGCGCCATCACGCCAGGCGAGGCCGCGAACGCGACGAGGAAGCCCAGTACGGCGCTGCCCGCGACGTTGACCGTCAGGGTGCCCCACGGGAACAGCGTGCCGTACCGGGACTGGACCAGCCGGTCGACCAGGTAGCGCAGCGGCGCGCCCACCGCCGCGCCCAGCGCCACCAGCAACGCCGGCGGCAGCGTCTCCTGCATCGCGCTCATCGCAGCACCAGCCGTGTCAGCCGTGCCCCCGCGAACACCGCCGCCAGGGCCGCCAGCACCGTGGCCAGCAGGTAGACCAGGCCCACCAGCGCGGCACCCGAGGCGATCAGACGCTGGAAGTCCACCACGTAGGTGGAGAAGGTGGTGAACCCGCCCAGCACGCCCACCCCGGCGAACGGCCGCACCAGCGGATGCGGCGCACGCGAACGCGTGATCGCCGCCATGAGGACCCCGATCAGCAGGCAGCCGAGCACGTTCGTCGCGAACGTCGCCCAGGGAAAGCCGCCGGCGGGCGCGGGGAAGGCCACGGCCAGGCCGTAGCGGGCCAGCGCCCCCACCATCCCGCCCAGCGAGATCACTCCGAGCACCCGCCATCGGCCGGGCCCCAGCTCCGCCCGTTGCTCCTCGACCTGCAGGTCGACATCAGGATCGACAGGATCTCCCACGCCATCCCCCGGGTCTGAACGCGGTCTCCTCGCACCCAGGCGAGGGCGGCGAGTTCCACCGCCGCACGATTCCCACAGCCTAGCGCCCCCGTGTCAAACTCCCCGGGGGCGGGAACCTACGGAACGGGAGGCGCCACTTGAGCACACGTGACGCGATCGCCGTACTGGCGGCCGCCGTACTCCTTGCCGCCTTACTCGGCAACAATCCGCAGCAGACCGCCAAAGCCACCGCCACGCCCCTCGACAACCCCGACGGCACCAGGCCAGGCCTCGCCCCGCTCACCAGCAGAGCCGACAGGACGGCCGCCCGCCACCTCATCGGCAGGCTCAGGACCAAGGGCATGGGCCCCAAGACGGGCTACACCCGCACCCGCTACGGCGAGAACTGGGCCGACACCGCAGCGAACGTCCCCTACGCCGGCAACGGCTGCCGCACCCGCGACGACCTACTCGTCCGCGACGGCCACGACCTGTCCTACCGTGGCGGCTCGCCCTGCGACGTCGTCGCTCTCAGCCTCGACGACCCCTACACCGGACGCACCATCGCCTGGCGCAAGAAGCACGCCGACGACATCCAGGTCGACCACGTCGTCCCGCTGTCCTACAGCTGGCGCATGGGAGCCGGCCGCTGGTCGGCGGCCAAGCGTCTGCGCTTCGCCAACGACCCGCTCAACCTGCTGCCCGTCGACGGCGACACCAACGAGGCCAAGGGGGGCTCAGGACCCGCCTCCTGGCTGCCGCCCCAGCGCCGCGTCCGCTGCGCCTACGCCGTCCGTTTCGCCCAGGTCGCGCTCAAGTACGGCATGCCCGTCACCCGAGCCGACCGCGCCACCATGATCAGAGTGTGTCGTTAGACCAGTCGAATCCCTTCTTGAACGTGATGTCGGCCAGGATCTGCTGCCCCTCGGAGTTGGGGTGGAAGTAATCCCACTTGCTCACCTGCGCCAGAGTGAACGGATAGGCGAACACGGCGCCCTCGTCGGTACGGCAGCGCGGACCGAACGCCAAGCACGCCCTGGCCCACTCCCTGTTGAAGTCGCGCACCCGATCACGCACCCTGGCCCGCCGCTGCACGTCGGCCCGCTTGGTCGAGGTCGGGTTGGCCAGCATCGCCTGGCAGATGCGACCCAGCCCCCAGAACGTCCTCGCGATCGCGTTGTCCTTGCCCACCTGCCACAGCCTGCGCAGGTCGGGGATGCTCGCCACGAACACCCGCGCTCCCGGCAGCTCGGCCCGCAGCTTGCCCATCGCCGCCTCCACCCGCCGCCTGAACAGCGCCACCGGCGTCATGGCCGTCTCCGTGCGCACGCACGCGTCCTGGGCGCCGAGCAGGATCGTCACGTACTCGGCCTTCTCGGCGATGGCCTTGTCCACCTGCCCCATCAGATCGGCGCTCGTCGCACCCGGCACGGCGAAGTTGCGGTTGTGCCCGTGAAGCGAGGGGCCCCGCTCGGCCAGCCGCACGTAGTGGCTGCGCACCTCCGCGTTGTCGCCCGCCGACCACGAACGCGACGTGCACGAGACGTACCAGCCGCAGGCGTTGAAACCCGCGCTGACCGAGTCGCCCAACGCCGCCATCACCCCTGGCAACGGCTCCAGCGAGGAGGCCGCCGCGGAGCTCGTCACGGAGCCCGACCCTGAGACCAGCACGACGGCAGTGAGCACGTGACGGATCATGGCCCTTAAGGTAGGGAGCGTCACACGCCAAGGCCACGACCAGGACCCACTTCCTATCGTGGCTTGACACGATCAAGATAAGCCCTATACAACCTCATGTCTGATTCTCGAGCTTAAGGTGGCCGATGGGCAGGGGCCCGAATCGAACATGTTCAGCTCCCGCATAGCATGTCTTGAGTGAGTGTCGCGCTCGGAATAACCCGCCCTCTGCCGGTTCGCACCATCCCGATCGGTGACCCCGGTGACCTGCTCTCCCGCCTGCCGTCCACCGCCCCCTACGCGTGGATCAGGAACGGCGAGGGTCTCGCCGGATGGGGCGAGGCCGCCAAAGTCACCGTGCCACCAGGCCCGGACCGCTTCGCATGGGCCCGCCAGTGGCTCAACTCGGTCCTCGCCGACACCCACACCACCGACGGCAACGGCCACCGGCACGGACCCGTCGCCTTCGGCACCTTCACCTTCGACGAGAACTCACCGGGCTCCACCCTCGTCGTCCCCCAGACCGTCCTGACCCGCCGCGGAGGACAGGCCTGGCTCACCAGCATCGGCGAGCCCACCCTCGGCCAGGACGTGACTCCCCTCACCTATCCCGGCCGCATCAGCTACGGCGACGGCAGCCTCACCGCGCCCGCGTGGGAGGGCATCGTCGCGCGCGCCTCCCAGCGCATCCGCGAAGGCGAACTCGAGAAGGTCGTGCTGGCCCGCGACCTCACCGCCACCGCCGAACACCCCATCGACATCCGCCTCCTGCTCACCCGGCTGGCCACCCGCTACCCCGACTGCTACACCTTCTCGGTCGCGGGCCTCGTCGGCGCCACCCCCGAACTCCTCATCCGCAGGGCAGGACAGCAGATCGAGTCACTCGTCCTGGCAGGCACCACCACGCGCGGCGTCAACCCCGCCGACGACGTCGCCCGCGGCGCCGCCCTGTTCGCCTCCGCCAAGGACAGGCACGAGCACGAGTGCGCCATCGCCTCCGTCCGCCACGCGCTCACCCCGCTGTCGGCCACGCTCGACGTGCCCGACGAGCCGGAGCTCCTCGTCCTGCCCAACCTCCAGCACCTGGCCAGCCACGTCACGGGCACGCTCGCCGACGGCGCCTCCGTCCTCGACGTCGTCGCCGCCATGCACCCCACGGCCGCCGTCGGCGGCACCCCCCACCGACACCGCGATCACGCTCATCCGCGAGCTCGAAGGGATGGACCGCTCCGGCTACGCCGGGCCCGTCGGCTGGATCGACGCGCACGGCGACGGTGAATGGGGCATCGCGCTGCGCTCGGGCATCGTCCACGGCAACCGCGCCAGGCTCTTCGCCGGCTGCGGCATCATGGGCGACTCCGACCCCGCAGCCGAACTGGCCGAGGCCCAGACCAAGTTCCGCGTCATGCAGTACGCCCTGGAGGGATAGAGCCGCCGCACCGCCACCTGCAGCGGCGTCGTGGTCATGGCCGGCGGGTTGATCAACGGCGGCCGACACGTCACCCTGGTATCGCGCCGGAAGGCGACCCGTCGCCCTCCACCGATCGCAGGAGATCACATGTCGCTCTGGAAGAAGATCGGTATCGGTCTCGCGGCGGCCGTGGCGCTGTTGGTCGTCGCCCTGGCGGTGGCGGTCTTCGTGCCGGGCGGCTGGAAGTTCTCGCTCATCCTGCTGGGAGTCCCGGCGCTGGCGGGCTGGCTCTTCTGGACGTGGCTCGGGGAGTCCCATCCGTCGTCCCGCCGCGACGACACCCCGCCTCCCGGCTCCCGCTGGGACGAGCGCACCGAACGCTGGCGCCACCCGTCCCAGTGATCGCGGTCTACCCCTTGCCGAGCAAGACACGGGCGGCGGGGACGACCTCACGGGCCCAGGCGGTCAGCTGCGCGGCGTCGGCGCTCTCGGGCCAGTACACGAAGGAGTCGAAGCCCACGTCGCCGGCCAGGTGCCCGATGACCTCGGCCCACTGCGCGGCGGTGGCCCTGATGGGAGCCTCACCCTTCAGGACGACCTCGCCAGGGGCGTCGGTGATGTGGCCGACCAGCTGGGCGATCCTGGTGATGTCGGAGGGCCGCCGCCCCGCCTCGATCGCGGCCGTGTCGATGATCTCCTGGGACTCACGCCACTTCTCGTAGGGCAGGTAGTGCGGGATGGGGGCGGCCCAGCCGTCGGCCAGGCGCCCGGTCTGGGCCAGGGCCCTGGGTCCGACGCTGCCGAACCAGATCCCGATCGGGTGCGCGGGCGCCGGGCCGCCGTGGACGCCGGCCATTGAGTAGTGCTCGCCTGTCACCCTGACGCTCCCGCCCGGGCGCCAGAGGCCCCGGATGATCTCGACCGCCTCCTCCAGTGCGACCTGGTTCTGGCCTGCGGTGCGGTCGGGGCCGCCGAAGGCGGTGATCGCCTGGCGGTAGCCACCCGCGCCGAGACCGAGTTCGAAGCGCCCACCACTGAGCAGGTCGAGCGTGGCCGCCGCTTTGGCGATCACACCGGGACCGCGGAGCGGCAGGCTCGCCACATCAGGATATCCGGATCCGCGTGGTGTCGGCGAGCAGCGTGGCGATCACGCTGAACGTGTCGGCCAGGCCGCCCGCGTAAGGGTGGTCCTGCACGCCGAGGAGGTCGAGCCCCTCCCGGTCGGCGAGCCTGGCAAGCTCTCGGATCCCGGAGAGGTCGTCAGCGGACGGGGACAGCTGGACGCCGAAACGATAGGACATGACGATCTCCTTCGGACGACAGGGTTGTCGGTCAAAGGCGACACTAAACCGTTCAGTTTTGCGCCGTCAACTGAACAGTTCAGTTCTGGATATCACCCTGAACCGTGTAGTTTAGGACGATGGACGTTGACGACTTCGGCATTCCGATCATCCCCGACGCGGTCAACGTGTCCCAGCTCAAACGCCAGGCCATCATCGACGCCGCGGCCACCGAGTTCCTCAGGGAGGGCTACACGGCTGCCTCCGTGGACGCCATCGCCTCCCTCGCGGGGGTCTCCAAGCCGACCATCTACAAACACTTCGGCAGCAAGGAGCGGATGTTCCTCGCCGTCATCGGCGGGATCCTGCCGAAGACCTACGCCGACCTGGAACCCTGCACCTCGAAGATCGCCGAAGCCGCCGACCTGCGGGCGGCGCTGATCGACCTCATGACCGACTGGGGCAGGATCCTCCTCCGCGAGGACATCATGACCCTGCGCAGGCTGGTCATCGGCGAGATCGACCGCTTTCCCCAGCTCGGAAGGCTCTGGTACCGGGTCAGCTACGACATGAACACCCGGCCCCTGATCGAGGCGCTCAGCATCCTGCACGAGCGCGGCGCCCTCGACGTGCCCGACCCCGCCCTGGCCGTCCAGCAACTCGTCGCCGTGGCCATCGGGGTTCCCCAGCTCGTCCGCACCTTCGACCCGGCCTCGGAGGTCGACCTCGACGCCATGGTCTCCTCAGGGGTCGACGTCTTCCTCGCCAGGTACGGCCCCCGCCCCCGCCCCGCAGCCGGGTGACGGCGCCCGCCGTTGAATCCGGGTGACGGCGCCCGCATCCGAGTTGAAGCCTGCCGCCGGGGCACGCAGGCGACCTCAAGCCGGATGACGGCGCCGGGCCTCGTGCGCTGTCCAGGCCCGTTTCAGCGCTCGGGGACGTGGATCTCCGCGCCAGGATCGACCGTGGCGCGGCCGGCCGTCAGCGTGGCCACCCACTCGGTGAACGAGGCCACCTCGTTCTCCCCCACCGCGACCGAGAACGACACCTCGCCCCCGTAGCTGACCTCGCGCACCGGGTACGCCGACACCCGCAGGTCGTTCTCCACCCTGCCCGCCTGCTCGTGCCCCACCGACACCCGCACCAGCCTGGCGGGCACCATCCGCACGGGCTCGACCCTGTCGAGGGTCTCGGTCACCGCCGAGCCGTACGCCCTGACCAGGCCGCCCGCGCCCAGCAGCACCCCACCGAAGTAGCGGGTCACCACCGCGACCACGTCGTTGAAGCCGCGCCCGACCAGGGCCTGCACCATCGGCGTGCCGGCCGTACCGCCAGGCTCGCCGTCGTCGTCGCCCTTCTGCAGGCGCTGCCCGACGACGTAGGCGGTGCAGTTGTGGGTGGCGCCCTGGTGCAGCCTGCGCCGCTCGGCGATGAACTCGGCCGCCTCCTCCGCGCTTCCCGCCGGCGCCATCGCGCAGATGAACCGCGACCGTTTGACCTCGGTTTCGTGCTCGGCGCGGGTTCTGAGGGTGAGGTACGGAAGGGCCACTGATCCAGGCTAGCGCCTTTACAAAGTAGAGCAGCTTGATTATGACTGACTGGTCATTCATAATCAGCTTCATGCCAAAGAGAGTCGACCATGCCGCGCGCAGGGATGAGATCCTCCAGGCGGCCGTGCGGGTGTTCGCCCGCAAGGGCTTCGCCGCCTCGCGCATCGAGGACGTCGCCGCCGAGGCGGGCATCGCCAAGGGCAGCGTCTACCTCTCCTTCGACAGCCGCGACGCCCTGCTCCAGGCCGCCTTCGAGTCGTACGCCGCCGGCTCGGCGCACCTTCTCACCTCGCTGGAACCGGGTCCTGCGCTCGATCGGCTGGCGACGCTGGTGCGGCGGGTGGTCGCGATGCTCGCCGCCCACCCCGACCACGCCCGCGTGCTGGTGGACCTGTGGTCGGCGGGCCCACCGCTGGACATGGCCGCCGTGTACCGCGACTACCGCGAGGCGATCGCGGGCCTGCTGCGACAGGCCCGCGAGGAGGGCGCGCTGCGCCCCGGGATCGACGAACGGCACGCCGTGGTGATCGTGGCGGCCATCGAGGGCTGCCTGCTGCAGTGGCTGGTCGACCCCGAGCTTCCGCTCGCCGACCTGGCCGCCCCCATCATCGAGGTCTGTGTAGAGGGAGTCCGCTCATGACGATGACCGACAGGCTGATCGCTCCCGGCGCCACCAGGGGCGAGGTGCTGGTCTCCGTCGGCACCGCCTTCGCCGGCGCCGCCCTGTCCGTCGCCCTGGCCGTGGGCGCGGGGCTGCCCGCGCCGGCCGTCGGCGTGATCGCGGTGGTCGCCTTCGACCTGTACGGCGGAGCCGTCGTCAACGCCACCCGCTCGGCCAAGCTCTGGTTCCACCGGCCGGGCCGTACCGCGGGGCACCACCTGGGTTTCGTGGCCGTCCACGTCCAGCCGTTCATCCTGGCCTGGGCGGTGCCCGGGTTCGGCTGGACGGCGGCGGCGGTCGTCTACGGCTCCGCTCTCACCGCCGCTCTGGCGGTGACGGCCACTCCCCCGCCGCTGCGCAGGCCCGTCGCCTTCGCCGCCACCGCGCTGGCCCTGATCTGGACCACCAGCCTGCTCAGCGTGCCGCACGCCGTGGCCTGGTTCGCCCCGCTCCTGCTGATCAAGCTCCTGCTCGCGCATCTCCTTCCCGAGGAGGCCGCCCGCTGACCGCCGACGGCGCACCTCCTCGCGGCGGACGCCGTACGGCTCAGCCGCCGGGTGGCGATCCCGCCGGCGGAGCCGTACGGCATGGCCGAGCAGCGGGGGTCGTAACCGGGGCGACGGCAGGGGCGGGTGGCGGTTACGGCGCCTGCGGACGGCCGTGGAGGGTGGCCAGGAGGGCGGTGAGGGCGGGCTGACCCAGGGAGGTCTCGCGTACGGCGGTGTGGATCGAGCGGACAGGTGCCGGGGCGTGCAGGTCGCGGACGACGACGCCGGGATGGGGGCCGGGCAGGGCCAGCCGCGGGATCAGCGTGACGCCGAGGCCGGCGGCGACGAAGCCCTGGGCGGTGGCGTAGTCCTCGCCGTCGACCGCGAACTCCGGGTGGAAGCCGGCGGCCGCGCAGCCCGCCAGAAGGGCGTCGAGGCAGGGGCCCGGCCGTTCGCCGCAGATCCACGGCTCGCCGGCGAGGTCGGCCAGTTCCAGGACGTCCTCGGCGGCGAGCGGGTGCCCGGTGGGCAGGACGGCCAGGTAGGGGTCGTCGAGCAGGTGGTCCAGCCGGACGCCCTGGTGAGGCAGGCCGCGGGGCCGTACCACGACGGCGAGGTCGGCCCTGCCCCGCAGCACCTCGGGCATCGGGTCGTCGGGGTCGGTCATACTCAGGTCGATCAGCACGTCCGGGCGCTCCCGGCGGAAGCGGGCCAGCGCGGGCGCCACCAGCACGGCCCCGGCCGTGGCGAAGTACCGGACCGAGAGCCGCCCGGACCGGCCGGCCCGCAGGTCGGCCAGCGCGGCCTCCGCCTCGGCCACCTGCTCCCCGATGACGGCCGCGTACTTCGCCAGCAGCCGCCCTGCCGTCGTGGGCCGTACGCCGCGGCCGACCCGTTCCAGCAGGGCGATGCCGGCCTGCTTCTCCAGCGCCGCCACCTGCTGGCTGATCGCCGACGGGGTGTAGCCCAGCGCCTCGGCGGCGGCCGTCACCGTCCCTCTGGTGACGACCTCGTGGAGGACCTGCATGCGCCGCGTGTCGAGCATGTAGCAGAGCTTAAAGGTGAGTCCACGACTTTGCGCTTGTCCTGACGGTTCGGGCTCGGGCACCGTTCATCTCGGCCCCCATCATCGGATGAACGGATCATGGACTCCAGCTCCCCCTGGCGGATCGCCGGCTTTCGCACCCTGTTCACCGCGAGCACGCTCAGCCAGCTCGGCACCAACGTCGGCTACATCGCCGTCCCGCTGATCGCGGTCTCCGCGCTCGGGGCCGGCCCTGGCCAGGTCGGGGCGCTGGCCATGCTGAGCACGGTCGCCTTCCTGGTCATCGGCCTGCCCGCCGGCGCCTGGGTGGACCGGCTGCGGCACCGGCGGGTGCTGATCACCGCCGACGTGGCGCGCGCGGCGCTGTACGCCTCGGTCCCGCTGGCGTGGTGGCTGGACGCGCTCACCCTGCAGCAGCTGTACCTGGTCGTCGTGCTGCACGGCTGCGCCACCGTCTTCGCCGACATCGGATCCCAGAGCGTGCTCCCGCAGGTGGTGGGCCGTGACCGGCTCGTGCCTGCCAACGCGGCCGTCATGACCCTCATCGCGCTGGGCAACGTGGCAGGGCGCGGCGCGGGCGGCGGCCTCGTTCAGGCGCTCAGCGCGCCCGTCGCCGCGGCCTGCGCCGCCGCCGGCTATCTCGTCTCGGCCCTGCGGCTCATGTCCCTGCCCCGCCTGCCCGCGCCGCCTTCGCCGGCCGGACGCGTCCCGCTGCGCACGCAGATCGCGCAGGGCGTGCGGCATGTCTTCGGCGACCGCGAGCTGCGGGCGCTGGCGCTCACCGCGTCCTTGAACAATCTGGGCTCCCAGATCGTCAACACCATGCTGCCGGTGCTGTTCGTGCGCGAGCTGGGCCTGCCCGCGGGCGCCCTCGGCCTGTTCTGGGCGGTGGGCGGGACTGGCCTGCTCCTCGGCGCCCGCTGCGCAGGGTGGGCGGGCCGGCGGCTGGGCCATGGCCGCGCCCTGGCCCTGGCCGGCCTCTGCCTGGCCCCCGCCGGGCTGCTCCTGCCGTTCCTCGACCGCGGGGCCGGGCTGTGGCTCGCCGGGGCCGGGTACCTGCTGGCCATGTTCAAGACCGGCATGGACAACGTGCTCGGCGTCAGCCTGCGGCAGCGGATGACGCCCGACCCCCTGCTGGGCCGCATGAACGCCACCTTCCGCACCCTGCTGACCGGCGCGCTCGCGGCCGGCGCCGCCGTCTCCGGCCTGATCGGCGAGCTGGCCGGGGTCCGCGTCACCCTGTGGGTGGGAGCCTGCGTGCTGGCCACGGCGTTCCTGCCGGTCTTCCTCTCCCCTCTCAGGACCAGACGCGACCTGCCCGAGCAGCGGGCCGAGCCGCCCACGAGCGGCGGCGGGCCGCATCAGGAGGACCTCGCCCCTTCCCGTCCCTGATCCGGTGCCCTGCTCCTGATCCCGGGCTCCCCCGATCCACCGGCGTCCCCGATCGCCCGACCAGGGAGATCCGCGAGGCGGACGCCCCCTCCTCGAGCGAAGCCCGGTAGGCGGCCATCGGCTCGCCGGTCACGGTCGGCCGGTGGGCCGCTCCCTTTCGTCGTTCTGAAGATTTCCCGCTGTCCGTCCTTGCGTCCGCTGAACCGTATGCTGTACGGTACAGCGTACTAGACACACTGAGGAGAAGCTCTTGCCACAGAACGACATCCGGCCCTTCCGTCTCGACGTGGCCCAGTCCGACCTGGACGACCTGCGCGAGCGGCTCGACAGGGTCCGCTGGCCCGACGAGGTACCCGGGCTCGGCTGGCAGCACGGCGTGCCCCTGGCCCACCTGCGCGACCTCGTCGACCACTGGCGCACCGGCTACTCCTGGCGCGAGGCCGAGTCCGAGCTCAACGCCCACCCGCAGTTCACCACCGAGATCGACGGGCAGAACGTCCACTTCCTGCACGTCCGCTCGGCCAACCCCGACGCGCTTCCGCTGCTGATCACCCACGGCTGGCCCAGCTCCCCCGTGGAGTACCTCGACGTGATCGAGGCCCTTTCGGCCGACTTCACGCTCGTCATCCCCTCGCTGCCCGGCTATGGCCTGTCGGGCCAGACCCGAGAGGTCGGCTGGGGCTCCACCCGCATCGCCAGAGCGTGGCTGGAGCTGATGACCAGGCTCGGCTACGACCGGTTCGGCGTGCAGGGCGGCGACTGGGGCACCTGGATCTCCAGGGAGATCGGCGTGCTGGCCCCCGAACGCGTCGCCGGCATGCACGGCAACGGCATCATCTGCTTCCCCATGGGCCTGCCGGGCGAGCTCGACGGCCTGACCGAGGTCGAACAGGAGCGCATGGCCTTCCGTGAGCGCTACCTGACCGAGCAGTACGGCTACAAGCTCATCCAGTCCGCCCGCCCGCAGACGTTCGCCTACGGCATGGCCGACTCCCCCGTCGCGCTGCTGTCGTGGTTCACCGGCGTCTTCCACGAATGGAGCGACGCCGAGATCCCGCGCGACCGTCTGCTGACGAACGTGATGCTCTACTGGCTGACCAACACCGCGGGCTCGGCTGCCCGCTCCTTCGTCGAGACGCCCGACACCGACCAGGACACCTCGGTGGAGTGGGAGCTCAAGCCCGCGACGGTGCCCACCGCGGTCTCGGTGTTCCCCAAGGACATCCTGCGCCCGATCCGCAGGTTCGCCGAACGGGACAACAACGTGGTGAGCTGGGTCGAGCACGACCGCGGCGGCACCTTCGCCGCCCTCGAGCAGCCGGACCTCTACGTCGCCGACGTCCACGCCTTCTTCACCTCCCTCACCTGAGCGTCAGCGGGCAGGTCCGGGAGCGGGCGGCCGCTCAGGCATGGCGCGTTCGCGTAGCCGGCCCTCCCTGCGTTCTTGCCCGGGCTGCGAGGAGGAGGAGCTCGTCGACCTCCCACTGGTCGCCTGCGTGCCTGCCGTACCGGTGGGAGAGGATCTGCCCGTCGGGGTCGATGAGGAAGTCGGCGGGCAGCCCGAGCACCGTCTCCCCGCCCGTGGGGTACGGCCTGCCGCCGCGGCGCAGGCCGCGGGCGACCACCGGCCACGAGCCGGGCCGCATCGGGGTGGTCCAGGCGCGCGGATGCAGCACCGCTCTGGCCGAGGCCTCCACCCCGAACTCGGCGTACAGCCGCCTGCCGGGGTCGGCGATCGCGGCGAAGGGCAGCAGACCCTGGTGGGGGAGCATGTCCTCGGCGGAGGAGTGGAAGACCACGATCTCGTGGACGCCCGCGGCCCTGATCTCCTCGTGCCGTGCGGCGATCGTGCGCAGGTGCATGTTGCAGATCGGGCAGCCGGCGTAGCGGCGGAACTGCAGGTGCGTCAGCCCGTCGGGGGCGGGCAGCCGCACGCGCTCGCCCGTGATCGTGCTCAGCTCGCGGGCCTCGACGGTCCTCATCGGGCCGCCGACCTGATGAAGTCGTCGACGACCTGCGCCAGGCGCGGCCCCTGGTCCTCCTGGACGAAGTGACCACCGCCGACGATCGTGGTGTGCGGCAGGCCCTTCGCGCCGGGAACGCGCTCCCTGAAGGCCGTGTGCGCCTGGCCGAGCACGAAGTCCCTGTCGCTGAAGGCGCACAGGAACGGGGTGTCGAGGCTCTCCAGCACCTCCCACGCCTTGCGGTTGGCGGGGGCCGCCTCGTCGGCGGGGGTGATGGGGATCAGCAGCGGGAAGCGGCGCGCGCCCTGCGCGTGGTCCTCCTCGGGGAAGGGCGCGTCGTAGGCCGCGACCACCGCGGGGTCGAGGTCGGTGACGGTGCCGGTCGCGACGATCTGCCCCGCGCTGAACGGCCGCACGCGCTGGCTGTGCTGGAGCCACTGGGCGTAGAAGGGTCCCATGTCGCCCTGGTCGCCGGTGTGCAGGACGGTATTGGTCGCCACGACGCGGCGGAACCTGTCAGGGTGCTCGGCCAGCAGGCGCAGGCCGAGCAGGCCGCCCCAGTCGTGGCAGACCATCGTCACATCACGCAGGTCGAGCCGGTCGAAGACGGTCTCCCACAGCCAGTCGACATGGCTCTGGTAGGTGTAGGCGAAGCGGTCGGCGGGCTTGTCCGAACGGCCGAACCCGACCAGGTCGGGTGCCACGCACCGGTGCCCCGCCGCGACCAGCGGCGGGATGACGTGCCGGTACAGGTAGCTCCACGTCGGCTCGCCGTGCAGCAGCAGCACCGTCTCCCCCGAGGGCCGCTCCGGGCGCTCGTCGAGGTAGTGGACTCTGATGCCGTCGCCGAGTTCGACGTAGTGCGGCTCGAAAGGGAAGTCGGGCAGGTTCTCGAACCGGTCGTCCGGTGTACGAAGGATGTTCATGCCTCCTGAGAGCGCGTGGGCGCCAGGAGTGTGACATCAGCCGCCGAGCTCGTGCTTGCGGCGCAGCAGGGCCGCCCGCGCCGACCTGGCCCTGACCAGCACGACGGCCGCCACCAGCGCGAGCACCACGTTCACCGCCGCGCCCGCCCAGCCCGCCCAGCCCGGCCTGTCCACCGCCAGCGCGACGGTCAGCAGGGTCAGCGGCCAGGTCGCCGCCACGGCGATCCAGCCGCCGATGACCCTGTCGAGCGCGAACAGCGGCGTCCTGCGGGTCAGCGCCCAGCCGCCGTAGCAGGCCCATGCCAGGCACAGGACGGCGAAGCCCCCGAAGACCGGCGGCAGCCGCTCCTCCGTGGCCCACAGCAACCCGATGGCCAGCGCCCCGCCCAGCCCCATGACCAGCGCCACCACGTACGCCATGCGCCTGCGCAGCGACACCGGCCCGGACAGCCTTTTGATCATGTCGTCGGCGTCCATCATCGCGTTCCCCTCTCACCCAGTTGTTCTCTCAGCAGGCGCCTGGCCCGTGACAGGCGCGACTTCACCGTTCCGACCGGGATGGCGCAGATCTGCGCGCAGTCCTCGATCGACAGGTCTTCGAGGTAGAACAGCACGAGGATCTCCCTCTCGACCAAGGGCAGCCCGGACAGCCCCGCGACCAGCGCGGCCCTGTCCGCCATCACCTCGGCCCTGTCCTCGACCACCCGCTCGTCCGCGTGCTCGGTGACCTGGCCGGACGCCGTGGTCGTCTCCTGCCTGCCGTACTCCTCGCGCAGCCTGTTGGTCACCGCGCGGCGCGCGATCGTGAACAGCCACGGCGCGAACCTTCCGGGCTCCCGGAGCCTGGGAAGGCCGCGCACCACGGCCAGCCACACCTCCTGGGCCACGTCGTCGGCGTCGCCGTGGTCGAGCATGCGCCGCACGTAGGTCCACACCGGGTCGTGCCATGCGCGCACCAGCTCGGCGAGCGCCTCGCGCTCTCCGAGCTGGCACCGCACCACCAGCAGTTCGTCAGTCACGCTGCCTCCTCACCCACAACAGTCGGGAACACAGCCCCGCGGGTTCACGAGGTGGACAGGACGCGAGAAATCGTCCTGCTCGTTCCGTGCCTGGCGCCGGCCGTGGAGTGCCTGGCACGACCGGCCCACCGCCGAAGGTCGGCGAAGTCTGTCCCAGTCGTCACGCGCCTGTTGTCAGGGTTCGCCGCCTGTGAAGTGGTGCGCGAATGGTGGTCCCTTTCGACGGGATCCAGGTCGAGCAGCCCGAGGTGGTACTCGGCGTCGGCCTCGGAGGCCGCCCTGGGGCCGATGCCAGGGCGGCGGCGAAGGGTTTCGGCGTGTCGGCGGACGCGGGAACGGCAGCCATACCGGCGAAGATCAGTCCAGCGGCGCCTCAGGCTGTGTTCGCCCGGCCGGGCTTGCTCGGCTGGGCGGCTTGGCGTTCGGGGCCTGATCGGTGAGGCTAAACGGCTTCCAGGACGAAGAACAGGAAGCACAGGAAGGTCGAGTCGGCTTCCTTGAGGACGTCGGGGAACAGTTCGTGTGCCCCTGGCGCCGGGCGCGGTTCGCTGATGACGGCGATCCGGAAGCCGGCCGCGGTGAAGGCGTCGGTCATCGCGTGCAGCGGCCGGTGCCAATACGTCAGCACGGCGCTCTGGCCGCTGAAGGTGTAGTCCTCGGAGTACTCGCGGATCGCGAAGTAGCCGGCATCGGGATAGGCCAACGGGTAGATCAAGGGGTGATTGACCGCCACGATGAGTCGGCCGCCGGGCGCAAGCACGCGCCGCAGGTCGGCGAGCGGTCCCTTCCAGTCCTCCAGGTAGTGCAGCACCAGGCACACGATGGCATCGTCGAACGCGCCGTCAGGGAAAGGCAGAGGACCGCCGCCCAGACCGGCCTGATGCAGGGCCGCGCCCTCGCCGAGCCGCTGCCGTGCCAGGTCCAGCATCCTGGCGCTGGGGTCGACGCCGGTCACGATGGCGCCCTGCTCGCGCAGCGCCGCGAGCAGGGGACCGGCACCGCAGCCGACATCGAGGATCCGCCGCCCGGCCACGTCTCCGGCCAGGTCCAGGATCGCGGGCCGCGTGTAGTAGCCGTTGATGAGGTTGGCCTCGGTTTCGGCCGCGTACGCCTCGGCGAAGCTGTCGTAGTCGTTGGCCACGGTCTGGCCGGCGGGCCCGGCGGAGTTCTCGATCATGGGAGACATGCGGCACATCCTGGCATGGCCGGTCACCACGGGCGTGTCCAGATCCGATCGGCGCAGGGGAATTCCTGGCTCGACGCTGGACCCGATCACGACCCCGGTCCGACCCCGTTAGGTGAGCCGACGGCCACGCCAGCACCCTCCTCCGCCGAGGTGACACATAGCGGTACCGAGGCGCCGCCACGGCGCGATCTCCTCGAGTCTCTGCCCGTGGCCTGAAATTCTGCCGTCGCTCGCGGACACGTAGGAAACGAAACCCGAAAGCGTTCGGAAGGTCCGATGAGGATGACGCATGGATGAAACAGACAGCCGGCACCGGTTCGAGGCCATGTACCGGCACACGTATGAACAGATCCTTGGCTACGCCATGCGGCGGTGTTCCTCTCCCGAAGACGCCGCCGATGTCGTGGCCGAGACCTACGTGATCGCGTGGCGGCGCATAGGGGAGCTTCCGCGTGGCGAGGCCGGCAGGCTCTGGCTGTACGGCGTGGCCCGGCGGGTCCTGGCCAACCACCGTCGTGGCGAGCGACGCAGAGCCACTCAACACGCCGAACTCACGGCCGAGGCTGAAGTCCTCTACGCCATGCCCTCTCCTCAGACAGGGGCTGACGAAGTGGACGAGGCCATGAACATGCTCTCCGACGATGATCGCGAGCTGCTGGCCCTGTCCGTCTGGGAGGAACTCGACCCCGGAGAGATCGCCGCGGTGCTGGGCTGCTCACGCAACGCCGCCCGCATCCGCCTGTACCGCGCCCGCAAGCGCTTCGCCACGGCGCTGGAGAAGACCTGCCCATCGATGCCCCGCCTCGAAGCGCGGCCGCTCATCGAGAAGGAGTCACGGTGAACAACGACCAGATCTTCAAGAACCGGGCCAGGGTGCTGGACGAGGACCTGGCCGGCCGGGCGTCCACCGCGGGGGCGGACGCGCTGCTGGCCGAGATCGTCCTGCTGGAGCAGGAGCCGGCCCGGCGGCGGCTCACGCCGTCACCCCGCCGCGCACTGCTGGGCCTGGCCGCTGTGGCCGTCCTGGCTGGAGCCTTTGTCGTCGTACCATCCCTCTTCAAGGAGTCCGGGCAGGTGTACGCCAGCCAGGCTGTGACAATCGACCGCGACGGCGACTGGTACGTCTTCTACATCACTGACGGCGATCCCGAGCCCGCCGAACTGGAGAAGGCCTTCAGGAAGGTCGGGCTGGACGGCATCACGGTCGAACTGATCCCCGTCTCGCCGCAGCAGCGCGCGCCCGTCGTCGGGTTCGACAAGACTGATCCCGACGCACGCATGTCGTCCACCCTGTCCGACTGTGGCGAGCGCGTCGAAGGGTGTCTGACGGCCTTCCGCGTGACCGCCGGCATCAAGGGGTCCGCGCAGTTCCACCTGGGCCGCCCGGCGAAGCCGGGCGAGAGGTATTCCTATCCTGCCGATGCGAGCTGGCCAGGTGAGGCGCTGGCCGGAGTGAAGTTGCAGGGACGTTCGGTGGCCGAGGCGGTACAAGTCGTGCGCGAGCGCGACCTCAAGGTGGCCTACGAGCTCGACTGGCCGCTTCGGGACGGGGGCCACGGCGTTCGCTTCGAGCAGGGCGTGCCCGCTTCCCGCATCGATCCGAGCTGGAAGGTGGCGACAGCGGAAACCTACAACGACGGCGTGATCGTCCTGCACATCGAGCCAGGGGCAGGCGCGACTCCACCGCCCGGATTCTGAAGTGGAAACGGGTGAGCACTCGTCAGCGCGGAAGGGGTGCTCACCCGTCGCTCAACGCGAACCGACATTCAGATGGTGCGTGCTTCGGCGCGCCTCCTACAGGGACCGGTCTGCTCCGGGTCCGCGCCGAGCAGGAGTAGGAGGCCGGTCCTCGGCCGCGCCGGTCTTCCACTCCTCGCGCGTCACGCCGAGAGGGATGTCCTGACCGTCCGCTCGGGTGCCCGCACTGAGCATGAGGTCGCGACAATATCCTGCGCCGCTGTCGCCTCGGCGCACACCTCAGGCCGTCTCGACGAGCAGCCCTGGTCAGGTCGTGCTCACCGAGGACGAAACCGTTGCCGGGAGGCTCCGCCGCCTCGGTGAGCGGGCTACCACCCACCGCGAGCCATGAGTCGGTCGGCAACGCGGTCGACGGGGTGCGGACCACCCTCTTCGGGGTGTCATCACCTTCGCGCAGCGCTACAAGGCGGACCCGGTCATCTACCGCCGCAGGCGGCCCATCAGTAATGAGTACGCCCGATGGAAGGTGTCATGGCGGTTGTGGATCGGCGGCGACCAACTCGTCCGCAGAGCGTGGAGCACGTGGCGCGACCAGGTCCCCCGGCGACGGGTCCTCCTACGCCTATGCTGCTCCTCCACCATGGCGTCCGGGTCGCTGGGCGGCCGCGGCGGCCATGAGGAGCGCGGCGGCAGCCAGGGCGAACGCAGCCTGCGACCTCACCCAGCCCGATGATCGTTTCCGGTCACGGCGCCAGACATGGAGCGCATGGCCCAAAGCAGTGAGTCAGCTCCCGGTGGCTTGCTGAGCACGGCGCGTACGAGAATGGTTTCTCCAGAGCGCCAGCCTGCGATGTGCTCCGTAGAGTGGCGAGGTACTCGAGGCTGGGCGCAGAGCGCGGCTCGCTGACCACGCCCGTCCACCGCTGGCGATACCGCGCCTGCGCTGGTGGCTCCGACCCGCTGGAGAGGTTGATCCGTTCGTGTTCGATGAGATCATCGCTCGTTACGATGCCTTGGCACTTCACACCTTCGCGTACACGGTGACCATGCCGGGCTCTGGTGTTCTCGCAATCGAGGATGCCGCTCGTCGCCTGGGATTCGACCCGGCCATGGTGCGGGGTCATGAAGAGCCGCACAGCGATTGCGGTCTTTCCCTCTACCAGATCGGCACCGGCATCGTCATGTTCGACCGGAACCCGGGCGGTTACCGCAACGAGACGATCGATCGGCTCGCAGGCGAAGGGTTTCGGCATTGGAGCCTGGCCTTCGACATCGAAGGCAACACCAGCATGTATGTCCGCTACGGAGATGCCGAAGGACACCTCGAACACCCTGAGGAGATCTGGATACCCTTCACACACTGGGCAGATCACCTCGGTCCCTTGGTTGGCTACGCCGAACTCCTCGGCGCCGGCTATGACACCGAGGACGGGGAAGCAGCGGTGGACATGACCTCGGCATGCTTAGCCGTGATCGAACTGGAAAGCGGCGTTCGTCTGGACGATGCGCTGATACGCAGCTCACACTCGGGGTTACCGCCGCTGCCGATGTCATGACCCGTGGCAACGCCAGTGAGAGACGGCCTTGATGCCCGCCTATGCCCGGACACTCCTCCCCCACAAGGGATCGCCGAGGCCGCGATCAGCGTGCTGACGTCGTCCTGACCATGCCCCTTTGTGAGCGCAGCCGATAAACGCGGGAGCGGCCAGACGAGCGGCTTCGCCCACATCAACGGTGCAGGTCACCAATCAAGATCACACGGTTGGGCCCCGTGAACGCGAGCCTTGCGGGCACCCCGTCGTGGACGCTCGATCCCCGCACCGCGGCTACCGTCCCAGCCCGCAGTCACGGGCCAAATTCTTGTTTTCGCAGCTAGACCGCGTCTCGCGTGTCCCGCCCTGTCCCGCGGACGGCGCGCGCGACCCTGCTGCGGTGGTCAGATGTGTCCTGTCAGCACGTACGGAGCACCACACGCTGACAACGGAACGAACAGAACCAGCGCGTTCCCCGGCCAACCCGACAAGAAAGGCAGTGACACGACATGAGCCAGCACGTCAGCGAGAACTCACTCGACGTCAAGAACATCGAGCAGCAGCCCAAGGAGCGCGGAAAGAGGTTCACGCTCAACGGCGCATTCTGGTCACTCCAAGTGTTGTTCGGCTTCTTCTTCGCCGGCAGCGGTTTCGGCAAAGTGCTGTTGTACGACGAAGCCCTGTATGCGGCAGCGCCCCGGGCCGTGGCGTGGTACGCCGCGGTGCCGCAGTCCCTGATCGTCTTCATCGGGATCTGTGAGGTACTTGGCGGGGTCGGCCTGATCCTGCCGGCGATGACGGGGGTCAAACCGAAGCTGACGCCGCTCGCCGCCGTTGGCCTGGCGCTGACGATGATCCTCGCGGCTGGTTTTCATATCATGCGCGGCGAATACGCGTTGGTGCCCGCGAATCTCTTGCTGGGAGGCGTCGCGGCGTTCATCGCGGTCGGACGATGGAGGCTGAGGCCCGTCGCACCCGCGATCATCACCACCTCAGGCGCCCTCAAGTCGTTCGCGGTCCTCATCGCACTGACCCTGCTGGTATTCGTTCCGACGTGGTACACGATGACCAACGTCCAATTCTGATCACACCGTTTCGCACACCGACTGCCCCGACTCCCTCGCCCAGCATGAGCGGCTCATGCAGCCGAGCGGGTGCGCCCGGAGGAAGCGCGGACCCGGTGGCTGTTTCCGGACGCTCACGCCCGTTTCCAGGCCGCCCTGGAGGCGCTGCCCGCCTCGCAGCCCGTTCGCCTTCACGAAGACCTGACGCCACAGCCTCGGGGATCAGCCAGGCCACCCTGTACGACCTGCTGCCGAGCGCC
This sequence comes from Nonomuraea roseola, assembly GCF_039535395.1. Lineage (NCBI taxonomy): Bacteria > Bacillati > Actinomycetota > Actinomycetes > Streptosporangiales > Streptosporangiaceae > Nonomuraea > Nonomuraea roseola. The sequence goes on from NZ_BAAAXC010000011.1 coordinate 68,146, forward strand.
GCGACGATGACGAAGAAGGCGCGACTGAGCAGGAAGCCGCTCGACAGCTGGTCAGCCGCCCGCACCGCCAGCGCGCCGTCATCCCCATTCCCGCCCCCCGGCCCGGCAGCCAGGCGCAGGGCCCTGGCGATGACCGGGCTGCCGAACAGGTTCACACGGGTGGCCATGATGCACTCCTTGCCGGAGTTGATGACGATGGTTCGGTTTCAATGGATTGGTGACGTGGGTTCGCACTGCCGAGCCGAACTGGCCGGACTAGTAGCCGAACTGGCCGGGCTGGTAGTTGCCGCCGGGCATCCGGTTGATGACGCCGAGCCGGTTGTTGGCGTTGATCAGGGCGATGACCAGCATCAGGGTGGCGAGCTGGTCTTGGTCGTAGTGCTTGGACGCGTTGGCCCAGGCCTCGTCGGTGACGCCGCCGGCACCGTCGGCTATGCGGGTGCCCTGCTCGGTCAGCTCCAGCGCGGCGCGCTCGGCGTCGGTGAACACCGTGCTCTCCCGCCAGGCCGCGACCAGGTTGACGCGCGTGGCGCTCTGCCCTGCGTGCGCCAGATCCTTGGCGTGCGCGTCGGTGCAGTAGCCGCAGCCGTTGATCTGGCTGGCGCGCAGCAGCACCAGATCGCGGGTCACCGACGGCAACGTCGACTCCTTGATCAGCACCATGCTCGCCGAAGCGATGTGCTTGAGGGCCTTGGCTGCGACGGGGCTGCCGAACAGGTCCATACGAGCTTCCATGACTTCGTCCTCACTACTGGAGATACCTGCCGCGCGGATCACCGGCGTGGATCATCGGCGCGCGGCGTCTGATGACCATGGAGATGCCGGTGACCCAGCCCCCGTGACACCTCGATCGTGTGACATGAATCACAAGCTCTGGCTGTCACAAGAGGGTGGGGACCGGCGTCTTGTGCGTGTGGCACGATCAACACCGAAAGGCAGAAGCCCACGATGAGCGAGCGCAGCGAACCGGCCATGGACACACCCGAGCCGCCCGCCGACCGTGGCCGCGTGGACTCAGCCACCGAGGCGTTCGTGGCCCACCGCAACCTGTTGTTCACCGTCGCCTACGAGATGCTCGGCTCGGCCGCCGACGCCGAGGACGTCCTGCAAGAGACCTGGCTGCGGTGGGCGGACGTCGATCTGGACCAAGTGCGGGATCGGCGCGCCTACCTGGTCCGGATCACCACGCGTCAGGCGCTGGGCCGGATGCGTACGCTCCGCCGCCGCAAGGAGTCCTACGTCGGCCCCTGGCTGCCCGAGCCGCTGCTGACCGCGCCGGACGTTTCCCATGACGTGGTGCTGGCCGACAGCGTCTCGATGGCGATGCTGCTGGTGCTGGAGACGCTCGCGCCGGTCGAGCGGGCGGTGTTCGTGCTGCGCGAGGTGTTCGACCTCGGCTACGACGAGATCGCCGAAGCGGTCGGCAAGACCCCCGCCGCGGTCCGCCAGATCGCCCACCGGGCCCGGGCGCACGTCGCCGCTCGCCGCCCGCGCGGGGTCGTCCCCCCCGGCCGAGGCCCACGAGGCGCTCAAGGCGTTCCAACAGGCGGTCGAAACCGGCGATCTGCAGAATCTGCTCGACAAGCTCGCACCCGACGTCGTCCTGCTGGGCGACGGCGGTGGAGTCGTCCAGGCCGCGCTGACGCCCGTCGTCGGCGCCGACCAGGTGGCTCACGTGCTGGCCACCGGGCGGCTGAGCACGATCACCGCGGCATCGCTGCAGCTGACACAGATCAACGGCTATCCGGCACTGATTTTCCGGCTCAACGGCGAGATCGACACCGTCCTGGCGGTGCGCATCGACGACGGTCTCATCACCGGCCTGTACGCCGTGCGCAACCCCGAAAAACTGTCACGGATCGAGCAGCCGACCACCCTGCGCCGCTGAACCCGGACAGGTGACGGACACCGCTGGAGGAGGTAAGGCGCTGCGCCTTACGATCGCGCCTGAGTTATGTCACGTGCCACCAGGGGCGATGATCGACCGAAACCAGAGGGATGCCCTGCGCGGCGGCCTGGCCCTCAGGGACGGGCGGGGCCGGTTCGTCGAGCGGTTGTGAGCCGACCTGTCCCCGGATCGCCCCCTCCTCCGTGGACAGGTCCCTTCCCACCGGGCGCCGCACCGGCTCAGGCGCTCGCGCGGGTAGGCGCGTACGCGGATACAGGGGTGTGGAGCCGAGAGCCAGGACGCGGTCGTCTGCGGCCTGTCTGGATTAAACGGGTTCGACGCCGGCGGCCGCTCCTTGCGCGCGCAGGACCGTCACGCCCGGGGCGGTCTGGCCCGCGACGATGGCAAGGCAGTCTTCACAAGCGATGGACTGGCTGCTGCCGCTGGGCGAGGCTTCGGGCGTAGGCAGGCGACACGGAGACCCCGACCGTCCGTTCCCGGGCCCGGAAGCGCGCGTCAGGTGGGCTGCTGAACCTCCAGCCGGGGCCCGGCTCACGGCCTGGCCGGAGGTCGAGCCCTTTGCATATGTCGAGCTCGAGGGGGATGTCCCAGTCGGCGACGCCGCTCTGGGGCAGCGGCGTCGCCTTGGCCACCGCGTGGCTGAGCTGCGTGGTCGTCATGGCGACCGCGCGCCGCTCTGCTGCGTAGGTCAGCGCCATCTCATGTGGGCCAGGCACAGGAGAGATCATTCCGTTTGGCGCTTTGGTGCGCCGAGCCGGTCACGAACGCACGCGCAGCGACTCCAGCATCCGCACGAGGGCGGCCTGGGTGTCGGCCAGGTCGTTCGGGCCCGTCGAGGAGGCCAGCCACAGCGCCGCCTCGTTCATCGCCCCCGAGAGCAGACGGGTCAGCGGCGCGAGCGGCTGGCCGGCGATGACCCCTGCCTCGACCAGCGCCGCCAGCGCGTCGGCCAGGTGGCTGGCCGAGGCGGCCTCATCCATCGCCCGCCACTCGTTCCAGCCCAGTACGGCGGGGCCGTCGATGAGCATGATCTGCTGCACCTCGGGATCGGCGCCCGCGGCGAGGAAGGCCTCGCAGCCGGCGACGAGCTGGTCCCACGGGTCGTCCATGGCGTCGGCTCCTTCGGCCACCCGCCGGCCGACCTCCTGCTGCACCTGCTCGACCACCGCGCGAAACAGCTCGGCCTTGCTGTCGAAGTGGTGATAGAGCGCGCCCTTGGTGACGCCAGCGGCGCGGACGATCTCCGACAGCCCGACGGCGCCGTAGCCGCGCGCGGCGAACAGTCGCCTGCTCTCGCGCACGAGCGTCCGCCTGGTCTCCTCGCGCTGCCGCGCCCTCGCCGTCCCATTCACATACCGATGGTATGCTGACATACCGTCGGTATGTGAAAGGACTCACCATGACGCTGACCAGCTTCTATCCGGTCATCTGCACGACCAGCCTCAAGGAGTCGCACGACTTCTACACCCGTTTGATGGGCTTCGAGACGACCTTCGAGGCCGACTGGTACGTGAGCCTGCGCCGCGGGCCGTACGAGCTGGCCCTCCTGGACCCGAGCCACCCCACCATCCCCGAGCGGTATCGGGGCAGGGCCGCGCAGGGGCTGCTGCTCAACTTCGAGGTGGAGGACGTCGACGCCGAGTGGGAGCGGCTGGTCGTGCGCGAAGGACTGTCCGCCGAGCTGGAGCTGCGCAGCGAGGACTTCGGGCAGCGCCACTTCATCGTGGCCGACCCCAACGGCATCCTGATCGACGTCATCACCCCGATCCCGCCGCAGGGCGAGTACGCCACCCAGTACGTCAACCCATGACTTCCATGCCGCCCCCATATCCGGGGGCGGCCCGCCCCCAGGTACGCCGGCACGAGCGGACCCTACGATCACACCTCAACCCCAGAGCACCCGAGCTGACCAGCTTCCTAGCCCTCAGAACACCCCGGCAAGCGGACCACCCGATCGACACATCCCAGCCGCTGCCTCCGCCACCGTGGCGCATGTGCACGTGAGCTCGCATGGTTCGACAGCCCAGCCTCCCCTCCGCCTCCGTGGGGTTTGCGAATGGGCAGCACGGTCAACATCCCAGGCCCCACCTCCGCCTCGGTGGATGCGTTTGCGAATGGGTGCGGTCGAGATTCCACGAACCTCCGTCACCGTCGATCGGGAGCGGCCCGCACGATCGACGGCCGCCGCCCGACCACAGACTCCGGACCCACCGCCGCCTGCGCGCCCGCCAACCCGCTGCACGCTCATCGCCCCCGCTCCACCCTCACTCTGCCGCCACCGAGAGGTCAGCCTCACGATCGATATCCCAGACTCCGATTCGCCTCCGTGGAGGCGTTTGCGAACAGGACGCACGGTCGAGATTCCACGCCTCCGTCACCGCCGGGCGAGAGCGGACCGCACGATCGACGGCCGCCGCCCGACCACGGGCTTCGGACCCACCGCCGCCTCCGTGGTCGCCATCCCGGCCGGACGCTCTGCGACCCCGGGCCTCGCCATGCCGCCGCCGGAAGGCGATCGACAGCCCAGCCCCGCCTCCGCCGCCATGAGCGGGTGCGGGCGCACCGCACGGTCGACGACCTCCGTCCAGCCACCAACGCCGGCCCAGCGCCAACCGATCGGACGCTCATCGACCCCGACACCACCCCGCCCTCCTGGGCGAACGCGAGTGGGCCGGACGATCGTCTGATCCAGGATCGCTCCGACCACTGGCCCGGCCAGGCTTGCATTGAGGGGCGCAACGGCTCGTCCATGCCCCTACAACGGGCACGCGACCCGCGTTGATCACCGTGACGCGCGGACGCCGACCCGCCCTCGCCAACCCGCTCTGCCCGGTCGCGCTAGCCCGTCCTCGCCACCTCCCAGTCCGGTCGCGCTAGCCCGTCCTCCCCCTGCTCGCCCCGGTCGCCCCTTTCGTCGCGGTCGGTCAGGCGGCTTCCGGTTGGCGTGGGCGGCCTATCTGAACGCCGCGACGAGGTCGGCGAGCTCCTCCGGGGTGACGATCCGTACGCCCAGCGCTTCGGCCTTGGTGCGCTTGGATCCGGCCTTCTCCCCCGCCACCAGCAGTGACGTCTTCGCCGACACGCTCGAGGACGCCTTGCCTCCCGCGCGCTCGACCAGCTCGTTCACCTCGTTGCGCGACAGCGCCTCCAGCGGTCCGCTCATCGCCCCTGTGACGACCACTGACATCCCGGCCAGTGGCAGCTCGGGCACGTCGTCCGCGAGTGCGTGGCCTACAGGATCGGGGCCCTGGCCTGTGAGGGTGGGTGGCACGGCTCCTGGCTCGGTCATCGTCACCCCCGCCTTGACCAGCTTGTCGATGAGAGGCCCGAGCGCGGCCAGCTCGGCCACCACCACGGGCGCCTTCTCGGGGCCGATGCCCTCCACGGCCTGGATCGCCTCGGCGTCGGCCGCCCTGATCGCCTCCATCGTGGCGAAGTGACGGGCGATCCTGCGGCTCATCGACCGGCCGGTGCCACGCACCCCCAGCGCGCAGAACACCCGGCTCAGCGGCCTGGTTTTGGCCTGCTCGATGGCGGCGAGCAGGTTGTCGCTGCTGACCTCGCCCATGCGCTCGAGGGGCAGGAGCTGCTCGCGGGTGAGGAAGAACAGGTCGGCGAAGTCGGCGATGAGCCCGGCGTCCAGCAGTTGAAGGATGCGGCTGTCGGCGAGGCCCTCGATGTCGAGCTGGTCGCGCCCGACCGCGTAGGTGATGGAGGCGCTCGCCTTGCACGCCCTGCCGCGCACGCACCTCCACCGCTCCTGCGAGGCGTCGATGCCGTCGCCGCACGAGGGACACACCTGCGGGAACTCGATCGGCCGCTCGTCGCCGGTGCGCAGGTGCACGACGGGCGCCTCCACGCGCGGGATCACGTCGCCCGCCTTGTAGACGACGACGCTGTCGCCGAGCATGAGCCCTCTGCGGGTGATGTCGGCGACGTTGTGCAGAGTCGCGTACTTGACCGTGCTGCCGTCGAGCTCCACCGGTTCGAGGACGGCCCTCGGGGCGATGACGCCGGTGCGGCCGGTGTTCCACTCCACCGCGACCAACTTGGTGATCTTCTCGGTGGCGGGCAGCTTGTAGGCGACCGCCCACCTCGGCGCGCGCGTGCCGAACCCGGCCTGCGCCTGGTCGCCGGCCAGGTCGCACTTGACGACGATGCCGTCGATGCCGAAGGGCAGCTCGGCCCTGAGTGCGGCGATCTGCTCGATCCGCTCCTGCACCCCCGCGAGGTCGGTGGCGACGACGCCCGCCACGGCCGTCACGGCCGTGGTGCGCACGCCCTGCCCCGCGACCCACTCCATGATCTGGCTGTGCGGCAGCTCCCGCAGCCGCGCGGCCAACTCGGAGTCGTCCTGCGGCGGCAGCGGCAGCGCGCCGTAGGCGAAGAAGGTGAGCTCGCAGGTGTAGGCCCGGTCCTGGGCGCGCAGGGTGCCCGCCGCCGCGCTGCGCGGGTTGGCGAACGTCGTGCCGTCGTGCGCGCGGCGCTTGTCGCACGCCTGCGCGAACTGCTCGGCCGTCATCATCACCTCGCCGCGCAACTCCACCGTCACCGGCTCGGCCAGCCGCTCCGGCAGACCGACGACGGTGCCGATGGCGTGCGAGACGTCCTCACCGGCGGTGCCGTCCCCCCTGGTGACCAACTGGACGAGCCGCCCACCCCGGTAGCGCGCGGAGACCGCGAGCCCGTCGAGCTTGGGCTCCACACTCCACGCGGCGACCTGCCGCCCGAGCCTGCGCTCCAGCGAGGTCACCCAACCGGCCAGCTGCTCGGGCTTGAAGACGTTGTCGAGCGAGAGCATCGGCACCGTGTGCGGCACGTCGCCCACCACCGCTCCACCGGCCACCTTGCCCGTCGGTGAGTCGGGCAGCACCTCGTCGGGATGGGCCTGCTCGTAGGCCTCGATACCGCGCACCAGCCGGTCGTAGGCGTCGTCGTCGAGCGCGGAGGTGCCGTCGGCGTAGTAGGCGGCGGAGGCTCCGACGGCCTCGCGCACGGCCTCGGCGTAGGAGGCGTGATCGGCCAGGAGGATCATGGGGGGTGCGTCGCTCATGCGTTCATCATGCCGGTCGGCACCGACAATCCATGGAGGCCGGGACGGCCGCCCCCGCAGGCGGCCGTCCCGGCATGGAGCAGCGAACTTACCACTGCCTCGACGCGCCGGATTCATGTCCTCGACGATTGGGACGCCAAGAGCTGCCGCCCGGCTGACGCTATAGTTCGGCATCGCCGAGCGCTAGCTGTATGGGGCCAGGACGTTGTCGATGCGTTCGATCGCGTGATGCCGTGGGCGGCGAACCATTCCCGTGCGCGATCGAGGAATGCTGCGGCGGTGGCGCCCTTCTCGTCGTCGAGGGACTCGGTGTAGGCAAGGCGCGTGTGACCGTCGATCGCAGAGTGGAGGTAAGCGCGGCGACTGATCGTGACGCCTTCCCGCTCCAGCTCGAAACCGATGCGCCGCCGACCACTTGTGTTCGCGCCGCATCCACTCGATACGCGTAATGATCGACCCCTCCGTCGCGGTGGGCTGACGTAGGGTCCGAACTGCGTGTAACGGTTCACCCACTTCGATGCCGTGGCGCGGGAGATCCCCATCTCTGCGGCGACATGGGCGATCGGGCGAGTCGGCATCGCTCGACAAGGCGGCGGCGGCCTTCGATGGTCAGCGGCGCGTTGCGGTGGCCGCCGGGGCTCATCAGTCGTGGGCGGGGCCGGCGCCGCCCCGAGCCTGGCGGCGCTCGACGCGGCGCTGATCGGCGAGGTGAGCTTCGTGGAGAGCCGCCAACGCGCGAGTCGTGGTGCGCGAGCCCGGGTTCACTACCGCGACCCAGCCGTAGGCGCCGTAGAGCGGGTGTGGGAGGAACGTGTCCGTCTCGCTGAAGTCGACAGTCGATTCCTCGATCGACTCGGGCGGGTATCCGACGAGGTCGGTGAACAGCTGTGACCCGACGTGGATGTTCAGGCGCCACCGGTCGGGCGCATCGAGGCGCGATTCGACGTCATCCGGGTAGTCCTTCGTGACGATCGTCGCGTAGGGCTGCCTGTTCCGCGGAACCTCGCCATCTGGGGCGTAGTAGAAGAAGAAGTCCCCCCAGGAGATCTCGGGGTGCTCGCTTCCTGATTGGGGTGCGAGCTCCAGCACACCGACGTAGCTTCTGATCTCTGTGAGAATCTGTTCCGAAGTCATGGTTCAAGTGTGAACTTGAAGTGCTTATGGAGGGTTGGGATCGTGGAAGCGACCATCGTGTCCGCGCCCCAGGCGTATACGACGAGCAGTCTGGCCGCAGCCACCGGCTATTCCGTCCAGCAGATTCGCGACCTCGAACGCCTCGCCGTCATACCTCCCGCCATCCGGCAACCCAATGGGTACCGCCGCTTTGGTTCCGAGCACGTCACAGCCCTGCGCGCCTACCGCAATCTCGCGATCGCCGTCGGCCCGGTCGCGGCTCGCAGCACGCTGCGAGAAGCACAGACCCTCCCGTATGACCAAGCAATCGCCCGTATCGTCGCACTTCACGTCGCACTGGCTCGGTCCCGCGACGACAGCATCGCAGCCCTCCAGGCGCTCGACGGCATCGTCGAGGAGGACTCCCACGACGCGGCGCCTACGCCCGCCGATTCGATGAGCATCTCGGAACTGGCGAACGCGATCGGCGTGCGCGCCTCCACGCTCCGCTTCTGGGAACAACAGGGCCTCGTCACCCCCGAACGCACCGCCGGGCTCAACATGCGGCACTACCCGCTCGCAGCGATCCGGGAAGCGCGAATCGTTGCTGCGCTACGCGCCGGCGGCTACCGCATCCCCGCAGTACAAGCGGTGATGAAATCCCTCCGCAGGATCAGCGACACCGACGACGCCCGCACCGCGCTCCAGAACCGACTCCGAACAGTCGCGAGCCAATCAGAAGCGCTACTCCGAGCCGGCACCGACATCGCCGACCTGATATCGCGTTGAGCGGACCGGCCTACCAGCACCCGCAGGTCGCCGCTGGGCATGAAGACCAGCTTCGGCATCCGGTCGCGGAGGTCCACGTCGTCCATCGTGGCCGACACCGGCCGCGGGCTGCCCACCAGCCTGCCGCTGACCAGGTCGAACAGCTTTCGGTCTCGGTCTGGGCGCGCGCCTGTGCCACCACGGCCACTGTGGCCGGCTCGGCCGCTGCCAGCCGGCGCTTCGGGGCCAGGTCACCGCGCAGCCGCTCGAGGTCGCGCTCGCATGGTGCGCGCCAAGCAATTCCCCTGGTCATACCCCGTCTCGGCCCCTCGCAGTACATGAGACACATCACAACTCAACAGGTTTCCGGCCGGAACTATAGGGCATTTGGTAGCGGCCGCTGCGAAGTTCCCGCAAGCTGCAAATCAAGATCATTGCCTGACCCATGGGCAACGAGACGAGATTCAGAAGGACGAACACGAAGCATGTCGTTCACCGACGAGTACGACCACGACGACGCGCACGCCGAGTGCTTCCAGCCGCACGTGGGCACCGACCTGGACTACTACGGCAGTGAGGGACGTCCGTTGTAGGTCTCAGGACGGATCAGTCGCCGAACGCCCGGACCAGGCACGACAGTCAGCCGGACGGTCAGCGTGCAGTGGCAGCCGAAGCGCGCGCACATCGACTGACGTTCAGATGACTGCTGCTGGAAGCAGTGCCGTTCTTCTTGCTTCCAGCAGCAACTCCGCTCGGTAGAAACGCCCCCGCCAGGTCTCAGGTGCTCATGTTCAGGCCACGACCTCCACGAGCGGAAGTCACACCCGCCCCCGCCCAACGGGTGTGGGGGACAGACAGACCAGGGCTCAACGCCGGTCACACTCACCGTGGGCGGAGATCACGTGTCCGTCGCAGGTCAGTGCCTGTCCGCGCGAACGATGAACCGCCCCGAGGCCTGGATGTCGCGGGCGTCCTGCTCGGCTCGGCCGCCGCCTTCGCGCTGGTCGACGCCATGTCCGCCGGCCTGGGCGCGGCGCCTGTCCCGGGTGGGTACGGCAGGCGCCGCGGTGCCTGCTCGCCGGAGGCGCCGCGGTCGCCGTCTGGCTGATCGCCTTCGCCTCCATCCTGTCCCGCCTCCCCGACGACGCCTACTTCCCGGTCGGCGACCTGCTCGTCGAGATGGGCCTGTGCCTGGGCATCACGCTGGCGGCCGCCGTCCGATACGCCCCTGGACGGCAGGCCGCCATGGCCGCCGTGGTGGTCCAGCCCGCGCTGGCCGCTCAGGCCGCTGAGCGTGACCATGTACTTCCCGTCGGCGGAGAACTCGGCGGTGGCCGCGGTGCCCTTGAAGCCGAGAGGGTCCGGCTGGCGACGATCCTGCTGCCGGACCAGATCAGACTCTGGCCGCCCACCTGCGGGTTCGGTCGCTTGAATGCCCTTCCACTGGCGGATGACCCACCGGGCGGGGACCGTGAGGATGACTGGCATGGATCCGGAACCCGCCCTGTCAGTCCGGTTCGGTCTGCCTGACGGCCCCGCCCGGCGTGGCCGATACGGCCCCGAGGCGGCTCTTGACAGGAAGCCTGCAAACCGTGTGACATACGTCGTGTATGTTACCGACACGGAGTAGGCGCTCACTTCCTGAGCCGCCGCCGCGGGCCTGTGTCCGACCATCCGAATCCGTTCTACCGGGAGTAGACGTGAAACGATTCTTCGCATTCTTAGGCTCTTTTCTGCTGGTCAGCTCACTTGCCGCACCTCCCGCCGCCGCGGCGGCCGCTCCGCGGCTGAAGCTCAGCTTCGGGTGGTGCAAGACGGCCTGCGAGATCCGCATCAAGGTGACGAACACCAGCCGGTACGACATCGCCTGGGTGGGCGGAACCTGTCGCCTCAGGGTCAATGGACGCTACGTGGGCAAGGGCACGATCTACCTCGGCCCCATCAAGCGTGGCCATTCCCGCAGCAGCACGTGCAACGTGGTCGATGCGCGGTTGAAAGAGGCGTGGTGGGACTACGAGAACGGCGACGCCGACTTCAGGACGTACGCCACCGTCAAGGCGATCCCGCACTACCGGTACCGCCGTTGATCCCGGCTCTCATCCGGGACGAGCCCGGCCTTCGTGTGACGCGGTTGGCCGTGACGGTGACCTGTCTGGCCTGGGCCGCGGCGGCCTGCTCGGTGCCGCCGGTGGAGGTCGGCTCGGCCCGGCCCGCCGGGTCCGGCGTCCGCGCGGTCGGTCAGCGGGACGGGGAGGCCAGGCCCGCGTCGTAGGCGATGATGACCAGTTGGACCCGGTCACGGGCATCGAGCTTCTGGAGCAGGCTCGCCACGTGCGCCTTGGCGGTGCCGGGGCTGATGTGCAGCTTGGTCGCGATCTCGGCGTTGGACAGGCCGCGCGCGACCTGGATCAGCACCTCGCGTTCCCTCCCTGTGACGCCCGCGAGCTCGCGCGGCTCGGGCACGGGGGCGGGCCTGGCGGCGAACTCCTCGATGAGGCGGCGGGTGACGCTGGGCGCGATCAGGGCGTCTCCCGCGGCGACCACCCGGACGGCGGACAGGATGTCCTCCAGCGCCATGTCCTTGACCAGGAATCCGCTCGCCCCTGCGCGGAGGGCGGCGTGGACGTTGTCGTCGTCGTCGAAGGTGGTCAGGATGAGAACCCTGGCCGCGGGCGCGTCGGTGGTGATCATCTGGGTGGCCTCGATGCCGTCCATGCCTGGCATGCGGATGTCCATCAGCACCACGTCGGGGCTCAGCTGTCTGGCCAGCTGTACGGCTTGGGCCCCGGTTCCTGCTTCCCCGACGACGTCGACGTCCGGTGTGCCGGCGACGACCATGCGCAGTCCGGCGCGCACGAGGGGCTGGTCGTCTGCGAGTACGACACGGATCTTCACGGCGCCCCTGCCGGAATCGGCAGACGTGCGGCGACCCGGAAACCGCCCTCGGGCCGTGGCCCGGCGATGAAGTGGCCGTTCAGCAGCGCGACCCGTTCTCGCATCCCAGGAATGCCGAATCCGTCCCCCTCGGCGGTGGTGGTGCCGCGCCCGTCGTCGACGACCTCGATGCGCAGTTCCTCGCCCCCGTAGTCGATCGACACGTGGCAGTGCGGCGTGCCCGCGTGCCTGACCACGTTGGTCACCGCCTCCTGGACGATGCGGAAGGCGGACTGGTCGACGGGGGCGGGCAGCGGACGGCGCTCCCCCTGCCAGCGCAGGTCCACGTGGACACCCGCGGCGGTGGTCGTGGCCATGAGCCGGTCGAGGCTCGCCAGCCCCACCTGTGGTGAGGGCGCTTCGCTCCTGCGCAGCACACCTACCATGCTCCGCAGCCCTTTCAGGGTCTCCCTGCTGGTGGTCTCGATGGCGTCCAGCACGTCGCGCGCCTGCGCCGGGTGGGCGTCGATCACCCTTCTTCCCGCGCCGGCCTGGATGGCGATGACGCCGATGCTGTGGGCGACCATGTCGTGCAACTCCCGGGCGATGCGCAACCGCTCGGCCGTCACCGCCTGGGCGGCGGCGTGCGCGCGCAGGGCCTGGCCGTACTCGCGCCGCTGGCGGATCGCGGCCCCTGCCAGCCAGGCGAGCACGACGAACGCGGCGAGCAGGATCGTCAGCGCGAGAAAGCCGGGGGCGAGGGCGCGGTAGCCGTTGCGCCACAGGTCCAGGTGCCAGGCTGCTTCCTGGACGGCCAGCGTCACGCCGGCCACGGTGATACCGGCCCGGTGTGTCCGCGTGGCCGCGATGAGTCCGACCAGGATGTCGGCCGCCAGGAGCACCGGCCAGATCTGCTCGGCCGAAACTCCCGCCGCCATGGCGGCTGCCACCTCGCCCAGCATCACGACCAGCACCGGCGCCGGCCGGCGCCGCGCCCACACAAGAGGCAGCGCCATGGCCACGGCCACACCGGCAAGGGCCATGCCCTCCGGATGGACGTCCTCGTCCTCGTTCAGCAGCATGACGTACTGCGTCACGGCGAAGATCGCCACGGCACACCCGGTCAGCACCGCCGACGTGCCAGGCGGCAGGCGTTGCAGCAGAGGGGGCCGAGGCGGTTCGTGGTGCACGCGGTCGATCGTAGCCACCCCCCGCCGGCCGGGGCATCGGCCTGGCGGCGTATGCCCGCAGGCCACCCCCGTGCCGCCGAATGCCGCCCACGGCCAGATGCCCCAGGGGGACGGCCTGCGGCAGCGTTGGCCCGGTGATCGAAGTCAACGGACTGACCAAGCGCTACGGCGCCGCGACGGCGGTGAACGACCTGACATTCACGGTGCGTCCCGGGCACGTCACCGGTTTTCTCGGCCCCAACGGCGCGGGCAAGAGCACCACGATGCGCATGATCCTCGGCCTGAACCGGCCGACCAGCGGGAGCGCCACCATCGACGGCCGGCCGTTCGGGCGGCACAGGGCCGGGTTGCGTCACGTCGGCGCGCTGCTGGACGCGGGCGACGTGCACCCAGGCCGTAGCGCCGCCGCGCACCTGTGGGCGCTGGCCCGCGGTAACGGACTGCCCCGCCGCAGGGTGGCCGAGGTGTTGCAGGAGGTGGGGCTGGAGGGCGTCGCGCGCCGCAGGGTCGGCGGGTTCTCCCTCGGCATGCGGCAGCGGCTCGGCATCGCCACCGCTCTGCTGGGCGACCCGCCCGTGCTGCTGTTCGACGAGCCGGTCAACGGGCTCGACCCCGAAGGCGTGCGGTGGGTGCGCGGCCTGTTCAGGGGCCTGGCCACCGAAGGACGCACGGTCCTGGTCTCCAGCCACCTGATGAGCGAGATGGAGAACACCGCCGACCGCCTCGTCGTCATCGGCCGCGGCCGGCTGATCGCCGACCAGACTCTCGCCGAGTTCGCGGCGCGCGGCACCCGCGCAGGCGTCGCCGTCCGCACGCCCGCCCCCGCCGAACTCACCGCCGTGCTGACCCGCGAAGGCGCCGTCGTACGGCCGGAGGGCGCGGCTTTGACGGTCACCGGGCTGAGCGCGGCTCGCATCGGCGAGCTCGCCCATCAGCGCCGGATCATGCTCCACGAACTGGCACCGCACACGGCGTCGCTGGAAGCGGCGTTCATGGAGCTGACCGCCGGCCGCACCGAGTACCTCGCCGGTGACCGCCGGTGATCACCGCTCCCCGTCCCAGTTTCCGTGATCTGCTGGCCGCGGAGTGGATCAAGTTGTGGTCGCTGCGCTCGGCCCGCTGGGTGCTCGGGCTCGGCGCGCTGGCCGTGATCGCGCTTGCCGTACAGGCGAGCATCGACGCCTACGGCGCCTGGCCCACCTTCACCCCGATGGAGAAGCTCAGGTTCAACCCGATGACGGAGGCCTTCAGCGGTCTCAGCGCGGTCCTGGTGATGATCGGCGCGGGCAGTGTGGGCGCCCTGACCCTCGCGGGCGAGTACGCCAGTGGCCTGATCCGCACCACGTTCATCGCGATCCCCGCGCGCCTGCGCGTGGTGGCGGCCAAGGCCGCCGTCGCGACGGGCGTCATGCTCGCCACCGGCACGATCCTCGCCCTCGCCACGTACGGCGTGAGCCAGGCCATCCTGTCCGGCCGTGGGGTCGGCGCCTCGATCGGCGACCCCGGTGTGCTGCGCGTCCTGGCCGCGAACGCGCTGCTCGCCCCCGTGTCGACGCTGATCGGCATGGGCATCGGCGCGCTGTTGCGGCACACCGCGGCCACCGTCGTCACGGTCTGCGCCGTCCTGGTCATCCTGCCGACCTTCTTCAAGCCGACCGTGCACCAGTGGGCCAACGACCTGTACGCCCTGTTCCCCTTCTACGTCTGGCGTACCTGCCTGTCCCTTGTGCATCCCCGCACCGAGCCGGCCCTGCCCACGATCGCGGGCTCGTGGCTCGTGTTCGCGCTGTGGCCGCTCGCCGCGGTGGTCCTGGCCCTGATCGTGGTGCGCCACCGCGACGTGTGAACGCACCCTGCCCCCCTTCACGAACAGCGAGAGGAAACCGATGAACATTCATGGAGCAACTGGTCGCGCACTCCTGCCGCGACTCGCGGCGGCCGCCCTCCTGACGGTGACGGCCTGCCTCATCCCCGCCGCCTCCGCTCACGCCGAGGACGTCCGGCTGGAACTCCCCCGCCCGACCGGTCAGTACCTGGTCGGACGCGACACGCTGCATCTCGTCGACAAGGAGCGCAAGGACCCCTGGGTGCCGGAGGCGGGCGCGCGGCAGTTGATGGTGTCGATGTACTACCCCGCCCAGTCCGGCACCGGCGCTTCCTCTCCCTATCTGACCATTGAGGAGGCCACGTCGCTGCTGCGGAGAAAGGTTCCGGGCGCCACCATCTCGCCCGAGACGGTGGCCGCCACCCGCACCCATGCGCACACCGGCGCCCGCCCGAAGAAGGGCCGCTTCCCGCTGGTGGTGCTCTCGCCCGGCCTGGGTCTGCCGCGCGCCAGCCTCACCTTCCTCGGCGAGGACCTGGCCAGCCGCGGATACGTCGTGGCGCTGGTCGACCACGCCTACGAGTCGTCCGGCACGACCTTCCCCGACGGGCGCACCCTCACCTGCGCGCCCGTCTGCGACCAGCCCAAACCGCCCGAGGGCGGGCTCGCGACCATCACCAGGAGCCGGACCAAGGACATCTCCTTCGTCGTCGACGAACTGACCGACCGCCGTCCGGTCTGGAAGAACGCTCGCATGATCAACTCGAAGCGGATCGGCATGGCCGGGCACTCCCTCGGCGGCGACGCCGCGGCCGCCACCATGGCAGCCGACAAACGGGTACGGGCAGGGGCCAACCTGGACGGCACCTTCCACCCCACGGTTCCCGCCGACAGCCTGGGCGATCGTGCCTTCCTCCTGCTGGGCAGCCAGGCCGACCACATCCCAGGCAAGGACCACACCTGGGACGGCAGCTGGCCGAACATGGGCGGCTGGAAGCGCTGGCTCACCGTCGCCCGTACCGATCACACGAGTTTCACCGACCTGTCGATCCTGCAGAAGGAGGCCGGCCTGTCCGGCCCTGACGCCCTCTCCCCGCAACGCTCCCTGGAGATCACGCGGGCCTACGTCGGCGCCTTCTTCGACCTGCATCTGAAGGGCAGGAAGCAGCCGTTGCTCACCGCTCCGTCCCCGGCCAACCCCGAGGTCGCCTTCCACACCCCCTGACCTGGCCGATCTCGATGCGCTGGACGTGACGGCCCTACCAAAGTCCAGGGCGCGCCCGGAGAGTCCCCCCGGCCGCCGAGACCCGTGCCGTCTCCGGACACGGGTCTCGGCGGCCGCACCTGTCGGACTCCACGGCGAGGTTCTCTCACCGGCGTGCTGGCGTCCCGTTCACAGTCAGGCCGTCGGCCGCCGCGCCTTCGGCACGTCCTGGTTCGCCGGGTGGGGCTGCACGAGCACTGGCGTGTCCGACACGACCACGACGGAATACGGCAGGCTCGGGGACGGGAGGTCGGAACCGACCAGGTCCTCCAAGATCGGAGACTGCGTGCGCTGCGGAGGAATGATCAAGCGGAACGGCCCCAGCGGCTGACCGCCCTCCGCACAGAACGTCAGCTCGACGTGGGCGTTGCAGGAGCTGATGTTGAACAGGCTGAGCTGATCGCCGGGCATGCACCCGTCGGTGATCGCCATCTTCCAGTTGCCCACCATGGTGCTCATGCGCGACTCCCGTCTGCTACTGCGGCAGTCGTCCCGCTACCCCGTTATCTCGGAGTCACGCTTGTCGTGCCCGCCGGCCTCCGACAGATCGCCTCCGGCGCATGGTGACCGCGCGGCTTCAGGCTCCGCCGGCCGGCACCACCGCCGAGTCGCGCTCGCCCGAGACGACGAGGACATCGGGAGCCTCCAGTCGGCGGGGCCCGCACCACCAGATAGGCGTACGTTGACTCCGTTGTAGGCGCGAGCCGAGTGCTGCCCCGGATCGCCATGATGATCTACCCTGCCGGGATGACTCACTCCCGAGCATTGCACGGGTGGCGGACAGCGGCGCCGGCCGTACTGGCGCTGAGCCTGGTTGGCTGCGCGAGTGGAACGGCCACGACGCCCCAGCGCGCGAGCACCCCCACGTCTGCACGCCCGCTTCCCGCGCCGACGGAGCAGGCGGGTTGCGCGGCTGCCCCGCGGGCGGCCGACCAGCTGCGGCCTGCCGCCGTACGAAGCTCGGGGTGGCGGTTGCTCTGGCGCGACGAGCCCATAAGCTTCCTCCACAACGCCAGCCTCCTGCGCGACGGCACGCTCTGGGCCATGTACAGCGAATGGGAGAGCGGGAAGAAGCAGGCGCGGCGATGGGACGGCACGGCGTGGACGCGACCACTGCGGATGCCGCCGGTGCCGACGATGCCCGACGAGGACGCCCCCGAGGGTGACCAGAATCTGGTGGTGCCCTCCGCCGACGCTCCGTGGGTCCTCCAGGAGGACCCGGACAGCGCCTCCGGGTGGTCACTGCTGCGCTGGAACGGTTCGACATGGCGGGACGAGCAGGTGGCGTTCGCCGACGTCAGCGCCTCGTGGGCGAGCGCACGGGGGTCGTGGGCCACGGTGGGCGACTGGTCGATGCGGTGGAGCAGGACGGGGTGGCAGTCGGCGCGGCTGCCCGCTCCCAACCCGCTCTTCGTGGGCGGCACCGACGAGGAGCCGTGGGTTGTCGGCAAGGACTCCGGCCCCGACTCCCCCACCCGCGTCCCGCGCCTGGCCCGGTGGACGGGAAGCGCCTGGCAGGAGGTGCCGCTCCCGCGGCCCGCGCTGCCGCCGGACGCCGAGCGCGTGGTCAACGACTCGTTCTGGGCCGGCACCGGCCTCACCGAGCTGTCGGCGGCGGTACGCACGGGCGAGGCGGAGTTCTGGGTGCTCGGCAGGTACGAGTGGGCAGAGCTCGAGCCCCACGGCCAGAAGGTCGTGACGTTGGCCCGGCTCGTCGCGATGCGCAGCCAGGCGGGCAGGTGGAGCTGCTTCTGGGGTCCGGCGACCACGCGAGAGGAGAAGAGGATCGGCTTCGAAGAAGCGATGCCCGACGGAGCGGGCGGTCTGTGGGCGACGACAGCCGATGACGAGATATGGCACCTGTCGGGCGGGCGCTGGACGCGCGAACGCCTTCCGGTCCGCGGCGGTGGTCACGCTGTCGTGTACGACCTGGTCGCACAGGACGGCCTCGTCTACGCGCTCGGCGCCATCCGCCGGCCTCGCGATCCCGCGAGCTCCGTGTACAACCAGGGTGCGGCCCTGTGGCGCCTCAGCCCGTGAAGGTCGCCGACACCTCGAGGGCACGCCCGCCACGGGAGATCGAGCTGTCGACGGGGGTGAGCGGGAGTATGTCCATGCACACCTGTAGCTCAGCGATGGGCTTGCCTGGCGGTGCGATACCGGAGAAGGCCGGGGCCGCGCCACAGCCCGATGGCGATCGCCATCGCGAAGACCGGGACGGCCAACGCGGGCAACGGCCACAGCAGTCCGTCTCGTGCTTCTGTGGCGATCACTCCTGCCGCGTTCAGGGCGGCCACGGGCAGCAGGCAGGCGGCCGCGCCAGCCGTTCTTGCCCGCCATCGGCGCCGGGCCGCCCATGTGGCCAACGGCAGGAGCACCATCAGGGCGGGCACAGCGAGCAATGTCCCTGCGAACAGCCCGACGACACCGCCCACCAGGGAGATCTGCGCCAGCCCTGCCAGGAACGCGAGCCGGTCCACGTGTTCGGCGCCGGGAAGGGCGCTGATGAGGAACACCTGTGCGGTGATCACCCCTGTGAAGGCGCCACCCGCGGCGCCGGTGACGAGCATCCGGCCGGTGATGCTCAAGGCGGTGCGTCGGCCCGAAGTGGTCTCGGGCGGCGTGGGTGGCAGCCGTCGGAAGATCGCCGTCACCGCCACAGTGTCGCATGATGTCCGCCCCTGCCCTGCTGTGAGGCGCTGGAACCGGCCGCGCACTGTCTCGTTCACCGCGATCCGAGGCGGTGGCCGCCCTGTTCGATCTGTCCGGTCGGCCGCTCGGGGACGCCGGTTAGACGGCGACCGAGAGGCTGACGGCGAGACCTGAGCTCACGCTGCCGGTGACGGTGCCGAGCTGGCTCGTGTGCCCGTCGCCGAAGATGCCGTCACTGTCCAGGGACACCTGTGACAGGTTGTGCACGCTCTGGCTGTAGCCGTCTGTCGCGTACACCGCCTCGCAGATGTCTCGGGGCAGCGCTATCTGCGAGACGGCGATCTTGTGGTCGGGGCTCGTGGTCCTGGCCAGGCTCGGGTAGACCTCGAAGTGGATGTGCGGCCACCGTCCCGTGTAACAGGCAGGGAAGACGCTCTTGAAGGTGAGCTTCCCTTCGCCGTCGGATTCCTGGACGCCGCGCAGGTAGTTCTCGCTCGCGATGCTCTCGGAGTACATCGAGTAGTTGCCGTCGCGGTCGCACTGCCACAGGTAGACCGCCGCGCCTGACAGGGCCGAGCAGTCCTTGGAGGTGTCGAGGAGGGTCAGGTCGACAGTGAGGGGCACGCCTTCGGCGGTGCCCGAGGCCGAGCCGACGCTGCTGCGGATGTCGCTGCGGACGACGCCGCTCTCAGTGAGGATGTTCGGGCCGTTCGAGCCGTCACCCGGGTACGGCCCCGCGGTCTCCTCCGGGATCTCCGCGCACGTGGCGCCCGATGCGGACGCGCCTGCGCTCGACGCGGACGCGCCTGCGCTCGACGACGCGCTGGGCGGCCTGCTCGAGGACGTGTTCGACGCGGTGCCGGTCGAGTCGCTGCCGCAGCCGGCCAGCGTGGCCAAACCGGCGCCGGCCAGCAGCCCCAGAACCTTCCGGCGTTCCAGCAGCGCCGAGATGTCGAACTGGAGTCCCCTGTCGAAGATGTCGTCGTGCTGCATGGGTACTCCAGGCCGGAAGAGACTGTCATCGAACTCTAGTCGAGCTCACCCGGGCCGGCCCGAACCATCACCCTGCGCAACTGTGACGAGTGGCATGTGACCATGGAGAGGTGGGACGCATGATGACGGCCTGGGTGGTGCGGCGGCCAGGTCCCATGACGACAGGGCCGTTGGAACGGGTACGCCTGCCCGTGCCGGAACCGGCCAGGGGCGAGGTGCTCATCCGGGTCGAGGTGTGCGCGGTCTGCCGTACTGACCTGCACCTGGCCGAAGGGGACCTGACGCCTCGGCGCCCCGGCACGGTCCCGGGGCATGAGGTCGTGGGGCGGGTCGCGGCGCGGGGCGCCGACGCCGACCGGTTCCAGGACGGCGAGCGGGTGGGGGTCGCCTGGCTACGCGCCGCCTGCGGGAGGTGCCGCTACTGTGCCCGCGGCGCCGAGAACCTGTGCCCGTACTCGCAGTACACCGGATGGGACACCGACGGCGGCTACGCCGAGTACCTGACCGCGCCGCAGGACTTCGTCTACCCGCTGCCCGACGACCAGCCGGCCGCAGCCCTCGCCCCGCTGCTGTGTGCCGGCATCATCGGCTACCGGGCGCTCATTCGCGCCGACGTCCCTCCCTGCGGGCGCCTGGGCGTCTACGGCTTCGGAGCCTCCGCCCACCTCACCACGCAGGTCGCCCTCGCTCAGGGGATCACCGTGCATGTGATGACAAGGGCACCCGAGGCCCGGCGGCTGGCGCTGGAGCTGGGCGCCGCCTCGGCGCAGCCCGTCTACGCGGCAGCGCCCGAACCGCTCGACGCCGCCATCCTGTTCGCTCCCGTCGGCGATCTCGTCCCCGTGGCCCTGGCTGCCCTCGACCGCGGAGGCACCCTCGCCGTGGCAGGCATTCACCTGACCGACATCCCGCCGCTGGTCTATCAGGACCATCTGTTCCAGGAGCGCACCCTGCGCAGCGTCACCGCCAACACCCGGGCGGACGGGCGGGCCCTGCTGGAGTTCGCCGCCCACCACCCGTTGCGCGTCGCCACCGTGCCCTACGAACTCGACGAGGCGGACACGGCGCTGTCGGACCTTGCCGCCGATCGAGTGACGGGCGCCGCCGTGCTCCACGTTAACGGCTGACACCCACGCGACCGCCCGGCAAGAGGACTACAGCACGCGCCGCACACCACGCCACATCACCGCCGCCCGTGCTCCCCGCCGTTCACCGGCTCACCGTGTGACGACGGTGAGGTCCGCGGCGAAGCCGCGCTCCAGGGGGAAGATCGGCCGGAGCAGGCGCTCGTACGGCAGCCGCTGCAGGTCCTGGTCGACGCCGCCCGGCGTCAGGGCCAGCAGCCAGTCCCCCGCTGCGTCGAACAGCTCCGGTTCCAGGTAGCCGATCTTCACGACCACGAGGTCCACCGTGCTCACGGTGACACCGAGCCGGGTGTAGGAGGCCAGCTCGCGGTACTGCATCCGCCGGGAGGTGACGAACACGCTGAGCCCGCCCACCCGCACGCTCGCGCACCGCCCGCCGTCGGGGTCGTCGGCGACCGCCTCCAGGACGCCTTCGAGCGGAAGCGGGCCCGGATCCCGCGAGTCGATGCGTCCGCCGACGCGTACGCTGACCGGTGAGCCGAGCGGCAGGGCGGCGACCCGCGCCACGGCCTCGGGGTCGACCAGCGAGGCGTACACGGCCCGGATCGAGCCGTCGGCGATCTCCGGGCGAGCCAGCGTCCGTTCGAGGGCGAAGGTGACGTCGTCGGCGCCACCGGCTCCGGGGTTGTCGCCGGAGTCGCTGATGAAGAACGGCCGCCGGGCGGGATCCTTGACCGCCACCATGGCCTCGGTGAGGCATTCGTCCATGGAGCCGGTGGGGGCGACGAAGGCGAACTCGTCGCGCGCCGCCCAGAAGTGCTCGGCGAGCTCGCGCGCCGCCTCGGCGGTGACGGCGGCGTCGGTGCCCGTGGCGACGACGGCGCCGCTGCAGCGGGGCTCGTCGGCCCAGGCGAAGCCGATCCAGATCGCCGCGTCGATGACGCCTTCCCTGGACTCGATCTCAGGGATGCGGGCGTACAGCCCTCTGGCCGGGTCGAGCCGGGTGCTGGTCATCTCTCCTGGCAGCAGGATCGGCACGTGGACGAGGGCCCTGTGCGGGCGCTGTCCGCGGCGGAGCGCGTCGACCAGGTTGCGCGCCGCGCGCTCACGGGTCTCCCACACGTCGACGTGGGGCGCGGTGCGGTAGCAGGTGAGCAGGTCGCACCCGTCGAACAGGGCGTGGGAGACGTTGCCGTGCAGGTCCATGGCCGCGGAGACGAACGGTTCAGGGCCGATGACCGACCGGATGGCGGTGACGAGGTCGCCCTCGGCGTCGTCGCGGCCGGCGACGCTCATCGCGCCGTGGATGTCGAGCAGCACGCCGTCCAGGGGTCCTGCAGCGGTCAGCCCGTCGAGGATCTCGGCGTGCCAGGCGTCGTAGGTGTCGGGGGCGACCGCACCTCCGGGAAGGGCGCGCGCGTGGACGAGCGGTATCCACTCGACGTCGGCGGCCCACGGCTCGGCGGGTGAGAGCCAGCCGTACCGTGCCAGGAGGCTGTCGCCGCGGGTGACGTCGAAGTCGTCGGCGGTGCTCAGGTGCGGCGAGAACGTGCTGGACTCGATGTGCACGCCGCCGACGGCGACGCGAAGGGGATGGGGCACGGGCGGGGCTCCTCAGGAGGATCGGACGTCGGCCTTCGCGCGCACCAGATGTCCGAGGCCGGTCAGGGCCGCATCCGGGCCCGCGATGCCGGCCTCGATGGACAGGGACTGGGTCATGGACGGCAGGCAGCGCTCGTAGAGCATGCTCCTGGCCGCGGCCACGTAGACGTCGAGGCTGGACAGCGCTCCGCCGATGACGACGGCGTCGGGGTTGAGGAAGTTGACCAGCCCGGACAGGGCGACCCCGAGCAGCCCGCCGGCGTGGCGCACCATCGTCACGACCGAGGGCTCGGCGTTGACGGTCGCGGCGATGACGTCACGGGTCGTGCTCACCGGCAGGCCCCGCTCCCCCAGCTGGCGGGCCAGGGCGGCGCCGCCGGCGACGGTCTCCAGGCAGCCGCGGCTGCCGCAGGAGCACTCGCGCTCGCCGCTGTCGGCCACGCGGACGTGGGTGACGTCTCCGCTGAGCCCGCGGCCCCCGCGGTGGATCCGGCCACCGCTGACCAGGCACCCGCCGATGCCGGTGCCGGCCTTGACGTAGATCATGTCGCCGGTGTCCCTGCCGCGGGTGATGTACTCGCCGATCGCGGCCGTCTTGGCGTCGTTGTCGACGACGACCGGCACGTTGAAGCGTTCCCTCAGGTCGGCCTGCGCGTCGAAGCCGCTCCAGCCGGGCATCCGGGCCGGGCCGATCAGCCGTCCGTGCGGGTACTCAACGGGTCCCGGCAGCGCCAAGCCGATCCCGAGCAGCGCCTGGCCCGGCGCGGTCGCCGCCCTGATCCGCCCGAACGCCTGCGCGACGGTGTCGAAGACCTCCACAGGGCCTGCCCCGATCTCGATGGCCACTTCCTCCGTGGCGAGCAGCCGGCCGTCGGGTGAGCACAGGCCGATGCGGGCGTGCCTGGCGCCCAGCTCGCACACGGCGAGGACGCCGCCGGCATCGCGCAGGCGCAGGATCCGCGGCCGCCGTCCACCGGTGGAGCGGCCCATGCCCTCCTCGAGGATGGCGCCCTCCTCCAGCAGGCGTCGCACCACGCTGGAGACGGTAGAGGGCGCGACCCGCAGGGTCTCCACGAGATCGGCACGGGACGTGGCCTCGCCACTCGCCAGCAGACTCAGGGCCTGCTCGCGCAGGTTGGCGGGACTCGATGGGTCCGACATGCCGCTCCTTCCTACGGGCGGTCTCCCCTGCCCCGCGTCGCACGACTCTAGCTCGAAAAAAGTAGGCGAAACAAAGTCCATTAGTTCCGGCGACTTCATGCATAGCCGTCTATGAATCCCCGCATTGAGCGCAGCGAAGAGACCCCATGGAGAGCAGATCCCACAGCCGCGGACTCCGTCCCCCTTCCGCGCTCGTAGCTGTGCGCCGGCACCGGCGGGCGCCCGGCGCTGTGGGATGGTGGTGAGGTGACGTTGGAGGACCTCGTCCGGCTGCGCCGGGCCCGTGACCTGATGGATCGCGACTACGCCGACCCGCTCGACGTTCCCGCGCTGGCGCGTTTCGCCCTCATGTCGCCGGGCCATTTCTCCCGCAGCTTTCGCGCCGCCTTCGGTGAGACGCCGTACAGCTACCTGATGACGCGCCGGATCGAGCGGGCCAAGGCGCTGCTGCGCAGAGGTGACCTGACGGTGACGGAGGTGTGCTTCGCGGTCGGCTGCACATCGCTGGGGTCGTTCAGCTCGCGCTTCAGCGAACTGGTCGGCGAGAGCCCGAGCGCATACCGGGCCCGCCGCCATGACGAGGGCGCCGCCATCCCGGCCTGCGTCGCGAAGATCCACACGCGCCCGGTCAGGAACGGAGAAGCGAAACTGGCCCCTGGTCCGTAGCGTGAAACGCATGGACATCAGGCTTTCGCAGTGCTTCATCGCCGTCGACGACCACGACAAGGCGCTCGCCTTCTACCAGGACGCTCTCGGCCTGGAGGTGCGCAATGACGTCGGGTTCGAGGGGATGCGCTGGGTGACCGTCGGGGCGCCGTCGCAGCCCGATGTGGACATCGTCCTCGAACCGCCTCTCGCGGACCCGAACGCCTCGCCCTCCGACAGGAAGGCCATGGCGGAACTGCTGGCGAAGGGCCTGCTGGGCGGTGTCATCTTCACCACCGACGACTGCGACGCCACCTTCGAGCGCATCAGCGCCGCGGGTGGGGAGGTGCTGCAGGAGCCGGTCGACCAGCCGTACGGCGTGCGTGACTGCGCCTTCCGCGATCCCTCAGGGAACATGCTGCGCTTCAGCCAGCCTCGCAAGCAGTGAGCGCCGGTCCCGCGAACCTCGCCGCAGGCGTGGTAGACCCGGCAGCGTCCCGGTGGTGCCCCCACCGGGCCCTGGCGGGGCACAGGCCGTACGCTGCCGGAGCACCATCGGCGTGGGCTGCCATCGGGGCGGCGACGTGCGCGGCGTTCCGGCCCGCCCCACGCAGGGTGTTGGAGGCGAACGACCGCTGGAATTCCAAGCCACTTAGCTGAGCCCCGGATGGCTCACACGGTTCCGCGCCACAGCCAGGGGTCGTGCAATTCCACCACGGTGGACGAGGCGTTGCACCGGAGAATCGCCCGGCCGACGAGCGAGCGCGAACCGCTCGCCCGTTGCCTTGCTGGGCACGCCCGAGTGCGCGCCGCCTACCGGCGCGCACCACGGCGTAGTCAGCGGGCCTGCGTGAACTGATACAGCAGCGGGCCGTCGAGCTTCCAACCCGGCTCGTTCGCCAGGATCTTCTCGGTGTGCGCTTCGATCGCCAGGCGCCACCTGCCGTTGTTGGTCAAGCGGAAGATCTTCACGACCTTCCCCGACTTGGCCGACGGCGCGTACCCGAGGACGCCCTCGTACCGGAAGCTGCCCGAGGCGACGAGTTTTTCACGCTCGGAGTCGGATCCGGTGATGATGTACGACGCCTTGTGCGTCCAGCGCAACCGGTAGAGCGGCTTGCCGCCCGGGAACGGAGCAGACGACAGGTAATACATCGGCGTCTTCGTCACAGACCAGCCGTGTGCGGTGACCGCCCTTTCCTTCTCCGTCTCGCTGGCGGTGTAGAAGAAGCCCCCGTCCTTCGTCAGGAGCTCGTAGAGCTTCACCCGATGGTCGGCGATGCTCGTGGCCTCCTTCACCGGAGCGGTCCCGGGGTCAGCCGACGCCGGGGCGGCGGCCCCCAAGGACAGGGCGGCGCCGAGCGCCACTGCCAGCCCGATGCGAACAGGACGCGCTATACGGCCGAACGTCAATGCCATGGAAGTAGTGATCCCTCTGTGTGCAGGTAAGTGTCAGTCAGACGGCTGCTCGAGGCGTCACCGGTGATGTCGGCATCGGATTCTCCCGCCATGGGATACGAACCATGGCGCCGAGGGCTCCGTGATCGCGTCCGTCTCGCGGACGCTCGCCGCCGGGCACAAGCCAGCTCAGTACTCGAGAGCAGTCACCCATTCGCCTGTCCCTGGGCGGCTTCGCCTACGCCGACCAGCAACCTGGGCGTGCCCAGCCTCCCAGCCGATCTTCAGATGATCGAGACTCAGAACGGCCATCCTTCGCGGCTTTTCTGCCGTTTCAAGATCCTGGGCGACAGCGGACACTGACCCGCCTCGCTTGACCAGAGCCCTCCTCACTGGCTTGCCGGTCCAGTCGACCGGCGCGTTCCCCCCGACGCGACCACCCGCCTGACCGGTTCGCGGGGCCAATCCCGCTATTCACGACTTTTTGCGGCGTCTTGCCCATCGGCCGTCTCTACCCGAAACGACGGGTGCCTAGTGCGGTGACCACGATCGTTCACCGGCTTGGATGATCATGCGGCTCGCGTGGCGGGGCGGCCCCAGCGCCGCTGCTTTTCGCTGCGGACCCGGGCGCGTTCGCGGCGTTGAGCGGCTAGGACGTCGGGGTGGCGGGCGTTGGCGTTGCGCCAGCGTAGGTAGGCCTGGAGTTTGCGGGTCTGCACGACGTGGTTGGGATGGTTGGAGTTGCTCATCACGAAGGTGCGCAACGGCCCGAACTGGGCTTCTATCGGGTTGGCCCACGAGGCGCTGGTCGGCGTCAGACAAATCTCGACCTTGTTCGCCGCAGCCCAGGCGCGGATGGCCGGTGTCTTGTTGGCCGACAGGTTGTCGCAGATGAGGTAGATCGGTGCGCCGTCCGGGCGGGCTTGGCGGATCGTCTTCAGGGCGGCCAGCGTGTTGGCGCCGCCCTTGCGCTCACGCACCACGCCCCACGCCCCACGCCCCACAGCTGATCGTCGCCCAGGCTGTAGCAGCCGTGGAAGTAGCGCACTCCGTGGGTGCGGGTGTAGCTGGCCGGCCGGCGTTCTGGTTTGCTCTGCTCGGCCCAGCTGGAGCCGGGCTGCGGCCGGATCGACAGCGGCCCGAACTGGTCGAAGGCAAAACACCGGGTCGGGAAGCGGGTGGTGACCTCCTCGAGCCGGTCCAGCTTGGCCTCCCGGTCGGGGTCGGCCGACTCCTTCCAGGTCCGGGTGCGCTGGAAGGAGATCTTGTGTTCGCGTAAATACTGCCGCAGCCGCTCGCGACCGACGATCACGACGCGGGTCGGGGTGTCGGCCAGGTAATCGGCGAGCTTGCGGATGCTCCAGCGGGTGAAGGGCCGACCCAGTTCCTCGGGCCGGGTGGTGGCCGTCGCGACGATGAAGTCCTCATCGCCCGAGGTGATGCGGCGGGGACGGCCTCCCGCCCGGTTAGGGTCCAGCGCGGCCAGGCCCCGTTCGTTGAAGGCGTGGATGACATCGCGCACGGTGTCCTCATCGGCTGCGACCGCGCGATCGCCGCCACCGTTGTGCCGCTGGACGACGCCATGACGATCAGCGCCCTGCGGACCCGGATCGAGTCGTGCTTGCCTCGCCGGACCAGCCGTTGCCGGGTCTGACCTTCATGATCGGACAGCCGCCGAGCCCGCACAGGCTCCGCCATGCGCTTCTCCTCTGCTCGTCATCGTTCGTATCGATACGACAGTGGAGGACAACCCGGCAAAACCCGCGCAAGCCGCACGGCGCGTCCCAGAAGATCCGGTGAACCTAAGTGGTCATCGCACTAGCGTGACCAGGAGGGAAGGCGGAGAAGACGGTGAGCCTACGGCACAACTGGTCAGTGCGAACACGGCTGACGCTGTTGTCGAGTGCCGTGATGGCGCTACTGTGCGCGGGCATCTGCGCGCTGATCCTGATAGCCGGACACGAACGCGCAGTGGACGAGCGGATCGACCGGCTACTCCACGATTCAACCCTGCGGATGGCGCACCTCATCGAAGGCGACAGGCTCTCGCCCGTGATCAGAGACGAGCATGTCACCGCCATCCAGGTGGTGGACCCTGGCGGCCGGATCATGGCGGCGAACGCGCCTATGATCGGCAAACCACGACTCGCCTCCTTCACCCCACAGCAGGACAACTCGCAACTCCACCAGATCGTCTGCGATTCACCGGGCTTCCCGGACGCATGCATGATCATCGTGGATCTCCGTGCGCGGAGGCCAGTGGATCATCTACGGCGCCGATCCCGTCGTGCCGTGGTACATCAGTCGCTCACTCCTCGCCGCACTTGTGGGCGGGTCGACGCTTATGGTCGGGGCCACTGCGATCGGCGCCTACCGCACCGTCAGCAAGACCCTCGATCCCGTCGAGGCCATCAGCGCCGAACTGGCCGAGATCACCTCGACTGATCTGGGACGGCGGGTGCCCGAGCCGAGGCATCGCGACGAGATCCAGAAACTGGCCCAGATCGTCAACCAGACTCTGGACCGGCTTCAGGCGGCGGTCGAGAGGGAACGGCGATTCGCCTCGGACGCCTCCCACGACCTGCGCAGCCCCATCACCGCCATGCGCACCCAGGTGGAAGAGGCGCTGCTATACCCCAGCGAGGCCGACTGGCCCGCCATGGCACAGGCCCAACTGGCCGGCCTCGAACGACTCCAGGCGATCGTCACCGATCTGCTCGCGCTCTGCCGTCTGGACGCCGGAGCCGGCGGTGCCACCGATCTGGTGGACCTGAGCGAGTTGGTCGGCTCCGAACTCGCCCGCCGCGTCCATCAAAGGACCATCGTCACGAGACTCCATCCCGGCGCTGTGGTCACCGGTGACCGGCTCCAGCTCATCCGGCTACTCACCAACCTCTACGACGGGATCGGCGCCGTAGATGATCCACTGGCCTCCGCGCACGGAGATCCGCATGGCGACGATGATCATGCATGCGTCCGGGAAGCCCGGTGAATCGCAGACGATCTGGTGGAGTTGCGAGTTGTCCTGCGGGAGAACGGGCACGTCGCGCTCCAGGTGAGCGACGACGGCCCCGGGATCCCTGTCGAGCAGCGGGAATTCATCTTCCAGCGCTTCGCCAGGCTCGACGCCGCCCGTAACAAGGACACCGGCGGCACGGGACTCGGCCTGGCGATCGCCAGGCAGATCGCCGAACATCACGGCGGGACGCTCGCCATCGAAGACTCCGGGCAGGGCGCACGCTTCGTGGCAAGGATCCCCGCTTCTCCTGCGAGGACATAGACGAGACCCCTTCTTGAGGAGGACGTCGGTAGTCGACCAGCCGGTCTCGTGGTGGGCGGGGTTAGGCGCTCCTCTAATTTGACATCTCTCTAATCAATGAGGCAAGCTGCCAACTACTTCGACGAACTTCTAAACAGGAGGTGCGCGATGCGCGCTCTGTTCCGCCGGATCCGCCGCGTTCAGAACGTCACGCTCGACGAGGCACACGCCGTGGTGTGCGACGCCGCGTGCCGCGCGGCCGCCGCCGCGGACCGCTCGCGCACCTCCCTCCCGCTCTTCCGCTAACCCTTCAGAGACCCAGGAGAAGCCCACATGAGCGACAGCTGCTGCGGCACCACCGCGTCCCTTGAACTTGAGCAGATCGCCACCTCCGGCGCCACCGGCGCGCTGCCGGTCGCGGTGATCGGCGCCGGTCCCGTCGGGCTCGCCGCCGCCGCCCACCTGGCCGAGCGCGGCCAGGACTTCCTGATCCTGGAGGCCGGCCGGCAGGTCGCCGCCTCGGTCGCCCAGTGGGGCCACGTCCGGGTCTTCAGCCCGTGGAAGTTCAACATCGACGCCGCCGCCAAGCGCCTGCTGGAAGCCGACGGCTGGAGCGAGCCCGACCCCGAGTGGCTGCCCACCGGAGCCGAGCTGATCACCGACTACCTCGCCCCGCTGGCCAAACTGTTCGGCGACAAGGTACGGCTGCACACCAAGGTGACGGCCATCAGCCGCCTCGGCTACGACCGGGTCCGGACCAACGGCCGCGAAGACGTCCCGTTCCTGATCCGGCTCGACGGCGGCGCGGAGCTGCGCGCCCGCGCGATCATCGACGCCTCCGGCACCTACGTCACACCGAACGTCCTGGGCGCCAGCGGCCTGCCCGCATACGGCGAGAACACCGTGGAAGTCGACCACGCCCTGCCCGACGTCCTCGGCGCCGACCGCGAGCGCTACGAGGGCAGACACACCCTCGTCGTCGGCGCCGGCCACTCGGCCGCCACCACCCTGCTCGCCCTCGCACAGCTGGAGGACACCCCGATCACCTGGGCGATCCGCGCCGGCGGCGCCGCCCGTACCTACGGCGGCGGCGCGGCCGACGCGCTGCCCGCGCGCGGCGCGCTCGGCACCCGCCTGCGCGCCCACGTCGAGTCAGGCCGCATCCACCTGCTGACCGGCTTCTACACCCACTCCCTCACCCGGAGCGGCGACCAGGTGACCGTGGTCAGCCATGACCCGTCCGGCGCCGAGCAGTCCGTCACGGCAGACCGCATCGTGGCCGCGACCGGCTACCGGCCCGACCACACCATCGCCTCCGAGCTGCGCCTGGACCTGGACCCGATCCTCGGCTCCACCCGACAACTGGCCCCGCTGATCGACCCGAACCAGCACTCCTGCGGCACCGTCCCCGCCCACGGCGTCGACGAGCTCGCCCACCCCGAGCCCGGCTACTACGCCGTCGGCGTCAAGAGCTACGGCCGCGCCCCCACCTTCCTGATGGCCACCGGCTACGAGCAGGTCCGCTCAGTCGTCGCGGCGATCGCCGGGGACTGGCAGGCCGCACGAGACGTGCAGCTCGACCTGCCCGAGACCGGCGTGTGCTCCTCCAACCTCGCCGAGGCCCAAGAGCAGCGCGTCGGCCTGGCCACCGGCATCAGCGGCGGCCTGCTGGCCACGCCCCTCGCGCTGGCGAGCGTCGGCGCCTCCACCGACGGCGGCGGCTGCTGCGGCTGAAAGCAGGGATCGTGCGCCTCCTCCGCGACCGCGGCCGGTCGCACTCCGGCTCCGGCGGGCCGGGGTGAGCCCCACCGCCGAGACCGCCGCCCCAGGGATCGGGGCGGCGGTCAGCCACGTTCCGGCCGCGCCGGCCGTCATCCAGACATCGGGTACGGCGTGCTACCGCCGACCGGGAACACGGTGCCCTGCGCCGTCGGCCGCGCGACGGGTTTCGGAGGCGGTCGCGCTCGCCCAGGCGGCGGGCTATGTCCGGGTGATGGACA
The DNA here is from genome assembly GCF_039535395.1 of Nonomuraea roseola. Taxonomy (NCBI): domain Bacteria; kingdom Bacillati; phylum Actinomycetota; class Actinomycetes; order Streptosporangiales; family Streptosporangiaceae; genus Nonomuraea; species Nonomuraea roseola. Next base: position 98,937 of record NZ_BAAAXC010000011.1, read on the forward strand.
CCGTGCCCTGCGCAGACGGGTTTCGGGGTCGCGCTCGCCAGACGGTGCTATCTCCGGGTGATGGACACGGTATCCACGGCCTGCGTGATCTCCGCGTTGGCCCTGGTCGCCTACCATCACCTATAATTTCGACAGGTTTCGAAGTAAGGGGTGTCGCATGACCGCCGTCACGATCCAGTGCTGCGCGCCGATCGCGCGCGAGCCGCTGTCGGAGACCGACGCGGCCGACCTCGCGGTCATGCTCAAGGCCGTCGCCGACCCCGTCCGGCTGCGCCTGCTGTCGATGATCGGCTCACACGCGGGCGGCGAGGCCTGCGTGTGCGACCTCACCGACGCCTTCGACCTGACCGCCCCGACCATCTCCCACCACCTCAAGGTGTTGCGCACGGCAGGCTTGATCGACGGCGAGCGCAGGGGCACCTGGGTCTACTACCGGATCATCCCCGAGGCGGTGAACAGGCTGGGAGCGCTCTTCGCGCCGCTCACCGCGCCCGCGTCCGACAGCCCGGTCGAGCTGGAGCTCACCCCCGCATGACCGATGGTCCGCGCGAGGTCGACGTCACATCGGCCGTCCCGCCGTGACCCGATGGCACAGCGGCCGCCGGGGTGTGCTGCACTACCGGTCATGACTGTCGCCCGCTCCCTGCTGCTGTTCGCCCTGGCCGCGCTCGCCGAGATCGGCGGAGCGTGGCTGGTCTGGCAGGGCGTCCGCGAGCAGCGCGGCATCATCTGGATCGGTGCCGGTGTCGTCGCGCTCGGCCTGTACGGGTTCGTGGCCACGCTGCAGCCCGACGCCCATTTCGGCCGCATCCTGGCCGCCTATGGCGGCGTGTTCGTCGCTGGATCCCTCGCGTGGGGCATGGTCGTCGACGGCTTCCGACCCGATCGATGGGACGTCATCGGCGCGCTGGTCTGTCTGGCCGGTGTCGCCGTGATCATGTATGCGCCGCGTGGCTGATCTGCCGTAACAGGTCAGCGCCATGGGAGCGGGCTGGACAAACATATAGACCTCCATGAAAATAGATGTGTGTCTATATGTGGGCCCTCAAACGACGAGTGCGCCGGATCGGCGCCGGGACCGCCCATGTCCGACCAGCCCGCCGCAGACCTCGTGCGGACACCGCGTCACCCTGTTCGCCCAGCTGGACCGCGCTCCCGCTGCCAGGCCCTGACCTGGCCGACCACCTCGAACGAAGGAAGTCCATGGCGTCACCCACTGTCCTGGCCGAGAACACCGAGGTGATGCGCGGGCTGTCACGGCTCGACCGCTTCCTGCCCGTGTGGATCGGCCTGGCCATGGCCCTCGGTCTGCTGCTCGGCCGGACGGTCCCCGTTCTCGACGACGCCCTGGACACCGTCAAGATCGGCCAGGTGTCGCTGCCGATCGCGCTCGGGCTGCTGCTGATGATGTACCCGGTGCTGGCCAAGGTCCGCTACGACCGGCTCGACACCGTCACCGGCGACCGGCGGCTGCTGATCTCATCCCTGGTGATCAACTGGGTCGTCGGTCCCGCCGTGATGTTCGCCCTGGCCTGGACCTTCCTGCCCGACCTGCCGGAGTACCGCACCGGCCTGATCATCGTCGGCCTGGCCCGCTGCATCGCCATGGTCCTCATCTGGAACGACCTGGCCTGCGGCGACCGCGAGGCCGCCGCCGTCCTGGTGGCCATCAACTCCGTCTTCCAGGTCGTCGCCTTCGCCGCGCTCGGCTGGTTCTACCTCGAGATCCTGCCCGGCTGGCTCGGCCTCGAAGGCGCCAGCCTGAACGTGTCCATGGGGGACATCGCCGAGAGCGTCCTGGTCTTCCTCGGCATCCCGCTGCTGCTCGGCTACCTGTCACGCAGGCTCGGCGAGCGCGGCAAGGGCCGCGACTGGTACGAGAGCCGCTTCCTGCCGCGCGTCGGCCCGATCGCGCTGTACGGCCTGCTGTTCACCATCGTCATCCTGTTCGCCCTGCAGGGCGACACCATCACCTCCCAGCCCGGCGACGTGGCCAGGATCGCGCTGCCGCTGCTGGTCTACTTCGCCCTCATGTGGGCCGGCTCCTTCGCCCTCGGTAAAGGCATCGGCCTGCCGTACGACAGGACCACGACGCTGGCGTTCACCGCTGCGGGCAACAACTTCGAGCTCGCCATCGCCGTGGCGATCGGCGTCTTCGGCGTCACCTCGGGCCAGGCGCTGGCCGGGGTGGTCGGCCCGCTGATCGAGGTCCCGGTGCTGGTCGCGCTCGTCTACGTCTCGCTGTGGGCGCGCCGCCGCTTCTACCCCGCAAAGGAAACCGTCTGATGACCGACAAGCCCAGCGTCCTGTTCGTCTGCGTGCACAACGCCGGACGCTCCCAGATGGCCGCAGGATGGCTCAGCCACCTGGCCGGCGACCGGATCGAGGTCCGCTCGGCGGGCTCGGCACCCGCGGAAGGCGTCAACCCGGTCGCCGTCCAGGCGATGCGCGAGGTCGGCATCGACATCGCTGATCAGAAGCCCAAGATCCTCACACCGGAATCCGTGCAGGCCTCCGACGTGGTCATCACCATGGGCTGCGGCGACGTCTGCCCGATCTTCCCCGGCAAGCGCTACGAGGACTGGAAGCTCGACGACCCCGCCGGGCAGGGCATCGAGGCGGTCAGGCCGATCCGCGACGAGATCCGTACCAGGATCGAGAAGCTCGTCGGCGAGCTCCTGCCTGCGTGAGCTCCGGCGGAGCGCTACGCAACAACTCCTCGACGTGGGACGGTTCGTCTGACCATGGGCGGCAGAAAGGGACGCGCGGTTCGCACCCATCCCTCGCCGCTCTGGGGGCGACTCAGTCCGAGGAGGCGGCCACTTCCCTCTCGGCTTCCTTCCATGCGGGTACGGCCGCCGCCGCCGTACGGCGCTCGCCGCGCGGACGTAGCCCGAACCAGACGAGGACCACGCTGAGGAGCGTCACGGCCACGTTCACGCTCAGCGCGAGGTGGATGCCGGTCAGTTCCACGCTCCGCGTCGCGGCGACCGCGCTCAGGATCGGGATACCGACGGTGATGGCCACCTGCTGGGTCATCGAGGTCAGGCCCGTGGCCAGGCCCTGCTCCTCGTCCGGCAGCCCCGAGGTCCCTGTCACCGTGTAGGCCACGATGGAGGTGACGTGCCCGAAGAACCCGATGAACAGCGCGGGGATCAGAACCACGAGCGCCATTCGGTCGGCGCCGAGGAAGACCAGCGGGAGGGTAGCCAGGCCCTGCACGGCCAGGCCCAGGGTGAGGACCTTGCGGGTGCCGAAGCGCCCGATGAAGCGGCCGGCGATCACCCCGGCCGCCACGGCCGCCAGGCCGGGGACGCCGAAGATCAGGCCGGTGACCAGCGGGGAGAAGCCGAGGGTCTGCTGGAGGTAGAGCGTGGTCAGGAAGATCATGGCGGTCTCCATGGTGAAGACCACGAACCCCGCGTAGTTGCCCCACTTCACCGTGGGCCGCCTGAGGATGCGCACAGGGACGAGCGGCGCGGGCGAACGCAGCTCGATCATCCAGAACGCGGCCAGCAGCAGCACGCCGATGACGGCCGAGGGGAGGTTCCTCTCGATGACCGCGTAGATCACGGCCAGCAGGCCGCCGGTCACCGTCACCGCTCCAGGCAGGTCCAGCTTCACCCGGTCGGGCAGCCTGCTCTCGCTGACCACGAAGGGGGTGAGCAGCAGGATGACCAGGGCGACAGGGACGTTGATGAAGAACGCGGCCTGCCAGCTCAGCAGGCTGACGAGGCTGCCGCCGACCAGCGCGCCGATGGTGAAGCCGGCCGAGAGCAGCGCGCCGTTGAAGCCGAGGACGCGGTCGCGCGTCGCGCCCTCCGTGAACGTGGTGGTGAGCAGCGACAGCGACGCGGGGATCGTCATCGCGGTGGCGAAGCCCTGCAGCACCCGGGCGGTCAGCAGCAGGTCGGGGGTGGTCGCGAAGCCGCCGAGCAACGAGGCCACGGTCAGCAGGATCATGCCGGACATGAACAGCCTGCGGCGGCCGAACAGGTCCGCCAACCGGCCGAACAGCAGGGTGAATCCGGCCGCGGGCAGGGCGTAGGCAGAGGTGATCCAGGGCAGCCCTGTCAGTCCCATCCCGACGCCCGCGCCGACCTCCGGCAGCGCGACGTTCAGGATCGAGAAGTCGACGGACAGCATGAACCCGGCGCCGAGCAGGACGAGCAGGATCAACCGCTGCCTGCCGGTGATCAGTGAAGGCGAGGTGGTCACAGGACGGTTCCCTTCGTGAGAAGCCAAAGGTCGGCGCGCAGGACGGCTGAGCCGTACGGCCATGGGGCATGGCAGGCCCAACGCATGGCGATGAGGGGAACCCGAACCCCGCGCCGTCCGACGGGGCGAGCCGACGCGGGGGGCGCTCTGGCAGAGCGGGACGACAGGGTTGATGAGGGAGAGCGGCGAGCTAGCGCGAATCCCGCTCCGCCGCCTCGGCGACGCGCTTGATGTTCGCCAGCCGCCGGTCCCAGTCGGCCGCGAGCGTGGCCATCCACCGCGCCGTCGCGTCCAGCGCCGCGGGCCGCACCGCGTACCGCACCTCGCGACCGACCCGGGCGCCGGAGACCAGCCCGGCGGCGTCGAGGACGGCGAGGTGCTTGACCACCGCCTGCCGCGAGACGGGAAGCCGTTCGGCGAGCGTCGTCGCGGTGGCCTCGCCCTGGGCGGCGAGCAGATCAAGCAGCTGACGCCGCGTCGGGTCGGCCAGCGCGACGAGGACGCTGTCGACCGACGCGACCTCGCCGCCAGGCGCGTCCGTCACGACGACGGCTGTTCGGCGCGCGCCTTGAGCGCGTCCAACTCCTGGGGCCAGCCGCCGGTGTTGTCCTTCAGCGCCTTGCCGCGCAGTTCATCCGACCCTGCCAGCGCCGCGAACCCGCTCTCGACGACGCGCAGCCGCGTCTTGTCGCCCTCCTGGGACAACGTGAACTCCACCAGCGTGCTGTTGTCCTCGCGCAGCTCCTGTCCGGGGAACGCGCTGGCCCAGCGGTAGGCCAGATAGGTCGGCGGCTCGACCTTCTCCACCCGCACAGGGAAGTCGCCGTACTCGGCGTTCCTCGCCACCATCGACTCACCCTCTCTTGCCACGGTGCCGGACACGCTCGCCCGGTCGCCCACCCAGAAGCCGGGCTCGGCCACCAGCGACCAGACCCGCTCCAGGGACGCCGCGATCAGGGTTTCACGTTCGATCCGATCCTCGCTCATGAGGAGACTCCTTCACTGCCACCGTTGGATGTGCAATCCCAGAGTTGCACATCCACACCCCAGGCGCAACCCCAGAGTTGCACCAAGGACTTAAGCTTGACGTTCCGCGAGGTCACGCGCCGTACCGTCGGCTGCGGAGGAGAGCGGCATCAGGGCCGGTTTTTCTTCCCGTCCAGCCAGAGCGTGTCGGATTCGTCGCGATGGGATCCGGCGCTGCCGACGTGCTTGGCGTCGATCTTCGCGCCCTTCTTGATCACGTGCACCAGAGCCATCGCATGCCCGCGCCCGAGGTCGTAGTCCTGCTTCAGCCACTCGATGATCACTCCCGCCTTCGTGGACGGGTCGCCGAAGCCGCGCCCCTTCGCCAGCGCGATGAACTCACGCGGCGTCAGCCCGGTCTTGTCCTCAATGTTGTCCAAATAGGCCTGAAACGACATGAATCTCCGTTCGTAGTCGAGTGTCCGTAGTGTCCCATTGATTGGCTTTCGTACGAGATCGACCCTGCGGTTCGCGAGCGTACGGCCCGACCCGGCGACCCCCAGCGAACCGTCAGCGGTGACCGGCAGGGTGAGGGCCAGGAATTCGAATTCGAGGAGCAGATCATGTCGACGCGGATGACGACGGCCGAGCGGGAGAGCTTCCTGGCCGAGACCCACATCGGAGTGCTGAGCGTGGCCGGCGCCGACGGGCGGGCGCCCATGGCGGCGCCCATCTGGTACGGCTACAGGCCCGGCGGTGAGATCACGTTCGCCACGAGCCCCGGCAGCGTGAAGATGGCCCTGATCCGCGAGGCGGGCCAGATCGGGTTCACGGTTCAGCAGGAGGCCATGCCGTACAAGTACGTCTCTGTCGAAGGTCCTGTCGTGGGTTATGAGCCGACCGACGCGGACGAGTACCGCCAGTGGTCGGTTCGCTACCTCGGCACCGAAGCCGGCGAGCGGTTCTTCGACAACATCAAGGACTTCGTGCGGACGATGGTCACCGTCCGCGTGCGGCCCGAGCGCTGGCGGACCTACGACTTCGGCAAGGAGTTCAGCGGCTGACGCCCGGTGCCCGCGTGTCGATGACGTGCTCGGCGAGTTCGCGGGCGGCGGCCGCGGGGTCGGTTCCCGGCCGGGTGGCTCCGGCCGCGAGCAGGCCGTCGATGAGCAGCAGGAGCTGGCCCGCCGCGTGTCCGGGGCGCGGGTGCCCGAGCGCGACCAGCTCGTGCTCCAGGAGTCGCCGCACGCGGTCGCGGTAGTCACGCGTGATGGCGTGGCCTGGATGGGCGGGGTCGGGCAGCGCCAGGTCGGCCGCCAGGTAGCGGCAGCCGCGGAAGTCAGGCGCGTCGATGACCCTGGCCAGTTCGTCGAAGACGGCCAGGAGGCGGTCGCGGGGGTTCTGACCTGCGGCGTTCATGGTCTGCCGGTAGCGGGCCTCGTCCTCGTCGGTGCTACGGCGCAGCACCTCGGCCAGCAGGCCGTCCTTCCCGCCGAAGTGCTCATAGAGCGAACGCCTCGCGACGTTGGCCTCCTTCAGGACCGCGTCGACGCCGACGCCCATGCCGTGGCGGTAGGTGAGGTCCTGGGCGGCCTGCAGCAGGCGTTCGCGTGGGCCGGGAGCGGTTCGTGTACTCACGGGCCCAGCCTGCCAGCTGTTGACGAGTAGATCAACCGGTCTATATGGTTCAGGGAGACCGAACGGTCTATCTACCAAGGAGATGTCCATGTCCGCTCGCACGACCTCCGACGTCATCGATCGCTTCAACCACGCGTTCATCCACCACGACGCCGACGTGCTCACCGATCTCGTCGGCGAGGACTGCGTGATGGAGGCGGTCCAGCCGGCCCCCAGCGGGGAGCGGGTCGTCGGCCGCGAGGCCTGCCTGGCGTGGTGGCGGGCGCTGGTCGAGGACCGCACCACGCAGTTCGAGCCCCAGGAGGTCATCGTCGCCGGCGAGCGGGCCACGATCTGCTGGCACTACCGCTACGGCGACGGCGCCACCGACTGGGTGAGCGGCGTGAACGTCATGCGTGTGCGCGACGGCCTGATCACCGAGGCTTTCGGGTTCAGCAAGACGGCAGGCGTCCCGCTGGCCACCGAGAACAGCTGACCATGCGTAGCTATCACGTGAACAGCGGTGCAGGCGTGGAAGGCCTGTCGATCAGGGAGCACGAGGAACCGGTTCCCGGCCCCGGACAGGTGCTGGTCGCCGTACGGGCCACCTCACTGAGCTTCCGCGAGCTGATGGTGCTGCGCGGCGACTACGTCCTGCCGGTGAAACCCGATGTGGTCCCCGTCTCGGACGGCGCCGGCGAGGTCGTCGCCGTCGGGCCTGGCGTGAGTACGGCACGCGTCGGTGACCGCGTCACGGCTCCCCTGTTCCCCAGCTGGCAGGACGGCCCCTTCGGCGTCGAGCATCTGCCGCAACTGGGCGGCTCGCTCGACGGCATGCTCACCGAGCTCGCGCTGGTCGACGAGCACGCGCTCGTCCCGATTCCCGGCCACCTCACCTACGCCGAGGCCGCGACGCTTCCCTGCGCCGCGGTCACCGCCTGGAACGCCCTGACCGGCGACGGCGAGGGCCTGCGACCCGGCCAGACCCTCGTCGTCCAGGGGTCCGGCGGCGTCTCGCTGTTCGCCCTGCAGTTCGCCAAGGCGCTCGGCGCCCGGGTCATCGCCACCACGAGCAGCCCCGCGAAGGCCGCGCGGCTGACCGAACTCGGCGCCGATCACGTCCTCGACCACCGGGCCACGCCTGAGTGGCCCGGCCAGGTCGTGGAGCTGACCGGCGGACGGGGAGCCAACCGCGTCGTGGACGTCGCCGGCCTGCTGGAGCGCTCCCTCAAGGCGGTGACGATAGCCGGCCATGTCGCCTGCGTGGGCTTCCTCTCCGATGCCGTGCCGCCGCTCGACCCCCGGGTGCTGTTCGCCTCCGGCGCCACCGTCCGCGCCGTCGCCGTCGGCAGCCGAGCCCAGTTCCTCGCTATGAACCGGCTGATCGAGGCCCATCGGCTGCGCCCGGTCATCGACCGGGTCTTCGCCTTCGACGACGCGCCCGCCGCCTACCGCCACTACGCCTCGGGCGAGGCGTTCGGCAAGGTCGTCATCGCCGTCAAGGGAGGGTGAGGACGGCCTTGCCCTGGACGCGGCGTCGGGGACGAGGGCCAGCTCGGCCCACGCTCCCGACCGGCCGAACGTCACCACACGAGCGCCCACCGCCGGGCCCGAGCCGTCGGCGGCGGCCCCTCACGCACGATCCGCTGACGGTCGGGCGGCGATCATCTCGAGGACGCGGTCCACGTCGCCGCGTTCGGCCGGTGGCAGCGGCGCTCCGACCGACTCCCGCAGCTCCGCCGCCTCCGCCAGCAGCCTGGAGGCCTCCTCGGAGGCCCCCTCCAGCGCCGCCACCTCCGCCAGCCCCTCCTGTGCCAGCGCCACCGAGCGCGGATCACCGACCTCACGGGCGGCGGCCAGTCCCTCCAGGTGCAGCGCCCTGGCGGCAGCCGCCTCCCCTCGGCCGGAGGCGATGAACCCCAGCTCGGCCAGGATCAACGTCACCCCGTAGAACGGCACCCCGAACTCCGTCTCCAGCCGCCGGTTCCAGGCCAGCGATTCGAGGAAAAGCTCCTCGGCTCGATCGAGGTCGCCCGACCTGCGCGCCACCAGCCCGAGACCCACCCTGGCGAACTCCTCGGCGTACCTGTTGCCCTGTTCGCCTGCCAGCCGCATCCCCCGCTCGTGGAGGTCCGCCGAACGCTCCAGCTCGCCGGTCAGCAGCGCGATCCGTCCCAGGCTGGACAGCCGGTAGGACACGTCGGTCCACAACCGCAGATCCTCCGCGATCCGCAGCCCCTGCCGATGCAGCCGGGCGGCGCGCGCGTAGTCGCCGGTGACCTCCGCCAGGTAGCCCAGCATGTCCGAGGCCTGGAGCTGCCCCCACCGATCGCCGAGCTCACTGAAGATCGCCATGCTCTGGGCGGCGCTGCTCGCGGCCAGGTCGAAGTCGCCCTGGAACATCGCCTGCTTGGCACGGCCGGCCAGCGCGGCGGCCTCGCCCCACCTGTCGTCCTGCGACCTGAACCGCGCCAGCGCCTCGTCCAGCAGCCCGACCGCCGTGTTCACGTCCCCGAAGTGCAGGCAGGCGTGCGCGAGGAACCAGCGCGACCTGGCGTCGGGGAAGTCGATGTCGTCGGTACGGCCGGCGCCTGCCAGCAGGGCGAACCCGGAACCCCACGCCGTCCCCCTGGTGTGGCGATACCCCTCCTGGTGCCTGCCCCGCAGGTACCAGTACCAGGTCAGCGCCTCGACCAGCCGGGGGGAGCCCGCCGAGTCCAGCACCGCCCTGAGGTTGAGCACCTCCTCGTCCAGCCGCACCAGCCACTGCCGCTGCGCGCCGCCGTACAGGTGAGGGGCGGCGCGCACGGCGAGCTCGGTGTAGTAGGCGTCCCTGAGCCCGAGCACGGGATCGTCCTGCTCGAGCCGCTCCAGGCAGTAGGCCGCCACGCTCTCCAGCAGCCGGTACCTGGGCGCGCCGGTCACCATCGACCTGCCGACCAGCTCGTCGAGCAGGTGGAGATCGACCCCGACCGCCTCGGCCGCCTCCAGCGTGCACCCGCCGGGATGGACCGCCAGCGCCAGCATCGCGGTCCGCTGCGGCTCGGTGAGCTGCTCCCAGCTCCAGTCGATCACCGCCCGCAGCGTCCGCTGCCTGGCGGGCCTGCCCCGCCCGGCGACCCCCAGCAGGCGGAACCGGTCGTCGAGCCGTTCGGCCACCCCCTGCACGCCCAGCGCCCGCGCCCTGGCCGCCGCCAGCTCCAGCGCCAGCGGCAACCCGTCCAGGCGCCGGCAGATCGCCTCGACCCACGGTGTGCTCTCGGCGTCCAGCGGCGTGCCCGAGCGCTCGGCGAACATCGCGACCGCGCTCGGCTGGTCGAGGGGCGGCACCACGAAGAGCGTCTCCCCCGGCAGGGCCAGCGACTCCTGGCTGGTGGCGAGCACCCGGACCCCGGGGGCCTTGCGCAGCAGCAGGTCCACCAGCGCGGCCACCTCCTCGACCAGGTGCTCGCAGTTGTCGAGCACGAGCAGCAGCCGCTGCCCGCGCAGCGCGTCGGCCAGCCGATGGGCCAGGTCGGGCACGGGCACCTGAGGAGGCGTGGAGGTCTCGTCCCTGACCCCCAGCGCGGCGGCCACCAACTCGGCCACCTGCCCGACGGCCCCGGCCAGCTCCACCAGCCACACGCCGCCCGGCAGCTCGACCGAGGCGGCGGCGGCCAGCGCCAGCCGGGTCTTGCCCACGCCGCCAGGACCGGTCAGCGTGACCAGCCTGGAGGAGTCGACCATGGCTTCTACCTCGGCCACCGCCCCGTCCCTGCCGATGAGGGAGGTGAGCTGCGCGGGAAGGTTCGTCGAGGACGCCGCAGGCGCGGGCGTCAGCGCCGGATCCTGCACCAGGATCGCCTGGTGGAGCGCGACCAGCTCAGGGCCTGGGTCGAGACCCAGCTCGTCGGCCAGACGCTCGCGCAGCTCGGCGTACCCGGCCAGCGCCTCGTTCTGCCGCCCTGAGCGGTACAGCGCACGCAGGTGCGCCGCCCGCAGCCGCTCCCTAAGGGGGTGCGCCGCCACCAGCTCCCCCAGCTCGTCGGCGAGGCGGCTGTGCTCGCCCAGCGCCAGCCGTACCTCCGCCTGCTCTTCCAGCGCCGTCAGGCGCTGTTCGTCGAGGCGGGAGGCGGCGGCGTGCGCGAAGGAGTCGCGGAAGTCGGCGTAGGCAGGGCCGCGCCACAGCGCCAGCGCGTCGGACAGCAGGTCGGCCTTGACCCGCAGGTCGTCGCTGGCCAGCGCGCCTGCGAGCAGCCGGGCGAACTCGACGGCGTCCACCGAGTCGCTGACCAGGGAGTATCCGGTCGGCTGGTAGGCCACCAGCTCGCGATCGCCCAGTGCGCGGCGCAGCTGGGAGACCTTGGTCTGCAGCGTGTTGGTGGGGTTGCCCGGCAGGTCCTCGCCCCAGAGGTCGTCCAGCAGCCGGTCGGCTGACACGGTTCGCCCCTCGTGCATCAACAGGTCGGCGAGGAGCGCGCGGACCTTCAGTTCGGGAACTCGGACGGGCGTCCCGTCAGCAGCCCACACCGAAAGCGGACCAAGAACACCAAATCGCATCAAGTAAGGCTATCGGCCGCCGACCCCCAGCCGATCGTGCGCACCCACCAGCACAGTGGAGTCGTCAACCGGACGACCGGACGGAAGGAGGCGGGATGCGACTAGCGATCATCATCGGCAGCGTACGGCAGGGCAGGTTCGGTCCTACCGCGGCGGCCTGGCTGCACACCAGAGCGTGTCGCCGAGACGATCTCGACGTGGACGTCATCGATCTGGCCGAAGCGTGGCTGCCGACGGTACTGCCGGCCGGCTTCCCTGCGCGTGGGGTCACCGGGCCGCCGGCCGTGGAGCATCTGCGGCCCTGGCTGGCCGACGCCGACGCGTTCGTGATCGTGACGCCGGAGTACAACCACAGCTTTCCCGCCTCGCTCAAGAACGCCATCGACTGGTACCACGAGGAGTGGCGGGGCAAGCCCGTCGCCTTCGTCGCCTACGGGGAGGCCTCGGGCGGCCTGCGAGCCGTCGAACAGCTCCGCCCGGTGTTCGACGCCCTCGACGCGGTGTGCGTCGGCGAACCCGTAAGCTTCCCCTTCCTCCGGACCCCTTCGGACTCCTCCGCCGAGCGCCTGCTCGACGCCCTCGAGGAGCACCACCGTGATCGTCAGCCGTGAGATTCCTCCCCTGAGATTCCTCCCCTGAGATCAGAGCGAGCGGCCTGACGGTGGTGACGCCGCGCACCTCGCGGCGCTGCGCCATCGAGATCGACCGGCCTGCCGCACGGGCTCTAATGTCATCGGGTGGGATTGACGGAGAAACGGAGCTTCGGTGTCTACGAGGCGTTCGACGTCCTGGGCGAGGGCGGGCAGGGGACCGTCTACCTCGGTCGCGGGCCAGACGGCGTCCAGGTCGCCATCAAGGTATTGCTCGGCCAGGTGGCCCGCGACGAGGACGCGCGACGGCGCTTCCGGCGTGAGGCGGAGGCCGCGCGGAAGGTGGCGCCGTTCTGCACGGCCAAGGTGCTGGACATCGGCGTCGAAGGCGAGCAGCCGTACGTGGCGGGGCTCCTGTGTGTGGCGCTCGGCCGGGCATCCTGGCCTGCGGCCCTCCTCGGCCTGGTCCATGTCCCGCTCGTGGTGGCCTTCGCGCTCCCGTCGCTGCCGCTCGGCACGCGGGAGCGGCTCGAGGACTCCTTGCGCGTCGACCTCATGACGCTGGTGTAGGCGGCCACGCTGCTGACCGCCCTGATCCTCCTCGTCACCGGCCTGCTGCTGTCGCGCTGGAGCCGGGTCGTCGCCTTCCTCGCGGTGTTGAGCGGCCTGGCTCCTGCTGGTCGCAGGCGTCACCGGCCTGCTGTCCGAGGCAGGTCTCGCCCATCCGCGGAGCGGTGCGTTCGCCACGGAAGCGCTCGGGCGGCTGACGAGCGCGGTGTGGGCGCTGGCGGCCGCGGGACTGGCGGTGGCGCGAGCCGTACAGGCCAGAAGGCCACCGTCGCAGGGAACCTCCGCCGCCTGAGCGACGGGCCTCGTTCGCCCTGACTTGCCCCGCCGGAGAGGCGGGACGCGGCCGGTGGGTCGAGGCGAATCACGGTGCGTCCGGTGGATTGAAGCCGGTCACGGTCGGGCCGTGGGGACCGGGCGACGACCTCGGTACGCCGTCGGCGAATCGGGTCCGCTGTCAGCGAAGACGTCTGGGCTCTCGCTGCGCGCGGTGCTTGGGTGACGGGATGGAGATCTTGGTTCTGGGTGGAACAGCGTGGGTGGGCAGGGAGCTGTCGCGGCAGGCCGTCGAGCGCGGCCATCGGGTGACGTGCCTCGCTCGCGGCGAAAGCGGAGAGGTCGTGGACGGAGCGAGGCTGGTGGCCGCCGACCGGCGCGATCCTTCGGCGTACGAACCGCTGCTCGACCGCGAATGGGATGCGGTCCTCGAGGTCTCCTGGCAGCCAGGCTTCGTACGGGGGGCGCTCGACGCACTCGGCGGCAGGGCCGGGCACTGGGTCTATGTCTCCTCCATCAACGCCTACGCCTCCTATGACACGCCGGACGCGGACGAGTCCGCCGCCCTGCTCGCTCCGACCGACCAGGACGAGGTCGACCGCGCGTTGTACGGCGAGGCGAAGGTCGCCTGCGAGCAGGCGTCGACGGCCGCCCTGGGCGACCGCCTCCTCATCGCACGCGCCGGTCTCATCGGCGGCCCCGGCGACAGCAGCGGACGCTCCGGTTACTGGGTGGCCCGTGCCGCGCGGGACGCCCGAGGGCCGATGCTGGTCCCCGACGCTCCCGCCAGGCCGACGCAGGCGGTCGATGTGCGCGACCTCGCCGCATGGCTGCTCGACGCCGCGGAGAAGGGCACCGTCGGCACCTACGACGCCGTCGGTCCTGTCGTTCCGTTCGGAGAGTGGATCGAGCTGTCGCGCGCCGTCGGCGGGCACACCGGTCCTGTGGTCACCGCCGACTCGGCATGGCTGCTCGCGAACGGCGTGGCCGAGTACATGGGGCCCGAGTCGCTGCCGCTGTGGCTGGTCAAGCCTGGCTGGGAGGGATGGTCGGCCAGGAACGGCTCCGCTGGGCGCGCCGCGGGGCTGCGCCATCGGCCCAGGGCGGAGATGCTGGCCGACACGCTGGCCTGGGAACGCGAGCAGGGTCTGGACCGGGAAAGACGTGCCGGCCTCAGCGCCCAGCGCGAGCGCGAGTTGCTCGACGCCCTCGGCTGACGGCGGCCTCTGCCGCTGTGTGATCGGATGACGTGGTGCCAGGACAGGCCGATCAGGTGGTCGCGCTCGAGGGGGCTCGCGGGGCGCCCGCTCGGCCGCCACGCCGAACACGACGCGGAAGTCCACGTCGCCCGCGGGCTCCTCGGTGGTCGGCCCGAGGTCCACCTCCAACAGGTCCTTCAGGGGCAGGCGCCCAGGAGGATTTCCGCCGTACGGGCGGATCTGGCATCGTTCTACGGAGCGCCGGAAGTACGTGGACCAGGGAAGGCGGTCCTTATGAATCCCGATCCCTCCGGATTAGGCCAGCCCACCCTGGTGATCTTGGTTCTGCCCTCCATGGCAGGCGTGACGGTCGCGCTCCAGGGCGAGCTCGACATGGTCACGGCCGCATGGCTGCGTCAGGAGCTGGATCAGGTCTTCGCCGAGCCGGGCAGGAAGCGTCTGATCCTCGATCTGTCGGGACTGACCTTCTGCGACTCCTCGGGCCTTGGCGCCATGATCGGCGCCTACAACCAGGTGCAGCAGACGGGTGGACAGATCGCCCTGGTCGGAGCGCAGGAAAGGCTCAGGAACCTTCTGGTCCGCACGGGCCTCGACCGCATCCTCCCCCATTATCTGACCCTTACCGAAGCGGAGAGCGCCTTCACCCTTCCGCCGCCGACGCCCGACATCTGAGCCGGGCCTGGCAGTACCCGCTCGCCGGTCCCGGTGGCGGCCCAGCCGCCGCGACGGCCCGCACCACCGGTCATGACGATCGTCCGCTCCCTGCCGCTGTTCGCTGACGTCTTCCCGTTCCCGGCGGCTGATCGTGGCGGCTGACGCCAGAGGCGGGAGGCAGCGTCATGACCGTTTGGCGCCCACCGCGCACAGGTGATAGTCACCCTTGACGAGCGACCTGTCGGTGGTCGCGTCGGGACGCCACTCGCGTGTGTTGACGACGCCGGGCTCGAGGAGCTCGAAGCCCTCCAGGAAGCCCTCGAACACGTCGCGGCGGCGGGGGGTGAACGGCGAGGAGGCGTTCTGGTAGACGGAGCTGACCTTGTCGGCCTTCTGCGGCATCGTGTCGGGGGCGACATGGGTCAGCACCAGGTAGCCGCCGGTGGGCAGCAGGTCGCGGTAACGGCGGATGATGCCGGCCGGATCCTCCTCGTCGGTGACGAAGTGCATCAGGGAGACCACGAGGAGCGCGACGGGCCGCTCGAAGTCGAGCACCTCCGCCGCCCGTGCCATGACCTTCTCCGGCTCTCGCAGGTCGCCCTCCTGGACCGTGACGCCGGAGGAATGGCCGAGCAGGGCCCTGGAGTGGGTGAGGACGACGGGGTCGTTGTCGACGTAGACGATTTTCGCACCGTCGATCACCTCGTGGACATGGCCGGCGGTCGGCAGACCCGAGCCGATGTCGAGGAACTGGTCGACGCCCGACTGCCTCAGGTGGCGGACCGCCCGCTGCAGGAAGGCCCGGCTGTTGCGGGCATCGCCCCTGACCTCCGGGATGATGGCCAGGACCTTTTCGGCGGCGTGCCGGTCCACCTCGAAGTTGTCCTTGCCGCCCAGGTAGTAGTCATACATGCGGGCCACGTTGGGGACCGCGGCGCTGACACCTGGGGGCGTGCGTTCACTGCTCATGGGCCAAACCTAGACGATCTATGTCCGCAGTTGCGATGATCGTTCATATGTTAGGTCTGGACGCGACGCCCGGCATCAGCAAGACCAACCTGTGGGCCTGCATGGGGCTGGGGTTCCTCGGCACCACCGTCATCACCTTCCTGCCGGCCGGCCAGCCGTACATCCTCAACGAGGTTCTGGGGCTGTCCTCCGGCGACCTCGGCAGAGTCACCGGCTACCTGCAGATCGCCGCGGAGGTCGCACTGATCCTCAGCTTGACCTGGTACGGCGCGCTGGCCGACCGGATCGGCAGGCGACCCGTCGCGGTAGCGGGGCTTCTGCTGTGCGCGGCGGGGGCGGCGCTCTACCCCTTCGCCGGCAACGCGGCCGTTCTCGTCGCGCTGCGGGTCCTGTTCGCCCTCGGCATCGCCGCTCTGCACGTCACCATGTCCGCGATCACCGCCGACTACGTGCGAGATCGCACGCGAGGCAGGGCCTACGGCTGGCTCGGGCTCTTCAGCGGCATCGGCGCAGTGATCGCCGTGCTGGTGCTGGTCAGGCTGCCCAGCATGCTGGAGAAGGGCGGAATGGAGCCCATCGCGGCCGCCAGGACCGGCTTCCTGATCGTCTCCGCGCTGGTCCTGCTCGGCGCCCTGGCACTGCGCTCCACGCTTTCACCGAGCTGGGGCGTGACCGAGACGCCCAGGGTGCCGCTGACACGGCTGATCGGCGAGGGCGTCAGACTGGCCCGCGACCCAGGGGTGGCGCTGTCCTACGCCGCCTCCTTCGTGGCCAGGGCCGATCTGGCCCTCGTGGCCAGCTTCCTGTCGCTGTGGATCGTCGACTACGCCAGGTCCGTACGCGGCATGTCCGCCACCGAGGCCCTGGCCAAGAGCGGTGCCATCGTCGGCATCGCCTACACGGTGATCGTGGTGGGCGCGCCGCTGTTCGGCTGGCTCGGCGACCGGATGAAGCGGCAGCACGTCGTCATCCTCGCCCAGGCCGTCGCCGCTGCCGCCTATCTGTCGACCCTGCTGGTCAGCGACCCGCTCGGGCCCGGGATGATGCTGGTGGCCGCCTTCATCGGTCTCGGCGAGATCGGCGTCATCACCACGGCTGGGCCGCTGCTCGCCCAGCAGGTGCCGGCCCGCTACCGCGGCTCCTCCTTCGGCGTGCAGGTCCTCTGCGGCGCGATCGGGATCTTCGTCGTCTCCGGGGTCGGTGGCTGGCTGTACGACCTGTGGCGGCCGGCCGCTCCCTTCGCGCTGTCCGGCGCGTGCGGGGTGCTGGTCGTCCTGTTCGGGCTCGCGGTACGGCGGCGCGTCGTCCCTCATCCCGAGGTCGTGGCCGCTGAACGAGCGGGCGAGCCGGCCGCCTAGATCCCCCGTCGCGCCGCAGGATGTCGAGGGCGCCCTCACCGAACAAGGGGCGAAGTGTCGGTCATGTCCATTACGGTCGCTTGGCATGATGATCAGCGGCAGCCAGATCGTGCTGGCCGGACGGTTCGGCCGGCTTTCGAAGGATGAGGCCAAGCGCCGTCTGGAGGCGTTGGGCGCGAAGGTGACCGCGTCGGTCACGGCCAGGACCGACCTGGTCTTCGCCGGGGCGAAGTCGGGGGCCAAGGCGGGTCCTGCGGCGGTACGCGGCGTTCCGATCTACGACGAGGACGCGCTGGCGGCCGTGCTCGACGGCCGGGAGCCCGGCACCCCGCCACCATCCCCGCCGTTCACCGGCGTCCCTGGCGAGCGGATGGGCCCCGACGAGGCCCTCGACATCCTCAAGAACGCCGACTGGTCCGCGTTCTCCCCGGAGCGCGACACCGTGCCGCTGCGGGACGCCCTCCAGGCGCTGGAGCGCACCCACGGCGCCACCGACGCGCATCGCCTCGCCACCGCCCGGCTGCGCGACGCGGGCGCGCTGCTGCGCCACTCCGACGTGCACCACGGCGAGCTGAACGGCCACGCGCTCAGCCCGGACGGCCGCCACCTCGCGGTCGGAAGCTGGACAGGCGACGACTACGACAGGGGCGGCGTCCTGCAGGTCTTCGAGGTCGCCACCGGCCGCTGCGTCCACGCGATCGACGGCATCATGGGCGGCATCGGCTTCCCCGGTCACGCGCGTAGCCTCCAGTGGTCGGCGGACGGCACGCGGATCGCCCTGGAGTACAACACCAACGCGACCGGCGTGTGGGACCCGTTCGGCACCGCCCACGAGCCGCTCGCCGACGCGTTCTTCCTCGCCTCCGGCAGGCCGTTGGGCATGGCCTTCGCCCCGGAGGGCAGGCGCGCGTTCGTCTACGGAGGCGAGTCGGACCTCCTTCGCAACGTCGTCGTGGCGATGCACGAGGGCTCGGTCGCCGGCCCACCGGACGCCCGCCCGGAGGGAACGGCGCCGATCGAGTTCAGCGGGCCGTCGCCCGACGAGTTCAAGGAAATCTGGAACGACGAGCCCATGTTCGTCCTCAGCCGGGCGTTCTGGTCGCGCGACGGCTCCCGCGTCTACGGAGAGGCGGCGGACGAGTACGCGGCGATCTCGCTCGATGTGGAGAAACGGCAGGTCACCTGGTTCCTGCGCCTGGAAGAGGATCCGGACGCTGCTGCGCCGGAGTGGAGCCTGGACGAACGACTCCTGGCCTGCCAACGCGACGGCAGGCTGGTCATCGCCGACGCGCTGACGGGTGAGACGACGGCGGAGCTTCCTGGCTACCCGGGCGCCGACGTCCTGTGCTGGGGGCCGGGCGGCCGCCTGGCGGTGGTGGCCCCGGCAGGCGGGACCGTCGGGATCGTCGACGCGACGACCGGCGAGCACCTGTACGACCTGAACGTTCAGGCGGCCGCCTCCGACCCGCGCGGCTGGGACGCCCGGCCGTGGGCCTGGTCGCCGAACGGCGAGCGGGCCGCCTGTGTCACCGCAGAGGGGCGGATCGAGATCTGGTCGCTCGGTGAACGCCCCGAACGGCTGCGCGTCCTGGACGGCGTCCGGCGCACCGTCGGCCAGGATGATCACAGCTTCGGCCTGGAATGGCCCGCCGCCGACGTGCTGATCGCGATCGGTCCGCACGCGGTGCGCTTCCTCCGTCCCGACACCGGCGAGATCGTGGCCGACCACCCCTTCCACCATGCCCCTGCCTCCCGTCGCCCGCTCTTCCTCACCGGCCGCGACCTCGGCGAGCAGCTCCGGCTCAACCCGACGTTCGCGCTGGACGAGGACACCTGGGCGGTGGCGTTCGAGGACGGCACGGTCATCGCGCAGGCCGGCAGGGAAGACGATCTCGACGGTCGGCTCTGCTGGTCGGTCGACCGCCGCTTCGCCTGGCCGTTCCGCTGGGGCGACCAGGAGGTCTTCCCCGACCCCGCCCATGCGGGGGTGCGGGCGGGGTCGCCGGAGACCGGCCGACTCCTGGCGCCGTTCCGGGGACGTGGCAGCACGGCAGAGGCGAAGGGGACGTGGCCGCCACCTGACACCGCCACCGTCGGCGACCTGATCACGGTGGTCCGGGGAACGCTGGCCGACCTGACCGTTCAGGACTCGGTCGCCCACGCGGAGTGGACCGTCAACACACTCCAGCAGCTCGCGATGATCCGCGCCCGGCGGCGCGAGGCTGCCGAAGCCCGCGAGCTGGCCCTCGCGATACCGGAACACCGGCGACGTCTCGGACACCTCGCGCGGATCGCGCTCGCGCTCGGCGCTGCAGGTTTCGCGGCGGAAGCCGCCGCCGTCTTCCCCTATGCCGACGACGATCTCGCGGACATGAGCGACGCGGCGGACACGGCGGCGGTCGCCGGCGCCTGCGCGGTCCTCGGGCAGCATGAACGCGCCGAGCGGTGGTTCGCCTCCGCCCGCGAGGCCGCCGACGCCCATCGCTCGAACTGGGGAGTCCGCCTGCCGCTGGTCTGGGCGCTCACCGAGTGCGGCCGCGAGCAGGAGGCCCGCGTCGTGCTGGACGAGGGCGTGGGCACGCCGGGGGGCCGGCACCACGGCGTGCCCTGGCTGGTCTGCCTGCTCAGGAGGGGCGAGACCGAGCTGGTGCGCGAGCTGATCGGGGAGCGCAGCGAGCCGAACGACCCGAACAAGCGGCACTCCTACGGCGTGCGCTGGTTCGACGACTGGACGGCGGCCCGCGCGCTCACCGTCCACGGGCAGCCGGAACTGCTCCGGCTGTGGGGCGACATCAACTGGGCCTCGGTGCGGGATCACCTGCCGGTGGCCGAACGGATCGCGACCGAGGGCAGGCCCACCGGCCCGACCGACGACCAGCTGACCGATCTCGCCGCCCAGTACGCCGGGCTCGCGACACTCCCCAAGGCGACCAAGCGTCGCGAGTGCGTGCAGGTGGCCAGGAACGCGGCGAAGTGCGGCCACGTCAGCGCCGTGCTCGACCTGCTGCCCGGGACGGACGACCCCGGCAGATACGGGATGAACAGTGGCGAGCGCGCCTGGGTCGCGCTCAGTGCCCTGCGGACCATCGCGATCGGCGTGGACGTCGATGTGTGGTGATCCGGTGCCCCGGTCGCGTGCTGGGGCTGCCTGGGCGCCTACCTGCCCACCGCCGCCCCCGTGCGCGCCTACGCCATCCACGACGGTCTGATGAACGAGTGGGGCCTGCGGGTCCTGGACGGCGTGCTCGCCATGGAGGCGGAGCGCTCCGGCGCCGACATCCGCCGCCTCAAGCCCGGCGAGACCGTCGAACTCTGACCCGACCGGGGCGACACGGCCCGTCCCTGCGGGGTGCGGTGCGTCAGCGGGTGGTGGAGGCTTCGACGCGCTCCTGAGCGAGACTCTCGGTCGTTGACTGTGCCCTGGTACGGCCGAGCTCGGGCAGGAGGGAGCCGATCCCGAGTACGGCCAGCCCGACGCCCAGCCAGAGGGGAGCCCGCAGCCCGAAGCCGTCGATGGCCAGCCCGCCGACCGCGGAGCCGACGATCACCCCGAGGGTGATGAAGGAGGCGTGGACGGTGTTGACCAGTGGCCCCGGGTTGCCGACGCGCTGGACGCGTACGGCCATCGCGGGGTTCATGGTCACTCCGACCAGCCCGACGCCCAGCATGGCGATCACCGCGGGGACGGTGAGGTGGGCGAACAGCGCGAAACCGGCCAGGAAGATCGTGTTGAGGATCAGCCCGGACAGCAGGACGCTGATGGTGTGCCTGTCGGCCAGGCGTCCGACGACGTGGTTCCCGATCACGGTGGCTGCGCCGTACGCGACGAGCAGCAGGGGCACGGTCCCCGAGGAGAACCCGGTGACCTGGGTGAGGATCGGGCTGAGATAGCTGAAGGCGGCGAAGGTCGCTCCGATGATGAGGGTGCTGGTCGACAGCGCCAGCCACAGCCTGCCGTTCCTGAAGACCGCCATCTCCTGCCTGAACTCGCCGTTGCCGCCGTCGGCACGCCCGAGCCCGGGAACGCCCATCGTGGTGGCGAGCGCGGCGATGACGGTCAGGGCGCCGACGACCCAGAAGGCGGCACGCCAGCCGAGCTGCCCGCCGATCAGCGTGGACAGCGGCAGCCCGAGCAGGGTGCCGAGCATCAATCCGTTCAGGACGACGGCGAGGGCACGGCCGCGTACCTCTGGGCGGCTCAGCTGGACCGCCACCGAGATGGCGACGCCGAAGAACGCCTGGGAGGCCACTCCGGTGATGACGCGCGCGACCATCATGATCGGGTAGGACGGCGCGAGCGCCGCGAGCACATTGCCCACCAGAAAGATCGCGAACAGCAGCATGAGTGCGGGTTTCGGGCGTATCCGCATCAGCGCGACGGTCATCAGCGGACCGCCCGCCGACATGGCCACCGCGAAGGCGGTGATCAGATAGCCGATCTGGGAGATGGTCACGCCGAGTCCGTCCGCCATCTCCGGCATCAGGCCTCCGACGGCGAACTCGCTGGTCACCATGGCGAAAATGCCTATGGCCAGCACGTAGACGGCTCTGGGCAAGGGGAACTCCTTTATTGCACCAATCGGTGTAGAACTTGGGCATGAAAAAGCCGAGGTCAGGCCAGGGCGTCCATGGCCGTGGCCGCGATGGCCTCGAGGGTGGCGTCGGCGGCGCCACCCTGAGCGGCCACCCGGATCCCGGCGATCACGGCGTTGACGAACCTGGCGAGCTCGGCGGGATCGCGGCTGGAGCCGATGCTGCCGTCGCGCTGCCCGCTCCCGATGACGGCGCTCAGGTTCACGACTCGGTACTCGGTGTCGCGATCGAGCATCAGGGCGATCTCCGGATCACGGCCGGCGAGCTCCATCGTGGTGTTGACGGTCAGGCAGCCGAGGCCGTAGCCGTCGCGCCTGTTCTCCGCCTCCGTCTGGAGGATCTTGGCGAACAGCGCGCGGATCCGCTCGATCGCCGGCAGCTCGTGATCGTCAAGGATCCGCAGCTGGTCGGCGGTGGTGGCGGCCATGTAGCGGGTCAACGCGCGCTTGAACAGCTCGCGCTTGTTGGTGAAGGCGTTGTACACGCTGCTGCGGTCCAGACCGAGCGCCTCGCACAGGTCCCTGGTCGAGGTCGACTCGTAGCCGTTCGCCCAGAACGTGCGCATCGCAGTGTCCAGGACCCGGTCCTCATCGAACGATCTCGGCCTCGCCATACGAGTACGCTACTCGTTTTACATCGATCAGTGCAATACGAGGAGACCGACGTCCGCAGCTCCCGCCGACATGGCTCCTCAGGCCTGGAGGATCGACAGGACGTTGCCCGCAGGGTCGGTGAACCAGGCGATGGGCGGGCCCTCCTCGCGCATGACGCCCTTCGCGTCCTGCTTCATCTGCGGGTAGCGCTCGAAGCGCACCCCGCGCTCGGTCAGCTGGTCGACGGCCTCGTCGATGTCGTCGACAGGGAAGTTGAGGATGGTGAACGTCGCGGGCGTGTGGTCGGGCTTCGGGTAGACGAGCGTGTCGCGGTCGCCGGCGAGATGCAGCGTCAGCATGCCGTTCTCCTCCGACACCCGGATTCCGAGCGTGTCGCCGTAGAAGGCCTTGGCCGCCTCGATGTCGTCCACCGAGAACCCGCTGAACGCCTTCGTGTCACGGAACATCAGTTCTCCTCCATTGCTGCGTGGGGTGCTCATCGCTGACCTGCTTGTGCCGCACGCCCCGGTCGATCGCGGTGGCGGGCGGACCGCCGTCGCGGTCCTCCGGCTCGGCCGGACCCGTGACGTCATCGGGTCGATGCGGGCGCCGGCCGCGTCGATGTTCAGTATCACCCGGCCGACCTCGGGACCCCGGTCCGACACTTCGGCCGTGCAGCCGATGAGCGGGTGGGAACACGCGGGAGCGCCGGCAGGGTCGTCGCCTCGCCGCCGGTCGCCTTCGCCGGGCGCTGGCAAGTGCCGGACGGCCGAGCGGAAGCGCAACCCGGCGATCCCCAAGGCAACCTCCGCGTTGTCCGAGCCGTAGGCGTGGAATGGGTAAAGCCGTGCGTGGCCCATCGGCGCCTGGGTAGGCACGCCGTACTCGGAAGGAGGAAGGAGATCGCTCATGGCCACTCGGCAGATGACGCCGGAGATGACGGACGAGGAAGACGTCATCGACCTGTCGCCGGCGCAGCACGCCCTGATCAGGGACCTGTTCGACGAGGTGGAGCAGTCCTCGGGCAGGCAGCGGGCCGAGGCCTTCGAGAGGCCGGCGCGGTGACGGCGCACGCCCGCGGCGAGGAGCGCTACGAGTTCCCGCAGCTGCGCGCCCGCACCACCGAGGCCGAGCGCAGGAAGCCGGCGGTCAAGGTGAAGGCGGCCGAGGACAGATGAACCTGCCTGCCGCGCGAGGCCCGATCACCGCGGCGTTGTTCGGACGGCTGACCGGCCCGCCCGGAGGCGAGCCGCTCGCCGTCCACGAGGTGGACGACGAGGATCTGCACCTGGCCCTGTTCGTCTGCTACGAGCTGCACTACCAGGGCTTCGACGAGGTGGACGAGCGCTGGGAGTGGGAGCCCTCGCTGCTGCGCACCCGAGCCGAGCTGGAGCGGCGCTTCGAGTCGGCGCTGCGGGAGCTCGTGCCGCGCCCGCCCGCCGTCCCCCCCGCAGGAGGTACGGCGCGCGCTGGCCGAGCTGGTGGCGGCCGACGACGGCCCGCCGCTGTCGACGTTCCTGCAGCGTGAGGCGAGCCTGGAGCAGTTCCGCGAGTTCGTCGTGCACCGGTCGATCTACCACCTGAAGGAGGCCGACCCGCACTCGTGGGCGATTCCGCGCCTGCGGGGCAGGGCCAAGGCGGCGCTGGTGGAGATCCAGTCCGACGAGTACGGCGGCGGCCGTCCTGAGCGCATGCACTCGGAGCTGTTCAGGGCCACCATGCGAGGCCTGGGCCTCGACGACTCCTACGGCGCCCATCTCGGCAGGGTGCCCGCGGTGACGCTGGCGATCTCGAACGCGATGTCGCTGTTCGGGCTGCACCGGCGGCTGCGCGGCGCCTCGATCGGCCATCTGGCGGCCTTCGAGATGACCTCCTCGCTGCCCAACCGCCGCTACGCCGCGGGGCTGCGCAGGCTGGGCGGCGACGCGACGGCCACGCGCTTCTACGACGAGCACGTGCAGGCCGACGCCGTCCACGAGCAGATCGCCGCGCACGACCTGTGCGGCGCCTTCGCCCGCGACCACCCGTCGCTGTCAGGCGATGTCCTGTACGGCGCCGCGTGCGCGCTCACGTTGGAGCGCCTGTGGGCCGCGCAGGTCATGTCCCGCTGGCTGCGCGGCACGACGTCGCTGCTCGGGGAGGTCGTGGCCGCATGATGGACTACGTGCTCCCGTTGCGATGGGACGACGACGCGGGCCTCGAGGAGCTGACCGCCTACCTGCGGACCCTGAGCCGCCACGTGCGGGTCATCGTGGTGGACGGCTCCCCTTCGCCGCTGTTCGAGCGCCACGCCGCCGCGTGGGATGGCCTCGCCACGCACGTCAGGCCCGCGAGCGAGCTGCGCTTCGCCAACGGCAAGGTCAACGGCGTGACCACGGGCATGCGCCTGGCCAGGGCCGAGCACGTGGTCATCGCCGACGACGACGTCCGCTACGACCAGCCCGCTCTGGCCAGGGTGGAGGCGCTGCTCGCCGACGCCGACCTCGTCCGCCCGCAGAACCACTTCTGGCCGCTGCCGTGGCACGCGCGCTGGGACACCGCCCGCAGCCTGCTCAACCGCAGTCTCGGCGCCGACTACCCCGGCACGTTCGGGGTGCGCCGCTCCTTCTTCATCGAGATGGGCGGATACGACGGAGACGTACTGTTCGAGAACCTCGAGCTGATCCGCACCGTGCGAGCGCACGGCGGCAGGGAGCTGCGCCCTCTCGACCTCTACGTGCGGCGGCTGCCGCCCGAGGCGGCCCGCTTCTGGGACCAGCGGGTGCGCCAGGCCTACGACGACCTGGCTCAGCCCGCCCGCATGGCGCTGTTCCTCTCCGTCCTTCCCGCGGTCGGGCTCTGCCTGGCCCGGCGCCGCTACGGCCTGCTGGGCGCGGGTGCGGCGCTGGCGGTGGGCCTGGCTGAGGCGGGGCGGCGCAGAGCGGGAGGCGGGCGCGTCTACCCCGCGACGGCGGCGCTGTTCGCCCCGGTCTGGATCCTCGAACGCGCCACCTGCAGCTGGCTGGCCCTGGCCGCCGCACTCGGCGGCGGCGTGCCGTACGCGGGGCGCAGGCTGAGGACGGCGGCCCACTCGCCGCGGAGGCTGCGTCAGGCCGCGGGGTCGGGCTCACTCGTGGCCCGGAAACCCGTCGACTTGTGCGAGCCGTCGCAGAACGGCTTGACCGAGGAGCGTCCACACCTGCACAGCGCGACGGTCGTCCGGCCCGGCGGGATGGGCACGCCCTCCTGAGTCAGCAGCTCGAAGGGGCCCCTGATCAGCAGGGGGCCGTCCTCGCACGGGGTCACCGTCACCACATCATCGTCTTCGCGCGACATCCCGCCCCTCTTTCCCACGATGACCAGCGAAAACATCCAGGCTCTCCTGACCGGCGCCTCAGCCGGGCAGTCACGGGGAGCCGCCCGACCAGGAGGAACGACAGTGCCCCAGTCACCACATCGCCACCGTCCACGCTCTGACCGCGAGGGGGGCCGCTGATGTCGCCCGCCTTCGACGCCTCCGCCTACGGACGGAGCATCGCCGACATCTACGACGCGACGGTCACCGACCTGCCGACCGAGGCGACCGTCGAGCGGCTCGCGCTGCTGGCCGGTGACGGCCCCGTACTGGAGTTCGGCATCGGCACCGGCCGCCTGGCCCTGCCGCTGGCCGCGCGGGGCCTGACCGTGGCCGGGATCGACGGCTCCGCCGACATGGTGGAGATCCTGCGCTCCAAGCCGGGCGGCGAGCGTATCCCCGTCTCCGTCGGCGACTTCTCCACCACCAAGGTGGAGGGCAGGTTCAGCCTGGTGGCGCTCACGACGAACACGATCTTCGCTCTGCCGTCGCAGGACGCCCAGGTCGACTGCTTCCGCAACGCGGCCGACCACCTGCTGCCCGGCGGCAGGTTCGTGGTGGAGACCTGGGTGCCCGACCCCGCGGCCTTCCGCGACGGCTCGGCCCTGCGGCTGCTGTCCATGAGCGAGGACACCGTCCTGGCCGAGGCGGCCAGGCTCTCACCCGCCGAGCAGTTCATGCACACCACCAAGGTACGGCTGACCGCCGAGGGCGTACGGCTGCTGCCCGCCAACCACCGCTACGCCTGGCCCGCCGAGCTCGATCTCATGGCCAGGCTGGCGGGCATGGAGCGCGAGCACCGCTGGTCGGACTGGAACGGCTCGGCGTTCGGCGACGACAGCCGCGCGCACGTCACGGTCTACCGCCTGCCCCAGGACTGACGTTTCACCACAGGCGTGATCACGTTGTTATAACTCTGCCGAATGCCGACATGTCGGGCGGGTACCCGTACTCCCATGTCCGAACACGTGGAGCGGCTCGGCGGGCGCTACCGGCTGCTGAGACCGCTCGGTCAGGGCGGCATGGGCCGGGTGTGGCACGCCCATGACGAGCTGCTCGCCAGAGACGTCGCGGTCAAGGAGGTCGTGCCGCCTGTCGGCATGGCCGAGAACGAGGTCGAGGTCTTCACGAGCAGGACGCTGCGGGAGGCCCGCGCCGCCGCCAGGATCAGCCATCCGGGCGTCGCGACCGTCTACGACGTGCTGGAGGAGCGCGGGCACCCGTGGATCATCATGCAGTTCGTGCCGTCCAGGCCCCTCGGCGGGCTGATCGCCGAGCGCGGCGGGCTGCCCGCCGAACGGGTGGCGCGCATCGGCCTGGACCTGCTGCGCGCCCTGCGCGCCGCCCACGCCGTCGGCGTGCTGCACCGCGACGTGAAGCCGGACAACGTGCTGCTCGCCCACGACGGCAGCGCGGTGCTCACCGATTTCGGGCTGGCCGCGCTGGACGAGGACGCCTCGGTGACCAGGTCGGGCATGGTCGTCGGCACCCCTGCCTACATGGCGCCCGAGCGCGCCACGGGCGGCCCTTCCCTTCCCGCCTCCGACCTCTGGTCGCTGGGCGCGCTGCTCTACGCCGCCGTCGAGGGCCTGTCCCCCTTCCACCGCTCCCACGTGCTGGCCACGCTCGGCGCGGTGGTGCACGACGAGCCGCCGCCCATGGTGAAGGCGGGCACGCTGGCCCCGGTGATCCACGGGCTGCTGCGCAAGGAGCCGTCCGAGCGGATGAGCCTGGACGAGGCCGAGGCGCTGCTGCTCGCCGCCGTTCACGACGGGCGCCTGCGCTCCCCCGCCGACCTGCCGTCCGAGCCCGTCTCTCCGGCGTCCGAGACGTCCGTGAGCCCCTCGACGGCCGCCCGCCCATGGCGGAGCAGGCTGTTCCCCGCCGCCGTGGCGGCCCTGGTCGTCGCGGCCCTGACCACGTCCCTGCAGAGCGGCGCTCCTGCCACCCCCTCGGCGGCCCGCCCCGCCGTTCCCCCCGCCGCGGACGTCCCCTCGGACTCCTCCGTGGACGCGCCCGTGAAGGCGCCCGTGAAGGCGCCCGTGGAGTCGGTCTCCCCCTCGCCCGCCGTACGGCGGAGCTCCGCCGAACCCGCGCCCCACGCCGCCACCAGGAAGACGCGCAGACAGAGCACAGGGGAGAGCACGGGGGAGAACACCGGGGTGAGCACCGCGTCGGCCTCCCCCCGCCGGCCCACGATCGTCGCGGAGCCCACGGACCGGAAGAAGGCGCAGCCCGGCAAGGGGAACAAGCGCGACAAGGACAAGGGCAAGGGCAAGGGCGGCCGCTGAGCGGCACGGCCACACGGAGACGTCGATCGCTGAACGGCCGACACCCTCCTGCGGCGCCCGCTGCCGTGCGGTGGCACGGCAGCGGGCGACGGCGGCGGCATCCTCGGCTGCACGACCAGGACCGGCGTCACCGCGAACGGCAGGCGGAGCGTCATCGTCCCGGCCTCCACCGCATTCCAGGACTCCCACAGGCGCGCCGAGCGACTCGTCGACCGCGGCCTGTGCGACGGAAGGTGAGAGCCGGCAGCCGTCAGACCGTCTACTTGGCGGCGGCCTTGGCCGTGGTGGCGCGGCGCGCCGGCTTCTCCTCGCCGGCGGAGACCGAGGGCAGGTGCACGATCGAGCCGCGGTGGTCGCGCTCGTCGGCGTCCGGCTCGTCCAGCCACGCGCCTCCGTGGGCGAGGTAGCGGAAGCAGATGCTGGTACCCGCGGGCAGGGTGACCACGGTGCTGTGCGCCCCCTGGTCGGTGCGGGTCATGGGATGGGCGTAAGGGTCCCACTGGTTGAAGTCGCCCACGACCGAGACCGGCCCCGGCAGGTCGGCGGGGAGGGTGAACGTGAGGCTGACCAGCCCGTCGTCGCTCGGCATGTCCTGTCTGATCATCGAGAATCCTCCTGTTGCGTCTGCACGGCATGCGCGCCCCGGCCGTGGCTGCCACGGTGAGGCGCGCCTCCTGTGATTGCAGAACGCCGCTCGAAAGGGTGCAATGCGGCACGACGTCCGGCAAGGACATCTTGATCCGGGTTTGCCGCTTCCCTTGCCGGGACGCCGCGGCGCTGGCCGGGGCTTGGGCCTTCGAGCGTGACCCTGTCCCTCGTTGTTCGCGCCCCCTCGTGGTTCGCGCCCCCTCGTTGTTCGCGCCGCGGCGCCGGCTCGGGTGAACCGGCGCCGCGGCGCCGAACGTCGGGATGCGACGCCAGCCCGTTACGGCTGCGTGTGCACCGGAGTCCTGCCGCCCTGCGACTTGTCGAACATGCCGGTGCCGGTGTCAGTGTCGGTGCTGGTGCCCATGCGCTGCCGCATCTCCTCCTCCTCGCGCATCTCCTCCATCCGGAGGGCGACGCCGAGCGCGAACAGCGTCGGTGCCCACTCGCCGACGAAGATGCCCCATCGGTCGGCACGGTCGAGGCCCGCGTTCTCCGACCCCTTCGAGATGACCCAGGAAGCGACGGACAGGCCGATGGAGGCGATGCCAGCCGTGTACGCGAGGCTGGACCTGATGCCCATCGAGTGAAGCTGCTTGATCATGGTTCCCCCTTGTTGTGGTGCATGTGAAGCGCTACCCCACATGACCGGAAGGTGAACCTGCCCGTTGTGGCCGGTCAGACGATCGTGATGAGCCTGATCAGCTGTTCGCGGAACCTGTCGTACTCGTCCACCGCGCCGAGCAGCCGGTCGGAGCCGCGCTCCTCCTCGCGGGCGTGCGCCAGCACCCTGGCCCCGGCAGGGGTGATGCGCACCAGCACCCTGCGGCGGTCGCGCTCGTCGGGGCCCTTGCCGACGTAGCCCGCCCTGCGCAGGTGCTCAATGGTGCGGCTCATGGTCTGGTCGGTGACCCTGCTGAGCCTGGCCAGCTCGCGCTGCGCGAGGGGCCCCTCGGCGAGGTGGTGCAGGGCGATCAGGCCGGCATGGGTGAGCTCGTGGGCCTCGAGGAAGTCGTGGAAGCGGCTCTCGACCAGTCGCGCGGCCATCGACAGCAGGCGGCCGGTGGGCCAGGAGCGAATGTCGGCCCTGACGGCGTCGGCCCCGCCCGCGACGTCGTGCCCCTCCTTCTCCGCCACCCGCCCATTGTTCCACCGACGGCGGGCGCCATTTGTTCAGCAGGCTGAGCATAATAGTCAGCGTGCTGAACAAATCGGATGCCACCCGTACACTCGCCTGGGGCGTCGTGGCCTGCGCCGTCGCGACGGGACTCGTCTGGCTGCTCGGCCAGCGGCTCCAGGGCATCAGGCTCCTCCCCGACCAGGGAGTCTCCTGGTACTACTGGAAGCTGCCCGAGCCGACCGTGTGGAGCAGGCTGTCGGCCTGGGCCGGCTACGCCGCCCACCAGATCGCGTTCTGGGCGCTGATCTTCTACGCGCAGACCAGGGTCGGCAGGTACACGGCGGGGCTGCACCCGGTCAACGTCGTCGCGCTGGCGGTGAACACCGGTTTCGTCGCCCTTCACACGCTGCAGACCCACCTGTTCTACGACGGGCTCGCGCAGGACGTCTCGATCTTCAGCTCGCAGGGCTCGGTCGTCCTGCTGCTGGTCGCGGTGCTCGTGATGGAGAACCGCCGCCGCGGCCTGTTCCTGGGCAGGCCGGCGCCCATCGGCCGCCAGGTCGTCGACTTCGCCCGCCGTTACCACGGCTACCTGTTCAGCTGGGCGGCCGTGTACACCTTCTGGTACCACCCGATGGAGATCACGAGCGGTCACCTGGTCGGTTTCTTCTACATGTTCCTCCTGCTGCTTCAGGGCAGCCTGTTCCTCACCAGGGCGCACACCGACCGGCGCTGGACGGTGACGCTGGAGCTGGCGGTCGCCGTCCACGGGACGCTCGTGGCGCTGATGAGCTCGGGCCCCGGCGGCGCCTGGCCGATGTTCCTGTTCGGCTTCCTCGGGGTCTTCGTGATCACCCAGATGCACGGCCTCGGACTGTCACTCCCGGTGCGCTGGGCGCTGGCCGGCTGCTACGTCGGCGCGCTCCTGGTCGTCCACGCCCTGCGCGGTCAGATCGGGTCGGCCTTCGACGCGCTGCGCATCCCCGCGATCGAGTACGCGCTGGTCGGGGTCCTGGCGCTGCTCGTCTGGCTGGGTCTGCGGACGGCGCGGCTGATCCGCGGCGCGCGCACGCCCCCAGCGGACAGATCGCGTTTTTGACGTTTTCTTGACGCCTCGATCATGAAGAAATCACCTTCGACGTCAGTAGTGTGCACCTTCGTCTTGACGTGCGCTCGGTGTTGGGGGTGGCCAGGTTGGCCGGGGTGGATCAGTCCGTTTCCGCAGGGGAGCGGACGCTGCGGACGTGGCTGCTGAAAGGCCTGCAGCGTGTCGCTCCGGGAAGCGCGGACCCGCACCACGAGGAGTCCCCCGCCCATCAGCACTCCTGGTGGCAGGTGATGTGCCTGACAGGCGTGGACTACTTCTCCACCCTGGGCTACCAGCCGGGCATCGCCGCCCTGGCCGCGGGGGCGCTCAGCCCGATCGCCACGATGCTGCTGGTGGCGCTGACCCTGTTCGGCGCCCTGCCGACCTACAGGGCCGTGGCCAAGGAGAGCCCCAACGGGCTCGGTTCGCTGTCGATGCTGGAGCGTCTGCTGCCCGGCTGGCGCGGCAAGCTGCTGGTGCTGTTCCTGCTCGGCTTCGTGGCCACCGCCTTCATCGTGACGATCACGCTGTCAGCGGCCGACGCCACCGCCCACCTGCTGCACAACCCGTTCGTCCCCGCGTTCCTGTCCGACTGGCAGGTGCCGGTCACGCTGACGTTGATCGCCGCGCTGGGCGGGGTGTTCCTCGTCGGCTTCAGCGAGGCCATCTCGATCGCCATCGTCCTGGTGGCCGTCTACCTCGCGCTGAACGCGGTCGTGGTGGCCGCGGCGCTGCACAGGGTGTTCGCCAAGCCCGCGTTGATCACCGACTGGCAGTCCGTGCTGACCAGCCAGCACTCGAGCCCGATCGCGATGATCGCCGTCTCGCTGTACGTGATGCCGAAGCTCGCCCTCGGCCTGTCCGGCTTCGAGACGGGCGTCGCGGTGATGCCCCTGGTCAAGGGCGACCTCGCGCAACGGATCAAGGGCGCGCGCCGGTTGCTGACCACCGCGGCGCTCATCATGAGCGTCTTCCTGATCTCCTCCAGCTTCGCCACGGCCGTCCTCATCCCCGCCGAGGAGTTCGCCGAGGGCGGCGCGGCCAACGGCCGCGCCCTGGCCTACCTGGCCCACGCCTACCTGGGCGACTGGTTCGGCACCGCCTACGACCTGTCCACCATCGCCATCCTGTGGTTCGCCGGGTCGTCCGCGCTGGCGGGGCTGCTCAACATCGTGCCCCGTTACCTGCCCAGGTACGGCATGGCCCCCGACTGGTCGCGCGCGGTCCGGCCGATGGTCCTGGTCTTCACCGCCATCTCCTTCCTCATCACCGTCTTCTTCGGCGCGGAGGTGGAGTCGCAGGGCGGCGCCTACGCCACCGGCGTGCTCACGCTGATCCTGTCGGCGGCCGTCGCGGTCACCCTCTCGGCCTGGAACGGCGGCCGCACCCGCTCCGCGGTCTCCTTCGGGATCATCACCCTGATCTTCGCCTACGCCACCGCCGCCAACATCGTCGAACGCCCCGACGGACTGGTGATCGCGCTGCTGTTCGTCCTGGCCATCGTGATCACCTCGCTGATCTCCCGAGCCACCCGCTCCACCGAGCTGCGCGTCACCGGCATCTCCATGGACGACCTGGCCCGCCAGTACGTCAACCTGTGCGGCGACCTCCGGCTCATCGCCAACGAGCCGCACGCGCGCGACCAGAGGGAGTACGTCGACAAGGCCCGCGAGGCGTGGGAGCTGCACCGCCTGCGCACCGGCGAGGGCCTGCTGTTCCTGGAGGTGAGCGTGCCCGACGCCTCCGAGTTCGCAGGGGAGCTGCGCGTCGTCGGCGAGGAGCGCCACGGCTTCCGAGTCCTGCGCATGGAGAGCACGACGGTGGCCAACGCCATCGCGGCGCTCCTGCTGTACCTGCGCGACCAGACCGGCAAGACGCCGCACGTCTACTTCCACTGGGCCGCCGAGGGCAACCCCATCGGGGCGCTGCTGCGATACCTGGTCTTCGGCGGCGGCGACATCCCGCCCCTCACCCGCGAGGTGCTGCGCCAGGCCGAACCCGACGCCGATCGCCGCCCCGTCGTCCACGTCGGCTGAGGGGCCGCCCACCGACGTCCGCGCCCGCGCATCTGGCCGTTTGCCCTGGCTGGGCCGCTGACCACGCGTAAGGTAAGCGGGAGCGGGATCGACCCCCGCGGAGAGGGGCTGGTGGACATGACGGTTCTCTCAGCGGACGTGCGCTTCGACGAGGCCCATCCGGTCGTGCGCCTGTCGGGTGAGCTCGATCTCACCTCGTCCGCGGTCCTGCGCGAGGCGATCGAGACGGCGCTGGCCTGCCGTCCCGCCACGGTCGAGCTCGACGCCGAGGCCCTGACGTTCTGCGACTCGCAGGGGCTTCGCGCGCTGTTGCAGGTCCAGAACTGCGTCACGAACGCGGGTGCCGCCCTTCGCCTCACCCATGTGCACGGCACGTTCCTGCGCGTGCTCGAGCTCACCCAGCTCGACAAGGCCTTCGCCGTCGACCCGGCCACCGGCAGGGGGGCCGGGGACACGCGCGCGAGCGCCTGACGCTTGCGCCGAAGGAAAAGATCCGGAAATGTCGCGCTATGCGACATCCGGAGTCCGGCCGCCTGTCGGCCGCTGTTCGTCAGGAGCTTGCCTATGTCCGCACCCAGCTGAAAGCCCTCGGCGAACGCGGCTCGCACCAGCGCTTCGAGCTGAGGCAGATCGCCAAGGCCACGCTGGCCGCCGTGCTGGCCTGGTTACTGGCCGACCGGTTCCTCCCGCGTGAGAGCCTGTGGATCGCTCCCGCCACCGCCGTGATCATGGTGCACGCCACCGTGTACAAGACCCTGACCAACGGGTTGCGCAAGGTCGCCGCCGTGGCAGCGGGGGTCATCCTGGCCGGCAGCATCGGCCACCTGCTGGGCCTGACCGCCTTCACCCTCGTCCTGGTCGTCCCTCCTGCCCTCGTCGCGGCCCGCTGGCACCGGATGGGCCGCCACGGCACCGACGTGGCCACCACCGCCGTGCTCATGCTCTCCTTCGGCGCCGCCTCCCAGGAGCGCTACCTGCTGGCCTACGTGATGGCCACCGCCATCGGCGCCCTGTGCGGAGGGGTGGTCAACTCCACCCTGTGGCCCCCTCTGTACCGCAGGCGCCCGGACTCCGCCATCGAACGGCTGAGCGGCGAGATGTCCGCCCTGCTCGACGACGTGGCAGGGGCGCTGCGCGACGGCTGGGACCTGTCGAGCCTGCCGTCGTGGCGGCACCAGACCGACAGGCTCGACGAGCACCTGGCCGACGCCGCCGCCACCGTCGCCGACAGCGCGGAGAGCCGCCGCTACAACCTGCGTCGGCGGCACAGGCCCGACGGAGACGAGCACGTCCAGCTCCTGCGGGCGCTGACCGAGATCGGCGTGCACCTGCACGCCATCGTGCGCGCTCTGGCCCACCTGGACCACCAGAACGACCTGGCCGCCACACCCGACGACCTCAGCGACCACTACGCCCGCGACTACTCCGTCCTGCTGGAGTTGATCGCCGACATCGTGACCGGCCGCATCAGGCCCGGGGGCGCCGCCGAGAGCGCCGACTCGGGCCCTGACGCCTTCGCGCGGGCCCATGCTCAGGCCGACCACATCCGCGACCAGATGACCACGCAGATCCAGGCAGGGGCCCTCGACCATCCCCGTGGCTGGGCCATCAGCGGAAGCCTGCTGACCGACGCCGAACGCATCCTGAACATCCTGGCCACCCTGCGCACCCCCGCCTGACATCGGCCGCGTCAGGCGGGTCAGCGACCTCAACCAGACTTGCGGTCAAAGGTGCGGACGGTCATCTGTCGTCGGGTGGGGGCAACTGCTTGGCGGCGTGCTCGGGGCTGTCGCAGAAGGTGAAGCCGGTCGGGCTGAGCGCCGTGAGCCGCTGCCTGAACTCCTCCGACAGCCCTGCCACCAACATCACCCCCGCCGAGGTCTCGTTGACGCGCTGCTGCGCGGTGACCAGGGCCGCGATGCCGATGGCGTCCCAGAAGGTCACCTCGGTCAGGTCGAGGACCAGCCGCGGCGCCGGGTGCTCCGACAGCAGGGCCTGCACGGCGGCGCCGACCTCCTGCGCCGCCTGCTGGTCGAGGTCGCCCGAGAGCGACAGCTCGACATGGGACGGCCTGGAGTGACGGACCAGGCTGAATCTGGGGAGGCGATCGTCGCGCGGCAGGTCGAAGGCGACCGTGACGACGCTGCCCGGCGAGGCGGACCGCACGGTGAGACTGTCGGCGAGATAGCGGGCGATCCACAGCCCGTGCCCGTGCTCGTAGGACCACTGGTCGGCGGGACGGCCCGCGGACCGCTCACCCGCCTTGGCCCTGCCCTCGTCGCTGACCTGGCAGTGCAGCGCCCCCGCCTGCCTCCACAGCCGTACCCGCCCGGCGCCCGCGCCGTGCAGGACGGCGTTGGTGGCCAGCTCGTGCACGGTGATGATCAGGTCGCTGGCCCTGCCCTCCGGCAGCCCGGCCTGCGCGACGTGCGCCTCGAGCGTGGCCCGCAGCGCGTAGAGCGAGTCGCCGTCGAAGTGCTGGTCGAGGATGAGCGGCGCGCCCGCGGGAAGCTCGCCCCCGCCGTCGGCGGGCGCCTGTGGGGTGTTCAGCGTTCCGTCACCGGTCATGGACGGTCACCAGACTGACGCCGGGAACGGCCGCCGCGCCCAGCAGGACGAATCGCGCCGCGACCGCGCCGCCGCAACGCAGGAGGACCCTGCGGGCGGGGGCCAGGCTCCGGGCCGCGTCGATGATCATCCGGGTGCAGGACAGGTCGATGAACGACAGCTCGGCCATGTTGACGGTGATGTCCCCGTCCACCCTGATCGCCTCGGCCAGCGCCAGCGCCAGGGATTCCTCGGCCGCCTGGTCGATCTGCCCTGCCAGCCTGATGCCCGGTGGCGCGTACTGTCGGCAGATCCGCAACAGCGGGTCGTTGTGGTAGGTGGCCGCGGCGACCGAGCGCGTGTGGAAGGCCGAGACCGACGCCAGTGTCACCGGGTCGAAACGGTCGCGGTCGTACTGGCACAGCACCGACGCGCTGGTGCCCGACAGTGCCACCGCCATCTCCTCCTCGAACGCGGGCAACTGCTCGATGCCGCTGATCGGGCGCAGCGCCCAGCTCATGTCGAGAGCGATCCTGAGGCCCGCGTATCCCTCGCGTTCGGTCGCTGCCATCTGCTCGCGCAACCAGCCCATCGCGTGTTCGACCGCGAAGCTCTGCCCAGCCAGCAACCCGTCCTGGCAGGCCCTGATCTCCATCCGGCCCGCCTCGGACGTGGACTGCGTGGCGATCCCCCTGCGGCTCAGCTCGATCAGCGCTCCCTGCGGCTCCTCGCTCAACCATACGACGCGCTGGCCTCCGGCCAGGCCGTCTCTGATGTAGGCGGCGGTGAGGTCGAGCAACTCCTCGGGCTCGCCGAAGGTGAGGCAGGCGTGATCGTTGAGTCTCAAGTCCGTGATCTGCGTATCCGCATCCAACGTCATCACGCCACCATCCCCACCGCGGCCCTGTGCCGCGATCCGCACCGTCAACCGCCCAAGGATAGTGATCAATCGTCCTGGCGGAGGCGTCAATGCCACACGCCCTCAGAGGCCTCCCCCTACCCTCAGACCGGACGCTCACCAGGCGCACGCCGGTTTCGGCCGGCGCGGCGGTGGAAGGAGCGCTGTGTGACAGACGTCTGGGATGTGCTGGTCGTCGGCGGTGGCCCCGCGGGCGCGGCCGCCGCCCTCCGCGCCAAGCAACTGCGTCCCGGCGCGGCCGTGCTGCTGCTGGATCGCGACGACTTCCCCCGCGACAAGGCCTGCGGCGACGGCATCGCCGCCCACGGCAGGGACGAGCTGGCCCTGCTCGGCCTGCCCGACCTCATCGCCGACTACCGGCCGACACAGCGCCTGTCGGTCATCTCCCCCGGCGGAGTACGGGTGTCGGCCAGGGTCGCCCGCCCCAACCACGTCGTGCCCCGCATGGTGTTCGACGCCCGCCTGGTCGAGGCGGCCCGCGCTCGCGGCGTCGAGGTGCGCCGCCACCGCGTCCGCTCCCTGACCTCCCACGACGGCCGGGTCGTCGTGGACGGCGAGCTGACCGCCCGCGCCGTCGTCGCCGCCGACGGAGCCCACTCCACGCTGCGGCGCCTGCTCGGCGCCCGTCCCACACCCGAACGGCACACCGCCATCGCCGTCCGCGGCTACGCCGACATGCCCGACGACGAGGACGCCCAGCTCATCGCCATGCAGCGGGCAGGCTGGCCGGCCTACGCCTGGGCCTTCCCGATCGGCGACGGCACCGCCAACGTCGGCTTCGGCATGCTGCTGCCGACCCTGCACGCCACGGGCCTGCCGGGACGGCAGGTGCTGCACGGCAGGCTCGCCGAACTGCTGCCGCACCTGCCCGCCCGCGACCTGCGCGCCCACCACCTGCCGCTGTCGCCAGGCCGCCCGAAGCCCGGCGTCGGCAGGGTGCTGTTCGCGGGCGACGCCGCCAGCCTCATCAACCCCCTCACCGGCGAGGGCATCTACTACGCGCTCCTGTCGGGCAGGCTCGCCGGGGAGGCGGCCGTCCTCTCCGCGGGCGACCCGCTGACCGCCTACCGGCGCCGGCTGCGCGCCGCCCTCGGCAGGCACCTGTTCACCACCGACGTGCTGGCCCGCGCCGCGCAGTCGCCCGGCTTCATCGACGCGGCGATCGCCACGGCCGCCCGCCGTCCCGAGGTCTTCGACCTGCTGGTCGAGGTCGGCCTCGGCGCGGGAACGGTGCCCGCGCCGCTGGCGGCGGCCGTCGTGAGCCGCTGGATCAGGACGAACCTGGGTGCGCGCGGCTAGGCGGTGAGCCTTGCGCCGTTGGCGACCAGGAGCGCGACGTCGATGCCCGCCACCGCTATCGCGGCGACGAAGGGGGCCTTCGGCCACCTGCCCGCGGCCGGCAGTCCCGCCGCGGTCGTCGCGCCCGCGGCGGCGAGCGCGACCCAGGCGGCGGGCGCCGCGCCGTACGAGCCGAAGGCCAGCAGCGCTGTGGCGGCCAGCAGCGGCAGCGGGACCAGCGCCGAGACCCGTGCCCGCCCGAGCCGCTGCGGCCAGCCGCGCACGCCGGCGGCCAGGTCGGAGGCGATGTCGGGCAGCACGTTGGCCAGGTGCGCCCCCACTCCCAGCAGGGCCGCGGCCAGGACGACCCACCAGGACGGCCACGGCCTGCCGGGCAGCCCGAGCGTCACGAAGGCCGGCAGCGCGCCGAAACCCACCGCGTACGGCACCCAGGACAGCCGCGTCGCCTTCACCCCGAGGTCGTAGGCCCACGCCGCCCCGACGCCCGCCAGATGCACCAGGCCCGCGACCACCCCCGAGGCCAGCGACAGCGGCACGCACAGCACGAGCGCCACGACCGCCGCGCCGCGCACCGCCGTCGCGCTCACCACGCCTGCGACGACCGGCTTGTCCGTGCGTCCTGCGGCCGCGTCGCGAGCGGCGTCGACCGCGTCGTTGCACCATCCGATCGACAGCTGACCGGTCAGGACCGCGGCGAACACCAGCGCGCAGCCGGCCGCGTCGCGGCCGCTCGCGGCGGCCAGAACGGTGACCAGAACGGTGACCGCGAGCGTCGGTCCCGGATGGCAGCTACCGGCCAGTCCCCTGAGTGCGCGCGCCGTCGCCATCGTCCGTCACACCCACTCGATCATAGGCAGCTCGATCATGGGCAGCGAGGATTCATGCCATCCCATGGGCATAGTAGCCACCGGTTCGGGCACCCTTCCGGCAACCGCTACCGGAGGGCCTTCGATGACCTGGATCGCAGCCGTTCACGGCGTCCTGCCCCCCAACCGCTACCCGCAGGCCGACCTCACCGCTCTGGCGGCCCGGTCCTTCCTCCCCGAGGGCGCCGACCGGCGCCTGCTCGAGCGCCTGCACGCCGGCGCCAAGGTCGACCAGCGCCACCTGGTGCTGCCCCTGGAGGAGTACGCCAAGCTCGACGGGTTCGGCGCGGCCAACGACGTCTTCGTCACCGCCGCCGTCGATCTGGGGGTCGAGGCGGTCGCGGGCGCGCTGGAGCAGGCCGGTCTCTCCCCCGCGGACGTCGATCTGATCATGTTCACGTCGGTCACCGGCGTCGCGGCGCCCTCGATCGAGGCCAGGGTGGCGGGCCGCCTCGGGATGCGGCCCGACGTCAAGCGGATCCCGATCTTCGGCCTCGGCTGCGTCGCGGGCGCGGCCGGCATCGCCCGCCTGCACGACTACCTGCGCGGCTGGCCCGACCACGTCGCCGTGCTGCTCTCGGTCGAGCTGTGCTCCCTCACCCTGCAGCGCGGCGACGCCTCGCCCGCCAGCCTGGTGGCCAGCGCCCTGTTCGGCGACGGCGCCGCCGCCGTCGTGGTCTGCGGCTCCGAACGCCCCGCAAGGACGGGCGCGCCCACCGTGATCGCCACCCGCAGCCACCTCTACCCCGACTCCGAGCAGGTCATGGGCTGGGAGGTCAGGGACAGCGGCTTCGGTGTGGTGCTCGACGCGGGCGTCCCCGACGTGGTGCGCACCTACCTCGCGGACGACGTGCACGGCCTGCTGGCCGACCACGAGCTCACCACGAAGGACATCGCGGCCTGGGTGTGCCACCCGGGCGGCCCCAAGGTGCTCGAGGCCGTGGCCGACGCCCTCGACCTGCCCGCCGGGGCTCTCGACCTGACCTGGCGCTCCCTGGCCGCCGTCGGCAACCTGTCCTCCGCCTCCGTCCTGCACGTGCTGCGCGACACGCTGCGCCTTCGTCCACCGCCGTCCGGCACCCCCGGGCTGCTCATCGCGATGGGCCCGGGGTTCTGCTCCGAGCTCGTCCTGCTGCGCTGGTAGGCGCCGATGCCCTGGTACTCGCTCCTCATCGTGCTCGTCGGCCTGGAGCGCCTGGCCGAACTCGTCGTCGCCCGCCGCAACGCCAAGTGGAGCATGGCGCGCGGCGGAGTCGTGCGCGGGCAGGGCCACTACCCGTGGATGGTGGCCCTGCACACCGGCCTGCTGGCCGGCTGCCTGCTCGAGGTCCACCTGGCGGACCGGCCCTTCGTCCCGGTTCTCGGCTGGCCGATGCTGGCTCTCGTCGTCGCCGCCCAGGCGCTGCGCTGGTGGTGCATCCGCGCCCTCGGCCCCCGCTGGAACACCCAGGTGATCGTGGTGCCGGGCCTGCCCCTGGTCACCTCAGGCCCCTACCGGTTCAGCCGGCTGCCGCACCCGAACTACGTGGCCGTCGCCGTCGAAGGCGCCGCGCTCCCCCTCGTGCACGGCGCGTGGGTCACGGCGCTGACCTTCACCGTGCTCAACGCCGCCCTGATGGTGGTGCGGATCCGCTGCGAGAACGAGGCGCTCGCCACTCTGGCCGACGGACCCCGGCCGGCCACCCCGTGATCGACATCATCGTCGCGGGCGGCGGCCCCGCCGGCCTGGCCACCGCGATCCACGCGGCGCTGGCCGGCATGGACGTCGTCGTCGTCGAACCGCGCGCCGCCCCCGTCGACAAGGCCTGCGGCGAAGGGCTGATGCCGGGTGGCGTGGCCGCGCTGCGGGCCATGGGCGTACAGGTCGGCGGCCACCCCCTGCGCGGCATCGACTACATCGACGCGGCCACCCGCGCCAGGGCCAGCTTCCGCCACTCCCCTGGGCGCGGCGTGCGGCGCACCGAACTGCACGCCGCCCTGACGGCGCGCGCCGCCGGGCTCGGCATCCCGATCGTCACCGGAAAGATCACCCAGGCCCGCCAGGACGAGCACGGCGTCGAGGCGGCTGGACTGCGGGCCAGGTGGCTCGTGGCCGCCGACGGCCTGCACTCGCCGCTGCGCGCCTGGCTCGACCTCGGCCTGCCCGACCGCCGACCCCACCGCTACGGCCTGCGCAGGCACTACCACGTCACCCCCTGGTCCGACTACGTCGAGGTCCACTGGTCACAGGGCGGAGAGGCGTACGTGACCCCGGTCGGCGACGACCTCGTGGGAGTGGCGATCCTGACCTCGCGACGGCGCGGCTACGACGAGCACCTGGCCGCCTTCCCCGCGCTCCTGGACAGGCTCGCGGGCCCCGCCGCGACCCCCGTGCGCGGCGCGGGACCGCTGCGCCAGCGCGTGCGCACCCGCGTGGCTGGCCGCGTCCTGCTCGTCGGCGACGCCGCCGGATACACCGACGCCATCACCGGCGAGGGCCTGTGCCTTGCCGCCCTGTCGGCGCGCGCGCTCGTGCGCTGCCTGGCCGCCGGCCGCCCCCAGGACTACGAGCGGGCGTGGCGGCGCCTGTCGCGCACGCACCGCCTGCTCACCGGAGCCCTGCTGAAGGCCGCGCACCGGCCGGGCACCGCCCGCCTGGTCGTCCCCGCCGCCGCGCGCCTGCCCGCGGTGTTCACCACTGTGGTGCGCGCACTGTCCTGAATGTCGCGCCCGCTCCGGCCTCTTCGATCCTGCGTGCCGCCCCAGGGATTCGAACCCTGACTGTCCGCGATCTGAACACGGTGCCTCTCCCAGTTGGGCTAGAGCGGCCTTGCTGAAGTGCCCGTCGCGGCGCCCGCTCGGCAGCGGGACCTCCCACGGGCTCTGCCGATGCCGCCGCGTGGTCGGCGAGCGCTGGCAGCCATCGGGCGGCGCAGGAAACGACCGCCCGGGAAGGGAAGACTGATGCGACCTGAATGAAAGAGCCGCCGGGACGACTGTCCACGGCGGCCACGGGAGCGATCCCCGAGAGGACTACCCGAGAGCCCGCCAGGACAGCAGGGCAAGCGAACTCAGCTGGAGAATCACGACCGCCCCTTTCCTGTTCCGCCGGTGTTCCGGCTCTTTTCCGATGTCACGACACTAACCCGCGCGATTCCGGCGTCGCCACTCATTTAAATCGAGCGCAGTGCCTCACGCCCGTGACCGGGGAGCGCGCTGTGCACCCTGCACACCCGCCACCCCCGCCGACCGCATACGGTGCCCCCATGACTTATCGCGTCGCCATGGACATCGGCGGCACCTTCACCGACGTGGTCTGTTACGACGAGCAGAGCGGCGCCGTCGTGGCCTCGAAGGCGCCGACCACCCCGGGAGACCTCGCCGAAGGCGTCTTCGCCGCGCTCGGCCGCGTCGTGGACGACCCCGCGCGCATCTCCTTCTTCGTGCACGGCACCACCCAGGGACTCAACGCCCTCCTCGAACGCAAGGGCGCCCGCGTCCTGCTGCTCACCAGCGCCGGCGCCCGCGACGTCTACCAGATCGCCCGCGGCAACCGCGACCGCATGTTCGACCTGCGCTACCGCAAACCCACCCCGCTGGTGCCCCGCGGCGACGTGATGGAGGCGGCCGGCCGCCTCGACTGGCGCGGCGAGGAGCTCCACCCCCTCGACGAGCAGGCCGTACGGCGGGCCGCCCACCGCGCCATGGCCGAGGGCTTCGACGCCGTCGCCGTCACCCTGCTGTTCTCCTACGTCAACCCTGCCCACGAGATCCGCGCGGGGCAGATCCTCGCCGAGGAGCTCGGCGACGACGTCCTCGTCGTGCTCAGTCACGAAGTCGCCAGAGAGTGGCGCGAGTACGAGCGCACCTCCTCGGCCGTGCTGGAGGCCTACACGGGCCCCGTCGTCCGCGCCTACCTCGCCAGGATCGAACAGCGCTTCGCCGAACGCGGTCTCACCGTCCCCGTTCACGTCATGCAGTCGTCGGGCGGCCTGGTCAACGCCGGCTACGCGATGAGGCGCCCCCTGCAGACCCTCCTGTCGGGACCGGTCGGCGGGACCATGGGCGGGGTCGCCGCCGCCCGCCTGCTCGGCCGCGACAACGCCATCTGCGTCGACATGGGCGGCACCTCCTTCGACGTCTCCCTCGTCGTCGGCGGGCGGCCCGACGTCAGCGCCGAGGCCCGCATCGAGGGCTTTCCCGTCCTCATGCCCATCGTCAACCTCCACACCATCGGCGCGGGCGGCGGCTCCATCGCCTACGCCGAGGCGGGCGCGCTGCGCGTCGGACCCGAGTCGGCGGGAGCCGTACCGGGACCGGCCTGCTACGGCAGGGGCGGCACCCAGCCCACCGTGACCGACGCCAACGTCGTCCTCGGCCGGGTCGACCCCGCCTGGTTCGCCGGCGGCCTCATGCGACTCGACACCGACGCGGCGGGCGAGGCCGTCGCCACGCTCGCCACCGAGCTTCACATGGACCCCCTGCAGCTGGCCGAGGGCATCTGCGACGTCGCCAACGCCAAGATGGCGCAGGCCATCCGCACGCTCACCGTCGAGCACGGCGTGGAGCCGCGCGAGTTCGCCCTGGTCGCCTTCGGCGGCGCGGGCGCCATGCACGCCGTCTTCATCGCCAGGGAGCTCGGCATCGGCGAGGTCGTCGTCCCCCCGCTTCCCCGGCGCCTTCTCCGCGTGGGGCATGCTCGAGGCCGACGTGCGGCGCGACCTGACCCATCCCTACTTCCGCCAGCAGGACGACCTCGACGGCCGCGACATGGCCGCCGCCCTGGCCGAGCTGCACCGCCAGGCCGAGTCCGCCCTCACAGGCCAGGGCGTCCCCCGCTCCAGGCAGCGCGTCGAGCACGCCGTCGACATGCGCTACGAGGGCCAGGACTACACCCTCACCATCCCGCTCACCGGCGCGGACGAGCCGGCGGGCGAGGGCTTCCTCCAGACCGTCGCCCAGCGCTACGCCGAGGCCCACACCAGCCGCTACGGCCACGCCACCGCCGAGGCCCCCGTCGAGTTCGTCATGCTGCGCAGCACCGGCTTCGGCACCTTCCCCAGGACCGCCACCGCCGCGCCCACCACCGAGGAGCACCCGCCCGCCGTACGGGACGTCATCTTCGACGGGCAGGTCCACCGCACCCCGGTCCTGCGCAGGAACGCCATCGACAGCGAGCTGGAAGGTCCCGCGATCATCGTCGAGGAGACCGCCACCACCGTCGTCCCGCCTGGCTGCCTCGCCGCCCTCGACGCCAACGGATTCCTGATCATCAAGGTGACCTCATGATCGACCCAGTGACCACAGAGATCATCCGCTGCGCGCTCCTGCAGGCCGCGGAGGACATGAACACCACCCTCATCCGCTCCTCCTACACCCCGGTCATCTACGAGGCCAAGGACTGCGCCGTCGCGCTCATGGACCGCGACCACAACGTCCTGGGCCAGTCGAGCGGCCTGCCGATCTTCCTGGGCAACCTGGAGGTGTGCACCCGCGAGACCGAGCGCATGTTCGGCCGCGACGTCTGGCAGGAGGGAGACGTCTGGGTGCTCAACGACTCCTACATCGGCGGCACCCACCTCAACGACGTCACCGTCTACGGCCCCATCTTCGTCGAAGGGGAGCTGGC
The DNA here is from genome assembly GCF_039535395.1 of Nonomuraea roseola. Lineage (NCBI taxonomy): Bacteria > Bacillati > Actinomycetota > Actinomycetes > Streptosporangiales > Streptosporangiaceae > Nonomuraea > Nonomuraea roseola. The sequence goes on from NZ_BAAAXC010000011.1 coordinate 142,849, forward strand.
CGGGTTCGCCGCCTCCCGCGCCCACTGGCTCGACATGGGCTCCAAGGACCCCGGCGGCTCCATGGACTCCACCTCCATCTTCCAGGAGGGCCTGCGCATGGGCCCGATGAAGATCTACGAGGCCGGACGGCCCTGCCGCGACCTGCACGAGGTCATCGCCCGCAATGTCCGCTTCCCCCACGCCACGCTCGGCGACATGCGCGCCCAGGTCGCCTGCGCCATGACGGGACAGCGCCGCCTCGCCGAGATCGTCACGCGATGGGGCCTCGACACCGTCACCGCCGCCCGCGACGAGATCTTCGCCCAGACCGAGCGCCTCGAACGCCAGGCCATCGCCGCCATCCCCGACGGCACCTACACCGCGGGCGGCCACCTCGACAACGACGGCATCGACCTCGGCACCCCGCTGCCGGTCAACGTCACCGTGACCGTCGAAGGCGACACCGTCCACGTCGACCTCACCGACTGCGCCGACCAGACCACAGGGCCGGTCAACTGCGGCGCCGCCCAGGCCGTCGCCGCCGTCCGGGTCGCCTACAAGCTCCTCGTCAGCGGCGACGTCCCCCTCAACGGCGGCTCCTTCCGCCCCCTCTACGTCACCACCAGGCCGGGCTCCATGCTCGCCGCGCAGTCGCCGGCCGCCTGCCAGTACTACTACTCCCACCTCGGCCTGCTCATCGACCTGGTCGTCAAGGCCTTCGCCCCCGTCCTGCCGGGCAAGGCCGCCGCCGCCTCCTACGGCGACTCCCTCATCGTCCAGTTCACCGGCACCGACCCGCGCACCGGCAAGCTGTACGTCTCCCAGGAGGCCACCGTCGGCGGGTGGGGCGCGTGGGAGGGCGGCGACGGCGAGAGCGCCCTCATCAACAACGTCAACGGCTCCCTGCGCGACATGCCGATCGAGGTCCTCGAAACCCTCTTCCCCGTCCGCGTCACCCGCTACGAGGTGCGCCCCGACACCGGCGGGCAGGGACAGTGGCGCGGCGGCAACGGCGTCGTCCGCGAGTACGAGTTCAGCGGCGACACCTCCCTGTCCCTGTGGTTCGAGCGCTCCGTCACTCCCGCGTGGGGCCTGGCGGGCGGCGCGGCTGGCGCACCGCCCCGCGTCGTCCTCAATCCCGGCACCGACTCCGAACGTCACATGCTCAAGATCAACGCCCTGCCCGTCAAGGCGGGCGACGTCCTGCGCTGCGAGTCAGGAGGAGGCGGCGGCTACGGCCCCGCCGCCCGGCGCGCCCCCGAGGCCGTCGCCGACGACCTCGCCCAGGGCATGACCACCCGGTAGGACCGGCGAACTCCCCGCCGCGCCCGGACCGGCGCGGCGGGGCGCCGGCCTACTCCTTGATCATGTCCACCAGGCGCGTCAGGCCGTCGGCCCCGTGACCCGCCTCGACCGCCCTGTCGATCATGTCCCTGATCGGCGCCAGCACGTCACTCCGCAGGCCCAACTCCTTGCTGGCCTCGAAGAAGTTCGGCATCGCCAGCTGGTTCATCGCCAGTGCCGACACCTCCGTCGTGTACTCGCCGGAAACGATCTGCTCGGCCGCGTGCGGCGTACCCTCCATCATCGCCGCCAGCCACGCCGTCAGCATCGGCGCGAACTCCCGCACGTCGCCACCTGACGCCCGCACCATCGCGAACGCGTGGTAGATCCCGCCGAACATGCCGTACATGCCGCTCAGCAACGCCAGGTCGTACAGCGCGGCCGCGCCCGCGTCCTCGCTCATGAACCGCGCCTCTGCCAGCACCTCCAGCGTGGCGCTGTGCTCCTCGAAGGCCTCCCGCGAGCCGCTGTAGAGCACCAGCGCCCCCGGCCCCGCGATCATCTGCGGCACCGCCATGATGCCGCCGTCGACGTAGCGCCCGCCCAGCTCGGCCACCCGGGCGGCGACCTCCCGCGCCTGCGCAGGCGTGCCGTTGGTCAGGTTCACCAGCACCCTGCCCTCCAGCGAACCGGCCTGCTCCAGCACCCCGAGCACCGCGTCGTTGTTCACCACGCACACCACAACCAGCGAAGAGGCGCCGACCGCCGCCGCCACGCTCTCCGCGCGCCGCGCCCCCTCCACCTCCTTTCCAGCCGAACGGTTCCACACCGTCGTCCGAAGTCCCGCGTTCACGAAGGCGCCCGCGAGCGCCCTGCCCATCAGGCCAAGCCCGATCACCGTCACTGAAGTCATGCCCCCCACCCTGCGGCGACGCCCTCTCGATCCGCTCTCGATACGGTGTCGCCCATGCGCTTCGCGATACTCGGACCACTGGAGGTCCACACCGAGGACGGCACGCCCGTCCGCGTCCGCGAACGCAAGGTCCGCACCCTGCTGGCCGACCTGCTCGCCCACGAGGGCCAGGTCGTCCCTGCCGACCGCCTCATCGACGACCTCTGGGGCGACACGCCGCCCACCGACGCCCACGCCGCGCTCCAGACCAAGATCTGGCACCTGCGCCGCGCCCTCGAGGCCGCCGAGCCCGGCGCCCGCGACCTCGTCGTCTCGCAGGCGCCCGGCTACGCGCTGCGCGCCGTCCACCTCGACGCCGCCCGCTTCCGCGCGCTCCTCGGCGAAGGCCGCCTGGACGAGGCGCTGGCCCTGTGGCGCGGTCCCGCCCTCGCCGGCCACGCCGACGAGCCCTTCGCCGCGGCCGCCATCACGCACCTCGAAGAGCTGCGCCTCACCGCGCTCGAAGACCAGGCCGAACAGCGTCTCGCCCAGGGCCACCCCGTCGAACTGGCCGCCCTCGTCGCCGAACACCCGCTCCGCGAGCGGCTGCGCGCCCTCCACATGCGCGCCCTCTACCGGGCCGGTCGCCAGAGCGAGGCCCTCGACGTCTTCACCCAGGCCCGTACCCTCCTCGCCGACGAGCTCGGACTCGACCCAGGACCCGAGCTCACCGCCCTGCACGAGGCCATCCTCAGGCAGGACCCCGCCCTCCTGCCCCCGCGATCCGACCTGCCGGCCGCGCTCACCGACCTCGTCGGCCGCGACGACGCCGTCCGCGAGGTCCGCGCGGCCCTCGAAAGGTCACGACTCGTCACCCTCACCGGGCCTGGAGGCGTCGGCAAGACCAGGCTGGCGATCGAGGCGGCCCGCGCCCACCCCAACGCCCACCTCGTCGAACTCGCCGACACCGACGACCCCGCCCAGGCCGTCGCCCAGGCCCTGCGCCTGCCCGACACGACCGACCTCACCACCGCGCTCCACGCCCGCCACCCCACCCTC